>NC_022571.1:2092500-4900000 GCF_000473995.1 Clostridium saccharobutylicum DSM 13864 | reverse complement strand
TGTGCACTGTCTCAACTGCAAATCCGGCGAAGTTGTAGTGCGAGTGAAGATGCTCGCTACCCGCGATTGGACGGAAAGACCCCGTAGAGCTTTACTGTAGCTTAGCATTGAATTTCGGTATTGTCTGTACAGGATAGGTGGGAGACTGGGAAACTAGGGCGTCAGCCTTAGTGGAGTCGTTGTTGGGATACCACCCTGATAGTATTGAAATTCTAACTGGATGCCATGAAACTGGTGACAGGACATTGTTAGGTGGGCAGTTTGACTGGGGCGGTCGCCTCCTAAAATGTAACGGAGGCGCCCAAAGGTTCCCTCAGAACGGTCGGAAATCGTTCGAAGAGTGCAAAGGCAGAAGGGAGCCTGACTGCGACACCTACAAGTGGAGCAGGGACGAAAGTCGGGCTTAGTGATCCGGTGGTACCTCGTGGGAGGGCCATCGCTCAACGGATAAAAGCTACCTCGGGGATAACAGGCTGATCTCCCCCAAGAGTTCACATCGACGGGGAGGTTTGGCACCTCGATGTCGGCTCGTCGCATCCTGGGGCTGAAGTAGGTCCCAAGGGTTGGGCTGTTCGCCCATTAAAGCGGCACGCGAGCTGGGTTCAGAACGTCGTGAGACAGTTCGGTCCCTATCCGTCGCGGGCGTAGGAAATTTGAGAGGAGCTGTCCTTAGTACGAGAGGACCGGGATGGACTGACCTATGGTGTACCAGTTGTTTCGCCAGAAGCATAGCTGGGTAGCTAAGTCGGGAAGGGATAAACGCTGAAAGCATCTAAGTGTGAAGCCCACCTCAAGATGAGATTTCCCATAGCATAAGCTAGTAAGACCCCTTGAAGACTACAAGGTTGATAGGTCAGAGGTGTAAGTGCGGCAACGTATTTAGCTGACTGATACTAATAGGTCGAGGGCTTGACCAATATAATCAAGTTGTAATACATTAAGAACTGTGTGCAATTTTGAAAGAGCAAAACTTTCAAAATCTCGTGGTGATGGCATAGAGGTAACACTCCTTCCCATTCCGAACAGGACAGTTAAGGTCTATAGCGCCGATGGTACTGCATGGGAGACTGTGTGGAAGAGTAGGACATCGCGAGGTAAGCATAAACGATAGTTGTAATAACTATCGTTTTTTATTTTGTTTGATTTTTTTCCGCTTTTTTAATTATTTCTTTTGCTATTTTTAAAGCAAGAATAATTGTCTTTTAAACAAGTAATTAAATTTTCTATTATTCTATTCAATATAGTTCGTCAATCATCTTAAATAATCCATATCAGGTTAAAATAAAAGGTAGATAAATACATACTATAGGAGTGCAAAGTGAGAATTTGGATAATATAAATTCATCATATTATCAAGGTTTAATGAATTATATGCCAAGTGTATTAATCAGGAATTCTATATTTTTAGTAAGAAATTAAATATAAATATTATTTAATTTTAATCATTATCTGTAAATTTAAAATTATTATATTATTAATAATAAGAATTAGATGAAAGAAAATAATTTACAGATAAATAAAAATAAACTAATGAGAATTATTCAATAAATAGTTCCAGGGAAGCAGATTATAATGGTTCATGTCATTGCAAGTCCAGATTTGGTACAAGCACGATTTAGGATTGCGGTTGTGAGAATATTTTTTTTTATAAGTTCATATACTTGTGAAGAAATATATAATTGTCTTAATAATTTAAGGGAATATGGAAATATAATGCCGTAGGAAAAATAAAGAGTTTAAAATTTATTATAAAAATGTTTAAAATGTACAAGTTAAAAAAAGGAGTTGGTATGTATGAGAAAAATTTTAATGTTAGCAGGCGATTTTACAGAAGATTATGAAGTTATGGTTCCATATCAGGCATTAGAAATGGTTGGATTCAAAGTTGATGTAGTATGCCCAGATAAAAATTCGGGTGAATACATTAAAACTGCGATACATGATTTTGAAGGATATCAAACATATACTGAAAAAATAGGACACAATTTTCAATTAAATGCTTCATTTAATTATTTAAAATTAGAAGATTACGATGGTTTATATATAACAGGAGGACGTGCTCCTGAATATCTTAGACTTAATAATAAAGTTATAGATATTGTAAAATTTTTCATCGATTTAAATAAACCTGTAGCAGCAATATGTCATGGAATTCAAATATTAACTGCAGCAAATGTTATAAAAGGAAGAAAATTAACTGCATACAGTGCCGTAAAATCTGAAGTTATTTTAGCTGGAGGCTTATTTCAGGATATAAAACCTGACGAAAGTATAGTGGATGGAAATCTAGTAACATCACCAGCGTGGCCAGGAAATACAGCAATTTTAAAAGATTTCTTGAATCTTTTAAAAGTCAATATACAATTGTAAATATTCACAATGTGAAAGTATAGTTATATAATTGTTAACTGAAAAGAAATGGTACTCTTGCTACTCGGTTGATATAGAATATTGTTTAGGAATTTATGATAGCAAAAGTTGTACTGATTTCTGTAAGTTTAAAGTCAAACTTGTGACAAGCAGAAAAAACTTTTAGTAAAAAAATACTAACACAATATTTTTAATGTAATACTGTGCAGAGGAGTATCATTTTTCTTATGAAAAATTAATTTTTAAATTTGTCTTAGTTTGTAATTAATATATCTAGGTAGATAAATAACTTTTCTTATCTTAAAACACCTATACTATAAAGTGGAAATGCTGTCGTGCAGTAAGCAATTGAAAATGAGCTGTTAAAGGCACTTAATAGAAACTCCTGCAAAGTTTTCATAGTCTTATAAAACAATAATGATTTTAAGTGTAATTAATTATGTATGAGTTTATAAAATTAATTTCGAAGAATTTATCTATTACTATCCGTGATGACGAATTATAGTTGGTGCAATTACAAAGAATTCACGTTCGACTGAAATTTGTCATGAATTTTCTTATCATTGTGTAGATAAAGAATTTGAAAGAATAGGAACAAGAATGTCAGATCTATTTCAAATTCCTAAAGAAACAACTAATGAATTAGAAGAAGTGTTTGAACCAGAACGTTTGATAAATATATATATACATATTTAAAAGAAGATAAGAACATTTCAAAAGAATTAAATCATTTTTTAGATTTATACCAAGCTTTAAATGCTTTATTGAATGATTTTTATATCGCTAGACATAGGCGTTACAGGAAGATGTTCGGTATTTGGTAATACTGTGTAGTGGCAGCCTCATTGTATGAAGGTAATTTATTGGTTATGAAGTAGTTTTGTTTTCTACAATTTTTAGCTTTACTGATAAGTATATATGCTGAATGATAGTTTCTAGATTTAGTTAAATGAAACGTTAAAATAAATTTAATTTCTGAATCAATAGCTCGGTATAGACAATATTTTTAACCATTAATAAATACAACAGTTGTATCAGTGTGCCAATTGTTGTATTGTAAATTTAAACTATATTTGAATGTATCCGCCTTTTTTGAAATTTCAGCGATCATTAAGAAAGTTAGGGATAAGTAAGGTATGTGATAATTTTGGCTGAAAAAATATATGCGAGTCAATTAGGAACGCAACGCTACGTAAAATAGTTCTCATTCTTCATTGGAAATAAATATATTTCAAAGTATTAATTTAGTTTATAGTTTAGTTGTCTATGGGGATGGGGCTAACCAGAATCTTATACTGAACAAGCCCTTGTAAATTAATATGTTTAGTGATTATTCATAGTTAGAAAATGAACTTTATTACATCAAGCTATAATTATAACAATTTGAAATTAAGATTAATTAATAGTTAAGACTAGTATATTTTATAAGAGTTTAATTATATGTATATGCAAGCTCTTTTTTATTTTTTAATATAACAAAACAAAAAAGTTAGTGATGGAGATTTTATTTTTGTTCCTATCAGTTATATGTGTGAATAATTTAGGTTAATTCAGGATAGTATAGTAATCATAATATTCAACATAATGAGAAAATAGCATGACAACTATTACTGGTGTGTCAATATAAATAAAAATTAGAATTATGGAGAATTATTTAAAAATATAAGAATAATTTAAAAAAATAGGGAAAATATAAATAAGAATAATATAATAGAGGTGATAAGATAATAACACGTCATAAGACAACACAAAAATACGAACAACAATTTGAACTAAATGAAAGATAAAAAAAGTTTAAAAAAATTGTTGACAGAATTTAAGTCAAGTGATAAACTAAGAAAGTCGCTTGAGGGTGACAAAAATTAACAACGAAAGTTGTGAAAAAGATGGTCTTTGAAAATTGAACAGAATATAATAAATACATTTAAGTAAACCAGCAATTTTTATTTGAGTAAGCTAAGATTAAACTTTTTATTGAGAGTTTGATCCTGGCTCAGGACGAACGCTGGCGGCGTGCTTAACACATGCAAGTCGAGCGATGAAGCTTCTTCGGAAGTGGATTAGCGGCGGACGGGTGAGTAACACGTGGGTAACCTGCCTCATAGAGGGGAATAGCCTTCCGAAAGGAAGATTAATACCGCATAAGATTGCAATATCGCATGATATAGCAATTAAAGGAGTAATCCGCTATGAGATGGACCCGCGTCGCATTAGCTAGTTGGTGAGGTAACGGCTCACCAAGGCGACGATGCGTAGCCGACCTGAGAGGGTGATCGGCCACATTGGGACTGAGACACGGCCCAGACTCCTACGGGAGGCAGCAGTGGGGAATATTGCACAATGGGGGAAACCCTGATGCAGCAACGCCGCGTGAGTGATGACGGTCTTCGGATTGTAAAGCTCTGTCTTTAGGGACGATAATGACGGTACCTAAGGAGGAAGCCACGGCTAACTACGTGCCAGCAGCCGCGGTAATACGTAGGTGGCAAGCGTTGTCCGGATTTACTGGGCGTAAAGGGAGCGTAGGTGGATATTTAAGTGGGATGTGAAATACTCGGGCTTAACTTGGGTGCTGCATTCCAAACTGGATATCTAGAGTGCAGGAGAGGAAAGTAGAATTCCTAGTGTAGCGGTGAAATGCGTAGAGATTAGGAAGAATACCAGTGGCGAAGGCGACTTTCTGGACTGTAACTGACACTGAGGCTCGAAAGCGTGGGGAGCAAACAGGATTAGATACCCTGGTAGTCCACGCCGTAAACGATGAATACTAGGTGTGGGGGTTGTCATGACCTCCGTGCCGCCGCTAACGCATTAAGTATTCCGCCTGGGGAGTACGGTCGCAAGATTAAAACTCAAAGGAATTGACGGGGGCCCGCACAAGCAGCGGAGCATGTGGTTTAATTCGAAGCAACGCGAAGAACCTTACCTAGACTTGACATCTCCTGAATTACTCCGTAATGGAGGAAGCCCTTCGGGGCAGGAAGACAGGTGGTGCATGGTTGTCGTCAGCTCGTGTCGTGAGATGTTGGGTTAAGTCCCGCAACGAGCGCAACCCTTATTGTTAGTTGCTACCATTAAGTTGAGCACTCTAGCGAGACTGCCCGGGTTAACCGGGAGGAAGGTGGGGATGACGTCAAATCATCATGCCCCTTATGTCTAGGGCTACACACGTGCTACAATGGCTGGTACAGAGAGATGCTAAACCGCGAGGTGGAGCCAAACTTTAAAACCAGTCTCAGTTCGGATTGTAGGCTGAAACTCGCCTACATGAAGCTGGAGTTGCTAGTAATCGCGAATCAGAATGTCGCGGTGAATACGTTCCCGGGCCTTGTACACACCGCCCGTCACACCATGAGAGTTGGCAATACCCAAAGTTCGTGAGCTAACGCGTAAGCGAGGCAGCGACCTAAGGTAGGGTCAGCGATTGGGGTGAAGTCGTAACAAGGTAGCCGTAGGAGAACCTGCGGCTGGATCACCTCCTTTCTATGGAGAAATCTAGATCAGCATGATGTCTGACTAGTATAGATACAGTTATGTATCAAAATTTAAATACTTACTCGACAGGTTACTTAAGTATTTGTTCTGTTCAATTTTGAAAGACTATGTCTTTCAATGTTCTTTGAAAATTGCACATAGATTAATGTATATAAAATACAACAAAGCCAAGAAATATATTCTTTGTGAATGATTAATATAACCAGTTTTGTACTAACAAAACTTAAAAGGTCAAGCTACAAAGGGCGCATGGTGAATGCCTTGGCATCAGGAGCCGATGAAGGACGCGATAAGCTGCGATAAGCTTCGGGTAGACGCACATAGTCAGAGATCCGAAGATTTCCGAATGAGGAAACTCACATGGGAAACCCCATGTATCATAAAGTGAATACATAGCTTTATGAAGGTAAACCCAGGGAACTGAAACATCTAAGTACCTGGAGGAAGAGAAAGAAAAATCGATTTTCTTAGTAGCGGCGAGCGAAAAGGAAAGAGCCCAAACCAGAGATTTATCTCTGGGGTTGCGGACAGAACATAACGAGAAATCATAGTTAACCGAACACAACTGGAAAGTTGGACCGCAGGGGGTAATAGTCCCGTAAGTGAAAATTATGATAATCAGTTCTGCACCAGAGTACCACGAGACACGTGAAACCTTGTGGGAAGCAGGGAGGACCACCTCCCAAGGCTAAATACTACCTGATGACCGATAGTGAAGCAGTACCGTGAGGGAAAGGTGAAAAGAACCCCGGGAGGGGAGTGAAATAGAACCTGAAACCATGTGCCTACAACCGATCAAAGCACCTTATGTGTGTGATGATGTGCTTTTTGTAGAACGAGCCAACGAGTTACGGTATGTAGCGAGGTTAAGTACTTAAGGTACGGAGCCGAAGGGAAACCGAGTCTTAATAGGGCGACTAGTTGCATGCTGTAGACCCGAAACCGGGTGACCTATCCATGGCCAGGTTGAAGCGAGGGTAAAACCTCGTGGAGGACCGAACCACGTTGCTGTTGAAAAAGCATGGGATGAGCTGTGGATAGCGGAGAAATTCCAATCGAACTCGGATATAGCTGGTTCTCCTCGAAATAGCTTTAGGGCTAGCGTCGGAAAATGTGAGTAGTGGAGGTAGAGCACTGAATAGGCTAGGGGGCATAGCGCTTACCGAACCTTATCAAACTCCGAATGCCATATACTATCAGTCCGGCAGTCAGACTATGAAAGATAAGTTCCATGGTCAAAAGGGAAACAGCCCAGATCGTCAGCTAAGGTCCCAAAGTGTAAGTTAAGTGGAAAAGGATGTGGGATTTCTAAGACAACTAGGATGTTGGCTTAGAAGCAGCCACTCATTAAAAGAGTGCGTAATAGCTCACTAGTCAAGAGATCCTGCGCCGAAAATGTCCGGGGCTCAAACTTACCACCGAAGCTACGGGTTCACAATTTATTGTGAGCGGTAGAGGAGCGTCGTAATCGGGCTGAAGTCGTACCGAAAGGAGCGGTGGACTGATTACGAGTGAGAATGTTGGCATTAGTAGCGAGATGTAGGTGAGAATCCTACAGGCCGAATATCTAAGGTTTCCTGAGTAAAGTTTGTCTTCTCAGGGTTAGTCGGGACCTAAGGCGAGGCCGAAAGGCGTAGTCGATGGACAATTGGTTGATATTCCAATACCACTATAATCGTTATTATCGATGGTGTGACGGAGAAGGATAGGATGTGCTAACTATTGGATGTTAGTCTAAGCGTTTAGGGAGTTAGGATAGGCAAATCCGTTCTAACAATTCTGAGGCGTGATGGGGAAGGTTCCACGGAACCGAAGTATCTGATTCCATGCTTCCAAGAAAAGCATCTAGAGAGAGAAGTAGTGCCCGTACCGCAAACCGACACAGGTAGATGAGGAGAGAATCCTAAGGCCGACGGAAGAATTGCAGTTAAGGAACTAGGCAAATTGACCCCGTAACTTCGGGAGAAGGGGTGCCTGCTTTACGGCAGGCCGCAGAGAATAGGCACAAGCAACTGTTTAACAAAAACACAGGTCTCTGCTAAAGCGAAAGCTGATGTATAGGGGCTGACGCCTGCCCGGTGCTGGAAGGTTAAGGGGAACACTTAGCGTAAGCGAAGGTGTGAACTTAAGCCCCAGTAAACGGCGGCCGTAACTATAACGGTCCTAAGGTAGCGAAATTCCTTGTCAGGTAAGTTCTGACCCGCACGAATGGCGTAATGACTTGTGCACTGTCTCAACTGCAAATCCGGCGAAGTTGTAGTGCGAGTGAAGATGCTCGCTACCCGCGATTGGACGGAAAGACCCCGTAGAGCTTTACTGTAGCTTAGCATTGAATTTCGGTATTGTCTGTACAGGATAGGTGGGAGACTGGGAAACTAGGGCGTCAGCCTTAGTGGAGTCGTTGTTGGGATACCACCCTGATAGTATTGAAATTCTAACTGGATGCCATGAAACTGGTGACAGGACATTGTTAGGTGGGCAGTTTGACTGGGGCGGTCGCCTCCTAAAATGTAACGGAGGCGCCCAAAGGTTCCCTCAGAACGGTCGGAAATCGTTCGAAGAGTGCAAAGGCAGAAGGGAGCCTGACTGCGACACCTACAAGTGGAGCAGGGACGAAAGTCGGGCTTAGTGATCCGGTGGTACCTCGTGGGAGGGCCATCGCTCAACGGATAAAAGCTACCTCGGGGATAACAGGCTGATCTCCCCCAAGAGTTCACATCGACGGGGAGGTTTGGCACCTCGATGTCGGCTCGTCGCATCCTGGGGCTGAAGTAGGTCCCAAGGGTTGGGCTGTTCGCCCATTAAAGCGGCACGCGAGCTGGGTTCAGAACGTCGTGAGACAGTTCGGTCCCTATCCGTCGCGGGCGTAGGAAATTTGAGAGGAGCTGTCCTTAGTACGAGAGGACCGGGATGGACTGACCTATGGTGTACCAGTTGTTTCGCCAGAAGCATAGCTGGGTAGCTAAGTCGGGAAGGGATAAACGCTGAAAGCATCTAAGTGTGAAGCCCACCTCAAGATGAGATTTCCCATAGCATAAGCTAGTAAGACCCCTTGAAGACTACAAGGTTGATAGGTCAGAGGTGTAAGTGCGGCAACGTATTTAGCTGACTGATACTAATAGGTCGAGGGCTTGACCAATATAATCAAGTTGTAATACATTAAGAACTGTGTGCAATTTTGAAAGAGCAAAACTTTCAAAATCTCGTGGTGATGGCATAGAGGTAACACTCCTTCCCATTCCGAACAGGACAGTTAAGGTCTATAGCGCCGATGGTACTGCATGGGAGACTGTGTGGAAGAGTAGGACGTCGCGAGGTAATCTTGTTATTACAAGACTATAGCTAATATAATTAGCAAATGGATCTTTAGCTCAGTTGGTTAGAGCAACCGGCTCATAACCGGTAGGTCTAGGGTTCGAGTCCCTGAAGGTCCACCAAATTTGGGGGTATAGCTCAGTTGGGAGAGCACCTGCCTTGCACGCAGGGGGTCAAGAGTTCGAATCTCTTTATCTCCACCATTAAAAAAGACTATGTAATATTTCATAGTCTTTTTTTATTTTATTAGATAATATTATGTATAGCATATTTATAAAGATATATAACTATAAACGGTGTAATAAATAGAAGAAATATGATGGAAAATAGGTTAAAAAAGCTAATGATAAAAGTGTACATTAGATAAATTATACTATATAATTTAAAATGTAAAATATATACAAAACTAATAAATATATATCTAAAAGCACTATCATATAAATGGAAATGTGAAATTTAGAAAGGATAGGATTTAATATGAGTGATATATGTACTTTAGCAGATAAGCTTAAGAATTTAAAACTAGAGAAGAGAAGTTTTATACTAGAAGGAAAAGATACAAAAGATATTGATATTGATATAAAACAAGTAGAGTGCGAACTAAAAAGTCTTGAGATGGAAAGTAAACCGGTATTAAAGTAACTCCATAATAAATTTATCTATTAAAGGTATTTATTAAGTTGAAAAATGAGTAATATTCTTAATTATTTAAGCATATTAATTTTAAGTGGTATTTAAAGTTAATATACTTTTTATTTGCTTGTTGAAATAGAATGTAATATTAGATATTTTAGAAGAAATTATAATCCTTATTACAATTAAATATTAGGAATATTTAATTGCAATAAGGATTAAATTTAATATAGGTAAGAATTTTATAAACATATTTATAATTTAAAAGGTATCTTAAGAAGGTAAAAATAATAAATTTATGAGAGGATAGATATTATGATAAGGACTGTTGTCTGCAAAAAAGATGGGTGTAGTGGGAATGAATTTTATATAGTTACAGAAGATAATAAATTAAAATTAACGTGTAAAGATTGTGGTAGTGTTTATTATTATGATGTAAGTTATTATGATTTTATTATGTTATCAAATTGCGAAAAGTGTAATAATGATACATTTAAGGTTTTTAGTGATGTAGAAAAGGATGGATTATATGCCAAATGTACTAAATGCGGATGTCCACCAGAAAAAGTATTCATTGATGACGAAGGCACGCAGGTAAGTTATGAAGTAAAATTATTAAATGATATAAAGCAATTAATGAATCAAATTGATCAAAGGGTTTGTAACTTAGAAATGAAGGTTGAAGGGTTAGAAAAAGGACAAGAATTATTAGAAGAATCACTAGCATATATAAATAAATATATGTCAGAATAAAATTTTTAGTTAGGTACATGAAAATAAATAACATGTCCAAAGTTGCCACGGATATTTTTTATCAGGAAAGAAGAAAAATTGCCTCCATAGTGGACTATGAGGGCAATTTTCTTAAGAGGGGTTATGGAAAATAGGCTGGTAAATGGATTTGCTGTTTATTTAATTGTGCCTCAGATGAGGGTGAAAGATGATAAACAGAAGGAAAAATATTGATTTAATTTTATTAATTATATGGATGGCTTTTATATTTATTATGTCAAATCAGCCAGCAAATATATCGGATTCACAAAGTGGAGGGGTAATAAAATTACTTGCTATGATAGGTATAGATATGAATAATATGTTTGGCCAATTAGCTAATTTTATTGTCAGAAAATGTGCGCATTTCACAGAATATATGATTTTAGCATTATTAGTTTTTAATGTATTGAAGTCACATTTTAATATAAAACAAGTAATTATACTAACTATTATATGTATATTTTTTTATGCATGTTCTGATGAAATACATCAATTATTTGTTCCAGGAAGAGAAGGTGCATTTAGAGATGTATTAATTGATACTTGTGGGGGAACTTTGTTAACATTGATTCAATTAATTAAAGTTAAGATGTTAAATAGATATAGAAATATTAATTAAAGAAATTTAAAAAAGGCTATCAATTCAATTTGATAGCCTTTTTGTGTAAGCAATTTTATTTAATTAGATTTCATATTATTGAAAAAGTTATTTTTTATAATTTTCTCACCAATAGGATATGCATTTAATAGATGCTTTTGTTCATTAGAATTTTGAACATCACCTTTAATTATATTGCCTTTAATAACTGTTGAATTTCTATTGGTATTTACTAAAACTCTTCCCATTGAAGTATTTTTATATTGGGAATCATCCACACCTAAAAGGTAAGAGATAGTTGGCAATAAATCAACCTGTCCACCAGAAGATTCTATTATATCTGGCTTCATGTTAGGGGTATACATTATTAAAGGAATTTTGTGATCATATTCTTTCCACCAGTTACCTTCAAAATCAAGCTTTTGTATACTATCATTATAGTATTTGTGAACGCCAGTGTGATCACCATAAATAACTACAACGGTATTATCTAATAAATTATATTCTTTTAATTTGTTAAAGAACATTTCAATTTGTTTGTCTGCATAGTGTAAACTTTCAAAATAACCACCTAGATAGCTATCATTAATTTCACTTGGCAAATTCAATTCTCTATATTTAGCATCTATATCAAAGGGACCATGACTAGATAATGTAGGTGCTTGTACAAAGAACGGCTCTTTTACATTTTTTAATTTTTCAGAAAGCTGAGTAAGAAAACTTCTATCTGATAATCCATATCCAACAACTTCATCATAGTTATAATCATTAAGACTCCAAAGTTCTTGTGCTCCAAAACCATTCTTATGCAATTCAGTCCAGTTAAATTCACCTGGAAGCTCTGCATGCGTAGATATTGTTTTGTAGCCTTCATTATTTAAAATTCTAGGCAATGAGTTAGGATACACATTTTCGCCATAGTTAGTTGCAGTTATTTGATCACCTAGTGGGAAGATTGAGGTATTAACCATGAAATCACAGTCAATACTATTTGCGCCGTTGTTTTGTTCATAAAAATCATTAAAATATAATCCTTCTTTTGTAAGCTTATTAAGAAAAGGAGTAATTTCTTTTCCGTTAGCTTTTTGATTAAGTACAAAGTTTTCCATAGATTCTATTTGAAGAAATATTACATTTTTACCCTTGAATAGTCCAGCAAATGAATTAGGTTCAAGATTTTCATTATTGTTTTTTATCCAAGTTTCAATTTCTGTTTTATCATCAGGATTAATACTATTCAAAGAAATTTCTTTTGATGCACTTTTTAATGCTTCAACTATATGATAGCCTAGTGGGCCAGGAGCTTGTACAGACATTGATGTAGACCACTGTTTGTTTATTATACTATTACCAAAATCACTTAAACTAAGAACATCAAAGCATAATGTAGAAATTAAAATCATTACAAGAGATGTTTTTAAAGTAAAAATGAAATTATGTATATTTCTAGTTGATGGATTATGTACTTTTTTGATAATAATCCATGCTAAAATTATGATAATATCAATTATAAATAATATATCAATATAACTAAAGTTAACAAGCGATGTTTCAGTAGGATTGAAAGTACCACTAAAGAAGATGTTTTTAATTCCAAGTAAGTCTTTGTTTGTTCTGAAATACGATAAATCTGATGTTAACAATATACTATATAGTAAATTTAAAATAATGTAGAATGCAGTTTGTTTTCTTTTTGAAAATAAATATCCAAAAGAGTATACAAGTAGGATAAATCCTATATATACAAAACTGAATTTTATACTTCTATTAAATGCTATATTCTGAGCTGTAGGAGTATCAGGTATTATGGTTAAAAATAATATTGTTTTAATTAACATATCAATTATAGTTATTAATCGAAGTTTGCTAATTGGAGTTGATAATAGCTTTCTAAATATTAATATCAACTCATTTAAAAAAGTTTTAGATCTAAATTTTATATTTACCATTTTCATACAGGCAAGCTCTCCTAATATTTTATTTTTTTATTTTTATTCTAATAAAGTCAGTTATTTTAAATAATACATAGCTAAGTATCAGTACTATTAGGCCATCAAATATAAAGTTAAATAAGAATAATTGTTTTGCGGTATCAGCTTGACCATTGCCAACAAAAGGCATTGGAAATTGAATACCACCAATTAGCATTACACACCAAAGCAAAAATACTCTAATTTTTATAATAGGATTAAATCTATTAGTTACAAATTTATAAAGAGAAAACAAAAATACTATAAGATAAACTGATAATATAAATAATAAATTTTTTGGTAGTATATTTTCTCTAAAAGATGACCAAACTGTAAACCTATCAAAGCTAGTTACTGGAACTTCGCTATAGCTTTGATAATATTTACCTAATGATGTACTAGTATAAAATGATTTACTTGCAGTATATTCCATACCTTTAATTAATCTAGTAGGATGAGTTAAATAGAATTTTGCTAATTTTCCATTTCCTATCTTACTATAAAACTCTTCATCTGTTATTTCAGTTCTAGGAATATATTTAACATAGTCGCTTGTATCCAAATATGCATGTTTTCCAGCTTCAACTGCCATATCAGGGTTAAGTCCTAGATCAATTAAATCCTGTCTAGGAGTTTCTGAACCATTTAATACACCATAAAATACTGAATTATATTGTGTGTCCTTACTCAAACCATTGCTAGCTATATTAATTCCAATAGGATAAATAACTACAAAACAAAGTAGCGATGACAAAAAGATAAGGTTATTTTTAGTCAAAAGGCGTTTATTATCTAGTATTATTTTAATTAAAAGAATTAGGATAAATGGGAGTGTCATTGATACTTGTAATTTTGAGCCTAAAAACAGAAATGCTGCTAATAATATATAAACTATTCTAGAAAATAATTTTTCTGTACCCTTAGTTACATATTTATAGTATGTATAATGCATTATAGAAGCAATAAATAATAGTAATGTAACTAGCATCATAGGTTCTCCATACAAACTATTGAACCAGATTAAATAATTACCATCAAAGAAAATAAAAAGAATTAACAGTCCCAATAATATGAATTTTGCATTATCTTTAATACCGATGGATTTAAGGATTATGCTAAATGCTAAAATATAAAGTATACTGTAAGCTGCAGCTAAATATTGGGTTTTGAATACATATATTCCTAATAATTTGCAAATAAAAGAAATAAACATAATGATATAGCTTATACTAGAACTTATAAAAAGTACTAGAGGATTATTTAAACCTGAAATTTTATAATCGGTCACGATATACTTGTAAAATCTAATAAAGTTAGGATTACTATTATCAGAGTCCAATAAAGAGAGCCCTGAACTTGCCATAACTCTATCAAAGTCACCTTGATCAGCTACGCCAACTTGAGGATATATAAATATAATTCCAACAGTTGCAATAACAGCAATTATAATAAATAAAAGTATATAGTTACTTTTATGATGTTTCTTGACTTTCATTAAATTTTTCCTCCATAATTTCATGATAAATTTTCTATATTTTTTGATTGTGTCTTATAAAGAATTACTGCAGTTTTAAGAATTCTGACAGATAAAATTATAATGTTTTTTTACCAATACTACAATGAAAACTAACAAAATTAATTATGATATTTTGATTACAAAATACTATAATTAATTTTTAGAAAATTCAGAAAATAAAAAAGGAGTTTACAAACATAGCTAGAATTATTAATTATAACAATTCACGGAACATATAATAAATTAAGAAATAAAATATTGTTAATTGAAATGTAAAAATTAAATTTAATCTTTAGATTTTCAAAGAGAAGACACATGAAAGGCAGGTGAAAGTCAGATTCTAAGGTAACTTAAGGGTTTGACATGGTTCATGAAAAAGTATAGCATTAAAAATTTAAGAAATGTAGGATTGATGGGACATAATGGGACAGGAAAAACTTCTTTAGTTGAAAGTATTTTATATTACTCAAAAATAACTGACAGATTGGGAGACATAGAAGATGGAACTACAGTTCTAGATTTTGACACCGAAGAAAGAAAAAGAAAATTTTCTATTTCTCTTTCAGTGGCTCCAATTGAATTAGATGATGTAAAAATAAACATTATAGATATTCCTGGCTACGCTGATTTTCAAGGAGAATGTGTTGAAGGTATGAGGGCTGTAGATGTTGGAATGATTGTTGTAAGTGGAGTTTCAGGAATAAAGGCAGGAACAGAATTAGCATGGGAATATTGTAATAAGATTAAATTGCCAAGGACAATTTTTATAAATAAATTGGATAGGGAAAATTCTAGTTTTGATAAGGTATTGGATTCCCTTAATCAAAAGTTTGGAATAAGTGTAGTACCAATTCAATATCCAATAGGCTCTGAAGATAACTTTAGAGGCGTAATAAATATTATTTCTAAAAAAGCCAGAATATATGATGTTAAAACAAAAGAAATAAAAGTAATAGACATTCCAGATGAATTAATGGATAAAGTTCAAGATTGTAAAACAATGATTATGGAAGCTGTTGCAGAAACGGATGAAGCATTACTTGATAAATATTTTAATGAAGGTACATTAAGTGATGAAGAAATATATAAGGGACTAATTAAAGGGTGTGCGAGCGGTGAGATTGCACCAGTTATGTGTGGAAGTGCAACAAAGATTATAGGAATAGATACTTTATTAGATGATATAGTGGAATGTTTTCCTTCTCCTGAATATGCAATTCCTCAAAAAGCATTAGATGTTGTGAAAAATGAGGAGGTTTTTGTAAATCTTAGCGAGGACAACCCTTTTTCAGCATTAGTGTTTAAAACTATAGCAGATCCTTTTGTAGGAAAGATATCATTCTTTAGAGTTATTACAGGGGAAGCAAAAGATGATATGACAGTATTAAATTCCAACAAAAATAAGAATGAAAGACTTTCACATATTTTCTTTTTACGAGGAAAGGCACAAATACCTACTGAAAAAATTATTGCAGGGGATATAGGTGCAATATCAAAATTACAATATACTAATACAGGAGATACGTTGTGTAGTCCTGATTTTAAAATAATATATGACAAAATGAATTTTCCAAAATCAGTTTATTCTATGGCTGTAATACCACAGGCTAAGGGTGATGAAGAAAAAATATCTCAAGCTTTAACTAAATTAAAAGAGGAAGATCCAGTTTTTGAAATATCTAGAGATATAGAAAATGCAGAAATTATTATCTCAGGACTTGGAGAAACACATCTTAATATAATTGCAAGTAAAATCAAGAGTAAATTTGGTGCAGATGTGATACTAGATTTACCTAAAATTCCTTATAGAGAAGCGATAAAAGGGTTTGCAGATGTGCAAGGTAAGCATAAGAAGCAATCAGGCGGACATGGACAATATGGTGATGTAGTAATTAAATTTGAACCAAGAACAGATGGGATGGATGATTTAGAATTTGTAGATAAAGTTGTTGGAGGTGCAGTCCCAAGAAACTTTATACCAGCAGTAGAAAAGGGATTACGAGAATGTATATCTCATGGTGTTCTAGCAGGATGCCCAGTTATAGGTCTTAGAGCAACTCTTCATGATGGGTCATATCATTCTGTAGATTCATCTGAAATGGCATTTAAAATGGCAGCTTCAATCGCTTATAAAAAAGGACTTGAACAAGCTAAACCAATTTTACTTGAACCTATTATGAAATTAGAAATTATAATACCTGATGATTATATGGGAGATGTAATTACGGATATAAATAAAAAGAGAGGTAGAGTAATGGGGATGGAACAAGAAGGAGAAAAGCAGAAAGTTATAGCTGAGGTTCCACTTGCTGAAATAAGAAAGTATGCCACAGAATTACGTTCTTTAACCCAAGGAAGAGGACGATTTTCAAAAGAATTTGTGAGATATGAAGAAGTACCAGAAACAGAATTAGCTAAAGTAATACAAAATGTAATTGATTGCAAAAAATAAAATTTTATATTGAAGAATCCATGCTATATAAATGAAAGAGTTTATATAAATGTTTAAATACGATTATATTTAAGTTGATGCTTACTTATATGAAAATTTAATATAGATATTAAAAAAATAAGCAGTTTAGAAAATTTAATACTGAACTGCCCCCTGTCAAGTAGACAGATGAAAAAATAAAAAAATTATGAAGCTAAGGTCTGATTTCGATATTCAATTGGAGTCAGACCTTTTAAATTTTTCTGTAACCTCTTTGTATTATAAAATACTATGTAATCATCAATCGCTTGTCTTAATTCTTCATAAGTATAAAATTTTTGCAAATAATACATCTCGCATTTGAGAGTTCCCCAAAAACCTTCCATTGGTCCGTTGTCGATACACCTACTGACACGTGACATGCTTTGAGTTGCATTAATCTTATCAAGTTTAGCCTTGAAAGTTCTATTAGTATATTGAAATCCCCTATCACTATGAAAAAGTGGCTTTGCAGTCGGATTAGCAATTACTGCTAAGTCAAGTGTATCAAAAACAAGTTGATTGTTATTTGAGTGACCGACCACATAAGAAATAATGCTTTTATCAGATAAATCAAATATTGCACTGAGGTAAGCCTTTTGACCATTAAGTATCTTAAACTCAGTAACATCTGTTAACCATTTTTCATTTGGTTTCTTTGCATAGAATTCTCTATTTAATTTGTTTTCTGCCGTTATTTGTGGAGTACTTTGTAGATAAGACTTTCTCTTTTTTCTTATAACTGATTTCATGTTAATAGACTTCATTAATCTATAAATTCGTTTATGATTATACTGTTTATTAAGAAGTCGATTTATATTCATTGTTATCCGACGGTATCCATAGATACCATGTACATCTTCATAAAGCTTAACAATTTCTTTTAGTATTATTGAATTCTCTTTATCTAATTCAGTCTCTGAACGGTTAATCCATTTGTAGTAAGATGATCGTGCAATACTAGCTAAATTGCATAAATCAGCTATTGGATAGCCATTTTCCTCATGTAATTCTTTTATAGAAATATATTTATATTCTTGGATGATTCTAGTGCTTATCGCCTTCTTTCTACTTCCTTCAATTTTTTTAAGAAATCATTCTCCATCTTTAAACGTCTATTTTCTGCTTCAATAAGTTTTAGTTGTGCTGATAATTTATCAGACTCAGTAAGCTCCTCAGGCTCTTTACGCTTACCGCGACGGTCCATTAACTCTTCATATCCATTAGATTTATATTTTCTTACCCATGTATAAACTTGTTGATAAGAAACCTTAAATTTATCAGCAGTGGCTTGATAATCATCATTATTCGAAATGCAGAATGCAACAATCTCAATTCTTTCTTCATAAGTGGTTTTTCTTCCATTAGTCATAATTCTATCCCCTTGCTTATTGTGAGATTTAAATATCTTATGACTATTATACTTCTTAATCCATTGTTGGAGACTATAAATTGATGGAATTTCATATTTAGTGCATATATTTTCCAATGAACCGTTGCCATCAAGATAATCATGAATTGCCATATATTTGATTTCTTCTGAATAAATTTTATTTTTATGAGTAACAACTAATCCGTTTTCACCATTCATATTATACTTACGAATCCAATTCCTAAATGATTGATTATGGATGCTAAAATCAGAACATATTTGTGCAGCACTTTTTTCACCTGATAGGTAAGATTTAATAGCTCTTAGCTTTTCTTCAATAGAAACTTTTTCTTTTCTGCCCATAAAAAACACCCCCTTTATAGAAACAGTTTTATTATTTTAACTGTCTACTATAAAGGGAGCATATCAATTAGCTTACTTCTACCATTTTTTATTTTCTAATAAAAATTATAAATTGATTTTCAAGTTGTTTTTATATACATATAAGTAAAATTTTACATAGATTTAATTTAGGATAAAGTGCTTCAAAAAAAGGAATACTATTCTAGTATAGAAATCGAAAAAATTGTATTACAATGAGGAGGATGTGCTAATGTCAGATTATAGTATGGATATTAGTGGCAACATAGAATTAAGTGATTATAGCAATATATTTGATTATTTAAATATAATAGATAAAGATGATAATTTTATAATTAAAATTAATAAAAATAATAAACAGGATATAGATGTAATTAATTCAATGCTTGAGGATAATAAATTCATTATTAAGTGTGCTCAATATGATGATTTTGGCAATTATTACATAAATGCGAATAAGAATAAATAATATTTTAAATACAGGTTTTCTAATCATAACATAATATAGTATAATGTTTAGTATAATTGAGTGTTTTAATTTGGAAATGAACTGAAAAAAGGAGAGTATATTATGCAAAAATATGTTGTGGGAGTAGATTTAGGAGGTACTAAAATAAGTACTGCATTATCTGATTTAAATGGAGAAGTAATCAGCCAAACAACAGTACCAACAAAAGCAAACGAAGGAGAAATTCCTGTATTAAATAGAATAATTGAATCAGTTGAAAAAGTAATTAAAGATGGTTCAGCAACTTATGATGAAGTAAAGGCAATAGGAATAGGATCACCAGGACCTTTAGACGCTGAAAAGGGAGTGATTATTCATACACCAAACCTTCCATTTAATAATTTTAATTTAGTTGAACCATTAAATAAAAAATTTGGAGTACCTGTATATCTAGATAATGATGCAAACGTTGCAGCAATTGGTGAATATATGTTTGGAGCTGGAAGAGGTACTAAGCATGTAGTATTCTTTACTGTAAGTACAGGAGTAGGCGGTGGAGCTGTCTTAGATGGAAAGATTTACAGGGGACATACTTCTAATGCATTAGAAATTGGACATATGACAGTAGCACCAGATGGTCCAAGATGTAACTGTGGAAATATTGGTTGTGTAGAAGCAACATCATCAGGAACAGCAATAGCTAAAAGAGGACAAGAAGCTATTGCAAGCAAGGTTGAAACTTCATTAAGAAAATATGAAAAAGTAACTTCATATGAAGTATTTACAGAAGCAGCAGCAGGAGATCCAGTTTGTAAGGATATAATTGATAATGCATTAAATTACCTAGGAATAGCTATTGCTAATGCAGTATCCATATTTGATCCTGAAGTTATAATAATTGGAGGCGGAGTATCAAAGGCTGGAGAAATAGTTTTTGATACAGTAAGAAAAGTTGTAGATAAAAGATGCTTTAAATCTATGGCTGAATCAGTTAAGATCGTACCAGCAGGATTAGGTACAGATGCAGGTGTTATTGGAGCAGTAGCGTTAGCAATACTTGAATCACAAGATAAATAATAGTGTCATAATAAAAATTATGATAATTTAATATATAAAATTTTTGATATGTATGAATAAATAAGAAAGAGTATACATAAATTAGAATTATGAAGGCTCTACTTGCACTGAATTTTTTCTTCTCATACATATTATTAATCTTATTTCTGCAGATGCTTAAACAAGTTTTATTATTTCATAAGTTAAGTATTTGTTTAGAAGTAATTGAGATGAAAAAATTTTTTATATAAGCTATCTCTAATTAATTTTAGAGATAGCATATTATAAAAAAAAGAAATACATTAATATATAAAACCTATTCAATATTTATTATTGGATAGGTTTTGCATATTATATAGAGTTATATAAAATTTAAAGTGTACAAATATCATGGTTATTAAGAAAATAATAGTTAAGTGTTATTTAAGATTATTATATGTATTAAGGAAAAATCAAAAAATAATAGATTTGTATGCTAACTTATTTTGTGTCATACTGTGTGGCATTTTCAGTTAATAGTTAACTATTAGCTGAAAATGTCTCCTTGTATTGCATAAAATATATGCCACATCGTTGGTTTATTATTTTATGTCAGCCTTAATTACAAATATAGAATAAAGAAGGTAATAGAATGAAAGCGGAAATAATAGCTATAGGAACAGAAATTTTATTAGGTGATATAGTCAATTCTAATGCACAGTATTTAGGACAAGAGATGGCATCTTTAGGAATAGACATGCATTATCAACAGGTTGTAGGCGATAATGAAAAAAGAATTATTCATGCTTTTGATGAGGCTTATAGTAGAAGTGATATTGTTATAACAACAGGTGGTCTTGGACCTACAGAAGATGATTTAACCAAGGAAGTTGCAGCAAAATATTTCAATAAAAAATTGATTCCACATGAAAACTCGATTAAGAGAATAAAAGAATATTTTGAATTTAGACAAAAAAGAATGCCAGAAAATAATTTAAAACAAGGATTAATTCCAGAAGGTTGTATTGTAATTAAAAATAACAATGGAACAGCACCAGGTGTTATTATAGAAGAAAATAATAAAACAATGATTATTTTACCTGGTCCTCCAAAGGAAATGAAGCCAATGTTTGAGGAAGCAGTAAGACCATATTTTCAAAAGAAGTCTGATTCAGTATTAGTTTCAAAAATGATAAAAATATTAGGGGTTGGGGAAAGCACTATAGCAGAAGAACTAAAGGATTTAATGGAAAGTCAGATTAATCCAACTATTGCCCCTTATGCAAAAGAAGTTGGTGTTATAGTTCGTGTGACAGCCAAGGCTAGAACTGAAGAGGAGGCAGTAAAATTAATAATTCCTATAGAAGAAGAAATTAAGAAGAGACTTGGTGATAATGTATATGCAATAGAAGATATTGATTTAGAAGAGGTTGTCGCTAAATTATTAATAGAAAAAAAGCTTACAATATCTACAGCAGAGTCTTGTACAGGGGGGATGATAGCAAGTACTCTTATAAATTATCCAGGAATATCAGAAGTACTGTTAGAAGGTGCAGTAACATATTCTAATGAAGCGAAACATAAGAGATTAGGTGTTAAGAATGAAACTTTAGATAAATATGGTGCGGTAAGTGAGGAAACAGCAATGGAAATGGCAATTGGTATTGCAAAGACAGCTGGCACTGATGTTAGTATTGTGACAACAGGGATTGCAGGACCAGGCGGTGGAACAAAAGAAAAGCCTGTTGGATTAGTTTATGTAGGTATATATGTAAAAGGGAAAGTTGAAGTTCAAAAATGTATGTTTAATGGAAATAGAAGTAGAGTAAGACTTCAAGCAACAATTACTGGATTAGATATGCTTAGAAGAAATTTGATAAAAAAATAATATATTAGATAGAATAAAGAACTAATATACCAGTATGCTTGTTTATTTCTAATAATGCTACGTTAACAATGCTTTCAGTGGATAAGTTTTATATAAGCTGAAAGTTTAACATTGTCGGATACAAAGTATATGTTGCATTTTTGGTTTATTATTTTATTTCATGTGAATAAAACGAAATTGCCATAACTGCTTATATCAGTTATGGCAATTTTTAATTATATATAAATAAAAATGGGGGAGAGGCGATTAAATATTGAAGTTAAATACTTCATTATAAATTCTTACCATTTATAATTTATTTATACATAACAATTAAAAAATATATAGATTTTTGATTGTGTCTTAGTTAGAAATAATCTTTGTAGGTGAAGAAGAAAATGTGGAAAAGGATGATTCTACAACCCATCCTCTTGCGTTAACATTAGTATCAACTGGGAGTGCTACATAATACCATGTAATGTTGTTAACAAGCGCTTTTTCAAGAATTCCAACTTCCATTGCAATTGTTATACTTTGCAAAATGTTTGAGTTATCATATGGAGAAAGATGTACAAGTGTTCCTTTTGGGATTAAGCCATATTGATTATCAACATTAAGAAATTGCATAGTGAAATTCTCTTTTGAATTATCTACAAGTTTTAATTGCTCTTTTAATTTTGATAATTGTTTTTTTAACAATATATTATCCCTATGAAGTGAAGAAATTTTTTGATCATATCTAACAAATAAAAAGAATATGATACCAGCTATAATTAAAATGAAGATTAAAAAAAATAAAATGCTCATATGGATGCTCCTAGAAGTAATATCAATATTAATTATATTTAGTTAACTTGTAAAAAAGACCATAACAAATATAATGATAAGTAAATTTATTAATCTTATTTAATAATATATAAGTTCTAATTAGTAAGATTACTAATTGAATATTTATAAAAGTAGAAGTTTAGGTTTGATGAACAATATTTTTTTAGAACTTATATACATACTTAAAATTAATGTTTCCTTATAGTGAAAATATTACTATAATGTAAAATCAAATTTAGTGAGTAGAAAGTTAAGTTACTGTAAATACTAATTATTAAAATCATAGAATTTAGGAGGATGTATATATGGAATCTAATAGACGTTCACAAATTGATTTTGATTGGCATGTAGCAAAGTATATGGATGAAAGGGGATGTAGTTTACAACAAGCTTGTGAAGATTTAGGAATTACTGAATCTAATGTATTTAATTTAGAAAGAAGACATGAAGAATTATATTAGAAAAATATTATTAATATAGTTATTAAATCATTATTTAAGGCACAATTAAGAAAATAATAGATTACTATGCCAGCTTATTTTGTGTAATACTGCGTAGGTAATTTCAGTTGATAGCCATCTATGAGTTGAAAATGTCTCTTATCTGATGCAAAATATGCATCATGTTTTGGGCTATTATTTTCTTTTATGTGCCTAATATGATTTGCTCTCTTTTTTACATATCATCAATTGCTTTAAAAAGTACCTTGTCAATATTATCATTAATAACTAAATTAGCTTTATTGTCAGCAGAAGTAGTACTTTTATTTATAAGTACTAGATTTTTACCATTAAAGTAATTAATAAGTCCTGCAGCAGGATAAACAACTAATGAAGTACCACCTATAATAAGTGTATCAGCTTTAGAAATGGCACCAATTGCTCCATTTATAACATCTTCATCTAATCCTTCCTCATAAAGAACTACATCAGGTTTAACTCGTCCTCCACATTTAGAGCAAATAGGAACACCTTTAGCTTTTAAAATAAACTCGGCATCGTAGAAAGCGTGACATTTAGTACAATGGTTTCTATGAACTGAACCATGTAATTCAAAGACATTTTTGGAGCCAGCCATTTGATGTAACCCATCTATATTTTGTGTAACAATAGCTTTTAGTTTCCCCAGTTGTTCAAGTTTAGCTAATGCAATATGTGCGTTATTAGGTTTTGCGTTTGGGTATATAAGTTTATCTTTATAGAATTGAAAAAATTCTTCTGGATATCTCATATAAAAAGTATGAGATACTAATTGCTCTGGTGTAAATGTTGCATTAAGCTTTTGACTAAATAAACCATTAGAACTTCTAAAATCCGGGATTTTTGAGGCAGTCGATACTCCAGCTCCTCCGAAGAAAACAATATTATTACTTTCTTTTAGGATTTGAGTTAGTTTTTCTGTTTCAGTATTCATAAAATCATCTCCACTATTATAATAATTTATTTTAATTATTGCACAATGTAATGTTAAAAACAAAAGACTTTTACATCAATTAACGTCTTGCACATGATTTATATTGAATATAAATTATAGTTTTTATGCAAAAAAAGCAATTAAATGAAAAAAAGTTTAAGAAAAGTGTTGACATAGTTTGAATATGTCGATATAATACTACTTGTGATCTGGTGATGACGGCGTAGAGGTAACACTCCTTTCCATTCCGAACAGGACAGTTAAGGTCTACAGCGCTGATGGTACTGCACGGGAGACTGTGTGGAAGAGTAAGACGTCGCCAGGTAATTACGGCTCGATAGCTCAGTCGGTAGAGCAGAGGACTGAAAATCCTCGTGTCACTGGTTCGATTCCAGTTCGAGCCACCATAAAGCACTAATATATATTAGTGCTTTTTTTATGTTTAGAAAAGTATGAAAAATTTTATAATAAATTAAAAGAACGCATATACGTACTATTATATTTTCAATTAGTAAGTATATGCGCTATTTTTTTTCTTAAAAATGATTTTTACGAAATATTAATTTTTATACTTGTTATTTTCTTTCATGTGCATTACATTAAACTGTACATTGTGATACTTCTATTGCGTATAAGCCACAAATAGGACATACAGTTACATTAATAATATAACTATCATCTACTTTACCTAAGTTAAATAATTTATTAAACGATGTATTTTCATATTCTTTAGAAATTGTATTTATTACATATGTATTATTTTTTGTGTAAATGTAAAAATGATATTCTAAATAACGATAAGATTTATTAATTTTCTCCTGTTCTCCACATTGACACTTTCCAACATAGTATTCATTAGAAAAGTTTACATCATTACTATTATTTAAAGCTTCTAAAATAATATCGAAAGATAATCCAGTGATTTCGTTTTCGTCTTCGAAGAATAATCCTTCACAATTATCATTGCTTAAAACATATTCTTTATTTTCATGTATAAATGTATAATTCATAAACATCCCCCTAAATTTGAAATTTCTGCGAATATTATATACTAAATCCTAACAAAGATCTAAGAGGTTTAGCTTATATTATTTAGTAATAATATAAGTTTAGAATTTAATATATTTTGTAAATAAATTTAATACAATAGTTTTTAGATGTTTTCAATCTGCCAATCTATTGGTGTTTGATTAGTTTTAATTAAAAAATCATTTGTTTTTGAAAATGGTTTACTGCCAAAAAAACCTCTTGAAGCAGATAATGGACTAGGATGAACTGATTTTATAATAAGATGCTTTGGATTAGTTATTAATTTTTCTTTTGAAATAGCATTGTTTCCCCAAAGTATAAATACTATAGGTGTTTCCTTATCATTTAATATTTGTATGACTTTTGTAGTGAATTCTTCCCAACCTTTATTTCTATGAGAATTGGCTTCGCCAGCTCTTACTGTTAGAACTGTATTTAACAAAAGAACACCTTGATCAGCCCATTTTTTTAGATAGCCATTATTAGGAATATAACATCCTAAATCAGTATGAAGTTCTTTATAAATATTTATTAATGATGGAGGTGTTTTCACTCCAGGATTAACAGAAAAACTTAATCCATGTGCCTGATTAGGACCATGATATGGATCTTGACCTAATATAACTATTTTTACTTTAGAATAAGGAGTAAAGTGTAGGGCATTAAAAAGATCATACATATTTGGATATATGACTTTTGAATTATATTCATTTACAAGGAATTTTTTCAATTTAATATAGTAATCTTTTTTAAATTCGGAATCTAAATAATTTTTCCAATCATTTTTTAGTATTTCAGACATAATATCACCCAAGATTATTATAACATTTTATGACAATAATATGTATTAGGCAAGTTAAGGCACAATCAAAAAAATAATAAGTTCATCTACCACTATATTTTTCACCATTCTGCGTCGGTAAAATGCCATAATACGCCCACTATAATGGCACTTCACTTGCTTGTTTGATGAAAAATAGTCATGGCAGTTTTGGACTTGTTATTTATTTTCATGCCCCTAACTAATAAGAAATAAAATATAATTTTTAGATTTTATTTCTTAATTTCTCTTAACTTAGAAATTAATTTATGATATTTATTGTTAGTAATCATATATACTGTTAAAATGTAAAGGTATATAAAAATTTATATTAAAAAGGAGAATTTACATGGAAAATAAAATATTAGCAGTAGCTGCTGGAAACGAAATAACAGAAAAAGATTTAAATGCAATAATTTCTAGATACCCTGAAGATAGAAGAGCAGCATTTCAAACAGAACAAGGAAAGAAACAATTAATTGAACAATTAATTTCATTTGAATTGATGAATAAGTTTGGAAAAGAAATAGAATTAGACAAAACTCAAGAATACAAGGACGCAATTGAAAGCATATCAAAAGAAGTTATAACTTCAATGGCAATAAATAAAGTTTTAGGTGATTTAACTGTTACTGATGAAGAAGTTAAAAAATATTATGAAGATAATAAAGAAGCTTTTAGTCAACCAGCAACAGTTTCAGCTAAACATATATTAGTAGCAACAGAAGAAGACGCTAAAAAGGCAAAACAAGAAATTGCAAGTAAGGAATTATCATTTGAAGAAGCTGCTAAAAAGTATTCTACTTGTCCATCAAAAGAACAAGGTGGGAACTTAGGATCATTCTCAAGAGGAATGATGGTGCCAGAATTTGAAGAAGCTGCTTTTAACTTAGAAATAGGTGTAGTAAGTGAACCAGTTAAAACTCAATTTGGATATCACTTAATAGTAGTAGATGAAAAGAATGAAGCATCAGTTAAGAGTTTTGATGAAGTGAAAGATATGGTTTTAAATCAATTAATGCAACAAAATCAACATAAAAAATATGACCAAATATTAAAAGAATTAGAAGCTAAATATGGAGTAGACAGAAAATAGTACTTAAAATAAAGTGTTATTTTAAAATTATGTTTAAAATCAAAAGTTTAAAAACATATTAATATTTAATATAAACCTCAGTAGGTAAAAAAACATAAAGTTAAGTGTTTAAATTACCATACTGAGGTTTTATAATTAGCATAATGCGGGACAGTAGATAGTTTTGTGTAAAAAACAAAACTATCTACTGTTTTTTTACATAATCAGTTGGTAGTTTTGGAATAATATACATAAAGAATAAAGGAGGAATATGTATGTCAAAACCAATTGATGATGACTTTGATTACAAAGCTGAGGTAAAGAAATGTAAGACTATCGATGATGTCATGGGTAAAAATGGTTTAATTCAAAGATTAGTTAAAGATGTGTTAGAAAATATTTTAGAAGGTGAAATGGAAGAACACCTTGGAAGAAATAAATATCAAAGAGCAGAAACTAATGATTCTACAAAAAAGAATTATCGAAATGGATATAGTACCAAAAATCTTAGAAGTTCCTTCGGTGACGTCGATTTAGACGTACCAAGAGATAGGAATGCTGAATTTGAGCCACAAATTATAAAGAAATACGAAACTGTGTGTACAGAATTAGATAAAAAGGTGATTTCTCTTTACGCAAAAGGAATGACCACAAGTGATATTCAAGCAGAAATAGAGGACTTATATGGAATAACAATATCACCTTCTATGGTATCTAGAATTACAGATAAAGTTATGGAAAGTGCTGTTGAGTGGCAAAATAGATCACTAGATAAAGTTTATCCAATAGTGTATTTGGATGCTATGTATTTCAAGGTGCGAAGCAATGGAAAGATTATGAATAAAGCTGTTTATATATGCTTAGGATACAACATGCAAGGATACAAAGAAATTTTAGGAAGTTGGGTAGATGAAGCTGAGGGTGCTAAGTTTTGGTTAAAGATATGCACTGATCTTAAAAATAGAGGCGTACGAGAAATCCTTATAGCATGTATGGACGGATTAAAGGGGTTACCAGAAGCCATTAAAACTGTATTTCCATCAGTTAACATTCAAACATGTATTGTTCACCAAATAAGAAACTCAGTTAAGTATATAGCATCAAAAGATAAGAAAGAATTTATTAAAGATTTAAAATGTGTTTATAAGGCTTCAACTGAGGAACTTGCGCTAGCGCAGCTCGATAATTTAAAGGATAAGTGGGGAGATAAATATGCTATTGTAATAGATTCGTGGTATAACAATTGGAGTCACCTATCAACATTCTTCACTTTCTCTCCTGAAATAAGAAAAATGATATATACAACTAATACGCTTGAAGGATTTAACAGACAAATACGTAAGTATACTAAATCAAGAACTGTATTTCCAACCGATGAATCTTTAAGTAAATGTGTTTATCTAGCTACTATGGAAATTATAGAAAAGTGGACTCAACCAACACCAAATTGGGGTCGTACTTTAGCAGAATTATCAATAGTATTTGAAGAACAATTAAATGATGAATTAGCTTAATAGCTTGTACTTTTTGCTAAACTTTATGTATAATATCTGATTTTTCACTAATACTATAAATGGATATAAAACATATTTTTAGCATTTACTAAAAATAAAAAAATATTACTGGACCATAAAATTTCCAGTAATATTTAAATAACAAATATACTAATAACACAAAATTATCTAGAGTCCCCATAATGCTTGTACAAGAATACTTTAAATTTATTAAAAAGGTAAAAGCGTTTATGTACATTTGATTATATATTTTTTACAGCAATTATATTAATTCTAAAAATGAATCTATATACATATCAGCACATTTTATTAAGGATTCTTTACTGTCTAGACTATCATCATCCCTTACAGCAATTACTTTCATATTGGCAGCTTTAGCGCCTTGTACAGCAGGTAATATATCCTCGAATACTAGGCAATTTTTAGGGTTTACACCTAATTTGTTGGCTGCTAATAAATATACATCTGGACAATTTTTGCCATTGGAAACTTCATCAGTAGTCGTAATTGAATCGAAATAATCATATATTTTGTTATTTTTTAAGCATGCCTCTAATAAAGGTGTAGAATTACTAGTAGCCAAAGCAATTTTAATATCCATAGATTTTAATTTATCTAAAAAATCTTTTACTCCTATTTTTAATTTTACATTATTAGAGTAATGATCGAATGCCATTTTATGCCAATCGCCTAAAATTTTTTCTATTGGATCATTCAGGTTAAATTTTTGTTTAAAATAAGCTGCTGTTTGAGAAAAGCTTAAATGCATAATTTGATTTTTTAAGTTTTCTGGAATTGAATGGCCTTTTGATTTCAAATAATTTATATCAATTTGATTCCAAACCCATATGGAGTCAACTAAAGTTCCATCTAAATCGAAAATAGCCCCTTCTATGTTTTTTAGCATATAGTACCTCCTAAAGATATATTTAATTTAAGTGTAACATATTTAGTGAATTTAAGATTCTATGAATATACAAAGATTATGTTTATAGTATATAAATTTATTTTTATAAACAAAAAAACTTAAGGAATAGTCCTTAAGTTAAAATCAAATATAAATATAATTATGGTCGGGGTGACAGGGATTGAACCTGCGACCTCATCGTCCCAAACGACGCGCGCTCCCAGCTGCGCCACACCCCGAAGATATATTTATTATATATTTAATAAGGATTTATGTCAAGGATTTTAAAATTAAAAGTCCAACATAATGTATTGAAATAATATATTATATTGATTCCTATTAGAAAAAGTATGTGCAATAGTTTATAATAACCAAAATTAAGAATAAGTTAGAAAAAGTGGGGAATACGGACGATATATATATATTAATGGAATAACTTAAATTTTCGCCAGATATGAACGTTGTCCATAATTAATGAAAGTGTTATAATTATGTGAGAATTTGATAAAATAAAGGGGGGAAGGTTCGGAAGGACCGCTAATGAATGAAAAATAGATTTCTAGCTATTACGCTAACAGCAGTAATCGTTGTAAGTACTTCTATTCCAGCATTTGCAGCACCAGATAATTCTAAGTTAAATGAATCAAGACAAAAATATGCTGAAATTGAGACTAAAATAGCAGATGTTCAAAATCAAATTTATGATTTAGATGCTCAGATAGAACCACTACAAGTAACTGTAGATAAAAATAAAAAAGAAATAGTAAATATAAATAAGATAATTGATAATACTACAAAGGATATTGAACAATGTAAGAAAGAGATTAATACTTTAGATTTAGCTTTAGGACAAAGAGTTAAAGCTATGTATACATCTGGTGATTTAGAATTTAATTATTTAAATTTTATACTTGAATCAGACTCGACAAGCGATTTCTTTTCTAGGGCACAAGCTGTAGGTAAAATTGTAGGAAAAGATAAAGCAGCTATAGAGAATATTACATCTAAGAGAGATGAATTAAATAACAAAATTCAATCATTACAAGATAAAAAGAATGAAATAGACAAGCTTAATCAGGAAGTACAAACTAATTTAAGTCAGTTAGATGATAAGAAGAAAGAACAAGAAACTTTAATTAGTAAGGCAAAAGAAGAAAAAAGTCAGTTCGATTCACAATATCTATCTCAATTAGAAAGAGAAACTGTACAAGCTCAATTTGCTGTTATAGATAATTCAAATAGCACATCTTCAGAACTTCAATCAGCAGTTGATCAATTGAGAAATATTAGAGATAATCAAATTAAGAGCCAAATTGTTACTAATGAAATTAATGACAAAATAGAAAAAGCTAAAACTTTAATTTCTCAAAAGAAAGATGCTGAAGCAAAAGCAGCGGCGGCAGCAACAGCATCAGCATCAGTAAGTACACCAAATAGAGGAGCTTCGTCACGTTCATCTGTTAAAGTGCCATCAGCTGGAAATGCACAAGCTATATTAAATGAAGCTTATAAACATTTAGGAAAGCCATATGTATGGGGAGCAACAGGTCCAGATAGTTTTGATTGTTCAGGATTTACTCAATATGTATTTATGCACGCAGCAGGTATAGATATATCAAGAACAACATATTCACAAATTAATGTTGGTACACCAGTTAGTGAAGATCAACTTCAACCAGGAGATTTAGTATTCCCACATACAGGACATGTTGGAATATATGTTGGAAATGGACAAATGATTCATGCACCTCAAACTGGAGATGTAGTTAAAGTAAGTCCAGTTTATAAGTTCTATGCAGCAAGAAGAATACTTTAATATATAGTTACATAAAAATTTAAAAGTTAACTTATTATGTGGCCAAGCCCTTTTGTCTGAAAGACAAAAGGGTTTTTGTATCTTTTAGTCAAATGTTATAAATGTTATAATGTAAAGTGGAATTGATATTGAGATGTTGAGTTTATATGATGAATCACAGTTGAAAATAGAAAATTAATAATATTAACAATTTATTTGTGTATATTACAATAAAGGATGAGTAACATGAATGATTATAAATCTAAATATATAAATGACGATGAAACAATAGATGATTTGCAATTAAAAGGATTGAATTTAATTCAAAAAAAAGATGGATTTAAATTTGGAGTAGATGCAGTCTTGTTATCAGATTTCGCTTCTATTAAAAAAAAGCATAGGGTAATTGATTTATGTACTGGAACAGGAATAATTCCATTTTTAATATATGGAAAATATTCGCCTGAAACTATATATGGATTAGAAATTCAAGATGATATGGTAGAAATGGCAAAAAGAAGCGCGATGTTAAATTCGTTAAATGAAAAAATATTTTTTGTTAATGAAGATCTTAAAAACGTTGAAGCATTAAAAAAACTTGAAAGATTTGATGTTGTTACTGTAAATCCTCCATATAAGTTGAATAATGCGGGAATTGTAAATCCATCAGATAAGCTTGCAATAGCACGACATGAGGTATTATGTAATTTAGAAGATGTAATTTCAGCATCAAGAATATTGTTAAAAGATAATGGCAGAATGTTTATTGTACATAGACCAGAGAGATTAGCAGATATATTTACGTTGATGAGAAAGTATAAAATAGAACCTAAAAGAGTGAAAATGGTTCATCCTAAGATAGGTAAAGCTCCTAATATAGTTCTTGTTGAAGGTCAGAGAGATGGTGGAGCATATTTGAAATGGGAATCACCTCTATATGTTTATGATGAAGATGGAAAATATACTGAAGAAATAAATTTGATATATGGGAGGGCATAACATGGAGAATGGTAAGTTGTATTTAGTACCAACACCTATTGGAAATTTAAAAGATATTACTTTAAGAGCATTAGAAACATTAAAAGAAGCTGATGTTATAGCAGCAGAAGATACGAGACAAACGTTGAAATTATTAAATCATTTTGAAATTAAAAAGCCATTATTGAGCTATCATAAATTTAATGAACAAAATAAAAGTGATAAAATTATAGAATTACTTATGGAAGGAAAAAATGTTGCATTGGTATCTGATGCTGGAACACCAGGGATATCAGATCCAGGAAGTGTAATTGTTGAAAGATGTATAGAAAAAATGATAGATTTTGAAGTGCTTCCAGGTGCAACTGCTATAACTACAGCATTGGTGTATTCCGGATTGGATACAACAAAGTTTTTGTTTAGAGGATTTTTGCCAAGGGAAAACAAAGATCGCAGAATTATAACAAATGATTTATTAAAAAGTCAAGAAACTATTATATTTTATGAAGCACCACATAGATTATTAGATACTCTGACATATTTGCTAGATACATTTGGCAATAGAAGAATTGCTGTGTGTAGAGAATTAACTAAAGTGTATCAAGAGATATATAGAGGCACTTTAAGTGAAGCAGTGAACTACTTTGTGGAAAATAAACCTAGAGGAGAATTTGTACTTGTCCTAGAGGGAAAAAGATTAGAAGAAATAAAAGAAGAAAAGAGAGAAACCTGGGCTAACTTATCTATTGAAGAACATATATTAAAATATATGAATGATGGAATAAATAAGAAAGAAGCTATAAAGCTTGTTGCTAAGGAAAGAGAATTGCCTAAAAATGAAGTATATAAATTTTCAACTAATATATAATTAATAAACATAATACGTTTGATAATATAAGAACAAAATTAAGGTTATCTAAAAATAATTATTTAAACTTAATCATAATTATAACCTAATACTTTTATACTGATTGAAAATCAGCAAGTTTTAGCTTAATATAATTAATGTTTTAAAATCATTTTTTAGATAACCTTTTAAAAAAAGAACAACAAGTTAAATATTATCTGCCTTGTTTAATTTCATCTAAACATTTAGTACAAATATTTTTACCTTTATAGTTTATTACGTCTCTAGCATCTCCGCAGAAGATACAAGCTGGTTCATATTTCTTTAATATGATTTGTTCTCCGTCTACATAAATTTCTAAAGCGTCTTTTTCCGCAATATCTAAAGTTCTTCTAAGTTCTATTGGAATAACAATTCTTCCTAACTCGTCTACTCTTCTAACTACACCTGTTGATTTCATAAAAAATTCCTCCTAATTACACAATTCGACATTCTACTCTACCATATTACCAAGTATGTAATATAAAGTCAATAAGTATTTCAATTTCTTCATAAGAAATTACAAAATTCAACCTTAATAAACATCTTACATAAAATATACTACCATATTTTAGAAAAGTCAATACCATTTTTTTCAATAAATGGTATTTAAATTTGAAGATTAAATTATCTGGAATGGCGTGTACACAATTATTAATTGAGATTTAAATAAGATTTGTTTTAACAAATTGATTTATATAAAAAATTTACAAATCCAAGAATAGAAGTAATTTGAGTATTCTTTAGGCAGAAAAACAGAAACTATAAATAATAATGTCGAGAGATTACATAAATTAGATATTTTTTCTCCAAACATCATTTGAAAGTTATGAACAGTATAATAATAAAAAAATCAAACAATTATAAATATAATATGCAAAATACAAGTTATGCTGTAAAAAGTAAATTGTAATAAGTTTAATAATACTCTATAATGAAGATAGATTTAACATCAGGAAGTGTAGGTGCATACTATGGAAAAAAAGTTTGATTCAGATTATATAAACAAGTTAGCAAAAGAAATGTCTAATTATAGTTCGGTTTCATATGATGATCTACCAAAGTATAATTTGTTTTTATCTCAAGTTATAGACCTTTTGAATGATAAATTTGTTGATGAAAAATTCACTAATAATATAGTTCAAAATTATATTAAAAGCGAAGTTATAACTAAGCCAGAGGATGGTAAAAAAAGAGGATACACTAAAATGCATTTAATACAATTAATATTGCTTAGTTATATGAGGCCAGTTTTAACTACAGAAGAAATTAAAAAAGTTTTTAGTCTTGCTTTTAATGAAATAAACGATAGAAATGATGATATAATATCATGGGAAGAAACATACAAAATTTTTGTACAAATACAAAAAGAAAGTTTAGGCGATTATTTAATTACATCTATGACAAATGAAGAAAAATTAGAGCAATTAGTAAAAAAGTTTGAACTTAAAGATGAACAGGAAGAAAGAATAAGGGTTTTCTTATTAGTTTTATCACTAATTGCAGAAGCTAGTGTTATAAAAAAGTTAGCTCAAAAAATAGTGAATGAATATATTACGGATTAAGAGTAAATATAGTTAAATCAAATTACTAATTATCATATATTATGAAGCACCTACTTAATTAAGTATTTAAATTTTGAATTACTAATTAAGTAGGTGTTTTATAAATTTAATGATTGATTTTAAACTTTTTAACTACGTAGGCACATTTAAAAAATAACAAGTCCATTTGCCATACTATTTTGCATCATCATGCATTGGCAAATTGATCTAATAGTCCTACTATGAGGACAATTTGCCTCTTCGCCTGGCAAAAAATATTCATGGCAACTTTAGAACTGTTATTTATTTTCGTGTGCCTTATTTTAGTGAGGGATATTATGGATAAAGTTATTATAAAGGAATCTGTAAGAAACTTGGTCGAATTCTGTTTGAAAAAAGGTCATATAGATAATAGATTTTCTGGAAGCGCTAGGGCTGTGGATGGAATAAAAGCTCATCAGAAACTTCAAGCTGACAATGAAAGGATTTATAAGAATTATGAAAAAGAAGTTTACTTAACATATAAATTTGAAATGGAGAAAAGTGTAATAAATATTGAAGGTAGAGCCGATGGTATTATTATAGAAGATAAAATTATTATAGAAGAAATTAAGTCAACTTATAAGAACTTTGCGTATATTGATGATTTAAATGAATTACATTGGGCACAAGCAAAAATATATGCTTTTATGTATGGCAAGCAAAATAAAGTAGAAGAAATTTATATAAGGTTGTCATATGTTCACTTGGAAACCGATGAAGTTAAGAGTTTTGAAAAGAAATTTACAATGTTTGAATTGGAAGAATTCACATTAAAGGTTTTAAAAGAATATGAAAATTTTATTCTTTTTATCAATAAACAAAGGAACATAAGAAATGAATCTATAAAATTAATTAAATTTCCATTTGAAAAATATAGAGAAGGACAAAGAAGGTTAATTAATATATCTTATTGTACTATAAAAGAAGGAGAAAGATTATTTGTGCAAGCTCCAACAGGAATAGGAAAAACTATTTCAACTATATTTCCTTCTGTAAAAGCACTAGGTGAAGAGATTGGAGAGCGGATAATATATTTGACATCGAAAACTATAAATAGAGAAGTTGCTGAAGATGCTTTTAAAAGACTAAGACAAGAAGGATTAAATTTTAAGAGCATAATAATTACAGCTAAAGAAAAGATGTGCTGTAATGATACTTTTGATTGTAATCCGGAAAATTGTAAATATGCAAATGAATATTATAGCAGAATCAGAATTGTAATATTAGATGTTCTTAAGAATGAGGAATGTATTTCCTCGGAAATATTGCAGAAATATGCCGAAAAATACGCAGTATGTCCTTTTGAACTATCTTTAGATTTAAGCATGTACTGTGATGGAATTATATGTGATTATAATTATATTTTTGATCCTAGAGTATCATTAACTAGAATGTTAGAGAGTAATGGAAATATAGTTTTAATTGATGAAGCTCATAATTTGATAGATAGATCGAGAAATATGTATTCTGCAACTTTATGCAAAAGCCAAATATTAAATTGCAAGAAGATAACAAAAGGGAAATTTAACAAGCTTCATTCAGTACTAGGAAAGATTAATAATTACTTCATTGATTTAAGAAATGAGTGCGATGAAAAAGAAGTTGAATGGTTTTATGAAGCAGAGGGACCGAAAGAGTTAAATAAAATATTAAAGCTTTTCTTAAAAGAAAGTGAAGAAATTTTAGTAAGAGGAAGTAAATTTGGGGGATATGAAGAGATATTACAATTATATTTTGATATAAATGCATTCAATGGGACTATGCAATTATATGATAAAAATTATGTGACTTGCATGAAAAAGGAATCGAAGGATTTTCAATTAACATTATTTTGTGTAGATCCATCTAAGAATCTGAAAGAATATCTATCAAAATGTTATTCTGTAATTTTATTTTCAGCTACAATGTCACCAATAAAATATTATATTGATATGCTTGGTGGAGATGAAAAAAGTTATAGATTAAAATTACCATCACCATTTAAAAAAGAAAACTTAAAAGTATATGTAAGCCCTATTAATATTAGATATAATTATAGGAAAAAAACATTGAAATTAGTTGGTGATACTATATGTAGTTTTATAAATAAGAGAGTTGGAAATTATATAATTTTTTCACCTTCGTATGCATATATGGAATTATTATGGGATAAGATGAATCAAAGAAATATAAATAATTATAAATTAATTAAACAAAAACAGGGTATGTCAGAGGAAGAAAAAACAGATTTTCTAGAAAAGTTTAAAAATAACAATAATCTTCTTGTATTTTGTGTTTTAGGAGGAATGTTTTCAGAAGGAATAGATCTTCCAGGGAATCAATTAATAGGAAGTATAATTATAGGTGTTGGATATCCTAAAATTGGCATGGAAAATGAAATAATAAAAGAATTCTATAAAGAAAATGGATATGATTATGCTTATGTGTTTCCAGGAATAAATAAGGTACAGCAAGGAGTTGGAAGAGTTATAAGAACAGAAACTGATACAGGTAGAGTTCTGTTAATTGATGATAGATATATAACTAATAAATATGGAGTGTTGTTACCGAATGAATGGTATCCAATAAATAAGTATTTATGTGACAATATTTGATTTGTTGTTTGTTTTTATATGATTTTATAAAACAAAAAGTTTATTTATTTATCTAATTAAGTATGTTAAAATATTCATGTTAGTCTAATGGAACAAATTACTTTAGGTACATGGACTTGTTATTTTTGTGAATGTGCCTTAAAGAAGATATTTGTTAAATAATATATTATAAAGTAGAGTTAAGGAGCGAGGAAAAATGAATATTCCATTAATTGATTTAAAAGCTCAATATAAGTCTATTGCTGAAGATTTAGATAGAGTAACTAAAGAGGTTCTTTCTTCTGCAGGTTATATCATGGGTAAGAATGTAACTGAATTTGAAAAAGAATTTGCAGAATATGTTGGTGTTAAACATGCAATATCAGTAGGAAATGGAACTGATGCATTAGTTATTGCATTAAAATCTTTAGGTATAGGAGAAGGTGATGAAGTAATAACTACACCATTTACTTTTTTTGCTACAGCAGAGACTATTTCAGCTGTAGGAGCAATACCAGTGTTTGTAGATGTAGAAAAAGACACATTTGATATAGATCCAAGTAAAATAGAAGAAAAGATTACAAGTAAGACAAAAGCTATTGTTCCAGTACATATCTTTGGTCAAAGTGCTAGAATGGATGAAATAAATGAAATAGCTAAAAAACATAACTTAAAAGTGATTGAAGATGCTTGTCAGGCTGTAGGTTCTAAATATAAGGGCAGAAATATAGGGACACTTGGTGACGTGGCTTGTTTCTCATTTTTCCCAACAAAGAACCTTGGATGCGCTGGTGATGGTGGTATGATAGTAACATCGGATGATGATATAGCAACAATAGCAAGAGCTTTGAGAACTCATGGAAGTGGAGAAAATGGTCAAAAAGCTTACAATCTATTAAACAACATAACTGAAGAAGTAGCTACAGTTCAAAATGCAGATGATACAGTATATAATCCATTAAAATATTATAACTATTTAATTGGATATAACACAAGATTAGATGCTATTCAAGCTGCAATTTTAAGAGTGAAATTACCACATTTAGATAGATGGAATGCAAGAAGAAGAGAAATTGCAAAAATATATGATGAAAAATTAAAAGATACAAATTTAGTAACTCCAGTAATAAAAGAAGAAAATGAGCCAGTATATCATATGTATATACTTCAAAGTGAAGATAGGGAAGCTATGTTAAGTAAACTTAAAGAAAAAGGCGTAGCAACAGGTGTATATTATCCTGTTCCATTACATTTACAAAAGGTATATAAGAACCTTGGTTATAAAGAAGGAGATATGCCAGTAGCAGAATATCTTTCACATAGAACTTTCGCAATACCAGTTTATCCAGAATTAACTGATGAACAAGTTGATTATATAGTTGATGCTATTAAGAAATAATTATCTTAATTATTGATAATAGTTATTTAAATTTGTTTAAATAAAATATTTAAATAATACTGAGAGGAATTAATTATGAGTAATAATTATTTTGTACATGAATCTAGTTATGTAGATGATAATGTTAAAATAGGTGAGGGAACGAAAATATGGCACTTTTCCCATGTTATGGGTAACTGTGAGATAGGTGAAAAGTGCAATATAGGGCAGAATGTTGTAATTTCTCCAGGTGTAAAGCTTGGAAAAGGTGTTAAGATACAAAACAATGTATCTGTTTATACAGGTGTTATTTGTGAAGATTATGTGTTTTTAGGACCATCTTGTGTGTTTACGAACGTAGTAAATCCAAGAAGCTTTATAGAAAGAAAAAGTGAGTATAAAGATACTATAATTGGTAAGGGAGCATCTATAGGTGCTAATGTAACAATTGTTTGTGGTCATAATATTGGAAAGTATGCATTAGTAGGTGCAGGAGCAGTAGTTACAAAACACATACCAGATTATGCTTTAGTTGTTGGAAATCCAGCTAGGATAAGTGGATATGTGTGCAAGTGTGGAGAAAAATTAGCATTTAAAGATGGGAATGCAAAATGCAGTGCTTGTGGAGAAAAATACACTAAAAATGAAGAAAAAGTGGAATGTATAGAAAGCTAAATAACTTTAAATTATAGTTAATAATAATAATTAAATATTAGTACACAAAATTTTAATGAAAATTATAGATTATACGATTACGGAGGTATAAGATGTCAGTATTAAAGCAACAATTATTAGATAAAATAAATAATAAAACTGCAAAAGTTGGTGTAGTTGGACTTGGATATGTTGGATTACCATTAGCGGTTGAAAAGGCTAGAGCTGGATATCAAACTATTGGTTTTGATGTTCAAGAACAAAAGGTTAGCATGGTTAACAAGGGCGAAAACTATATTGGTGATGTAGTTGATGAGCAATTAAAGAAATTAGTTGAATCGGGAACTTTAAGAGCTACTACAGATTTTAGTTTTGTTAAAGATGTAGATACAATTTGTATTTGCGTACCTACTCCATTAGATTTATATAAGCAACCAGATTTATCATATGTTGTAGACTCAACTAAGAGTGTTGCACAATATTTACACAAAGGAATGCTTGTAGTTCTTGAAAGTACTACATATCCAGGAACAACAGAAGAAGTTCTTAAGCCAATTCTAGAAGAAAGTGGTTTAAAATGTGGAGAAGACTTTTTCTTAGCATTTTCACCAGAAAGAGTTGATCCAGGTAATAAAGACTTTAACACTAAGAATACTCCAAAAGTTGTTGGTGGATGTAGTGAAGATTGTACAGAAGTAGCAGCAGCGCTATATAGAAACATTTTAGAAGGAGATATACATACAGTATCATCACCAGCTGTAGCTGAAATGGAAAAAATATTAGAAAATACTTTTAGAAATATAAATATAGGATTAGCAAATGAAATGGCTATCTTATGTAATAGAATGGGAATTGATGTATGGGAAGTTATAGATGCAGCTAAAACTAAGCCATATGGATTTATGCCATTTTACCCAGGTCCAGGTTTAGGGGGACATTGTATTCCACTTGATCCTTTCTATTTAGAATGGAAAGCAAAAGAATATGATTATCATACAAGACTAATAGAAACATCAGGAGAAATAAATGATTCAATGCCTGAATTTGTATTAGATAATGTAATGAAGATATTAAATAAGAATAAGAAAGCATTAAATGGAGCAAAAGTTCTTGTAATGGGAGTTGCTTATAAGAATGATATTGATGACTATAGAGAATCACCAGCATTCAAAGTAATTGAATTACTTGAAAAGAATGGTGCAGATCTTAAAGTAAATGACCCTTATTGTCCAGTATCTAAATATAAAGGAAATGTTTATCACTCAGTTGATTGGACAGAAGTTATTGAAGATTCAGATATAGTAATTATAACAACTAATCATAGCTGCTATGATTATGAAGAAGTTGTAGCTAAGGCTAAAGCGGTATATGATACTAGAAATGCAACTAAGAATGTAGTTAACAATAGAGAAAAAATTTATAAGTTATAAAATAAATAATATTTAATTATTAATTCTAATTTAGCATATTAAAAAATGTTATTCATTTTCATGTGATTAATAAAACATAGTCAGTAAATTGTAAATTTGCTGATTATGTTTTTGTATATGAAAATATAGTTTTCGTTATTTTTAAAATGAATACAAATCATAAAATTATATTAAATTTTTAATTACAGAAGTTTATAACCTTGACAGAGTTAATAATGAATAATATTATATCTATGGGTTTGGTTGTATTTTCATCCTTATATGTAAAAACTTAAAATACAATGTGAAAATATGACAAATACTTGAAAAAGAGGTTGCTACATAATGAAAAAAATACTTAGTTTTTTAATACCAATAGTAATTGCAATCTTTGTGACAATTACAACTAGTGAATTATTAGATAAAAAGTTATCAGTTTTAATTCAACAAAAAGATGTTTCTCAAATGGGAAAAAAGTTTTCTGATGTAGTTAAGGATCAAAGTGTTATAACAAAAAATATATTGTCAAGCAATGGCGATTTATTTATGTTAGGATCATCTGAAATGGGGGTTGATGTTCCACAGAATGCATTGGAACTCTTCCCGGTTAATGGTTCTGGATATGCGGTAAGCTGTTTTGGACGAGCATATTCACAGGATTTGCAACAAGCAGCTTATTTAGGAGCAGGAAACCTACAGGATAATCAGAAAGTAGCATATATATTATCTCTTCAATGGTTTGAAGATGCTGATGGAATACAGCCTTATAACTTTGCAGTTAATTTTTCGGATGTACAGTTTTACTCATTTTTAGAAAATCCTAAGATAAGTGAAGAAAATAAGAAATATTATGCAGGAAGAGTATATGGATTTTTAACAAAAGCCAAAAAATATCCAGCAGAAGCTTTGTATGCAAAGTTATATCTAAATGAAAATAATTTTGATAAGGGAATAAAGCTACTACTTGAGCCTTATTATAAAACTAAACAATATTTATTAAAGATTAAGGATAAGGCGCTAATATATAAAAAATTGAGCAAACTACCAGATAAAACTGATAAGAAACCTAATTATATTAATTGGGAAAATGAACATTCACGAATCAATAAACAAAACGAGAATGTAACATATAATAATGAATTTCATTTAAATGATAAATATTATAATTCTCAAATTAAAGATAAAGTTGGTCAATTTAAGGATCAATCTGTGTCAGAAGATTTAATGAATTCTAAGGAAATGAACGATTATAAATTTTTCTTAAGTGTTTGTAATGAGCTTAATATAAAACCATATATTATTTTACCACCAGTTAATGGATGGTACTACGATTATGTTGGACTTAGTAAGGAAAAAAGAGATGAGTATTATAAAACTGTAGAAAAAATGGCAGAAGATAATGGTTTTGAAGTTTTGAACTTACATCAATATGACTACAAAGAAGGATTTTTAGTAGATGCTAAACACTTAGGTAAAGAAGGATGGTTGAAAGTAAGTGAAGAAATTTATAAGCATTTTGACAAAAAGTAAGGATTTGAACAGAGGAATAATATTAACAATAGTATTAGTAGCCGCATTGCTAGTTTATTTCTTTTATTCATCATCTGATTTGCCATTTGTATATAGTCAATTTTAATAGTATTAGAGGTATGGAATCATGAAGATATTAGATAGCATTGAGAAGTTTGCAAAAACAGAAAGAGCAGCAGTTAAATGTCTAGGAAATGAATTAACATATAAAGAATTGAACGAAAACTCTGATAAAATAGCAAAATATTTATTGGAAGAATTTAAAAGTGACAGAACGCCAATAATTATTTATGGAAATAAAGAAAATGAAATTTTGCCGATAATGATCGGTGCATTAAAATCGGGAAGAGCATATGTACCATTAGATATAACATTTCCAGAAGAAAGAGTTAACCAAATAATTAAAGAAATCAATCCTAAAGTTATATTTAATTTTACGCAGAATAATTTAAAAACACATGATGCATTAGAAATAAATTTAGACCAATTGAAAGATATATTGAAATGTGAAATATCAAATTTATCTAGAGATACTTGGGTAAAAGATGATGATAATTGCTATATATTATTTACTTCAGGAAGTACAGGAAAACCTAAAGGAGTACAAATAAGCAAGAAAAATATTGATTCATTTACACAATGGTTTGAAAAGTATCTTAATTTTGATGAAAGTCCAAACACAATATTAAATCAAATATCATATTCATTTGATGTATCAGTAATTCCTATATATATAGGATTAGGTAATGGAAAAACATTATTTAGTTTAAATAAAGATACTTTAGAGGATTTGAAAGAATTATTTAATCAGCTAATTAATTCACATATTGATTGTTGGGTTTCAACTCCAGCTTTAGCTGAAATGTGTAGTAAGTTTGATGATTTTAATGATGAAAAAATTAGCGATTTAACAAGCTTTGTATTTGCAGGAGAAGTGCTAACTAAAAAATTAATTGGTGAATTAACAAAAAGATTTTCAAAGGCTAGGATTATAAATGGGTATGGTCCTACAGAAGCAACAGTTTTAATTTCAGCAATTGATATAAATAAACAAATGATAGAATCGGAAAAATCTATTCCAATAGGATATCCAATTGAAAATTGTGAATTGAGTATAATAGATAAAAATGGTAACAAAGTTAAAGATGGAGAGAAGGGTGAACTTATTGTCATAGGGGATAGTGTAAGTAAGGGATATTTAAACAATCCAGAAATGACTAATAAGGCTTTCTTTAAATCGGCAGATGGTAAGCAGGGATATAAAACTGGAGATTTAGCTTATTATGAAGAGGGAATAATATATTATTGTGGAAGAAAAGACTTTCAAATTAAACTAAATGGTTTTAGAATAGAGATTGAAGATATAGAAAACAATCTAAGAAAAGTTAATAATATAAATAATGCAGTAGTATTTCCAGTATTTAATGAAGAACATAAAATTTCTCATTTAACAGCATTTGTAGTTTTGAATGAAGAAAATGAACTGTCAAATTTAAAAAAATCAATTTTAATAAAAAATGAATTAAAAAAATTGATACCATCATATATGATTCCAAGGAATGTGAAAATACTAAAGGAATTTCCACTAAATACAAATGGAAAAATTGATAGAAAAAAACTTATGGAGGCTGTAAAATGATATTAATTCAGTATGGGGATTATTTTTATCTGTATGTATTAATGATCTCGCTAATACCAGCTATCATTTTAGGTATATTAGAAAAACCAATTAAATACTACGGTGCATTTTTATCAGTTCTTATGGTAATTGCCATTATGGGATTTGGTAAGTTATTTCCATTATTTTTAGTTGGACAAATTGTACTAATAAAAGCATATTATGCAATTAGAAAAAAAACCGATAATAAATATATATATTTTTTAGCATTGTTTTGTTCAATGTTGCCTTTGATTATATCAAAGTTAAGTGGTCTAACACAAACTGTTAATTTAGGATTTATAGGTCTTTCATATTTGAATTTTAAAGCTATACAAATGATTATTGAAATTTATGATGGAGCTATAGAGGAAGTAAATATTTTAAAAACATTGTATTTCTTTATATTTTTTCCTACATTATCATCAGGTCCTGTGGATAGATCAAGAAGATTTAATAAAGATTTAGAAGAAAAGATATTAAGAAAAGAATATATAAATAATTATTTAGAAGATGGAATTAAACACATTATTAGAGGAATAGTTTATAAGTTTGTACTTGCAGATCTTATAAATTCTCTATGGATGACTAAAATTCCAACAGATATAACTTTTGTAAATTCTATAAATTATATGTATGCATATAGTTTATACTTATTCTTTGATTTTGCAGGGTATAGTGCTTTTGCTGTAGGGGCCAGTTACATATTAGGAATAAGAACACCAGAAAATTTTAACAAACCATTTTTAAGTAAAAGTATGAAGGAATTTTGGAATAGGTGGCATATATCTTTATCAAGATGGTTTGGAGATTATATATACTCAAGATTTATATTAAATAGTTTAAGAAAAAAGAGATTTAAGAATAGAATCATTGCATCTCATGTAGGTCAAATTTTAACTATGTTTATTATGGGATGTTGGCATGGATTAAAATGGTTTTATATAATTTATGGTCTGTATCAAGGACTAGCATTAGTATTGACAGATATATATGAACGTAGATCAAAATTTTATAAAGCTCATAAAAAAGAGAAGTGGTTTCAGTGCGTTCAAATAGTAGTAACATTTCATATAGCTTGTTTTGGATTACTATTATTTTCAGGATATTTATTTAATAAATAGGAGATGGTATTAGTGGAAGAAAAAGTAGTAAAAATATTAGTTGATGTTATAGGTAATGATGATATTGAAGAAGAAAGAGATGAAAATTTATTTGAAGCAGGGCTTCTTGATTCATTAGGAATTATAGAAGTATTATTAAAGATTGAAGAAGTTTTTGGATTAAAGCTTCAACCAACAGATTTAGAAAGAAAAGATATGGCTACAGTAAATAATTTAGTTGCTTTTTTAAAAACTAAACTTTAGGCACATGAAAATAAATAATATAACAAAGGTTTAGTCTATATTTTAGTTAGGCAAGAAGAAAATTTTATTTAATTAAGAAAATAAGCTATTGTAAAATTAGTTATGAATAATTTTACAATAGCTTATTTTTGTGCATATATTCCATTAAATATTGATACTATATATTATAGACATATATTAAGTTAAGAACATTTTAAGTTTAGGCAGAATCAAAAAATAATGGACCATTATGCTTAACTATTTTACACTATACTGTGTCAGTAAATTCTACTAATAGGCGCATGAGCAGAATTTACTTTTTTGTCTGGCATAAAATATTTTCAGCATATTATTAATCTATTATTTTTTCATGTGCCTTAAAAAGTTGAAAATAAGAAATGGTGATTAGATGAATAAGATAAAATCAAAGATAAGGCGACAAATTAATTTATTAATACATCTTATTATTAAGATTAAGAATGATGATATTTTTGCATTAGCATCTCAACTAGCATATTACTTAATGTTATCTTTTTTTCCATTCATTCTATTTCTAATGACATTAGTTGGATTTAGTAGTTTGAGCTCAGTTGATATATTAAATGGAGTGAATGGAATACTTCCTAAAAGTGTTGTGGATTTGACTAGATCAACTATTACGGAAGTTTTTGATAATCAGTATAAAGGATTATTATGGCTATCAATTTTACTAATGATATGGACATCATCAACTGGATTTAAAGCTGTTATAAAGGGAGTTAATAAAGCATATAACTTTAAAGAAAATAGGTCGTTTATAAAAATATCAATTATCTCAATGCTAGGAATATTATCTATAGCTATGATTATTTTATTAGCATTAGTTATGTTAGTATTTGGCGGTGTTATAGCTGATTATATGAGAAAAATGCTTCCTGTTTATTATGTAATAGTAGTTGTGTGGAATGCATTTAGATATGCATTTGTATTTATAGTAATGATTTTTATATTTGCAGCAATATATAGGATTGCACCAGCAAAAAAACTTACCTGGAATGAAGTTATTCCAGGAGCAGTATTTAGTACAATAGGATGGATACTAATTTCGTTCGGATTTTCATTTTATATAAATAGATTTACTAATTATTCTAGATTTTACGGAAGCCTTGGAGCTGTATTTATTTTAATGACATGGTTATTTTTAGTGTCTATGATATTTATATTAGGAGTAGAAATAAATTTTGTTACAGATCAAATTAATGACAGTAGTAATTTACTAGACTAAAGCACATGAAAATAAATAACGAGTCCAAAGTTTACCTGATGATGGAAAATAGCATGGCAAATAGATTTGCTATTTTTAGGTGAGTTATTACTTAACTATAAGGAAAATTATTTTCATTTGTATTTTATTGAATATAAATTGTAGGATTGGATATAAATTTAAACAAATAATTATTCAGGAGGTACAATATGAATAAAATAATATTAGTGGGGAATTTTGTTAAGGACCCTGAACTAAGGCATACTGAAAATGGAGAAAAAATATATACAAGATTCACCATTGCAGTACAAAGAAATTTTAGATTACCAGATGGAACTAGGGAAGCTGATTTCATACCAGTTAAAGTATGGGGGAAAAAGGCTGAGGTTATATGTAAGTATATGAAAAAAGGAAGTTGTATAACTGTAAGTGGAAGACTTAAGACAGGAAATTATGAAGATAAGGATGGAAATAAACGATATATAGCAGAGGTAGTTGCAGAGGATTTTAAATTCCTTGATCATAGAAAGATAGAAGAAAATGTTTCTGCAAATTAGTGGACTGAGTTTATATAAAAGATTAATAGCATAATTATATAATGCGTATGCGATTATTCAGCATAAAATTTTAATATTTAATTTTAAATAAGTATTTTTACTAAAGTTAATCATAAAACAAAATAAATCTAATTAATCAATTAGATTTATTTTGTTTTAATAGGATTGTGTATGTATATGTAAAATTATTTTTGAATAATGTGTAAAATAAGTAAATAAACTATAAAATAATAAAAAATATTGAATATAAAAATTTGTATGATATAATTATTGTAAACGATATATGAGGATTGTTTTTCAATTGTGGTTAATTAAATGAGATTATGAGATAAAAAAGAGCTTGAGGCTCTTTTTTTATTGTACAGAGGAAATTATAAAACTTTACAACACTGAAAGTCTGATTGTATATAGCTTTAAGGATGATATTGTATAAGGGTGGAAAAGTATAAAGCTAGAAAAATAGTTATAAAGGAGGGGGCACAACTACTTTATTTTTTTTAAGAATAAAATTCTTATATTGTAATCTTAGGTTGGAAATATAAATTAACAAAAAATCATTTTGTCGATAAAATAATTTGATATTCGACAAGAAAAAGTTGTAATAATAATAAGTTATAGACTGCAAATGTAGCAAAAGCTAAATCAAATAGTTTTATTGTCAATAAAGAAAACATAATTATTTGAAATATAGTACATGCTTTGACATTTTCTTAGCAGTCCATGTGATAGTATTTAAATAATGATTATTATTTAAAGGAGTTGAGAAGAGCATGAATTTAGTTGAGGAATATATATGTATTAATAAAGATACTGATATAGAGTTTAGATATACTTATAGATTAACAAAAAAAGATTACAATGGAATAGATGCATATGGAATAGAAATTGAAAGAAAGGATTATATTGGTCTAAAGAATGTAAACTTGGAGAGAGAAAGAATTGATATGGTTTCAGCACACAGACATAAAGTAAAACAAATTCTTATAAAATTATATAATAATCAAGTGTCACCAATTCATCTTTTAGATGTTGTTGGAGAATATGCAGATCAACATGTATATGAATTTGATGTAGGCTTAAATAAGCAATATGTAAATAGCAGATAAATTCTAATTAATAAATATTTATGTCAGTATGTGGTAAGATATTACTAAGGAGATGAGATAAATATGATTATTGGAATTGGCATAGATATAATAGAAATTTACAGAATAGAAAAAGTTGTACAAAGAACTCCGAGTTTTATTGAAAAATCATTTACTAGCAATGAAATAAAATATTTTGAATCAAAAGGATTAAAAGCAAATGTTATAGCCGGTAATTTTTCAGCAAAAGAAGCAATAAGCAAAGCAATAGGAACTGGGTTTAGAGGATTTGGGTTAAAGGATATTGAGGTTCTTAGAGATGAATTAGGTAAACCTGTTGTCAAATTAAGTGATAAAATCTATGAATTATTAGATTTAAAGGATATTAATATTCACATAAGTATCTCACATAGTAAGGAGAATGCTATAGCTTATGCAATTATGGAGGCAATATAATGTTTGAAGTTTTTTCGAGTGATAAGTGCAAAAACATGGACAAAGAAGCAATTGAGGAATTAGGAATACCAGGGATTATACTTATGGAAAATGCCGCAATTGGTATATTTGATAATATAAAAGATAAAGGGAGTTCATTTCTAATATTATGTGGTAAAGGAAATAATGGAGGGGATGCCTTAGCACTATCTAGACATTTAATTATAGCAGGAAAAAACGTTAAAGTTTATATTATAAGTAAGGATGAAGAGTATTCAGATGACTTTAAAGTTAATTTTAATATATTAAAAGGGTTAGTTAAGAAAGAGGATATTGTATTTATAAGATCAGAAGATGATATTAATGATGTCATGGTTAATGATTTAGAAAACTATGATATAACAGTAGATGGAATATTTGGTGTGGGTTTAAATAAAGAATTAACTGGTATGTTTAAGAAAACAATAAAGTATGTTAATGAATATGCAAAATGTATAGTAGCAATCGACATTCCATCGGGATTAGATTGTAATTTAGGGATTGAGAGAGGAATTTCAGTTAGGGCAGATTATACGTATACGTTTGAAGTAATTAAGAAAGGATTCTTAAATTATCAAGCGATTGGCTGTGTTGGAGATGTAAGAGTATTGAAAATAGGGATACCAGAACATATTAAACAGTCAAATTCAGATGGGTTTTATATTTTAGAGAAAAATGAATATAAACAATTAGTTCCTAAAAGAAAGGTATATGGTCACAAGGGAAGTTACGGTAGAGCAGTAATAGCAGCTGGAAGAAAGGGATTTACAGGTGCTGCATTTATTACAACAGAGTGTACAGTTAGAGCAGGAAGTGGACTTACTACATTAATATGTAATGAAGATGTTCAAGAAGAATTATCAAATAAATTAATAGAATCTATGACGATAACTTGGGAAGATGAGAGATTAATTGAACTTATAAAAAATGCTAATTCTATTGCATTTGGACCAGGTATAGGTACAAGTGATAGGGAAGCAAGTTTATTAGAAAAAGTTATAGATAATAGTAGTTGTCCGATTGTAATCGATGCAGATGGAATAACTTTGCTAGCAAGAAAGAAAGCATTATTAAAAAAATTAAAAGGAAGAGCAGTTATTACTCCACATCCAGGAGAAATGGCTCGATTTTTAGATATGGGTATTGAACAGATAGAAGAGAATAGATCGAGTATAGCAAAGGAAGTTGCTAAGAGATATGGGATAACTGTTTTATTGAAGGGATATAATACTGTAATTTCAGACGGAGAAGATATTTATATAAATCCTACAGGAAATAGCAAGATGGCATCAGGGGGAATGGGAGATGCATTAACGGGTATAATAAATGCATTTATTTCGCAAGGAATTGGATTGAAAGAATCAGCCCTTTTAGGTGCGTACATTCATGGATATATACCTGATAAGCTTAGTGATCAGGTTTACATAGTAAATGCAAGAGATATTATAAATGAATTGCCTAAACAAATTAATAATATTATTAGTGAGTAATTAAGAATAAAAATCCAAGGAGTTTCATAATATTAATAACGTATTAATAAATCTTTGGAGGAGTTATGAATTCTGAAAAATTCTCAGTTCGGAATAAACTAATAATGGGTATTTTAATTATTATTCCAATATTAATAATTTTAATGATTATTTTTGGAAGACAAATGATTGCACCGACTAATGAACAAATAATAGATCAAATTAGAAATATAAAATGTTATAGCAGTCAGGTTGAATATACTTTTAAAAATCCAAAATCTCAGTTTAATGAGAAAACAACTCAATATTATGATGCGGATAAAGGTTCAAGAATAGAATTTGAAGATGGGTATGAACGAGTTAAGGTTTATAAGGGTGGCGAAATTAAATTAGAAGGAAGTCAAGATGATGAATATACTATTGATAAAGATATTGATGTGATTTATCCATTGGCATTTATAGAAAATATATTATCTAATCCGATTATTGGAGATGTTGAAGAAGTTAAAGCTGATTGGGGAGAAGGTGAGTACTTAAAAATCAATATACAATATAATAGTAAAAATCAACATTTAAATAAAGCAGAATTTTATATAGATAAACAAAATAAAGTTCCCGTTTTATTAAAAATATTAGATAACAAAGATAAAGAAAGAGTTATAGTAACTTATAAGGAATTTAAGAGAGAAAAAAGTTTAGCAGATAGTTTATTTTAATGAAAACAATGATTTATAGAATATATATTTTATTCTAAAACAATGTACTAAAAATTTAGAACATATATTATAAGTTTTAGCCTATAATGTTTTATTTAAGTATCACTAAAACATATTAGGCTACAATGATAGGACAAGCAATATAATCTTTAATAAAATAAATTTCAAGCCAACATTAACATTATATAACAAAGTAATAAACAAAGAAGTACTGATAGGTGGTACATACATAAGTTATAAAGAAAAATTTGTAAAGAGAAAGAACTAATAAACTTTACCTATAATACACAGAGGGATATATTACTACGAAGAACATATTAAAACATATCTTATTGTAGTAGCTTAGAAACATGAAAATGTCATATATTAATGAAATTAAAACAAAAGGTTATTTTGATTCAGTAACAGTCATAACATGCTTTGTATCAAAAAAAGAATTTATAAGAGGTCTAAAAAATAAAAAAATAGAAAAAAAAAGAAAAAATTCAAGAAGATTGAAATAAATGAGTACAAATCCTTTGACAAATTGACATAATCTGCAATATAATTATAGAAGTAAAAAGAATTTTTTGCTGCTATGGAGGCGAATTTATGTCAATCATTAATATAAGTCATATTAAAAATGAGAAAATAAGAAATATAAAAAAGAAGAAAATTATAAAAAGTAGTGGAGTTATGGAGAAGTCGTTAATACAATATATTAACGAGGGAATTTCAGCTGAGTTTGAGCGAATTATGAAAAAGGGTTATGAAGATATGGCTGAAATTAACTTAGAGTATTCTAAAATAGGTTTTGAATATATGTTAGATGATGTTAATGAGTATGAGGCATGGATTTGCGGAGTGTGATTATTAAAAATGACAAACATTGTGGTAAAAAGAGGGGAAATTTTCTATGCTGACTTAAGTCCAGTTATAGGATCAGAACAAGGCGGAATACGACCTGTTATTATAATACAAAATGATATAGGAAATAGGTATAGTCCTACTGTTATTGTAGCAGCAATAACATCTCAAATTAATAAAGCTAAATTACCTATTCATGTTGAAATTTCTTCAGAGGAATATGGTTTAAATAGAGACTCTGTTGTTTTATTGGAACAAATAAGAACATTGGATAAAAGAAGATTAAAAGAAAAAATTGGACATATGACTGAAGTAGATATGAAAAAAGTTGATAAAGCATTAGCTGTTAGTTTGAATTTAAATATAAAATAAATTACTTTATTAATTATAATTATATAAAGAAAGATAAATATTATTAATTGACGAGAACATTATGAATAAAGAATCATAGTGTTCTTTTTGTTTTTATTATAGTATACTTTAAGGGGAAGTAATAAGAAAAAGTATATCACATTTACAAGTAGTATATACACAACTAAATTTATATGTTAGAATAAATATACTAAGAATACAACATATTATAAATAAGAAAATTAATTAATAATAGGGGGTTCTATAATGAATAATAAAAAAACGCTTGAAGAAATTTCAAAGCTAATGAGAAAAGACATAGTATCTATGCTTACTGAATCAGCATCAGGACATCCAGGTGGTTCATTATCAATAGTTGATATATTAGCTGTATTATTTTTTGAAGAAATGAACATTGATTCTTCAAAAGTAAATGATCCTAATAGAGATAGATTTGTTTTATCAAAGGGTCATGCAGCACCAGCATTATATAGTGCTTTAGCTAGAAAAGGATATTTTGATGTAGAAGAATTAAATACATTAAGAAAAATTAATTCAAGATTACAAGGTCATCCAAACATGAATGATATACCAGGAATAGATATGTCTACTGGTTCATTAGGTCAAGGTATTTCAGCAGCTGTTGGAATGTCTATAGCAGGAAAACTTGATAAAAAGGATTATAGAGTATTTACAATTTTAGGAGATGGGGAACTTGAGGAAGGTCAAGTTTGGGAAGCAGCAATGTCAGCAGCACATTATAAATTAGATAATTTAACTGCTTTTGTGGATAATAATGGATTGCAAATTGATGGAAACATTGAAGATGTAATGAATCCAGGTCCAATAGATAAGAAGTTTGAAGCTTTTGGATGGAATGTGTTAACAATCGATGGTCATAATTATGATGAAATACGAGATGCAATTTCAAAAGCAAAACAAGTGAAAGGACAACCAACTGTTATTGTATGTAACACAATAAAAGGTAAAGGTGTTTCATTTATGGAAAACCAAGCTGGATGGCATGGAAATGCTCCTAGTAAAGAGCAATGTGAACAAGCGTTAAAAGAAATTGGAGGGGAAAACTAATGGGTAATAAAATAGCAACTAGAGAGGCTTATGGTAAGGCGTTAGTAAAACTTTCAAACTTAAATGAAAATGTTGTTGTATTGGATGCGGATTTATCAAAATCAACTAAAACAGCTGAATTTAAAGCTGTTGCACCAGAAAGATTTATAAATATGGGAATAGCAGAATCAAACATGATGGGAGTTGCTGCTGGTCTTTCAACTTGTGGTAAAATTCCATTTGCTAGTACTTTTGCAATGTTTGCAGCAGGAAGAGCTTTTGAACAAATAAGAAATTCAATATGTTATCCAAAGTTAAATGTTAAGATATGTGCAACTCATGCAGGTTTAACAGTTGGAGAAGATGGAGCAACACATCAATCAGTTGAAGATATATCATTAATGAGAAGTATTCCTAACATGACAGTAATTAATCCAGCTGATGCAGTAGAAACAGAAGCAGCAATTTTAGCTATAGCAAATTATAATGGACCTTGTTATGTTAGATTAGGAAGATTAGCTGTTAATATTATAAATGATGAAACTAATTATAAATTTGAAATTGGTAAGGGTATAACATTAGCAAAAGGTAAGGATGTTACAATTGTTGCTACTGGTATGATGGTTGAATTAGCTTTAGAAGCTAAAGATTTATTAGCTAAGGAAGGCATTGATGCAACAATAATTAATATACATACAATAAAGCCAATTGATACAGAATTATTAGTTAATGCAGCAAAAGAAACGGGAGCAATAGTTACAGCTGAAGAACATAGTGTAATTGGTGGACTAGGATCAGCTGTTTCAGAAGTTGTAACAGAAAGATATCCAGTACCAGTATTAAAAGTTGGTATAAATGATACTTTTGGTGAAAGCGGTAAACCAAATGAATTGTTACAAGCATATGGCTTAACAACAGAAAATATAGTGAAAAGAGCTAAAGAAGCTATATCTCTTAAAAAGTAGATTATAGTTTAAGGCACGTGAAAATAAATAACAAGTCTAATTTGTCATTTATTGAAATGTGCCTAATAGGCAAGTATATATAACCTTTCTATTTTTTAATTTCATAATGATATTTAAATACAGGAAAGAAGATTTTATTATAATCTACTGACCTGTATTTTTATTTATTTAGTATTAAAATATAAAGAGTAAGGAATAAAATTAAAATATTTACAAAGTGTCTAATTACAATTTATGAAGTTATAATTTTTTCAAAATTAAAATTTGAATAATATATATATAAATATCAGACAATATAAATAATATACGAATGTAGGGGGAATTTAAAATGAGTATTAAATTATTAAGGGAGTATATAGTTATAACTATTGGTATAATTCTAGTGGCATTGTCAGTGGAATATTTTTTTGTACCCAATAATCTTGCAGCAGGAGGGGTGACTGGTGCAGCAATAGTTTTAAATGCTATTATTCCTAAATTATCTATAGGTGCGACTACATTTGTTTTAAATGGATTACTATTTATTGTTGCATTTATGTTTATAGATGGAAATTTTGGTGTAAAGACTATTTATGCAAGTTTAGGATTATCTTTGATTATATGGTTTATAGAAAAATTTTTGAAACCTGTCGCAATAACTAACGATTTAATAATAGCAACAATTTTTGGAACTTTAATTTCAGCAGTTGGAATGGCTATTATATTTAATGAGAATGCGTCAACAGGAGGGACTGATATATTAGCTAAAATTCTAAATAAGTTTTTTCATTTAGATATAGGAAAATCATTATTAGTTGTTGATTTTGTAATAACTTTTGCAAGTGCATTAGTATTTGGAATAGATATAGGTATGTATGCTATGTTAAGTGTAATATTATTAGGTATAACTGTAGATAGATTTATAGAAGGATTTAATGTAAGTAAGAGCATATTTATTATTAGCAAAAAAAATGATGAAATTAGTCAATATATAATGTCAGAACTAGATAGAGGATGTACATTTTTAAGCGGGTTAGGAGCATATACAAAAGAACAAAGTAATGTACTATATGCTGTTTTAAGCAGACCACAATTTATAAAACTAAAGAAATATATAAAGGATGTTGATCATGAAGCATTTATAGCAGTAGGTGAAGTGCATGAAGTTTTAGGTGAAGGATTTAAGGATATAAAGCAAGATTAGTAAAATTAATATAGAGACTCTTTTGTTTAATGGTTAAAAGAGTCTCTATTTTTTATGTCTGAAAAAGTATAAAAAATTAATTTCTTAAACCTAGTTATATCAAGTATTGTGAGAGTATTAATTAGTGAAAAATTAATAATGAATGATAAAGGAAGAAAAGGCTATATTTTTAAAAAAATAAAAATAATTAAAATAATTAAAAGAAATTATGGAGTAATCTCACAAATTGGATTATTCATCATCTATCATTTATCATTAATTAAAAAGGGGAGGGGGCAACGACTTTTGTTCTTGATAGTAGTTTTATCATATATTTGTTGTTAAAAATAGAAATTAGATGATATATGATGAATTTACACAGTGTGCTGTGTAATATTAATCCAAATAAGGATTGTAATTACAGTATATTTAATAAATTTGTATAACATTACAAAGTATTCTTATGATATAATTAATTTTGTAGGTTTTGCAATTAATTTGCAAGATATACAGATAAAGAAGGAGTGTTTGAGTATGATTGAATTTAGAGGAACGTCTAAAATTTATGATAATAATGTAAAAGCCTTATCAGATATTAATGTTGAAATAGAAGCCGGTGAATTTGTATTTTTAGTAGGACCAAGTGGATCAGGTAAATCTACTTTTATAAAAATGCTTCTAAAGGAGATTGACCCAACAACTGGGAAAGTGTTTGTTTCAGAACAAGATTTATCAACTATTACTAGAAAACAAATACCTTATTATAGAAGAAAGATAGGAATGGTGTTTCAAGATTTCAGATTAATACCAAACCTTAATGTATATGAAAATGTTGCATTTGCTATGAGAGTAGTGGAAGCATCACCTAAAGAAATTAGAAGAAGAGTTCCAATGGTATTATCTTTAGTAGGTTTATCTCATAAGTATAAAATGTTTCCGAATGAACTGTCAGGAGGGGAACAACAAAGAGTTTCTTTAGCTAGAGCATTAGTTAATAATCCAACAGTTCTAATAGCGGACGAGCCTACAGGTAATTTAGATCCAGAAACATCTAGAGAGATTATGGAGTTACTTGATGATATAAATAAATCTGGAACTACTGTTTTAATGGCTACTCATGCTAAGGAAATTGTTGATTACATGAAGAAAAGAGTTATAGCTATTGAAAAAGGAGAGATAGTTAGAGACGAGAAAAGAGGGATGTATGAAGATGAAAATTAATACTATTTCATATTATTTTAAAGATGCATTTACGAGTCTAAAAAGAAATAAAACTATTAGCATTGCATCAATGATTACTGTTCTTATAACTTTCTTTGTTTTGGGAATATTTATGTTGGTTGCTAATAATATAAACAAGGGAATTGATACTGTTCAAAATAAAGTAGAACTTAAGATATTTCTTAAAGATGATATAAAACTTATAGATCAAAGAGAAATTGAAATAAAACTAAGAGATATTGATGGAGTTAAAGATGTAGTATATCAATCAAAAGAAGATGAGTATAAAAACTTTAAAAATACTACAAACGGAAATGATGGATTATTGCAAGGATATACATTACAAAATAATCCTTTCTCAGCATCATTTACTGTCAAATTAAATTCGCCAGAATATGCATCTAGCATAACTGAACAAATAAAAGATTTGCAGGGAATTGAGAAAATTGGAGATCAGCAGGATATAGTAGATAAAGTTGTAAGTATAGTTAAAGGTATAAAATTTGTTGGATTTGGATTGTTTGTGATATTGATTGGTGTTTCAATTTTCTTGATAATGAATACAACAAAGTTAACAGTGTATTCAAGAAGACGAGAAGTTGGAATTATGAAATTCGTAGGGGCTACGGATTGGTTTATTAGATGGCCATTTGTTATAGAAGGTATGGTAATTGGATTAGTTGGTTCAATTTTATCATGTATATTACTATTCGTTACATATAAATGGTTATTCTCATGGATTGCTTCACATATGGTTTTTGTAACTCTTGTATCAACAAGTTATGTCTTAACAACTTTGTTATGGCAATTTATTATTGGTGGAGTTATAGTTGGTGGAGTTGCCAGTGTAATAGCATTAAGAAAATTCCTAGATGTATAATTTTTAAAAATAAGATAACAATAAAAATGTTAGTAGTTAATTAATAAGCTATTTAGCATCATAGAGGCTAGAATTGAAGTTTAAATTATTCTAGCTGGCATTTATAAAAATAATAGATCAGTATGCTTGATTATTTTGTATAATGCTGCATTAGTAAATTTGATAAGTAAAAAATTATAAGTTAAATTTACATTTGGTAGTAATACAAAAAATTGATTGCATCTCTGGTCTGTTATTTTATTTAATGGGTATAAGGTACATTTCTTTTGTGTGCCTAATTTGTACATATTGTTATATTGAGCTATATGTATAGCATATATGAAAGGGAGTTTTTATAGGTGAAACAGTTTGGAAACGATGTATTTACATGCAGCAAAAGAAGAAGAAGAAAAATAAATTTTAACTTTATATTATTTATAACGTGTTTACTTATAATAACTAGTGGAGCATCTTTGTTTTTAGGAAATTATATTGCAACTAAAGGTGTATTTTTGGTAAAAACTTCAGACGAAGTTGTAAGTACAGCTAAGCAAATTAATGATGGAAGCAAGTATGCAGCATTATTTACTGTGAGAGATACACTTATGGAAAAATTTGATGGAGAAATTAATGATGATGTTCTTTTAGATGGAGCTATTAAAGGTATGACTAATGCATTAAATGATCCATATACTGTGTTTATGAATGAAAATGAGTTTAATAGTTTTATGAAGCAAAGTAGTGGATCTATTACAGGAATAGGGGTTGAGGTAATATCTAAGGATAATAAAATAGTAATTAAATCACCTATTAAAGATTCACCAGCAGAAAAAGCAGGATTAAAAGAAAATGATGTAATAGAAAAGATAAATGATGTTGAATTATCTGGAAATGATACACAAAAGCTTATAGCTATGATTGCTGATTCAAAGGATTCAGAAGTTAAATTAACAATTAAAAGAGAAGAAGCAGAGTCTTTTGATGTTAATTTAAAACCAGAACAAGTAAAAATTAATTCTGTTAGGGGAGAAATGCTAGATTCATCTGTAGGATATATTCGTATAAAAACTTTTATGAATGAAAATACTTCAAAGGATTTTCAAGATGAAATTCAATCATTAAAAGATCAAGGTATGAAAGGGATGATTTTAGACTTGAGGGATAATCCAGGAGGGTTACTTTCAGAGGGGGTAGGCGTAGCTTCTCAATTTATACCTGATGGGAAAATAGTTACATATACTGTTGATAAATATGGAAATAAAAATGAATCGGTATCAACTGGAGGAATCGCACAAGATATACCTTTAGTTATATTAGTTAACGGTGATAGCGCAAGTGCGTCAGAAGTTGTCACAGGAGCCTTAAGAGATTATGGTATAGCAACAGTTATAGGCGAAACTACTTTTGGAAAAGGGATAGTTCAACAATCTATTAAATTTAATGATGGAATTGGTGGGCTTAAAGTTACTATTTCTAAGTATTATACACCTAATGGTGAAAATATCCACAAAAAGGGGATAACTCCTGATATTCAAGTTACAACTCCTGTGAAATTAGATGAAAATGGATATGATAAAAATGGTGATGAACAATTAAAGTCAGCCATAGAACAAATTCAACAAAAGATTCAATAGGGGGATAAGTACGGTGAATTTATTTATATATCCATTAAGAGCTGTAGCTCAAGCTATAATAACTCCTCCACTATCAGTGATATTAATAATTGTATCGATGATGTTATATATAAAAAATAATAAAACAATAACAATGCAAAAAATAATTTTAGGAGGTAGTGTAAATTCATCTATTGAACTTACACTATCTCAAATTGTTTTGGGAATTATAGGAGGAACATTAGGGAGTATAATATTAACAGGATTAGGAGTAGTTTTTAAGGATATATCTGATATCATTTTTTTATTTTTAACTTCTATACTGTTAATGCTTATAAGGCCAAGAATGATATGTTTTTCATACTCAGGAGCAATTTTGGGAATGTTGAGCATCATAATTAAAGCAGTTAGTTTTTATATTACTCAATTATCAGATTTGAAAATTTTTAATATAGATATATTATATTTAATGATATTTATAGGTATTTTTCATATTATTGAAGGAGTTCTGGTAATGATTGATGGTCATAGAGGGGCAATTCCGGTATTTACGAATAAACATGGAAAAATATTAGGGGGATATGCATTTAAAAGATATTGGCCATTATCTGTAGCAGTAATAACTTCAGGTGTTATAAATAATTTTAATTTAAAGTATTTGCCAATATCAATGGAGATGCCATATTGGTGGCCAATAATTAAAGCACAGGAATTTAATATTATAACAAATACAATGCTTTCAATATTTCCTATGTATGCAATATTAGGATACTCCACAGTAACATTTACAAGAACTAAAAGAGAAAAAGCTACATCATCAGGAATTCACATAGTTGCATATGGCATATCATTGGTTATAGTAGCTCAATTAGCGAGAGTTGGACTTTTAGGGGAAATTGCTGTGTTGATTTTTGCACCATTTGCTCATGAATTTATGTTAAATATTCAGAGAAAAAGCGAAGAAAAAAGATGTGCTAAATTTGTGAGTGATGAAGAGGGATTGGTCGTTCTTGAAATAGCAGTAGATTCACCAATAAAAGATTTTGGAATTGATATTGGCAGCAAGATTTTACTAGTAAATAATACAAATATAAATTCCGAAGCTGAAATATATCCAATTCTAAGAAAAAATTTAAATAGAGGGATTTTAACAATTAAGGATTCAAGTGGTTTTGTAAAAGAATTTGAATATAAACATGAAAATAACAAGAGACTTGGGATAGCATTGGTACCTAGAAATGTAAATGAAACAGATATATCATCTGGTGATAGTGAGAGCTTTAAGAACATATTAAAGATGCTTAAAGATAAAGAAGAGTATAAATTTAAAGGAAAATAACGATATAATGATAAAGAAGAAAATTTGATTTAGGTACATGAAAATAAATAATAAGTCCAAATAATTTGTCATTATAACTTTTAATATCAACAAGTAATCTTATATAGCTAAATAAATTCTGAATTAGATTTAAACTTTGAAATACATTCAATACTAGAAAGAAAGGTGGATCTTTTACGGAGTGTTGCGTTGATAATTTGGCTGTAGTATTTCTTCAGTAAAAGTTGTATCAGTCTTGTCTGTCACAAAAGTGAGAATCGAAATTTTGCATTTCGTTCTTCGAACTTTCTCAGTGAGCGCTTGTCATGGGAGCATGCGAGAATAGTACAACTTTTACTGTTAGAAATACACAACCTAATTATCTAGCAACCGAGTAAAAGATCCACCTTTCTTTCGGTAAGTTACCACATAATTCAAAAACTTAAGTTGTTATCTAATATTTTATTTCTTCAGAGAAATCAAGATCAACTTTATCTAAAGGAATGACTTTAGTTTTATGTTTGATTTTATACCATAAATATAAAACAACGAATAATGGAATTCCTATGTAAGAAGCAATTAAGCCTTGCCAATCAACTCCATCAGGCTTTATACATGAGTAACCTTGTCCTAGAATTATAATTATACACATTAATAATGCTAATATAGGTCCAAAAGGGTACCATATAGCTTTATACTTTAATGTTTTTAAATCTCTACCTTGATGAACGAATGCTTTTCTAAATCTATAGTGACATATAGCTATACCAACCCAAGCTATAAATCCAGCAAGTCCAGATGCCGCAACTATCCATACATAAACTGTACTTTCTGCATAGATTCCAGTTAAGAAACAAGCAGAAGCAACTAAAGTAGTTAAAATCAAAGCATTAACAGGCACACCACGTTTATTAGTTTTTGCAAAGATTTTAGGAGCCATACCTTCTTTAGCCATTGAGAAAAGCATTCTTGTTGACGCATACATACCTGAATTACCAGCAGATAATACAGAAGTTAATATGATAGCATTCATTAATGAAGCAGCACCAGCAACACCAGCTTTTTCAAATACCATTGTAAATGGACTTGTATCAACACTTGCTTCAGTAAATGGAATTATAGCACCTAAAATAATTATTGTTCCTAAATAGAATATTAATATTCTCCAAAATATAGATTTTATAGCTTTAGGAATAGTTTTATCAGGATTTTCACTTTCACCAGCAGCGATTCCGATAAGTTCAGTTCCTTGGAATGAGAAACCAGCAATTAAAAATATAGCAAAGATAGATTTAATACCACCATGAAATGGACCATCATCTACAACATAGTTATGAAAGCCTATTTTGCTTCCTCCCATTATACCAACAATCATTAAAACGCCAACTATTAAAAATATAATAACTGTAACTACTTTGATTCCTGCAAACCAATATTCTGATTCGCCATAAGCTTTTGATGAGAGAATGTTCAAGCCAACTATTATCACTAAGAATATTATACTCCAAATAAATCCGCTAACATTAGGGAACCAATATTTCATTATTAAAGAACCAGCAACCATTTCGGCAGCTACTGTGATAGCCCAGTTGTACCAATAATTCCAGCCAAGTGCAAATCCAAGTGCTGGATCTATAAATTTAGTTGCATATGAACTGAAGGAACCAGAGATTGGCATGTGCGTTGCCATTTCACCCAAACTAGTTATTAAAAAGTACACCATAATACCTATTAACGCATAAGCTAATAATGCACCACCAGGTCCAGCTTGATTTAATGTGTCTCCCATAGCAACAAATATTCCTGTTCCAATGGAACCACCCAAAGCAATCATGTTTAAGTGACGTGCTTTTAGACCTCTTTTTAATTCATTATTTTTTTCATCCATTTTGTCTACTCTCCTTATGATTTAAAATACATAAGTAAGAAACTAAGATAATGAATAAGGCACATGAAAATATCTATGGCAAGTGATTTGTTATTTTTTGAATGTACCTAAATATTTATACAATAAAAAATGCCATGAAAGCATATTCATGACATAAATACCAAAGTTGCATATTAAAATAATATGAAAAATTGGGTATATTTCCATTGAAAATAGCTCTCCACAAATTATTTTGTGACAGTTTTATGCATATTTTACATAAAACCAGTAAATAGTATTAAAGCAATCAACTATTTACTTCGGCGAAAGTTCCTTTCATATTACTTCGTTATGCTTAAATCCGTAATACTACTCTTAAATTCCGCACCTCTATCTTAGTTATCTACCTATTAGTTTATCTTTAATAATTATGTAATAAAATTAAAAATAAGTCAATACGAAATGTTTTACATATTATTTTTTTTAATATTAGTTAGTCAGTTATTTATGAAATAATAATAAATTAAGGTTTTTCATGCAAAGTATTTCATGCAAAGTATATTGTAATGATTTATTTTCGTGTGCCTTAGTTGAGAAATAAAATCTGATATATAATTTGTTGACTTAATATATAAGAAAAAGTAAAATATACATATAATACGAATGTCTGTTCGGAAAAAGCGGAGGTAATGTCATGGGAGAATTCAAGATACATTCTAAATTTAAGCCAACAGGTGATCAACCACAGGCTATTGATAAATTGGTAAATTCAATACAAAAGAATAGTAGAGGTCAAACATTGCTAGGAGTAACTGGATCGGGAAAAACATTTACTATGGCAAATGTTATAGAAAAGCTTCAAAGACCTACTATAATTTTAGCGCATAACAAAACTTTAGCAGCACAGTTATGTTCTGAGTTTAAGGAATTTTTTCCAGATAATATAGTTGAATATTTTGTATCATACTATGATTATTATCAACCAGAAGCATATGTACCTCAAACAGATACATTTATTGAAAAGGATGCTTCCATAAATGATGAAATAGATAAGTTAAGGCATTCAGCTACATCAGCTTTATTTGAAAGAAGAGATGTAATAATTGTTGCATCTGTTTCGTGTATATATGGATTAGGTAATCCTGATGAATATAAAAAGTTAACTATAAGTTTAAGAACTGGAATGGAAAAAGAGAGAGATGAAATTATAAAAAAACTTATAGAGATTCAATATGAACGAAATGATATAGATTTCTCTAGAGGAACTTTTAGAGTTAGAGGCGATTCATTGGATATAATTCCAGCATCATCCTCAAATAAGGGAATCAGGATTGAATTCTTTGGAGATGAAATTGATAGAATTAGGGAATTTGATGTGCTAACAGGCTCCATATTAGGTGAAAGAAATCATGTAGCTATAACGCCAGCATCTCACTTTGCAACTTCGAGAGAAACAATAGAAGAATCAATGGGAATTATTGAGGATGAACTTGAAGATAGATTGAAAGAACTCAATTCTCAAGATAAGCTTTTGGAAGCTCAGAGGCTAAGGCAAAGGACAAATTTTGATATTGAAATGATAAAGGAAATGGGATATTGCAGTGGAATAGAAAACTATTCTAGAATTTTTGATAAAAGATCACCAGGAACACCTCCTAAAACTTTATTAGATTATTTTCCAGATGATTTTTTAATGTTTATAGATGAAAGTCATGTAACATTACCTCAAGTTAGAGCTATGTATGCAGGAGATAGATCTAGGAAAAATACTTTGGTTGAATACGGATTTAGATTACCATGCGCTTATGATAATAGACCACTAAAGTTTGAAGAATTTGAAAAGAAAATTAATCAAGTGGTATTTGTAAGTGCAACTCCTTCAGCATATGAGTTAGATCATTCAGAAGAGATTGCAGAACAAATTATTAGGCCTACAGGGTTATTAGATCCAGAAATTATTATAAGACCAATTAAAGGACAAATAGATGATTTATACGGAGAAATTAATAAAACTAAAGAACGTGGATTTAGAACTTTAATAACAACTTTAACTAAACGTATGGCAGAAGATTTAACTAAGTATTTAACTGAATTAGGTGTTAAAACAACATATATGCATTCAGATATTGATACAATTGAAAGAATGAAGATTATAAGAGAGTTAAGGCTTGGAGAGTATGATGTTTTAGTAGGAATAAATCTTTTAAGAGAAGGATTAGATATACCTGAAGTTGCTTTAGTAGCAATATTAGATGCAGATAAGGAAGGCTTTTTAAGATCCGAAACATCATTAATACAAACTATAGGAAGAGCAGCTAGAAATTCAGAAAGTAAAGTTATAATGTATGCGGATACAATAACAAAGTCAATTGATAAGGCTCTAAAGGAGACGGAAAGAAGAAGAGTTATACAAAAGAAATATAATGAAGAACATGGAATAGTTCCAACTACAATAATCAAAGAGGTAAGAGATGTTATAGAAGCGACAAAAGTTGCAGAAGAAATAGAAGAATATAAAGTAGATAAAGATAAAAAACTTACAAAGAAAGAAAAGGATAAGTTAATAAAAGAATACACTGAAGAGATGATGTTAGCGGCTAAGAATTTACAGTTTGAAAGAGCAGCAGAACTTAGAGACATTATTAATGGATTAAAAAATTGACAATTAAAGATTAATTTAGAATATAGAATTAGTAATTATGAACAAAACATTGAATGATATTTGAATAAAAATGTATTTTGAGAAATTCTGAAAGAATTTAATCATATAACTGTTAGCTGTTACTTGTTAACCGTTAACTGAATTGAGGAGGTTTAGGCGATGAACGATAAAATAATAATTAAAGGTGCAAAAGTTAATAATTTAAAGAATGTTGATTTAGAAATACCAAGAGATAAGCTAGTTGTATTTACAGGATTATCAGGATCAGGTAAATCATCTTTAGCTTTTGATACATTATATGCAGAAGGTCAAAGAAGATATGTGGAATCACTATCTTCTTATGCTAGACAGTTTTTAGGCCAAATGGATAAGCCTGATGTTGAATATATAGAGGGATTATCACCAGCCATATCAATAGATCAAAAAACTACAAGCAAAAATCCTAGATCCACAGTTGGAACAATAACAGAAATATATGATTATTTAAGATTACTTTATGCAAGAGTTGGAGTTCCACATTGTCCAAAGTGTGGTAAAGAAATTACTCAACAATCTGTTGATCAAATTGTGGATAAGATAATGAGCTATGGGGATAAAACTAAACTTCAAATATTAGCTCCTATGGTTAGAGGGAGAAAAGGAACTCACGAAAAGTTAATAGAAAATATAAAGAAAAATGGATACATAAGGGCTAGAATTGATGGAGAAATCTATGATTTGACTGAAGAAGAAATTAAATTAGATAAAAATAAGAAACATAATATTGAAGCTGTTATAGATAGAATTGTTATAAAAGATGGAATTGAAGGAAGACTTACAGAGTCAATAGAAGCTTCTTTAAAAATAGGCGAGGGATTAGTAATTGCTAGTATAGTTGGTGGAGAAGAAAATTTATTTAGTGAAAAATTTGCTTGTCCAGAGTGTGGGATAAGTATAGGCGAGTTAGCACCTAGATTATTTTCATTTAATTCTCCGTTTGGTAAGTGTGATTACTGCGATGGTCTTGGAACTTTAATTGAAATAGATGAAAACTTAGTAATTCCAAATAAAGAGCTAAGTATTCTGGAAGGTGCAGTAGCTAGTTGGGGAAGTGGAAGATTAAAAGAGGATTCGTGGACTTATGCTATACTTAAAGCTCTAGAAAGAGATTATGGATTACAATTGAATATTCCTATAAAAGATTTGGATAAAAAATATGTTGATTTATTGCTATATGGAACTGATGGTAAAAAAATTAAAGTTGACTATGTTAAGGATGGAATTAAAGCAACATACAATTATGCTTTTGAAGGGGAAATAAATGGTCTAAAGAGAAGATATAGAGAGACTAATTCAGATGTAATAAAAACTGATATTGAACAATATATGAGCGATGATTTTTGTCCTAAGTGTAAAGGGGCTAGACTTAAGAAGGAAGCATTGGCTGTTACTGTTGGAGGAAAAAATATATTTGAATTAACAAGTATGTCTATAAAAGATGAATTAGATTTTATTAATGGAATAGAATTTTCCAAGAAGAATAAAATTATTAGTGAACAAATTATAAAAGAAATTAGAAACAGATTACAGTTCCTATTAGATGTAGGCCTTGATTATTTAACTTTATCAAGAAATTCAGGAACTTTATCAGGAGGTGAATCTCAAAGAATTAGATTAGCAACTCAAATAGGTTCATCCCTTATGGGTGTATTATATATACTAGACGAACCTAGTATTGGATTACATCAGAGAGATAATGACAGATTAATACATACGTTAAAAAATTTAAGAGATGTAGGTAATACAGTAGTTGTTGTAGAACATGATGAAGATACTATAAAAGAGGCGGATTATATAGTTGATATTGGACCAGGAGCAGGTGAACATGGCGGAGAAGTTGTGGCTGCTGGAGATATTGATCATATTAAATCTTGCGAAAAATCAATAACAGGTCAATATCTGACAGGAAAAAAATTAATTAAAGTACCAGAGCAAAGAAGAAAAGGAAATGGACAAAAGATAAAAGTTGTTGGAGCTAAGGAAAATAATTTAAAGAATATAAATATAACTATTCCGCTTGGAACACTAACTACAGTTACAGGAGTTTCAGGTTCTGGTAAAAGCACTTTAGTAAATGAAATACTATATAAAGGATTAAATAAAATTGTAAATAAGAGTAAGAATCCAGTAGGAAAGCATAAAGAAATAATTGGATATGAGAACATAGATAAAATAATAGATATAAATCAAAGTCCTATAGGTAGAACTCCTCGTTCTAATCCTGCTACTTATACAGGTACATTTGATATAATAAGAGAATTATTTTCACAAACACAAGAGGCTAAAATGAGAGGTTATAAACCAGGAAGATTTAGTTTTAATGTAAAAGGCGGAAGATGTGAAGCTTGTTCTGGAGATGGAATTATAAAAATTGAAATGCAATTTTTATCTGATGTATATGTGCCATGTGAAGTTTGCAAGGGAAAGAGATATAATAGAGAAACTTTAGAAGTAAAATATAAAGGGAAAAATATAGATGATGTGCTTAATATGACAGTTGAAGAAGCATTGAAGTTCTTTGAGAATATACCTAGAATTGAAAATAAACTGAAAACATTAAATGATGTAGGATTAGGGTATATTAGATTAGGGCAGCCATCGACTCAATTATCAGGTGGAGAAGCCCAAAGAATTAAATTAGCTTATGAATTATCTAAGAGAAGTACAGGAAAGACTTTATATATATTAGATGAACCAACAACAGGATTACATATAGATGATGTTAGCAGATTAATAGAAATACTTCAAAGATTAGTCGATGCAGGAAATACTGTAGTTGTAATAGAACATAATTTAGATATGATAAAATGTGCAGATTATTTAATTGACTTAGGTCCAGAGGGAGGAAATAAAGGAGGAACTCTTATTAAAGCAGGAACACCAGAAGAATTATGTAAAGTTGAGGAATCATATACAGGTAAGTACTTAAAAAAAGTTTTATATTAAGGTACAATCAAAAAAATAATAGATCAGTATGCTAGCCTATTTTGCATTAGCAAAATCAACTGATAGGATCACTATGAGTTGATTTTACTTCCTTGTATGGCACAAAATAGGCGTCGCATCTTTGGAATAGTATTATTTTTTATGTGCCTAAAAAATAATAAGTCAGAATGCTTGGTTATTTTATGTTTCATTGATATAGTTGGCTAATAGCTCGCTATAAGCCAACTATATCGATGTGTTTAGCACAAAATATGCATCGCATATTTGACTTATTATTTTATTTAATATACTTTAAATTGTGAAGTGATTATGACAAAGTATACTTTTCCATGTTATACTTGATTTTTTTGTTGTATAATCATTAATATGATATACGAAATATATATTGAGGTGAAGATATGAGTTTTTCAAAAATGATAGGTGGAATTTTTGGGATAGTTTTTATTGTTATATTATACGTAATAATATACTATGCACTAAAGATAATGTATAAAGATGTTAAAAATGGTGGTAAGAGAAGAAGACCATCAGCTGTAAAAGGAAGTTATGGTTTGGAGATAATTAAATCAGGTAATGGTAAGGGATTAAAAGATGGTTCTATAATCCCCATAAGATATGATTTAACAATAGGAAGAAAAGAAAATAATTCAATTGTATTAGCAGATCCTCATGTTTCAGGGAGCCATGCAAAGATCATAGTTAGGAATAATGGGTTATTTATAGAAGATTTTGATAGTACAAATGGTACTTATGTTAATAGAGCAAAAGTGAATGGTAAAATGAAATTATCGAATAGAGATGAAATAAAAATTGGAACTGCCGTTTTTAAGATTTTAAGCTAAATAAGTGTGTTAGGCTTAGAGTAAGGTACTTATAATTTTATGTATTGTATATACCTTTATTAAGTGAGCCCTGGAATTTTTATTATGTTATCATAAGAGAAAGATGTGCAATGAGGTGAGATAAATTGAAGATTAAAAAGGATGAGGTAATGTTATTGATTTTAACATACCTTCTGTGTATGGCTCTATTTACTAATTTAGCTATATTAAAAGATCCTAAGGATATGGGCGCAATTTATATGGGATTAATAGTATGTGGCCTATTGACTGCTACTCAAATTTTAATAAGAAAGTTTTATCCTCAGGGAGATAAGTTTCTTATAACATTTGCATGTATATTGTCCGTTATAGGAATAGCTGTTTTATACAGGTTAGATACTAGTATTGCAATTAAACAGTTGGCTTGGTTTACAGGTGGGATTATAGTATTTATGATTCTTGTTGTAGCAATTCCAGATGTAAGGGATTTTGCTAAATATAAGAAGGTATATTTGATTTCGACTGTATTAATAATGCCAATGGCATTAATAGCACATCAAAATGTTAATGGTGCGACAAACTGGGTTACTATTGGTGGATTTGGATTCCAACCATCTGAGTTGGGTAAAATAACTTTTGTTCTTTACCTTGCAGCTGCATTAAGGGAATATGAAGATAAAAATAATATTCTAGAAGATTTAAAACAACTTTGGCAGCCAGCGTTAATTGTAATGCTGTCACTTGGGTGCTTAGTGTTACAAAAGGATTTAGGATCTGCATTAATATTTTTCGGTATTGCTATAACAATGCTTTATGTTGCTACTGGTAAGAAAAAGTATGTAATACTTACTTTGATTTTATTTATAATTGGATCTGTATTTGCATACTATTTATTTTCACATGTAAGAGAAAGAGTAACAATATGGAGACATCCATGGGATGATCCTCATGGACAGGGATATCAAATAGTCCAGGGATTATATGCAATTTCTTCTGGTGGAATGTTTGGAAGCGGGTTAGGGCAAGGATATCCTGGATTTGTACCAGTTAATACATCCGATTTTATTTTTTCAGTAATATGTGAAGAATTAGGAATGATATTTGGTCTTGGAATTATGGTTATATATTTCTTGTTCTTCTATAGAGGAATGAGAGCTGCATTTAGAGTGAAAGATACTTTCTCTCAACTTAATACAATTGGAATGAGTGCAATGATAGCATGTCAGGTATTAGTTATCATTGGAGGTGTGTTTGCAGTAATACCACTTACAGGTATTACTTTACCACTTATTAGTTATGGTGGATCATCAATAATAACTATGTTTTTTGCACTTGCAATACTTCAAAAGATATCAGAGGAGGGCTAAAAATTGAAGAATATTTCAGATAGCGTAAAACAAGTAATGGTAGTTTTTCTATTTTGCTTTGTAGCTCTTATCTCTTATATAGCGTATTTTCAGTTTTTTTCAGCACCCACTATAGCAGAACAAGACGGAAATCAGAGACTTTGGGCAGTGAGAAACGAAGTTTTAAGAGGAACTATATACGATAGAAATAAAAATGCATTAACAACAAGTGCAAGAGTAAATGCATTAACACAAAAAAGAACTTATGTTAATGGAGAGTTATATGCTCCTGCTTTAGGTTATGTGGACCCTAGATATGGATTAACAGGTCTTGAATCTAGTTATGATAAAGAATTAACAACTTATAATAAACTTACAAATAATTTCATGAATCTAGTTAAAGATTTTAGTATTGATAAATTAAAAGATATGTATAATACCAGAAAAGAAGATGAAGTTAAGATAGGAAATGGAGTTATAACCACATTGGATCCTAAACTTCAAAAAATAGCTTATGATGCTTTAGGAGAGAGAAAAGGTGCAGCAGTTGCCTTAAATCCAAAAACAGGTGAGGTTTTGGCAATGGTTTCAAAGCCAACATATAATCCTAATGACTTAGAAAATGCAATGAAAGAAGCTAATGAAGGAAGTGCTGAAAATAGTCCATTTATAAATAGAGCGACAACTGGAATGTATCCACCAGGATCAACATTTAAAACCGTTACTTTAACAAGTTCTTTGCAGAATTTACCTGGGATAACTAACAGGACATTTGAAGATGATGGTAAATTGGTGTTTAATTCCAAGCAATCTCTAAGTAATGTTAATGGAGAAGCTAATGGAACACTAGATTTAAAAAATGCATTTAGGGTATCAAGTAATGTTGTTTTTGGTTCATTAGCAATGGAACTTGGAAATGATAAATTAAAGGCAACAGCAGAGAGCTACGGATTTAATAATACAATTAATTCTAATGGATTTAAAATTGCACAAAGTCAATTTCCTACTTTAAAATCAAGTGAAGTTGGAAGTGTAGCACAATCAGGAATTGGTCAAAGTAGTGTTCTAGCTACTCCAATGCAAATGGCTTTAATTGCAAGCACTATAGCTAATGATGGAAAGATGATGGAACCAACACTTGTAAACCAAGTAATAGATAAGGACGGTAATGTTGTTAAAACAATTGAGCCAAAACTTTATAAGCAAGTTATTAGTCCAAATAATGCAAGTACTATAAAAGAATATATGGAATTTTTAGTTGATTCACATGCTAATAGTGGTGGTGGCTGGAGTTACTTTAAGGGATTAAATGTTGCAGGTAAAACTGGTACAGCAGATACCAATCTTAGTGCTAATGGTGCAGCTAAACCACATTCATGGTTTATAGCATTCGCACCAGCTAATAATCCTAAAATTGCAGTTGCAGTTATTGTAGAAAATGGTGGATATGGTGCAGATGCAGCAGCACCAATAGCAGGAAAATTAATTAAGTCTGCGTTATCTCAGTAGATAAAATTGAGGTGAAATTATGTTTGATTTTACAACGCAATTAAAAATTTTACCAAATAAGCCAGGGGTGTACTTAATGAAGAACACCCTTGGTGAAATTATTTATGTAGGAAAAGCTAAAATATTAAAAAATAGAGTAAGACAATATTTTCAAAATTCCAAAAATCATTCAGAAAAAGTAAAAGCAATGGTGAAAAATATTTCGGAATTTGAATATATAGTTACAGATTCTGAAATGGAAGCTCTAATTTTAGAATGTAATCTTATAAAGAAATATAGTCCTAAGTATAATATTTCGTTAAAAGATGATAAATTTTATCCATTTATAAAAATAACAACAAATGAGGATTTTCCAAGAGTATTTATAACTAGAAATTATGCGAAGGATGGAAACAAGTATTTTGGTCCATATCCAAATGCAGGTGCTGTTCACGAAACAATAAATCTCATAAGGAAAATATTTCCACTAAGAACTTGTAAGAAGCTTATAATTGAAGGTGGACAACAAACAAGGCCATGTTTAAATTATCATATAAAAAAATGTAATGCTCCATGTGAAGGACATATTTCAAAAGATGAATACAAAAAAATAATAGATGAGATTATGGATGTACTAAGCGGAAAAGATAAGACTCTTGTTAATAAATTAAAAAAAGAAATGCAAGAAGCTTCAGTAAATTTAGAATTTGAAAAAGCAGCATCTTTTAGAGACAAAATTTTATCTATAGAAACTATAGCTGAGAAACAAAAAGTATTTAAATCCCAAGAAGGGGATGAAGATTTTATAAACATTTTCAAAGATGAGAAGGATACATGCATACAAGTATTCTTCCTTAGAGATGGTAAAGTTACTGGAAGAGAACATTTTATTATAGAAAATAGTTATGATGAAGAAGATAGCACAATTATTTCCCAGTTTATAATTTCATTTTATGGAGGAACTCCAAAAGTTCCTAAGAATATATATATACCTGATAGTGATGAAATTGAAGCTTTAGAGGAATTTTTGACAGTTAAAAGAGGTTCCAAAGTTTTTGTGAAGATTCCTGTAAAAGGTGAAAAGAAAGATATGTTAGAACTAGTTAAAAATAATGCTAAAGTTACTTTGGAGCAATTTAAAGATAAGATTTTAAAGGATAAGGAAATAAATAGAGTATGTCTTGAGGAAATACAGAATTTACTTAATTTGGATAGTATGCCATTTAGAATTGAAGCTTATGATATTTCTAATATACAAGGAGTAGATTCAGTTGGATCTATGATTGTTTTTGAGGATGGAAAGGCTAAAAACAGTGATTATAGAAGATTTAAAATAAAGACAGTTAAAAATTCTAATGATTATGATAGTATGAGAGAGATTTTGGAAAGAAGATTTACTCATGGATTAAAAGAAATTAAGCAAATTCAAGAAAAAGATCTTAAATTTTCGAATGGTAAATTTTCTAATTTTCCTGATTTAATCATGATGGATGGTGGGAAAGGACAAGTAAATATAGCAATTGAAGTTTTGAATAAATTAGGTATAAGCATACCAGTTTGTGGATTGGTTAAAGATGATCACCATGCAACAAGAGGAATTGTTTATAACAATTCAGAATTAATAATAAATAGAAGTTCTAATTTAATGCAATTAATAAGACGTATTCAAGATGAAGTTCATAGATTTGCTATTACTTATCACAGGAGTTTAAGAGATAAAAGAACACTCCATTCAATATTAGATGATATACCTAATATTGGTCAAAAGAGAAGAATGGCACTTCTTATGAAATTTGGAAGCATTGATAATATTAAGAAGGCTAGCTTTAAGGAACTTTTAGAAACAGATTCGATTGATAATAAAGCAGCAAACAGTATTTTGACGTATTTTAGGAATGTGGAAGAAAATAATAAGTCCAAAATGTCATGATTATTTTTCATCAGGCAAAGAAGTGGATTTGTATCATAGCGGGCTATTAGAGGAATCCGTTAACGTGAGCAGATAAGTGAAAGTCCAAATTTATGATTTGGTTTCTTGAACTTAGTCAACTCGTTTATGAGTTAACATCCTTTTTAAATAGATTTGGTGTGAATCGGTTAAGCAGACATCTCAAATCTATGATTTGATGATGGTCGCTTACTCAGAGAGCACTCAGTGAGCGTATGCGAATCGAGCTTCATCTGATGAAGAATAGGCTTGGCAGATGGAACTGTTATTTTTTTGAATGTGCCTTAAAAAACATGAACAAAATAGTTAAATTATGCTATAATAGTACGGAATCATAAAAAAATGCTCAATGAAGAGCAGATTAGTGAATAAAAATTTACTTGTTTTTGAAGATGATATGGATTATTCTATATCATGTAGAAAAATTAGATTAATATCAGTGTTTGAGGAGTTTTTAGCATGAATCAGTATAAAAAATATAAGAATTTGTTCAGTAAAATATATGAAGAATCACAAATTCAAGTAGATGCAAAAATGAGTGAACATATATACTTTAAAGTTGGAGGACCAGTAGATATACTTTTAACTCCAAATAATATACAACAATTAAAAGAATCTATAACAATTTGTAAAGAAAATGAAATTCCTTTCTATGTTATAGGAAATGGTTCAAATCTTTTAGTTAAAGATGGCGGTATTAGAGGCGTTGTTATAAAGTTATGTGAACTTAATAAAATAAAACGTGTAGGAAATAAAATTACAGCTGAATGTGGAGCACTATTAAAAGATGTTTCAGCAGAAGCTACAGCAGGATCTTTATCAGGATTTCAATTTGCATGTGGTATTCCAGGCAGTGTAGGTGGTGCCGTATTTATGAATGCAGGTGCCTATGATGGAGAAATATCATTTGTAATTGAAAAAGCAGAAGTACTAGATGATAAACAAGAAATTAGAGTTCTTTCAAAAGAGGAGTTAAATTTAGGCTATAGACAATCGCTAGTAATGGAAAAAGGTTATATAGTTTTAAGTGCAACATTTGAATTAACACCTGGAGATAAGGAACAGATTCAATCTAGGGTTAGTGAGTTAACGACTAGAAGAGAAGATAGGCAACCTTTAGAATATCCTTCAGCAGGAAGTACATTTAAAAGACCAGAAGGACATTTTGCTGGAAAACTAATAGAAGATGCAGGATTAAAAGGCTTTACAATAGGTGGTGCATGTATTTCAGAAAAACATGCAGGATTTGTTATTAACAAAGGACAAGGAACGGCTAAAGATGTTTTAGATGTAATACATCATGTTCAGGATGAAGTTAAAAAACAATTTGGAGTAGAATTACAACCAGAAGTAAGAATATTAGGTGAAGATTAGGCGCATGAAAATAAATAACAGATCCAAAGTTGCCATGGATATTTTTCATCAGGAAAAGAGGCAAATTGGCATCATAGCGGGCCTATTAGAGCAATTTGCCGATGTAGGATGATGGGAAATAGTCTCGCAAATGGATTTGTTATTTTTTTGAATGTGTCTTAGTAGCTATTTAAAAACTCAAAAGTTTATATGCTTTTGAGTTTTTATTTTTTTAAATGTGCCTTATCATTTAAACATAATAGTATGATATAATTTTAATGGTAAAAGTATCTTTGGAAAAAGGAGTGTGTAATATGAGATTTGTTATAGTTACAGGACTATCAGGAGCAGGAAAAACACAAGCAACCAGAACATTAGAAGATTTAGGCTATTTTTGCGTAGATAATCTTCCTCCAAAATTAATTTCAAAGTTTGCAGAAGCATGTACGCAAAGTGGAGGAAACATTGAAAAAGTAGCATTAGTTATAGATATTAGAAGTGGCATTTTCTTTGATGATTTCTTTGAAACTTTAAAATACCTAAAACAAAATGAATTTAAATATGAAATTCTATTTTTAGAGGCAACAGATGAAGTATTAATAAAAAGATTTAAGGAAACAAGAAGAAGTCATCCATTGTCGCCTGATGGAAGAGTTCTAACTGGTATTACTGAAGAAAGAGAAAAGTTAAGAGAAATTAAAAATGTAGCAGATATAATTGTTGATACATCTAAGTATGAAATAAGGCACTTAAGAGAGAAGATAAATGAAATTTATGGTGATCATGTTTATCCAGAAAAACAATTATCAATTACCATATTAAGTTTTGGATTTAAATATGGAATACCTGTAGATTCAGATTTAGTATTTGATGTTAGATTTATACCAAATCCATTTTATATCCCTGAATTAAAGCAATACTCAGGAAATGATGAACCTGTTAAAGAATATGTATTAAAACAAACTGAGACTAGTACATTTATTGAAAAAACAATAGATATGCTAAAATATTTAATACCTAATTATATTAAAGAAGGAAAAAGACAATTAATAATATCAATAGGATGCACAGGAGGAAGACATCGTTCTGTTGCTATTGCTAATGAAATTTATGAAAGATTAAATAAAGAAAACTATAACAGTAGAATAGAGCATAGAGACGTGGCGGAAGATCTTCATAAAGGGGAAAAGAAACTATGAGGATACGAGATTGGCTTAAACCAGGAATTAAAGTAAAACGATGGTTAGTATTTGGAGTATTTGGAATATTATTAATAGCATTTGGTTTTACAGAGCTAGTAACTCATAGAATTTATAATATATATTATCAGGTATTTTATGTTTTCTTAAATATCACAGGAGTATTTGTATTATATGTTGCAGTTGCGGAGACAATGAAATCTATAATTGCCTTGGTTAATCGAGGGTATATTAAAGTTTCTTTAGATAGCAAAAAAATAGAAAGTTTAATATATGAGAAGAGACTGTTAGTAAAAGGACCTAAAATCGTAGTAATTGGAGGAGGAACTGGTCTTTCAACAATGCTAAGAGGTTTAAAATATTATACATCGAATGTAACTGCAATAGTAACAGTTGGAGATGATGGTGGTGGTTCTGGAGATTTAAGGGAAGACTTAGGAATGCTGCCACCAGGAGATATAAGAAACTGTATATTAGCATTAGCAGACACAGAACCTATAATGGAAGATTTGCTTCAGTATAGATTCAAAGATGGAAGATTAAAAAATCAGAGTTTTGGGAATCTATTTTTAGCAGCTATGGCTGGAATATCTGATAATTTTGAAGAAGCAGTTCAAAAGATGAGTTCAGTATTGGCTGTAACAGGAAAGGTTATACCAGTTACTTTAGATAATATGAAGTTAGTGGCAAAACTTGAAAATGGAAATGTTGTAGAGGGTGAATCTCAAATTCCAGAAGAAGCAATAAGACAAAATTCTAGAATAGAAGAACTAAGGATTAATCCAGAAGATGCTAAACCGCTTAAAGAGGCTTTAGAAGCAATAAGAGAAGCAGATGCTATAGTTATGGGTCCTGGTAGTTTATATACTAGTATAACATCTAATTTGCTTGTTAAGGACATTGCTAAAGAAGTAAGAAAAAGTGAAGCAATAAAAATTTACATTTCTAATATAATGACTCAACCAGGTGAAACTGATGGCTTCAAGGTATCAGATCATTTAAAAGTTTTATGTAAGTATGGTGGAAAAGATATCGTAGATTATGCAATTGTAAATACAGGGGAGATTACTGAGGAACTAAAAGAAAAATATCATGAGCAAAATTCAGAACTTGTAAAATTTGATGAGGAAGATATAAATAGTTTAGGAATTAAAGTAGTCGGAGATAATTTAGTAAAGATTAAAAATGGAACAGTAAAACATGATTCTGATAAATTAGCAGAAGTGTTGGTTGATACGATCATGGAAAAGAAACTTTTATATGATAAGAAGAAGATTATAGAGTATATGTACTTATCTCAACGTATTAAACAGAGAGTGAGAGAAGAAAAAGGTGGATTAAGCGAGTGATAAATTTACCTGCTTATTAGATAAGAAATTTAATAGATAAGGAAGGAAACAAAATGTCATTTTCATCAAAAGTTAAAGGAGAAATATGCAGATATATAGATCTTTCTAAGGGAGAAGCATTAGCGGAAATATCAGCAATAATGAAGGTTAGTGGAACATTAGCTTTTAGTGGAAGTGGATTGAGTTTTAAAATGACTACAGAAAATCCAGCTAGCGCTAGATTAATTTTTACGCTTTTAAAAGATCATTTTAATATTCATTCTAAATTAATGGTAAAGAAAAGTAACTCATTGAAAAAAAATAATATTTACATGGTAGTTATTTCTGAAGAAATGGGTGTAAGAGATTTATTAAGTGAAACAGGTATACTTAAAGAAATTGATGGAATAATGAGTTTAGATTATAGAATAGAAGAACATGTTTTTAAGGATGATAACTTAAAAAGAGCATATGTAAGAGGAGCTTTTATTGGCGGTGGAAGCATAAGTAATCCTGAAAAAACATATCATTTAGAATTTGTTACGCATAGTGAAGAATATGCTAAAGATTTGTGTAATCTTGTGAATACATTTAAGTTAAATTCTAAGGTTATTCAAAGAAAGAATAGCTTTATAGTATACATCAAAGAAGGCGAACAAATTGTAGATTTACTTAATGTTATTGGAGCTCATTCGTCTTTATTAGAAGTTGAAAATATAAGAATAATGAAGGAAATGAGAAATAATGTAAATAGGCTTGTTAATTGTGAGACAGCGAATCTATCAAAAACAGTAAATGCAGCAGTACGACAAGTTGAAAGTATAAAGTTAATACAATCTCAAATAGGACTTCAAAGGTTACCAGAAAATCTTAGAGAGGTTGCGGAATTAAGATTAAATTATCCAGATGAATCCTTAAAAGAATTAGGGGAAATGTTAAATCCACCTGTAGGAAAGTCTGGAATAAATCATAGATTAAGAAAAATAGAAAAAATAGCAGAAGAATTAAGAACAAGTAATTAATTGAGTTAAAAGTTAACAATTAAAAGTTAAAACCTTTAAAATAATTTCATTCTAAAATGTTAACTCTTAACTGATAAAATAAAGGAGGAATAACATGTTTACACACATTGTACTTTTTAAAGTGAAAGAACCAACAAAGGAAAATTTACAATTTTTAAAAGAAACACTTTTGTCAATGAATGGAAACATTAACGAATTAAAGGAACTTGAAGTAGGAGTAGACGTAATAAAAAGTGATAGAAGCTATGATATAGGAATTATAACAAGATTTGATTCAAAGGAAGATTATTTAGCTTATGATGTTAATGAATATCATGTAGAGAAGGTTAAGAAAGTTATAGGACCTTATTTGGAAGGAAGTAAAACTTTAGATTTTTAAGAAGTTAATTCTTAAGACACATTCAAAAAATAACAAGTCCATTTGTTAAGATTATTTTTCATAGTACTTTTGATATTCGATTTACGTTAACAGATTGTTATAATAGGTTGCTATGGTATTAATCTGCTTCATTAATTGATGAAAATAATTATGACATTTTGGAATTGTTATTTTATTTTATATGTATAACTTTAAAATTGGAGGTGAGAACATTGGAAGAAAAACAATTTTGTCATTTGCATCTACATACAGAATATAGCTTATTGGATGGTTCGGGCAAGGTACCTAATATAATGAAGAGAGCAAAAGAATTAGGGATGAAGAGCATTGCAATAACAGATCATGGAGTCTTATATGGACTGGTGGATTTTTATAAAGCAGCTAAGGAAAATGGAATAAAACCAATTTTAGGTTGTGAAGTTTATGTTGTTGCTAAATCTATGAAAATTAAGCAACCAGATAAGGATAATGCAAATCATCATCTTGTTTTGCTTGTAAAAAATGAAGTCGGATATGAAAATTTAATGAAAATAGTATCAACTGCATCTATAGATGGCTTTTATTATAAACCAAGAGTTGATCATGAATATCTTAGAACACATAGTGAAGGATTGATTGCTTTAAGTGCTTGTTTAGGAGGAGAAGTACAATCTTATCACCTTAAAGGCAATTATGAAAAAGCTAAAGAAGTAGCTTTAATATATAAAGAGATATTCAAAGATGATTTTTATATTGAAGTTCAAAACCATGGAATGGAAGAGCAAAAGAAGGTAAATGAAGAAAATATAAGATTATCTAGAGAAACAGGAATACCATTAGTTGCTACTAATGATGTCCATTATATAAATCTAGAAGATTCTAAATCACATGATGTCTTAATGTGCATACAAACAGCTAAGACGATAGATGATCCTAATAGAAGAAGATATCCTTCAGATCAGTTTTATTTAAAGTCAGCAGAGGAAATGTGGGATATGTTCTCGTACATACCAGAAGCATTAGAAAATACTATCAAAATTGCAGAACAGTGTAATTTTGATTATAAATTTCATGAATCAAAATTACCAAGGTTTCCACTGGAACAAGGGCAAGATCCATATGAATATCTTAGAAACACATGTTATAGAGGTTTAATAGAACGATATGATGTTTTTGAAGAATTATTGGATAGACCTTTAAATTACGATGAAATTAATAAAATAAAGGAATCTAATGAAAAGGCAAAAGAATATGTAGATAGATTAGAATATGAACTTGGAATAATAAACCAAATGGGGTATGTTGATTATTTCTTAATTGTTTGGGATTTTATTAGATTTTCATATGAAAGCGGAATACCAACTGGACCAGGTAGAGGTTCTGCAGCAGGATCAATAGTAGCATTTACTTTAGGAATTACTAAGATAGATCCAATAAAATATAGTTTAATCTTTGAACGTTTCTTAAATCCAGAAAGAGTGTCTATGCCAGATATAGATAGTGATTTCTGTTATGAAAGAAGACAAGAGGTAATTGATTATGTTGTAGAAAAGTATGGTGAAGACTGTGTATCTCAAATAATAACATTTGGTACTATGGCAGCTAGATTATGTATTAGAGATGTGGGAAGAGCTATGAATTATAGCTATTCAGAAGTTGATAAGATAGCAAAAATGATACCAACCATGCTTGGAATAACTATAAATAAAGCTCTAGAACTTAATCCAGAGCTTAAATCAGCGTATGATAATGATGATAGGATAAAAACACTAATAGATGTTTCGATGGACTTAGAAGGACTGCCAAGGCATTCCTCAACACATGCAGCAGGTGTAGTTATCGCATCAAAGCCATTAGTTGAATATGTTCCACTTCAAAAGAACGATGAAATGATAGTAACTCAATTTGGAATGACAACTTTAGAAGAGTTAGGATTGCTTAAGATGGACTTCTTAGGTCTTAGAACATTAACAGTTATGAATGATGCTGTTAATATGGTTAAGGCTAATAGGGGGATAGAGATAGACCTTGATAAAATAGACTTTGCAGATAAAGAAGTATATAAGATGATTGGTGAAGGAAAGACAGCAGGTGTATTCCAATTAGAATCGGCAGGTATGACTTCGTTCATGAAAGAATTAAAACCTGATAATTTGGAAGATATTATTGCAGGAATTTCTTTATATAGACCAGGTCCTATGGCGGAAATACCAAGATATATAGAAGGAAAGAGAAATGCAGAGACAGTTCAGTATGAAACACCTGAATTGGAAGATATACTTAATGTTACGTATGGGGTAATGGTTTATCAGGAACAAGTAATGGAAATTGTTAGAAAACTAGCTGGATACTCCATGGGACGAAGTGATATGGTTAGAAGAGCTATGTCTAAGAAGAAACACAAGGTCATGGAAGAAGAAAGAAAAAATTTCATTCATGGCATTATTGAAAATGGAGAAGTTGTAGTTCCTGGTTGTATAAGAAATGGCATTAGTGAAGAGGCAGCAAACAAAATATTTGATTCTATGATGGACTTTGCATCGTATGCGTTTAATAAATCCCATGCAGCTGCATATGCAGTTGTAGGATATCAAACAGCGTATTTAATGAGGTACTGTCCAGTAGAAATGATTGCAGCTATGCTTAATTCAATTATGGGAATAAACGAAAAAGTGGCACATTATATTGGAATTGCTGAAGAATTAGGAATACAAGTGTTACCACCTGATATAAACGAAAGTTTCTCTAAATTTACTGTTAAGGGAGATAAAATCAGGTTTGGGCTGGCGGCAATAAAAAATGTTGGAGCTAATGTGGTAGAAAGTATAGTAAAAGCAAGAGAGAATAAGGGAACATTTGAATCATTGGTTGATTTTATAAATAAAATGGATCCTTCATCAATAAACAAACGTGCGGTAGAATGTTTAATAAAAGCAGGAGCTTTAGATAATTTTAAAGTTTTTAGATCAAAAATGCTAGCGGTTCATGAAAAGCTGATTGATAATATATCAAGTGATAAAAGAAGAAATATTGATGGACAAATAAGCCTTTTTGCTACTGAGGAATTAAAAAATCCAGAAGTTAGATATCCAGAAATAAAGGAATTTAATAAGAAAAACCTATTAGCAATGGAGAAAGAAATGACTGGACTTTATATTACAGGTCATCCGTTAGATGATTATGTTCAAAGTCTAAAAATGCAGACTACTAATGAAATATCAGATGCATTTTTAGTTCAAGAAACTCTTGATGATTCATTAGAAAATGATATAGGTGAAATTGGAATTTTTGATGATAAAAATACTCTTCAAGATAATGATAGAGTAATTCTTGGAGGAATACTTGCACAGGTTAACCAAAAGGTAACAAGAAATAATACAATAATGGCATTTCTAAGGCTTGAAGATTTGACAGGAGTAATAGAAGTTATTGTATTTCCTAAGACATTAGATAAAGTTAAAAATTTATGCATGACTGATAATTTGGTAATAGTAAAAGGTAGACTAAGCTTAAAAGAAGATGAACCACCAAAGCTTATATGTGAGAGCATGGAACCATTGGAAAAGATTAATACATCAAAGGTATATTTAAGGGCAGATGACCAAATCCACGCTAAGGAAATTAGTAAAAAACTTAAGGAATTGCTAGATGAACAATATAAAGGTGATACGCCTATATATATATGTGCAATTAAGGAAAAACAAAAATTTAGAGTTTCAAGAGATAGATGGATAACATTGGATAATGATGCACTAGATATATTAAAGGAAAGCTTTGGAGAGGAAAATGTAAAAATACAAGATTTATAATTAAATTATGAATTAACGGTTAATAAATGCAATTAAATTACCAAATAAGTAAATGAAAAATATTACAAAAATCAATATTATAAAAATTCATATAATTTATATAAATTTATTGAGTATTGGTTATAATATAAGAGAAAAGCGAAGTTCTAAGAAAACTAATCTAAAAGTATATTACATTGGTTACAGTTGAGTATATTAATCCAAGAAAAAATATAGCACATAAAATTATTGGATGAAAATATGACCAATATTTTCAGAATAATCTCTAAAGTTGCTTAAATATGATTGATAATTAATTCAATTTTATGTACAATAATTCTTGGTTAAGAAATTATGGTTATATTTTGTACATAAGGGACTTTATTAGTCCCCAACGGTATTTAAGGAGGAAATATATATTATGAAAAAAATAGCTGTATTAACAAGTGGTGGAGATGCACCAGGAATGAATGCTGCAATTAGAGCAGTAGTAAGAACTGCACTAAAAAATGGCATTGAGGTAATGGGTGTACAAAGAGGATATAGTGGATTGATCAATGGAGAATTATTCAATATGGATAAAACTTCTGTATCAGATATAATTCAAAGAGGTGGAACAATTCTAAGAACAGCTAGATGTCCTGAATTCAAAAACGAAGAAGTAAGAAAAAGAGCTGCTAAAATCTTACAAGCTTATGGAGTTGAAGCTTTAGTAGTTATAGGTGGAGATGGATCATTTACAGGAGCCAAACTATTATCAAAACTTGGAATTAAGACTATTGGATTACCAGGAACAATTGATAATGACTTAGCTTATACTGATTTTACTTTAGGATTTGATACAGCGTTAAATACTGTTGTTGATGCTATAAATAAAATTAGAGATACTTCTACTTCACATGAAAGAGTTTCAATAGTTGAAGTTATGGGAAGAAATTGTGGAGATTTATCTTTATATGCTGGTATAGCAGGTGGAGCAGAATCAATTATAGTACCTGAAATAGATAACTTCGATAAAGATCAACTTTGTAGAACTATTTTAGATGGTAAGAATCATGGAAAAATGCATAACTTAATAATACTTGCAGAAGGTATTGGAGGAGCATTTGAACTTGCAAAATACGTTGAAGAAATAACAGGAATTGAAACAAGAGCAACTGTTTTAGGACATATTCAAAGAGGTGGAAGTCCAAGTGCTACAGATAGAGTTTTAGCTTCAAGAATGGGAGCAAAGGCTATAGATGTATTATTAGAAGGAAAAACTTCAAGAGTTATAGGAATTAAAGATAACAAAATTATTGATCAAGATATAGATGAAGCATTGGATATGGAAAGCAAATTCGATGAAGAATTATATAAGATTGCTCAAATATTAGCATAATAATTAATTGCTTATAGTTTATTTATATAAATTTTATAAATTAATCCAAGAAAGAGGAGTGTTAGTTTAATGAGAAAAACTAAAATGATTTGTACTATAGGTCCAGCAAGTGAGGATATGGAAACATTAGAAAAAGTAATGTTAGCAGGTATGAATGCTTCAAGACATAACTTTTCACATGGAGATCATGCAGAACATGGTGGAAGAATAGAAAAAGTTAAAGCTTTATCTAAAAAGCTTAACAAAGAAATTGCTATAATCCTTGATACAAAAGGACCAGAAATCAGAACTGGAAAATTTGAACCAAACAAGGTTGAATTACAAAAAGGAACAGAATTTACAATATATGCAGGCGATATGTCAGTAGTTGGTGACACTACTAAGTGTTCAGTTACATATGAAGGATTAGCTAAGGATGTTGTACCTGGAAATACAATTTTAATAGATGATGGTTTAGTAGGATTAACTGTTAAGTCTGTTGATGGAAATGCAGTTAAGTGTGAAGTTCAAAACACTGGATTAGTAGGAACTCATAAAGGTGTTAACGTACCAGGAGTATCAATTAAATTACCAGCAATGACTGAAAAAGATAAATCAGATTTAATCTTCGGTTGTGAAGTTGGAGTTACTATGATTGCAGCTTCATTCATCAGAAAAGCAGCAGACGTAGAAGCTATTAGAGAAGTACTTAATACACATGGTGGAGAAAGAATATTAATATGTTCTAAAATCGAAAACCAAGAAGGTGTTGATAACATAGATTCAATCTTAGAAGTTTCAGACCTTATAATGGTTGCTAGAGGAGACCTAGGAGTTGAAATTCCAATAGAAAACGTACCTGCAGTACAAAAAATGATCATCAGAAAATGTAATGCTGCTGGAAAGCCAGTTGTTACAGCTACTCAAATGTTAGATTCTATGATCAGAAACCCAAGACCAACAAGAGCAGAAGTTTCAGACGTAGCTAACGCTATCTTAGATGGTACTGATGCAATCATGTTATCAGGAGAAAGTGCAAACGGAACTTACCCAGTAGAAGCTGTTTCTACAATGGCTAAGATTGCTGAAGAAACTGAAAAGCAATTAGAATACAAAGTAGCTATTTCAGCTGCTAAATCACATACACCAGCTATATCAGGAGTTATTTCAAGAGCAGCAAGTAATGCAGCTAACGAATTAAATGCTAATGCTGTTATAACTTCAACTCAAACTGGAGCTACTGCTAAGAGAATATCTCAATGCAGACCAGAATGCCCAATTATAGCTGTTACTCCAGATGAAGTAGTTGCTAGACAATTAGCATTCTCATGGGGAGTATATCCAGTAGTTGCTAGTAAGATGGAATCAACTGATGAAATGTTAGAAAAATCAGTTGAAATCGCAAAAGCTAATGATTATGTAAAATCTGGAGATACAGTTATATTAGCAGCTGGAGTACCAGTAGATCAAGTTGGAGCAACTAACTTATTAAAAGTTAGCATTGTAAAATAGTATTAAAACATACTAAATTCAAAGCTAATTAATAGTATTATAGTTCTTAATTTAGATTAATAATATAATACACATTTAAAAATGAAGACTTTAGTGATTTCACTAGAGTCTTCATTTTTGTAAAGGAAATTATAATAAATTAAAATCTATGGATAACTTTTATAAAGTGAAGAAATATATAGTTTGTAAGTAGAGTTTTTTGATTATATAGTTAGATAAATTGTTTCTGAAATAAATGTTAACAAAAAATTAACATTTATTTTGGGCATATTTAATATATAATGTATATTATCGCACTTAAAGCGGAATACTTATTTAGTAGGTATGGAATTAAATGGCAACTGATTCTGTATTGGCACCGAAAGGTGCTATTTTTTTTAGAAAATTATAATAAATTAAAAATTCGTGGATAACTTTTAGATAGGATAGAAAATACAGTTTGCGAAACAGATATTCTTCTATCTAAAAGAAAGATAATATAATTAAAAAATTAAATGCGCTATGTTATAATTTCATTAGTAGTATTCAAGCAAATTAAAGACTTTATATCTATAAAGTTATACTGTACTCTTTGACTAGACTTATATAAATTTTATGTTAATAGTGTGTATTCAAAATAATAAGTGATGATGTTAATTACTTTTTTATACGTGTAAAAATAGCTAAGTAAATTAATTTTGAACGAAGGATGTGTATATGTGTTAGAAGAAAAAAAGGAATATATTGTAGAGGTTAAATCTTTAGGATATGAAGGTGAAGGTGTTGCTAAAATAGATGGGTATCCTATATTTATACCAGGTGCATTAAAAAATGAAAAAGTAAAGGTTAAAATAGTTAAAGTTAAGAAGAATTATGCTTATGGAAAGCTTATTGAAGTAATTGATAGATGTGATGAAAGAAGAGAACCAGATTGTCCTAATTATGAAAAATGTGGAGGATGCACATTAGAGCATTTAAGTTATAATGGTCAATTAGATTTTAAATTTGACAGAGTTAAAGATTGTATAAGAAAAATTGCAGGATTGGATGATAAATTAGTAAAATATCCATTAGGAGTTAAAGAAGCATATGGATATAGAAATAAAGTTCAACTTCCAGTTGGATTAGTAGATGGAAAAATTACTATAGGTTTTTTTAGTGAAAAAACTCATGAGATAATTAATGTAGATTCTTGCTTACTTCTTAGTGAAGAAGATGATAATATAATAGAAATAATAAGAAATTGGATGGAGAAATATTCTATATTACCAGCCAAAAAGGATGGAGATTTCTATAAGCAGGGCTTGCTTAGGCATATAATGATAAGAAAGGGATTTAAAACTAATGAAGTAATGATTGTATTAGTTACTACAGATAAGAAAATTAATCATAAGGATGAATTAATAGATGAATTAAAGTTAAAAATTAAAAACTTAAAGAGTGTAATTCAAAATGTAAATCACAAAGATACTAATTTGGTTCTTGGTGAAAAATGTACTACACTATGGGGGGAAGATTATATATCTGATTATATAGGACAATATAAGTTTAATATATCTCCATTATCATTTTTTCAAGTTAATCCAAATCAAACAGAAGTACTTTACAATAAAGCTTTAGAATATGCAGATTTAACTGGAAATGAAATTGTATTTGATGCGTATTGTGGTACAGGTACAATAACATTGTTTTTATCGCAAAAGGCTAAGAAAGTATATGGCGTTGAAATAGTGGAACAGGCAATAGAAAATGCCAAAGAAAATGCTAAGAAAAATGAAGTGACTAATTCTGAATTTTATGTAGGAAAATCAGAAGAAGTAATTCCTAGAATTATACAAGATGGAATTAAACCAGATATAATAGTCGTAGATCCACCGAGAAAAGGTTGTGATACTAAATTATTGAATGCTATAGGAGATGCAAAGCCAAAAAGAATTGTTTATGTATCATGTGATCCAAGTACATTGGCAAGGGATTTAAAACACTTAGAGAAATTAGGATATGAAACTTTAGAAGTTCAACCGGTTGATATGTTTCCTATGACAAAACATATAGAATGTGTTGCAAAGATAGAAAAAAAATAGCATTAATGAATTATTAGGAGTGAGTCTATATCTCACCCTTTTTCTTTATAAATAAGTTTTTATTTACAATTAATTCACAATTTAATGCATAATTATGTTATGATTTATTATATGATAAATTTAATATTGGCAAAGATTCGTAAAAACTATATTATGATTGATTTAATATTTATAAAATAGATAATTAATTGTTTTATAAATTTCAATATACGTTAAATTAATTGAAAGAAAAAACAGTATATGAGGAGTAATGATAATGTCAGATATGATTCAAATTTATAAAAAAAGATCTTTTAAGAGACTTATAACCTTATTAGTATTACTTATATTTTTCTATGTAATGCAGGATATGATAAATTTAATGCTATTAACTTTTGTATTTACATATCTAATTCATAGTATTTCAAAACATTTAATTCAAGAATTTGATGGGAAAATAAGAATAAATTATAAATTCATGGTTGTTATAGTTTCGTTACTTTTAACGTCTGTAATATTTATTATATTAATAGACTTTTTACCAATGGTTATTAAACAGTTAACTCAGGTAATTATGCAGGTACATGAGTTATATGGAAATTTAGGACATAATGAGATTACTAATTTAATAAAAGAAAGATTAGATAAAGTTTACTCAACTATTTTTTCAGCAGAAGGCATAAATTACATAATGCATTCAATAACAAATATAAGCAAATTAGGAATTAATATAATTATTTCTTTAGTTTTAAGTATTTTTTTCTTAATTCAAAAGGATGAAATAATGCAATTTACGCATAAATTTAAAAATAGTAAAATTAATATATTATATGAGGAAGTTGAATTCTTTGGAAAAAAGTTTGTTTTCTCTTTTGGTAAAGTTATTGAAGTACAAATTGTTATTGCTATTATAAATGGTGTGCTTTCAACTATAGGATTATCTATAATAGGATTTCCGCATTTATTAGGATTTGGTGTAATGGTAATGTTACTTGGTCTTATTCCTGTGGCTGGAGTAATAGTATCATTAGTACCTTTAAGTATAGTAGCTTTTAATAATGGTGGATTACCTCATGTTTTTTATGTTCTTGGATTAATTGCTTTACTTCACGCATTTGAAGCGTATATATTAAATCCAAAATTAATGTCTTCAAAGACAAAGCTACCTATATTTTATACCTTAGTTATACTTTTAGTATCGGAACATATTGCAGGTGTTTGGGGACTAATTATTGGAATTCCTGTTTTCATGTTTATTTTAGATATAGTTGGAATATCTTATGGCAATAATAAAAATGATTGAGGCACATGAAAATAAATAACTTGAAATCAATTATGAATTATTATAAAATAAAAAACACAGGGGAGCTTGCACATGCAGGCTGAGAGTAAGTAAAATGTAGCTTTAACCCTTTAAACCTGATTTGGATAATGCCAACGTAGGGAATCTAACTTATGATTATTTAATGAGAGATGTTTAATTTCTTATTTATTATTTGATGAGATATGCTATTTTGGTATATCTCATTTTTTTATTGTAAGGGAGAAGATTATGGAAAATAAGACTTCGAATTCAAGTCAATTTATCTTATGGCTTGGTGCAGCAATTTCTATTGCTGAAATATTGACGGGAGCGCTATTAGCACCTTTAGGATTAAGCCAAGGAATAGCTGCTATTTTGATAGGACATACTATTGGAGGTGTTATACTTTATTTATGTGGTATTATAGGTGCTCAAAGCAAATTATCTTCAATAGAATCAACTAGAATTTCATTTGGAAAATATGGTTCATTTTTATTTTCTATATTAAATATTGTACAACTATTAGGTTGGACTGCAGTTATGATTATCAATGGTTCAAAGGCATTAGATGCAGTTTCTATGCAATTATTTAATTTTCAGAACGAAACGGTATGGTGTATTATTATTGGAGCATTAATTGCTTTATGGATAGGTGTTGGAGTAAAAAGCCTATCTAAAATAAATACTGTAGCAGTAGCTGCACTGTTTTTATCAACTATAGTGCTTGGCTTTATAGTATTTACAAATAATACAGCCAATGTAGGTGCGGGTGGATTTGAAGGAGAGACGTTAAATTTTGGCACAGCAGTAGAACTTAATGTAACTATGGCATTATCATGGATTCCACTTATTTCAGATTATACTAAGAATTTAAAATCTGAAAAAGCGGGTACATTAGCAAGTGCATTAGGATATTGCATTGGTAGTACTTTTATGTTTATCATTGGCCTTGGAGCATCTTTATATGCTGGTACTTCAGATATATCTGGTATTTTACTTTCAGCTGGACTTGGAACAATAGCACTTATTATTGTCATTTTTTCAACAGTAACTACAACTTTTTTAGATGCATATTCTGCAGGAGTAAGTTTTACTAACATAAATAAATGTATAAATGAAAAAACTGCAGGTTTAATTGTATGTGGATTAGGAATAATATTATCAATAGTTGTTTCTATAGATCAATATGAAGATTTTCTATATTTAATAGGATCAGTTTTTGCACCATTATTTGCAATTTCAATAACTGATTATTTTATATTTAATAAAAAATCAATTGAGGAAAAAAATGTGGTTGACATAAAGAATATTATTATATGGATTATTGGAGTATTTGCGTATAGAATATTAATGCAATTTAATTCTATAGTAGGTATAACTATTCCTGTTATGATTGGCATTGCATTATTATGTATTTTAATTAATTTATGTTTAAAAGCATATAAGTAATTTGAGTTAAAATAAATTATTATTGTATATTTTAAAACATATCTAATTATTAAAAGAAAAATACTAGGATATTTGTTGTTATTTTTTTTGATATGAAATAATAATAATATGATATAATGAAAGTATTATGGAACAATTTGGTTTATGTACAGAAGATATTTAGGCACATGACTTATTATTTTTTAAAATGTGCCTTAAAGACAATAAGAAAGGGGATTATAATATGCCATTTATAGGATCTAAGGTAAGTGTAAAAATTTCAAGTGAGAAAGAAGAAATTATAAAGAAAAGATTAGGAGAATCAATAGAACTAATTCCAGGAAAAAGTGAAAAATTTTTAATGGTTGGTTTTGAAGATGAATATTCACTTTATTTTGGCGGTGAAAAATTAGAAAAAGGTGCTTTTGTAGAAGTAAAAATATTGGGTAAAGCAAGTAAGGAATCTTATGATATGCTAACAAAAGCAATTTGCATAATATATGAGGAAGAATTACAAATTCCTAAAGATAAGATATATGTTAAATATGAAGAAGTCGAAAATTGGGGTTGGAACGGACAAAACTTTTAAATAAAAATTTAAATAAAGAAAAAATGAAAAGCAGAATACTGCGTTGTTGCTTTTTATTTAAAGTCTGAGTTATGGCAGGGAAGCTATCTTAAAGCTAAAACATAAGTTTTGAGATGGCTTTTTATTTTTAAATTGACTTTTTATACTCCTTCATATGGCTTATGTATATTCAAAAAAATAACAAATACATCTACTACTAAGCTTATTTTCTATCATGCTATGTCAATAGCTTACCATAATAGGCATGTTATGATACCAATTTATTTCCTTGTGTGATGAAAAATAATCATATTATTTTAAATTTTTTTATTTTCTTTCATGTGCCTAAAGTTACAAGAATAAATATATAAATAGATATATAATTTTAAAGGGGGCGATTATATGATAATAGGGCTTGCTCAAATTAACGTTTTTTGGGAAGATATGAATAAAAATATGAATAAGGTCGAAGAATTTATAAAAAGAGCAATGGAAAGAAAAGTTCAACTAATTCTATTTCCAGAAATGACTTTAACAGGCTTTATAATGGATATAGATAAGTTATTAGACTCAGAAGACATAATAATAAAATGGCTTAGGAATTTGGCTATAAACAGTAATATTAACATAGGAATTGGATTTGCAATAAAGGACAATAAAAAGGGAAAAAATAAATATGTTTTTATTTCTAAAGAAGGTAATGTATTGCTTGAATATATTAAAATACATCCTTTTTCATATGCAAGGGAAGATATTAATTTTTATAAAGGCAATACTATATCTAGTTGTAAAATAGAAGAGTGTAACATAGCACCTTTTATTTGTTATGATTTAAGATTTCCAGAAATATTTCAAATTGCATCGAAACAATCCGAGATAATAACAGTAGCTGCAAATTGGCCTAAGTCAAGAGAAAATCATTGGTTAACATTGTTAAAAGCAAGAGCTATAGAAAATCAATGCTATATAATTGGAATAAATAGAGTGGGACAAAGCGATGGTTTAGAGTATAATGGTGCATCAATATTTGTAGATCCAAATGGGGATGTCTTAAATGAAATAATGTGTAAAGAAGAACTTATTGTTAGAGAACTTAGTTTAGAAAAAATTAATGAAATTAGAAATAAATTTAATATAAAAGATGATAGAAGAGAGGATATATATAAATTATATTTGTAATATATAAAGTTAATTTTTAGAATAAATATTTAGTATGATATAATAATTAAATATATGAATGTACGTTTATATAAGTAGTTATGTTTGTTATTATAAGAAAGGAGATAGTTACTGTAAAGCAAATAGTAATTTATAAGTTTTCAGTAACATAATTGAAAGATAAGATATGATAAATGATTTTCAAGAAGAAATTGCTATTAGACGGTTAAGATTAAAAAAAGATATAAAGAAAACTGGTGGAAATTGTGCAAGAATACTTCTTATCCTATCTTTGTGCACATATGGAATAGGCAGCTTAATTATATTTGGAATTAGATTTAAAGCAAAACAATTAGGGGTTACTATGACCAGTAATGTTGAAGCAGAAAATATATTAGGAATTTCTAAAGATGCATATAATTTCATGATGGGGTATCTTCCATGTATAATTGCTGACATTATAGCTATATTAATAGCATTAAAAACTACAACTATAAGAATAAGAAAAGATATGTTATGCAAAATTAAATCACCTAAGTTATTTGTACTTTTAGGGACAGTTTCTTGCATAGGTACAGGTATGATTTCAAGTATAATATATCAAATATACTCAACTCTTTTTAATGCTGGAGGAATTAAAATACCTGAACCAGATTTTAGTATGCCAACACAAACGGGTTACTTGATATTGTTTTTAGCATATGTATGTGTTGTTGGACCAGTTTTAGAAGAAATTATATTTAGGGGTTTTATACTAAAGAGTATGCAGAAGTATGGAAATTTAACTGCTATTATTGTATCTTCAATTCTATTTTCAATGTTTCATTTAAACTTGGTTCAATTTGTAAATCCGGTATTAATGGGAATTGTATTAGGATTTATTGCTATTAAATCTAAGTCTGTTGTAGCTTCAATAATAGCTCATATATTCAATAATACAATAACATTTATGTTAGCTGGTATATCATTATTGAAAATGCCAATATTAGAACATTCAATTTCAGCTGTATATTTTTTTGGTGGAATTGTGTTATTTGTATTATTTGTTGTTAGATACAGCAAAGACTTTATTGAAACAATTAGAGAAAATACAAATATATTAAAGACTTATAAAAAAGTTGCATACGCTTTTAGTAGTGGATGGGCAAGAGTTTATATAGTATTTTATATGTTATTAGTTGGAGGAATTATGTTTCTAACTAATTTATTTAAAATCAGTTAGAGATAGTAAGTAAGGTACATTAAAACAAATAATAAGTCTAAAGTTGCTATAGATATCTTTCATCAGGCAAGGAAGAAAAGTAACTTGCTATTTTTTTAATGTGCCTAATATATAGTAGATAAAACTGAATTCATGGAGAAAGAAAAAGATATTATGGAAATGAATTTTGAAGAGATTAGATGTTTTTTTATAACAACACTATCTAATCTCTTTTTTATGTCTAAAAACTATAAAAATTTGATGTTTGACACATAGTGATATCAATCATTAATGATAGTACTAAATGTTAAAAAAGTTAATTAAAAGTGGCTCAGAACTTTGTTCTATGATTTAAGTGAATAATTATAATATATAATATTCACTTATTTGTGCAATATATATGCACTTAATAAATTTTAGTAATAAGATTACACTAAAAATTAGAAATGCTATTTAATAAATTTAGGGTGTTATCTATAATGAAAATATATATATGATTTCAGTTAGCTATTACGCAAGTGTAAGTTTTAATGTGCTTTATCTATATAAACCAAGAAATTATTAGTCAATTTGTATTGACACAATATAGATGGATGCTATAATTTAAACAATAAATTAAGGGGGATTAATATGGTTAATAAAAAATTATTGTCAATAATAGAAACGTTAAATGATGAGTTAATAGGTGTATATCGTAAGTTACATCAATATCCTGAATTACCAAATGAGGAATTTGAAACTACAAAAATGATAAAACAATTACTAGCAGAAGTAGGGATTGAGGTTCTTAATTTACCATTAAAAACAGGATTGGTAGCAGAAGTAAAAGGAAATCCTAATGGACCAGTAGTGGCTATTAGATGTGATATAGATGCTTTACCTATTTTGGAAGAAACAAACCTTTCGTATAAGTCAAAAATAGATGGAAAAATGCATGCTTGTGGTCATGATTTTCATACAGCTGCAATTTTGGGTGCTGCTTATTTAGTTAAAAAGTATCAACCATCTTTAATTGGTACAGTTAGATTCATATTTCAACCAGCAGAAGAAATTGGAGAAGGTGCTAAGAAAATTATAGATACAGGAGTTTTAGATGATGTAGATGTAATTTTTGGATTACATAATGTACCTGACGCAGAGGTTGGGATTATGGGGATAAAATCAGGACCTGTAACTGCGGCTGTAGATAGATTTGAAATTAAAATTACTGGTGTAGGAAGTCATGCAGCTAGACCAGAAAAAGGCGTGGATCCAATTATAATTGCATCAAACATAGTTACATCTCTTCAAACTATTGTGAGTCGTAATGTAAGTCCGGCGGAAAATGCTCTCCTGAGTGTAACTCATATACAGGGAGGAAACACTTGGAATGTAATTCCTGAATCAGCATATCTTCAAGGAACAGTTAGAACTTTAGATGAGAAGGTACGTGAGTTAATACCAAAAAGGATGAATGAGATAATTAATGGAATAGCACAATCTTATGGAGGAAGTGCAGAACTTATTTGGCATTCAGGATCTCCAGCGACTAATAATACAGAAGAATGGGCTGAATACAGTGCTAATTTAGGAAAGAAAGTTGGATATACGGTTAAATCTATATCCATGGGATTAGAAGGAGAAGATTTTGCATATTATCAAAAGAAGATACCTGGAGCATTTATTATTATAGGAACAGGATTATCACATGCCCATCATCATCCAGAGTATAAAGTAGATGAAAATGCAATTTTACAATGTGCAAAATATTTTGCTCAATTAGCAGAGGGAGCATTAAAGGAGTTAGTGGATAAGAATTATAGGTAGTTGGTTTCTTCCATATGGTATATGATTAAGTGTGGTGGGCATATTTAAAAGTGGGAGAGATATGAATGAATAATGTTAAAGCAGTAGTAGTGGTCTTGGTTGTTTTAAGTTTATATATAATGCTTTGCTACTACATTGGAGCTAAAGGTAAAAATATATTTATAAAAAGAAATGTAAAGATTAAGACAAAAATATACTGGTCAATATATTGGTTTACAATTTTATCATTTTTGATTGGCAGCATATTAAGAGGAATTTTAACAATAGATAACTGGTTTGCATCTACAGTACTCTTAATTGGAGCTGTATCAATAGCAGTATTCATTTATTCTATATTATTATTTTTACCAGTTGATTTAGCTATATTAATTATAAAGAGAATTAGAATAAGTAAGTCTATCAAATATAAGCTAAAAAGATTGTATTGTGGTGGAATATCAATATTTGTAATAGTATTTATTATAGTTGGATATGGAATTTGGAATGCTAAAAATCAAGTTGTAACTAATTATGATGTAAATATAAATAAGGCAGCAGGGCAGCTTGATTCATTGAATGTTGTTATGGTTTCTGATGTTCATGTTGGAATCGGAATAAGAGAAAAAGGAATCGATAAATTAATTAATTCAATAAATGAATTAAATCCAGATATAGTCTTATTTTGTGGTGATATGGTTGATGAAAGCACTCCAACTAAGTTAAAAGAATATTCTACACAAGCTTTTAAAGATATACAGTCAAAGTATGGAGTATATGATATAACAGGGAATCATGAGTATAATTCTGGAGACATATCAAAAACAATCTCCTTTTTTGAAGAGGGTAACGTGAAGTTTTTACAAGATGAAGCTTTAAAAATAAATGATAGTTTTTATATAGTAGGTAGAAATGATCCGGCAGGAAAAATATTAGATGGACAAGAGACAAAACCACTTAGTGATATATTAAAAGATGTGGATAGATCACTTCCGATTATAGTATTAAATCATAGACCAGAAAGATTGCAAGAAGCAGAAGGAGAAAAGGTAGATTTACAGCTTTCGGGCCATACTCATAAGGGACAAATATTCCCGGGGAACATAATTACAGGTTTATTAAATGAAGATGATTATGGATACATGAAGAAAGATGATTTTAATTTGATAGTAAGTTCTGGATATGGTACATGGGGACCACCTTTAAGAATAGGTACTAAAGGTGAAATAGTAAATATAAAAATAAACTTTAATAAAGGTTGATTTTATCTAAGAAATTTCACTTATGCTTTAAATGTATATCCAAAACTAAAAATAGAGGTCATGCTTTTGTGAGTGTTAATTCAGAAAAGCATGACCTCTTCTATTTCGGTTATCTATCACAGAATTTTAAGTTACAAGTTGTTTATATATGTTTTATTGACAAAACAAAATATTGATATATAATAATAAATATACACCCCCTATGGGGGGAGGGAGGGTGAAAAATATGAGTGAAGAAAGAAAAAAAGCATTACAATCATTAAAGACTGCGAGAGGTCAAATTGATGGAATTATAAAGATGATTGAGGATGATAGGTATTGTATAGATGTTGCTAATCAATTATTAGCGGTTCAATCTTTAATAAAGAAAGCAGACTTGATGATTTTACAAGGTCATTTACGTCATTGTGTAAAAGAAGCTTGTTGCAATAACAATCCTGAAGAGAAGATTGAAGAATTTAATAAAGTTTTAGAAAAATTGCTTTCTAAGTAGATTTCAATATAAAAATAACAGATGAAAAATAGATTTCAAGAAAACTTAAAATTTACTTAGAAATCTTCATTGCGAGTATATAAGCTAATGGGAAGGAGTAATATGAATAAAAAAGCATTTAAAATAGAAGGAATGACTTGTTCAGCATGTTCTAATAGAGTTGAAAGATTTATTAAGAAATTAGATGGAGTTGAAAGTGCTAATGTTAATTTTGCTACAGAGACTTTAAATGTAGAGTTTGATGAGAATAAATTGAATAATGAAGTAATAGAAGCAACCGTGGTAAAAGCGGGTTATGGAGTTAAGAAGAATTTAAAGAGCTACACCTTTAAAGTGGAAGGAATGACTTGTTCAGCGTGTGCTAATAGAGTTGAAAGAGTTACTAAAAAGTTGGATGGAGTTCAAAGTGCCGCTGTTAATTTTGCAACTGAGAAACTTACTGTAAATATTGATGAAGATGAAATTGGCTATGGTCAGATTAAAGCAGCAGTAGATAAAGCAGGTTACAAGTTAATTAAGGAAGAAGAAAAACAAGATGAAGGGAAAAAGCTTGAGGAAAGTAAAGCATTATTAATTAGATTTATAGTTTCTCTATGCTTTGCAGTCCCACTTTTAATAATAACAATGGGGCATATGTTAGGAATGCCACTTCCAAGAATTATTGATTCTATGGAAAATCCACTTAACTTTGCATTAATTCAAGTAATATTAACATTACCTGTAATGATAATGGGATATAAATTTTATAAAGTTGGAATAAAAAATTTATTTCAATTAAGTCCTAATATGGATTCTTTAATTGCAGTAAGTACTTTATCAGCATTTATATATGGATTATTTGCTATATACAAAATAATTACTGGAGATCAAGAGCAAGCAATGAATTATGCAATGCACTTGTATTTTGAATCAGTAGCAGTAATTTTAACATTAATAACTTTAGGTAAGTACTTAGAAGCAGTTTCAAAGGGGAAAACATCACAAGCCATTAAGGCATTAATGGAATTAGCTCCTAAAACAGCAACTGTTATTAGAAATAATAATGAGGTTATAGTTCCAGTAGAAGAAGTAATAGTTGGAGATATAATATTAGTTAAGCCGGGAGAAAAATTACCTGTTGATGGAGAGGTTATTGAAGGAAGTACAGCTATTGATGAATCAATGCTTACAGGAGAAAGTATTCCTGTTGAAAAGATTGTAGGAAGTAATGTAATTGGAGCTAGTATTAATAAAACTGGTTTTATTAAATACAGAGCTACAAAAGTTGGTAAGGATACTGCACTTGCTCAAATAGTTAAGTTAGTTGAGGATGCACAAGGATCAAAGGCACCAATAGCAAATCTTGCCGATATTATATCAGCTTATTTTGTACCAACAGTAATTATGTTAGCAATAGTAGCTTCATTTGGTTGGCTAATTGCTGGAGAAACAACAACTTTTTCATTAACAATATTTATTGCAGTTCTTGTAATAGCTTGCCCATGTGCACTAGGTCTTGCAACTCCAACAGCTATAATGGTTGGAACTGGTAAGGGAGCGGAGAATGGAGTTTTAATTAAAGGTGGAGAAGCTTTAGAAACAACACATCAAATTAAAACTATTGTATTTGATAAAACAGGCACTATAACAGAAGGCAAACCTGCGATTACAGATATAATAACTAATGATATTTCAGAAGAAGAAATTTTAGTTTTAGCAGCTAGTAGTGAAAAAGGTTCAGAGCATCCATTAGGAGAAGCAATAGTTAAAGGTGCAGAAGAAAAAAACATAGAACTTAAAGAAATAGAAGAATTTAAAGCAATTCCAGGACAAGGAATTGAAGTGAAAATAGAATCTAAACATATTTTGCTTGGAAACAAGAAATTAATAAGTGAGAAAAATATCGACATAAGTCAATCTTCAAACGGAGTTGAGAATTTATTAAATTCTGCAGAAGAGTTGGCAAGCGAAGGAAAGACACCAATGTATATAGCAATTGATGGAGTCCTAAGAGGAATAATAGCTGTTGCAGATACTGTTAAAATAAGCAGTAAGAGTGCTATAGAAGATCTTCATAACATGGGTATTAAAGTTGCTATGATTACTGGAGACAATAAGAAAACAGCAGATGCTATAGCTAAGCAAGTTGGAATTGACATAGTTTTAGCAGAAGTTTTACCAGAAGATAAAGCTAACGAAGTTAAAAAACTTCAAGGAGAAAATCAAAAGGTAGCTATGGTTGGAGATGGTATAAATGATGCACCAGCACTCGCACAAGCGGATGTAGGAATAGCAATAGGATCAGGCACTGATGTTGCAATAGAATCTGCAGATATAGTGCTTATGAGAAGTGATCTTAAAGATGTTACAACTGCAATCAAATTAAGTAAAGCTACAATTAAAAATATAAAAGAGAATTTATTTTGGGCATTTGGATATAATGTACTTGGGATTCCAGTAGCTATGGGAGTGCTTCATATTTTTGGAGGACCACTATTGAATCCAATGATAGCTGCTGCAGCGATGAGTTTAAGCTCAGTTTCAGTATTAACAAATGCATTGAGACTTAGGAAGTTTAAAGCTTAGAAAAATAGAGAAAATTACACATTTAAAATAAAAAAGTTAGGCACATGGACTTATTATTTTTTTGATTGTGCATTAGGAATTAATAGAACTTCTAAATTAGTTTGTCTATATTATGTAGTTCTAATTTAAAATAATAAAAATTGGAGGAAAGAAAAATGGCAAAAAAAATATTAATAGAAGGTATGAAATGTGAACATTGTGTAGGACATGTAAAAGAAGCTTTAGAAGGATTATCAGGAGTAACTTCAGTAACTGTAAATCTTGCAGGAAATTATGCTGTAGTTGAAGGTGCAGTTGATAATGAAGAACTAAAAGAAGCTATTGAAGAAGAAGGATATGATGTAATAAGCATCGAAGAGTAAAAACATATTGTAAGTAGATTTTTTATTATAAATTAAATAAGTGAACGAAAATAATAGACTAACATTATGTTGGTCTATTATTTTTGGTATAAGAAGATATTTAAATATTTTTAATGTCAGATATATGATGTTTAGAGCTTTTTGTATTGACGATTGTAGAAAAAAGTGGGAATATAATACTATAAAATAAAAATTATACATAGTTTCAAGAGATATTTAGATAAATAATAATAATGAAATTTTATTATTTAAAATTCATCTAATAATTGATTCTAAATAAATGTTGAGGTATTTTGTGAAAATGTTTTCAAAAAAAGAGAGGATTACATATGATAAAAAATTTAAATAGAAATGATAAGAATAATTTTATTTAAATAAAATTTAAAGGGGTGGATTAAAGAGACAGAAGGCATATTAAAATATCTGAGAATTTATTCAAAAAGATAAAAAATATCATAGTAGTTAATTTTAATAATAGCGATAATAAAAAAAGTTAGGGTGATTTTTATGAAAAGCTTAAAAAGTAAGATTATATTAATGAATGTATTGATAGCAACATTAGTAGCAGTAATTATTGGGGTGACTTCCATTTCAGATTTAAAAAGAAGCAATTCTAAATCGATTGCTCAATATGAAGAGGTTCTTAGATCAAATTATGACAATAACATTAAAGGTCAAATTGAAAACGTAATCACACTGTTGAATGGTATATACAATAAGCAAGTTAATGGGGAATTAACAGAGGTGCAGGCTAAAGATCAAGCAAAATATCTTATTAAGAATTTGAGATATAATAATGACGGGTATTTTTGGATAGATGATGTGAATGGTACTTTAATAGCTCATCCAATATTAAAAGAACAAGAAGGAAGTAATAGAATTAATGAAACCGATAAGAATGGAAATAAATTAATTCAAAATATTATCAATGTTGCAACTAAAGATGGGGGAGGATTCACAGATTATTATTATATAAAACCAAATGAATCAGGTGTATCACCTAAGAGAGCTTATTCACAAGAGTTTAAACCATATGGATGGATTATAAGCACTGGAAATTATGTTGATGATATTGATAAACAAATAGCTGAAAAGACTACTGAATTAAATAATACAACGACTAAGATCATTGTATTACTAGTAGTAATAATAGTTGTATTACTAGCAATAGCAATATTAATAGCTATTAAAGTATCAGCAAATCTTACAAAGCCTTTAACTAAAATAGAAGGTTTAGCACAAAGGCTGGCTAAATATGATTTTTCAGAAGATATAGTCGTAAATGATAAAACAGAGTTTGGTAAAACAGCTATAGCTTTAAATAAGGCTCAAAAAAATGTAAAAGAGTTAATTAAAAATATAAATGGACAAGCAACGGATTTAACAGCTTCTACAGAGGAATTATCAGCACTGACTCAAGAAGTCACAAATAGAGTGCTAAACATGAATAAATCAACTGAACAAATTGTTGAGAATATGGGAGAATCAAGTGAATCAGCTCATCAAATTAATCAATGTATGAAAGAAATAAATTTAAGTGTAAATGAACTATCTACGAAATCTACAGATGGAAGTGGAATTTCTATAAGTTTTAAAGAAAAATCATTAGAACTAAAAAATAAGACTAATCAAGCTTTAGGTAATACAGAAAAGATGTATGATGAAAAACAAGATAAAATATTAGAGGCAATTAAAGCAGGTGGTGTTGTAAAGGAAGTTTCTAAAATGGTTGAGGCTATATCGGAGATTGCAGAGCAAACAAATTTACTTGCCTTAAATGCAGCTATAGAAGCAGCAAGAGCAGGAGAACAAGGCAGAGGATTTGCAGTAGTATCTGAAGAAGTTAGAAAGCTTGCAGAGGAATCTTCCAATTCAGCAACTTCAATTCAAGGAACTGTTGGAAAAATACAAAATGCATTTAGAAAACTTTCAGATAATAGCAGTGAAGTTCTTGGTTTCATAAATAAGGAGGTTAAAGGACAATTTCATGAATTTATATCATCAGGACAATATTATTATGATAATGCAGAACAAATAAGTAGCATCTCAGAAGATATTGCAGCCATGTCACAACAATTAAATGCATCTTTTGAGGAAATTAATTCAATGGTTCAAACTATGTCAGATAATTCTGAAAGATCAACAAGGAATTCTACTGAAATATTAGATGGAATAAAAGAAGCAACAACTAGTATGGAACAAGTAGCAGCGACAGCTGAAAATCAAGCTATCCTTGCACAAAAACTTCAAGGGTTATTAAATGACTTTAAAATTTAATGATATTGTTAAGTGTTAAAGTTATGTAATATAAACAAAAAATGAGGAGAATGTAGAATAACTTGTGTAAATTGAATATTTGATATGTTATATAACTGGAAATTTTATTTCCAGTTATATTTTTATCTTTCTTTTGAAATACTAAAACTGGATATTATTATATTTTTAGTTTGTGCCAAAAAAGATAATATATGCATAATTTCATAAAATGGACAAACTATACAGCTAACGCTTCGTTGATTCTTTCTTTAAACATTATTTCAAATTTTAAAAGTGTAACACCCCAGTTTGGAAGTGGTGAAGTCCATTTTTTCATAACTTGATCTGTTGCTAAATACAATGACTTTCGTAATGAATCATCAGTTGGAAATACAGTTCTAATCTTAGTGAATTTTCTTAGTTGCCTATTAAAACCTTCAAGTGTATTGGTAGTATAAATCATCTTTCTAATTTCTTTAGTATAAGAAAAATATGTAGATAATTTATCCCAGTTTTCATACCATGAATCCACTACAGAATCATAAAGATTATCCCATTTTTTCTTCAACTCATCGAGCTGCGCTAGCGCAATTTCCTCTGTATCTGCTTTATAAACAAGCTTCAAATCTTTCATAAATTCTTTTCTGTTTTTATAAGAGACATATTTTATCGAATTTCTTATTTGATGTATTATACAATTTTGAATACATACCTTTGGAAAAACAGCTCTAATTGCGTCTGGTAAGCCTCTTAATCCATCCATACATGCAATTAAGATGTCTTTAACGCCACGATTATTTAAATCATTGCATACACTTAACCAAAATTTTGCACCTTCAGCTTCGCCTATCCAAATTCCTAAAATATCTTTATAGCCATTCATATCAACTCCCATACAAATATATGCTGCTTTAGAAACAATTCTATGTTCATCTCTTACCTTAAAATGAACCGCATCCATATATACTATAGGATATACTGGGTCTAACATTCTGTTTTGCCATTCTGCTGCTGCGTCCATCACTTTATCTGTTATTTTCGATATCATTGATGGAGAGACATCTATACCATAGAGCTCTTCGAGTTCGGATTGAATATCTCTTGTAGACATTCCACGTGCATACAAACCAATTATTTTTTTATCCAGTTCACTACATTCTGTTTCATACTTTCGAATTGCTCTTGGCTCAAACTCTGATTTTCTGTCTCGTGGAATATCTAAAGGTACCTCCCCGTAACTACTTCTAACATCTTTTTTAGAATAACCATTTCGATAATTCTTTTCACTTTCGTTATCGGCTCTTTCATACTTCTCTCTGCCTAAATGTTCATCCATTTCCGCTTCAAGCAATTGTTGCATAACATCTTTTAATAGCTTTTGCATCAATCCATTCTTACCTACAACATCATCCATGCTTTTACACTTTTTAATTTCTTCTTGATAATTAATATCTGGTACTTTCATTTGGAATCCTCCCTTATTATTTTCAAGTATATTATTCCAAATCTACCATCAAACAATACAAAAAAAGAATGTAGTAGATTTGTTTTACACAAATCTAGCTACATCCCCAAAATGAGTGCATACTTATGATTGTATGTACTCATTTTTTATGTATTTATATATAACCTAAAGTGATTTTTGTATTTTAGCGTATGCGTAATCTAAGGCACTTTCAAGGTTGGCGTTGTTTTTGCCTGCACCTTGTGCTTGGAATGGACTTCCGCCACCTTTGCCATCAATAAGTGATATAGCATCCTTTAATAGGTCGTTCATTTTTACTTCTTTAATACCTTTAGTACAAGCAAATATTAAGTTTACTTTGTCTTCAGATTTTACTGCCATTAAGGCAATTGTATTGTCATTTTCAATAAGTTTAGAAGTAAGATTATTTACATATTTTAAATTTTCACCATCAAAGATTTGTTTTATTACTTTGAAGTTACCTATTTTAGAAGCATTATCAATAAATTCTTTGACTTGATATTTAGCTAATAGAATATTAAGACTCTTATTAGTTTCATTAGCTTCTTTAAGATTCTCACTTAAATTCTTTATTCCATTTATAGCTTCATTTTCATTACAATTTAAGTATTTACAAATAGAACTTTGAAATTCATCTTTTTTAAATGAATCTTCAACAGCACGAGTACCAGCTAAAAATTCTATTCTTGTGCCTTCTTTATGTTTTTCAAATTTTCTTATTTTTATAAGTCTTAAATCTTGAGTTGATGCAGGGTGAAGTCCACAACAAGCATTAATATCAAAATCTCCTATTTTTACAATTCTAATGTCTTCTTTTGTATTTGGAAGTGATCTTCTAATATTAAGTTTTTTAAGTTCAGCTTTACTTGGAACAAAAGAATCCACAGGAAGTGCATCACCTATAGTTTTGTTAGCAAGTTTTTCGGCTTCACGAATTTGTTCTTCTGTTAATATTCCGTAAATATCAACAGTACTAACATCAGAGCCTAAATGAATTGCAAAAGTATTAGCATTAAAAAGATTAAAGAAACAGCCAGATAAAACATGTTGAGCTAAATGTTGATGCATCCCATCAGTTCTTCTATCCCAATTAATCACACATTTAACTTTATGTATTTTTATTGGTTTAGTTTCAACCACATGATATACTTCTTCATCTTTTTCATAAACATCTATAACAGCATGATTATCTATAAATCCAAGATCACAGTTTTGTCCACCGCCACCAGGAAAGAATGATGTTTGATTTAAAAGAACATGAAACTTTCCGTTAAATTCTTTTATATCAACTATTTCAGCAGTAAATTCCTTAACGTACCTATTATCATAATAAATTTTTTCCACGTATAAAATATCCTCCTAATTTTCTTTAGACACATAGATATCCCAATCAAGACTTAGATTTAAGTGGTAACTCACCGAAATCATATATATATTTGTTTCATTGAGCTTATGAAATTTTTGCTGGAAGATTCTAAATGGGAGCTTGTGCCCATTACTGCGTGTTCCAAATATTCATTTTGACAAGCAGTAAATGTAACAAGCTCCCATTAAGAATCTTCAACAGCTTAATTTCAAATGCGTATTTCACAAATATATATATGATTTCTAGTGGAGATATTAACCACAAATAAGTTGGGTTCTTAAATTGGATATATATAAAAAATTAATATGCCTAACAAGTTTAATAATAATTTTCATAGGTTTATTATATCAGAAATAATTTGAAGTTATTTAAGATTTCATTAATTAAGCTATAGATAAATAACTTAGAATTTAGATTTATTTGATAATTAACTGAAATTAGAAATATTTTTGTTCGGTAGGACTATGAAAATATTGCTGAAAGGTTCTAAATAGATGTGTGTATTCACTTTAGAATGTTTCCACTATTTAGTGTGATGGGTTAAAGTAGATAAATATGCAGTATATTTATTTGAACTGTCAGCTTTCAAATTGTATTTGTTGTTCGATTTATACAACGATAGCAAAGCTAAATTCGGTAGAAGTATTGAGTTATTCAAATTGGAGATAGAAGTATCTATAAAATATAATTTTTCACATATTCACATAGATAAACAAATTTTGAAATGGAACTTATTTTGAAATATATTCTAAACTAGAAGGAAGTGGTGCTTTTCTCTAGTAATCGAAACAAAAAAGCACCATTTCCTTCGGTTAGTTATTACATAACCCTAAGTTCAAAGTTGTTTATCTATAAGTTGAGGATAAAATTATAGGAGAGTACAAATACTAAGACTAGCTTAATAGATAAGGTGGTTGAAGTATGAATTTATTAGTTTACTTAGTTTTCAATTTTATTATTTATTCTTTTATAGGTTGGTTGATAGAAGAACTATATGCATTTATAGTTGATAAAAGATTTAAAAAAGAAGGATTTTTAATAGGGCCATTTAAACCCATGTATGGTATAGCAATGACGCTTTTGATTTTATATGATTCAGCATTGAATATTAATAGAATTATATTGTTAGTATTGTGTTTTTTTATTCCTACAACTGTTGAGTATGTAAGTGGATATATGCTTAAACATATTTTCAATAAAGTTTATTGGGATTATTCAAATTTGAAATATAATGTTAATGGATTTATAACACTTAAATTTTCTTTATATTGGACAGTTCTTAGTTTTATAGGAGTCAAATATATTCAACCTATTTTTTATAGTATATATATTAGCGCAGAAGAGTTTTTTCAATTATTCGTAATAGTAAGCATAATTACATTTATAATAGATTTTTATTTTACATTAAAAAAATTTGCTATATCTAATAGTTAGATAATAAAGTTATTGGAAATGAGTAAGGATAGAAAAGTGCATTTTAATCCTTGCTCGTTATTTTTTATTCACTAATTTAAAAGGTTCTATAGGACTTATTTTGTTAATATTAATAGGAGATGGAACAGAGAAAAAAGTATTCAGGAGTTGTCAACAAATTATTAAGCTGTATACATTTACAGGCAATGTGAATTAATATCTTAGTTGCTATATAGAATTCGTGAAAATCAATATCTAAAATATAGAATGTTTATTAGTGCTTGCAAGAAGTATAACTGTTAGTATTTGTAATATTTTGAAGTCTGTGTATAAGTATGTGGATAAACAATGGTCTAGCATATATTACTATACATGTTAAACCTAGTAAAATGCAGGAGTTGTTTATAATGTTAATAAGTACAAAAAACATGTGGATAACAATGTTAATAAAATTAATATTTAAATATTAATTAAATTAGATGTATTGCCAAATATGTAATATGGATATGGAAAAACAAATAGTTTTAGATTATATGGAAAAAAATGGTGAAATAAATATTTATTAAAAAAAATCATAAAAAACTATTACCAACAATATGCACAGAATTGTGGATAAAACCTGTGGATAATGTTGATAAGTCTATAAAAAATTAACTTTAACAAATAGTATAAAGTAGTATAATATATCTATATAGTACACTTCTTGGATGCATACTACCTATGCAAATGGTAGCAAGTATTAATCTAAAGGGAGGGATTAAAAATTATGGTGGCTAAGGAATCAAAATTTGTACCAGAAATAAAAGGTGCATTAAGAAATCATGTAATTGAGGTTCCATCAATTATAAGAGATTGTGGTGGAATTAAAATTTTCGGTAAAAGAATAAAGTCATTATTATTCACTACCGATGTTGCACTTATCAGAAATAGTAATGCTGATGCAATTATTGCAGTATATCCATTTACACCCCAGCCGTTGATAACACAAGCACTTGTAATGGCAGCAGATGTTCCGGTGTTTTGTGGAGTTGGAGGAGGAATAACTCAAGGTAAAAGAGTTATAAATTTAGCACTAGATGCAGAATTTAAAGGAGCTATGGGAGTAGTTGTTAATGCACCGACAGCCAATGAAATAGTTCATAAAATAAGAGCAACTATAGATATACCAGTTATCGTAACTGTTATTTCAGAAGATGAAGATATATCAAAGAGAATAGAAGCAGGAGCTACTATATTAAATGTTTCGGGAGGAAAGAAAACAGCTCAAATTGTTAGAAACATAAGAAAGAGATTTCCGGAATTTCCTATAATAGCAACAGGTGGTCCAACTGAATCAAGCATTAGAGAAACTATACAGGCTGGAGCTAATGCAATAACATTTACACCACCAACATCTGCAAGTATTATGGGTAATCTCATGGATAATTATAGAAATGAATAAAATCTTCAAATATAGAAGATACTAAATTAGAAATAATTGAATTAAGTAATGTGGCAAGATTTAGAAGATAATTTGATAAATAATATAAAAAGGTATTGATTTAAATAAAAAGTATGGTATCATATTTTTTATAATTGAATAATATAGTAATGTAACATGACCTGGGGTAGAGGTGCTGTAATAAAGAGTAATCATAAGGAGTTGGCAGACGATGATTTATGTTAAAAGGGATTATGGCCGAAGGAATAAGTTATTTGCAGTGATTTATTTCTGGGTATTCATATAATATATGGATAACTGTCACGAAAAGTGTTGAGCTACAAGGTACATCTTTTTTCAATTAAAATGACATTTACAATAGTCAATAAAGGAAGGGCTTGTTAGTAATTTATTTAAGTTAACTTAAATATAGTATTATTTATATCCTTTAGAGATAGTTGATAACTGGCAATAACAATTGTTTAAAATATTGTGCACAATAATTTAGCATATTCTCTACCACTCGTCACAGAAACACATTCTGTGGCGTTTGTTTTTTATTATGATAAATTATGATTAAAATTTGGGGGTAACAAAAATGAAATTATTTGGAACGATGAAGGTTGAAGATAACCAATTATCAATTGGAGGAATTAAGGCTGAGGATTTAGTAAAAGAATATGGAAGTCCTTTGTATGTATTTGATGAATCATTAATACGAGAATATTGCAAGGACTATAGAAAATATTTCAAATGTGAAGAGAATGGTAATAGAGTGGCTTTTGCTGGAAAAGCATTTTTAACTATTCAAATGTGTAAATTATTAAAAGAAGAAAACATGTGTTTAGATGTTGTATCAGGCGGAGAGTTATACACAGCATACAAGGCAGGATTTCCACTTGAAAGAGTAATGTTTCATGGTAATAATAAAACATTAAATGAAATAGAACTTGGGATTAAATTAGGTGTTGGAAACTTTGTGGTAGATAATTATCATGAAATGGATATATTAAATGATATAGCAAAAGAATATAATAAAGTACAAAACATTTATTTAAGAATAACTCCAGGAATTGAAGCACATACTCATGACTATATAAAAACAGGTCAAATTGATTCAAAGTTTGGGTTTGCACCAGTTGAAACTGTCATAGAAGATGCTATTAAAAAAGCTATAAGTTTAGAAAATATAAACCTTGCAGGGATACATTGCCACATAGGTTCACAAATTTTTGAATTAGAGCCATATGAAGATGCAGTAGAGGTAATGTTAGATCTTGTGAAAAAAACTGAAGAAAATTTTGGTTATTTTATAAAAGAAGTAGATTTTGGGGGAGGTTTTGGTATATACTATAGTAGAGAGGATAAACCAAGGACAACTGCTGAATATTGTGAAACAATAATTAACAAAGTTGACGAGGTTTGTTCAAGAACTGGTCAGAAGAGGCCAATTCTTACTATAGAACCAGGTAGAAGCATAGTAGCTAATGCAGGAACGACTTTATACTCTATAGGAGCAGTTAAGGAGATTCCAGGAGTTAGAAAATATGTTTCAGTAGATGGTGGAATGACTGATAATATAAGACCTGCTCTTTATAATGCACAATATGAATGTATTTTAGCAAATAATGTTCAATCAGATTGTGAAGAAAAAGTAACTATAGCAGGAAAGTGTTGTGAGTCAGGAGATATATTATTAGAAAATGTTAACCTTCCAGTAATTAAGAGTGGAGACATTTTAGCTATAATGACTACAGGTGCTTATGGATATTCTATGTCTAGTAATTATAATAAGATACCAAAGCCAGCAGTAATTATGGTTAAGGATGGAGATTCAAGACTTATCTGTAGAAGGGAATCATATGAAGATGTAATAAGAAATGAAGTTCATTAAACCTATTAACTAAAAGTTTGATATGTGTTTTATAAACGAACTGAATTACATTTTCAATTAAAAAGCTTTTTATTAATATTCTTTCCCAAGATTATAATATATAAAGGAGATATGCACTAATTTTTTATAAAAATTAGTGCATATCTTTTTATTTATTAAATACATATATTCTCATGCTCGTAAATAAACGTAATCTTTTTTTAAAAATTAACAACTTGTAAATATTATAATTTAAAATTATGGTATACTTAGATAGTATAAAAATATAAAATAGATTAGCATAGGGGGCATAAAGTGTGTCAAAAGAAATCAATGAAAAAGAGATAGTAAATGATAAAAATTCACATAAAAAGTCAATAATAAAAGAATGGATAATAGATATTGCTGCTATTGCAATAATTGCATTATTAGTATGGCGTTTTGTGGGATATGGAGTTTGGATTACAAGTGGATCGATGATGCCAGAATTACAAGTTAAAGATAGGCTGATTGTGACAAGAGTACATAATCCTCAAACTTTGCAACATGGAGACATTGTATTATTTAAGCAAGAGGAGTTTGGAAACGAAATTTTAATTAAGAGATTAATAGGACTTCCAGGAGATAAAATACAAATTAAAAATGGTATTGTTTTTAGAAATGGAGAACAACTTAAAGAAGATTATGTTAAAAACAATGAAATAGTTAATGGAACTTATGAGGTGCCAGAAGGAAAGTACTTCATGTTGGGTGATAATAGAGCTAATTCAAATGATTCAAGACATTGGAAAAATCCATATGTTGATGCATCAAATATAGAAGGAAAGGCTAGAATAAAATATTATCCAATACAAGATTTTGAGATATTAAAGTAAAAATGTTAATAATTAAAGGGAGAACACTTAATGGAAAAGAATATAAAAGCACTAAAATTTTTTAAAGAATGGATAGTTCCTATAATTGCGGCTATTGGAATAGCGTTTTTTATAAATAAGTTTTTAGTTTATAATGTTTATATACCAAGTGAATCGATGGTTCCAACTTTAAATGTTGGGGATAAATTAATGGTTACTAGAATTTATGACACTAGCAAGATTAAAAGAGGAGATATTATTGTATTTTTCTCTAAAGAGTTAAATGAAACGCTAATAAAAAGAGCTATAGGATTGCCAGGAGACCATATTGAGATAACAAATGGAGTTGTTAACATAAATGGAGAGGATATTAAAGAAGATTACGTAAAAAATAATGAATATAATGATAAGAAGTTAGTATTTGATGTTCCTGAAAATAAATTCTTTTTCCTAGGAGATAATAGAATTCGTTCATACGATGCAAGAAAATGGATTAATCCATATATAGATGCATCAGATATAAATGCAAAAGCTAGAATAAAAATTTATCCGTTTACAGATTTTGGAGTTTTACATTAACTTATATTAAATAAATTATGCATATGAATTATTAATAATAAAGTGTATATTAAAATAAAATTAAGAATAAAGTATAAAAATGTTTTTAGTTTTCTTAATATATTCATTAAAATTTTTAATATAGAACTTCGACTAGTATTCTGTACTATATATTCTTAATGTTAAATTAAAAAAATGGTCTTAGATTCAGTTTTTATTTGAAAAGAGGAAGGAAATGAATTATAGATATATTATAGATAGAATAGAGGGAGATTACGTTATTGTTGAAAAAGAAAATGGAGATATGTTTAGGATTATTGCTGAAGCTATAAAAGGAGATTTTAAAGAAGGAGATATTCTCGTTCAAGAAAATCAATTCTTTAAGGTTGATGAAAAGCTTACTCAACATAGGAATGAGGAAATATATAAAAAAACTGAAGATATGTGGCAATAACTATTAATGAGAAAGAAGGGTGATTAGATGCAAGATAATAATAAGGGAAACCATAAAGGTAATAACAATAAGAATAAAAAATCACTTTCAGTAGTGATTACATATTTCTTAATAGCTTTTGCATTTTTAATTGCATTTAATTATGCAAAGGATGCAGCTACAACTAAAGAAATCACATATAATGAATTTATAACTTTACTTGATAATAAAGAAATTTCTAAAGTTGTTATAACAAGTGAAAACTTAATTATTACTCCAAGTGAAGATAATGAAGAGTATAAAGGAAAAACATTATATACAGTAAATATAGATGATGAAAGTTTAATACCTAAGTTGCAGGCCGCAAATATTGACTTTACAGGTAAAAATCCTAAGGAAAGTCCATTTATGAGTATTTTAATGACTTGGATATTTCCTATGGTACTTATATTCTTTATGTGGAAATTCCTATTTTCTAAAATGGGAGGCGGCGGAGGCGGTGTCATGGGCATCGGCAAGAACAATGCTAAAGTTTACATGGAAAGCGAAATAAAAGTTACTTTTGATGATGTTGCAGGACAGGAAGAAGCTAAAGAATCCTTAAAAGAAGTTATAGATTTCTTAAATGGTCCAGATAAATATACTCAAATCGGTGCTAAGTTACCTAAGGGAGTTTTACTTGTTGGACCTCCAGGAACAGGTAAAACACTTATTGCAAAGGCAGTAGCTGGAGAAGCTAAGGTGCCATTCTTCTCACTTTCAGGTTCAAGTTTTGTTGAAATGTTTGTAGGAGTTGGAGCATCAAGAGTTAGAGAATTATTTAAGGATGCAGTAGCTAAGGCACCTTGTATAGTATTTATAGATGAAATTGATGCTATTGGTAAAAGCAGAGATAATCAAATGCAAAGTAATGATGAAAGAGAACAAACTTTAAATCAATTACTTTCTGAAATGGATGGATTTGATTCATCTAAGGGAGTAGTTTTACTTGGTGCTACTAACAGACCAGAAATATTAGATAAAGCATTACTTAGACCAGGTAGATTTGATAGAAGAGTTATAGTAGATAGACCTGATTTTAAGGGAAGAGAAGCTATACTTGGAGTTCACGCTAAAAATGTAATTTTAGGTGATGATGTAGATTTATCTGAAATTGCTAAGAGTACTCCAGGAGCAGTAGGAGCTGATCTTGCTAATATAATTAATGAAGGTGCATTAAGAGCTGTAAGAAGAAGAAGAAGAAAAGTTCTTCAAGAAGATTTAAGAGAAGCTGTTGAAGTTATAATTGCAGGTAAAGAAAAGAAAGATAGAATTCTTTCACCAAAGGAAAGAGAAGTTGTTGCGTTTCATGAAGTTGGTCATGCACTTGTTGCAGCAATGCTTAAAGGCGCAGATCCTGTTCATAAAATCACTATAGTTCCTAGGACTATGGGTGCATTAGGATACACAATGCAGCTTCCAGAAGAGGAAAAATTCTTAACATCAAAAGAAGAATTAATGAATCAAATAACAGTTATGTTAGGTGGTAGATCTGCGGAAGAAGAAGTGTTTGATTTAGTTTCAACAGGAGCTTCTAATGATATAGAAAGAGCTACACAATCTGCTAGAAGTATGGTTTCAATTTATGGTATGAGTGATAGATTTGATATGATGGCTTTAGAGTCAGTACAAAACAGATATTTAGATGGTAGAGCGGTTAGAAATTGTAGTGAACAAACATCAACTGTTTTAGACGAAGAAACATTAAATATCATAAAAGCAGCTCATAAGAAGGCTAGACAAATTCTTAGAGACAACAGAGATTTATTAGATAAAATCTCAGAAGTACTTTTAGAAAAAGAAACAATTTTTGGAGAAGAGTTCTTCGATTTAGTATATGAAAAATATCCAGAAATGAAAGAACAAAAAGAAAAAGAGAAATCTGAACATGAAAGAAGAGTTAAGGAATTAGAAGAGAAAAGAGCTAAGAAGCATGCTTTAGATGCTGTTATAGATGATTCAACAGATAGTTCAGAAGATAAAACTTTAACTAAAAGTGAAGATGATATAACAGACGATAACAAAATAGATGAAAAAGCTGAAGATAATTCTAAAGCTACGATTGATGCTCAAGATTTTTCAAATGATGAATCTAACAAAGTAAGCGAGTAGTTAAACTTTCAGAATGAATCTTTTGATAGTTTTTAATTAAGAGATTATTAGAAGAATAATCGTATTATAACTAAATTAACGAAATTCAATTACATTGACAATGTATAAATTATGATGCACAATGATGGGTAAGATTAGTTTAAGATTTTATCTTTACATTGTGCATTATGCATTAAGGCACAAGCAAAAAAATAATAGAACAGTATGCTTGCCTATTTTGCGTCATACTGCGTCAGTAAAATCAACTAATAGGCTCACTATGAGCTGATTTTACTTTCTTGTCTGACACTAAATATGCGTCGCATCTTTGGTCTATTATTTTTTTCATGTGCCTAAGGCACATTTTTGATTTTTTATTTACATAATTGTTAACTGTTATCTGTTAACTTTATTAAGGAGTTGTAAAGTTTGAACAAAGAAATTGATTTTTTACAAGAAGAAAATAAATTAAATGAAGTTTTGGACATATTAAATAAAGAAATTTTAAAATATTTAGAAAGACGAAAAACAGTTACAAGTTATATTCTTGATGCTAGAAAGAAATATATTGAGGAATATAAAGATGATGAGGATCAAGTAATAGACTATTTTGATCATGAAAGTTTTGTAAAGGAAGAAGCTTATAAGACAATTGATAAGAGACTTATGGAATTTACTAAGCTTAAGGAATCGCCTTATTTTGGGAAAGTTACTTTTAAAGAAGATGATGAAATACCAGAGGATATTTATATTGGAAGATATGGTTTAACATTAGAAAATGCATTTGAACCATTAATTGTTGACTGGAGGGCTCCGATTGCTTCACTTTTTTATAAAGGTACACTTGGAGAATCAAGTTATAATCCACCAGCTGGTGAAGTAAAGGCGGATATAATAGGCAGAAAACAATTGATTATTAAAAAAGGACAATTACAAGGAGTGTTTGATTCAGCAGTAGATGTTAAGGATGAAATACTTCAAATGGTATTAACGAAGAATTCATCTGATAAATTAAAAGATATAGTTATGACTATTCAAAAAGAACAAGATGAAATCATAAGAGAAGATAGAAATAAAGTTATTGTTGTAAATGGAGTAGCAGGTTCAGGTAAGACGACTATTGCTTTACATAGAATTTCTTATTTACTTTATAATTTTAGAAAACAATTTGGAGATAAGGTATTAATTTTTGGACCTAATGATGTATTTATGGACTATATAGCTCAAGTATTGCCTTCCCTTGGAGAAGGTGGGATAAATCAAACTACTTTTGAGAATTTTGCTAAGAAGGAACTTAGTTTAGAATACGAAAATATAAAAAGTTTTGGCAGTTATATTGAAGATGCAATGAATGGAAATCAAGAAGCGTTAAAAGAATATAAATACAAGAGTTCAAAAGAATTCGTAAATTTATTAAATTTCAATATAGATAAATTCAACAATGAATATTTTAAAATTCAACCAGTTAAATTTAATGGTGAAGAAATTGTTCCAGCAGATGAAATAAAAGAGTTGTTTACTGGTTATTATAAGGATATGCCTTTGTTTAGGAGAAGTGAAAAGATAAGAAGAATACTTATTTCTAAAATTAAAGACAAAAGAGATATGGAAGTTTATAAAATAAATAGTGACATCAAAGAAAAGATAAAGAACTTACCAGAAGATCAAATTGACATAGAAAAGACAAACTTAGAATTTTTAAGAAGAATTAAAATAAGAGAAATAGTAAGAGAAGTTATCAATTCTAGAGCACAAGTGGATAGTTGGATCAAGGCAGAATCGGTTTTGAATTTATATAAAGAAATTACTACTACTGAAAATTTAGGATATATGGATTTAGCAGGAATACTTTATCTAATGGTTAAATTACAAGGAGTGAAAGTAAAAAATGAAATTAAGCATATTGTAATTGATGAAGCCCAAGATTATAGTTTTATACAGTTTGAAATTATAAAAGAGATGACAGGTTGTAAGAGTTATACAATAGTTGGAGATTCTAATCAAAGATTAATTCAAACAGATGATGAACCAGCAATGCTTCATTTGAATACAATATTTGAAGATTTAGATGTTGAAGTAAAAGAATATAGTTTAAATAAAAGTTACAGATCAACTCAAGAAATAATGGAATATGCTAATAAATTTTTACATGAAGATAGAATAGTTCCTTTAGTTAGAAGCGGTGAGCCTATTATTGAAGAAGAAGTTGAAACAAAGGATGAATTTATAGATACACTCCTTTCAATAATTGATGACTACGAAGAAGAAGGTCATGAAAACATTGCAGTAATATTTAAAGGAAAAGATGAATTAAAGCAATATGCTCATCTTATTAAAGAAAGAATAAACGTTCAAAGCTTAGATAATGAAGATCTTTTATATAAGGGTGGAAAAGTGCTTATACCAGCTTATCTTGCAAAAGGATTAGAATTTGATGGTGTAATAGTTGTTGAAAATGGAGAAGTTGAACCATTACTAAAATATATAATGTGTACGAGAGCACTTCATAGATTATCAGTAATCAGGCATAAATAATTTATGATTTAGAGTTATGTCTTACCGAAAGCAAGTGGATTCTTTTGCTCGATTGCTATAGAATATTGCTATGGATTTCTACCAATAAAAGTTGTTTCATTCCAGCATGTTCCCAAGGCAAGCTTGTGACAAGCAAGAATTAAACAACTTTTATTGAAGAAATACCTATAGCAATATTCTAAATGCAATGCTACGCAAAAGAATTCACTTACTTTCTAGTTCAGAATATATTTTAAAGTATAAGTCAGGTTAATAGTGAGACAGTTGAAAAACTAAAAAAATTACTTATTTCGATATATGCATATATTTTTTACGGGTCATTTATATCTAAAAAATCGTTACAAGGCTACTTAGAAGGCCTTCTGATGATTTATTTGTTTTTCTAAGAAATTTATGCAAAAATACAGGAACTTTTTTAGTGCATCATTAGGAGTTCGTTTATCTATGCATGCTTAGTTGATTAATCGCTAAAAATTTTGATTAAAATAATATTTATGGTATTATATTAGTTACATTTAATACTAATATACCTATAAATTTACTTATTTTATATATTTTTAATGATTAGGAGTAATATGATAATGATTGAGATTTGTATAGTTTTAGGAATTACTATAATTGGACTTATATACTTAGATATTGCAAAAAAAATAAATTTAATTCACAAAAATATTATAACCTTATTTTTGATTATTGTGCCACACCTTACTTTAATCACTTATTTTTTTATAATATATGCAACACACAATAAAATTTCCTTAGCATTTCAGAGAATAGCTATATTTGAAGTTATAGCATTTGCTGTTTATTTATATGTAAAGATTAATCTTTTTCCATATTCAAAAAAACTTACAGATAAATATAGACTTAAAGTACTATTGGGTGGTAGACGTATTACTTTATATGGATTATTCACATTAATAATACAAACAATCATTTGCATCTATATTTATAGTGATTTGATAAAAAGACTTTATATTCCAAACAATATATTAATTTTAGATATTGTTATTACTATGTTGTTTACTATTATATTAATTACAAATGGAATGCTAAGACTTTTATTAACTTCAAGGAGACTTAATATTATAAAAAGGTTGTTAGTTGCATGGATGGCATTTATTCCAATTGTAAATATTTTTGTTATACTTTATGCATGTAATCTTGCTAGGGATGAATATGAACATGAATGTTATAAAGTTAATATTGAAAAAACAAGAGTTGATTCGAAAATATGTAAAACTAAATATCCATTTGTTTTAATTCATGGAGTTGGATTTAGAGATTTTAAATATATTAACTATTGGGGAAGAATTCCTAAAGAACTTATTAGACAGGGCGCAACTATTTATTATGGCAATCAAGAGGCATTTGGTACTGTAGAATATAATGCACATGATATTAAGAATAAAATTCTTAGTATTATAAAAGAAACAGATTGTGAGAAAGTAAATATCATTGCACATTCTAAGGGTGGACTAGATGCACGTTACATGATAAGCAAGCTCGATATGGGAAAATATGTTGCATCTATTACAATGATATCATCACCACATAGAGGAGTGAAATTTGTAAATATCGCGTGTCATTTACCAGAGTTTATTTATCGAGGTATTGCAAAAGCTTTTGATAAATACTTTACGTTACTTGGTGATAGAAGTCCAGATTTTTATACTGCTACTAGACAATTTTCAACTCACCATAGCAAAAAATTCAACGAAGAGATTAAAGATGTAGAAGGTATTTATTATCAAAGCTATACATCTGTTATGAAAAATTTATTTAGCGATTATATTCTTACCATTCCTTATGTTTTTGTTAAACTAACTGAAGGTGATAATGATGGATTAGTTTCTGTTGATTCTGCAAAATGGGGAGAATTTAGAGGAATTCTTAAAAATAAATGTTCTCGTGGAATTTCACATGGAGACATTATAGATTTAAGAAGAGATGACTATAAACATTTTGATGTAATTGAAAAGTATGTAGAAATTGTATCTGAGCTTAAAAATAAAGGATACTAATTTAAAATAGTTATAAATTTATAGCTATTTTTTAAAACATATTTCTAATTTCGGTTATAGTGTGTGGTATAAGATTGTTTATCTATTTAAAAAAAGCAAATGAATTGATAAATTAGGTTTTGCAAATAAATTTTTCATAAGTATGCATAAATTGAAATGAATTTTATTAGCTAATTGGGAGAAAATAAGATTAAAGAAAGAATACATTTATATAAGAATATATATGTTTATTTAGTATTCAAGGGGGAAAAATTAAATATGTATATTAAATTTTCTCCCTATTTGTTAATATTTAAATAAAAAAATTAAAATTTTATGCATAAGTATTGCATAAATATAAATAGACGTATATAATTATCCTAATGAATAAACGTGATAAAGATGTTAGGGGGAATAATATATGAAAAGTTCAATAGTAAAAAAATTAATAGCAGTAGTGTCAGTAGCAACTATAGCTATAGGTATGGTCGGATGTGGAAATACAGCTAAAAATGAAACTGCTAAAAGTAGTACATCTTCATTAGATGCGATTAAAGCAAAAGGAAAACTTGTTGTTGGAACAAGTGCTGATTATCCACCATATGAATTCCATTCATCAGCAAGTGGTGAAGATAAAATTGTAGGATTTGATATTGATATCGCTGAGCAGCTTGCAAAAGATTTAGGAGTAAAACTTGAAGTAAAAGATATGGCTTTTGATGGTTTATTAGTAGCTCTTCAATCGAATAAAGTAGATATGGTATTTGCAGGAATGACTCCTACAGAAGAAAGAAAACAAAATGCAGATTTCTCAGATATATACTATACTGCAACACATAGGTTTATAGTTAGGTCAGGAGATGAGACTAAAATAACTTCAATGGATGATTTAAAAGGAAAGAAAATTGGAGTTCAAAAGGGTTCTATACAAGAAGGAATTGCAAAAGATAACTTTGATGCAGCAGATGTAAAATCATTAGATAAGATTCCTGATTTAATATTAGATTTAAAGAATAATAAAGTAGATGCTGTTTTAGCTGAATTACCAGTAGCAGAAATTAATGTTGAAAAGAATTCTGGTATTGCAATTGTAAAAGATTTAGTTGTAAAAGATCCAGATGGTGGTGTTGCTATAGCAATGAAGAAAGATTCACCTGAATTAAAAGATGCAATCAATAATACAATAAAGAATTTAGGCCAAGATAAGATTAATCAAATGGCAAAAGATGCAAATAGCTTGGTAGAATAATATCTGATATCAAAATTATAATGAGATACTCATGATTTTTTAAACTAAGAATTTAAATTTTAACATACATTAGAAATTTAAGGCAACATATTTTAAACAATTAAGATATGATGCCTTAAGTTATGTAAAGAAATTTAATAGTAATTAATTAACAATAGTTGATAATTAATTACTATTAATTTATAATAATCTAATGCAGATTTGATTTAATAATCAAAAGTTATAAAATAATTAACATATAAGGCATAATCAAAAACTAGGAGGGAAAATATTGAATTTCACATTTTTAGGAAAGTACTCTGAGTATTATTTAAGAGGGGCAGAGATAACTATTGTATTGGCATTCTTTGCAGTACTGTTTGGAACAATTTTGGGGCTTGGATTAACACTTTTAAGGCGTTCAAATTTTAAACCAGTTAGCTTTATAGCAACAGCTTATGTAGAATTTGTAAGAGGTACTCCGCTTCTAGTTCAAATCTATATAATTTATATTGGATTACCTAAATTATTGGGAATAGACATGCCTGATATGACTGTGGGTGCAATTGCTTTAGCATTAAATTCAGGAGCATATGTTTCTGAAATAATTAGAGCTGGAATTGATGCAGTTGATAAAGGACAAATGGAAGCATCAAGAAGCTTAGGTATGAACCAAGCGTTAACAATGATTCATATCATAATTCCACAAGCATTTAAGAATATTTTACCAGCATTGGGAAATGAATTTATAGCTATAATTAAAGATTCTTCAATGGTTTCTGTAATTGGGGTTGCAGAACTTATGTATAATGCAGGAGTTGTAAGAGGGAATACAGCATTAGGATTAGAACCAATAATTGTAGCGGCAGTAATTTACTTTATATTAACTTTTACAATGACAAGAATATTAAATTATGTAGAAAGGAGAATGAAAGCAAGTGATATACGTTAAGGATTTACATAAAAGTTTTGGAAAAAACAATGTTTTACAAGGTATAGATGATCATATTAGTAAAGGTGAAGTTGTAGTTGTAATTGGACCATCAGGTTCCGGAAAAAGTACATTTTTAAGATGCCTTAACTTGTTAGAAACTCCTACATCTGGTCAAATTACATTTGAAGGCAAAGATATAACTTCAAAAGAAACTAATATAGATAAAATGAGAGAAAATGTTGGAATGGTATTTCAACACTTTAACTTATTTCCACATAAAACTGTATGTGAAAATATATGTTTAGCACCTATTAAAGTGAAAAAAATCTCAAAAGGTGAAGCGAAAAATAGAGCAGAAGAATTGCTTAAAAAGGTAGGCTTATTAGATAAAATAGATGCTTATCCAGCATCATTATCAGGTGGACAAAAACAAAGAATTGCTATAGCTAGAGCATTAGCTATGCAGCCTGATGTTATGCTATTTGACGAACCTACATCAGCTTTAGATCCAGAAATGGTTGGAGAAGTTTTAAATGTTATGAAGGATCTTGCCAAAGAAGGTATGACAATGGTTATTGTTACACATGAAATGGGATTTGCAAAAGAAGTTGGGGATAGAATAATATTTATGGACGGCGGAAAAATCGTAGAACAAGGAACTCCAGATGAAGTATTCGAACATCCTAAACATCCAAGAACTATAGATTTCTTATCAAAAGTACTTTAGGCACAGTCAAAAAAATAATAGACTAGTATGCTTACCTATTTTGTATCATACTACGTTGGTGAATTCTACTAATAGGCTCACTATGAGTAGAATTCACTTTCTTGTCTGGCACAAAATATTTGGCGCATATTTGGTCTGTTATTTTTTCGTGTGCGTTACAATTATATATACTACCAAAATTAGAGGTCATGCATTTGTTCAGGTTTGAGGTAACCTACGCAAAAGCATGACCTCTATTTTTTATATATTTTAAAGTTTAAATCATAGCTAATAATGTATATTTATTATATAATTTTAAGTGTAGAAAATATTAACAATAATTCTATGTTTTCCAAGTAAGGCATATAAAAGAAAATAATAAGGCACATGAAAATAAATAACAAATTCAAAGCTGTCATGAACATTTTCATCAGGCAAGGAGGTAAAGTGCCAGCATAATGAGTCTATTATTTTCTTTATTTTTTGAATATGGGGGTATGAGAATGATTAAGAAAAGAATATGTATAGCAAGTATATTAATAGCGTTTATAATTACATTTATTCCATATACTAGCGCTATGGCAGATGAAAACAATTTATTTAATGAAAGTATAAATAATTTTATAACTCAAAGTAACGAGACTTCTCAAGTGCAAACTTCAGAATCAACTTCAGGTGTAAGATTACAAGATGATTTTTATCAATCTGTAAATGGAAAATGGTTAAAAACTGCACAAGCTAATGTTAATTCGTTATTAAAAGAAGATAGCTCCTTTTCTGAGCTTCAAGAAAAAAATGATGATAAAATTAAAGAAATAATCACTGATTTAGCAGCCAATAAAAGTCAGCATAATTCTGATAGCGATGAGACAAAAATAGTCAATTTGTATAACAATACTCTTAATTTAAAAGAAAGAAATAAACAAGGTATACAACCCATTAAACAATATTTAGATAAAATTGAAAGTGTAAATAGTGTATCACAGTTGTCAGATATATTATCTGATAAAGATATAGATATATTTAATACATTAATAAGATTTTCAGTAGAACCTACACGAGATGAAAAATCTTATAAATTAGATATTAAACCTACTTATCTTGGATTAGGAAATTCAGATCAATATATAAATCCAACTGAAGCTGGTAAAACAGATAGACAAGAATATATAAAGTATTTATATAACATCTTAACTTTAAATGGTTATAGTAAAGAAGATGCAACCAATAAGATAGAATGCTTAATTACTTTTGAAACATCTATAGCGCAATCAATATTAGGATATCAAGAAGTAAGTAAAGTTAATAATCTTGATATGAGTAAATATAATATTCCTGTTACAGTAAATGAGCTTAATAGCAAGGCGCCAAATTTAAATTTGCCTAGTATTATGAAAAAATTAGGTGTTGATAAGGCTAATAATATTGTTCTTCAACAGGACAAATGGTTAACTAAAATAAATGAATTGTGGACAGACTCTAATTTACCTATGCTTAAAAATTATCTTGAGATGATAGTTCTTGAATCTACAAGTACGTTTTTAACTGAAGATTTAAATAATGCTAGTAATGCATATACTAAATATCTATCAGGTGAAGATATAAAAGACATATCAATACAAGATAATGCTTATGAATTGATAAAAGATAAATTTGTTTTAAAAATGGGAAAACTTTATGTAGACAAGTGTTTTAGTAATGATAATAAAAAAGATGTTGAGGATTTAACAAATGAAATAATTGCTACCTATAAGAAACGAATTTCTAATAGTAATTGGATTAGTGATACAACTAAAAATAATGCTATTGATAAATTGAATAAATTGACAGTTAATATAGGTTATCCAGATTATTATGATAGTGATTTTAATGCATATTCTGAAGCAGATGTAAAATCATATGAAGATGGTGGGTCGCTATTAAGTAACATAATGAACTTAACAGTTTTATCAAGATCAAGAGAAATACAACAGTTAAATGAACCTGTAGATAAAAGGATGTTTTCTAGTAAATTATCACCTCAGTCTTTAACAGCAGAATATCATTTCAATAATAATGATCTTATTATTACAGCTGGAATGTTACAACCTGATTTTTATGATAAAAATGAAACTAAAGAACAAAAATTAGCTACTTTAGGATTTATTATTGCCCATGAAATTGGACATGCTTTTGATAACACCGGTATATTATATGATAGTGATGGTAATATGAAAGACACATGGACAGCAGATGATTTTAAAAAGTATATGGGAAGAACTGATGGAATAATTAAGTATTATAGTAGTTTAGAAGGTATGCCAGGAAAGAATGTGGATGGAAAAAATACATTAGGAGAAAATATTGCAGACCTTTCATCAATGCGATGTTTACTTGATATATTGCAAGATATGCCAAATGCAGATTATAAGCAATTCTTTGAAAGCTATGCAAAAGCATATAGAGCTGTTAGGACATCTGAATATGAAGAATATATGCTTAAATATGATACGCATTCGCCTTATAAGATTAGGGTAAATGCAGTATTATCTCAATATGATGAATTCGATAAAACTTATGGAATTAAAGAAGGAGATAAAATGTATGTTAAACCTGAAAATAGAGTAGGCATATGGAGATAAAAATTTAGTATTTAGATTTATGAGGTAACTTACCGAAAGTAAGGGTACTCTTGTTGCTCGATTGCTTTAAAACAAGGCTGTGGATTTCTAAAAGTAGAAGTTGTACCCATTCTTGCATGTTCCTAAGATAAACTATAGGACAAGCGAGAATGGAACAACTTCTACTTAAGAAATGCCTACAGCCTTATTTTAATGCAATGCTCCGAAAAAGAGTCCCCTTAATTTCTAGTTATAGTATATTTCAAAGTTTGTTTAATCACAATTTTCATAGAACTCTAATTTGTCAACTGAGTTCATAGTTGAATACATATGTTTACTAAACTAAAGGTAATATTTGATTTCGGTAAGTTACCACATGAGTTTAGTTTATTTTTTTATGCGAAATGCTTGTCTATTGTAATTATGCAGTTATAAAGAGGATGAGATTGCTTTATATGCTTACTTATAATATTGGTTATTACATTATTGTCGTGAGGAGCTTTTTTTGATGTTTTAACTACGACATCAAAAATCAAATTTTTAATCTCACCTTCGCCAACAACTCTAAAATCATGTATAGATTCAATATAATCATATTGTTTGATTAATTTTAATATTTCATCGTAGATTTCTTTAACTTCATCTTCAACAATGCAAAGAGGATCAATGTGGATTACTAAGTATAGCTTAAGAGCCTTAGAAATCTCTCTTTCAGCCTTATCAATTATCTCATGTATTTTAACAACGCTTATATCACTTGGAATTTCAGCGTGTATGGATGCCATACATTTACCAGGACCATAATTATGTATAATCAAGTCATGAGTCCCAAGGATATTATCGTAAGACATAACCATTGTTTCAATTGATTTTACAAGTTCAGGATCAGGTGCTTCGCCTAATAATGGACTTATAGTATCTTTTACTAATGAAAAGCCAGAATAGACTATAAATAAAGCAACTATCATTCCAATATATCCATCTATAGCAAGATTAGTAAACTTTGATGCTAATAGTGAAATAGCAACACTGCTAGAAGTAACTACATCACCTAGAGCATCTACAGAAGCAGCTTTTAATGCAGAAGAATTAATTCTATCACCGATAAGTTTATTAAATCTTGAAAGCCATATCTTAAGTAATATTGATATTAAAAGTAATATAAAGGGCATTAATTCAAAAAAGACAGAGGTAGGATTAAGTATTTTTTCAAAAGAAGACTTAATAAATTGCAAACCAACTAACATTACCATAAAAGCAACGATTAAGGCAGAGAGATATTCAATTCTTCCATGGCCAAAAGGATGCTCTTTATCTGCAGGCATATTTGAAAGTTTAAAGCCAAAAATAGTTATAAGAGATGAGGCAGCGTCAGAAAGGTTATTAAATGCGTCAGCAGTAATAGCTATGCTGGAAGTTAAAAAACCAACGAAAAGCTTTATAGCAAATAATATAAGGTTAACTATTATACCAATAATTCCACCAAGAATTCCATATGAATTTCTAACTTTATCATCTTTAACAGCAGAACTATTCTTTATAAATGTGTTAACTAAAAATTCAAAAAACATAAGTTGCGCTCCAATCTAAAAATATTATATCTTAAATTAATAATCATATATATTACAATTTTAATTTTTTAGTAAAATTAAGTCAATATTACTCAATTTAGTGTAAATTATTTTTGACACATATATTTAAATTTTATCATAAAATAAATGTTTAAATAAAACGAAAATATAACTAAAAATTTTTTAATATGTTATAATTTATATATACATTTCTTTAAAAATGTTAATAATAATTTTTGTAAATAGTGTAAGGAATATGAGTACAGTTAAGCTATTTGAGTTTAGAAAATATCAAGGGGGAAATTTTTATGAAGAATGTGATATTTACGGGTGCAGCAGTTGCAATTGTTACGCCTTTTACAGAAAATGGGGTTAATTTTGAAGAACTTAAAAAGTTAATAGATTTTAATATAGAGAACGGAACAGATGCCATTGTAATTACAGGTACAACAGGTGAATCTTCAACTATGAGTGATGAAGAACATAAAGAAACTATTAAATTTACAGTTGAATATGTAAATAAGAGAGTTCCTGTAATTGCGGGCACAGGTTCTAATGATACCTTATATGCTGTTGCATTATCTCAATATGCTGAAAGTGTTGGAGTTGATGCACTTTTATTGGTTACACCATACTATAATAAAGCTACTCAAAGTGGATTAGTTAAACATTTTAATTATATTGCTGATAGAGTTAATGTACCTATCATTTTATATAATGTGCCATCAAGAACTGGTGTTAATATAGCACCTGAAACCTGTGCAGGATTAGCAAAACATCCACGTATAGTTGCTATAAAAGAAGCAAGCGGAGATCTTTCGCAAGTTGCAAAAATAAGAGCTCTTTGTAAAGATGACCTTACTATTTACTCTGGAAACGATGATGAGATAGTACCTATATTATCTTTAGGTGGAAAAGGTGTCATTTCAGTACTTTCAAATGTAATGCCTAAGGAAACACATGATATTTGTAGTTTATATTTTGAAGGAAAAGTAAGAGAAAGTGAAAATCTTCAAACAAAATATTTAAGTCTTATTAATGCATTATTTGTAGAGGTAAATCCTATCCCAGTAAAGACTGCATTAGGACTTATGGGATATAATGTGGGACCACTTAGAATGCCATTATTCCCTATGGAAGGTAAGAATTTAGAAACATTACGTACAGAACTTAAATCTAATAATCTTATATAGTAGAACTTAGATTTATATAATGATTAACAGAAAGAAATAGCTCTCTGTTGCTTCAATTACTGCAGAAAAGGACTGTAGATTTCTAACAACAGAAGTTGCATCCATTCTAGCATGTGTCTCAATGACATGCTAGAATGTAACAGCTTCTATTGAAGAAATCTTACAGTCCTTTTTTAAATGTAACACTCAGCAAAAGAGTATCATTTCTTTTTGTATAGGCCATAGTTAAGAATTTAGAAGTGTTATTTAAGCTTTATTATCATTGCGGAACCCTATATAAATTAGTAGTCAGATAACATACTATGATATAAACTTTGTATAGAATCATTTGGTTGGATTCCAAGTTCAGTTTCAAATAAATCTTTCATGTAATTATAATGATTAATAAATTTTGCGTAATCATTATTAGTTAAATATAACTTTAATAATGCTTCATGAGCATATTCATCTAAAGGTGATTTTTCTAAAACAGTTAGAATTATTCTCTCTGCTGAAGTATAATCATTTATTCTTGAATAATACTGTACAAGAGAAATTGCTAATTTACAGAATTTTTTAGAACAATTTTCTCTTTTTGCAAAGGACCAAATATAGTCGTTCTCTTCCAAATACGCATTTTTATATAATGAAAATGCTTTTTCATATTTATGTATTGTATTTTTTGCTAGTTTAAGTTTAGAAGATACAATAGAATCAAATTCTATGATATCAACATATGCATCATTAACAATTAGACAATAGCAACCATTTCTAAATTTGAGATTAAAATTTAAGTTTATTGAAGTTAAGACTTTTTTCATTTTATATATAGTTGTATGCAATAAATTATTAATTTTTTCAATATCATATTCTGGCCAAAGTGCTTCGCATATTACCCACTTTGGAACATAGATTCCAGCATTTTTAAGGAGATATGCAAAAAGTTCTTCTGACTTAGATGTACGCCATTTTATAGCATCATTACTATTAGCACCATAAACTAAGAATTTTTTAAAGTAATAGATGCGACATTTAGATGTTGGGAAGTTCACTTGAATTTCATTCAACAAGTCCTTTAATATAAATTTTTGTTCTTTTAACTCGTTAATTAATCTTTTTTCCAATTTTTTCCTTCTTGTTATATCTCTTGATACCCCTAAAATATCAATAGTATTTGTCTTTTCATCAACTATAAACTTAGTTGATATTTCTATTGTTTTTATTGTTCCATCTTTACAATATTGATTATATTCATCAATATTAGATATAACATTTTCACTTCTATCTCCTGACATAAATTTGCAGAGTCTATCAATATGGAATTTTTTTATTTTTTTCAGTGATTCTGGAGTAAGAGAGTCTTCAATTTTTTCGTTCATTACTTCTTCAACCGTTAATCCTCTTAAATTAGTTATAGAAGGACTTATATATTTGAAACTCATAGTCTGTAAATTAAATAACCATATGCACTCAACTGCATTTTCAATAAGTAGTTTATAGTTTTTAAGTGATTGTAGATATTGATCTGTATCATTTAAATTATTCATAATATTCACCCAATTTATTTTTATATTGAAAGTTAAGATATACAAAAGAAAATGAGAAAATTGTAAATGGCAACATCCTTTATAAGTATATTCTACTATAATAATCGGATGTTAGACAATTATATATAATTATTTGCAATAATATTCTACAAAATGTACAGAAAATGTTCAGAATATGTTGATATAATTAATAAAAAACTGTTATATTTATGGAATGTTTGAATTATGAGGGAATGAAAATATATAAAAATTTATTTATAAAATGTTTCGAGTGAAATGGAAATATTGGTTGATTTTTGGAGGGGAAATTATGAAAAGTGATAATAAAGAACTAAATCATATACAATTAAAAGATATTGTTGATTTGAATTTTTTGCAAAAGTTCCAAGATGATTTTGCAGAAAGTATGGATATTGCAGCAATAACAGTAGATAAAAGTGGAAAACCGGTAACAAAGCCAAGTAGATATACAAAAATTTGTATGAACTATACTCAATCAGTGCAGCTTGGAAAAAATCGTTGTGCACAGTGTCATAGTGATGCTGGAGTAGAAGCGTTTAAGAATAAGAGACCATATATTTATACATGTCATTCAGGACTGATTGATTTTGCAGCACCTATAATAGTAGAGGGCGAACTTGTTGGTACAATACTTGGTGGACAAGTATCATATTCAGATCCAAATGAGGAAAAATTTAAACAAACTGCAAATGAATTGGGACTTGATGAAAATCAATATTACAATGCAGCTAAAGAAGTAAAAATAATAGAGGAAAGAAAAGTTAAATCAGCAGCAGAAGTGTTATTTTCAGTTGCAAACACACTTTCAAGAAGTGGTTATCATGAATTAAAGATTAAGGAAATGACATCAACACTCATGGATAACTTTGAACAAATATCATCTGCCACACAACAATTAGCAGCATCTTCAATGGAAGTTACTCAAAATCAGGGAGCATTGAATAATGAAATAGAGAATGTACAGGGAATGTCTAATGAGATAAATAATATTTTAGGATATATAAAAGATATAGCAAATCAAACAAAAATGTTAGGTCTTAATGCTGCAATTGAAGCTGCAAGAGTTGGGGATTTGGGTAAAGGCTTTAATGTAGTTGCTACTGAAATACGAAAGTTATCAGAAAGTTCAAAAGAAACAGCAATAAATATATCTACATTAACTGAAAAAATACAATTTTCTATAAATAAAACTTTTGAAATGTCAAATAATACACTAGAAATAACAGAGCAACAGTCAGCTGCTATAGAAGAAACTAATGCTAGTATTGAAGAATTGACAAGTTTCACAACAGAAATGGATAAGTTAGTTAACGAAAATTAGAAGCAATTTAAACAATGAACAATATCTTTAAATATTTACTTATAAAATAATATGTCCTATTAAGAATTGATTTGTTAATAGATATAATTATTATATTGTAACGTTAAATTATAACTAGAATATACTATATTAAAAGATATATGAGTTTGAAATTTAGTTATTTATTTAAATGGGGTATAATTATGGATGTTGGATGTGAAATATCAGAACAAAAATTGAAATTAATAAAGGATAAGTTAAATTATTTTAATGATAATATTCAAGACAAAAATGAATTATTAAATGAATTATTAAATATTATACTTGATTTACCAACAGAATTTACAGTTAGTAAAAGTGAATTAAAAACGCTAGGTGCTGAAAATAATACTATAGTTTCAGAATGTTCATTAGAGCCATGTTTGTATCATTATACCTATATATGGGAGTGCAATGGAGAAAGCTATTGGGTATATATAACCAAAGTAGATGCTTGTTCAGTATATGGCTGGAAGTGGTGCAAAGATAGATGGGTTTATTTTATATTGAGAATTAGAAGAATTGATTCTTTTATTTGTTTCTAAATAATCACTTTTGAAGATAAGACACATGAAAGAGAATAATTTATAAATGTTTCTTAGAAAGTTAAATTTTATAAAAGCATATTAAAATACTAATAGTATATTGGCTTACAGTAGATTAAACTGTAAGCCTTTTTATATTCCAAGGAAACAAAAAAGTTATGATTTCAGTTGATCACCACATAAATTTAGAATGGAAGTTGTTTATATATGCATTCAAAAAAATAAGAAGCCCATGTCTCTAATCATTATTTTTAATCTAGCTGTGCTATAATATGGATATAACTTTAGGCATATAAAAAAATAATAGACTAAGAATGTGAAGTATATTTTATATCATACAAGCAATTTATGTTAATTGCAGGAATATTAGCTTGAATTAATGAGGTAGTATGGTGTAATAATAGGCGAGCGATACTGGTCTATTATTTATTTTAATATGCCTTAAATATATTTTAATAAATATAGAAAGAGGTAAAGATTATATGAATAATTCAGAAGAACTTTTAAGTTTTATAAATAAGAGCAAGACAGCATTTCAAGGTGCTTATGAAATAAAATGCATTTTAGATAAACAAGGATATATTGAAATTAAGGAAAAGGATACTTGGAATTTAAAAAAAGGTGGAAAGTATTATGTAATAAAAAATGATTCTGCTGTAATAGCTTTCGAAATTGGATGTGGAGAAATTGAAAAAGATGGATTCAGATTAATAGGAGCACACACAGATTCACCAGGATTTAGAATAAAGCCAAATCCAGAAATGAATGTTGAAGGGCATTATATAAAATTAAATACAGAAGTTTATGGTGGACCAATACTTAGCACATGGTTTGATAGACCTTTAAGTATTGCTGGTAGAGTTACATTAAAGAGTGATAATCCTTTTAAACCAGAGGTTAGATTAGTTGATATTAATAAGCCAGTTATAATAATTCCTAATTTAGCTATACATATGAATAGAAGTATTAATGAAGGATATTCATATAATAGACAAAAGGATACATTGCCATTACTTACAATGAAAGATAGTAATTCTGATTTGACTATAAAAGAATCTGAGGAAAAAGTTAATGATTGTGAAGCGAAGAGTTTAAAAATGGCTATTAATAAGTTAGAAAAGGATGGTTATTTAGTTGAGTTAATAGCAGAGACATTAAATGTGAATGTTAAAGATATATTAGATTTTGATTTATTTCTATATGAATTTAATGAAGGTTCATTGGTAGGGCTTCAAGAAGAATTTATATCTGTAGGTAGATTAGATGATCTTTGGATGGTATTTGCAGGATTAAAAGCATTATTAAATAGTAATAAAATTGGAGCTACTAAGGTTTTAGTAGCATTAGACAATGAAGAAATAGGAAGTTTGACATCTCAAGGTGCAAATTCTTCGATTTTAGAAACAATTTTAGAAAGAATAAGTTTAGGGATTAATAAGAGCAGAGAGGAATTTAAAAGATCTATAAATAACTCTATAATGATTTCGGCAGATTTAGCTCATGCTCTTCACCCTAATTATCCTGAAAAATGTGATCCAACTAGCAGATCCATTCTTGGAGAGGGACCTGTGCTTAAGATTGCAGCAAGTGGTAGCTATTCAACAGATAGTTATGCAAGTGCAATATTTAAAGGAATATGTGAAAAAGCAAATGTTCCATGCCAAGTGTTTGTAAATCGCTCAGACTTAAGAGGAGGAACAACTATTGGGCCAATTTCGGCATCTAAATTAAATATACCAGTAATAGATATGGGGGCACCACTACTTAGTATGCACTCAATAAGAGAATTAGCTTCTGTAAAAGATAATGAATACACAATCAAAGCATTTACAGAATTCTTTAATTAATGTGGGATTTTAAAATTTAGCGATAAACAACCGAAACAAAAACATATCCCTAATTTCGGTTAGTTACATTTTGTTTAGGCACAATAAAAAAAATAACAAGTTCATCTGCCAAGCCTATTTTTCATCATGCTACGTTGTCATATTGCCCTAATAGACCCACTATGAGAACAATATGCTTCCTTGCCTGATGAAAAATAATCATGGCATTTTGGACTTGTTATTTTCTTTCATGTGCCTAATTTTAAAAAAATAAGAATTTTTTTTGTAATTTTGGTAAAAATAACTTCATTGAATAAGGTACATTCAAAAATAATAGACTAGTATGTTGGAATATTTGGTCTATTATTTTCTTTAATGTGCATAATTGATGCTTATATCATATTCAATTAGGAAGGGAGTTTTTTACTTGAAGAAAAATAATTCTTATGGATTACGAAGAAATGTTTTAAAAGAGTTAAATGAAGGATTTTCCAATATTTATGACAATTTTAAGTATTTTAAAAAGTTATCTAAAAGCAGAGAGAAAGTCCTTGGAGCAGCTGAGTGGCTTCTTGATAATATATATTTAATTGAAAAAGAATATAGATCAATAAAGAAAGAAATGCCTATTGATTATTTTAAATCATTACCTTCTATAGAACAGTTAAATGATGATATAGATAAAAAGAAAAAATATAACATGAATGATGCATCTAAAAGTAATAACTTTGGCAGAGAAAATAATATTGAAAATGGAAATTATAAATATCACAATGAAGATGACAATGAGCTTCCACGTATTTTTGTAGTTGCTAAAAATTACATAGGCAATGGTGGAAAAATTGATGGTGAAAGTTTTATTAAGTATATTAATAAAACCCAAGAAGAAAGTTTAGGAGTAAATTTAGATTATGATAATATAAGCACAAGTTTGTTTGCTAAAGAAGATAATAGGGCAAACGGTGAAACTTCTGCTAATAATATTAATGCTGCCAATAAAGAGATGGCCTTTAGAATGGGAGAACTTTGGGCATTTCCGCTTATGATTAAGATTGCAATCATAATAAATTTATCTAAGCATACTAATGAACTTGTTGAATTTCAAAAGGAAATTTTAGAAGGAAAAAGTGTTGCTGAGGAAATTATAGATGCTATAAATAACAATAATCTAAATGATAAATTGGAAGCGCTTAATGAAAAATATGAAAAATTTAGTCCTCTATTTTTAAGGGAGTTTTTTAGAGTTCTAAAAGATAATACTATAGAAAATGATAGTGTTTATAATTTTGCTAAGATTAAATGGGGAGTAAATGAAGAAATTGAAAGTGCTGTTATTAAAAGCAATTTAAGAGAGGAATTTTTAGAAAGAAATATTGGAGAATGCATAACTTCAATTAGAAAAATTGAGGGAATAAGCTGGAGAAACTTCTTTGAAAATACATCATTAGTGGATAGGATTTTAAGAGAAGATCCAGAGAATGTTTATGCTAGTATGGATTTTGAATCTAAAGATTATTATCGACATAAACTTGAAGGCATTGCAAAGATAATTAATAGAAATGAGATTAGTGTAGCTTATAATGTATTAAAACTTGCAAAAAGCAGTAAACATGATAATGAGGAATCTTATAAGTGCCATGTTGGTTATTACTTAATTGACAGTGGTATGAGTGAATTAGAGGGATATTATCATAATATAAATGATGTGATTTCAGAAGGAACATATTTAGCTATAAATGCTTTGGGTACACTTCTTATAAGTGCAATCTTTGTATTAATAAGTAGTTTGGGTGCAGCAAATTATACTAGAGCTGAATACATAATTTCATTTTTAATTATACTAATTCCTGTAAATGAAATTGTAGTTGGACTTACAAATTGGATTGTAGGTAAGACTGTACAAATCAGACTGATACCAAAGATGGATTTTAGTAAAGGAATTCCAGACAAATGCAAAACAATAATAGCTATTCCTGCAATTATAAATTCAAAAGAAAAAGTTAAACGTCTTATGGAAAAATTAGAAGTTGCTTATTGTGGAAATAAGGATAAAAATTTTTATTTTGCATTATTAAGCGATTTTGAGGATTCAAATTGTGAAGTTGAAGATAATGATAAGGAAATAATTAATTGTGGAATTGAACTTACAAGAAAATTAAATGAAAAGTATGCTAAAGATAATTACTATAAAAATAGCATTCATGAAGCTAGATTTTTCTTTCTTAGTAGAAAAAGGATATATAATAAAAAGCAAAATGTTTTTATGGGCAAAGAAAGAAAACGTGGAAAGCTTATGGAGTTTATGGCTCTTATTAGAGGAAAGGAAGATCATACATATAATATTATAAGTTCTGATATAAAAGTTCTTAAGGATGTAAAATATTTGATTACTCTAGATGAAGATACATTTATACCTAGGGAATGTGCGTCTAAACTTGTAGGGGCCATGAGCCATGTACTTAATGCACCCTATGTGAAAGATAATAGAGTTTTAAGAGGCTATGGTGTCATGCAGCCTAAAGTCAGTATAAGTTTAGAAGCTAAAAATAAAACATATTTCTCACGTATTTTTGGAGGTGAAGGAGGAGTTGATGGTTACTCAGTAGCTTATTCTGATACATATCAAGATTTATTTGGTCAAGGATCTTTTACAGGTAAAGGTATAATTGATATAGATGAGTTTTATAGTATATTACATACAGCCATAAAGGATGATAGAATTCTAAGTCATGATCTTTTAGAGGGAGCTCTTACGCGATGTGGTCTGATTAGCCAAGTGGAGCTAATAGATGGTTATCCAGCCTTTTATGAATCCAGCTGTAGAAGATTGCATCGATGGGTTAGAGGAGATTGGCAGCTTATAGGCTGGTTGTTTTCTAAGCAAGTAAGTGCTTTGAATAAGTGGAAAATACTTGATAACTTAAGAAGAAGTTTATTAGCACCTAATATACTAATAGCATTAATTCTTTCTTTGACTATTTTAAATGGAAGAAGTCAAGTGGCATTACTTTGCTTTTTGGCGCTAATGAATTCATTGGTATTTACAATCACAGATTTTGTTGTTACTCCTAAAAACAAGCTTATGGGAACATTTAAAAGTTTTAGTCAGATAATATTAATTTTAACGTTTTTGCCATATCAAGCATTTTTAATGATGGATGCCATAATAATAACACTATATAGGATATGTATATCTAAAAAAAATCTTTTGGAATGGGAATCTTCTGATTTAGTGGAAAAAAGATATAGTAATAGTTTTGGATCGTATTTAAGGAGAATGTGGATTTCTCCAATTATGGGATTAGTAATATTATATTTGTCTATTTATAATTCTATTGGAGTTATAATTTATAGCATAGTTGTTGCTGCTCTTTGGATTGTTAGTCCATATGTAGCGTATTGTATAAGCAGAAAGACTGATAAAGATAAGTTTGATTTAAAGAATCAAGAAAAATCTTATTTGAGACAAATATCGAGAAGAATATATGCATATTATGAGGATTTTGTTAATGAAGAAAACAATTATTTAGCACCAGATAATTATCAAGAAAAGCCTTTTAAAGGAGTGGCACATAGAACTTCGCCAACTAATATAGGTATGGGTCTTATTTCTAATGTAGTAGCTTACGATTTAGGATATATAACAATGATGGATTTGATTGATAAGACTGAGCTTATACTAAATAGTATGAAGGGATTACAAATGGTGCATGGGCATTATCTAAATTGGTATGATACAAAAACTAAAGCACCATTATGGCCTAGATATGTATCAACAGTTGATAGTGGAAATCTTTTAGGAGATTTGTGGGTATTGAAGCAATCTATGCAGGAATTAAAGAGTAAAGAAGTTATAAGAATAAATGAAGTCATGTCATTAAAGGATATATACAAAATAATTGAAGAAAAGGATTCTTCAATTAAAATTAGATTTGCTTCAAATATTAATAATGGTGATTATAAAGATGTCTTAAGCGAAATATTAATGAAAGTGGAAGGCATTAATAAATCTGAAGAAGATAATATTCAAATTACACATAAAGATTATTCAGATGAAAAAAAGAATAAGGAAATTGAATATTGGAGGCAAAAGCTTTTAGAAGAAGCTAATAGAAAACTTACATATTATAGCTATATATTTGATGGATTGGAAAAGTTATACGGTAAAGAATTTTTAGAAGGAATCCCTAATATTATTGAATTGATTGATAGATGTGAAGATTATATAAGTAAATTTGGAGATAACTTCAAACATACAATAAGAGAAAGAATTAATAATTTAAAAGTATATGTTTCTAAAATAGATAATATAATCAAAGAAATTGATAAGATTTCAGAAGAGATGGATTTTAGATTTCTTTATGATGAAACAAGGCAATTATTCTCAATTGGTTATAACGTAGAGGAAAATTCGCTTGGAAATTCTTATTATGATTTGCTAGCATCAGAATCGAGAATAGCCTCATTTATAGCCGTAGCCAAGAATGATGTACATTCATCTCATTGGTTTAAATTAAGCAGAGCTATGACAAATGCTTTTCATACACATTCTCTTGTATCTTGGAGTGGAACTATGTTTGAGTATTTTATGCCATCTTTAATAATGAGAAATTATCCTAAAACATTACTAAGTAAAACATATAAATCTGTAATAAAAGCTCAAATAAGTTTTTCTAAACAAAAACAAACCCCTTGGGGAATATCAGAATCTGCATTCTATAAATTTGATGTCGATGATAATTATCAATATAAGGCTTTTGGTATTCCAGGACTTGGATTAAAAAGAGGTCTTGAAGATGAAGTGGTAATATCTCCATATTCAACATTAATGACATTACCATTCTCTAGGGGGGAAGGGATTAAGAATCTTAGAAGACTAGAAGAAATAGGATGTCTCGGAAGGTATGGATTTATTGAAGCTGTGGATTATACTAAGGCAAGACAGGATAAATACGTTGTAAGGATTCCGAAGTATTCAAAAAGTGAAGAAAAGTTGCTAAATAATAGTGGAATATTAGAAGAGACTTATACACAAAATGTGGATAAGTATGAAAAAGGTGTGGATAACCATGTAAAACGCGTGGATAAACTTGGTAGTAATATAGTTGATTATGACGAAGTTTGCAATGTGAATGATGTGGATAATGTGGATAACTGCTTGGACGACTGCGACACATTAGATAATATAGGGAACCTAGAGAATAGAGAAGAATTAAATAATTCACAAATGATTAACAATGTATATAATGATGGAATAAAAGCAAATAAAATAATGACATATATGGTTCATCATTTAGGTATGTCTTTGATGGCTCTTGATAATGTACTTTTAGACAATGTTTTAATAAGCAGATTTCATAGTCTACCAGAAGTTAAAGCTACAGAATTATTATTAAAAGAAAAGATTCCAAATAATATAACTTTTGAAAGAAATGAAGATTTTTCAGCAAAGAATATGTATTTTGAGGGAGAAAGCTTGATTCCAAGGATATTTAAAGGAAGCAATCAAAACAATCCAGAGGTATTGTTGTTATCTAATGGTGAATATTCATCAATGATAACTGTAACGGGAAGTGGATATTCTAAGAAAAATGATATGATGCTTTATAGATGGAAGGGTAATTCTACAAGTGATGATAGTGGAATGTTCTTTTATGTAAAGAATTTAAATTCTAATGATTATTGGAGTTCAACATTTGAGCCATGTAAAAATTGTGGAGATAAATATATTGCTGAATTTAATTTGGATAAAGCTAAATTTAACAGAAAAGATGGTAATATTGAAACTCAGATGGAGATAGCTGTTTCTCCAGAAGAAAACTTAGAAATTAGAAAAATTACTTTAAATAACTTAAGTGATAAGGGACGAAGTATTGAGATAACAAGTTATATGGAAATAACATTAGCTACCCTCAGTTCAGATGCTGTTCATCCAGCTTTTTCTAACTTGTTTATACAAACAGAATACGATGAGAAAGAAAATATACTTATAGGAAGCAGAAGAGGAAGAGTAAAGGGGGCAAAGGTTCCTTATATATTCCATAAAGTTTTAGCAAACGGAGATTTAGAAGGTAGTATAAGTTATGAGACATCTAGAATTAATTTTATTGGAAGAAACCGAGATCTTAAATCGCCTCTTGCTATGGATAATGATAAATCATTAAATAATACGGTAGGAACAGTTTTAGATCCAATAATGAGTATTAGATGTAGGATTAGATTAGATGGAAATTCAAAGAAAGAAATTTATTATATAACAGGAACAACAGAATCAAAAGAAGAAGTTATTGATATATGCAGAAAGAATAAAGATGCTGCTCAATTAGAGAAGGTTTTTGAAAATTATAGTATAGAAACACAGCTTGAACTTAAAAGCTTAGGAATAAGAAGTGCTCAAGCTAATATATTTCAAAGTTTATCTTCATATATATTCTTTTTACATAGCGGAAGAAAAGATAGAGAAGAATATATAAAAAATATTTCAAAACATCAAAAGGATTTATGGTCTTATGGAATATCAGGTGATCTACCTATTGTATTTTTAACTATTGAAAATGAAGATGATATAAGTTTAGTTACAAATATATTAAGGTTTCATTATTATATGAAGATTAAAGGGGTTAAATTAGATTTAATAGTATATAACAATGAGGAAATCTCTTATGATGAACCTCTTCAAAAAAGCATAATTCAAGCTATAAATACATCAAATGAAAGTAGTGCTTTAAATAAAGAGGGAGGAATTTTCCTTCATAATAAAGCTACTATGGATGAACAAGTTAAAAATTTATTAATAGGAATTTCTAGACTTTATATTAATTCAAAGAAAGGATCAATTTCACAACAAATTAAAAATGTTGAAGAACTTGGAGTTAATGATGATGATGAATTTTCAAGATATAGAAAATCTGTTGATGAGGAAAGTTATAAAAGTAATTTTAATACTTTACTTAATAATGATGAGGAAGAATATGTGTTACAACAAGATGAAGAATTAATAGAAAAAAAGGCTAAGAAGTTAGAAATTAATAGATTAGAAAAGAAATCTAAACCTTTAAATACAACATATAAATTAGAAATTGCAGATGAAGTAACTCCAACATTAGATGATGATAAAGATAGTATTAAAATGACAATAGCAAATCTAAATGATGGTGAAATAGAATACAAAGAATATGATCATGATGAAGATTATATAGAAAAACAAGATTTGATTAAGGGCGTTGCAACTGAAGCACAGGAAAGCCATAAAAAAATAGATTTAAATAAACCAAACAAAGAAAAAGTAGATGAAGATTTCAATATGGAAGATTTAGATTTCTTTAATGGTTATGGTGGCTTTAGCAAAATTGATAATAGTTATTTAATAAAGTTATCTAACTTTAAAAATACTCCAGCACCTTGGATTAATGTTATTTCTAATGATGATTTTGGATTTCATATATCAGAAAGTGGTTCATCTTATACTTGGTGTGGTAATTCAAGAGAAAATAAGATAACACCTTGGAGTAATGATTATATAAGAGATCCATTAGGTGAAGCACTTTATATTAGAGATGATAATACTAATGATTACTTTTCTATAACTCCAAAGCCTGTTAGAGATAAAGGTGATTATTTTATAAAACATAACTTTGGATATTCTGAATTTAAACACACAGCTTATAATATAAGAGGAAAATTAGAAGTGTTTGCACCTAAAGGAGAAAAGGTAAAAATTCAGAAAGTAACTCTAGAAAATTTAAGTGAAAGTGATAGAGAAATTTCAGTATTTTATTATGCAAAACTTGTAATGGGTGTTTATGAATATGATAGTGCAAGATACATTTCAACATATATTCATGGTGAATCTAAAAGAAATCATGAAGAAAACATTTTGGAAAGAGGATTTATCAGAGCATGCAATCCTTATAGTGAGTATTTTGGAAAATTTAATTCTTATCTAACTATTTTAGGTGGAGAAAAAATAAGTTTTACTGGTGATAATAAAGAGTTCATAGGTGCCAATGGAGAAATTTCATCACCAAAGGCTTTAAGTGAGGATAATTTATCCAATATGTGTGGAGCAATTTATGATCCTTGTTTAGCTGCTACTACAAAGATTACAATTAAAAAAGGTGAAAAGGTTCAGCTTTTGATTTTGCTTGGTGAAGAAGAAAAAGAGAACATAAAAGAAGTTATTGATAAATATGAGATTGAAGGAAATGCAGATAGAGAATTAGACAAAGTTAAAGAATATTGGCGACATTTCCTAGGTAATATACAAGTTAAAACACCTGATAAATCTCTTGATTATCTTTTGAATGGATGGTTATTATATCAAACTTTAAGTTGTAGATATTTAAGTAGAAGTGCATTTTATCAAAGTGGCGGAGCATATGGATTTAGAGATCAACTTCAAGATTCTATGGCACTTGGGGTTGTCAATCCAGAAATACCAAAAGCTCAGATATTACGTAGTGCATCAAGGCAGTATGTAGAAGGAGACGTACAGCATTGGTGGCATCCAGTTGTAAATTCAGGTATAAGGACTAGATTCAGCGATGATTTATTGTGGCTTCCTTATGTAACTGCAGAGTATATTAATTCAACTGGAGATTATGGAATCTTAGAAGAAACTGCACCTTACCTTGAAGATGAACCTTTAAGGGAAGGAGAAGATGAGCGATATACTATAGTTAACCAGTCATCAAAAGAAGGAACAATATATGAACATTGCTTAAAAGCTATAGAAAAATCCTTAAAGTTTGGTGAATATAATATTCCGCTAATGGGTAGTGGTGACTGGAATGATGGTATGAGTACCGTTGGAAACAAGGGAAAAGGTGAAAGCGTATGGCTTGGCTGGTTTTTATATTCTATATTAGAAAGCTTCATTAAAATTGCAAATATTAAAAATGATCAAGAAACTAAAGCTCATTATGAGGAAAGAAAAGAGTTTATAAGAGAGAATCTAGAGAAAAATGCATGGGATGGCGGCTGGTATAGAAGAGCATATTTTGATGATGGAACTCCACTTGGAAGCCGTGAAAATCCAGAATGTCAAATTGATTCTTTAGCACAGAGCTGGGCTATAATTTCTGAAGCAAGTAAAATAAGATCAGGTGATGAATTGAATGAAAATAAATTTAATTCTAATCCAAGTTTAAATAATTCAAATAATAAATATGAAAAGGAATGTGCAGAATATAGTCAAAGAGCATTTGAAGCAATGGAAGCAGTTGATAAGAATTTAGTTAAAAATGAAAAAGGCTTGATACTTTTATTAGCACCACCATTTGATAATTCATATCTTGAACCAGGTTACATAAAAGGATATGTACCAGGTGTAAGAGAAAATGGAGGACAATACACTCATGCAGCAGTTTGGGTAATATTAGCTTTGACAAAGCTTGGTTTAGGAGATAAAGCAGTAAGATATTATAATATGATAAACCCAATAAATCATACAAAGACAGAACTTGAATGTACTACATATAAATTAGAGCCATATGTAATGGCAGCAGATGTTTATATAAAAGAGCCTCACGGAGGAAGAGGCGGATGGAGTTGGTATACTGGAGCTTCAGGTTGGATGTATAGAGTGGGAATTGAAGATATCTTAGGATTAAAAAGAGTTGAAAATAAAGGCTATATGATAAATCCTTGTATACCAAAAGCATGGGGAGAATTTGAAATAAGGATCAAAAATGATCGTGAAGATTATAATATAAAAGTTATACAAAATGTAGATAACAATAAGTATGATAATGAAAAAAAAGTTATTGAGATTAACGGTAAAAGGATTGAAGGTATGATAATACCAAGAAATTTGGGGGAAATTAATGTAGTTGTGTATGTATAAATTAGGCTATAAAATAGGATAACATACCTATAAAACAAAAAGAGATTATCTTAAAATAAAGATTAGATATAATATATTGATAGCTCATAGTATGAAATAATCAATATATTATACTGATTCTGTATTTTAAGATATCTTTTTTTATTATTAAGAGTGGATGAATTTTAACGATTAAAAAGTAACTATATAAATGAAAAAATTTACATAAATTAACATAAAACAAATAATTTTTACAATACTAATTATTTAGTGTAAAATAAGAAAATAATAGTAAACCCGCTAAGGAGGATTATAATGTGGAAAAAAATGAAATTATTTAAAAAAATCACATCAATTCTTATACTAATGATTATTGTTCCAGTGATATTTGTTGGTATTATAGCTACAAATAAATCTAGAACATCATTTGAGGAAAATTTAAAATTGACAAGTGCGCAAGCTATTGATGAAGTTAATGATGGATTATCAAAACATTTAAAACTAGTTGGTCAACAAGTAACTACTTTAGCTGATACTGAAGATGTAAAGAATTTTAATAATGATGGTATTAATAAGGATGAATATATTAAAAGAATTCAAAGTCAGTTAAAATCAATAAAAAATACAACAGATGGAGTTTTAAATGTATGTTATGCAAGTGAAAGCGATCAAATAATATTAGATAGTGATGTACTGAGCATAAACGAATTCAATTATAAAGAACGAGACTGGTATAAACAAGCTAAAAGTGATAAAAATGTAATATATACAAAGCCAATAACAGACAAAGTAACAAATGAACAAGTAATATCAGTTGTAAAAAGTGTTTATGACAATAATGGAAAATTCATAGGAACAACAATAATAGATATTAAAATAAATGCAATGATAGATTACATAAAAAATACAAATATAATGAAAGCTGGATATGTTATTGTCACAGATAATGATGGCAATGTTATTATAAATAATGAAAAGAATAATGGAATAATTTCTGATGGTCAAAATATTAGTAACTTACCATTTTGGAACAATAATAAAAATGGAGATTCTAATGCTTGCGATTGGACAAGCAATGGAATTAAAAATTACGTAACTCAGTTAACAAATAATGATACTGGTTGGAAAGTGATTGGTTTTGTAAATGAGAGCGAAATAGCGGAATCAATAGATGCCATAAAATCTACAATAGTAATTGGATGCATTATAGCAGTGATAATAGCAACGATTGCAGGAATTTTTGGCTCAACAATATTTATAAAACAAATAAACAAGATAAAAGATGCAATTAAAAAAGTTGCAGAAGGAGACTTAACAGAAAAAGTAGATATTACAACTGCAGATGAGTTTGGAGAACTTGGCGAAAACTTTAATTCAATGGTTGACAGTATGAATAAATTGATTGGAAAAGTTGAGGAAACTGCAAATAAGTTAGTTGAATCATCAGTTAATATAGCTAGTATGTCAGAAGAAACTACAGCCTCAGTATCAGATGTAGCACAAGCTATAAGTGAAGTTGCAGCAGGAGCTACAGATCAAGCGCAATCAGCAACAAATGTTGCAACAAGAGCTGAAGAATTATCTGATAGCATGGATGAAGTTGAGAATCATTCAAAGCATATTGGAAAACTAGCTGGTGAAACTGAAAGCTTAAGTACTAGGGGAATAAAAACACTTAGTGACTTAGTAATGAAATCTGATAAAACTAAGGAAAATGCAATTGAATCAACAAGTATTGTAAATGAAATGACACAAAGTATCCAGAAGATAAATTATATATCAAATGTGATATCAGAAATTACTGAGCAAACTAATTTGCTATCATTAAATGCAGGAATAGAAGCGGCAAGAGCTGGAGATGCAGGAAAGGGATTTGCAGTAGTTGCAGAAGAAATCCGACAATTAGCAGAAGAATCTAAAAAATCCACAGATGAAATAAAAGCTATTGCTGCAGAAATAAATAATAAAGCAAAGAGTGCCAAAGATGCAATGGAAGAAAGTAAAGAGATGCTTCAGGATCAAGAAAAAGCAATTAATGAAACTGAAGATATATTTGGTCAAATAGTAGATTCCATAATACCTTTAACAGGAGCAATTGAAAATATTAAAAGCTTAAATGAAAGAATGAATTCAAATAAGGAAGATGTAAAATTACAAGTTGAAAATATAGCTGCAGTATCAGAAGAATCAGCATCTATAACAGAAGAAGTTACAGCTTCAACAGAAGAAGTAACTGCAACAATGGATGAACTTACTCAATATGCAAGTAATCTGCAAGATCTATCTAATCAACTTAAAAATGAAATATCACAATTCACAATATAGATAAATAACTTGAAATTTAGAGTTTAGGTGTAACTTGTCGAAAGAAGCTGTATTCTTTTTCTCGGTTGCTATTATAACTTAGCTGTGGATTTCTATCAGCAGAAGTTGTACCTATTCCTGCATGCTCCTCAAACAAGTTGAGGACAAGCAAAATAGGACAACTTCTACTGAAGAAATCACTACAGCCAAATTATAATAGCAACACTCCGAAAAAGAATACAGCTTCTTTCTAGTTTAGGATACATTTCAAAGTGCAAGCCTAAGTCATAGTTGTTTATCTATAAAGATATATAAACAAATTAAGCTTTAGATTTATAAATTTGATATCTATTATAAATAACTTATGGCTTATGTTGCAATTAGCCGATAGTAAATTTATCATTTCTAAAAAAACATCATTGTTCACGTTAATAAATTCTTCTTATAGATCAAGTACGAAACTAATCTGCTTTCTTGCCTAGCGAAAAATAATCATGATATTTTGTACCCGTTATTTTCTTTTATGTGCCTTATATAAAAAAACTAATAAATTAAGTACAAATGCTTAAAAATACTTACGAATAAATATCTTTAAACATAAAATGCATATAAATGCTTAAAAATAATTGACTATTCACTTAAAAGGGCTTAAAATAAACTTAAAGATACTTATATATTGATTTAGAATTAATTCTAAATCGGGTAATGTATATAGATAAATAAATTTTAAATTTGACATACAGATGGAATAGATTTGTATAGTTGATGAAGTTTAGTGTGCATCTATACTAGAAAGTAAGGATATTCTTTTGCGCAGTATTGCATTTAAAATAAAGCTGTAGGTATTTCTTAAGTAGAAGTTGTTCGATTTTTGCTTGTCCTCCAGCTTGTCTGAGGAACATGCAGAAATTGAACAACTTTTACTTTTTGAAATCCACAGCCTTATTTTATAGCAATCGAGCAATAAGAATATCCTTACTTTCGGTAAGTAACCACATAATTCTAAACTTCAAGTTTTTCATTTATAAGAAAGGTGTAATTAATAGGTGATTTTATGTATCAAGAAGAAAGATTATTAAAAATATTAGAATACTTAAATGAAAATAATAATATGTCAATTCACATTATTTGTGAAATGTTTAGTGTGTCAAGAGATACAGCACGTCGTGATATTTTAAAACTTATAGAACAGGGAGCAGTAACGCGTACACATGGAGGTATTTGTTTACCGACATTAAAGAATACAATTAAAGATTATAGAGAAAGAATTGAATCATATTCAGAAGATAAAAGAAGAATAGCTACAAGAGCTTTAGAATTTATTAATGAGGATGAACATTATTTCTTTGATGTTTCTACAATTATACGTTTGTTATGTGGGAACTTAGATAAAAGGGTTACAATACTTACACATTCATTAGATAATATTGAAATACTTTCAGAAAATAAAGATGTTGATATAAGTTCAATAGGTGGTTATCTTAATAAAAATAATAGATTTTTTTATAAGCTGGATTGTTTAGAGTACCTTAAAGGAATAAGATTTGATGCAGTGTTTTTAGGTGCAGCATCAATAACTGAAGATGGATTTTATTATGTTGATGAAGAGGATGCTTTTATAAAGCACGCAGCAGTTAAAAAATCTACAAAAGTAATTATGCTTACAGAATATGAAAAGTTTAAGCGTTCAAGTTATTACAAGGGAGCAAGTTGGGATGAAATAGATGTTATTATAACTAATAAAATGCCTCCTTCCACCTTTGTACAAATTATAGAAACATATAATATTCAACTAATTATAGTTTAAATTAGAGTTATGTGTAACCAACCGAAATTAGATACATTTGTTCATATGACGAGTGAAAATTTCGCTGGAAGCCTCTAAAATTTATATAAGGCACATTCAAAAAATAACAGGTCCATTTGCCAGATTATTTTCAATGATGCTGCATCGACAAATTGACCTAATAGGTTCACTATGAGGGTAACTTGCCCTTTGCCTTATGAAAGATATCCATGGTAACTTTGAAGCTGTTATTTATTTTCATGTGCCTAAAAAGGAGAGATATTTATGAAAAATTTTAAAATGGTATGTTTAGATATTGACGGGACACTATTAAATTCTAGTCACAAAATCACACAAAACGTAAAGAAAGAAATTAATATAATTGCAAATGAAAAACAAATACCAGTAATTTTAGTTTCTGCAAGAATGCCTAAGGGTATAATATTTTTGCAAAGAGAGCTTGAAATAGAACAACCAATTATTTGTTATAGTGGAGCATTGATATTGGATAAAAACGGTCAAATTTTATCTAACGAGATTATATCGTCTTTAAGTTTAGAAGAAATATATGAAGTGACTAAAAAGTTTAATGTTCATATGAGTTTATATAAAGATGATGAATGGTATATAGAAGAGATGGATGAATGGGCTAAACAAGAAAGTGAAATAACAAATATAATTCCAACTGTCATTGATTTTAAAAATTTAATTTACAAATGGAAAAAAGAAGGTACAGGTCCAAACAAGATTTTATGTATGTCAAATCCAGATAAAATAATCAACTTAAAAGAAAGCATAAAAAATAACGATTTGAATATATATCCTTCAAAACCAACATATCTAGAAATTATGCCAAGTAAAGCTTCAAAGACATCTGCAATTAATGTTCTTCAAAAGAAATTTAAAGTTGAACAGTCTGAAATAATAGCTATGGGTGATAATTATAATGATGTTGATATGATAGAATATGCAGGAGTTGGAGTCGCAATGGGAAATGCGCCAGATGAAGTGAAGAAGCATTCAAATTATATAACATCAACAAATGATCAAGATGGAGTTGCAAAAGCCATAATTAAACTTATTTTAGAATAGTATATAAGCAACCTGAAATTTAAAATTATGTGATGGCTAACCAAAATAAGTGGAATTCTTTTGCTCGATTGCTAGATAATTAGGCTGTGAATTTCTAACAGAAGAGATTGTGTCAATTATAGCATGCTTCTTAAGTAAATTAAGTACAAGCTATAATTGAACAATCTCTTCTTAAGAAATATCTACAGCCTGATTATCAACGCAACGCTACGCAAAAGAATTCCACTTATTTTTAGTGTACAGTATAGTTTATTTATATCAAAAGTATAAATTGAAATAGTAATTTGTATATACAGGGAATTGTGATTAAACAAAATTTTGTATATAACAACTTGTTAAAAAGATTATTATAGATATTTAATTTGTAATGGTTACTTATATTTTTAATATATACACATTTACTAAATTTAAGTGTATATCTATTCTAGAAATAAAATGTATTTTTATGAAATAGGCATTTGAAAATGAATTGTAAAGTTTATTAATGAGAGTGTTTTTCATCAGATTGCTGAGAATCATGCGCAACTGATCAATCCATAATTTAGAAAATTGGATGAAATTTTAATTGGCAATTCTATTTTAAATTCTCTTATGAATAAATAGATAATGAACCATACTTATACTTTGAATGCATTATAAACTAGAAAGTGAGGACATTCTTTTGCGTAGCATTGCATTTAAAATAAAGCTGTAGGTATTTCTTAAGTAGAAGTTGTTCTATTTTAGCTTGTCATCAGCTTGTCTGAGGAACATGCTGGAATGGAACAACTTCTGCTTTTAGAAATCCACGGACTTATTTTACAGCAATCGAGCAAAAGCGTGTCCTTACTTTCGGCAAGTCATCACATAACTTTAAGTTTCAAACAAATTTTATATTAATAATAATTATTTTATTAAATAATATTGGATTTATTTTGTCGAAAATTATACAGAATTTTTTTAAAATAACGAAAAATAGTAAAGAGATAAGTAATTAGTTAAAATAATTTATATATTTATTGCAACAAATAATCTAAGGTAAAATTAGGAACGGCAATCTAATTTGGCTGAAAAATTAAGATTACAAGATATATAAATAAAAAATTGGAGGGGCGTATGAAACTAAAGAAAATAAAAAATGGGGAAACATCTAAGAAAAATATTAAGAAATTATTTGAATTTAAAAGTATAGCAAGTGAATTAATAGTTACAATTGGAATAATTGCTGTGCTTTTAACAGGAGGAATAATCCTATCTGTAAGCTTAATTTTATCTAGAGCTTATGATAAGCAAATTAATACTAATAATGAAATGATATCAGGTCTTATTTCTAAAAACTTATCATCTTTTGTAAATACAGCATATAGCGTTACTAAAGATTTATCAGTTAACTCAGAAATACTTTCAATGGATACATCTACTCAAAATAAAGTACTAAAAGAATATCAATCAAGAAATCCTTATTTTGATTTAATTTACGTACAAAATGATTCTGGTATGCAGACTGGAAGATCAGCTGGTGAATTGGCAGATCGTTCTGGTAGATGGTGGTACAAGCAATTACAACAAACACAAAAACCATTTGTATCTAAATCTTTCTATTCAGCTACATCTAATAAACCAATAGCTTCAGTATTTATGCCACTTTATAATGATAATAAAGTAATAGGTTCTATTGGAGCTGACTTAAAGTTAGATTATCTGCAACAATTGGTTGAACAGTATTCTAGTAAAGAAGATGGAAGATATTCATTTATTATAGATAGTGAAGGAGTAGTTATTGCTCATCCAAATAGTGAATTGATTTCGGAAATTAATAATTATAAAACTTTAACTAAAACTATGCAGGTCAAAGATGCTAATGGGAAAATTATGAAAGATAATAATGGCAATAATGTTACAAAAGAAGAGCCTATAAAGATTTGTGATGGATATAAACAAATAGTACAATCTGTTATGAATGGTCAATCAGGCAGTATTAAATTTAAGGATAATAATGAAAGCTATTATGCTTCATATACACCAATATCACTTAATGAACAATCTCAGAGCTGGTCAATTGTAACCGTTCAAAATGAATCTAATGCTAAAGTTGTGATGAAAAGTATAATAAATACAACTTTGATTGCTGGATTGATAATATTAATTATTGCAGCGCTAGCTATGAGTTTTTTAGCGAAAAAAATAACAAAACCTATAATTATTATATCGGATTTACTGACTAAAGCATCAACAGGAGATTTTACAGTTAAATTTGTAACTGATGCTAAAAATGAAATTGGAATTCTATCTTCAAGCTTTAATGAAATGATAAGGAAAATTTCTAATTTATTAAAGGGAACTAAAGAATTAACGGAAAATATAAAGAATAGTGCTGTAATATTAACAGAAAAATCTGAAGAGACCACAAGATCAGCTAATGAAATTAATACTGCAATAAGCGAGATAGCAATTGGAGCATCAAACCAAGCCTCTGATGCAGAAAAGAGTGCTAATTTAGGCGTGAATATGAATGAGAAATTTGTGCAACTAACAGATAAAACTAATTTAATGATTAAAGATGCAGAGATTTCGTCAAGAGTAACTAGTGAAGGTGTTAATAAGATAGAGGAATTAAAGGATAAGACAAAAATTACTTTAGAAATTATAGAAAAAACTGAAAATAGTATAGTTGGTCTAAATAATAAATCAAAGGATATTGAAGGAATTTTAGAAGCTTTAGAAGAAATAGCAGGACAAACTAAGCTATTAGCTTTAAATGCATCAATAGAAGCAGCTAGAGCAGGAGAAAATGGAAAGAGTTTTGGAGTAGTTGCAGAGGAAATTCAAAAGTTATCAGAGGAATCGGAATCTTCAACTAATGATATAGCAAAGATAATTTATGATATTAAAAATGAAATAGTTTCAAGTGCAAATATGATGAAAAATGTAAAACTTGTTTCAGAGGAACAATTTATTTCTGTTAATGATGTTAATCAATCATTTAATAAAATTTCTGAAACTACACACAATATAACTAATATAATTAATAATATAGGAAGTTTCGTTGAAGAAATGGATGCTGATAATAATAATGTTGTTTCATCAATAAACAATATTGCAGCTATCTCAGAAGAGACCGCTGCTTGCTCAGAGGAAGTTACAGCTTCAATTGAAGAACAAACAGAGAACATAAATGAAGTATCTATACAAGTAAGGGAGTTAAAAGAAAAGGCTAGTATTTTGGAAGAAGAGATACAAAAATTTATAATTGAGTAAAGTTTAATTATTGTTTTGAGAAATGTTTGTGAGAAATTGAAAGAATTTGTACTTTGGGATATAATTACTGATAGATAATCAAATTGGAAAATTTACTTATATTTAGGTCTGATAGTTATTACATAAGTCTAAGACCCAAGTTGTTTATCTAAAAAGCACATTTTACTTAATGTGCATATCTTTAAGGAGGACAATTCATTTATGTACAAGCGTGTAAAAAGAACACTAATGATAATTCCAATGATGTTATTCTTATGTTTTTCATTTCTTGGAATTGAATCTTACGCAGTTGACAATGTGGACAAGAGTGGTTCAAGTTCTACAACTAATGTTAGTGATACTACTACCACAAAAACAGAAGATACTCCAGTATATGAAATAAACACTGGCAATACAAATACAAATAGTACGAGCACTCAAGAAAATAGTACAAGTAGTAAAAGTGAATCAAATTCTACTAAAAATACAAATTCTGAGGCGCAAGTGAAAAAAGATCCAGTAAATAGTAATACTCAAACAACTCAAAATGATTCCACAAAGCAAACTACTGATAATGTAGAAAAAGAAACATTACCAGCATGGAAGAATATGAATGGTAAGCTATATTATGTTACTAAGGATGGAATTGTAAAGAAAACAGGATGGTTCAAGGAAAAAGACGTAAATTCAGATTCTAAAAATGACAATGAGTACTATTTAGGTGATGATTTTGCAGCCATTATTGGATGGAAGGAAATAGATGGATCATGGTATTACTTTGATGAATCAGGAATTAAGCAAACTGGTTGGAAATTAATTAATTACAATTGGTATTTATTAGACAAAGATGGAATAATGGAAACTGGTTGGATTAAGAACGATGGTAATACATATTATTTAAATAGTGAAGGTAGAATGAGTCTAGGTAAGAAGTATCTAGATGATAAATGGTACTTCTTTGGTAACGATGGTATTCTTCAAAAAGGAATGTACATTTACAATGGCAAAAAATATTACTCAGATAATGATGGAGTAATGGTAGCTAATAAATGGTTAGAAACTAAAAAGTACAAATATTATATTAAAGCTGATAGTGCTGTTGCAACAGGAGATGCAATAATAGATGGAAAGATGGAGAAGTTTGACGCTGATGGAGTATATCAGGGTGAAGGAGAAATGACTAACCATCTATATGTAAAATATTTGAGTGTTGGAAACGCTGATTGTGCATTTATCAAACTTCCAGATGGAGAGACTGCACTGATTGATACTGGAGATACATCAACTGCAGATGATGTAGTAAACTTTTTAAATGATCAAGATCTTAAAGAAGAAGATGGAAAACCAGTAATTGATTATATTGTAATCACTCATGGACATTCAGATCATATTGGTGGATTAAGTACTATAATTAATAAGTTTAAAGTTAAAAAAGTCTATATGCCTAAAATTGCAGAGATGAAAGATTGGTATTCTAACTTAAAAGTTACAAGTGAAAATGCTAGTTCAGTTGAACTTATGAAACATGATTATGAAGTTTATACAGATGCTATAAATGCGATGAAAAAGAAAGATATGGACTTTACAAATACAGTAAAAGGTCAATATATAGATAACAATAAGATATTGAAATTTGTACAATCTGATAAAAACTTTGGAGGAATAGGTGCAGACAAAGAGACACAATATTATTGGGGAATTAATGAAAATTCTGCGATTGTATATTTAAATTATGGAGATTTTCAAAGCTTATTTACAGCAGATATGGAATGGAATTCAGAAAAAGATTTCTGGACTAATAACTTATTAGAAGGAAAATATGTTGATGTATTAAAGGTTCCACATCATGGACATGATACATCTTCAACAAGTGATTTCATAGCATATGTAAAGCCAACAATGGGAGTAATAAGCAGGGGTAAAGATAGCATTGAAAAAGGAACTGCATATAATAACTTACTAAATAATGGAGTTACTATATATGAAACAAGTGATAGAGAAAATGGAATAGGAATATATGCTAACCAACAAAACTGGACAGTACAAAAATAGTTATAAATTTGACTAAATGAAAGAAATGGTACTCTTTTTAGTATAGATGTAAATTTAAGATTAAAGTACTAGAATGCAAAAAGTTTATAACATATATAGTTAAAAAAAGTTTTCCATAAGCGATGAGGTTATGGAAAACTTTTTTTTGAGAACGGGCATTAAATTAAAATGATAAACTTTAGCGCCCGTGTATTATGGGGTACAGTATTATTCTAGCCAATAATATAGAAAATATTCATAAGGCACATTAAAATAAATAAAAAGTTAATTTTCCTCATTCCTTGATAAATTTATGAGTTTTTAATTATTTAATTATATTTATTATTATAAGTGTAATTAAGGTTACGTTTACAGAAATTTATTCCAATATATATCTGTTTTTTTGATGAATGATGATTATTACTGAGATGTAAATTAATAGAAAATGATTTATATTATTATTGTAGAAACTTAATAAAAATAAAATGATATCAAATCTAATATCAAATTGGAGGTATTATTATGAATTGTAAAACAGTAAATAAATCTAAATTTAAATTAATGAACTATTTTACTAATAAAAATAATGATTATAATAAGGCTTCAAAAAATATAACAAGTATTTATAAATATATTATTGGATTATGGCAAGCAATTTTTCACAGAATAGATAATGACCCTAATAACTATAAGAAAAATTATAATTATTGTGATACTAGCTATAATGTTACAGATAGAATAGAACTTAGATTAATAGCTTCAAAAAAAACATTTTTATAATAAAAGATAATATTTAAATTTAATAAACATGTATATATTTTTTTAAGACCTCTGGATTTAACGGAGGTTTTTCTTTTTATTCATTTGGTCAGCAAGACTTTTTCAGTGGTTTCAACTTTAATCATTTAATATTCACCATTTATCATTAATTAAAAGTGTAGCAGCCACTTTGTTATTTGAATAATTTTACTAAATTTATTTATATACTAATAGTTTGAAATTTAGTACAATATTTATAATCAATGTTAAACTTACCAGTGAATTAATGGTTTGGTAATGCTGAAGCATACAAATTATTAGTTATTACAATACTTATGATAAGCAAAGGGGAACGATTATGAAAAGAAGTTGTAAAAGATTAAGAAATGTGAAAATAACTCGTAATATAATTCTGATATGGATTATATCATTGATGTCAACTGTTATAATCGGTGTTGAAGGATATTCAAACACCAACAAAATGTACAACATTACTAACAATATAAATAGCAATGTTATTCCTAAACTTAAGGATTGGGGAGATGTAAATGGATATATGGGTGTCTTAAGAAATACTTTAACTAAGATAATAGACAGACCATTTGATCCTAAAAATGAAAAAACAATGTTGGAATTAAATAATAATATAACTACAATCATGCAAAGACAAGTTATATCTTCACAAGGAGATGAGAAAGAAGCTGAGTTAGTAAAAACAGCTAAAGAAGCTTATGAACACTATTATTCATTTATTCCTAATATAATAGAACAAAGAAAGCAAGGATTAGTTCCAGATACAAAGATAACTAATGAAGATATGGGGGTATATGGGAATGCTCTTGCTAAAAGTATTACCGATCTTGTAGATTATCAAAAAAATACTGCAAATGAGAATAGTGAGCAGTCTAAAAATGTATATCATGATAGTATTATTGGTTTTGGTATTGTATTTGTTTTGTCAATTTTAATTTTAACTATAATATCTCTTATAATAATAGTTGCTATTAGAGATTTAATAAAAGAATTTACAAATGATTTACAAATATTATCAGAAGGTGATTTTACAATTGAAATTGATGACAGCCTTACCAATGAATTTGGTATTATGAATAATGCATTGAAAAAAACTATTAATTCTATATCACATATATTAAAGAATATTGAAACAGAATCTACATCAATACATAGTCAATCATCTTCTCTTTCAATGTTAGCAGAACAAATGAACACATCAACACAGGACATATCAAGTGCTATAGATGGAGTTGCTAAGGGATCTTCAAGCCAAGCCTCAGAACTTGTAACAATGAATGAATTATTAAATAATTTTGGTGTATCTTTAGATGAAGTTGGAGCCATTATAAATAAGGTTAATGCGCATACAAAAGAGGTAAATGTTAAAGCTGAAAGTAGTAATAATGAATTAGCACATATTATAACATCAATAAATAATATATCTAATTCAGTTAATGATGTTGGCCAAAAAATATCAGATTTAACTAGTAGTGTTAAAGAAATAAATGAAATAACAAATCTTTTAAATGATATTGCAGAACAAACAAATTTATTAGCATTGAATGCAGCGATAGAAGCAGCTAGAGCAGGGGAATCAGGAAAAGGGTTTGCAATAGTAGCAGAGGAAATTGGAAAATTAGCGGAACAATCTAAGCATTCTTCTAATGGTATAAATGAATTAGTAAAAACTATACAAAGTGAAACGGATATGGTTACAATGACTGCTAATGATGCTAATAGTGAACTTTCAAAGCAAGTTTCAGTTATAGATAATTCTATAAAATCATTTAAAGATATAATTATATCTATTGGTAATATTTTACCTGAAATGGATGACATTAATTCATCGATTTCTCAAATAAACAAAAAGAAAGAAAATATAATGGATGTTGCTGAAAATATTGCTGCAGTTGCAGAAGAAAATTGTGCTTCGGCTGAAGAAATTTCTGCAACAACACAAAATATGATTTCATCAGCAGATGAAGTAGAAAAATCATCTCAAGTATTAAATAACAAAACAAATTCAATGATAGAGCAGGTAAATAAATTCAGTTTATAATATAGAGACATAACTTGTAACTTAAAGTTATGTGATCGCTAACCGAAAGAAATGGTGCTCTTTTGTTTCGGTTACTATAGAAAAGGACTGTGGATTTCTAACAGCATAATTTGTTCCATTCATGCATATTCCTTAAACAAGTTAAGGACAAGCAAGAATAGAACAACTTATACTGAAGAAATACTACAGTCCTTTTCTCAATTTAACACTCCACAAAAGTGTACCATTTATTTCCAATTCATGATTATATTTTAAAGAATAAGTCTAAATTATAGTTTAGATATCTATGTTTTATATAAAATATACAATTTAAAGTAAAATTAACCATGACTTAACTGTCATTTAAAGTAGTAGTGATAAATTTAGTATATTAGGAAAATATTTATTAAGGTGGTAATATTATATGAAAATTAGTAAGAAAGCTAAATTTATTATTCCAATTGCTGTAGGCACAATTATCGCTACTACTTCTTGTTTGCATTTTGTGGAAAATGTTAACGCAGAAGTAATGGATTCATCTGGTATTGAAGGATTTTCATTGCCTAAGGTAACAGGAGGCTATAATATTAATGCAAATGTTGGTTCGGATCCAAAAGAACTTGATTTTGCTTGGTTCACTCAGAGTTCTGGAAAGACACAAATAAAAATTGCACGTACATCTGATATGAATGGAACACAATTTCCAAATTCGGCAGATATTCATGATGCAACTCAGAGTACTGTAAAAGTTACACAATCTATTAAGCAAGATTGTACAGTTCTTCCTTATACTAATGGGGTAGGTGATCCTTCGAATTATCGAGACAATGTGTTTAATGGGAAAAGTGTGTCAGATACTCCAACTGGCGAATATTCAAATAAAGTGACCGTAAAAGAATTAACTCCGAATACTAAGTATTCATATTCTGTAAGTGATGGACAAGGAAATTGGAGTCCGGTGTATAGTATTAGTACATTATCTACGGATAAAGTAAGCTTTGCTGCTTTTGGCGATCCACAAATTGGTGCATTTGATAATTCTAAGGGGACTGCTAAATCTAGTGCTACCGGTGGGCATAAGAATTTAAATGATGATAAAACAGCTTGGCAAAACATGCTTAAGTTAGTGAATCAAAATAAAGATTTAAACTTTCTTTTTACAATGGGAGATCAAGTTAATGACTACAATTACTTGATACAACCTTCAAATTCATCTGATGGACAATGGTACCAATATAGAGACTTCTTTAATCCTGACTCAGCAGTAAATTATATTCAAAGTATGCCTTTAGCTGAATTTTGTGGTAATCATGATCACCAAATGGGTGAATATTATGGATATCATTACAATCAGCCAAACATAAGCAAGCTTGGCTCTACTAAATATGGAAATGACGGTGACTACTGGTTCACTGCTGGTCCAGTACTTTTCTTGGTATTAGATGCGAATAATTATGGTACTGCTGATCATGATCAATTTATAGCACAAGCTATTAAAGCTAATCCTAATGCAAAATGGAAAGTGGCTACATGGCATCAATCTGCATATAGTGAAGCTAATCACAATACTAAAAATGAAATTGAAGATCCTGCTTTAACAATACGTAATACTTGGACAAAGATGATGGATAAATATAATATCGATGTTGTATTACAAGGGCATGATCACTACTATACTCGTACTGCACAAATGCTAAATGGAAATGTTGTTGAGCCTAATACTGGAACTCCTGAAACTTTAAAGAATATTGGGAATGAATCTGCACCAGGGACCACAAATCCAAATGCTACTTATGCAAGAAAAGAATATCCAAATAGTGTAACTAATCCAAAAGGAACAGTTTATTTTACACTTGACACTGGTACAGGAAGTAAATATTATGACTTCAACACTGGAAGTAATGATACAGTTGGAGGAAGTGCAGATCATTCATTTAGCGTTGTTGGATGGCAAGGATATGTTCCATCGTATTCTTACGTAAGTTTTACTGATAATACATTTAAAATAAAAACTTATGCAACAACTGATTTTAAAGTTGAGAATCAATCTTTAATTGACAGCTATACAATTACAAAGAACTAATGAAAGATAAATATATTTTAGTGAATAACAAACAGTCCTGTCCATATTTGATGGACTGTTTGTTAGCTATATAAAATATCTCAATGTGGTTAAATAAAATTACTTTGCTATTGTATAGTGGAAGTATAGAAACGGGAGAAATAAAATGAAGCTAAAATTAGATAGGATTTCAGCTATTAAAATATGCAGTAAAATTATTATACCAATTGCTGTTTTAGTTGCTTATATTGTAATAGCTGTTAATTTCAGTTCGCATACGCCAATTTATAATCCATATAGTTCAGGAGCAGGCGGAGAAATGCATTACGAAAAAGGTAAGGTTATATCAATTGATGAACAAGTAATAAATCCTTCAGGTTTCTCAGGGTTATATATTGGGAGACAAATGGTTAACGTACTTATAGAAAGTGGACAATATAAAGGACAGACTTTTCAAGTTAATAATGCTCTGAATTATGATACCAATTTTATTCTTCATAATGGCCAAGAGATTGTTGTGTCTGTAAATACATCTACTGGTGATAAATCACAGATAAATGTTTATATGTTCTCACCATATCGTGTTGTTCCTTTACTTGTACTTATAGGTATTTTTATTGGAGCAATCTGCTTAGTAGGTGGTTGGCGTGGTTTTCATTCTGTGCTAGGGATTATATTTACTCTGACAACAGTAATATTCATTTTTGTTCCATTACTTTTCTATGGTATATCGGCTGTTGCTGCAACTATTTTCCTTGTTGTTATAACTTCTTGCGTAACATTATTTCTAGTTGGGGGATTTGATCGAAAAACTTTGTCCGCTGTATTAGGAACAGTTGCAGGTGTAATTGTGTCGGTTATTATTATGCTTGTTTTTAGTAAAATTCTAGGAATATCTGGTTACACATCTTCAGATACAGATGCATTGCTTAACATTGCTGGTCAAAGTAAGCTGCAGGTAAAAGATCTTTTATTTACAGGAGTTATTATAGCTTCGCTAGGAGCTGTAATGGATATTGCTATTTCTATAGCTACATCAATAAATGAGCTTCATAAGCAAAAGCAGAATGCTTGTTTTAATGAACTATTCCGATCTGGTATGAATATTGGAAGGGATATGATGGGTACTATGAGTAATACTCTTATTCTAGCATTTCTAGGTGAGTCCATTTTTTCTTTTATTCTTATGTATTCTTATCAAGTACAGTTTAAGCAATTGTTCAACTCCAATGGCATTACAATTGATATTGTTAATGCTGTTTGTGGTAGTTTAGCAGTTATTTTTACAGTACCGATTGTTTCTGCTATTGCAGCAAAATTACTTCAAGGAAAGCAAAGTTCTGATTTTATATAATATTTGTATGAAATGGGCAATAAAGATACTGATTTTTTAAATTATATAAGCACTTTAAAATAATTGTTCTATTTTAAAGTGCTTATATAATTTTTAGGTTAATAACAAGTTAAATTCACAATAACATGTATTCTATATTATATAATTATTGCATTAAGTTTACCAAGTATGTAATAAAATAGTACAATCAACTAAAATAGTACAACATATAAAACATAAAGAGTGCAGTTTTAGGACATGTTTTGTATTATTTATTAAATAATTATTTCGACCTAGCCAATAATACAATAAAACAATGTGGCACAGTTATTGCTCTATATTATTAATATAGTATATAAGTCCTAATTGATGAAATTTATTTATTATTAATCAAGTTTATTCTTAATAAAATTAATTCATTTATATTAAGAATAGTTTGTGAGCAGATTTAAATGAATTATCATTTTCACAATATATTGATCAATATAAGTATATTTCATTATCCACAATATAGGACAAGCATATATAAAAAACTTACTGTGCAATTAAATTAATATTTTAAGCATTTATATAATGTGCTTAATTAAAATATTAATTTAAAATATATAAATATTTTAGGAGTGTTTAAAAATGAAAAAAATCAGAACAAGAGTAATAACATTATGCCTATCTTTAGGAATTTTAGCAGGTACTATAGGCATGCCAACTGCAGCATTTGCAGCTACTACAGATGCAACTTATAAAGTAAGTAATGGTATAACAACAGATTCTCCTGATAGTATTAAAGGCACTGATGGTACAAGCAAAGACAGTATTTATGGAGCTAGTTTAGCAGCATCTGGCGGTAGCAGTTTTAGTGGAAGTGCTAATTTTAATGCTAATGTAAATATTGATGTATTAGGTATTGCTAACAGAATAATTTCAGCAATAAACGCTAGAAATTTTAATGGGCAAAATGCAGCATTTTGTAAGGGATTAATGGAAAGTGCATTCTATGCAGCTCACGGTCAATATAATGTAGTTGTTATGGATTTATCACAAAACTACAAACATAATATTTCTGGAGTAAAATATTTTGCTACATATCAATATGGTGGAACTACATTTGGAGTTTGGGTATTCTCAAGACAACAACCTAAGGGATCATATTTTGAAAATGATGGAAGAAGAGGCTGGGATCACTGGGCTTGCCAAGGTTGGCAAACACAAGTTAACAATGTAATGTGGTATAACAGATAAAATCTGACTAAACATTAATTATACATATAAGTAGTATTTAAGAATTTTTTATTAGTGATTTAACTCATACCCATCAAGCTAATTTATTAGCTTGATGGGTAGTTTATTTTTTATTGGAAATTCTACTTTTAGAAATTCACAGTCTTATTTTATAGCAATTGAGCAAAAAAATACATGTACTTTCGGTAATCTACCACTTAACTCTAATCTCTAAGAGCTCTATTCATATATGAAAGTTTAAATTCACCTGAACATAATTTAGTAACTTGTTTTTTAATAAATTCTATAGCGATTGAAGTAGCAATTGTTATTATAATTAGCCATAGTAACACGAAGATTGATATTTTAGGTAGATATACCCACCATTGAAAATATTGATAGCAGAAGAAGCTATGTACCAGCCACATATTTGAACTATGTTTGCCTAAATAAACAAAAAGCTTATTTAATTTCAGTATTTTAACAATATTTACACTACAAAGAATATATAGTGGTGCTATTAAATAGTCAAAATCAATAACATCATCGTTTCTAAATCTTACATACATTAGAACTAGGCAAATCAATAAATATACGAAAATATTATCTAATTTGTTATCTTTAAATTTTTGGCTTATTTTAGGAAATAAATCAAATTTAGCAAATGTTATCCCCATTAAGAAACAAGGTAGCCATGTTAATAACAAGTTTAATTCACTATAAAAGATAGTTCTAGCAAATGTGTTAAATAGTGGGACATCTTTAAGAGAAACATAAACTGTACGTGATAATACAGCTAGTACCATAATTTTAAAAAATGAAGTTACAGAACTGTTTTTAATTAATTTTACTGTTACAGGGAATGTTGCGATAACTAAAACATATAATTCGAAGAACCACCATTCTCCATCATATGTACTTCTATATCCTACAAAATTATCAAAAAACTCTGCAAGATTAAATTCTCTGTAACCTGTAAAGAAACTAATTGGTATGAAAATTATGAATACTGTCCAATAGTTAACATATAAATTTTTAAGTCTTTTAAAAACATTGGAACTAACATGAGCATTGTTTTTAGCAAACTGTTTATATATGCCGAATCCACTAAAAAATAAAAACATGGCAACGCAGATTCTGCCATATTGCCCAAACCAATACTCAATATTATTACCATTAAATTGAAATAAAGAAATAAATTCAGAACTTCCTTTAATTCTATTAGGAAACGTGAATAAGTGATGAATAAACATACATATAATTGCAATGCCTTTAGCGATACTTGTATCGTCTCTAGTAAATTTTAAATTTTCCACATTTAATGACTCCTTTTTATTTAGACTTGTGATGTAATTTGCCGAAAGAATACAGCTTCTTTCTAGTATTGAATATATTTTAAAGTTTAGATCTAATTTGTAGTTTCTTTATCTATAGGAGATTGTGATTAAACAAAATTTTATAACAAGCAAATTGTTATAAATTCATATATAAAACAAATATTAAAAAGTCCAGTAGGTTGTTTGTAATTATTTACTCTATATTCTAAATTAAAATCAACATTGTACATTATACCATTTGTTGAGTGAAAAATATTATTTTTAATTAATATTTAATGTTTAGCATTATATATAGATATAACAAGTAGAACTGGACTTATAATTAGAATATATATACATGATTTCTGTAAGTAACTACATAATTTTAAATTTAGTTCATATTGAGTTTATTTATGCAATGTATAATTTAAATCATATGAAAATAAATAACAAGTCCATCTGCCAAGTTTATTTTTCATCATGACATTTTGGAATTGTTATTTTCTTTCATGTGCCTAAATTAATAATATGTTAATATACGAACGGTGATAAAAATGATAAAATATAGACGAAAAGTATAAGCGTAGTAGTGGAGGTAAAATTTATGAATAAAAAGCTTAAACAATTAATTGCAATTGCTCTTACAGTAAGTTCTGTTGCAGCATTTGGTCCTACAAATGTTTTTAGTTTAATAACACCAGTTAGTGCAAGAACTTCGGTTTTAGATCCAGATGAATTGAAAACATTAAATATAACAACATCAAATGGCAGTAATTTAAAAATTTGCAGTGATAGTTATGATGGAAAAGAAGTTGATATATCTGATATAGACCCAGATAGTAATAAGGAATTTTATGCAGTATTGCCAACAGGAAATACTAAAATAAATGTATCTGCAGATATAAAGGGAAAGAATTATATTGCAAAAATCTTTACATCTAAAAATGAAAATGCAAAAGCATATGATCCAGCAAGACCATATGATGAAGGGAATGATATATATTTAACAGATGATGTTACAAATCTTTATATAAGAATATATAGAAGTCAAGATGATTATGATGAAGTTAAAGATACTGATGTAACAGATTGTTCAAATACTTATATAGTACACATTAAAAAAGAAGAGGCTTTCTCAAAGAAGTATCCAGCTAATAGTGATAATGATAGTCAAACTAATCATGAATATAAGCAAAGTAAGGATATCTACAATAATAGTAATAATATAGAAAAAATAATTGTACCGGGATCAAGTCAAATTGAAATAAAGTCAAGCCAATGGGTAAAAGATGCACTTGGATGGCAATATAATGGTTCTGATGGAACTCCAGTAAAGAATGCTTGGTTATTAGATAATCAAACAGGTAAATATTATTATGTACAAACAGATGGTTATATGACTACTGGATGGAAATATATTGATGGAAATTGGTATTGTTTTGATAATAGTGGAGTAATGCAAACAGGATGGATTCAATCAAGTGATGGAAGTTGGTATTATTTATATTCATCTGGAAAAATGGCTAAAGATACAACGATTGATGGATATACACTAAGTTATAATGGACAAATGATGTAAAAAACTAAGAAGAGGTATTGAAAAATGATTTTATCATAAGACAATAGCCTCTTTTTATATTTATTGATTAAGTAATTAAATACTATTATCAAGGCACATTTCAATAAATAATAAGTTCATTTACTAGCATACTTCCATAGCAAATTTCATCTGTTATGTATTCTCAAGTGACTAAATGTGAATAATAAAATTGAAGATATGACATAATTATTTATACTTAGACAAAAATGTTTATATTAGATTCTGAGAGTATTTTTGCATATATTAGTCATAATTATAGTGAAATAAACCGTTAAGAACAAATAGGTTAAGAGAAATACTCATTAAAATATGTACAATATTGTTGTAACATGATAAAATTAAACTCGTTGAGAACTATTAAAATCAGATGGAAAGTAACCAATAAAAGATGAAATAATTGGAATGGTGTAGTGTTTAGGGGTAAAATACATTATTAGGGGGGAAAACTGATTTTATACATTTTAAACGATATATGCCAACTACGAATAAAAATACATTTCAAAATTATTTTTTGGTTATAAAATAATCTATAATAAATTATTATATTAAAACATAGTAAAAAAAATTATATTGGTAATGGAGAAGGACAAGAATGAATGAAGAGATTGTAAGACTTGAAGATATAGTAGATATATTAAATAAGAGATGGAAAATGATACTTTCAATAACAGTAATTACAACTTTAATTGCTGGAATTTTAAGTTTCTTCATAATTGCACCTAAATATGAAGCTAGTACTAAGTTATTCATAGGAAAAGAAAATAGTCAAACTCAAGATAAAAATTACAATAATAGTGATATTCAAATGTATCAACAATTATTAAAGACATATGCAGGAGTTATAACAACTAACGATTTGGTTGAAAACGCTATTAATAATGCTGACTTAAATGTTACTTCACAGGAAGTACTTAAAAATTTAACAGTTACGCCAAGTGCAAATACTCAAATATTAGAAATAAAATATATAAGTAAAGATAAAACATTATCTAGAGATTTAGTTGATTCAATTACTAATCAATTTATAAAAGAATCTACTGAACTTATACCAAATGGAAATGTTAAAGTAATAGAAAGTGTAAAAATGCCAGAAAATCCAGTTAGTCCTAATAAGAAATTAAACATTGCTATTGGGTTTTTACTTGGACTTATGGTCAGTATAGGATTAGCTTTCTTATTAGAATTTGTTGATAATACATTTAAAACAAAAGAGCAAGTAGAACAAATATTAGGATTGCCAGTTGTTGGAGCAATACCTGATGATTTTAATTAAAGGAGGCAGGTTATGTTTTCAGCAAAAAAATTAGAAAACGCAGTAGCAAATCAACAATATAGAGGATTTGTAGTAGAAAAAAAACCAAAGTCAATAGCAGCAGAAGCTTATAGAACTTTAAGAACTAATATTCAGTATTCATCATTTGATAAGGAAATTAGAAGTATAGTAGTTACAAGTGCTGAAGCAGCTGAAGGAAAATCAACAGTATCTGGTAATCTTGCAATATCTTTTGCTCAAAATGAGAAAAAGGTAATAATTGTAGATTGTGATTTAAGAAAACCATCAGTACATAAAAATTTTAAAATATCTAATTTAGTAGGTCTTTCAGAAGTACTTATAGGAAAAGCAAAATTAGAAGAAGTAGTTCAAAGTCGTAATGAATATCTTGATATGCTTCCATCTGGTAAGATACCACCAAATCCATCAGAAATGTTATCATCAAAGGCTATGGTTAATTTAATAGAAAAGCTAAAAGAAACATATGATATAATAATACTAGATAGTGCACCACTTTTAGCAGTTACAGATGCTCAAATTCTGTCTAAAGACGTAGATGGAACTATACTTGTTACAAGGGCAGGTAGAACAAAAAGAGAATCAGTAATTGAAGCTAAAAATCTTTTAACTAAAGTTGGTGCTAACATAATAGGTAGTGTATTACACGCAGTGGAAAACACAAGAGGTAAATATTATTACTATTATGGATCTAATGAAGATGGTGATGAAACCAAAACTAAAAAGAAACACAAATAAGAACAAGGAGTAATCTTATGATAGATATTCATTCACATATTATACCTGGAATTGATGATGGATCTAAAAATATGGAAATGACATTAGAAATGTTAATAGCTGCAGAAAAAAGCGGTACCAAGAAAATTGTAGCAACTCCCCATTATTTAATGGAATATGGAGAAGCAAAGATTAATGAAGTTAAGGATCATGTAGAAAAAATCAATTCTATTGTAAATGACGAAGGAATAAATATAGAAGTTTATGCGGGTCAAGAAGTATATTTTACGCATAATATAATCAATGATTATTTAGAAGGAAATATTGGAACTATAAATGATTCAAGATATATGCTTATTGAGTTTTCAATGAGGAATCAAGAGCAAAATCTATTTGATACACTTTATGAGTTGCAAGTTAGAAATATAGTTCCTATAATAGCGCATCCAGAGAGATATAAATATATTATAAATAAACCTTCAATTATTAATGATTTCATTAATGAAGGGTATTTATTTCAAATGAATGCAGGAAGTTTAGAAGGAGTATTTGGAGATAGTGTCAGAAAAACAGCTGAAATATTAATTACTAATGGAATATATAATTTTATAGGTTCAGATGCTCATAATACTACAACTAGATCTGTAGGGATTTCTGAAGGTGTGGATTTAGCAAATGCTAAAAATAAAATAAATGGTGAATTAATTGGAGAAAGTTCAAGAAGACTTATTTTAAACGAAGATATAGAATTCTGCGGCCAAAAAATAAAAGAAAAGAAATCTATATTTTCATTTTTCGGTAGATAAGGGTTTTATCTTGACTAACCGAAAGAAGCTGTATTCTTTTTCTCGGTTGCTATATAATTAGGCTGTGGATTTCTAACAGTAGAAGTTGTCATTATTCCTGCATGTTCCTTAAACAAGTTAAGGACAAGCAAGAATGCAACAATTTCTACTGAAGAAATGATTACAGCTCAATTATAAATGCAACACTCCGAAAAAGAATACAGCTTCTTTCTTTGTTTGGAGATGAATTTAGAATTACGTGACAAATCACCGAAATTAGGAATACATTTTTGTTTCTATTTCTAATTTTTATTTTTAGCTATAATTTTTAGTAAGCTGAATAGGCAAAATCTACAAATATTTATTTGAATATGCCTAACTATAAGAGATTTTGAATAAGTTTGTAAATTTCTTTAGCTATTTTTATCATTTATAAATTAGAAAAAGCCTCTTAGTGGAAAGTTATTTATTTGTTGCTTGTCCTAAAACAGTACTGAAAGTTTTAAACTTTAGCGCTATATTTATGACAAACTTAAATATATTTAACTTACCATTAAGAGGCTCTTTATTTTATATAATAAATGTTTATTTAGTAGTTTTAAATTCTATGAAACTCTATCAAGTTCGAAAAGAGTTCCTTTTGCGTATACGTATAATGTATTGTTATCTATAACTAATAAAGATCCACTGCCGTTACTTCCATCAAATGATCCAGAAACAGTAACGCATTGAATTTTATCAGCATCTATACCTAAACTTGCAAATGTATCAGGATAAGAAGCTGCAAAAGCTGAAGCAGTTAATGTCTTAGATGAGAATTTTGGATTATTAACATTACCAATACTTGTGTGTATTTTACTGCTAGAAATCGTAACATTTTCTCCAATTGCAAGACTTATTTTTAAGGCACTTAATTGTGAAGTAGCATTTGAATCAAGTCGCTTTGCAACTTTCCATGTACCAAATACATTACTATATGATGAATTAGAACTGCTTGAGTTACTTGAACTGCTAGAGCTAGATCCACCACTTGATCCACCAGAACTTGATCTTGAACTGCCAGAATTTGATGAAGAATCAGAAGAAGTTGTTGTTGTGTCAGTTGCAGTACTGCTTGTACTATTTGTGCTTGAAGCAGTTGTAGTTAATTTTTCGCCACTTGTAGCAAAAGTATAACTTTGACCATTAATTGTAATGTTTCCAGTTTGCATAGCACCAGAGTTATTTAAGTAATATGTTTTATTATCTACTTGAACTAATCCTGTTTTCATAGCACCTGAAGAAGGGTCTAGGTAATACCAAGTTCCATTATTGTTTGCCCATCCTGTTTTCATAGCACCTGAAGAAGGATCTAAGTAATACCAAGAGCCATTGCTGTTTACCCATCCGTTATTCATAGAACCGGAATCATTTAGATAATACCAAGTACCATTGTCGTTTAACCAACCAGTTTTCATATATCCATCTGTATTAAAATAATACCAAGCACCATTAATAGACCTCCAACCTGTAGAATATGAATCGCCTTCAGTATTCCACCAACCATTAGAGTCTTGTTTCCAAGCAGCAGAAGCTGATGTTGGAAGAACAGTTGCCATTGTCAGTAATGATATTGCTGATAATGCTATCAGACTTTTTAGCTTTGATTTTATCATTTCAAATACTCCTTTATTAGGCACATTCAAAAAAATAATCATGACATTTTGAACCTATTATTTTCTTTAATGCGTCTTAATTTATTTTCTATATATAACATATATATATTTAATTTATCATTATAAGTAAAATTATGCAAAGAATATTGTGAAAAATATGTTATGTATACTATGGAAAATTAGAAAGTATATTGATGAAGTGTAAGATAATAAGTAATATTTTATTATTTCTGATATTAACATAGCAGTTAGCTTGTGATATAATACAATCATAAATTCATTTCGGATAAATTCTAAATTTTAATACAAATCATTATATGATTATTTAAAATAATCTCCATAAAAAATACCAAAAAAGGACAAACATCAAATTAACATAATTATGTACTTTTATATAAAATATACTTATGTTATTATAGTAATATTGGATATTGTTTAATGAAATTAGGGGGGGGAATATAGTGCAACAGTTGAACGCTGAGATGGAAGAGACATTGTTTAAAGAACAAATAGAATCACGTAAATTATATTGCTTTATAAAGAGGGTAATGGATATTTTGGGGTCCGCAATGGGATTGGTAATTTTAAGTCCAATATTGCTAGTAATTGGAATAATTGTAAAAATAGAGTCGAAGGGGCCGCTCGTTTTCGCACAAGAAAGAGTAGGTCTTAATGGTAAAAGATTTAAAATGTATAAATTTAGATCGATGGTTGCTAATGCAGAGGAATTGAAATCTAAATTACATGATCAAAATGAAATGAACGGTCCAATGTTTAAAATGAAAGAAGACCCTAGAGTAACTAAAGTTGGGAAGTTTATAAGAAGGACAAGCTTAGATGAACTTCCACAATTAGTAAATGTACTCAAGGGAGAGATGAGTTTAGTTGGACCAAGACCATCTCTTCCTAAAGAAGTTGAACAATTTGAAGATTGGATGATGACTAGATTTTCTGTAAAACCTGGCCTTACTTGTTATTGGCAAGTATCTGGAAGAAATGATATTGAATTTGAAGATTGGATGAAGCTTGATGCTAAGTATGTAAGTGAAAGAAGCACTCTAGTCGATATAAAATTAATTTTGAAAACATTTGGTGTGTTATTTGGAGATGAGCATGCAAGTTGATAATTAAATAGAATATTATTATTAACATTAAAATTAATATGTGATTCAAAAATTAAGGAGAGAGAAAATTATGTTATGTGCTTTAATTATGGCTGGAGGTAAGGGGACGAGATTTTGGCCTTTATCTACAGAAGAAAAACCTAAACAGTTTTTAAATTTAATAGGTGACGATACTATGATACAAATGACAGTTAATAGAATAAAACCTATTATACCAATGGAAAGAATATTTGTTTGTACTGGTGCAATGTATGTTGATTTAGTAAAAGAACAATTGCCAGAATTACCAGAGAGAAACATAATAATTGAACCAGAAGGAAGAAATACCACTCCATGTATAGCATTATCAGCTTTAGTCATAGATAGATATTTTAAAGATTCAACTATGATTGTACTACCTTCAGATCATTTAATAAAAGATGAAGAGAAATTTAGAAATATAATAGAAGAATCAGAAGATTTCCTAGAAAATAATGAACAAGCAATAATAACACTAGGAATGAAGCCAGATAGACCAGAAACAGGTTATGGGTACATAAAATATAATAATGAAACTAGTAAAAATGATGCTTTTAATACGTTTAAAGTAGATAAATTTGTTGAAAAGCCAAATGAAGAAAAAGCCAAGGAATATTTAGAAAATGGATCTTATCTTTGGAACGGTGGAATGTTTTTATGGAAGACTTCAACTATCATAGATGAAATAAAAAAATATTCACCACTAACATATGAGGCTATTCATGAAATAGAAAGCATAAAAGAAGAAAATTTGCAAAAGTTAATAGATGAAAAATATAATAAAACAGAATCCATATCAATAGATTATGCAGTCTTAGAAAAATCAAAAAATATTTATGTTGTGCCGAGTGAAATTGGATGGGATGATATAGGTACTTGGAAATCTGTTGAAAGATATAAGGAAAAAGATATTAACAATAACATTCTTGATGGAAATGCACGAGTAATTGAATCTAATAGTAATATAGCTATTAATAAAGGAAAGAGAATAGTTATGATAGGAATAGATGATGTTATGACGCTAGAGACTGAGGATAGCATTTATATTGTTAATAAAGATTATATGGATAATCTTAGAGATTATAAAAATATTGTTTAAAATTTATAATAGAAAGTGTTGAAACTAAAAATGAGTAGGATTAAGTTCTTAAATACAGAAATAGATAATGTAACAATGTTAGAAGCTATAAATAAGATAGATGAGTTTGTATCGAAAAGGAAACCTAGCTATGTAGTTACTCCTAATGTTGACCATATAGTAAAATTAGAAGTTGATGAAGAATTTAAAGAAGTTTATAGGGAGGCAGATTTAATTCTAACAGATGGAATGCCATTAATATGGATATCTAATTTTAAATCAATGCCAATAAAAGAGAAAATTTCAGGTTCGGATTTTTTCCCAGAGGTATGCAAATTAGCATCAGAAAAAGGTTATAAGATTTTTTTATTAGGTGCAGCGGAAGGAGTAGCTGCAAAGGCAGCAGAAAACCTAAAGAATAAATTTGAAGGTCTTAATATAGTTGGGACATATTCACCAAGTTATGGCTTTGAAGATAAACAAGAAGAGATAGAGAAAATTATAGATATTATAACTAAATCGAAACCAGATATCTTAGCAGTAGGATTAGGTGCTCCTAAACAAGAAAAATTTATACATAAATTTAGAGATAGATTAAATATACCAGTTTCATTAGCAATAGGGGCTAGTATAGATTTTGAAGCGGGAAATATACAAAGAGCACCTATATTTATGCAAAAATGTGGTCTTGAATGGTTTTATAGACTATGTAAAGAGCCCAAAAGAATGTTTAAGAGGTATTTAGTAGATGATCTTAAAATTTTTAAAATAGCGTTGAAGTATAAGTAAAATATTTTTACTTAATTTTAAAAAATATTAAATGAGGTAAAATAATGAAAATACTATTTATTACAAATCTATTACCATATCCTCTTGATAATGGGGGGAAAATTAAAAGTTATAATACTTTAGAGATGTTATCAGAGGAAAATGACGTAGATATATTTTCTTTTTATGAAAGTAGAAAAGAATTAGATTCGTTAAAATATATGAAGTCTAAATTTAATAACGTACATATTATAGAGAAGCCACTAACAACAAGTAAGAATATTAAAAAAATGATATTTATAGCATTTAGAAGTTTATTTAATAAATTACCATTTGTTCTTTTAAAATTTAAGGATAATAATATGAGCCAGTTATTAAAGAAGGAAATTAGTAAAAATAAATATGATTTAGTATATATTGATCATCTACAATTAGGTGTATATTGGGATATTTTAAAAATGTGTAATTGTCCAATATATTTAGATGAACATAATTGTGAAAGTCAAATTTTAAAGAGAAAGATTAAATCTGGAGAAAATATTTTAAAAAACTGCTTTATTAGACTTGAGTATAAAAAATTAAAGAATTTTGAAGATAAAATTGTGAAGAAATGTGATAAAGTAATTGTTCTATCAGAAGAAGACAAGAAGTGTTTAATGAATGGAGTAGATGTTAATAAGAATAAGTTTACTGTAATACCTATTCCAATTCAAGCGGATTTTATGAAAACAATAGGATCTAGAATCAATAATAAAAAAACGCTTAATATAATGTTTTTAGGTACTTTAACGTGGTTTCCTAATTCTCAAGGGATAGAATGGTTTGTTGACAAAGTTATACCTAAATTGGAACAGACTAATTCTAATTATAAATTATTTATAGTGGGAAAGGATCCTAGTGAATCATTAATGAATAAATGTAAGCAAAATAATAAAATTATTGTAACAGGTTACGTTGATGATGTTAATGAATACATAGAAAAATGTGATATTATGATTGTTCCTATATTCGTAGGCAGTGGAATGCGAGTTAAGATATTAGAGGGATTAGGAAAACGAATTCCAATAATATCAACACAAATTGGTGCTGAAGGTATAGATGTAGAGAATGAAAAAGATATTTTATTGGCAGAAAATGAACAAGAGTTTATAAACAGTATTGTAAAATTAACAGATAATGAATTATATTCAAGTATTCAAAAAAGTGGCAGAAAACTTTTTGATTCAAAATATTCTATTGAGGCTGTTATAACTAACTACAAAAGATTAGTTTTAAATGACAAGGAGTTGAAAAAAAATGAATAATACTCCATTGGTTTTTATAATTTTAGTGAATTATAAAGGTGTAGATCATACAATCGAATGTATAAAAAGTTTAAATGAAATAACATATTCAAACTATAAAATTATAGTTGTGGACAATGATTCACAAGATAATAGTGTAAATAAGTTAAAAGAATATAAAAAAAATTTTATTTTAATTGAAAATAAAATTAATACAGGATTTGCAGGAGGAAATAATTTAGGAATTAATTATGCAATAAAAAATAATGCAGACTATGTTCTTTTATTAAATAATGATACAACAGTTGAACCTAATTTTCTTGATGAGTTGATAAATAAAACTAGCCCTGAGATAGGAATAAATATAGGGAAAATATTATTTTATTACGATAAAAGTATGCTTTGGTATGCAGGTGGAAGGATAAATGCATTAAAGGGATGCACAGATGTAAATGGATTTGAAAAAGATAATGGTCAATATGATGAAGAGAAATATGTAACTTTTGCAAGCGGATGTTGTATGCTAATTAGTAAGGAAGTATTAAATAAAGTTGGTATGCTAATGGAAGAGTATTTTCTCTATTTTGAAGATACCGATTATTGTGCTAAGGTGTTGAATAATGGATATAAAATTTTATATTGTCCAAAATCAGTTATTTATCATAAAGAATCTGTTAGTACAGTTAAGGAATCTTTTAATTTTTTATATTATATTACAAGAAATAGGCTTTATTTTATAAAAGATAATATAAAAGGAATAAATAAAATATTATCTTTTATTTATTCCTTCATATTTATTTTTACTAAAGCAATTATAAAGAACCAGGATAAAAAACCTATATTATGTGCATATAAGGATTTTTTTAGGAAGAAAAAAGGAAAGTTAATAATTTAATGGAATAGAAATATATCTATATTCTTTACATGTTTTATTAAAATGTTTATTTGAAAAACTAAATAAATTAAGGATAAAGGAAGTATAAATATGCGATTTGTAACTATGTTTCCAGAAACGAAAAATATACATCTAACGAAAGATGTTGGGATGATACCATTTATTATGTATAAAAAATTTGGATATGATTCAACAATAGTATGCTATAAAAATGGAAAGTATGATTATTTAAGGGATGAGGTTAAAGGATTAAAAATTAACTTTATAAAAAAATATACTGGTAAATCTATTATAGATGGAGCAATATATCTATTGGGTAATGCAAAGAAAATTGATGTATTACATTTATTTCATTTAGGTAAAAGAGAAATCGTATGGATAAATTTATATAAGATTCTAAATAAAAATGGAAAAGTATATCTTAAGTTTGATGCTGATTATAAAATAAAAAAAGCGATAAATCCATCTATGAATACATTAAAATCAAAAATAAAGAATATAACTTTAAGAAAATGTAAATTAACAAGTGTAGAAACACTTAATATATATAAATTTTTAAGAGAAGAATGGAAAATAAACGTAGAACATATACCTAATGGTTTTTATGATTATGGCAAAAAAGAAATAGTGCAGTATACTAATAAAGATAATATTATACTAACAGTAGGTAGAATAGGATCTTATCAAAAAGCAACGGAAATATTATTAGAAGGTTTTAGATTGGCTTCAAGTGGGTTAAATAATTGGAGATTAAGGATTGTAGGACCTATAGAGGAATCATTTAAAGATTACATGAATAAGTTTATCACGAAAAATCCTAATTTAAAAGAAAAAATAGAGTTTACTGGTGCAATATACAATAGAAAAAAATTGGAAGAAGAATATAGAAAAGCAAAAATATTTTGTTTAACTTCTAGGTATGAAGGGTTTCCGTTGGTTTTTTTAGAAGCAATAAAGCATGGATGCTATATTATATCATCTGATTTTGATGCTGCATATGACATAACTAATAATGAAAAATATGGTGATGTATTTACTATAGATGATGTAAATGAGTTATCAATATGTTTAACTAAGGATTGCAATCAAGAGCAAAAGTTAAGAGAAAATTGTTATAAAATTCAAGAATATAATTATGAAGAATTCTATTGGCCTATAATTTGTGAAAAAATTCATCATCTAATTAATTAGTAGAAAGTACAGAAAGAAAATTGTTCAATCTTTATCATTTGGATAAAGTTTGAATAATTAATATTTAAGTTATTTTAAAAAATGTGTAAAATATTACAATACGGCATAGATGAGCGTAATAAATTTTATATTGTAGTAATTTAGAAAGAATTAAAAATGAAAATATGATTGTTGTATTGAACAAAATGGGTTTTTATTCATTTTGTTCAATACAACAATCATATTAAGGAGAAAGTAACATGGATAAAAAACTGTTAAAATATATAATAATATTTAATCCATTTTTGGATATAATATATTCTGTTATAAGTAAAACAGGCGTAACCTTACCTATTAATCAAGTGGTAAGGATTTTAATTATGGCATATTTATTTTTTCGATTCACAAATAATAAAGATAAGATTTTTGTTATTCTTATTGCTATATTATTTGGAATAGGGGAAGTAACTTATATATACACTAATGGAACATCTGTTTTTACTGATATTCAATACATCACTAAAATATTGTATTTTATTATAGTAATTTATGCATTTAGAAGTATTTTATCCAAGCATATTTTAACGATAGATGAAATATTAAACTATATTATACTATCATCTTGTATTATTGTAGCAAGTATAATATTGAGTGTATTTGGAATTGGATTTCATACTTATTTTGACGGAAGGTTTGGTTATAAGGGATTTTTTACTGTACAGAATGCAGTTACAGCTACACTGATAGTAACTACTCCATTAAATATTTTTCTATATGAAAAATTTAAATATAAAAAATATTTAGTGAGTTTTATTTTATCAGCTATATCATTATGCCTAATTGGGACTAAGGCAGGGATAGTTGGGGGTGTAGGAAGTATAGTAGTAGTTTATTTGATTTTTTTATTTAAAATGAAATTCACTTATATTAAAATTATTTTAGGTCTTTTTTCAATAGCAACAATTATTTCCTTTAGTTATTTTAAACAAGAACTATTTATTAATGTCTATAATGTTATGGTAGAAAAGATTTATTCTTGGGGGGAAAATAATGTATATAGTTATATTGTTTCAAACAGAAATTTGCAGGTATCATATGTAGAACAGTATATTAGTACTTATTATAAACAAAATCCACTTTTATTTTTTGGAATAGGTTTTACCAATTGCAATAATATATTGCAATTACATTCGTTTGATATAATAGAGATGGATTTTAATGGAATATTATATTACTCAGGCATATGGATATTTATTGTGATTTTTTCTATAATAACAAAAAAAATATTAGTTTTACTTAAATATTTTTTTGAATCAAAACTATCAATTCAATATTATACTTTGTTATTAAGTATAATAGGTGGAACAATACATTCATTTTGGGGAGGACATGTAATTTATGAAGCAATGACGAGTTTATATTATGGGATAGCTCTAATAATTCCAGCTATTTTGTATCAAGACATAAAAATTGAGAGAACAGCATGTTGTAAACCAATAGATTAATGTTTGAAGTCGGATTTAAATTAGGAAAAATTCGTTAATTTATAAATTAATATCGTATAATGGTAAAAATTATTATAAAAAATTTAATACATAAGTTATCAGAGAGTTTTTTATCAGTAAGAAATATCTATTAAATTTAGGAGAATACGAATGAGAAACATTAAATTAAACAAAGTAGTAAGAAATTTTATATCATTAACTTTTGCTAATGTATTAGGTCAAGTATTAATGTTTATATCAGTAGTATATACAGCAAAATATTTTGGTCCAGATAATTTTGGAATAATAAATTTTTCGAATACTATTATTACATACTTTACAGCGTTAGCAAGCTTTGGATTACAATCACTTTGTGTATTAGAAATTGCTAAATCCAAAAAGAATAATGATTATAAAATTAATACTATCCTTAGTTTGAAATTAATTCTTGCAACAATTGTATATATTTTAGTTATTATACTTGCTATTTTTATAAATAAAAGTATAGTATATAAACTTAATATATTATTTTATGGTTTATCTATCTTTCCAAATGCGATTTATGTAGACTGGATATTTAATGCTAATGAAGAGATGCAATATAATTCTCGTTCAATAATTATAAAGAATCTTGTGTATTCTGTTGTGGTTATAATAGCATTAAGGTTTTTTAATATAACTAATTTATATTATTTAGCTGTATTTATGTTTTTAGCAACATTAATTAGCAGTTTATACTTGCTTAAAATAGCTAAAAGGCATTATAATATGAATTTTAAATTCATAATTAATTTTAAAGAATATAAAAGACTTATTTTGAATTCGTGGCCATTTTTCTTTTCAGGCATTTTTGCTACTATTAATTCTACTATAGCAACACTAATGCTTGGATTTATGAGAACAGATTATGAAATAGGAATATATAATTCTGTGTATAAAATTGTTAATGTTTTTATAATGATAGCTGGAATTTTATTTACTCCAGTATATCCATCATTAATTAGATATTATAATGAAAAACAGATTGATAAATTAAGTACACTTGTAAATAATTTAAGAAAAATAGTATACATAATATCTATACCTATATTATGTGTAGCATTTATATTAAATAAAGAGATTATACTTACTTTATATGGTGACAAATATAAAGACGCATATATTGTTTTAACTATATTATTTATTTATGTTGCATTATTATATATTAGAGAAATTTATGGATATGAATTGAGTGCTTGGAATTTGCAGAAGAAATATATGAAAGTTGTTTTGTTATCATCAATTTACAATATTATATCAAATTTTGCATTTATTAAATATTATGGTATAGAAGGGGCTGCTGTCAATACATTAATAAGTGAAATTATTAATGTGGTGCTTATGTTTAAGATAAGCAGAAATGTTGTAAAAATAAAATATGAAAATAAATTCATAGCAAAGATATTAGTTAGTTCACTTGGCATGAGTGTAATTATATTAATATGTAAAATAGTCACTTATAATGCAATTATTTTATCTATAATAGGAGGAGGAATTTATTTTTGTTTATTATTTATTACTAATACAATTAGTATTAGTGAAATAAAAGAAAATGTTTTAACAAAATAGTTGAATAATTACTAATTTTTAATTAATACTAATAGTATTAATTAAAAATTAGTAATATAAGTATATTTTTAATTTTTACATGCGTTTTGACAAAGTTTTATGTGTTTATTTTAGGGAACATTATTAATATAAGTGTTAATCAATTATTTTTTGGGGGGAGTGATTTAATTAATCAATATAGAAGGGAAGAGTAAGTGTATTGAAAAAAATAATTTTGGCGGGAGCCTCTCTTAATTCTGGAAACAGGGGAGTAAATGCTTTAACTAGAGGACAAATAATGTTGATATGTGATAAATATGGATATGATAGTGAAATAGAAATATTATCATATACAGTAAAAGATGAAATAATAAATAAAATAATTTACAATAATAAGGAAATAATAGTTAAGGAAACTCCGTGTAGTAAAAATGAACTTATTGTAGCATATATCGAGAGCATTGGTTTTGGAGAAAATTATATATTAAAAAAAATTAAATTAGCAGATATGGTTTTTGATATAAGTGAAGGCGATAGTTTTAGTGATATATATGGAACTAAGAGATTTATTCAACATTCAATAATAAAATTAATAGCAATTAATGTCAAAACAAAGATAGTTATTATGCCACAAACTTTAGGCCCATTTAATAGAAACTGGGTAAAAATAATAGCAAGAAAAATATTAAATAAAGCTGATAAAGTTTTTGTAAGGGATGAAATAAGTAAAAAAGTTGCAACAGAAGAATTACAAATTCAACGTGATATAAAGTATATTCCAGACTTAGCTTTTTATATGAAATGTGATGAAAAAACCTTTATAGATAAGTTTATAAGTGATAAAAAAAAGATAAAGGTGGGAATCAATGTAAGTGCTTTATTGTATAATGGTGGATATACTAAAAACAACATGTTTAATTTAAAAGCAAATTATAAGAAGTTAGTAACTTCATTAATTGAAAAATTTGCAAATATGAATGATGTTGAAGTGATTTTAATACCTCATGTAATGACGAAAAATTTTGAGGTTGAAGATGATTTTAGTGTTTGTAAAAAAATAGCTAATGATATAAGTAAAAAAATACGAACAGATATAAAAACAATAGATAAATATTATAGAGAAGATGAAATAAAGACAATAATCAGCGGATGTGATTTTTTTATAGGGAGTAGAATGCATGCGTGTATAGCAGCAATTTCAACAAAAGTGCCAACGGCTCCCATTGCATATAGTAGAAAGTTCATAGGTATATGGGAGAAAATAGAATTAGGAGATTGTGTTTTAGATCCTAAAAATGAAAGTGAAAATGAGATAATAGAGAAAATTATAAAAATATATAATAATAGAAGTAGAATTAAGGAAGTGCTTGAATTACAAATACCTTTATTAAAAAGTCAAATTGAGAATATTCCATATATAATTGAACAGAAATAATTTTTATAATATATATTTTGTATTAAGTTATTTATTAATTAGTTTAAAATTAAATTTACATTACAAAATATATATTAAAATTTAAAGGAGTGGTGGTAGTATGAAGGGAATTATTTTAGCAGGTGGATCAGGAACGCGACTATATCCAGTAACAAAAGCAATGTCAAAACAAATGGTGCCAATATATGATAAACCAATGATATATTATCCAATGTCAGTTTTGATGCTTGCTGGAATAAAAGATATTTTGATTATATCTACCCCAAGAGATATAGTTAATTTTAAAGAATTATTTAAAGATGGACAAGAATTAGGATTGAATATTGAATATGCTATTCAAGAAAATCCTAATGGTTTAGCGGAAGCATTTATTATTGGAGAAAAATTTATAGGTGATGATAATGTAGCTATGGTTCTTGGAGATAATATTTTTTATGGACAAAGTTTTACAGAACATTTAAGAAAAGCTGCAAGCTTAGAAAATGGAGCGTATGTATTTGGCTATTATGTTCAAAATCCAAAAGCATTTGGTGTAGTTGAATTTGATTCCAATAACAAGGTTATTTCTTTGGAGGAAAAACCAGAAAATCCAAAGTCTAAGTATGCAGTTCCAGGACTTTATTTTTATGATAATTCAGTAGTTGAAAAGGCTAAATCTTTGAGGCCTTCACCAAGAGGGGAACTTGAAATAACTGATTTAAATAAATCATATATGCAAGAGGGATCATTAAAAGTTCAATTACTAGGTAGAGGAATGGCATGGCTTGATACAGGAACTCATGCATCTATGCTTCAAGCTTCTAATTTTGTTGAGGCAGTTCAAAATACTCAAGGTACATATATAGCATGCCTTGAAGAAATTGCGTACAGAAAAGGATGGATAACTTCAAAACAAGTGATTGAACTTGCTAAACCATTAATGAAAACTGGTTATGGGAAATATCTAATGGATATAGTAGATGAGGTTGAAAAATCTAAAAAAGAAGTAGCAGTAACAGTAAAGTAGAGGTGTGAATATGGGGAATTTTAATTTTAATAAAACAAAGATTGATGGAGTTTACATAATAGAACCTAAGGTTTTTGGTGATAACAGAGGCTATTTTATGGAAACTTATAATAAAGAACATTTTCAAGAAGCTGGACTTAATATGACTTTTGTTCAAGATAATGAATCAAAATCAAGTAAAGGAGTACTTAGGGGACTTCATTTTCAAAGAAAACATAGTCAAGGAAAACTTGTTAGAGTAACTAAAGGTGAAGTTTTTGATGTAGCTGTTGATTTAAGAACTGGATCTCCTACTTATGGTGAGTGGGAAGGTGTTGTTTTAAATGATGAAAATAAAAAGCAATTTTATATTCCAGAAGGTTTTGCACATGGTTTTTTAGTATTATCAGATGAAGCAGTATTTAATTACAAATGTACAGATTTATATGCACCAGAATATGATGGCGGAGTTATGTGGAATGATCCAGATATAAACATAAAGTGGCCAGTAGATGGAATAGAAAACATACTTTTATCGGAAAAGGATAAGGTACATCCAAGCTTAAAACAATTAGATTTAAGTGAATATGAAGATTTTATATATAAGAAATAAAGGAATATAAGTAGGGATTTTATTTAAACAAAGTTATTGTTAAAATAAAATAATCTCTATTTTCTTTTAACTAAATGTAAGGAGTAAATATATATGAAAATATTAATAACAGGATGTAAAGGTCAATTAGGGAATGAACTTCAAGAGATAATAAAGAGTGGAAAAGCAGAAATCGGTGAAGTTTCAGAAATTATAAAAAATTCAGAAGTTATAGCGCTTGATGTAGATAAACTCGATATAACAAATTTAACTCAAGTGAAAGAAATATTAAATGATTTAAGACCAGATGTAGTAATAAATTGTGCAGCAGCAACTAATGTTGATGGTTGTGAAAGTAATGAAGATTTTGCATTTAAGGTTAACTCAATTGGACCTAGAAATTTAGCTATGGCTTGTGAAAAAATTAATGCTAAATTAGTTCAGGTATCAACTGATTATGTATTTAGTGGAGTGGGAAATAAACCATTAACTGAATATGATTTAACAGCACCTTATAGTGTTTATGGAAAGACTAAGCTTTTAGGAGAACAATATGTGCAAAAATTTTGTTCAAAATCATTTATTGTTAGAACAGCTTGGCTTTATGGATATGTAGGGCATAACTTTGTTTATACTATGATGAAACTTGGAAAAGAAAAAGATATGCTTACAGTAGTTGATGATCAGAGAGGAAATCCAACTCATGCTAATGATTTGGCTTATCATATATTAAAGCTAATAGAAACACAAGAATATGGAGTATATCATTGCACTGGTAAAGGTGAATGTACTTGGTATGATTTTGCTAAAATGATAATTGAATTATCTAGAGAAAAGTGTGAAGTTAAGCCTTGTACATCAGAAGAATACAAAACACCAGCAAAGAGACCAGAATATTCATCACTTGATAATATGATGCTTAGAAATACTGTTGGTGATGAAATGAGAGAATGGAAAGAGGCAATTAAATCATTTATAGATAAATTAAATAAATAATGTAAGACAAAAAAGAACATGTTAAAATAGAAGGAAATACGTATTTGTTCTTTTTATAGGGGGCTTAAATAAAGGAGTTGTAATAATGAAAACATATTTAGTTACAGGCGGAGCAGGGTTTATAGGATCAAACTTTGTTTTATATATGTTAAATAAATACCAACATATTAAAATAGTTAACTTAGATAAATTAACTTATGCAGGAAACTTAGAAAATCTTAAATCAATCCAAAATGATGAAAGACATACATTTGTTCAAGGAGATATTTGTGATAAAGAATTAGTTTCTAGTCTTTTTGAAAAATATGATGTAGATTATGTTGTTCACTTTGCAGCAGAGTCACATGTTGATAGAAGTATAAAAGAACCAGAAGTATTTGCTAAGACAAATGTACTTGGTACAGTTAATATGCTTAATTGTGCAAAAAATGCTTGGGAAACAAAAGATGGATTTAAACAAGGTGTTAAATTCCTTCATGTATCAACAGATGAAGTTTATGGTTCATTAGGAGCAGAAGGCTTCTTTATGGAAACAACACCATTAGATCCTCACAGTCCATATTCATCAAGTAAAGCAAGTTCAGATTTAATGGTTAAGGCTTATTATGATACATATAAAATGCCTATAAATATAACTAGATGTTCAAATAACTATGGACCATTCCAATTTCCAGAAAAGCTAATTCCATTATTAATAAATAACTGTTTAAAACATAAGGATTTACCTGTATATGGTGATGGTATGAATATAAGAGATTGGTTATTTGTAGAAGACCATGCAAAAGCAATAGATATGGTTATTAACGATGGTAGACTTGGAGAAGTTTACAATGTTGGTGGACATAATGAAAGAACTAATATTCAAATAGTTAAAACAGTTATCTCTTATATTAATGAGAATGTAGATAAAGAAGTAACTGAAAACTTAATAAAATATGTTGAAGATAGAAAAGGACACGATAAAAGATACGGAATAGCTCCAGATAAAATAAAAGAAGAGTTAGGATGGTATCCTGAAACTGTTTTTGAAGTTGGAATAAAAAAAACTATCAAATGGTATTTAGATAATCAGGAATGGATGAAAAATGTTACTTCTGGTGATTATCAAAAGTATTATGAGAAAATGTACACAAATTCTACCATTCCAGAGGCCTAGAAATTTCTAGGTGCAATCACTACACTAAATTAAATGTTTCGTGTAGTGTTTTTTATATCATAAAAATTAATATAAAAGGTTTTAAGATAAAAGAGAAGAACAGCCAATTTAACTAAGCGTTCATTTCTACAATGATAACCTAAAATATCTAATAGCTGTAAAACATAAAAATAGGAATACAAAAGTTTTATACATATAAACGAATACAGGTTTTTCATTATCATAAGTAATTTCCATATTTTATGTTGGGCAATTTTCTACTGGTCAATGTGAAAATATATCTGTTTTTACTCTATCATCAGTATAAGGAGTAAATTTTATAGCTATTTGTAGAACACAAAAAATATTCTGTAATGAGGCAATATTATTCATGAAATACACAGGAAAATAGTAAAAAGTTATAATAAAGCTACTATTATTTGAATTTAAAAAGAAATTACAAAGGAGTAAAATAAAATGAATTTTAAAGAAAAGTACAATTATTGGTTAGAGTTAGACATAATAGATGAAAATATAAAGTCAGAACTTTTATCTATAGGGGATGAAAAAGAAATAGAAGATCGTTTTTATAAAGATTTAGAGTTTGGTACTGGTGGACTTAGAGGAATTATAGGTGCTGGAAGTAATAGATTAAATATATATACAGTTGGTAAGGTTACTGAAGGATTAGCTAGATATTTAGTTAATAAATATAAGGAAAACATATCAGTAACTATAGCGTATGATTCAAGAAATATGTCTATTGAGTTTTCAGAATATGCAGCTTTAGTTTTATGTGCTAACAATATAAAAGTAAACTTATTTGAAAGTTTAAGACCAACTCCTGAGTTGAGTTTTGCAGTTAGGGAATTAAAGAGTAATGCAGGAATCGTTTTAACAGCATCTCATAATCCAAAGCAATATAATGGTTATAAAGTATATGGAAATGATGGATGTCAAATAACAGATGAAGCTGCAAATGCTATAATTTCAGAAATAAATAATGTTGATTACATAGATGTAAAGAAAATTTCAAAAGAAGAAGCTGTTAATAAAAGTCTATTAAACATAATAGGAGAAGAAGTAGATAGAAAATATATTGATACTTTGAAATCTTATACTATAAGAAAAGATTTAGTTGAAAAACATGCTAAAGATTTAAAGATAATATATACTCCTATCCATGGAACAGGTTTAATGCCAATAAAGAGAATGTTAAAAGAGCTTGGATATGAAAATTTACATATAGTAAAAGAACAAGAAATTCCAGATGGAAATTTCCCAACTGCGCCATATCCTAATCCAGAGGATTCAAAGGTATTTGAACTAGCATTGAAAATGGCAGAGAAAGTTAATCCGGATATTATCTTTGGAACAGATCCAGATGCAGATAGAATTGGTGTTGTAGTTAAAGATTCTAATGGTGAATATAAAATATTAACAGGGAATCAAATTGGAGTTCTATTAACTCATTATATATTAGATGCATATAAGGAAGAAGAAAAATTACCTTCTAATGGTGCTATTGTTAAAACTATAGTAACTACAGAAATGGTAAAAGATATATGCAAGGAATGTAATGTAGAATTGTTTGATGTGTTAACTGGGTTTAAATATATTGGAGAAACTATAGGTAGATTTGAGAAAACTAATAGTAACACATTTATATTTGGTTTTGAGGAAAGTTATGGATGCCTTTTTGGAGATCATGCTAGAGATAAAGATGCAGTAGTAACAGCAGAGATGATATGTGAAATGACATTATATTATAAAAACAAAGGCTTAAGTTTATATGAAGGATTTATAAATCTTTGCAAAAAATATGGATATTATAAGGAAACACTTATTTCAATAGAACTTAAAGGAAAAGAAGGGCAAGAAAAAATAAGTAGTTGTTTAGAATATTTAAGAAATAATGAAATAGAAGATGTAAATGGTGTTAAAGTAGAAAACTTTTTTGATTATAAATTATCAAAAGCGAAAGATATGTGTAATGAAAAAATAAGCACTTTAACTTTACCTAAATCAAATGTATTGAAATATGTATTAAGTGATGGTTCATGGTTTGTTATAAGACCTTCAGGAACTGAACCTAAAATGAAGATATATGTAGCTGTTATAGGAAAAGACTTAGAAGATTCAGACGACAAATTAAAGAAATTTGAAGAAACAATAATGAAAAAGATTAATGAGATTTTAAAATAGTAAGGGAATCGCAAGGTTATTACTAGGATTTGTGACTAGCGAGTTCTGGAAAGTATTTCTCACAAAGGGGGCAGGTACTAGCATAAAATCACCAATTACAAAGATTGCACTAAAAGATTATTTAGTGCAATTTTTTTGTTAAGAGAGAGAATGTAGAATAACTTGTGTAAATTGAATATTTGATATGTTATGTAACTGAAAGTTTTATTTCCAGTTATATTTTTATCTTTATTTTGAAATACTAAAACTAAATAGTATGTTGATGAAACTAATAAGAGGAATTTATTATGCTATTCATTAGGCATTGTATTTGTTTCATTTTTTATAATTATTGGTTCTGCTTTTTTAATTCATATTTATTAATGTATCTTTCATTAATGATATATTTTGTACTTTTATGTAAAGCAAAAAAGCATACAAGATAAAAAAGAACGGTACTGTGTTTTTTAGTAGGTACTTACTACCATCTCGTAGGCCTGAAAATTTAAAAAGACCACTCACCAATAACTTGCTCCCCTTCAGCTAAAGATCTTTCTTCAACTTCATCACTAAAAAAACACAATAAATTATCCTCACTATCTTCATCTATAATATTAATTAAATTATTTATATTGCTGTTCTTATTTGATTTTTTTGTCTTTTTCCTTTGTAGCGTAATAGGAATATCATTATGTGAATCAGTATTATTACTACTGTTAGACTTATGCTTTATATTACTTACATTATTATGGGGTTTGCCAGAATCATCATCAATATAATTAGTTCCTAAATTATTCACAGTATAATTTTTAATATTAGTGTTTACTTCAGTTTGTAATTTATTTAGATTTGTTTTATTTTCAGTCTTGTTATCTTTATTGTCGATTATATTACATTTTTCAGATTCAATTTCAGAAACTTCCTTATTTTTGGTAGTTTTATCATTATTTTTATCATTTTCATTAACCTTGTATTTAATTTTATCATTAACTTTTATGTTTTGATGCTTTGCAAAATTTTTCACTCTATAAATCTTATTTTCGCTGAACTCAATCATTTCTAATTCTATTAATACATCTAATGCTAATTTGATTTGATCAATACTTCTATTAAATTCTATTGATAAAGTTTCTATTGTATATGGGATATTTTTTGAAAGATATAAATCACCTTCTAAGTTAACTTTTCCAGCTAAAATTACAAGTCTAGTCCAAACATAATGAATAAGATCTCTTTCAGGTTTCATATCTATTATTTTAAATTTAGTATCATCAAACATATCTACTCTGAATTTTACATATTTTCTTTCTCTCATATTTATCATTCCCCTTAATCTTTTTATTTTTTATATGTCTTGATTATTCTATGATCATAAAATAAACTTTTTTGAATATGTCTTATACTTAATATATACGCTTCACTAAATAAAATTTCAGTCAATTTAATAAATTTTTTTATATCAAAATATTACAAAAATCGATACTATAGATAAGATAAATTAATTCAATAAATTCACTGTGAATATGTATTAGAGAGGAATTGAAGCTTGTGTGTAAATTAAATCCAAAGATTGATTTTGCACTTTAGAAGTTTTTTGGAATGCAGGAAAATAAAAAGTTATTTTATCTTATTTTCATGGAACAAGTTGTAGTATATAATAATGTACATAGCTTCATAGAAAATTTATTTTGGTACTAGGTATGCTGTTAAGCATATGTTAAGATAAGAGACATACAATATATTTATATTATTAAGATTAAATATTTATATATAAAGAAAATTATAAGCAAAATATTAAAATACTTAGTTTTATGGAGGAGAGTTTAAAATGGCAAATAAAATAAGAAAAGCAATAATTCCAGCAGCAGGTCTTGGTACAAGATTCTTACCTGCAACTAAAGCTCAACCAAAGGAAATGCTACCTATAGTTGATAAACCTACTATTCAATATATTATAGAGGAAGCTATTCAGTCAGGAATTGAAGAGATTCTTATTATTACTGGAAGAAATAAGAAGTGCATAGAAGACCATTTTGATAAATCTGTTGAACTAGAGATGGAGCTTGCAAAGAATAATAAAGATGAATTATTAGAATTGGTTCAAGACATATCAGATATGGTTGATATTCATTATATAAGACAAAAGGAACCTAAGGGATTAGGCCATGCTATTCATTGCGCTAAGAGTTTTGTTGGGAATGAACCATTTGCAATTCTTCTTGGAGATGATATTGTATATAATGAAGAGAAACCTTGCTTAAAGCAACTTATTGATTGTTATGATGAATATAAGACAACTATATTAGGAGTTCAAAATGTTGCTCCTCAAAATGTATCTAAATATGGTATAGTTGATGGAATTGAGATAGAAGATAGAGTATGTAAAGTTAAGAGCTTAGTTGAAAAACCAAAAACTGAAGATGCACCATCTAACATTGCAATACTTGGTAGATATATAGTAACGCCTAAAATATTTGAAATATTAGAGGAAACTAAGCCAGGTAAAGGTAATGAAATTCAACTTACTGATGCATTATTAGAACTTGCTAAAAATGAAGCTATGTATGCTTATAACTTTGAAGGCAGAAGATACGATGTTGGAGATAAATTAGGATTTTTAGAAGCAACAGTAGAGTATGCTTTAAGAAAGCCTGAACTTAAAGATGATTTTATGGAGTATTTAAAAAATATAATATAATTAGAAGAGTTAGATATAGCATAATTTCGTAAATAAAAAATTGGAAGTACAGATAAGATTATTTATGTAAGTCAGTTATGAAATTCTGACTTGCATATTTAAGGTTAAAAAAATTATGGATATAGGCATGGCACTAAATTTAGGTTTGGTGCTATTTTTGTGTTTAAGAAAAGTATGTTATGGAATATAATATAAGTAACAGAAGAAACGAAATTGAATCTAGTTAAATGATAAAGATAATGTAATCACAATATATTTCACAACTTTATATAATTAAGATGACAGACATTTAGAAGAGGTGAAATAATTATGAGAAAATATTATTATTTAATAGTAGGTTTAGGACTTCCAAGGGGTGATAAATTTGAATTTAGAACAAAAGATTGTTGATGAAATAGTGATTATATGTCATAAATATGAATATATTAGTAAAGTCATTCTTTTTGGATCAAGAGCACGAGGTGATAATTCATTTAAAAGTGATATTGATTTAGCTGTATATTGTGACAACTCAATAGCAGATTTTATTGAAGATGTTGAGATGAATACTACAACTTTATTAGAGTTTGATTTTTCAGATATGAAAGATATACATGATTACTTATTTATAGATCAAGTAAAAAAAGAAGGAGTAGTTATTTATGAGAAGCATTGATTTCAAATATATGAACTTAAAAAAAGCTTATGACAGACTTGTTGAAGTAAGTAAGCTATATGATGGAAAGAACGATATAATAAGAGACAGCTTAATCCAAAGATTTGAATTTACATATGAGCTTACTCATAAAGCACTCAGAGAATTTATGAAATATTTAGGCGTAACTCTTGAAAATTCATTTCCACGTACAATATACAAAAAAGCATATGTAAATAATTTAATATCTGATGATAAAGTTTGGATTAGTTTATTAGAAGATAGAAATTCTACATCACATATATATAATGAAAATTTAGCAAATGAAATTGCAAATAGAATAGTAAATGAATATGTTAAGGCAATAGGAGAGTTAGTTGAGAATTTAGGAAATTTAATATAATGTGTATTTTGTATATTTAGCGGATAATTTAAAATAATCGGAGGAAATTATAGTGAAAAAGATTGTTATACTTTTATGCATATTTTGGATTGGATTTATATTTTATATGTCAAGTAATAATGGAGAAATCTCACATGAACAAAGCACAAAAGTAGTTGATTTAATTGAAAATAAAGCGGCAAGTCAAAATTCTAATGTAACTACTAACACTAATAAAAATACTGTTCAGACACAGCAATTAAAAGATAATAAATTAGATCATATAGTTAGAAAGAATGCTCATGCATTTATGTATATGGTATTAGCTATTTTAGTAAGCGGTATGTTTTTTAGATTTAATAAAAAGGGTAAAGGTATAATAATTTACATATTATTTATATGCTTATTCTATGCTGTAACTGACGAGTTCCATCAATCATTTGTACCAGGTAGAACATCATTAGTTAGTGATATTCTAGTAGATTTCGGAGGAGCTTTAATAGGACTGACTTTATTTTATTTAATGTATTACAAAATCTATCCAAGATTTATATCTAATAAAAAATAGATTTTTTAGAGTGATTTATTAGTTTTATAATTAAAAATAATAGACCAGTATGCTTGCATATTTTGGTCTATTATTTTTTTGACGACTATATACGACAAATATTACATATATATTATATATTTTCATATAAAGCCTAATTTTTTATAGAATAAAATTAATTATTTTAAAAAATATTTATAAAAAGTATAGTATAATATGATTAATAAAACAATTTAATTATATAAATTAAAAGGGGATAGAATGAAATGCAAATGAAAAAATTATTATCAATTGGTGTTATAAGTTTAACAATAGCTTCTAGTACTTGTGTGGGAGTGTTTGCTGCAAATAATATATTAAGCAATGAGCAAAAATCAGCAATACAAGGAATAATAAGGACGTATTATGCTGGTGGAAATCCAATAAGCAATTTAAATGTTAATAAAGATACAAAAGTTAGTGATATTGTTAATCAAGATTCTGATTATTATAAAAAAATTGAAGGAAAATTAAATTCATATGATGAAGGAAGTATTCTTGTTGATTCTATTAAAGATGGAGCTAGCATTGGTGAAATTTTAAATTCTTCTTTAATTTATGCTAGTTTAAATCAAGGTAATTTTAATACTTATAAAGCAATGGCTACTGATGTTGCAAATCAATTAATGGATATTGATAATACTACAGATCCTTCTACAAGATCAATTAAGGAACAAAAAGCTGCTGATATGATTAAAGCGTCTTATGGTGAGGTTAAGTTCGGAAAAAATAGTTTAGGGAAAACAACTGTGTCTCTTGAAAAAGATAATAAAATAATACTTCAAATGGATTCTGATAATGGGAATAAATTAATTGATATACTTAATTCATTTAATAGTTATGATGAGCTTAAATCTTATTTAACAGAATTAGGAGTTAATGTATAGTTAATCAATATATTTTAATTTACGAGGAAATTTTAATGAAGTTAAAACTGTCAATAACTTTAAAAGAACGTAGAAACACATAGTCTGCTAAGCAGATTTTCGTGTGAAAAGTTATTGAGAGTTTAATCCTAATTAAGGAGGGATTAGCAGGCTAAATGAAAAGAAGAAAAAAATATATAAATATAATTGCTCAAATATTGTTAGTTATTAGTATTATGCTTTCAGTGTTAGCTATATTTATTAATAGTATTGTATTGAATAAAAATACATATTTAAATATTCTAAGCAAAGAGGGGACTTATGCACAGATTAAACAATCTGTATATGACAAAATAGATACAGCAATAGGTTCTAAAAATATTGGTAATGATGTTAAAGAGCAAATAATAACAGAAGATGATATAAGAAACGAAGCAGATAATGTAATTACTGGTTTGGTGCAGTATTTAAAAACTGGAGAGAATAATGTAGCACCTATAAATACGGAAATATATAAACAGAGGATTACAAAAATTTTAAATACTATTGTAAATAATCTTGTAAGTCCATCAAAAGATGATTTATCGTTTAATAACAACATAGACATACAACCTACAAATGTATCATTTTATAAATACGAACCACAATCTGAAAAAGTGATATATATGAACAATGCATTACAATATGAAAATAAGAGGATAGATAGAAATAAATTAAGTTTTGATAACATGATGGTTGTTAAGGATAATTCAAAATATGGACAAGATTCAATATCTATGGAAAGACTGATGACTTCTAGTGAAGCACAATCTAAGATTAAAAGCATATTGAAAGAAAAAGGATTAACAGAAGAACAAGCAAGACAAAAAATGGCTGAAAAAGGTATCACGGACGAACAAGCTTTGAAGATATTGCAGGGGTATGGGATAACAATAGATGACGCACCACAATCTTCATCAAGTAACAATTCTTCTGCAACGACGTCTAAGGGTAGCCAAAGCAAAACTTCTCAGCAAACTGATAATGGTAATAATAATACTAATAGTTCTGTAACAACTTCAGATAATCAAAGTCAAACTTCTGGGAGTGTATCTAATGGAAATCAAAGTCAAACTGCTGACGGAACGTACAATAGTATGAACCAAGATTCTAGCAATGCTGAATTATCTGGACAAAATAATGAGAAAATTGGTAGTGTTCAAAATGATTCAAATGGAGAAAGTAAAGGCGTATCTTTTATAGATAAGTTAAAAGGTGAAATTATAAATTCAATAATAACTGATGACGGTACAAGTACTGACCAAAAATTAAATACTATAAAAAATACATTATTAGATGAAGTAGGAACTCGTATAGATAATGAGATTCAAAAAATAAATTTAAACAAATTAATGGAATCTAATAAATTACAAGCAGTAGCTAAAATAACATCAATCTTTTATAAAATGTTTTGGGCATTTATGATTATGCCTATTATATTGATTTTAGCTTTAATTAAATTAAATAATGGAAAAGTTTATCTAAGCTTAAGAAGTATAGGTAGTGCATTTTTGGTATCTGGATTGATTTTATTTACAGTGTTCTTTGGTGGATATATTTCAAAATTTTATGAAAACATCAATGTTAATACAGTTTATTTTAAGGATGTTATTGCTATTATAATGAAACATTTCTTAATAAACTTATGGGTAGCAGGAGTAATAACTTCAGTTATAGGTCTGTTATTACTTACACCAATGATAAAAAAGAATTTTATAAATAAAGTACGTTAATGATAATAAAAAAACGGGGAGTGTAAAATAATAATGAGAAGTTTTAAAATTAAAAAATTAGTTGCAGCAGCACTTGCAACTTTAACAATAGGTTCTGTATTTCAAACAGGTGCATATGCTAGTTGGAAACAAGACTGGCAAAATAATTGGAGTTGGAGTGAAAGTGGCAGAAATGCTGTAGGTTGGAAGCAAGTTGATGGGACTTGGTATAACTTTGATTCAGCTGGAAAGATGAAGACAGGCTGGGCAAATGATAATGGAACATGGTATTATTTACAATCATCAGGAGCTATGAAAACAGGTTGGGTGAATGATAATGGAACATGGTACTATCTACAATCATCAGGAGCAATGAAGACAGGCTGGGCAAATGATAATGGAACATGGTATTATTTGCAATCATCAGGAGCGATGAAGACGGGTTGGGCAAATGATAATGGAATATGGTATTATCTACAATCATCAGGAGCGATGAAGACAGGTTGGGCAAATGATAATGGAACATGGTATTATTTACAATCATCAGGAGCAATGAAGACAGGCTGGATGAATAATAATGGAACATGGTACTATCTACAATCATCAGGAGCTATGAAAACAGGTTGGATTAACGATAATGGAACATGGTACTTTGCAGATGTATCAGGAGCAATGAAAACAGGTGTAATTGAAGTAGATGGAAAAGTATATTGCTTAGCACAATCAGGAGCAATGCAAACAGGTAACGTTGTTATCAACGGTGTAACTTATACTTTTGATGCAAGTGGAGCAGCGATAGGTAATAATATACCTACTCCAACTTTAACATTTACATCTTCTGGAACTATAATAACTAAGAGCAATGATGGAAACTCATCAGGAGATGAAAATACGTCAAATAGTGGTGGAAGTTCATCAGGTAGCGGAGGCTCATCTTCATCTGGTAGTGGACATTCTTCAAGTGGTGGAAATTCATCAAATGGTGGAAGTACAGCATCAAAGACTTTCCAAGATATTATAGATAGCCAATATAGTGTAGATACGCAAATTACATTTAATGATTATAAAGCAGATGGAGTTATAAAACCTAAATTAAACTTTACTCCAGGTACAGAAACTGTAACAATAAATGGAGAAGAATGTATTGTTAAAAAAGATATTTATGTTACATTAAATGGAATGGATGCTTATATATCAGGAGATTTACAAAATGGATATACAGTTACAGGCAGTGGAGATTTTAATGTAAGAGCGTCTATATCTGTATTTTCAAAGACTACAGGAAAATTATATTATGTAACACCTAAAACATATACAATTACAGTATAATATCATTAAGGCACATTCAAAAAATAAAATTAAATAAATACATAGTAAAAGAAAATAATTTAAATTAGAAATATATAAAATTTAATCAAAAATAAAAAAATGAAAGCAGATGAAGAATATGATTACTTCATCTGCTTTCTTCATTTTGCCTAAATTACCTATACAAGATTATAGTAATATATTACAATGTTTAGGTATATGAAAATAAATAACAGGTCCAAAGTTGCTATGAATATTTTTCATCAGGCAAAGAGGCAAATCGTCCTTATAGCGGGTATATTAGGTTAATTTGCTCATGCGGAATGATGGAAAATAGTATGGTAAATGGACTTGTTATTTTTTGAATGTGCCTTAGAGCACAGTTTATTGTACTAGAAGGAGAAGGTATATATGTGTTTATTAGAATTAAAAAATATTAATAAGTATTATAAAATAAGTGGCAGCAATAAGTTTCATGTTATAAAGGATGTCAATGTATCTTTTAATAAGGGAGAATTAGTATCTATAATTGGTGAATCAGGAAGTGGAAAATCTACTTTAATGAATTTAATTGGTGGATTGGATTCGAACTATTCAGGAGAATTACTTGTAAATGGAAAAGATATTAGTAAACTTAGAAAAAAAGAATTGGATACTTACAGAAAGAGTAAAGTTGGATTTGTTTTTCAAAGTTTTAATTTGATTTCACATTTATCAATTTTAGATAATGTGACAATTGCGATGACTTTATCTAATGTAAAGAAGAAAGCAAGAATTAAGCGTGCAAAAGAAATATTAAGTGAACTTGGTTTAGAAAATCAAATAAATAAAAAGCCTAGTCAATTATCTGGGGGTCAAAAACAAAGAGTTGCTATTGCAAGAGCTTTGATTAATAATCCGGAAATAATAATTGCAGACGAACCTACAGGAAGCTTAGATTCAAAAACTACAATGCAGGTTTTAGAAATATTAAGAAACATAGCTGAAAAAGGAAAGCTTGTAATTATGGTTACTCACTCTGAAAAAGTAGCATCATGTTCAAGTAGAGTAGTCAAAATAGCTGATGGTAAAATTATTTCGGACGATGAAATTTTTAAATTTGAAAATACATATAATCTAGAAGATTCATCTAGTAATCAAAAAAGATTTAAGTTCTTTGGTATAAGAGGAAAGAATTTAGGTATAATATCTGCAGTAAAATTAGCTTTAAAAAATATGAAAGAAAAGTTTGCACGTAATATATTTCTTTCTATAGGTGGCAGCATAGGAATAATGAGCGTTATTTTGATGTTATCTTTAGGTAATGGAGTTAAAACATATTTTAATACAATGATGAATAGTCATGTTAATCCTTTAGTAATTGAAGTTAATATGCCTAGTGAAGAAGATGATAAGACAATAGATTTAGATGTTGCTAAAATACAAAAACCAGAGATAAATAAAGAGAAGTCATTTGAAGATACGGATATTCAAAAGTTATCTCAAATAGAAAATGTATCTCAAATAGAAAAGGGATATACATTGATTTCAATGGGTTCAAATTCATTAAGTTATAATGGAAAAGGATCAAATTTAATAAGACTTTCAACAATATCATCAAATATAACGGAATCAAACATTCAAGAAGGAAGTTTACCTAAAGAAGGTGAAATATTAATAAATAAAGCTGTAAGTGATAAACTTGGTGGAGATGTTGTTGGGCAGAAAGTAACCTTAAATCTTTTGTTAAATCAAAAAACTGTAAAAGCAGAATTTGTTGTAAGTGGAATTGAGAATGCTAGCGGAGATTTATCATCAATAATTAAATCAGTTTTCTTAAATTATTCTGATTTAGAAAAAATCTATTCAGAAAATAATAGTGCCTTAAAACCAAATGTAATGTATATTAATACAACTAGTGAAAAATATACACCTGCAATTAAAGAAAAGGTTAAAGAATTTGGATATTCAGGATCTTCACAAGAGCAAATGACCTCAATGTTTAATGAAATGATAAATATCACAACATATGCATTATCAGGAATAGCGGCAATATCATTAATAGTATCAGCAATTATGATAATTGTTGTTATGTATATTAGTGTTGTTGAGAGAACAAAAGAAATAGGAATAATTAAGGCAATTGGTGCGAGACGAAAAGATATAAGAAGAATTTTTGTTTGTGAAGCATTTTTAATTGGAGTTTTTAGTGGTGTAATTGGCCTTGTTTTCTCATATGCAGTAATGAATGGTATTAATACTATGTCGAATAAACTGTTTAATATTAATGTAGTTATAATAAAGAATTCTTATGCAGCCTTTGGAGTAGGAGTAAGTATTATCATAAGCATATTATCAGGAATATTACCTGCTAATAAGGCATCTAAATTGGATCCGGTAGAATCTTTAAGAAGAGAATAACTGAAGATAAAAAGTTGTTTTGTTTATGTATTTGAGGGGAGATTAATCTATTGGATTATTTTACCTATAAGCATATGAAAGCCGTGATATAATCTATGATTACAAAGAAGAAATATGAGATATATATTGTAATATTATTGGAAATAGGGTAATATAAACATATGATTGTTTAAATAGTTAATTATTTTACCAATATTTTATATAGGTGTAAATATAAACACATAATCTGAAAGGGGATAGAATAAAATGAAAATGAAAAAATTATTATCAATTGGAGCACTTGGACTAGTTATGGCTTGCTCTACATCAGTTGCATCATTTGCAGCAGATACAAAATCATTATCTAGTGATGAAAAAGCTATAATAGTAGCAATGGCTAAGGAATATAAAAATGGAGGTAGCATTTTAGGTATTGATAAAAATACAACTACTTCTAGTGCTATTGGAATTAATACAAATGCAATTAAAAATGAATTAGAAAATTATGAAAATGGAAAAAGACTTTTAAATCACCTTGATTTAAATGGAACTGTTAATGATAATGCACATAGTGTAGTAGAAGCAATTATAAATAAGTGTCATGAAGTTGGTGGAAATGACGCTGATGCAAGAGATGCAGAATTTAAAATTTTAAGAGGTCAAATTATAGATGTAGTGAATGATGTATTAGCTTTTGATAAAGCAACTGGTACTGATAGAGCTAATAAAGAGACTAAACTTAAAAATTTATTAGCTAATTCAGAATACAGTGTTACTTTAGGTAAAAATAGTGATGGAGCAACAACTGTATCTGTTGAAAAGAAAGATGGTACAATAGCACTTCAAGTTAGTATGAATGATGCTGAAAAGATAAGAGATATTTTAAATACTTTAACTCTTGCAGATTTAGAAGATATTAATGCAGGAAACAATATCTTAGGTTAATTATAATTTTACAATTAGTGGAGAATTATATTTAATCAGTATAAACAGCATAGGTAGGCATTAATAGGAGGCATTAATATATAATGAAAGAATCCCATAAATATACTAGCATTATAATTAAAATATTATTAATGCTTAGTATTATGCTAGCTGTGTTAACCGTATTTATAAATTGTTTCGTTTTAAATAAAAACACTTATATAAATATGCTTAATAAAGAGGGTACTTATAAAAAGGTTACAGAATCCATATATAGTAAAATAGATTCTGTGCTAAAGGAAAAGAACATAAATTATGATATTAAGGAATCATTAATAACAGAAGATGATATAAAAAGAGAATCTGATACTGCAATTACTGGTTTGATTGAGTATTTAAAAACAGGTGAAAATAATATGAATACTGTAGATACTACAGTATATAAACAAAGAGTTTCAGATATCTTAAAATCTTTTGTTGGTGGTAGTAACTTATTATCAGAAAATACATCGCAAGATGAAAAAAATAATTTAGCTAATGGTGAAATTGCTTTTAATGATCAACTAAAAAGTACTAATTTATCATGTTCTGAAGGAAAGATAATTGTTCAGAATTTAGATAATGCTCAGGGAAAAGTTGAAACTCAAAATATTATATATGTTCAGAATAAATCAGATTTTGGATCAAATAATATGATAGTTGAAAAATTAGCATCTCGTAGCGAAATAGAAGATCAAGTAAGGAAAAAATTAGCTGAAAAAGGTATATCAGAAGATCAAGCTAGACAAATGTTAAAAGATAGAGGAATATCTGAAGAACAAGCATGGAAAATGTTAGGGCAGCAGGGCATAACACCGGATGATGATAATAAAGATGAAACAAGTAATGATTCATCTTCAAAAGGATCATCTGATGCTACTAATGCTAATGCTGCTAAGTCTCAGAGTAACTCTGATGATAATTCTTCACAAGAATCATCATCTAATCAGAATGAGATAAAAGAGGGAAACTCTACATCAAATTCTAATCATAATGGTAATGTGAAGGACAAGCTAAACAGTATTTCAGATGATAAAAAATCTATTATTCAAAATCAGTTAGATAGTATTGTAAATAAATTAGCTGATGAAGCTGGAAATATTATAGACAAAGAAGTTCAAAAAATAAGCTTAAATAGTTTGATGAATTCAAGTAAGATTCAAACAATAGCTAAAGTGATATCTATATTTTATAAGATGAGAGTAGCATTTATTATTGCACCTATAGTATTAGCTATAGCGCTACTGATGTTAGAGAAAAATGTTATTTCGATTGTAAAGTGGATAGGAATTAGTCTTTTATTTTCAGGAGTATTTTTATTAGCAATATCGCTTGGTGGTAATATGTTTAAAATTTATAATATCATCAATGTAAATACAGATTATTTAAAAGATATAATTTGTAATACAGTAAAGCGTTTTCTATCTATATTATCAATTTTTGGAATAATAACATTTGTTGTAGGAGCAATCTTAATGATACCAACAAGAATGTATATTAATAAACATAAATATAATTAGGAGGGGTATATAAAAATGAAAAATCTAAAGTTAAGAAAATTAGTTGCAGTTGCATTAACAGTTGCTGCAATCTCTACAGTATCTCCAGTAGGAGCATCAGCAGCATGGAAGCAAAATTCTACAGGTTGGTGGAATACAGAAGGAGATTCATATTCTACTGGCTGGAGAGCTATAGATGGAAAATGGTATTATTTTGATTCAACTGGATACATGAAAACAGGTTGGATAAATGATGGAAGCGCTTGGTATTTTGCAGATGCATCAGGTGCTATGAAAACAGGTTGGGTACTAGATGGAAGCACTTGGTACTATACAAATGCTTCAGGAGCAATGAAGACAGGTTGGGTACTAGATGGAAGTACTTGGTACTATACAAATGCATCAGGAGCAATGCAAACTGGATGGGTAAATTATAACGGTAACTGGTATTTCACAGCTTCAAATGGAGCAATGAAGACAGGTTGGGTAAATGATAATGGTACTTGGTACTTCACAAGTGTATCAGGAGCAATGCAAACTGGTGTTGTTGAAGTTGATGGAAAAGTATATTATTTAGCAGCATCAGGAGCAATGCAAACTGGACAAGTTACAATTAACGGAGTAGTTTATACATTTGCAGCAAGTGGTGAAGCTACAGGTGATAATATCCCAACTCCAGATAAAGGATTTAGTTCATCAGGTATATCACAAACACCAAATACTACTGGAAGCAATAATTCATCAAGTTCATCAAGATCATCAGGTTCATCAGGTGCTGGACACCATAAGAGTAGCAGTAGTTATGCAATAAATGCTGCTAGTGGATATAATAAAATAACTAAAAAATCAGATGATACTTATAGCGCAAGAGCTAATGCAGATGGAATGTTTAGATTTACAATTGATAATAAATCTGATGATAATTCATACTTCTATGCTACAAATGAAGATGGAACTGATGTTAATATAACAGCAGATAAAGATGGTATGTATGCAATTGACATAAATGCAGGTGCTAGCAATGTTATAGTTATAAAAGAAATTGTTCGTTCACAAGATGCTGAGTCTGGTGTAACTTATAAAGTACTTAACACATACAAACTTACAGTTACTAAATAATAGTAGCAATTCTGTTGTATTATAAATAAGATACAAATTAAACAAATGACTTCTGTATTTTTTCAGAAGTCATTTTTTAGGTATATTGATAAAATAAATAATATGTAAAAGATATTAAGTGTGTTTCTGCTAATATACTTAAAGAGTTTATATTTTGAACAATAGTTTACTCACATAATGTAAATTAAAAAATAAAAGATAATTATATCTATTTATAGTATTTTATATGCATAAAATAAAAAAGTACCTAAATTATAGAAAATTTATGTATTATATAGTATATGTATTATATATTAAATGATAAATTTATTATAAATTAAGAAAATTTTAATATATATTACCATATTGGAATGTTAAGATATATTAAAAGTTTTTTAATATATCAAATACAAAATAAAATGTGAATTAACATTTTATTTTCAGAAATAGGGGGAAGGAATAAATGAAGAAAAATGTAATTAAAATTGTTGCACTTGCATTAGCTGTAAGTGGAGCAGTTACACTTGCGCCAACAGAATTAAATTTAGGAATGAAGGCAGCTTATGCAGCAGAGACTAATAGTAGTGAATTATCATCATTAAAACTTGAAACTAATAGCGGTAGCACTATTAGATGTTATGATGATAAGGGTTATGATTCAGATGATAAAGTAGATTCAAATGATATGAAATATGACATACAATATTATGCTAAAACCAATTCTAAAAAAATAAAGGTTAAGATAGATGGAGTTAATGATAAGTATGTAAGAGTATTTACTAATGATTCAAGCTCTAGTAAAGGTCAAAAAGCAAATAAATCTATTAGCTTAGATTCTAGTACTACTAAACTAACTGTAAGAGTATATAGTGAAGAACCAGATAAGGATAATCCCAAATATAGTGATAAAGAAAATAAGTTATATGACTACACTATTAAGGTAAAGTATACTGGTAATAATAATGATAATAATGATAATGATGATGACAATGATAGTAGTGATTATGATGATATTTATCTAGATGATTTAACTTTAACTTATTCTGGAGATGATATTGATTTTGACTTTGATAAAGAAACAACTTCATATGATATAAAAGTTAAAAAAGATGTTTCTTATGTAAAAGTTATGGCTGAACCAGAAGATCATGATTATAAAGTTAGAGTTAATGATAGCGCAGTACATGAAGATGATGATTATGAAAAGAAAGTAACTTTAGATGAAGGAAAAAATACAATTAAAGTAAAAATCACAAATGATGATGATGAAAGAGTTTATACTCTAAATATAACTAGAGGAAGTTCATCATCAACAAATACTTCATCGGATAGTACATCTACAGATGATACAACTGTAGTTAATGCAAATGGTTGGAGTATTCAAAATGGACAAGTATGCTATTTGGATGAAAATGGAAATAGGAAAACTGGTTGGTTAGAACTTGAAAGTGATTGGTATTATTTAAGTTTTGATGGAGTTAGAAAAACAGGTTGGCAAAATATAAACGGAAATTGGTATCACATGGATGAACAAGGAAAAATGCAAACTGGCTGGTTTAAAGATTGGAATGGAACTTGGTATTACTTAAAACCATACTCAGATGGAACTAAAGGAGCTATGTTACACGACACATATGTTGGTGGATATAGATTAGGATCTGATGGAGCATGGGTAAGATAATAGTGTAAACTTCAAAAAAATACTTCATATGGAATTTAAGATTTCCATATGAAGTATTTTTTAGTGTCTAACTATTATTTATGTTAAAGTGATTTATTACAAATTTTTTTGAGTTTTTGTCTATTAATAAAGTTAATTGCAACTCCTACACCTAAAACTATCCAAAATATTGGAGCAACGCTTACAACTGAATCGTTAAATAATCCAGCAAACAAGTATCCAATTACACCTAAGCAAGTTGCTATACCAAGAATTTGATCCTTATCATATTCATTTTTTAGAGCATATAATTTAATGCTGTCAACAATGTAGATTATCATTACAGCTAAAAATGCTAATAATGCAATTACACCTTCGTTTAATGCTATTTGTAGGTAAAGATTATGTGGTTTATCGACAACCATATTAGTTGTATCATAAGCATAGTATTTTCCAATTAAATCATTTTGAGGGAATCTGAAAATAAAAGTATCAGGGCCACTGCCAATTAAGATATTTTGTTTTAATAAAGGAAGTGCTCTTGCCCAAATATATCCTCTCATAGAACCAAGTTTTTCTTTACCTTTAAATCCAATAGTATCAGGATAAACAACGTCAACATCAATTCCACTACTATAATCTACTAAATGAATGGTATTATTCGGTTTTAACTTGAACATAAATCCAGTTTTATTATCAATATTTACAATTACACCATCAGCTCTGCTTGATGTTTTAGCAAGTTTAGCAAATTGTAAAGAAATATTTGAGAAATTTTGTGCATCTGTTTTATATGATTTATCTTTATCATTGGTTCTAACGAACTGTATAATTTCATCTTTTGAATTTTTGAATACATAATTACCATTTTCAAAACCAATTTTTAAAGTATCATTAGCTAATGTTATTTCTGCACCCGTATCAGTATTTTTTACATCTTTAACAGCCGAATGTTCTCTATAATCAAAATCACTTGTGTCTTTAAAAACACTAAAAGAATCGGATATTAAGCTAGGGATTCTTGCAAATATAGCTCCCTTAGTTGCAAAGTTACCTATGATAGCTACAATGATTATACAACCAAGACCTATTAAAAATTGTTTTCTTCTCTTTAAAATTAATTTTCCAAATATAATCGCACCAAAAATTATTGACATAACAAGACCAATTATTCCAGCACGAGATGTACTTCCAAGTAATAACCAAATAGAAAGTAAACTTCCTATACATGCAAATAGTTTATATCCAATTTCATACTTTTCAAATATAGCTATGCAAAATAATATTGGTAATATAATCGCTACAAAACTACCAACATAGTTATAATGAAATAAAGTACCATATAGCTTTCCAGCTTCATATGACAAAGTTAGAGAAATATTTGTATATTCACTAGGGACAACAATTAACTTACCTAGATCACTTTTAATTAAGTCTTGCCCTATATATTGAAAGAAACCTAAAAATGAATTAATAGCAACTACGATTAGAATTGGAATAACAATATAGTTATAATTATCTGTAGTTTTGAAGGTATAAATAGAATAGATAAAAATAATCATATAGCAGGCTATTGTAATGAGACCTTCAGCTCTATCATACATACCATAAAAAGCCTGTTGCTTATATGGTGATAATATTGCAGAAGCTACAGTGAATAGTAAAAATACACCTGATGAAATTAAAATAGAATTAACTATTTTATCTTTTTTGTCAAAAATTTTTTTAAAGAAGACAACGCTAATTCCGACCAAGATAATAGCAAAAATTAGTAAAAACAAAGCTTTTCTTTGTGAAAATAAATCACTTCGTTTTGTAGTGCCATATAGCTTGGCAAGATTAGAATCGGGTTCTATAAAAGTTAAGCGAACAATTAAAGGAACGATTCCTAATATAAATGCAATTGGAAAGAAAAAATTAATAGGTTTTTCTCTTGAATTAGTTTTCATATTTTGCAATTCTTACACATCCTAATATTTATTTTTGTAATTTCTCTATACAAATATGTAATATTATAGCACCGTGAGTATGTCATTGCAATAAAATAGGGTGATTGCGATATAGATAAACAATTTAGAATTTAGGCTTATGTGGTAATTTAACGAAAGAAGCTATATTCTTTTTCTCGGTTGCTATATAATTGGGCTGTGGATTTCTATCAGCAGAAGTTGTATCAATTCCTACATGTTCCTCAAACAAGTTGAGAACAAGTAAGAATTAGACAACTTCTACTGAAGAAATGATTACAGCTCAATTATAAATGTAACACTCCAAAAAAGAACACAGCTTCTTTCTAGTTAGAATATATTTCGAAGTTTAAATTTAGCTCTTAGTTTGTTTATCTATATTTAATTAAGAGGAGAATATAAAAAATAAGCCACATTTTATATATGTGACTTATACTCATTTAAAATAATATTAATTGTCTTTGGTAAAATATTATTTATAGAATAATTTTCAACTAAATCTAAACTTTTATTAGACATTTTGTATTGGATTTCTTTACTATCATATATTGTTTTTATATATGTATAAAATTCAGAATCATTATCGTATTCAAAGAGAAATCCGTTTTCGTTTGGAATTACTAAATCTTTGTGGCCTTTTACATTAGATGCAACTATAGGAAGACCAACGCACATAGCTTCCATAATGTTAAATGGCAATCCTTCAATTCTGCTAGATGAAACACATATATCAGCCATTTGATAGTATGTACATGTATCTTTTGTATAACCAATAAAGAATACATTATTATTAATTCCTAATTCTTTAGTATAAGTTTTTAATTCATCTAACAATATTCCATCGCCAAGTAATAATAACTTAATATTTGTGTAACCATCTTTTACTAGTTTATCTACTGTATTTATAATAAATTTTTGATTTTTGCGTTTAGAAAATTCGGCTACATATATTAGGAAGAAATCATTAATTGAAAAGTGATGTTTTTTTCTTAAAGCAATTTTATCTTCATATGATATAGGAGAATAAGATGATAAATTTATTCCCATACCATCTATTGAGTATATATTATTTCTGTAAAGTTTGTGTTTTTGTGCAATTTTATAATCATCACGATTCATTACGATTATAGTATCAGTAACACATTTGGTGATTTTTTCGGCCATAACCATAATTATTTTTTTTATAAATGAACTGTTATTGTCAAATAAATATCCATGAACAGTATTTATTACTAGATTGGGTTTGTTGAAAGATAACATTATACCTAGTCTAGTAAAGAAAGCTGCAAGTGTAGTATGAAGACTTATAATATCATAATTTTCTGATTTGATTATTTTACTGATTTTTATTGCATTAGAAAAATTTTTAATAGAAAACATATTTTTTTGAAAAGGAACAGGTATAATTTTATCAATACATTTAAGTTCAGATTTATTATTAGCTTTTCCTATAACATGTACATTATAACCATGTTCTTTAAAGTATTTTATATATGGCATATGAAAGTTTTCTATATGCGATAAGGTTGATGCTACAAAAAGTATTTTCTTCATAATTTTACTCCATTATTAGTTGTAGTTTGGTTGCTGCTGCTTGTTGCTAATTTTTCACTATTTTTAAATCCCTTAAAAGCAGTTTGAAGTAATATAGTTATGTCCATTAGTATGTTCCAATTTTCGATATAATATATGTCATATTGAATTCTTTTCTTAATAGATGTATCTCCTCGATAACCTTTAATTTGGGCTAGTCCAGTTATTCCTGGCTTTACTTGATGTTTAACCATATAAAGAGGTATTTCATCTTTAAAGGTTTCAACAAAGTGAGGAAGTTCAGGTCGAGGGCCTACTAAGCTCATATCACCTTTTAAAACATTTAAAAATTGAGGTAATTCATCAATTGAAAATTTACGAATAAAAGAACCAAATTTAGTTTTTCTAGGATCATTATTTGTAGTCCAACCAGTTTTTTCCGAACAATTAACTTTCATTGATCTAAATTTGTACATTGTAAATATTTTTTTGTTTAAGCCTACACGATTCTGTTTAAAAATAATAGGGCCTTTTGAAGTACATTTAATTATAATAGAGGTAATAATCATAATTGGACTGACTAATATTAATAAGACAAGTGAACCTATTATATCTAGTGCTCTTTTTATAAAAGCATTTCCTAAATTGTCTAAAGGAATTCTTCTAAGATTAATAAGAGGAATGCTTCCAATTTGATCTATGTAAGGTTTACTTGGAATGTATTTATAGCAAAATGGAATAATTGAAATTTTAGTACCACTTTTTTCACAATCTGAAACTATATTTTCTAGATATTTTGAATCAGATATATCTAGAGCACAAATAACTTCATCAGGCTTGTACTCATATAATACATTTAATAAGTCATGATAATTACCAAGTTTTTTGCCTTGAAAATCTGAATTGTTAGCTACATATCCAGAATAACTATAACCATAGCTCTTATTAGTTTTAATAACATTTAAATATTCATTAGCAACTTCACCAGCACCGATAATAAGCACATGCTTTAAATTTAGTCCCTTTTCTCTAAACATTGAAAGAATTTTTCTTAAAATTAATCTTTTAGAGATTATTAAAAGAATATTTACAAAATAGAAAATTACAAGAACTAATCTAGAAATATGAACTAATTTTAATACAAACAATAAAGACAACAAAATTGCTATAAGAATTGTATTTGATTTAATAATTTTAATACATTCATTGATAAAAGCTGTAGTTCTAAATGAATGATATAAATTAAAAAAATAAAATATAATCAAATTTATAGGAATTATAACGACAGTAAATTGAATATACGTAAATAACCTAATGTAATCTGTATTAGATGAAAATATATGAAAACGAATGAAATACGCTAATATCATTGATATAAATAGAATTATAATATCTGAAATAGCATTGATTTGATTTAAAAATGTTTGATTTTCTTTTATCATTATTATACCCATCCTTTATACAGTAGATATATATAAATTAACTAGCTGTATAATATCATTTTATGTGAAGTTTTGCAATAAACGATTAATCGTACTTAATCTATAATTACTCAAATTGGAATAATTGCTGCATGCTTTATAAAAAAAGGCTTGCCTGAAATAACTACCAATGAGTAAATATTGTAAAATCCGTTTATTTATTTATTTTATTATGTTAAAATAAATACAAAATTGTTTTTATAAAGAGGTGAAAATGTGTTTCTAAGTATTGTTGTGCCGGTATATAATGTGGAAACTTATTTAAAGAGATGTTTAGAGAGTATACTAGCATGCAAATTGACAGATTATGAAGTGATTTTGGTGAATGATGGAAGCACAGATAATAGCTTTAATATTTGCTTGGACTTCGAAAAACGATATAGTGAGATTAAAGTTATAAATCAAAAAAATGGAGGGCTTTCTAATGCAAGGAACAGTGGACTTAAGGAAGCGAAAGGCACATATATTGCATTTATAGATAGCGATGATTATATTATAAGTGAAAATTTCTCAAGAGTTATAGAAAAGTTAAAAAATATAAGAAAAAAATCAATAGACATAGTAGTTAGTGATTTTTTTAGAGTTTCTCAAGAAGAAAAGATAATTGATAGAATTAATCAAATTGAGGGAAGTGAAGATCTAATTTGTGATAATTCATATATGATGAAATTTTTATTGCCTCATGGGTGTTTTTGGAATGCATGGCGTTTTATATTTAATAGAAGTTTTTTGCAAGAAAATAAATTTCAATTTAAAGAGGGATTTTTATGCGAAGATATTGATTTTGCTGTAAAAACCTTATTGAAATCTAAAAATATAGTTTTTTATCATAATCCTTATTATTGTTACAAATTAGGAAGAGAAAACTCTATAATGAATAAAGTTAGTATTAAGTTTATGTATGATTATCTTACAATTACAAAAGAATGTATGGATCTATTACATAAAAATAACGAGATAAATTTCTCATATAGAATGAAAACGAAACTAGTAGTAGAATATATTTTAAATTTAGCGACTATTTACGAAGTAGATAAAGAGCATAGAAAAGAAGCAAAAGATTTATTTAAGCAGACACAGTATATATTGAAGATGACAGAAGATAAGAAATGCAGACAATTTAATAGTGTAATTAGTTTATTAGGTATTTCGCCTGTAGCATTTGTATTATTTCTTTTAAAGAAAGTAAGGAGAACAATAAGGATATGGACAAGAATGTTTCGAAAAAAATAAAATATTATGGAAAGATTCTAAAAAGATATCAAAATGTTGTTGATTTTTATACTAGTAGTCAAAAATTATTAAAAAACATGCCAAAAAATTTATCTTATGAAGATAGTGTAATATATGAAACATCTGTACTGGTGACGGCACCAGTATTAGTTAGTTATGTCATATATATATTGAAAGATGCACAAAGACGAGGAATGCAACGGTTATATTTCCTTTCCAGGGATGGTTATATCATGTATAAAATAGCTAAAGTTATATGTAATAAATATAAAATAAATATAGATTGTAGATACTTATATGTAAGTCGTTTGGTGTTAAGAGAACCTATTTATTTTATTGATAAAAATGAGGCAATGAAATATTTTTGTGAGTATGGGGTTAAAGTTTCACCTAAGATAGTATTAAAACGTGCAGGAATAAGTTGTGAAATGCAAGGCAAAATACTTAATGAGATTGATGTTAAATTTAAAGAAAAGCTTTTAACTAAGGATGAATTAATTATTTTACGAGAAAAATTAAAAAATAATGAATGTTTTATAAAAGAAGCATTAGAACACTCAAAATCTAAATATAAAATAATATATGAATATTTTGTTCAAGAAGGACTAACAGAAAACAGAGATTATGCAATTGTCGATGTAGGTTGGCTTGGGTCGATGCAACGTAATATAAGGCAAATTCTTTCTTATGCAGGTGATAATAGAACTTTATGCGGATATTATTTTGGTATGTTTGAAAATGGAAAAGTAGAAGATGGAGACTACAATTGTTTTTATTTTTCTAAAGAATTTAATAGTTCTAGACGAGTTTTTTTTAATAACAACTTATTTGAATGTATGTGTAGTGCAAATCATGGAATGACAGTAGGATACAAAAGAAACAATAATAATTCAATTAATGCAGTTTTTAGCGATCAAGAACTGAAATGGAACGTGAATTTACAATTAAATACTGTGGAAAAGTTTACGAAATTGTTTGTAAGTGAAAATGAGTGGAATAATATTTTCATAGATAAGTTATCTAATTTAACTCAAAAGTTACTTAAAAGTTTTATGATGTTTCCAAGTATAAATGAAGCTACCGTATATGGAAGCATACCCTTTGCTGATGATCCGAGTGAAAGTTATATGTTAAATTTAGCGGAGAAACTTACAAATGAGGAATTGTGGCAATATAATATTTTTTATAAAATATATAGAAATATATTTTTAAATAATAAACAAATAAAATATAATGAATCTTTTTGGATTAATGGAACTATTAAGTTATCTAATATATCATGTAAAAAGCTATTTAATTTAAGTTGTTTAATATGTGAGTATCTTCATTATTTAAAGTTGAATAAAGTAAATTAACTATAGTTTATTTGAAGTTAATAAAGCAACTCACGTGGATTAATAATATAAATATTTAACAATTTATTAACCTAAATAATACTGAATGTTTTCAATATTATTAGGATATTTTTGGAGGTTATTTTTATGGTTTTAGGATTTTGTCAGTTCTTAAAAGATCTGATTAAAGATAGAGAATTATTATTTAGATTATCAATTAATGATTTTAAAGCAAAATATGCAGGTTCTATATTTGGGATTATATGGGCATTTGTTCAACCTTTAATTACAATTTTAGTGTTTTGGTTTGTTTTTGAAATGGGATTTAAATCAGTTCCCATTGATAATTTTCCATTTATCTTATGGTTTGTGCCTGCATATATTCCTTGGATTTTCTTTAATGATATTTTAATGTCTACTTCTAATTGTTTATATGAATATAACTATTTAGTTAAGAAAGTAAAATTTAGAGTTAGTATTTTGCCAATTATGAAGATAGTATCAGCCTTTTTTGTACATATATTTTTTGTTTTATTCATATTTTTGATATTTGGAATGTATGGATATGGAATCAATGCATATTTTTTTCAATCCTTTTATTATACATTTGCACTTATAGTATTTTGTATGGGATTATCCTGGGCTGTATCTGCACTTTCAGTATTTTTTAAAGATATGACACAATTAATATCAGTAATTTTACAAATTGGTTTTTGGATTACACCTATTTTCTGGAATGCGGATAAAATGGATTCTTGGATTGGTAAGCTATTAAAAATAAATCCTATTTATTATATTATTAGAGGTTATAGAGATAGTTTTCTTTATGGAGTACCATTTTGGCATAGAATAAATACATCAATTTATTTTTGGATGGTAACTATTATTTTATTTGTTTTTGGAACTTTAATTTTTAAAAAATTAAGACCTCATTTAGCAGATGAATTATAAGGAGTGTAAAATTTGAGTGTAATTAATGTAGAGAATGTGAAGAAAGTATATCCTTTATATAATAATAAAAAAGATAGATTAAAAGAAGCTTTTTCTATATCAGGAAAAAAGTATCATAAAGATTTTTATGCTTTAAATGATATAAGTTTTCAGATAGAAAAGGGTGAATGTGTTGGATTAATTGGATTAAATGGTTCAGGAAAATCTACTATTTTAAAAATTTTAGCTGGAGTATTAACACAAAGTGAAGGAAAAATAGATATTGAAGGAAAGGTTTCAGCATTGTTAGAGCTAGGAGCAGGATTTAACCCAGAGTACACAGGGTTTGAAAATATATATCTTAATGCAATGATGATGGGATTTTCAAAGAAAGAAACTGATGAAAAATTGCAAGATATATTAGACTTTGCAGATATTGGAGAATTTATAAATCAACCTGTAAAAGTATATTCATCAGGAATGTTTGTAAGGCTGGCATTTGCCATAGCAATTAATGTAGAGCCAGATATTCTAATCGTAGATGAAGCTTTAAGTGTTGGAGATGTATTCTTTCAACAAAAATGTTATAAAAAAATAAAAGAATTAGCTGGTAAATCTACTGTATTGATTGTATCACATGATTTAAATGCAATGACAAAATTCTGTAAAAGAATTATTGTTATGAATAAAGGGAACTTAGAATTTGATGGTGAACCTAATGAAGCTATTACACAATACTTTAGAATTAAACAAGGACAAGTAAAAGAAAATTTATCATTAACTTCAAATAAATCAAATGAAGTACTTAATTTAGAAGATTATAAAATTCCGAAGCAGAATGAATATAGTGGGAAGATGGATGTAATTATTGAAAAATATTTTTACTCTATTAATGATGAGCCTTTTGCAGAATATTGCCAAAGGGATGATGAAATTCATATTTCACTTATAGTAGATTCTAATAAAGACATAGATGATTTAATTGTTGGTTATCAAACAAGAGATAAATATGGTAATGAAGTATTTGGGCAAACATCTTTAACATCAGAAGTGGAACAGTTTCAATTAGAAAAAGGAAAAAATATCATATCTTTTAAAGTTACATGGCCAGAAATAAGAGAAGGTGATTATTTTATTACTTTAGGAATTGGTGAAGGTATTGATGTTTTAAATCAAACCGAAGAGTGTTGGATTAATAATGCGATACATGTAGTTGCAAGTACAATTGGAAAAACAATTTTTGGAGTATTTAATAATTCTATTGAAGACTATACAATTGAAAGAGTAAAGTAAATTAAAAAATAAGAGGGGATAATTAAAATGGAAGAATGGAGCTATCATGAACCAAAGTTTGAATGTGATGAAATAAATTATGATTTACTTAGATATTCACCTTGGTCAGGACATAGAAATTTTGCATATGATTTTGTGAGTTTTTTCAAACCAAAAACTATTGTTGAATTAGGAAGTCATTATGGATGTTCGGCGTTTGCATTTGCTCAAGCGATAAAAGATTTTAATTTGAATACAGAACTTGATGCAATTGATACGTGGTCTGGTGATGATTTTACAAAGAATGATTATGAAAATGATGTATATTCGGTTTTTAAAAAGACAATAGATAAATTCTATTCTGAACAAAAAATAAATATGTTAAGAATGACATTTGATGAAGCAATTTCAAAATTTGAAGACAATTCAATTGATGTATTACATATTGATGGTTCTCATCATTATGATGATGTTAAGCATGACTTTTATACGTGGTTTCCTAAGGTGAAAAATGATGGAATAATTTTTTTGCATGATATAAGTGAAGATATTGTATTAGGAAGTATAATGGGATCAAATAAATTTTGGAATGAATTAAGTGAAAAATTTAAAAACACAATGAGATTTGATTTTAGTTGGGGACTAGGAATAATTTTTCTTTCAGAAGAAAAATATATGAGAGCTATTAATAAAATCAATTTAAGCAAATATCAAAGACAAAATAATGCTTTGTCTGTAGAATATAGAGAAGAATTAAGAAAAAGATATTTTATATTAAAGGACAATAAATTCTATATTGATAGTTTAATGGAGCAATTAAAAGTTAAAGATCTTCATTTGAACAGATACAATGAAGATATGATTGAAAAGAACAAATATATAGGAGTATTAGAAAAACAGGTTTTAGAAAAAGATAAAGATTTAAATGCTTATAAGTTAAATGTAGAAGGTAAAGATAAATATATAAACGAACTAGAAATTCAAATTAGTGAAAAAGATAAAATTTTAAATGATTATAAGTTGAACGTAGAAGGTAAAGACAGATATATTAGTGAACTAGAAACTAGAATTGCAGAAAAAGAAAATATTCTTTTTGAATTAGAAGAAAAATTAAAAAAAAGCTTTTTCGGAAAATTTATAAAAAAATAAATTGATTAGGAGTGTAGATTATTATGATGGATGCTTTGATTTCTATTATAATACCAGTTTATAACACGGAAAAGTATTTAAAACGTTGTTTAGATAGTGTTGTAAATCAGAGTTATAAAAATATCGAAATCATTGTTGTAAATGATTGTTCCCCAGGAAATGCAGAGGAAATAATAAATTCTTATATGGAACATGATGAAAGAATAAAGTATGTTACATATGAAAAAAATAAGGGATTATTTTGTGCACGATTAAAAGGTGCTGAAATTGCTACTGGTGATTATATTGCATTTATTGATAGTGATGATTATGTAACTATAGATTTTTATCATTGCTTGGTAAAGAATGCAATCAAAAATAATTCGGATATTGTAATTGGTAAAACAATTTTTGAAAAAAGTAAAGAAGAACAATATATTAATAATTTACATGATTGTTGTTTTTTGTTTGATGAGCTTAACGGAGAAGAAGTAAGAAATAATTATTTCAATCAAAAGGGGTTATGTTATTCGTGGCATACAGTATGGAATAAATTATATAAAAAGGAATTATGGGATAAGTGTTTAGAATATTATAACAAAATAACAGAGCATTTAATTATGACAGAAGATATTGCTTTTTCCACATTGATGTTTTACTATGCTGAAAAAGTTACTACAACACAAAATGATGGATATTTCTATTGTCAAAATGGAGATGCATCAACAAATGTAGATGATATAACAATAAAAAAATTTGAAAAAAATATGAAAGATATAAAATTAGTATTTGATTTTGTAAATGATTTTTTTGAAGATGTTAATGCACCACAATGGATAAAAGATAAATTTTTAGAAACTAAAAAGTATTATTCTAGAATGTGGAGGGAACTTGGAGAAAGAGTTTTCTTTGGTCACAAAAAAGTATGTGCAGCTAAAATTATGGAAGAATTTTTACCACAATATAAAGAACATACTAGTGAAGACGATCATTTCTTTGAATCTATTAACACAAAATGGAACGGTGGACTAGAACACATAAAAGAACAAATAATAACAGGGGATTATGAGTATATTAGCTTTGATATATTTGATACATTAATATGTCGTCCGCTTTATAATCCTACTGATTTATTTTATATGTTAGATAAGAAATTCGAAGAATTATATGAGACTAATATCAGTTTTTATAAAATAAGAATTGCTGCAGAATCTATAGCAAGACAAAAGGAAAGCGGTTTACATCCTTCTTTTCAAGATGTTAATATTGATGAAATTTATAATTATATAAGTATGGAATACAATATACCTGTTGACATTGCAAATTTGATGAAAGAAGAAGAAAAAAAATTAGAGATACAACTTTGTCGTGAGCGTAAGTCTGTAAAAGAACTTTTTGATGCTGCACTAATATGTGGAAAAAAAGTAATCATAGTTTCAGATATGTATCTTGATGAAGAAACTATTGTTAAAATATTAAGTAAAAATGGATATTATGGATATGAAAAGTTATATTTATCTTCTACATTAAGATTAACTAAATACAATGGTGCACTATTTAAAACAGTATTAGAAGATTTGAACGTTAAAGGAAATAAAATTCTTCATTTAGGTGATACATGGCAAAATGATATCATAAATGCTGAGGCAGTTGGAATTAAAACTATGTTTATTCCAAAGGCATTAGAGGTTTTTGAAAATAAAATTCCTAATGTATGCACTAATAATTGTGGTTATATAGCCAAGTCTGCATGTGGAAGTGTACAGAATCCAAAAGGCTTTATGGATTCATTAGGATTTCGTTCAATGTTAGCACTTGTGGCAAACAAGTATTTTGATAATCCATATAGAAGTTTTAATGAAGTTAGTGATTTTAATATTGATCCATATTTTATGGGATATTATGCTGTTGGGATGCATATGGCAGGAATAGTAAAATGGATAATGGAAGAATCAGAAGAAAAAGAATATGATAATATTCATTTTATGTCTAGAGATGGGTATCTTCCTATGAAAATATACGAAAAGTATCATGAAGTATATAAAAATGCACCAGAAGCTAAGTATATTTATACATCTAGAAAATCACTTTTACCAGGAATGCTTATAAATGAACTTGATTTTTATGATTTACCTATTGAATTTAGAAATCATACTCCAAAGACAATTTTATCTTTACTTAAGTTTTGTTCAAAAGAAGTTAATAAAGATATAGAAATAAATTTAAGGAATAATGGAATTTTATATAATAAAGCATTTGAAAACGAAGATGAGTATAATAATTTTATGAGATATTATTTAGAAAACTTATATGACGGAATGAAGCATGAGAAATCTTATAATGTTGCAAAAGATTATTATTCAATTTTAAATTGTAAAAAAGATGTTACTTTTGATTTGGGTTATAGTGGAAGGATTCAAGGAGCAGTTTCAAAGCTAGCAGGAGAAGGAATAAATGTGTATTTTATACATAGTGACAGTAAGAAATCAGATAGTGTTAAGAGAAAGCATAATTTTAAAATAAAAAGTTTTTATGATTTTACTCCTAACATGACTGGATTAATAAGAGAACATCTTCTTTCAGATCCAGGACCTTCTTGTATAGGATTTAAAAGAAAAGAAGGAACAGTAATACCAAGGTTTGATTTAGAAGAAAAAGATTTTCAAGATTTCTTTATTGTAGATTTAATTCAAAAAGGTGCAATTGATTTTACAGAAGATTATATTGAAATTTTTAAAGAATATATTGAATATATTCCTTTTAAGAGTCAAGAAGTATCACTTGTATTTGAAGGAATGCTTATAAATTCAAAAGATATTGATAGAAAAATATTTAAGGCTTCTTATTTTGAAGATTTAGTTTATGGTGCTAGAGATAGAATTAATATATATGAATTTATTAAAAATGAAATAGAAATACTAAAAGCTGAAAATCCTACTTTAGGTTTAGATAGTGGTATGGATTATAGTAGTATGATAGAGAAAATACTATGGGGAAGAAATAAGATTATTAAGTTTATGATTTATACGATCTTTGATAGAAAAACTTTGAAGGGAAAAGTAAAAAATAAGCTTGAAAATACCCCTATAATATTTAAGATATGTAAAAAAGGATATAAAATTTTAAAAAAATATTTTAAAAAGAATATTTAAAAAGTAGTGTAACTCGTTGTACTAATTAAAATTAATCAATTGTAATAATATAGTACAACGAGTTAAATTTTAATTGGATAAATTTATGAGAATTATGGCATTATTATAATAAATAATGATTAAAAATATTTGTAAGGAGAAATTAATGAAAGAAAATTTGAATGAAAATGTGATTAATATGAAAAAATTAGAATTTGAAAGTAGTAATATTAAAATATTTATAACACATTTAATTTTTGTAGGAATTGCTTATGCAATGTTTCTGAAAATGCATTTTTCTGTAGATTCTTATGCTATTATATATGATAATTTAGGAATGCAATATCTAATGCAAGGGAGAATGGTTACATATTTTTTAAATTTAATATTTAATAAATTAAATATTAATCCAACATTAAATCAGCAAATATTTTCAGTATATTTAATAATTTGTATTGCGGCGTCAAGTACAATATTGTTTTCGATTATAAGTAAGTATTTACAAAGCTTAAAATTTAGTCAGTGGATATTGGTTAATATTTCAATTATATTATCTTTTATAAATGTATTTTTATTAGAATGGTTTTTGTATCCGGAGATTACTTTTTTCTTAGGTACAGGATTAGTTAGTACTGTTGCAGCAATTTACATATTAAATAAAGGTAATAGAATTATTAATATTATAGGTTCCTTCCTATTTTTAATGATTTCTATGGGAATATATCAAGCAAATTTAGGCATTTTTATTATATACAGTTTAGTGATTTGTTTAATTAAAAATAAAATGAACTTAAACATGGTTTCTGTCAAAGAATCATTTCTCGTACTTTTTATAGGTTTTTCTAATTCTGTCTTGAATGTTTTATTATTAAAATTAGCAATAGTATTAGGAATAGCTGTAAAGGGTGATAGGGCACCGAGTTTTAGTTTTGAAGTTATAAAAACAAATATGGAAGGAGTCTTAAGAGTACAAAAAAGTATTTGGAATAATGCATATAATTTTCTTCCTAAATATAGTGTTAGTATATTTGGTATTGTATTATTTTTTATGCTTGGTTATTTACTAAGAAAAAATAAATATTGTAAAAAAAATATTGCATATTTTATATGTGTTATAGTTATCAATTATTTAATTATATTTGCACCACATTTATTTACAAGTAATCTATGGTTAGCACAAAGAACTATTGTAGGATTTTTTGTGTTTTTATCTTCTCTTATTATTTTAGTAATGTTTAATTGTAAAAATAATAAGAGAATGGAGAGAGCATTACTGGTTATATCAAGTACGTTTTTAATAATCAATTATATACAAATACAGAACATTGGTATTAATCATATGGAAAGCAATAGATTAGATCAAGAATATGTTTCAATGATTAATCAAGAAATTGAAAAATACGAAAATCAAAATAATATTAAGGTTAAATATATTGCTGCAGAAAATGATACAAAACCTACATATAATTATAAAAATATTGGATATTCAATTTATGATACTAATATAAGGGCATTTATAACACCTTGGGCCAATGTGAATATGATAAATTATTTTTCAGATAAAGATTATATTAAAGTACCAATGGATTCAACAATATATGAGAAGTACTTTAAGGGGAAAAATTGGGATGAGTTTTCTAAAGATGAGCAATTTATTTTTGTAGGAGATACGTTATATTTGATTTTGTATTAAAAATATTATTAAAATGCATACATAAGTATTTAAAATTACCGAAATTAAGGAGAAAGTGCTATATGAAAGATACTTTATATTTAGTTATACCTTGCTATAATGAAGAAGAGGTACTACATGAAACCGCAAAAAGATTAATTGAAAAAATAAATACTATGATTAAAAATAATATTATATCAGATGAAAGCAAAATTCTTTTTGTTAATGATGGTTCAAAAGATAAAACTTGGAGTATTATAAAGGAATTACATTCTGAAAACAATATTTTTTCTGGTATTAATCTTTCAAGAAATAGGGGACATCAAAATGCATTACTAGCGGGGCTTATGACTGCTAAGGAATTTGCAGATATGACTATATCATTAGATGCAGATTTGCAAGATGATGTAAATGTTATAGATAAATTCGTTGAACAGTATTATCAAGGATCTGATGTTGTTTATGGGGTAAGATGTTCGAGAGATACTGATACTTTCTTTAAGAGAACAACTGCTTTAGCTTTCTATAAGCTAATGAGTAGTCTAGGAGTAGATATGGTATATAATCATGCTGACTATCGCCTTATGAGTAAGCGTGCTTTAGAAGGGTTGAATAAGTTTAGAGAAGTTAATTTATTTCTTAGAGGGATGGTTCCTTTGGTAGGATACAAATATTCAATAGTTGAATATGAACGTCATGAAAGATTTGCAGGTGAATCAAAATATCCACTAAAAAAGATGATTGCTTTTGCTTTAGATGGAATTACATCACTCAGCATAAAACCTATAAGAATAATTACAGGAATCGGTTTTACTATATTTTTTATTAGTATTCTAACTTTAATATATTCTATCATTATTAATTTTATTGGAAATGCAGTAACAGGATGGACATCTTTAACTATTTCTATTTGGATGCTTGGGGGAATTCAGCTTTTATGCCTTGGAGTTATAGGTGAGTATATTGGAAAGATATATAATGAAACGAAACAAAGACCAAGATTTATAATTTCTGATAGATTAATTGAAAACAAAATAAAAGATGTTTAAGAATAAATTTAAAAAATATATATTGAAATAAAAAATTAATGATTGAAACTTTTTTGAAAGTAAGCATAAAGAGTGTTTATTGCTTACTTTAGAATAAAAGTGAATTAAAAATATATTGAAAAGGAAAGAAAAGAATGCAACCTGGATTTAATATTAAAAGTTATTTAAATATAATAGATAAGAAAATAATTGAATTTGTTGATAAAAACTTATATAAAATGTTCATAATAATAGTATCGATTTGTGCATTTATTATAAGAGTTAATTTTCTTGATATTAAAAGTTCGGATTATGATGTTTATATATGCAAGTGGGGAGAATATTTAGCAAATCATAATGGCTTTTTAGGGATAGCATCTATAAATTCAGATTATAATGTGCCTTATTTATACATACTAGCAAGTTTGACATATGTACCTTTAAATTATATGTTCAAAGTTAAATTTATTTCTATTATATTTGATTATATTGGAGCAATGGCATGTTATTTAATCATGAAAAAGCTTTTAAAAAATAATAAAAATTTTAAGCTTATTTCTACTATTACTTATTCACTCGTTTTATTTATACCAACTGTTATTTTGAATAGTTCTGCATGGGCGCAGTGCGACATTATTTATGTTACATTTATTTTATTTTCAATTTATTATTTGTTAGATAAAAAATATGTTAAGGCATTTTTATTTTATGGACTTGCTATGGCATTTAAATTACAGGCTATATTTATTTTTCCGCTATATGTAATTTTGTATTTCAATAAAAAAGATTTTTCGATTATAAATTTTTTTATTATACCTATGATAAATGTTATTTTATACATACCTGCATTTTTGTTTGGAAGACCTTTAAATTTGTTATGGAATGTATATTTTAATCAAATTGGTGAATATACTAACTTAACTTTAAACTTTCCTAATATATATAATTTGATTTATGGAAATAAAGTGTTTAGTAAATGTGGAATTATTTTTACGATTATAAGTATTGGTATTTTATCTATATATATTTTAGGTAAAAGAATTGAATTAGATAATACAAAAATAATTGAATTGGCATTGTTATTAACACTAGTTGAGACTTATTTTCTACCATCAATGCATGATAGATATATGTTTCTAGCAGATATATTATCAGTTGTGTATTTTTTAGTTAGGAGAAAAAATATTGTAGTTCCTGTAGGTATAATTGGGATGTCATTGAATGTGTACATGACTTATTTATTTGGAGTTACATCAATTTCAATGGTGATATCGAGCATAATTCAATTTTTTATAGTTATCAAAGTTTTTTTTGAATTTATAAATTTTGAAGATAAAAAAATACTTTATGAAAACAAAAACAGTATTTAAATAATTAGAAAACAAATTTAATATATGTAGGATATAAAACAGGTAAGATAAATTACAAAGTCTTATCTGTTTTTTTGTTAAGTACATACATTCTATAAGACATAAAATTGAAGAGAAAAGATACGAGGATGAACTTAAGCAAGAAGGTTATGAAAATATAATCCTCATTCTTTCGGTAAGTTACCACATAAATCTAAATATAGTATTTACATAAATGAGGAATAACAGTAATAAAAAAATAATTATTCTACAATATTAAAAAAGGTACCAATATTTAAATTAAACTTTGTATTATATAATGCAAATTAGTTCTAATAAGGAAATAAAGTATAATAAAAAATATATTTCTAAAATTTATATAAAAAAGTACCTAAAATTAAAATCACGTTTGTATATATAATGACTTTGTAGTAATTAAAATCCATATAAAGAAAATATATAAATATATGATAAAATTATATGTACAAACTATATGTGGTATGTTATACTAAAATAATGTAGATTGGGTATAATAATACATTTAATAAATTGTTTATTATACTAAATATAAATATATTCAGCATAATATTCCTTTACATAAATGTACAAGGGTGTTATAATTTATCTGAATTATGAAAAATTAGGAGGGAAAGAAAAATTATGTTTAAAAGATCAACAAAAATAACAAGTTTATTAGTAGTTGCAGCTTCTGTTGCTTCAATGGTTCCAGCTTACGCTGCTGATTACAAGAGAATAGAATCTCAAGATGGTAAAGTATATAACGCACAAGCTTATAAAGATGGTGTTGCAGTTATCGATGGAAATGTTAAAGACGGAGATACTGATGCTATATACTACTTAAAAGATGGTAAGTATACTGAATTAGACGGTGTTAGTACTGGTGATTCATTCGATGGAGTTCATAATGCAAAATACCTTGACATCCAAGATGGAGACAACTTCGTTGATTTAACAAGTGGTAAAGTTACAGATGATAACATGGTAGAAGATGATGCAGATGATGCTGCAGCAAATCTTAAAAAGAAAATAAAATCTGACAACGATGGAAGATATTCTAAAACAGATGCAGATGCAACTAAAGATGGTAAACAATTAACTGTAATACCAGGAGCAAAATATGGTGCAACATGGTATTCTACTAGCTATGACGTAAAAAATGCTTCAGAAGCAGGAGTAGCACAATACGAAGTATACACTGATGCAAATGGAAATTACATCGATGCTGATTACAATATAGGAAAAATCAAGGTTGAAGCAGCTGGTAAATCAGTTACTTTAAAGAACACAGATACAGATGATTTAATCAATGATGATGATACAAAAGCAACAGTTAAATCTCCAGTTGTAATTGGACAAGATAAGGATTATATCTACAGAACAGCAACTATAGAAATTACTAACAAGACTAAAAAAATAGATAAAGTAAATGGTGTTAAAGTTACTACTGGTTCTGCAGTTGAAGCAACTGGTGATGATAAAACAGTAGCTTTAAATGTAATTCAAAAGATTTCAAAAGCTCAAGATTCTGATAAAGCAGATGGAGCAAGATATGCTAAAAATGTAACAACTTATGTAATTTCAGATGAAGATGCTAAGTTATATAGTGGAGATAAAGCTAATTTACTTACTAATGGTACAACTAAGTATACTGTAGTTAACGGAAAAGTAATTGCATACAACAAAGATTTACATTTAGCTGCAACTATAGAATTAAAAACTAAGAGTGCATACTACTATGCTGATGTAAACAGTGTTTGCGACGATGACGTAACAAGTTTTGATACAGATACTGATGGAAACTTATGGATGTTAAATGATGGATTCGTTTATGAATGGAACAACGATGAAGACTGGAACAAAGTTTACAAAGTTGATGGAGCTATGATTAACTTATCAGTTTACGACAAAGACAACATGGTTGTTTGGAGTGACGATAGTGATGAAGTTTACTCAGTAATCGGATCAAAGACTAAAGATAAAGATAAAGATAAAGACACAACTACAACTACAACTACAACTACTGCACAAGTAGGTTGGGTACAAAACACTGCTGACGGATCATGGGCTTACTATGAAAACGGAGCTAAGGTAACAAATGGTTGGAGACAAACTAACGGAACTTGGTATTTCTTAAATGCTGATGGCGTTATGATGCAAAACGGTTGGTTAACAAACGGTGGAGCTTGGTACTACTTAGCTGAAAACGGCGCTATGAAGACTGGCTGGATTCAAGTAAGTGGAAACTGGTACTACTTAGCACCAAGTGGAGCTATGAAGACTGGTTGGTTCCAAGATACAAATGGAACTTGGTACTATGCTAATGAATCAGGAGTTATGTTACATGACACAACTGTTGGTGGATATACTTTAGGTTCTAACGGAGCTTTAGTATAATAGAATTTAGTAATTCTAGTTTACGCTAAGTAATCAGAGTTAACTAGGTTATAGAAAGGACGAGCATTGCTCGTCCTTTTTTACGTATATAAAAATTAGGTAAATGAAAGAAAATAGCAAGTCCAATATGTTATGATGAAAAATGCGTTTGTCAGATGGAGGTGCTATTTTTTTATGTGTCTTAATAAGAATTACATTTGAAGAAATTTAAAAGTAGAAATGATACTAATATATATAGTGGGAATTTGGAAGTTGCATCAAAACCATGTACTGTATCACTAAGTCAATGGATAAATAATGTTGCAACATATATATATTATTTAGATTATATAGGACTTTGAAGTTGCGATTTAAATAACAATTATGTATAAAATTTATATAAATAAAGAAAAATAAATATAAAACCATATGTTAAGTGTTAAATAATGTATGTATTATGAATAATTCCTCTACATGTTTTACCAAAAATAGATACGTATACTTGTCCAACATAATTATAGTTAACTAGGAAATATAATTACATTAAATTTTTTTAAAAAAGTATTCACAAACTTCGAGCATCATGCTACAATGAATTTGTTCTTGGGAATAAGACGAAAAAAGACATGAATATCAGGGGGAAGAAGATATGATAAAAAGAATGAACAAAGTAACATCATTATTAGTAGCAGCAGCAGCAGTTGCTTCAATAGTACCTGCTACAGCAGCAAATGCAGCTGACTATAAAAAGACTGAAACTAAAGAAGGAACAATCTATTCAGCAGTTGCTTACAAAGATGGAAAAGTATATGTTGATGGAAATGTTAAAGATGGACAAACTGACGGAGCTTATTACTTAAGCGGTGGAAAATATAATGATTTATCAGATGTTGATAGTGGAGCATCTACTGAAATATTTGGGGACAAGTACCTAGATATTAGTAATGGAGATTACTCTATGGATTTATCAACTGGTAAAGTAACTGCAGATGATGTTAAAGAAAATTCAATAGATGATTTAGCATTAGCTTTAAGAAAGAATATTAAAAATACTGCTAAAGACAGATATTCTGATCACGATGTATTACATGATGATTCAAATATAAGCGAAATTACAGTAGGACCTAAATTTGCAACTACTTGGTATGCAACAACTTACACTAGCAAAGATACTGGTGCAGCTTTAAACATCTATTCAGATAATAAAGGAAATTACATAGATGCAGATTATAGTGTGGGAAAAATCAAGGCTACAATTGGAGATACTACAACTGCACAAAGCGTTACAGTAGAAAATACTAAGGATTCAAAAGACTTTAAGAATAATAATGGTTCAGCAAAAGTATCAATTGCAAATGCTGAAATAATTGCACAAGATGCAAATAACATATATAGAAAAACAAAATATGTTGTTGAAAATACAGTTACACCTATAACTAAAATTAATGGTGTAGCAGTAACTGGAACTGCTTTCACAGTTGAAGCAAGTGGTACTGGAAATAAAGTAAGCTTCACAGCTATTGAAAAAATATCAAAAGCTCAAGCAAGTGATTCTGTAGATGGAGCTAAATATGCTGCATCAGTAACTAACTATATTCTTGCAGATCAAAACGGAGCTAAAATAGATTTATTAGCAGATGCAAAATTCAGCGCATTTGGTACTAAATTAGTATCATACGTTGTTGCAAATGATAAAGTAACAGCTCAAACAATCGACTTTAAGACAACTAGTGGATTTAACTATATTGATCCTCAGAATGCAGATTCAAATGAAGTTGCAACTTCTTTTGATGTAGATGCTAATGGTAACCTTTGGAGATTAGAAAGTGGATATATCTACAAATTTGATAATAACAAAGATTGGGTTAAAACTTACAAAGTTGATGGATCAATGGATTCAATAAACGTTTATGATGAAAACAACTTAGTTGCTTGGAGCAAAGATAATGGTAATGATGATCAAGTTTACACAATTGTAGGCGGAAAAGATACAACAAATTCAGATACTACAACAGACACAACAACTACAGATACTACAACAGATACAACAACTACAGTTAAAGCTGGTTGGAACAAGAATTCAGATGGAACTTGGTCATTCATGAATAATGATAAATCAAAAGCTACTGGCTGGGTTAAAGATGGAGCTACTTGGTACTTCTTAAACAACTCAGGAGTAATGCAAACTGGTTGGGTTAAAGATGGAGCTACTTGGTACTACTTAAATAACTCAGGAGCAATGCAAACTGGTTGGGTTAAAGATGGATCAGCTTGGTATTACTTAAACAACTCAGGAGCAATGCAAACTGGTTGGTTCAAGGATACTGATGGAAACTGGTATTTCTTACAAGACAATGGATCAATGGCTGCAAACACAACTATAGGTGGATACAAATTAGGAGCTAACGGAGCTTGGATCAGATAGTCTAAACTATTTGTTCATATTCTGTGAAAATTTCTAGAATATTTCTAGGGAAATAAAAAAATAATCATGAGAGCGTACAAGCTCTCATGTAATATAGTAGATATACTACTAATTTATACAACATAGGTAATGACACAACATTTATAACATGACAATAAAGTAACGACATAATTTTACAAAACATAATGATATATAATCTATATTCTATATTCTACGAAAGAGTAGCCTTAACAAGCTTTATGCTAGTTAGGGCTGCTTTTTTATTTATCTTTATTTAAGAAATAAATAAGGTTCTTAATTTTAAGATTTCATGAATATTATGGTATAATTAATAGCAATAGGTACATTTTATTTTGAAGCAAATATTAAAATTGGGACGGTGAATATTAATGAAAAAAAATATGCATATAAGAACATTAGCAATAGTTGTTGCAACATTAACATCAGCTCAGATAAGTGGAGTGGCAACGTCTATGACAGAAAAATATAATGTTGCTTATGCTGCAGAGAATGGTGAACAAGCAAACGATTTATCATTACAATTATCTAATGTAGTAGCACTTTCTGTAGATAGTACAACGGGACAAGCAGTGACACCACAACCTGATCCTTCTACGACTAAGGCTATAAAGTCAGTATATATATCTGGGACAGAGCGAGTTGGTAAAACATTGACTGCTAATGTGGATTATAATGCAGGGATGGTAAAGCCTTCGGTTAAATATCAATGGCTAAAGAGCAGTAGTAAAGATGGAACGTATCATGAGATATCGGGTGCAACTAATAGTGAATATAAGCTTGATAGTGATGATAAAGATGATTATATTAAGGTAAGAGTTACTTCAACAATTAATGATAGTGATACTATGACAAGTAGTAGAACTGGTAGTATTAGTAAGAAATCTTCTTCAAGTAGTAGTAGTAGTAAATCTTCAACAGCTGATTCAAAAGAAATAGAATCTGATATTAGGAATGCAGATTCTAATGAAATTGTAACAGAGACTATTTATGATGAACCTAAAATAAAACAAGAAGTTTTTGAAACTTTACAAAATCATAGTGATATAACTTTGGATTTTGTTGGTAATGATTATGAATGGATATTTAAAGGAAAAGATATTAAAGATCCATCAGCTTTGGATGGTAGTTTAGATACTAGAATTGATACAACGTCTCCAAATGAATCAGATATAAAAAAATTAACAAATGGTGTGGATGTAGTTAATTTATATTTCAAGCATAGTGGAAAACTTCCGGGTAAAGCTGAAATAAAATATAATATTGGATCAGATTATAATGGAGATTTAATGTATGTGTATTATTATAATGATGATACTAAACAATTAGAGCTGGTGCAATCTGGTGTAAGAGTTAAAGATGGAAATGTAGAATTTACAATAGAGCATTGTTCAGATTATATTTTGAGTAAAGTTTTAATTTCAGGAGCAAAAGGTAATGATAGCATAAATAATGTAACTGTTACAACGCAATCTCAAAATCAATGGAAGCAGCTTAATGATGGTACTTGGCAGTATATAGAGAATGGTTCATTAGTTAAAGGATGGAAATATATAAATTTAAAATGGTATTACATGAATGCAAATGGTGTAATGCAAACTAATTGGTTATATGACGGAGGAAAGTGGTATTACTTAAATAGCAGTGGTGATATGGCAACAGAATGGAAGCTGGTAGGAAGCAATTGGTATTACCTAGGAGCAGATGGAGTTATGTTAACAGGATGGATATGCCTTGGAGGAAATTGGTACTATTTAGATTCTAATGGAGCTATGGTCACTGGAACGAAAGTTATAAATGGACAAAGATATTTGTTCAATGATAATGGAATCTGGCAATAAGAATTAAAATACAAATAAACAACCTTTAACTTAGACTTATATGATGGCAAATCGAAAGAAGCTGTATTCTTTTTCTTGGTTGGTATATAATTTGGTTGTGGATTTCTATCAACAGAAGTTGTCCTATCCCTGCATGCGCCTCAAACAAGTTAAGGGCAAGCGAAATAGCACAACTTCTACTGAAGAAATACCTACAACCAAATTACAAAGGCAACACTCCCAAAAAGAATACAGCTTCTTTCTAGTATAAAATATATTTCAAAGTATAAATCTAGTTAGTAGTAGTTTGTTTATCTATAAAATTAACAAAAAGTTAATGTAAAATTAAGAACTTGTTTATTAACATACATTTACACTATAAAATGATAATGGTAAGATTAATAGGAGAGCAAAGGGATTTAAGGGGGCGAGAAAGTGAGAAAAAGCCTTAAATATATGGCAAGGGCAGTTCTTTTTGTAAGCACATTTTGTGTAATTGAAGCTGCAAACTATGGATGTTTAAGACCTATAGCTGCTTATGCCGAAAGTGATGCAGAAATAAAGAGTATTACATTAAGTGGTGGATATAGTATTGATTTTTCAAAGGATAAATATTCTTATGTTTTAGATGTTAATGAAGATACAGATGCAATAGTAGTTAGGGCTAAACCATTTTATAACAATGATAAAGTTCTAATTAATGGCACTCAAGTAACAGAAGAAGATAAATATAGACAAGTTGTTAAGTTGCAAAAAGGAAAAAACAAAATTGAGGTAAAGATTAAAGATGCATTTGATGATAGCTATGAAAAAACATACGCAATATATATATATAGAGGTATATCAGATGCTGTTTATTTGAAAGATATAAATATAGATGATAAGAGTATTGGGTTTGATAAAAATAAACGTTTTTATAATATAGAGCTTGATGAAGATACAGAATATATGAAATTAACTACTATAAGAGAAGATCCTAATTATACAATAAAGGTTAATGATAAGCAATTAAGTTCTAATGATAACATTAAAATAAAGTTTAAAGGTATAGGAAAATATGTAATTAATGCAACTGTTAAAGATGAGGAGACTCAAAGGGAAAGAGTTTATAATTTAAATATATATTTAGGTATTCCTGTATCACCAGACGTTACTTCATCTGTCAAGGATAAGCTAAAACCTAATCAATGGGTTTTAGTAAATGGTAGATGGACATATAATGATTCAATGGGAGAACCTTTAAAAAGTACGTGGCTTTTTGATAGCAAATATCAAAATTATTTTTATTTCAATGAAAGAGGATACATGCATACTGGATGGCTATTGTATGAGGGAAACTATTATTATTTAGATAATTACGGAGCTATGCAGAGAGGTTGGTTGAAATATAATAATAATTGGTATTACTTGAATAACAATGGAGCAATGGAAACTGGTTGGTTAAAATATGATGATAAGTGGTATTTCTTTGATAACTCTGGAGAAATGAAAACTGGCTGGATAGTAGATGATAACAAATGGTACTTTCTAAATTATAAAGGTGAAATGAAGACTGATTGGATTTTAGATAATAAAAAGTGGTATTACTTAGATGAACATGGTGTAATGCAAACCGGATGGTTAGATTTTAATAACGATTGGTACTTTATGAATAATGATGGAAGCATGAAATCTGGAGAATGGGTATTTAATAATGGTAATTGGTACTATATAAATTACGCAGGAACTATGAGATCTGGTTGGCTTTATAAAGATGATAAATATTATTATCTAAATGAAGATGGAACTATGCAAACAAGTACTAAAGTTATAGATGGATATGAATATAATTTTAACGAAGATGGATCTGTAAATTTTAATTATAGATAAACAACTTGTAACTTACTTTCTAGTATGGAATATATTTTAAAGTTTAAATTTAGTTTATATTTTGTTTTTCTACACCATTAATATTTCAGTAGTTTGAAATTGAATATTCATGGTGTAGTAATAAAAAAGGATTGTCTCAAAATAGAGTTTAGTACAATATTATTGATGATTTTTAGTATAAAACGATTAATATATTGTGCTAATTTTGTATTTTGAGATAGTCTTTATTTTTTTGAAAAATAATTAAAAATTAATTAATTACAATTTGTTTGTTTATAATTTAGTATGTTTTTTAATTAAAGTTAAAAAAGGTCCAATATTGTAAAAAAAAATTGTATATTGTAATGAAAGCAAAAAAATCAAATAGACATAGGAATTAAGAACTGAACTTATAAATTAGAATACATATATTTTATTTTTACGTGTCTAAATCTAAGACTTGATTTGTTTATTTATATTTTATTTCATGTATGTAAAGAAATCTTTAAAATAGTCGAAAATAATGATATCATGAACATATAAATCTTAACTTTCATGGTATATAATATTAGGTTTTGTAGAATATAGTATTCATTATGTTGATAAATTAGGCACATGAAAGAAAATAACAAGTCCAAAATGTCATGATTATTTTTTATCAGGCAAGGAAGCGGATTTGTCTCATAGCGGGCTATTAGAGGAATTTGTTGACGCAGCATGATGAAAAATTGGCTTGGCAGATGGACTCGTTATTTTTTTGAATGTGCCTTAGATAGGGAGGACGTATTAATAATGAAAGGTAAAATTAGTTTTAAAAAGATTATTTCTTATTTGTTAGTTTTTACTGTGCTAGTTGCAACAGTGCAAATAGGAAATATAAAACCTGCTAGTGCTGACATAATTATCAGCTCTGGAGTCAGTCAAATACAAGGAGTAACATTATACAAAAGTAATTCTATAGAAGATTCTAATAAGATAACTATAGATAAAACTAGTTCGGGTAAATATATTGCTAGATTACTTCCAGTAGGACAAACATTTAATTTGGTACCAAGTTCAGGTTATACTATTACTGATGTTGCAAGTAGCAATCCTAATAGTATGTCAGTGCAAAAGCAGTCAAATGGCACTAATTATAATTGGAATATTTCTTCAATAACTGATGCTAGTGATTTTGATCTTACAATTACTGTTCAGGATTCAAATGGAAATATACAATCTAGCACATTAACTATGCAATTTGAGGTAGATTCAACATTACAATTTGGAAAAATGAATGTTACTTTGGATGGAGAGATAGATCCTCATCCATTAAATTATGGAACCGATATAGGAGGAAAGTATATTTTACCTAATGTGGCGGCGTCTGTAAAAAGTGCTAAAATAGAATTGGTTGAGAGTGATGGAACTCCAATGACTTGCACAATAAATGGTTCAAGCAGCAATACTGTTGATTTAGTTGGTGGAGATAATGTAATAAGTATAAAGGTAACTAAACTTGGTGTTTCTAAGGTATATACTTTAGTAATTTCTAAGAAAGGTGAAGCAAAATTACAATCTTTAGTTCCATCAATAGGAACATTGGACCCAGCATTTAATTCAGATATATTTGATTATCAATTAACAGTTCCAACAGATCAGACAACAATATCTTTTACACCAACATCAGTTGATAATTCAACTACAATAAAAGTAAATAATAGTGTTGTTACAAGTGGTAAGAAGAGTAAAAATATTAAATTAAAAGAAGGGGAAAATACTGTTACTGTTGAGTTAACAACTGCAAATGGAGATACTAATGTCTATACAATTGTGGTAACAAGAACAGAGATGTTTAGAAGTGCAGCTCTTACTTCTCTAAATTTAACATCTGGAACTCTTACACCAACGTTTAATAAAGGCATTTATGAATATAATGTAATTGTTGAGAATGATGTTACGTCAATAGGAGTAACTCCTACAGCAGAAGATATTAATGCTACTATTACAGTTAATGGTAAGACTGTGCCAAGTGGAGCTACTTCAAATTATGTAAGCTTAGACGAAGGAAGCAATGTTATAAATGTAAAAGTAACAGATTCAAAGAATAATAGTAATACATATGTGTTAAATGTTACAAGAAGATATTCTAAGGATAATGTTAATTTAAGCGGTCTTTCAGTAACTGATGGAACAATGTCTCCAACATTTGATCCAGAAACTTATCTTTATAGTGTAAAAGTAGCTAGGAGTGTAGAAAAAGTTAAAGTTACATTTACAGCACAAAATGATAAGGCGACAATGAAAGTAATTGATCCAAATGATGAAAATAGTAAAAATAAAGAGTATACAAGTGGACAATCATCAGATTATGTTAAACTTAACATAGGAGCTAATCTTATTACAGTAGAAGTTACAGGTGAAGATACTTCTAAAACTACTACTTATAAATTAAGTATAATAAGAGGAGATATCGAAGGAACAAACCAATGGGTACTTGTTGGCGATAACTGGACATTTTATAATGGTGCTGGAGTACAACAAAAAAATACATGGGTTAAATATGATAACCAATGGTATCACTTAGACATTAATGGCTACTTGGACAAGAATGGCTGGATAAATCTTGATGGAAATTATTATTACTTAAATCCAAATGGAATAATGATTACTGGATGGTTTTATGAAAAAGGATATTGGTATTATCTTCAAGGTGATGGTTCGATGAGATCAAACTGTTGGGCTATGTATGATGGAAACTGGTATTTCTTCAATGATCTTGGAGAAATGCAAACAGGTTGGACATTATATGGAGGAAGATGGTACTACATGGATGACCATGGCATTATGCAAAAAGGTTGGATAACTTACGATAAGAATAAGTATTATTTAAATGATGATGGTACTATGAAAAATGGATGGTTATACAACGGAAGAGTATGGTACTATTTTGATGATGCAGGAAAAATGAAAACAGGATGGGAAACAATACAAGGCAAAAATTATTATTTTGATAATAATGGAGCGATGAAAACAGGAATGATGTTCCTTGATGGTAAATGGATCAACTTAAATAATATTTAAATATAGATAAATAACTTAGAATTTAGAGTTATGGTGTAATTCAACGAAAGAAATGGTGCTCTGTTGTTTCGGTTACTAGAGAAAAGGACTGAGGATTTCTACCAGTAGAAGTTGTACCAATTTCAGCATGTTCCTTAAGCAAGTTAAGGACATGCTAAAATTGAACAACTTCTACTGAAGAAATCCTACAGTCCTTTTCTCAATGTAACACTCAACAAAAGAGCACCATTTCTTTCTAGTTTTGATATAATTACAAAGCTTAAAGTTATTTCATAATATATATATTTAATTTTACTAAGAAAAAACAGATTTTTTTAAAGTATTTTAAAACACATTTTAAATGGGAGGTTGTTCCGTTTACTGCTTGTCAAAATGAATATTTGGAGCATGCAGAAATGGGCACAATCTCCCGTTTAGAATCTTCCAGCGAAAATTTCATAAGCTCGATGGAACAAATATGTATATGTTTTCGGTAAGTTACCACATAATCCTATTTAATTACATTTTACCTTAGATTTAGTTTTAATTGAATTGGCTATAATATATAATAAGTAGAAAGGACATTAAGGAGTGGAGTGGGGGATATGTCAGAAATTATATATGAAAAATTAGATGAAGCACAACTAAATAGAGTTATTGAAATTTTAAATGAAGAATTTCATCCTATAGTTATATACTTATTTGGCTCTGCATCTAGAAATGAACTTAGGAAAGATAGCGATATTGATATTGCATTTTTAACAATTAATGATGTAGATCCATATGTATGTTTTATGAAGGCACAGGAATTGGCTGATATTTTTAAAAGGGAAGTAGATCTTATAAATTTAAATACATCATCTACAGTTTTTAGAGCACAGGTAGTTGGTACTGGAAAGAATATATACTGCTGCGATGATACTAAACGTATGTATTTTGAAATGAGGGCACTAAAAGAGTATGCTCTATTGAACGAGGAAAGAGAAGTTATTTTAAATAAAATTAAAGAAAGGGGATCTGTATATGGGAAAGGACGTCATTTTAAATAAAATTGAGACTATTGAAAGATGTGTGAATAGAATTAATGAAGTGTATGATAATAACCCTGAAAATCTAAATGATTATACAAAGCAGGATTCAATAATTTTAAATATACAAAGAGCATGTGAAGCATCAATAGACTTAGCGATGCATATAGTATCGGAAAAGAAATTAGGTGTTCCACAGAATAGCAGGGATTCTTTTGAGGCACTTAATCATAATAATATAATAGATAATGAGTTAAATAAAAAAATGAAATCTATGGTTGGATTTAGAAACATAGCAGTTCATGATTATAGAGCAATAAATTTAAAAGTTGTACAGATTATTATAGAAAGTCATTTAAAGGACTTTGAAGAATATATTTATCAAATAAATAAATTGTTATAGAAAACTAAAAATTAGACTTGAGAGTATAAGAACATTTGAACTGATTAATATAGGTGATATAATATTAGAATAAGATACATGAAAATAAGGCATATGAAAATAAATAACAGGTCCAATTTGATGTGGATATTTTCATCAGGCAAGGAGGTAAATTGTCATGGAAAATAGGCTAGCAAATGGACTTATTATTTTTGGGGGATGTGCCTAAATTGGAAGGCGGGTATATATGATAAGAAGAATTAATAAAATAGTGGCATTAGTACTGGTTTCCACAGGGATTAGTAGTGCTATTCCTAATAATATTTTTAGCCAAACTGCAAATGCAGCAGAGAGCAATCAATCAGTAATAAATATAGATACACAAAAAAATACAGTAGCGATGGAAAGTCAAGATCAAGCATTGAAAACTGTTGTTAAAGCAATGATACCTAGTAAAACAGGATATTCCACATCGGTAATAAGTGAATTTAAGGAGTGTGGAAGTGTAGCATATACATTAGATGATGCAACAGCTTTAAGTATTGGTAATACATTAAAAAGTAATATTTCTCAAATGATAGCAGGTGTTAATAAAGTTAAAAACAAGGGAACTGAAATGAAAGTTAAGGGACAAGCTACTTCTAACAATGATATGATACAATCAGGAACTGATTTGGAATCGTCAGCAACAACTGTGTTAGAAGAGTTAAATCAAGCAAACTCAATGTCGGATTCACAATTAGTGCAAATGATTGAGTCACAAGCTAAAAATGTAACTGTATATCAATATAGAGAATTAAAAAGTGATGATGGATTAACAGCATCGTCTCCAACTACTATTCAAGCAGAAGGGTTTGTGGTTGGTGGAATACTTGGAATAGCATTAGATCCACAGGATACTTATAATGCAGAAACAAGGATTGCAACTTATAATAGTTCAACTTTAATAGAGAATTTAACTCTTAATAATAATGGGACTTATGGTAAATCAATTGATTTAAATTCTTCAACAAATAAGGTTGTTTGTGATGGTTTGCATATAAATGTAATTGATTCTCAGAATAATGCTTTATATGTAATCAATAATCCTGCATATAACATGTTTAAACAATCTAAATCATTATATACTGACGAAGATAAAAGGTTAAATATTCTAAACTTTCCATCAGAAGTTAATAATTTAAAAGGATATGCTACAGACATAAGTTTTAATACTGGAACTCAAAGTATACAAACAACAATTTTAGGTTTATTGCTAAATTTAAAAAATTCATCAACAACAGATAAAAAAACATACAAATATGTAGCACCTGTAGATAGTCCTGAAGCGGAAATGCTTAATGTTGTTGTAAGTAAATTAGGGCTAAATGATTTAGCAAAACAATTAGTTGAAAATCAGATGAAAGGATCTACATTTGTTATGATTCCAGATGTAAAGACTGATATAACTAATAAGGTGAATAATGCTATTGATAAAATAAATAATACAGTTGAAGATATCACAGATGCTATGAAAGATTTAAGTGATGCAATGGAAGATTTAAATGATTCTCTTAATGATAAAAATAATGATGTGAATAAAGCATGGGATAAAGTATTTGATAGGTTTGATAATGATCCAGGCTGGGCTAAAAAAGATGGATATTGGTATTACTACGATAAGGATGGAATAAGTTCAAAAGGTGCTCAGACAATTGATGGCAAGACTTATTACTTTAATAGAATTGACGGAGCTATGGAAACCGGATGGCAGATTGTTAATAATAAGAAATGTTATTTTGACAAAGATAAGGGATATGAATTGTTTACTCAATGGGTTCAAGACGGGGACGATTGGTACTTTGTTGATTCAAGCGGAGCAGTTAAAAAATCAGATTGGATTACGTCAGGAGGAAACTATTATTATGTAAAAGCTGATGGAAAAATGACTAAAGATTGGTTAAAGGTTGATGATAATTGGTATTTCTTTAATAGCGATGGTTCCATGGCGTCTTCTACTTGGAAATGGTCAGATAATAAGTGGTATTATTTGAAGGAAAATGGCGCTGCAGCAAATGATTGGCTTCAAATAGGAGATAACTGGTACTGTTTTAAAGATTCATCAGGAGAATTGCAAACAGGATGGTTTAGAAATAATGGAAATTGGTATTGTGCTGGAGATAATGGAGTAATGAAGACAGGATGGGCATATTCATCAGATGGATGGTGCTATTTGGATGATTCCACTGGTAAGATGAAGAAAAATGAATGGGCAAATATCAATGGAAAATGGTATTACTTCAATATCAATGGAACAATGGTAACAGGTTCAAGATATATAAATGGAACAAAATACACATTCAATTCAGATGGAACTATGGAGTAAGGCACATTCCAAGTTTCATAGATAAACAACTTGGAAGTTAGAATTATGTGATGATTAACCGAAAGAAGTGTGACTCTTTTACTCGGTTGCCAGATAATTGGGCTGTGGATTTCTAAAATCAGAAGTTGTCTAATTAATGCATGCTTTTCCTCAACTTGCTTGAGGAGCATGCATTAATTAGATAACTTCTGCTGATGGAAATCCACAGCTAAGTTATATAACAACCGAGAAAAAGAATGCAGCTTCTTTCGGTAAGTCACCACATAAGTTCGAATTAATATTAAATCTTCCTTAAAGGTGCTTAAACATTACATTGAAGGTGTTTACAATGTATGGATTGCGGTGGTAAAATGTAGATATATAGGGATGGGAGGAAGAATATGAATAAAAGAATAAGAAGAATAATTGCAGTTGTACTAGCAGTTAGTGCTTTTTCAACAATTGAACCAACAAAATATATGAATATTACAGGAATTACAAAGGCATATGCATCAAGCACAGTTATAGATAATTTTCAAGTAAATAAAGCTGCTACTGATAATGAATTAAATTTGTATGAAGATGAGGATTATGAAGATACTACTAATTTTAAAGCAAGTACAGACACTTATTATGTAAAAACATCATCATCAAGTATTAATTTTACTTTTGATACAAATAGCAATTATGTAACTAAAGTATTTAAAGATGATAGTAAGACAGGAACTCCATTTGATTCTGGAGAAGAAATTAATCTTGATAAAGGAACTAATACTTTATATGTAAGGACATATAAAGAGTCAAAATTTGATAAGAATAACGTAAAAACTAATGTTATTGAAGAATATAAAATTGTAGTAGAAAGAAAGACAAACTCTACAAATGATGTTCAACTATCTAAGATTTCTTTAGATTATGGTGATATTTCATTTTCTAAATCACAAACTTCATATGATGTAGATGTTAATTCGTCTGTAGATCAAATAGAGATTACTGCTAAGCCAAGTAAAAAATCTTATACAGTGAAAATTGCAGGGGATGAAGTAACTGAAGACGATGATTATCAAGAAACAGTGGATTTAAGAAAAGGTGCAAATGAAATTGAAATAAATGTTACTGATGATGACGGCAATGAAAATACTTATACTCTAAATATTTATAGAGGTGGTAAGAGCAATACAACAACAGACAATTCTGATATTGATACAACTCAAGATAAGATTTATTTAAAAGATTTAAAATTAAATAATGGTGATGTTGAGTTAGACTACAATAAACAAGTAACGAAATACAATGTAAATGTTGATTCGTCTGTGAATAAACTTACAATTAAAGCTGAACCACAAGATGATAATGATACAGTAAAAGTTAATGGTGGTAAAGTTGATTCGGATTATGAAAAAACTGTAAATTTAGATGATAATTCAACAAAGGAAATTCAGGTTAAAGTTAAAAATAGTGATGGAGAACAAAGAATTTATACTCTTAATGTAACAAGAGGAACAGTTTCGCAAAATAGCACAACTAATAATACATCAACAGATGCTGCAAACAATACATCAACAAATACTACAAGTAATACAACAACTAATGATACTAACACAAATAATAATTCCACAAATCAAACTACATCCAATAATACAGTAGTTAGTAAATGGGTTAAAGATACAGTAAGCGATAAGTGGAAATATTATGATGATAAGGGTGATCAAGTAAAAGGAAAATGGTTTTATTATATAAATGATAATCATTGGTATTATTTAGATGATCAAGGAAATATGAAAACAGGTTGGTTATCAAAGGATTATAAGTGGTATTATTTGGATGAAAATGGTATTATGCAAATTGGCTGGGTTAACCTATCTGGAACTTGGTACTATCTAAATGCAGATGGTTCAATGAGAACAGGATGGTTACAAGAAGGTACTAAGAAATATTACTTAAATTCAAATGGAGCAATGCAAACTGGAACAGCTACTATCAATGGAAAATCATATACATTTGACACTGCTGGAGCAATGAGTAATTAATTTTTAATGATCGCCTCAGTATGATAATTAAGAAAGTTATTTTCTTGATTATCACTTGAGGAATTAGGCACATGAAAAAAATAATAGACTAAAGGTGTGACGCTTATTTTTTGTCTGATATTAAATAAGCAAGCATATTGGTGTATTGTTTTTTGATTGTGCCTTATATAGTTATAGGAAACTTGTACGATAATATACATAAAAGCAATATTAGTCTTTGTATGGGGAATACTGGGCATAAAATTATAAGGAATTTAAAATAGAAGATTATATTTTTAGTTATAAAGTTTTGCAATGATAATCAATATTATGAAGATTAAATAGGTAATAATATTGTTCGGATTGAAACTTATGAGATTAAAAAATCAATGATATTTCTCAATTTGTAGGAATTCATATGTCTTGTTATCAACATGAAACTCTATATAAAGTCTATATTAAAAATTGTAAATATGCATTGTTAATGGTTAATGAATCATGTGCTTTAGATAACATAAGATTAATTATAATTATATAATTCTATAAAGTAAAAATAAGGTGAATGTGAAATTATAACAGGAGGAGCTTGTATGAAACGTAAATTAATAAGTAAGATAATTGCACTGTCTATTGTTGGAACAGTATCGGCTACAATATATCCAACTAGAGCATTTGCAGCATGGACAAAAGATAATCAAAATAATTACTATTATACTCAAGGGAATAGTAAATTAACTGGTTGGAATAAAATTAATGGTTCAACATATTATTTTGATGAAGATGGAATAATGAAAACAGGATGGATAAAAATTGATTCTTCATGGTACTATTTGGACAATTCTGGTGTGTTAAAAAGAGGATGGATTTATTATAATAACAATTGGTATTATTCTGATGCGAGTGGAGTAATGCAAACAGGAATAATTAAGATAGTAGGAAGTACATATATTTTTACATCTAACGGAATAATGCAAACTGGACATGCTATTATTAATGGAACATTCTATACATTAGATAATAGTGGTGCAGTTGTAAGCAATAGTACGCCATCAGCTAACAAACAATTTGATGAATATGGAAAATGTGTGTTAGATTCAGGTAATAGTACAAGTAACATTGATGCACCAAATGAATCTAAATATAATGAAGAGATTGTAGATCAGAGTAAATCAGACGAGGATCCAAATGAAGGAAGGAAATTTAAAGTTACATTTAAGGATAGCATTAATGGAAAAGATATTGAAGATAAAACAGTTAAATATGGACGTTCTATTAAGTTAGATGAACAAGATAAAGATGGTTATAAATTTGTTGAATGGAATACTATGAGTAGTGGTAAAGGAAAAAGTTATGATTCTGGAGATAATGTAAAAATCAGATCAGATTTAACTTTATATGCTATTTGGAAGCAAGAAACTGATACAAAATCAGTAACTAGTATTTCAATAAGTGGGGATTCACAAGTTGAAGTTGGAAAGAAAATTCAATTAAGTGCGGATATATTGCCAAGTGATGCCACAAATACAAAGGTTAAATGGTCTGTTACTAATAATGGTGGAAGTGCTACAATTGATAATGATGGAATATTAACAGGTGCTACAACTGGTAAGGTAACTGTAACGGCAACTGCAGCAGATGGTTCAGGACTTTCATCATCTAAGGATGTAAATATAGTAGCACAAAAGACTTTAGTAACAAGTATTACAATAGGTGGCGATAGCGTTGCAATAACACAAGATGGTGGAACATTAGATATTAGAACACTATTATCAGTATTACCTGAAAATGCAAGTGATAAAGAAGTAAGTTGGAGTGTTAGTAAAGTTGCAGAAAATACTGGAGATGCAATAGGTAATGCAACAATTAGTGATTCTGGTGTACTCACAGCTCTTGGCAATGGAACAGTAAAAGTAATTGCAACAGCTAAAGATGGATCTGGAATTACTGGAAGTAAATTTGTTCATATAAGTAATCAAACTGTTAAGTTAACATCTATGGCAGTGAGAGGTAAAGATAACTTAAAAGTAGTTAATGTTGGAGATAGTACTCATAATTATAGTTTACAAATGTATGCAGATTTAGTGCCAACTAATGCAGATATAAGTTCTACTGAATGGTCAGTTAAAGATTCTACTACAAGTGGATCAACAATGACAGGAAAAGCAATGATTAATAGTTCAGGAGTTTTAACAGGAACTAGTCCAGGAACAGTAACTGTAGCAGCCAAGGTAACAACTAAGAGTGGAGATGTAATTACTGGCTCACAAGAAATAAATGTAGTTCAATTAGTAACTAGTATTGATGTAATAGGTAGAAGCGTTACAGATCAAACAACTTCTTCAAGCATAACAACTAATGGTGGAACATTGCAAATGGAAGCAACAGCAACACCAACTAATGCCAATACTAAAGATGTGACATGGTCAGTTGTGGAGAATGATGCTAAGGGAACTACAACGGATAAGGCAACAATTAGTAAAAGTGGTATATTAACGGCAACAAAAAATGGAGAAGTATTAGTACAAGCAACAGCAACAGATGGTTCTGGTGTTGTGGGAAGTAAAGTAATAACTATAAGTAATCAACTTATCAAAGTAAGTAAGCTTACAATAGATGGCTTGGATAATGTAGAAATAGGAAGTGATACTATTAGCTCACCAATTACATTAAAGATGACTGCAGTAACAACTCCACAGGTTGTAAGTGATAATAGTGTTGAGTGGTCAGTTAAAGAAATGAGTTCTTCTGGTCCAGTTGATACAGATAAAGCAACTATAAATCAAAATGGATTATTAACAGCTAAGTCACCAGGAAAAGTAGTAATAATAGTTAAAGCTAAAGACGGATCAAATACTATTGCAACTAAAGAAGTAGAAATAATTCGAAAAGTAGAATCACTTGTAGTGCTAGGAGCTAATAGTTCAAAAAAAGTAGCTACTAATGGACAATTACAAATGAATGCTTTTGTATTACCTAGTGATGCAAAAGATCAAACAGTTAAGTGGTTGGTTGTTCAAGCTACAACTGATGAAATAAATAACAATTCATCAAAATTAACTTTAAATCCAGGATTGGCATCTATAGAAGAAAGCACTGGAATTTTAACAGGAATAGCTAATGGAGAGGTAAAAGTAATAGCAATATCGAACTATGATAATAGTATAAAAGGACAATTATTAGTAGATGTAGTTGTTCCAGTAACAAGTATTCAAGTACAATCTTCATCACAAGTAATAACAGCTGGTGAGCAATTACAAATGAGTGCGGATGGATTATCTGATGCAACCGATAAAGTAGTTACATGGTCAATTCAAGGAATTAGTGGAGATACGGGACAAGTATCAATTAATAACAATACTGGAGAGTTAACTACAACTTCAAATATAACACAAAAAACAGTAGTAACTGTAATTGCAACGGCACATGATGGATTTGGAGCTTGTGGAACTGCAACTATAACTATAAACCCAAAAAAAACAACTTAATGATAAGCTAGGACTGTCTTAAAAAATGGTATCATTAGCATGTAATATTGAGTATTAGTTTAGGACAGTCTCACACTGCCAGAGAGGAGACTGAAAATGAAGTATATATATTTAAAAAGAATAATTGCAAGTTGTATTATTTCTTCAACTCTACTTGTAATGGCTCCTTTGGGAGCTTCTGCAGCATGGATCGGAAGTTATAATGAAGGTTGGTATTATACAGAAGGTTATACTTATGCTACAGGATGGAGATATATAAATGGAACATGGTATTTCTTTGATGATACAGGACTTATGAAAACTGGATGGATTAGCAGCAATGGTTTATGGTATTATGCAGATTTAAGCGGGGCTATGCAAAAAGGAGTAATACAAATAGAGGGTAAAATTTATTTGTTTACAGATAGTGGGGCAATGGAGACAGGCTCAGCTATGATAAATACAAAGTTATATAATTTTAATGAAAAAGGAGTTTGCACATCAGGGGAAGCTCCAATGCCTAGTAGGGCATTTGATTACTATGGTGTTGATGTACGACCATATGTGCCAAGTCAAATTGTAAATAGTTCGGATACAAAAATGAATAATGATCTTCCATCGGATGATGCAAATACAGTTAAGACATATAAAATTCAATTCAAGGATGACGATGGAACGTCTCTTAAAACAAAGAATGTTGAAGAAGATAAAAAGGTAACATTGTATGAACCAACAAAGAGTGGATATGATTTTGTAGAATGGAACACTAAGAAGAATGGCGATGGCACAAGTTATCAATATGATGATCAGATAACAGTCAAAAAAGATCTTACATTATATGCACAATGGAATGAGTCTACCAATACTGATACAAATAATACAAGCAGTGATCAAAACATTCCAGTAACAAGCATAAAGGTTGTGTCTGTAGGTAGTAAAACAACAATTACATTAAATAGTACATTACAAATGACAAGGACTGTATTGCCAAGCAATGCCACTACTCAAAATGTAACATGGTCAGTTGAAGATGGAACTGGGTCAGCAACAATAAGCTCAACAGGAAGATTGACTCCAAGCAAATTAGGTACAGTTATTGTAAAAGCAACTGCAACTGATGGTTCAAATGTATATGGTGAAATTCAAATAACAATAGTAGATTAAGTATAGATGAACAACTTCTACCGAAGAAATACCTACAGCCAAATTATAAATGCAACACTCCGAAAAAGAATATAGCTTCTTTCTAGTGTTGAATATATTTCAAAGTTTAAATATTGTTCATAGTTTGTTTATCTACAAAATAAACAAATTTTAAGTTTAATTTACAATCAGAGTAAATAAACATATTTACTAAATTTAAGTGTATAACTATACTAGAAATCAAATACATTTTTGTGAAACAGGTATTTGAAAATAAGTTGTGAAGTTTGTTAATTAGAGATTGCTCCATTTTTGCTTGTCCTCAATTCATTGAGGAGGATGCAGGAATGGAGCAATCTCTAATTTAGAAACTTCCAGCGAATTTTCATAGTCATGTGGAACAAAAATGCATTTGATTTCAGTTAGTTATATCATAAGTTTAAATTCAAAATTTACTTGTTAATTGCTGAGCCGTCAGAAACTATTGTATAGCCATCAATTACAGTATTTTTTGCCATAGCTCCTGATTCTTTTAGATAATACCATTTTCCAGAAGTATCTTTTAACCAGCCAGTTTTCATTGCTCCTGTTGAATCGAAGTAATACCATTCATTATTTATAAATGTCCATCCTACAGCTATAGTACCATCAGCTTTTTTATACTGCCAATTACCATTTGTTTTTATATAATTTCCTTGTGCATTTTCTAAATTGGTATTTGCATTATTATTATTATTATTATTATTATAGGTTTCTGAGTTATCTTGTCCTCTTGTTACAACTAAAAAATATTCTCTTCGTTTATGATTAAAAGAATCTACAATTCTAATTTTTATAATATTTTTACCTTCATCTAAAGATATTAGTCGCTTATCTTTATCATTACCACTAGTCTTTATGTGTTTATCATTAATAAGTAAATTATAAACTTGTTCTTCTGGAATGGCTTTAACTGTAATACACGAGATGCTTTTATCAATATTTATGTTGGAAATAGGATTTGTTTTATCAAAAGTAAAATCAATTTTATTATCATTATTATCAAATAAAATTAAATTATCTAAATAAATATCATCATAGTCTTTTAAGGTTATAGTATCATCTTCTGATTCATTATCAAGATCATTATCCGTACTGTTACTAGATTCTCTTTCTACGATAAGTTCGTACTCTGAATCATAATCATTATCCGAAGCGTTTTTAGAATTATAGAGTCTTATATAAATTGATTTACTTTCTCCTTCTGGGATGGTTATTTCACCATAAATATCATTTAATTTTTCATTTCCTGAAAATGCTCTTATATCCACTGCGTTAGTTTCGAGTGTATTTAGTTTGAAGCTAGCTTTATCAGAAGAAATTTTTGAATAAATAATTGATGGAATTTTGTCGCCGTTTTTTATTTTATAATCTTTATTATAAGTTATGCTATCATAAATTGGTATTATAGAATAACCAGATGATATGGATAAAGCATTTATTTCATACTCAGAATATGCATAAGCACTTTGTTCTAATATATTTATAGTTGATGGTGTGAATATAGAAAAGGCAGTAAAGATAATTGTAAATGAAATTAACTTTTTTATATTTTTGTTCATAATAAAGATCCTCCAATCATTAACTATATATACTATATTTTACCATGAAGTAATATAGTATATGATAAAAATAAGCTTGATTTATAGATAAATTAAATTAGAATCTTAAAACAATACTGGATTGAGTATTTTTAATGTAGTATTATATATTTATACGGTTGATTTGGAAAATATTGTTCATAAAGGTGGAGTAAAAATGAAGATACTAAATATTGCTCATAGAGGATATAGTGGAAAGTTTGATGAAAATACTATGATTGCCTTTAGAAAAGCGATTGAGTATAAAGCAGATGGCATAGAGACAGATGTTCAGCTATCGAAAGATGGAATTCCAGTTATAATTCATGATGAAACTCTAGATAGAACAACTGACGGACATGGTTTTGTTAAAGATTATACATTAAAAGAATTAAAAGAGTTTAGAACAAAGAGTGTACCAAGGGTTCAAGCTTTAAAAGGTGAAGCAATTGAGGGATTACAACTTATAAAAGAAATTAATAGTTCTAAACTGGGAGAATACACTTTAGATGAAGTTGAATATTTTAAAAATAATAATGGTGAAGAAATACCAACTTTGAGGGATTTGTTAGAACTTTTTTCAGCTTCTGATTTGAAAATATTAAATCTAGAACTTAAAAATAGTATATCTGAATATGATGAACTTGAAGAAAAGGTTATAAGTATGATTGATGAATATAACTTAAGGGATAGAGTTATAATTTCAACATTTAATCATATGAGCTTAGTTAAGATAAGAGAGCTTGAAAAGCAAGAGATTGAATATATGGCTAATCAAGTAGAAACTTTAAAAGATAGCAATAGTGCTAATTATAAAAACACAAATACTAAATTAAAGAATGATAAAACTAAGCCTAAAAGTAAAATAATTTTAGGTGCATTAACAGATTCGACGTTGGCTAACGTACCTAAATATTTAAATGATATTGATGTTGAATGTTATCATCCATGTTTTTATAGTATTTTAAATAAATCATATATGAAAGAAATAAAGAATGCAGGAATTAAAGTTAATCCTTATACAGTTAATGAGATTGAGTATATGAAGATGGTTATAGAAGCTGGTGCTGATAGTATAATTACAAATGAAGTTGAAAAATTAAATGATGTAATTAAGTCATTTCCCAATATAGATAAACAACTTGGGATTTAGACTTATGTGATAATTCACCGAAAGGAAGTTAATTCTTTTGCTCGATTGCTATAGAAATCCATATCAATATTCTAAATGCAATGCTCCGCAAAAGAATTAACTTCCTTTCTAATTTTGAATATATTTCAAAGTTTAAATCTAGTTCGTAGTTTGCTTATCTGGGAGGATGTGATTAAAATAGTCCTGTGGAACAAAAATGTATTTGATTTCGGTAAGTTACCACATAACTTTAATATATCTTTTTCTTAAAAAATGTGTAGTTAGGCACAATCAAATAAATAACACGTCCATTTGCTAGTCTATTTTCCATCGTGCTGCGTCGGCAAATTGACCTAATAGCCGCTATGAGGTTAATTTGTCTCTTTGCCTGATGTAAAATATTCATGACAACTTTGTACTTGTTATTTATTTTCATGTGCCTTAATTGTGATTATGGTTTAATTTAAAAGTTCATTTGCAATTGAGTTAATAGTTTCTGTTAATGTTTTTAAATTTGTAGATAGCTCTGATAATTGAGAATTTATGGAGTTAAAGTTAGTGGAATTAATTTTATCATTTTCATCAATAGTATTATTTTTAGAATTAATTGCATTGGTTAAGGTATCAATGTTACTTTTCAACATGTTTATATTTTCAGTTAAAGGAGATATAGCATTTTTTAATTCTGATATATCATTACTTACAGGGGATATATAGGAATCGAAATTGTTAGTATTGTCTTTTTTAAAATCTATTAAGTTATTATCAATAGAATCCATTTTATTATCTATGCTATTTAATTTATCAGAAAAAATTTTTGTTATATCATTAAATGAATCATTATAAGAATCTAATTTCAAATTTTGAGTGTCCAACTTTTCGGAAAGAGACTCAGGAATGTTATTATTAACTTTATCTTTTATACAATCTAAAATTGAGCTCTGATTTTCTAAATTATTTGAAAAAGAGCCTAAAATAGTTTTAATATTAGTAAATTCTTCATCACTGTTTACTTTATCTTTAATATAAGTTAAAGAAGATTCTTGGTCAGTTAAGGTATTTACAATTTTATTAAGCAAATCTTCAGCAATACTATAAGCTTCATTATTATTAACTTTATTTTTTATGGAATCTAAAATTGAGCTTTGACTTTCTAAATTATTTGAAAGAGAATCTAGAGTATTTTGAATTTTAATACAACTTTCATTATTGCTTACTTCATCTTTAATAGAAGTTAAAATAGGGATTTGATCATTAAATTTAGTATTAATATAATCGATTAAATCTTGATTTAAGGTAATGTGCTTTTGTGATAAATCATTAATAAATTTAGGGTTATTAATTTCATCTTCAATAGAAGTTAAAATAGAAGTTTGATCATTGAACTTGCTAGTAAGATATTGGAGTAAGTTTTGAGTTAGGGAGATGTGTTTTTTATATAAATCATCAACAATCGTATAGTTGCTAATTTTATTTTCGATAGAAGTTAATAGTGATGCTTGATCACTAAATTTGTTTGTAATATCATCGATTAAATTTTGATTTAGTGTATTATTGTCCTCAGATAAATTATTAATTAGATCATTTTTTATATAAGATAATATATTCGATTGATTTTCGTCTAAAGTAGAAATTTTCTCGTTAAGATTATCAGAAATAGAAGTTAACATATTTTGAGTAGCAACAGAATCTTGGTTATCCTTAATGAGAGCTAGAGTAGAATCTTGTTCATTCAATGTACTTACAATTTTATTAAGCAAATCTTCAGTAACAACAAAAGATTTATTATTATTAACTTTATCTTTAATAAAATCTAGAATTAAATTTTGATTATTTAAATTATTAGTATGAGAGTCAAGAGCTTTTTTAATGGTAATAAAATTGTCTGCATCATTTATTGTACTTCTAATAGAAGCTAAAACAGAAGTTTGCTTATTAAATTCGTTAGTAATATAGTTAATTAAGCTTTGATTTAAGGCAATATTTTTTTTCAATAGAATATTAATAAGCTCATTTTTTATAGAAGGTAAAATATCTGATTGATTTTCATCTAAAACAGAACTTTTATCATTAATATTTTTAGTAACATTTTCAGATGTATTTTCATAAGTATCATTTTCGATAGCTTCAATATTTTCTGTTATCTCAGAAGCTTCAGAAAATTCTATATTATCTTCAGCATAGGTCACTATATTTAAATAAGGTGGGGTATAAGACATGGATGAAGCTAATTTAAATATAGCATTTGAGTTTTTATTTGGAGGAGTCAAAATTATATTGTAATTCATATTAAATTTCACTAAGGATTTTATTATAGAAGTTACATCAACTTTTAAATAAGATCCTACATAAGTATTAGGCATACTTAGGATTACTGGTTTTGTAAAATTATTGTTTGGAAAATTAGTCCAGTTAGCATTAGGTATATCAATATTTTCGGAATTGCCCAAAAGTATTAAATTTTCAGGACCGTTATGAATATATTTAATATCTTCAAGAAATAAAAATAAATATGCTTCTTTAATAGAATCAGATTTTAAATCAGGTATATGGAAGTTTAGTATAGATCTATATAAGTTAAAACTTGATAATTTATTAGTAAAACCACCAACTAGTAATGAATTATTTTTAGAAAAGTTTGTATTTGAATGAAATTTGCAAACATAAGTTGCATCGTTACAATTAATTTTTATTGAATTTTCCAATAGTATTACTCCTTAAAATTAAAATTTTAGGCATATGAAAAAAATAGCAAATTAAATTTTAATTGTGCCTTATACTAACATGATATTCTTTATATACCTTATTACTAAAACATACTATGAAATATGTTTTTATTAAGTTCATTTATTAAATGAAGTTTTGTGGATTCAATACAAATTTTGTTAAAGTAGGAACCTAAATATGGGAAAATATTTTATCTAATTTTTCAATGTCACCATTTTTATGTTTTGACATACGATGTAATATAAGTATTAAATAAATTATGTTTGTAATAGTCTTATAAGGAGGAGAATTTATGTCAATAAATTTTAAAAAGTTTTCACCACGTCCAGGAATTGTAAATAAGCAAGGACGTTTGCCAGATCCTTCTGAATTAGTATGCGTTGAAGTACCTAAGGTGTTTGATCAATGCTTAATAAAAAGATGTCTTGTATATGGTGAAGGGCCTGACACAAATACAACTGATTGTGAGTTAAGAAGCAATCCATTAAAAGATCCGAAGAGATATATTGGTAGTAGGGATTTTAATGTAAAGTTGATTTCAGTAGAGGAAATTCCAAACAATGGAAATCCTGATTTCAAAAAAATAATTCTTTCGTACATGATTTCTTTCTATGCAGATTATATTGATGCTGATGGGATAACTAAAAGTGAATTATATGAAATAAACAGAACAGATACAATTGGGAAATTTTATTGTCCTGATTCAATTGCTCAAATTTCTGCTAGTTGCATACATGGTAACCATGATAAAGATTTGGATTGTAATATATTAAAACTTGAAATGGTAGCTGATGCTCTAGCTGGTGAATTGTTGACAGATGAAGGAGGAAACGATGTTTTAGATATTACTTTAGGTTACTATATAATTGTAAAATGTGAGCTTGTGGTTCAACTTCTTATTCCAACTTATGATTATTGCCCAGTTCCAGGTGAACCATGTGCTGAAGAAGAGCCTGAGGATGTATGTGTACAATTTGAAAATGCTCCAGTACCTAAATTCTATCCAGATCAAAATTTAAGGCCATTATTCTCAGAATCCGATGATGATTATGAAGATGATGATTATAAAGATAATAATTAGGATTGGATGTGTATAATAAATTCTAATTAACTAGGCTTTGTAAAAGTATAAATTTTATATTTATGCGTTTCGCTAGTTTTAAAAAATATGTTCCTTATATTTTTCATAGAAGTGATTATTATTACATTATACTCATTAGTAATTAGGCACATTCAAAAGAATAACAGGCCTATTTGCTGGACTATTTTCCATCATGCTACATCAGCAAATTGACCTAATAGACCCACTATGAGGGCAATTTACCTCTTTGCCTGATGAAAAGTATCCATCGCAACTTTGGACCTGTTATTTATTTTCATATGCTTTAATACAATAGAAACTGTGAAAAGTTCTTTGTATTATAAAATTTTTCAAAACCATAAGAATTGAACTCTAGCATTTCAATCATTGTTCTTATTATAAAGTTTTTATTTTGATTGGGCACAATTAAGAAAATTGCTTTAATATTTTCTTTCATGTGTCTTAACTATAATTTGAATTATTGAATTTTGCTAGAGTTTTTTTATAAATTAACTAGCATAACGCGTAAATTTGAGAGGGTGTTTCATATGATTTACTTAGATAATGCAGCAACATCATTTCCAAAACCATCAGAAGTTTATGAAGAAGTACTAAAATGTATGAAAAACTATGCTGCTAATCCCGGAAGAGGTTCTTATGAAATAGCTGTAAAGGCAGCTTCGAAAATTATGGAAACAAGAGAGGAGATATGCAATTTATTTAATATTGCAAGTCTTTTTAATTTGATTTTTACAAGTAATGCGACAGAAGCTTTGAATATAGGGATTAAAGGAATTTTAGAAAAAGGAGATCACGTTATTAGTACAGTGATTGAACATAATTCTGTTTTAAGACCATTGCATTCGCTAAGTGAAAAAGGCGTTGACGTCACTTTAATAAGTTCAGATAAAGCTGGATATGTTAGTATTAAGGATATTAAGGATGAGATTAAGAAAAATACAAAAATGATTATTATAAGTCATATATCTAATGTGCTAGGAAGCATTCAAGATATTAAAAATATAGGAAACCTTTCAAAATCAAATGGGATTATATTTATGGTTGATGCATCGCAAAGTGCTGGGATTATTCCAATTGATGTAGAAAGGGAGCATATTGACTTGTTGGCGTTTTCAGGACATAAAGGATTGCTAGGACCACAAGGGACAGGATGTTTATTTATACGAGAAGGTATAAAATTAAAGAATTTTAAGGAAGGCGGAACAGGGAGTAACTCTCATTTTATGATCCAACCAGATTTTTTGCCAGACAAATTTGAAAGTGGAACTCTGAATACACCAGGGATTGCAGGTCTTGGAGAAGGTGTTAAATTTATTAAAAGAATTGGAATAGACAGCATACAAAAATATGAAGAAGAATTAACATCATACTTATTAGAAGAAATAAAAAGACTCTCTTATATAAAAATATACGGAAGTTATTCTGGAAATAAAAGAGGACCAGTAGTTTCATTTAATATAGAAGGAGTAGATGCTTCTATTGTTGGTGAAGAATTAGATAAAGAAGGAATAGCAGTACGAACAGGATATCATTGTGCAGCATTAATACATGACGTGATTGGGACAGAATATGCTGGTACAGTAAGAGTGAGCCCAGGATATTTTAATACATTTGATGATATAGAAAAGTTAATAGTAGCAATAATGAGGATATATAAAGTAAGATAAATCACATTCAAATATTTTCACTGCCTAATATAAGGCACAATCGAAAAAATAATAGACCAGTATGCTTACCTATTTTGCGTCATACTGCGTCAGTAAGTTTTGCCAATAGGCTCGCTATTACCAAAACTTACTTCCCTTGTCTGGCACCAAATATGTATCGCATCTTTGGTATATTATTTTCTTTCATGTGCCTAAGAAGAATTCAGTACATATATAACGATATATGTAATAAACGTGCAATTAATTCGACTTTTACACTAGTTGCAACGTCATACATATATAACTATATATGTAATAAAAATTAGGATGTGAAAGTTATGAATTCTTATAAGAATACAGATTCTCCATATCAAATAGATAATCCTAGTGAGTCTGAAAGATATACGATGCTTGAATATATACTCAAGATACAGAATAGATCAGATGATTTAAATAATATAATTGATTTAATGAGTCCGCCAAAAGATATAACTAATATTTGTAAAGCTGGATGCGCAAAAAATATAAAAGTAGCTGTAATTGGTGCTGGAGAAGCTGGCTTAGCTGCTGCTTTTGAACTTAGAAAGATAGGCTGTAACATTGTTTTATTTGAAGCAAGTCAGCGAATAGGAGGCAGGGTATATACTCATTATTTTGATAGAAATAGAAAGTATTATGGCGAGTTAGGACCAATGAGTATACCAATATCTCATGAAACTACCTGGCATTATATAAATCTTTTTAAACTTGAGACAAGTCCTTTCGTGGATTATAATTATAATTCTTTATTTTATGTTAAAGATGAGCGTGCGGTTAATGATGCTAGTGGTATAAGTGCCAAAAATAATATATATCCTAAATTTAATTTAAGTAAAATTGAAGGTAAAAAATCATGGCGTGAACTTCATGAAAGAATATGTAAAAAATATTTAAGCTCTTTTTCAGCAGAACTAAGAAAGGAATTGATTCAAGTTAAACCTGAATATTCAAAGAATATAAAAGAAATAGATAAATTAAATTATAGAAATGCATATGAGAATGTAGATCTTAGTCAAGATTCCATATCAATGCTTGGATATTTAGATGGCAAAGAACAATTTTTTAGTTTAAGTCTTATAGAAATGCTTCAAAAGTACTATACAGCAGATTTTGAATATAACTATCGTATTACCGATGGAATGATTAATTTGCCTCAGTCATTATATGAAGCACTTTGTGATAAAAGCGAAGAGGGTTATAAAGATATTAATAAAGAACAATTAGGGAAAGTAGAAATAAAAATGGGTTTCCCTGTTAGTGGAATATATGATTCTTCTTCAAAAGATAAAGTTATTCTTAAATACATGGATTGTAGGGATAATAAAGAAACATCCGAAGAGTTTGACTATGTAATATGTGCAATACCATTTTCAAGTTTAAGGAGAATTCAAATAGAACCTCTTTTCACAAATAGAAAAATGCAGGCTATAAGTGAAATGAATTATGAAATAGCACACAAGATATACTTATATCTTAAAAATAGATTTTGGGAAATGGGAAATGCATCAACAAAGATAGTAGGAGGAAGTTCGCATACAGATCTTCCTCTAGTTTCAATTTACTATCCTTCAGATCATGCAAAAGCTGTAGCTAATAAATATGGCAAGTGGATATTAAAACATGGAGCAAGCTATAAAGAGGCTGGTGCATTATTAGCAGGTTATAGCTGGGGGCAGGATGCAGTAAGGCTTGGAAATGAGAATCCAGAATTGTTACTTGATGATGTTATGAGATATGTAGAAAGAGTTCATGGTTTATCTCTTCATTATCTTGATGATAAATTAATTGATTATAAGTCATTAATTTGGTCTGATGTACAATATATATGGACTGGAGGGGCATTATCAAAACCGGGAGATAAAACACTTTTCTCATATAATGTAACAGTTCCAGAGATGGAAGATAAAGTGTTTTTTGCAGGAGAGCATATATCACAAAAGCATGTATCTCAGCAAGGAGCTCTTCAAAGTGGTATGATTGCTGCAAATGAAATAGCAAAAAGGATAAATGATAATGCGGTAAATATAAAAAGAAGTTAATCATAATTGAATTTAATTTTATAGTTATTTTTTAACTATTTGGTTAGATTTCTTTCTAAAATATTAATTTTACAGTACAAATTGAAATTAAAATGATATGAGCGTCGTAAAATGATTAAATTTTAATCAGGAGCGATGCTCCTTTTGAGTTAAACAAAAAAAATTCTAATATTTAAGATATAACATTAATTATTTGAAAGCTTCTGAATCTTAAGCGTACTTAAACAGGATTAGTTATTTTGCTCCATAATTAGCAGATGAATTTTAATTTATGAAGATGATTCTGGAGTTCTTTCATTAAAAATAAGCCGCTACAAAACTAAATCTATTAGTCTTGTAGCGGCACCAGATACATTTTCAAATATAATGATTAATTATTAATTATTAGCAAATTCTTGCACAACCAACGGCTAATGCTGCTATATCAGTATTAGTAAATTCAATGAAGCTACCTGTAGCAGGACCAGGATTAGCCGATACTATATCAACAAAGTAGGTACAGTCTTTTGATGGTACGTTTTCTGAACAGAAAACAAAGGAAAATGGTGTAGTAATAGTTGAACCACCAACACCTGATAGATTTATAGTATAAGATCTTAATGTTTTACTAGTACCACCATTGCAGTTATTAGTACCACTATTGCAGCTTCTGCTTAGTCTAATTGTTACAGAACCAGCAGGTCCAGTTATATCAGCATTTATTAAAGTAGAAAATTCAATTTTTATATTTGGGAAACACAAACAAGTTGTGTCAATCTCTACTTCAGCTAATGAAATTGATGGAGTTGTTGTTGAAGGTGTAAAAACTGAAGTAATTCTAGGATTTGAAGCTTCACCGCATTGTAAAAGTGCTGGACATGGTAGAGGATGCAATTCCTCAGCACCAGCTGCACAGGCAGCAAATCTTGGTGGACAAGGATTTGGACAAATATTGCCAGTACCAGCAGTACCACCGCAATTTCCGTGTGATAATGAATTCATAATAAAATCCTCCTTTAAATTAAATAAATTTTATTTTTAAATTACTAATATTATAATTAGTGTATTTTGTTCCTCTACTATAATATATGAATCTCATTGTTATACGTGATGATAATACGTAAGATTTATCATAAAATATAAGAAATTAATAAAAAGTAAAAGTATTATCATATTTTTATAGTTGTCAATTTTAGTAGAGATACGTTATTTGATTGTAGTTTTTCAGCTATTTTGTGATTATAAAAAGTTAATCATATTTACTTTAGATTGGTTATCACATTTCTTCATTACGATTACCATCATCACAATCTGGGAATAATGGATCTAAATTTTGATCAGGATAGAACTTAGGAATTGGAGCTTTTTCAAATATCTCGCATGGATCTTCCTCCGGTTCTTCTTCACATGGTGCTTTAGGAACTGGACAGTAGTCGTAAGTTGGGATAAGGAGCTGTACAATAAGTTCACATTTTACAATGATATAATATCCCAAAGTGATATCTAAAACCTCTTTTCCAGCTTCATCTTTTAGTAATTCACCAGCTAGAGCATCAGCAACCATTTCAAGTTTTATTATATTAGAATCCAAATCTTGTGGCTGATTACCAGGTACAAAACTAGCAGAAATTTGAGCTATAGAATCAGGACAATAAAATTTTCCAATTACATCTGTTCTATTGATCTCATATAATTCACTTTTATTTACACCATTAGCATCAATATAATCTGCACAGAAAGAAATTTTGTAAGAAATAATTATTTTTTTAAAATTTGGATTTCCCATTAGTGGAATTTTATCCACAGAGAGTAATGTTAAATTAAAGTCTCTGCTACCAATATATCTCTTAGGATCTGTTAGAGGGTTACTTCTTAATTCGAAATCAGTTGTATTTGTATCTGGACCTTCACCATATACAAGACATTTTTTGATTAAACATTGATCAAATATTTTAGGTACTTCAATGCAAACCAATTCAGAAGGATCTGGTAAACGTCCTTGTTTATTTACAAGACCAGGACGTGGTGAAAATCTTTTTAAATTTACGGACATAAATTATCCTCCTTTTCAAAGAATTATAATAAGGCACGTGAAAATAAATAAAAAGTTCAATATTTGAATGTGCCTAAATATAAGTCTATTCAATACTTTTAATACATTATATGTAAGTACATAAAAGAGGTGAAAATAAAAAAATAGATTAAGCACAATTAAATTTGTGCGTGTACATAAAACAATTTTTTATTTTATGGATGCATAATAGATTTTTACTAAAAATATAATTTTAGAAAGGAGGAATTAGAATGAATTGTGTATGTCCTTGGATATATGTTGATTATAGAAATAATATATGGGATTTTTTCAAAAACGGCAATAAAGAATTATGTTACAAGATTATGTATGGAGAAGGAAAATGGAGCAAAGAAAGTCTAATTGATAAGGAAATACGGGGATTTGCTATTTATATTGAAGATGATGAGACAATACATATAGTATATAGCAACATTAAAGGAGAGCTAAAATACTGTACAATGAAGAATAAGCGATGGGTAGGAATGACGCTTTATCAAATAGATGTTGATGAATTTGAAATACAGAGTTTGAAAATTCGAATTATACGAGATGAAATGCATATATTTTATTTATTAATAGGTAAAGATGGCAGTGATCATGGTGTGTTAATGCATTGTATATGGAATGGAAGAGAAACAAAGGTTAATACTTTATCGGATATTATATTGGTACCTAATATAAATGAGCACTATATGTTAAATATAAATGAAAATAATGATATTGATACATTTTTTATCACAGATGAAGGAGATGAAATATCTTTAAATTATTGTAGTTTTCAAAATCATATATGGTCTTCTGTAAAAAGGCTCTATGGTATTCAAGGAGAGGAAATCGATTTTGAAGTGCTAGTGGACAAAGAAGAGATTAATATACTAAATAAATCTAGAGAAGATGCTATATATTTTTTAGATCATGTTCGTATAGATAAAGGTGGAATTATTCAGGAATTCAGAGTTTATGAAAGTAGTAAGGAATTATCGGAACCTCTGGTATTTGTTAAAGACAGAAAGCTTTATTCTTGTTGGTTAGAGCAAGGTGAAATTTTGTATTCAGTTTTTGATAATGAAAAATGGCGTAAGGCATATCATTTTGATAGGGGGAATGAACTTCCAGTAAGTCGATATAATTGCTTTATTTGCTCAGATGGAGGGAGTTCAATTAAAGCAATGAAAGCTTATGCAACTGATGAACCAGATTTATATCTGTTTGTCCCAAGTCAGTTTGTAATAAATAGAAAGGAGTCACTAAAAGATGAGAGAATTAAAGTTACTGAAGATTTATCCAGTGAAGGAGAAGAGGTTCAAAGATTAAAACTTAAATTATCTCGGATGAAACTAGAGAAGAAAGACTTAGAGAATAAAATTGACTCTTTAAATATGCAATTAAAAAAAAGACTAAAATCTATACACGAGTATGAAGAGGAATTTGTTAGATTAGTAGAACAAAAGCGAAAGGCAGATGAAAATTACAAAGTATTCTTAGAATTGCAACAAAATATCCAAAAGAAACTGGAGAATACAAATAAGCAGTTATTAGAAGAAAGAAATGTTAAAGCAAGTATTGAAAATGAGCTGAAAGAATATAAGGAAAAAAATATATTAATTAAGCAACAAGTTGAAATGCTGAGTACGGAAAATGAAAGATTAAATAAAGAGATTGAGTTAGAAAAGGAAAATATTCAAGAGAAATTGGAGGAGTTAAATACAAATTTATTAGAAGAAAGAAATATTAAAGCAAGTATTGAAAGTGAGCTTAAAGAATGCAAGGAAGAAAATAGCTTAATTAAGCAGCAAGTTGAAATGATGAGTGAGGAAAATAAAAGATTGAATAAAGAGCTTGAATTTGAGAGGAATCAATCTATTATGGAACGATTATTAAAAAGAAGATCAAATGGAATATAAGGCATATACAATTGGACTTGTTATCTAAATTAACATATATGACTTGGTAGCATAAAATAAATTATGATGTATATCATAGAGGTGAAAAATATGGCAACAGAAGAGTATGATTATATAATGACATTTACATCCCATAATAGGGCACTATATATGTATCAGCGATTAACTGGAAGAAATATTAAAGTCAAACTTGTTACAGCTCCTAATAAAATTAATATTAGCTGTACTCAAGCAGTAAAATTCAAGGAAATAGATATAGAAATCATTCAAACTGAACTTAAAAGGAATAATATTTATCCTACTGCAACATTTAAGATTATAAAAGATGGAAAAAATGAAACTTATGAATTAGTTAATTAGGAATACTTGGGCGTATTTGAGCATGTTCAAAAAATAATAGACAAGTATATTTGTATAGTTGATCTATTATTTTTTATTGAATAATAATAATGGATAAAGCATATTCTTTAATATGATGCATATTAAAAATACAATGAAGGAATAATTTTATATATATTTAATTATGTTATTTTTTTGAATATGCTTAGTAATAAATAGGGTGATGATAAGTCTGTGGTTGATAAAAAAGAGAAAATGATTTATTATGTATCAAACTTAGGAATATCTACGGTATCTATTATCGACGGTGATGGCTATCATATTATAAAGGAAGTTGAAATTGGTCCAAGACCGCAAAATATAATCGTAGATGAAAGTAATAATATATATATAGCTAGTGATAGAAATGGAAAAGTTACAGTTATTCATGATTTATATGATTGTATTAAAACATGGGATATGCCTAATAATGGAAATATACAAGTAGATTCTATAGCTCATAAGATTTATGTCTGTAATACTGATGAAGTATGTATTTATGATTTAAGAACTGGGGAAAAGATTGGTTCTTTGAGAGGATTTATTGCAGCAGATAGTATAGAACTTAATAAGAATAAGAAAAGATTATTTGTTTTGGATGTTTTACAGAATGAAATAAAAGTTTATGATACATCAAATCTTAATTTAATAAAGATATACAAAGATATTGGAAATTCACCTAAGTATATTCTCATTGAAGAAAATGAAAATTATATTTATATTGCTAATAGAGAAAAAATATATATATTAAATATTGAAAATGAGAATATTTCATTTATAGATTTAGAAAAGAGATCTATTATTACATCCTTGGAACAAAGTGGAACTTTTTTATATGTGGCAAATGATGGATTACATAGAATTGAAGTTATAGATACATTAAAAAGAAAATGTATAGCAAATATCACAACTACTATGCAAAAAGTAAAAAGAATTAGATTGTCTCCAGATAAAAAAATATTACTTGTAATTGGTCAAAATATTGAAGGAAAAGGTGTAATTAATAGAATAGATGTGTCTGGAAATGTTATTTTAGATACTTTTGATTTAGAAAAAAAGAATGGTATACCATATGATATTGGAGTTGCTATTCAAAGAAGATTGCCAAAGAAAGAAGAAGCTTTGAGTATAATAGATTCAGAAGATACATTAAAAAAAGAAAACGGAACTACAATACTTGCAAAAAAAGTTTTGTCAACCTATCAAGAAAAAATAATTTTTCAGGATGTATCAATAAAACTAACTTCTGAAGAAGAAGAAATTATAAATATAGACGAAATTAGATTTAAAAAGTGCGAAATTATAAATGAAACAAGAAATAGAGAAATTATAGATAATCGAAAAGAATATTCAATGCTAAAATATAACTTTTACATACCATATTATATCTGGTATAAAGATGAACATGGTAGGAAGTATATTGATGAAGGAAAGATAGAAGGAATACAAAATGCTACATTATATATACCAGCGTATGCAGAACAACAAGGAGTTGAATTTGTAGTTAATTCCTTTACTAAATTAACAAGTAATCCAGAAATTATAAACAATGACTTAAAGTTTAGTGTTAGTGTTTTGATTTCAACAAGAGCAATTGTAGATGAATTAGTATTCATACCGTTTTTTAAGAATTGTGATGTTCAGGCATGTGAAAATAAATAACAAGTCAAATTTGCTATGGATATTTTTAATTAGTCAAGGATGTTAATTGCCCTCATAGCGGGCATATTAGGTCAATTTGCTGACACAGCATGATTGAAAATAGGCTGACAATAGACTCGTTATTTATTTAAATATGCCTTATAATGAGGATAAGGCATATTCAAATAGAGAATTGAGCAAAGATAGTGTGTTATAAAGTAGAAAATGATATAATTATAATTTAGAAGAGATCGCTGATAAATTTAGTTTATTAGCGGTCTAAATTATTTTTAAGTGTACATAATGAAGTAGTTGTTATAGACTTATGGGAAAAATGATTGTAATGTACATAGCATATTGAATATGATATAATATTTTAGTTAACAATGAAGAAAAATAGAAAATTTTATATACAAAAATGTATATTAAAATTAACAATATAAAATTAAAATTGAAACATATATATTAGTTTAATATAGGTAATATTAAAAATGAAAATCTATATTTAGGCACATGAAAGAAAATAACAAGTCTAAAATGCCTTAAATGATAGAATTTAGGCATATGAAAGAAAATAACAAGTCCAAAATGCTATGATTATTTTGCATCAGGCAAGGAAGTGGATTTGTCTCATAGCGGGCTATTAGAGGAATACACTAACGTAGCATGATGCAAAATAGGCTTTGCAGATGGACTCGTTATTTTTTTGAATGTGCCTTAGTCCAATGTAAATAAGTTATAGGAAGCTTATAAATGAACTGTACATTAAAAAGGAGGATTTTACTTTGGCTGATTATATAAATGAAATAGAAAAAAGAAGAACCTTTGCAATTATATCTCACCCTGATGCAGGTAAAACTACATTGACAGAAAAGTTTTTATTATATGGAGGAGCTATTAGACTTGCAGGTTCTGTTAAAGCTAGAAAGGCATCTAAGCATGCAGTTTCTGACTGGATGGAAATCGAAAAGCAAAGAGGTATCTCAGTTACTTCTTCAGTTATGCAATTTAACTATAATGATCACTGTATTAACATATTAGATACTCCAGGTCACCAAGACTTCTCAGAAGATACATATAGAACTCTTATGGCTGCAGACTCAGCAGTTATGGTTGTAGATGCTGCTAAAGGTATAGAAGATCAAACAAGAAAGTTATTCCATGTTGCTTCTTTAAGAGAAATGCCAATCTTTACATTTATAAATAAGATGGATAGAGAAGCTAAAGATCCATTCCAATTATTAGATGATATTGAAAATGAACTTGGAATTAAAACTTATCCAATGAATTGGCCAATTGGTTCTGGTAAAGAATTCAAAGGAGTATACGAAAGAGACAATAACAGAATTATAGCTTTCAATGGTGGAAATCACGGTCAAAATGAAGTTGAAGCAATAGAAGGTTCACCAGATGATCCTAAGTTTAGAGAAATATTAGGAGATGCTCTTCATGATAAATTAATGGAAGACATTGAGCTTTTAGATATTGCCGGAGATGAATTAGATTTAGATGCTGTACGTCGTGGAGAATTAACTCCAGTATTCTTTGGATCAGCATTAACTAACTTTGGTGTAGAACCATTCTTGGAACATTTCTTAGAAATGACTACATCACCACTTGCTAGAAATTCAAGTGCTGGAACTATTGATCCATTTGAAGATAAGTTCTCTGCTTTTGTATTTAAGATTCAAGCAAACATGAATAAAGCTCATAGAGATAGAATCGCATTTATGAGAATTTGTTCAGGTAAATTTAATAAAGGTGAGGATGTATACCACATGCAAGGTGGAAAGAAGATTAAATTAGCTCAGCCACAACAATTTATGGCTCAAGATAGAGAAATTGTTGAAGAAGCTTATGCAGGAGATATAATTGGTGTATTTGATCCAGGTATATTCTCAATTGGAGATACATTATGTTCACCATCAAAGAAATTTAAATTTGAAGGAATTCCAACTTTCGCTCCAGAACATTTTGCTAGAGTTAGACCAGTAGATACTATGAAGAGAAAACAATTTATAAAAGGTGTTACTCAAATTGCACAAGAAGGAGCAATTCAAGTATTTAAAGAAACTCATATTGGTATGGAAGAAATCATAGTTGGAGTTGTTGGTGTACTTCAATTTGAAGTATTAGAATATAGATTAAATAACGAATATAATGTTGATGTAAAGATGGATAGATTAGATTACAGATTTGTTAGATGGATTGAAAACAAAGATGTTGATATGGATTCATTAAACTTAACTTCAGACACTAAGAAAGTTAAGGATCTTAAAGATAGAAATCTTCTTATATTCCAAAATGACTGGGGTATAAGCTGGGCACTAGATCATAATAAAGGATTAATATTATCTGGTGTAGGAAAAAGTGAAGACTAAAAACTATAGATAAATAACTTATATTTAAAATTAGGTAGTAATTGATTGATATTCCAAGTAAATATGTAAAAGATAATGAGAGCTTAGGCACATTAAAGAAAATAACAAGTCCAAAATATCATGATTATTTTTCATCAGGCAAGGAAACACATTTGTCTCATAGCCGACTATTAGAGAAATCTGCTAACATAGAATGATGAAAAATAGGCTTGTCAGATGGAATTGTTATTTTTTTAATGTTCCTTAAAAGCTCTCATTATTATTATATAAATTTTATAAATTAAAAGCCTTTATAGGAACCATATAAAATCACATCTTCTGTATCACCAGATTGAATAGGAGGGCTTACAGCAATATTATATGTTTTATCTATAGGAAGAGGAGTATCATTTAAAGAGTTATCATATTCATCTGATACATAATAATGATTTATTTGCCCACTAGAAGCACGAGTTACTTGTAAATCTACAACTATATAATAAACTGATGCTGGAGCTACAGTTCCTGTAACTCTTACTGTTCTAGTAATGGAGGTGTTTGGAGGATATGGGTTGCAATTACTTCCGCAAGCTTCCTTACAAACTTTAAACAAAATAGCTTCAAGTTCTTTTTTGCATATCTTTATATATTTCTCACAACAATCATCTTTAAAGTATTCACCATTACAATTTTTTTTACAACAACAATCCTGAGAACATTTATTATTACATTCTTTTTTACAACATTTGTTAGAAGAATATGGCTCATAATTTACTATTATAAATGGTACAAGATAGCTGTCTGAACTTTTTACAGATCCAAAGCTTGTAAGGATATCTTCATTTCTTCCATATAGTATTATACCTTTATTTTTTAAGCTGTTTTTTACCCATGACGAAACTATAGTTGTAATATCTATTGTTACTGATATATTATCGGTCAATGGATAAAAGTTTATTACAGTATAATGATCATAATTAGGAGAATTATTATAAGTTGTATAAGTACTGAAGTATTCATAGAGCGGACTTATGGAGAATTTTTTACTAGTATCATAATAAAAATTATCAGTCTTAAAAAGCGTAAGTTTTGCATTATGAACTATAGCATTAGCAGGTATTGATGAGATATCCCAAAACAAATAACTGTAGTAGTTATAGTTAGAATCAGAGCCTACTATTATTTTATCTTCATTTAAACTTTTATCAGAATATTTATTTGTAACGCTTAGGCTTTTAATAGCTGGAATTGTAATACTTTTCATAAATTAACCTCCATTTTTCCAATACCGTTGACCATATAATGATAATCAGATGACATTTGTTTTGTGAAATTTACCTGTAATGATATATGTTACAAAGAAAGATAAGGCAAGTCGTAGATTATTTTATTCATTGTAGTAATGATATGTATGAGATTTTTCTTGTTGCTATAATAATGATTTGCAATGTTATTAATAAAATATGTTAAAAACATGGAGCCGTATACTGACTCCATGAAATTTATATCAAAGTTTTTATTAGTGTTTGAAGCTATTTACAACAGTTGTCGAACTAACTGATTGAGTACCAAATAGTTTAGGAGTAATAACTATCTGATAGTTACCGGCACCAGACCATGCTCGAGCAGTAGTAGCAGTAGCACTAGCAGCAATTTGAAATGTCTTATAAAAAGTTTCGTGACCACCATTACGAGAAGCAACAGCTTGAATTTCAATAAAACCTGCATCATTGTGTGCAGGGATAGTTCCTGTAGCATAAATTGTTTGAATAGTGCTGTTTTGAGGTGTATCAAAACTTGCCATTAAATAACATCTCCTTTAATTAATTTCTTAGATTTTTTGTATCAGTATAGTAATATTATATTATTGTTTTCTAAAATTGTGATAAAGTAATACATATTTCATGGTTTTGTAAAGTACGTTATTTTAAATTCATAATTTAAAGGATTTTATTAATTAATTCATTTTTACGTGCCTAAAATTAAACTTATTCATAAATAAAATTTTAAAAAGTCAATAATAGGAAATGGCAAATCATAATTTAAATCATCAGAGAATAGAATATTGTAATCAGAATTTTGGAGTGATTTAATGAAAGACAACTTGGGCAATATTACAAAGCAATCAAAAGATGAATTAATAAATACTACTGAAAATCTAAAAGAAGATGTTTCAGGTATTGTAAAAGATAAAATTAAGTTAGCGTTTTTTGTAAAGATGGGGCTAGATAGTTTTTTAGGTGATATTATTGAAGGTCTGTCACAAGAATATGAGATAAAAAAAATTATAACAATAGAATATAAGCAAATTGAAGACGGTATGCAATGGGCAGATATTTGTTGGTTTGAATGGTGTGATGAATTAATAGCATATGGAAGTAAATTAGAGTTGGCTAAAGAAAAGAAAATTATATGTAGACTTCATAGTTATGAAGCATTTACAGATTATATTAATAATGTTAATTGGAGTAATGTAAATAGATTAATAGTAGTTTGTGAGCATATAAAGAGTTTTATTATTAAAAATTTTAGCATAGATGAAAAAATAGTAAGTATTATACCTAATGGAATAGATGAAAAAAGGTGGAGATTTAAAGAGCGAGAAAATGGATTTAATATAGCTTATGTAGGATATATAAATTATAAGAAAGGGCCAATGCTTTTATTACACACTTTTAAAGCTATTTATGAGACAGATCATAGATATAAATTATATATTGCAGGAATTTTTCAAGATAATAGATATGTGCTGTATTATAATCAAATGATACATGAATTTGGATTGGAGAATAATGTTGTATATGAAGGGTGGCAAAATGATTTAGATACGTGGCTTGAAGATAAAAATGCGATATTATGCACTAGTGTACTTGAATCACAAAATATGAGTGTTATGCAGGCGATGTGTAAAGGGATAAAGCCGATAATACACAATTTTGTAGGGGCTAGATTAATATATCCATCTCAATATGTATGGAATACAATAACTGAAGCTGTCGAAATGATTTCCGATAAAAATTACACTTCAAAAGTATATAGGGCATTTATTAAAGAAAGATATTCATTAAATGATCAATTAATGAAAATTAAAGATCTATTAATTAGTTTGCCAGAAAAAATGTCTAAAGGAAATTTAAATTATATAAATTCAAATGATTTAAAGAAAAGTAGTGATCAAGTTGATTTAATGAAAACAAAATTTACGGTAAATTCAGATGATATTACTAATACAGAAGCTTTATTTGATTATTTATTAAGCATAAATGATGAAGAAAGCTATATGAAATATTTAAGTGAGTGGTTTATAAGAAGTAAATATGAATTAACATTCAAATTCAATTATTATTATGGAAATATGTATAGGAGATTTACTAGTTATTCAAGATTCAAATATATGCAAAAAAATGTATATGAGGAAATGGATAAAATCGGAGGCAAAATTTTAGAAGAGAATTATTTAACTTATTTTAATAATAAAAAAATAAGTTTAAAAGAAAATAAGAGAAAGATTTTATTTATATTAAATGGTTTGGATATACATCAGAGTGTAACACAATTCTTTATAAATTATTTACAAAGTTCTGAGAATATTAAACATAGATATTCAGTATTGAGCCTTTTAAACAAGAATGAATTTAATAATAGTAAAGAAAGTATAGATTATTTTAATAAGTTAAATGTAAATTTATTTGTACCAATTAGCAATTGTATTGAAGATAAAATTAAAGAATTTTACATTTATATAAGTGAAGGGAATTTTGATTATGTAGTATATCAAAGTTTATATTTTGCACCTATAGGAGTATTGTTATATCCATTATTAAAAAAAGTTTGTAAAATTATTGGAAAAATTCAATTTCAACAGCCAGAAGATTATTTTGATGAGAAATTGGATTTTTGTTACACGTATATTAAAAAAGATAATTGTTGTAAAAATATATTTGAATTAATCTCACCAATAAATACTGAGTTAGTGGATAAAAATCTGGATATAAGAACTTTATTTAATATTGATAGGAAGAAAAAAGTAGTAATTTCAATTGGAAGGCCTATAAAATACAAAAACAATGAATTTTGGAATTTTGCAATTAAGCTTATTAATGAAATACATGACATATGTCTTGTTGTATTTGGAGGCGATTATAGCGAGTTTAAGCAATATGTTCCAAATAAATTAATTGAGGAATACAAGGTGATTTTTGCAGGATTTAATTTAGAAGCATCATCATATCTAAAAAGTTGTGATTTTTATTTAAATTCATATCCTGGTGGAGGATATTCTCTAGAAGAAGCTTATTATGCAGAATTGCCTATTATTACTTTTTGTAAAGAAGAAAATGATGAAGCATTTAATGTAATGAATGCTAGTTATATGGCTCCAGCATATTTATATAATAATGCAAAAACTATTTTCCCTAAAACAGGTGATTTTGATCAATTATTAAGTTATTCTAAAAAATTAATTCAAGATGATAGTTTTAGAAATACTATCAAAATTAATAGAAAAATAGAAAGTAATAATTTAAAATTTGAGTATTTTGTAAAAGAGTTTGAAAAATATATGGATAATATAGCAAATAATAATGGGAGAAATAATAAATGATAAAAAGTAAAAAAATATTTCTAACAGGTGGTGCAGGCTTTATAGGCACAAAGTTGTGTGAAAAGCTTAGCAGTAATAATGAATTGTTAATATATGATAATTTAAAAAGAAATTCGATTAAAAATACAAATTTATTAAATAAAGATAATATAAAATTAGTTAAGGGCGATATTTTAAATTTTAATTTTTTAAAACATGCCATAGAAGAATTTAAACCTAACATAGTAATTCATTTAGCTGCGATTGCAGGAATAGATACTGTTATAAAAAATCCAGTGAGCACTATGAAGGTTAATATGATTGGAACTTATAATATTCTTGAAGCATTAAAGGATCAAAAAATAGAAAGATTTATAGATTTCTCAACTTCGGAGATATTTGGATCTTATGCATATAAAGTTGATGAAGCACATACAACAAATTTAGCTCCTGTAGGAGAAGCAAGATGGACTTACTCGGTATCAAAACTTGCAGGAGAACATTTAGCGTATAGTTTTTATAAGGAGTATGAACTTCCAATAGTAACAATAAGGCCTTTTAATATATATGGAGATGGCCAGGTTGGTGAAGGTGCGATTCATCAATTTGTTGTAAGAGCTATCAAAAATGAGCAGATACAAATTCATGGCGAAGGAAATCAAATACGATCTTGGTGTTATATTGATGATTTTATAAATGGAGTAATGTTATGTTTAGATAATGAGAGAGCAATAGGACAAGCATTTAATATTGGAAATCCAAGAGGAACTATTACTATAGCCATGCTTGCAAAATTAATAAAGAGAATAGCAAAGTCTAAATCTGAAATTGTTTATGTACCAAAAAATTATGTGGATATAGAACTGAGAAGTCCAAGCATAGAAAAAGCTAAAGAGATTTTGAAATTTGTACCTAAATATGATTTAGATGAGGGGTTAGAAAGAACAATTAAGTGGTATAGAGGTGTTTTAAATGATTAAACTAGCTTCTCCGGATATAGGACAGGAAGAATTGGATGAAATAAAAAAAGTTTTTGATTCAAAATATTTGGTGCAAGGAGATAAAGTAGAAGAATTTGAAAATCAATTAAAAGAATATTTAAATGCTAAATATTGCTTTGCTGTTAGCAGTGGAACTGCTGCATTGCATTTAGCTTTGCTTGCCATTGGAATAAAGGCAAATGATGAAGTTATAGTGCCTGATTTTACTTTTCCAGCAACAGCTAATGTAGTAGAAATTGTAGGTGCTACAACTAAGTTTGTAGATATTAAACTAGATAGTCTATGTATAGATACAGATAAAATAGAAAATGCAATTACTGATAAAACAAAAGCAATAATACCTGTTCATGAATTTGGACAGCCAGCAGATATGGATAAAATAGTGGCTATAGCTAAAAAATATAATTTAAAAGTTATAGAAGATGCTGCTTGTGCACTTGGAGCGGAATATAAAGGGAAAAAGGTCGGAACGATTGGAGATATTGGTTGTTTTAGTCTTCATCCAAGAAAAGCTATAACAACGGGTGAAGGTGGAATTGTAGTTACAAACAATTCTAAATTAGCAGAAAGTATTAGAATACTCAGAAATCATGGACTGAACTATAAAAATGGAAAAATAAGATTTGTACAGGCAGGTTTAAATTATAGAATGACAAATATCCAAGGAGCTATTGGAACAGTACAAATGAAAAAATTAGAATTAATAAATGAGAGAAGAATTGAAGTAGCAAAGAAGTATAATAATTTACTTAAAAATGTGAAGTTTGTAACATTGCCAGAAGAAAAAAGTTATGAAAAACATGTTTGGCAAACATATCATATACTTTTAGATAAAAGAATTGACAGAGATAAATTAATTAGCAAGTTAAAAGATAAAGGAATAGAAACTAATTTTGGCGCTTATTCTGTACATGAAGAGCCTTACTATAAAGAGAAATATGGGTATGAAAATTGCCAATTTTACAATTCCATATATGCTCATAAGCATGGAATGGCATTACCTATGCATAACAATATTTGTTCGAAAGAGATAATTTATATTGTGTCAGAATTGGAGAAAATATTAAATGAATAATAATATAATAACGTATTTCAAAGAAAATGGAATGATAAATCCAAAGAGAAGTATTAATCTAATATACAAAGCAATAAAATTTACCAAATTGAATTTAAATGGAATTATAGTTTTTACTGAGGCTGCATGTGGTGAGTTTCTATATACGCCTATAATAGCAGCAATGGCTGGGGCTAAAAAAGTGTATGCAATAACTAAAGATTCAAAGTATGCATCTAAAGATGAGGTGAAAAAGAAAACAATGCTATTTGCTGAGCTTTGTGATGTTGCAGATAAAATAGATGTAGTGTTTGATAAGATGAATATTAATGAAGCTGATATAGTAACTAATTTAGGTTTTGTAAGACCTATTGATAAAGAAACAATAGATATGATGAAAGAGAATGCAGTGATTCCATATATGTGTGAAACATGGGAATTAAGAAATGACGATATAGATATAAATTATTGCAGACAAAAAGCTATTAATGTAATGGGAACAAATGAAAATTATCCAGGATTAGATACATTTAAATTTAGTGGCCCACTTGCAATAAAAATGTTATTTGATGTGGGCATAGAGATTTATAAAAGTAAGATTGTAATTGTAAGTAATGATAATTTTGGACAGAGGATATATACTACATTATCAAAATTGTCATCAGATGTAGTGGTGATAAGAAATTTATTAGAAGAAAACCATCATTTATTAGTAAATGCAGATGCTTTAATTGTGGCAGATTATACTTCAGAAAAATGTTTTATAGGCAAAAATAATTCGGAAATAACATCAAAGAAATTAAAAGCATTGTCAAATTTTATAACAGTGGTACAGTATGCTGGGATAGTGGATATTGACGATTTAAAAGAAAACTGTATAAATTTTTATCCAGATTATGAAGTAGGAAATTATAGAATGGGAAAAACCTTGGCATATTTAGGACCAAAACCAATAATTGATTTACATTGTGCGGGGCTTAAAGTTGGAGAAATCATGTATAAAAATAGTAAAAAACAGATTAGAAATAAATTGTGTCAAGAATTTTTATAAGTATGAGGAAGGTAAAAAATGAAATTATCTGAATTAGTTAATAAAATAGAGAATATTAGTATTTATAATGATGGAGAATTTGATAATCTTGATTATTCAAGCTCTAAGACGAAAAGTAGGATTTTAACATTTATTAATGATGAAAAATATATACACACATTATCAGAATCTGTAACTTGTATAATATGTGATGCTAAGATAGCTAAAATACTTCCTGATAAATATGGAATTTGTTTATCAGATAATCCACGTTTAAGTTTTTACTTAATCCATAATTGTTTATGCAGGGATCTTAACTTATATAATAAAGAAGAGTTTGAGACTATTATAGGAGATAATTGTATAATACGTGATAGGAAAGGTATAAGTAGAAAGAATGTCATTATTGGTAATAATGTAACTATAGAGGAAAATGTTATTATTAGAGAAAATGTTAAAATATTGGATGATGCAGTAATTAGGTCTGGAGTTATACTAGGAGGTGAAGGATTTCAGTTTAATAAAGAAGGAAGAACCTTTTTTATTGAGCATTGTGGTGGGGTAGAAATAGGTAGGAATGTTGAGGTGCAATACAATACCTGTATTGATAAAGCAATGTTTCCATGGGATAATACTATAATTGGGGAAGAAACCAAAATTGATAATTTAGTACATGTAGGACATGGAGCAAAGGTTGGGAAAAGATGTTTAATTGCAGCTAATGCATTAATTGGTGGAAGTTCAATTATTGGAAATGATTGCTGGATTGGGGTAAGTGTAACTATATCAAATGGACTTATTGTTGGCAATAATGCGAGTATTAAAATAGGAGCTGTTGTTACTACCAATATAGCAGATGGAAGTGCTGTTTCAGGAAATTTTGCAATAGAACATAGCAAATTTATTAAATTTATTAAGAGTATAAGATGAATTGTATAATTTTATGTGCAGTTATAGAGTTAATATGTAAATATAAATGATGTAGTAGTAGTTAAAAATTTCGATAGTAATATTGTGGTTGTTAGAAATCCAGCTAAACTATAGAATAACAGTTAAGTAATAAGAAAAAATAGGAATGAGATAACATATACTTTTTCTTCAGTATATGTTATCTCATTTTTATTTTTTTATTATTGCAAAATTAAAGAACTAATTAGTAAGAAAAACATATTATATTATTGAACTTAGGCACATTCAAATAAATAACAAATTCATTTGCCTTAACTGAAAAAAATTGACTAACTAGGGGAGAATTAGATGTTAAATAAGGATAACTTAATCTATAAGATTAATAATAAAACAGCAACTGTAGGTATTGTTGGATTAGGATATGTAGGCTTACCTTTGGCAGTTGAATTTGCAAAAGGTGGATATAAAGTATTGGGATTTGATATTCAAGAGAAGAAAGTTAATATGATTAATAATGGAGAAAATTATATCAGTGATGTTATGAATGAAGAACTAAAGTTTGTAATTGAAAATAGAAGATTAAAAGCGAGTAATGAAATTAAGTTTTTGAAAGACACAGATGTAATATTAATTTGTGTTCCTACTCCATTAGATAAGTATCAACAACCTGACATAAGCTATGTTAAAGAATCTACAGAATCAGTTGGAAAGTACTTGCATGAAGGGATGCTCGTAATTCTTGAAAGTACAACTTATCCAGGAACTACTGAAGAATTAGTATTACCTACATTAGAGAAAATGTCTGGTTTAAAGTGTGAAAAAGATTTTTACTTAGCATTTTCACCTGAAAGGGTGGATCCTGGAAATTCAATATATCATACTGCTAATACAGCAAAGGTAGTCGGAGGAGTAGGGAGAAATAGCACGGAAATAGCAGCAACATTATATAGGAATGTTTTAAACAGCGAAATTTTTGAAGTATCTACTCCAAGAGTAGCTGAAATGGAAAAAATTCTTGAAAATACTTATAGAAATATAAATATTGGATTAATTAATGAAATGGCAGTTATATGTAATAAGATGAATATAAATATTTGGGAGGTTATAGAAGCAGCAAAAACTAAGCCTTATGGTTTTCAAGCATTTTATCCAGGTCCCGGGCTTGGCGGACATTGTATACCATTGGACCCATATTATTTAACCTGGAAAGCTCGAGAATATGATTATCACACAAGACTTATAGAAACCTCAGGGGAAATTAATAATTTTATGCCTCAATATATAGTGCAAAGAGCTGCTAGTATATTGAATAAATTTAATAAAGCTTTAAATAAAGCAAATATCTTGATATTAGGAATAGCCTATAAAAGTGATATAGACGATTATCGAGAAAGTCCTGCGCTTAAGATAATAGAAAATTTTCAAAAACAAGGTTCAGAAGTAGAATTTTATGATCCATATATATCATCTTATATGTATAAAGGCAAAGAGCATTATGGAATAAAATTGACACAGGAAGTATTAAGGAATGCAGATTTAGTTGTTATAACTACTGCCCATAAAAAATATAATTATAGCTTTATTCAAGAGAATTCTATATTCATATTTGATACAAGAAATGCAACTAAAAATGTTCAAAATAAAGATAATATTGAATTACTATAAGATACTAAAAGTGTCTATCTCATTAAATATATTCCATAAGATAGGAGGATTTCATGAAGAATCAAGTAAGTTTATGTATGATTGTAAAAAATGAAGAAGAATATTTACCCAAATGTCTTAAAAGTATTAAAGATATTGTTGATGAAATAATAGTAGTTGATACAGGTTCTACAGATAAAACAGTAGAAATTGCTAAAAGTTATGGTGCAAAAATTTATTACTTTAAATGGAATAATAATTTTAGTGAAGCTAGAAATGAATCTTTAAAATATGCCACAAAAGATTGGATATTCATATTAGATGCAGATGATGAGTTAAGTTTAGAGGGAAGAGAAGCATTTAAAGCATTACTAGATATGGAATTAGATGAAAAAGCAATTTATCATTTCGAGACATTAAGTTACTATGGAAGTGTCATAGAAAATGGTAATATTGCTGTAAATTTAAATCCACGGTTATTTAAAAATTATCGTGGTATTCATTATGAAGGAGAAGTTCATAATCAATTAATTAGAGTAAATGGAGAGTATAATGCTGTTTGCAATGATATAAAAATATATCATTATGGATACCTTGATAAAAGAATCATTTCTAAAGATAAAAGAAATAGAAATATACCTATTTTGAATGAACAAATTAAAAAAGATCCTAATAATAAATTTGCTTATTTTAATTTGGGAAATGAATATGGGGCAGAAGATGATACAAATAAAGCGTTGGAATGTTATTATAAGGCTTATGAAAATTTTACTCCAGATATAGGTTTTGGTTCTTTGTTGATATTACGAATAATTGTTTCTAATTTAATATTAAAAAAATATGATGAAGCTTTAAAATTTATAAGTATAGGGAATTCAAATTATCCAAAATGTACAGATTATTATTTTTATGAATCAATTGTTTGGAAAGAGCTTGATAGACCTACTCTTCAAATAAAAGCATTGAAAAAGTGTATTGAACTTGGTGAACCGCCTTCTGAATTGAAATTTATATTTGGAACATGGAGTTATAGAGCTTATTATGAGTTAGGTAAAGTCTATATGAAATATAGGGATTATTATACTGCTTATAATTATTATGTTGATGCCTTGAAATCAAAACCTGATTATATTGAACCTTTATATGATATAGCAAATGCATTAAAAGCACAAAATGTATCACTTGAAGAGATGAAAAGAATAATAGAAGAGTTTTTCCCAGAAGACAAAAAGATTCATTATGGAACTATTGCTGATTTATTTTATTATATTGGATATTACAACATAGCATTAGAATATATAAAAGAATATGAAGAATCAGTAAGTGCTACTGAAAATACAATCATGCTAAAATCAAGATGTCTTATAAGAACTGGCGATTTTAAAGAATGTACTAGTATAAATTATACTGATAAAAAAAGCTCAAATTATATAATTTTGTCTATGTATAAAGTTTTAAGTTTTGCATTACTAAATAGATATGAAGATGCATTATTTATAATAAATAGTTTTAATGAAAAGAATTTATCTAATTATGATAAAAAGTATTTAGGGGTATATTCTGAGTTAATAAAATTACTAACCCAAAAATCAACAAGTATGTTGTCAGAGGATGAAAATGATAAAGAATATATGAATATAATTTTAGAAGTTATAGAAATATTGCTTATAAATAATAAATTTGATGAATTAAAAGTAGCTGTTAATTTGCTAAATTTAGTAAACACTAAATATGCATTACTTTATCTTGGAAAATTATATTATAAATATGGATATATTGATCTTGCGAAGAAAGAAATATTAAGATCAATAAAAGAAGTTGATATATATGATGCAGAAGGATTAGATATATTAAAATACTAAATTAGTTAATAGAGATGTTCAAATTATATATCATACTTATGGGATAGTTAACCGAAATTCCATAAATTTTTGTTTCATAGGGTAATGAAATTTTTAATAAAAGGTTCAAAGTACAAGGTTGTGCCAATTCTTGCATGCTTCTAAGATAAAATTAGGACAAGCAAAAAACGCATAACTTTGTACTAATAACTTTAAGAATTCAATCTATATTAAATGAAGAAGTGAAAATAATACAAATGTACAAGTTAAATTTTATAATACAATAACAATGGATTAAATTGATAAGATTAAAAGTCAATGGTCAATATGTGAAGACGAGAAATTATATTCTTTTGATATTTATAATGATTACTGGGAAATAGAATACTATTATGTAGTAATAGAAAGTAAAAATTTAAATACAATAAAAGATGATAACTTTTAAGAGAATATCATCTTTTATTGCATTTAAAAGGATATTTTTATTCAAGGCATTAGAATAAGTCGTCACCGCTCTTAAACCCAAAACCAGGATGATTATCAAATCTAACGACACCTACAATTGCCTTGCCTTTTACTGCTTTATTTACCATTGCAGTACCTTCTATTCCAAATCCACCGCAAAGCTCTATTGCAGTAATACCTTCCTCAGCTAATTCAATTGCTACCTTTTCAGCCTCTTGATAATTATCAACTCCTACTACTGTCAGTGCTACATTGGGAGTATCTACTACTGTTCTATGTTTATTGGGATTAGCTTCTGTAGCTATAAATATAAATGCTGCCTTAAGTTTCATGTTTATTCATTCCTTTCAATATCATTTATCACTAAATTTAAATTATTATTTTAAAACTTAGCTTAAAATACATTTAAAAATAAAAAGCAAGAATACTTGTCCGTTTTTATCTATGACTCACCAATGTATTTTTATAAATAATATGTTATTTTGTTCCAAACATAATAAAAGTGTAACATAAAGAATTTTTTTATTCAATGAGAACTGGATTTATATGTAGACAAGTTTATGTTTAGAGTCACGTGCAGACTATTTGTATAAATTTACTACATGCTAAGTGCATATCTTCACTAGAAATCAGAAATGTTTTTGTGCAGTAGGCATTTCTTAAGTAGAAGTTGTTTAATTTTTGCTTGTCATCAGCTTGTCTGAGGAACATACGAAAATTAAACAACTTCTACTTTTAGAAATCAACATCATTATTTTATAGCAATCGAGCAAAAGAGTATCCTTACTTTCGGTAGGTTACCATATAACTCAGAGTTATAAGCTGCATCTTAATACAACATCTTTACCACTAGAAACTTGTTTACTGATAACGGGATTTAATGATTTTAATTTGTCATGATTTACTATTATAACTGGAGTGATTAGTGATAATCCTTTGGATTCTATAAGTTTTCTATCTATTTTTAAAATTGGTGTGCCGGCACTTACTTTTGTGTTGACAGATTGTAATGCTTCAAAGCCTTCACCATTTAGTGAGACAGTTTCTAAACCAATATGAACCAATAATTCAATACCATCAGTAGTTTTAATAGAAAAGGCATGTTTACTATCCATTATTAAAGATATAGTACCATCACAAGGAGCAACAACGGTGTCTCCAGTAGAATCAATTGCAATACCATCTCCAACCATTTTTTCTGCAAATACTGGATCTGGAACTTCACTTAATTGTATAGTTTTTCCTGATATTGGTGCTACGATATTTAATGATTTCTTAAATAAATTGAACATAAGTATATGACTAAATTAAAATAAAATTGATTTTATGGCGTTCCGCAATGAGAATAGAGCATATATCAATCTCGCCGAAATTAGATACATATTTGTTCCATAGGACTATGAAAATTTCGCTGAAAGGTTCTAAATGTGAGGCTGCCCCATTTCTGCATGCTCCAAATATAAAATTGTGACAAGCAGTAAATGGAACAGCATCACATTAAGAACCTAAACAGCTTATTTTCAAAGGCCTATTACACAAACATGTATCCAATTTCTTTGTTTGTGATACATTAAATTCTTAATGAGGAATCCTATAATATTTATTTTAATAAGTCAATTCACCTCGCTTTCATAGTTATAAATTTATAATTGTAGATTTATAAGTCATATTAAAAACAACAACAAATCAATTAGCCAGCCTATCGTCCATCATCCAGTATCAGCAAATTGATCTGATAGACCTGCTAAGGGAGCAATTTGCCTCTTTGCCTAATGAAAAATATCTATGGCAACTTTGAATCTGTTATTTATTTTAATGTACCTAAAGCTCTGAATTAAATGAGTACGTTAACAGAACATATTATGATTTTAATTTTACTTATATTACTTTTAAAATCAATAGTTTTAGAGGATTATGTGAAGAGGTACAAAAAATGTGAAAAGTCATATAATAATTCACTTGTCTCCTAAAATAGTGTAAACGATTGATAACAAAAAATGGACATGCTAGTATTGGATTATAGAAAGTGACGAGAGAGAGGTTGAGGAAAAATGATGCAAAAAATTCAAAAGTTTGGTGGAGCTATGTTTACACCAGTTTTACTTTTTTCATTTGCAGGTATCGTAATTGGTATTGGAACATTATTTACCACCCAGGCAATTATGGGAAGTTTAGCAGATCCGAGTAGTGGATGGTTTAAATGTTGGAATGTAGTGTTGCAAGGTGGTTGGACTGTATTTAATCAATTGCCATTATTATTTGTAGTTGGACTTCCAATAGGTATGGCAAAAAAACAAAATGCAAGATGTTGTATGGAAGCATTTGTATTATATTTAACATTTCATTATTTCTTAAGTGCAATTATTTCTCAATGGGGTGACTTCTTTGGAGTTGATTTTTCAGCTCAAGTAGGAGGGACTAGTGGCCTCACAATGATAGCTAACATTAAGACATTAGATATGGGGATGATTGGAGCTTTACTTATTTCAGGACTTGTAATTTATTTACACAATCGTTTCTTTGATACTGAATTACCAGAGTGGCTTGGAACTTTTAGTGGTTCTACATTTGTATTTATGCTTGGCTTTTTTGTTATGATTCCAGTAGCAATTATCGCAGCATTTACATGGCCAAAAGTTCAACTTGGTATGCATGTATTCCAAGGATTTGTAAAAAGTGCAGGTGCATTAGGGGTATGGGTATTTGTATTCTTAGAACGTATATTAATTCCATTTGGATTACATCATATATTATATTCTCCATTCTATTATGATAATGTAGTTGTACCAGGTGGCCTTTACTCTTATTGGGCAACAAAATTACCACAAATAGCAGCATCTAAAGATTCTTTGCGATCATTATTGCCAGAAGCTGCATTTACATCTACAGGATATTCAAAAATATTTGGGTGTCCAGGTATTGCATTAGCATTTTATGCAACAGCAAAGCCAGAAAAGAAGAAACAAGTATTAGCTTTATTAATTCCTATCACATTAACTGCAATCTTTTGTGGAGTAACAGAGCCAATTGAGTTTACATTTTTATTTGTTTCACCGGTATTATTTGTAGTACATGCACTACTCGCTGCAACTATTTCTACTACTATGTATTTAGCAGGTATTGTAGGAATATTTTCAGGAGGAACCATTGAAATGGCTTCATTAAACTGGATTCCTTTAATGGGAAATCATTGGCAACAATATTTACTTCAATTTGCTATTGGGCTTTGCTTTACAGGAGTTTGGTTTGTGGTATTTAGATTCTTGATTTTAAAATTTGATTTTAAAACTCCTGGTAGAGAAGATGATGCAGAAGAAATAAAATTCCATTCAAAGGCAGAATATAGAGAAAGACAAAATGGTTCACAAGTTGATGAGAAAACTGCATTTGCAATTGAAATTTTAGAGGGATTGGGAGGAAAAGATAATATTGTAGATGTTACAAATTGTGCTACTAGACTAAGAGTTAATGTTAAAGATGAAAAACTTTGCAAAGATGATCCTTATTTTAAATCTATTGGAGCTCATGGATGCTCAGCAAATGGTAAATCATATCAGGTTATTGTTGGATTAAAAGTTCCAAGCGTAAGAGAAAAATTTGAACAATTATTATAAATTTTTAGAGTATTAAGGCGCATGAAAATAAATTAAAAGTTCAATTTGCCATGGAGAGGAGAACAAATTGATTGGTTATTTCTTTGAATGTGCCTAATTCAAAGGTAGGAGATAAAAATGATAAATGCAAAGCAGATTAAATCTGTAAATAAATATTATAATATTGCAAAGATATTATTTACTATAACTCCATTTCTATATATGATATATCTATCAATGGGTACAACTAAATTTGGAGAATCTATTCCGCAACTAATTCAGGAAAATCCTAAAATTACAGTGATGTTTTTGATATCAATGATTAATCCATTTATCGCATATTTGTTGATTTTTATGCATAAAAAAATAGAAGATGGCGATATTGCGTATGCTGTTGTGAATTTAGCAGTGCTCATAATTTCAGAAATTATGCTTCAAAATATATTTTATATAAGTTTGCTTGGCTTTCTTATAATAAAGACATTGAAAACATATAATGTTTCCTTTAAGGAATGCTTTATAGAAAAGTTAGATAGAAAATTTTTAGGAACTATTTCAGGTGGTATTGTAGTATTAATATTATCAGGTATTTGTTTATTTGCTACTATTAGAATTAGTATGTAGAAAAAATTATTAGGTATATTCATAAAATAACTTGTAACTTAGACTTAGGTGGTAAATAACCGAAAGAAAGGGTGCTCTGTTGTTACGGTTACTAGAGAAAAGGATTGTGGATTTCTAGCATCAGAAGTTGTTCCATTCCAGCATGCTCCTTAAGCAAGTTAAGGACATGCAAGAATAGAACAACTTCTGATGAAGAAATCCTACAATCCTTTTCTCAATGTAACACTGCACAAAAGAGCACCCTTTCTTTCTGGCTTAGAATATATTTTAAAGTTTAAGTCTAATTCATAGTTTATTTATCTATATAGGGTTCATTGTTGAGATTCAAACTTATGAATTAAAAAAAATACTGATGTTTCTAAATTTGTAGCAATTTATATGTCTTGATATCAATATTGAACCATATAGGAGAGGATGATTGAGAAAACTATAACTTAGACCTATGTAATAGTTAATTGAAATACTGATTATTCATTTTTTTCGATTACTGAAAATTTTGGTGTATGATTCTGAGATTGTAAGTTGTACCAACAATTTTTGCTTCATAAATATGTTGTAAACAAGCATATGTGAAACAGTATTGCAGAGGAAAATTGACTCACATTCCTTAATATATTACATCGAATAAGCACTTATAAATTCATGTTTTTAGTAATTGTTTATAGTCATAAAATGTACTTTGCCACACACTCCTATAGATAAAAAAATTATGTGATGATTAACCGAAATTAGAAATATTTTTATTACATATGACTATAAAAATTTTACTAAAAAGTTCTAAATAGATAGTTGAATTCATTTGATTATAAAACAACATATTAAGTAATCAGTTTTTTCATAATTTATTATACAAAATAGAATTTGTCACATCATCTTATATATAGATAAACAAACTATTAACTAGATTTAAATTTTGAAATGTATTCCATGCTAGAAAGTAAGGGGATTATTTTACGTAGTGTTGCGATTATAATTGGGCTGTAGGTATTTCTTCAGTAGAAGTTGTTCTATTTTTGCTTGTCATCAACTTGTTTGAGGAGCATGCAATAAATGGAACAACTTCTGCTGGTAGAAATCCACAGCCCAATTATCCAGCAACCGAGTAAAATAATCCCCTTACTTTCGGTAAGTTACTACGCAACTCTAAATTTAAAGTTGTTTATCTATTATAAGAAGAATTATGTGTAAAAAAGCACCTGTGAAAAATCACAGAAAATGTTAAGAAATACAGTTAAAATACTCATTGCCCTAAAGGCTTCAAATCTATTGTAAGCTGTTTTTGATAGGTGTATTATTACCCTAACGAAACAAAAAACAATAATAAAAATAAGAATTTAGGGTATATATAGAGGAGGAATAGAAAATGGCAAATAAAAAATATTCAATTACAGTAGCAGGTGGAGGAAGTACTTTTACACCAGGAATTGTACTTATGTTATTAGATCAAATGGATAGATTTCCAATTAGATCCATTAAATTTTATGATAATGATGCACAAAGACAAGAGATTGTTGCAAAGGCTTGTGAAATTCACTTAAAAGAACATGCACCAGAAATTGAGTTTTCATATACAACAGATCCAGAAACAGCATTTAGCGATATTGATTTTGTGTTAGCTCATATAAGAGTTGGAAAATATGCAATGCGTGAAAAAGATGAAAAAATTCCTTTAAAATATGGAGTATTAGGACAAGAAACATGTGGACCAGGAGGAATTGCATATGGAATGCGTTCTATCGGAGGAGTTATTGAAATCCTTGATTATATGGAACAATATTCACCAAATGCATGGATGTTAAATTACTCAAACCCAGCTGCGATTGTAGCAGAAGCAACAAGAAGATTAAGACCAAATTCAAAAATATTAAACATATGTGATATGCCAATTGATTTGGAAGAAAAGATGGCAAAAATGTGTGGACTTCAATCAAGAAAAGAAATGCAAGTATCTTATTATGGCTTAAATCACTTTGGATGGTGGTCAAAGATTTATGATAAGAATGGAAAGGATTTAATGCCACAAATCAAAGAACACATGGCTAAGAATGGATTTGCAGATGCATTGTCTGACACAAATCAACATGTAGATGAAAGCTGGATACACACATTCCAAAAGGCAAGAGATGTGTTTGCAGTTGATCCAACAACTATTCCAAACACATACTTAAAATATTATTTATATCCAGATTATGTGGTAGAAACTTCAAATGCAGAATATACTCGTGCAAATGAAGTAATGGATGGCAGAGAAAAAAATGTATTTGGTACATGTAAAAAAATAATTGAAAGTGGTACAAGCAAAGATGGAGGCTTTGAAGTAGATGCACATGCAACTTATATTGTAGATTTAGCATGTGCTATAGCAGAAAATACAAGAGAAAGATTCTTGCTTATCGTGCCAAATGAAGGAGCGGTAGAGAATTTTGATAGAACAGCAATGGTTGAGATTCCATGTATAGTAGGAAGTAATGGATATGAAAGAATCTGTCAGGGAGCTATTCCACAATTCCAAAAAGGATTAATGGAGCAGCAAGTAAGCGTAGAAAAACTTACAGTTGAAGCATGGATAGAAGGAAGTTATCAAAAATTATGGCAAGCACTTACACTTTCTAGAACAGTACCAAGTGCAAGAATTGCAAAATTAATCTTAGATGATTTAATTGAAGCAAATAAAGAGTATTGGCCACAATTAAAATAATAAAAATAACTTAAAGTTTAGAAATAATATTACTAATATTTAAATACTGATTAAAATTTAAATTAAAAAATTATCTAAGGTTATTACTTCTTAATGTTTTCAAACCTATAGATTAAAATAGCCAGTAACTTTTGATTTAATATATAATAGGTGATTTCAGAATTAATTAAATTAATTCTGTAGATATAATAAAAATATATAAAGGGATGAAGTAATTGGTAAAGGGTATTTTTCCGAGTGACCCTGATACTTTAGGGATTATTAAAGAAATAGAGGCTTGTTTAGGTTTGGAAAATAAAGAAGTTGACCAAATGAACTATACTGAATTAACTAATTATATTAATAATATAACTTTAATGTTATTAAATTAAAGTGGTAATTTTAATTATAGTAGAAAAAATATAACAAAAGCTAATTAAAAGATAACTATATTTTTTCACAATGCAGAAAAATATAGTTGTCTTATGATTTAAAAGTTAAGCCAATCAAAGATTGATGAAATTATACAATCGATTATAAAATATAAAAACAGAGAAGGAACTGGTCAGATGATTTGTTGGAATAAATTCTATAAAATTATAGAATTTATTAATTAGTGTAATTTGAAATATATAACGTTTAAATTGAAAAAGCTTAAAAGATTTTTATAGTTTTATGAAATGATTACAACAATATTGGATTACGTATGTAAATTAAGGGGAGTGTATATTTTATGAGAAAAAGATTAATATCTAAATTAATTGCTTTAGGATTATTTATTAATTTTACTTTTGTTCCAATTCCAGGTGTAAATTTATCGTCAACAACGGTATATGCAGAAACTAGTACTAGTTCTAGTTTACCAGATAAAACAAAAGATGGTGTTATTCTTCATGCTTTTGATTGGTCTTTTAATACCATAAAAGCTGAATTGCCAAACATTGCTGCTTCTGGCTTTAAGTCAGTTCAAGTTTCTCCAGTACAAGGAACAAAAGATTCAAGCAAAGATGCAAGTAAATGGTGGTTATTATATCAGCCAACAAATCAATCTATTGGTAATGCACAACTTGGGACATATGATGATTTTAAATCTCTTTGCAAAGAAGCTGAGAAATACAATATTTCAATTATTGTAGATGTAGTAATGAATCATATGGCTAATAATGGGAATAATGATCAATTAGATTCAGCTGTAGATCCTAGCTTTAAACAAGATAATTTTTATCATAATCAAGGACAGTGCAGTAATTGGAATAGTAGACATGATGTCACTCAAAAAGGTATTGGTATGCCAGATCTAAATACTCAAAATCCTGATGTTCAGAATAAGGCAATCATATTCTTAAATCAATGTGTAGATGCTGGAGCTGATGGATTCCGTTTTGATGCAGCTAAACATATTGAAACGGATATAGGATTAGATTCTAATCAATCTTGGTCTGGAAATTACTGGACTAATGTTTTAGGAAACCTTCATAATAAATCAAACTTATTCATATATGGCGAAGTATTGCAAGATGGAACTGTAGATAACATTTCATCTTATGAAAAATTTATGAGTGTTTCGGCTAGTAATTTTGGTGGCAGCATAAGAAACGCAGTTACTTCTAATAATTTAAGTTCACTTGGTACTACACTTGGTGGTGTTGAATCTGATAAAGCCGTTGATTTTGTTGAAACTCATGATACTTATGAAGATGGTAAAAGTAAAAATCTTACAGATACACAAAGAAAAGTTGGATGGGCCATAGCTGCATCTCGAGCAAAAGCAACTTCTTTATTCTTTGATAGACCTACTGGTTCAATTGGTGATGAAGGTGATCAATTATGGAAGGATTCAGATATAAAAGCAATTAATGAATTCCATAATGCAATGGTAGGACAAAATGAATATTTAAGATGGACAAACAATGGCCAAACTATGTTAATAGACCGTGGTACTAAAGGTACTGTAATTATAAATGATAGTTCAAACACATATATTAACTCTTCTACAAATTTAGCGGATGGAACTTATACTAACCATGGTAGTTCAAATTGTACTTTAAATGTTTCAAATGGAGTAGTATCTGGAAACATTCCTGCAAATTCAATTGTTGTTCTTTATAATGGTAAACCTATTCCTCCAGTTCCTCCTACACCTGATGATCCAACTACTAGTTACACTCCACATTCAGGTTATAAAGTAGATTATGATAGCAGCACTCTTGTTCAAAATAAATCTTTCACTATATACTATAAGGGTTCGCTATCTAATTCAAATAAAGTTTCATTACACTGGGGATATAATGACTGGACAAGTTTAACTAATCTTGATATGACTAAGGATTCAAATGGTTTCTGGAAAGGTACTATAACTATTCCAGCTAATGCAACAAAATTAGACTTTGATTTTACTGACGGAAGTAATTGGGATAACAATAGTAATAAAGATTGGCACTTACCAGTATGGTCAAATTCTGTTCCAGTGCAAATGACTTCAGCACCAACAGCTGGAAAGACTATTACTATTGCATATAATGGAAATTTAGCATCAAACTCTAGTTCTATTACATTACATTGGGGATATAACAACTATACATCACCTACCGATGTAACAATGAGTAAACAATCTGATGGAAAATGGACTGCTAATATAACAGTACCATCTGATAGCACTATGCTTAATATGTCATTTAAAAATAATTCGAATACTTGGGATAATAATGATTCAAATAACTACAATTATTCTGTAGCAAAATAAAAAAATGGGCATTTCAAAATGAAATAAATTCATATTGGAATGCCTTTATTTATGGAAAATTCATATAATTTATCACTAATTAATATTATTATTTGCTTTTCAAAACCTCATGAGAGGAGTGGTCATTCATGGACAAAAAAGAAAATATGATGTAAAATTTAAACAATTATGAGGAAGGTTATAAGGCACATTGGACTTATTATTTATTTTCACGTGCCTAAAAGTGGATTGGATATTATGAAATTAGATGAATTAGTAAATAAATATTATAAATGTTTAAATGATAATGATTTGTATATCTGGAATTATATTTCGAATCATCGGAAAGAGTGTGAAAATCTTGCAATTGATCAATTAGCTTATAAATGTAACGTTTCAAGAACAACTATCCTTAGATTTGCTCAAAAATTATCATTAAAGGGATATGGTGAATTAAAAGTTTATTTAAAGTTGGACAATGAAAGAACAAAAGAAAATGTAAATAATTTAGAGGCAGTTTGTGATACATATAATGAAGTAATTAAAAATATAAAAGATAAGGATTGCACAGATATTTTTAAAGTAATTGATAAAGCAAAAACACTTTATGTTTATGGAATTGGCATGATTCAATCTTCTATAAAGAAAGAAATCAAGCGAACATTTTTAGCAGCTGGAAAAGTATTTTATGATTTAAGTGGTTATACAGAAGCAAATGCACTAGTAGATATTGCTAAAGAGGATGATGTTTTTATAATTATTTCTATGTCTGGAGAGAATCAGTTTATCCTTGATTTTGCTAAAAATTTAAAAATTAGAAATGTCCCAATTATATCTATAACTAAGCTTAAAGAGAATTCATTAGCAAAAATAAGTGATTATAGTCTTTATACATACACAGTATTAATACCTAAAATTTTTAATGATGTAGATTTTGAATCTTTAACATGCTACTTCATTTTAATTGAAATTTTATTTTTAAAATATATGGAGTATCAAACACAAAAAAAGAAGAAGGAAGAACAAAATGAGATTAGAAGCATTGATTGATGAAAATTATGAAAAGTTAAACGAAAGTGATTTGCATATTTGGAATTATATTTTAAATCATAAAAAGGAATGTCAAGCTATGTCTATACAAGAATTAGCTTCTAAATGTAATGTTTCTCACACAACTATCTTAAGATTTACTCATAAATTGGGATTACAAGGATATAGTGAAATGAAAATTTATTTGAAGTGGGAAAATAAACAGCAAAATCAGTTTGATAATATACAAGTTGAAAATATATGCAATGATATTGAAAAAACTATGGAAGTTATGAAAAAAAGAGATTTCTATGATGTATTTGAGTTGTTTGAAAAATCCGATAGAATTTATGTATATGGATCTGGAGCAGTACAAAAAAATGCTGCAGAGGATTTAAAAAGAAATATGATTTTTGGCAATAAGTTAGTCTATGTTTTAGAGGGAAAAAGTGAGACAGACATTATCTTAGATATTTTATCTTCAAAAGATGTTTTTTTCTTATTATCGTTATCTGGAAATAATTCATTTATGAATGAATTTGCATATAAGCTAAAGCAAAAAGGAGTAAAAATTATTTCTGTTACCCAGATTGGGAATAATAAATTAGCTTCTCTTAGTGATGTTAGCCTTCAATTTTATACACACCCAGTGTTGTTAAATGAAAATAAAGCTGAGTTTTATTCCACAACACAATTTTTTTTAATTAACCAAATTTTATTACTGAAATATTTAGAATATGTAAATGGTTAATTGAGGTAATAATATTTGAATTAATTTCTTGTAAATGAATGATTTAGAAGTATGTAAGAATAAGAGCTGTATAAAAATGTTTAATTCGAAAATTTATCTTTGATAGTATAGTTTTTTTTGCTAAAATCTATGTGAGGAGGTGGAAAACGGTTTGACTATTAAAAAGAAACTTATTACTTTTATTTTTGCATGTGCAATGGTATTAAGTTTAATTCCAACAATTAATGTACAAGCAGCGACTACTGATTTTAATATAATATCTGATACAGATGTTACTGCACAAGAAGCAAAAAAATGGGCAAAGTCAAAAGGTGCAACTGATACTTTCATAAGTTTAGCAGATCTTTATTGGAAGTATTCTGAGGACTGTGGGGGCGTTAATCCTGGAATTGCATATGTACAAGCAGCTAAAGAAACTGGATACGGTAAATTTGGTGGAGTTATAGATGCTACATATCATAATCCATGTGGATTAAAAACAGCAGCAGGTGGTGATAATTATGATCCAAATGCTCACCAAAAATTTAATTCATGGGATGAAGGTGTACAAGCACATATGGATCATTTAGCTTTATATGCAGGAGCTAATGGATATCCTAAAAGTAATAGCTATGATCCAAGGCACTTTAGAACTATTAAAGGAAGAGCAACTACAGTAAGGTCTTTAAGTGGAAATTGGGCTCCAAGTACTACATATGGTGATGAAATAGTATCGTCATATGTAAGTTTACTTGATTCTGCAAATGTGAATTATGAAGAAGATGATAATAATAGTAATAGTAGTAATTCTAATGAGAATACATCCAATAAAGATAGTAGTTCTGAAGATTATAAGTCAGATGGAGATCCAAATCCAGGGACACCTGAAAGCAAACCAAAAGCATTGAATGTTACAGATGTAGTTAAAGAAACAAAGTCTACTGTGCAGGATGAAAATAAAGATACCAAGCCTACTATTACATCGACTAAAGGATGGAAAAAGGAAAATGATTCATGGTATTTTTATAATTCAGATAATACGAAAGTAAAAGGTTGGATTAAGCCAGAAGATAACAATTGGTACTATTTAAAAGATGATGGTAAAATGACAACAGGATGGTTTCAGGTTAATGGAACATGGTATTACTTTAATGAATCTGGTGTGATGGCTAAAGGTTGGTTGAAGTTGAGTGATAATTGGTATTATTTAAATAATACTGGTGCAATGTTAACAGGAATTCAAAATGGCGGATCGGGATTATATTATCTAAAGGATTCTGGTGAAATGTATGATAAATCAGGATGGAATAAGATAAAGGATAAATGGTATTACGTTGAATCAAGTGGAAGATTAAAGACAGGTTGGTTAAAAGATAACAGTCTTTGGTATTATCTTCAAGGTGATGGTACTATGGTAACTGGTCTTAAGAAAATAGATGGACAAACTTATTTACTTAATGACAGTGGTAGTATGGAAGCTGGTTGGAATAAGATAAATAACAATTGGTACTATTTCAATAATAGCGGTAGTTTATCAACAGGTTGGATTATAGACAATGGACAAAATTATTATCTATATAATACAGGAGCTATGGCAACAGGTTGGATTAATCTTAACGGAACATGGTATTATTTAAAATCAAGTGGAGCTATGCAAACAGGCTGGATTAAAGTAGGTACTGATTGGTATTATTTAGATCCAGGCACTGGAAGAATGCTTACTAATACTACAGTTGAGGGATATGCTTTAGGTTCTAATGGTAAGATGAAAGATAAATCTAATCAAAATAGCAATAATGATAAATCTTCCAATAATAGTAGCAGTACTTCAAATAATAGTACATCAACTAAGAAGGAGACTGCAACAACTAAGACTAATAATGCATCAACTAGCAAAAAGACTATAGTAGTAGACGCAGGACATGCTTATGGTACTGATACAGGTGTTGTAACTAACATTAATGGAGTAAAATATGATGAAACTGAATTAGATATTCAGCTTGCAGGAAAATTAAAGAGTGAGCTTGAAAAGAGAGGTTTTAATGTTATAATGACAAGAAATGTTGGTGAAACACCAAGTTATGGATCATTGTATGCTAGTCTTGCTCATAGAGTAGAAGTAGCCAATGATGCAGATGCAGATTTCTTCATAAGCATACATCATAATGCTGTAGATGGCATTCCAGATGCTAGTGGAGTTGAGACTTACTATAGCACAAATTCTAAAGATAGTAGTTATGGTGGAGGTTTAGATAATACTAGAATGCAACAATCCATGAAAATGGCTAAAGCTATAAATAATAGTATTATAAATAAGATTGGTGCTAGAGATAGAGGTGCTAAAAGTGATGCTAGTGCTGCAGTAAAAACATTATTTGTACTTAGAAATACAAATATGCCAGCAGTATTGGTTGAAACAGGATTTTTATCAAATCAAGCAGAGGCAAAGAGATGTGCAGATCCATCTAGTCAGCAACTTGTTGCTGAAGCTATAGCAGATGCGATTGCAGCTAATTATTAATTTAAAGAGTAAAATAATTTATGAATATAGAATATAAAATTTATAATTTAGTTTAAAATTATTTTCAAATTGTAAAAAATCAGTTCAGTATGATAAAAGTATTTCAAATTTATTTTTGAGATTCTGAAAGCTGAACTGATTTTTTTGTCAAACAAAGTATATATTTTACAAAACAATATAATAAAAAATAGTAAAATTAATTTATATATAATAAAATTATAAAATATTACAATAAGCCTATAAACTACATTAAAGAAGTGTAGAATGCTGTGTTATTTTGACTATAAGGTACCGAAAATAGATGATATATTTGTATTGTATAGTAAAAGTGAACAAGAATTTTGGAAAATCAAATAGAACGGAGGAAAAGCTGTTTTGAAGACTAATAAGAGATTGACTATATTTTTGCTTACCTTTGCTATGTTTTTATCATTAATTCCAGTAGTTAAAGTGCAGGCTGCAACTGGAGTAGAAAATTCTATTTCTGATGTTAAAATCATATCAGAAACAGAGGTGACAGCAAAACAAGCTGGAGAATGGGCAAAAAGTAGAGGTGCAACGGATACCTTTGTTAGCCTAGCTGAATTATATTGGAAGTATGCGAAAGACTGTGGAGATGTTAATCCAGGAATTGCATACGTACAAGCTGCCAAAGAAACTGGTTATGGGAAGTTTGGTGGCGTATTGGATGAAACATATAAAAATCCATGTGGAATGAAGACAAGTTCTGGTGGCGGTGATTATGATGCTAATGCCCATAAAAGATTTAATTCATGGGATGAAGGTGTACAAGCTCATATGGATCATTTAGCTCTTTATGCTGGAGCAGATGGTTATCCGAAGAGTAATACTTATGATCCAAGACATTTTGTTACAATTAAAGGCAAGGCAACTACTGTAAATTCATTAGGTGGAAAGTGGGCTCCAAGCTTAACTTATGGTGAAGAGGTTAATAAGTTATATAATGATTTATTGACATATGCACAAATAGTTCCTAAAACAGAAATTAAGCCTAATGGTTCGGTATCAGAAATACATACAACAATACAAGATGTAAATTCTAGTTATGGAGCTACTACAAATGCTGGAGTAACTACAAACTTAGAGGTTAATACATCACAAACTAATAGTGATGTAACTATTTCTTCGTCAATAGGATGGAGATTAGAAGGAGGAAACTGGTATTACTATAAATCAGATGGAACTAAAGCAACTGGATGGATTAAACCAGATAGTAATTGGTACTATTTATATAGTGATGGAATTATGGCCAATGGTTGGTTAAATTCAGGTGGAACTTGGTTTTATTTTAAATCAAGTGGAGCTATGCAAACTGGATGGTTAAAGGAAAGTGGAAAATGGTATTACTTTCAAGGTGATGGAAGTATGGTAACTGGTCTTAAGATCATTAATGGCAAAAAATATTTTTTAGATAGTAGTGGAGCTATGAAAATTAGCTGGTCAAAAATAGGTGGAAATTGGTATTACTTTGATACTGATGGATCAATGATTACTGGATGGATTAAACCTGATGGAAGGTGGTATTACTTCTATTCAGATGGTATAATGGCAACCGGTTGGGTTAAACTTGGCAGTGAATGGTATTATCTTCAATCAAGTGGATTAATGGCAACAGGTTGGATAGTAGTTGATGGAAAATACTATTATCTGGATCCGATATCTGGTGTAATGGCTAAGGATACATTGATCAATGGATGGAAAGTTGGTTCAGATGGAACAAGAGAAAATAAAACAAGCAATGTTGGCATTGATGGAAGTAAAAAATTAATAGTAATAGATCCTGGTCATAATTTTGGTGGTGATGATGGTGCATATGCTACTCATTATGGAGTTACATATTCAGAAAGAGATTTGAATATGCAAGTTGCGGTCAAGTTGAAAGCTAAACTTGAAGAAAAAGGTTATCAGGTAATCATGACTAGAAATGAATTCGAGAGGGAAACTTTAGGAGTAGGCCAAAGTCTTGCAAATAGAGTTAATATAGCTAATAATTTTGGAGCAGATTTCTTTATAAGCTTACATCATAATGCAGCAGATTCATCATCTGCAAATGGGGTTGAGGTTTATTATAGTTCAAGATCTCAAGATGAAAGTTTTGGTGGAGGATTTAGTGATTATAAACTTTCAGTAAGCAAAACCATGGCAGCATCTATTAGCAAAGCAGTAGCAAATGCAACTGGTGCAGTAAATAGAGGTTCTCATGATGGTAACTTATATGTTTGTAGAAATACTAAAATGCCTTCAGTTCTAGTGGAGTTTGGTTTCATAACAAATCCAAGTGAAGCAGCAAGATGTGCTGATTTTAGTAATCAGCAATTATCAACAACAGCAATTGCAGAAACAATTGCTGCACAAATTTAGATTTATGATATAACTTACCAAAAGAAGCTGTATTCTTTTTCTCGGTTGCTATATAATTGAGCTTTGGATTTCTAACAGCAGAAGTTGTCCTTATTATGCATGCTCTTCAAACAAGTTGAGGACAAGCAAAATAAGGATAACTTCTACTGAAGAAATGCCTACAGCCCAATTATAAATGCAACACTCCGAAAAAGAATACAGCTTCTTTCTAGTGTAGAATATATTTCAAAGGCCCATTACACAAACATGTATCCAATTTCTCTGTTTGTGATATATTAAATTCTCATTTTTATAGAGTCTGAAAACTTTCCTGAATCAATCACAAATAATATTAAATTAATTGACTCCATATCTGGTATCGGCCGCTTAACAGCTATTACTTTAATATCTGAAATAGGTGATATAGATGGTTTTATTAAACCAAAATATCTTGTGGCTTTTTTGGTATTGATAGCGTCATTAATGAGTTACGTAATTTTAAAGGTCATGATAATAAAATTTCAAAAAGTGAAACAAATATATAGATGATTTTGCTGAGTTACCACATAAATCAAGTGTTGGGCTTATGTAATAGATAACTGAAATAGAGCTTGTGTATTATATAAATGCTTGACATAGTAAGGCATATTTACCATACTATAGATATCTAAATTTTAAATTTTACGTATAGATATTTAATTTATAAATTATGCTTATGATTTGAATGTATATCCCAAAGTAGAAATAGAGGTTATGCTTTTGTGTAGTGTTACCTCAAAAAATTTTGATAGCTATGCTTCTTAGACTGTAAGTTGTTCCACATGTGCTTGTTCACAACATGTTTGTGAAGCAAGCATTGTGGGTACAACTTGCAGTCTTAGAAGGATCTATCAAAATTTTAAGTAACCGAAACAAATGCATAACCTCTATTTCGGTTAACTATCTCATAATTTTAAGTTATAGGTTGTTTATCTATATAGAAATTAAGCAATGTTGGAGGTGAGAAAAATGAATTGGTTTAAGAAATTTATGTATGGAAGATATGGTGTGGATGAATTATCCATAGCATTGCTTATTTTATCGATTATATTAATATTTATAAGTGAAATGTTATCTAAATATTTGTATGCATTTGGACTTATTGCATATATACCAATATTATTATACGCATTTAGAACATTTTCTAAAAACATATATAAGCGTCAGCAAGAAAATGGTAAATATTTAAGAATGAAAAATGCACTAATTGTATGGCTTAAACAAAAACAAGTAAGAGCTAAGGAATTAAAAACTCATAAGTATTTTAAATGTCCAAATTGCAAGCAAACACTTAGAGTACCAAGAAGAAAAGGAAAGATTACAATTACTTGTCCAAAGTGCAAAAATAAATTTAAAGGAAAATCATAATTGATACTAGAAAATTAATATCAATATATTTTGTATAATAAATAAAGATTTTGACTAAAACGGACCTTTTATAATATATAACGGATGTATTATATTATGAAAGGTCCTTTTTGTTACTTAGTTGTGTTGGACAACTAATTCATTTGAAAATGTATGAGAAACATATTCAAATAGTGGATTTAAATTCCTAAAGAAATTAATAAATTATTCGATATATATATTAGTAGAATAGGATGAATATATTGATTATTAATACACAATGAAAAAAATAATAGACCAGTATGTATACTTATTTGGCGTCATGCTGTGTCAATAAATTCTGCTAATAGTCACCTATAAGTAGAATTTGCCTCATTAATTAGCGCGTTATATGGGATGCATCTTTGGCCTATTATTTTTCATGTACCTAAATTTAAGTTTATGAAAGTTAAATACACATTTTGGGAGGGGAAAATCATGAATAAATTGCACAAAAGATTTATAGCTATGCTTGTTATTTTCACAAGTTTAATATCTTTTTTGCCAGTAAAATTCGGAGGGCAGGTAGCTAAGGCAGATGAAGGAACAGATATACAAGTAAGTGCTGATGGAAGTACAACTCCACTGCCATCAACTGTAGATACTAGTACTAGTAAAAATGAAGTTATTTATACTAGTGAGAATACAGAAGGTGGATTTAGTATAACAGCTTCAGATGTTAGAACAACTCAAGAGAAGTTAACACAATTGGCAAAAGATACCCAAAGTTCACAAACGGGTATTATAAGTCAGGAAGTACAAATAGTATCTATAAATGGAATACAGAGTAGTGGTGTTGGTACTGATTCAGATCCAAATTTCAGTAGTGTAGGTATAAAAGATACTGACTATGCAAATCCATTATCAACAAGTGAAAAAAGAGTTGGTAGAACAATACTCAACCTACCGCTTGGAGTAAATAAAATTGTATATCGTATTAAAATAACTAAATTAACAATGAATTGTGAAATGGTTGATAGTGGAAAAGTTGATTCAAGTGGAAATCCTATAAAAGTAGCAAATGTAACAAAAGGGATTCAAGAGGATATAAATCATGCAGATGGGAATTTGACAATTGAACATGCAAATAATTACGTAATAGATAAAATAAAGCCAATGGTTTTTAACGCGTATATTAAATCTCAAGATGTTGATAACGAGAGTACAATAGAAAACAATACACGTCCGTTTTTATATTCAACAACAGCAAAACCAGATTCTAAAATGCCACTTAGATATACATATGATGTGCCAGATTCAACTTCAATATTAACTTATGATATGACTTTAGATAGTTCATTAGTTTTGGATGGTGCCAAGATATATAAAAATGGTAATTATGATTCTAGTGCTACTATTACAAATAGTGAAGGTCATGGTAAATTACATGGTAGTTTAAGTAGAATTGGAAACTCAGATACAATTTTAATAAAATTAGATCCTTCAGCAGTTAGTGGTAATGGAAATAAAGCGGATCCAGCAATTCAAAAATCTTATGCTATAGAAATTAGATATAAAACAATGAATGCTACAAAGGACTATAGTATATATGATAATGCTGGAATAACAAAACTTAATTATAATGAAGAAGCAGATGTACCAGCGTATATAGGTAAAAAATTTACTGTAGGTACAATTAATGATACAGATAGCACACCTGTTTATACTGGTCAAATAACTATAGATAAAAGGGCAGAAATGATTAGTTTAGATCCTGCTTTAGTAAGAAGTAGAAAGACTGTAGCGTATAAGTTAACTAACCACTATAAAGATACCGATGATGCAAATGAAAAGATTTTAAATTCAGAACTGAAAAATGGAAAACAATATATTAATTTTGCAGCAGGTTCTTTAAGTAATACTTTGTACCTTGATGTGTATGAAGGCGATGGACAAAGTAGAACAGGGAATCTTTTAGCAAGATATGTATTAAATGTTATAAATCCTTCAAGTACAGATACTTCTAATTTAAGTTTACTTTTAGATGACGGAAATGCAGAATTAACGCAGCCAGGTGTAAAATCTAATAAAATAGCATTTAGTCAAAGTAGACGTACTTATGATTTATATGCAGGTGATACTGTTAATGTAAAGCTTCAAGGAACTAGTAGTAAAAATGAATACATAAAAGTTTGGCTTGCTGATGAAATTGATAGTAATAATCTTACAGAGGCAGATGCATCTAAGGCAAATACATTTAATCAAAGTAGTGGGATTAGAAGCGATAGTCTTAATGTAAGTGTTGGAAAATCAAAGAAAATGATTGTGCAGGCTTATTATGATAAGTATACTGAACAAACCGATTCAAATGGAAATAAAAAGAAGGTTTTAGTAGGAAGTTATCCTGTAGGAGATAAATATTATTTCTATTTACCTAAGAATTTTAATTCAAGTGATAATACTAATAACAATACTGATAAATCATCAGATGCTTTATTAAGTTCGCTAAAGATAAAAGGTGCAACTTTAACAGATTCTAATGGGAATTCAGGATTTTCAAGTAGTACTGATAGCTATAATGTTTCAGTAGATAAGGATTGTACAAGTGTTAGTTTAACTGCAACATCAGAAGATCAAAATGCTAAATCAATAGTTGCAACTGTTAGTGGTTCTGAGGATTCTTCTAATTTGGTTTCAGGAGAATCAACTGATCTTACATTGAATTCAAGTGGTACAACCAACATAAATATAGTTGTTACTGCTCAAGATGGTACTACAACTAAAGCTTATAGTATTATAGTAAAAAATAGTACCAAAAGTAGTAATGATAAATTGAAAAATGTAATTCTTAGTACAGGTGATTATACTTTTGATTCTTCAGAAGATACAACTAAGGTTCGAGTAGATCTTAATGCAACTAGTATTAAGGTAACGCCAGTAGTAGAAGATCCAAACTCAACTGTAACTGTAAATGGTCAAAAATATTCTAACGATCCAATAAATGTTAGTCTTAAGGGAGCTCAAAAAACTGATATTGAGATAACAGTCAAATCAGAAGATGGTAAGAGTACACAAACTTATACTTTAGAAGTTACTAGAACGGATTCATCAAATAATAATACTGATAATGGTAGTGATGAACAAGATCAATTTTATGATGATATTAGCGATTGCTGGGTGGATTTAAATAAGTATGATGAATGGGGAAAAGTAAATGACAAACCTGTTTATTTTGACAAAAAACACAAGCAAGTTAAAAATCAATGGGTTCAAACTAAAGGTGAATGGTATTATTTAAATAATGTAGGATATAGAGCATCAGGATGGAAAGTTGATACTGATGCTGGAAAAACTTATTATTTAAGTCCAGTTACAGGAAAGCTAATGACTGGATGGATGAACTTAGATAATAATTGGTACTATATGGGCGGAAATGGTGTAATGCACAAAGGTTGGTTGTATTTAAATGGCAAATGGTATTATTTTGCTCCAAATGGACAAATGGTAGTAAATCAATCAATGTATATTGATGGAAAAATGTATAAATTTGCAGTAGATGGATCTGTTATATTTTAAAATTAAATACAGAAGTATTGCAAAACATTAAAAGTTTGTTAATAAAAAACTGAAAAAGAATACACATATAAAGAAATTAGCCACATGTTTATGAAATAGGCATTGAAAATAAGATGTTGAAACGTCTTAATATCATGTTGTTTCACCTTAGTTTGTTTAAATTTTATATTTAGATCAAACTAAAGTGGGATAACATGAGATTTAGGTGTTTTTATCCAAATTTTCTTAGTCCTATGGAACAAATATGTGGCTAATTTCATTGAGGAATGGTAAAACTTTAATGTTTCGCAATATACATGTTTATAATAATATATTTATTGACATAGGGAATTTGAGGGAATATAATAATTATAGTTCATATTTCGAACATAAAAAATATGTGTATTTATCCACAATAATGTGTAAAAATTATTATTACTAATTATATGCTGTGAATAGAAATAGTGGAGGGGTATTATGTTAGAAGATAAATTAGAAGTATTAAAAACACTAAATGATAATTTTAATATTAATCAAAGGGAATTAGCAAAAAAAACTAACATGTCTCTTGGTAAAGTTAATGCTTTATTAAAGGATTTTACTACAGAGGGATTTATAGATAGGATTACAAATAATAGAGGAACATTATACAAAGTAACTGAGAAGGGAATGAAATTTTTAGAAGAGAATATTGCGTATGCAAAGAGTACTAGATTAAAGCTTCATGAGGAAGAGAAAAAGATAGTAAGGCAAGCTGTAATATTAGCAGCAGGTAGAGCTGAAGATTTTGGAAAGCCTGTAGGTATGCTTGAAATTCAAGACTTTAAATTGATAGATAGAACTCTTAGCATATTAAAAGAAAATGGAATAAGCAGGATTGTTATAGTAACAGGATATAAAAGTGAATTATATGAAGAATATTTTAAAAATAGTAAGAATGTAACTTTAGTAAATAGTGATATTTATAAATGGACAGGAACAATGCATTCATTATCTTTAGCTAAGGATTATATTGATGATGATTTCTTGCTTATTGAAAATGATTTGATATTTGAAGGTAGAGCAATTAAAGAATTAGTTGAAAGTGAAAATAGGGATTGTATACTTTTTACAAATGAGAGTGGATCTGGAGATGAAGCTTTTGTTGAAATAAGAGATAATCATTTATTTAAGATGTCTAAAGATATTCATCAATTTAATAGAATTGATGGTGAAATGATTGGACTTACTAAAATTTCTTATAAATTGTATCAAATGATGCTTGAGGAATTCAAGGAAAATGTTAATCCGTATTTAAATTATGAATATGTACTATTAGATGTAGCTAGAAATTATAATATTGGATTTGTTAAGATAGATGATCTTGCATGGGGAGATGCTGATACAATAAAAGAATATGAAAAGATTAAAAATCATCTTTATCCAACAATTAGAAGAAGAGAGCTTAGTTATGAAATAAACAATATAAAATCTATTGTATGTGAAGCATTAAAAGTAGAAGAGGGAGATATTACAGAAGTTACGCCAGCCGGTGGTATGACTAATAAAAATTATAGGATATGTGTTAAAGGAATTAGATATATTTTAAGGGTTGCAGGTGCGGGCACTAGTCAAATGATAAATAGAAATACAGAGATGTTTAATTCTGCAATTGCTTCGGAAAAAGGATATAATGTAGAAGTTCCATATTTCAATCTTGAAACTGGAGTTAAGATATCTAAATTTATAGAAAATGCAGAAACTTTAACTCATAGAAGTATTAAGAAAGAAGATAATTTAAAGCAGGTTACTACTATTTTAAGAAGTCTGCATGAGTGCAAGGATTTTCATATGGATAATGAGTTTAATGCATTTAGGGAACTTGAAAAGTATGAAAAAATATTAAGAAGTGATAACGGTGAATTTTTCGAAGATTATAATGAAGTTAGAGAAAAGGTAATGGGGCTTGAGGAAGAATTAAGAAAATGTAATAGAGTATTTGTTCCATCACATAATGATTTAGTTTCAGAAAACTTTGTTAAGGACACTGAAGGCAGAATATATTTAATTGATTGGGAGTATAGCGGTATTAATGATGATATGTGGGATTTAGCAGCACTATCTTTAGAAAATGAATTTTCACAAGATGATATTGATTTAATGTTTAGATTATATTTCAATGGAAAAGAAGCAGATGAAAACTCAAGAAGAAGACTATTAATCCATCAAATTTGTCAGGATACTTTATGGGCAGTATGGACATTAATTAAAGAGGCTGAAGGAGATGACTTCGGTACTTATGGAATTGACAGATATAATAGAGCTAAAGAATATTTAATGAAATTATAAGGCACATGAAAGAAAATAATAAGTCCAAGATGCTCTGATTATTTTGCGTCAGGCAAGGAAGTGGATTTGTTTCATAGCGGGCTATTAGAGGAATCCGCTGATGAGCAGAGAACCCAAATCTATGATTTGGTGTGAATCGTTTACTCAGTGAGCGTATGCGAGTCGAGCTTCCTCTGATGAAAAATAGGCTTGGCAGATGGACTTGTTATTTTTTTGAATGTGCCTGAATAAGGAATAATGAAGAATTAATGATGAACGATTGAGGTGTGATATGAGAGCAATTTTAATGGCTGCCGGGATGGGCACTAGACTTAGACCATTAACATTAACTACTCCAAAGTCTTTGATAGAAGTTAATGGTATGTCTTTACTTGAGAGACAAATTATCAATTTAAGAGAAAGAGGAATTGATGAAATTATAGTCTTAACTGGATATTTACATGAAAAGTTTGATGAAATAGTTAAAAAATATAACTTAATTAAGGTTGTTAATGATAAATATGATGTGTATAACAATATTTATACTATGTATTTAGTTAGAGAATATTTAAAAGATGCATTTGTAATTGATGCAGATAATTATATTACAAGAAATTTCTTGCCTACTAGCAAGCCAGAAACATCAGTATATTACTCAGCATGCAAAGAAAATATAATCAATGAATGGATTTTAAGGTATGACCAGGATGGAAGAATTCATGGAGTTGATATTGGAAAAAATGGAGATGAACCTAGCTATATTATGTCGGGTGCATCATTTTGGACTGAGGAAGATGGAAAATTAATAGCTCAAAAAGTTGAGGAAGCTGTTAATTTAGGAGATTTCAAAGATATGTATTGGGATAGCATTGCAGTAGATAATTTGGATAATATGAATGTAAAAATTGAAAAAATACAATCAAATGATATTTTTGAAATAGATTCTCTTGAAGATTTAGAATACTTAAAGAGAAGTCTTAACATTAAATAAATATGCAATTTAAGTTTATGTGGTAATTCACCGAAAGCAAGTGGATTCTTTTGCTCGATTGCTATAGAATATTGCTATGGATTTCTACCAGTAAAAGTTGTACCCATTCCAGCATGTTCCCAAGGCAAGCTTGTGACAAGCAAGAATGGGTACAACGTTTACTGAAGAAATACCTATAGCAACATTCTAAATGCAATACTACGCAAAAGAATCCACTTACTTTCTAGTATAATCACAATCTAAAAATTAAATAATATCTTATTAACAAATTTCACAACTTATTTTCAAATGCCTGTTTCATAAAAGTATATTTGATTTTGGATATTGATTTAAGATTACAAGTTATGTAATAAAAAATTATATGGTATATTAGTTCCTATTTAGGTTTTATGGAAGGAAAAGAACTATAAACTAGATTTGAGTTTTGAAATGCATTCTATACTAGAAATAAGGATGACTAATTTACGTAGTGTTGTATAGCTAAATTATCTAGCAACCGAGTAAAATAGTCATCCTTATTTCGGTAAATTATATCATAACTCTAATTTCAAGTTGCATATAAGAAGTTAAGTAAACGTAAACAATAAACGTGTGAGAATGCACATTATAAATATATCTTTGTATTAGAGTATTTGTTACTTCTTTGATTAGGAAAGTTTATTATATTTTCAGCTTTTTTATTTTCAGTACTGATTAAGTGTAGAAAAGTTTTGCATGTAAAAATGTAATCTCTTTTGAAAGAAGTATTAGTAGTTAATTTTGTTGCTCTATAAGCAAGCTTAGAAGTCTTATTGTTTAATTTTCTTTTATTTCTAAAATTTATGTCCAACCAATCTAATTCATAAAGAGTTTTTGAGAATCTTAGAATTTTTTTTATCCCCAATGATTTTAAACATTTCTGCAAAGTTCTTAAAGTATTATTTAGTCCAGCACCTGGAGTTGTTGAGACAACAATACCAACTTTATCTGCCATTTTTGAGTTGAATTCATAATTTTGTAGATTACATAGTAAATTATTTAAAAATAATTTCATTTGAACACTTACATCACAGGAGCATACTGGAGAAGCTAAAATAATTAGATCGGATTGATCTAGGACGTTAATTATATCATATATATTATTACGATGATGAGATTTATGTTGAGCATTTATAAAACATGAAACAGAACCTGAGTACAAATAAGATAAATCATCAGATATAAAAAATTCTGTAACAGATATATCTGCATTTAATTTAATTTTTTTCAATAAAAGTTTAACACAATTATAAGTATTGTCTTTGGTAGTAGTTCCATAAATAATTGATATTTTCATAAGTATACTCCTTTCCTGACAGTTTTAGACAGAGGTACATACTGAATTAGTTACGTTTTTGAATAGGTATTATATGTGTATTAAGGATTAAAAATATAATATAATTTTAAACTAATAATTGTTAATTTGATTATAGCAAAATGAAATGGGTTAAGTCTACTAAATTTACAAAAATATATATAAAATTAGCAAATTTACAATGGATTAAGGGGGAAAATAACAGTTTAAAAGAGGTTTTTTATAAAATATGCAAAATTTAAGAATGAGATTATGGCGATAATATATGTTTTCAAAAATAAAATAATGCAGTTTATTATCATTGTTTTTAGCTTTTATATATTATTATATCTGTTAAAAGAAGAAATATATTTATTTGTAGAACTTAGTTTTTTGAACATATTGCATTGAACATTGAACAATGATAATATAGTTATGTTCATAAAATGAACTTGATGAATTACATAGATAGTATTAAATATGATGTATACTGAATCCTTTTATATACATAATATTTATAGATTAAGTTAAGAATAAAAACAATTAGGCACATGAAAGAAAATAACAAGTCCAAAATGCCATGATTATTTTGCATCAGGCAAGGAAGTGGATTTGTCTCATAGCGGGCTATTAGAGGAATCCGCTGACGCAGCATGATGCAAAATAGGCTTGGTAGATGGACTTGTTATTTTTTTGAATGTGCCTTAATTAGATTTGAGGGGGATTTTCAATGGAAGGTAATAGAAATAATTATAAGATAGGCGTATTAACGGGATTAGGTTCAGCAATAACTTGGGGAATAGATACAGTTTTGATGGCAATAATACTTGCTATGAGTCCATTTTCATCAGAAGGTGTAATAGTTTTAGCACCAATTTTAACAGCATGCTTTCATGATGCATTTTCAGCAGTATGGACATTTATATATCTTTCATTAAAAAAGCAATTAAGACCATTAATTAAAGCTATGAAAACTAGGAGTGGTGCGGTGGTTGCATTAGCAGCAATTATGGGGGGGCCAGTTGGGATGACGGGATATGTAATGGCAATTCAATATATTGGACCATCTTATACAGCTATAATATCATCATTATATCCAGCATTTGGAGCAATTTTAGCATATTTGATACTAAAAGAGAAGATAGGTAAAAAGGGATGGATAGGATTATTCGTTGCAATTTTAGGGATAGTGCTAATTGGATATTCACCAAATGAATCTGGAATTAGTATTGTAGGATTTATATGGGCTTTAGTTTGTGCAATAGGATGGGGAAGTGAATCTGTTATATGTGCAATTGGAATGAAAGCTGATGAAGTATCTGCAGAGTCTGCACTTCAAATAAGACAGTTAACATCAGGTATTGTTTATTCTGCTTTAATAGTTCCTATGGTAGGTGGAATTGGAATGAGTATTGAAGCTTTAAGAACAAATTCAGTTTGGTATCTTATAGCAGTTGCTTTATCAGGAACGGCATCATATTTGTTCTATTATCAATCAATTGATAAAATTGGAGCAACAAAAGCTATGGGATTAAACTCAACAAATACTGTTTTTGCAATAATATTCGATGTATTAATAAATGGAACTCAATTAAGTTTAAAAACAATTATATGCAGCTTAATGGTTATGGGTGGAGTATATTTGATGGCAAAAGTTTCAGAAGAAGAAATTAAAGAAACTTCTGAATTTGCATAAGTTAAGGTACAATCAAAAAGTAATAGATCAGTATGCATGGCATTTTTGGTCTATTACTTTTTTGATTATGCATAAATAAGATACATGAACGTGTTATTTTTTTATGTAATTAATAAAAGGTGCTGAATAATTTATTTTTTAAATAAGTTATTCAGCACCTTTCATTGTTTAGGCACATGAAAATAAATAATTAGTATGTCTCTACCTTAACTTCTAATTAATTTTGCCTTTACTTTACCTATCATTTCAAAAAATACATCATCTTTTGTAATAATAAGAGCACCTATATAAAATAAGCTACAAAAAGTAACATCTATAATACATATATATATTATATTATGAGTAAGACTTTTTATTAAAATAGTTATTGGAATAAATATTAGTGAATATACTAGATATTTCATGTTATTAAAATTAAATAAATTTATATTTAATTTTATTACTCTTTTTACAAGTCTATACTGCAATCCAATAACTATTATATTTGCTATTAAAGTTGTACCTATAGCGGTTACAATTGTAAAATGTCCTATGAATATTAGTATAAATTTCAATATTAAATTTATAATTCCACCTATAAATATTAATATTGAATCATCTTTTTCTCTTTGATATAAATAAATTATTTGATTAGAGATAATATTTTGTATACCTAAACTTAACATGTAAATCGAAAATACTTCCATTGCGGGAATTACTGATAAATACTCACCTCCACCAAATATTCCAATCACTTCATTTGATAAACACATTAATCCGATAGATGCAGGGAATAAAATTATAAAATATATTTTTGCGACTCTTTTTAGAAGTACTAAATATTTATCTTGTGAATCATTTCCTAAATAATTTGATAATCTTGGCATAGTAACAGTAACTAGTGTAAGCAATAGTGTATTTATCATATTAATTATTCGTTGCGCCATATAATAATATCCTACATCAGTTGTTCCATTACTGGCTTTTATCATAAATTTATCAAGTTGTGTATATAATACACCTACATTAGAAAGTATTACAGCATAAATCATTGGTTTTAGATGTTTTTTAAAGCATAAATTAGAAAAATCAAATTTTATTCTTTTCTTTATATAAATAAAACTCACTATATTATTTAAAAAATTAGTTATTACTATAACATATAGATAAAATAGATAGTTTTCTTTGCTTCTTACCAAAAATATAATTATAATACAACTTACAATTCTGATTATCATAGTCTTAATAGTAATAAAGTCATAATTCTCTAAAGCTTGGTTAACCCATTCTACATAAAAAAGATTAAAGGCTAAATTTAATCCAAGAATTATACATGTGTAAAGATAAGGCTGACCTTTATAGGAAAATAATACAAATGCCATATATGCTAATGTTGCTAAAATATTTGTTATTGTTGTTAAAACAAATAAGCTTGTAAATGTCTGTCTGAGTTTAATCTTATCATCACGTACTCTGCTAATTTCTCTTAGTCCATATGTATATATACCAAAGCTTGCAAAGATAGAAAAATAGTTATTTAAGGAATCTCCATATCCCATATATCCATATAGCTCATTTCCTATCGCTCTAGATACACTTGGAATTACTAATATTGGTAGCAGTATATTAAATAAGTTTAATATTGAATTAAATATTGCGTTTCTTGAAATTGATTTAGACATATTTTCACCTCTATAATTTAAACTACTATCAATTTTAAAGTAGTTAAACTTGAATTACTCAAAACTAAATAAAAATAATATAGGGTTAAGGTACAATTACTTATTTTGAGCAATTATTCTATTGTAATTATACTTTCTTATTTTATAATAACATTAATTAATTATCAATCATAAAACGGAGAAATATGAGTGTTATTGTAAATTTAAGGCACATGAAAAAATAATAAGCTCAAAATGTTATGATTATTTTTTATTAGGCAAGGAATCAGATTTGTTTCATTTTTTCATGTGCCTAAATTTTTTTGTAACTAAAATTGTATTAATCGATTGTTGAGTCTGATAAAATTGAAATATATTTTGTTAACGATTGAATTTTGGGAGGAATATTATGAAATCTGATAAAAGTAATTATAAAATTGGAGTGGCAAGTGGTATTATATCAGCAGCTACTTGGGGATTGGATACAGTATTGATATCAATAGTACTTGCTATGAGTCCATTTTTACCACAAGGTGCAGTATTTTTAGCACCGTTTATAACAGCATTTTTTCATGATGCTTTTTCAGCAATGTGGACATTAATATATCTTGGATTTAAAAGACAACTAGGGAGCTTATTTAAAGCTATGAAAACTAAGAGTGCATTATTTGTTGTTATAGCAGCACTTATGGGGGGACCTATTGGAATGGCAGGATATTTACTCTCAGTAAAATTAATTGGACCATCATATACCGCTATAATTTCATCACTATATCCAGCAGTTGGAGCAATATTAGCTTATTTTATATTGAAAGAAAAGATAAGTAAGAAAGCATGGATTGGATTAATAGTTGCAATTATGGGAGTATCAATACTTGGATATTCATCTAGTGAAAATGGTGTGAATATAGTTGGCTTTTTATGTGCATTTCTTTGCGTAATTGGATGGGGTAGTGAATGTGTAATATGTGCATATGGAATGAAAGGTGATGAAGTATCTTCAGAATTTGCGCTTCAAATAAGACAAATGACATCAGCGATTGTTTATGGAGTTATTATAGTTCCAATCATTGGTGGTATAGGGCTTGGTTTTGAGATTTTAAGAACAAGTGTTATTTGGTGGATTGCAGCAACAGCATTATCAGGAACAATTTCGTATTTATTTTATTATAAAGCAATTTATAAAATTGGGGCAACAAGGGCAATGGGATTAAACATAACATATGTTGTTTGGTCTATAATCTTTGATAAGTTTATTATTGGAAGTGATATAGGAATATTAACTATTATAAGTAGCGTAATGGTTATTGTAGGAGTTTATTTTGTTGCAAGAGAACCAGAAACAGAAAAGAATGAAACAATCAAATTTGTAGAAGCAGAATAAAATTTAAAATTAAGGAACATGAAAATAAATAACAAATCCAATTTATCGTAGATAGTTTTCATCAGGCAATTTACTGACTGAGCATGATTGAAAATAAACTGATGAATGGACTTGTTATTTATTTCAACGTGCCTAAAATAAAAAAACTAAGTTTAAAAGTGTTAAATAAGTAAAAAATATAATGACTTATTTAACACTTTTTTAAGTATATTTTATTTAATTTAAAATATTACGTAAAAATATTATACGATTTACTTTATATATATTATATAATATATACAGGAGGGGGAAAAATGAATATACGAAAGAAATTTGTTATTTTTTCTGTTTTGCTGTTTGTAATACCAACCTGTATTGCAACAAGTATAAGTATTGAGAACTTACGTAATAAAACTATAGAAATTATTAAGCAGAACATTATAACAGTTGCTGATGATCAATCATCGAATTTACAAGATTTTTTTAGAGAAAATATCAGTAATCTGAATGTTATTAAGAGTATGCCTATAACTGAAAATTTATTGATTTATTCGAACAATAAAACAAATCCTAAGGATATAAAAAAGAATGTAGATATGCTAAATGAATTTTTAATTAGCACAAAAGAAGAATATTTTTATCTAAATGACCTAGCAGTTATTAACAAAGAAGAACTTGTAATAGCAGATAGTAACAACGAGCGTATAGGCCAAAATATTATGTTATCTGATAATGACAAAAGAAAGCTATTGAATAATCAAATAGTTGTAACTAATATCATTGAAAGAAAAGAGGTTAATAATGGAATAAAAAGTGCAATAATAGTAAGCCCTGTTTTTTCAGAAGGTAAATATGAAGGCTCAATACTAAATGTTATAGATATGACTTATTTTAAAACAGCTGTAGATAATATACATTTTTTTAAAACTGGTAACGTATCAATTATAGATGGGAATGGAAAAATTGCATATAGTAATAATAAGGAATTTAAATACAGCATAAATAGGATTGAGGGTAAAAACAATTTATACTCACAGTGGAAACAAGTAAATTTTAATAATAATCCTAAAGGGATAATTAATTACAATACTAATGGAGTTGAGAAAATAGGTTATTATTCAAGAATTTCAGGCACTGATTGGATAGTTTTTAGTGATGTGCAGTGGAATGAATTTAAAATTCCATTGAATGAAAATATTAAAAATATAATAATTACTTTATTATTTATTATAGTTATTGCAACAATTTCATATATTTTTATAATGAAACATTTTTTTAAGCCTTTATTTAATTTATTAGAATCAATAAAAAAAATAAAACAAGGTGATTATTCAGATAGATTTATATATGATAAGGACAATGAATTTGGTGAAATATCTAAAGCATTTAATGAACTAATAAGTAAAATAGAAAAGAAAAGAAGATACATTAAAAATAAGAATAGAGAATTGTATTGTTTAACATCTAATATACCTGGTGGAGTTCATAGAAATATAATAAAAGATGGAGAGCATATTGTAGACTTTTTAACTGGCGGATGTTTAAATCTTTTAGGATATAAAAGACATGAATTTAAAAAAATGTTTGGTAGAAAAATATTTGATGTAATTTATGAGGAAGATCGTGAAAGAGTTGAAAGAGAAATTAATGATCAAATAAGTAAAAATAATAGATTTGCTGTAGAATATAGAATTAAACGTAAGGATGGAAGTATAGTATGGATTCTTGATAATGGAAGAATAGTAGAAGATAGAGAGGGAAAGATATTTAGTTATAATGTTACAATAAATATAAATGATGCTAAAATAGCACAAGAAGAATTAAGGTTAAGTGAAGAACGCTATCGTATAATTATGTCTCAAACAGAAGAGATAATTTTCGAATGGAATGTTAAAGAGGATGCTATTTCATATTCAGATAATTGGCAACAAAAATTCAATATTGAATCTAATATAAGTAATATTAGTAAGAAAATATATAATAATAATAGTATTTATAAAGATGATTTAAAGGAGTTAGGAAAATTTTTAAACGATTTTATAAATGGAGAAAAATACAACGAAACTGAAATTAGAATCAAAAATATAGATAATGAATATATTTGGTGTAAAATAAGAGGAACCGCAATGTTTGATCAAAATGATAATCTTTTCAAAGTAATAGGAGTAATAATTAATATTAATAAAGAGAAGATTGAAAGTGAAAAACTTTTATTTAAAGCTCAGCGGGATAGTTTAACTAAACTGTATAACAAAGGAACAGTGGAAAATATAATAAAAGAATATATGGAAAATAGTAATATTAGCAATAAACATGGAGCATTGTTTATTATAGATATTGATGATTTTAAATCAATTAATGATAATATGGGTCATCTAGTTGGAGATGATGTTTTAAGTAATGTTTCTTCGATGTTTTTGAATGTTTTTTATGAAAATGCAATTGTTGGTAGAATTGGCGGAGATGAATTCATTGTATTTTTGAAGGACATAAAATCAGAGAAGGTTATTTATGATAAGGCAGATAAATTGGTAAATGGATTTAAAGCTGGTTATATAGAAAATAATTTGGATTATAAAGTTTCAGGAAGCATAGGAATTGCTAAATATCCTAAAGATGGAGAGTCATTTGGTGAACTTTTTGAAAATGCGGACAAAGCTTTATATTTAGCTAAAAATAAAGGTAAGGATAATTATTGTATTTTTGAAAAAAACATATAAAAAGCTAGTAGAATTGGTAGACAAACAAGTTATACTATTGAATTAATTGAACAATTTGTAAAACGTAAAGATGAATTGATTGTTAAGGAAAATAAGGCTCAAGTAAAACTTTTTAGCCTTATTTTTTTATTATGATATATAATAAAAATATATATATTTGTACTAAGGCACATTCAAAAAAATAACAAGTCCATCTGCCAAGTCTATTTTTCATCATGCTGCGTCAGTGGATTTGTCTAATAGCCCGCTATGAGACAAATCCACTTCCTTGCCTTATGCAATCAGGGTATTTTGGACTTGTTATTTTCTTTCATGTGCCTAAATAATATTATTGTAAAACTATAGTAGTATATTATATATGCTAGATGATTAAGTTAACATATATAATGAAACAAAAAATTGAATATAGGTGGAGGGAATGATAATGATAAAACTTATTGCATCAGATATGGATGGTACACTGCTTAATAGTGACCATAAAATTTCAAAAGAAAACTTAGAAGCAATTAAAAAAGCACAAGAAATGGGAGTACATTTTGCGATTGCTACAGGAAGAATATATAGTGATGTAGAACCATTTCTTAAAGAGTATGGAATTAAATGTGAATGCGTAGTTATGAATGGGGCGGAATATCGTGATGAGGATGGAAATGTATTAGAAAGCATAGATATTGATAAAAATAAGGCGGTTGAGATTTTTGACATGATAGAAAGTAATGAAGTTTCAGCAGAGATATATACTAATAAAGGATTATACACTATTGATACTAAGGAAAAAGCTTTAATACAAATTGCATATAGAGTTCAAGCATTTAACCCTGGAACAAGTTTTGAAGAAGCTATTATAATTGCAAAACAACATTCACATTTTACTGGTTTAAATTACATAACTGATATAAAGAAATTTTTAAATAGTGACATTAAAATAGGAAAGTTTGTTGCTTTTTATAATAATGAAGAAACTACCATAGAAGTAAAAAATAAATTAGAAAGTGTTAAAGGTTTAGCCATTTCATCAACATTTACTAAAAATATAGAAATAAATAATGTAAATGCGCAAAAGGGGCTTATATTAGCTAAAGTTGCACAAAAAATGGGAATAGAAAAAGATGAAGTTATGGTAATTGGTGATAGTTTTAATGATTATTCTATGTTTACTGAATTTCCGGTATCTTTTGCTATGGAAAATGCTATGCCTGAAATAAAAAAAGTAGCAAAACATATAACAGATACAAATGATAATGCAGGAGTAGCGAAAGCTATTTACAAGGTATTGAATTTGGAAATATAACTAACCGAAAGAAATTGTGCTCTATTTGTTACGGTTACTAGAGAAAAAGACTGTAAATTTCTAACAATAGAGGTTGTATCCATTCCTGCATGCTCCTTAAGCAAGTTAAGGACATGCGGGAATGGAACAACTTCTGTTGAAGAAATTCTACAGTCTTTTTCTCAATGTAACACTTCACAAAAGAGCACCATTTCTTTCTAAAATAAGATATATTTTCAAGTTTGGTGATTCTGATAGCTTGTTCACACTATAATTTATATTTATTTATGATATTATACCATGATTATTATGTTTAATATTGTATAAATAAAACAAGCTGTTTTTTAAAAAAACAGATAACAAGAATGTTTCATATGTCACTAAATCTTCAAGAATGTACAAATATCTTTTTCATAGTGATATATTAAAATCATGAAAAGAATAATGTAGTTAATTTGATTTATTTTCACTATATGTAAGATGAATTTGTAAAAATAAGAGAAGATGGAGTGGGTATATATGTTTCATAGGAATTTAAAAGATTTTCCGAAAGACTTTTTATGGGGAGCATCAACATCAGCTTATCAAGTTGAAGGAGCTTATAATGAAGATGGGAAGGGATTATCAGTTCAAGATACAAAAGATGTAATACCAGGTACACCTGACTTTAATGTATCTAGTGATCATTACCATCATTATAAAGAAGATGTAGCATTATTTGCAGAGATGGGGTTTAAAACTTATCGTTTTTCAATTGCATGGACAAGAATAATTTCAAATGGAGTTGGTGAAGTTAATAAGAAAGGAATCGAATTTTATAATAATTTGATTAATGAATTATTGTTATATGGAATAGAACCTTTAGTTACAATGTATCACTTTGATTTACCAGATGCACTTCAGCAAAAAGGTGGTTGGTCTAATAGAGAAACTGTAGATGCTTTTGTAAATTATGCAAAGGTTTTATTTGAAAATTTCGGGGATAGAGTTAAGTATTGGCTTACAATAAATGAACAAAATATGATGATACTTCATGGTGCAGCAATAGGAACTGTAAGTGAAGGAGCAAAAAATATTCAAAAAGAATTGTACAAACAAAATCATAATATGATGTTAGCACAAGCAAGAACAATGAAATTATGCCATGAAATATGTCCTAATTGTAAAATAGGACCAGCACCAAATATTACTTCAATATATCCAGCAAGTTCAAAACCAGAAGATATATTAGCAGCTAACAATCAATCTTCAATAAGAAATTGGTTGTATTTAGATATGGCTGTACATGGCAGATATAATCCAATAGCTTGGAGTTATATGGTTGAAAAGGGAATTGAGCCTACTATTGAAGAAGGAGAGATGGACATATTAAAAGGTGCAAATCCTGATTTTATAGCATTTAATTATTATTGCACAGGAACAGCTGGAGAAAGCAAGATTGATGATACTGAATTATCAACTCAAGGAGGAGACCAGCAAATTTCAGTTGGAGATATAGGAGTATATAAGGGAGTATCAAATCCTAATTTACAAAAGACAGAGTTTGGATGGGAAATTGATCCGGTTGGATTTAGAAATACATTAAGAGAAGTATATGAAAGATATGCATTACCTATTATAATTACTGAAAATGGTTTGGGTGCTTATGATAAAGTAGAAGAAAATGATACTATAAATGATGATTACAGAATTGAGTACTTAAGAAAGCATATAGAACAAGCAAGACTTGCAATAACTGATGGAGTAGATTTACGCGGATATTGTCCATGGTCAGCTATAGATCTTATAAGTACACATCAAGGATTTAAAAAGAGATATGGATTCATATATGTAAATAGAGATGAATTTGATCTTAAAGACTTAAGAAGAATAAGAAAAAAGAGTTTCTTTTGGTATAAGAATGTAATTAAAACTAATGGAAAAGAACTTTAAGCACATTTCTGATTGTGACTTAATTAAGGAGAAGAGTTATGATAGGAAATATTGCTGCACTGTTAACTACATTATCATTTTTACCACAAGCATTTAAAGTTATAAAAACTAAAAATACAGAAGGAATATCATTGTTAATGTATGCGATGTTTGTTTTAGGAGTATTTCTTTGGTCTATATATGGATATATGATTGGAGATATGGCAATATTAGTATCTAATACAATTACATTTATACTTGCAATAGTAGTACTTTGTTATAAGGTACATTCAATAAAAAAATCTAGTAATTAATAGCTCATAATTTTAAATAATGTAAAGGGAGTGTCGCAAAATGATTAAATTTTAATCAGGAGCGATGCTCCTTTTTGGTTTAAACCAGTGAATTTGCAAATATTTAAAATTCCACATCAATTATTTAAAGATTTCTGATTTTTAAGCGCACTTAAATAGATCTAGTTACTTTATTCCATAATTATGCAACAAGCTTTTTATATTTTAATATAGGTAAACTTTATATGAGTAACTGATTTTTGAAAATCTAATGGACTATAGTTAAAAGCAACATAATTGGAATATATATGGTTGTACTGTTAAAAAATATGTGATATATTATCAATAATTGGTTAGACCAATATATAATGCTATTTATGTAATTCACAAGTGAAGATAAGGTGATCGATATCAATATTATAAAGAAGTTGGATGATAGTAATGAAAAGGAATTATGAAAGCAAATCGATTAAAAATATTATATATTCAATGAAGTTAAGCCACTTGAAGGAATTGACTAAAGTTTTTGAAATACATGTACATGGAAAGAGAAAAGAAGATTTTGTAGAAAGTATATCATTTTATATTAAAAATAATATTTCAGTGATAATAGACAATTTTATTACGTACGAAGAATATAATTTTATAAAAAAAATATGTGACAGTAATTATACATTATTATTGAATGAAAAGCATAATATGAGAGAAGAAGTTATAAAATCATTAGAATACCTAGGGCTAATATACTCATACTATGATTTTACTGAGAGAAAGGTATCAATTTCATTTGAAATAAGAGAGAAAATAAAGTTAAGGCTTTGCAAAGTTGAAGTTATTGAACATTCAAAGGAAAATCAGAAACTTATAGAATTGTTTAAGAATTTATTAGATATATATGGAGTTATACCACAAGATTTATTATTAGATTATATTGCTCAAGATTTCAATATGGAATATAAAGTACATGAAGCTATTAAAAACTTATGGAGATATAATGACAGATATAATTTATATTATAGTGATTACAAATTAAATTATTGTAATATAAAAATTATTGATATGAGAACTCTTAATGAAAAAATATCAACAAAACCAAATATAAATTATAAATATTATGATAGAGATCAGCTTAAAAATATGGGTGATGGTAAGTTGGATTGTATTGAAAAAGAAATATATATTGTATTAAAAAGGCAGTTTAAATCATCAGAAATTACTTTAAAATGCTTGGAGTACATAATAACTATGATTAAAAATGATATGTCAAGTAAAGAGATAAGTGAATTTATAAGGAATAAGACAAGAAGAATGGGTGAGCAAGGGAGAAAGATCATAGAAGAATTAGTAGATAGGGCGAGAATCTATTATCCACTATGGACGCTAAAAGGACATTCTTTAGAAGACTTAAAATATAACTGCAAGCTTATGCAAGTTGAACATTCAAGGAAATATAGAAATGTTAAAATAAATTTATAAATATAACAGATCCAGGTGCTAAAAAATGTTAAGTAATTCTGAATTCATAAGCAATCTGGATAAACTAGCTTCTGATTTTAATACAGAAGCTTCTTTTTTTTAAGAAGATGTGATTGAATTATATTATATAGAATAAATATATTTATGGAGCTAGGAGTTGATTAGTATATGTTTAATTATGAAATAATCCAAAGTTTGAATGATTTAGAATTATCGCTATACAGATATATAATGAAGAATTGTGAAAAAGTAGTTTACATGAGAATTAGAGAATTGGCAGATGAGGCACATGTATCAACCACTACTATATTAAGATTTTGTAAGAAATTAGATTGTGAAGGGTATTCAGAATTTAAATTGAAATTAAAAATGTATATTGAAAAAAATGAAGATAAAAAAGTAAACAATGACACTTCATTAATAATAGATCTTCTTAAAAAGTTAGATAATGATGAGTTTGAAGAAAAAATGGATAAGATTTGTGAACAAATAAAAGAAACGAATAACCTTGTATTTTTAGGGGCGGGGACATCTGGTATACTATGCAAATATGCTGCGAGATATTTTTCATCAATAGGCAAGATTGCTATGTATATTGATGATCCGTATTTTCCAACTAATTATAAAGCATATGAAAGTTGTGTTGTTATAGTAATATCAGTCTCTGGAGAAACTATGTCAGTTGTTGAACATATAAGTAATTTAAAAAGAGAAAAATGTGTAATTGCAAGTATAACAAATAGTGAAAAGTGTACAATATCTAAGATATCAGATTTAAATATATCATATTATGTGCAACAAGAAAAAATAGGAATCAGTGATATAACAACACAAATACCAGTACTTTATATAATAGAAAATATAGGTAAAAGGTTACATAATAAATTTATAAATGATTAAGAAAGGTAACTTTTTGCTTAACCAATGGGATTAAGCAAAAAAATAAAGTAGTAATAATTTACCTTTTATTATTTGAAAAAAATTTCTGAGTTTTTGCAATATAAATTTTTTGTGCAAATATTAATGTAATTGCTGTATTAATGGTTTAGATGATATAATTAGTACGATTATAATAATGTTGGTAAAACATATAAAAATAACAAGTTAGTTTTTTATATGCCAAATTACTAATAAGACTAGGGGGAATAATAATGTTTTGTAAAAATTGCGGTAATGAAATATTAAATGGAGATAGGTTTTGTGGAAATTGTGGACAACCGGTAGAGGGCGCAAAACCTGAAAAAGTAATTATATCAAGTAAATTAAACGATAGTGTTCTAATGAAATTATTAAAAATCTATTTTGTTAAGCCAGTATCATTCTTTACTGAATTACAAGGTGAGGATTTGGTAAAAACATCAGTTGCTTTATTTTTTGGATTATCTATAATAAATGGATTATTTAATATAATATATAGTTCTGCTTTAATTAATTCTCTTTTTGGAATGATAAGAAAGGTACCTGATATGCTAGCGGATGTTGGAATACTTTCAAAACAAGAAGCTGCACAGGCAACAAAAGAAATGCTTATGTCTAATCAAATGGCAGACGTAAAAAGTAAAATTAATGCTATGATTGACAATAAAGAAATATTTTTAACAGGATTTGGTCATCTAATAATAATGATGATTGCAACGGCTATAATTTTAGCGATACTTAATGCAACAATATTAAAAAATAAAATACAATTAACAGATGTATTTTTTATATCAACTTCATCATACATTCCATTAGTAATATCGATAGCTTTAGGATCTTTAGCAACACTTATAAGTATTGTTTTTGGAGCATTTGTAATTACTTCAGGATATATATTATCGTTTATTACTTTATATAGTGGTATTAGACAAATTAGTGATGAAAAAAATGATAAAGTATTTACTTTAATGGCAATATTATTTTTAGTAATTTCAGCTGTATTATCAATATTAGTTGTACAAGAAATACAATCTTCTATTATGACAATTGTAAATAACGTTAATTCAATAAAACAATTCTTATAATGTAAAAAATAAGAATAGTAATTAGTTTCATGTGCCTAATATAATTATGTGGAGGAATAGTTTATGAATTATTGCAAACAATGCGGCAAAGAAATAAGCAATAATGCTAAATTTTGTCCAAATTGCGGAACACCAATTAATTCATTTAGTTCAGTAGAGGATGAATATGATGATGTCAGCTCTGTGAATGATGATTATGAAGAAGATTTTATTCAATATAAAGATCCTAAAAAGAAAAAAAATAAAATAATTGTAGCGGTAATAGTTTTTGCGTTATTAGTTATTGCAGTATCAGGCGGAATATTTGCTAAAGTAACACTAGATCAAAAAGAAAAACTTAAAGAAAGCATAGAAATTACTAATGTAGATATAACAAATTATCCTAATATAGTAGTATCAATTAAAGCTAATAATTATTCAAAAAGTCTTGATGTGAAGAACTTTACTTTAAAAGAAAATGATACTTTTCAAAAGAATTTAAAGCTTGATATGGAGTTAGAAGGAAATGATTATAAGATTAGCTATAAAACTTCAGATGAATCCAATTCTGGAGATAGAAATATAAAAGTTTCTTATTCAGAAGATAATCATGAAGTTGTAGCTGATGGAAATTATACAGCATCAAAAAAATCTAACGATTCTACTACATCATCCAATAGTTCTACTAATGGCAATGTAGTTAATACTTATGATAATAATGAAGTACCAATAAAACAAGCAATTGATAATTATGAAAAATCATATATAAGAATGGTTAATTCAAAAGATACTTATTATGTTAGAGATGCTATAGATTTAAGTGGCGGCTTAATGAATGACTTCACTAATACTGTTAAGAGTTATTCAGAACAAGGAATAAATGAAGATTTAATTGATTATAAAATTGAAAAAATTAATAAAATAAGCGATCAACAATATGAAGTTACGAATTATGAAAAGTTCCATATATCTTATAATAAAGAAAATAAGTCTGTATATACTGACTTTAGAACTGTGTATGTTTTAAATAAAACTAGTACGGGATTTAAGGTATATTCTATAAAGAATATAGACAAGTTAGGAAGTAAATAAAATTATAAATATTTATGAAGAGGTGAGATAATGAAGTTTTGTACTAAGTGTGGAGCCCCTATGGATAAGGATACAAAGTTTTGTAAGAAATGTGGTAATTTAGTTAATAATAATATTGATAAAAAAGAAAAACAATTTACAGAGGCTTTAGATAAAATTGATATAAATGATAGCGTAGAAAAAAATAATCATTCTACTATTGATTTACAAAACGGAGAACATAGTAAGAAATCGAAGTTGATTGAAAAAGAAGAACCTAATGCACAAGATTTAAGTAAAACACAAGAAATTCCTGTTCAAAGGCTAGATGAGTACTCTGATTATAATCAACCTAGTTATAATAATGTAGCACATCCTAAGAAACCTAGAAATAAATTTTTATCAGGAATTGTTCCAAAGGTTATAGCAGGGGTACTTGTGATTGTAGTTATATTAATTGGAGTATTTTTCAATAGAATTGAAGCAGCATATTATATTTCAAAATGCAATAACTCAATTGATGAAACAGAAAAAATCCAATATGCAACCAAGGCTGTTAAAGCTTTAGATTCAAGTAATACTAAAGATGTACTTAAAAATACTCTTGTTGAAATAGCAAAAGATGATGTGGATTTAGCTGAGAAAGATCTTGAGAAAGTATCAAGCATGATATCTCAAGGGGATTATCAAAATATCGCGAGTGGAATAAAAGAGAAAAAAGTAGATAAACTTTGTAGTCAAGGAAAATATCAAGAAGCATTTAATGAATTAAATGAAATAAATAAATTAGGGGGAGACTTCAAGTCAAATAAAAATTATGAAGATATAATGTTAAATGTTGTTGCAAAATTAACAAATACTCCTGTCCAAAATACTAAAAATTTATTAATGGACAATAGTAGTATATGTTTTGATAGTTTTGATAGTGATCCTTTTGATGAAATAATAGAGTTGAAAAAGAATGGTAGTTATTCTTATAATTCAGATATCAAAATAAACCTTTATAAATGTAAAAATGGACAATATAAATTGGTTGATACTAAGGTAATAAATAGTGCTTGGAATGGAAAAATGCAAGGTGTTTATAATTATGATACTGACAAAAAAGGTGTATATGTAAGTTATTCAACTAATGCAAATAGTGGAAATAGTGTAGGGACAAGTGTTTATGGCGTTAGTGATGATAAATTACAACTTAAAGGAACTATCGGTGCAAATAATTACACAAAACCAGAGGATGTAAACAATGATGGAATATATGAAATTTTATCAAATAGTTCAAGCTTAGTAAGTCAATCTGGTGTTTCTAAGTGGTACAGGGTTTATGATGATGGAAAAGCTCCAACAGAAGTAAATGGAAGTGGAAAACAAACTAGCAAAACTGGTACAAGTTCAAATGATTATATATTTAAAGATAGTGATAAAACATATCTTATGGAAGATGATTTACGTGGAAAAACTAAAGATGAATTAGCACTTGCTAGAAATGAGATTTTTGCTCGTCATGGATATGTGTTTACTGATGAAACATATAAAAAATATTTTAGTTCAAAGAGCTGGTATACTCCTAATTCAAGTTATGATGGTAGCGATTCAGCATTGAACCAATATGAAATAGCAAATTATAAAGTTATACAAAACTGGGAGAACAAGTAGATGAAAAAATTTATATCATGGTCGTTATTATTAGTTATGCTATTATCTTTAAGCGGATGTGGAACTGTAATTAAAAACGAACCTGAGCAAAATGAATCTAAAAGCTCGCAAGACATAGATGAAAATCAATCAAATGAAAATGATCAAACTGCGAAAGAAGATACGAGCAAACAAGAAGCTCCGATTGAAGAAAAACAAGCACCAGAACCAGTTGTTAATAAAAAGGTAGTTGTTATAGATCCAGGCCATTCATCTCATGGAAATAAGGGAATGGAGAAATTATCTCCAGATTCAGATGTAATGAAAATAAAGGATCCAGGTGGAGCGCAGGGTGATTTTACTGGAACTCCTGAATATGTTGTAGCTATGAGTGTAGCTTTAAAATTAAAAAGTTTATTGGAACAAAATAAAGTGACAGTTATTATGACTAAAACTCAAGATAGTGATAGTCCGGGAAATATAGAAAGAGCAGAAGTAGGAAATTCAAATAATGCTAATTTAGAAATAAGAATACATTGTGACTCGGCAGATAGCAGTAGTGCGAGTGGTGCATCAATGTTAGTTCCACAACCTATTGGATATGCTAAGGATATCAGTGGAATAAGTGAAAAATACGGACAAACTATATTAGATAAGTTGATAGCAGATGTTGGGATGAAAAATAGAGGTGTTGTAAAAAGAGACGATTTGACAGGTTTCAATTGGTCAAAGGTTCCAGTTGTACTAGTAGAAATGGGATTTATGTCTAACCCTCAGGAAGACAAACTTTTAAATGATGATAGTTATCAAAATAAATTAGCACAAGGATTATGCGATGGAATATTAGAATCATTAAAATAAAATGAGACTTAAAATTGATTATGCAATGATTAACTGAAATTAGATACACGTTTATTACATCGGACTGTTGAAAATGTTGCTAGAAAATACTAGGATGCAATCAAATTCTTAATGCACCTAAATGGGAGGTTAACACGCTTCTGGACGGTCCAATTTTCAATTGGACAAGTAGAAGCGGAATAGCCTCCCATTTAGTGCTTTAAACAGCTTGTTTTCAAATGATTCCTTCATAAACGTGTATTTAATTTTTTTGGCGTGAGGTAGTTTTTTTGTGGTATAATAAGACAGGAATTTTAGACACAATCAAAACCGAAAGAGAGGAACAGAATATGGATTATAAGGTTAGTGTTATAGTACCTGTGTATAAGGTTAGAGATAGAATTTTAAATACATTAGAATCTTTGAAAGCACAGACCTTTAAGGAATTTGAAGTTTTATTTATTGATGATGGTTCACCAGATGATAGCAGTGAATTTGCACATAATTATTTAAAGAATACACATGTAATTTACAGAATAATAAAGAAGGAAAATGGTGGAGTTAGTTCAGCAAGAAATTTAGGAATTGAGGAAGCAAGAGGCGAATATATTCAATTTTTAGATTCGGATGATTATATAGATAAAAATATGCTTAAGGATCTATATGAAAAAGCTATTAAAACTAAAAGTGAAATTGTATATTCAGCATATGTTTTTGAAGAGAGTAATGGTAAGAGGATTACAGATAATTCAAAGGATTTATTTGAAGGAGAAAGCTCCGGAAAAGAAGCAGCACTTGGATTAATTTATGGAGTATCATATACTCACATTATGGCAAATTTATTTAAACGTTCACTATTGATGAATAATAATATTAGATTTGATGAAAAAAGAAAATTTGCAGAAGACATTTCGTTTGCAATTAAAGCTTATGTTCATGCAGAAAAGATTTATTCAACAAATAAAATTTATGCTCATTACGTAAAATGGGGAGAATCTGTAATGAACAATGTATCTTTAAATTTTTTAGACATTTATTATTCAAATGTTGAAACTTTAGACTATTTAAAGATGAAAGTTAGAGATAATGATTTAGAAAAAGCAATGATTCATAGCAGAATTCCAGCTGGAATAGTTAATATTATAATTGCCTTTGCAACAAAAAAAGAACTAAGAGATGAAATGTATAAGTTCATTAATAATCCATATGTAAGAAGTCATTTGAGTAAATATAGAATGTATAGATTAGAAAAGGATAGATTGAAATATCTTATTTTAAGTAAAATGATTTTATATAAGCCAAGCATGGTAGAAAAGTATTATTCGAAAAGAGAGAAATAATATAATTAATTTATTCATGATTGAAAATGAATGCTCCAACAACTGAATTTAGAGTGGAAATATACATTAAATATAGAATATTTGTCTAGGAAGGAATATTAGCAATGAATAATGAGGAGTTTACATATAATAGAGAGAACTATGAGGATTTAGGATTAAGAGATGCACAAATGCTTATGGTTGATATTTTAAGAGAAGTTCATAAATTATGTGAAAAACATGGACTTAAGTATTTTTTGGATGCGGGAACACTACTTGGTGCTGTTAGACATAAGGGATTTATTCCTTGGGATGATGATGTTGATATTGGAATGCTTAGAGAGGACTATAATAGATTTTTAGAAATAGCTAAGAAAGAACTTCCAAATCACTTATTTTTACAAACTTTTGAGACAGATAAATATTATGATGTTTATCCTGTTCCATGTAAAATAAGATACAATGATACAATATTTTTGGAAGGCGATAGAAAAGAAGATAATTATAAAATGAATAATGGAGTTTATATAGATGTGTTTCCTTATGATAGTCTGCCAAAACATAGGATTACATATAAAATACAACGTACATTAAGTTATAATATTTTAAAAAGCTTTAAAAGAATTAGAGATATTCCAGAAAAATTAAGCCTAAAAAATAGAGTGACATATTCATTTTATAGATTAATGGTAAAAATGTTTCCAAATAAGAGAAGATTAAAGTTCTTTGAGTTTTTAATTAAATGGAATGATATAAATTCAGAATATATGGCATATGGTCTTGATACTTATTGGAGTGAATATGTTTATAAAAAATCCGATTATTTTGACTTAGTTAAATTAGAATTTGAAGGAATAGATCTCTATGCTCCAAAGAATTATGATACAATTTTAACTCAATTATATGGTGACTATATGACTTTACCTAAAAAGGAACATAGAGTTTGGCATGCTAAAGAAATGAAGAAATTAAAGAGTAAGAGTTAATGATGAATGATTAAGAAACAACCTCATTTATGGAATTTGAAAAATGTATGTTTTAAAAATCTTGAAAGAATTTTATTATCAATAATTATTCTTTATTTTCACGTGCCAAAATGTGAAATTTTGCTTAAGAAACATGGTTAAATATTGCATATATTTATTAATATTAGTATAATGCAGATAGTATTTAAATCAAATAATGTGATGGAAGGAGTCAATAATTTGATAAATATATCTATAATTACTCCGGTTTATAATGTAGAAGCTTGTATTGAAAAGAATATACAATCAATTATAAGTCAAAGTAGTAAGGATTTTGAACTTATACTTATAGATGATGGTTCAAAAGATAGAAGTATAGAGATAGCAAAAGAATTGTTAGAGGATTCAGATGTTAATTATAGAATTATAACACAAAAAAATTCTGGTGTGAGTATTGCTAGAAATAAAGGAATAGATGAAGCAGTTGGTGAATATATAACATTTTTAGATTCAGATGATTACATTGACTGTAGATTTGTTGAGCTTATGTATGAAAAAGCAAAACAAACACAAAGTGATGTTGTATTTTGTGATTATAGTGAAGTTGATACTAAAGGAAATGTTTTGGTTAAAAGTAGAGCTAAGTGTTTAAATGATTTCATAACTGGAAAAGAAGCAGCTCTAAGACAATTGAATGATGAGATTAACATAGGTATGAGAAGCGCAATATATAGAACTTCAATTATTAAAGAAAACAATTTATCATTTGATAGCAATAGAAAATATGGAGAAGATATGGTTTTTATAGTCAAATCATTATTATGTTCAAATAAAATAATAAGTGTAAATAAAATTTTGGGATTTTATGTTATATGGGAATCATCAGTAACTAATTCAGTATCTTTAAAGCATCTTGATTGTTATTATTCGTATGCAGATTTATTAGAGTACATAAAGGATAATACTAATTTAAAAGAAATAAAAAGCTTTTTAACAGAATATAAAATCCCATATGCAATAGCTCATATTTTTTCTGTTTTATCAAGAAGCGAGAAGTTTCATAAAGATCTTTTTGAGTTCTTAGACAAAGAAGATATAAAAAAATATTTAAAATCTTATAAAATACAAAAATTGAATAAAAAGTATATTAGATATTTTATTCAGTGCAAAGGAATATTATATTTTCCAAATGTACTAGTAAAAGTTTTTAATAAGAAAAGTTATTAAGGCACAATCAAAAAATAAAATTAAATTTAAGATTTGACTTGCTTGTATTTAGGCATCCTTGATCGTTTTTTCTTAGGGATGCCTTAGGCACAATTAAGTAAATAACAAGTCCATTTGCCAGCCTATTTTCAATCATACTTCTTCGGCAAATTGACCTAATAGACCTTTATGATGGCAATTTGCCTCATTGTTTTGATGAAAAATATTCATGGCAACTTTGGACTTGTTATTTATTTTCATGTGTCTTAGCAAAAATCTTTCCAGAATGGAGGAAAGTTATAGTGAAAAATTGGAAGACATTAATAATTATGATAATTGATATTTTCATGGTTAACATGGCATACTTATTTGCTATAAACATTACACAAAGTGAGAGGTTTACAGAAATATCTAAAATATATACTCATGATGTTATAGCTTTAAGTTTAATTTATATAGTATGCTTTACTTTATTTAAAATGTATGAAAGTTTATGGCATTTAACAGGAACAGATGAATTTTTGTTAGGTGTTGGAGGAACTGTTTTAGCAGGTATATTATCTATTGGATATACTAGAAGTTTTTTAGGAAATACAATTCCTTTAAATGTTTGTGTTGTAGGAACACTTTTAAGCATTTTCTTTGTATTAGGTTACAGAATTCTTTATAGAGTTTATAGAAGAACACTTTTGTACATACCATTTAAGTATTCTGCAGACCAAAGAAGGGTAATGATTGTTGGTGCAGGTTCAGCGGGAACTATGCTTATAAATGAGATGATGGCAAGAAGAGAATTGAAGTATAATCCTATAGTGCTAATTGATGATGATCCTAATAAGCGTGGCAAAAGAATATCAGGTGTAAAAATAGAAGGAAATAGACATGATATTCCATATATTGTTGGAGAGCAGGAAATTGATTTGATTTTAATTGCAATTCCATCACTTGATCCGAAGAATAAAGCAGAAATAATTGATATTTGTAAGAATACAAATTGTAAGCTTCAAATAATTCCAGGAATGTATGAAATATTAAGCGGAGATGCTACTGTTAGTAGACTTAAAGATGTTGATTTAGAAGATTTACTTGGAAGAGATCCAATTCAATTAGACAATAAAGGAATTGCAGATTATATTCAAGGTAAAACTATATTAGTCACAGGTGGCGGAGGATCAATAGGATCAGAGCTTTGCAGACAAATATCTATATATAATCCAAAGAGACTTATAATTTTTGATATTTATGAGAACAATGTATATGATATTCAAAATGAACTTAAAGAAGATTTCCCAGATATGGACCTTAGTGTTTTAATAGGTTCTGTTAGAGATAGAAAGAGATTGCATGAAATTTTTATTAGATATAAAGTAGATGTTGTATTCCATGCAGCTGCTCATAAGCACGTACCTTTGATGGAAGACAGTCCTAAAGAAGCTGTTAAAAATAATGTGTTTGGAACATTAAATTTAGCGTTAGAAGCTAGTGAAGCGAAAGTGTCAAGATTTGTAATGATTTCTACTGATAAGGCTGTTAATCCAACTAATATTATGGGGGCAACAAAGAGATTATGTGAAATGATTATTCAAGCAATGGATAAGCAATCCAAAACTGAGTTCGTTGCAGTTAGATTTGGAAATGTTTTAGGTAGTAATGGATCTGTTATTCCACTATTTAAGAGACAAATTGCTCATGGAGGACCTGTTACAGTTACTCATAAGAAGATAATTAGATACTTTATGTTAATTCCAGAAGCAGCTCAATTAGTTCTTCAAGCAGGTGCATTTGCTAAAGGTGGAGAAGTATTTGTTTTAGATATGGGAAAACCAGTTAAAATTTATGATTTAGCTTGTGATTTAATTAGACTTTCAGGTCTTGAACCTAATAGAGATATTAAAATTGTATTTACAGGTCTTAGACCAGGAGAAAAATTATATGAAGAACTTTTAATGAGTGAAGAAGGATTAGAAGATACTGTTCATAAGAAGATATATGTAGGTAAGCCAACTTTTGAAGACATGGATACTTTAAAAGAAAAACTTGAACAACTTCAAAACTTGTTAGATTTAAATGATATAAGAGAAATAAAACATCAAATGCAAAAAATAGTACCGACATATCATTATAAGAATGAAGACGAGATAGCTGCGGAAAATGCAGATAAGGAGTAATTATGGAAAGAAGAGATAAATTTGGATATATTGTTTTAGCAATCATAATTGCTATTGCAGCATTTTTAGGAGTAACTACTGGTAATTATTTAGTAACAGGAATGTATATTTTGACCTTGTTAGCTGTAGTATCAATTAGTAAAACTGAGGATGTGTACAATTTACTTTATGCTGTGTTACTAGTATCAGCAGTTTATGACTATACATTGTATGTACCAGGAATTGATAAAATATATATGTTTCATATAGTTTTAGCAATATTTACAGTATTATCTTTATATAGAGCATTTAAAGATAGGGATGTTTTATTAAATATAGATAAAAAAATTATAGTTATTTATGCAATTTGGTTTGTTTATATGTGTGCAAGTGTTGTATGGGCTTTAAGCAGAGGTTTAGCAATAAAGTATATAGCTATTTATTTAATTATGTTTGCATTTATAATTGATATGATGATTTATAACATAAATAAAAAAAGACTTAAGAATACAATGAATATATTATTGTTTTTAATATCGTTAATTGTAGTCATTGGTTTTGTAGAAGTTCTTCTAGGTCAACAATTGCCAGTAAAACACTATATTGATGGTTTTAAAGATACTTTACCAGAATGGCAAATTAATACTATACAAGCGAGACCAATAGTATTTTCATATAATACAAACAACTTAACAGCAACTCTTGCAATGATGATACCAATTTGTTTATTTGCTATTTATAAATTTGAAAATATATTAGCAAAAATATGGTTCACAATAATTTCTTGTGCAGCTTTTTCGTTGGTAGTAATAACAACTTCGAGAACTGGTTATACAGCATTTTTAGTTGGAGTTGCAGCATTTGCAATATATTCAATAGTTAACATCAGAAAATTAGGATTAAAGCAGATGATTTTTCCAGTAGTAATAATAGCAGGATTTACTTTAGCATATTTTTATAGCCCTATGCTTATGCATATAAAGCCAGTAGGAGATGTTAAGATACAAAATTCAACTTCTCTTTCAGGAAAATTGCATGCATTAGAAGATATTACAGAGGGAGAAATTACCCAAGAAGGATCAGCTTTACATAGAATGGAAATTATAAAAGATGTATATTATGGTGTTATAGGTAATAAGCATTTCCAAGGTTATGGTGTAGGAAATGTTGAGCAATTCTTAAAGGATCAAGGAAATACAGGAGCAATATATAGTCCTCACTGTTATGTTATAGAAATCCTTGGTGATTTCGGATTACCTGGAATAGTATTATACGGTATATATTACTTATATTTATTAATTGGAAATCTTGTAATTGCAATAAAGAAAAAGAGTTTGATGTGCCTTATGGCAGCATCGGGTTTAATAGCATTTGCACCAGCAAGCTTTGGTCCAAGTTCTATAACTTATGTATTCTCTTACTGGATACTTATTGGATTTGCAGTATCATGTATGCAAGTCAACAAAAGATCAGATGATGGATACAGACCTACAGCATCAATAAAAGAATTTAGAATGAACTAATCTTAAGGTATTGCGAAATACTTAAAGTTTTGCAATGCCAACCGAAATATGACACATATATGTTTCTCAGGACTAGGAAAATTTCACTGAGTATATCTAAATTAAAAGTTGTATCCATTTCAGATTGTTCCAAAGACAAGCTTTGGACAATCTAAAATGGAACAACTTCCAATTAAGATATACTAGCAGCTTATTTTCCAATGCCTGCTGCACATATATGTGTCATATTTCTTTGTTTTATTATAACATTAACCTAAGTATTTTGTGATTATGTCTGTAATTATTGAAGATGTATCTCCATTTCCAAAAGCAGAAGCTGGAGTACCAGTTGGATGGAAGTTTTCTAAGGCATCTAAAATCTTATTTGAATCACTTCCAACAATTACATTCCAACCATTTTGAACAGTTTCAACCCATTCAGTTTCATCTCTCATAGTAATACATGGTTTCTTTAAGAAATATGCTTCTTTTTGAACTCCACCACTATCAGTAACTATTTTTTGTGCATTTTCTTGAAGAGAAATCATTTCTAAATATCCTACTGGATCTATAATTTTAATATTTTCTCCTACATGTAGGTTATATTCTTCAATGAATTTCTTTGTTCTTGGATGAAGAGGAAGTATTATCTTTTTACCAGAATCACTTAATGCTCCTATTATTGAAGTTAATCTTTCAATGCTATTTGTGTTTTCTGCACGATGTATTGTTGAAAGTATGTAACTATCTTTAGATAAGTTAAGTTTTTCAACTATTGTTGATACTCCTTTAGCTTTTTCTTTGAAAAGATTTATAGCATCATACATTACATCGCCAACATTATGAACACCTTTTATAATGTTTTCATTTTTTAAATTATTTAAGGCTGTTAAAGTAGGTGTGAAAAGTAAGTCTGAAATATGGTCTGTAAGTATTCTGTTTTGTTCTTCAGGCATAGCTTTATTAAAACTTCTAAGACCAGCTTCAACATGAGCTACAGGAATTAATAATTTACTGGCACAAAGGCTTCCAGCAAGTGTTGAATTTGTATCTCCATAAACTAAAACCATATCTGGTTTTTCTTTTAAATATATTTCTTCAAGAGCTATTAACATACTACCAGTTTGATGTCCATGGTTTGAAGAACCTATGCTTAAATTATAATCTGGTTTTGGGATTCCAAGTTCTTCAAAGAATATATCTGACATATTATTATCATAATGTTGTCCAGTATGGACTAATATTTCACTATTACCATTGCTTCTTATTTTATTAGAAACTGTTGCAGCTTTTATAAACTGTGGTCTAGCCCCTATGACAGTTAGTACTTTCATGTAGTACTCCTCCTTATATTGTATGAAATTGATTTAAGGCACATGAAAATATTCATGGCAAATGGACTTATTATTTTTTTGAATGTGCCTAATTTAAATACAGTATTATTTTAGCATATTATATGAATGAAAGGAACTTAAGCATAGAAAAATCATAGATTTTAATTGCTATCACTTTGAAGGCGTATAGTAGTATGTAATAAAGTTTGTTTTATACAATAAATTGTGAAAAACTGATTATTTAATAGATTGATTTATAACGATTTGCTAGCTGTAAAATTTAGTTTGATAATATATTGCCATATTTATTAGCGGAGGAAGTTCGAATGGCAAAATCATAGATTTTGATTCTCACTTATGTTATAATTTATAAAGTTAATTAGCATTATAATGTAAAAAGGAGCAAATAAGATGAACATCTTACTAATAAATCACTACGCAGGGTCTGATTATCATGGAATGGAATTTAGACCATACTACATGGCCAGGGAATGGGTGAATATGGGACACAATGTAACCATACTTGCAGCGGACTATTCTCATCTAAGAAAAAAGAATCCAAAGGTAGATAAAGATTTTCAAGAAGAAGTGATTGATGGAATAACATATGTATGGGTTAAAACACCGGAATATCATGGAAATGGTGTGGGAAGAATTAAAAATATATCTACATTTATGTGGAAATTAAGAATGAACTATAAGAAGGTTGCAGATAAATATAAGCCAAATGCAGTTATAGCATCTTCAACTTATCCATTAGATATATATCCAGCTCATAGAATTGCAAAGAGATGTAATAGTAAGCTTTTCTTTGAAATACATGATTTATGGCCATTAAGTCCTATGGAAATAGGAGGATATTCTGAAAAAAATCCTGCCATAGTTATACTTCAAAGGGCAGAAGATTTTGCATATAGAAATTCAGATAAAATTATATCAATATTGCCAAATGCAGATAAACACATAAGAGAAAGAGGATTTTCAACTGATAATTTTGTATATGTTCCAAATGGAATAATTATTGGTGAAAAGAAAGTACCTCCAATGGAAAAAAGCATTGAAAGATTAAAAGAGTTGAAAGAACAAGGATATTTCTTGGTTGGATATACAGGTAATCATTCACCTGCTAACGTATTAGATACAATGATTGATTCGGCTAAGAAAACAAAAGATGAAAAAGTAAAATACATATTAGTTGGAAATGGTAATGTAAAAAATGAATTAATGCAATATGCAAAATCTAATAATGTAACTAATATAGAGTTTTTAGATCCAGTATTAAAAGATAATATGGATAATGTATTACAATTACTAGATATTTGTTATATAAGTTTAAAGAAGCAAAACTTATTTAATTATGGGGTTAGTCCAAATAAATTATTTGACTATATGATGGCGGCAAGACCAATAATATATGCAGTAGAAGCTTCAAATGATCCAGTTAAGGATTGTGGTTGTGGAATCAGTGTACCAGCAGAAAATCCAGATGCAGTAGTTGAAGCAGTTATGAAAATAAAAAGCTTAAGTGATGAGGAAAAGAAGGAAATGGGTCAAAGAGGAAACGACTATGTTCTTGCAAATCATACTTATCATGGATTAGCTGAAAAGTTTTTAAATGCATTAAAATAAGTTAGCGGGAGTAAATATATGAATAAATTTAACAAGATAATAAAAAGAATATTTGATATAATTTGTTCTGGTTTAGGACTTATAGTATTAAGTTTAGTATTTCTTGTAATTGCACTAAGAATAAAAACAGGTTCTGATGGACCGATATTTTTTAAGCAAATAAGAGTTGGAGAAAAAGGTAAAGAATTTGAAATTCTTAAGTTTAGAACTATGGTTGTAGATGCTGAAAAATTAGGAAGACAAATTACTGTAGGTAATGACAGCAGAATTACTAAAATAGGAGCATTTTTAAGAAAATATAAACTAGATGAACTTCCACAATTAATTAACGTATTTAAGGGAGATATGAGTCTAGTAGGTCCAAGACCGGAAGTACCAAGATATGTTAAGATGTATAATGAAGAGCAAAGAAAGGTTTTGGAAGTTAAACCAGGAATAACAGATTTAGCATCTATTAGATATAGAGATGAAAATGAGCTTCTTGGAAAAGCTGAAAATCCAGATGAATTCTACATAAACACAATTATGCCTGATAAGTTAGCATTAAATGTGGAATATATCAAAAAAAGCAATGTATTTTTTGATATATATATAATAATTCAAACAATAATAAAATGTATTTAATTAGTTTTCACTAATAGCTCAGAAAAATACTTGTAAGATTAAAAAACGTTTTGATTACTTTAAAAATTTTATTTATGTTTATTACATTGTAAATTTAATATAGAAAAATTCAGAATATAAGAAAAGAAGGTTGAGAGATACTATGAAAAAATTAAAGTTTGCCATTATTGGTTGTGGAAGAATTTCTTATAAACATGTTGAAGCTTTAGCAAAGAATATAGAAGAAGCAGAATTAGTTGCAACTTGTGATGTGGTTTTAGAGAAGGCTGAAGCAAAGAAAACAGAATATATAGAAAAGACTGGAGCAGCACAAGATTCTGTTCACACATACACTGACTATAAAGAAATGTTAGAAAAAGAAGAAATAGATGTTGTAACAATAGCAACAGAAAGTGGATATCATGCTGAAATAGCTATTCATTCAATGAATAAGGGAGCAAGTGCACTTGTAGAAAAACCAATGGCTATGTCTATCGATGATGCTAATGAAATGATTAAAGTAGCTAAAGAAAATAATGTTAAGCTTGGAGTTTGTCATCAAAATAGATTCAACAAACCAGTACAAAAACTAAGAGAAGCAGTAGAAGAAAATAAGTTTGGTAAATTAGTTAATGGTACAGCGAGAATACTTTGGAATAGAAATATGGGATACTATGACCAAGCACCTTGGAGAGGAACTTGGGCATTAGATGGTGGTACATTAATGAATCAATGTATACATAATATAGATTTACTTCAATGGATGATGGGTGGAGAAATTGAGAGAGTATATGCAGAATGTGATACTTACTTAAGAGATATTGAAGCAGAAGATTTTGGAGCTATAGTAATAAGATTTAAGAATGGCGCTATTGGAATAGTTGAAGGCTCAGCTTGTGTTTATCCAAAGAATTTAGAAGAAACACTAAGTATATTTGGTGAGACAGGAGCAGTTTCTATTGGTGGTCTTGCAGTAAATGAACTTGAAACTTGGAGATTCGAAGGTGACGATGAAGAAGCAATTAAAAATTCAGTTAATGTTAAAATAGATAATGTTTATGGAGAAGGTCATACACCATTATTTAAAGATGTTATTGATGCTATAAACAATAATAGAGAACCATTAGTATCTGGAGAAGAAGGCAAGAAAGCAATGTCAATAATACTTGCAGCGTATAAATCAAGAAAAACTGGCATGCCAGTACAATTTCCATTCAAAGATTTTAAAACATTAGATATGGCAGAAAACTTTGAAGGAAGAAAGAAATTTAGAAAATAAAATTTCCCTATATAGATATCTAAATCAAGACTTAGATTTAGGTGGTGACTAACCGAAAGAAATGGTGCTGTTTTGTTTCAGTTACTAGAGAAAATGATTGTGGATTTGTAGCATCACAAGTTGTACCCATTCCTGCATGATCCTTAAGCAAGTTAAGGACATGCAAGAATAGAAAAACTTGTGATGAAGAAATCCTATAATTATTTTCTCAATGTAACACTCAACAAAAGAGTACCATTTCTTTCTAGTTTAGAATATATTTTAAAAACATAAATATAGTTTTTTGGTGTCTAGATAGTGTTATTAATTGAAAATTAGGTACATTAAAGAAAATAACAAATCCAAAATTTTATGATTATTTTTCATCAGGCGAAGAAGTAGATTGACTTGTTATTCACAGATAAATCAATATTATAAATTGGAATCGATATATATAAATAAATCATAAACCAGATTTGAATTTAAAAATATATTCAAATCTAGAAAGTAAGTGGATTCTTTTGCGTAGCATTGCATTTAGAATATTGCTATAGGTATTTCTTCAATAAAAGTTGTTCTATTCTTGCTTGTCGCAAGCTTGTCTTGGGAGCATGCAAGAATAGAACAACTTTTACTGTTAGAAATTCATAGTAATATTCTATAGCAATCGAGCAAAAGAATCCACTTACTTTCGGTGAATTACAACATAAGCCGAAGTCATAAGGTATGTATCTATAACTAGAATTCATGTTTGCAATGTTTTGTTTTAAACGTTTAAACTAAAATTGCTTTTAAGGGTAAAAATGTGATAACATAAGTATAGAAAGAATTAAAATCTTTAGGCACATGAAAATAAATAACAGGTCCAAAGTTGCCATGAATATTTTTCAGCAGGCAAGGAGTCAAATTGCCCTTATAATGGACCTATTGGAGCAACTTGCGCATGTAGAATGATGGAAAATGGTTTGGTAAATGAGCTTGTTATTTTTTGAATATGCCTTAATAGAGAGGACGATATAACATGAAAGTAAAAAAGGCTATTATACCAGCAGCAGGTTTAGGAACAAGATTTTTACCAGCAACTAAAGCTCAGCCAAAGGAAATGCTTCCAATAGTTGATAAACCAACAATTCAATATATAATAGAAGAAGCAATTGCCTCTGGGATTGAAGAAATTCTTATTATTACAGGTAGAAACAAAAAGTGTATAGAAGATCATTTTGATAAATCAATAGAATTGGAACTTGAATTAGAGAAGTCAGGAAAATCAGAATTATTAGAGTTAGTAAGAGATATTTCTGACATGGTTGACATACATTATATAAGACAAAAGGAACCAAAGGGCTTAGGACATGCCATTCATTGTGCAAAAACTTTCGTTGGAAATGAACCTTTTGCAGTATTACTAGGTGATGATGTAGTTGATAGTGAAACGCCATGCCTAAAACAGTTAATTAATTGTTTTGAAGAATATAATACTACAATTTTAGGAGTTCAAACAGTACCTGAGGAAAATGTTTCTAAATATGGAATAGTTAATGGAATCCATATAGAAGATAGAGTTTATAAGGTTAAGGACTTAGTTGAAAAACCTTCAATAGAAGAAGCACCAAGTAATGTTGCGATATTGGGCAGATATATTATAACTCCGGAAATTTTTAATATATTAGAAAATACTAAGCCTGGAAAAGGTGGAGAAATACAATTAACAGATGCATTAAAAACATTGATCAGCCAAGAAGCAATGTATGCATATAATTTTGAAGGTAGAAGATATGATGTAGGTGATAAGCTTGGATTTTTACAAGCAACTATAGAATTTGCATTAAAGAAAGATGAATTAAGAGATGAATTTATCAAATATTTAAATACTAAGCCTTGGGAAAAATAAATACAATAAAAAAATTTAGCTATTTTAAAGCTGATTCATAAATAAATAACTTTTAACTTAGATTTATGTGGTAGCAAAACGAAAGAAATTGTGATTTGTCGTTTCAGTTACTAGAGAAAAGGAGTGAGAATTTATAACATCAGAAGTTGCATCCATTCCAGCATGTTCCTTAAAAAAGTTAATGACATGTAAGAATGGAACAACTTCTGCTGAAGAAATTCACACTCCTTTTCTCAATGTAGCACTTCACAAAAGAGCACCATTTCTTTTTAGTATGGAAAATGTTTCAAAATTTAAGTATAGTTCATACGTTGTTTATCTATAAAATTAGCATGTTTTAAGATAGCTTTATTCTTTTATATTCTTAAAATTATGATAAAATAGTTATGTTAATATTAGTGAGATTAAAAGATAAGAAATCTAAATGTTTGTATGGTTTACTTATTCTTTTTTTATGTCAATTATATACAATTGAATTTTGGAGGGTCACAATTCATGAAAATATGTTATTTAGCAGATATAAATAGTGCTCATACTCATAAGTGGTTAAATTATTTTACTAAGAAAGGTTATGATATCCATGTAATATCTTTGGGGAATGGAGAGTATGAGGGAGTTAAAGTTCATTCATTAGATATACAAGATAGCGTTATGAAAAATACTTCAGATAAAAGGAAGTTAGGGTATTTGAAGAAAATAAGAAGAATTAAGGAGTTAGTTAATGAAATAAACCCAGATATACTTCATGCACATTATGCTAGTAGCTATGGATTATTAGGAGCATTAACTAATTATCATCCATATATAATTTCAGTATGGGGATCCGATGTTTATGATTTTCCGATTAAATCGCCTATACACAAATACATAATAAAGAGAAACTTAAAAAAGGCAGATTATATTTTATCAACAAGTAATGTAATGAAGCTTGAAACTGAAAAGTATACAAATAAGAATATAGAAGTAACTCCTTTTGGTGTAGATATTAAAAAATTTGTACCTAACAAAATTGAAAAAGATGAGATTGTTATTGGTACAATAAAAACGCTAGAAGAAAAGTATGGAATTCAATATTTAGTTAAATCATTTAAAGAAATAAAAGATAGAAATAAGGAAGTAAATCTTAAGCTTAGAATTGGTGGAAAGGGAAGCCAGCAGCAGTACTTAAAAAATTTATGTAAAGAACTTGAAATACAAGATGATGTAGCATTTTTAGGATTTGTAAATCCAGATGATGTTATAAAAGAATTTCAAAATTTTGATATTGCAGTATTCCCTTCAACACTAGATAGTGAAAGCTTTGGCGTAGCAGTAGTTGAAGCAGAAGCTTGTGGTACGCCTGTAGTAGTTAGTAATGTTGGTGGACTTATGGAATCAAGCAAACCTAATGTTACTAGCTTAGTGGTTGAAAAGGGTTCTGTGGAAGATTTGGCAGAAAAGATTGATGTTTTAGTTAAGGATAAAGAATTAAGAATAACGATGGGAAAAGCTGCAAGAAAATTTGTAGAAGATAATTATAGTTTAGAAGATAATTTTAATGATGTTGATAAAATTTATAGAAGTATATTAAATAAGGCACATTCCAATAAATAATAAGTTCATTTGCCAGTCTATTTTCCATCACAGGAAGGTCGACTCGCATACTCTCACTGAGTACTCTTTGAGTAAGCGACCATCATCAAATCATAGATGTCCACAGGGAAAGTTCGAAGAGTGAAATATAAAATTTCGATTGTCACCAAATCTATTTGGAAAGGACGCTGACTCATAAATGAGTTAACTAAGTTCAAGAAACCAAATCATAGATTTAGACTTTCACTTATCTGCTCATCGGCAAATTGACTTAATAGGACGGCTATGAGGATAATTCATCTCTTTGCCTCATGAAAAATATCCATAGCAATTTTGGACTGGTTATTTATTTTCATATGTCTAATTAAGTTTTTGATCAAATTAATAATCTGATAATATTTTATAGTCTCTAAAATATAATTAATTTTAGAGACTATTTTTATAAATTTCAATTGATTATAGATTTTAATGTATTGCCATATTTGATATAGAACAATAACACTCATATAATAGTAGTATTAATTATAACTATAGCTTTTATGGAAATAATATTATTATTTAGGGGGAGTTAGATATGGAAACGAATAAGAAATCAGGTGCTAAAGAAATAGTTTTAATGGGACTCATGACTGCTTTGATTTGCATTGCAGGAAGTATAATAAAGATTCCATCGATAGGTGGATTTGTTCATCTTGGTGATTGTATGGTATTTTTATCAGTAGTTATTTTAGGAAAAAAGAAAGGAATAGTTGCAAGTGCATTGGGAATGTTTTTTGTTGATATATTAGGGGGATATTATTTATGGGCTCCATTCACTTTGCTAATTAAGGGAGCAATGGCTTATATTACAGGAACTATCTTAGAAATAATGAGTGAACATAAATCAAATATGAAATATGTAATATCATTTGTAGTTAGTGGAATCTTTATGGTTTTAGCGTATTTTGGAGCAGGAATAATAATGGCAGCATTCTTAACAGAAAAAACAGGATTAATGCAAGGAATGATATATTCAGCTAAAGATATAATTGGGAATATAGTTCAAGTAAGTACTGGGATTATAATAGCTTTACCATTAAGCAATATATTATTAAAAGCAAAGAAGGCTATAGCCTAGAATACAGATTCAAAGTTTGTATATATTAATATATAATTGTATTTAAGAAAATATTTACTGTTTTGTTACAATTGTAATTTTTCTTATTTATAGTACAATCTGTTTTTACATTAATTTATACCATTTATAACTAGAATATATTTAACTAGATTAATAATGATAGAATAAAAAATATAAAATTTTGTATTATATTATTCAAAAAATGTAGTATAATGGAATTGCATCTAAAATTTAAAATAAACAAATGCTATTAAATAATCATAATTTATTATGATTAGAAGGTGGTGGAGATAAATGCGTGATTATGAGAAAATGTATAATGTTTTGAAAGCAGAGTATGAAACATATCAGATGTTTTGTGAAAGACATATACAAGAATTAAATGAAAAAAATATAAAATTAGAAAAAAAAATTGATTCTTTATATAACATAATTGAAATAAGTAAATATATAAATACATTTTTTACAAATGATAATTTGATATCATTAATTAACGATATGATAATTGGAATACTTGGAGTTACATATTCAACTATATTTTTAATACAAAATAATGAATTGATTATTAAAGCTACCAATATTGAAGGAATGCATATAGATTTGATATCTACAGAAATGGTTTATATAAACAAAGAACAAGAGTTTATAATAAATTCCAAAGATCCATTAAAGCAAATAGGGGAGGAAAAAACAGATATACATTCTATTATGGGAGTCCCTATTAAGCTTAGGGATAAGTTTATTGGATATATACTAGTAGAACAAAACATTTATAATTTTATGACAGTAGAATTGAAGGTGTTTTTAAAAACTATTGCTAATCAAATTGCAATTTCTATAGAAAATTCTTTTTTGTATAGGGAATTAGAGAAAATAACTCAAGTGGATTCGTTACTTGGAATATATAATAGAAAGTATTTCTTTGAGTTTTTAGAGAAAAAGTTATGCAAAGAAAATAAGTTTTCTATAGTTATGATAGATATAGATGATTTTAAGAAAGTAAATGATACTTATGGTCATCAATTTGGCGATAAAATACTAATTAATACGGCAAATGTTGTTAGTAATTGGCTTGATAAAGATGACATTATTGCAAGATATGGTGGAGAAGAATTAATAGTATATCTTTCCGATTTTAGTGATGAATATAGTGTTTATGATAAAGTAGAAGTAATAAGACGTTCTGTTGAACAGAGTAAAGTTAGCTTAAATGGACAAGAAAAATCTGTAACAGCGAGCTTTGGAATTTCTTTTTTTCCTTTAGATGGAAGTAATATCAATGATTTAATAAAGATAGCTGATGATTTGTTGTACAAGTCTAAAAAAAGCGGTAAAAATAAAGTTTTAAGTACGCATATGTTAAAATAAAAATAGTATCAATATTTAAAAGCAAACTTATTTATATATAATAAGAGTGCTTTTTTGTTATATGTAAAAAAATAAGTTATTTATGGTTATGTTTTATAAATAATATATTAATGAGGTGAACTATGGATAATAAAAAATTATTATCTTTAATAAAGAAAGATGAAGGAACCAAATTAGATTTTAAATTAAAATTAGATTTAACAACTGAAAATGGAAAGAAAGAGTTAACTAAAGATGTATGTGCCATAGGTAACTCAAGTGGTGGTCGTGGATATATAATTGTTGGTATTCAAGATAAGACTAAAAAGATTATAGGAATAAAGAATGAAGATATGTTTAAGGAGGAACAAGTTCAACAAATAGTTACTACAAGATGTGAACCACCGATTCCATTAGAAGTGGAATTTATTGATATAGATAATAAAAAAATAGGGGTAATAACAATTTATGATGGTGAGCAAAAGCCTTATCAAGTTAGAGAGAATGGAGCTTTTTATATAAGAAGAGGTTCAACTACAGATACAATGAGAAAGCAGGAATTAATAGCATTATTTGAAGAAAACTTGAGTTTGACCATTGAAACATGTCCTATAATAAGAAGTAGAATTGATATGTTAAATATGGAGTTGGTTAATAGTTATTTTAAAAAAAAGGGAATTACAGTTACTGAAGAAAATAGAGAATTTTTATTAGTTAGTTCAGGAATAGCATTTGAGGAGAAAGAGGGAGTACCGCTCAAATGCACTTATGGAGGATTACTTGTATTTTCAGATAAAAACTCTATATGTATTCCTAATAATATGATTAAAATTATTAATAAAATGAATAATATTTATGGAGAAGTTCATATAATTCAAGGAAATCTCCTTTCTATGGTTGATAAAGCTGAAAAAAAGATATTAGAAATTTTACCAGAAAGATATCCAGCATATGCTGTTATTGAAGCTATAAAAAATGCAGTATTGTATAGAGAATATTTTGATTTAAATAGGATAATTGAAATAGATATTGATAAAAATAATATTGTAATTTCAAGTCCTGGTGAATTTATAGACCAAAATATAAAAGGTGAGAAGATTAATTATAATAAAAGGAATATTTGGTTGTATGAAAAACTCATTACATTAGATGAAAAGAAAAGATTTTTAAATAATGGAAGAGGTTTTATGAGAATAAAAAATGCATTTAAGAACAAAGGAAAAGTCAAATTTATTAATTCTAGAATAGAGCATAGTTTTAAAGTTATATTGCCTACTATTAATTTTAGATAAAGTTTCTATAGATAAACAACTTAGAGTTATGTAATAACTTACCGAAAGTAAGGGAACTATTTTATTCGGTTGCTAGATAATTTGGATGTGGATTTCTACCAGCAAAAGTTGCACATATTCCAGCATGCTCCTCAACCAAGTTGAGGACAAGCAGAAATGGAACAACTTCTGATGAAGAAATACCTACAGCCAAATTATTAACGCAACACTACGTAAAATAGTTCCCTTACTTTCTAGTATGGAATACATTTCAAAGTTTAAATCTAGTTCGTAGTTTGTTTATCTATAGGATATTGTGATTAGATAAAATGTTAAAGCTAGAAAATTAATATAAATAAAATATTAATTGGTTATTGTTTATATAATTTTTGGTATGAAATGGACTTTTAATATCCTCATTGAGATTAAAACTTATGAAATTTAAAAATCTATGATATTTCTAAAATCTTAACCAATGTATATGTATTTTTGTAGGCTGTGATAAAGTTTATTTTACACAACAAGCTATAGAAGAAATGACTATTAACATATTGATTTACTATATGTAAAATTTTGTTTGATTCCTTGTTTGATGAAAAATAATCATGGCATTTTGGACTTGTTGTTTTCTTTCATGTGCGTAAAATTGAAAAAATATTGCCATAACATATGTATTGTTGCCAAAATTCATGGTTGAGGATATACTATAATAAGTGATTCCAACTTGTGGAGAAATAAATGTGTGTAGAATATTTATCTATAAATGTAATACATTATTATATTACATAAGTAAGGAAAATTTGAGGAGGTAGTTTATAATGGCAAGTGTATTAGATGAGCTATTAGAGAGAGGATACATAAAACAATTCACTCATGAAGAAGAAACAAGAAAATTATTAGAAAATGAAAAAATAACTTTTTATATAGGATTTGACCCTACAGCAGATAGTTTACATGTGGGACACTTTATAGCTATGATGTTTATGGCTCATATGCAAAGAGCTGGACATAGACCAATAGCTTTAATTGGTGGTGGAACAGCTATGGTTGGAGATCCAAGTGGTAAGACTGATATGAGAAAGATGCTTACAAAAGAGGATATCCAACACAATGTTGATTCAATTAAGAAGCAAATGGAAAGATTTATAGATTTCTCAGATGGTAAGGCAATATTAGCTAATAATGCTGATTGGCTATTAAATCTTAATTATGTTGATTTCTTAAGAGAAGTAGGAGTTCATTTCTCAGTAAATAGAATGTTAACAGCTGAATGTTTTAAGCAAAGATTAGAAAAGGGATTATCATTCTTAGAATTTAACTATATGTTAATGCAAGGATATGATTTCTATGAATTAAATCAAAAATACAATTGTAAGATGCAATTAGGTGGCGATGATCAATGGTCTAATATGATAGCAGGAGTTGAGCTTGTAAGAAGAAAAGCTCAAGGTGAAGCTATGGCTATGACTTGTACTTTATTGACTAACAGCCAAGGCCAAAAGATGGGTAAGACTGTTGGTGGAGCATTATGGCTTGATGCTAAAAAGACTTCACCATATGATTTCTATCAATATTGGAGAAATGTTGATGATGCAGATGTTGAAAAGTGTTTAGCATTGTTAACATTCTTACCAATGGATGAAGTAAGAAGACTTGGTGCTTTAGAAGGTGCAGAAATCAATCAAGCTAAGAAGGTTCTTGCGTTTGAAATAACTAAGCTTGTTCATGGAGAAGAAGAAGCTAAAAAAGCTGAAGAAGCAGCCAATGCTTTATTTAGTGGTGGAGCAGATATGTCAAATGTTCCAACTGTAACAATAAGCAAAGAAGAAATTGGATTACCTATTTTAGATATTATGGCAAGTACTAAGATTGTACCATCTAAAAAAGAAGGTAGAAGATTAATTGAACAAGGCGGATTGTCAATTAATGGAGACAAAGTGGAAGACGTTAAGAGACTTTTAACTGAAGAAGACTTTGTAGATGGATCAGTATTAATTAAAAGAGGTAAAAAGAATTATAATAAGATTGAAGTTAAATAACTTATAATTATTATCAATTGAGTATAATAAGGGCTTTCAGTAATGAGAGTCCTTTTACTATGTTTAATTAAGGCACAGGAAAGAAAATAATTTTGGCAGATGTACTTGTTATTTTTTTAATGTGTTCAATTCAATTTTCTATGAGATTAAACTATAATTTATCTAGTTTTCAGTTTATAATTGTGGTAAATTATAAATATAATTATTATGGATTAACAAGTGTTGAAATTAGATTTATAAATACATATTAACAAGGTTATAAAAAATGTAAGATGATATTGAAATTGAATGATATAGCAAAATATATAAATATATAACATATTTAGGTTAATTTGTGTATTTTTGACACGATACTTATAGTATAAACTTAGTAGGGGAGAAATAATATGCCGGGAATTTGGAACGTAAATAGCGGATATAATATAAATACTAAAAAAGTTTCTAGCAAGTTAACTTTTGAGTCAGGGGAACGTTTTGCAGGCAGAGTAATTTCAAAAGGTGATGGTAAAGATGTTACCATAAAGTTAGCGGATGGATGGCAATTTATTGCTGAACTTGAGGGAAATGTAGATTTAAGTGATATAAAACTAGTAAAATTTCAAGTAGATGGATTTGAAGGCGGAAAACTAAAATTAAAATTAGTGAATGAAAATACAGATGATACAGTAGTTGAGGATGAAAATCTTAAGGACTTAATTCAAAAGGAAGGACTTTCTAAGGAAGATATTAATGTTCTGAAGAAGATGATTACTCATAATATTTCACTAACAAGAGAAAATATTAATGAAATTAAGGGATTAATAAAATTTAACGAAAAAATTTCTGTTAATCCTAAAGAAATAGATGCGTTCATTGAAAAATATCTTCAAAGTAAAGGAATATCATCAGATAGTGGTGAGGGGCAGGCTGTAAAAGAACTATTGAGTAAATTTTTAGGTGAATTTAAAAAATTAAGCTCAGAGGATATATTAGCATTTGTTGAAAATAATTTAGATTTTTCAGAAGAGAACATAAATAGTTTCAATAACCTATTTAAAGGAGATTCATCAATAGAAGATTTACTTAAGAAAATAAATGATTCAATAAAGGAACTAGATATTCCTAAAAACAATTCATCTGTTAATGTTCAAAATAAAATTGCAGAGCAATTGGTAAACAAGCCAATTGAAAATGCTAAAAATGCAATGGATAATATTAATTCAGCGCTAGCAACAAAAATATATAATGAAAATGATTTAACTAATAATAAGATAAATATATTAGATGTATTAAAAACATTAGCTGCAAATAACGATAGTGAAACAGAATCAGTGCAAGAAAGTAAATTTAATGAATCACAACTTTCAAAATCATTAATTGAAAAATTAAATGATAAAGAATTGATACAATCAATTAAAGATACGATAGGAGACAGATTATCAAATACAGAAGTTCCTAAAACACAAGCAGCAAGCCTTATAGAATCAACTAATAAAATTAAAGTAGAAGAATTATTATCTAAATCAGAAGGAAAAGAAGTTAAGCTTACAACTAATGAGTTTAGACAGTTTATAGATTTAATAAATAAACCTGAAGTTGATGAAATTTCTAAAAGAAGCCTAGCAAGTGAAAAAAGTAATATTGAACCTAAGCCTTTAACAAGCACTGGGACCGATCAAAATATACAAGTTATTAAAGACTCTGCTTCAAAGACACAATTAAATGGTTTATTTGGAGAGCATTTAGATTCTAAAGAATTAATAAAATCTGAAATCAAAAATAAAATTGAAGATGTAAGAGATATAGTGAAAAACTTAATTAGTCAGACAGAATCAAAAGAAGCTGGTTATGATAAAGTAATGAATTTAATAAAATCAAACATAAATGATATTAAGGTATTTAATTCTATTAGTGATGAGTATTACTATTTGAATTTTCCTGTAACATTACAGAGTATAGAATATCCTTGCCAGTTAATCATAAAGGATAATAGAAAAGATGGTAAAAAAATAGATTCAACAAACGCTAAAATGGTTATAAGTGTTAAAACAATAAAGCTGGGAGATGTTGATGGCTATTTAACTATGAAAGAAAATAGAATTGATGTTAAATTGAAGTGCGATGATGAATTCACATATGTGCTAAATAATAATAAGTCAAAATTGGTAGAGGGTCTATCAACATTGGGCTTATACGTAAATGTAAGTGTAGAATCTAAAGATAAACCAGCTAATATAGTAAATTGTAGAAATTTCTTTAACGATATTACTATTTCAGCTATTGATACTAAGGTGTAATTACTATTAATAATCAATACAATAAGTATTTGAAGTCAAATTTTTAGTTGTAATTTATTAATATTTTTATGTAATATTAATAAATTACATAGTTATATTATTATTAATATTGTTATTTTTATTTGAAGTATTTAATTATAGATAAGTAAGGAGTATGCAGTTTATGAATCAAAGGAAAAAGGCAGCGGCATTAAAATATGAATATAATAGTGATGCCCCAATTGTTACAGCAGCTGGGATGGGGCATATTGCTGATAATATAATAGCGAAAGCAACGCAGAATGATGTGCCTATAGTTTACAATAAAGAATTAACTAATTTGCTTTGTAATGTAGATGTTGGAAACGAAATTCCTACAGAATTATATGAAGCAGTGGCACATGTAATAGCGTTTCTGACAGATTTAGATAAAAAAAGATAAAACAGAAAGGTGATAAATCATGGCACTTTATACTATTTCAGATTTGCACTTAGGATTTAATGTTGAGAAACCAATGGATATATTTGGAGATAAGTGGAAAAATCATTCTGAAAAAATAAGAGAAAATTGGATTAATAAAATAACAGATGAAGATATGATACTTATAGCTGGAGATATTTCTTGGTCATTAAAGGAACAGGATAGCAAATATGATTTAGATTGGATAAATGAATTACCAGGCAAAAAAATCATAAGCAAAGGAAATCATGATTATTGGTGGGGAAGCATTTCTAAGCTGAATGCTATGTATGAAAACACAAAGTTTCTTCAAAATAATTTTTATGTTTATGAAGATTATGCTATATGTGGAACTAGGGGATGGATGTGCCCAGGAGGAGATAAATATACAGCTAAAGATGAAAAGATATATAGTAGAGAACAGATAAGATTAAGGCTTTCTTTGGAAGCAGCTAAGAAAAAAGGATTTGAAAAAATTATAGTTATGCTTCATTATCCTCCAACTAATGAGAAATTTGAAGAATCTGAATTTACAAAGATTATTAAAGAATATGCTGTTGAAAAAGTAATATATGGTCATTTGCATGGTCCTGTATTGTTAGGAAATGTATTGAATGGCTATTTAGACGGAATTGAGTACATATTATCATCAGCAGATTATATTGATTTTAATCCAAGAAGAATATTATGATAGTTGTAATCTTAAGTTGAATAAAACTTTGAACAAAAATGTTAATTTCTGTTCAAAGTTTTATTTTTTGATTTAAGGTGTAATTAGGATAAAAGATTAATAATGAAAGCTTTTAAATGTTCTAATCAAACATTTAAAAACAAAAAAATGTTTAAGTTTTAAATAATTGTAAATACTATAACCATTGGTATGACAATGTTTTCAGATTTGAGAAAATAAAAGAAGAGATAATTTGAGTAAATATGAGAAAATAGGAGTAAATTAAATATATATAGTAATAAATCTGCATATTTAATAAATAACAGGTTAAATATAGTATTGCAAGAAAATAATAACAATATATAATAAATATATAAACAAAAACAAACAAAAAAGAAAATAAACGAACATAGAGCGGAAGTGATGAGGAGGTTAAGTAAACGATTTAAAAACAAAATTAAAATTAAAGATTTTAGCATATTAAATTAACTTTTAAGTTGCAATGGACATGCTATATATATGAAGATTAAATAGAAAAATTAATATAGAAAAACATTTTGAAGAAGTAAAAAACTAAAATATTACATATTTATATCACATATTAGCATTATATGATCAGTGATATTGATGTAAGGATGGAGGTAAAAATGCTAAAAGAAGAAAGACAAAAAATTATAGTAGATACGGTAAATCAATTAGGAATAATTAGAGTTTCAGATTTAACAGAAAAATTGGAAGCGACAGAAATGACTTTAAGAAGGGATCTTAAATACCTAGAGGAGCAAGGATTTCTTGTAAGAATTCATGGAGGCGCTAGAAGTAAGGATAATATAAAATTTGAAGAATTATCACTAAATGAAAAAAGGAATATAAATATAGATAGAAAAATTGAAGTCGCTAAAATAGCAGCGAGTTTAATAAAAGAAAATGATATCGTATATATAGGTCCTGGAACAACTAATGAATATATATATGACTATATTAAGGTTTCATATGCAAAAATAATAACTAATTCTCTTAATATTCTAGATAAGTTCAAAGATGATAGTAGATTTGAAGTAATACTTATCGGTGGTAAATTAAGAATGAAAACAAGTACATTGGTAGGAAGCTTTACCAATAAAGCTTTAAGCAAAATTAGGGTTAAATCAGCATTCATAGGAACTAATGGAATATCAGAAGATAATGTTATGACATCTAATGAAGATGAAGGCGTATGTCAAAGTATAATCATGAATAATGCAATAGGCAGATATGTTGTTTGTGACTCAACAAAAATTGAAAAAGAAGATTTTTATACATTATATAAGTTAGAAGATGTTACAGCATTAGTAACAGATTCTAAATTAGATGGTAATTTAAAAAGTAAATATTCAAAGTACTGTAAAATAATTGATCGAATTGAGGAGGAATAATTGTGAAAGTTTTAATTGGAGCAGACAGATCAGGTTCAGGTTTAAAGGAACATTTAAAGGAATTCCTACAAGAGAAGGGATATGAAGTCATTGATAAAACACAAGATACTGTTGATTTAGTAGATGCGGCAGATAGAGTTTGTAAAGGTATTCTGACTAAAGAAGGAGATAGGGGAATTCTTATTGATGAATATGGAGCAGGATCATTTATGGCAGCTAATAAGCATAAAGGAATTATTTGTGCAGAAGTGTCAGATGAACATTCAGCTTATATGACTAGAAGTCATAATAATACATCAATTATAGCAATGGGATCTGGAATTGTTGGACCTAAATTAGCAGAAGCATTAGCAGAATCGTATTTACAATCTGAATATGCTGGTGGAAGACATCAAATAAGAGTAGATATGTTAAATAAAATGTTATAGGGGTATAGAGGAGGAAGAAAAAAATGAAAATTGCAGTTGCATGTGACCATATTGTTACAGATAGAAAAATACACATAGTAGAATATCTAACAGAAAAAGGACATGAAGTAATAGACTGTGGAACTTATGATCATGTAAGAACACATTATGCTATATTTGGAAAGAAAGCTGCTGAAAAGGTGGTATCAGGTGAAGCAGATTTAGGAGTAGTTCTTTGTGGTACTGGAGTTGGAATAACAGGCTCAACAGCTAAAGTAGTAGGAACAAGACCAGCATTAGTAAGAGATGTATCGACAGCTATATATGCTAAAAAGCATTTGAATGCTAATATAATCGGATTTGGTGGAAGAATTACAGGTGTTGGATTAATGGAAAATATAATAGATGCTTTTTTAGAAACAAAATTTGAACCAACAGAAGAGGATAAAAAAATTATAGCTAAGATTGATGCAATAGCAACTCAAAAAGAAGATCAATTTGGAAATAATCATTTCTTTGATGAATTTTTAGAAAAATGGGATAGAGGAGAATATCACGATTAATAAATAAATTTAAAAATAGTGGCAATAAGAAAGGGTGTAAGAAAATGACTAGAGAAGAATTAGAATTAACAACAATTGAAATAGTAGCTTTTGCAGGAGATGCAAGATCAAAATATTTGGGAGCATTAGAAGCTGCCAATAAGGGAGATTTTAATAAAGCAGAAGAATTAATAGAAGAAGGTAATGAATGCATACAAGAAGCTCATAAAACTCAAACTAGCATGATTCAAGCTGAAGCGGCTGGAGAAAAAATTGATGTTGGATTTTTAGTGGTACATGCCCAAGATCATTTGATGACAGTAATGTTATTAAGAGATCTTGTAAAAAACTTTATCAACTTATATAAGAAATGTAATTAAGGAATAATCGTAAAGATAACAAGTCTATCTGGCAGTATATTTTTAATAAGAGGAAGTTCGACTTGCATACAATTACTGAGTGCTCTCTGAGTAAGCAATCATCATCAAATCATAGATGCATACATGGAAAGTTAAAAGAGCGAAATATAAAATTTATATTCTCACTTTTGAGATATCTGCTTAAGCGATTCACATCAAATCAGTTTTATGCGAGGTTAACTGATAAATGAGTTAACTAAGTTCAAGAAACGAAATCTTAGATTTGGACTTTCAATTATCTGCTAATCGGAAGATTGGATTAATAGTCACACTATGAGTTTAATCTACCTCCTTTTCTGATGAAAAATATTCATGGCAGATTGGATTTGTTATTTTATATCATGTTCCTAACTAGAATTAAGGAGGAATTAAAATGGAAAAATTAATTAAATCGATCGATAAGATGAGACCGGCCTTCGAAAAAATTTCAAACAATCCTTATTTAAGAGCAATTAGAGATGGATTTATAAGTTGTATACCGGTTATTCTCTTTTCAAGTATATTTATATTAGTAGCTTGTGTGCCTAATATATTCAATTATTTCTGGTCTGACAATGTTAATAACATGCTTTGGAAAGCATACAATTATTCAATGGGAATATTAGCAATGTTAATGGTAGCAACAATTGCTAAAAGTTTATCAGATAATTTTAATACGAAATTACCTAAACTAAGACAAATCAATCCAGTATCAGTTATGATCGTATCTATTATTTCTTTCCTATTAATAAGTACAGATTCTATAGAGGGTGGATTTGCTAATGCTTATATGGGTACAAAAGGTCTATTAACAGCCTTTGTAGTAGCATTTATAGTACCAAACATATATAAAGTATGTGTTAAGAACAATGTAACAATTAAAATGCCAGATGAAGTACCACACAATATATCACAAACTTTTGCAGATTTAATTCCTTTAGCACTTTCTGTATTATTCTTCTGGTTATTTGATATAGGATTCAGAAATTTCATTGGAATGTCTTTCAGTGCATGGATTTTAGAAGTATTTAAACCTTTATTCTCAGCAGCAGATGGATATTTAGGATTGGCTTTAATATTTGGAGCTATGGCAATGTTTTGGTTTGTTGGTATTCATGGACCTTCTATAGTAGAACCTGCAGTAACAGCTATATATATTGCGAATGTAGATGCCAACTTAAAATTATTCCAATCAGGTCAACATGCATCATTTGCATTAACTCACGGAACTTCATATTTCGTTGCAACACTTGGAGGAACTGGTGCAACTTTAATGTTTACAGCTATGTGTGCTTTCATGGCTAAATCAAAACAATTAAAAGCAGTTGGTAGAACTTCCATTGTTCCAGTATTATTTGCAGTAAATGAACCAATATTATTTGGTGCTCCAGTTGTATTAAATCCAATACTTTTTGTACCTTTCATTTGTACACCAATACTTAATGTATGGATCTTTAAATTTTTCATCGACAATTTAGGAATGAACGGATTTATTTATACTTTACCATGGACAACACCAGGTACATTAGGTTTAATTCTAGGAACAGGATTTGCTAAATTATCATTTATATTAGCACCATTATTACTATTAGTTGATTTTGTAATGTATTATCCATTCTTTAAAGTTTATGATAAAGAATTAATTATTCAAGAAGCTGAAAGAGTTGGAGAAGAAATTGATGAAATAACAACAGAAGCAGTTGAAGAAGCAGCGATTGCAGAAACTCCTGTTAAAGAAGAAATTAAGATAGAAAATAAAAATAATACAAACAAAGAATTAGCAGTTTTAGTGCTTTGCGCAAGTGGAGCTACAAGCAGTATGCTTGCAAATGCTATAACAAAAGGAGCAAAACAAAATGGTGTAAATTTAGAATCAATAGCTATGGCTTATGGACAACATAAAGAGAAAATAACAGATTTTGATTTAATTGTACTAGCACCTCAAATGGCATCTATGTATGAAGAGTTAAAGAATGATTGTGATGCTAAAGGTACTAAATCAGCAACAACTTCAGGTAGAGAATATGTAAAATTAACTAGAGATCCAGAAGCAGCATTAAAATTTGCATTAGATTTAATAAATAAATAATTATAGAACATAAGAAAAGATAAGATAGGTATAGAAAGGAAAGATTGCAATGAATAAATTTGAAAACGATTTTATATTTGGCGGAGCAACAGCAGCATTTCAAGTTGAAGGAGCTGCGAAGGAAGATGGAAGAGGACCATGTTGTTGGGATGAATATTTAGATAGACCTGAAAGCACATTTAATGGAGATGTAGCAAGTGATTTCTATCATAAATATAAAGAAGATCTTGAATTATCAAATAAGTTTGGCATAAATGGTATAAGGATTTCTATTTCATGGAGCAGAGTAATTCCAGATGGTGTTGGAGAAGTAAATCCTAAAGGAATTAAATTCTATAATGATCTTATTGATGAATGTTTAAAAAATAATGTAGAACCGTTTGTAACTTTACATCATTTTGATACACCATTATCTTTATTTAAAGATGGAGACTGGTTAAATAGAAAGACTATAGATCATTTTATAAACTTTGCAAAGGTTTGCTTTGAGAACTTTGGGGATAGAGTTAGTAAGTGGGCAACTTTTAATGAACCATGGTCTGTTGCACAAAATGGTTATATAATAGGTAATTTCCCACCAAGTATAAAATATGATATACCAAAAGCTGTACAAACTATGCACAATATGATGGTAGCTCATGCAAAAACAATTGAACTATATAAGAGCATGAATTTAAAAGGGGAAATTGGAATAGTTCATACTCTTGAAGGAAAATGTCCAATAACTGATTTAGAAGAAGATAAAAGAGCAGCTTATTTAGATGACACATTGGCAAATAAATTTATGCTTGATGCATGTTTCAAAGGAGAATATTCAGAAGAAACCTTAGAAACAGTAAATACTATACTATCTAAAAATAATGGAAGTTTTACAATCTATGATGGAGATTTAGATGTTATTAAAAGTGCAGCTAGTAAAATTGATTTCTTAGGAATGAATTATTATTCTAGTCATTTCTTAAAAGCATATGAAGGAGAAAGTAAAATTCATCATAATGGGACAGGAGAAAAAGGTACAAGCATCTTTGCTCTTAAAGGAATAGGAGCACGTGTTAGCAATCCAGAAGTTGAAACAACAGATTGGGATTGGCCAATTTATCCACAAGGTCTTTATGATATGTTAACTAGAATTAAAAGAGATTATCCAAACTACAAAAAGATATATATAGCAGAAAACGGAATGGGATATAAAGATGATTTTGTTGATGGAAAGATAGATGATACTCCACGTATTGAGTATATTAAAAAACATTTCAACTATATCTTAAAAGCCATAAGTGAAGGTGTTGTTGTTAAAGGTTATTATGTATGGTCTTTAATCGATGTATTATCTTGGTCTAATGGATACAATAAACGTTATGGTTTATTCTATGTAGATTTTAATAATCAAAATAGATATGCAAAAAAGAGTGCTTATTGGATGAAAAAAGTTGCAGAAACAAAACAATTAGTCGATCCAAGTGAAATAGAATATTAAGGAGTGTGAATTATAATGATATTATCAACAAGAGAAATGCTTTTAAAAGCACAAAAAGAAGGGTATGCAGTCCCTGCATTTAATATACACAATCTTGAAACATTACAAGTTGTTGCTGAAACTGCAATGGAGATGAGATCACCGGTAATTATTGCCGGTACTCCATCAACAATAGAGGATTATGCAGGACCAGATTATGTAAAGGCTATGGCAGAAGTAGCAGCAAGTAAATATGATGTTCCAATAGCTATTCATTTAGATCATTTTGAAGATGTACAAGCAATAAAAAAGGATATAGATATAGGATTTAGATCATGCATGATTGATGCTTCAAAGAAACCTTTTGAAGAAAATATATCAATTGTAAAAGATATTGTTGAATATGCTCATGAATATGATGCTGTTGTTGAAGCTGAACTTGGAAAACTTGGTGGAAGAGAAGATGATTTAGTTGTTGACGACAAGGATGCAATGTATACAAATCCAGATGATGCTGTTGAATTTGTAGACAAGACAGGGGTGGATTCATTAGCTATAGCAATAGGTACAGCTCACGGATTGTACAAAGGTGAACCAAAGCTTGATTTTGAAAGATTAAAAGAAATAAGAAGCAAGGTCAATGTACCATTAGTATTGCATGGAGCTTCAGATGTACCAGATGAATTGGTTCAAAAAGCAATTTCACTTGGAATATGTAAAGTTAATGTAGCTACAGATTTAAAGATTCCATTTTCAGATGCAGTAAAAGAATATTTTAAAGAAAATCCTAAAGCAAATGATCCAAGAAAATATATGACACCAGGAAAAGAAGCTATGAAGAAGATAGTAGAGCATAAGATTAATGTATGTGGAAGTGCTAATAGATATTAAAAAGTAAATTTATATTATAAAGATATAGCATAAATAGAGCTAAAAAGCCGGTATGCTAAAAAAATCTTAGGAATAGATATACTAAACCTAAGATAATATAAAAATAAAGTAAAATAAAAAATATACAGATTTATTGTACGACATAAAAATAGAAATTACAATTACAACGCAAATATTAGTTATAATCAAAAAAATATATAGATATCCAAATCAAGACTTAGAGTTATGCAATGGCTAATCGAAATAAATGCATAACCTCTATTTCTACTTTTGGATATATATTCAAAGCATAATTGTACTTCTTATGTTTGGTTTATTATTTTTTGCGGAGTGATGATCTAAAAGTGAAAAGTAAAATTTTATATTTAGTTAGAAGAACTGTTTCTGTAATATTTAACTTCAATCATTCATCATTAGTTAAAAGTAGTACAGCTACTTAAAGGAGGAGGAAGAGAGTTATGATATTAGTTATAAATCTTAATGCATCTATAGACAAGAGATATGAAATGGAAAACATAGAAAAAGGAACAGTAATGAGAGCAAAGAGTGTTGAAAACACACCTGGAGGAAAAGGTTTGCATGTGGCTAATGTGGCTACTATATTAAAGGAAGAGTGTATAGTTACTGGTTTACTAGGTGGTAAGAGTGGCGAATTTATAGAAGAAAAACTTAAATGTTATGGAATAAAACAAGATTTTGTAAAAATAAAAGGAGAAACAAGAGAATGTTTAGCCTTTATTACAGATGATCTTGTACAGACAGAAATACTTGAACCAGGTCCAGAAGTTAGTGAAAAAGAACAGCAAATTTTTATAGATAAATATAAAGAATTTATTAAGGATTCGGATGTAATAGTAGCTTCAGGAAGTGTTCCACGAAATGTGCCAAAAGATTTTTATAGAAATCTAATAGAATTAGCTAATGCTAAAGGAAAAAAGTTTTTATTAGATACTAGTGGAGAGCTATTAAAAGAAGGAATTAAAGGTAAGCCATATTTTATTAAACCTAATAGAGATGAAATTGAAGCATTAACAGGAAGAAAAATTACTAGTATAGGTGATGCTGTTAATGAAATAAAGGAATTTCAAAAGCGAGGAATTAAATTTGTAGCAATATCTTTAGGAGAACAAGGGTCTATAGCAGGATGTGAAGGTAAGTTCTATAAGGTGACAGTTCCTAAAGTTAAGGCTGTTAATCCAGTAGGGTCAGGAGATTCATATGTTGCAGGAATAGCTGTATCAATTAAGAGAGGATATGATGTAATTGATACATTAAAATATGCATCAGCTTGTGGTACAGCAAATGCTGTTGAAAAGGAGACTGGATGTGTAAAAGAAGAGATAGTAAACCAATTTTTTAATGATATAGTAGTTGAAGGAATTTAAAGCATTAAGTATTTATATATAAATTAAAAAATAATTATTAAATTCATTATTGAGGGGGAAAATTTATGTTTAAAAGAAGTATTAAAGCAATTCTATTAGGATTTATGTGTACGACTATTACTTTAGGGCTTGGTTTTACTGCTGCTCCAACTACTGTGCAAGCTGCTACAACTTTTGCAAAGGGTGCTGATATTGGCTGGCTAAATCAATTAGAAGATAAGGGTATAAAATGGCAAAATGATAAAGGTGTTCAGCAGGATGCACTTCAAATTCTAAAAGATCATGGAATAAATGCTGTAAGATTAAGAGTATTTGTAAATCCACCATCTAATTATCAATGGACTAAAAAGGATGGAACAACATGTTTTTTAGGATATTCTGATACAAATGCTGCTGTTTATATGGCACAACGTGCAAAAAAGCTAGGAATGAAAGTAATGATTGATTTTCACTACAGTGATCATTTTGCAGATCCAGCTTATCAAGATAAGCCTGCACAATGGGCAAACGATTCTTTTGATCAATTAAAAAACGATGTATATAGTCATACACATTATGTTATGTCTGCTTTAGCAAATGCAGGTATATATCCTGACTGGGTACAGGTTGGTAATGAAACTAATACAGGAATGCTATGGCCTGATGGAAGTAATTATAACTATAATAAATGGGCTCAATTAATTAATAGTGGATATGATGCAGTTAAGTCAGTAAGTTCGTCTTCAAAAGTTATTATTCATTTAGCTAGTGGTGCTAATAATAGCTTATACAGAGGTGTTTTTGATGGACTTAAATCTGCTGGTGCAAAATATGATGTAATAGGAATGTCTTATTATCCATATTGGGATGGTGTTGATTACACTAAAAATATAAATTCGTTAGCTTACAATTTAAATGATATGGCATCACGCTATAATAAGGAAGTTATGATTTGCGAAGTAGGTGGACCTCAAAATAATCCTACTCAAACATATAATATAATTAAGGCAGCAATAAATAAGGTACAATCTGTTCCGAATGGAAAAGGTATAGGTGTATTTTATTGGGAGCCAGAAGCTAATTCAAGCGTTCTTCCAGATTCATACCCATTAGGAGCATGTAATAAAGTTTCGGAAAATACATTAAAATTTACAAGTGCCATAGATGCATTTAAATAAAATATTATCATAGTTTTAATCAAGAAAATAATAGATCGATATGTTTTTCATATTTGGTCTATTATTTTTCTTGTGTTTTTTTAGATTGATTTTATATTTAATAGTGAAGAGGTTTGTTATATAATTAAGGTAATAAGGCACATTCAAAAAAATGATCATGATATTTTGAGCTTTATATTTTTTTCGTGTGCCAAAATATCTAGAAGAGGTGAGATAGTTATGAATAAAGGTTTGCTGGATCCAAAAGTAGATTTTGTATTTAAAAATATATTTTGATCTGAGAAAAATCCTGAAATATTAATATCATTTCTAAATGCTACATTGAAACCTAATAATAAAATAACAAGTGTTAAAATAAAAGGAACTGATATAGCGAAGCAATTTATAGAAGATAAATATTCTAGATTAGATGTAAAAGCAACGACAAGTAATAATGAAATAATTAATATAGAAATACAGCTTAAAAATGAACATAATATGATAAAAAGAAGCATGTATTATTTAAGTAAAATGTATGAAGAGCAGCTAGGAGAAGGGAAGGATTACTCAAAGCTTGGGCGAAAGGTTTGTATAAACATTTTAAATTTCAAGTATTTAAAAACTCAACGATTTCATACTGCATATAGACTGAAAGAGATAGAAACTAATGAGGAATTGACAGATATTATAGAAATGCATTTTATTGAAATCCCTAAATTAGAAGAAAATAGTGATGAAAAAGATTTGTTGGTAGCCTGGACAGAATTTCTAAAAGATCCAGAAAGTGAAAAAGTACGAAGTCTTGAAATGACAGTAGAGGAGATAAGGAGAGCTAAAGATCAACTTATAAGAATGAGTAATGATACTCAGCAAAGAGAGATTTACGAAATGAGAGCTAAAATATTAAAGGATAAGGTAAGTGCACTCAATAAAGCCAAAGAAGAAGGAAGAGAAGAAGGAGAAAAGAAAAAAGCTTTTGAGATAGCTAAAAATTTATTAGATGTTTTAGATAATGAAACTATAGCAGTCAAAACAGGATTAACTATAGGCGAAATAGTAAAGTTAAGAGAAAAATAATGATATGGATATGGTGGTTATAAGTTTTCTAACTTATCGATATTGGTAAAGAATTTACTAAATAGTTTAAGGGCAAAATATAATCCTATGAATGTTGTCAACAGAGTTTGGTTGTCATTGAAGAATCCTATAAGTAAACCATGAACTAGATTTAAACTTTGAAATATATTATATAATAGAAAGAAGCTGTATTCTTTTTCGGAGTGTTGCATTTATATAGCAACCGAGAAAAAGAATACAGCTTCTTTCGGTAAATTACCACATAAGGCACATTCGAAAAAATAATAAGTCTATTTGCCAGCTTATTTTCCATCATGCTGCGTCGGTAAATTGATCTAATAGGCCCGCGATGAGGGCAATTCAAAAAATATCCATGGCAAATTGGACTCGTTATTTATTTTCACGTGCCTAACTCTAAATTCTAAATTTAAATATATTGCATACTAGAAAGTACTGATGCTCTTTTGCGTAGTATTGCATTTAAAATAAGGATGTATGTATTTCTTAAGTAGAAGTTATTCCATTCCTGCTTGTCCTCAGCTTGATGAGGAACATGCAGGAATGGAATAACTTCTACTTTTAGAAATCCACATCCTTATTTTATAGCAATCGAGCAAAAGAGCATCAGTACTTTCGGTAAGTTATTACATAATTCTAAATTGTTTATCCAGACAGGTCTATGACAAATTAGATATTGATTTATTAAGTTGCTTAATTTCAGATGCTTGAGTATCTATGCTTGTAGCTACTTCTTTAACTACAGATTCATGTTCCGAATAAAGGTTAGCAATATTATCTACAGATGAGATAACATTATCTTTAGCTTCAGAAGCAGTAGTTAAGTTTACTATACAAGTAGTGATTTCATCAGTAGCATCTTCAATTGATGTTTTTATATCAGAAAAAGTATTTTTTGCATCTTCTAATGAATTATGTTGAATAGTTAAAGCTGAATTTCCAGAATTCATTGCATTAGATGCTTTTAGAATATCTTGCTTAATTTCCTCTAAGATACTAGTTATGCTCTGTACAGCAAGTTTTGAATTTTCAGCAAGTTTTCTTACTTCTCCTGCAACAACAGAGAAACCCTTACCAGCTTCACCAGCTCTAGCAGCTTCTATAGCAGCATTTAAGGATAAAAGATTTGTTTGACTTGCTATTTGGCTTATAGAGTCAGTTATGCTGTTTACTGATTCTAATTTTGAAACTAATGAATTTACTGTTGAAGTTGAAACTGTAAAGGCACTTTCAAGGTCATTTAAAGATGTATCTAAATGAGTAATTGAATCTAAACCAGTATCAGCTAATTTATCAGTATCTAATACTTTAATGTGAACATTTGTAATATTTATTGCTAAATTTTCCATGTTATTTCTGAAGTCTGATAATATATTCTTAGCAGTATGTATTTCACTACATTGTGATTGAGTAGATTTAGTTAAAGATGAAATAGAAGAACTAATATTTTTAATAGAACTATCTAAATTAGAAGTCTGATTTTTTAAAATATTAACTTCCTTACTGATGTCTTTTTTATTAATAGAATGTTGATCGGCGTTTGTAGAAACTGAAACTGTTGGTGCAATTATTTCTTTGTTACTTTTTTTGAAAATACTCATATATATGTTCCCCCATAATTTAAATTGAATTTATTCATTTTTAATCAAACTTTTGCCGACACGAGCCATTTCTTTGATTCTAAAAGAAGCATTCGTATTAACAATAGTTTTTGAATACCATAATAAGGCTTCTTCATCTTTGCCCAATTTTCTGTTTAATTCACCAAGTAAGTAAGTTAAAGAATCTCTTTTTAATCCATATATAGGAAGAAGTTCTTTAGTATAAGCATCAATAAATCCATCTAAAGATTGCTTCATAAATGATAATTCCTGTGAATTATCATTTAAAAGTCTATACATCCAAGCTATTCTTAATGAGATCATAGCTTTAGTGCTATCTGGACAATCTGTAAGCATAGCGTTTAGTAAAGCTAATTTATAACGTTCAATTGCTAATTGTTCATCAAGTATATCAGGATATTGCCTTGCCTGCCACTTTGGAGTTATATTGCTAAAAACTAACTCTTTTCTATATGACCTAATTTTTTCGAAATCTGATCTCATTGCAGCATAGCCACAGGAATTACAAATGCACACATCATAAAAATAAGGATTTATTTCTTTATATCGTATAAAAAAGTCAGAATCTTTAGACATAATTCTTGGTGACTTAGCTTTTACAGTTTTAGTTGTAAAAGTTGAATTACATACAGGGCAAGTTATATGTTTATCAAACAAATGGTCTAGTATATTTATGTCATGCATTTTTAGTCACCTCAGAAAAAGTTTTATTTAGGAATATTATATCATATGGAATGGTTACATTGTTATTGTATAAAAAAAATTAATAGGTTTATTAATTAATAATTACACATAATTCAAAGTTTTTGATATAATAGAAAAGAATGATGTGATTTAAAGGGTGGTATTGATGGCAATAAATGATTGGAAAAATTTTTTAATGCCTTATGAGCAGGCTGTAGACGAGCTGAAAGTTAAATTAAGGTCGATTAGAAAAGAATATAGAAGAAAAAATGAATATTCACCTATAGAATTTGTAACAGGTAGAGTTAAAGAAGTATCAAGTATGTTGGAAAAAGCTAACAAGTTTGAAATTCCTATAGATAGAGTAAAATACGAATTAGAGGATATCGCCGGAATAAGAATAATGTGTCAATTTGTTGATGATATAGATATTGTTGTAGAGCTTTTAAGAGGACGTAAAGATATGCAAATTCTTTATGAAAAAGATTATGTAAGAAATGTTAAGGAAAGTGGCTATAGAAGCTACCATATGATAATTAAGTATCCTGTAAATATGGCAGAGGGACCAGTTGAGATTTTAGCTGAATTTCAAATAAGAACATTAGCAATGAACTTCTGGGCAACAATTGAACATTCTCTTAATTATAAATATAAAAGACATATTCCAGAGCAGATTAAAGAAAAGCTTAAACGTTCAGCAGATGCCGCTTTTAGATTAGACGAAGAGATGTTGGAGATTAAAGATGAAATTAAGGATGCACAAAAGTTATTTGAAGTTAAGTCTCATTTAATTTCAAATATAATGAATTCATTATTAACTTTGATTTCGCTGGGAAAAGAAGCGGAAGTTGCTAGATATCAAAAAACGTTAAATAAGTTAATAGAAGAAGGGGAAGTCTGGGAATTGAACAGTTTACTTTTTTCTGTTAAAAGAGAAATTGAAAAGTATAAGGAATAATTTAAGGTACATTTTAAAATATACTTAAGGCTATGTTTGGTGGTGAAATCAAGCATAGCCTTATTATAAATTACAAGAAAGGAGAATTATATGGAAAAGGAAAATATACTATTAAAATTAAAAAGTAATCCAGAATATATTAAAGAATTAAGCGAAGCTGATGAAGAATTGAAGTTATTTATAGTTAAAAACAATGGAAATAACATTAAATATATTAAGAATCCAAGTAAGGAAGTTCAAAAGGAGGCTATTAAAAATACTCCTTTATCTATACAATATATTGAAAATGTCAATGAGGAAATTGGTATTTTATGTGTTAGAACTTTGTGGAATTCATTAGAGCTAATAAATAATCCTAGTGAAACAATAATAGAAGAAGCTGTTCAAACTAAAGGATGGGCAATACAATTTGTGAAAAATCCAAGCGAAAAGCTTCAAATTTTAGCTGTAAGTAAAGATTATGATGCTATAAAATATATAACAAATCCATCTGAAATTGTGCAACTTAAGGCAATAGAAAATTACTATGCTGCTATTAGATTTATAAAAAATCCAACATTAAAAGCTAAGATTAAATCGATAAAATCAAATGGAGAAGCCATAAATTATATATCTAATTATGATTTGGATGAATTGAAGTTATTCATTAGTGAAAATATAAATGTAGTTAAGTATATTTATGAAAGTGTTGATGTGGAAACAGTGGTTGAAGTACTTATGGAGAAAGTTAAAGATGAAACCATTGAAAAAAAATATATAGAAGATTTTTTAGAATTAGAGATTTTGGAGATGGACAAAATTAATTTTATTAGAGAATACGGAAGTAAAAATGCTAAGAAAATACTAGTTGATTATAAATTATCAATGTAGAAATAGAGGTGAGAAATATGAATTATTCAGAATGTTTAAGTACTGTAGATTTGATAATTGAATCAAATGATGTTCCATTAATAATAGGTGAAAGCGGAGTTGGTAAGACTTCTTTAGTTAAATATATAGCTAAAAATAATGGATATTATTTAGTCACAATAGATGCTAATCTTTTAAAAGAGGGAGAAATTGGAGGATTACCAGTAGTTGAAAATAGAGTTACTATATATGCAACTCATCATAAGTTAACCGAAATAGATAGAGCTTTAAAGAATGATGAAAATGCAAATGTAATTTTATTTATAGATGAGTTAAATAGATGTGATCACGCAGTAGCACAAGAATTAATGAATCTTATTTTAAATAGAGAGATTAATGGATATGTACTAGACGAGAGAGTTAAAGTAATAGCAGCTATGAATCCATCTAATAAAAATGACGGATTCTACAATAGTCAATATGAAGTTGTAGATATGGATCCAGCTCAGGAAGATAGATTTGTATGGGTTGAGCTCGATTCTGACATAAAAGAATGGATTAAATGGGCTATGAGTGATAATGGAAATATTAATGAACATATTATAGAATTTTTATCAACATTTCCTGAATATTTACATACCCCAAATACAGATGAGACAATAAAGGCTACACCGAGAAGCTGGGAGAGAGTATCGAAAGCTTATAACGTGTATTTAAACAATAAACAAAAGTATCCTATGAATTCATTTTTAAATGTTGTAAGAGGTAATGTAGGAGCTAATATTGCAAATGATTTTGCAAACTTTTTAATCAACTTAAAAAAGCCTTTAATTAAAGTACAGGATATATTCACTAATGAGATTTTGAGTTTTGAATTGAAAGAGAAGATAGAAAAAGAAAATCACTCAAGATTATATATTTTAATAAAAAACGCATTAAAATATTTAGAAGAGATACCAACAGAAAAAAATATAAACTTATTTTCAGAACTTTTAAATTTATATCCTAGAGATTTAAGACTAGGAATAATGAAAGAAATAAAAAGAGATTATAAGGATAAAATATATGAAAATCTTTTAGATAATGATATGTTCTTAGATGCATTTTTTAATATATTTTAGGCGTATGAGAGAAAATAATAGATCAATTGTATGCGTTGAGGAGAGAAAAGAGTATGGATTTTAATGAAAAGAAGGAACAAGTTTTAAAAGAAATATATTTGTTAGATACGCATAATCAATTTAATAATAGCCATAAAAGACAATTTTTTGATTTAGTTGAAGATGTTATATTGTACCTTTTACAAAGTGAAGATGCATTTTTCGGGCAATTTATGCTTAGAATAAAAAGAGGCATACGTTTTGATTTAAAAGTACCGATAGCTACAATTCCTCAAAGAGATGGCTTTAATATGTACTTTAATCCAGTTTTATTTCTAAATTGCACTAAAAAAGAAATGGCAGCGTTGTTTAAACACGAAATATATCATATAATGAGTTCGCATTTTCAAAGAGAAAGAAAAATGAAACAAAGTTTAAATAAAGAAGCTGTAAGTGTTGCATTAGATATTTCAATAAATCAATATATAAAGGATCTACCAGCATATAGTAAAAAGCTTGAAAGTGTAAATATGGAATATAAAATTATACTTAGAGAAAATAGAAGTATAGAAGAATACGCTGAAGAAATATATAAATCAATAAAATCTAGAATTAATAAGAATAAGATAAGTAAAGACAATGACTCAAAATCTGAAATAGATATGACTAGAGCTCATGAATTATGGGAAGAAATAGATATAAGTGAAGAGGATATTGAAAACTTAACTAAAAAAACAGCTTTAAGTTCTTATAATAAAAGTACTCCAGAAGGTTTACAAAAAATAATTAAGGCGTATGAAGAAAAGCCAGAAATTCCATGGCAAGTTGTTCTTAAAAGCATCTTACCAACCATGAAATCAGGATATAAAAAAACAATAACAAGAAGGAATAGAAGGCAGCCAGAAAGATTAGATTTAAGAGGAAGGCTTCCTGAAAATGAAACAGAAGTGATTGTAGCAATAGATATAAGCGCAAGTATGAAAGATGATGATTTACATAAAATATTAGTTGAAATTTTATCAATAACTTCAAACACTACAAACAAAATTACAATAATTGAATGTGATAATGAAATTAGGAATATTTATAAGCTAAGAAGTGAAAGAGATATAAAAAAACGAAGTAAAAATAATGGCTCAACAGAATTTACACCAGTTTTCAAATATATAATTGACAATAACTTGAGAAATGTAGTACTTATATATTTTACTGATGGAGTTGGAGAAAAGGAATTAGGGGTAAAACCAATAAATAAAAAAACGCTATGGGTAATATCAGGAAATGAAGAGTTATCTTTAAATAATTCATATGGAGAAATAAAGAGAATAAATAAAGAAAGAAAACAAATTATTGAAGGAAATGTTGGATTGCAAATGGTTAATGAAGTTATACATGAATGGGCTAGGTAAATAATATAGCAACTGTTGACCTGTTATTTTTTTCATGTTCATAAATAATAAAGTTTAAATAGGCAAAGAGGCTGTTATATGTTAAAATGGATTAGGATAAAATGGACATATTGTTTATAATAGGTGAATTTATGGATTATTTAATAATAATATTAAAGTATTTTGGTGAATAGACTAAATTTATAAATTAAGTTTGAATGTTTTAATAAATTTTAGAAGATATATAAAGAGGAATAACATCAGAGCATGTAAATAATGGATATATTAATGGATATATATTATAAGTAATTAATATGTTTAAATTTAATAAAAACATTATTAATTAAGATTGAAAAACAGAAGAAAATTACTTTTACTATTGGATAAAAATTTAAGAAAAAATAAATGTAGAATGAATAGTAAAATTTATTACATTCATTCTACATTTATTATTTACATATAATTTTAGTGATGGCAGCCACTACAAGAACCGCCACATCCACCTTCAGGTGTAATGACTGGTTTTAAGCTTAGACCATTACCTTCATTTTCTTCAGTAGAAAGTATTATAAATCCACCAAATTGATCGATTAAAGTTTTTTCAACTATGAAAGAAATATCGTTAATTTTTTCGATTTCATCATCGTCAGTAGCTTCAGAAACTGATATGTTAAAAATAGGACCACTGCATGCGAAACCTGCAAAATTTATTCTAATATTGAAATCGGATATATTATTTTCTTCTAAAAAAGCTTTAAATTCATTATAAGCTTCTTCACTTATAGTAATATTTTTCATGAAAACACCTACTTTATACAATCTTTCTGACAATAAGTCATTAAAATAAGTATAGCATACATGATTTGAAATAAAAAGTTAATTTGATATGTAATATAGTAAAAAAAATATTAGTATGTTATAATTTACAAAAAAAGGAAATTGACATAAAGATACTAGAGATTAATTTGGTTATAATAATTTAGTAAATATAAAAAAAGGGGAATTATCTATGAAACCATATAATAAAGAATTTGTGTTCCAAGTGATGAAAAAATATAATGAATTAATAAATGAAGGAACTAGTGGTAATTATAGAATAGTTAAAAATGTCGTAGAAGAAAATTTACAAGGATATATGTATGAAAATAAAGAACAGTATGATATAAGTGTAATTCAGTTATTAAAAGATAATGTCAGTCTAATGAGACTTTCGCCTAAAGAAATAGAAAGTTCTTATGAAACTATTAAATTTGCAAAAGGTAAAGTTGGAATCGTAGGACTAGGAATCGGATATGTAGTCCAAGAGATAGCTAAAAAAAATTCGGTAGAAGAAGTTACAGTATATGAAATTAGTGAAGATGTAATTGAACTGTATAATCAAAATTTTACTAAAAATGAAAAGATAAAAATAATAAAAGGCGATGCGTTTAAAGCAGAAAACCAAAAATTTGATTTCTTTTATGTAGACATTTATGAATATAAATTAACATCTAAAGTAGTTAAAGATTATAAAATATTTAATGAATTACATGAAATTGAGGAATATTCTTTTTGGGGATTAGAACACTTTTTATTAAGCTGTAAATATGAAGATATAGTATGGGTTTATATACCTGAAAATTGGATTTCTATGAGTAAAAAAATATATGAATCACTTGATTCGTCAGGATATATAAAAACGTATAGACCATTAGAAGAGAACAAAGTACGAGAAATATTGATGCAATTCAAAGAAGTTTTAAATGCAGATATGTAAATAATCGTTTTATGGTGATTATGTTTTAGTAAATGATTGAGCTTTGATTAAATAATATTAAACTTCATTAAGGTAAAGAACTAGAATGGAATTTATCCTATTCTAGTTCTTTTAATTTAAGTAATCTTTTAATTTTGTATATCAATTATAAGTAATTATAGTTAGTTTATTAGGATTAATTGAAACATTTAGAACTGTATAGTATTATAAGAATATAATGTCTAAAAATGTTGAAAAAAGAAATAAAATGAGGTGATATTGTCTGAACATAAATTATTATTTTAGTTTAATTTTAATACTATCTTCATTAACATTAATTTATATAGGATATTTTGCATGGAATAGGAGAAAAAAGTATATTTCAATATCATTAATTGCAATATCAATTCATGGTTTTGGATACGCATTTGAAATATTATGTACAAATATTGAGTGGGTAAAGTTTTGGGTTAAAGTAGAATATTTGGGAAGTTCATTTTTTGGTGTATTATGGCTAGTTTTTGCGCTTTGTTTTACTGGAAAAACAGATAAGATTAAAAAAGGAACTTTAGCGTTGCTATATGTTATTTCTATTACTATATTAATAGTCAATTGGACAAATGATTTTCATCATTTGTTTTATAAAGAAATGTACATGAATAATAAGGGGATTTTTCCAATCCTAGAAGTAATACATGGTCCCTGGTATTGGATTCATATTGTATATAATTATTTAGTAACACTTATAGGCCTCATAATTTTCATATTAGACTATATAAATGAAGTATCAGTCATAAGAAAGCAATTGTTATTAATAATAATATCTTGTGTAATTCCATGGATTGCAGATGTTATTTACTCGCTGGGATTGGCACCTTTTGATTTAGATTTATGCCCAATTGCACTTTCTATTTCAGGAATAATGTATAGTTGTGCTGTAGTAAAATTTAAGTTATTAAAGCTTACTCCAATAGCACTTGAGAAGGTATTTTCTAGTATGCTGGAAGGGGTTATTATATTAGATAATGAGAATAATATAGTTAATTTTAATAATTCTTCTAAAGGCATTATTCATGAATTAAATTATATAAATCAAGGTGACAAGCAGTTTGAAGAAGTATTTAAAGAATATGAGGATATAATAAGAGCTGTAAATAGCAATGAATATAAAGAAGGCTTAATAAGTCTTAAAAATAAAAATGAGCTAAAATTCTATAAAATGAGTATTAATTATATATATGAGAAAAATCGTAATATACTTGGAAAAATATTGATTCTTAGTGATATTACTAAAGAAAAAAAGCAACAAGAAAATCTTTTGGAGTTAAATACTTTTAAGGATAACTTATTTAAAGTAGTTTCTCACGATGTTAAATCTCCTCTTGGGGTTTTATTAAGTTTATTAGAACTTTTAGAAGATGAAAATGATATATATAAGGAAGAAAATAGGGAAGTTTTAAGTGAAATTAAAGCCAATGTAAAAAACACTTATGAAATGGTTGAAAATGTACTTCAATGGTTTGGAAGTCAAATGGATGGTATGGTTTATAGGAATCTTACGTGGAAACTTTTTGACATAATGAAAAATTCTCTAATGCTGTTAGAAAAAAATGCTCAATTAAAAGGCATCAAAGTAAATTATGAAATCTCTAGAGATATTTTTGTAAATGTAGACAGAGAAATGTTTGAAATAGTAGTGAGAAATCTTTTTTCAAATGCAGTAAAGTTTACTAACAGCGGTGGGTATATAAAGATATGGGCAGAAGAAGTTTCTGGTGTAGTTACTATAGCGGTCAAGGATAGTGGAATTGGAATAGAAAATGAAAAATTAGATGCTTTGTTTGATAATTCTAATTATTGTAGTACTTTTGGAACAGCAGGGGAAAAGGGAACAGGAATTGGATTAATGATTTGTAAGCAGTTTATAGAAAAAAACAATGGTGATATATGGGCAGAAAGCAGCTATGGCAAAGGTAGTACTTTTTATTTTACAATTTTATCAGGGAAAAATATTTAAAAGCGTTAGGTTGATAAAAAGTTATTTTTGTGATGGTATATCAAATAGAATCAGGGGGTATGTATATAATGAAAGTAATTCTAGTTGATGATGACAAAGCTATGATTCTTATTCTAAAAAGAATTATGAATAAGATTGAGGGGGTTGAAATAGTAAATACATTTAACAGTTCAATTAATGTATTAGAATTTATAAAAGATAATTGCATAGATATGGTGTTTTTAGATATAAGTATGCCTGGAGAAAATGGCATGGAATTAGCAAGGAACATATATCATATGAGTCCGTCAACAGATATTGTATTTATTACATCACATAGAGAATATGCTCTAGATGCTTTTGAAATATATGCATTTGATTATATTATAAAACCGGTTTTAAAAGAAAGAGTGGAGCGGACTATAAAACGGGCTTTTGAAAAAAGGTCATTATTAATTAAAAAAATACCTGAAAAAGAAAAAAATATTTCTGTATACCTTTTGGGTGGGATAGATGTAAGCAGTAAAAGCTTAGGTACTGTAAAATGGATGTCAGCAAAGAGTATGGAACTTTTTATATACCTTCTTTTAAATAGAGGACGTAATATATCAAAGAATGTAATTATTGAAGATGTATTTCAGGGTATGCCATTAAAAAATGCTGAAAATTATTTAAAAACATCTGTCTACCAAATTAGAAAAGCCTTTGAACCACATGTTTCAAATTCAATACTAATATTAAAAAACGGATATTATAAGTTGGAATGTAGTGAGTTCTATGTAGACTGTATGGATTTTGAGAAGAGTGTTGGAAGAATCAAGGAAATAAATGAAGAAAATATTAAAGATGCTTTGGATACAGAAAAGATTTTTATTGGAGAGCTATTAGGTGATAGAATATATTATTGGAGTATATCGGAAAATGAAAAATATTTAAATTTATATTTGAATTTAGCAATAAAATTAGTTAAATATCTTTTGAATAATAGAGATTTAAATAATGCTTCGTATATATTAAAAAAAATAATTAAATTGGATGCTCTTAATGAGGAGGCGAATTGTTTGTTGATGAGATTATTTGAAGCACAAAAGGATAAAAACTCTTTAATTAAACACTTTCAGGATTATGAAAGAATGATTAAAAAAGAATTTGGCGTAAATCCTGGATGTGAAATAATAAACTTCTATGAAAAACTTCTAAAAAGTTTTAGTGAGCATAGATAAACAACTTATAACTTAAACTTATGTGGTGAATAACCAAAATCAGATATATATTTGTTCCATCGGACTTATGAAATTTTCGCTGGAAAATTCTAAATGGGAGCTTGTGACCATTTGTGCATGTTCCAAATACTTATTTTGACAAGCAGTAAATGGAACAAACTCCCATTAAGAATCTTCAACAGCTCAATTTCAAATGGTTATTTCACAAATATATATATGATTTTTAGTGGATATATTAACCACAAATAAGTATAGTTCTTAAATTGTTTATCTATAAGAGAGAAAGAACAATTACTTAAATTCAGTGACTTAAATTATGACAAAAAATATGTAAGTATTAAAATTATTTTAGTGCTTGCATATTTTTTTATACTTTCTGTATATTGTGTATGTAGATATTCTTTTACTTTTCTTTTACCTGAATATTGTAGAATATTATTGTAAATATGAAAAATGTAATATTAAATAAAAATTTGTAGATATATGCAAAAACATAATGAAATTCAAATATTTATTCAATTAGTTGTTTTTATATAGTGATTTTTTAGTTATTGAAAAATTTATATTAAGATAAAATTGCAAATATATACGATATAAGAAACGAGGAGCATATAAATGAAAAGCAAAAAATTAAAACAATTAATAGCTACAGTAATGATAGCCACAACTGTAGCAGCAACTGTGCCTACTATAAATCCAATTGCAGTTTTTGCAAGTAGTGATGTAGCATATACAGAAGATCAAGCTACGGCAGCTGGATTTACATTTTCAACAGGTGTTGATGGCTCATATAAAATAACTGGATATACAGGGACAAGCAAGAATGTTATAATTCCATCTCAAATTGATGGGATAAGTGTAACAAGTATAGGTGATGATGCCTTTCGGAATTGGAGTAGCTTAACGTCAATAACAATACCAAGTAGTGTAACAAGTATAGGAAACAGTGCATTTAGTAGGTGTAGTGGCTTAACGTCAATAACAATACCAAGTAGTGTAACAAGTATAGGAAACAGTGCATTTTATGGTTGTAGTGGCTTAACGTCAATAACAATACCAAGTAGTGTAACAAGTATAGGAATCGGTACATTTTCTGGTTGTAGTGGCTTAACGTCAATAACAATACCAAGTAGTGTAACAAGTATAGGAAACGGTGCATTTTCTGGTTGTAGTGGCTTAACGTCAATAACAATACCAAGTAGTGTAACAAGTATAGCAATGGATACATTTGATTTTTGTAGTGGCTTAACGTCAATAACAATACCAAGTAGTGTAACAAGTATAGGAATCGCTGCATTTTATGGTTGTAGTGGCTTAACGTCAATAACAATACCAAGTAGTGTAACAAGTATAGAAAACGGTGCATTTTATGGTTGTAGTGGCTTAACGTCAATAACAATACCAAGTAGTGTAACAAGCATAGGAAACGCTGCATTTTATGGTTGTAACAGCCTAAAATCAATAACAATCCCAGATAGTGTAACAAGTATAGGTAATGTTGCATTTGGCAATATTAGTAATAATGCAATATTCTATGTACCTGACTTAACTATAGCAGAAGAAGTTAAATCATATAAGACGGGTAATATACAAATCATTTTACCAGTTGCTTTAACATTAGGTCAAAAAACAGCAACAACAGCAACAGTATCGTTTCCAGCACAAACAGGAGCGACTTCAGTAAAGCTGCAACAATCAGCAGATGTAGGAACTACTTGGAGTGATGCTGCAACAGGAACATTAGATGCTACATCAACAAGTGCAACTGTAACAGGATTAACAGCAAGTACTTCTTACAAATTTAGATTAGTAATGAATGATGCTTTTTATGGAAGTTCCCTTGATGTAACAACAGATGCAGGACAAGCACCAGGAATAAACAGTGTTTCAGTAACTCCAGCAACTTCAAGTGTAGAGCAAGGTCATACTGAACAATTGACAGCAACAGTAGATGCAACAGGAGGAGCAGATCAAAGTGTAACTTGGTCAAGCAGTGATACAAATAATAAAGTAACAGTAGATGCAAATGGTTTAGTATCAGTAGCAGCAGATGCACAGCCAGGAGACTATACAATAACAGCTACATCAACAGTAGATGGAACTAAGAAAGGAACAGCAACATTAACAGTACATGGATTTAAATTTGCATTAAATGGAAATGAGTGTCAAATAACTGGGTATACAGGGACAAGTACAGACATTACAATACCATCTCAAATTGGTGGGAAGAGTGTAACAAGTATAGGTAATTATGCATTTAATGATTGTATTAACTTAATATCAATAACAATCCCAAACAGTATAACAAGTATAGGTGATAGTGCATTTTTGGGTTGTGTTGGTTTAACGTCAATAACAATCCCAAACAGTGTAACAAGTATAGGGGCTTCTGCATTTACTTACTGTATGGGATTAACGTCAATAACAATTCCAGACAGTATAACAAGTATAGGGACTTCTGCATTTAGTTATATTAATAATGATGCAATATTCTATGTACCTGATTTGGCTAGAGCAGGATATGTTCAGTCATATAAGACAAATAGTAATAATATACAAATTATTTTGCCATCAGTTCCTTTAACGTTAGGTCAAAAAACAGCAACAACAGCAACAGTATCGTTTCCAGCACAAACAGGAGCGACTTCAGTAAAGCTGCAACAATCGGCAGATGGAGGAACTACTTGGAGTGATGCAGCAACAGGAGCGTTAGATGCTTCATCAACAAGTGCAACTGTAACAGGATTAACAGTAAGTACTTCTTACAAATTTAGATTAGTAATGAATGATGCTTTTTACGGAAGTTCCCTTGATGTAACAACGGATACAGCGGCAACGACAGCATACACAGTAGCAGCGGCGGCAGCAAGTTCATCACCAACAGCAGGAGTAGATAACGTAGTTACATTAACTGTGAAGGATTCAACTGGCAGCACAGATACAACCTTCACTGGCACAAAACCAGTTACAGTATCAGGATATACAGCAGCGCCAAATGGCAGTTATGGAAGTCTAAATTATAATCAAATTACTCAAGCATCAACAACAAGAAATTTGAATTTCTTAAATGGTGTTGCAACATTAAATTTAAGATTAACTAATGCTGCAGAACAAAATATAGTATTTAGTGTAGAGGGGGTAAATACTCCAGATGCAGAGGCTATTTCAATAACACCTGTGCCAGCAGAAGCAGAAAAAGAAACATTAACGCAGGATATAACAGCACCGTCATCAAACGGTGGAAGATTTGCACAACAGCCAATAGTAACTATCACGGATTTTTATGGAAACATATGTACCAATGATAGCACAACCCAAGTTTATGTGAGTAAATTTGGTGAAGGAGATTGGACTCTAACAGGAACTACAAGAGCAACAGTAAATAATGGTATTGCAAGGTTTGATGATCTTGGAGCAACAAACGAAGCAGCAGTAACAGGCGCAAAATTAGAATTTGGTTTAAGTGATGTTGGGATAAGTAGTGGATCAGTGAATCTTCCAGCACCGGCAGCAACACCAGTAGTAAACAGTGTTACAGTAACTCCAGCAACTGCAAGTGTAGTACAAGGTTATACAAAGCAATTGGCAGCAACAGTAGATGCAACAGGCGGAGCAGCCCAAACTGTAACTTGGTCAAGCAGTGATACAAATGGAAAAGTAGCAGTAGATCCAACTACTGGATTAGTAACAGTAGCAGCAGATGCAGAGCCAGGAGACTATACAATAACAGCTACATCAACAGTAGATGGAACTAAAACAGGAGCAGCAACAATAACAGTAACAGCAGCACCAGCAGCTCCAGTAGCACCAAGTATAACTACACAGCCAAGTGATAAGACAGTAACAACTGGAAATAACACAAGTTTTACAGTTGAAGCAAGCGGAAGCAGTTTAACATATCAATGGAAAGTTGATAAGGGAGATGGAAATGGATTTGTTGATGTAGTAAATGATTCAATTTATAGTGGAGCAACAACAGATATATTAAATTTAACTAATGCAACAGTAGAAATGAATAATTATAAATATGAAGTAGTGGCAAGTGGAATAACAGGAAGTCCTGTAACTTCAAATGTGGCTAAATTAACAGTAAATCCAGCTGAACCTAATGAAGTAAGTGTTACAGAAGTAAGTCCAATAGATTCTATAACTGTAGATAATGGAACAACAAGAGATGATTTAGATTTACCAGATACAGTTGATGTAACTTTAAGTGATTCAACAACAACAAGTGCACAAGTAAGATGGGGAGATGCAACTCCTGAATATGATGGAGGTACAGCAGGAACATATGTATTTACAGGAAGATTAAGATTACCAGATGGAATAACAAATCCGACTAATTTAAAAGCAAGTGTAGCTGTTAATGTTAGAACAGCTGAAAATGGAACAACGCCAGCAGCAGTAACAGTGGAAAGTGTAGAATCATTAGATAATATAACTGTAGACAATGGAACAGAAAGAAGTGACATAGATTTACCAGATACAGTTGATGTAACTTTAAGTGATTCAACAACAACAAGTGCACAGGTAAGATGGGAAGATGCAACTCCTGAATATAATGGAGATAGAGCAGGAACATATATATTTACAGGAAGATTAAGATTACCAGATGGAATAACAAATCCGACTAATTTAAAAGCAAGTGTAGCTGTTAATGTTAGAACAGCTGAAAATGGAACAACGCCAGCAGCAGTAACAGTGGAAAGTGTAGAATCATTAGATAATATAACTGTAGACAATGGAACAGAAAGAAGTGACATAAATTTACCAGAAACAGTAACTATAGACTTAAGTAATAATACAACAACAAGTGCAGCAGTAAGCTGGGATTATGATGGTGCAAACTATGATGGAGACAGAGCAGGAACATATAGATTTGTAGGAGAATTTGAATTACCAGATGGAGTGACAAATCCAAATAACTTACAAGCAAGTGCTAATGTAATTGTTGGTGCAGCAAATACTAATACTATAGGAGTACCATCAGGAGTAAGAATTGAAGGAACACCAAAAGTTGGAGATATATTAACCTCACAGCTTATAGGTGAAGATGGAAATGCATTTACAACAAGTGCAACTGTAACATATAAATGGTATAGATTAGATAATTCAAATTCAGAATTTAGTCATGAAATAGGAACAGGAAAAACTTATAAATTGACAAGTGGAGATGTAAACAAATATATAGGTGTACGTGCTGAATATGAGGATGTTTCCTTTAATAATAAAGTTGGAAAGATTTTAAGAAATACATCAGACAATAATTCACATTCATCAAGTCACAAGCATTCAAATAGCTCGGCAACTAGTAACACGAGTTCAACAAAGCAAATTGCAGTAAATGTTACAGATGGAACAAGTCATAATACAATTTCACAAACTGTAATTGAACAAACTGCAGCAAGTAATGGAACTAAGACTGACAAAGTAACTTATACAGCTGATAAGGCAAGAGAAACAATATCAGCATTAGCAAGCCAAGGAAAGGACACAGCAAGAATAGTTGCAGCAGATTCAGATTCAGCAGTATTAGAGACACAAGTTAATATTCCGAATGATACATTATCTGCACTTTCAAGTGGAAATGTAAATCTAGAAATAGAAACAAATGGTGCTATAGTTTCTATTCCAAAAGAAGGGGTGCAAGACGTAGCTGCAAGCGGACAATTAAATGGAGATTTATATTTTAGAGTTGTTCCAATAAAAGATGAAGTAAAGCAGGCAGGAATTAAGACAACAGCAGATAAGGAAGCTGCAGTGAAAGCAGTAGCAGGAAATGACGGAGTACAAGTTTTAGGAACACCAATGACAATAGAAACAAATATTGGTCAAAGACCTGTAGATATTACATTGCCATTAACAGGAATTAATCTCCCAACTGATCCAGCACAAAGACAAGCATTTTTAAATGATCTTGGAATATTCATTGAGCATAGTGATGGAGAAAAGGTACTTGAAAAAGGAGCAGTTGTAGATTATGGAAATGGAGTTTATGGACTTAAATTCAGAACACCTAAATTCAGTGATTTTACAATTGTAAAATTGAATGAAAATACTAAAGTCAAAGCTGGATGGAAATTTGATAATGGCAGCTGGTATTTCATAAAGAATGATGGAACTATGGAAAAAGGCTGGCATAAATCAGAAAATGGAGAATGGACATACGACGGACAAGATACAGTAGGACAATGGTTCCATTTAGATGCCAATGGAAAGCTAACAACAGGTTGGCTTAAAGATACAGATGGAAACTGGTATTACTTATGTGATGGCAGTGACTATGGTGCCTTAGGAGTTATGAAGACAGGCTGGCAAATAATAGATAGCAAGTGGTATTACTTCAATTCTAATGGAACTATGGCAAGTGACACAGTAATTGATGGGTATGCTTTAGGAAATGATGGAGCATTAATTTAGATGAATAAATTAAGATTTATATATAGAAATTACCCTTATTAAGATTAATGTGATATTAGTTAATGTAAAAAAGAGGATTCAAATTTATGAATCCTCTTTTTGGCTATACAGAGATTATAAAGTTTTGCCAATAAAAGCATGCTTTTATTATATTTATATATTGGTGCTTATTGGTATTTAGATTATAAAGGAAGCACCAGAATTTAAATTGATAGCAGTGATTTGTCCGTTTAATTTTTCAATAATATTTTTACTAATGGATAATCCAAGTCCATAATTTTCTTTTGTTCCTTTATAGAATCTTTCGAATATATTAGAAAGTTCATTGTTTTCAAAACCAGGACCATCATATTAAAACTCTACTGTCTTTTTAAATTTATAGAACTAATTTATAATAAATTGTAAATTTTACTTAACAACTATATTAACAAGTCTTCCTTTAATAACAATCACTTTAATTATATTTTTGCCTTCAGTATTTTCTTGAACAGTTTTATTTTCTAAAGAAGCTTTCTTTATACCATCTTCATCTAAATTTGAAGGAATATTGATTTTAGCTTTTATTTTACCATTGATTTGGATAGCAATTTCAACTTCATCTTTAACTAGAGCAGAAGGATCGAATTCTGGTAATCTTTCATTAAAGATTGTTGAAGTATTTCCAAGTAAACTCCATTGTTCTTCAGCAAAGTGAGGTGCAAATGGTGCAAGTAATTTTAAGAAATCAGTTATAGTCTCTTTTAAGAAACTTACATTTTTAATATCTTCTTGAAGATATTTATTTAGTGCATTAACGAATTCCATAAGTCTTGCGATTGCAGTATTAAATTGCATTTTGTTTCCATCTTCAGTGACACCTTTTATAGCTGTATGTTTCCAGAAGTTTAACTCTTTTTCAGCCGAGTCAATAGAATCTTTAGTATTCTCATTAGATGAGAATAAGTTTATGCAAGTTTCTAAAGTTCTTTCAATTCTATCTACAAATTTTCCGACAGATTTTATACCATCATCATTCCAAGCTCCACCTTCAGTATAGCCGAATCCAAACATTAAGTACATTCTAAATACATCAGCACCATATTCTTTGATGTAATCGTCTGGAGAAATTGTATTTCCTTTTGATTTACTCATTTTAAGTCCATCTGGTCCTAAGATTAATCCTTGATGAGTTAAGCTTAAGAACGGTTCACCAAAGTTTAAGTATCCCATATCTCTTAAAGCTTTTGTTATAAATCTTGCATATAATAAATGCATACAAGCATGCTCAGGTCCACCAACATATTTATCTACAGGAAGTATCTTGTTGATTTTCTCAGGATCAAATGGTGCATCTTCGTTTTTATTATCTGCATATCTTAAGTAATACCAAGATGAACATACAAATGTATCTAAAGTGTCAGCTTCTCTTTTTGCATGACCTCCACAAATAGGACAAGTTGTATTTATGAATTCTTCAGATTTACTTAATGGTGATTTACCATCTGGAGTGAATTCAACATCGTATGGAAGTTTAACTGGAAGATCCTTTTCTGGGACTGGAACTATTCCACAATCATCACAATATATAACTGGAATTGGAGCACCCCAATATCTTTGTCTTGAAACTAACCAGTCTCTTAATCTGAAGTTTACCTTCATTGAACCTAATTTATCTTTTTCTAATTCTTCAACAATTTTCTTTTTAGCTTCGTCTGTTGTTAATCCATCAAATTTTCCTGAATTAACAAGTACTCCGTATTCACAATAAGGAAGTTCTGGATCACTATTATCTTTATCAGTTATAACTCTTTCAATTGGTAAATTGAATTTAGTTGCAAAGGCAAAGTCTCTTTCATCATGAGCTGGAACTGCCATAACGCAACCAGTACCATATGTAGATAATACATAATCAGAAATCCAAATAGGAACTTCCTTACCATTAATAGGATTTATAGCGTAAGAACCAGTGAAGATTCCTGTTTTTTCTTTTGAAACAGATTGTCTTTCAATTTCAGATTGCTTAGAAGCAGCTTCTTTATATTCTTCAACTGCATCTTTGTATTCTGGTAATGTTAACTCATCAACTAATTTATTTTCAGGAGCTAAAACTACATATGTAACACCGTTTAGTGTATCAACTCTTGTAGTAAATACATTAAAATCTAACTTTGAATCTTTAACTTTAAAAGTAACTTCAGCACCATATGATCTACCAATCCAATGCTTTTGCATAGATTTAGTCTTTTCAGGCCAATCTAATCCATCTAATTTATCAAGTAATTCATCAGCATAATCAGTTATTTTAAAGAACCATTGAGTTAAGTCCTTTTTTACAACTTCAGTACTGCATCTTTCACATACTCCGTCAACAACTTGTTCATTAGCTAAAACAGTGTTACAAGATGGACACCAATTTACAGGAGCTTTTTTTCTATAAGCTAAACCTTTTTCATAAAGTTTTAAAAATAACCATTGAGTCCATTTGTAGTAATCAGGAAGGCAAGTAACAACTTCATTTTCCCAGTTGAACATAGCACCCATTGATTTTAATTGTTTTTCCATTGTTTCAATATTCTTTAAAGTAGAGTCTTGTGGATGTATACCTGTTTTAATAGCATAGTTTTCAGCAGGTAATCCAAAAGCATCAAAACCCATAGGTTGGAAAACATTATATCCTTGCATTCTCTTAAGTCTCGCCCATGAGTCTGTTGGACCATAGTTAAACCAGTGACCAGCATGTAATTGAGCACCTGAAGGATAAGAGAACATTTCAAGAGTATAAAGTTTCTTATCTAAGTTTTCAGGATTAAACTTATAAGTTTCATTTTCTCCCCATATCTTTTGCCATTTTTTATCGATTTTAGTTCCGTAATTTGCCATTATATAGCCTCCTATAATATTAATTTAGGATGAATGATTAAGAATGAATAATTAAGGATAAAATTCAGTAGAATTGGATTTTTAAAAAATATATTAAAAATTTCTATGAAATTTCTTTCCTTAATCCTTCATTATTAATAGTTAACCATTAATCAGTGATTATTTATTGTTAATCATTCATCCAAATAAAAAAGCCCTCGTCTCTTAAATCAAGAGACGAAAGCATAATTTCCGTGGTACCACTCTAATTAGAAGAAAAAATTAAATTGATTCTTCTCACTCAAAATTTTAACGGGTTTCACCGTACTTGTTTTTAGCAAGTAAGCTCCTAGGCAAGTTCATAATTATATAACACTGTTTTTCACCAACCAACAGTTCTCTTTAAGTTATAAGAATTATTACTACTCCTACTCATCGCAATATATACAAATTTAAGCATATTATATATTAAATAATATAAAAAAGTCAAGAAGCTAATTTACAATAATTAGAATAAATTAGAGATAAACAATTTGAGACTTAGACTTGTGATACAACTTAACTAAAGTAAGGAGAATATTTTGCTTGATTGCTATAGAATATTGCTAAGGATTTTTATCAATAAAAGTTGTTTCATTTTTTCATGTTACTATTTTGATTGTATGTTTTTTTGAATGAGTCTTAACTAATAGTACAGATTAGATATACATCGATGATAATGATTATAAAATAGAATCTTTTAGAATAGAGTAGAATGAGGTCTTATATAATATTAAAAGAATTAAAAATATCTTGTACAAAAATTACTTGTATGCAAAATACTTGTTGACAAGATACACGAATATAAATATAATTTAATTACAGGAAGAAAATTACAAAATAACAATTGACTGGATGAATTATTATTATAAAAATTAAATAAAATTCAAGGAGGAAATTTAAATGGAAAATGTAATTTTTAAACATGAGAATGGTATAGCAGAGATAACAATCAATAGACCAAAGTCACTTAACGCATTAAATACTCAAACATTGAAAGAATTAGGGCAAGTAATAAATGAGATATCAGAAAGAAAGGATATCTATACTGTAATAATAACTGGGGCAGGGGAGAAATCTTTTGTAGCAGGTGCAGATATAACTGAAATGAAAGATAAGACTGCAATAGAAGGAAGAGAAATGGCAAAATTAGCTCAGAAAGTATTTTCTAATATTGAAAATATGCCACAAATTGTTATAGCGGCAGTAAACGGTTACGCATTAGGCGGAGGCTGTGAATTATCAATGGCTTGTGACATAAGATTAGCGTCTACAAAAGCTAAATTCGGACAACCTGAAGTCGGATTAGGAATAATTCCAGGATTTGCAGGAACTCAAAGACTTCCAAGATTAGTTGGAAAGGGAAGAGCTAAAGAACTTATTTTTACTACAGATATGATAGATGCAAATGAAGCGTATAGAATTGGTCTTGTTAATAAAATATATGAACCAAATGAATTAATAGATAAGGCAAAAGAAATGGCTAATAAGATAATGAGTAAGGGAACTTATGCGGTTAGTTTAGCAAAATCATCTATAAACAATGGATTAAATATGGATACAGAATCCGCTTATGCTTTTGAAGCAGATTTATTTGGATTATGTTTCTCAACAGAGGATCAAACTGAAGGAATGAGTGCGTTTGTAGGAAAGAGAAAAGCTTCTTTTAAGGGATGTTAAAAATTAAGGCACATGAAAGAAAATAAGCTTGGCAGATAGATTTGTTATTTTTTTGAATGTGTCTAAATAGTGTAAATCAATAATTATTAATCTTGAAGGGATTGGTATATGTGAGGAAAGTAAACGTTTTAACAAGCCGTGAAGCAGCTGAAATGGTAAAAGATGAAGATTTACTAGTAACTGGTGGATTTGTAGGTAGTAGTGCACCAGAAACACTCAGTAGTGCTATAGAGAAACTTTTTCTTGAAACAGGACATCCTAAAAATATAACTTTAGTGCATGCAGCAGGACAAGGCGATGGAAAAGGAAAAGGTGCAGATCACTATGCACATGAAGGAATGACTAAAAGAGTTGTTGCAGGACATTGGAATCTTGCACCAAAGCTCGGGAAAATGGCTATTGAAAATAAAATAGAAGCTTATAATTTACCACAAGGAACAATATCTGAATTATTTAGAGATATTGCTGGAAAAAGAGTTGGAACAATAACTCACGTTGGATTAAATACGTTTGTAGACCCAAGAATAAGTGGAGGAAAACTAAATGAAAAAACAACAGAGGACATTGTTAAGCTCATAAACATAGAGGGAGAAGAAAAATTATTATATAAATCTTTTCCTATAAATGTATGCTTTATAAGAGGTTCTTTTGCTGATGAGTATGGAAATATTTCACTAGAAAGAGAAGTTGCAAGCCTTGAAGATACATCTATAGCTCAAGCTTGTAAAAACAATGGTGGAAAAGTTATAGTGCAGGTTGAAAAAATAGTTGAGTCAGGAACTTTAGATCCTCGGCTAATAAAAATTCCAGGAATATATGTAGATGGAATTGTTGTTTCAAAGCCAGAGGAACATGAACAATCATTTGGATGTGAATTTAATCCAGCTGTTACAGGAGACATCAGAGTTCCTCTAAGTACTATGAAAAAAGCACCATTAAATGAAAGAAAAATAATTGCTAAAAGATGCACTATGGAATTAAAGGCTGATACAATAGTAAATTTAGGTATAGGAATACCAGAAGTTATATCATCAGTTGCCAATGAGGAAGGAATTGGTGAATATATGACTTTAACTGTAGAAGCTGGTCCAATAGGAGGAGTACCACAAGGAGGAACAGCATTTGGAGCCAGTATAAACCCTGAAGCAATTATAGATCAACCATATCAATTTGATTTTTATGATGGTGGAGGAGTAGATATAGCATTTTTAGGATTAGCTCAAGTTGATGAACATGGAAATTTAAATGTAAGTAAGTTTGGTCCACGTATAGCTGGATGTGGAGGATTTATAAACATAACACAAAATGCTAAAAAAGTATTGTTCTGTGGGACATTTACAGCTGGTGGTTTAAAAATAAGTACAGGTGACGGAAAATTAAAGATAGAACAAGAAGGAAGAGCTAAAAAGTTTGTTAAAAATGTAGAGCAAATTACATTTAGTGGAGATTACGCAAGAAAAATGAATCAGGAAGTTATGTATGTGACTGAAAGAGCAGTATTTGAGCTAAGGAAAGATGGATTATATCTTACAGAAATAGCTCCAGGAATTGATTTACAAAAAGATGTATTAGATTTGATGGAGTTCAAGCCTAAAATGGATGGAGTACCTAAGCTAATGGATGAAAAAATATTTTATGACAAATTAATGGGATTAAAAAATAAATCTAATGAATCTTGAAATTCAAAAATTCTTAATTAGAAATACATGCAATGTGCATGAGAAATAAATTTAAAATATAGGGCATATTTAGGAGGAGTTTTGAAATGGATTTTAATTTAACAGAACAACAACAAAGAATTGTACAAGTGGTAAGAGAATTTGCAGAAAATGAAATTAAGCCAAAGGTAATAGAATACGATCAAAGTGGAGAATTTCCAATTGATACTTATAAAAAAATGGGGCAATTAGGATTAATAGGAGTTCCATATCCAAGAGAATATGGTGGAGGTAATGGAGATTATTTATCTTATGTCTTAGCGGTTGAAGAAATTTCAAAGGTAAGTGGATCATTAGGAATTTCATATTCAGTAAGTACATCTCTTTGTGCAGGTGGAATAATGAATGCTGCTTCAGAAGAGCAAAAGAAAAAATATCTTCCAGATGTTCTTTCGGGAAAGAAATTTGGATCATTTGGATTAACAGAACCAAATGCTGGATCTGATGCAGGTGGATGCATAACAACTGCTGATAAAGATGGTGATTATTATATTTTAAATGGTGCAAAATGTTTTATTACAAATGGGCCTTTATCAGAAACTTTTTTAGTATTTGCATTAACTGATAAAACTAAAGGATCAAAAGGATTATCAGCTTTTATAGTTGAAAAGGGATTTGAAGGCTTTTCTATAGGAAAAGTAGAAGATAAATGTGGTATAAGGTCTGCTCAAGTTTCAGAGCTTATATTTGAGAATTGTAAAGTACCAGCTGAAAATTTAGTTGGAATAGAAGGAAAAGGCTTTGGAATTGCAATGAAAACTCTTGATGGTGGAAGAATTGGTGTTGCAGCACAGGGACTTGGAATAGCAGAAGGTGCATTCGATGTTGCTAAACAATATATGAAGGATAGACAACAATTCGGAAAACCATTATGGAAAAATCAATATTTAGCTTTCAAGATGGCAGAGTTAGAACTTGAAATTGAACAAGCTAAATATATTTTATACAAGGCTGCGATGGATAAACAAGAGGGAAGACCTTATTCAGTTTCAGCAGCTAAAGCAAAACTTGCTTGTACAGATGCAGCAATGCATGTAACTACTGAGGCAGTTCAAATGTTAGGTGGAAATGGTTATATGAAAGAATATAATGTTGAAAGAATGATGAGAGATGCTAAGATAACTCAAATATATGAAGGAACAAATGAAATACAAAAATTAATTATAAGTGGAAGCATCTTTAGATAAAGCATATTAAAATCACTAATTGGAGCAGAATCTATGGTAGCGATTATTATTGAAATGAAGATATCTCTGTAATAATAAATGATTAAAGCACATTTAAAAAAATAACAAATCCATTTGCGACAACTTTGGTCTTGTTATTTGTTTGAATGTGCCCAATTGACAAGATACCTTAATTTGGAATAAAATAATAAATATTTAATGGAAAAGGTATGATTATTATGGAGTTAAATGAATGTATTAATTTTTTACTTACAAAAGCACAACAGGTTGTATTTCAAAGTTTAAAAGCAAGACTTGCTAAGTTTGATGTTACTCCTGTTCAATATGGAATACTTAAATGTCTTTGGGATGAGGAGTATCAAACTCCTAAGCAAATTTCAGAAATTTTAAGTTTAGATAGTTCAACAATAACAGGGCTACTTGATAGAATGGAGAATAAAGGGTTGATTCAAAGAGTTCCAAATAAAAATGATCGTAGAACACTTAATGTTGTTATTACTGAGGAAGGTCTTAAATATAGAAAAGAAATAGAACAAATTATAGATGATTTAAATAAAGATTTTTTAGAGAGATTTTCCGAAGAAGATCAGAAACAATTGAAAAATGCATTAAGAACTATTGCTAGATAATTGGGCAGTGGATTTCTAACAGTAAAAGTTAGCATCATTTCATTATAAACGTTCCCTAAGTATATTTCTTAGAATTTAGAAGAAAATATGTCTTGTAATATTAAATTATCAAGGAGGAAATAATAATGGAAGAAATGGAATCTTTAATTCCTGAAGGAAATCCAATGCAATCATGTATTGACATCTGCGTTAAATGCTCTCAGATATGTCAAGAATGTTTGAATTTATGTTTACAAGAATCTGATGTAAAAGAAAGAATGAACTGTATAAAATCACTTCAAGATTGTTCTGAAATTTGTTCTACATCTGCATGTTTTATGTCACGAAGCAGTGGAAATATAAGAGAACTATGCAATGTATGTGCTATAATATGTCAAAATTGTGCAGCTGAATGTAGAGCATTTAAAGATGATCATTGTCCAAAATGTGCAGATATGTGCCATAAGTGTGCTGATGAATGTGAAAAAATGATTAATATGTAGATATATATCAATGTTATGATATTCTACATATAAAGTTATAAAGGTAAATTTTAATATTAAGGTAAAAATTGCTATCAATTAAAATGATGGCAATTTTTTTGTTATTTTATATAAAGTTATACCATTTCATTTTTACCATCAAGCTTTTCATACATCTTATCCTGCTGTTTAGTAGTAAATTGAAAATATATTTCAGTATTTGAAACTGATTTATGACCTAACCACCATTGCAGTTCTTTGATATCCATATCACATTCAGCTAGATGAACAGCAGTAGTATGTTTGAGAACATGAAAGTGGTGTTTTGATTTATCTTCAATTCTAGCGAGTGAGCAATATTTTTTTGTAAGATAGTCTAAAGTCTGCCTTGAAATAGGATTATTTTTTTGACTTGTAAAAATAACCTGAGAATCAGATGTTATATTATTTTCATTTATATATTTATCTAAAACAATTTTTGTTTTTCTATCAAGTCGTAAAGTATTATTACTGCTTCCTTTTAGACGTTTACAGTATATTTCTCCTTTAAGCATATTGTAATCTTGTAATTTTAGCAAAGATATTTCAGATGCTCTAAGACCACATCTATATGCTAATCTAAATATTGCTAGATCACGTATTGAATGGCAACTATTGGAATTTTCTATTGAATTAAATAACGATAAAGCCTCTTTTTGGGTTAAATATTTAATTTTCGGTTCAGTATTTTTACTCATTTATAATCTCCTTTTAAAAAAACTGTACATTATAAATATTTTGTTCTAATAATATATTTATTTGTCTAAAAAGTCAAAAATAAAGTTGCTATTAATCATAAAAATACTTAAATTAAACCATATTTTGGTAATAATCTATGAGATGGAGAGGATAGTTATAAATTATATAAAAAATTATAATAATTAAATTTGAAAAGGAAGTTATTATGGATAGAATAGAAAGATTACAATTTAGTGATAGAAAAAGCATGATTAAAGATGAATTGAAAAATGTTATTGAGAAAAATGAATTGTACATTTTATATCAACCACAAATTAACACATTAAGCAATGAAATTACTGGTATCGAAGCACTTTTAAGATGGGATAATAGTAAATTGGGAAGTGTATCTCCTGTGGAGTTTATTCCTATTGCAGAAGATTTAGATTATATAGTAGACCTTGGAAATTGGGTGATGGATAAAGCATTAAGGCAAGCCTGGGTATGGAAGAGAAAAGGTTATAAGTTTAATACAATATCTGTAAATGTATCACCAATACAAATAAATAAAGAGAATTTTAAAAAAAATTTGTTAAACATAATTAATAAATATAATATTCCTCGTAACTTTTTAGAAATAGAGATAACAGAGGGAATTATAATTGATATTAACAAAGAAAAAATTGATATGTTAACAGAAATTATGAATAGTGGTATTAGTATTGCTTTAGATGATTTTGGAACAGGATATTCTTCTTTAAGTTATTTGATTAATATTCCAGTTAATACTTTAAAAATAGATAAAATATTTATAGATAATATTAATAGTGATAAAAGCAAGATATTAATTAAGGGAATTGTTTCTTTGTCAAAATCACTAAAATATAAAATAATTGTCGAGGGTGTTGAAACAAAAGAACAGTTGGAGTTGTTAACTAATATAGGATGTAATACAATTCAAGGATTTTACTTTAGTGAACCACTTTCCGAAAATGAAATGGAAAATTTATTGAAAATTAATGGCGGCGTAAACAATATATAAAAGAAAAGGATTTTAAAATATGGGAGGAGTTTTTATGGAGTGGTGGAAAAGATGAGAAATAAATTAATATTAGCATTTTTGATAGTAGCTATGTTAATAGGGATTGTTGGTACAAGTGGAGTTTTAGTATTAAGATGGGTAAACAGAAATACGAAACAAATTTACAATGATAATTTAAAAAGTGTTGAGGATATTTTATTAATAAAGGAAAATGTCTCTGGAATTAAATCTAACATTGAAATCATGATACATGAAAAGGATAAAACTAAAATAGAAGAAGAGACAAAAAATATTAATGATATGATAGAAAAAAGTACCTCATATATATCGGATTATCAAAAAATGCAAATGACGTTAGAAGAAGAGCAATTTTGGTTGGAATTCAAGAATGACTTAGGAATATATACTCAAAAAAAACAGGAAATAATAGATGATATTAATTCAAATATGTTAGATGAAGCACAACAAAAGTATTTAGAAATCCAATCAATTGAAGAAAATATGGGAAATATATTTAATAAGATTATACAAATAAATTTAAATAGTGCACAAGTGGCAAATAAGAATATTGATTCAATATTATTAAGGACAAGTAATATTATAATTATATTAAGCAGTACATTCTTTATATGTGTAATTTTACTTGGTGTGTTCATGTCAAATTATGTGAATAAGCTATTAAAGAAAATAAGAGATTATGCAGAGAGGATAGCTTCATTTGATTTTTCAACTCCAATTATTATTGAAACAAAAGATGAATTTGGACAAACAGCTTCTGATTTAAATAAAGCTCAAGAAAATTTAAATAAGTTGCTTAAAAAAACGTTAAAAGCTCTTAAGATATAGAAAGTATTTTAAATAACATATAGATAATTTAGAAATATTGTAATTGAACTTCTAATATTATTTTAAATTATAGATGATATTGGTGTTTTTTTAGATAGTTATAGGAAAATTTATGATATAATTGAGATTAATGTTTTGAGAGCGGTTTTGTTTTTATAACTATCTTAAGGGAGGATGTAAGATTGGATATTTCTAATATTTTAGTTGTTGAAGATGATAGAGAAATAAATAATTTAATAGCAGAAGTACTGAAAAAGGAAAACTATAATGTAATACAAGCTTTTGATGGTAAAGAAGCAATTGAAAAGTATAATGAAAATTTTCAAATGGTTATACTTGATTTAATGCTTCCTTATGTTGATGGCATAGAAATTTTAAGAAAAATCAGAGAAAAGAGTAATTTACCAATAATAATCCTTTCTGCAAAAGATGAAGAAGTGGATAGAATTGTTGGACTTAGTATGGGCGCTGATGATTATATTCTGAAGCCATTTTCAATAAGAGAGTTGATAGCTAGAATAAAAGCTAATCTGAGAAGATATGTTGATTACAATAATACAAAAATTAAAAACACTATTCTAAATTATAGAGATTTAAAAATGGATATTTTGAATTACAAAGTATTAAAACAAGAAAAAGAATTGAATTTAACACCAAAAGAATTTGAACTTTTAAAATTATTTATTTCAAATCCTAACAGAGTTTTTACAAAGGCTCAATTATTTAATAGTGTATGGGAAAATGAGTACTTAAATGATGATAATACTGTAATGGTTCATATAAAAAGATTAAGAAATAAAATTGAAGATAATACTAATGATTATAGTTACATACAGACAGTATGGGGAATAGGATATAAGCTTGGTGAGTAATATGAATGCAATTGATTATATTTTAATATCTATTGTTATTATTCTCATAATATTAATTGTTTCATATTATAAAAAATTAAATTATATTTGTGGTGTCTTAGATGAAATTTTAGCTGGAAATTTAAATCAAAGAGTAAGACTTCAAAATAATATAAAGCAATTAGGTAGATTAAGTGTAAAACTAAATTCTATAATAGAGAATTTTCAAAAAGTGAATGAAAAAAGCAGAATAAATGAAGAATCAAGAAAAAAGATGATATCGAACATATCACATGATTTTAGAACTCCATTAACATCAATGTTAGGATATATGGAACTTATGCTTGATGACAATACTACAAATGATAAGTTGTTTGATTGTAACAGTTTAAATTGCAAACAAAAAAATGAATATTTAGAAGTCATTTATAATAAGGGAAGTTACTTATATAATTTATTAGAAGAATTTTTTGAAATTTCTAAGTTAGATTCTAATGATGTTAAAATAGAAATAAAAGAGGTTAATGTATCAGAAATTATAAGACAGAATATTATTTCTTTCTTTAATGAAATAAATAAGTTACATATAGAGCCCAAAATAAATCTTCCTGAAGATGACGTTTATGCATTAGGAGATGAAAAAGCATTAAATAGAATTTTAAACAATCTTATAAATAATGCTATAAAATATGGAGTACAAGGAACTATAATAGGAGTTAATTTAATTGAGGATGAAGATAAGATTTCAATAGAGATATATGATAATGGTGGTGGCATACCAGAAAATGAGATAGACTATGTGTTTGATAGATTATATACAGTTGAAAAATCTAGAAAATTAAACACAAAAAGTAGTGGAATTGGACTTACGATAGTGAAAAAGTTGGTAAACAGTTTAAATGGAACTATTTCAGTTTCAAGTGTGCCATTTGAGAAAACAGTATTTAAATTTACATTACCTAAAGCACTTTGAAGAAATTGTAATTTGTTATTTATTTTCATGTGACTAATATTTATTATTTTAAAGTACAAAAAGTTAAGAAAATTGTAAGAACTTATTAAAAGTCATGTAAGGACTATGTTATATATTAAAAACATAGTCTTTTTGTATTGTAAAACAAAAGAGATATTTGATTGCTATCTTTTATTTTCATGTGCCTTATGGTGATGCAGGATGAAAAGAATAATTACGATAATAAAAAATTATGGAGGAATAAAAATGGATTATATTTTAAGAACGTATAATTTAACTAAAGAATTTAAAAAGTTTTCTGCAGTTAAGAATTTAAATATGAGTATTAAGCAAGGTGAAATTTATGGTTTCTTAGGAGAAAATGGTGCTGGAAAAACAACTACAATAAGAATGATTATGGGACTTATAAAATCAACTTCTGGTGAAATAGAGTTATTTTCAGAAAAGGAAACAAAGCAAAATAGAAATTTACTTCAAAGAATTGGTTGTATGATAGAATATCCAGGATTTTATCCGAATCTAACAGCAGGAGAAAACTTGGACATACATAGAAGAATGATGGGAATGCAAGATAAAGAGTGTATAATTGAATCCTTAAAAGTAACAGGTATACAAGATGTAAAAGATAAAAAAGTCAAGGAATTTTCTCTTGGTATGAAACAAAGACTTGGGATAGCTAGAGCAATTTTGCATCATCCTGAATTTCTGATATTAGATGAACCAACTAACGGTCTTGATCCCAGTGGAATAAAGGAAACTAGGGAATTGATTTTAGATTTATGCAAAACTAAAGGAATTACGTTTCTAATATCAAGTCATATATTAAGTGAAATTCAACAGATGGCAACTAAAATAGGAATAATACATAAAGGAGAATTACTTGAAGAAATTGAGTATGATGAATTACAGAGAAGGAATAGACATTATATAAATATAAAAGTTAATAATGATAAGAAAGCTGCAGTTATATTAGAACAAAAATTACATATAAGAGATTATGTTGTATGGGGAAAAAATAATTTAAGAGTATATGAAGGTTTACAAGAAGCTTCACGAATAAACAGTATATTAATTTCAAATGATGTAAGTGTAGATGAACTCTGTGTAAAAATAGATAGTTTGGAAGACTATTTTTTAAAGCTTACGAAAAATAAACATTATAATGTTTGATAAATTTATAATATTTATGATTAGGAGGGTCATTGATGTTTAATATAATATATTCTGAATTCATAAAATTAAAAAAGTCTTATATTTTAATTATAGCTTTAATTAGTGCAATTTTAATGCCTGGAATACAGATTATAAGAGACATTGAGAATGATTATGCTATTATACCGTTAAATGATAGAGGTCGTTTTTTTCAACGTGATGTAGTTGATATAGATAGGATGTCAATTTTAATGATATATATTATTATCTTTTGTTTGATATCAGCTTATGTTTTTTCAAGAGAATATACTGATAAAACAGCAAATATTTTATATACATATCCAATAAGAAAAGGAAAAATATTTGTGGGTAAGTTTATTACAATATATATGATAATAATATTTGTATATTTAATTCAAATTATAATTACATACTTAGGTTTGTATATAGTGTGGGGAAAGCTGCCTCCAATACAATTTATTATTAAAGATATAAAGGTAAATATATATTCTATGCTATTGCAATTTTTACTATTACCAATATCAGTATTGATTGCTAATCTTACTAAGAACATCATATTTTCAATTATATATGGATTATTAGCTACTATAATAGTGGGATTATTACTGGGAAGCGGTGCAAATATATATAGCCAATTTTGTCCATTAACATTACCAGCACTGCCATTTTATTATTATCATAATGGAGATCCTATTGATTTTGTCATTACAATTGGAAGTGCAATAATTACTTTTGTTTTATTCATGTTTTTATGTATTTATCAATATAGAAAAGCAGATATTGAATAAAGAATTGGGGGGATTGGTTTGTTAAATTTAATGTATTGTGAGCTTTTAAAGTTGAAAAAAACTTATATAATACGTGTATCATTAATTGGTGGAGTTTTTATTTCAATATTAATGGATTTAATTTCACTAGTTAGTTCAGAAAAATTTCAATCATTTGAACATTATTCATCTACTATAGATGTTTTAAATATTTTATTACTATATACAATTTTATTTTCTTTAATAGCAGGATATGTATTTTCTAGGGAGTTTGCTGATAAGACTGCAAGTATAATATATACTTGTTCAATATCTAGAAATAAAATTTTTTTTAGCAAGTTAATTGTTATATATATATTAATTTCTTCAGTTTATATGGTTAAAATTGTTTTTATATATTTAAGTTGCTATATATTGGGGAATGCATTTCCAGAGGTCAGTTTTATGGTTAAGCATATAGAGTATAATGTTTATTCTTTAATGTTTGAATTCTTGTTAATTCCCATTCCAGTATTAATTACGAATGTAAGTAATAATATTATATTGCCAACAGCATATGGAATATTAGGGACCATAATCACAATAATCACATCAGGAAGTAGTTCTACATTTGCAAAATATATACCTTGGTCAACACCATATAAATTTATAATGAAAATATATAGTCCTAATCTGGTTAATTTAAACTATAGCGTAATTACTGGAGTTTTATGTTTTATTATATCAATGATTATTTGCATTTATCAGTATAATAACAGTGATATTATTTAGCCACAATCAAAAAAAAAATAGACCAGTATGCTTACCATTTCATGGCATGCTGCATTGGCAAATTCAGCTAATAGGTCAACTATGAGCAAAATTTACCGACGCAGAATAATGAAAAATAAGCTAGCAAATAGATTTGTTATTTATTTGAATGTGTCTAAGTTAATATTAAGGAGATTGAAATGAAAAAAATTATAAGAATTAATATATGCTTTTTTTTAGTTTTTCTAACATTGATGATTACAGGATGTGAAACACAATATTTAAGTGGAGATAGAAATTCTAAATGGAAAAAGGATTTGGATTATTTACAAGAAGCGTTACCTAATAAACATGCAAATTTATTTTTTAAAATTAATGAGGAACAGTTTAATAAAGAGATAGATGATTTAAAAAATTCAGTTGATAATTTAAATGATGATGAAATTATAGATGGAATTTATAAAATAGTTGCATCTGTAGGAGATGGACATACAAAGGTTCAAAGAGAGTTAAAAAAAAGATATCCTGTACAATTTTTTTATTTTAAAGATGGAATATATGTAATTAATACTGAAGATCAATATAAAGAATCACTATATTCTAAATTAATTAAAATAAACGGACAAGACATTCAAGCAATTAAAGATAAGCTAGTACCTTTAATTGCTCAAGAGAATGATGAAACAATAAAAAAAGTTTTACCTAATTATTTGTTTAGACCAGAAATTCTTCATGGAGTAAAAATAATAGATAATATAGATAGTGAAGTTACTTTTACTTTTGAAAATAAAGAAGGAAAAATATTTGATTTAAATATGAAGCCGTTAGATTCAACAGAGAGTATTAATTCTGTAGTAGATGTTCAATATGATGAGTCGTATCCGCTATATATGCAAAATCGAAATTATAATTATTGGTATAAATATTTAGAAAATGATAAAACTTTATATCTTAAATATAATGAATGTGTTGAAAGCAATAAATCTGGAAAGATAGATGATTTTAATAATGAGGTTTTAAACTTTATAGATAATAATAAAGTAGAAAAGTTTATAATCGATATGAGAGATAATGGAGGCGGACAAGAAAATAGGTTAAATACTATTATAGAAGCAATAAAGAATAAGGAGATAAATAACAAAAAAAGATTTTTTGTTATCGTGGGAAGAGGAACTTTTTCAGCAGCTATAGTTGATATAGTTAACTGGAAAGAAGAAACTAATGCTACTTTTGTAGGAGAAGCAACAAGTGGAAAACCTAATCATTATGGTTCGGTTAAAAATTTTACACTTCCTAATTCAAAACTTACTGTTCAATATTCCACAGTGTATGCAAGAACAGGTAATGATGAAAGTAATTCATTTATACCTGATAAGACAATTGAAATATCAATAGACGATTATGTTAATAAAAAAGATCCTGTTTTAGATTATATCTTACATGTATAAATTGAAATTGGTATATACTTAATTTTTGAACTTACCATAATAAAGCATACAAAATAAAATTTGATTAATAGAAATTGATTAGAATGAAGTTTATAATATCAATAGCGTTAAATTTTATAGTTTAACAATTGAATTATTATAGTATATAATAATTCATAAATTTATGTTTATATATGTATTGGAGATTTATATGGAAAATTATGTTAACTTTATTGATACGGCATGGAAAAAATTTATTTCTACTGGAAAAGTAAATTCTAAAGTTAGAAGTGAAATTAAAGATTCATGGATAAGGTGTATGAATTATGGCGTTGATCCGTACAATGGAAAGGGAAATATTAAACATCCTAATGTAAAACAATTAATTAACAAAAATAATGAACTTATTTCAGTAGCTAGACCTATTATGGAAAGTATTTATAGTATGGTTCGTGGGTCAGGATTCGCATTATTTTTAACAGATAAAGATGGCTATATAATAGAAGTAATAGGTGACAAAGATATAATGGAGAGGGTTGCAGAACTGAATTTTTTAAAAGGTGAGTTATGGTCAGAAAATGTAGTTGGTACAAATGCTATAGGAACAGCTTTATATCTAAATAAACCAGTTCAAACTATAGCAGCAGAGCATTATGGAATAAATCAACATTCATGGACTTGTTCTGCATCTCCTATTTATGATGAAGATGATAATTTAATTGGATGTATAAATATGTCTGGAAATTATTATAATGCTCATTCTCATACAATGGGAATAGTAACTGCAGCAGCCCAATCAATACAAAAGCAAATGGCACTAGCAATTTCATATAAATTACTTAATATAACTTTTGATTCTATATCAGAAGGAATGATTGTTATTAATGAGAATATGAAAGTAAAAAGAATAAATGGAAAAGCACTAAAAATTTTAAATATATCATTAGAACAAGCTATGAATATGGATATTAATGAAGTTTTAAATGGTGTTAATTTTCAGAAGCTACTGCAAGAGAAAAATAAGTCTTTAAATAATATAGAATGGGACTTTTCTATAAACAATGACATAATAAAATGTGTTATAAATGTATTACCATTGAATAAAAATGGCAAGAGTAGCGGTATGGTGATAACTTTTACAGAAGTTAAAATTGTACATAAGCTAGTAAACAAATTTGTTGGATATAAAGCTCAATATCAATTTAAAGATATTATAACAACGAATAGAGAAATGAAAAACATGATAGCTTTTGCTAAAAAAGCTGCAAAAAGTGATTGCAATATATTGATTCAAGGTGAAAGCGGTACTGGTAAAGAATTAATTTCGCAATCGATACATAACTATAGTGATCGTGCAAATGGTCCTTTTGTTGCTGTAAATTGTGCATCAATTCCTAGCGAATTATTTGAGAGTGAGTTATTTGGATATGAAAAAGGTGCATTTACAGGAGCATCAAAAGAAGGACATCCAGGTAAATTTGAGTTAGCAGATGGAGGAACAATATTTCTCGATGAGATTGGAGAATTGCCATTAGACATTCAAAGCAAACTTCTTAGGGTTTTGGATAATGGGAAAATTGTAAGAATTGGTGGAACTTATGAAAAACAATTAGATGTTAGAGTTATTGGTGCTACTAATAGAATATTGAAAAAAGAAATAATTAAGCAAAACTTTAGGGAGGATTTATATTATAGGTTAAGTGTAATGGAGATAAAAACCATTCCGCTTAGAGAAAGAAAAGATGATATAGATGTACTTGTAAATGATTTTGTCCAAAAGTTAAATATTAAGAGTAAAGATAAAACTATAAGCGTAAAACAGTTATATATTAATGAATTGAAAGAATATAATTGGAGTGGAAATATAAGAGAACTTAAAAATGTTGTTGAAAGAGATTATTATCTAAGTGAAGATGAAATTATGAATATAAATTGTTTAAATTATGACAATGTAGTTAAAAATATTGACAGTGAGGAATCACTTGAAGAAGAAATAAAAATAGTTCCATTAGATTGCTTAGAAAAGAATGCAATAAAAGATGCAATAAAAAAATGTAATGGGAATCTTCAATTAGCATCAAAGCTATTAAATATAGGAAGAGCTACATTATATAGAAAGATCAAAAAATATGATATTTATGTATCAAAATGAGAATAAAAATAAAAGTGTATCAAAATGAGAAAAATAAATGTATCATTTTGATGCACTTTTTGCTTTTATATATAAATATCTTTTATAAGATTTTAAGCAAGAAAATAATAAAGAATAGTTATATTACTAGATTGTTGCTAATAAATTTATAATATTATAATTATTTTTATATTTTGGCATGGATTTTGCTATATAAATTTATGTGAATTAATTAACAAATTATTTAAGGGGGATTTTTAATATGAAAGCAGCATTATGGTATGCAAAGAAAGATGTTAGAGTAGAGGAAATAGAAGAACCAAAAGTTATAGATAACGGTGTAAAAATTAAAGTAAAATGGTGTGGAATTTGTGGATCAGATTTACATGAGTATCTAGGAGGACCTATATTTATACCAGTAGGTGAGCCACATCCATTAAGTGGTACAACAGCTCCTGTAGTTTTAGGTCATGAATTTTCTGGAGATGTTGTAGAAGTAGGTAAGAATGTAACTAATTTTAAACCAGGAGACAGGGTAATAGTTGAACCTATAGTTGCATGTGGAAAATGTCCAGCATGTTTAGAAGGAAAATATAATTTATGTTCTTCTCTAGGATTTCATGGACTTTGTGGAAGTGGTGGAGGATTTGCTGAATATACAGTCTTTCCAGAAAAATTTGTGCATAAAATACCAGATGAAATGTCTTACGAACAAGCAGCTTTAGTTGAGCCAATGACAGTAGCACTACATTCAATTAGAATAGGAAACTTTAGAACTGGAGATACTGCATTAGTTTTAGGATCAGGTCCGATAGGATTAGCAACAATAGAATGTTTAAAAGCAGCTGGTGCAAAATTAATAATAGTATTACAAAGAAAATCAATAAGACAAGAATATGCAAAGAGAGCAGGAGCTGATGTAGTATTAGATCCTAATGAAGTAGATATAGTAGAAGAAGTTAAAAAACTTACAAATGGGGTTGGAGTTGATGTAGCGTTCGAAACCACAGGAGCTCAAATAGGTTTTGATACAGGTATCGACAGTTTAAAATTTGAAGGAACTTTAGTTGTAACAAGTATATGGGAAGATGGTGTTAAATTTAATCCTAATACACTAGTATTTACTGAAAAGAAAGTTGTCGGAACATTAGCATATAGACATGAATTTCCAGCAACTATTGCTCAAATGAATGATGGCAGAATAAAAGCTGAAGGATATGTAACTAAGAAAATACATTTAGATGATATAGTAGAAGAAGGATTTGGTGCATTAACAGGTCCAGAAAAGAAAAAGCATGTTAAGATATTAGTAACACCAGATAAAAATCTTTTATAAAATTTGGAGGAATATAAATGTATAAAATAATTAATAAAATGGAGCTTACGCAAAACATATATCTAATGGAAATTGAAGCTCCTAGAGTAGCAAAGTCTGCAAAACCTGGACAATTTATAATTATCAAAAATGATGAAAAGGGAGAAAGAATTCCTTTAACAATTGCAGATTATGATAAAGAAAAGGGAACTGTATCGATAGTTTTTCAAACAGTTGGAAAAAGTACAAAAGAATTAGCTACATATGAAGTAGGAGAATGTGTTTGTGATTTTGTTGGACCATTAGGACAACCTAGTGAGTTTGTAGATGAAAACTTAGAAGAATTAAAGAAGAAAAGATTAATATTCATCGCAGGAGGTGTTGGGGCAGCACCAGTATATCCTCAAGTAAAATGGATGCATGAAAATGGAGTTGCAGTGGATGTTATTTTGGGAAGCAGAAACAAAGATTTATTAATATATGAAGAAGAACTAAAGAAGGTTTCAGGAAATTTATATGTGACAACTGATGATGGTTCTTATGAATTTAAGGGAACTGGATCGGACATGCTTAAAGAACTAGTTAATAATCAAGGTAAAAAGTATGATCATGCAGTTATCATAGGACCTATGATAATGATGAAATTTACTTCTATGCTAACTAAGGAATTAGGAATTCCAACTACAGTAAGTCTTAACCCAATAATGGTTGATGGTACAGGAATGTGTGGTGCTTGCAGAGTTACCGTTGGAGGAAAAGTTAAATTTGCTTGCGTTGATGGACCAGAATTTGATGGACATTTAGTAAATTACGATGAATCAATGAGAAGACAAACTATGTATAAGACAGAAGAAGGAAGAGCTGCTTTAAAGTTAGAAGAAGGAAATACTCATAGTCATGGTGGCTGTGGTTGCAGAGGTGATAAATAATGGATATGAATGAGAGATTAGTTAGAATACCTGTAAGAGAGCAAGAACCTAAAGTTAGAGCTAAAAATTTTGAAGAAGTTTGTATCGGATATAATGAAGAAGAAGCTACAAAAGAAGCTTCAAGATGCTTAAATTGTAAAAATCCTCAATGTGTAAAGGGATGCCCAGTATCTATTAATATCCCTGGATTTGTTGGACATGTTAAAAATAGTGAGTTTGAAAATGCTGCAAAGGAAATTTCTAAGTATAGTGCATTACCAGCAGTATGTGGAAGAGTATGTCCACAAGAAAAGCAATGTGAAGGAAAGTGCGTACTAGGAATAAAGGGCGATGCTGTATCTATTGGTAAGCTTGAAAGATTTACAGCAGATTGGGCAGCATCACATAATGTTGATTTAAGTGAAACAGAATCTAAAAATGGAATTAAGGTGGCTGTTATAGGAAGTGGTCCATCAGGATTAACTTGTGCAGGAGATTTAGCTAAAAAGGGATATGATGTTACTATATTCGAAGCACTACATAAGGCAGGCGGAGTTTTAGAATATGGTATTCCAGAATTTAGACTTCCAAAAGAAAAAGTCGTTAAAAATGAAGTCGAAAACATTAAAAAGTTAGGTGTTAAAATAGAAACTAATGTTATCATAGGAAGAACAATAACTATAGATGAATTGTTTGAAGATGAAGGATTTAAAGCAGTATTTATAGGATCTGGTGCAGGACTTCCAAGATTTATGGGGATAGATGGAGAAAATGCAAACGGAGTATTCTCAGCAAATGAATTTTTAACTAGAGTTAACTTAATGAAAGCTGCAGTAGAAGGATATGATACACCAGTTAGAGCTGGTAAAAAAGTTGCAATAGTTGGTGGTGGAAATGTTGCTATGGATGCAGCAAGAACAGCATTAAGACTAGGTGCAGAGAGTCATATTGTTTATAGAAGAGGAGAATCTGAACTTCCGGCAAGAGCAGAAGAAGTACATCATGCTAAAGAAGAAGGTGTAATCTTTGATTTATTAACAAATCCAAAAGAAATTTTAGTGGATGAAAACGGATGGGTTAAAGGAATGAAGTGCATAAGAATGGAACTTGGTGAACCAGATCCATCTGGAAGAAGAAGTCCAATTGAAGTTGAAGGGTCTGAATTTATTATGGATTTAGATACTGTAATAATGTCTCTTGGAACATCACCAAACCCATTAATTTCATCAACAACTAATGGATTAGAAATTAATAAGAGAAGATGTATTGTGGCAGAAGAAGAAACAGGATTAACTACAAAAGAAGCAGTTTATGCTGGTGGAGATGCAGTAACAGGAGCAGCAACAGTAATTTTAGCTATGGGTGCTGGTAAAAAAGCTGCAGCAGCTATTGATGAATATTTACAATCAAAGTAATTGAATTAAAGCTTAATAAATAAAACAATTCACTTAAAGATAGAAGTTTTCAAGTCAATAAAAAAACCTCGAGCTAAATATAGTTTCGAGGTTTTTCTGCATATTAAATTTTATTTTTGTAAAAATTAGGTGTGTGAAAATAAATAACAAGTGCAATTTACCCCAGAATATTTTTCCTCAGGCAAGGTGGTGGATTGCCATAATAGCAGGCTATTATGTTAATTTGCTGACGTAGCATGGATGGCAAATGGAATTGTTATTTTTTAAATTGTGCTTTATTAAATAATATTAACAGTATAGAAAAATATGTTATACTGACACTATTAAGGCATATGAAATAAAATAACTAGTCTAAAATGCCATTATTATTTCTTTACGCAATGAAAGGGACTGAGTTCATAGCGGGCATATTAGTGTAATCTGATAATGAGTAGATAAGTGAAAGTGCAAATCTATGATTTGATGATGGTCGCTTACTCAGAGAGCACTCAGTGAACGTATGCGAGTCGAGGTATAGGCTTGGTAGATGAATTTGTTATTTTTTGAATGTGGTTAAAATATTCGTATGAGGTGGAAAAAGCATGAGAATGAAAAACATAAAAAAATATTTAAATTTAGTTACAGTAGTTGTAATCATGAGTTCTCTTGTATTAGTTGGTTGCGGAAATAAAAATACTCAAAGTCAAGGAGATTCAACTTCTGTAACTGATGAGAGTAGTGATTCTAAAACTGGTAATGAAAATTTACCAGTAGTAACTATAACAGTTGAAAATTATGGAGTTATTCAAGCTGAATTATATCCAGAAATTGCTCCAAATACAGTTAATAATTTTATAAATTTAGTAAAGAAAGGATTTTATGATAATTTAACGTTTCATAGGATAATTAAAGGTTTTATGATTCAAGGTGGAGATCCTAAAGGTGATGGAACTGGTGGACCAGGATATTCAATAGAAGGCGAATTTACATCAAATGGATTTGCAAATAGCTTAAAGCATACAAAAGGAGTACTTTCTATGGCAAGGACACAAGATCCTAATAGTGCAGGAAGTCAATTTTTTATAATGACAGGAGATGCACCAAATCTTGATGGACAATATGCTGCATTTGGTAAGGTAACATCAGGTTTAGATGTGCTAGAGAAAATTCAAAGTGTAAAGACAAAGTCTAATGATGCACCTATTGATAAAGTAGTTATAAAATCAATTACCGTTGATACCAAAGGCGTTGATTATAAGGAACCTAAAAAGAAATAAATATTAATGTATAATATATGTTAGTATTAAAATTAGTTTTAAACTTAATTTAAAGAAAGAATTGGTCAAAATGAATGAATTTGATTTTGACTAATTCTTCTTTTAATTTATAAATATGATAATTTTACAGTAGAAATTGATAATGATGGAATTATCTTAGAATTTTAAGTCAGGTTGGACTTGTTATTTTCTTTCATTTGGCTAAAGGTAAAAATGTCGAAACTAAATTTATTACATCATAATTATTATAAAAATTAAAGAAAGTGAGTGAGTTAATGTTTGAAATTAAAGATATCAAATTTAAGAAGATTTTAGATATTAAGTTCTTGTGTATTAATAATCCAATTACATGTATTGTAGGATCTTCTGGGAGTGGTAAAACAACATTACTTAAAATGTTGAATGTATTAAATTTACCAGATGAAGGTACAATTATTTATAATGGAGAAGACATTTCTAAGATTGATACGCTGAAGTTACGTCGTAAAGTAGTTATGTTAGGGCAAACTCCTGTAATATATAGTGGATCAGTTGAAGATAATTTACAAATAGGATTAGAGTTTTCTAGAAAATTACCTGCGTCTAAAGTTGCAATGGAAGAAAGTCTTGCAAGGGTTGAACTTTCAAAGAAGTTAACTGATAATTGCGGAAGTTTTTCAGGTGGTGAAAAGCAACGTTTATGCCTTGCAAGAGTGATGTTAATGGATGCAGATACATATTTATTGGATGAACCATCGGCTGCATTGGATAAAAAAACAGAAGAATTTATAATAGATAATTTAGCAAAGTTTGTATTAGAAAATAATAAGCAATTGATAATGGTTACTCATTCAGAACAAATTGCAAATAAATTTTCGGATTCCCTTATAAGAATTGAAAATGGAAGAGTTACGGAGGCATATCATGAATAATACTGTAATGAATCTCTCAATATTCCAGCTTTCAATCGCGTATATTTTTGTTTTGATACTCCTTATTATTTTTAAGTCTAGAGGAATTAGGCGAGAAAAGCAAATTTTAATAGCTACAGTAAGAATGACATTGCAACTTACTTTAATGGGGTATGTACTTATGTTTGTTTTCAATAATCCAAGCTGGTATCTTACTTTAATCATGATAGGGATTATGATTGCTTTTGCAATATATAATTCAATTAAAAGAGTAAGGGAGGAAATGTCAAAGGAACTTAAGAGAATAATTGCTTATTCTATGATGTTTGGGGCTCTTGCTACTGCTACGTTTTTTATTATTGTTGTACTTAAAGTGCGTCCATGGTTTAATCCTCAATATTTTATTCCGATTTCAGGGATGATTGTAGGAAATAGTATGACTGGAATTGCATTAGGAGCGAATAAGTTATGTAGTGATATGGAAGATAAAAGAGTTGAAATTGAAAATTCATTAATGTTAGGAGCAAGCCCAGCTCATGCAACTCGAGAAATCGTAAATGGTGCGTTTGATAGTGCAATTTTGCCTACAATGAATAATATGTTAACTATGGGGATTGTATCGTTACCGGGTATGATGACCGGACAAATACTTTCAGGAACATTTCCTATTACTGCGATCAAATATCAGATTGGAATAATGCTTGCTATTTTAGGGAGTACTGCACTTGCAACTGTTTTTTTTGTGACATTTGGCTATAGAACATTTTTTACTAAAGATAATAGATTAAAATAGGATTTTTATGTGATTTGTGTTTTGAGTAAGCTTTAGTGGATCATCAAATATATATAGTGGAGCAAAATCAAGATATGTAATTTTTTGCAATATAAATTTTTGTCATTATTAATCAGATATAAGCAATATATCTTGAATAAGTTTGAATTATTAAATATAATGTTTATAAGGACTAACTTCATAAAAGTTCATGCGAATGAAAAAGTATACATTAATTTATACATGATTATGCAAATTTAAGTTATCCTAAAATATATAAGAGGGGTAGATATTAGATGAAAGACGTGAAAATTTTAATAGTTGATGATTCGCCATTTCAAATAGCGTTATTAAGAGATGTGCTTACTGAAAATGGGTTTAATGTAGTTGGGCAAGCACAATCTTTAGAAGAAGTTATTGAGGAAGTTAAGAGAACAAAACCTGATTTAGTAACTATGGATATGACTATTCCTGGAACAGATGGGTTTGAATGCACACGAGAGATACATAAAATTGATAGTAATATTAAAGTGATCATTGTTAGTTCGATGATGGATGATGAACTAATAAGAAAAGCTAAAAAAACTAATGTGTCTGGTTATATTCAAAAACCAGTTGATTCAGAAGAATTAAGTTTATTAATAAACAGAGTTATGGCAGATGAGGAATTATTTTTAGAATTAGAGGGATTATATTCTAAAGTATTTAGAGAGGCTATATTAGATCTTTTCAATAAACTTACTAAGACAATTCCAGAAATAACAGATGAAACTAATGTTGATATGGATATGGAGAGTGAAGGAATATCTATAATTATGGGCATTACAGGTAAATATAGTGGCAGATTAATTTTTGATATGTCATTTGAAGCGGCAAATAAACTTTCAACAGTATTATTAAGAAGAGAGCCTAAAAATAATGAAGAGTTACTTAATGTTATATCTGAAATAGCAAATATGTTTGCAGGAAATGCATGTTCTATGATAAATAAAAAGAACAAAATATTTGGATTAAGAGTTGCTCCTCCAACTACACTTCACGGAGAATCAATAAGTATATCAAAAGCAGAGCTAGATAACAATTATTCTGCAAATGTAAGAACTAAATTTGGAGATCTGTCAATAAATATAGGATTTAAAAGAGGTGAAGGTGAGTGGTTGTCAATTATATAAATCCAATTATAGATTCTTTTAAAAATGTCATGCCACAACTAGGTTTAAATGATATAAAAGAAAATGATGTTAAATTAAAAGAAAGGCTAATAAATAGTCCGGGAGTTGTGATAATTATTGGTCTTATGGGAGATATTAAAGGAAATATTATTTATGGAATCAATGAAATAGATGCAAAGAAAATTGCATCAGTTATGATGATGGGAATGCCTGTAGAAGAGTTTGATGAATTAGCTCAAAGTGCTATTTCAGAACTTATAAATATGCTAACGGCAAATGTTGCAACTAATTTTTCACAGCAAAATGTATCAGTGAATATATCTACGCCAACTCTTATTTATGGTAAGTTCACTGCAAATGCTAGCTCAGATAAGGTTATTTGCATACCAATGAACATAAATGAAGCAACTATAGAAGTTAATATTTCATTAGAAAAGAATACAATTTAAGATAAATTAAAATAAATAACAAGCCTAATTTGCTGTATATATTTTTTCATCAGTCAAGGAGGTGAATTGCCCTCATAGAGGCTCTATTAGGTCAATTTACCGATGAGCAGACAAGTGAAAGTTCAAAGCTATGATTTGATGATGGTAGTTTACTTGTAAAAATAATAAAGTACTAGTAATCAGGTCACATGTTAAGGAATTGAAGAGCATTTCAGGTTTAGAATATATAAGTTGTAAAAGATTTTATTCATAAATTTTAAGTTTTATCACAGAAGTACATAGTAATGTTTATTATTTATGAATTTTATTAATTATAATTTATATATCTAAATTTGTATTTTATAAGGAAGTCCGTATCAAAGTATAGAAAATTTGGTATGGGCTTCCCTTATTTTATGTTGATGTAATGATATGTATTACTATTTGCAAATGATGTCGAAAATTAAATAATTAATAAAATAATTGGATTAAGCTGGTATATATAGATTGTATCTATATATTGTGAGTTGAATTTCTATTGGTTAAATACGACAGTTTTTGCTATAATAGTTTTAAAAGAATGTTAAATAATAAACAAACTTTAATTAAAATAACTTTAAAATTATAAATTTGATTATTGTATATTATATTGTAGAAAAATCAAAATATATTTAAGGCACATGAAAGAAAATAACAAGTCCAAAATGTCATGATTATTTTTCATCAGGCAAGGAAGTGGATTTGTCTCATAGTGGGCTATTAGAGGAATCCGCTAATGCAGCATGATGAAAAATAGGCTTGGCAGATGGACTAGTTATTTTTTTGAATGTGCCTAAAAGGAGTGTGGATATGTTTAAGAATGATTACTTTAAAACGGCATTGGGAATATACATAAGTTATTGCATGTTAGGCATGATTGTTATTTTATTATCATCAAACATGGCATTTGTAACTAAGCAATTTAATACAGATGCAGCTGGTATTAGTTTCTTGATTTCCGTGGAAGGAATAGTACGTTCAGCTACATTGTATATTACAGGGAGATTATCCGATAAGTTTGGAAGGAAAAAAATATTATGTTTGGCTCCAATATTTGCAATAGTATTTTTAGTAGGGATACCACTTGCACCTAATTATGGAGTAGCAGTTTTATTATCAGCATTTGCTGGTATATCACACGCTTTTATGGATGCTTCAAGTTATCCTTCACTAATAGAATGCTTTCCAAAGACTCCAGGAACAGCAACTGTTATAATAAAAGCATTCATAGCAATTGGTGGAATAATTTTACCAATAATGATATCATTTTTTGCAACTAGAAATATGTTTTATGGATATACATTTTTTGTGATTGCAGCAGTAATGTTTTTTAATGGGTTATTTTTATTTAAAAGCAGGTTCCCAAAAGCTAATCAAATAGAGAATTCTAATGATGCTAAAGTAATTAAAAGAAAGTTTGCTAGTGAACCAGTCTTGAAAAAGGAAGGTTTAGCACTTATAATAATAGGATTTACATCTAATTCTATATTTACTGGATTTCAAACATGGATGCCTACTTATGGTCAAAATGTTTTAGGGATGAATCAAATAAATTCATTAAAATTAATAACATATTATAGTGTAGGAGCACTTATTTCAGTTTTAATATTAGCAAAGCTTTTACAAAAAACAATAAAGCCTATAGTTGTGTTAGTTGTCTATCCTATAATCGGAATAATGTGCCTTATATTAATATTGATTGTTCGAACAGAATTAGTTACAACAGTAGGTTTCTTTTTAATAGGATTATCATCAGCTGGAGTATTGCAGATGGCTCAAACTACAATGGGTGAAATCTTTTGGAAAAATAAAGGTGCAACAATAGCATTAGTATCTACAGCTAGTGGAATATCAGCAGCTGTTATTCCAGCTTTAACAGGAATGATATTAAGACATTCTGATATTTTACATGTATTTTATTTGATGATAGCGATATTCATAATAGGTATACTATCTGCTATATTTGCAAAATTGAGATATGATAAAATTATGATAAATGATTAGATATATTAATTATAGAGCTGTTTCTAAATTTTTAGAAACAGCTCTAATTTTTATGTTCTAATTTAAGTAAAGCTTATGCTATATAAGTAATTTGGCATTTCAATTTATGTAGAAGTTAATTGAAGAAAATGGCATCTGTTATTTTTATTCCATTTAATGGAAAAACAAAAAAGAAAGTATTATAATAAAATTAGAATATATTAAGGACAAACTATTTTAAAAAAGTAGTCATAATGTGTTTGTTTAATTGAATATATTTTAGTAAAAAGGGGGGAGTGTTTATGGACTTCAGAGAATTTATAGAAACAGATAGAGAGCAGGCTAATACAAGAAAGTTTGAAGGAAATTTTCTAGATTATTTAGAAATAGTAAAAGAAAATCCAGAGGTTGCTATCCTTGCCCACAAAAGAATTTATGACATGATTATGAGTAGAGGAGCAGAAGTTCTAAAAGGTGAGGATAACCCAAGGGTAAGGAAAATTTATGGTAATGATGTAATTAAAAAGTATGGTTTTTTCAAAGATGATTTTTATGGTATTGATAAGGTTATTATGAAGTTGGTAAGTTATTTCAAATCAGCTGCTATGAAGGGTGAAGAGTCTAGGCAGGTATTATATCTTGTTGGACCAGTTGGTGCAGGTAAATCTTCTATAGTTGAAAGTTTAAAATCAGCATTGGAATCTTGTGAGCCAGTTTATGGATTAAAAGGATGTCCAATGCATGAACAGCCACTTCATCTTATTCCCAAACATTTAAGACCAAAGTTTGAAGAAATGCTTGGAGTAAAGATTGAGGGAGATTTATGCCCAGTATGTAAGTATAAATTAACACATGAACTTAAAGGAAAGTATGAAGAATTTCCAGTCGAAAGAGTAGGATTCTCAATTAGATCTAGAAAGGGAATTGGTGTAGTACCACCTGTTGACCCTAATAATCAAGATACTTCTATATTAACAGGATCAATCGATATATCTAAAATGGATTTATACTCAGAAGATGATCCAAGAATCTTTTCTTTAAATGGTGCTTTTAACGTTGGTAACAGAGGACTTGTAGAATTTATTGAGGTATTTAAAAATGATGTTGAATACCTTCACACAATAATTACTGCAACTCAAGAAAAATCTGTACCATCACCAGGTAAAGGGTCAATGATTTACTTTGATGGAGTTATAATTGCTCATTCAAATGAAGCAGAATGGAATAAGTTTAAATCAGATCATACTAATGAAGCTATTTTAGATAGAATAGTAAAAATAGAAGTTCCTTATTGCTTGGAACTTGATGAAGAAGTTAAGATATATGAAAAAATATTAAGAAAGAGTACATTTAAAGCTCACATAGCACCACATACTATTAAAATTGCAGCTATGTTTGCAATACTTTCAAGATTAACTCCATCTGCTAAGGTAGATGCTATGACTAAGCTTAAAATCTATAATGGAGAAGAAATAGTTGAAAAAGGAACAACAAAGAAAATTGATATTGGAGAACTTAGAGAAGAAGCTGGTCAATATGAAGGTATGAAGGGAATAAGTACAAGATTTATTATAAAGGCTATAGATAATGCACTTTCAGAATCAGGATATGATTGTATTAATCCACTAAGCATAATGGAAAGTATTATAAGGTCAGTTAAAGAGCTTGATATTGCTGCTGAGGATAAGAAAAAGTATTTAGGATTTATTCAAGATACTATTAGAAAAGAATATAATAAGATTCTTGAAAGAGAAATTACTAAAGCATTTATACATTCTTTTAGAGAACAAGCTGAGAGTTTGTTTAATAATTATATAGATAATGCGGAAGCATATGTAAATAAGAGTAAGATAAAAGACGATTCAACAGGAGAAGAGCTTAACCCAGATGAAGAATTTATGAGAAGCATAGAAGAACAGATAGGAGTATATGCTGCATCAGCTAAAGGATTTAGATCAGATGTAACATCATATATGTTCTATGTAGTTAGAAATGGTGGAAAATTGGATTATACTTCTTATGAACCACTAAAGGAAGCTATAGAAAAGAAATTAACAGCTTCAGTTAAAGATCTATCAAGAATTATAACTAAATCTAAAGTTAGAGATAAAGAACAGGCAGAAAAATATAATTCTATGGTTGAAGAGATGAAAAAGAATGGATATTGCTCTCATTGTTGTGATGTTATCTTGAAATATGCTGCTAATAATTTATGGAGGGATTAGAGTAGTATATGGCTATATTTAGAGATTATACAAATAATCAAATTGATCATGACAGGTCCATAGAAGATAGAAGAAGGCATAGGCAGCTTGTAGAAAAATCAATTAAAGAGAATTTGGGTGATATATTATCAGAAGAGAGTATAGTTGGTGAGAGTAAGAATAAAAAGTTTAAAATACCTATTAAAGGAATTAAGGAATATCAATTTGTTTATGGAAGCAATTCTAAAGGGGTAGCCACTGGAGTTGGTGATGAAGAAAGAGGAGATAAATTAGGTAATGGAAAGAAACAATTAGCAAATGGTAATAAAGGTGCAGGAAATCAAGAGGGTGATGATGTTTATGAAACAGAAATTACTCTTGAAGAATTAATGGACTATATATCAGAAGATTTAGATTTACCTAATTTAGATCAAAAGAAGTATTCTGAAATAGTTACTGAAACTACTGGCAGAAAGAGAGGCTATCAAACTCATGGTATAAGACCAAGACTTGCAAAGAAAAAAACTGTTATGTCTAAGATTGCAAGAAAACAGGGTAAAAAAAGAGCTTTAAGGGAAATGGAAGAGGAACAGGAATTAGATAGATTTCCTTTTAGAGAAGAAGATTTAAGGTATTACAGAGTTAAATTAAAGCCTAGAAAAGATAGTAATGCTGTTATGATATTTATTATGGATGCCTCAGGTTCAATGGATATAACAAAAAAATATTTAGCAAGATCATACTTTTTTGTTCTTGCTACTTTCCTAAAAAGAAAATACAACAATATAGCATTTGAATTTATATACCATACTACTGTTGCAAAAAGGGTAGATGAATATGAGTTCTTCCATAAATCTGAATCAGGTGGTACGTATATATCAAGTGGTATTAATGAAGCTTTAAATGTGATTAAAGAAAAATATCCACCATCAGCTTGGAACATATATAGCATATATGCAAGTGATGGAGATAATTGGTCTGAAGATAATGAAAGAGCTATTGCAGCAGTTAAAAATATATGTGAAATAAGCAATATGTTTGGATATGCTGAATTATTACCATCAACATATACAACAACAATGTATCATAAGTTCAAAAAGGAAATAACTGACGAAAAATTTGTTCCTGTAATAATAAAAGAAAAAAAGGACTTATGGGATGCACTTAAGATTATGCTTAGAAAGGAGTTAAAGGAGGAATAGGACTTTGGAATATAGTTTTAGTGATATTGAAAAATGGAATGAGAAAATAGAAAAGAAAGTTAAAGAATATGGATTGGATTTCTATCCTCAAGAGTTTGAAGTTATAGGCTTTAACGATATGATAGGATATGAAGCTTATGTTGGTATGCCATCAAGATATCCACATTGGAGTTTTGGTAAGTCCTATGAAAAAAATAAAACGCTTTATTCTTTAAATCTTACAGGTCTTCCTTATGAAATGGTTATTAATTCGGATCCTTGTCTAGCATATTTGATGAAAGATAATACCTTGTTATTGCAAATATTAACTATGGCTCATGTATATGGGCATAATGATTTTTTCAAAAACAATAGATTATTTAAGCAAGGTACCAATGCAAGTTACACATTAGAAATGTTTAATTTAGATGCAAAAATTATACGTGATTACATTGACGATCCAAGCATTGGTTATTCTGAAGTTGAAAGGATATTAGATGCAGCTCATGCAATTAGATATCAGATAGGAAGAACTGTTGGAATAAAGGAACTATCAAATGAAGAAATTAAAGAAAATATGATAAAAGATTACGAGAGAAAAAAGGGAAATAGGGGAATATTAGATTCTAATAAAAAAATAGAATTACCTGATTTAGAAAAGATACCATTAGAGCCAGTAGATGATGTTATTGGATTTATAATAGAGTATGGTAATTTGCAGGAGTGGGAAAAGACAATATTAAGAATAGTAAAACGAGAAACACAATATTTTATTCCTCAAATAGAAACTAAAATAATGAATGAAGGTTGGGCAAGCTATACCCATTACAATATATTAAAAGAATTAGATTTGCCTCAAGAATTACATTTTGAATTTATAAAAAGACATAATGATGTAATAGCACCAGCGATAGGAGGGTTAAATCCTTATTATATTGGATTTAAGATATTTGAAGATCTTGATAAAAAATATGGAAAAGAAAAAATATTTGAGGTTAGAGAAGTTGAAAGAGATTCTTCGTTCTTAAGGCGTTACTTGACTAAAGAATTGTGTGAAGAATTAAATTTATTCCAATATAATAAAAGAACTTTTGATACTGTAATTGAGGAAATATCAGATGAAACTGGATGGAAAACAATTAGAGATACATTAAGTTATACTGCAGGTATGGGAAGTATTCCTTATGTTAGAGTTATAGATTTAAACAAAAAGGATTACACTTTAACACTTGAAAACCTTTTTGATGGAAGATCATTAGAGCTATCTTATGCTAAAGAAACTTTAAAATATGTTCAAGAGCTTTGGGGGCATAATGTTAGATTAATCACTAAAGGAAATGATGGTCAAGAAGTAATTATGACTTGCAATCAAGAAAAAAGAATAATTTTATCTTAAAAATTTAAATACTAGGATCAGTCATATGAAATAAAATAACAAGTAATTATGCTGTTTAAAGTTTATATAAAATAAATAAGCATATTCACATCGTTTTGAGCGATTAGATGAATATGCTGAGAATAAACTATATAAAATAAATTAGCATTCTGACTTGTTATTTTTTGTATAGTAACCAAATATATAAAAATGAATATTCTATTTATGTAGGGATATTGAAGAAATAAGTTGATATGTTAGTCGAGTTTTTATCATGCTAATTATATCATGAGTCTAACTTAGTTGAAAAAGAATATATACAAAATTTTAAGTTTCTTATTTTATTAATATCCATAAGAAAATAATACTTAGGAGATTGAGATGAACTTAAAAGGTAGTAAAACAGAAAAAAATTTATTTAAGACATTTGCAGGAGAATCTAGAGCAAGAAATAAATATAATTTTTATGGTGATAAAGCTAGAGAAGAGGGGCTAATGTGGGTAGCTGATATATTTGACGAAACTGCTCATAATGAAAAAGCTCATGCTAGAAGAGTATTTAAGGGATTTTTACACAAAATTGAAGATTCAGAAGATAATTTGATAGAAGCGTCTTTGGGAGAAGCAGAGGAAAGTAAGGTTATTTATAAGGAATTTGAAAATATAGCTAGAGAAGAAGGTTTTGATGAAATAGCCGATTTTTATAAGGAGCTTCAAGAGGTAGAAGAACATCATAAGGAAAGATTTTTAGAAATAGCTAAGAGACTTAAGGAAGGAAAAATGTTTAAATCGAATACAAAGTCAGAATGGATATGTTTAAATTGTGGTTATATTCATGAAGGGTACGAAGCTCCAATGAAGTGTCCATTATGTGGATATCCAAGATCATATTTTAAAAAGATGGACAATAAGGATTGTAAACAGGAGGATAAAAAGAAATGTTGTATGAATATCCAGAGGAATTTGTAGTTTCTGTTATTTATGTTAAAGATCTAAAAAATGATTTTGCTGATAGAGATAATAAGTTTGAATTTTCAGCTAATGGTGGATTTCTAAAAATTCCAGAAAATGAAATTGAAGAATATGAACTTTTTTCTGAAAAAGGTAACACAATAGAATCAATTGTAGATATAAATTTAAGCGATATTGGGAAAGAAGATTCGGGGATACAAGAACAAGAGGCTTTAGGTAAATTGGAAAATTATAATACAGGTAATATTTTCAGTTCAATAGATGATGAATATGCAAATAATGAAACAGATTAAAATATAGATAGACAACTTATGATACAATTTACTGAAAGAAGTTGCATTCTTTTTCTTGCTATATAATTGCAATGCTTCGAAAAAGAATACAGCTTCTTTCTATTATAGAATATCTTTTAAAGTTTAAGTCTAGGTCATAGTCCTGTGGAACAAAAATACAATTGATTTCTTTAAGTTATCACATAAGTCTAAAGTCAAAGATGTTTATTTACATTTGTAAATATATTAATAAAAATTTTAAATTAAATTGTAATTAAAATGTTTAATTGAAAATATATTATATAATAAGGAATAAATTTAGAAGGAATAAATTATGAAATATGATGATTTAGTAAAGCAACAATATGATGATATTGATAAATTGAGTACATTATTAAAAAATTATGTAGATTCATATAGATTATTGATTGGAGGGGCTTCAGAATTATATGGTATTAATTTAGTAAAGAAAAGTGATATAAAAAAGGCAATTGATAGGGTGGATGAAGTTGGGGATTTAATAGACAAATTGATAGATACTATAGATAGATGTGGTGGAGCGTATTTGAGGTATTGTAAAATTAAGAATGAATATATTACAGTTAGTACAGAGAAAAATAAAATATTTACTGAAATAGATAACGAGCTTAATTTTCAAAATTCTGAAAGAGAAGATGATAAGCAAAAAGATGAGAATTAATAAAATTGGAAAAAGAAAATCTAGAAATGCAGTTTGCTTTTAAAATGTACGCATTGTTTTTGGTTATACTTTATGAATTAAAAACTCTGCCCTAATATTAAGGCAGAGTTTTTAAATGTATATATACATCTACAATTTCTTCAATTTTAAATTGCTTACCATTAAGTATGAACCAATAATCATTAAAATAATAGTAATATAAACGGGTACTACTGGTGTTAAATTAAATAGTGCGAAAATTGCCATGAAGCAACCAACAATTGTTATTGGTACTCCAGTAAATACTCCATCAAATGCAGCAGTATTAAATCTAGCTAATCTGTATGCACCGCATATTGGAAATAACAATAATATTATATATCCTATTAATCCATTTGGACCAACATATGTAAGATTAAATAATATATATATTAAAATAGATGGTGCAACACCAAAAGAAACTAAATCTGCCAAAGAATCTAACTCTTTACCTAAATCACTAGATACATTTAAGAAACGAGCTATTCGACCATCATATCTATCTACCAAACCTGCTAATAGAATAAATATTCCTGCTGCTTTAAGATTGTTATCCATTGCTGATAATATAGATATAATTCCACAAGATAAATTAATAAAGGTAAATACATTAGGAATACAACTTTTCCTCATAAAATCACTCCTAAAATTAAAAAAGATACTTACAAGATTTTATTATATCATATAAAGAAAGATAATATAAGAGACAAATTAACTTTAAGGTTTTATTAAGATTGTGATACCCTCGACATTAAATAATTAAGATGATATAATTGACTTTATCTAATATCATTATATGTAATTATTTGTTAGTATCTCAAAATAGATACTAATTTTAATTAGCTCGTTTAAGTTATATTTGTATTAAAATATGACTTTTTATATGTTTTTAGTTTTATTGTGAAGAATTTAAAGTGTTAGTGATAAAATGGGCAGGAGGCAAGGTTATTTTATGAGAAAAGTAAGATTTATATATAATCCATATTCAGGGGAAAATAGTATAATAAATGAATTAGATAACGTTATAAAACTACATCAGGAAGTCGATTTAACAATTGTGCCGTATAGAATTAAAAGGGGAAGAAATTTAGAAGAAGCTTTGGATATAATAGATGAAACTTATAGTTATATCTTAGTAGCCGGTGGTGATGGGACTGTGGATTCTGTTGTAAATGCCATGAAGCATAGAAATATAAATCTACCTATAGGAATATTACCAGTTGGAACTGCAAATGATTTTGGAAAGTTTATTAGTATGCCACAAGATATACAAAAAGCTTGTAAAAAAATCTTAGATTCAAAGCCAATTCCGGTGGATATAGGAAAAATAAATGATAAGTATTTTATAAACGTTGCTAGTACAGGACTATTTACTGATGTTTCTCAAAAAACTGATGTCAATCTAAAAAATACCATAGGTAAACTAGCTTATTATTTAAAGGGAATTGAAGAATTGCCTAATTTTAGAAGACTTAAAATAAAGTTAACTTCTAAGGAATGTGATTATGATGGAGAAATGTATTTACTTTTAGTATTTAATGGTAAAACTGCTGGAAACTTTAATTTAGCTACACAAGCAGAAATTACAGATGGGAAATTGGATGTAATAATATTTAAAGCAATACCAATAATAGAATTATTACCATTATTTATAAAGCTATTAAAAGGAGAACATCTTGATTCAGATAAAGTTGTTTATTTTAAAACAGATAATGTTTATGTAGAATCTTCAGAAGACATTGTTACAGACATAGATGGCGAAAGAGGCCCTGACTTTCCATTAAGAGTTAAGTGTATCAAGGGTGGAATTGAAGTTTTAGGTATAAAATAATATAAATTATAATAAATATAAGTAACAGGAATATAGACGGGAGTGTAATTTGTGAACTTTGCATATTATGTGTTTTTGTTACTTATAATTTTTTTGTGCATTTTTACATTAAATAGGAATTTTAAAGAATCGCCAAAGAAAATAAAAATATATTTAACTATAGTAATTACATTATTTTTATTAAGACATGTAGCATTATTTTTATTATGCATACTTAAAAGTAGTAACTTAATATATTATTTAAAGTCAATAATATTTTTAAATCATATAGCAATACCTCTTATAATATTGGCTATAACATATGTGTATTTAAGAGCACAAAAGTTAAAATTTACTGGGAGTTATATTATAGCGATAGCAGTTACAATCATATACATTATAATAATGCATACATCAAAGGCAACTGTTCAAGTAAATTATTTATATGGATTTGTAATAAAATTAAATGAAGAAATAGAATTATTTTTATTTTCGTTAGTGTTACTTGGGATTCTACTTGTATTAAATGTAATTATATTGGATAGGCCATTTGCGAATAAGAAGGGAATATGGTTAATAATAATATCTATTTTAGTAGTAATGATTGAAGATGTAATTATTCTAGGTGGAATTAAAATTTTCCCTTATTCTGTAATAGGAGACTTTATATTTCTTATTATCATGAACATAGTACTTAATGGTTTTAAAAACTTAAGTACAAATAAAAAACTAAAATTATAGATAAATAACTTAAGATTTAGATTTATGCTATAAATTACCGAAAGTAAGGGGATTATTTTACTCGGTTGCTAGATAATTTGCCTATGGATTTCTAACAGTAGAAGTTGTTTCATTCTCTCATGCTCAAAAGGCAAGATTGTGACAAGCAAGAATAGAACAACTTCTACTTGAGAAATACCTACAGCCAAATTATCAACGCAGCACTACGTAAAATAATCCCCTTACTTTCTAGTATAGAATGCATTTTTTCAATTTAATATCCCCACAAAAGAGTACCATTTTCTTCTGGTTTAGAATATGTTCTAAAAGAATAAATCTAGTTAATAATTTGTTTACCTGTATAGCGTTCCGCAATGAGAATAGAGCTTGTTTTCAAAGGCCTGTTGCGCAAACATGTATCCAATTTCTCTGTTTGCGATATATTAAATTCTCAATGAGGAATCATATAAGGTTTTAAATTAATTTATAATCTTATTTTTTACTAGGTAATAGAACTATATAGTGTTATCATTCATATTTTGATAGTAGGCAGCTTAGTTATTAATTATGAGAAGATCTTAATATACTAAAAATATGGGAATAAAAGGGTGGGGTGACTATAGTGTTGAAAAATAAGATTAATTGGATTGAATGTGATTGTGGACCACATATTATTTTAGAAAAACGACTCTCTAAGTTCTGGGGAGGTATAGAAGATGTCTCACATAGCAGAACATATAATTTTCCTGAAATAGAATGTGATTATGATTGGGCATGTGAAATTGAAGGCTATGTTGGGAAGATTCAAATTGAAGATGGTGAAGGAATAGTAATAAGCGAAGATATATGTAAGAGTGCATGGATTCCATTAGACAATTCTGCTGATAGTGGAATATTGATAGTTGTTAATTATATGAATGAAAATATTGAAGATAGTATTATTATTGATAAAATAAGAGAAATTAATGAAAATGAATATACTAATCTGGATGTAACATTTACTACTAAAGAAGATACGTTATGTTTATTTGCAGCTACAGACAAAGGACCTAATTGGACTTATAAAGTTAATGAATTTAAGTTAAATGTTGGCTCATATAAAATTGATATGATAGAAAAATACAATTTTAATGGATGTAGCTTTAGGATTCATAGATTTACAAAAATTAAATAGGATGTATATAGATAAATAGCATGAGATTTAGCCTTATGAGGCAGCTTACCGAAAGTAAGGGTACTCTGGTTGCTCTATTGCTATAGAACATGGCTATGGATTTCTAACGGTAAGAGTTGCTCAATTCCTGCATGTTCCCCAGGCAAACTGGGTACAAGCAGGAATTGAACAACTTTTACTGAAGAAATACCTATAGCCATATTCTAAATGCAATGCTAGCAAAAGAGTACCCTTACTTTCTATGTTAGAATATATTTCAAAGTTTAAATCTAATTTATATTTTGTTTATTTATAGGAGGATGTGATACTTCATAATGATTACTAATCATTATGAAGTATTTAATATCTTTCTAAATGATAATGCGGTTAGTATTTTAGTTATATTGATATATAAATAAATAACATGGAATAATAAGATAGTCTATGCTATTTATAGTTATATAAAATAAATTAATTTATTAACTTATTATTAGTGTTATGTTTTTTTAATTACTTCTTCTTTTTGAAGTATTTTTATTAAAACTACTTTTGGCATTTTTTGAATTCTTATTTTGTTTAGTGTTTGAATTGTAATTAAACTCTTTGCTAGAATTTTTAGTTGAACCATTCTTTGAGTTACTATTAGATTTTTTATTAGAATGGTTATTAGTTGTACTTTCATTATTAGATGTTTTATTGTTTTTGTGTTTTCCTTGATATCCAAGTTTTGCTGGAGAATATCCAATAAGACAGTTTTTATCAGTACCTATTAAATCTTCTCTATGAGCTTTAATTAAAGCTTTCTTAACTTTTGGATAATTTTTTGGTACAGTAAATTGAATTAATGCTCTTTGCATGTCTTTTTCTTCCTGAGTTTTTGGAACATATACTGGCTCATTAGTAAGTGGATTGAATCCAGTATAATATATTGTAGTTGATAAACTGCCTGGTGTTGGATAAAAATCTTGTACTTGTTCTGGAGTATATCCCATTTCCTTAATATATAGTGCAAGATCTATGGCAGCATTTAAATCAGAACCAGGATGAGAAGACATTAAATAAGGAACTAAAAATTGTTTTTTGTCTAGTTTTTTATTAATTTGAAAATATTTATTAACAAATTTATCATATACTTCTCTTGTTGGTTTGCCCATTTGGTTTAAAACTCTTGGAACAACATGTTCTGGAGCAACTTTTAATTGTCCACTTATGTGATGTTCACATAGTTCTTTAAAAAATGCATCATTTTTATCATGTATTAAATAATCATATCTAATACCAGAACGTATAAATACTTTTTTTATTCCAGGCAATTTTCTAACTTTTTTTAATAATGAAAGATATTCAGTATGATCTATTATTAAATTCTTACAAGGCGCCGGGAACATGCATTGTTTTGCTTTACAAGTACCATGTTCTATTTGTTTTTTGCATGCTTTGTGTCTAAAGTTTGCAGTTGGGCCGCCAATGTCATGTATATATCCTTTAAAATCAGGTAAAGTGGTTAAAAGTTTTGCTTCGTCTATAATTGATTCTTGACCTCTATTTTGAATAACTCTTCCTTGGTGGAATGTTAAAGCACAGAAGGAACATGAACCAAAGCAGCCTCTGTGACTAGTTATTGAAAATTTAACTTCCTGTATTGCTGGAATTCCACCTTTAGCTTCATAAATTGGATGATATGTTCTTGTATAAGGTAAATCATATACAAGATCCATTTCTTCTTGAGTTAAATTTTCTTGAGGTGGATTTTGAACTAGGTATCTATCTCCGTGCTTTTGAATAATAGTTTTACCTATTATAGAATCTTGTTCATAGTATTCTAATTTGTAAGCTTCACCATAAGCTTTTTGATCAGTAGATACTTCTTCAAATGATGGAACTGTAACAGCATTTTTTATATTTGATATATCATGAGTTAAATAACAAGTTCCACGAACAGTTGTTATATTTTTGATGTTAGCTCCATATCTTAATAATTCAGCAATTTGAATTACTGTTTTTTCACCCATACCATACATTAATAAGTCAGCTTTTGAATCAACAAGAACACTTCTTCTAACTTTATTATCCCAATAATCATAGTGAGAAAATCTTCTTAAACTGGCTTCTATTCCACCAATTGCAATTGCTATATCTTTATATGCTTCTCTAATTCTATTGCAGTAAACTATAACAGCTCTGTCAGGTCTATGACCAGCTTCGCCACCAGGAGAGTATAAATCATCTCTTCTAGTTTTTTTGGCTGTTGTATAATGATTAACCATTGAGTCTATGTTACCTGAATTAACTAGGAATCCATATTTTGGCCTACCTAGTTTTTTAAAATCGTCACAATTATGCCAGTTAGGTTGAGCTATAACTCCAACAGTAAACCCTTGTGATTCAAGAGTTCTACCTATAATTGCAGTTCCAAAAGAAGGATGATCAACGTAAGCGTCACCAGAAACAATAATAAAATCTAATTGATCGATTTTTCTTTTTGCTAAATCTTCTTTACTAATAGGCAAAAATTCTTTACAAAGTTTCATATGTATGTAATCTCCAATTCTTTAAGTTTATTTAAACTATCAAAATGATTTAATATATAACTCTAATTAAAATTTACAATAATTAAATTATTAAATTTTAATAAATTCTGAAGGAATTTTATTTTTAAAGTACTAATTAAAAAGTATATATTCTAATGTATATTAACACAAGGATTGTGAGTTTACAAACATCAATATTATTTAGAGATGTAAAAAAATAGAGTATAAGACTTAGTTTATTTTACAATATAATTTTTGAATAAAATGAACTGGTAGATAGCTATAAAAAATAAGTGCAAATATTTTTTGTATAGTATTACATTAATTTAGATAAAAAGGTAAAGTGGTTAAAATCTTGTTGCCTTTTTACTTGTATGTAATATAATAAGTAAGGACAGTAATGAATTGGCTTAAGGCACATTCAAAAAAATAACAAGTCAATGTGTCTAATTATAAAATATAAATGATAATAGTTTTTAATAGAAAACACAATGATAAGGTGGTGCAAAAGATGGAGGACGGACCTCAGAATTCTAAAAGTCAGACGATAAAAATTAAATATTCAAAGAGAGAAGTCGTTTATCTGAAGTTAGGATCACAAGATAAAATAGACATTTAATTTTGATACTAAAACACTTATTCAGTATCAAAACAAGTCATGATTTAAATACAAGATTTAATTATGAGTTTGGTTAAATAATATCTAAATCTTAGTATTCATTTAAGGGATTTCTTTCTATAGTGAAGAGGAGGAACCTTTATAATGAAATTATCCATATTTCTATATACAAACATTTTAGGGAAAAAGGTTTATGATGAATTTGGTGATGTGTTAGGTATTTTAAGAGATATTTATGTAACTACAGAGGAAGGATATCCTAGGATAATTGGATATAAGCTTAAAAGAGAAGGAGTTACATTTCATTATGAATTTAGATATATAGAATTTGTAGAAAGAGATGGAAAGACAAAAATCAAAACAAGAGGAAGTAAAGAAATATTACCGATGAGATATAGTTATTTACTTTCAGAAAATTTGTTAGATAAAAAGATAGTTGATATAAATGGAAAACAAGTTGTACGAGTTAATGATTTAAGAATTGCCAGAATTGCTGGTGAATATAGGGTGATTGGGGTTGAAACAGGTCCGCTTGCTAGATATAGAAGATTAAAAATAGCATGGATTATGAAAATTATATATAAAATTTTAGGTAAAACTTTAGAAGATAAGATTTTAAGATGGGATGATGTTGAATCTTTAGAAATGATTGAAAATAATCTTAAGCTGAGTGTACCATATAAGAAATTATCGACTTTACATCCTGCAGATCTTGCAGATATATTGGAAAACTTAGATACGAATTTAAGAAAGAAAGTGTTGGAATCATTGGATGAAGATTTAGCAGCAGATACATTAGAAGAAATAGATTCAGAATATAAAGGTGCCATAATTAAAGAATTATCAGATAGTAAAGCTGTAGAAGTTTTAGAAAATATGCCTACCGATGAAATAGCTGATTTATTAGATGATCTAGATGAAGAAGAGAGAGAAAAGATATTGGTAAATCTGGAGAAAGAAGATGCAGATGAAGTTAAAGAACTTTTACAATATGAAGATGAAACTATTGGTAGCATAATGAGTAAAGAGTTCATATCTGTTAATTTAAATATTACAGTAGGCGATACCATAGAAATATTAAAAGAAATGAAGCCAGATGAAGAAGTAATGTATTATATATATATAACTGATGAGGAAGAACATCTTCAAGGGGTAGTACCTATACGAGATTTAATAATATGTGATACTGATAAGAAGATAAAAGAAATAATGGATGAAACAGTATCACATGTAAGTCATGATGATGAAATAAATGAAGTTGTAGAAATTATAGCAAAATATAGTTTGAATTCTGTTCCGGTAGTAGACGAAGAAGATAAATTAGTTGGAATAGTTATTATTCATGATTTAATAGATGAATTTTTATATCCATTATGGAAAAAGAAGAATTAGAATAGTCAACGCTTTTTTAAAAAATTAAAAAAAAGCGTTGACTTTTTTGGTCAATGGAATATAATATTAGTATAAAGTTTATCAAAACACTCAGAATTAAAAGCAGTGAAAAAGAAAGTAGCATAAAGGAAAGTTGACAGAGAGAAAAGGAAGCTGAGAACTTTTTATCATGAATTTATGTGAAGTGCCCTTTGGAGTTGAAATTTGAAAATTAAATATACGCAAAATAATAAATTACATTTTAGTATATGTTTGTGTTATATGAATTAGTAAAATTCTCCGGGTTCACCCGTTATAGTGATATAGCATATATTTTGTGCTTTAATTTGAGGGGGATTAAATTTTTAATCCAATTAGAGTGGAATCGCGGAAGTCACACTTCGTCTCTATATAGTTTATAGAAGATGGAGTTTTTTTGTTGCATAATATAAATATAAAATGAAAGTTAAGGGAGGAAAAACATATGATTTATAATAAAGCATTAGATTTGATAGGAAATACACCAATTTTAAAGGTTAATAATTTAATTAAGGATGAAAATATTGCAGATATATATGTTAAGTTAGAAAAATACAATCCAGGAGGAAGCGTTAAAGATAGAGCAGCTCTTGGTATGATAGAAACAGCTGAAAAACAAGGAATATTAAAGCCAGGATCAACAATAGTAGAACCAACAAGTGGAAATACAGGAATAGCACTTGCTTTTATAGGTAAGATAAAAGGGTATAAGGTTATAATTGTGATGCCAGAAACAATGAGTAAAGAAAGAAGAGATTTAATAAAAGCTTATGGTGCAGAGCTTGTTTTAACAGAAGGATCAAAAGGAATGAAGGGTGCTATAGAAAAGGCAGTTGAAATAGGAAGTGGAGAAGGATTTTTTATTCCACAACAATTTGAAAATATAGCTAATCCAGAAAAACATTTTGAAACAACAGCAGAGGAAATATATAAAGATATTCCAGATTTAGATGCATTTATAGCTGGTGTTGGAACTGGCGGAACTTTAATTGGTATATCTAAAAACTTGAAGAAAAAGAATACTAATATAAAGGCAATAGCAGTTGAGCCAGCAACATCGCCAGTTTTAAGTGGTGGAAATCCTGGAGGACATAAAATTCAAGGTATTGGTGCTGGATTTATTCCAGGAATTTATGAAAGTGATTATGTAGATGAAATTATAAAAGTAAAGGATGACGATGCATTTAATACAGCAAAAGCATTTTCGGAAGCAGAAGGTGTTTTAGTTGGAATATCATCAGGGGCATCATTATATGCAGCTATAGAAGTCGCTAAAAAGCTTGGAAAAGGAAAAAAAGTATTAGTTATAGCTCCAGATGGAGGAGAAAAATATATATCTATGGGTCTATATGATTAATTAATTCAGAAATAATTAATATTACAATGCATAATTTGTAGTTTCAATTAACTTTAAAAATTATGTTTAACAGTTAGTTGAATAAAATTATGCATTGCAAAATTTTAATTATTTTATTGAAATCATATGAAAAGGAGATAGAGCTGTGTTTAAAAGATTGAATTATGATTTAGAAAGAATTTTAAATGAGGATCCAGCAGCTAAAAGTAAGATAGAAGTATTACTATTGTATCCATGTATTCATGCTTTAATTGCGTATAGAATATCACACTTTTTTTATTTGCATAATAGATTTTTTTTGGCGAGATTAATTTCACAGCTATCAAGATTTTTTACAGGAATAGAAATTCATCCAGGGGCTACTATAGGTAATGGATTATTTATAGACCATGGAATGGGAGTTGTAATTGGAGAGACAACAGAAATTGGGGATAACGTAACTCTTTATCATGGAGTAACACTTGGTGGAACTGGAAAAGATACAGGCAAAAGGCATCCAACAATAAAAGATAATGTATTGATAGGTACAGGGGCTAAGGTACTTGGACCTATTACTATAGAGGAAGGTGCTAAGATTGGGGCTAATGCTGTAGTAGTAAAAGATGTACCAGCAAAGGCAACTGCAGTAGGTACCCAAGCTAAAAATATTGTAAGAACTAATCCAACTGCAACTATAATTGAAATAAGAGATATAAAAGGACAGAAAAAGAAAATATTTAATGATATGGTTATTTAAAAATAATCATGACATTTTGGATTTGTTATTTTCTTTCATATGGCTAATATAGTATTTGGTTAAAAATAATTCGCCAATTTAGATTTTATTTTATTGTAAATTAATTATCTTAAAATTTGTGAATGGTTGAATATTAAAGGTATAAAATTAAGTTATTTAGCTTATATTTTATACCTTTTTTATTAAGAAATATATTGCATCTTTATTAATATTTTATTACAATATTTACAATTTATTGTAATAAGTAATGTAATAAGATTAGCGAATCAAGATTTTGAGTGGGGTAAATTGGATTTTGATCGTTAAATAGTAAGGAATATTAAGAATTGCATAGGTATGGGAAAAAATATATAATGTATATATTATTGTTTATAAGGAAGGTGGAAAAGAATGTTATCCCCAGTTGTAGTAAACATTATAAAACTACTACCAGAAGGTTTAGTTATAAAGGTAGCAAACAGAATAGTTGATGGATATATAAAGAAATATGCAAACCTAACAGTGAATGGCATAGAAAATATAGATGAAGTTAAGAAACCGAGAATATTTGTTTGTAATCATTTAAGTAATTCAGATGGATTGGTTTTAGAAAGAGTACTAAAAGAAAAAAGTGATCCATATTTTATAGCGGGAGTGAAATTATCTGATGATCCAATAACAAGTTTAGGAACTAAAATAGTTAAAAATATACCTATTAAACCTAGTTCAGCTGATAAAGATGCTATTACTAAAGTAGTTAAAACACTTAAAGGCGGAAATGATATTTTAATATTCCCAGAAGGAACTAGAAGTAGAACTGGTCAAATGATAGAGGGTAAAAAAGGTATATTATTATTTGCAAGGATGGCAAAGGCAGAAATAATACCAATTGGTATGTCTGGAACAGATAAACTATTGCCTATAAGTAAAGATGGTAATATGGGATCGGAAAAATGGCAAAATTCAGATGTGACTATAAATATAGGAAAAAAAGTTGAATTTCCACCTAGGGAAAAACAAGAAGATAGACATGAATATGAAGATAAATGCATGGATATACTAATGAGAAGTATAGCGAAACTCTTACCTGAAAATTACAGAGGAGTTTATAAATAAGGAGTTTTAAAAGCATATGAAAGCAAGGACGAAGAAAATCATAGAGATTTTAAAAGAAACGTATCCTGATGCAAAGTGTGAGTTGAATTATAAAACACCGCTTCAATTACTTGTTGCCACAATACTATCAGCTCAAACAACTGATAAAAAAGTAAATGAAGTTACAGAAAGCTTATTTAAAGATTATCCAGATTTAGATGCATTTTTAACATTGGCTAACGACGAACTTGAAGAAAGAATAAGGCAGATAGGATTATATAGAAATAAATCTAAAAATTTAATACTTATGTTTAGACAATTAAAAGAAAAATTTAATGGAGAAGTTCCACAGACTATGGAAGGAATAACTTCACTAGCAGGAGCAGGAAGAAAAACAGCAAATGTGGTTTTGTCAAATGCTTTTGGAGTACCATCTATTGCAGTAGATACACATGTATTCAGAGTTTCTAATAGATTAGATTTAGCTAATTCAGATAATGTTTTAGAAGTTGAAAAACAATTACAAAAAGAAATTCCTAAAAAGGAATGGACGTTAATGCATCATCTTTTAATTTTTCATGGAAGAAGATGTTGTATTGCGAGAAAACCAAAATGTAAAGAATGTCCATTAAGTGATGTATGTAAGTATGACAATAAAATATATTAAAAATATACATTAAAGAATTTTGAAAATAACATTTTACAGAATAGATGAATTGTATATTTATTATTTATAAATAAATAATCTACAAATTAAATTTGAATTTTGAAGTATAGTTCCATTTCTTTTAGTAAGTTACCACATAAGTCTAAATTTCATTTTCATAAACGAAAAGAACCACTATTAATAATATTTATAAGTTTAGTGGTTCTTTTATTTTTATATAAAAATTATTATAATTTATATATGGAATTAGGATTAAAGCATCTTAAAAAGATAATAAGTCAAATTGATAATGACTTTAAAATGAGTATTCATAAAATATTTGGAGGTTAATTATGAAAGTCGGAGTTATAATGGGCGGTATTTCATCAGAAAGAGAAATATCATTAAAAAGTGGGAATTCAATATTAGAGAATATAAATAAGGAAAAATATGAAATAGTACCTATAGTTATAGATAAAAAAGAAGATATAGTCAATAAAGTTAATGGCATAGATTTTGCACTTTTGGCATTGCATGGACAATTTGGAGAAGATGGTACGGTGCAAGCAGTTCTTCAAACATTAGGGATTCCATATTCAGGATGTGGTCCATTAAGTAGTGGAATGTGCATGGATAAGGATGTAACAAAATCTATTTTACAAGCTGCTAACATTAGAACTGCACCTTGGATAAATCTAAACAAAGATGATGAAATTAATTTTGATCAAATAAATAACTTAGGATATCCAGTAGTAGTTAAGCCAACTCATGGAGGATCAAGTGTAGCTACATTTGTTGTAAAAGAAGAAAAAGATATTAAAAATTGTATTGAAGAAGCATTTAAATGGGATAATGAAGTTATGATAGAAAAGTTCATAAAAGGTGATGAAATAACTTGCCCTGTTTATGGAGATAAAATGCTTCCAGTTATTGCAATAAAGCCGAAGTCAGAATTCTTTGATTTTGCTTCAAAATATGAAGATGGTGGAGCGGAAGAAATAGTTGTAGAGTTAGAGAAAAATCTACACGTAGAAGTTGAAAAAATGGCATTAGCAACATATAGAGCGCTAAAGTGTCAAGTATATTCTAGAGTTGATATGATTGTTACACAAGAAGGTATTCCTTATATTTTAGAAGTGAATACATTACCAGGAATGACTAAAAATAGCTTGATTCCTAAAAGTGCAGCAGCAATAAATATAGGATTTGCTGAATTAATAGACATGATCATAGAAGATTCAATGAAAATAGAAAGATAGGATTACACTTAATCTGAAGGTATTGTTAAAATTAAAGTTTTGCAATACCTTACCGAAATTAACCACATATTTGTTCCATAGGACTAAGAAAATTTCGATGGGAACATCTAAATGTTAGGTTGTACCAACTTCAGTTTGCTCGAAATATAAAATTTGCACAAACTAAAGTTCAAAAACCTGACATTAAGATGTCTAAGCAGCTTATTTTCAATGTCTATTTCACAAATATGTGGTTAATTTCTCTGTTTATATATTCATCCATAATATTGATTGTTTTTAATATATTTAAAGTTTTTAACATTTCGGTTGTTATCATGAAACTTTGAGTATTTCACAATACCTGTAAAGAATATTAATAATTATAGGTACTTTTTTGAGATTAAATTAATATTTATAGTAGAGAAGTATTTTTTATTTGGAGGAAATATGCAGGATAAAAATTCTAAAAGTCTTTTTGGAATAGACATAAATGAATATACTACGAATGTACAATTTGATGTACTAGCTGGCAAATTAGATTTTTTATATTTAAGAGCATCTGGATCAGGATCGGGAACATTTAGAATTGATAAAAAATTTATACAACATGCAGCAGATAGTAGAAAGTATGGAATACCAGTTGGTGCATATCATTTTGCAGTTCCATCTTATGATTTAACAGATGCAGATAGACAATGCGATGATTTTATAGTTACGCTGCAAAGAGGATTTGGGGATAAGGATTATGGTGATTTATTTCCGGTACTAGATGTAGAGGTTCCTGTAGATAAATCTATAAGTACAAAAACATTAATAAATTGGATTGACAGATTTAGAAAAAGATTTGAGAAGAAAACTAGAAGAAGATTGATGCTATATACTGGGCTGTTTTTTATAGAATTATATAATAATTTCTATATTGAGGGAAGAGGATATCCATTAAAAAATATGATACTATGGATAGCTATGTATACTAGTGTGCCTATTAATCCAATAGTTCCACCTAATATAGGAGGATGGACTAGATGGAGAATTTGGCAATATAGTGAAGCTCAAGTAATTGAAGGGGTTGGAAATCCGGTTGATGCGAATTGGGGACCTAATAATATAGACTTATTAACACAACCACGTACAGTTACTGGACTTAATGCGAGTTTTCAAGGTGGTAACATAAATGTATCTTGGAACCCTAATCAGGATATAGATTTATTAGGATATAATATTTTTGTAAATAATGAATGGGTAGGAACTGTGGATGAAAAAGCAACAAATTATGTTATAAAAAAGAACGATATCAAGGTTCAAAAAAATGTTCCTGTAGTAGTAAGTATTGAAGCTTTTGATTATGATGGAGAAACTTCAAAAACTAGAGCAAAAGTAACTTTATAAAATAAAATTCAACTTATATTTCAATTGATATATGATAATATTACTACCATATATCAATTGGGATATGTTATAATGTTAACAATAATAACAATTTTACATTATTGTAAATTGTTATAGTATATGAAAAAAATTGGTGAGTTTATAATGTGATGTATGTTTTTTGTAAAAAGGGCTGTATATTTGTCTCATAGGACGCTATTAGATTAATATGCTTACTAAGTATGACAAAAAATAGACTAACATGCAGACTTATTATTTTTTTGAGTATGCGTTAATAACGTATCTAAAAATTAAATATAGAATTAGATTCCTCGAAAGGAGAATATTGATTGGTGAACAGTAATGGAAAAAGAATACGTACATCTAAGCCTGTCAAATATAAAATGCAAAGAAACACTATGCTTGGAATGATTGGACTAGCAGTTGTTTTGGCTGGTGCGTTGTATGCATATTCATTATCTATAAAAGAGACAGTTAATAAGTGGGAAGGAAAGATATATCCTGGGGTAACTGTACAAGATGTAGATATTGGAGGTATGACTAAAGAACAGGCTAAAGATAAGCTTGCTGAAACATTTAATGGAGCTATTGGCGATAAAAAATTACATATATCAGTAGAAGACAAACAATTTGAACTTATTTATTCTAATATAATGCCAAGCTATGATATAGATGGAACAGTTAATGAAGCTTATCAATTTGGAAAAGATGATGGGTATTTTAAGAAGTATATCGACATAAAAAGAGGAGAATTTAAGAAGCATCAGGTGAAATTAAATTTCCTTTATGATGAAGAAAAATTAAAAGTATATGAAGAGAAATTACAAAAAGATATTACACAATCAGCTAAGGATGCTACTTTAAGCATAGATGGAAATAATATAACTGTTAACTCAGAAGTAGATGGAAAAACAATAGATTTAGATGCGTTAGATCAAAAATTAAAAGAAGCTATAAATGGGGAAATTAGTGATAATGATGCAGTTGCATTAGATGTTGAAACAACAAAGCCAAAAGTAACTAAAGAAGATTTAGCAAAAGTTAAGGGATTGATTGGAACTTTTTCAACTAATTATAGTTCCTCAGCGCCAGGTCGATGTAATAATATAGAATTAGCAACTGCAGCAGTAAATGGAACAGTTGTTATGCCTGGAGAAACATTTAGTTTTAATGATGTGGTAGGACCTAGAACAGTTGAAAGAGGATATAAAGAGGCTGGAACTTACGTAGGTAATAAGGTTGAACCAGGAATTGGTGGAGGTATCTGTCAAGTATCTACAACTCTTTATAGGGCAGTTATGAAATCGAATTTGAGATCTGTTGAAAGAACAAATCACTCAATGTCAGTTGGATATGCTAAACCAGGGTTAGATGCAACAGTTTCTTATGGGTATTTAGATTATAAATTTAAAAATACGTATGATTTTCCAATTTATATTCAGGGTATCACTCAGGACAAAAATGTAACTTATAATGTATATGGTGATCCAAGTGAATTAAATGGGAAAACATATGATATGGTAAGTGAAATACTTGAAACTATTCCTCCGCAATCTAAAGTGGTTGATGATAGTACTCTGCCAGTTGGACAAGAAATATCTGAAGGTGGTGGTACTACTGGTTATAGAGCAAGATCATACCAGGTGACTTATGAAAATGGAGTTGAAGTAAATAAAGAAGTTATATCAAATGATACTTATGCAAGTGTTGATGTAACTGTTAGAAAAGGAACTGCTCAGCCAGAGCCAACTACTGATAATACAACAACTCAAACACCAGAAATGCCTCAAGATACTACAGCTCCTTCACCCCCTGCGGCTGATGAAGCAAAACCAAAACAATAATTTATAAAAGCATATCTTCTTTATGATTTAACGAAGGTATGTTTTTATTTATATACTATTTATGCACATTTAAATAAATAACAAGTCACGTTGCTAGAATATTTTCACGTGCCTTATACATAATTTTGACTTGTTATGAACCGTATAGTATAATTTTTAAATAAGGCACATGAAAGAAAATAATCATGTCAGATGGACTTGTTATTTATTTTCATGTGCCTAAACAAAGGTTAATTTTGTATAAATAAGAGAAGGTGAAAATTTGAATTTAAACATAGTATTGTATCAACCAGAGATACCTCAAAATACAGGAAATATTGCTAGAACTTGTGTTCTTACAAATAGTAAATTACACTTAATAAAGCCATTAGGTTTCGATATAAGTGAAAAGCAAGTGAGAAGAGCAGGTTTAGATTATTGGAAGGACTTAGAAATGGAAGTACATGAAAGTTATGAAGCGTTCATGGAAAAGTATGGTGATAAGAGAATTTTCTTATCAACTACTCATGAAGGAACACATTATGATGAAATTTCCTTTGAAGAAGGTGATTTTATAATGTTTGGAAGAGAGTCTTGCGGTGTTCCTGAAGAAGTTCATAAAAGACTTAATGGACTTAGAGTACCTATGATAAAATCTAGTGCTAGAAGTTTAAATTTATCCAATACTGTAGCTATAGTAGCTTATGAAGCTTTAAGGCAATTAGGATTTCCGAATATGAAATAATTGAAGAGGAATGAAGATGAATGGAAAAGATAAAAATCATTACTGATAGCACTGCAGATTTATCAAATGATATATACAATAAATATGATATAGAGGTTTTACCATTACTAATAAACTTTGAAGAAAAAAGTTATTTAGATGGGGTTGAAATAAATCCTAAGATGGTATTTGAGAAGATAGAAAAGGAAGGTATATTACCAACTACAGCTCAAGTAATTCCAAATAGGTTTATGGAATCATATAAGAAATATTTAGATGAAGGATATAAAATTATCTCAATTCATATGTCATCTGCAATGAGTGGAACTTATCAATCAGCATGCATAGCAAAGGAAATGCTAGAAAGTAATGATATAGTAGTTATCGATTCTCAAAATGTTACAGCGGCATTAGGTATATTGGTATTAAAGGCTGCTAAGCTTAGGGATAAAGGATACGATATAATTCAGATAGAAAACGAATTAAACAATATTAAGAAAAATGTTAAGCTTTCAGTTTGTTTTGAATCCTTAGAATACCTTGTTAGAGGTGGAAGAATTTCGAAAACAGCTGGAATTGTGGGCGGAATACTTGGAATTAAACTAGTGCTAGATATAAAAGATGGGCTTATGTCTGTAAAAGATAAAATTAGAGGTACGAAAAAAGCGATTAATAAAATTATTGATGATTTAGAAAATTCTAATCTAGATGAAGATGTTCCGGTTATATTAATTGATGTAGACAATGTTGAGATCAAAGAAGCGCTTAAAAAATATATGATTGAAAATAATGTTGATTTTATTGAATGTTCAGTTGGATCAACAGTTAGTATACATTCGGGACCACATTGCTGTGGATTAGTATTTTTAACAAAATAATAAACAGTTATATCATAGAACATATTGTATTGTTTTAAAATATATTAATAAAATTAAATTAGTTAATTTTATTAATATATTTTTTTATTTGTTTGCTGTTTTATTAAGTCTATATTAGGAATAAAGAGGGAAATAGAATAATATAAATAATTAAAGTGTATGGCATACTTGCCATTATGGACAATAAAAGGTTATACTATATAAAAGAAATACAGTAAATAATTAGAATTGTGAATACGTTTAACTATGATATTTTAAAGAAGTATACAAGATGATATAAGGGGGATATTTATGAATTTAGATTATAGAATGAAGATGACTCAAGAGCAGAGAATGGTGTTAACTCAAAATATGCAGCAATCTATAAAACTTTTGCAAATGTCTCTTCATGATTTAAGAGAATACATTGATAACGAATATTCAGAAAATCCAATTCTAGAGGTAAATGAGGAATCATATGACGACACTCAAGTTAATAGTGAAATGCAAATGGAAGAAAGATACGATTATAAAAAAATAGTAGAAGAATTATATTCGGATAATTATTGTGATAAGTCTGAAAAAAGTTACTTTAGAGATGAGGATGAAACATCGCCACTAAATTTTATAGAAAAAAAGAAATCGTTGAAAGAATATTTATATGAACAACTAGTGGAGATCGATTGTGATCCATATACAATAAGCATATCTAAATACATTATAGAATCCTTAGATTCTAGAGGATATTTAGAGTTATCTATAGAGGAATTTTCTAAGGAACTAGGTATTCCTAATGAAGATATAGAGAAAGCTTTAAAAGTGGTACAATCATTAGAACCATATGGAATAGGGTCTAGAAATATACAAGAATGTTTGTTTATTCAGAGTCTAAAATTAAATATTTTAGATGATATTATAGAAAAAATGATTTCAAATCATTTAGAAAATATTGCAGAAAATAAATATGATTTAATTGGAAAGGATCTTAATATTTCGCCAAGAGAAGCTCAAAGATATGGGGATTTAATTAAGAGTTTAGAACCTAAACCATCAAGAGGATTTTTTACAGGTGAAGAGGTGAATTATATTATACCTGATGCTGAAATTAAAAATATTGATGGTGAATTTTTTATAATGATGAATGAAAGTGTATTACCTAAACTTGTAATAAACAAAATGTACAAACAGGTCTTGGAAAATGATAAAGATTCAGAAACAAACACTTATGTTAAGGAGAAGATTAATAAAGCATTGTTCCTTATAAAGTCGATAGAACAAAGAAAAAATACATTATATAAAGTTTTAGAATGTGTTTTAGAGAGGCAGAATGAATTTTTTAAGAATGGTAAGCAATATATAAAACCTTTAACATTAAAAGAAATAGCAGATAAAATTAAAGTTCATGAGTCAACTGTGAGTAGAGCAATTAAAGATAAATATGTATTAACGAGTTATGGCACCATAAAAATAAAAGATTTATTTGCAACTGGAATATCATCAAATAATCAAGAAGATATGTCAACAATAAAAATAAAAAATTTATTAAAGAAAATAGTTGAACAGGAAAATAAAGAAAAGCCTCTTTCAGATCAAGCAATAAGTAATATGTTAACTGAAAGCAATATGAAAATTTCGCGTAGAACAGTAGCAAAATATAGAGAGGAATTAGGAATTAAATCTTCTTCTATGAGAAAAAGATTATAATAATATTAAAAAAATGCATACTAATAATTGATGAATGAAATAAGTGTAGAAGTTTATTTATTAATTATTAATTATGCATTTTTTTATAGCAATAATCCAAGATATTTAAGATTGTGTAACAGTACTTGTGAGCAAATAAATTTATTATACCTTAAAATTATATTTACAATAAATGATACTATTATATAATATTTCTTTCATAGTAAAAAAAATAATTTATTTAATATTTAAACTTTTTTTGGAATATTATAAAAAAAGTTTTGCTAAAGGGTTTAAAAATTTATCAAGGTGTTTTATAATAATACATGTGGGACACAATGAAATATGATGGGACAGTTGAAGACCAAGGGAGTGTTTGAGTTGCAGGAAATATTAGAATTACAAAGGAAAATAGTTCCTGAGCTTGTAAATACATTAGATAAAAGGTATAACATACTTTTAACAATCTATCACAATCAACCTATTGGGAGAAGAGTATTATCTGATAAGTTAAATATCGGAGAAAGAAGTGTTAGAACTGAAATAGGTTTTTTAAAGGATCAAGGTTTAATTGATATAAATACTGCAGGTATGACAGTTACAAGTGATGGAGTAGAACTTATAATAAAATTAAAAGATTTTATACATGAAATAAAGGGACTTTCCCATATGGAAGAAAAAATAAAATCTTTACTTAATTTAAAAAAAGTAATTATAGTCCCAGGGGATGTGGAAGAAAATTCATTAGTCTTAAAAGACTTAGGAAAAGCATGTGCTAATTATGTTAAAGATGTTTTAGAAGATAATTCTATTGTAGCATTAACAGGTGGCAGCACATTAAAAGAAGTAGTAGAAGCATTTCCCAAAATAACAAATTTGTCTAACATACAAGTAGTACCAGCAAGAGGTGGAATGGGAAAGAAAGTTGAAACCCAAGCTAATACATTAGCAGCAACCTTAGCTAAAAAGTTAAATGGTACTTATAAAATGCTTCATATCTCAGAAAATTTAAGCTTAGATATAGTAGATACTTTGCTTAAAGAAGAAGCTGTTAAAGCTGTTATTGATGCTATTCATAAAGCAGATGTTCTAATGTATGGTATAGGTAATGCAGTGCAGATGGCTAGAAAAAGAGGAGTTCCGGAGAAAGAAATAGATAACTTAATAAATAACGGAGCTGTAGGAGAAGCATTTGGATGTTACTTTAGTAGAGACTCAAAAATAATCTCAGAAGCTACCACAATTGGAATTAAAATTAATGAAGCAAAAAAAATCAAGACACATATTGCAGTAGCAGGTGGGAAAAATAAAGTAGAGTCGATTATAGCAACTGAATTTAATGATTTCACTGGTGTACTGGTTACCGATGAAGCGGCAGCTAATGGTATACTAGATATATTAGAAAATCGAATTCAGTAATTAAATTAGTTTGTAAAATTTATTTTTATAAAAAAAAAGAAATGTATTATTAGGAGGTAATTGTAATGGTAAACGTAGCAATTAATGGTTTTGGAAGAATAGGAAGATTAGCTTTAAGATTAATGATCAACAACCCTGAATTTAATGTGGTTGCAATCAACGACTTAACAGATGCTAAAATGTTAGCTCACTTATTCAAATATGATTCAGCTCAAGGAAGATTCGATGGAGAAATCGAAGTTAAAGAAGGAGCTTTTGTAGTAAACGGAAAGGAAATCAAAGTTACTGCAGATGCTAACCCAGCAAACTTACCATGGGGACAATTAAATGTAGATATCGTTTTAGAATGTACTGGATTCTTTGCTTCAAAAGACAAAGCTTCAGCTCATATTCAAGCAGGTGCTAAGAAAGTTGTTATTTCAGCTCCAGCAGGAAACGATCTACCAACAGTAGTTTACAATGTAAACCACGAAATCTTAAAATCAACAGATACAGTTATTTCAGGTGCTTCATGTACTACTAACTGTTTAGCTCCAATGGCTAAAGCTTTAAATGATAACTTTGGATTAACAAAAGGTTTCATGACAACAATTCACTCATACACTAACGATCAAAATACTTTAGATGCTCCACACAGAAAAGGTGATTTAAGAAGAGCTAGAGCAGCTGCAGCTTCAATCATCCCTAACTCAACTGGTGCTGCTAAAGCAATCGGATTAGTTATTCCTGAATTAAAAGGAAAATTAGATGGTGGTGCTCAAAGAGTTCCATGTATCACTGGTTCATTAACTGAATTAGTTTGTACTTTAGATAAGAAAGTAACTGTAGAAGAAGTTAACGCTGCTATGAAGGCTGTTGCTACTGAATCTTACGGATATACTGAAGATGAAATAGTTTCTTGTGATATCATCGGAAGCAGCTTCGGTTCATTATTCGATGCTACACAAACTAAAGTTATGGAAGTTAACGGAGAACAATTAGTTAAAGTTGCTTCTTGGTATGATAACGAAATGTCATACACTAACCAATTAATCAGAACTTTAGGATACTTCGCTAACTTAAAGTAATTTAGATCTAATAGAACATAATTGCGCAATTTTATGTTAAAAATAAGTCTGGTTTTGTAGTATAAGGCTATAAGGCCAGACTATTTTAAAATCTGATAAAATATTTTTAGAGGTGAAAGTGAATGAATTTTAACAAGAAAACAATTGAAGATATCGATGTTAACGGAAAAAAAGTACTAGTAAGATGTGACTTTAATGTTCCATTAAAAGATGGTGTTATAACTGATGAAAACAGATTAAATGGAGCACTTCCAACAATCAAATATTTAGTTGCACATAATGCAAAAGTTATTCTTTGCTCACACTTAGGAAAAGATGCTTCAAAATCATTAGCTCCAGTTGCTAAAAGATTAAGTGAAATGTTAGATAAAGAAGTTGTTTTTGCTAGAGATGAAGAAGTTGTTGGTGAAAATGCTAAAAAAGCAGTTGCAGAAATGAAAGATGGAGACATCGTTTTATTAGAAAACACTAGATGCAGAAAAGAAGAAACAAAGAACGTTGAAACATTCTCTAAAGAATTAGCTTCATTAGCTGACGTATTTGTTAATGATGCATTTGGAACAGCTCACAGAGCTCACTGTTCAACAGTTGGAGTAACTGATTATATAGATACTGCTGTATGTGGATACTTAATTCAAAAAGAATTAAAATTTTTAGGAAATGCAGTTGAAACTCCAGAAAGACCTTTTGTTGCTATTTTAGGTGGAGCAAAAGTTTCAGATAAGATTGCTGTTATTAACAATCTTTTAGATAAAGTTAATACAATCATCATTGGTGGTGGAATGGCTTATACATTCTTAAAGGCTCAAGGATATGAAATCGGAACTTCATTAGTTGAAGAAGATAGACTTGACTACGCTAAAGAAATGATTGCAAAGGCAGAAGAAAAGGGAGTTAAGTTCTTATTACCAGTAGACCATAGAGTTGCTGCAGAATTTAAAGATGTAGCTGCTGTAGTTACTGAAGATCAAAACATTCCTGCTGGAAGTATGGGATTAGATATTGGACCAAAGACAGAAACTTTATATGCAGAAGCTGTTAAAGATGCTAAGACTGTAATCTGGAATGGACCAATGGGAGTGTTCGAATTTGAAAACTTCAACAAAGGAACAATTGCAGTAGCTAAAGCTATGGCTGATTCAAGTGCTACTACTATAATCGGTGGTGGAGATTCAGCTGCTGCTGTTAACATTTTAGGATTTGGAGATAAGATGACTCATATCTCAACTGGTGGTGGAGCATCACTTGAATTCTTAGAAGGTAAAGTATTACCAGGAATTGCTGCATTAAATGACTAATTCTAATAGATATATATAAATAAAAAGTAGTTTCTAATATTACTAATATTGTTTAATGAATATTAAAAATATTGATTGTTAAATAAATAATATTTTGAAAGATTATTAATTGATTTTATTAAAACAAGTTCGACGGGATTTGTAGAAACTTTAGGCCAAAAGTCTCATTTAAGATTATTAGTTAATTGATTTTAAAAATTATATTTAGATGAACTTAAGAAAACTTGATCAATTTTCTTAAGTTCATATCAATTAAAGAATATTCAAAAATAAAAAAGTATTAAAATTATTTGGTTAAGATAAGTAATTTTAAAATGATTCAGTAAGATACGAAACTAAGACACATGAGAGAAGATAACAAGCCGAAATGCCATGATTATTTTTTTTAATGTGCCTAAAATAATAAAATTTAATTATGAGGTGAATATCAATGAGAAAAGCAATTATAGCAGGTAACTGGAAAATGAATAAAACTGTTGATGAAGCAGTTAAAATGATAGAAGAATTAAAACCATTAGTTAAAGATGCTACATGTGATGTAGTTGTATGTCCTACTTTTGTATGTTTAGATGCAGTAAAAAAAGCTGTAGCTGGATCAAATATAAAAGTTGCTGCACAAAACATGCACTTTGAAGAAAGTGGAGCTTTCACAGGAGAAGTTTCTCCATCAATGCTTGAAGCTATGGGAATTGATTATGTTGTTTTAGGACACAGCGAAAGAAGAGAATACTTCAATGAAACTGATGAAGCATTAAACAAAAAGGTTAAAAAAGCTTTTGAACACAACATCACTCCAATTCTTTGTTGTGGAGAAACTTTAGAACAAAGAGAAAACGGAACTACTAATAAAGTTATCGAAGCTCAAATTAAAGCTGATATAGCTGGATTAACTAATGAACAAGTAGAAAAATTAGTTATTGCTTACGAACCAATCTGGGCAATCGGAACTGGTAAAACTGCTACAGATGAGCAAGCAAATGAAACAATAAAAGCAATAAGATCTATGGTTGCTGAAATGTACGGTTCAGAATATGCTGAAAAAACAAGAATTCAATACGGTGGATCAGTTAAACCAAACACAATAAAAGCTCAAATGGAAATGTCTGATATCGATGGAGCATTAGTTGGTGGAGCTAGCTTAGTTGCAGCAGATTTTTCTGCAATAGTTAACTACTAGGATATAAAAGTTATGAACTTTATGTTCATAACTTTTTTTTTAGAATGAATTACTAAAAACAGAAGTGGTATTTCGACAAGAAATATTGATGCAAATTATTCATTATGTAGTAAAAAATAATTCACAAAAAGATGCTATATATGATAAATGAAGACATTTACAAAGTTGCAATGATTATTAAAAAATAATATAATAATATTGTAATAAAACGAAATTATAATAATAGGTGTATGCTATTATTCAATGAGATAAAAATGGAGGTAAAAACATGTCAAAAAAGCCAGTTATGTTAATGATATTAGATGGTTTTGGAATTGCACCAAAATCAGAAGGAAATGCTGTAAGTTTAGCTAAGAAACCAAATTTCGATAGATTAGTTGCAAATTATCCAAATTCTCAATTACAAGCAAGTGGATTAGAAGTTGGATTACCAGAAGGTCAAATGGGAAATTCAGAAGTAGGACATTTAAATATTGGATCAGGTAGAATTGTATATCAAGAATTAACTAGAATTACTAAAGCTATTAAGGATGGGGACTTTTTTGAAAATGAAGCTCTTAGATTAGCTATGAGTAATGCTAAAAAAACTGGAGCAGCGCTACACTTAATGGGATTATTATCAAATGGTGGAGTTCACTCACACATTGATCATTTAAAAGGTCTTTTAGAATTTGCTAAAAAAGAAGGAGTTCAAAATGTTTTTGTTCATGCTTTCATGGATGGAAGAGATGTACCACCTTCATCAGCAAAAGAATTCATAAAAGAAACTGAAGCTGCAATGGCTGAAATTGGAGTAGGTAAAATTGCTACTATAAGTGGTAGATATTATGCAATGGATAGAGATAATAGATGGGAAAGAGTTGAACTTGCATATAACGCATTAGTTTTAGGTAAAGGTGAAACTGCTAATAGTGCAGTAGAAGCAATTGAAAATTCATATCATGACAACAAAACTGATGAATTTGTTTTACCAACAGTAATCTTAGAAAATGGTAGCCCAATAACTAATATTAAGAACGGAGACTCAGTTGTATTCTTTAACTTTAGACCAGATAGAGCAAGAGAAATAACTAGAGCTATTAATGATAAAGAATTTGTAGGATTTAAGAGAGAAACTTTAGATCTTACTTTTGTAACAATGACTCAATATGATAAAACTTTAGAAGGAGTTCATGTTGCTTATACTCCACAAACCTTAGCTAATACTCTTGGACAATATGTAAGTAGTAAGGGATTAAATCAATTAAGAATTGCTGAAACTGAAAAGTATGCTCACGTTACTTTCTTCTTTAATGGTGGTGTTGAAAAAGAAAATCCAGGTGAAGAAAGAGTTGTAATTCCATCACCAAAGGTTGCAACTTATGATCTAAAACCAGAAATGAGTGCATATGAAGTAACAGAAGAATTATTAGCTAGGTTAGATAGCGATAAATATGATATGATAATTCTAAACTTTGCAAATCCAGATATGGTTGGACATACAGGTGTTGTTGAAGCAGCTGTTAAGGCGATTGAATCTGTTGATGAGTGTTTAGGTAATGTCGTAAATAAAGTCTTAGAAAAAGATGGATGTGTATTTATTACTGCAGACCATGGTAATGCTGAAACTATGATAGATTTCTCAACAGGAAATCCATATACAGCTCATACTACAGAGCCAGTTCCATTTGTTTGGGTATCAAATGATACTGAAGGCAAGAAATTAAAAGATGGAAAGCTTGCTGATATAGCTCCAACAATGTTAGGTCAATTAGGTTTAGAAGTACCTGCTGAAATGACTGGAGAAAATTTAATATTAAATAAGTAATTTTATTTAATATAAAGAATAAAACAAAAACGTCATTAACATTTTAGTTAATGACGTTTTTGTTTTATAGTATAGAGAAACAACTTTGAATCTAGACTTATGTGATAGATAACCTAAATAAGGGGAATTTTTTTGCTCGGTTGCTAGATAATTTGGCTGTGGATTTTCGAACAGCCAAATTGTCAACGCAACGTTACGTAAAAGAATTCTCCTTATTTCTAGTATGAAAACACATTCTAATTATAAATCTAATTCTTAAATTGAATATCTATAAACAAGACATAATGGGGATACAATAATTTTATCTGCTCATTAACAGATTCCTCTAATAGCCTATGATCAAACAAATTTGCTTCCTTGCCTGATGAAAAATAATAATGACATTTTGGATTTGTTATTTTATTTCATGTGCCTAGATAGAATTGCATAAAGTAAACAATAAATTAATATATTTATAAAAAAGATTTAGGACTGATAATATGAAAAAAAATTTTGCATATTCTGCTGACTTTGATGAAATTACAGAAAAATTATTTAGAGAGGCAAACTATTTAGGACAAGGAAATAATGGAGTAGTTTATGAATTGCCTAATAAAAAAGTTATAAAAATATTTTTAAAGCAAAAGGTATGTAATGATGAAGGAAGTATTCTTGCTAAAACTAATGGATCAAAATATTTTCCGTACATGTATAAGAAAGGAAAGTTATATGTTGTAAGGGATATGGTGGAAGGAGAAAGGCTTGATGAATACATTAAAGAGAGCGGATTGAGTAATTCGTTGATAGAAAATATATATCAGTTGTTATTAGAATTTAAAAAACTTAAATTTAAAAAGCTTGATACTCGTTGCAAAGATATTTATGTTTCAGAAGATGAAAAACTCATGATAATAGATCCGAAGAAAGCTTATACAAGGAAAGTTGATTATCCAAGGCATCTCATGAAGGGATTGAATAGAATTGGAGTTCTTGAAGAGTTCTTAGAAGGTATAAACAAAATAGATTCTAGAAAAGCAAAAATGTGGAGACTAAAATTTAAAAAATATTGTGAAGCTGAACAATTATCTGGAATTGAGTAAATATATGATTTATAGTTTTGTCTCTAGAAGTTATAGCTGACAATGAAATTAGGATAGTTTAATTCTAATCAGAATTGATAATATAGAATGTAGAATGATTTTTAAAATGTAATCGCATTTTATATGTTTTGCTTATAAAATTTTTATTTTTTATATAAGTTTTTATTATTCATTATTCATTCTACATTATCAATTTTAATATTAATCTATATACAGGATAGAGTGATATTATTGCAGAGAACCATCTGCAGATAAATAATATCCATCAACTTTGATATTACTTGCCATTACTCCAGTAGTTGTATCGAAATAATACCATCTTTCATTAATTTTTTGCCAACCTGTTAACATAGCTCCTTTGTTATCCATGTAGTACCATAATCCATCACTTTGTAGCCAGCCCTTGCTTGCCTTACCATCTGATTGGAAGTAGTACCACTTGTTGTCTATAGCATTAGGAAACCATCCAGTTACCATCTTACCATCGGCGCCTATACCATAGTCACCATCAGGCTCGTTTACCCAAACGTTTTTAACTAATTTTCCGTAGTCAATATAGTATCCCCAGCTGCCATCTGAGAATTTATACCACCCTTGATACTTTCCGTTGCTATCTACAGTTTGTCCTAGATACTTATCAGAATTAACTGCAGCTTCTGCAGTTACAGCTGGCAAACATGGTCCAACTGTTAATACAGTAGCTAAAGATGCAATAATAAATTTTTTAATCATTTTATAAATCACCCCTAATTAAAAAGTAATCCCATAACATTGGTTAAAGGATGTAATACTATTATCTTATAACTAAATGTAAAAATCAACCATAATTACAAAAAAACTCAAACGAAGTATTATGTTGAAAATTTAAATAATATATAAAATGAATAATTAAAAAATTTTTACTAATAATATTATGGTAAGTAAAAAAGCCTTTTTAGTTGAGTTTATCTATTATTATAGCAGTATTAGTAGATATTCATACTAAAGTTCATAATACAAGGAGGGTAATATTAAATGAAAGATTATTTAGAAATTGTAGATGTTGTTGCCAGACAAATAATAGACTCTAGATGTTTTCCTACAGTAGAAGTAGAAATATATCTAGAAGATGGTTCTATGGGAAGAGCAGCAGTACCATCAGGTGCATCAACTGGAATGTACGAAGCAGTAGAATTAAGAGATGGAGATAAAAGTCAATATCAAGGTAAGGGTGTTTTAAATGCAGTAAATAATATAAATGAAACAATTGCTGAAGAATTAATTGGATGCAATGTATTTGACCAAACTTATATTGATGAAATGCTTATTAAATTAGATGGAACTCCTAATAAAGGCAAGTTAGGTGCTAATGCAATTTTGGGTGTTTCATTAGCTGTTGCAAATGCTGCTGCAAATGCTTTAGCAATGCCATTGTACAGATACATAGGTGGAGTAAATGCAAAAGTATTACCAGTTCCTATGATGAATATTTTAAACGGAGGTTCACATGCTGATAACTCTGTAGATTTACAAGAATTTATGATTATGCCAGCTGGAGCTCCTACATTCAGCGAAGCTTTAAGAATGTGCGCTGAAGTTTATCATACATTAAAGAAGATTTTAAACGACAAAGGATATGCAACTGGCATTGGTGATGAGGGTGGATTTGCTCCAAATTTAACATCAAATGCAGAGGCACTTGATGTTATAATAGAAGCAATAGAAAAAGCTGGATATAAACCAGGAGAAGAAATCTTTATTGCAATTGATGCTGCTTCATCAGAATATTATAAGGATGGTAAATATGTATTAGAACATGAGGGCAGAACATTAAGCTCAAAAGAGATGGTTGATTTCTTTGAAGATTGGGTTAATAAGTATCCTATTATTTCCATTGAAGACGGTATGGCAGAAGAGGATTGGGACGGATGGAAGTTAATTACTGAAAGATTAGGAAAGAAAGTTCAATTAGTTGGTGATGATTTGTTTGTTACTAATACTGAAAGACTTGAAAAGGGTATTGAACTTGGAGTAGGTAATTCAATCCTTATTAAGTTAAACCAAATTGGTACATTAACAGAAACATTAAATGCTATAGAAATGGCTAATAGAGCAGGATATACAGCTGTTGTATCTCACAGAAGTGGTGAAACAGAAGATACTACTATAGCTGACTTAGTTGTTGCTGTTAATGCAGGACAAATTAAAACAGGTGCACCAGCAAGATCTGAAAGAGTTGCAAAATATAATCAATTGTTAAGAATTGAAGAAGAATTAGATGAGGTAGCAGAGTATAGAGGTAAGAAGGCTTTCTTCAATATTAAGAAATAGTTATTAATGACATGAAATTGTTATTTTGTGAATCTATCTGAAATAAACAAGGGTATTTTAGAGTTTTTTCTAGAGTACTCTTATTTTTGTAAAAAATTTTAACTTGTGCAAGCTGAAAATAAGTCTAAATAATATAACTTAAATAATCTAGCTGTAAATTTGTAATTGAGAAAAGTTGTAATAATAGAATAATTATGATATGATTTAACATATGTATTATACATAATTATAGGAGGTGTTACCTATGAAAAATATATTTTTAGTCCTAGAAGTAATATTAGGAATATTCACTATTGTGACTGTTTATATGCAACCAAGTAAAGCTGATGCGTTAAGTGGTTTAATACAAGGAGCTACAACAGATACATTTTTTGCAAAAAATAAGTCTAGAACTAAGGAAGTAATTCTTGTAAGATTAACATACATATTTATGGCTCTTTTTGCGATAAATACAATTGTGTTAAATATATTAAAGTAATAGTTTAAGCTACTTAAAATGTAAGTAGCTTTTTTGTTTGTATATAAATAAGTAAGTTTTAGACTTATGTGATACTTTGTCCAAAGTAAGCGGATTTTTTTGCTCAGTTGCTATAGAATCCACTTACTTTTTGTTTTTAAATATATTTCAACATTTTCAGTAACCGAAATAAATGCATGACTTCTATTTGGGGTAATAATCATATAAGTTTAAGATTTAACTTGAATACCTATAGTATGTTTGTTATAAAGGGTAATATGGATATTATAATATTTATTTTTTATTATATATTGAAATAAATTAAATGATTAAGTTAATAATATATAATAAGGCTAAATAAAAATTATATTCTATGTTATCTAAATATAATATATAAGTATAAAATATAATATAGTAAGTTTATATTAGACTATGTTATTATGGTAGTATATAGATACAAAGGAATAATATATAGAAAATTGTATAGTGGAGGAATAGTTATGGGAATAAAGCAAACATTAGCAAGTTTTATGAGAGAAACTGCATATACCCCAATGGATATTGAAGAATTAGTTGCCATATTTGATATAAAGAAAAATGAATATAATGCATTTAAGAAAACTTTGAAAATGATGGAGCATGAAGGAATAATAAGAAGAACAAAAACTAATAGATATATGATAGCAGAAGGTGAAGAGCATCAGGAAGAAGGATTAGTTATTGGAACTCTACAATCTCATGCAAAAGGTTTTGGATTTTTAATTCCTGAAGAAGAAGGACAGAAGGATGTCTTTATTCCTAGTAATTGTATAAATGGAGCTTTTAATGGTGATAAAATCTCAGTAAAAGTAACAAGGGAAGATACAAAGACTAAGAAAAGGGAAGGTATAGTAGTTGAAATCCTTGAAAGAAATACAAGTAAAATTGTTGGAGTATATGAAGATTCAAAAAACTTTGGCTTTGTAATTTCAGAAGATACTAGAATGACGCAAGATATATTTATATCAAAGAAAGACAGAAACAATGCTAAAGATGGGGACGTAGTTATAGTTAAAATAACAAAATGGCCAGATGGAAAAAGAAAACCAGAAGGTGTTGTTACAGAAATTTTAGGTAGAAAAGGCGATAGAGGAATAGATATTTTAATGATCATTAAAAAGCTTGGATTGCCTGAAGAATTTCCTACTAAAGTATTAAATTTTGCTGAAAATATTTCCGAGGAAATTGATGAACAAGAGTATCTAAGCAGAAGAGATTTAAGAGATTTAAGAATGGTAACAATAGATGGTGAAGATGCTAAGGATTTAGATGATGCTGTATCTATTGAAAAGTTACCAAATGGGAACTTTAGACTAGGAGTTCATATTGCGGATGTAACTAATTATGTTAGAGAGAATAATCCATTGGATAGGGAAGCATTAAAAAGAGCAACTTCGGTTTATTTAATTGATAGAGTTGTTCCAATGCTACCTAGAAAATTATCAAATGGTATATGTTCGTTAAATCCTAGAGTAGACAGACTAACATTAACTTGTTTTATGGAAATAAACAATAAGGGAATGGTTGTAGATCATGAAATAGTTGAATCTATTATTAAAACTAATGAAAGAATGACATATACAGATGTTACAAAGATTTTAAAAGATCATGATGAAGAGTTAATAAAAAAATATGATTATCTTTATGATGATTTTAAGTTAATGGAAGAGCTTTGTAATATTTTAAGAGAGAAGAGAACTAGAAGAGGAGCCATTGATTTTGAAATCGCAGAAGCTAAAATAATATTAAATGAATTAGGTAAACCAATTGAGATTAAACCTTATGAACGTGAAATTGCTAATAGAATGATTGAAGAGTTTATGTTAGCAGCTAATGAAACAGTAGCTGAGCATATGTTTAAAACTAAAATACCGTTTGTATATAGAATCCATGAAAGCCCTGATGAAGAAAAACTAACAAAGTTTAAGGAATTTGTATATAATTTAGGATACAATATTAGTTGGACAGAAGAAATACATCCTAAGAGTTTCCAAGAAATTTTAGAGAAAGTTAAAGGACAAAATGAAGAAACTGTTGTAAGTACCTTATTATTACGTTCAATGATGCAAGCTAAATATGCACCAGCATGTATAGGACATTTTGGCTTAGCAGCTCAATATTATTGTCATTTTACTTCTCCAATAAGAAGATATCCAGATTTACAAATTCATAGAATAATAAAGGAATATTTGCATGCACAAATAGATGAAAAGAGATACAATAGGTTGAAAAATATAGTTGGATATGCAGCTAAGCAGTCATCAGAAATGGAAAGAAAGGCACAAGATGCTGAAAGAGAAGTTGATGATTTAAAGAAAGCAGAGTATATGCAAGATAGAATTGGAGAAGAATTTGAAGGAATTATATCTTCAGTTACAAGCTTTGGAATATTCGTTGAATTACCAAGTACAATTGAAGGGTTAGTTCATGTTAATGATTTAAATGATGATTATTATGTATTTAATGAATCACATCTTTCACTAACTGGAGAAAGAACTAAAAAGGTATATAAATTAGGAGATAAGGTTAAAGTTGAATGTGTGGATGTAGATATAGCTAATAGAGAGATTTTCTTTAGAATTACAGAAGAACCTAAGAGAGAAGATGAAATAGCTGATAAAGATGATAGTCAAATTCAAATTAAATGAAGGAGACTAAGATACGATAGAAAAAAGCTTAGAGAGGGCAAGTTATAGAATTTAAATAATTATAGAATATATAAGATATTTTATAATTAATAGAGATATTCTGAAGAATATTTATTTAATCATTCTTCAGAATATTATTTTGAAATTAAAGTTAACTATTATTTTATATTTAGCATTATTAAAATAAACAATTAGATTCTATTTTTAATATGTAAGTTTTGAAAAATAATTTGTATCAAAATAAGTAACAGTAACTTAATTTTACTTGAAAATTAAAAATATAAATATATATAAGTTATAAAAAATTTTATTCATAAATTCTCGGTCTCAGCAAAAGAAGTAAATAGCAAAATTTATTATTTATGGATTTTATTAATTAGAACATATAGATATATGTATATTTCTATATGTTTCTAAAGTTGATTTGTAGGAATGCGTATAATATAATCTTAAGTAAGGCATATGAAGGAAAGTAAAAAGTTGAAATTATAAAGAATTAGAAGAGTAACTTTTTATTTTTTCAATGTCTCTAAAGAAATATAGCCATAGTAGGTGATTAAAGTGGTAAGAAAGAAAAATGAAAATTCATTAGCTGAAAATAGAAAGGCTAGACATGATTACTTTGTTGAGGAAGCAATGGAAGCTGGATTGGTTTTAGTTGGAACAGAGGTTAAATCTATAAGAAAAGGAAGAGTAAACCTTAAAGATTGTTATGCTGATATATACAATGGAGAAATATTTATAAAGAACATGCATATAAGTCCTTATGAGCAAGGAAATATATTTAATGTAGATCCAGTAAGAGAAAGAAAATTATTATTGCATAAAGATCAAATAAGAAGATTAGATGCTTTAGTATGCCAAGATGGATATACTTTAGTACCTTTATCACTTTATTTAAAAGAAGGTAAGGTTAAGGTTGCACTTGGAGTATGCAAAGGTAAGAAAAATTATGATAAGAGAGATGCAATGCTTGAAAAAGCACAAAAGAGAGATATTGACAGAGCTATAAAAGAAAGAAATAGATATTAAGGCATATGAAAAAATTAATCTTAGTAGATGGACTTGTTATTTGTGATTGTGCTTAAGTTGCTTAAAATTTGTTTTTAGGAGGCTTTTTATTTTTTATTTTATTTGGTGTAGAAATTTGTTGTGCATTTAAAATAAAAATTAAAAAGTTCTTGCAATATATTAAACAAGCATATATAATAAAATTAATCCGATGATAATACTTTGGATTAAGCAGTTAATAATAATTATTATTTAACTGTTGACAAAATAAAAGAATATTTATATAATCATGTCAGAAACTAATTAAATAGTCTGATATCTTATCAAGAGTGGCGGAGGGACTGGCCCTGTGAAGCCCAGCAACCGAAATAGTGGTTCATTTACCAATATATTATACGGTGCTAATTCCTGCAGCTTTTTTTTAGCTGGTAGATGAGAGGGTAAATTTGTGTAGTGTATTGCGCGCTAGAGGTTTATTCTCTAGCGCTTTTGTTTTTTAGTTATCCGGAAACTAAGTAAGGACAATTAGGGAGGAATGTGTTTTGGTAGAAATAAAAAACGTAGTTAAAAGTTTTGGGAAAACACAAGTTATAAAAGATGTATCAATGAGCATTAAGCAAGGTGAAATTTATGGAATAATAGGACATAGTGGGGCAGGTAAATCCACATTGCTTAGATGTATAAATGGACTTGAAACTTATGATGGTGGATCTATTAATGTAATGGGGAAAGAGGTCTGTTCGTTAAGTGGTTCAGAACTTAGAGAATTTAGAAAAGATTTAGGGATGATTTTTCAAAACTTCAATCTTTTACAAAGAAAAAATGTATTTGATAATGTTGCACTTCCTCTTGAAGTGTGGGGATATGATAAGAAAATAATTGAGACTAAGGTATTAGATTTACTTAAATTAGTTGGCTTAGAGGATAAAAAACTAAGCAAACCATCGCAACTTAGTGGTGGACAAAAGCAAAGAGTGGCGATAGCAAGAGCATTAGCATTGGATCCAAAGATATTACTTTGTGATGAGGCAACATCAGCGTTAGATCCTAAGATTACAAAGGATATTTTAGCTTTACTTTCTAAAATTAATAAAGAGCTAGGGATAACAATAATAATGGTTACTCACCAAATGGAAGTTATAAAAGAGGTGTGTCAAAGAGTTGCATTATTAGATGGTGGAGAAATAAAGGCAGAAGGAAGAGCAGAAGATTTATTTTTAAAGCCGGGAACTTCATTAAAGAAATTCCTAGGTGAAGAAGATGAAGAAGAAATATTGCCAGAGAGCGGAGTTAATATTAAGTTATTTTTCCCAAGTAATTCTTCAGAGAATGCACTTATAACTAAAATGGCGAGAGAGCTAGAAATAGATTTTTCAATAGTTTGGGGTAAACTTGAAAAATTTAGAAGTGAAGTATTAGGGGGGCTTGTAATAAATATAAGCGAAAATGATAAAGATAAGGTTCTAAAGTACCTTGAAGGTAAAGAAATTTTGTGGGAGGTGCTTAAGTAATGAACGAAATAATAGGAAAAGCGTTAATAGAAACATTAGAAATGGTTTTTGTATCAACTACATTTTCTGTAATTTTAGGTTTTATACCTGCAATTTTATTAACAGTTACTGCAAATGATGGCTTAAAACCTAATAAAATTATTTATAATATTTTAGATTTTATTGTTAATACATTAAGAAGTTTTCCATTTGTTATATTAATGGTAATAATTGTACCTTTAACAAAAATAATTGCAGGTAAATCAATAGGGACAGTGGCAGCAATGGTTCCACTTACAGTTGCAGCAGCACCTTTTGTTGCAAGAGTTATAGAATCATCTTTAAGAGAAGTAGATAAAGGTGTAATAGAAGCGGCAAAGTCTTTTGGGGCTTCAAATACTCAAATTATATTTAAAGTTATGCTTAAGGAAGCAATTCCTTCGATAATGTCAGGAATAACTCTTACAATAATAAGTATTGTTGGATATTCTGCAATGGCAGGTGCTATTGGAGGCGGAGGTCTTGGAGATGTAGCAATAAGATATGGATATCAAAGATTCCAAACAGACGTAATGATAGTAACATGTATTATTCTAATTGTAGTAGTACAAGTTCTACAACTTTTAGGAAATTATTTTTATAATAAATTATCAAAATAATTCACAATATATAATTAAGAAGTTATTTTCTATAAAATATATAAAAACTTTTATATATTTTATAGTTGCAAATATATTATAAAAAATCTTAATAATTAGATATCAAATTATTAAAGCATAAGCTTAAAATGGGGGTAATAAATATGAAAAAGAAATCAATTTTATCAATAGCTTTAGCGGGTGTAGTCGCATTAGGATTAGTAGGATGTGGAGGAACATCTACAAATACAGCATCTAAAGAAGATAAGGTAATAAAAATCGGGGTAACACCAAAACCACACAGGGAAATAGTAGATATAGCTAAACCATTACTTGAAAAAGAAGGATATACAGTAGAAGTAACTGAATTTAATGATTATGTTCAACCAAATACATCAGTATCAGAAGGTGAATTAGATGCAAACTTCTTCCAACATATGCCTTACTTAAAAGAACAAAATGAATCAAAGGGGCTAAATTTAGTATCAGTAGGAGCTATTCATTTAGAACCAATGGGATTATATTCTCATAAAATAAAAAGTTTAGATGAACTTAAAGATGGAGCTACAATTGCGGTTCCAAATGATCCATCAAATGAAGCTAGAGCATTAAAGTTATTAGCATCAAAGGGAGTAATTAAAATTTCAGATGGTGAATTAGTTACACCAAAAGATATAACAGAAAATCCAAAGAATTTGAAGTTTAGTGAATTAGAAGCGGCAGCAGTTCCAAGATCAATAGATGATGTTGATGCAGCTATAATAAATGGTAACTATGCAATAGAAGCTAAATTCAATCCATCTACAGATGCTATTATTATAGAAGATAAAGATTCAGAAGCTGCTAAGCCTTATGCTAATATAATTGCAGTAAAAGCAGGTAATGAAAATGAACAAAAAATTAAAGATTTAGTAAAAGCAATGACTTCACCAGAAGTTAAAGAATTTATAGAAAAAGAATACAATGGAGCAGTAATTCCAGTATTTTAAATTATAATATAAAAATAAGGATGAGCAATAGTTCATCCTTATTTTTATATAGATAAATAACTTGTAACTTAAGATTATGTGGCAAGTAACCGAAAGAAATAATGCTCTGTTTGTTTCGGTTACTAGAGAAAATGATTGTGGATTTCTAACATCACAAGTTGTACCCATTCCAGTATGCTCCTTAAACAAGTTAAGGACATACAAGAATGGAACAACTTGTGATGAATAAATCCTACAATCATTTTCTCAATGTAACACTCAACAAAAGAGCACCATTTCTTTCTAGTTTGGAATATATTCCGAAGTATAAGTATGGTTTGTTATTTGTTTATTTAAGTAGAATGATGTGATTAAGCAAGATTTTGTACTTGATAAAGTTTAATTAGTGTTATTATCGAGTATCTGTATCTATAAAATGTACTTTATCCCATCCGCATCTATATTGTTATGAATTTTGATATTATTTTATAATGCTTATTTAAGGCACATGAAAATAAATGACAAGCCCAAAGCGGCTATGAGATGTTCTTATATGCAGCATAGCTGCTTCTTTAAAGGTGCATATTTTTCATAGGACAAGGAAGCAAAGTGCCATCATAAGTCTATTATGCGATTTTTCTGACTCAGGATGATGGAAAATAGGCTAGTAGATGGATTTGTTGTTTATTTGATTGTGCCTAATTATAATTAATTCGATTAATTTTATAGGAAGATATGAGAAAGGAAATAGAAAAGATGAATAAACAAGAATTGGAAAGTCAAATTCAATTAAAGATATGGACATATAATTTCTTTGCAGTAAGTTTATTGAAAGTGCCATCAAAAGAAATTATAGATAATTTTTTAGATTATAAAAAAATTCAACAATTTGAAAAAGTTGAATTAAAAGAAGTAGAATTGCTTATTAAACAATTAAAGAAATTAAAGTCATACAAAAATGAAGAATGGATAAAGATACACGAGGAATATTCTTCTTTGTTTGAAGGAACACGAGGTTTTAATCTTCCATTATGGGAATCAGTATATAAGGGTAGTGAAAATATTTTATTAGATGAAAATACTTTAAAGGTTCAACAGTATTATAAAAAATGGGGAATTGGGGTAATCAGAGATATAAAGCAACCTTGTGATCATATTGGACTGGAGTTTAGCTTCATGGCTTGGCTTAATAAATCTATGATAAAAAGTTTAATAAGAGATGATATAGATGAGTTTAAAAAATATGTAGATGGACAATTGGAGTTTTTAAATAATCATATTTTAACATTCTTATCTTCATTTTGTGAAATATTACGAAAAAAATCAACACATCAATTTTATAAAGAAATATCTTATTTAGTTTTAGATTATGTCAATCAAGAAATAGATTCTCTGTTAAAATTGAAAGAAATAAAAATATTTAATAACAATGATGTTAATATACAATTACATGAAGATGATGAAAAACAGATAGGTTTGTATAAGCTTAGCGAGGATGAAATAAAGCAAGAAGAAAAGACGGAAGTTATATCAACTTCAGGGCGTAATAATTGTGGTGGACGTTGCATAATAAAAGCACATGTAAAAGGTGGAAATATAATTAAATTAACAACAGATACAGAAGAAGAAAGTGATGTAGGGCCGCAAATTCGAGCATGTGTCAGAGGTAGAGGGTATAGAAAAACATTTTTGAGTCCAGATCGTTTGAAATATCCAATGAAGAGGGTTGGACAAAGAGGTGAAGGCATATTTAAAAGAATTTCATGGGAAGAAGCAGTAGATATAATAGCATCAGAAATTCAGAGAATAAAAAAAGAATATGGACCTGAATCAAGGTATGTTAATTATTCAACAGGAGTTAGTGCAGTTCTAAGAGGAGATAGATTATCAAGAAGATTATTAGCTTTAGATGGAGGATATTTAGGATATTATAATGATTATAGCAGTGCATGTATTAAATATACAACACCATATACATATGGCACAATTTACGCGGGTAATAGTACAAAGGATTTGTTAAATTCTAAATTGATTATACTTTGGGGACACAATCCAGCAGAAACAATTTTTGATCCATTAATGGGATACTATTTAAAAAAAGCAAAAGAAGCAGGTGCAAAAATTATAGTTGTAGATCCTAGATATAGTGATACGGCAGCTGGATTTGCAGATCAATGGATAGGTCTTAAACCTACAACAGACAGTGCTCTTATGGATGCTATGGCATATGTGATTTTATCAGAAAACTTACAAAATCAAGAGTTCATGGATAAATACTGTTTAGGATTTGATAAGTATCATATGCCACAAGGAGTTGATAAGGGAGAAAACTATTATTCATATGTATTTGGTGAAAGAGATGGAATTCCGAAAACTCCTGAATGGGCTGAGAAAATTACAGGCGTTGATCAAAAAACTATTTATAAGTTTGCTTGTGAATATGCTACAACTAAACCAGCAGCTATTGTGCAAGGCTATGGTCCGCAAAGAAACTCTAATGGAGAACAGACTATAAGAAGTTCTACTATGTTAGCATGTTTAACAGGTAATGTAGGTATTAAAGGGGGGAGTGCAGCTGGAGCTACTTATATAAAGCAGCATGAAGAACCAGAACTAGATGTTCTTGATAATCCATATAAAGCTAAAATTCCTACTTTCCTATGGACAGATGCTATTTTAAGAGGAACAGAAATGACTTCAAAAAATGATGGTGTTCAAGGTGTAGAGAAATTAAAAAGTAATATAAAAATGATAATAAATTTGGCAGGAAATACATTGATTAATCAACATTCAGATATTAATAGAACTATAGAAATTTTAAAGGATACATCTAAGTGTGAATTTATTGTATGTTCAGATTTATTTATGACACCAAGTGCTAAGTTTGCAGATATATTACTTCCTGGAACATCTGTATTCGAAGGCGTAAATATTACAACTCCATGGTCTCAAGGAGATTATATAATGTATAACAATCAAGCAATAGAACCGCTTTTTGATGGTAGATTTGAATATGATTGGTTAAAAGAAGTGGCAGAAAAAATAGGACTTAAAGAAAAATTTACAGAAGGACATGAAACAGTACAAGAGTGGGCAAAAGCTATTTATGAAGAAACTAGAAAGAATGAACCAGAACTGCCACAGTTTGACGAATTTACTAAAAGAGGAGTTTATAAATATAAGCCAAGAGATAGTTATATTGCGTTTAAGGAGCAAATTGAAGATTTTTATAATAATCCATTTCCAACACCATCAGGAAAGATAGAGATATTTTCTAAGAGATTATATGATTTGAATAATCCAAAAGAAATACCGGCAATACCTAAATATATAGGTGCATTTGAGGGAATAAATGATCCCAAGAGAGAAACATTTCCACTCCAGATGATAGGCTGGCATACAAAGACAAGATGCCATTCTATTCATGATAATAATGATTGGATGGAAGAAATAGAGCCACATAAAATGTGGATTAATCCAAGCGATGCAAAGGAGAGGAATATCAAAGAAGATGATTTGGTTGAGGTTTGGAATGACAGAGGAATAATTCAAATTAAAGCACATATAACAAGGCGTATTGTAAAAGGAGTAATTGCGGTAGCACAAGGTGCTTGGTATAGAGCTAATAATGAAGGCATTGATATTAGAGGAAATATTAATACTCTTACTATTTCAAAACCAACACCTCTTGCAAAAGGAAACCCGCAACATAGTAATTTAGTAGAGGTAAGGCGCATTTAAAAGAATAAGGTACGTGAAAATAAATAAAAAGTTCATTGTTTCCATGTGCCTAAAAATTAGTAGAGAAAGAAGGATAAGTTGTGCAGTTAAAATTTAATCAAGAAAATGAGTATTGTACTGGCTGCAAAGCATGTCAACAAGCATGTAAGGATGAACATTCGTTGCAAGTAGGAATTAATTTAAGACGAGTAATCAGTGAAGAGGTCATAGATCATAATCAAAATATAAAAGTAAATTATAGAAGTACTAGTTGTAATCATTGCAATAAACCGATGTGCATAGAAATATGCCCAGTTAATGCAATAATAAAAAGAGTTAAAGATGGAGTAGTTATAATAAATGAGGAAAAATGTATTGGTTGTGGTGCATGTGCAAATGCATGTCCGTATAAATCTATACAAATGCAACAACAAACTCGAAAAGCTATAAAATGTGATATGTGTATAGTATTACTTAATGAAGGTAAAAATCCAATATGCATAGATGCATGCCCATTGCATCTATTAAGCATAAAAAGTGTAGATTAATAAGGCATATGAAATTATTATTTTTTTGACTGTGTCTAAGACATAATTAAAAAATATGATCATAAGCTGAATTACCTTAGTATGGAAAGCATGTCTTTAATAATTCTTTGAACTATTGTATACTTTTAAGTGAAAATATAAAATATGTTAATTTGAATAATTTAGAAATATGCTCTAAAAGGGGAATGAAGTATGAACATATCAGAAGTGAAAGTTAAGTTGCTTGGAAGTGATATATTAAGCATTATCAATGAATTTGTTAAAATTGATGGATTGACATTAAAAAGTATAAAGATAAATAATTCATTGATTGTAGAAGGAAATTTTAAAAGTGGAATTAGTATAGATTTCCTTGTTAAGGCAGAATTAATAGATTGTATTAATAACAAAATTCATCTTAGAATATCTAAAGTTAAAATATTAAATCTTGGTATGTTAAGAATGTTTAGAAGTTTTGTATTGAAGAAATTAGCTAAAGCGATTAATGAGTATTATATTGAAAGTAATAAAGATAATGTAATTATCGATGTGAAAAAGATACTTCAAAATGTTCCTTTTGTCGATATAAATATTAATGATATGTTCATGAAGAGAGATGAATTGTGGGTAGAAGTTGGAGATGTTAATATTTCTATTGCTGGAGAACTAATAAAAACAGTTGAAACGGATACAATAGAAGAACAAGAGAAAAGTGAAAATGATATATTGAATCTCGAATCAATAGCTAAAATAGAAGATAATTATTCCAAGGGAAGAAAGATTTTAGAAGATAAATTACCTACTAACGTAAAAAAATATAAAGATTATATATTTGTATTACCAGATATAGTTTCTTTAATATATAGATTGCTTAAGGATAAGAGAGTTTCAATAAAAACTAAGTTGATAATGTCAGCATCTATAGCTTATATAACAGTACCAACAAATCTAATACCAAACAGAATACCATTTATAGGTGTTATTGATGATGTTGGAGTTATATTTTTTACATTAAATAAGATACTTAATGATGTACCAATTTCTATAATAGTTGAAAATTGGACAGGGAAAAATGATATTTTTGTAGTAATAAAAAATGGAATTGAATATTTAAGTAACTTTACTAAAGCTCAAAATGTACAAAGGCTGTATGAGGTAATAGAAGAATTATCAACGTTATAGAAAGGAAAAAACATGGCGAAAAAAGTTTATGCAATTCAATCAGGATTTGATTTTAAGAATAATAAAAAAATAGAAAATATAATAGTTAATACATGGGCAGAATGCTTATTATATGTTAAGGGAGTAAAGGGAGCTAAATATAAAAGCTTTGAAAGTATGAATGATGCCAATGCATATCTAAATGAAGGAAATAGAATGCTTAAGAAGAGTGATGAAAATTATCCAAAGGACTGTCTTCATGCTTATGTTGATGGTAGTTATAATTCTTCAGATGAAAGATATTCATATGGAGTAGTATGTGTTAAAAATAATGTGGTGGAATATATAGAAAGTAATGATGACAAGGACACTTCAGAAAAAAACATAAGACAAATAGCAGGTGAACTTAAAGGCGCTATAAGAGCAGTTGAATATGGATTAAAACATGGAGAAAAGAAAATTGTTCTGTTTCATGATTATGAAGGTATAGCACATCATGCAACTGGAGCATGGGATAGAAAAGAAACATCATCAATGAATTATTATAATAAAATGCAGCAGCTTATGAATTCAGGAATTGAAGTTGTTTTTGTTAAGGTGGATAGCCATACTGGAGATTTGTTTAATGAGCTAGTTGATGAAAAATGTAAGGAATGCTTAGGTATATCTTCTGATAAGATTGTTGAAAAGTGGTTAAGTTCTAATATTATAGAAGTTTTAGATAATGAAGTGAAAAATCAAATATTAAGCCTTGCACCCAATTCATCAAATAATATAATAATCAGTGGACAAGAAAGAATATTACCTGAGAGTGTTGAAGAAACTAAAAATGAAAATATTATATTGGAAAAAGGTAAAGGTAATGAATTAGATTTTGAAGAAATTGAAGACTTATATAAATATAATCAAAAAGAAGGAAGAAAAAGAATATCAAAATTATTGAGTAAGGAAAAAGAAAAATTTATTTTATATTTATTGGATAAAAAATAAATTATATGGGCAAATTTTACTTGGATAACTTTTTCATTAATGCATAACCTACTTATATAAAATAATTTAAGGCATATTAAAAAATGATAAGTCAAAAACTGATGAATAATTCGAAATAATATACAAAGAAATCTAATTTTAATTATAGAATATCATCAGTGAATTTTGTGGATTTAATATAATCTAATAAGTATAGTTATATTGACTCTTTATTTTGGAGATATGCTTAATTTAAGGAGGTATTAAATTATGGGAAGATTTACAAGAGGAATGGTGATGGGATTTATGGTAGGTGCAGCAGCTGAAATGATGATGATGCCTTACCAAAATAGGAAAACAAAAAAAAACATGAAAAGAGCAGGTAGAAGAATAAGAAATATAGCCGAGGCTACTATGGATGGAATGCATGATTGGAGAGATTGATATTAAGATATTTTAGAACAATCATGTGAAATTAAAAATATATATTAAAACTACTATTAAAGAGGTTGTCGCAAAAGATTTTAATCCGCTAATCCGACAGTCTCTTTTTTATTTAGAAATTATAAAGAAAATACATAAGACTTATTTAAGGTATTATAAAGAAAAATGGATAATAAAATTAAATTATATAAATTTTAGCAAAAAACTTATATTTTTATGCAGTTTTTTATAAATTTATGTTATAATTAAAAAAAATATAATCAAGTAATTAAATAATTTGTTGAATAGAGAAGGATTGAAGAAATGGAAATTCTATCATTGGGGGAAAAAATAAAAAGAAGAAGAAAACAATTAAATATGACTTTAAAAGATTTAGCTAAAGACAGAATAACTCCAGGACAAATAAGTTTGGTTGAGTCTGGGCGTTCAAATCCATCAGTTGATTTATTAGAATATCTGGCTGCAAGTTTAAATACAACTGTTGAATATTTAATGGAATCAGAAGAGAGCCAAGCTGAAAAGATTAGTATTTATTATGAACAAGTAGGAGAATCATGTATATTGCAAGGCGATTGTGAAAAAGGACAACGATATATTGATAATGCTTTGTACTATTCAGAAAAATATAATTTAGAATATAGGAAAGCAAAAATATTTTACATAACAGCTGAAGCATATATGTATAAAAGGGATTTTCCTATGGCTCAAAAGTTCTTTCTATCTTCAAATGTAATTTTTGTTAGGAACAATAATTACGAAGAAATAATAAAAACTTTCCTAAACTTAGCCAATATAGCGTTAGAGCTTAGAGCATACCATTCTTCTAGCAGCTATTTGAAACAAGCTGAAAAAGTGTATTTAGATAATGAAATCGTAGATGACTTTTTACTTGGAGAAATACATTATAATATGGCTAGAACATATTATAATGTAGAAGAATTGCAATTGGCTTTAGAATATTCATATTTGGCAAAACGGAGATTTGAACAAATATATAATGATGATGATTATGCTAAAAACTTATTTTCTTTGGCAGAAGATTTCAATAAAAAAGGTGATTTAACAAATGCTATAAAATACTCAAAGAAGACATTGGAAGTTTATAAAAAAATAAAATATAACAAGAGTATAGTTAATATAGAGCATAATTTAGGAAAGTTATTTTATGAATTAGATAATATAGATGAATCATTTAAGCATTATGAGATATCTAGAAATGTAAGTATTCAAAATCATGTTGGGCAGATAAATGATATATTAATAGATATCTGTCAAAATTATTTAAAATTAAAAAATATTGAGCAATGTGAAAAAATATTAAATGATATTGAACATAACCTTGAAGAAAATGATATTGATAGAAAAATTAAGTGTCAGCTTGTTAAATATACAATGTTTAATATTAATGATAAAAAAGATGAAGCAGAAAATGTATTAATAGATACATATATATTTGCAAAAGATAATGGGAAATTAGCTAAGGCAGGGGAATTAGCCATGAAAGTAGGTAAAAGTTTCATGGATAAAAAAGATGAAAAAGAGGCCTCATATTATTTAAATGAGGGCATAAAGTTATTTAATGAAGCAGAATCAAAACTAAAAGTAAATGGGTGATATATGTGGAAATACTATCTACTGGAGAAAAAATAAAAAGGGCTAGAATATTTAAAGGAATCACATTAAAAGAATTATGTGAAGATAAAATATCAATCGCTAAAATGAGTTGTATAGAAAATGGAAAAGCTAAAGCGGACAAGGAGTTACTTCAATATATAGCAGAAAAAATAGAAATGGATTTAGATTATTTAATTGAAGATGTTTATGAACAGATATTGAATAATTTAAAAACGATAAAAAAGAATATTTCAAGTGATGCAGATTCGGAAGATAAATTAAAAGATAATTTGGGATATGCACTTAAGTATAAGTACTATGATTTAGCATTTGAATTAATACATATATTATTTTCTTATTATGTAGAAGAAAATAAAGTGGAAAATATTCAGTTAATAGTATCACAATATTATGATTTATATCAAAGAAATAATACAGAAGAAAATACAGCTATATATTTTAAAGATATGGCCAGATATCTTTCGCAAAATGAAGAATACATTGAGGCAATATCTTATTATGGTAAGTTGCGTGAAATGCTTCTTCAACGAAAAGAAGGATTTGATAAAGGCGAATATTGTTTAATAGGTTATAATGAAGCTATTTGTTATCAGAATTTAAATAAATTTCAAGACGCATATGATATATTAACAGAAGTTATAGAATATGTAGATAATTTAAGAACAGATGAGAGCAAAGGTAAGATATATCATATTTATGCTACAGCATGTATTAAATTACAGAAAAGATGTATAGATGAGTATAAGAAAAAGGCATTTGAATATCAAAAGTATAATCCAATTTCATTAGCATTATCTAGAGGGGATTATGGAAAGTACTATTTTGAAGTGGGAGAAAAGGAAAAAGCCATAGAAGAAATAGAAAAAGGTATAGAAATATTTCCAGATGATAATAAAGAAAAGAATGTTGAATTTTTAAATGATTGTACTAAAATATTAGTTGATAATTTTCAATATGAAATTGCATATAGAATCACAGAACAAGCATTGAATATGGCAATTACAACAGATAATATAAAGCTTATTGAAAAATCTTACTATTTAAAAGGTATTATTCTTCAAAAAATGGACAAACATATAGAAGCAGAAAAGTACATGAACCTATCTTTAGATTCATTGCTTAAGTTTGGATCAAGAGAAGAAAGAAAAATTAGATACATAGATATGGCAAAGCTATATCATGAGTTAGGTGCTGTTACAGATTCACTGAAATATTTTAATTTAGCATTAACAGTAGATAAGAGGATTTAACACTACAATCTTAGTATTGAAAAATCTTAAAGGTTTATAATAACAATGAGAGTTAGATTTATATTTAATTTATACAATTACTAAAAATTAGTAAAAAAGATAGCAGCCTAAACTATATTTAGTTTAGGCTGTTATTAATATTATTACAACATATTTTAAGTTATAACTTTAAAGATTAATTCATTAGATTATTAATATTTATTTATTATCAAAAAAGATTATAATAAAAAAGATAAATTTTTTTAAAATAAACTTTGACTTTCCTTGACCTTGGTATTATTATATATTTAGAGAGAAAAATATAATAATAAAAATAACGATTAAGAAATTTAGTAGTAAGAAAAATTAATATGGTTAATTTATTCTAGAGCGATTAATTATATTAAGAATACAAGGAGGAAGAAATATGAACGTTGATAAAATGACATTAAGGGTACAACAAGCACTAAATGATGCAAATGTTACAGCTGTTAAATTTAATCATCAACAAATCGATTTAATCCATCTTTTTTCTGCTCTTGTAGAACAAGATGATGGATTAGTGCCTAATATTTTCACTAAAATGGGAATACCAATAAAGAGTTTAAAGGGTTCAGTAAATAAAATACTTGATTCAATGCCAAAAGTTTTGGGTGAAGGAGCTCAAAATGTATATATAACAAGGAGAATTGAAGAAGTTTTAATTAAAGCTGAAGAGATTTCAAAAAAATTTGAAGATTCATATATAAGTGTTGAGCATTTGATGTTGGCTATTATTGAAGTTGATAATAATGGAGAAGTCTCTAAGATATTAAAACAATACAATATTACTAAAGACGGGTTCTTAAAAGTCCTTTCTGAAGTAAGGGGAAGCCAAAAAGTTGATAGTCAAGATCCTGAGGGAACATATGATGCTCTTGCTAAATATGGTACTAATTTAGTTGATCTTGCTAAAAAGCATAAACTTGACCCTGTTATTGGCAGGGATGAGGAAATACGAAGAACAATAAGAATTCTTTCAAGAAGAACAAAAAATAATCCAGTTCTTATTGGAGAACCTGGTGTTGGTAAAACAGCTATTATTGAAGGTTTGGCAGAAAGAATTGTTAGAGGAGATGTTCCAGAAGGTTTAAAAGATAAAATCATATTTTCATTAGACATGGGATCATTAATTGCCGGTGCTAAATATAGAGGTGAATTTGAAGAAAGACTAAAAGCTGTATTAAAAGAAGTTCAAAGCAGTGAAGGAAGAATTTTATTATTCATTGATGAAATTCATACTATAGTTGGAGCAGGTAAAACTGATGGAGCTATGGATGCAGGAAACTTAATTAAACCACTTCTTGCAAGGGGCGAACTTCATTGTATAGGTGCTACAACTTTCGATGAATATAGACAATATATTGAAAAAGACAAAGCATTAGAAAGAAGGTTCCAACCAGTAATTATTGATGAACCAAGTGTTGAAGACACAATAGCAATTTTAAGAGGATTAAAGGAAAGGTTTGAAATTCATCATGGAATTAGAATTCATGATTCAGCAATAGTAGCTGCTGCAAAACTTTCTGATAGATATATTCAAGATAGATATATGCCAGATAAAGCAATTGATTTAATTGATGAAGCTGGTGCTATGATAAGAACAGAAATTGATTCTCTTCCAACCGAATTAGATGTTATAAGAAGAAATATATTTAAATTGGAAATTGAAAAAGAAGCTTTATCAAAGGAAAAAGATGAAGGATCAATAAAAAGATTGCAGGATTTAGAAAAAGAACTTGCTGAATTAAAAGAAAAAAATGATGAAATGACTGCAAAATATACTAAGGAAAAAGAACATATAACAGCTATAAAAACTTTAAAGAGCCAGTTAGATGAGGCAAGAGGAGAAATAGAATTAGCTCAAAGAAACTTTGATTACAATAAGGTAGCAGAGATTCAATATAGTAAAATTCCAGCTTTAGAGGAAGAAATTAAACAAAAGGAACTTGAAGCAAAAGAAAATTATGAGGGAGCCTTATTAAAGGAAGAGGTTACTGAAGAAGAGGTATCGCAAGTTCTTTCAAAATGGACTGGAATTCCAGTGAACAATTTACTTGAGGGAGAAAGAGAAAAACTTTTAAGATTAGAAAATGAAATGAGTAAGAGAGTAATAGGTCAAGGTGAAGCTATTGAATCTGTAACTAATGCTATTTTAAGAGCAAGAGCAGGACTTAAAGATATAAATAGACCAATAGGTTCATTTATATTCTTAGGACCTACAGGAGTTGGTAAAACAGAATTAGCTAAGACTTTAGCTAGAAATCTATTTGATTCTGAAGATAACATCATTCGTATAGATATGTCAGAATATATGGAGAAACATTCAGTATCTAGATTAGTTGGAGCACCTCCAGGATATGTAGGATATGATGAAGGTGGTCAGTTAACAGAAGCTGTTAGAAGAAATCCATATAGTGTTATTCTTTTTGATGAGATTGAAAAGGCACATGAAGATGTATTTAATATATTCCTTCAAATTTTAGATGATGGTAGATTAACTGATAATAAAGGAAAGACAGTAGATTTTAAAAACACAATTATAATAATGACTTCAAACATTGGTAGTGAATATTTATTAGAAAATAAAAATGAAGATCATGTTGAAGAAGATATAAAATCAAAAGTAATGAGTGTTTTGAAATCAAGATTTAAACCTGAGTTCTTAAATAGGGTTGATGATATAATAATGTTTAAACCATTATCAGAAGAAGGCATCAAGAAGATTATAGATATATTCTTAGGAGAAGTATCAAGAAGATTGAGTGATAAGAATATTGAAATAGAGATTACTGATAAAGCTAAAACAATAATGGCAAGAGAAGGTTATGATGTAGTTTATGGAGCAAGACCATTAAAGAGATATATTCAAAATACCTTAGAGAATAGACTTGCAAGAATGATAATAAAAGGTGAATTGAATTATGGATCAAAGGTTAGAATTGATGGTAACAATGAAGAAATATTAATAAATGCAATTTAGTAGGATAAATATTTGAAAAAGATATTTTTTTGAATGTTCCTAAAGAAGTCTGTTTAAAATAGCAGACTTCTTTAATTATTAAATAGTAAATATTTTTGAATTATTATAAAATAAAAGGAGATAGCTTCGAAGAAAGTTATCTCCCTTTTTAGGTACATCTCTAGAGAAATATTATTTTATGCCAGATTCGTATTGTTGTACCATTCGTTTAACCATTTCTCCACCAACGCTACCGCATTGTCTTGAAGAAAGATTTCCGTTATAATCAGAAAATTGAACTCCCATTTCACTTGCTACTTCGTTCTTGAATTTTGATAAACCGTTCTTTGCTTCAGGTACTAATAATTGTGAATTTGCCATAACATAATCCTCCTTTGAAATATAAATTTTTCCTTGCTAAGCATTTCTTTTTGCTTTGCAGTAATATTATATGGAAAAGAAAAATTTATAATCTATGTAATGGGAGGGATATGAGTAATAAATAATTATATTAGGCAAAAAATACAACATAATAATAAATAATTAGTATAAGTTTTCTCTAATATCTGAATAAGAAGGAATACTAAATAATCCTTGTGCAGATCTTATTCCTCTTAAGATAGCTTTTTCCATAACATTAGCTGCGAGCATTCCAACTGTTGTAACATCCGCTTTAATCTTATTTGTAGCCATGGTAAATATTGTATCACCATCAAACATTGTATGTGCTGGTCTCATAGTTCTACCATAACCGTTATGAGCCATTGAAGCTACTTTGTTAGTTTCTGCTTTTGTGAAATCTGCATTTGTTACTATAATTCCTATTGTTGTATTTCCTTTAAACGGATTTTTAGGATTTTCTAAGTTATCTAATATAATTTTTTCTGTATTAAGAAATTTATTGTTCTTACGATCATAAGCACCTGCTATTATATCAAGATTAGATGGATCAATAACGTCACCTAAACAATTAACAGCTACAATTGCACCAACTTCTAGGTCACCAACTTTAACAGCATATGTTCCAAGTCCACCTTTCATAGCATAATTAGTACCTAAGAATTTACCAACAGTTGCACCATAACCAGCACCTATGTTTCCATTGATATCATCTTTATAAACTTCTGAATTTTTACATGCTTCAATGCCCATTGATTTATCTGGTCGTATTCTAGGATCACCAAAAGCTAAATCAAATAGAACAGCTTGACATACGATAGGAACTTTAGTAACTGTTACATCGAAACCGATATTTTTGTTTTCTAAGTATTCCATAACTCCACCAGAAGCATCTAAACCAAATGCACTACCACCAGATAATACTACTGCATTAATCTTATTAACCATTTCCATTGGATTAAGTAAATCAGTTTCTCGAGTTCCAGGTGAACCACCACGTACATCTACTCCGCCAGTTGCACCTTGTTCACATATAACAACAGAACAACCAGTTCCACCATTAATATTTTGGGAATGCCCAAGTTTTATACCATCTATATCACAAAATTTGATTTCTTTCAAAAAAAACACTCCTTCTATTTTTTATAAGGCACATGAAAATAAATAATGGGTACAAGTTTTATTATGTCTATTTTTCATCATGTAAGGATGCAAATTGTCATCATAGCGTGTTTATTATGTCAATTTAGCGGTTTAGGATGATGGAAAATAATCTTACAATGAATTTATTGTTTATTTAATTGTGCCTAATATAATACGCAAATGACCAATGATAATAAACTATATTTTAAAATCATTGGTCATTTGAATAAGGCACATTCAAAAAAATAACAAGCCCATCTGCCAAGCCTATTTTTCATCATGCTACGTTAGCAGATTACTTTAATAGCCAGATATGAGACAAATCCCCTTCATTGCCTGATAAAAAATAATCATGACATTTTGGACTTGTTATTTTCTTTCATGTGCCTAATACAAATATATTAAAAGTCTAATTAAAATTTCTATTTTTTAATCTTTAATACAGTAATTATAACAGGAATTGAAATAACAGCACTTACTATTGCTTCTGGTATTCCATTAGTAGCACCAATCATGCCAATAGTAGCTCCAGCAACAGCTCTATTTATTCCAATAGCAGCAGAATATTTATCTACATAAATTAAATAAGTTAAGCCTAAAACTCCTATTGTATTTGTTAAAGTAGCACATATTGCTGCTATACCAATACTTATACTTTGCTTATGTATTTTATTTCTAAAAAAAACATAAACATAGTATGCTATAATAGCGATTAGAATTCTAGGAACTAAGGCTATTATAGGATTCCAAAAGATAAATGAAGTTGGAAGTGGTGTTGTAAAAGCTTGATACATTGAAAATAAACCAAAAACTAGTCCAACTAAAGCTCCTACAATAGGACCTTCAACAATAGCCCCTATAATAACTGGAATATGCATAATAGTAGCTTTTACAGGTGGAATAGGAATAAATCCGAGACCTGTTAAGCCTAAGAAAATTGAAATAGCAGATAACATGCCAATCATCGTGATTTGTCTAACAGATAATCTTTGCTTTGTATTAGTTCTTTCCATTAAGTACCTCCGTTCTTATTCCTTAATTATGGATATAATTCGGAAAAACCGATATATAATATATGAATTTCCGTTCAGTTTCTAAAGAAGAATACCGACAATAGTATTTTATCACTTTATCAAAAATATTCAATAAAGTTATATAAAATTCATAAATTTAAAAATATATTTGAATTTGTTATATCCTTTCAAGCGTTTTAAATAAACTAATATTAATGATAAAGGTCTTGTAAATGTTGATAGTTCATTATAAACTTTTTAAGTAAAGGATATTGTAAGTAATAATAGTATATATTTATAACATGATTGTCAGTAAGGCGTATTCAAATAAATAATGAGGTGAAGTGTAATAATGAGTACAATTGCAGGAAAAGGCTGTCCGAGAATTATACCGGATGAAGAAAAAAAGCCACTAAAAGATATTGAAAGAAGTATTGTTAAAACTTATAGAAAACACATTTGGTCAAAGTTTGTTAAAGCTGTTAAGGATTATAAGTTAATTGAAGAAGGAGACAAAATAGCAGTAGGAATATCAGGGGGTAAGGATAGTATCCTTATGGCAAAATTATTTCAAGAATTGCAAAGGCATGGTCAAGTTAAATTTGAAGTAGTATTTTTAGCAATGGATCCAGGATATCATCCAGATATCAAGAAGCTTTTACTAGAAAACTGTGAATATCTAAATATTCCAATCCATATGTATGAATCAGGAATTTTTGAAGTTGTAGATAGAATGGCTAAGGATTATCCATGTTACTTATGTGCAAGAATGAGAAGAGGTTCTCTTTATGCAAAAGCACAAGAATTTGGATGTAATAAATTAGCTATAGGGCATCACTATAATGATGTTATTGAAACTACAATGCTTAATTTACTATATTCAGGTAATTTCAAAACAATGCTGCCAAAGTTAAAGTCGAAGAACTTTGAAAATTTAGAATTAATAAGACCTATGTATTACATAGAAGAAGATTATATAAAGAGATTTATAAAAAATAGTGGAATATGGCCATTAAACTGTGCATGCATGGTTGCAGCTGAAAAAATAGGCAATAAGAGATATGAAATAAAGGATTTAATTAAGCAATTAAAAGAAAATTTTGATGGAGTAGACAAATCTATATTTAGAGCAGCAGAAAATGTTAGTATGGATGGTATTTTAGGTTGGCAAAAGGGAAAAGAAAAATATTCATTTTTAGATTCTTATGATGAAGAATAATTCGAATGAATTTAGAAGAAAAAGGTAATATTACAAAAATAATGAAAACTATTTATTAATTTGGGAATGTATGTTATATTATGTTTAGATGTAATATAATATAAGCAAAAAATAATACATAATTTGGTAAAATATTAAATGGAAAATACTTTTGAATTGTAAGATTATAATATATAGTAATAAGTATAAATATTATATCAAGTGTAGATAAAAGGAAGATTAAGAATGACAGATAATTCGATAAAAACTATGGATCCTAATATATTATTAAGTATAATAAATACTAAATTAAGGGATCAATATTCCTCATTGGATATTTTATGTGAAGAACTAATGATAACAAAAGATGAAGTTATAAAAAAACTTAATGATATTGGATATAATTATAATCAAAGCGAAAATCAATTTAAATAATCTTCAATTTTGATAAAATTTCTTAGGAGGGGTTAAATATGAAGCTAAAAAAGACAGGAAAAATAGTTACAATTTTAGTAGCAACAACTGCGTTAATAGCATCATTAGTAAAAGATAAGAAAATTAAAGAGGTTAATGAAGATAAGTAATCAAAATTAAAGTAATTTGTGAAGGATTGTAATATTATGAATAGGGCAGAATTTAAATTGAATCATGAGGAAGTAATACATTCTTCATATATTAATGGAATTACAATGATGTGGAATCCATTGGAATCACAATTAATGATAGAAGATAAAATACTCGATGTTTTAAAAGACTATGATGTGAAAAATCAAAGCGTAAATAAATTTATTAAATTTGTTCATAGTGATGATAAAAGGAATATGATGAACTTTTTTAGTATGAATTTAGAAAGTATTTATAAAAAAAAAGAAGAATTACATCAAAGATATAGGTTAAAAATTAATAAAGACTTAGTTGAGCTGATATTTATAGGAAAAGTTATTAAAAATGACTTTAAATATTATTTAATTGGAACAAATTATTTATTAAAGGATATAGATAATAATTGCAATACAATAAAATCACTTGACCATAGATTAGATTTAAATACTGACCTTGATAAAATTACAGGTTTACCTAGTTCATATTCATTTAAAAATAGCGTTTCTAAATTTTTAAAGGATGCATTTTATAAAAATATAAGAACTACGATGTTTGTAGTTGATTTAGATAATTTTAAATTTGTAAATGATTCATATAATCATGATTTTGGAGATTTACTTTTGAATGAAGTTGCTAAAAGTATAATAGCATTAGATATCAAAGATTTGATAATATCTAGGTATAGCGGAAATACATTTTTATTATTCAAACCCAATATAATTAGTATAGATGATGTAGTACAATTATCTAATAAATTAATTAAATGTTTCAATATGCCTAATATAGTAAATGGAAGGGAAATTTATTTAACTGCAAGTATTGGAGTAGCATTATCTCCAGATCATGGAATAGATTATAATACATTATTAAAAAATGCCGATGCAGCAATGTATAAAGCCAAAAAGAACGGAAAGAATGAATTTAATTTATTTGATGATAGTATTTCAGTTGAGTTTAGAAGAACATATAGTTTACAAAAGGGATTAAGAACTGCTTTAGAAAACAATGAATTTTATGTTGTTTTTCAACCTAAAGTGTCTTTAGATAATTCTCTAGTTAATGGATTTGAGGCTTTGGCAAGATGGAATAGCAAGGAATTCGGATTAGTCAGTCCAGGAGAGTTTATACCAATTGCAGAAAGCTCAAAGATGATAATTCCTATTGGGAATTTTGTATTAGAGGAAGTGTTTAAAAAGACTAAGTGTCTTTTGAATGAAGGAAATGATAATTTTAAAATTGCAGTTAATTTATCAGAGATGCAATTAAGAGAAGATATTGTATTATCTGAATTTAAAAGATTAATAAAAAAATATAATATTTCACCAAGATATATTGAAGTAGAAATAACAGAAAGTATGTTAATGAAATCTTTTGATAAAAATGTTAAAATTCTTAAAGATATTAAAGACTTAGGAATAAGCATAGCATTGGATGACTTTGGAACTGGATATTCATCTTTAAATTATTTGACTAAATTACCAATAGATGTTTTGAAAATAGACAGAAGTTTTGTAATTGATTTGGTAAGTAATCCAAAGAGTAAATGTATTGTAGAAAATATAATCAATTTATCTCATCAACTCGGAATAAAAGTAGTTGCAGAAGGTGTCGAAGATGGATTTCAAGTCGAATATTTAAAGACAATTTTATGCGATATTGTTCAAGGATATTATTTTAGTAAGCCTAGAATGTTCAATGATATAGTAAATATAGTTGGAAAAGAGATTTAAGGCACATGAAAATAAGTAACAAGTTCAATTTGCCTGAAAGAAAAATTAGAATAATAAACTTATTAATAAATAATTGACAAATAAATTTTACTAGTATAATATAATAATATAAATTAAATCCTAAGAAAAGGGATAGTAATCAGGATGCAATGTTAAAGAGAGCTGATGATGGTGAGATTTCAGCACGGTAGCTAATGATGAATGGGCCTTTGAGGAGCGAAATGAAATTTTTAAAAGAGTAGTTTAGCCGTAAGTCGCACGTTATAGCGAATAAGATATGTTAGTATCTGATAATGAGAGGCATTTTTATGCAATCTAGGTGGCAACGCGGATAATCTCCGTCCTATTAATTATAGGACGGAGTTTTTTTTATTCTCATTAATATTGAGGAGTGATGATTATGTTATGAAAGAAAGTTAGTTTAGACACGTAAAAATAAATAAGAAATAAAAATGGGGGAGTTTAATTATGAATACAAAAAGAATGGTTACAAATGCAATTTTAATATCTATAGGTGCAATCCTACATCAAATTACACCACCATTTGGGATGCAAGCTGATTTTTCCTTAGCAATGTTATTTATAATAATAATATTTAATAAAGAGTATAAAACTGCATTAATATGTGGAATTATTATAGGAGTTTTTGCTGGAATTACAAGTAAAACACCAGGTGGATTAGTACCTAATATTATAGATAAGTTTATTACTTGTAATGTTATATATTTAATATTAATACCAATAAGAAATAAAGTAAGTAGAATAAAACAAATATCATTAATATTACCGTTAGGAACTTTAATAAGTGGAATAACATTTTTAACAATATTAATGAAACTTGTAGGGTTACCAGCAGGATTATCATTTCAAGCTTTATTTATATCAGTAGTTATACCAACTATTGTGGTGAATACAATAATAGGAATTGCAATGTTTAAAATTATTGAAAAAATTACATCATCTAATGGAGTTTATGTAATAAATGAATAAATGCAATTAGAAAATATACATTGATATTTTTGAATATCAAATAAAGTAATTATATAAAAAATAGGTTATAAATATCTATGCAGATTATTTATAACCTATTTTTAATGTTATTTTATAAAACATTATTTTTTCATAAAATGAAATTCTTCCGGAGTATTTGCATCTATTGCCTTGAATTCATATCCTTTATCTTTATAATATTTGATTATAGTTGGGAGAGCTTTAACTGAATTTTTACTCATATAAGCACAATGCATTAATAAAAATATAGTATCTTTATCACTTTTTGCATTTTTTATAAATCTGCTAGGATCTGCATGGGGGTTAGCACCGTCTGTACTATCAGTATTCCAATCATAAATTTTTAAATTATTTTTATGTAGTAGGTCTACCATAGAGTGAGAAAGTTTATAGCTATTATTATTACATCCAAAAGGAAATCTTAAAATCGTTGGTTTAAAATTAACAACAGAATTAATGACTTCTTGAGTTTCAAGCATATCCTTTAAAAAATTTTCATTTGAACAATATAAATATCCTTTTCTATGGGTCATACTATGCAGTCCTATTGAATGACCTTCGCTACACATTCTCTTAACCAAATCTTCTTGTCCTTTTATTTGCTCACCAATAAGAAAAAATGTTGCAGGAACGCATTCTTTTTTTAATATATCTAAAGTATCACTAGTTACTTTTCCAGCTGGACCATCGTCGAATGTTAAGTATATTGTCTTCTTATTGTTATTATCTTGCGTATCTAGAGCTAATGCTTGAAGATTTGTTATACTAATTAGTATTAAAGTAAAGATAGTTAATTTTTTAAAAGTAGTCCATTTCATATTATCACCTTCTTAATTATTCTTTGAGTATCCCTTATACAAACATATTATTTACAACTCTAATTAAAATATTTATTTAATTAGAGTGATTTAATGGAAGTTATACATAATATACCATATTATAAAATTTTTATACTATAGTATACGTCATGTATTTAAATTACAATCACATAAAAGATTCTTAATCATAATATATGTATAGAGATAAATTAGAAAGGAAGCTTTTATGGATAATAATGAATCAATGGTTGGAAATGAGAATATAGATGAGCTTAATCTTAGGATGTCAGCTGGAGATAATAAGATAAAATATTATGAGTGTGATGAAGGTAATTGTATATTTGAAATTTTAGATGAGAAAAATACAAATAAATCTTACGATATAGAGGAGAAAGATTTAAATGAATCTTCTGAAGAAGAGGAAAAAAATATAAATAAATCTTTTAAAGAAGAAGAAAAAAATATAGTAGAAAAGAAAGAGATATGTGGACAAATTATAGTCAAATCCATATTGGACTGTACAAAACATGAATATTTGCAAGGGGTAAAAATTAATTTGTATAGGATTAATGGATTATCTCCAATACTTATTGAATCTAGAATGACAAATGAAGAAGGAACAGTAATTTTTCCAAAAGTTGAGGAAGGATGCTATAGAATAATAGAAATTGTTGATAAAAGATATTTTGAAAAGCCTAAATATATAGATTGGAATGAAGTAACTATAAGTGAGACTAATAAAAAACAAAAAATTATAATAATTAATAAAATCAAACGATTTTTAGCAAAAAATAGATGCAAATAATAGACATAAGAAAAAAGGTTATATAAGATTCAAATTTTATTGTTGTTTTAATATAACCTTTTTTTTATAAATTTAAATAAATATACAAATCAAATATTATATTTAACATTGAAAATCAATCATATTAGTAAAGAAGTAGCTTTTTTTATTAGTATTAGGTTATAATCATAATTAATAAAAAGCTTAAAGGTGGTTAATAAATGGAAGAATACATATTAAAAATAAGAAAAATTAATGATAAAGCAATATTACCTAATTATGCGCATGAAGGTGATGCAGGATTAGATTTGTATGCAGTAGAGGGATTAGTTTTAAATCCTGGGGAAAGAGGGTTAGTACATACTGGAATACAAATTGAATTACCAAGAAATACAGAAGCTCAAATAAGACCAAGAAGCGGATTAGCATTAAAGAATGGAATAACAACATTGAATTCTCCAGGAACTATTGATGAAGGTTATAGGGGGGAAATCGGAGTGATTCTAATTAACCATAGTCAAGAAGTATTTAAAGTTGATCAAGGAATGAAAATTGCTCAAATGGTTATAAAACCAGTGTTTAAAGTTAATGTAGTTGAAGAAACAGAATTATCTAATAGTGAAAGAAGCGAAAGAGGTTTTGGGTCTTCAGGGATAAGATAAATTTACAATTGCCGGTGCTGTGAAAGAATTAATGTTCACAATACCGGCAATATATAATATATAATCAAATGATTAAATTAATCAGAAAGTTCTTCCCATTTTTCGTATAGTTTTTCAATAGTTTCTTCAAGTACTTTAATTTCCTTATTTACTCTTTCGCTTTCGGTTGGATTTGAGTAAATCTCTTCTTTACAAAGTTCTTCTTGAAGTTTTTCTAGAGTTTCTTCATTTTTGCTTATTTTATCTTCTATATCTTTAATTTCCTTTTGCTTAGCTTTGATTTCTTTTTCTAAAGCTTTTTTCTTCTTTTTTTCATCATTTAGCTGAGTTTTGGTTTTTCCACTTGCTAAATTTTCATAAGATTCAAATCTTTGAGGATTCTTTTTCTTTTCAGTGTAATAATTATAATTACCAAGATATTCGTTAACTCCATTTTCCTCTAATTCTAAGATTCTATGAATTACTTTATTTAAAAAATATCTATCATGAGATATTACTATTAATGTACCATCATAGCTTAGAATAGCATCTTCAAGAGCTTCTCTAGAAGGAATATCTAAATGGTTAGTAGGTTCATCTAAAAGCAGAAGATTTGATTTAGATAACATTAGTTTTAAAAGGTTTATTCTACATCTTTCTCCACCACTTAATTTATTTATATCTTTGAATACATCATCACCTTTAAATAAAAAGGAACCAAGAACATTTCTAAGTTCAGTCGTAGTTAATTCAGGAAAATCATCCCAAACTTCATTTAGTATAGTTTTATCCATATTAAGATTAGATTGTTCTTGATCATAATAACCAACATTAACATTTGCACCTAGGACCTTAACACCACTATCAGCTTTTATTTTATCCATAATTATTTTAAATAGAGTTGTTTTTCCACGGCCGTTTTCACCAATTAGAGCTATTTTTTCTCCTCTTTTTAAATCAAAGGATAAATTAGAAAACAGTTTTTTATCACCATAACTTTTTGCTAGATTTTCTATATGAAGTACATCATATCCACTTCTGACTGATGCTTCGAATTTTATTTTAGATGCAGCTTTTTCTTCATCTGGTGCATCTATAAGTTCTAATTTATCAAGAGCTTTTTCTCTACTTTCAGCTCTTTTAATACTCTTTTCTCTGTTAAATGATCTGAATTTCTCTATTATTGCTTCTTGTCTTTTGATTTCAGATTGTTGTAAATTATAAGCTTTTAACTTTGCATCATGATCTTTCTTCATTAATTCTAAAGATTTTGTATATGGCGCATTATAACAATTTACGTGACCATTTATAACTTGAAAAGTAGCTGTTGTTACAGAATCCAAGAAGAATCTATCATGGGATATTACAATTACAGTTCCTTTATATGTTTTTAAATATTCTTCTAACCATTCAATAGCATCTAAGTCTAAATGATTAGTCGGTTCATCAAGTAGAAGTATATCTGGCTTTAAAAGTAATAACTTACAAAGAGCAACTCTAGTTTTTTGTCCACCGCTTAAAGTTGAAATTAACTTATCAAAATCAGTATCTGTAAAACCTAGCCCTTTAATTACACGGGATATTTCTCCTTTATACGTATATCCACCTCTATTTTCATAAAGATCTTGAGCTGTTCCATAATCTTTTATAATCTTTTCGTGATAATCAGCATTATTAATATCATAAGTTTCATTATTCATTTTAGTTTCTAAATCAGCAATCTTTTTTTCTAATCGTTGAAGATCTTCAAAAACTAGAAGCATTTCATCGTAAATTGTATGGCAAGAATCCAAAGATAGATGCTGAGATAGATAGCCTAAAGATTTGTTTTTATCAATAAAAACTTCACCATCATCTTGAGAAATCTCTTTTGAGAGTATTTTAAATAAAGTTGATTTTCCTTCACCATTAGAGCCAATAATACCAACTTTATCTCCTTCATTAATTGAAAATGTTATATTTTTTAAAACATCCGTTATCCCATAACTTTTGTATATATTTTTACAGCTTAAAACTATCATTTTTTATCCTCCAGTAGTTAAATGAAAAAAATTGAATAATACTACTCTTAATTTTAATTAGACTATAATATATATAGTTACAAAGTAGAGTAGTGTATGAATTTATCAAAATACATAAAATTAAATTTTCTTTAATAATTATACTATTTTATATCTGTTATATCAATTTTAGTAAAGATATAAGACAGAATTTAAGAAAAATCAAGAGTTTCATATTAATAGAAATATATTATGGATTTATTTGGATTATTGATATGTTTGATTTATAATATAAGATATGTGCACTTGGAGGAGTAAAATGACTTTGAAAAACAAAAAAATAAGTATTACTACAAAAAAGAAATTGCTTAAGGAAAAAGAGATACTTTTAGCTGGATATAATTTATTTGTTACAAGAGGAGTAGAAAAAACAGCTATAGATGATATTGTAAAATTAGCAGGTGTTGCAAAAGGCACTTTTTATTTATATTTCAAAGATAAATATGATCTCTTAGATCAATTAATTCTTCAAAAAAGTAATGAAATCATAAAAGATGGCTTAAAGAAAGCAAATAGCTTAGGAATTGACGATTTTAGAAAAAGAACATTATTTTTTTTAGACTATATAATAAGTTATTTAAAGGAGAATAAATCTTTACTTAAACTTATAAACAAGAATATTTCATGGGGATTATATAGAAAAGCTATGATGAAGCCAAAAGAATATGATGAGATAAAAAATGTTCTAGATATTTTTGTTAGAAATTTAACAAATTATGGCATTCAAAAAGATGAAGCTGAAATGACTTTGTTTATGATAATTGAATTAGTTGGAAGCGTATGCTTTACAACAATAATTTTAAAAGAACCAACGGATATTGAAAGCATAAAACCAATATTATTTAAGAAAATTTTATCTATGATAGGTGTTTAATAATATTAAAAATATCATAAATTACTTGAACATTCTACACTTATAGAATGTGAAATTTTCAAGTAGATTTTAAGGCACATGAAAGAAAAGAACAAGTACAAAATGCCAAGATTGTTTTTCATCAGGTAAGGAAGCAAATTAGTCTCATAGAGAGTCGAGCTTCCTCTGGTATGAAATAAGCTTGACAGATGGACTTGTTATTTTTTTGATTGTGCCTAAATAAATGAAATTATTTATTTAACACATTTAGATTATTAGGCATTGTATCAAAAATCTTATACTATCAATAATTTTGAACAAAATTATATAATCAACTAACTATTTTTTATTGCAATATAGTAGCGATAATTTTATTAAACGCTTAATAATTACTTTAGAAATTGGGCATGGAATGCCATATTCACATAATGTAGATAAAACACCAGGATTGTTTTGTTGGATTTCTAAATATATTTTATCTACATCAGTATTATAACAATTTCTTTCTAAGTCTGTTGTTTCATCTAAGTCAAGATCAAAATTCCTTAAAATATCAAATGGGCTAGGCATGATGCTATTGTAAGTAGTATTAGAATTTTCATTTGAATAATCGTCAAAATCATTATAACAACAACGTGCTTCAGAAGATTGTGTTTCTGGTGGAAATAAATTTGATGAGTAATCATCATAGTTGCTATTGTTTTTTAGACTTTCATCTCTAAAAAGGCTTGCATTAAATACTGGTGGAATAAAGTTAAATTCATTAGTATCATTTTTACTAATTTGAGACATGTATTTTTTGTCAGGTTTCATTTATTTACCTCCAAATAACTTAATTATAAGGCATATAAAAGAAAATAATGAGTCTATTATTCAATGTATATTTTTATTATGCAAGGAAGCATGTCTTCCTTAATGGGGATTATTATCAGAGTGACTTACTATTTTTTGAATATGCTTAAATATAAATATATGAATAAAAATCACTAATTGTTACCTTTAATAATATGAATGCATAAATATATATAGTACAGGATTTTGAAATACAATTTAAATATTTTTGTTTAAATATGAATATATTATATTCGATATTGGTAGTATAAAATTTATAAAGAAAATTATAAGTTAGTATTAATTATTTTTAGAATTCAAAATTAAAAGGAGATAGGCAAATCCTTGATTTTCACTTAAATTGCACAATAAATATCTCCAATGAATAAGATATATTGGAGGAGATGCATATGAGGATAAAAGAGAAAAAAAATATCAAAGATTTATTTATAGGATTAGATGAAAAAGTATGTGATTCAAATGGACATTGCATAGATGGAATAAATTTTGATAATGCGGCTACAACTCCACCTATTAAGTCAAGCATTGATTATATTGAAAAATTAAGCAATACTTATGCTTCGATAGGAAGAGGAACTGGTCAAAAAGCAGAAATAACAACTAATTTGTATCAAGAATCCAGAAGATTTATTAAGGATTTTTTTAATATAAAAAATAAAGATAAATATGTAGTCATTTATGTAAATAATACAACAGAAGGTATTAATAAATTAGCTAGAACCCTTAAAAAAGAAGAAAATGATATAGTAATAACTTCAAGAATGGAGCATCACTCAAATGATTTACCATGGAGAAAAAGAGGAAATGTTGATTATGTTGAAGTCGATGAACAAGGAAGGCTTAAGATTGAAGAATTGGAACAAAAACTAAAGAAGAATTACGGTAGGGTAAAGTATGTATCTCTTACTGGAGCCTCCAATGTAACAGGATATATTAATGATATTCATTCTATAGCAAAACTAGTTCATAGATATGATGCTAAATTAATTGTAGATGGTGCACAATTAGTGCCCCATAGAAAGATTAACATTTCTGGAGAAACAGAAGATGAGGATATTGATTTTTTAGTTTTTTCATCGCACAAGATATATTCGCCATTTGGTATTGGAGTAATAATTGGTTTGAAACAAGAATTTGAAAATGTAGATCCTGATTATGCAGGTGGAGGAACAGTAGATTTAGTACTTGATAATAAAGTTACTTATCTTTCTCCACCAGAAAAAGATGAAGCAGGTACTCCAAACTTTCTAGGAGTAATGGCACTAATTAATTCTCTAAGAGTTATTAACACAATTGGATATGAGTATATTGAAAAGCATGAAGATATTCTTTTAAAGCATACTTTAGATGGGTTAAGCAACATTCCAAAAGTAATAAATTATGGCGATACAGTAAATATAGATGATAGATTAGGAATAGCAACATTTAATATAGAGAATATGTATCATCATGATGTAGCAAATATTTTAGCTAAAAAAAGAGGTATTTCTGTTAGACATGGATGGTTCTGTGCACATCCTTATTGTAGAAGACTTATGCATGCAAGTGAAGCAGAAGCAAAAGAATTTTTAGAGAATCCTTCAAAGAAAATGCTTGGAATGATAAGATTAAGTTTTGCATTGTATAATACAGAGGATGAAGTAGATTTATTTTTAAATGTCGTAGAGGATATTTCTTCAGGTAAACTTAAATAAAAAAAGCTTTACAAAATTTATTAAAAATCAGTAATAAGGACACATTAAATATTATAGAATTTTTAATGGTGGTGCAAGATGCTAATTTAATCTTACACCACCATTATTTATACAGCTTCTTTCGGCAAATTATATAATAAGTTTAAATTGTTTATCTATAATTTATTGATTAAATACTTTATATTTTGGTAAGTTACCTTTAAGTGCTAGATTAGGAAGATCCTTTATTAAAGGCTTAAAGTAAGAATATGCTTCTTCAGTTACGAAGTTACCAGCTTCATTAATCCATTCACTAGGGAAATAACTTACGTGATTAGCTACCTTATCTGAATCAACTAGAGAATATGATACAGTATAAGGTTCGTTTGAATCTCTGTTAATTGCAACCATCTTACCAGTTTCACCTTCAGCAGCGTGAATTAATGCTAACTCACCAACTTTAAACGCTTCTGTTAAATCTGTGTATGAAGCACAGTGCATTGCACAGCGTTGAAGAATGCCAAGTTCTAATGATTTTACTCGTGAAGTTATTCCTGATTCTATAATTAAGTTTTTTAAGTAATTCCCAACTCCGCCTAGTTGAGCATGTCCGAACTTATCTTGAGACGAACATTGTAATTCAGAAATAAACTTACCATTTTTATCTCTTATACCTTCAGAAACTACTATGTACACTTTGTTTTGTTCTTCAAATCTTTGTTTAACATCTCTAAGAAATTGATCCTTATCAAAAGCAGATTCTGGAAGATAAATAAAATCAACTACTGATTTGTTGTCAAGTTTTGCAAGGCAGCTTGATGCAGCTAACCAGCCAGTATCTCTTCCCATGGTTTCTAGAATAAATATACCATTGTTGACATAAACAGATGCATCTAAATAGGTTTCAAGTACAGAAGTACCAATAAATTTAGCTGCACTACCAAAACCAGGAGTATGATCAGTGAACATTAAATCATTATCAATAGTTTTTGGAATACCTATGAATTTTATATCAATTTTATTAATTCTTGCATACTTTGAAAGTTTAGCGATGGTATCCATGGAATCATTACCGCCAACATAGAAAAATGATGTTATATCATATTCTTTAAGAATGTTAATTAGATTTTCATATTCTTGACTACAAGAATCTATATCACTTAATTTATATCTACAAGAACCTAGTCCTGATGACGGAGTAAATCTAAAATGATCTATTTCTTCATCTGATATTGATGAAAGATCAATTATATTTTTGTTCAATATACCCTCAATACCATTTAAACCACCATATACTTTATCAAAAGCTTTAAGTTTCTTATTCGCATTTAAAAGGCCTACAACACTAGAATTGATTACCGATGTTGGACCTCCTGATTGAGCTACTATGCAATTTGACATGAAACTTCCTCCTCGTTGTTTAAACTGAGTAGTATAAATGTGATATACTACTTAGTTATCGTAATACTCTATTTAATAATATACAATAAAAAAAATATTATTAAAAGCTTTTTTATAAATTTTTTGCATATATCTAAAATATTTTTATTATTATAGAGTATATGGATAAACAATTTAGAATTTAGATTTAGTATATAACTTATCCAAAGAAGCTATATTCTAAATCTAAATTATGCTGAATTATATATTAAGTTGATAATTTACATTGGCGAGTTGATATATTTATAATATGTGAAGGGAGAGTGAAAATCATGATTTTATATGATGTTATAATTATAGGAATAGCATTAGCTATGGATGCTTTTGGTGTATCTTTAAGTGTTGGATTGAATCCAATACTTACTAGGAGACATAAGATAAAATTTATACTATCATTTGCATTTTTTCAATTTTTATTTACATACGCAGGAGGAAGTCTAGGTTATTTATTTGATACTTATATTGTTAGCATACCTAAAATTGCAGGAGGAATAATCATGGCAATTGTAGGTAGTATTATTATAATGGATGGATTTAAGGAAAAAGATAACCAATGCCTTGTAAAAAATAGTACATGCATAATATTAGGAATATCAGTTAGTATAGATGCATTAGTAATAGGATTTACTGCATTTCACAAAATTACATTAAATTTATTACTTTGCGTTGATTCCATTTTAATTGGATTAATTACGTTATTTTTTTGTACTCTAGCATTTTTTATTTGTAAATATATTAAAAAGATAAATTTTATAACCAAATACGCAAACTTGTTTGGAGGAGCAGCATTAATTTGTTTTGGATTAAAAATGATATTTAGTTAGGGAAATTATTTATATATGATATAATATATTTAATATTTAGTTGTTAGGGGATATAAAAATGGAACCAAAAGAATTTCTAAAACAAAAAGGTATTAAAATTACTAAAGGACGAGTTGAAATATTAAATATATTAAAAAATTCACAAAATAGTTTATCTGCTGAAAAAATATATCAAATTAATAGAGATAATAATATAAATATAAATTTAAGCACTGTTTATAGAACATTAGAATTATTTGAAGAAAAGCAAATTACTGAAAAAATAACGCTTAATGATGGAGTGTTTGCATATAAACTTAGAGGAAAGACTCACAGACATTATTTAGAATGTGATATATGTCATAAGGAAGTTGAAATTCCATGTCCAATGAGTCAGATAGAAGAAATGGTTCAAAATACAACAGGATTTACATTAACTAATCATGATTTAATAATGAAAGGCATATGCAAAGATTGTAAGAAAAAGCATTAAATATATCATGTGATCAACCGAAATAAATGGTACTCTTTTGTTCCGGTTACTAGAGAAAATGACTTTGGATTTCTAACATCATAAGTTGTGCTCATTCCTGCATGTTCCTTAAACAGGTTAAGGAACATGCAAGAATGGAACAACTTATGATAAAGAAATCCTATAGTCATTTTCTCAAAGTAACACTACACAAAAGAGTACCATTTATTTCTAGTTAGGAATATATTTTAAAGTATAAGGCTAATAAGGCACAATCAAATAAATAACAAGTCCATTTAAACATGCTTCTTCTGTTTAGTGTGATAAAACCTATTAATAACATTTAACAGCTCATTTTCAAATGTCTACTACACAAAAATATTCCTGATTTCTAGTATAGATGTAAATTTAGGTTTTGTAATATATCCAAACTAGAAAGAAGCTGTATTCTTTTTCGGAGCGTTGCATGTATAATTGAGCTGTAGGTATTTCTTCAGTAGAAGTTGTTCGATTTTTGCTTGTCCTCAACTTGATTGAGGAGCATGCAGAAATTGAACAATTTCTGCTGGTAGAAATCCACATCTCAATTATTTAGCAACCGAGAAAAAGAATACAGCTTCTTTCGGTGGGTTACACTATAATCTTAAATTTTAAGTTGTTTATATAATTATGAACATTCATAATTACAGAATCTTTTAAATGATAGTGTTATAAGTAACATTATAACTGAAGTTAGTGCTATTGTTCCTCCTGGAGCACTATCAATATAGTAAGATAGCACAAGTCCAGCCATAACATCTAAAAATCCTAATATTATTGAAAATATTAGTGTTTTAGTGAACCCTTTTTTTAATTGCATTGCGGTTGCTACTGGAACTACAATTATTGATGAAACAACAAGGATTCCCATAACCCTTATTGATAGAGAAATTGTAGCACCAACAAGTAAAGTAAATATATAATTAATCAGTTTTACATTTATACCAGTAGTTTTTGCAGCATTTTCATCGAAAGTAACATAAATCAATTTATTGTAAAGAAATATAAGAGCTAGAAAACAAATTCCGCCAACTATACTCATTAAAACAATATCAGATTTTGTAACAGTTAAAATGCTACCGAATAAAAATGAATCTACTTTAGCTGAAGCTTTACCAGTACTTATTAAAATAATGGCTATACCTAAACTCAAAGTTAAAACAATTGACATTACAAGTTCAGCGTATTTTTTATAATAAGTACGCAAAAATTCTATTACAAGAGCACAAATTGTAGTGAATAAAAAAGCAGTTAAAAGTGGATTTGTACCTATAACAAGACCAATTGCAACACCTGCAAATGATGAGTGAGATAAAGTATCCCCAATCATAGAATAACGCCTAAGTACAATGAAAAGCCCAATGAACGGACAAAGAATAGAAACAATAAATCCACCTATAAATGCATTTTGCATAAAACTTAATTCAAACATATAGTATACCTTCCTAAATTTAAAGAAATTATTTTTTGATTGTGCCTTAATAAATTGCTCAAATTATATGTATATTTAAGTAATTTCAAAGCATTGTCTGTTCTTTCTCATGACTATATTATGTCGGAAAAAGAACTATCATCATCTAGATTATTTATAAAATCGGCTGTAGTATATAATTTCATAATTCCATTTTCTATTCTTAAAATATGAGTTGAATATTTTAATGCAGTTTTTGTATTATGTTCAACAGAAATTATAGTTTTGCCTAGATCTTTATTTAAAGCTTGTAGTAATGGATAAATTTCATTCTGACTTTTTTCATCTATTCCAGTTGAAGGTTCATCTAATATTATTAAATCAGGATCACCAATCAATGCTCTTCCAATAAATACTCTTTGCTGTTGGCCACCAGATAAATTTCCAATTAGATTGTTTTTAAAATGCACCATATTAACTTTTTCTAAAGAATTTTCAATATTTTTATAATTTTTAATACCAATAGCTTTGGCATGGCATGATAAAACTTCTTTAACCGTTATTGGAAATTCCGCATTGAAGTTATCTAATCTTTGCGCAACATACGAAATTTTATTAGTAGATAAATTAATTAATCCAGAATCAGGTTTTAAAAGTCCAAGAATTAATTTTATTAATGTGCTTTTGCAGCTTCCATTTTCGCCAAGTATGGATAAGTAAATTCCATTAGGAATTTCAAGATTTATATCTGTTAATAAATTTGAACCTTTTACATATGAAAATGATAAATTTTTTATTGTAATCACGAAATCACTCCTTAAGGCATATGAAAAAAAATAATAGACCAAAGATGCGACGCATATTTAGTGTCAGGCAAGAAAGTAAAATTAGCTCATAGTGGGCCTATTAGTAAATTTTACTGACGCAGTATGACGCAAAATAGGCAAGCATACTGGTCTATTATTTTTTTGATTGTGCCTGAAACATGATTCCATTATATACTTTTTTGCAAATGATTTGCAAGTATGAACTAAAGAAGATAGAAAAACAATACGAAGGATATTGGGGGGAGACATATAATACTTTATATATAAGTAAGATCGATATATAAGGCACATTCAAATAAATAACAAGTCCATTCACCAGCCTATTTTCCATCATGGTGCACGGCAAATTGGACTTGTTATTTATTTTTACGTGCCTAAACTAAGCGTATAAGTTTAATATATAAAAATGTACATAGTATCTTTAAAGTTAATATTTTATTTAATGTAGTTAAGTTAACTATCTAAAATTTCATCTAAGTACCAAGTTCTATCACTATCTCTTTTGAAGCTTGCCCTAATTGTAGTACTTTTATGAGGCGCTGATTTGCAAAGACCAAATGCTTCGATAGTTGCACTTTCTTCATCAGATGATATTAAAGACATTGTTTGAACTCTAAGGAGTTTATTTTTTGAAGAAAACCCTGTAGTTAAATTGTATTCTGCTGCAAATTGAAGATTTTTTGAGTTATTGCATATATATTTAGTTCTTGTTATAAACATTGCAGTCAAAATAATAATTATTAAACAGATTGAAGGCAATAAGTTTGGATTTTTTGATGATACTAATCTGCTTTTAGATTTTTTATTTTTTTTGTAATTAGTAGAATACTTTTTTAAATATAATAAATTGTTATTCATCATAAGTACCTCCTTAAATAGTATATTATAAGAAAATATTACCATATATTTACAGAAAGAAAAACTAAATAGTATTTATATATTATAAATATTAACAGGCATGTATTATAGGATGGTTATAAAATGCCTTTTTTGATATAATTCTATATTATACAATAATTTAGAAAATTGAGAGTATATTTGTATTAAAATTGCTCAACATAAAATGTATAAATATTACGAGTATATGAAAATAGAATCAGTATACAAAAAATAAGAATTAATAGGATGGTGCGATTATGGATTTTTCAAGTTTAGTATTAATTGAAAAAGATAAGGAAACGGGATTTATAAAAGAAGAATTAGGAAGTTTTGAAGTTAATGAAGGAGCTTTGTTTGTAAAGAAACTTTATGTGTTGGATGGAACTGTATATATGTATTTTGATACAAATAAAAATGTAGAAGAATGGGAATACTCTGCAATATATGATTTATTTAATGAAGAAGCATTTACAGAAAAAGGATACGAATTGGAAGAAGATTTAGAGGAATACAATCCTACATACATAATAAAATTTAAATATGAGGATGATCATACAGTAATGAAAGAAAAAATTAATGAATGTGTTTCGTTAATAGAAAGGGAAATTGAGGCAGTACTTGAAGCAATACAAGGAAAAGAAAATGAGTATCAAGAATAATTTTAAATTAATAATTTAGATATAAAGTGATACATATATTAGATTATTATTTTCTTTATATGTATCGCAAAAGGAAGGAGATTAATATGGGTGAATTAAAAAAGAGAGAAGAAATTGATAATAAATTTAAATGGAATGTAGATAAAGTATTTAAAAATATTGAAGAGTGGGAAAAAGATTTTCAAGTTTTAAAAAGTGAGGCTGTTACTTTAAAAGATTATTCAGGTAAATTAACTAATGGAGAAAAAATTTTAGAATATTTAAAGTTAAATGAAAAAATATCAAGAAAAGCAGAAAAACTATATATTTATGCACATTTAAAGTCTGATGAAGATACTTCAAATGCTACTTATCAAGGGTTAATGAGCAAAATTGATATATATATGGCTGAACTTGCGAGTTATACTGCTTTTTTCGTGCCAGAGATATTAAATTTGGAAGAAGAATTCATTAAGAAAGAAATAGAAAGAATAGATGAATTAAAGGAATATAAATTCTCATTTGAAGATATATTAAAAGAAAAACCTCATATATTATCAAAAGATATGGAAGAATTATTAGCAGCGGCATCAGATTGTTTAGATGCACCTTCAGCAATACACAATATATTAACTAATGCAGACATGACTTTTGGTAAGATAAATGATGAAGATGGAAATGAAATAGAACTTACAGAAGGTAATTATTCTGAGTTTATAAGAAGTAAGAATAGAGAGGTAAGAAAAGCAGCATTTGAAAAGTTGTTTGGAGAATATAGTAAGTTAAAAAATACTTTAGCAACATCATTATCTTGCTCAATTAAAAGTTTTAATTTTAGCAGCAAGGTGAGAAAATATAATAGTGCTTTAGAAGCATCACTAAAACCTAATAATATTCCTTTAGATGTTTATAAAAATGCGATAAAGGTAATGAATAATAATCTTAGTTCACTTCATAGATATGTCAGTATAAAGAAAAAATTATTAGGATTAGATGAAATTCATATGTATGATCTATATGTCCCAGTCATAGAAGTACAAAAAGAAAAAGTTGAATTTAATGATGGAGTAAAAGTAGTATTAGATGCACTAAAACCTTTAGGTGAGGAATACTTAAACATATTTGAAAGTGGTATAAATGATGGTTGGATAGATATATACGAAAATAAAGGAAAAAGAGGTGGAGCATATTCATGGGGTGGATATGACACAATGCCTTATGTGCTATTAAATTATAATAACCAACTAGAGGATGTATCTACCTTAGCCCATGAGATGGGTCACTCAATTCATTCATATTATTCAAGAAAAGAGCAGCCATATCATTATGCAGGATATACATTATTCTGTGCAGAAGTTGCATCAACAACAAATGAGTCATTGCTTATTCATTATTTAATAGATAAAGAAACTGATGAAAGAAAGAAACTTCATTTAATAAATCAAGAATTAGAGCAAATACGAACTACAGTATTTAGACAATTAATGTTTGCTGAATTTGAATTATATACTCATGAAACTTTAGAAAAAGGAATTCCACTAACAGCTGAGGATTATAATAAAGTATGGCATGATTTAAATGTTAAGTATTTTGGAGAGGAAATAATAATAGATAAAGAAATAGATGTTGAATGGTCAAGAATTCCTCATTTTTATTCTGATTTTTATGTATACCAATATGCTACAGGATATGCTGCTGCATCAGCTTTTGCAAAATCAATTTTAGAAGGAAAAGAGAATGCAGTAGAAAAATATAAAGGATTCCTAAAAGCAGGTGGTAGTGATTATCCAATAAATATTCTAAAAAATGCAGGAGTAGATATGACTACAGATGAACCTATAGAGGCTACATTAAGAAGATTTAATGAATTATTAGATATGATAGATAGATAAAAAATTATTTTACAAATAGGCAAGTATTGATGAATTATTAAGCTTTATTGATAATTATCTATAGGCCTAGATTAGTATATAGGAACATAAAAAATGACAAGTAGAATATACGATGTTTTATATTATAACAAGCCAAATGGATGTTTATATCAGAATTAGATATTAAGGGACATTCATTCGTGCAGGTTTTAAGATAGACTAGTAATCCTACTTGTTATTTTTTAGATACTATTATTATAGCGAGGAATAATATGAATACTTTTAGGAAAAAATTTTATGAAGTCTTAATAACAAGAGAAAAATTTTATATAAAGCAATATTATAGTGATTTTAGAAAAAATAATAATTTTATTGCAATTAAAGAATTAAATGATGGAATATATTGTGTTTTGATAAGTGATGAAGAAGAAAAAAATGTAGATTATAATGAAGCAATGGAATACTTAAAAACTTTAGGAAAGCCTTTTTCATTAAATATGGTTATCTTATCAAGTGGCGAAAATATTGATTCTTTAAATATGGCAAATAAAATTGTCATATTTAAAGAAAATTATAATATAATTTCATGTGATGAGTCATGTATTCCATTAAGAATATTACTAAATAATATTGATAATTTAAGTAACTCGAAAAAAGGAATATCTAAAACTAAATTTTTAGAATATAAAATACCTACATTAACAATAATATTAATAAACATAATATTATTTGCTATTACTGAAATAACAATTCAGAATATCATTAATAATTTAGGCATATCATATTCAATGAAAATACCTGATGAAATAAAAAATTCGATAACCAATACTGTTTTAATAAAGTTTGGGGCAAAATACAATAATCTTATTCAGCAAGGTGAATATTGGAGATTAATAACTTGTGCTTTTTTACATTCGGGATTTATTCATATAGCATCAAATATGTATTCTTTGTATATTATAGGACCTGAAATTGATCAAATCTATGGAAAATTCAGATATCTAATTATATATATTGTTTCGTGTGTTACATCAACAAGTTTAAGTTATATTATGAATCCTAATAGTATATCAGTTGGTGCATCAGGAGCAATATTTGGTCTTATGGGAGCACTATTAGCATTTGCTATTATAGAAAGAAAAAAATTGAATAGAAAGTATATTTCGAGTTTACTTCAAATAATAGCAATAAATTTATTTATAGGATTAAGCTTAAATAATATTGATAATTCTGCACACATAGGTGGAATTATAGGAGGCCTAGTATTAGGATATATATTTTATAAACTAATGCACAGTCAAAAAAATAATAAACAAATATGTTAGCATATTTATCCTATTATTTTGTTTCATATGTCTAAAATAAAGAAAAATTCAGCTATAGGAGGTGAATGGGTTTAAACTATAAACTAAAAATAGCTTTAAACCTAAATAAAATTATGAAAAAAAAGTTAGCATATGATGATTCGTTTACACTTGCATTTTTGATAATATTATTAATAACATTTTGTTATAATTCAATATTTCAAGGTGGAAGTAGAGTGCCTAGAATATTTTTGATATTTATAACTATTGTTGTAGCAAAACTATTTTTTAAAGTGACATTTCTAAAAAAGTCTAGATTTGTCTATATGGCAACACTGATTTTTATATTCATCTCTATGTATTTAGGAAATGTTTTGAATTTTTATACGTACATTGGAAATTATGATAAAATACTGCATTTAATATCTGGAATTATTATAGGTTTCATAGGAGTTATTATATTTGCATATTTCACCCAGGAATATTTAAAAAAAATAAATCCTATGTTTGTTGTATTTTTCTCAGTAATATTTGCAATTGCATTAGCAGGCACATGGGAAATTTGGGAGTTTACAACAGATAGGCTATTTGGATTAAATTCACAATTAAATAGTTTAATTGATACAATGACGGATATAATATGTGGAACAGTAGGAGGATTAATTTCAGCAATTCCAATATACTTATTTGCAAAAGGAAAGCACAATAAATTTTTAAGTACAATAATAAAAGAAATAATAGAGTGAATAAAGTTCAGGGAATATTGAAATAAGGCACGTGAAAATCAATAACAAGTCCAATTTGCTGTGGATTTGTTATTGATTTAAATTTGCCTAAACTAAACATAAATTCAAAAGTGTATTTCTATAGTGAAAGTTTAATGCATATTCTATTATAGAAAGTGCTTTAGACTTTTTCATTTATGAAAAATAATATTATAAATTTACGTATTGGTGGAAAACTATCTAAGTATAAAACAGGTATCTTTATAAGAAAAAACAGTATATGCTTAACTAAAGAGGCTTAAAATTAGAATGCAAAATGAAAATGATGAAAAAAACTTAAGAGATGAAATTATGAAAAAATATAATTTTATCTTAAGAAATAAGGGTTGATTTTTTATTTCCATTGAAATATTATTAAGTAGGTATAGTATGAAATAAATATATAAAATAAAAGATGAGGATTATTCTCATCTAGTTATTAGGAGTGAATGTAATGGGAAAATATATTTTTACCATAACAGCTATTTTTCAAATTTTGGTTTTTGCCTTAACATGTTATTACTTAATATTGGGCATATTCGGACTTTTTACAAAAAAAGAAAAGAAAAACTATGAACCAAAAAATAAGTTTGCATTGTTAATTGCAGCTCATAATGAAGAAGTTGTTATTGGTAGTCTTATAGAAAGTATGTTAAAACTCGATTATCCTAAACATATGTATGATATTTTCGTTATTGCAGATAATTGTACAGATAATACAGCGAAAATAGCTAAAGGCTATGGAGTAAATGTTTGTGAAAGAACTGCGAAAGACAAAAGAGGAAAAGGTTACGCATTAGAATGGATGTTTGCAAAGTTATTTAAAATGGATAAACAATATGATGCAATTGCTATATTTGATGCAGATAATCTTGTACATAGAAACTTTTTAAAAGAAATCAATTGTAAATTGCAAGATGGATACAAAGTTGTACAAGGCTATATAGATAGTAAAAATCCAACAGATTCATGGATAGCAGCAGCTTATTCAATCGCATTTTGGACTCAAAACAGAATGTTCCAATTAGCTAGAGCAAATGTTGGATTCTCTAATCAAATTGGTGGAACTGGATTTGCTATTGAAACTGCTACCCTAAAGGAATTAGGATGGGGAGCAACTTGTTTAACAGAAGATTTAGAATTTACTTGTAAACTTGTATTAAATGGAGAAAAAGTAGGCTGGGCTCATGAAGCTATCATCTATGATGAAAAACCATTAAAACTTGGTCAGTCATGGACTCAAAGAAAAAGATGGATGCAAGGATTTACTGATGTTGCATCAAGATATTTCTTTAAATTATTAAAAAAATCAATAGTAGAAAGAAAGTTTTATATTTTTGATTGTGCATTATACGTATTACAACCATTTGTAACATTATTATTAGGTATATCAGGTGTATTAACAATAATGCAAGCAAATTCTGCTCATGGATTAAATATATTCATAATAAATTATTTATTTAATGATGTAGGATTCAAAATACTTGCAGTAATTCAATTTTTAATAACACCATTAATTTTGGCAATTGATAAGAAAGTTACAAAATCATTTTTAGGTATGTTAGTTTTATATTCAAGTAATGTTTTTGTAGTACCTTATTTAGCATTAAATGTACACAATTGGGTTATTGTTTGGGGAATAAGTTTAGGTTATAATTTGATATTCTTAGTACTTACAGGAGTGTTATTAGGAAAAGATAGTTTAATATTATTCTTTAGATTTTTATTATATTCATTGTATACATTAACTTGGATTCCAATTACAATTCAAGGTATATTAAATAAAAATAATAAAGAATGGAATCATACTAAACATGTTAGAAAAATAGAAATATGTGATGTATAAACCAATTTTAAATTAAAATGTTAGAGTTTTAAATTTATTTATTTTAATAAATTATAAATATGGAGTGTTTATTACAATTGATCAATTGCAATAATACACTCCATATTATTTTGACATTAAACATTAAAGGAAGTATATTTTTATAGAATAGAAGAATTATAAGGATAGATATAATAATTAAAAATAAACTTTTATATTTAATTACATTAGTGTACAATTTAAAAAGTATATTGGAGAATGTATTAATCAGCTTATGAAGAGATATATAATTAAAATTAATTACGAAAAAAAGAACTGGTGTTCAAAAATGGAGGAGTTTTATGGAATTAAAAAATACTAATACTTATGATGTAACGGATTTGAGATCCCTTGAAAAATTAGAGCCTGTAAGAGTAAGACCAGGAATGTATATAGGATCTACAGGCAGCAAAGGCTTACATCATTGTATATGGGAAATAATTGATAACTCCATAGATGAAATATCTAACGGGTTTGGAAATAAAGTTATAGTAACATTGAATGAAGATAAAAGTGTAACAATACAAGATAATGGAAGAGGAATTCCAACTGGTATTCATCCTGTAAAGAAGATATCAGGAGTTGAAATGGTTTATACGGAATTACATACAGGTGGTAAATTTGATAATAAAAATTATAAGACATCAGGTGGTTTGCATGGTGTTGGTGCTGCTGTTGTAAATGCTTTATCAAAGTGGGTTGAAGTTGAAGTTTATCAAAATGGTAATATATATAGACAAAGATTTGAATATGCATATGATAAAGAATTAAAAAGAGATATGCCTGGTACAGCAGTTACATCATTAGAGATAATAGGTAAAACAAATAAGACAGGTACAAAAGTCACTTTTAAACCAGATAGTGAAATATTTTCTACAACTGATTTTAAGTTTGATATAATAGATGGAAGGTTACAAGAATTAGCATTCCAAAATAAAGGAATAACATTAGAATTAATTGACACAAGAAAAGGACAAGAAATAACTAAACAATATTATTCAGAAAATGGTCTTTTAGACTTTATAAATTATTTGAATGAAAGCAAAACAGTTATACATGAAACACCTATAATTTTTGATGGTGAAAGGACTGTTGGAAATCTTCAAATGTATGGAGAAATCTGTATGCAATTTACAGATTCAACCACTGAATACATTGCAAGTTATGTAAATAACATACCAACTACAGAAGCTGGTACTCATGAAACTGGGTTTAAAACAGGGATGACAAGGGCATTTAAAGAATGGTCTAAAAAGCTTGGATTGGTTAAAGAAAAAGATAAAGAATTTGAAGGTGATGATCTAAGAGAAGGTATGACGGCTATTGTTCGAATTAAGATCACAAATCCTGTTTTTGAAGGTCAAACTAAAACTAAACTTGGAAATCCAGAAGCATATACTATGATGAATGATTTGGTTTATACTAAATTTTCAGAATGGATTGAAGATAATAAAACTTTGGCAACTACAATAATAAACAATGCATTAGAAGCCGCTAAGAGAAGAGATAAAATAAAAAAGATAAATGATGCTGAAAAGAAAAAGGTTGGTAAAGGAACTGCACCGCTTGCTGGAAAGGTAGCAGTTTGCACTTTAAAAGACAAATCAGTAAATGAATTTATAGTAGTGGAAGGAGATTCTGCTGGAGGTTCAGCTAAACAAGCTAGAGATAGAAGATTTCAGACTATAATGCCTTCAAAGGGTAAAATAATGAATACAGAAAAGCAAAAGCTTGAAAATGTATTAGCTTCAGAAGAGTTAAAAATATTTAATACCGCTGTTGGAACTGGAACTTTGGATAATTACAAAGAAGAAGAATTAAAATATGACAAAATAATAATAATGAGCGATGCTGATGTAGATGGATATCACATTAGAACTTTATGGATGACATATATTTATAGATATATGAGACCATTAATTGCAAATGGTCATCTTTATTTAGCGCAACCGCCTTTATATAAGGTTTATAAGGAAACTAAAGGTAAGAGCGTAGTAAAATATGCATATAGTGATGAAGATTTAGATAAAGCTAAAAAACAAGTTGGTAAAGGGGCATTAATTCAAAGATACAAAGGACTTGGAGAAATGAACCCAGATCAATTATGGGAAACTACACTAAATCCAGAAAGCAGAACACTTCTTAGAGTTACTATAGAAGATGCGGCTAAAGCTGAAAAGATGGTTTCATTACTTATGGGAGATGTAGTAGAACCAAGAAAGAACTATATGTATAAATATGGAGAATTTTAATTAAGGATGAAAAATTAAGAATTAAGGGTACTATGCATCTAATAAATTTAAATTTTGTAGAGTAAAATATACTTAAATCATTTAGAATTACTTGCTAATCATTCATCAATTTTGATTTACAAAATTCTTGATTTATGAAATAAGGCACATGAAAGAAAATAACAAGTCTAGAATGTCATGATTATTTTTTTGAATGTGCCTAAAAAAGGAGAAGATTATGGCAAAAAAAAATGATAATATTATACCTAAGGATAATAATATAATTGGCATTCCTTTAGAAGAAGCAATGCCAGAAAATTATTTACCATATGCTATTGAGGTTGCAAAGGAAAGAGCACTTCCTGATGTTAGAGATGGATTGAAACCTGTACATAGAAGAATTTTATATGGAGCATATATGCTTAAGGCATTTCCAGATAGACCATACTATAAATCTGCCAGAATAGTTGGAGATATTTTAGGTAAATATCACCCTCATGGAGATTCATCAGTATATGAATCTATGGTAATTTTAGCTCAAGAATTTTCAACTAGAGCACCACTTATAGAAGGACATGGTAACTGGGGATCAATCGATGGTGATAGTGCTGCTGCAATGAGATATACAGAAGCCAGACTTGCGCCTATTGCAATGGAAATGCTAAGAGATATTGAAAAAGACACTGTCAATATGATTCCTAACTATTCTGATAGTGAGATGGAGCCTAGAGTTCTACCAAGCAGATATCCAAATCTTTTAGTAAATGGTACTTTTGGAATAGCTGTTGGGCTTGCAACTAATATACCACCACATAATTTAAATGAAGTAACTGATGGTGTGTTGGCTTATATAGACAACAACCAAATAACAACTTCAGAACTTATGAGTCATATAAAAGGACCGGATTTACCTACAGGTGGTATTCTTATTGGACAAAACTCTTTGTTGTCAGCTTATGAAACAGGAGAAGGAAAAGTTGCATGCAGAGCTAAAACTTCTATAGAAAAGTTGGAAAATGGAAGGTTTGGTATAGTAATATCCGAATTCCCTTATAGAAGAAATAAATCAAAAATTCTTCAAACCATATCTGAAATGACAGGAGATAAAAAGCATTCAAAAGCTTTAGAATCAATAACAGACATTAGAGATGAATCTGACAGAAACGGAATAAGAGCTGTTATAGAATTTAAAAAAGCAGCTGATGAAGATACTGTAGAAAAAGTTTTAAAATACTTGTTCAAGAAAACTGATTTACAATGCAATATAAGCTTTAATATGGTAGCGCTTGCAAATGGCAAGCCAGAGACTATGAGTTTAAAAGCTATTATAAAATATTATGTTGAGCATCAAAAAGAAGTAGTAACTAGAAGAACAAGAAGAGAGTTAGATGTAGCCCAAAAGAGATATCATATTGTTGAAGGGTTCATTAAGGCTATAAATGTATTGGATGAAGTTATAGCAACGATTAGAAGTTCAAAATCGAAAAAGGATGCTTCAGATAATTTAATTAGCAAATTTGGATTCACTGAACCTCAAGCTCAAGCTATTCTAGAATTAATGTTATATAGATTAACAGGCCTTGAAATTAAAGTTTTTGAAAAAGAATATGCAGAGCTAGCTAAATTGATTAAAAAGTTAGAAAAGATATTAGCACATGAAAATGAACTTTTAAAAGTAATTAAAGATGAATTAAAAGAAATTGCAAAAAAATATGGTAATGAAAGAAGAACTGCAATAATTGCGGATGATACGAAGAGCAAAATTGATGTTGAAGAATTAATTGTAGTTGAAGAAATTATTGTTACAATATCTAAAGAAGGATTTATTAAGAGATTGCCTCTTAAAAATTATAATAGATCAAATTCAAATACGGATGATATTGAATATAGAGAAGGTGATTCATTACAATATATAATCAAATCTAATACTAAAGATAATTTGTTAATATTCACTGATAAGGGATTTATGTATCAAACTAAAGGCATAAATATTCCAGAATTAAAATGGAAAGAAAAAGGTGAAAGATTAGATGAGATTATTAAGACACTAGATCTTGAGAAAGAAAGAGTTATTGGAGTTATATCAATAGATAATTTAAATCCAAGTAAGGTCTTTAGATTTATAACTAAAAGTGGAGGAATAAAGAAAAGCTCGTTAGATAAATTCCAAACTTCATATACTAAGCTTCAGGCTTTAAAACTGAGAGATGGAGATGAGCTTATTGATATATCAATTAAGGATATTGAAGATGAAGAAGGATTTTTAAGGGTTAAAAGTAAATTAGGATTAGAGTTTACTCTTGAAGTACCTAAACTTGAAAATGCAACTAGAAATATATTGCCAGTTCAATTGTTTAATCTTTCTCCCAATGATGAAGTTATTGAAGTTCAGGATACAAATGAGCTTGAATATTTTGAACTGACAATTGGGATTACTGATAAATGTAAGTTAAAAGCTTATGAAAGATTTAAAGAAGATCCTTTAAAAGTAAGAACAGATTCGTTAAAAGAATTATTGTTATTTAGTAATAAAGGAAATGTATATAAAGTTCCAGTATTTTTAATGAAGAACATTATAGCAGGGGAAATACCATTAGAATTCTTTTTGGGAAAATTAGAAAAGAATGAAAAAATAATAAGTTTATTTTCAACAAATTCTTATGAAGAAGAATTAGGGATATATGTTTTCACTAAAAAAGGAATGGTTAAGAAAACTTTATTAAAAGACTTTGAGGGAGATTGTTTTAGACAAGGATTTTATAAGTTTAAATTTGAAGACGATGAAATTGTTTCAGTTGATATAAATAGATTAAAGTTAGGATATTTAGTTATGATAACTAAAAAGGGAATGGGGATAAGATTCCCAGTTGAAAATGTTAATGCTATGGGAAAAATGGCTTCAGGAGTTACAGGAATAAGCCTTAGAGATGAAGATGAAGTTATCTTTGGAAAATATAATAGTAATTATATTAGTGGAGAAGACAATCACATAAGTTTATCATCACAAAAAGTAGAAGTGATTTTGACATCTACAGAAAAAGAAAAATGTTTAGTTAAAATCAATGATATAAAATTGCAAAATAGAGCAGGTAGAGGTACTAATGTAATGATGCTTGTACTCGATGATGAAATTAAAGATGTGACTTTAAATTAAATTTTGTTATATAAAAAATAATAAATTATTTTTGTTTGAGTTATATTAAAGTAAACAGAAAGCTCGGTAGTACTTCTATATTGGTTAAGTTTACTCTAATGTATTATAAATTATACTAATAACATTTTATATAGTATTTATTTCTTTTATGTTTTTAGTTATAAAAATATAAACAGTAAAAAATATGGAAGATATTAAATAAATGAGTTATAATAAAACTATAAATATAATTATAAGATCGTAGAATGAGGATGTTCTAAAAGTACAATTTTAGAATATCCTCATTGTTTAAATTAAGGAGGATTTGTTATGAAGAAGGTATGTGTGTTATTAGCAGAAGGATTTGAGGAAGTTGAAGCTCTAACTATATCAGATATAATAAGAAGGGCTGATGTTACTTGTGATTTAGTCTCAATTGGTGGAAAGACAGTTAAATCGAGCCATGGAGTTGTAGTTGAAGCTGATAAGATTTTTGATGAGGATATGAAATATGACTTGGTTGCACTTCCAGGGGGAATGCCAGGAGCAACAAATTTAAGAGATGATGACAGAGTAATAAGATTTCTGAAGAAACAAAATAAAGAGGGAAAATTAATAGGAGCAATATGTGCAGCACCGATAGTACTTGGAAGAGCAGGACTTACTGAAGGTAGAAATATAACTTCTTATCCAGGATATGAAGATGAATTACCTAATTGTGAATATTTAGAAGAAGCTGTAGTTGTTGATGGTAATATAATAACTAGTAGAGGACCAGCAACAGCAATGGCATTTTCTTATAAGTTATTAGAAAAATTAGGATATGTTCATGAAGTAGAAGGAATTGCATCTGGAATGCTATATAATATGTATATGCGTTAATGCACGATTGAATTATAGAATATACATGTTGTAAGTTAAAATGATTTTTAGAGTTAAAATAATTCACCTCCGAAATTTAATATTTCGGAGGTGTTATTATGGTGTGCTGCGAGAGGAGAAAAGATGGCAGAAAGATGGTTTATTAAGAATAAAAAAGCAGACTACAAATATATGGCTGCTAAATATGGTATTACCGAACTTATGAGCAAGTTAATTGTAAATAGAGATATTGTTGATGATGAAATGATAAAAAGTTACATAAATCCATCAATTGATAAACTTCGTAATCCAAGAGAAATGAAGGATATAGAAAAAGCAGTAGAGATACTAAGAAATAAAATAGACTCAAATAAAAAGATTAGAATCGTTGGCGATTATGACGTGGATGGAGTTATGAGTGTTTATATTTTATATACAGCATTAAAAAGATGCAACGCAAATGTAGATTATGAAATACCAGATAGAATTAAAGATGGGTACGGAATAAATAAAAATATAATAACCGAAGCAAAAAAAGACGGAGTAGATACTATATTGACTTGTGATAATGGTATATCAGCTATAGAACCTATAAAATATGCTAAGGAATTAGGCATGACTGTAATAGTTACAGATCATCATGATATACCATTTATTGAGAAAAATGAAAATAGGATATTTATAAAATCTGAGGCAGATGCAATAATAAATCCAAAGCAAAATGAATGTAAGTATAAATTCAAGCAATTGTGCGGAGCGGGAGTAGCGTTTAAGCTTGTAGAAGTACTTTACGATGAGCTTAGCATAGATAAAAAAGAATGTTATGATCTTATAGAATTTCTAGCAATTGCAACTGTATGTGATGTCGTAGATTTAATAGATGAAAACAGAATTTTTGTTAAAAAAGGATTAGAAAAAATAAATAATACTACTAATTTAGGTTTACAAGAATTGATAATAGAGTGTGAGATGCAAGAAAAAAAGTTATCAGTTTATCATTTGGGGTTTATAATAGGACCGTGTATAAATGCATCAGGAAGGCTTGATAGTGCAAAAAAAGGATTGAAATTATTATTAGCAAATGAAGAGTCAGAAGCAACTGCATTGGCAAAAGAATTAGTTAAGCTTAATGAGGAAAGAAAAGATATGACAATGAAGGGCGTTGAAGATGCAGTAGAAATTGTTGAGAGTAATGGAATGATAAATGATAAGGTGTTTGTTATTTATATTCCTCATATCCATGAAAGTTTAGCTGGAATAATAGCAGGAAGAATAAGAGAAAAGTATAATGTACCTACTTTAATATTAACTAAATCTGAAAATGGTGCAAAAGGTTCTGGAAGGTCAATAGAAGAATGCAATATGTTTGAAGAACTTGTGAAATGCAAAGATTTATTGGATAACTTTGGGGGGCATCCAATGGCAGCAGGATTTTCACTTCAAGAAAAGAATATAGATGAGTTTAGAAGAAGATTAAATGAAAATACAATTTTAAAAGATGATGATTTATTAAGAAAAGTTACTATAGATTCTGTACTTCCACTAGATTCGATAGACTATGAATTGATAGAAGATTTAGAAAGGTTAGAGCCTTTTGGAAAAGCAAATTCTAAACCTTTATTTGGGGAAAAAAATATTAATGTAGTTAAAGCTTCTATACTAGGTAAAAATAGAAATGTATTGAAACTTAAATTAAAAACTACTTATGGTAAGATTATAGATGCTATTTATTTTAGTGATATTGAAGAATTTGAAGAAATAATTACTGAAAAATATGGAAGAGAAGAATTGCAAAAACTTTATGATGGAGTATATAATGACGTTAAATTAGATATAGTATTTTATCCGAGTATAAATGAATATAATGGTAATATTAGTATTCAGATTGTAATTCAGAATTATAGATAATAATTAATGATGAATGATTGATGGAATATTGATAAATTTATATCAATGTCTAAAATATAAAAAAGCTTGATTTTTTAAATTTAGCAATATTAATACTTATGATAGTATTAAATAGTGAAAGATTGATAATAAATGATTAAGGAATTTTATACTTGATTAGCAGAATTTTCGTTATGAGATTCAACTTCAATCATTAATTATTCATTATTCATCACTAGTTAAAAGTGGTGCAACCACTTTTGTTCTTCTTTAGGAAATTATAATTCAGTCAAATCTGCGGATAACTTTTAGAAGTAGAACAAACTCACAGTCTGCGAAGCAGATTATTTTATTAGCGATTATTTGTTATTTTTAAGTGGAGAAAGGATGATAAAGTTTGTATAAATATAAAATAATAATGACTGGTGGAGGTACAGCAGGTCATGTAACACCTAATCTAGCATTAATACCTAAGCTTAAAGAATGTGGATTTGAAATAAAGTATATAGGTAGTAATGAGGGGATTGAAAAAGAAATAATAACTCAAAATAGAATTCCTTTTTATGGAATATCATCAGGAAAATTAAGAAGATACTTTGATGTGAAAAATTTCACAGATCCATTTAAAGTTATGAAAGGAATTATTCAAGCTACAAGAATAATATCAAAGGAAAAGCCAGATGTTATTTTTTCAAAGGGTGGATTTGTAGCAGTACCTGTTGTTATTGCAGCGTCTATTAAGAAAATACCAGTAGTAGCTCATGAATCAGACATGACTCCAGGGCTTGCAAATAAATTATCAGCTCCATTTTGTAATAAGCTATGTGTGACTTTTAGAGAAAGTTTAAATTATATAAAAGGTGATAAAGGAGTGCTTACAGGAAGTCCGATAAGGAGAGAAATCCTTACTGGAGATAAAGAGTTAGGAAAGAAAATATGTGGTTTTAAGGATAATAAGGAAATACTATTTATTATGGGAGGAAGTTTAGGCTCTCAGTTAATAAATGGAGAAATAAGAAAGAATTTAGAAAAACTTTTGAAAGAGTTTAATGTAATTCATATTTGTGGAAAAGGAAATTTAGATAAAAATATTATGAATAGACAAGGATATAAGCAATTTGAATATGTAAGTGAAGATTTGCGTCATCTCATGAAAGCAGCTGATTACATTGTTTCAAGGGCTGGAGCAAATTCGATTTTTGAATTTTTAGCTTTAAAAAAACCTACTTTATTGATACCACTTTCTAAAAAAGCAAGTAGAGGAGATCAAATTTTAAATGCTAAGTCTTTTCAAAAGGAAGGTTATTCATTGATGATGGAAGAAGAAAGTCTAAAAGATAATGCATTATATGAAAAAATTTTAGAATTAAAGGAAAGAAAATCCGAATTAATAAAAAATATGGAAAGTAGTAAATCGCAAAATGGAGTGGACTCTATAGTAGGAATACTGATGGATAGCATAAAAAAATAGTATATATAAATTACAAAATTATTTTTTTAATAAACCAAAAAATACAATCAAATCTTGCAAAAAAAATTATGTGAGATATAATAAAGGAGTAAGTTCATTTTAGATGATAGAGAAAGTTAATTATTTAACAAGAAGATGAGGTGCTGTTTAATGAAGAAAGTTTCAATCATTTATTGGAGTTGTGGGGGTAACATAGAATTTCTTGCAAACATAATGGCAGATGGTGCTAGAGAACAAGGTGCAGAAGTTAATGTTAAGCATGTTGCTGATGCAACTATAAATGATGTTCTAGATGCAGATGCTGTTGCTTTTGGAAGCCCAGCAGTTGATTCTACTAAAATAGAACAAGAGGAAATGAAACCATTTCTAGAACAATTAAAAAACTTATCTGATAAAAACAAAAATAAAGATTGCATTTTATTTGCAACCTATGGGTGGATTGAAAATACTTTTATGGAAATATGGAAGAATGAAATGACCTCTTATGGGTTTAATGTAATTGGAGATTTGGCAGTTAAAGAGTCACCAACTAAAAATCAAGTGGAATTTGTTAAAGAATTAGGTAAGCAGCTAGCTAAATAGAATATATGTACAAGTATGATATAGATTTAAGTACATATATGACTTAAATAAAATTAACTTGCTAAAAAATATGTTATTAGGTGGTCTTTAAAGACTTACTTATATAAAAAAATTTAAACTATTTAAAATTTAGGTTTTATTAATAGAAAGAGGGGTCAACGCGATGAGAAAAATGAAAACTATGGATGGTAATACTGCAGCAGCTCATATATCTTATGCATTTACTGAAGTTACTGCAATATATCCAATCACACCATCATCACCAATGGCAGAACATGTAGATGAATGGGTAGCACAAGGAAGAAAGAACATATTTGGACAACCTGTAAGAGTTATGGAAATGCAATCAGAAGCTGGAGCAGCTGGAGCAGTTCATGGTTCTTTGCAATCTGGAGCATTAACAACTACTTATACTGCTTCACAAGGTTTATTATTAATGATACCAAACATGTATAAGATTGCTGGTGAAATGTTACCAGGAGTTTTCCATGTATCAGCTAGAGCATTAGCTACATCTTCATTAAACATATTTGGAGATCACCAAGATGTTATGGCAGCAAGACAAACTGGTTTTGCAATGCTTGCAGAAGGATCAGTTCAAGAAGTTATGGATTTAGCAGCAGTAGCTCATTTAACTGCTATTAAGACTAGAATACCATTCTGTAATTTCTTTGATGGTTTCAGAACTTCTCATGAAATTCAAAAAATCGAAGTTTTAGAATATGATGAATTAGCTAAGTTACTTGATTGGGATGCAGTTAAATCATTTAGAGAAAGAGCATTAAACCCAAATCATCCTGTAACTAGAGGAACAGCTCAAAATGCAGATATCTATTTCCAAGAAAGAGAATCTGTTAATAAATTCTACGATGAATTACCAGAAACAGTTGAAAGCTATATGGCTGAAATCACTAAATTAACTGGTAGAGAATATCACTGTTTCGATTACTATGGTGCACCAGATGCAGATAGAGTAATCGTAGCTATGGGTTCTGCTACAGATGTATGTGAAGAAACTATAGATTACTTAAATGCAAACGGACAAAAAGTCGGTGTTGTTAAAGTAAGATTATTCAGACCATTCTCAAACGAAAAATTATTAGCAGCTATTCCAAAGACAGCTAAGAAAATTGCTGTTTTAGATAGAACTAAAGAACCAGGATCTGCTGGAGAACCATTATACCTAGATGTAAGAAATGCATTCTATGGACAAGCAAATGCACCATTAGTTATTGGTGGAAGATTTGGTTTAGGTTCAAAAGATCCAAATCCAGGACATATTGCTGCAGTTTATGCAAACTTAGCACAAGATGCTCCTAAGAATGGATTCACAATCGGAATCGTTGATGACGTTACAAACACTTCATTAGAAGTTACTGAAGATATAGATGCTACTCCAGAAGGAACTACAGCTTGTAAGTTCTGGGGATTAGGATCAGATGGTACTGTTGGAGCAAACAAGAGTGCAATCAAAATCATTGGAGACCATACAGACATGTATGCTCAAGGATACTTCTTCTATGATTCTAAGAAATCAGGCGGAATTACAGTATCTCACTTAAGATTTGGTAAGAAAGAAATTAAGTCACCATACTTAATAAACAAAGCAGATTTCGTTTCTTGTTCTAACCAATCTTACATCCACAAATACAACGTACTTGATGGATTAAAACCAAATTGTACTTTCTTATTAAATACTATCTGGACTCCAGAAGATTTAGAAGAAAAATTACCAGCTGACTATAAGAGATTTATAGCTAACAACAACATTAAGTTCTATACTTTAAATGCTGTAGCTATTGCTCAAGAAATTGGTCTTGGTGGAAGAATCAACATGATAATGCAATCAGCTTTCTTCAAGTTAGCTAACATTATTCCAGTTGAAGATGCTATTAAGTATCTAAAAGCTGCTGTTGTATCTTCTTATGGTAAGAAGGGTGAAAAAGTTGTCAACATGAACAATGCAGCTATAGATAAGGGCGTTGAATCAATTGTTGAAATTAAGATCCCAGAATCTTGGAAGACAGCTGTAGATGCAGAAGTAGCTGATACTAAGAAGAAGTCAGACTTCGTTAAGAATATAGTTATTCCAATGAACAGACAAGAAGGAGATGCACTTCCAGTTTCAACATTCGTAGGAATGGAAGATGGTACATTTGAAGCAGGTACTGCAGCATTCGAAAAGAGAGGAATCGCAGTAAATGTTCCTGAATGGGATTCAGAAAAATGTATTCAATGTAACCAATGTTCATTAGTATGTCCACATGCTTCTATAAGACCAATCTTATTAAATGAAGCTGAAAAGAATGCAGCTCCAGCTGACGCTAAGGTAGTTGCAGCTAAAGCATTAAAAACTGAAGAACCATTATTCTATGCAATGGGAGTAGCACCACTTGATTGTTCAGGTTGTGGAAACTGTGCTCAAATTTGTCCAGCACCAGGAAAAGCATTAGTTATGAAACCACAAGAATCTCAACATGATCAAATTGCAGTTTGGGATTACTTAATAGATGAAGTAACTACTAAGAAGAACCCAATGAATAAAAACACAGTTAAGGGTAGCCAATTTGAACAACCATTACTTGAGTTCTCAGGAGCTTGTGCAGGTTGTGGAGAAACTCCATACGCTAAGGTTATAACTCAATTATTTGGAGATAGAATGATGATTGCTAACGCAACAGGATGTTCATCAATCTGGGGTGGATCTGCACCTTCAACTCCATACACAACTAATAAGAACGGACATGGTCCAGCTTGGGCTAATTCATTATTCGAAGATAATGCTGAATATGGATTAGGTATGTTCTTAGGAGTTAAAGCTATAAGACAAAGAATTGCAGAAAGAGCTGAAGCTGCTATAGCTGCAAATGATCCAGCAAAGGCTGAATTACAAGATTGGGTAGACAATGTTAATGAAGGCGCTGGAACTAGAGAAAGAGCTGAAAAATTAGTTGCTGCTCTAGAAAAATCTAACACTGAAGCTGCTAAAGAAATCTTAGCAGAAAAAGATTACTTCGTTAAGAGATCTCAATGGATCTTCGGAGGAGACGGATGGGCTTACGATATCGGATACGGTGGAGTTGACCATGTATTAGCTTCAGGAGAAGATGTAAACATCTTTGTATTTGATACAGAAGTTTACTCAAACACAGGTGGTCAATCATCTAAATCTACTCCAACTGCTGCAATAGCTAAATTTGCTGCAAGTGGTAAGAAGACTAAGAAGAAAGACCTTGGAATGATGGCTATGACTTATGGTTATGTATATGTAGCTCAAATTAACATGGGAGCTGATAAGAACCAAGTTCTTAAAGCAATTGCAGAAGCAGAAGCATACAAAGGACCATCATTAATAATTGGTTATGCACCATGTATAAACCACGGATTAAGAATTGGTATGGGTAACAGCCAAGAAGAAGCTAAGAGAGCTACTGCATGTGGTTACTGGCAAATGTACAGATTCAACCCAGAATTAAAAGAAGCTGGAAAGAATCCATTTGTTTTAGATTCTAAGGAACCAACAGCAGACTTCAAGGAATTCTTAATGGGAGAAGTTAGATACTCTTCACTTGCTAAGGCATTCCCAGAACAAGCAGAAGCTTTATTTGAAAAGACTCATAAAGATGCTATGGACAGATTAGAAGGATACAAGAAATTAGCTAATCAACAATAGTATTAAATAATAGATGCCTTTATGGCAAAAAGAGCAATCAGAAATGATTGCTCTTTTCTATTCTTTACAAAATTATAATGCAGTCAAATCAGTAGATAACTTTTAGAAATAGACGAAACTCACAGTCTGCGAAGTGGATTTTTTAAATTTATAGGGAAATGTAAAAAATAATTTTAAAACCAAGTGACATCAGCAAGTTAAGCAGTATAGAATGGGGAAATGCGTTGCCAATAAATGTGTGTAGCACAGCTGCTTTTATTGTAGAAAAATATTTTTAATTTTGGGGTTTTAATTTTATGCATTTAAGGGTAAAATTAATTAAGGCACATTCAAAAAATAACAAGTCTATTTGCCAGCCTATTTTTCATCATGCTATGTCGGTAAATTGACCCAATAGACTGGCTATGATGGCAATTTGTCTCCTTGCCTGATGAAAAAATATCAATGACAAATGAGGCTGGTTATTTATTTTCGTGTGCCCGAGGAACCAAAAGGAGGTTTGAATATGGAAAAAGATTTAGAAAAAAGTGGTTGTGGATGTGGAGAAGGAAACTCTTGCGGATGTGGTGGAGATCACAAAGAAGATCATGAATGTGGATGCGGACATGATCATGGACATGATCATGATCACGAATGTGGTTGTGGATGCGGAGATGATGAAAGCTTCGTTATCGATTTAGAAGATGAAAATGGAAACGTAGTTACTTGTCCAATAATTGATGAATTTAAATATGAAAATAATGATTATTACTTAGCTCAAAATCCAGAAGAAGATTCAGTTTATCTTTTCAGACTTGATGGAGATGAACTTGTAGTTCCTGATGAAGAAGAATTTGATAAAGTATCAAATTACTATCAAAATGAATTAGTAGGCGAAGAATAATAAGAAATACTAGGTCTTAGCAATTTGCTGAGGCCTTTTATAATATTTACAAGCTAATACAATAATGATATATTTTAATTATATATAAATAGGCAAATGAAAGAAAATAACAAGTGTAAAATGCCTTGATTATTTTTTGAATGTGCCTAATACAATAAAAATAGAAAATTGGAGGGAATAAGCAATGCAATTATCTAAAAAAGCGGAGAATATTAATCCATCAATAACATTAGCAATTACAGCTAAGGCAAATGAGTTAAAGAGTCAAGGGGTTGACATAGTAAGTTTTGGCGCTGGGGAGCCAGATTTTAATACTCCTGAAAACATAATTCAAGCAGCAATAAAAGCAATGCATGATGGAAAAACTAAATATACTCCAGCAGGGGGATTACTAGAATTAAAGCAAACTATATGTACTAAATTTAAAAAGGATAATGATTTAGACTATAAACCAAGTCAAATAACAATATCTACAGGTGCTAAACAATGTTTAGCTAATACTTTTATGGCTATCTTAAATCCGGGAGATGAAGTACTAGTTTCAGTACCTTATTGGGTTAGTTATCCAGAGTTAATCAAATTAGCTGATGGAGTACCAGTCTTTGTAGAAACATCAAGAGAAAATAACTATAAGTATACAATAGCAGATTTGGAGAAGTCTGTTACAAATAAAACTAAAGCCATATTAATTAACAGTCCTAACAATCCAACAGGAACTATTTATCATGAAGAAGAATTAAAACAAATTGCAGATTTTGCAAAACAACATAATTTATTAATAGTATCTGATGAAATTTATGAAAAATTAATATATGATGGGGAAAAACATATTAGTATAGCATCTTTAAATCAAGATGCATATGAGAGAACAATAGTTATTAACGGTGTATCAAAAACATATGCCATGACTGGATGGAGATTGGGATATGTGGCTGCAAGTGAAAAAATAACTAAGCTTATGACTAGTATTCAAAGTCATATGACATCAAATGTAAACACTATAACACAATATGCTACTATAGAAGCGTTAAATGGGCCAGTAGAAGATTTACAAAATATGATTAATGAATTTGAAAACAGAAGAAACTTCATGGTAGAAGAATTGGGTAAATTAAATGAGGTTTCAATAATAAAACCAAATGGTGCATTTTATATGATGGTTAACATATCTGCTTATTTAAATATCGAATTTAACGGACAGAAAATTAATAATTCAGTAGATTTTGCAAAAGTTTTACTAGAAGAAGAAAAAGTTGCAGTAATACCTGGTGCTGGATTTGGTTCAGATGATTATATAAGATTATCTTATGCAACGTCTATGGATATAATAAAAAAAGGAATAGATAGAATAAGTTTATTCTTAAGTAAAATAAAATAATTTAAATTTCTGATTATAGATAAACAACTTGTGACTTAGAAATATGTGGTTACTAGTCGAAAGAAGTGGGACTATTTTACTCGGTTGCTAGATAATTTGGCTGTGGATTTCTAACAGCAGAAGTTGCCCCCATTCCAGCATGCTCTCAAGGCAAGCGCTTACTGAGAAAGTTCGAAGAACGAAATGTAAAATTTCGATTCTCACTTTTGTCACAAGCAAGAATGGAACAACTTCTACTTAAGAAATACAGACAGCTAAATTATCAACGCAACACTACGTAAAATAGTCCCCTTTCTTTATGGCATGAATATATTTTGAAGTTTAAATCTAGTTCGTAGTTTGTTTATCCATAGGCGTAAGGTTAACCCATTATAATACAGTCAACTGATAAAAATTAATACATTTCAATTATAAATGACTTTGTATTTTTTAATATTTAACATATATCATAGAAGTTATTGAATTAACCTTACGCATATGGATTGTTTTGTAGTATGTCGTAAATGTGACTAACTGAAATTTCATAATTGATAAGTCATTGTAAATTTATATTCGTATAGATTATGTATAGCTATAAAATTTTAAATATAAGAAAAAATATTTAATTACAAGGGCAAATTCTTTTATCATTAAAAGGTAAAAATTAATAGCTCTTATTATTTTGGGTCAATAAAAAATAAAATAATAGCTTATACTATAGATATAAAAATTTTTGGAGGTATTATTACATAAAAGAATGACCTCTATTTCTATTTTTGATATATATTCAAAATAGAGGCGTGATTTATAAAATGGATATCTATAGAAAAATAAAAATAAAAAGGATGGTATTCTGCTTTGAAGAAATTAGCAATATTTGATATAGATTATACTATTACTAAAAAAGAAACATTAATGGAATTGTTTAAATACATGATAAAAAATGATAGAAAAAACATACGTTTTTTACCAAGAGCTATATATTGTGGTATTATGTATGGATTGAAGATATATGATGAAAGGAAAGTTAAAGAAACGTTTTTGAAATTTATAGATAAAATTCATGAAAAAGATTTGGCTGATCTTGTAAGAAAGTTCTATGATGAAAAATTGCAAACAATATTATATGAAGATGCACTGAAAATGATGAAAAAATTAAAAAGCGAAGGGTATGATATATATTTGATTTCTGCTTCACCAGAGTTTTATATAAATGAATTTTATGCTATAAAAGAAGTGGATAAAATAATAGGTACTAGGTTTGACTTTACTGATGGAGTTTTCACAAGAAAAATGCAAGGTGAGAACTGTAAAGGAGAAGAAAAAGTAAGGAGATTAAAAGAATTTCTTAAGAGTGAAAACATAGAAGTGGATTTTAAAGAATCATATATGTTTTCAGATTCATTATCAGATAAACCATTATTAGATTTAGTTGGAAAACCATATTTGATAAATTATAAAAAAAATCATAATATAGAAATATTAAATTGGAAATAAATATTTAGGCATATAAAAAATAATAGATCAAGGATGAAGAATATATTATGCTTATAGTTTATCTATTAGCTTAATATGGTGCAAAATAGATTAATGTCACTTGTCTATTATTTTTTTGATAGTAATTTAGAAAAGGTGTGAATATTGAATGGAAGATAAAATAATTTATGAAGTTTTAAGAGTCATTGATGGTAAACCCATTTTTTTAGAAAATCATTTAGAGAGGATGAAAAACTCGTTTAAACTAATTAATAAAGAATTTACATTAAAGTATGATGAAATAAGTGCGAAAATAAATAGGTTAATACAATCAGAAAATAAAACAGAAGGAAATATAAAACTAACTTATGGAATAAATGAAAAAGTATTAAGGGTATTTTTTATACAACATTCGTATCCATCAGAAGATCTTTATGAGCATGGAGTTGAAACCATACTATACTTTGGGGAGAGAGAAAATCCTAATGCAAAGATAGTTAATGATAATTTCAGGGAAAAGGTTAGCAAGGAAATAACAGCTAGTAATGCATTTGAAGCTATATTAGTTGATAGAAATGGATATATAACAGAAGGAAGCAAATCTAATATATTCATGGTTAAAGATGGAGAATTGTTAACATCACCAACAAAGGCGGTCTTACCAGGTGTTACAAGAGGTGAAATTATAAAGATTGCAGAGAAACTTGGGATTAGAGTGAAAGAAGTTGAATATAGATATGATGAAATAAATAAGCTTGATGGAATGTTTATTTCAGGCACATCACCAAAGGTATTACCAATAAATAAGGTTGATAATGTAGAATTAAATCAAAAGAATGATATTATAATAAATTTTATGAAGGAATATGATAATGAGATTAAAAAATACATAAAATGTCATTGATTAAAAAGAAGTGTATATATTTATTGTCAAATTATAAATATTAATAAAATAATGAATATAAAATTCAGTTATGCTGTGGTATACTTAAAATAGAACATATTTTATGGGGGATAGTGTTATGGCATTAATATTTTCTTCAGCATCATTGGATCAATGTCTTCAAAAAGCATCAAATCAACTATCTATTTCTAAGGAATCTATAAAATATATAATAAAAAAAGAAGAGAAGAGATTTTTTAAAAGAAAAATAGAAATAGAAGTATTACTTGATGAGACAGAGAATGATATAAATATAGATAAAAATGAAATTATCGAATTAAGTAAACAAGGAACAGATGAAGAAGCGTTCGGTGCTAGAGTAGAAGATGGGAAAATAATAATAAAGGATTTTGAAAAAAGCAATGACATAATTACAATAAAGTCATGTGAAGGAGTAGATTTGTTTATTAACGACCAAAAATGTGGTAATATTACTCCGGTAACAGTTAATGATAAAATAGAGTATAAATTTGAAGAAGTAGATGCAATTAGAAATGCGAATATATATATTACTAAAGATAATATGGAAGCATATATAACTATAAAATCTATTCCAAAATATGAATATCGATTAATTGATCAAGGATATTGCAAGAATTTAACTCTTATAAAAGAAGTGACTAACGAAATTCATGTACCTCAATATAGCGTAAGTGAATTAAAAGAAATATTAAGCGCTAAGGGAATTAAATATGGAATTATAGAGGAAGAATTAAGGAAAGTATGCAATGAAAATGAGGTTAATAATGTTTTAGTAGCAAAGGGCTTACCTGTGCAAAATGATATATCTGAAGAGATAAGAGTACTTTTTAAAGAATCAGATGAATTAGTGAAATATAATGATCTAGAGGAAAAAATAGACTATAGAAACAGATATTTAATAGCACATGCAAAAGCAGGAGATATTATAGGTGAAAAAATTCCAGGTAAAATAGGTAAAGATGGAACAGATATATTTGGAAGTCCTATTAAAAAAGAATTGGCTAGTAAATTAACATTTAAAATTGGTTCAGGATGCAAACTTGAAGATGATAAAATAATTGCTACTATAGAAGGAAAGCCATGCTTTAGAGCTGGTATTTTTAGCGTAAATAAGCTATATAAAGTAGATGATGTTAATTTACAAACAGGAAATATAAATTTTGTGGGAAATATAGAAGTTGGCGGAAATGTATGTGAGAGCATGGAAGTTATATCAGGTAATGAAGTTTTTGTGGTGAAAAATGTAGATACGGCTAAAATTAAAGCAGCAGGCCAGATAGTGATTGGTGGAAATGTAATTAAGTCAACTATTATTACTGGATGCGAAAATATAGAAAGAAAAAAATATTTAGATAATTTATTAAAGTATAAAAAAAATATAATTGATCTGATTTTTTTCGGAAAACAGATAAAAGCATCTAATTTATTAGATAAAAAATCTGATGGAGAAATTATTAAAATTTTAATAGAAAATAAATTTAAAGCTTTATCAAAATTATCTAAGGAAATTTTTAATTATAATTTATCTGAAGGATTTCATGAATTTGATATGACAGCATTTATAATAAATAAATTAATTGGAATGGGACCGTTAAAAATAAAGGGATTTGTAGAATTAGAAGATTTTGAGGAAACTTTAGAACATGAGATTGAAACAATGGAACTTTTAGAAGTAATACCAGCAGATATTTATGTTCAATATGTACAAGGCTCTACCATAGAATCATCTGGAAGTGTTTATGTACAAGGGAAAGGTCAATATAATTCTAATATAAAATCATTAAATAATATAGAATTTACTAATGAAAATGCTGTTTGTAGAGGCGGTGTATTAACTGCGGGCTCTGAAATAAAAATAAAAACAGTAGGAAGCGAAGCTGGAATAATTACAGTTTTAAAAGTACCAGCAAAAGGACGTATAACAGCTGATGTAGCTTATAATAATACAGTTTTTTGTTTTGGGGAAAAGAAAATTGTTTTAGATGTTTCATCTAAAAATATAGAGGCTTATGTCGATGAATTTGATGAAATAACAATTGATAAATTTATTTTGTAGGAGGGTAAATAGTATGGCAAGTAATGACGTTAAGATGCTGATATTTGGATTGAATGGAGAACATTATGCAACAGATATAAAGGAAGTTGAAAGGATTTTAGGTTATCAAGAACCAACGATTCTTCCAGAATCACCTGTATTTGTAAAGGGAGTAATAAATTACGAGCAGAGTATACTACCAATAATAAGCTTATCAAGAAAATTTAAATTAGGTGAAGATAAGGAGGATGAAAATAGAAAAATTATAGTTATAAAGAGAGAAGAAAAGAAATTTGGTATTATTGTTGAAAATGTGTATGAAGTTAGAGATGTTAATAGTGATTCGATAGAAGTTACACCATCAATAACAAGTACAATAGAAAGAGAATATATTAATGGATTAATAAAATTAGAAGATAATATAGTTATATCATTAGATTTAGAAAAGATTTTATCTTCAGAGGATGAAGATAAAATCTTTTAGGGGGTAAAGGATGGTAGGTACAGAAATAAAAGTTGGAATAGCTGATTTGAATTTAGTGCTAGATCCAGGAACTATAATGACAATAGGTCTTGGTTCCTGTATAGGAATAGGATTATATGATAAAACCACTAAAGTAGCAGGACTAGCACATATAATGCTTCCTGATAGTACTCAATTTAAAGCCGCTACAAACCCTATGAAATTTGCAGATTTAGCAATTCCTATCTTGATCGAAAAAATGAGTAAGAAAGGATGTAATAAAAGAAATATAATAGCTAAAATTGCAGGTGGAGCATCAATGTTTAATTTTTCTGATAAGAGCATTATAAGTGATATTGGAAAAAGAAATAGTGAAGCAGTAAAGAAAGCGTTGAAAAATGAAGACATTCCAATAATAGCTGAAGAAACAGGTGGCAATAAAGGAAGAACTATGATTCTTAATGCTAGTGATGGAAAAGTAATTCTTAAAGTTGTAGGACAGGGAATTATTGAATTATAAAAGGGGTGATATGGATGGATAAAATTAAAATTATAGTGGTTGACGATTCGGCCTTTATGAGAAAAGCTATTTCGGATATGATTGAATCTGAAGAAGGTTTTGAAGTTGTAGCTAAATTTAGAGATGGACGAGAATTGATTGAGAAAGTAGATAAATATGATCCAGACCTTATCACATTAGATGTACAGATGAAGGATTTGGATGGGCTTTCAACACTTAAACAATTGAAAAGATTAGGTAAAAGTTATCCTGTAATTATGCTTAGTAGTGCAACAACTGAGGGGTCAGAGATTACGTTAGAGTGTTTGGATAACGGAGCTATTTCTTTTGTAACTAAGCCATCAGGAAGTATTTCATTAGATATAATAAAAGTCCAAAAAAATTTGATAGAACAAATAAAAAGTATAACAAATAGTGCGAAAATTAAACTAGCTACTAGTAAAACAAGGAATAATATGATATATGAAACTAGTTATAAAAATATAGACAAAGAGATTTATATAAGAAAAGAAGTTTCTATAGATATACCTAAGAATAAAAAGATAGATTCAGTTGTTATTGGAGCATCAACAGGAGGTCCTAAAGCACTTCAAGAAGTTTTGACTAAATTACCTGCAAATTTAGGGGTTCCGGTTTTTGTTGTGCAACATATGCCAGAGGGATTTACAAAAGTGTTTTCAGAAAGATTAAATAAGTCTTGTAATATGAGAGTAGTTGAAGCTGATGAGGGAATGAAAATATGTAAAGATACAATATATATTGCAAAAGGTGGAAGGCATATGATTGTTGGAACTAATAATTTAATTCATTTAAATCAAGAGCCAGCTATATGGGGAGTAAGACCAGCAGTAGATAAATTATTCAATTCAGCTACAACAGTTTATGGCGGAAATCTGCTATCTGTAATCCTAACAGGCATGGGAAAAGATGGTGCAGATGGTACTAAGAACATAAAAGATAATGGCGGGATAACAATTTCAGAAGATAAATCTACATGTACAATTTATGGCATGCCAAAAGCCGCATTCGAAACAGGAAAAGTAGATTTTGTAGTTCCGCTTGATCAAATAGCTAATAAAATAATACAGATAACAAAAGGGGTATAAGGAGGAAATATGGAGTTTAATGAATTTCATAAATGGGTACATAGAGAGCTTGGAATAAATTTATCAGCATATAAGCCTGAACAATTAAATAGGCGAATAAATAGCTTAATGACAAGAGTTGGAATAAAATCATTAGATGAATATACAAGGGTAATAAAGGCAGACTCAGAACAAAGACAAAAGTTTTTGGATTTCATAACAATAAATGTTACTGAATTCTTTAGAAACCCTGAATTATTCGTTGAATTAGAAAAGCAAATTCTAAAAGAATTATTGCCAAGTAATTCAAATTTAAAAATTTGGAGTGCAGCATGTTCAATTGGATGTGAGCCATATACTTTGGGAATAATATTAAATAAAATAGCACCATTAGGAAGACATACTATAATTGCAACTGATATAGATAATACTATACTTTCGAAGGCTAAAATTGGAGAATACACAAAAAATGAAATAAAAGGCATGTCAACTTCAGATTTGGGTAAATATTTTAGCGTAAGAGACGATAAGTATTATATAGACTCAAAGATAAAAAGTATGATAACATTTAAAAAACATGATTTAATATTAGATTCATATGATAATGGTTTTGATCTAATTGTATGTAGAAATGTAGTTATATATTTTAATAACGACACAAAAAATGAAATTTATAAAAAATTTAGTAATTCATTAAAAAAAGGTGGGCTTTTATTTGTAGGAGCTACAGAGAGCATTTATAATTATAGAGACTATGGATTTGAAAAAGCATCAACCTTTATTTATAAAAAACTATAAAGGAGGAAGAAAGATGGATACATCTCAATATATGTCAATGTTTTTAGAAGAGTCATTAGAGAATTTACAAACATTAAATGAATCACTTCTAGAATTAGAACAAAATCCAGAGGATACAGATAAAGTGAATGAAATATTCAGAGTTGCTCATACAATCAAAGGAATGGCAGCAACTATGGGGTTTACAGATCTTGCTGAACTTACACATAAAATGGAGGACGTATTAGCTGAGTTTAGAGAAGGAGAGTTAAAAGTAACTCAAGATGTAGTAACAGTATTATTTGATTGTCTAGACACATTAGAAAAGATGGTTGATAATGTTCAAGAAGGTTCAGATGAAAAAGTTGATATAGAAGGAATAATGGCAGCGTTAGCAGATATTAAGAATAATGGAAATAAACAAGCTGACAACAATGTTTCCGAGTCTACAACAGAAACTTCAGAAAATAATGTTATAGCAAATAAAGATTTAAGTTTAGAGTTAAATGAATATGATATATCAGTAATCAAACAGGCAGCACAAAAAGGATTTAATTCAATTGAATTAAAAATAACTTTAAGTGAAAATACTTTACTTAAATCGGCAAGAGCATTTTTAATTGTTAAAGATTTGGAGGATAATGGAGAAATATTAAAGTCAGATCCATCAACTGAAGACATTGAAAATGAAGAATTTGAATTTGAACTAAAATTTGTTTTAGTAACAAAAAACACTGTTGATGAAATAATATCTATTGCAAATGGCATTTCAGAAGTTGCCAAAGTAGAAGCTACATTGATTGAATTAGAAAGTGTAGAATTATCAGAAAAAGAAGCAGAGACAAAAGTTGAAGCAAAAGTAGTTCAAAATGAGCCTAAAGCATCTAAAGTTGAAGCAAAAAAGGCTGATACAAATAAAAAGCCATCCCAAAAGAAAGAAATGAAGAAAGCACATCAATCTGTAAGAGTTGATTTAGAAAGAATAGATAATTTAATGAACATGGTTTCTGAGCTTGTTATTTATAGAACAAGACTTGAACAAATAGTTACAGCTCAAAAATCACAAGAGTTAAATGAAACACTAGAACAGGTTGGAAGAACAACATCAGATTTACAAGACTTGGTAATGAAAATCAGAATGTTACCATTGGATACTGTATTTAATAGATTCCCTAGAATGATTAGAGATGTATCAGTAGAATTAAATAAAGAAATTAACTTTATAATAGAAGGCGCTGATACAGAACTTGATAGAACAGTTATAGATGAAATTGGTGAACCATTAATTCACTTATTAAGAAATGCAGCTGACCATGGAGTTGAATCTAAAGAAGAAAGAATTGCAGCTGGTAAATCACCTGTTGGTACAGTTAAATTAGTTGCATATCAAGAAGGTACTAAGGCGCTAATTAAGGTAATCGATGATGGTGCTGGAATAAATGTTGAAAGAGTAAAAGCAAAGGCTGAAGAAAGAGGAATAAATACAGAAGGTCTTTCTGATAGTGATATTAAGAATTTAATATTTGCACAAGGATTTAGTACTAATGAAGTAGTAACAGATATTTCAGGTAGAGGAGTTGGAATGGATGTTGTTAAGACAAAAATTGCAGCTTTAGGTGGTACTGTAGATTTAATCAGTGAAGAAGGTAAGGGATCAACATTTGTTATTAAACTTCCACTTACACTACAAATAATACAAGCATTACTTGTAAGAGTTGGTGAAGAAACACTTGCTATATCATTAGGCTTTATAGATAGAGTTATTGATTATAAAGAAGAACAGATAAAGAGAAGTAATGGAAAAGAAGTAATTATTTACAGAGATGATGTAATTCCATTAGTAAGATTAAATGAAACTTTAGATATAGAGGCTAGTAAAACAGATAAAAAATTTGTTATAATAGTTAACGTAGGAGATAAGACTATAGGATTATTAGTGGATTCATTACTTGGACAACAAGAAATTGTAATTAAGCCTTTAGGAAAAACATTAAAGAATTTAGATCAATATATTGGTGCAACAATACTTGGAAATGGTCTAGTAACATTAATATTAGATGTAGGAGCATTATTATAACTACGAACTATAAAGGAGGGGGTATAATGGAGTATTCTAGTTTAAGTGGAGTACAATTAGATGCACTTAAAGAAGTGTCTAACATAGGTGCTGGAAATGCAGCAACTGCTCTTTCTATGCTGCTAGGGAAAAAGGTAGATATGAGTGTACCAGCAGTAAATGTTATAAAATTAGAAGAGATACTAAGTTTGAATGGCGAACAGGAAGTGGCCGGTACTGTTGTTAGAGTACTTGGAGATATTGCAGGAAATATTTTGTTAGTATTTGAAAAAGGTACTGCTGAAAATATAATTGGAAAGTTAATGGGGGGCAAACAATCTCCTGAAAGTGAAATGGGAAAGTCTGTGCTATGTGAGATAGCTAATATAATATCAGCTTCCTATATGAATTCAATAGCACAATTAACTAATCTTGCTATTGCGCCTTCTGTACCAGCAGTTGCATACGATATGTTGGGAGCAATATTGACAACAACTTTTATAGAATCCAATCAATATGATGAATATATACTAGATATTGAAACTGTATTCTTAGATGATACAAGGGAGAATATAGGAGGGCATTTTTATTATATCCCAATGCCAGGGTCATTAGAAAAAATATTAAAATCAATAGGAATAAATTAATTTTGGAGGTAAAAAAACATGGCGAAAGTTTTAATTGTAGATGATGCAGCATTTATGAGAATGATGATAAAGGATATCTTAGAAAAGAATGATTTTGAAGTAGTAGGAGAAGCAAACAACGGTATAGTTGCAGTTGACCTTTATAAAAAAGAAAAACCAGATGTTGTTACAATGGATATAACAATGCCTGACATGGACGGGATTGAAGCAGTTAAGCAAATAAAAGCATTCGATCCAAATGCTAAAATAGTTATGTGTTCGGCAATGGGACAACAATCAATGGTAATGGATGCTATAAGAGCTGGAGCTAAAGATTTCATAGTAAAACCATTCCAAGCAGATAGAGTTTTAGAAGCAATTAAGAAGGTTATAGGTTAATCAATTTAGAATACACAATTCATAGATCAGAGGAAAATTCTTTTGAGTTTTTTAAATACATATTTTTAAATATTTTTATTAATAATTAAAAGTGGTATTGGTATTTAAAATTGATTTGGCAAGTTAGTTAACTAAATCATTAATTTACAGTTTGCAATATTTGTTAATGAAGTATTATCGTATTCGATTGTGAGAAATATACTAAATTAATTTATAATTGATTATTGTAAACTGTAAATTAAAAAGGGGGAGTAGAAGTGCAAATAGTAGTATTCAAATTGGGAGACGAGCATTTTGCAGTAGAAACGGATAGAGTTCAAAGCATCAATGATATAATGGGAATTACAAGGGTTCCTAAAGCACCAAGTTATATTAAAGGATTAATTAACTTACGTGGAAGCATTAAATCACTTGTTGATATAAACTTATTGCTAGATGTTATGCCTGGAACAGAACAAAATAACATAATTATATTGACTGTTGAAGATGAAGAAATAGGAATATCTGTTGATGAAGTTGAAGAAGTTTTAGATATAGATGAAAAAGATATACAAAAATTAGAAAAGGGTACTGAAAAGGATCAATCTTACATAAAGGGTATATTAAATTACGAAGAAAAGCTTTTAACAATAATAGATATTGATAAATTATTAAACTAAGTATTGAAATGAGGGAAGAATATGGCAGACGTTTTATCACAAAATGAAATAGATGCCTTGTTGTCTGCTTTATCTACAGGTGAATTAGAACCAGACGAATTAGGTAAGGATGACGAAAATCATAAAGTAAAACTTTATGATTTTAAAAGTCCTCAAAAATTCTCAAAAGAACATATAAGAACTCTTGAGTTGGTTCATGATAATTATGCGAGAATTATCTCTAATTATTTAACTGGACAAACAAGACAGAATATTAAGGTGAAAATTGAGACTGTAGAACAGATAACTTATGAGGAATTTATACATTCTGTACAAAACCCTACTATTATTACTATGTTTAGGATGCCACCACTATCGGGTTCAATAATATTTGAAACAAATCCTCAATTTTCACTTCAAGTGATAGATATTTTGCTTGGTGGAGATGGAACAAGGAAGGTGCAAACTAAAGAATTTTCAGATATAGACAAAAATATAATGAAGCAAATAACCAGTGGAATGATAAATAATTTAAAATTAGCATGGGAATCTATATTGGATGTTGAACCTGAAGTTGAAGGAATTGAAACAAATCCATCAATCAATCAAACTTTGGCACCAAATGATCCTGTGGCTTTAATTACTTTTTCGGTCGAAATGAACAAACGTAGTACTTTTATAAATATGTGCATTCCATATTTAAGTATAGAAAAAATCTTAGATAGATTAGTAGTGCAATATGCATTCCAAAATACAGATGAAAAGTTGATAGCTGAATCAAGACAGAAAATTGAAGATGGCATTAATAAGGTAGATGTTGATGTTATAGCTGAACTTGGAAGTACTAATTTAACTGTTGATGAATTCTTAAAATTAACAAAAGGTGATGTAATTAAGCTTAATAATAGGAGCTCATCCCCAATAAAAGTATATGTAGGAAACGAAGAATGTTATTATGCTAAACCAGGTATAATAGGAAAGAGTACAGGTGTTATGATATTAGATATAACGGATAAGGAAGTGAATGGGTATGAGCAATAACTTTTTATCTCAGGATGAAATAAATGCATTGCTTGCAGGAGAAAATGTTGAGAGTAATGAGGATAAAACAGAAGAAGCAGGAGATATAGTAACTGAAACAGATAAGGACTTACTTGGTGAAATAGGAAATATTTCCATGGGGTCTGCTTCTACAGCATTGTATCAATTAATTAATCAACAGGTAAATATAACTACACCAGTAGTTTCAGTGACAACTTTAAATGAAATAAAAAAAGGTTTTGAAACGCCGAATCTTGTTCTAGATATTCAATATATTGCTGGAATTGTAGGAAGAAATATATTAATTATAAAAAATGCGGATGGATTAGTTATATCTAATCTTATGATGGGTGGAGATGGCAATATATCACCTGATGATCATCAATTATCAGAAATAGAAATTAGTGCAGTATCTGAAGCGATGAATCAAATGATAGGATCCGCAGCTACATCAATGGCAACTATGTTTGGAAGAAAGGTAGATATATCGCCACCAACAGCTAGAGTGATTGAAAGTGAAGAAACACCAATTTCTGATTCAATACCAGAAGATCAACCAATAGTTAAAGTATCGTTTAGAATGACTATTGGAGACCTTGTTGATAGTAATATAATGCAAATTTTTCCAATAGAAACAGCCAAGAATATTGTTTCAATAATGACTGGGGAAGATAAAGAGAAAGAAGAGCCTAAAATAGAGCAAAATACAACTTATGATGAGCCTATTGTTAATAATATAACTGAGCAGCCAGTTAATACTTCACCAGTTACACCACAACAACAATATCAGTCACAACCTCAGCAGCAATACCAACAACAATATCAACAACCATCACAACAACAATATCAACAACCAGTAGAAGTTCATCAAGCTGCATTTGAACCTTTAATGCCACAAAATGATGTTCCCCCAATAAGAAATATAGATTTGATTTTAGATGTTCCATTAGATATATCTGTAGTTTTAGGTAGAACTAAAAAGAGCATTCAAGAAATATTGAATTTAGGAACAGGTTCGTTGATAGAATTAGATAAGCTTGCTGAAGAACCAGTAGAGATACTAGTTAATGGTAAGCAGATAGCTCTTGGAGAAGTTGTTGTAATTGATGAAAACTTTGGAGTGAGAATAACTAACATAGTCAGCGGTGCTGAAAGAATAAAGACATTGAGATAAGAAATTATTTTAAGTTTTGTGTATATAATAAAAGTATAAGGCACAATTAAATTTTTACTATGACTAATTAAAGAAAGTTTTGAAGGAGTTGTATCAAAATATAAATTTAGTATAATGTATTAATTGTTTTATGTTTTAAATTATCAATATATTATATTTAAAATTTATTTTGATACAGCTCCTTCTTTTTATAAAAATTATATTATAATAATTTTATAAATAAATCAAAGAACGTTATATAAATTATGAGAGAATAGTCTCTCTATTTTTTTTGTAGTAAAATAGTGTAAACTTAATTAATTAACATACGATAATAATAATAAGGAATGTGAATGTGGAGGAAAAAATATGAGTATTGAAAGAATAAATAGACAATCATATATAAATGCATATAATTCAAATAGTAAAAAAACAGTTGATAAAGTAAGCAAATCTAAAGAAGTTGATAGAATAGAAATATCAAGTCTTGGAAAAAGCATAAAAGACTATTGTTTAGATACAAATGTAGATAATACAAAAAAGATAGCAGATATTAAAAGTAAAATAGACAACGGCACATATAATGTAGATGCAAGATTAACTGCTAGAAGTATATTAAATGCAATGAAGGAGAATAAATCATAGTTATGGTAAATGAATTGATTGAATTAATAAAGATTCAAAGTGAAGATTTGAAGAAATTGTTAATGCTATTAGAGATTCAATACAAAATGATAATGAATAAAGATGTTTTTGGATTAGAAGGCTTGGTTGATAAAATGAATGAATGTGGCAAAAGAATTGCACAGGAAGAAGTTCAAAGAAGAGAATTAATAGGTAATGAAAGCATTAAAGAAATTGTTAGTAACTCTAATGATGAAGTGTTAAAAGAAGTGTATGGCAATATTAGAAAAATATTAGAAGAAGTGAAATTAAAAAAAGATACTAATGATATGCTGTTAAAACAAGAAATAGTTTTTAATAATAAAATGCTTGCTATAATGAATCCAAGCAAAGAGATTAAAACCTATAATTCATATGGAAGTTTATCTAGATAACTTTTATAGCTAATAATGAATAATTAAGTGATGAATTTTTCTTAAGATAATTGAATTAATAAGACACAAAATCTTCAAAAGAAGAGTTCGTATAGATATGGAAGTCAAAATATACACACACGGAAGTTGTAAAATCAGAGAGGCAGGATCAAAAAATATGTCGGGATTATTTGATACTTTTACGATAGCTAAAAGGGGATTAAATGTAAATCAAGGTGCAATAAATACAACGTCGCATAATATAGCAAATGCAAATACAGAAGGATATTCAAGACAAAGAGCAGTAGCAGAAACTACAAAACCTTTTGGGGGTATGTCAAGGTTTGATACTTGTTCAGTAGGACAAGTTGGTACAGGGGCAGAAATAACATCTATACAAAGGATTAGAGATTATTTTATAGATTACCAAGTAAGAAGTGAAACGGGAACTTCGGGATTTTATACACAGGCTAGTGAAACTTTATATAAAGTAGAGGATATTCTTGGAGAGCCATCTGATAAAGGGATACAGCAACTTACAAATAATTTTTTTAATGCATTTCAAGAAGTGTCTAAAAATGGGAATAAGGCAAATGTGAAAACAGTAGCTATTCAAAGTGCTGCATCACTTGCGGATGCTATAAATTATGCTTATAATCAATTGGAAAAAACTCGAGATGATAGTCAAAAGCTTTTGCAAACTAATGTTATAGATGTTAATAGCTATTTAAATCAAATTAATGAATTAAATAAGCAAATAAAAGGTATTTCAGCAGTAGGACAAGTTCCGAATGATTTGATGGATAAAAGAGATCTTCTTGTAGATAAATTAAGTAACAAGTTTGGAATAAAGCTTGATAGAGATAGTTTTGAAACAATAAATCTTTCATCAACAGAATATCCAAATGCGTCTTTAGTTAAATCAGATCCAAATGATATTAATTATAATAGATTATCATATGTTAAAGGTGCAAAAGTGGAAAGTGATGGAGGTGCCTTTAAACTTACAGTAGAATATTATCCACTTGGAAATGAGCAAGCAGCAGTAAAAAGTTTTACTGTCAAAGGTACTAATAAAAGTGATTTAGATGAAATTAAAGATAGTATGCTACAAAATAGAATTTTACTAGCGGATAAAGATGGAAATGCAATGACAGAAACAGTAGCAACTAAAGCAACTTCAACAACTCCTGGAAGATCAATTGTGGAAATTCCTGCTTTAGCAGATGGTTCACATACAGTGGATACTAAGGTAACCGAAGATGGTGCGATAGCAATAACGATAGGGTCATCAACAATAAGTAGAGATAAAGATGGAGTTATAACAAATTCAACTAGTTATAGTGTTACAAATAATTCAGATGGTACAATGTATATAAAACTAAATTCTGATTTGACAATTAAAGTTGAAAAAGATGGTTCAATAGCAGTGCCGGCAGAAAGTTTTACAGCAGATATATCAACAAATGCACAGGCAAAATTAAGTTTAAAAAAAGCTATATTTCAAACTTACAAATATGATAGTGATAGAGACTCAGAAGGAAATACTGTTAATAGTGTAGACAATAAGAATGTAAAAGGAGATATAGCTGCTAATCAGTCAGTGCAAGATAATATAAAAGAATATATGGATAATTTAGATAGACTTGCAGCAGGGTTAGCTTATTCTGTTAATGCAATTCAAACAGGTAGTATTAAAGGAACAGATGCTTCAGGAAATGTTATTACCTCACAAGGATTATCAGGAAATCTTATATTTGTTACATATGATGAATCTACTCAAAAAAATAAAAGTATAGACGATGGAATTACAGCTAAAAATATAAGAATTAACAAGGATTTAATAACAGATCCTCAAAAGTTAAATTGTAGCACAACTTCTACTAGTGGTGAAGGTGATGCACTTAGAGCAAAAGCAATTGCTAACTTAAATATTTTGAAAATGAATTTAAGTAGCGTAGCTAACACAGAAGATCTAAGCACGTGGGATAGAGAAAAATTCTTGAAGCAAATAGGTATAAATACAACTTCAACAGCATCTGGATTTACAGATTCTACTTGTTTAAGTTTAAATACAGGAACTGATGGATCAACAGTAGATTCTTATTATAAAACTATGGTTAATAACATTGGAGTAATTAAACAGGAATCTGATAGAATAGCGGCTAACCAAGAGACTATATTAGCGAACCTACAAGAACAAAAATCAGAAGTTTCAGGAGTTTCGTTAGATGAAGAAATGACTAATTTAATACAGTTTCAACACGCATATCAAGCAAATGCAAAAATTATATCAACAGTGAATGAACTGTTGGATGTAGTAATAAATGGATTGAAGAGATAAGAGGTGATTATATGCCAAGTAGAATAACAAGTAATGTGTTAACTTCTAATTATTTAAGAAATATGAAAAGAAATTTAACTAATATGAAAACATTGCAAAATCAGTTAGCGTCAGGAAAGGAAATCAATAAGATTTCAGATAATCCTTTTAAAGCATCAAGAAGTATGCAGCTACATACTGAGATTTCTTATAATAAACAGTATAATGAAAATATAAAGGATGTATCAAATTGGCTTGATACAACAGATACAGCGCTATCACAAATGGGAAATGTTTTTGGAAGAATAGAGACTTTGTTAGTAAGTGCAGGAAACGCATCATATGAGAAAGATGAGCGAACTGCGATACAAGATGAAATAAAAGAAAAAGTTAATGAGTTATCACAAATTTTTAATACAAGCTTTGATGGATCTTATATATTTGGAGGAACAAAAACTGATTCGAAACCAACAACTGTTGTAAATGGTGTCTTAGAATATGCTGATAGATCAGGAAGTGGAGTTGCGATTACTGCATATAAGGATTCAACTGGAAAAATTATAAATGAGACTGGTGCTCCAACTAATACGCTTGTTACACCTACACCTACACTAACTGATGCAGATAAAAAAACATTAATTGATGAACGAAATCTTTCAACTACAAGTGTGGAGAGAAAAGAAGATATAACAAAAGTATTACAGGAAAATGCAAAAACACCACCAGGAATTTTGTATCAAGATACATCAGTAGTACCATCTAAGTATACTTCGGAACCTTATACAGGAAAAACTACAATTAATTTAAATGCGACAGATATAACTAATCTTCAAAATGAATTAAAAGGTTTAGATTATACTGATTCAACTAATACTGGAAGAATAAATGAAATAAATAGCTTATTATATAATACTAATACAGCCACAGGAGGATTGGCACTTTCCGATATAGAAAGTTATCAACAAAAAGTAAAGTTAGGAACAGCAACAAAACCTGAAATTGATGCTTTAAATAAATCAAGTAAGGTAACACAAGTTAATCAAATTAATTCAGAGCTTAAGGCTGATATATCTCAAGGAGTTCTTAACACATATAATAAAACAGCGGTAGAAGTTATGGAGTTTACGGATAAGAATGGGAAAATGATAGATGTATCAAAACTTTTAACTAATATAATAGCTGATTTGGGGCAAAATGGAAATATTAACAATTTAACTACTGTTCATTTAAAAGATATACAATCTGTAACGGCTAATTTATTGAAACAGAGATCAGAAGTTGGAACATATCAAAATAGAATGGAAGCAGCACAGACAAATAATGAAACTCAGAATTATAATATGACAGACATCTTATCTAAAACAGAAGATATAGATCTTGCAGAAAAGACGATGGATTATTCTATGATGCAGACGGTATATACAGCAGCACTACAAACTAGTGCTAAAATATTACCAATGACGATATTAACTTATTTAAATTAGGAGAGTATATGGTATGAAATTTTTATCTAAAGTTCACGGGGAAATGCAATATGAAGAAAATAATGTAATTACATTTGCTAAAGGGATTCCAGGTTTTGATGAATTGAAAAAATTTATTCTTATAAATTTAGAAGAATATGAACCTTTTAAATTAATGCAATCTTTAGAAGATGATGATATTTCGCTAATAGTAACTTCACCATATGAATTTTTTGGAGATTATGAGATTAAATTAAGTGATGAAACAACAAAAAATCTAGAAATCAAGCATCCAGAGGAAGTAATGGTACTAACAACAATAACATTGAATTCAGATGTGCAAAAAATTACTACTAACTTGCAAGGACCTATAATAATAAATACTTCTAATAATTTTGGGGAACAAATAATATTAGATAATTCTAAATATAGAGTTAAAAGTCCTTTAATGTAAGGAGGTAGAAGATGCTAATTATAACTAGAAAAAAAGGCGAATCTCTTATGATTGGAGAGGACATTGAAATTGTTGTGAGTAAAATAGACGATGGAAGTGTTAAAATTGGAATAAATGCTCCTAAAAATATGTCGATATTAAGAAAAGAATTATATGATGAAGTGGAAAAAGAAAATAAAGCAGCAACAAAAATTGATATTTGTGCTTTAAGTAAGTTAAAGAAAAAATAAGCTTGCGTTAGCTTAGATTAATGACTTGATACGAAACTAAATTATAAAGTTGAGAGCCCCTTAAAATGTAAAATTAAGATAATTTGGTTGTTTTTTTAAATTGAAAATTAAGTTGGAATTTTTATATTATTCTATGATATAGAAAAACAAGGAGGTAACAGAGACATGGATGTTAATAATATAGGACAAAGTTCAGTTAATCTAAATTCATATAGTGCAAATGTATCAGAATATACACAAAAAAATACTGAGGTGGCAGTTCCTAAAATTCAAGAGGTTACAACTCAAATTAAAGATGAAAAAGATAATAAAAATCAAGAGTATACAACAAAAGAGCTAGATAATGCAATGAAAAAAATTAATAATTTTTTAAAAGATGAAAAAACACGAGCAGAATATTCTTTCCATAAAGATTTTGGAACTTTAATGATAAAGATAATTGATGAGGATACCAATGAAGTTATATTAGAAACACCACCAAAAAAGATTTTAGATATGGTTGCTAGTATGTGCAGGCAAGTTGGTTTATTTGATAGAAAAGCTTAATTGATGAAAAATTAAAGGAGGCATTTTTATTGGAATTTAAGTTAAATAAGATTGATACTGATATTAGATTGAAGATGCAAGAAGAAATCAAAGATGATAAAGTTCATGCTGGAAAAAGTATTAGTGTTAAAAAAGATATAAAAGAAGAAAAAAGTAACGAGCAAATAAAAAGAGATGCTACAGAGGAAGAAAATAAAAGATATATTACTATTGATGGGGTGAAAGAAAGTCAAGAAAATATAAGCGTTGAAGCAGAGAAAATAGAAAAAATAAATTATGAAAATTCAAAAGGAAGAATTTTGGATAAGAAAAAATAGGAGGGTTTACAAATGAATTCCAATGGGTATAATGTATATAAAAATAATTCAGTAAATTATGCACCAAAAGAACAGTTGTTGTTAATGTTGGCAGAAGGAGCAGTTAAATTTTGCAAGATAGCTAGACAAGCTATAGTAGATAATGATATAAAAAAATCTCATGATGCATTGACTAGAACACAAGATATATTTACAGAATTAATGGTGAGTTTAGATACAACAGCAGGTGAGTGGGCTGTGCAATTATTCAGAGTATATGAGTTCATTAAGCAAAGGCTATTTGATGCGAATATGAGCAAAAATATAGAAATTGTAGATGAAATTCTACCTTTAATTGAGGATATCAATGAAACGTGGAAGGAAGCCTATAAGAGATCTAAAGTATAAAGATTAGTTTTATATAAAAATTGAAATTAAATAATTAGAAAATAAAATGAAAGTAAATGAGGTGTTAAAAATGAGTAGTAGTAGTGTAGCAGCAGCGAGTAGTAATTCAGGAGGACAAAAGTTAAGAATAACAGGGATGGCTTCAGGCCTTGATGTAGATGGAACAGTAAAAAAAATGATATCTGGTGAACAGGCTAAAGTTGATAAAGCACAGCAGGATCAACAAATAATTAAATGGAGACAAGAAGCTTATCAAGATATAATCAAAGATGTTAAAGATTTACAAAGTGCTTTTTTTGATTCTACAAGCGCAGATAAAAATATTTTATCTTCTACTAATTATTCGGCTTTTGACGTTACAGGTGGTACTAGTTCTGTAGCAACGATAACGGCAGGAGTTGGAGCTAAAGCTGGAACTTATAAAGTTAGTGTATCATCAGGGAATTTAGCATCAAAGGCATCAGTAACAGGTTCAAATATTGTTCGGGATACAAGTAATGGATATTCTGCTGGAAGTTGGTCGGGCGAAGGGATAGGATTTAGTATTAATGGTGGTACAGCTGTAAAAATAACTCTAACCACAGATACGACTATGTCTATGGCTGATAGAGTGAATGATATAAATAACCAAATAAATTCAAATAGTAATTTAAAAGGAAAAGTGCAAGCTGTAGCTTCAGGCGGGAATATACAATTTCAAGCATTAAGCGATAGTAGCGTTAAAATAGATAGCGCAAATACGACAGTAAATGGTGAATTGGATAATTTAAAAGATAGAGTAATAAATCCGAGTACTTCAACAACATTAGGTGATTTAGGACTATCAGATACTACTGATTCTTTTGATATAACTTTTAATGGAACAACAAAAACAATATCTGTTAAAAATACTGATAAGTTAAGTGATGTTATTAGTAATATTTCAACAGCAACAGGTGGATCGGTAACAGCTTCATTTAGCCAATTAACAGGAAAATTTACTATTGAAAGTGCAAATTCAGGAAGTTCACAAAGTATTTTAATTGCAAAAGGTACAGGTACAGGAAACACTCTTAATGCATTAGGAATAACAGATGGAACTAGTAAAACAGGTACTGATGCAACAGTAACTGTTACTCCACCAGGTGGAAGTCCAACAACTGTTACTAAATCAACAAATAATTTCGCTATAGATGGGGTGAGTTACAATTTAACAGGAGAAGGAGACTCAACTGTAACAGTGGCAACCACTAACACTGATAAAGTTTATGATAAAATAAAAACTTTTATAGATAAATACAATGCTATAGTTGATAAAATTCAAACAAAACTAACAGAAAAACAAAGTAGTACTTCTGCTTACAAGCCTTTAACGGATTCACAGAAGGAATCAATGACGGATTCTCAAATTACTAGTTGGGAAACTAAGGCTAAAGTTGGTCTTCTTAGAAATGATGAAAATCTTCAAAATATGCTTAGTAGTCTACAATCTGCGTTTACTACAGCAGTTAGTGGAGTTGGGTTGACAATGGGTAAGTATGGAAGTGGAAGTATAGGGTTAGATATGTCTGTTGATTATAGTAAACCGGCCCATGTAGATATAACGGATGCTTCGAAATTAAAGGCAGCTATAACTTCTAATGGAGAACAAATTTTAAAAATGTTTACCAATGTATCGACTTATACAGATACAGATGCAGAGAAACAAAAAAGTGTTAAATATAGTCAAAATGGTATTTTTGCTAGGATAAAAGGTATTTTTGAAGATAATGTTGGTTTTACTAATACTACGCTTAATAGTGCTACACTAACAAAATATGCAAACAAACAGGATGATTTCAGTAGTACTGGTAGTACAGGAACGAATACTTTACCGAATCAAATATATCAGAAACAATTATTAATAGATAAATTAAAACAAACTTTAAGCGATAAGTCTGAAGCTTATTATGAGAAGTTTTCTAAATTAGAAACTGCTATGAATACTTTAAATTCTCAACAATCGTATATATCACAAATGATGGGATAATTAAGAATTGCCTTTAAAGGCAATTGAGTGGAGAAATAGAATGGATGAAGAATTACAAAAATATTTAGAGTGCTTAAAAAAATATACTGTACAAATGATTTTTGCTTTAAAAAATGATAATATAGATGATTTTGAAATTAATTTGAATAAAAGAACGCAAACAATTAATGAAATACGAAGTTTTGATTTTGAGAAAAGTGAATTTAAAAAAAAGTGTGAGGAATTAGATATAATAAGTATTAATAATGAATTGAGCAAAATAACAAATGAAAAGAGAGAAGAAGTAAAAGTTAAAATATTAGAATTAAAAAAAGCTCAAAATGCTAATAATGCATATCAAACAAATTTTAATGTGAGTAATATATTTAGTAAGAAAGTTTAAAGAAGCATAAAGATTTAAAATTAATCATCAGGATTAATTTTATGTTGTGTGAATTATATATACATAATTCTATATTTATTTTATTAAAACCATGTATATTACAAAAAATGAAAAATGTAATTGGTATGAAAATTATACATGGGTAGTTTTTATTATGATTTATATTGTAATAAAAAAATAAAAAAATTATGAAAAAAGTATAAAGTATATATATTAAACAACGATAAATAAAACATAAGGGTTGAATAGTAAAAAAATAATGAATATATGATTGTACAATCGAGTGAATTAAAATTTCTATTAACTCTAAATAATAAGGTTAGTGAGCTTAATAAGCTTAGCTATAAATAAAAAATAGTGGACAAGGATGGCCACTTTAAAAATCAAGGAGGAATTTTTATGATAATTAATCACAATATGAATGCTATGAACGCTCATAGAAACATGGCTGCTAACACTGCAGCATCAGCAAAGTCAATGGAAAAATTAAGTTCTGGTTTAAGAATCAACAGAGCAGGAGATGATGCGGCTGGTCTTGCAATCTCTGAAAAAATGAGAGGACAAATCAGAGGATTAGATCAAGCTTCAAGAAATGGACAAGATTCTATATCGCTTATTCAAACAGCTGAAGGCGGTTTAAATGAAACTCACAGCATTCTTCAAAGAATGAGAGAACTTTCGGTTCAATCATCAAATGATACTAACACTACAACTGATAGAACAGCTATACAAAGTGAAGTTAATCAATTAACTAGTGAAATAAATAGAATAGCTAATACTACAGAATTTAATACTAAGAAGTTATTAAATGGAGATTTAGTTGGTGTACAAGGTGCACAAGGTGGAACTTTAACAACAGCTGGAACTTTTGGAAATGGAAATGTTGCTATATCGACTGCGACTAATTTCTCAACTGCTGTGAATACTGATGTTATAAGAGTAAATGTTGTAAATGTAAGTGGATCAGCTTATGTTACTAATGGTAATTTATCAAATATGACATTATCTATTACTACTGTATTAGGAAATATTGTAACAAACGGTATTTTAATTTCTGGTAATAACATTGTTATATCTGGTGGAGGAAGTGATGGAGCAGCTTCTTATGATTTGACTTTACAAATACAAAATGCAGTTGCAATAAATTCAGGTGACACAATAACATTAAATGTTCAAAAGCAACAAGCAGCTCAAACAGATTCATCTAAGCAAATAAGAGCTCAAATTGGAGCTAATGATGGTCAAGAGTTAGGAATAGGAATAAATAGAATGGATTCAGTAGGTTTAGGAATTCAAACAACTGGTGGGGCAGCACTAGATGTTACTTCTCAATCTAAAGCATCAGGAGCAATATCGCTTATAAATAGTGCGATAGAAAAAGTTTCAAGTGAAAGATCAAAACTTGGTGCATTCCAAAATAGATTAGAACATACAATTAATAACTTAAATACTTCAAGTGAAAACTTACAAGCTTCAGAATCAAGAGTTAGAGATGTAGATATGGCTAAGGAAATGACAAATTATTCTAAGAACAATATCTTAACTCAAGCTGCACAAGCTATGCTTGCACAAGCTAAATCAGCTCCAGAAGCAGTATTACAATTATTGAGATAGTATAAAATGATCTAAAAATGATTATAATAAATAATGTGGCTGATCTTAAAATGATCAGCCATATTTAATATATATTATATTTTAATGAGGTGAAGATATGAGTAGTACTAAAATTTTCAGCAAAAATTTGGAGTCTTTGAGTAAATTTAATTTTGCAATTTATCCTTATATAAACGAATTAGATTTTGATAATATTAAAGATATATATGAAGAAAAAACAAAAAACAATTTAACAACTATTAGTTTTAAGAGAAATGAAAAAAAGTATTTGTTACATAGTAAGTATGATCCAATTCAAGAAGCGGAAAGGCTTGTTAAAAATGTTGATTTTGAAAGAGATAGCTTAATTGTAGTTTTTGGAATAGGATTAGGATATCATTTGTCTGAAATAAAAAAAAGAATATCTGAAGATACAAGAGTTTTTATTATAGAACATAACATTGATGTGTTAAAGTATGCACTTAAAAATGTTGATTTTTCTGAAATTTTTAATACACCTCAGTTTTTTTTAATTTTTGGCAATGAAGATGTGATGAAACAACAAATATTAACGCAAGTAAGAGCAAATTTCTATAATATGAGTTTAAATACGCAATATATGTTGTTGCCAAATTATCATATATATGGAAAAGCAAATGTAATGGCTATGAAGCAAATAGCTGAAAGATTGAGTAATAATATAACGATGTTTGGAAACTCTATACAAGATATGTTTAATGGATTTGCACATAATTATTTAAATATAGATGCTATAATGAAAAGTAATTGTCTGGATGAAATTAAAGACAAATATAAAAATAAACCGGCTATAATAGTAGCATCAGGACCTTCATTACAAAAAAATATTCAGTATTTAAAAGATGCAGAAGGTAATGCACTTATTATTGCATGTGATGCAAGTTTAAATGCTTGTAAATTGCATGGAATTAAGCCAGATGCGATTGCTAGTATTGAAAGAGATGAACCGACATATGAACTTTATTATAAAGACCAAGAAATTGACAAAGATATTGTTTTACTAGGGCCAGGATTGTTGTGGCCTAAAATATTAGAAGAATACAATGGTAAAACAATTATTATGTCTAAAATGCATGATGGTGTTGAAAATTGGTGGCATAGTCATTTTGAAAATATTAGATACACAAATCAAGGACATTCATGTGCTACAGTTGCATTTGCAGTTGCAAAAGAAGCAGGGTGTAATCCTATTATACTAATAGGTCAAGATTTAGCATATACAAATGGGAAAAAACATAGTGATATTACTCATAATGTAGAGTATGAAGGTGAGAATGATGATAGGGAAGCTGAAGATGGAAATGAGGTATATCTTGAAGATTATGAGGGAAATCTTTTAAGGTCGCATTGGGCATATCAGATATTTAAAACTTGGTATGAATATCAAATAATTTATTATCCTAATATTGAAGTAATAGATGCAACAGAAGGTGGAGCATATATTAAAGGATCTAAAGTTATGACTTTAAAAGAAGCCGTTAATAAATATTGTAATGAACCAATTGGTGAAAAAATGGTAGAGCATTTAAAGAATGTTACTGTTAGCCAAAAAGATAAAATGATAAAATATAATGAAATTATTAAAGATACACATAGTGAAATTAAAAAACTAAAAGATATTAAAGAAATGGCTAATAAACATTACGATATATTAAAGAAAATAGATAAAGAATATAATTTTGATAATTGTAGTGATGATCAACTAGAGAAAATTATTTTAAAAATGCAACCAGGTGATAAAATAATTCAAAAAATATTGCATTCGGAAGATTCAATCAAAACTTTTTATTTGCAGATTATTACGCAGACAATTATATTTGTAAAACAAATAGGGAATTTAATAACAATTGAAAATGTAAAAAGAAATTATGAACTTCAATTAAATCTTATGTATATTATAGCAGAAAGTACAGAATACATTATTGATGAATATAAAAAGTTATTAGACTTCATAAATAGTAAACATGATCAGTTAAAGGAGGAAATGTATGAAGATTAATATTTTAGATAACGTATTTGAATTTGATAACACAATTGAAGATGTTGAAATAAATTTAAAAAAAGTTGACGAAATTATAGATTTATCACAATTAAGGTTAAGTTATATAACTATTAATAAAGTTCAATGTTATGATAATTTTTATGAAAATATAATTAATAATTTAAAAGAAATAGAAACAATTAATATAGTTTTAAAATCAGAAGAAGAGATAATAAATGAAGTATGTCAATCAATATTTAACTATTTAAAAAGTGGAATACCACAATTAGAAGAGTTGATTGATGCCTTTTATTTGAAAGATGGAGCAGAGTTGTGGAACAGATTTGTGACTTTTTTAGATGGTTTGGAGTCAATTGTAGAAAAAGTTCACTTTTTGCTAGAAAATTTTAGGGAGAGTTCTGCTTTTAAAATTCTTGGAGAAACTGAAACATTTCTTTCGAGTTATATAAAAGAGTTAGGAAAAGCAATTGAAATAGATGATAGAGTTTTTATAAGTGATTTGATTATGTATGAAATTAAACCAATATTAGAAAATTTATATAATGAATTAAAAATAACATTTTCAGAATAATTATATCAAATAGTTTGATTTTTTATGTTATACATTAAATAAACAATTTAGTAAAGTAGGTGTATCTAGTGATTAATAACAAGAGGATTTGTGCTACTATTGAAGCAAGAATGACTTCATCAAGGCTTCCTGGTAAAGTACTTATGGAGTTTTGTGGTAAACCGAATTTACAGCATATAATAGAAAGATTAAAAAGAAGTGAATTTTTAGATGAAGTAGTTGTTGCGACTACAGTAAATAAAGAAGATGATGAAATTGTTCAGTTATGTGAAAGAATTGGTTGCAGATATTACAGAGGTAGTGAGGAAGATGTTTTGTTAAGAGTGTTAGATTCGGCAAAATCTATTGAGGCAGATATTATTGTTGAAATAACAGGTGATTGCCCAGTTATTGATTGGAGACATGTGGATGAAGTTATACAAATATTTTTTTCTGGGCAATATGATTATGCAGCAAATGTAATTGAAAGAAGTTTTCCAAGGGGATTTGATACTCAAGTATTTCCAGTAAGTGTTTTAGAAGAAGTAAATGAAATTACTAAATCTCCAGTAGACCATGAACATGTATCGTTATATATTTATACACATCCTGAAAAATATAAATTAATTAATTTGAGAGCTAAAGAAAAAATGTATCATCCAGAATTAGAAATTACTCTTGATACAAAAGAAGATTATGATTTTATAAAAATTATATATGAAAATCTTTATTCTATAAATCCAGAATTCTCAGGAGAGGATGTAGTAGAATTTATTTTAAAAAATAAGCAATTAACCAATATATTAACTGATACTCATAGAAAAAATCCTTTTCAGGAGCAGAAAGAATGGAACGAGAACAATGGGAAAAAGTTATAATGTATTAATTATAGGTGCCGGAAACATAGGAGCTTTTTTTGATATGCCATACTCTAAAAATGTATTAACACATGCTCACGCTTTTTCAAAAGTAGAAGGATTTAATTTATTGGGGTTTGTTGATGTGGATAATAAAAAAGCAATCGAGGCAGCAAATATTTGGAATGCAAAAGCTTTTGAAAGTATAGAAGAAGCTTTTACCAATAATACTATAGATATTGTAAGTATATGTGTACCAGATGAATACCATTATAAAATATTGGACGAAATATCGATTTTTTCGGTGAAAGTAGTATTTACAGAAAAGCCTTTAACTAAAAATTTAATAGAGGCAAAAAAAATAATTCAATTATATAATGAAAATAATATAAAGTGTATGATAAATTATTCAAGAAGATTTGTGTCACAATTTGAACAGATAAAGAATGAAATTGAAGAAGGAAAATATGGAGAACTTTTGTGTGGTAGCGGATATTATGGAAAAGGTATCTTGCATAATGGCTCTCATTTAATAGATTTGTTAAGATATATTTATGGAGAAATTAAATCAACTCAGACTTTGAGTTATAATTATGATTATTATAAAGATGATGCTAGTGTTTCAGCAATTTTAACATTTAACAATAACAGTAATTTTGTTATTCAAAATATACCAGCTAGCAATTATACAATTTTTGAAATAGATTTATTATTTGAAAAGAAAAGAATTAGGATAACAGATTCTGGTTTTAAAATTGAAATACAGGAAGTGTTAGATAGTAATGTGTTTAAAGGCTATAAAAATATAGTTAAAACTTCAGAAAGAAAGACGGAATTAGGAGAAGCTTTAGAAAATGCAGTTTTGAATATTTATAATCATTTGAAATATGGAGAAAAATTAAAATGTAATATTCATGATGCTTATGAAGTAATAAAAATATGTGAAAATTTACAAAGTGGAAGACGATTATAAAATAATAAAATAGTTTTTAAATAAATTTAATTAAAAAATAGGTTAAAAGATTTGCTTGAAATATAGCAAGTTGCAATCGAAAAGGGAGGGGCTTTATGTCAAAATTAGCAATAAAGGGTGGGAGTAAAGTAAGAGAAAAATTATTTCCAGCATATAATCCTATTGGAGAAGAAGAAAAAATAGCAGTTGAGAAAGTTCTTGAAAAAGGTAAACTTTCAAGATTTTTAGGAAGTTGGCATGAAGATTTTTATGGTGGTGAGGAAGTAAGAGCTTTGGAAAAAGAATGGGCTGAAAAGTTTAATGTAAAGCATGCTATATCAGTAAATTCGGCTACTTCAGGTTTATATTGTGCTGTTGGAGCGACAGGAGTAGGTCCTGGAGATGAGGTAATAGTATCACCTTATACAATGGCTGCATCAGCAACAGCACCATTGATTTATAATGCTATACCTGTTTTTGCTGATATTGAGGAAGATTATTTTTGTTTAGATCCAAAATCAATAGAAGAAAAAATAACTGAAAGAACTAAAGCAATAATTGTTGTAGATATTTTTGGGCAACCTTATGATGTGGATACGATTAATGAGATAGCAAGAAAACACAATCTTATTGTTATTGAAGATGCTGCACAGGCACCAGGTGCCATGTATAAAGAAAAATATACTGGAACTTTGGGAGATATAGGGATTTTTTCTTTAAATTATCATAAACATATTCATTCAGGAGAAGGAGGCATTATTGTAACAGATAATGATGAATTAGCTGATAAATTAAGGTTAATAAGGAATCATGCTGAAGCAGTAGTTGAAGCGAAAGGATATAATAGCCTCGTTAATATGCTAGGATTTAACTATAGAATGACAGAAATAGAAGCTGCTATTGCTAGAGAACAGTTAAAGAAATTAGATAATTTAAATGAAATTAGATTCGAAAATGTAAAATACCTATCAGAAGGATTAAAAAAATTGCCTTGCATAGAATTGTCGAAGGTGAGAGAAAATTGTATACATGGTTATTATATACATTCATTTAAATTTAAAGAAGAAATAGCAGGGGTATCTAGAGAAAGATTTATTAATGCAGTTAAAGCAGAATTGCCTTCTTTTGAAATGAGAGAAAATGAAGGCGTTAAACTATCGTTTGGATATGTTAGACCTATTTATCTTCAACCATTATTTCAACAACAAATTGCTTATGGTGAAGCAGGATGTCCATTTAAGTGTCCAAGGTATAACGGACATCTAAACTATGATAAAGGCACTTGTCCGGTTTGTGAAAAAATGCATTTCGAAGAATTAGTAATTAATGAATTCATGCTTCCATCAATGTCGAAAGATGATATAGATGATGTAATAAATGCTTTTAATAAAGTTTGGAAGAATATTAACGATATAAAAAATGAGTAGAATTTTTTAATAATATTAGGAACAAGTGGTGGTTATATGTTAAAAAAAAGGTTAATACCTGTATTACTTTTAAAAGATGGTCTTTTGGTGAGAAGTGAAAACTTTTCAATACATCAGATTATAGGGAATCCTATACATGAAGTTGAGAGATTTAATGAATGGAATGTTGATGAATTAATTTATTTGGATATAAGTGATAGAGATTCTGATTATAATCAACGATTAGATACTAAGGTAAAAAAGCAAAATGATATTTTAGATATTATTGAACAAATATCTAAAACTTGTTTTATGCCATTAAGTTTTGGTGGCAGAATAAGGACAATTGACGATATAAGAGAACGGATTAAAAGAGGGGCAGATAAGGTAGTTATTAATACAGCAGCTTTTGAAACTCCTGAATTAATAACGAAAGCAGCCGAGATGTTTGGAAGCCAATGTATTGTTATTTCTGTTGATGTTAGAAAAAAGTCTGATGGAAATTATGAGGTTTTTTATGATCACGGTAGGAGATCTACAGGATTAAACCCAGTAGATTGTGTGAAGAAAATGGAGGAATTAGGAGCAGGTGAGATTTTTTTACATGCTATAGATAGAGATGGTATGGCTGAAGGATATGATATTGACTTAATAGAATTAGTATGTAAGTCGACTAAACTCCCGGTAATTGCTTGCGGGGGAGTTGGTCGAATGGAGGATTATGCACCAGCAATAATTAAAGGTGGAGCTTCAGCGGTAGCGGCTGCGAATATTTTTCATTTTAGTGAGTTAACTGATAGACGTGGAAAGCGAGCGCTCAAAAGAGCAGGAGTAAATGTTAGATTATAATTTTTATATGAGGTGATTTTTATGCAATACTGTACAAAATGTGTTTATCCAGCGGTTTCTGCAACTCCGCTTACATTTGATGAGAATGGAGTTTGTTCTGGTTGCAGAACTGCAGAGGAAAGAAAAAAAATTAATTGGGAAGAAAGAGCAAAAAAACTAGGAGAATTGTTTGAACAGTATCGTTCTAAAGGGAGTAATTATGATTGTATAATTCCAGTGAGTGGCGGTAAGGATAGCTATTTTCAAACTCATGTTGCAACTAAGATTTATGGATTAAAACCATTACTTGTAACATATTATCATGATAATTTTCTTCCAGAAGCTGAAAGAAATTTATTTAGAATGAGAGAAGTATTTGATGTAGATCATATTATTTTTAGACCAAGTAAAAGTACTTTGCAAAAATTAAATAGATTATGTTTTAAAAAAATGGGAGACATGAATTGGAATTATCACACAGGAATATATACATATCCAGTTAGAATTGCATATGAACATAAAATTCCATTAATATTATGGGGAGAACATGGGTTTATGGATCTTGGTGGTATGTATAGTTATAAAGATTTTATTGAAATGACTGCAAAATTTAGATTGGAACATGCACAACGTGGTTATGACTGGTATGATATGATTGATGAAAAAGAGGGAATAACTGAAAAAGATTTATTATGGGCAAAGTATCCAACAGATGAAGAATTAGATGAAGTAGAAATAAGAGGAATATATCTAAGTAATTATTATAATTGGGAAGCAAATGATCATACAAAGCTTATGATTGACTTGTATGGTTGGGAAGTAGCTCATGATCCATTTGAAAGAACTTATAGAAATTTTTCTAATCTTGATGATATTTACGAAAATGGAATTAAAGATTATTTGAAATATGTGAAATTTGGATATGGAAGAGCCACAGACCATGCGTGTAAGGATATTAGAGCAGGAATAATGACCCGAGAAGAGGGCATAGAGATGGTAAAGAAATATGACCATGTAAAATCTAGTGATATTTATAAATGGTTACAATACTCAGGAATGACTGAGTATGAATTTGATAAAATTGCAGATACATTTAGAGATCCAAGAGTTTGGAGTAAAGATGAAAATGGAAATTGGGTAAAGGAAAATATTTGGGATGAAAAGCATGCAAGAAAATAAGATTTGTATAATTGATTATGGAATGGGTAATTTAATGTCTGTTTTTAGGGCTTTTGAAATGCTTGGTGAAAAGCCAATAATATCAAATAAAAAGGAAGAAATTTTAAATTCAAATAAGATTATACTACCTGGAGTTGGAGCATTTTCAGTAGCTATGAATAATTTATGTGATTTAGATTTAATTGATACTCTTAGTGAAAAGGTAATTAAGCAAAAAACACCTTTTCTTGGCATCTGTCTTGGAATGCAGCTTATTGCGGAAGAAAGTTATGAGTTTGGACATCATAAGGGACTAGGTTGGATACCAGCAACGGTAAGGCCCTTTGAAATTTCAGAAGATTTAAGAATTCCGCATATGGGTTGGAATGATATAGAACCTATTAGCAAAAATAGTTCGCTTTTTCAAGGATTAAGTGGTGATTTATCATATTATTTTGTTCATAGTTATCATGTAGAATGCAATGATAGTAAATATATTGGTTCAACTTGTGAGTATGGTGAAAAATTTGTATCAAGTATACAATATGAAAATATTTATGCGACTCAATTTCATCCAGAAAAAAGTCAAAAAAACGGAATACAATTGTTAAGAAACTTTATTAGTGTTTAGTTTAGGAGGGCTAGGATGAGGAATGATGGTACTCATATACAATCCAACATACAAACTGAAACTATAGTAAATCGAATTCAACGGATATATCTTAGAATAAGGACTGAATTTTATACTTTTTGGAATAAGAGACGTTTTTATAAAGTAGGAAAAAATTTTAAATCATCAGGACCTATACATGTAGTAAATGGTAAGTGTATAACAATTGGAGATAATGTTTTTTTAGGAGACCATTGTCAGCTGTATGCATATCCTTCTGGTAAGATAAAAATAGGTAATAATTCTTCTGTTGATCGATATGTTGAAATAAGAGGTGGAGAAAACATTATAATAAAGGACAGTGTTAGAATAGTTAAAGGTGCTACGATTAAAGCACCTGATACAGCTACAATTATTGTAGGAAATAGGACACTTATTTCACAAGGATGTATTTTTGATGGTGATATTAGAATTGGAGATGACGTTATTTTTGGCCCAAATGTATTTATTAATGAAGTAGATCATGGATTTTCGAAAATGGATATTCCTATGAATCAACAAGAAGGTGCTTCTGGTACTATAGTAATTGAAGATGATGTTTGGATTGGTTATAGTGTAGCAGTTTTAAAAGGGACCCATATTGCGAAAGGTTCTATTATTGGGGCTCAAGCAGTTGTTAATAAAGATGTATCACCATATTCTATTAATGTCGGTGTTCCCTCAAGAATTAAAAGTTACCGAAATTAAAATGAAGATTAATTTCTTTAATAATTTTAAATAGCACATTTCTAGTTGATAGGTTATAAAAGATTGGTATTAGCTGGAAAGGTGCTATTACATTATGGAGGTTAGGTTTATGAAGAAACTAATTTTTTATGCTCATGATCCAGGAAGTTATGATGTAGTGTATCCTGTATTCAAGGAATTTAATAGTAAAGATTTATTTGATTGCGAGTTATTTTGTGAAGGCCCTGCTGGAAAAATAAATAATAAATATAAGTCAAACTTGGGATATGTAGTTAATAAGGTTAATGAATATATAGAAAAAGGTATATTATTAGGTTTTATATCAGGAAGAAATTGGGGAATTGATTATGAATTACAAGCAATCAATATCTGTAAGAAATTTGATATAAAGACTTTTGTTATTTTAGATTATTGGAATAGTTACGTATTAAAACTTAATAATTCATCTAGAGATGTTATATCTCCTGATTTTTATATTATGATGGATCAAATTGCTAAAAATGAGGCTATTGAAGAAGGTATCTCGGAAAAAATTATTAATATTCTTGGACATCCAGGTTTGGATAAGTTTGTATCATACAATATGGAAAATAATGCAAACAGAGAAACAAATGGCAAGATATTAGTAATATCTCAACCTTTATCTAAAATTTATGGTGACACCCTTGGTTATACAGAGGAAAAAGTTATAGAGGATTGTATCAAAGCTAAAAACTGGGTGAATGGAATTACACTTGATATTAAATTTCATCCTAAAGATGACTTGATGTTTATTGAAAAGTATAAGAAGGAAGCTATTGAGGGCGATTTAACTGAAATAATACCTAATTATGATTTGGTGATAGGTATGAGTAGTATGGGATTGCTGCACGCAGTTTTAATGGGAAATACAGCAATAAGTTATCAACCTAATCTTAGGAATAAGGATTTTTGTATAACAAATAAACTTGGGATAACACCTTTAATTACAAAGTATGAAGATTTAGTAACTTTGTTTGAAAATTTAAATAATAGAAGTGTGTCTGGAAATAATAATATTTTAAAAAGATATATATGGTCTGATGGTAAATCTACGAAGAGAGTATGCGATTTTATTAATAACAAATTACAGTAATTTTAGAAAGTAGTGATTAAATGAAAGTAGTGTGTATAATACAAGCTAGAATTGGATCTATTAGATTGCCAGGAAAAATTTTAAAAAAAATATGTGATAAAACAGTTTTAGAACATGGGATTGATAGAGTTCGAAGAATAGGGAATATAAATGACATAGTAATTGCTACAACAACATTAGAAAGAGATAATTTAGTTGTTGAAGAAGCTGAGAAATTGCATGTTAAGTACTATAGAGGTGATGAAGAAGATGTTTTATCAAGATATTATTATGCAGCAAAAGAAAATAATGCAGATGTTATAGTAAGGATTACTAGTGACTGTCCACTTATTGATTACGAAGTAAGTAAAAAAATAATTCAGTATTATATAAGTAATATGGATAAATATGATTATGTGAGTAACACTATAGATAGAACTTATCCAAGAGGTTTGGATACAGAAGTTTTTAGTTTTGGAGCATTGGAAAAAGCATTTTTTCAGGCAAGTAGTGTAATAGAGAGAGAACATGTTACTCCGTATATATGGAATAATCCTAATATGTTTAAATTAACACAATATAAAAATGATATTGATTATTCTAAATTAAGATGGACATTAGATACTAAAGAAGATTTTGATTTAATAAATAAGATCTATGATGCTTTATATTTAAAGAAAAACAATAATTTTAATATGATTGATGTACTTAAATTATATGACTTACTTCCTGAGTTATATACTATTAATAGTGAGATAGAACAGAAAAAAATATAAGAATTGGTTAGGAAGAAGGGATAGTTTGGAAATAGAACTTAAACAAGCATCAAAAAAGGATTGTGATTTATTATTTATATGGGCAAATGATATACAAGTTAGAGAAAATTCTTTCAATAGTGAAAAAATAATGTATGAAGATCATTTAAATTGGTTTAACAATAAGATTAGTTGTGATGAATGTGTAATTTTTATATTATATTTTGATGAAATTCCAATTGGACAGGTAAGGGTCGACATAGAAAATGAGAACGGCTTAATAAGTTATAGTATTGATAGAAATTATAGAGGAAAGGGTTTATCTATAGCTATGTTAAGTAAATTAGAAATTGAAATAAATAAAAGTGAAAATTGTATTAGAAAACTAGTTGGAAGAGTTAAATTTACTAACATAGCATCTCAAAAGGTTTTTGAAAATCTTAAATATAGAAAAATAATTCATACTAACTTTTTGGAATATAATAAAACTATTAAATAAATATTGTAGTTGAAAAATAAGCAAAATTAAATAAGTATTTAATTTATTAAGATATATTGAGGGGGAATATTATGTTAACAAAAATGAAAATTGATAAAAAAGTGATTGATCAAAATAGCAATACGTTCATAGTGGCTGAAATATCTGCAAATCATAATGGGCGCTTTGAAAATGCAGTGAACTTAATTAAAAAGGCAGCAAATGCAGGAGTAGATGCTATAAAACTTCAAACTTACACTGCGGATACTATAACTATTGACTGTAATAATGATTATTTTAAAATAAATCAGGGTACATTATGGGATAATCGGAAGCTTTATGATTTATATAAAGAGGCATATACTCCTTGGGAATGGCAGCCTAAGTTAAAGAAAATTGCAGAAGAAGAAGGCTTAATTTGTTTTTCTTCACCTTTTGATAAAACTGCCGTAGATTTTCTCGAAGATATGAATGTACCAGCATATAAAGTAGCATCTTTTGAAATAACAGATATACCATTAATTGAATACATGGCATCTAAAGGTAAGCCTATGATTTTGGCAACAGGAGTATCTACATTGAATGATATAGAAGAAGCAGTAAATGCTTGTAGAAGAGTTGGCAATAATGAAATAGCGATATTAAAATGTACGAGTGCCTATCCAGCACCTTTTGAAGATATGAATTTAAAAACTATTCCTAATATAGCAGAAACTTTTGGAGTTGTATCTGGTTTATCAGATCATACATTGGGAATCACTGTTCCGATAGCAGCTGTGTCGTTAGGGGCGAAGATTGTTGAGAAACATTTCACATTATCAAGAAGTGATGGTGGACCAGATTCAGCATTTTCTTTAGAACCAGAAGAGTTAAGATTAATGGTAAAATCTATAAGAGAAACAGAAAAGGCATTAGGTGAAATTTCTTATAATTTAACAGAGAAAATGAAGAATAGTAGAGAATTTTCGAGATCTTTATTTGTAGTGAAAGAGATTAAAAAAGGAGAACTATTCACAGAGAAAAATCTTCGTTCCATAAGGCCTGGTTTTGGAATGCATCCTAGGAATTATGTCGATATAATAGGAAAGCACGCTAAATTAGATATAAAGAAAGGGACACCTATGTCATGGGGATTAATCGAGTAGGTAAAGTGAAATAAAATGCTTAGTTTATGTATGATAGTAAGAGATGAAGAAAAGAATTTAGAAAAGTATCTTTTACAAGTTAAAAATCTTGTAGATGAGATAATTATTATTGATACAGGATCTATAGATAATACAAAAAAAATAGCTTTGTCGTTTACAGATATGGTTTTTGACTTTAAATGGTGTAATGACTTTTCAGTTGCTAGAAACTTTAGTATTTCAAAGGCTACAAACGATTGGATTCTAGTATTAGATGCTGATGAGTTTATAGAAAGCTTTGATAAGGCAAAAGTTTTAGAATTTATAAGTTCTAAAGATAATATGAAAACTGTAGGAAGAATAAAAAGAATTAATTTAATAGAAGACCAATTAGGAATTAAAAAAGGTACGGAGTTAATAAGCAGATTATTTAATAGGAAATACTTTCGTTATGAAGGAACTATTCATGAACAAATAGCTCATAGAGATGGAGAAGTTTATTCAATAAAGCCTGTAGATATAACAGTAAATCATATAGGTTACACAAAAGAAGAAGTAGATAGAACAAATAAGTTGGAGAGAAATATATCGTTATTGAAGAAAGCTATAGAAGAAAAATCTAACGAGCCTTATTTATATTATCAGCTTGGTAAATCCTTTTATATGATGAAAGATTATATTGAAGCATATAAATGTTTTGAAAAAGCAATATCATTTCCAGTGGATTGTAGGTTAGAATATGTTGAAGATTTAATTGAAACATATGGATATGCTTTAATTAATGCAGAAAAGTTTGGTGAAGCTATGGAGATTCAAATTTATAGAGAATATTATAATAGTGCTGATTATAATTTTCTAATGGGCTTAATATACATGAATAATGCTAAGTTTGATCTTGCAGTTCAAAGTTTTCTTAAATGCAATGAATATGATGATGGTAAGATGGAAGGTATTAGTACATACTTGCCTTATTATAATATAGGAGTCATATTTGAGTGTTTAGGGTATAGGGACGAAGCAATAAGTTACTACAGAAAATGTGGAAATTATGATCTTGCAGTTACTAGATTAAAATCAGTACTAAATTAAAATTTAAAAGCTGTTGCTGAAATTAATGTTGGAAATTTAGTAATTGATTATAATTAAATTAATGATAATTTTGAAATTTTTTAAAATATTCAATCAAGTAAATTAGTGGGAAACTGCTAATTTTTTTCTTATGTAAACTATTTTAAAAAGTATTCGATTATATTAATATAAAGATAAATGAAAAGTTCTTTTTATTTAGACATATGAACGGAGGATAACTATGGGATATTATACTGGAAAAAAGATTCTTATTATTGGAGGAACAGGAACTATAGGGCAAGGGTTAGTGAATGAATTACTAGAACATGATCCAGAAGTAATAAGAATTTTTAGCAGAGATGAATATAAACAATTTATTATGGAAAATCATATCAATAATAAGGAAAAGCTTAGATTTTTAATTGGTGATGTAAGGGATTGTGAAAGAGTAGAGAGGGCAATGAATGATATTGATATAGTATTTAATTTAGCTGCTATGAAGCATGTACCTGCTTGTGAATATAATCCAACTGAAGCAATAAGAACCAACATTACTGGGATGGAAAATGTTATTAGGGCAGCAATTGACAATAACGTTGAAAGAGTTCTTTTTACAAGTTCTGATAAAGCTATTAATCCATCTAATTCATATGGTGCTACAAAGCTTCTTGCCGAAAAGCTTGTTCAAGCTGCTAATTTTAGCAAAGGTAATGTAGAAACAAAATTTGTTGCTGTTAGATTTGGAAATGTTATGGGATCAAGAGGATCTGTAATACCATTATTTAAAGAACAAATTGAAAAAAATAGAAAAATAACAGTCACAGATCCAGAGATGACTAGGTTTATGATGACATTGAGTCAAGCAGTAAAATTAATTATGGATGCAGGAGAAAAAACTTTAGGTGGAGAGGTATTCATTTTAAAAATGCCTGTTATAAAATTATATGATCTTGCAGAAGTAGTGGTTGAGGAAATTTGTTCAAAACTTAATATTGAAAAAGAAGAAGTTGATCTTCAGACAATTGGTTTAAGGGCTGGAGAGAGAAGATTTGAAGAACTTATGACTAAGGATGAATCAGAATGTGCTTTTGATTTAGGAAACATGTATGCAGTAGTCTCTGCAATGAATTCGGAATTTTTACGTGAGTTTTATGAAAAATATGAAAAAGTTAGGGTTGGAAGTTACAACTCAAGTGATGAAACAGTATTAACTAGGGAAGAAGTTAGAAGTTTGGTTAAAGCTGAGGCGTTATTATAATAGAAATAAAATGACGAAATAGTATAGCGGGTGATTATATGAAAATAGCTATTCAAGCAGATGGTGGTACTGAAATAGGTATGGGCCATGTTATGCGAACTTTAGTATTAGCTAAGGAATTTTTAAAAGAAAATGATGTTTTCTACATATGCAGAGTTGAAAGTAAAGATGGCTGCAAGCAATGTATAAAAGTAAGTGATAATGAAGTTAATTCCTTAGAGAAACTTGAAAAGTTTGAAATAAATTATAGTAAATATAGCCAAGGAATTAAAAAAATACTGTCTGAAGGTTTTACAGTTAAACTTATTAATGAAGATAATTTAATTAACGAACTGAAATGGATTAAGACAGATATGTTAATAACAGATAGTTATTCTGTTAATGAAGATTATTTTCATGAGACTAAAAAGATATTTAGAAAAACAATTTACATAGATGACACAAATAAGTATTATTTCGATGTGGATTTTTTAATAAATCAAAATATTGATGCTATTGATTTTGAATATAAGGTTAATGATGATACAAAATTATTACTCGGTACTAAATATTTATTATTAAGAGATGAGTTTAAAAAATTACCTAATAAAACTATTAGAGAGAAAATTCAAGATATAATTATTACTGTTGGTGGAGCAGATCCGTATAAGCTGACAAAAAAAATTTTAAATTATATTGGTGAATTAAATTATAATTTTCATATAGTAATAGGACCATCTTTTGTTGATACTTCCTTTGTGGAAGAATTTAATAGTGATAATGTAAAGTTCTATTATAACGCAAATATGTGTGAAATAATGAAGAAATGTGATATGGCTATATCAGCATGTGGTAGTACTTTGTATGAATTATTAGCTTGCAGTGTTCCAGCCGTAGGCATTATTATTGCTGAAAATCAAAACGGAATTGCTAATAAATTAGATGAAATGGGTATTATAAAGAATCTAGGATGGCATGATAAAATAAGTAAAGAGGAGTTATTGAATAATATAAATAAATTGGCTAATGACTATGAATTAAGAAAATCGTTAAGTAAGAAAGCATCTAAATTAGTTGATGGTAAAGGTGCAGAAAGAATAGTAAAAGTATTATGTGAAAAGATTTAAAATATTATTAATTTCAAAGGAGATAAAATATGAATATATTAGTAACAGGTGGAGCAGGATTTATTGGAAGATGGGTTGTTAAAAGATTATTAGATGATAATCATAGAGTAGTAGCTTTAGATAACTTATCAAACGGACAAATTGAAAATATAGAAGAGTTCACTGGAAGTAACTTTAAATTTATAAAAGGCGATATAAAAAGTGAAGCAGATTTAGATGAAGTATTTAAAGAAAAATATGATATTATATATCATTTAGGGGCATCTATAAATGTACAAGATAGTATTGATGACCCAACTACTACTTTTTATAATGATACGGTAGGTACCTTTAATATTCTTGAAAAAGCTAAAATTCAGATGTTTGGAAAGAATGCTAAGATGGAAGGAGAACAATGGGTATTAGATACAAATGAAGATACACATCCTTGCAAAGTGGTATTTATGAGTACTTGTATGGTTTATGATGTAGCTGGTGAAGAAGGTATAAGTGAAAAGCATCCAACAAAACCTGTCTCACCTTATGGTGGAAGTAAGATAGCAGCAGAAAATATGGTGCTTTCATATTACAATGCATATAAACTTCCAACAGTTGTTATAAGACCGTTTAATACATATGGACCATTCCAAAAGACAGGTGGAGAAGGTGGAGTGGTAGCAATATTTATCAATAACTCTATCTCAGGTAAAGATATTAATATATATGGTACTGGAGATCAGACTAGAGATTTATTATATGTAAAAGATTGTGCTAGATTTGTAATTCAATCAGGTTATAGCGAAAATGTAAATGGTGAAATTGTTAATGCAGGAACAGGAAGAGATGTTACTGTTAATGAGCTTGCTGAAATAATATCTAAAAATAGAGTGAATATAAATCACGTTAAGCATATTCATCCGCAAAGTGAAATAATGAAGCTAAAATGTGATTATGGTAAAGCTAAAAAATTAATTGGATGGGAGCCAGAATATACTTTAGAAGAAGGAATAAAAGAAACTGAGGAATGGATAAGTAAAGGTGGTATTTAGTTAAGCTGCAATAAGTTATAGATAGAAAAGATAAGAATTAAGATACAGATCTTTATATCTAAAGATACTTTGATTTTTTACGATAATATAATATTAATAAATGAAAAGAGGAGGTTATCAAATGAGGCTTGCACATAATATGTTTTCGTTAAGTATATATAAAAACTATAAAAGTAGACTTGAGGAAACTTCTAAAGCTGTAAATAATGCTAGTACGGGAAATAAATTAAATTCGGCTAAAGATAATCCGGGTAGAATTGGGAAAAATGAAACTTTAAAGATACAGGTGTTGACTAATGACGCAGCTAGTAAAGATATTCAAGATACTAATTCAATGATACAAACCTTTGATGGTGCACTTCAGGAAATAAACAATAGCTTAAATAGAATGAAAGAGTTAACAGTTAGCGCTGGAGCGGGAAGTTTGAATGATGGAGATAAAAAAGTGATTCAAAATGAAATTGATAGTATTAAGGCAGAAATTGATAGTTTTGCAAATAATACTGAATTTAATGGGATTAAGTTATCAGATTCTACTCAAAGTGGAGAAGCGACAAGTTTATTAAAAGCGACTGTTGGCAATATGGATGATGAAAGCATGCAAATACCATTTTTTAATGTAAGCGCACAAAATATTGGAGTTGGAAGTTTAGATGTAAATGATGTTGGTTCATCTCTTGATTCTATTGATAAAGCAACTCAAATGATAAGTAAAGTAAGAAGTAAATATGGTTCAATACAGATTAGACTAGAAGGAACTGCAGATTATTTAAGTAATAAAGATTTAGGTATTCAAACAGCTCAAAGTAGAATTGGTGATGCAGATATGGCAGAAGAAGCTATGAATTATTCAAAAGGACAGTTGTTAGTTAACTCTTCGATTGGATTAATGGCTCAAAGTAACAATTTCCCAAAAGATTGCTTGAATATTTTGGCTAATGTTAAATAGAAGCGTATTTTGAATTTGAATGTTAAGATTTATGTTGATACAGAAAAGTTTGCATTAAAATATTGTTTATCAATTTTGAAGAATTGCAAAAATTGTTGATAGGGGGCAAATAAATGGATATAGCTGAATTATCAATGGTGATGAGTCAATCAAGAATTGGAGAATTAGCTGGTATATCAGTAATGAAACTAGCCATGAATACTGGAAATGAAAATTCTCAACAAATGATTGAAACGATTAGAAATGTTGCAGTTGATCCTGATAGAGGAAATTATATAGATGTTAGTATTTAAGATAAAACAAAAATAGGTACCAATATAGGAAATCATCTTAGGGGTAACAGGTAAGATAAATTAAAGTCTTATCTGTTTTTTATTTATTGCTATGGCATATAATATATAACATAGGGATCAGACATGGGTATGAGATAGATGAAATAATCTCATACATTCTTCCTTCGCAATGCAACGTTCTATCTGGTGCGGTTATAGATAAAATAGAAAAATTGAGATGATTTATGCGAGATGCTAGAAATCATTTGTGAAAAAGTGGATTGGACAAGAAAAATTAAAGATATTTCTTTTACTTACGATAATAAATTATGATTATGAAGTGATAAAAGATGAATCAAAAGGAATAAATAATATAAGTAGTAGTAGTAGATTGAATTCTGCTATTGGTTTAGTGGCATAGAGTAATAATTTTCCTAAAGATTGTTTGGAAATTTTAGGAAATGTTAAATAAGTGACATGAAAATAAATAACACGTTCAATTTGCTATGGATATTTTTTTGAATGTGCCTAAATATAGCATCACAAGTAAGCACCAGTAACTAAATGGATAGTTATTGGCGCTTATTTATTTAGAAGATGAAAGTGAAAATTCTTAGACATTTAATAAATTTGATTATATAATATTTATTAGAGTTTAAGATAAATTACTACAAAATATTACATGAAAGAAATTGTTTTTTTATGTGATGCATATGTTGTGTTGCAATAATTATCGTTTCTAAAAATAAAATTTATAATGGAATGAAAGGTAGGGATAATTGAAATGGATGTACTAAGTAATGATTTTAAGTTAGAATTTACAGCTATTTGTAAAATGTTACAAAGTTATAATGAAAGTTATTCTTATTTAGAAAATAAACAAATTAATGATATTAAGAATTTTATTAATTCTGATTTTTTAAAGTTTATTGAAAGCGAGCATTTCTTAAATAAGAAAGAATTAGTTGATAAATTTCAAAAAGAACTTGATAAATTTTATATGTATACAGCTTGTAGTTCTCTTGCTAATAAAACTATGATTGGTATTGGTGGAGCTTTGAATAGTGGGAAATCAAGTTTTTTAAATAATTTATTTGATATAAATATATTACCAAGTATGATAACACCAGCAACAGTGGTACCTACATATGTGCTTCAAAATGACAATAGAAAAATATCTTTATTAAATACGTTTAATAAAATAATAGATGTAAATGAAGAAGAGATGAAAAATATATATTATGAATTCGAAGATACTTATAATTTTCCTGTTTCGAATGTTTTGAATAAGATTTTTATTCAAATACCGGAACAAATATATTCTAATTTATCTTTTTTGGATATTGCTGGATATAGTCTTTTTGGAAAGGAGGCTTATAATGATAACAACGATTGTAAGCTCATAAGTGAACAGTTAAATTATTGTGATTATATTTTATGGTTTGTTGATTCCGAATGTGGAACTATAAAACAAAGTGATATTGATTTTTTGGAAAACTTAAGAAAAGATATACCTATCTTAATAGTAATAAGCAGGGCGGATAAAAAACAAATTGAGGATATAGAGAAAATTGAAAATGAGATTAGAATGAGTTTGAAAAAAAGGGGAGTTGGCGTTTTAGACATAATTCCATATTCATCAAAGAATTCAGATATGTATTCTATAAATAAGATAAAAAAATATTTAGAAAAGTGGAATATGAATGATGTCAAATGTACAATTTCAAGAGATTTTCAAGTACTTTTTGATAAATTTGGAGAGTGCTTTTATGAAGAAAGAAAAAGGGAAAAAGCAAATTTAAGTATTATAACTTCATTACTACTTAATATTCATCAGGCAGAAGAAATAAAAAAATTAGAGTTAATTCAAGAAGAAATTGCGTATAAGATGGATAGAATCAAGCAAAGCGAAAAGAAACTTAAACAACTAAATATGAAATTTTTAAGTTTATTAAGAAAATGTGCTGAAGAAGTTGAGATAGATATTTATGAGAGTTTGAAAGATGAGCAAAATGGTAATATAGTTAATTTTATTAAAGAATATAAAAAAGAAAATGGAATTAAAGATAAGAACTATAAAAATTTAATTAATATACGATTATATTATAGTAATAATGAAAGCTTAAAAAATAAGGTATTATTTTCAAATGATAATAACTCTATTATATATAAAGAAATAATAAATAGAAAATTAAGTTGCATGAATAGAGGATGGTTATTGCATCATAAAAGAAGCATAAAAAATATTATTAAAGGTTTTTCTAATTCAAGTTTTAAATTACCAAAAAAGAAAAAGAATAATAATATTTTAATTAAAAATAAAGTGAGAAATTTGAAAACTAATGATATATATTGGATAAAGATAAAAGAAGTTTAAATTAGGAAGGGATATATTGATGGAGCAAAAAGGTAAAAGTGTATTAGAATTATTAAAAGAATTTAAAAAGGATTTAAAAGAATTAATTGGTCATCCTGTAATATATAAAGATTTATATTATAAAGACTTATATTTAATTATGCTATCAGCATTAGCTTTTGCTAATGGAAATGTAGATAAAATTGAAGTGAAATACTTGATGTGTTTTCAAAATGCATTTGAATTAGAAGGAGAAATAATTAGTTATTTAAATAAAGTTTCTGATATAGATCAAGAAAAAGTAAATGAGTTTATAGAATTTATAGAGGAAGAGAATTTAAAATATAATTTTTTGTTAGATGGGTTAATGTTAATTGGGGTGGATGGAGAGTTAAAAGAAGATAAAGTTAATATTGTTGCTGAATTTGCAGAAATATTTAATGTTGAATCGGAAGAAATAGAATTTTTGTGTGAAGTTGCAATGTCAATCCTTGAAGAAAATGCAAAAAAATTTAATATTTTAGTAAAAAAAATACCTAAAAAAATAAAGGCAGGGTGTTTTAGACCATATGTTATGGGATTTGTTGATGTATTTTTAATAGATGATGAAATTCTAGACGGAATAAATGATTTAAAAGGAAACTTTTTTATAAATACAACTGTAATTGTAAAAGGAATATTGAGAATTAAAGATTCACAAATAAGATTTGGAAGTAATGGCAAATTGATATGTAAAAGTGGGGTCGAACTTTCTATTCAGGATTCAGAATTTATTAATGGACAAATAATTTGTGAAGACATGGCAAGTTTAAATGTAAAGAAGTCTATTTTTAAGGATTGTGAAAATAGAAGACCTTTACTTATATATGAATGTCATAATGATGTTAGTATTAGTGATTGTAAATTTGACAATATTGCATTTGGTAATGAAAGTGATGGTGGGGCGATTTCAATCATTGATTCTAATGTTGAACTCAGAAATTTACAATTTAATAATTGTAGTGTAGGTGGAAATGGAGGAGCATTATACATAAAAGAAAGTGATGATTTCTATAAAACAGTTGAATTTAATAATCTACAATTTAATTTTTGCAATGCTCAAAATGGAGGGGCGATATATTTGACAGGAAATCATAATAAATCTTTTTGTCAATACATAATGAGTGAAAATATATTTAACAACTGCAAAGCTCTTGAAAATGGAGGAGCTGTAAATATAAAAAGTAATGAATATTATAAAACACTATTGTTAAAATCTGAATTTAATAATTGTGAAGCAGCAATAGGTGGTGGAATTTATTCAAATTTAGGTAATGTAGAAACTAGTGTAGTAAATTGTATTTTTGATAGTTGTAGATCAAGAGAAGTTGGTTCTGCAATATATTATAATGAATTTGCAATTGGCGATGACAATAGTTCTAGCAATGTAATATCAAATTGTAGTAACCCGTATAATTTTTAGTGAATTATTATAGGAGCAAATGTTATGAATACTGAATTTACTAAGCTTAGTCACGAAAATATATTTTATAAGGTTGATAAGTTAAGAGAAGAATTAAGTGGTCTTGAGAGTTTGTTTGAGACTGAGATGAATAAACTTTCGAGCGTTATGGAAATATATAATAATAAAAAAGATGATGATGATTGTGAAAAAATAAAACTTAAAATAGGAATAATGGGGCAGGTTAATTCAGGAAAATCTTCTTTTTTAAATGCATTAATTTTTAATGGTGAAAATGTTTTGCCTAAAGATTGTATTTCTAAAACCAAAATTATAACTAAAATTAATTATTCGGATACAAAAAGAATAGAAATTGAGTTTTATACCAAAAAAGAGTGGAAAGAAATTAAAAATGCATTAATTAAAGAAGGGGAGATAAAAGGGGCAAAGTTTGTAAAAGAAGTTTTTGAATTTATAAATGCTTCTGAATATGATGTGGAAAAATATATAAATAGAGATAATGAAATTTTTAATTTTCAAGATTATGATGAGTTATTAGAAAAAATTAAAGAATGTGATGATAAGTATAATAATTATAGGTTTCCAATTAAAGCTATGAATATATATGTAGATGATGAAAGACTTAAAAATATTGAAGTCCTTGACACACCAGGGGTGAATGATTCGAACTTTGTAAGAAAATACACTATTGATAAATGCTTCAAATATGTGGATATAATTTTTTTTATAAGTCAAGCTGCTATATTTCTTGATAATTTAGATGTGAGCTTGATTTCAAATCAAATTCCTGTAGAAAGTGCTGGAAATGTATTTCTTGTTGCTAGTAAATACGATAATGTAATTATAGATGAAGGCTGGAAGTTCAAAAGTTTAGTTGAAACTGATAAATATATAAAATCAAGACTTACTAATAGAGTCAGGAAATATGTATTAAATTATGTTAGTAATAGTACTCCTATATTTATGTCAGCTATGGCAAATAATTTAGCTTTGAAGAAAAAAGATAAGTATACAGATGAAGAGAACTATATAATAAAGCAATTAAATGATTTATGGGATGGTTTCATATTTAATAAGGAAAAATTAATGTTTATTGGTAATTTTGAAAATGTAAAAAACAAAATAAGTGATAAATTAGATGTTAAAGAAAATTTGATGGTTAAGTTAAAAGAAGAAGTTGAAAGAATATTACTTGACATAGAAGATAAATCAAAGCAAAAAATATATATTATAGAAAATACAGATATAAAATATATTCATCTTGAACAAGAAAAAATAAAATTAAAATCACAAAAAATATATAAAGGCATTGAAGAATTAATTGAAAAGACTAAAGATTCGGCTGTCAATAAGAAAAAGGAAATGGAAAAACAGTTAGAATTTGATTTTTTAACATTATCGGAAATTAAAGTGAAGAAAAAAACTATTAGAATAGAGAGCGAAGAGTCTAATGATAATATTAAATGGTATGAAGGCTTGTTTAAGAAAGCCAATAATGAACAAATAGATTATAATTTTGTAGACTATGAGTATGTAGAGATTGATGAAGTTATTAATGATATTAATAGTTTTGATAGTAATACTGATATATACTTGAAAAAGATGATAAGTGATATTATGAATTTTAATATTTTATCGGAAAATATAATAAAAATAATATTTGAAAATCTAGATGAAAATAATGAAAAGTTTAAACTTAATTATGTTAAGAAATTTGTTGAAAGTTCCATATATAGTATAAAACCTCCAAGTATAAATATTAATGTTGGGGAATATGTTGATATTATTAAAAGTAAATTTAGTGATGAAACTACTGGAGAGTCAATAGAAATTTTAAAGTTACATTCCAAAGCGATAATGAAGAAAATATATAATGAAATTATGGAAAAAGTAGATAGTGAATTACAATTGTTTATGTTTGAGTTGGATAAGTCTTACATAAGTATTGTTAAATATATTTTAGAGATTATGAATAATAGGATAGAAAGTTTGAAAAATGAATCCTATCATTTAGAAAGAAAATTAAAATATTATAAAAAAATAATAAGCATTATTGAAGGTAATATCATGGAGCCATAAGTTTTAAAAAGAAAATTTTAAGACATTGAATGCGGTAGCTATACAGATTAAATAACTAGATTAATAGAATAGAAGATAGAAAAGTGATTGAATGAGCATCAATGGCTGAAGTAATAGCTGTTGATGCTTATTTTTATCTAAATTAATTTTACATTTGATAAATTGATAACCAATTTTAGAAGGCAAGGTAGCTAGAATAAAAATAATTATCATAAAAACAATTAAATATTATTAATTAGACAAATTTCAAAAAAAATATGGCGAAAAGTTTCATATTATTCTATAATTAGAGTAGAAATGCGCTTATATAAAAAATAATATACAAAAGTGTAAAAAAGTGTAAAAAAATTATGAAATGATTGTAGAAATACAATAAAGTGAATATGTGAGGGAAGTGAATTTATGGGAATACAATCTATTAGTTCAGATGGGGTTTATGATTTAATCAAAGAAGGACTTAAGGCATCAAATGTCAGAGCTAAAACAATAGCTAATAATATGGCAAATATCAATACTAAGGATTATAAGAGATTTAATGTGGTATTTGAAGAAAATTTGAAAAAGAATATTGATTCTTCAGAATTCAAGCTAAAGAGGACTAGAGATGTTCATTTTAGTGATGATAATTCGACAAATGATAATATATCTATTGAACAAGATAAAAGTACAAGTATGAGAAGTGATGGCAATAATGTTGATTTAGATATAGAAAAAGTAAATCAAGCAGCTAATACACTTAAGTATAATGCTTTGATAACAAATATAAATAATAAATTTAATAATTTAAAGACAGTTATGAAATAAGGGGGATTATAGATGAATGCATTTAATTCTATGCAGATAAGTGCAACAGGTCTTGCAGCAGAAAGATTAAGGATGGATACTATAACTTCCAATATAGCAAATGCAAGTACAACAAGAAGTGCAGATGGAAGTGGTCCTTATGTTAGAAGAGTAGCAGTATTTCAAGAGGCACTTGATGCTAACAAAAATATGGCAGGAGTTAAAGCAGTAAAAATTGATAAGGACAAGTCACCACTGAGAAGAGTATATGATCCAACGAATCCAGATGCAGATGCATCAGGATATGTTACTATGCCGAATGTAAATGTATTGAATGAAATGGCAGACATGATGGTAGCTCAAAGGTCTTATGAAGCAAATACAGATACTTTTAATGCTTTAAAGGGTATGTTTTCAAAAGCTTTAGAAATAGGTAAATAGGGGGGATGAGATATGAGAATAGGAGATAATTTCGCAATAAAAGAAGCATTATTTAATTCTAAATTTCAAACTGATGGAAATGATAAAAAAGTAGAGAAGAAAGGTGATAGTGTTAATTTTGGGCAGGTATTAAAGAATTGTATAGATGATACTAATAACAAACTTGTGAAATCTGACTCAGCTACAACAAGTTTTATTAAAGGTGATGATGTTAATATTGATGAAGTGATGATTAGAAATCAGGAAGCAAGTTTAAGTCTTCAATTTTTAACTCAAACTAGAGATAAATTACTTGATGGTTATAATCAATTATCAAAGCTGCAATTGTAGTAGGGTGAGGAGAGCTAAATAATGAACCGACTTTTAGAAAAAGTTAAAGGGTTTTGGGAAAAATTTAAATCTCAAAGCAAGAAAATAAAAATAGCAGTAGTGATATCAATAATAGCAATTATTGCAGCTATTGCAAGTGCAATTATATATTCGTCTTCAAATAAATATGAGATTTTATTTTCTAACCTTGATCCAAATGACACACAAACTATAGTGAAGTCTTTGAATGATGATAAAGTTCAAACCAAAATAGATGGTAATACTATTTATGTTCCTAGTAATAAAGTAGATGAACTTAGATTAAAGTATGCGCCAAATCTAACAGCTGGAGGAAGTAAAGGCTATGAGCTTATGGATAGTGGAAGTTCCTTTGGTATGACTGATGAAGAGTTTAAGATTAAAAAGGTTAGAATGGAAGAAGGAGAACTAGAAAAGACAATAAAGAGTTTTCCTCAAATCCAGGAAGCAAGAGTACATATTACAGAATCTCAGGATTCTGTCTTTGTTAAAGAAAAAACACCTGGATCGGCAGCAGTTTATTTAAAGATTAAGCAAGGAAATTCTATTAATGAAGATCAGGTAAAATCAATAGTAGCATTAGTATCAGGAGCTACTGAAAAGATACCAAAAGAAAATATACAAGTTATTGACGACAAGATGAATTTACTTACTAAGGATATTAATAGTGATGAGACAGATCCAGTAAATTCAGAAGCGTTAACAAAACAGCAAGATGCAGAGAAAAAATATGAAGATAAACTTCAAAAAGCAATTGTTAGTTTATTGGAACCTACAATTGGACAAGGCAAAGTTAAAGCAACAGTTAATGTCAACTTAGATTTTGATTCTAAACAGAAGACGCAAACAGTAGTTGATCCTAATAAAGTTATTGTAAGTCAAGAAAATTCAAAGGAATCAAATACATCAGCTGGAGGATCAACAACCAGTCAAAGTCCTGTAGATAATAATATGAGTAATCAAATAACAAGCGCAAATACTAATAATGGAAATAATTCCACATCAGCTAAAGAAGATCAAAAAACAAACTATGATACTGGAAAAACAGAATCTAAAGTTATAAGTGCACCAGGAGAAGTTAAGAGGCTTACAGCATCAGTTATTGTAGATGGCCAAGTAGACGCAGCTACTCAGGCTACTCTTGAGAATATTGTTAAAAATGCTATTGGTTTAGATGCAAATAGAGGAGATCAAGTTACAGTAGCAGGAATGACATTTGATACAAGTAGTCAAGATGCAGCTAAGGCTCAAATTGATGCTATGAATGCGCAAGAAGCAGCAAGCAGCAAGAATAAGATGATGATTATTGGTGGAATTTTAGGAGCAATACTTCTAGGTACAATAGCATTCTTTATAATAAAGAGAAGAAAGAAGAAGCAAGAAGAAGAAGATCAATTATTAGATACATTAGTTGATGACACAATAATACCTAAAGAACCAGAAGAATTTGATCCAATAGAATTTGAAGTTAAAACTAAGAATTCTCATCTAGAAAATGAAATTAAGAAATATGCAACTGAGAAACCAGAGCAGGTTGTTGAAATAATTAAGTCATGGTTGACTGAAGATGAGAGGTGATAGCTATGGCAAATGATGAAAAAAAATTAACAGGAGTACAAAAAGCAGCTATATTGTTTATTACACTTGGACCAGAAGCATCCTCTGGCATATTAAAAAAATTGCCAGAGGCCGAAATTCAAAAAATAACTTACGAAATTGCTAATATTACTTCTGTTACATCAGAACAAAGAGAAGAAATATTAAATGAGTTTTTACAAATAAATAAAGCTAGGGATTATATAATTGAAGGTGGCATGGATTATGCTAAGCAATTATTATCAAAGGCATTAGGATCACAAAGAGCAAATGAAATCTTGGATAAGGTATCAGAAGCTACGGCTCAATACAGACCTTTTTCAATTGCAAGAAAGGCGGATTCTCATCAATTATTAAATGTAATTATGTCAGAACAACCGCAAACTATTGCATTAATATTATGTTATTTACAGCCGGATAAAGCAGCACAAGTAATGGCGGAATTACCAGAGGAAATACAAACTGAAGTAGCTTATAGAATAGCAACTATGAGCAATACTTCCCCTATGGTAATCAAGGAAATTGAAGCAGTACTTGAAAGTAAGTTATCTTCAGTAGTAAGAACTGAAATGACAACTTTAGGTGGAGTTGAAACATTAGTTGGAATATTAAATTCAGTTGATAGAACAACAGAAAAGAATATTACTGAAGGATTAGAAAGAGAAGATGCAGAACTTGCTGATAAAGTTAAGGGGTCTATGTTTGTATTTGAAGACATCGTTTCTCTGGATGATGTATCTATTCAAAGAATTCTTAGAGAAGTTGATTCAAGTCAGCTTTCTCTTGCACTTAAAGGATGTTCTGATGAAGTTGCAAACTGTATTTATAGAAATCAATCTAAGAGAGCTGCTGCAGCTTTAAAGGAAGATATGGAATTCTTAGGACCAGTAAGAATTATGGATGTTGAAAAAGCACAACAAGGTATTGTCTCTATTATTAGAAGATTAGATGATGCTAATGAAATCATCATTTCAAGAGGTGGAGAAGATGCAATCATCGTATAGGTTAATAAAGAATGAATTTGCAAAGCAGGGAGAAAGTAAACTTATTTCAACAGAATATGTTAGTAAAAATCCTAAGGTTGAAGAAGAACTAGAAGAAATTGAAGAAGAAATAAAAGCGCCTGAAATTGACCCAGAAGAGCTTTTGAAAAGATATGAAGATATTGGACAAAGAATATTGCAGGATGCAAATAATGAGAAGCAAGCTATTATTTTAAGAACACAGATGGAAACGCAAGCTGCAGAAAAAAAAGCATATAAGGAAGGTTATGAGCAGGGTCTTCAAAATGGTTATGAAGATGGCTATAAAAAGGCTTATGAAGAGACTATCGAACAAGCAAAAGTAGAAGCTGAAGAAATTATTGAGAAAGCAGAATTGCTTTTGAAATCTGCTCATGAAAATTATTTTAGATATCTGGATGATAAAAAGTCTGAAGTCATAAGACTAGCGTTAGAAATAGCAGAAAGTATTGCTCGTAAGGAGCTCAGTCAAGCAGAATCAATGAATTCAATTATTGAAGAAGCTTTTAAGATTTCAAAGGGTGAGGATAATGTTATTTTAAGAGTTAACTCAATTCATGCAGAAGAATTAAAATCTCAATCTGAAAGATGGAAGATATCCTATGGAATAAAGAATGATATTTTTATTCTTACAGATGATTCAATGGAGCCAGGAAATGCAATTTTAGAAAAACCTAGTGGCATGGTTAATGTAGGTGTAGATATTGGAATGAAGCAAATAGAAAAAGCGATATTTGGTTAACTGAAATTGTATCTCATGAACATAGGGAGGCGTTCTATATGCTAGATTTAAATTTAGATTTTAATAAATTGATTAAAAAAGTTAATAGTACATCTGCTATATATAGTGAGGGTATTGTTAAAAAGGTAATAGGACTTACAATTGAAGTTCAAGGAATAAAAGCCTTTGTTGGTGAGCTTTGTATAATATATAACGAAAAAAACATTCCTGTAAACTGTGAAGTTGTAGGCTTTAAAGATGAATCTGTAATTCTTATGCCACTTGATGAACTTACAGGTATTGCACCAGGATGTAAAGTTGTACCTCAACATAAACCTTTAAGTGTACATTGTTCAGAAAATTTGCTTGGTCATATAATTGATGGTCTTGGCAATCCACTTGATTGTGACAGTATTATAAAAGATGGTGAAGATTATCCTTTAGAAAATGAAGCACCGGATCCTTTAAAGAGAAAAAGAATAAAGGACATAATGCCAACAGGAGTTAGAGCAATAGATGGATTTTTAACTGTTGGAGATGGACAAAGAATTGGTATTTTCGCTGGTAGTGGTGTTGGTAAGAGTACAACTCTTGGAATGATTGCCAGGGAAGCTGAGGCAGATGTTAATGTAATTTCATTAATCGGGGAAAGAGGAAGAGAGGTTCTCGAATTTATAGAAAAGGATTTGGGACCAGAAGGTATGAAAAAATCTGTTGTAGTTTGTGCTACATCAGATAAACCTGCCTTAATAAGAATGAAGGGTGCATTGACAGCAACAGCTATTGCTGAGTATTTCAGAGATCAAGGAAAAAAGGTAATACTTATGATGGATTCAGTTACAAGATTTGCTATGGCTCAAAGAGAAGTTGGACTTGCTATAGGAGAACCACCAGCAACTAAAGGATACACTCCATCAGTATTTGCTAAGCTTCCTAGACTAATGGAAAGAGCAGGTACATCCATAGATGGATCAATTACTGCATTTTATACAGTTCTTGTTGATGGTGATGATTTTAATGAACCAATAGCGGATGCTGTTAGAGGTATATTAGATGGACATATAGTTTTATCAAGACATTTGGCACATAAGAATCATTATCCAGCAATAGATGTGTTAAATAGTGTTAGTAGACTTATGAGCCAAATAGCACCAAAGGAACATAAAGAAGCAGCATCTTTTGCAAGAGATTTATTAGCTACATATAAGGATTCTGAGGATTTAATCAATATAGGAGCATATGTTAAGGGAAGTAACAAGAAGATTGATATGGCAGTTAATTATAATGAAATGCTAAATCAATTTTTATGTCAAGGAATTGATGAAAGATCAGACTTTGAAGCAACAAAAAATTCATTAATTTCAATGTTTAATTAGCAATGCAGGAATTTAATTTTTAGCTACTATTATTAACAGATTTTAATTTAACTGTATCTATCTTCAACTGCTAAGTGTTAACGAAAAAAGGGAGGCTTTAACTTTGGCACAGAGATTTCAATTTGGTTTGGATAAACTTCTTGAAATGAGAAAAGAAAAAGAAGAAGAAAGTAAAAGATTATTTAATGAAAGCCAGAGGGCAAAGAAGCAAATAGAAGAAAAGTTAGAGGAGCTTAAGGGAAATTATCATAAATATAAGGGAATAAGTCCGAATGAAGATGTAGTATATCAAAAATTAAAGAGGTATTATCTTCAAGGATTACAGAGTGGAATAAAGTCAACAGAAAATGAGTTGGTTTTAAAAAATAATGAAATTGATAAGAGAAGAAAAGAGCTGACAGAAAAACAAATAGAAAGAAAGACTGTTGAAACTCTAAAAGATAAAAAATATATGGCATATATAAAAGAGCAGGATAGGGTTGAACAAATTAATAGTGATGAATTAGCACTGTATGCGTATATGCGTGGTGGACAAGTATAATTTGAAAGGAGGTGAAAATGTATGGCAGGTACAAATACAACTAATTATTTAGTAAGTAATATGAATTTTTCTACTCAAGGTTCTAAATCTAATGTAACAAATAAGTCTGAATCAAATTTATTTGTTAATAAAACCAATTTTTCAAAATCTACAGAATATAATAATGAGTTTAAGAAAGTTTTAAATTCAAAAACTAATTCTAAAGATGAAAGTGATGAAAAATTAATATATAAAAATGAGGAAAACAAGCCTTCAAGTGATGTTGATAATAATGAAATAAATGAACTTAAGGATAAACTTAAACAATTAGAAGAAGATAGTAAATCTGATTCTAAAGATGATGTTAATGATATATTGCAGTCATTACTAAATTTACTGAAGAAGTTTGAGATTAAAGAAGAAAAAGGAGACGTTAATTCAGAAAATTTAAAATCCACTATATTGAATAAAATTAATGAAAATGGAGCTTCAGATAAACAATCAACAATCTTAAATCAATTGCTTGAATTATTAAAAGCAGATTCAGTACAAAAAAAATTAGATAGTGATTCATTAGGATTAATGAACAAGATATTAAATCAGTTGGGTATTAAATCTAAGGATAATAAAGAACTTTCAAGTGGTATTAAGGATTTAATGTCAAAGATATCTAATATTATCGATGATAAGGATAATCAAGGTGAAAAAGTTTTGACTCTTAAAGATATATTGAATAATGGTTGTTCACAAAATAAAGATAGTTCACTTGAAAATGGAAACAATAATAATGCACAAACTGAAACGCCAAAAGAAAGTAAAAAAGTCACAAAAGAAGATAAATTCTTAAATTCTTTAATTGATGATAAGAAAGATAATTCTTTGGATAAGATAAATTTATTTGCATCAAGAACTCAAGTTATCCAAGGACAAGAAGTAGAAACGACTAGAGGACTTACAATTAATAAAGCTACATTTGCTAATGATTTAATAAAAGATATTAAATTTATGAGTAATAATGGATTAAAAGAATTAACTGTAAAAATTAATCCTGGAAATCTTGGAGAAATAACTATAAATCTAAGCCAAGAAGATGGAGTGATGAAGGCTAATTTAAAAGCAAACTCTAAAGAAACAGTAGCGTTACTTTCACAAAATTTGGTTGATATTAAAGAAAAATTAACTGAACAAAATATTAAGGTGACAGATGTTAATGTTGAACTTTACCAAGATGATACGACTTTCTTTAATGGAGAGGGATTTGGTAATCAATTTGCACAAGAACAAGGGAAAAATAATAACAGCAACATCATTAGTAATAGAATAACTGTTGAAGAAGAGTCAATGGAAAACATAGAAACTAGTATTGATAATAATTTAGATTTTCTAGCATAGGAGGTGAAAATATATGGCGATTATACCTTCAATAAATGAAGCATTAGGAAAAACAACTCCAAAAACGCAAAATACTTCTATACCAACAAGCAGATTAGGTAATGAAAGTAATGCAGGTGCCACTCAAACTGCTACTACAACTTCACGAGGAACAAAGATTACAACTTCAGATCAGAGCTTTGATAAAAATTCTTTTTTAAAGATTTTATCAGCTCAATTAAGTAATTTAGATCCAAGTTCAAATCAAGATTCAACTGCATATGTTACTCAAATGGCTCAATTTGCATCTATGGAACAAATGCAAAACTTAAATAATACAATGAATGAATCATCTCTTAGAAATTTGCTTGGAAAGCAAGTAGTCGTAGATGTTACAGATAGTCATGGTGATCGTTATGTTGGAACTGTAAATAGCGTATCAAGAAGCAATGGAAAAAATTATATACGATTGAATATTGTTGAGAATGGACAACTTAAAGAGTTAGACAAGAATATTGATGCGGATAAAATACTATCAGTAGTTAAAGATAATGATAGCACAAGTACAGTTACAGCGATTAATTCTCAATTTTTAGCAGCTTCATCTTTAAATAATAAGAGAGTTATTACTGCAGATAAGGATAGTTCTAATAAAGATATATTGGTAAAAGGTACAGTCGAAGGTGCATATATAAGTGGGGCAGATGTTAAGTTAAGAGTTAAAGTTTTAGATGATAATTTGAATTCAACCGGAGAAACAAAGGTATATTCATATTCAGACATAGTAAGAGCAGGAGATTTAAATGATGAGGATATGAAACTTACTATAGATCAAGTTCTTAAGGAAAATGGAATAACAACATCATCTATAAGTACAACAAACACAGGAGATTCATCAACATCTACAAATAATAGCAGCTCAAATAATACAGGAAGTTCGTCAAGTAATAGTAGCTCAAATAATTCATAAGACTTTAATACATAAATATTATTTAGGATGTTTTAATGAGTTATAGAATTGTTAATGGACGAGCTTATTCTGTAGGAAATATTGTACCAAATGAGAATTTATCTAAGAACATAAGTACTAAAAATACACAGGATAAGAAAAGTTTTAAAGATATATTAAATGAAGTTACATATAAGCATAATGGTTTTATTGTATCTAAGCATGCTGCTTTAAGGCTTAATCAAATTAATTTTACAGAAGAAGATATGAGACAGATAGAAAAAGGATTTAAAATGGCGGAAGATAAGAACTCTAAAAATACTGTCATGTTATATAAAGATATTGCATTGGTAGCAAGTGTTAAAAACAAGACGTTAATAACAGCCGTTGATAAAAATAGAGCAAAAGATAATATATTTACAAATGTAGATAGTGTAGTAATATTATAGGCTGGACGAGAATCAGTTAATAGTTAGTTACAAAATGTTAATTTTCAATTGTTAACTATTAACTATATAAATCGGGGCCAAAACTTGTGGAATGACAGAAACAAGTTAAATAAATTATGGTATGGAGGAATTTATATGTTAAGATGTATGTATTCTGGAATAAGCGGAATGAAAGTTAATCAAACAAAGTTGGATGTAATTGGTAATAATATAGCCAATGTAGGTACTACAGGATTTAAATCTTCAAGAGCAGAATTTACTGATATGTTATATCAAAATTCAGCAGAAGCAACAGCGCCTACAGCAACAAAAGGTGGAACTAATGCTAAACAAATAGGGCTTGGAGCAAAATTGTCAAGTATTAATAAAGTAATGGGTCAAGGTAATGCATTATCAACAGGAAGAACACTTGATGTATGTGTTGATGGTGATGGATATTTGGTTGTAGGAAAAGGTGCATTAACTGGTTTAATTAATGTAGGTACAGATTCAGCAGGTAATACAAGTGGTATTACTAGTGGAACTATGGAGGATACATTATATACAAGAGATGGGAATTTAACACTGGATAAAGACGGAAATCTTTTAACGGCTGATGGATATAGGGTTATGGGATATTATGCAACAAATGCGTTGAAGATTAATTCTAAAGGAGCATTAGATGCAACTTATGTGGATGCGGATACAGCAAAGTTCGATAACGCTAAATTACAACCATTAGCAATACCTGATTCGGTGATGAACGGATCAACAAAAGACCCAATTAAAAAATTTGAAATAGGAAAAGATGGAGTAATTACAGCAGTACTTGGAAGTGGTAGTAGAACTGCTATAGGACAAGTGGCTTTGGCGAGTTTTAAAAATCCAGAAGGGTTAACAGGAATTGGTGGAAATTTACTACAGGTTTCTTCTAACTCAGGAAGTCCAATAATAAAAAGTGCTAAGGGCGTAACAACTAATAGTAATAGTTCAGGGTTTGGAGATTTAGTTCAAGGAGCGCTTGAAGGATCAAATGTAGATTTAACAGAACAATTTACAGATATGATAACAGCAAGCAGAAGTTTTCAGGCTTCATCAAAAATGGTAACAACAGGAGATGAAATTTTACAAACTATTACTGGCTTGATAAGATAATTTTAAACTTAAGGTTTTACAATGCACAATTAAGGAAGGAAAATTTCTGTACAAGTTTATGTAATATTGTTGTTCGAAGTATAATTGGAATTTTCCCCACCAATTGTGCATTGATTAAAATAATTATCTTTGTTATTTTTAAAATGACTTTATAATTATATATAAGTTTTAATTAACAAAATTTATAATTAGTAAGATTACTAATTGAATATTTATAAAAGTAGAAGTTTAAGTTTGATGAAAAATATTTTTAGAATTTATATATTAAAGAGCGTTATTTAAATTTTTAATTAATGGAAGTGTTAATAAAAATTTTCAATGCATAATGCAGAATGCACAACTAATTTAAAAATTATAATATATAATTTTATAAAAAATTAGTTATCCTAAGTTGCGCATTGTGACCTGTACATTGTATATTTTACTGGCACATACAAAAAATACGAGTTGATTATATATATGTTTTTAAGTGTATATGGTTGACTTTGAAATAAGAAAGGGTGAGGATTTTATGATAAGGGTAACAGGGATGGACAAGAAAAGATTCATGCTTAATGCAGATCATATTGAAAAAATTGAAGAAATGCCTGAAACAATAATTACATTAACAAATGGAAAAAAATATATAGTTTTAGAGAGTATAGAAGATGTAAGAAATTCTGTTTTAGAATATAAACACAAAATTTTCACATATGACATTTAGAATGTTTTAAATTAGTGCAGGTCTAAATGATAATAGTTAAAAAGTTTCTGTTTCAAAGAATTAGGAGGAATAATAATGGCTAAAAAGGAAAAAAAAGAAAAAAATGAGAATGAAGAAGTAGTACAAAAAAGCAATAAAGGAATCATGATAGTCTTATTTATTTTAGGATTATTAGTATTAGGGGCAGCAACATTTGGTGGAGCATATCTATTCATGAAAAATAAATCAACAGTAGAAGCACAGGAAGTTGTTGTAGAAAATGAATATATGGACTTAACTGAGTTTACAGTTAATTTGGGTGATGAAGGTGGAAAAAGATATTTTAAAGGAGAAATAGCTATAGGTTATGACAAAACAAAATCAAAGCTAAAAGAAGAATTGACAGCTAATCAAGTTGTTGTAAGAGATGATATTATTTTTTACCTAAAAAGTCAAAAAGCTGACTATATAAATAATGTTGCAAACAGAGAGGCTATAAAAAAATCATTAATTGATGCTATTAATAAAGATTTAACAAAAGGTAAGATTTCAGATATTAGATTCAAAAGTATGATAATTCAGTAAGGATGAGAGAATGAATTTAGAATTTTTTAAAATATGTGTGCAATTAATCGTAGCTTTAGGTATAACTTTAGGTTTAATGTTTTTAACATTTAGAGTTTTTGGAAGTAAAATCAATGATATTAATAATAACAAGTATGTTAAAGTTATAGAACGAGTACAAGTGACAAAAGAAAATTCTATAATAACAGTTAAGATTGGGAAAAAGGGATATGTAATGACTACTGGTGCAGGCCATATGGAAAAGTTGTCAGAATTGTCAGAAGATGAAATTAATAATATTGAAGAAGAAAAAAAGAAAACTACTCAAGAGATGACTCAAAACTATTATGAATTAATTTCAAAGATAAAAAAGATTTATTCTAATATAGTTAAGAATACAAGATCAAAGGAAGAGAAGCATGAAAAATAATAAAAAAACAATAATGTTTACACTCATGATGACTTTTGGGATTATTATGTTTTGCACTGTAAATGCATATGCTGCTCCGAGTAGCACAAATTTACCTAATTTAAACATATCTGTTGGAGATGGAAGTGGAACACCACAAGACTATGTATCAAACATTAAAATATTAATATTTTTTACAATTTTATCATTATTGCCATCAATAGTGATAATGGCAACAAGTTTTACAAGAATTGTTGTTGTATTTTCATTTCTTAAAAGTGCAATGGGAGTACAACAAGCTGTTCCTAATCAGATTTTAACAGGACTAGCTATATTTTTAACATTGTTTATTATGAATCCTGTTTATAGTGAAATGAATACTAAAGCTATTCAACCATATTTACAAAATTCAATAACCCAAGAACAAGCAATTGATGAAGCATCAAAGCCTCTAAAGGAATTTTTGTTAAAGCAAACACGAGAAAAGGATTTACAATTATTTATTGATATAAATAAGGTCGATCAACAAAATTTAACTAAAGAAAATGTTCCATTTACAAGCTTGATTCCAGCATTCGCCATAAGCGAATTGAAGACAGCATTCCAGATAGGGTTCTTAATTTATCTGCCATTTTTAGTAATTGATATGGTAGTATCAAGTGTATTAATGGCTATGGGGATGTTTATGTTACCGCCAACGATGGTATCATTGCCTTTTAAATTAATTTTATTTGTAATGGTTGATGGATGGTATCTATTAGTGAAATCTCTGATACAGAGTTTTATGTGAGGTGAGAGGTTATGACACAAGTAATGCTTAGTGAAGTTGTTAAAGATACAATAGTAACAGCGGCAAAGGTATCAGCTCCAATATTAATAGTGGTGCTTGTATTAGGATTAGTTATAAGTATTCTACAAGCAACGACTCAAATTCAAGAGCAAACTTTAACTTTTCTTCCTAAATTAATCGCAGCAGCAGTTGTTGGAATATTCTTAGGAAGCTGGATGCTTCAAACGGTTATGTCTTTTACAACAAGAATATTTGATTTGATTGCTAGGATTACTACATAAGGAGGTAGCACAGATTGATAGATGTAGCCTACTTTCTTTCCTTATTTTTAATAAGTTTAAGAATAACAGCATATTTTTTTGCTGTTGAAATATTATTTCCAAGTGGAACACCACAAATTTTAAAAGGTGCATTTTCGTTAATACTTTCATTTGGAATTATATCGGGAATAGATTATTCCACAATAGGAAACATAAACAACAATTATTTATTATTATTTTATTCAATAAGTGAAATTATGACTGGATTAATTTTGGGATACATAACAAATTTAGTTTTTGAAATTGCAAGGCTTGCAGGGTCATGGATGGATATTCATGCTGGATTCTCAATGGTTACTATATTAGATCCAACAAGTAAAACTACAACAACATTGCTTGGAAATTTATCATATTTTCTTTCAATGGCATTTTTCTTTCTAGTAGATGGTCATCATGTAATTATAAATATGATAGCTGAAAGTGTAAAGATAGTACCGATTGGAAAAACGATAGTGTATCAAGAAACTATGATGGGAGTAATGCAAACAATATTTAATTATTTCACTTTAGGAATAAAGATGGCTATACCATTGGTATTAATAATTGTTATAACAGATGTATGTTTTGGATTAATTGGAAGAACAGTACCAACAATTCCGATTATGGTTTTGGGAATGCCTATTAAAAATTTACTGGGACTTATTACATATATAATACTAATGCCGGTCATGTTAAAATTAATAAGTACTGCAATATATAATTTGCCGAATATTTTCAGGGAAATAATTAATGTATTGCCAGCAGCACCATTGGTGTTAATTTTTGCTGGAGATGATAAAACAGAAGAAGCAACTCCAAAGAAAAAATCTGAATCAAGAAAAAAAGGTCAAATTGCTAGAAGTAAAGAAGTTGGAGTTGCACTTACAATGATTATATGTACAATGCTTATTTCAACGCTATGGGGAATGTTAACAGATGGATTTAAAAGCGTAATTATTTATTTTCTTCAATTTCCAATGTTAAAAAATTTTGATGAAGTAACAATTTTTAATATATCAACGACTGTGGTGTTAAAAATAGGGGCACTACTATTACCTTTTACATTACCAATAATGTTTGGAGGAATTGTAGCCAACTTGATGCAAACAAGATTTTTATTTACAACAGAACCATTAAAACCTTCCTTTGGAAAATTAAATCCATTATCAGGAATGAAAAATATTTTTTCAAAAAGAAGTCTTGTAGATTTAGGAAAAAATTTGATAATAGTTACAATAATATCAGTAATCGCTTATAAATATGTGAAGTCGAACTATCAAAATATATTAGGAATTTCTAATTTATATTTACCATCATTATCAAATGAGATTAGAAATTTAGTTTTGGGTATTTTTAAGCAGATTTGTATAGTTCTTGTTATCATTGCAGCTGTTGATTATTTTTTTCAAAATAAAATGCATGGTTCAGATATGAAGATGACAAAACAAGAAATTAAAGACGAATATAAACAACAAGAAGGAGATCCTCAAGTAAAAGGCAAAATTAAGCAAAAGCAAAAAGAGCTTGGGATGAAAAGAATGATGCAAAATGTTGCGGATGCTACAGTTGTAATAACTAATCCTACGCATTTAGCGATTGCATTGAAATATGAAGAAGGTGGGAACATGGAAGCTCCAAAGGTTGTAGCAAAAGGGGCAGATTATGTTGCCATTAAATTAAAGGGGATAGCAAAGGAACATGATGTTCCTATTATTGAAAATAAGCCACTAGCAAGAATGATGTATGAAAGAGTAGAAATAGACGAAGATATACCACAAGATTTGTATCAAGGTGTAGCTGAAATTTTAGCAGTGGTAATGAAGCTTAATAAAAAGTAATTAATAATAAATATGCAAAATACTAATGAGTTTTGATAGATGATAAAAATATGCAGTATGATTTTTTTAAATTGCATATTATGCATTGAAGAGAGGGATGTGTGAAATTTGGTGCTTGGTGGCAAAAAGCTAGATATAAAAGAAAATTTAGATATAATAGTAGCATTTGGTGTTATAGGTATAGTGCTTATGATAATAATACCATTACCGAAGATATTGCTAGACTTACTTTTAGCATTGAATATAACGATATCTATAATTATAATGCTGATAACTATGTTTACAACTAATGTATTGCAACTTTCAGTTTTTCCTACATTGCTGTTAGTTACAACATTATTTAGATTGGGGCTTAATATATCGTCAACAAGATTAATATTAACAGAAGGAGATGCAGGTCATATTATTACGGCTTTTGGTAATTTTGTTATACGTGGTAATTATGTAGTTGGTATTATTATATTCTTAATTATAGTTGTAATTCAATTTATGGTTATTACTAATGGTGCTGGAAGAGTTGCAGAAGTATCAGCAAGATTTACACTTGATGCTATGCCAGGTAAACAAATGAGTATCGATGCTGACTTGAATTCGGGTATGATAGATGAAGCTACTGCAAGAAAAAGAAGACAGGATCTTCAATCAGAAGCGGATTTTTATGGATCTATGGATGGTGCGTCTAAGTTCGTAAAAGGGGATGCAGTGGCAGCTATTATAATTACAGTTATTAATATATTGGGTGGTATTGTAATAGGTGTACTTCAAAGAGGATTATCAGTAGGGGATGCAGCTGGAACTTACGCTATATTGTCTGTTGGTGATGGACTTGTAAGCCAAGTACCAGCGTTATTAATATCAACAGCTTCTGGTATTTTGGTTACTCGTTCGGGAAGTGCTGACAATTTTGGTAAAACTATGACAGCTCAATTAACTGCATTCCCTATAGCTACTGGGGTAGCTAGTGCTATAATGTTATTTCTAGGCCTTGTACCTAATATGCCTAAATTAGCATTTTTCACAGCTTCTATAGCAACTGGAGTATTAACTTATATGCTTTATAAGGAAGAAGCAGCTAAGCAAGTAGAAGAGTATGTAAGTGAAGAAGAAGAGATTATACAAGCAGAACGTAAGGAACCTGAAAATGTTATGAATTTAATATCTGTGGAATCAATGGAAGTTGAAATTGGATATGGACTTATACCATTAGCTGATGAAGCATCTGGAGGGGATTTGCTTCAAAGAATTGCATCTGTTAGAAGGCAATGTGCTATAGAAATGGGAATTGTGGTTCAACCAATAAGAATTAGGGATAATCTTCAACTTAAAACTAATGAATATATAATAAAGATTAGGGGTACAATGGTTGTTTCATCAGAGTTGATGCCAAGTATGTTATTATGTATGGATCCAACAGGAGAAAATTCAGAAATACCAGGAATAAAAACAATAGAGCCAACTTTTGGGTTACCTGCAATTTGGATAAACAAAGATCAAAGAGAAGAAGCGGAAATTAAGGGATTGACAGTTGTTGACCCAACAACAGTTATGGTTACACATTTAACTGAAACAATAAAAACTCATTCCTATGAATTACTTGGAAGGCAGGAAGTTCAGCTTATTGTTGAAAATGCAAAAGAAAAATACAGTGCAGTTGTTGAAGAACTTATACCAGATTTGTTAACTATTGGTGAGCTTCAAAAGGTATTACAAAACCTATTGAGAGAGAAAGTTCCTATTAAAGATATTGTAACTATAATGGAATCATTGGCGGACAATGCCAGAAATACAAGAGATCTAGAAGTTTTAACTGAATATGTTAGATTTGCATTAGCGAGAACGATTTGTAATCAAGTAATTGATGAGGAAAGAAAAATTACAGTAGTCACATTAGACCCTAATGTAGAAGAGATAATAGCAAATAATATCCAAAAATCAGTTCAAGGATCATTTCCAACAGTTGATCCTGATACAACTACTAAAATACTTACAAGTATAAAAGAAACTTTGGAATCAGTTTATTTTTATAATAATCAACCAATTATTTTGGTATCACCTAATATAAGAGCTGTATTTAGAAAATTAATAGAAATGGTATTTCCTCATGTTATGGTAATTTCATTGAATGAAGTGCCAAATGATGTTCAAATTAATAGTGAAGGAGTTGTGCGATTATAGATGGTAATAAAAAGATATCTTGTAAGTAATATGAATGAAGCATTAACAAGAATTAGATATGAATTAGGAAAAGATGCTATCATAATAAGTCAAAGAAAAGTTAAAAAGTCTGGAATTAAGGGTTGGTTTTCAAAAAAAGTAATTGAAGTAACAGCAGCAGTTGAAAATTTTGAAGAAGAAAAATCTACTTTAAATAGCGAGCAAGAATTTAGAAATTCATTAGAAAATATTAAAAAGTTAATGGAATCAGAAGTTAGGATTAAAAAAGATGTTGAGAATGTAAAAGATACTATAAATAATAGAATCTTAGAGCATAATGCCAATGTAGAAAAGGAATCTCCTAAGGCCACAAAGTACCAAGAAAATTATATGGAAAATATTAATCACGTTAATGATAAAACAAGTATTATCCAAAGTGAAAATAATATGGAACAATCAGGTGATAAACGTGATTTTGAATCAGTACATAAAGAAGTAAGTGATTTGAAGAGTCTTTTAAATAAAGTGATACAAAATACGTCAGTTGATGAAAATCCAATAAATTATTTACAAGAAAAATTAAGCCAACTAGATATTGATGAGAAATTTCATGATGAAATTATTAAATCAATTGATGAAGAGTTTAGTAAAGAAGTAGATGAAACTGAGAGGTTAAGGGATATTTTTGAAAGGAACGTCTTAGTATCTAAAAAAAGATTGAATGGTCGTGTTGTGTTAGTAGGTCCAACAGGAGTTGGAAAAACAACTACTATAGCAAAGCTTGCAGGAAGACTTGCGCTTGTTGAAAAAAAGAAAGTTGGACTAATTACAGTAGATACGTATAGAATTGGAGCTATAGAACAATTAAAGACTTATGCAGAAATAATGAATATTCCATTTAAAGTTGTTATTACAATGAAGGAAATGGAAGATGCAATAGAATTTATGGAGGATTGTGATGTTGTACTTATTGATACTACTGGAAGAAGTAGTAAGAATACAATGCAAATATCAGAGCTTCGTGCTTTTGTTCAAAAGGCAAATCCACAGCATATAAGTATGGTAATAAGTGCAACTACCAAAAATAAAGATATAATGAGTATTTTGAATGGATATTCAGAATTGAGTTATGATAATATTATAATTACAAAATTAGATGAAACAACTGTATACGGATCTTTATATAATATATCTAAAAGTGCTAACAAACCAATTAATTTTATAACTACAGGGCAAAATGTTCCGGATGATATAAGAACATCAAGTAAAGAGGAAATTGCTAGATTTATATTAGGGGAGGAGACCTTATGCTAGATCAAGCAGAAACACTAAGACAATTAATCACAAAAGAAGAAGAAAACATTAAAAAAGAACAAGAAAATGATTATGCAAAGATAATTACAGTAACATCTGGAAAAGGCGGAGTTGGAAAAAGTAATTTTGTTGTAAATTTAGCTATATGTCTTAGCAATAGGGGAAAAAAAGTTCTGATTTTTGATGCAGATTTAGGTATGGGAAATGATGATATTTTAATGGGAGTTTATCCTAAGTATAATATATTTGATATTATAGGTACTGATTTAAAGTTAGAGGAGATAATCATAGAAGCATCTAATGGGGTATCTTTAATTCCTGCTGGATCTGGATTAAATAAGGTGCAAGAATTAACAGAAGCAGAAAAAAAAATGTTTATTGAGAAGCTTGGGGAATTAGGAGAGTATGATTACATATTAATGGATACAGGAGCGGGAGTAAATCGTGATGTTTTATCATTTGTATCAGCTTCAGAGGAATTGATTATAATAACAACACCTGAACCGACAGCACTTACGGATGCATACAGTTTAATGAAGGCAACAGATCATTTTAAACTTAAGAGCGAGGCAAAAATAGTTGTAAATAAAGCCTTTACTAAGGAAGAAGGTAAAGAGACTTATGATAAATTTGATAAAGCGGTAAAACGATTTTTAAGTATGAAAATCAGTTATTTGGGATGTATACTAGATGATAGAAAGCTAGTACAGAGTGTAAGGCAACAAAAGCCGTTTACAATGTTATTTCCAAATTGTGATGCATCAAAATGTGTAGATGAAATTGCAATGAAAATTATTGGGCAAAATATAAATTCAACTGGTGGAGTAAGAGGCGTATTTAAAAGACTATTTAATATTTTTTCATAGGGGGAGTTTGTATGCATAGTTTTAATCTAGAAATTAATGATAGAATCGAAGTTATAGTGAATGAAAAACCATATAAAAGTTTAGTTATTGATATAGATGATGATGTCATAAAAATAAATTTACCTGCAAATGAAGGGCAATATTTGATGTTACACTCAGGAGAAAAAATTGAAGTGAATGCATATTTAGAAAATGGAAATTGCTTTAATTTTTATTCTAAAGTAATTTCAAAAGGGAAAGATGGAAATATATTATATTATGAATTAGAAGAACCATTTAATATTACTGCAATCCAAAGAAGAAACTTTTTTAGAGTCGGTATGGTAAATTCAGTACAATATAAAAACATTACTAATATTCATGAAGAAGATTTTGAAGATATTCCTTTTAAAGAAGCATTAATGGTAGATTTAAGTGGCGGAGGCATAAAACTTAAATTGAAAGAAAAAGTAAGTAAAGATGATTTGTTTTTTATTAAGATGAAAATAAAACAAAAAGAATTTTTATTAAAAGGTGATATTGTTAGAATTGAAGAGACTTATGATAATGAAAGATTATGTGGTATAAGGTTCTTAGATATTACAGAAGCACAAAGCGATATAATAATTGAAGAACTTTTTGAAATAATGAGAAAGCAAAGAGCTAGATCATAAGTAAATATGATGAAAAGAAAGTTGTGGAGGGTAATGGGTTGAACACTGCAAGAGAAGTTGATGGAAAAGAACAAGTCATACAAGAATATATTCCGCTAGTAAAGTATATTGCCTCTAGAGTTATGTTTAGTAAAAATAAATATATGGAATATGAGGATCTGGTAAGCTATGGTATGATTGGGCTTATGGATGCATTAAATAAATTTGATAATACTAAGGGAATGAAGTTTTCATCTTATGCATCTATAAGAATTAAAGGTGCAATGATAGACGAGTTAAGAAAAAATAGACCCTTATCTAAGGGGGCTATGGATAAATTAAATCGATATAATAAAGCTATTGATGATTTGCAAGGACAATTATTAAGAGAGCCAACTGATAATGAAATTGCAAAGTACTTAAATATTTCATTAAATGAAATAACTGAAATAGAAAATTATATAAATTATATTTCAATGGTATCACTAGAAAATGTTATTTTTTCTGAAGATGAAGATATAAATTTTATGGGTATTATTGAAGATAAAAATAGCCCTAGTCCTGATATGTATGTACAAGATAAAGAGCAGCTTGAAATTTTAACACAAGCGATAGAACTTCTCAAAGAAAAAGACAGGACAATTTTAAATTTATATTATTATGAAGGCTTAACATTAAAAGAAATAGGAAACGTATTAGGTGTATCAGAATCTAGAGTTTGTCAATTACATAGCAGAGCCATTCGTAATCTAAGAGAATCTATGAAGAAATTACATTATATTGATTAAATACCTCGAGGTGAATTTTCCTCGAGGTATATATTTGAAATGAGGGATTTTATGCCAATAGTATTGATAATAATTGGTGTTGTGTTGATAATTTATAATTATAGAGCAATAAAAAGAGAAGAAAATACTTCGAATTTTTCTTTTGAAAATATTCTTAATAATAATAAAGAAGATGTAAATGATTATAAGATAGAACTGGGCATTATTAGAAGAGATATTGCAGAAAGTTTAACAGAATTGCAACAAGAAATTATAGAAATAAAAAATGAGTTAAATATATTAAAGAATGTTGAAGAAGTATACGAAAATAAAGCTGAAATAGAAAATAATAAAAATGAATATACTGAATCTAATGATGATAATAACGTTGAAGAAAGTAACATTGAGATTAACTTAGATATAGATAAAGAAGTGATTTCAGAAATTAATTTTTCTGAAATCAAAAAAAATATAGATAGTTCAAAAACAGAGAGTATAAAGAAACTTTTACTAGATGGATTAACAGAAGAACAAATATGTCGTGAATTATCTATAAGCAAGGGGGAAGTACTATTAGTAAAAGGTTTATTCAAAAAATAAAAGTAAAAATGTCTTTTTTTATAGATAAACGAATATTTTTAGGAATAGGCATAGGATTAATTTTAGGTGTTACATTCATGATTGGATATAAATATACAATAAGTCTTTCTGATAGTCAAATTGAGCAAAGAGCTAGGGATTTAGGTATGATTTATGAAAATGAACGTAAGTCCATTTTAAAAGGAGAGGGTTAAAATGATAAGAGGGTTTTACACTTCACTATCAGGGTTAATAACATTACAGAATGAACAAGAAACAATCACTAATAATATTGCAAATGTAAATAATACTGGTTATAAAAAACGTGAATTAACAAAACAAAGCTTTGAGGATGTTATGATATCTAATAGGCAGAAGCTTTCTGGAGATCAATATGTTAGAAATGACTTAGGCACGCTAAATTTAGGCGTAAAAACTTATGATGTGAAAACAGCTTTTACACAAGGAACGTTTAAATCAACAGGTAATATGACTGATTTTGCTATAAGTGGAAGAGGATTCTTTGTTGCACAAAGTGGTAATAAAGAAGTTTATACGAGAGATGGAAATTTCAAAATTGATCAGCAAGGATATTTAATAACAAATGATGGAAGCAAAGTTTTAGGTGTAAATAACACAACTGGAGCTCATGAACCAATATATGTAGGTGATAAGAAGTTTTCATTAGATGCAGATAATAATATTAATATTGAAGGAACAGGCGCAACTGATAAATTATTAACAGCTGATTTTAGTGGTAGTGATTATAAAAAGTTAGAACCAATGGGTGATAATTATATAACAGATCAAAGTCCTACCTATAATGCAAAGGTTGATGTTACACAAAATACACTTGAAGGTTCTAATGTAGATTCAGCCTCAGAGTTAATAAAGCTCATGGAAGTAAAGAGACAGTTTGAAACAAATCAAAAATTTGTTAAGATGCAAGATGAAACTGTACAAAAAGCAGCAACTGAACTTGGACGTGTATAATTAAGGGGGAATATTTATGTTTAATATTTTTGCTACTGGGAAAAGTGGTATGAGTGCATATCAAGAAAAACTCGATTATTTATCAAATGATTTAGTAAATAGTCAAACTATAGCTTATAAAAATACTGATGTAGGTTTTAAAGATCTTTTAGTAGAATCATTGGATAGACAAGGTACTCCGCTTGTAACTAAAACTGCTGTAAATGGTACTGGTGTTAAGCTCGGAACTAACTATGCTGTCAATAAGCAAGGAAATCTAAAAAATACAGGAATAAAAACTGATTTAGCAATAGATGATGGTACTGGTCAAGGATATTTTGCTCTTACACAAAGTGATGGAAGTATAGCGTATACTAGAAATGGTAATTTTAAGATTGATTCTAATGGAGTTTTAGTTGATGCAACTGGAACCAAAGTTTATATAAATTATGAAGCAGGAATGTCAGAAGGAAGTCCTCAGTTAGAAAGTGAAAAGATATCTGTAGATGAGCAAGGTGGATTGTACATGAATTCTGGAACGGATATGGTTAAAATAGGAACCATTCCAGTTTTCACAGCAATAGGAGATAAGGCTTTTATACCTCAAGGAAATAGTCATTTTGTACCAAGCGCGGATGCACAGATTACACAAAGTACAAATTATGATATAAGACAAGGGTTTTTAGAAGCTTCAACAGTAGATCCTACTGAAGTATTTTCAGATGTTATATTAACTCAAAGAGCTTTTCAGCTTAGCTCAAAAGCAATAACTGCAGCAGATGATATATGGGGAATGATAAATAACATGAGATCATAATTATAAATAAAAAAATCTGAGATGTAGTCTTGGATTTTTTTGTTTTATTGAATGTGCATTGTATATTTTGTATGATTTCTTAATTATATATTTATTTACGTTTGAATGTTTTGATTTCGAGTTAATATATTGAAATATTACACAATTAATTTACGCTTTACATTAGTAGACTTTACAAGTACAATAAATATTGTATAAATTATATGAAAATTGAGGAGGAACTATTTTGGAAAATGTAGTTTATGTAACAGGGCATAAAAATCCTGATTCAGATTCCATTTGTGCTGCATATGGCTATGCAGAATTAAAAAATAAGACTAGTGATCTTCCTGCTGTACCTGTAAGATTAGGTAATGTAAATGCAGAAACGCAATTTATTTTAGATTATTTTGGAGTTAAAGCACCAAAATTATTAGAAACAGTAAAGCTAAAAGTGGAAGATTTAGAAATAGATAAAATTTCACCAATATTACCAAGTATTTCTTTAAAAATGGCATGGAATATTATGAGAGATAATCATAGCAAATCTTTGCCAGTTGTAGATGAAAATGAAAGATTGTTAGGAATTCTTTCAATTTCAAATTTAACATCAGCATATATGGACATATGGGACAATAACATATTAGGCAAGAGTAACACATCAATAGAGAATATAATAGACACACTTGCAGCTACGCCTATATACATAAATGAAAATGTTAAAACATTCGATGGAAAGATTGCAGTTACTGCAATGCAACCAGAAAGTTTAAGAGAAATAGTAGATGAAGGAGATATTGCAATCGTTGGTGATAGACCTGATGTGCAACAAGCTCTTATTGATATAAAGACTTCATTAATTATAGTTACTGGTTCTCATAAATTAGATGAAAATTTACTTTCTGAGGCTAAAGAAAATGGAGTTACTGTAATAAGTACACCACATGACTCTTTCACTGCTTCAAGATTAATAGTTCAAAGTATACCGGTAGGATATGTTATGGCTACAGAAAATTTAATATCATTCTCAAACGATGAATTAGTTGAAGATATTAAAGAAGTTATGGCTGAAACTAGATATCATAGTTATCCTGTAACTGATGCAGATAACAAAGTTGTAGGAACTGTTGCAAGATATCATCTTATTTCTAATCATAAGAAAAAAGTTATACAAGTTGACCATAATGAAAGAGGTCAATCTGTTGATGGGTTAGAAGAAGCAGAAGTTCTTGAAATTATAGATCACCATAGAGTTGCAGATATTCAAACAAATAATCCAATATATTTTAGAAATGAACCAATAGGAAGTAGCTCAAGTATAGTTGCTAAATGTTATTTTGAACATGGTGTTACACCATCTAAAGAAGTAGCAGGATTATTATGTGGAGCTATTATTTCAGATACTTTATTATTTAAGAGTCCTACTTGTACAGAGCAAGATAGAACTATTTGTACTAAATTAGCTGAAATAGCGGGAATTCAAAGTTTAGAAGATTTTGCAAAGGAAATGTTTAAAGCTGGAACTTCTTTAGTAGGTAAGAGTGTAGCTGAAATATTCAATCAAGATTTTAAGCCTTTTTCAATGGGAGAAGCTAAAGTCGGAGTAGCTCAAGTTAATACTATGGATATTGAAGGCTTTATGCCATTAAAAGATGAAATGTTAAGTTATATGGCTAGTGAAGCAGACAATAAAAAATATGATGTAGTAATGCTTCTTTTAACTGATATATTAACAGAAGGCTCACAAGTTCTAGTAGCTGGTAATAGACCAGATTATGTTGAAAAGACTTTCAACGTTACATTAAAGGATTCAATGGCATTTTTACCAGGTGTATTATCAAGAAAGAAACAAGTAATACCACCACTTACTAATGTAGTTAATTCAATGAAATAATAATATAAATATAAGATATCTTAGAATGATTAATATATCATTTTAAGATGTCTTTTTTTATGTGAAAAGATCTTAATAGTGCTAGCGCACTTTTTTAAAATGTGAGAAGATCATAATGTGCTAACGCACTTTTTTTAATGTGAGAAGATTATAATGTGCTAGCGCACTTTTTTTAATGTGAGAAGATTATAATGTGCTAGCGCACTTTTTTTAATGTGCATAACTTTTATAAAGGAAAATATATATATGATATAAGGCATATTCAAAAAATAATGAATCAGCATATGAGTATAATTTTGTGTGATATTTTATCTGTATATTATATAAGGAATAAGATTAGTAAGATATAAGGATAAGAGTGGTGCTTGGGGTCAATATACAAAATATATTATATGTTTGAAGTGTCATATTCTTTAATATGCTTAAGTTATGTATAAGGAGGAAAAGGTGTGATACAAGAAAAGGAATTGACCGCTGGTCTTAGCACGAAGGAAGCAGAAAAGCGAATTGAGAAATTTGGATTTAATGAATTACAACACCATAAAAAAGCATCAGCATTTAAAATATTTTTATCACAATTCAATAATTTTATTGTTTGGGTATTAATTGCTGCAACAATAATTTCTGGGATAATTGGAGATAGAGCAGATGCTATAACTATACTTATAATAGTTGTTATTAATTCGATACTAGGATTTATTCAGGAGTTTAAAACTGAAAAATCATTAGAGGCATTAAAGGATTTAGCAGCTCCAACATGTAAAGTACTCAGAGATTCAAGTATACAAATTATAAATTCAATTTATTTAACTATAGGAGATGTTGTTATATTAGAGGCAGGAGATAGAATTCCTGCAGATGGCTTTTTTATTGAGAGTTCAGGTATAGTTGTAGATGAATCATTATTAACTGGAGAATCAGTAGGGGTTAATAAGGATTCTAAAAATAAAAAAGCTAATAGTGGATTTATGGGGACAACAGTAGTTAAGGGAAAGGGATTATTTAAAGTTGATTGTATCGGAATGAAAACTGAAATGGGAAAAATAGCTGATTTAATCCAGAATATTGAGGAAGAAAAATCACCTTTAAATAAAAAATTAGATTCGCTAGGTAAGATTTTAGTTGTAATTTGTCTTGTAATATGTGCTATTGTTACAATAATGGGAATAATGAGAGGCAATGATATAACTGAAATGTTTTTACTTGGTGTAAGCCTTGCAGTTGCAGCTATACCAGAAGGATTAGCTGCTATTGTAACAGTTGCATTGGCTCTAGGGGTATCAAGAATGCTTAAGAGAAATGCACTTGTTAGAAAGCTTCCAGCAGTAGAAACTTTAGGATGTACATCAGTTATATGTTCGGATAAAACAGGAACATTAACTCAAAATAAAATGACTGTAAAAGAAGTTTATCTAAATGGACGTATTTATGAGTTAGATAAAGAGAAGTTAAATGACTATACAAAATTTATGAAGTGTCTTGTTTATTGTAATGACTGTAATTATGATTTTACTAAAAAGAAAATGAGTGAAGCACTTCATGGTGATCCAACAGAAACTGCATTGATAAATATGTTTTTTAAAGAAGTACCAGTATTAGAAAGTTTTCAATCAAATGCTAATAGAGTTTTTGATATACCTTTTGATTCAACTAGAAAGATGATGTCTGTCATAGTAAATGAAGGTGGAAAAGAAACTTGTTATGTTAAAGGTGCTCCAGAAAGAATGATTGATAAATGTGAATTTATATTAGAAAATAATAAAATTAAACCTTTCACATATCAGAAGAAAAAGCAAGTCTCTCAATTTATCACAGCTATGTCATCTAGAGCATTGAGGTGCTTAGCAGCAGCATATAAGGAAGAGAATTTGGTTAAAAGTGAAAAATTAGAGAATAACTTGATTTTTTTAGGAATCACAGGTAGCATAGATCCTCCAAGAAAGGAAGCTGTAGATGCAGTTTTAAAATGTAAATTGGCAGGAATAAAACCTGTTATGATAACAGGCGATCATCAAAATACAGCTCTTGCAATAGCAAAATATTTAAATATTTGTAGCACAGAAGATCAAGTTATGACTGGACAACAAATTGAAGCAGTAAGTGATTCAGAATTAGAAAAGAGAGTAAAAAAGGTAAGGGTGTTTGCAAGAGTTTCACCTAGTCATAAATTAAGAATTGTAAGAGCATTTAAGAAAACAGGAAATATTGTGGCAATGACAGGTGATGGTGTAAATGATGCACCTGCAATAAAAGAATCTGATATTGGAATTGCTATGGGAATATCGGGAACAGATGTAACTAAGGAAGCATCATCTATGATACTTATGGATGATAATTTTTCAACTATAGTTGCAGCAGTTGAAGAGGGAAGAATAATATATGATAATATAAGAAAATTTATTAGGTATCTATTATCATGTAACTTGGGTGAAGTATTGACAATGTTTTTAGCTACATTATTTTATCTGCCAAATCCTTTAAGCCCAATACAGATATTACTAGTAAACTTAGCAACTGATGGACTTCCAGCAATTGCACTTGGTGTTGATCCAGCAGAATCAGATATAATGAGACAGCAACCAAGAGAAAAAGGCGAAAGTATATTTGCTAGAGGATTAGTAGAAAAAATAATAGTCAGAGGTACGCTAATAGGATTATGTACACTATTATCTTTTATGGTAGGAAGATATTATGGAATGAATTTAGAAACATGTAGAACGCTAGCGTTATGTACATTAGTAATGTCACAACTTATTCATGTATTTGAATGTAGATCAGAAAGACACTCAATTTTTGAAATAAAGCTATTTACAAATCCATGGTTAGTTGGAGCAGTTTTAATATCAGTAATATTAATTTGCTCAGTACTATATGTACCATTTTTACAACAAGTATTTCATACTGTACCATTATCAGTTAAACAAGTGTTAATAGTAATGTTTTTCTCAGGAATAATAGCATTCATCAATAGTGTTTATCTTTTGATTAAATCTAAGTATTAAACACATTGCGAAACATTAGAGTTTTGAAATATCTCACCGAAATTAGCCACATATTTGTTTCATAGGACTAAGAAAATTTCACTGGGAGCATCTAAATGTTAGGTTGTACCCACTTCAGTTTGCTCCAAATATAAAATTTGGACAAACTAAAGTGGAACAACCTGACATTAAGATGTTCCAGCAGTTTATTTTCAAGGCCTATTCCACAAATATGTGACTAATTTCTCTGTTTATTGGCAACTTTAAATAAAATTTTGATAAGATTGAACATCTGAATATATTAAACTAAAATATTTAGATACTGAAATAAACTTTATTTAAGGTACATGAAAGAAAATAATAAGTTGGATTTGTAAAAGTTTTCTGTAAAACAAGACTGTAGATTGATGAAAAATATGTTAAAAGGTGAACCTGCTATTTTTTTAATTGTGCCTAAAGTATCAATCTAGCTTTATCGAAAAAAGTTTATAGTTTTGATTTCTGTTTAGAGCATGAGATATATTTAGATATTTATATGCAAAATAATTAAAGTTATCGTAATACAAAGAAAGAGAATACATATATGTGAAGTAGACATTGAAAAATAAGCCGCTGGTATATCTAAATGGGAAGCTGTTCCACTTTTAGATTGTCCCAATCTTGTATTGGGAGCAATCTAAAATGGATGCAACTTTCCATTTAGATATACCCAGCGAGTTTTTTCTAGTATACGGAACATATGTGTATTCTCTTTCGGTTGTTTATTACCAAACTTTAAGTAAAGCTCTATCTTCTCATATTCATTGCTTGTTGACGAGATTTTCTTATTTGACTGTGGTCAACTGGTACTAAATCTTTTTTTGTTGTAAGGTTAAGTACATTCATAATTTGGACTTCTTGAGAATTTTCTTTTTTACTATTTTTTTCTCCTGTAACTCCCATAATTATAACTTTATGGCCTTGCTTTACAAGAATAAATTCAGGTTTCTTGAACCATCTATTCTTTTTATACCAACATTTAACAACCTTCTTGCCGACTTCAGGTTTGATAACCATTTCAATAACTAAACTTTTCATTATAAAATAATTCTTTTCAAGAAATTTTACAGATAATACAGTCCCAGATACACTTGTTATTCTATCACCATATTTTTGCATATAAGCATTTTGAAAATAATTGCTGAATTTACTACTTAATTTATCTTTAAGACTCATAATTATTACTCCTTTTCGTAAAAAAATATCAATAATAATGCTATTATAACATAGCTTAAAGAACTTTTGGTAACTTTTTTAATAGACCAGTTAGAATGAATAATGACGGATAATATCCAATTTAGAGCTTTCTAAAAATATATTTTAATAAAATTTTATAGAAATTTCACCAGTAGTAATCAATTATTCATTATTGATTCTTCAGTTTTAATTAATCCTGACACTAATTTGTAATAATTATAGTTTAATATGTACTTATAAGAAAAAATTATGCATAAGTACAAATATTGAAAGTAAAAAGTTTTATAAAAATATAAATTTTGTGGACATATATTGATAGTAGCAGTATAATACAACAATGAAAACGATTTTATTGTTGTTGATTTAGATGGGGGGACAGTTATGAATAACAGAATTAAAGAGGTTTGTGATATTACAATAAAAAATTATAAACATGCAATGCAAAACTTAAGATATGATGGAGATTATATTAATCATTTTTCAGCATTACTTAATGGATATCATAAAAACAAAATCCCTGTAGATAAGGTCAAGGAAATAAGAACTTTTATTAAGAAAAGCACATCAAAGATGTCTGTGTTTAGGGGAGATATGCTTTACATATTATCCTTTCTAATTGCAAATCAGGAGAAAGAAAATTTTGAAATAACTAATAGTGTTTTGGATACTTTTAATTTATTAGTTGAGGAAGGTTTTAAAGAATGCGAATATTTAACCTTAGTCTCATATTCAATAGTTAAATATTGTGATCATGAAAATAGATGTATTATAATAAAGAGAATGAAAAATATATTTAATATAATAAAACAGAAATATGGAAATTTAACAAAAGAAGATGATTATTTATTATGTGCATTATTAGCTATCAGCGGTGCAAAATTTGATTGTATGACAGAATATATGGAGTTTATTTTTAATTATATTAAAGATCTAAAATTGTTCTCAAATAATGGAGTTCAAGGATTAACTAACTCTATATTATTAAATAGTAATGAAAATGCTGCAGATAAGGCATCACAATTAGTAAAAGCATTAGAGAAAAATGATATTAAAATTGGAAATCAATTTCTACAATTACTAGGTGTTTTAGTAGGAGAAGAAAATATAAATGAGAGTATAGGTTTGATTAAACAAACTATAGAATATTTATGTACAGAGGAAAGTGAATACAATTTTTATATAGATAAGGATTTTAGAAATATGATTGCATTTGTAATTGTATTTATGGATAATAGAGATAAAGAAATGAGATATGTAGATGAGCTAATGGCTTTTGGGACATATTCGTTTTTAGTAAGTAAAAATCAAGGTATTTTTAATGAAATACTTGCTTGAGAAACTTAGAAATTAATCTAAGAAAGCTTATAAAATGTAATTTAGAATTAGGGACATTCAAATGACATTTTTGACTTGTCATTTGAATGTCCCTTAATTAATGGCTAGGAAGAAATTCGCTAGCTTTGTTTTTAGATACATTAAAAAATAACAAGTCCATTTGATGGTCTATATTTCATCACTTGTTATTTATTTTCATGTGCCTTATGTAGAAAAGACAAGAGGTGATATTCAGAATGGAAAATAAAATATTACATGTGGATATGGATGCTTTTTTTGCGTCGGTGGAACAAAGAGATAATCCAGAACTCAGAGGGAAACCTGTTATTGTTGGTGGAGTAAGTGAAAGAGGTGTTGTATCCACTTGTTCTTATGAAGCTAGAAAATATGGAGTTCATTCAGCAATGCCTATTTTTATGGCAAGAGAAAAATGTCCTAATGGAATTTTTGTTAGTGGAAGATATGGAAAGTATACTAAGGTATCTCAAGAAATATTTAAGCTTTTTAACGAGCTAACTCCTTTAGTTGAACCAGTATCTATAGATGAAGGATTTTTAGATTTATCAGAAGCCAAAATTAAGGATGGAATGGAAGCAGCGCGCTATATTAAAAACAGAGTGTATAGAGAAATTGGACTAACATTATCAATTGGTATATCTTACAATAAGTTTTTAGCTAAGCTTGCATCTGATTGGAATAAGCCTAATGGAATCAAGGAAATAACAAAAGAAATGATTCCGGACATACTTCTACCTCTTTCTATATCAAAAGTTCATGGATTGGGGAAAATATCAGTAGCAAAATTAAATAATATGGGGATATATTATATAAAAGATTTATATAACATGCCTAAGGAGTTTTACCTTGAGTATTTAGGAAAAAGTGGTATTGATATCTATAATAGAATTAGAGGAATAGATAATAGAAAAGTTGAAGTTGTCCGTGAAAGAAAATCTGTAGGGAAAGAAAGAACTTTGAAGTTTGATACAAAAATTAAAGAAGAATTATTAGAGTACATAAAGGAATTTTCATTTGAAATAGAAGATATTTTATCTAGGAAGAATGTTATGGGGAAAACTGTAACTTTAAAATATAAGACCAAAGATTTTGAAAACCATACAAGAAGCAAAACATTAAATTATTATGTAAATACTCAAATTGAGATATTTGAAATCGCAAAGGAACTGCTAGAGGCAGAGCAATTAAAAGATGAGATAAGGTTAATAGGGGTAAGTGTTTCTTCATTTAAAGAGAATGAACTTCAACAAATTACATTATTTTAGTTTAGGCACATTCAAAAAAATAGCATGCCCATTTATCAGTCTATTCCTAATCATGCTATGTGAGTAAATTGACCTAAAATAAGATACCTTGGTAAAAAATATAAATGGTAAATTGAACTTGCTATTTATTTTCACGTGCCTTAGACAAATGAACTTGTTATTTTTTAAAATGTACATTAGATAGGTTCTTAAATAAATTTAAATCAATATATTAGAAAAGAAGGAAATCGTTAATAAGTTGTTGAATTAAATATTATCTAGTATTTAAGGGGGAGTATATATGAATAAGAGAAAAATATTAATACCTATAGATGGGTCAGAAAGAAGTATGCATTCTTTAGAGTTTGTAAAAGAGATATTTCCCAAAGGATCAGTTGATATTATAATAATGAATGTTAAGGAATTAGTATTAATAAATGAAATGATAGTTGCAGATGAAATAAAGCTTGCACAAGAGCTGGGAAAAGACATATTAGAAGCAGCTAAAGAAAAAATGAAAGATTATAAAACAGAAACATATTTTGCTTTTGGTTACCCAGCAGATGAGATAATAAAAAAAGCAAAAGAAGAAAATATAGGCATAATTGTTATGACTAAATCTACTAAGAAAGGTTTAACTAGAATGATAGGGTCAGTAACTGTAAATGTTGTGAAACGTGCTAAATGTATTGTGATGATTGTTCCAAATGATTTTACAATAAGTATTAGATAGAAAAATTATATGTCATACTTTATAAAGATAACGTTTAAAATAGCATGGCTAAAAAGTTTTTAATAGCAATACAATCTAGAATTTTAAACTATTTAATGGTATAATATAAGCAAATAACTATTAATAGTTAAAAGCCAAAATTTCTTATAAAAAAATTAAAACATAAAAAATACTTTTTACATTAAGGAGAATAAAATGAGAGCAGTTTATAGAAACCCAAGAGAATTAGCAACATGTTTAAAGGATATTGTAGATACGTATTATGATGATTTAATTTCATATGAAAAGATGGAGGAAAAAATATTAAAAATTGTTGAAGCTAATAAGGATGCTATCTACAAAGAAAAAAGTATGTCCACAAAGATTGCTAATGTTTTAGGAAACAAAAGAGAAGCAATTATCGATGAAATTGTAGAAAAGAATAAAAAAGAAGCATAAAAACTTAAATAGTTTATAATTAATTATTAAGATAAATTATATATATTTTTTATTAACAAAAAGATTGACATTTTTTTTCTTAAGAATTAATATTTTATTAAAACAAAATATTATGTAATCCAATGATGAGGAATAGTAATTAAATTTAGGTTCGAAAAGAGAGTTAGGGATGGTGTAATCTTAACATGAAAGAATTTAACGAATGGACCTTTGAGGAATAAAGGGAAATCTAAAATTTTAATAAGTTTAGAGAGTATCGGATATGGGTGTCTGCACCTTATAGCAGATAAAGTATTAATGTACTTTAAGTTAATTAAGACTATCTAAATTAATATATTTTGTATAATATATTAATTTATGTAATAATGTAATTTAGGTGGTATAACGGATATATACTCCGTCCTATTTGTTTAGGATGGAGTTTTTTTATTGCTTATTAGGAATAATAAAAAATAATAAGGCACATGAAAGAAAATAACAAGTCCAAAATGTCATGATCATTTTTTTGAATGTGCGTAATATACAGTTTATGAATAATTTTAAGGAGTGAATTATTAATGGATAAAAAAATAATATTAACTGGAGATAGACCAACAGGTAAATTACATATAGGACATTATATTGGATCTTTAAAAAACAGAGTTGAACTTCAAAAATCAGGTTTATATGAAAGTTTTATAATGATTGCAGACCAACAAGCTTTAACTGATAATGCTAGAAATCCAGAAAAAATAAGAAATAGTTTAACAGAAGTTGCATTAGATTATTTAGCAGTTGGACTTGATCCTGCAAAGTCTACTATATTTGTGCAATCACAAATACCAGAATTAAATGAGCTTACAATGCACTATTTAAATCTTGTTACATTATCAAGATTAGAAAGAAATCCAACAGTTAAACAAGAAATAAAACAAAAGAATTTTGAAAATAGTATTCCAGCTGGATTTTTAATTTATCCTGTAAGTCAAGCAGCAGATATTACAGCATTTAAAGCAACAACAGTACCAGTAGGGGAAGATCAATTACCTATGATTGAACAGACTAGAGAAATTGTTAGAAGCTTTAATTCTATTTATGGAGATATTTTAGTTGAACCAGAAGCAGTACTTCCACCATCAAATGCTGGAAGATTACCTGGTACTGATGGAAAAGCTAAAATGAGTAAATCAATTGGAAACTGTATTTATTTATCTGATGATGCAGATACAATAAAAAAGAAAGTAATGTCAATGTATACTGATCCAAATCATATAAGAGTAGAAGATCCAGGTCAAGTAGAAGGAAATACTGTATTTACTTATTTAGATGTTTTTGCTAAAGATAAAGAAGTAGTAGAGGAAATGAAAGAGCACTATAAACGTGGTGGTCTTGGTGACATGAAAGTTAAAAGATATTTAAATGAAGTATTACAAGCTGAACTTGAACCAATAAGAAATAGAAGAATGGAATTTGAAAAAGATATGGATGCTGTATATGCTATGTTGAAGGACGGCAGTGATAAAGCAAGAGCAGTAGCATCTCAAACTTTAAGTGAAGTACGTAATGCGATAGGAATAGAATATTTTAAGTAAGAATTTTAATATAGATAAACAACGTAGAATTTAGAATTATCAACGCACACTACGTAAAATAGTCCCCTTTCTTTCTAGTAGGGAATATATCTTAAAGTTTAAATCCAGTTCGTAGTTTGTTTATATATATATTAATTTATGAGAAATATATATAAGGGACATGAAAATAAATAACAAGCCCAAAGTTGCCATTGATATTTTTTATCAAGCAAGGAGGCAAATTATTCTCTTTTTGAATGTGTAAAAATAGCCATCAAGTTGTTAATAAATGACTTGATGGCTATTTTTATATGTCTTTGATTGTATATGTTAAAAGTAAATAAGAGCGGAATTTATCCCTAATAAAAATTTTCTATATATTCATATAGTCTGAAATAGATTAATAAGATAGAATATGTAAACTTTTATATACCTAATCTTAGAAGTGATATTTGATTTTAGCGTAATTTAAGTAATTATTTTTGTATCATTATTATGAATAATAGAAGGATACAAAATGAATTCATGTTTAATAGAAAAGGGGATTTTAATATGACTTTAAGAAAAAAAGAAATGAACAATAGGAAAGAAGAAGGTACTAAGAGAGAAAATCTGAATAAGTTGGAATCAGAAAAAGAAACAAATGAGTATAACAAAGAAGATTTGAAAGCATTAGAAGAACGTAATATAAAAAATGATGATAATGAAAAGAAAAAATTAATAATAACGAATGAAAAAAGTTTTATACGTGGAATGATTGTTTTAATGATGATGATTTTTTTAGGAAATGGAGCAATTTGTAAGGCTTGTGCACAGGCAGGCAATAACAATCCGATAAGTTTATTTCAACAAAATGATAGTAAGGAATCAGATAATAAGCAAAAGGATACTGAAGAGAAAAAAGATAGCACTATGGTAGGAACAAGTGAAGAAGGTAAAAAATATGCTTATGATGCAGTAGAAGTAGAAAGAAAATTAAAAAATTATGATTATTCTAATAATGGTAAAAAGATGGTGTTTTTAACTTTCGATGATGGAGCTTCAACAACTGTTACTCCTAAGATCTTAGAAACATTGGATAAATACGATGTTAAAGCAACTTTTTTTGTTATGGGTAAAACTATAGAAGATGGAGGAGAAACAGCAAAAACACTTATAAGAAAGGAATTTAACAGTGGACATGCAATAGGTAATCATTCATATAGTCATGATTATAAGGTATTATTTCCAGGTAGGTCTCTAAATTTTCAGGATTTTAAAGCTGATTTTGATAAAAATGATAAAATACTTAAAGATATTTTAGGTGATAACTTTTCAACTAGAGTTATTAGATGTCCTGGTGGTCATATGTCATGGAAAAACATGGCGCCTCTAGACGAGTATTTGAGTGATAATAATATGGCATCAATAGATTGGAGTGCCTACGATTCTGATGCAGAAGGTAAAAAGAAAACTGCTAATGAATTAGTGAATTATGCTATAAAAAGTGCAAAAGGAAAGGATATGGTAGTAATGCTTATGCATGATACCTATGGAAAAGAAGAAACTGCTAAAGCACTTCCTCAGATAATAGAATATTTTAAACAACAAGGATATGAATTTAGAACTTTAGCATAAGATAAATAAATTTCACATATGTAGTAACTTATCGAAAGAAGCTGTATTCTTTTTCTCGGTTGCTATATAACTTGGCTGTGGATTTCTAACAGCAGAAGTTGTTCCATTCCTGCATGTTCCTCAAATAAATTAAGGACAAGCAAGAAAGGAACAATTTCTATTCAAGAAATACTTACAGCCAAGTTATAAATGCAACACTCAGAAAAAGAATACAGCTTCTTTCTAGTATATAATATATCTGCGTCAGTAAATTGACCTAATAGGTCGACTATGAGGTTAATTTACCTCCTTGCCTGATGAAAAATATCTATAGCAAATTGCACTTGTTATTTATTTTAAAGTGCCTTAATTTTTGTCAGTTAAATGGATTATAATTGGTTAACTTTACACCTGTGTTTTGTTTAGCTATATGTTAAAGAGATAATAATTATCATTTAATCCATGTGAAAATTAAATGAATTAAAAAAATGAAACGATACCATTGAGAAATTGATAATATTTAACAAAAGTCATTGAAAATCATTTTCAATAGATACAAAAAGTGCTATTATTAATACGAAGATATTAATAAGAATCATTATCATATGATTATGATTTTAATTAATGACTTTTGAAATAATTTTATATGTAAATATTAAATACAATTAGATATTAATTACATGAATTTTATATTTAAAATTTTATTAAATTTATGGGGGGAAAAGATATGCCATTAATATTAGCTAACTTAGGAAGTCAAATGAACATTAAAAAGATTAAAGGAAATGATGAAACGAGAAGATTTTTAAGCAGTCTGGGTTTTATTACTGGAGAGGTTGTAACAGTTATTTCTGAATTTGGAGGAAATCTGATAATAAATGTGAAAGATACCAGAGTTGCTTTAGATAAAGGAATGGCAAGTAGAATTATTGTATAGGGAGGAAAGTATAGTGAGTACATTAAAAGAGGCAAAGTGTGGAGAAACTGTTAGGGTTAAGAAAGTAGATGGCGAAGGTGCAGTTCGTAGACGTATTATGGATATGGGAATTACAAGAGGATGTGAGATATATGTTCGTAAGGTAGCACCGCTTGGAGATCCTGTGGAAGTAACTGTGCGTGGGTATGAATTGTCGCTTAGAAAAGCAGATGCAGAAATGATAATTTTACAATAGTTTGTGGCTATAAAAAAAGATTGGTTGGAAAATAGCAAAAATTAAAATTTAGTTTTGAGGAAAGTTAGTATAACTAATATCAAGGAGGAAGAAAAAATGGCAATTAAGATAGGGCTAGCAGGTAATCCAAACTGTGGAAAGACAACTATGTTTAATGAACTTACAGGTTCAACACAATACGTTGGTAATTGGCCTGGAGTAACAGTTGAGAAAAAGGGCGGTAAGTTAAAAGGACATAAGGATGTAGAAATAGTTGACTTACCAGGGGTATATTCATTATCACCATATACTCTTGAAGAAGTTGTAACACGTGATTTTATGATTAATGATAAACCAGATGCGGTAATTAATATTGTAGATGGATCGAATATTGAAAGAAATCTATATTTGACAACTCAAATTTTAGAACTTGGGATTCCAACAGTTATAGCACTTAACATGATGGACATTGTTGAAAAAAATGGAGACAAGATTGATTTAAATAGACTATCTCAAATACTTGGATGTCCAGTTGTAGAAACATCAGCTCTTAAAGGCAATGGTGTTAAAGCTGTAGCTGAAAAAGCAATTGAAGTTGCAAATAAAAAACAAAAACCTAGATTTGCTTTACCATTTTCAGATGAAGCTAAGGAAGCATTTAAAGAAATAAAAAACATAATACTAGAAAAAGTTTCTTATGAAGATTATGAAACTAATTGGCTTTCAATTAAACTTTTTGAACGTGATTCTAATATAATAGATAAATTAAAAATTTCAAAAAGTGCTTTGGATGAAATTGAGGGAATAATAAAAAAATGTGAAAATGAATTCGATGATGATAGCGAAAGTATTGTAACAGGTGATAGATATTCGTTTATTGGAAGTGTTGTTTCAGAGGCTGTTAAAAAGAAAAATAAATTAAAAGAAAATACATCAGATAAGATAGATAAGGTTGTTACCAATCGTTTTTTAGCATTACCAATTTTTGTGGCAATTATGTTTACTGTTTATTATGTAGCAATAACAATTGGAACACAAGCAACTGATTGGATAAATGATACTCTTTTTACAGATATAATTCAAGGGAATGTTTCAAATTGGTTAGTAAGTTTAAACGTAGCTGATTGGTTACAAGGATTAATAATAGATGGGATAATTAGTGGAGTTGGATCTGTACTTGGATTTGTACCTCAAATTGCGCTTTTATTCTTATTCTTATCTATACTTGAAGATTGTGGATATATGGCTCGTGTTGCTTTCATTATGGATAGAATTTTCCGTAAGTTTGGTCTTTCTGGTAAGTCGTTTATACCAATGCTTATTAGTTCTGGATGTGGTGTACCAGGTATTATGGCAACACGTACTATGGAAAATGATAGAGATAGAAAAATGACAATTATGTTAACAACATTTATTCCTTGTAGTGCTAAGTTACCAGTTATAGCGTTAATTGGAGGAGCGTTCTTTAGTGGTTCACCTTGGGTTGCGCCATCAGCTTATTTTTTAGGGATAATAATGATTATCATTTGCGGTATCATATTGAAGAAAACTAAGTTATTTGCTGGAGATACATCACCATTTGTTATGGAATTACCACAATATCATATTCCTAAATTAAATAGTGTTGTAATGCATATGTGGGAAAGAGTTAGAGCCTTTATTAAAAAAGCAGGTACAATTATTCTTGTTTCTTGTACTGCAGTATGGTTCTTACAATCATTTAACTGGTCATTTGAAATGGTAGATGCAGGAGATAGTATTTTAGCAAGCATAGGTAATTTGATAGCTCCTATATTTGAACCAATTGGTTTTGGAAATTGGCAATCTGCTGTTGCAACTGTTACTGGTCTTGTTGCTAAAGAAAATCTTGTTGGTACATTTGGTGTCTTATATGGTGTATCAGATGCAAGTGAAAGCGATCCGGCGCTTGTAAATAATGTTGCAGCAATGTTTACAGCAGCTAGTGGATTTGCATTTATGGCATTTAATTTACTTTGTGCTCCTTGTTTTGCAGCAATTGGTGCAATAAGACGTGAAATGGGAACATGGAAATGGACATTTATTACTTTAGGATTCCAAACATTAACTGCATATATAGTTGCACTTGTAATTAATCAAGTAGGTAATTTTATATTAGGAGTTGGAAGTTTAACAGGAGCTATAACATCAGTAATAATAGCAATAGCTGTTGTTTTAATAGTTGTAAGCACTGGAAGAAGTTCAAAAGAAAATAAAATTGATGGACAATTGAGTTATACAAAATAGATTTGTTATTTTTTGATTGTACCTAAATTAACATAGCATTATAAAATGAAAGGAGTCTGATTTTATGTTAGCAACATTTATAATTGGGATTATTATATTTGCATATATTGCTTTTATAATAAAAAAACAAGTTAAGAAGACAAAAAGTGGACAAGGCGGATGTGGGTGTGGCTGTTCAGGTTGCTCCTCAGCCAGTATATGCCATGGAGTTACAAAATCAAAAAAGTAGATTTAACAATATAATATATACGATATAAGTATAAAAAATTCGAATAATAAATACTTATAGTTTGAAATAGTTAGATATAAAGAATAATTTAAATAAATATAGAATATCAAAAGATACCAAATAGAAAATGTACAGTTCTATTCGGTATCTTTTTTTAGTATTGAATCTTATGTATAGAGTAATGTTTTGATAAGCTAAAATATCAATTAGAGAGGGGTAATAATTTAGCTTTCAAGGTATAGTATTTATTATTTAATGAAATTTATACTTATAGATATGCAAACTATAAATTATATTTATGTAGTGAATAACCGAAATGAGAAATATTTTTGTTACGTAAAGTAGACTTTTTAAACTTTTCTTTATATAAATAATTTGGGACATAATCAAATGTGGTAAACTAAGACATTATCATAAATGAATCAGAAAATTTATAAATTTAAAATTAAAAAATATTGACAAATTGAAAAAAATAGCATATAGTATAAAACAAACAAATCTTATAGAAATAGTATGAAATAAAATTGTTATATATAATATAAAATTTATTTAATTAATAAAAAAATTTAGAATACTATTGAGTATAAATTATATTTAGTAAGCAAATTTTTTATATATTTATTAGAGTTAAGTATATATTATTCATTTATATGGGGCATTTTTAAACTTAATCCCTACTAAACATATAAGAAAAATTGAAAAAGTCTGAATTAAAATGGGGGTAAGAGTATGAAAGCAATAAGAAATTTATCCTTGATGCTTATAGTGGTTGCAGTTGTAGGAATATTTTCGGGATGCGGAAAGCAAAGTTCAAATGGTGAAAAGAAATCTGTAGAGCTATTGAATGTATCGTATGATCCTACAAGGGAATTATACACAAAGTTTAATGATAGTTTTGAAAAGTACTGGAAAGAAAAAACTAGACAAGATGTAACAATAGATCAATCTCATGGAGGGTCTGGTTCACAAGCACAATCAGTTATTGGAGGGTTAGATGCAGATATTGTAACTTTAGCATTGGGATATGATATTGATGCTATAAGTAAACAAGGAATTATTAATAGTGATTGGCAGAGTAAATTAAAAGATAATAGCGCACCATATACATCAACTATTGTTTTTCTTGTTAGAAAAGGAAATCCTAAGAATATAAAAGATTGGGATGACTTAACAAGAGATGATGTTTCGGTTGTAACTCCAAATCCAAAAACTTCTGGAGGTGCTAGGTGGAATTACTTAGCAGCATGGGCGTATGCATCAAAGAAATATAATGGAGATGAACAAGCTATAAAAGATTTTATGTCTAAATTATATTCAAATGTAGTGGTATTGGATTCAGGATCTAGAGGAGCTACTACAAGTTTTGTAGGAAGAGGACAAGGGGATGTGCTTATAGCGTGGGAGAATGAAGCTCTTTTATCTCTTAATCAGCTTGGAAAAGATAATTACGAAATAGTGATGCCTTCATTGAGCATTTTAACTGAACCTTCGGTTGCAGTAGTAGATAGTGTAGCGGATAAAAGGGGAACTAGAGAAGTTGCACAAGGTTATTTAGATTATCTTTACTCTAAGGAAGGTCAAGAAATAGTAGCACAAAATTATTATAGACCTAGAGATAAGGAAGTTGTAGAAGAATACAAGGATACATTTCCAGATATAAATTTAACTACAATAGATGACCCGTTATTTGGAGGATGGGCAAAAGCTCAAGCAACTCATTTTTCAGATGGAGGAACATTTGATCAAATATACATTCCAAAGAAGTAACGAAGGATTAGGAATAAAAGATGAATAGTGAATTAAAAATGAAAAAGCTTCAACAGTAATCATTGAGTATTAATTATTTATCAACATTAATCATCAACTAAAAAATAAGAGTGGGGGATAGATATGGGCAAATCAAAAAGAGTTATTCCAGGCTTTACACTAACAATGGGTTTCTCTCTTGTTTATTTAAGTCTTGTTGTTTTAATTCCTTTATCGGCTTTAATTATAAAGTCAGGAGGAATGGGAACTCATAAGTTTCTAAGTACAGTTTCAGATTCTAGAGTATTACATGGATATTTAGTTAGTTTTGGATGTGCATTTATAGCAGCAATAATAAATAGTATATTTGGAGTAATTTTAGCATGGGTTTTAGTTAGATATGATTTCCCATTCAAAAGATTTATAGATGGAATAATTGATTTGCCATTTGCTTTACCAACAGCAGTTGCGGGTATTTCTCTTACTACACTATATTCTGAAAATGGATGGATAGGAAAAATGCTTTATTCTGTTGGAATAAAATCTTCTTTCTCTCTTTTAGGAATTGTTATTGCATTGACATTTATAGGAATTCCATTTGTTGTAAGAACAATTCAACCGGTATTAGAAGATTTAGACGGCCAGTATGAAGAAGCAGCAATGATGCTTGGAGCTAGTAAAATAACAACATTTTTTAGAGTTATATTTCCAGAAATAGCAGCACCGTTATTAACAGGTTTTGGCTTGGCTTTTGCTAGAGGCGTGGGTGAATATGGTAGTGTTGTTTTTATAGCAGGAAACATTCCAATGAAAACTGAGATCGCACCTCTTCTAATCATGTCAAAACTAGAACAATATGATTATAGTGGAGCAACAGCAATAGCATTAGTCATGCTATGTGCATCATTTTTGATACTATTTGCGATAAATGGAATTCAATTATATAACAGTAAATTAAAACAGATATGAGGTGAATAGTAAGTGAAAAAAACATTAATGCATAAAGACGAAAATAAAATCTTGAAATATGGATTAATAGGTATAAGCGTATTATTCCTTATATTAATGCTAATTGTTCCATTGATATCGATAATTTCAGAAGCTTTATCAAAAGGATTTGATTCATATATTAAAGCTGTTTCAGACGGATATACCATTAAAGCTATGAATCTTACATTGATAGCAACAATAATAGCAACAATAATGAATACTATATTTGGTATATGTGTTGCATGGACACTTACAAAGTTTAAATTTAAAGGTAAGAACTTACTGGGAACGTTAATTGACTTACCATTTGCTATTTCTCCAGTTATTGCAGGATTAATCTTCGTATTAACTTTTGGAAAAGGAGGTTTTTTAAATAGTATTCTAGTTGAAAATAATATAAAGATAATATTTGCTGTACCAGGAATAATATTAGCTACAATATTTGTAACATTTCCTTTTGTAGCAAGGGAGATAATCCCATTAATGAATGCTCAGGGAACTGATGAAGAAGAAGCAGCTGCTATGATGGGAGCAGGTGGATTTGAAATATTTAGAAAAATAACTCTTCCTAATATTAAATGGGGACTTGTTTATGGAATAATACTTTGTGCAGCAAGAGCTATGGGAGAATTTGGGGCTGTATCAGTAGTGTCAGGGCACATAAGAGGAAAGACAAATACTCTTCCATTACACATAGAAATCTTATATAACGAGTATCAGTTTTCAGCAGCTTTTGCTGTTGCTTCTATATTAGTTATTATTGCAATTATTGTTCTAATATTACGTAATATTGTGGAGTGGAAAAGTAATAAGGAGGGCTAGAATATGTATGTTGAGCTAAAGAATATTAGTAAAAACTATGGAGATTTTAAAGCGTCAGATAATATTAATTTTACAATAGAGCAAGGAAAACTAATTGGACTTTTAGGACCAAGTGGAAGTGGAAAGACAACAATACTTAGGATGATAGCAGGTCTTGAAACACCGGATAAAGGTAAGATTATAATTAATGGCGTAAAAGTCAATGATGTGAAACCAGGTAAACGTGGGATAGGATTTGTATTTCAAAGTTATGCTTTGTTTCGCCACATGACTGTTTATGACAATATAGCATTTGGTCTTTCAATACAAAAAGTGGATAAGAAAATTATAAAAAATAGAGTTAATGAACTTATAGAACTTATTGGATTAAAAGGTCTTGAAAAGAGATATCCTGGTCAATTATCAGGTGGACAAAGACAAAGGGTTGCATTTGCAAGGGCACTTGCACCAAATCCTAAATTATTATTATTAGATGAACCTTTCGCAGCTATAGATGCAAAGGTAAGAAAAGAGCTTAGGAGATGGCTAAAAGAAACTATATCTAAGCTTGGAATAACTAGTATTTTTGTAACTCATGATCAAGATGAAGCAGTAGAGGTTGCAGATGAAATAATTATTACAAATAAAGGTCGTATAGAGCAAAAGGGAAGTCCAGTGGAAATTTATAAAAATCCTAAGACACCATTTGTAGCACAATTTATTGGAGAATCTAATCTAATAGAAGATTATACAAAATTTAAAGGATTTGAAGTGGAAGAAAAATTAAGTGAAACAAAAGCTATAATAAGACCGGAATTTATAGAAATTGCTAAAGATGATACAGAAATATTAACTCCACTTGCAGCAGAAAAGGGAATTGTAAAATCAATTTCATTTGGAGGTAATAATATTCAAATAGATGTACAAGTTGGAAATGAAATATTTAATGGATATAGAAGTTTAGAGCAGGAAGAGCTAAAGGTAGGTCAGGAAGTGCTTGTTTTAATTCATAGAGTATATACATTTAATGAAAAACAGGCAAAGGTTGTAGAAAATAGAATTAAATCAGAGCAGGTATCTGTAGTTATTTAGATACAATCAAGAAAATAATATACCATTATGATTTTAGATTATTTTTTCTAATGTGCCTAAAAAAGGAGATATGATATGAGCAAGAACGTTCAAGTAAAACAATTAGAAACAGATATATTAATTATTGGAGGAGGGACTGCTGGATGCTATGCAGCTATAACTATACGGGAAAAATCTGATGCATCCGTACTTATCCTTGAAAAGGCTAATATAAAAAGAAGTGGATGTTTAGCAGCAGGAGTAAATGCAATTAACGCATATATAGTTAAAGGAAGAACTCCTGAGGACTATGTGGATTATGCAAAAAAGGATGCAGATAATATAGTACGTGAAGATTTATTGCTTACAATGTCACAAGGTTTAAATAAAGCAACAAAAAAACTAGAGGATTTAGGTCTTGTAATTTTAAAAGATGAAAATGGTGAATATGTAGCTAGAGGAAATAGAAATATAAAAATTAATGGTGAAAATATTAAACCTATCTTAGCAGATGCAGTAAAGAATCTTCAAGATGTTACAGTTATGAATCAAGTTAATGTTATTGATTATATTGTAAAAGATAATCATATACTTGGAGCATTTGCAATTGATGTGGAAGAAGAAGTTTTATATGAAATAAGAGCAAAAAAAGTAATATGTGCGACTGGTGGAGCATCAGGTTTGTATAAGCCTAACAATCCAGGATTTTCAAGGCATAAGATGTGGTATCCTCCTTTTAATACTGGAGCAGGATATGCTATGGGAATAAAAGCAGGAGCTGAAATGACAACTTTTGAAATGAGATTCATTGCTTTAAGATGCAAAGATACGATAGCACCTACAGGTACAATTGCACAAGGGGTAGGAGCAAAGCAAGTTAATTCAAAAGGCGAAGTATATGAAACAAAATATGGATTAACTACTTCAGAAAGAGTTTATGGGACAGTAAAAGAAAATCAAGAAGGTAGAGGACCTTGTTATTTGAGAACAGAAGGTATTAGTTCTGCTCAAGATGAGGAGCTTAAAAAAGCGTATTTAAATATGGCGCCTAGTCAGACCTTAAAGTGGATAGAAAGTGGTAAAAATCCAAGTGAACAAAATGTAGAGATTGAGGGAACAGAACCATATATAGTAGGAGGACATACTGCTAGCGGATATTGGGTTGATACTAAGAGGGAAACAACAGTAAAAGGTCTTTTTGCAGCTGGTGATGTTGCAGGTGGGTGTCCACAAAAATATGTTACAGGTGCATTAGTAGAAGGTGAAATTGCAGCAAAAGCAGCAGTAGAATCAATAAATACTGATGAAAAAAATTATATTAAGTTATTAAAATCGGAAGAAGATTTACTTGTAAAGAACAAGAAAGAAGAAGTTGAAAAAGTGTTGAATTTTGAAAATCAACTGTTCAGCGTAGAGCAGCTAGAGGAAGCCATGCAAAAAGTGATGGATACCTATGCAGGTGGAATTGGAACTAATTATCAGTTTAATGAAAAACAATTGGAATTAGCAGCTGAGAAAATTGAACAAATTGAGAAATTGAGTGAATGTCTTCATGCAGAAGATATGCATGAATTGATGTTTGTATATGAATTAAAAGAGAGACTTACAGTTTGTAAATCTGTTATTGCTCATTTAAAGGCTAGAAAAGAAACTAGATGGCATAGTTTTGCAGAAAATCTGGATTATCCAGATAAAAGCAATGAATGGCTTAAATATGTTAATTCAAAGCTTGTGGATGGAAAACTTACAATTTTATATAGAGATTTAGTTAAAAGAGGTGAAGTTTATGAGCATAGCAATTAATAAGGATAAATGTATTGGATGCAAAAAATGTTTATCTGTATGTCCAGGAAGTCTTATAAAATCAAGTGAAGATGGAAAAGTTTATATAAAGTATCCGAAGGATTGTTGGGGCTGCAGCTCTTGTATAAAAGAATGTCCTAAAAGAGCAATTTCATTATATTTAGGAGCAGATATTGGAGGAAGAGGAAGTAGACTAACAGTTAAATTGGAAAAGGATATTGTTCATTGGAACATTGAAGAAAGTGATGGAACTGAGCATTCAATTGATATAAATCGTAAAGATTCAAATAAGTATTAGTGACATCAAAGAAAAAGTAATAAAAAATAAAAATTAATTTCTAAATGTTTTAAATAAATTTTGGAAATTTAAATTATTATAGATAACAGGGGGACTAATATATGAGTGAATTATCACATCTTGATAAATTAGAAGCAGAAGCAATTTATATTATTAGAGAAGTAGCTGCAGAATGTGAAAAACCAGTAATGTTATATTCTATTGGTAAAGACAGTTCGGTTATGCTACATCTTGCAATGAAAGCATTTTATCCTGAAAAGCCACCATTTCCTTTCATGCATATAGATACAACATGGAAGTTTAAAGAAATGATCGAATTTCGTGATAAAACAGCAAAAAAATTAGGAATAGAAATGATTGTCCATTCAAATGAGGATGGTATAAAGCAAGGAATTAATCCTTTTGATCATGGTTCAGCGTATACTGACATTATGAAGACACAAGCCTTAAAACAAGGATTAACTAAATATGGTTTTACAGCAGCTTTTGGCGGTGGACGTCGTGATGAAGAAAAATCTCGTGCTAAGGAAAGAATTTTTTCGTTTAGAAATGAAGCACAAGCATGGGATCCTAAAAATCAAAGACCAGAAATGTGGAAACTTTATAATACAAAAATTAATAAAGGTGAAAGTATGAGAGTTTTCCCAATTTCAAATTGGACTGAAAATGATATTTGGCAGTATATAAAGCGTGAAAATATTGATATTGTTCCTTTATATTTTGCAAAAGAAAGACCTTGTATTTCTCGTGATGGCAATATTATTATGGTGGATGATGATAGATTGAAGTTATTACCAGGTGAGAAAATTGAGTATAAAAAAATACGATTTAGAACACTTGGATGCTATCCATTAACAGGTGGTTTTGAATCAGATGCAGTTACTCTAGATGCGATTATTGATGAAACTCTTAGTGCTGTATCATCTGAAAGAACAACCAGAGTTATTGATAGTGAAGCAGCAGGCAGTATGGAAAGAAGAAAGAGAGAGGGGTATTTCTAAAATGAAGAGCTTATTAAAGTTTATAACATGTGGTAGCGTAGATGACGGAAAATCTACACTTATTGGGCATATTTTATATGATTCAAAGCTTTTATATGCAGATCAAGAAAAAGCTTTGGAATTAGATAGTAAAGTTGGAAGCAGAGGCGGAGCTATAGACTATTCTTTATTATTAGATGGTTTAATGGCTGAGCGTGAACAAGGGATTACAATAGACGTTGCATATCGTTATTTTACAACTGATAATAGAAGTTTTATTGTAGCAGATACTCCAGGACATGAAGAATATACTAGAAACATGGCGGTAGGTGCATCATTTGCAGAACTTGCTATTATATTGTTAGATGCCAAGCAAGGTGTACTAGTTCAAACAAGAAGACATGCAAGAATTTGTTCATTAATGGGTGTAAAACATTTTGTATTTGCAGTTAATAAAATGGATTTAGTAGGATATAGTCAAGAAAGATTTCTAGAAATTCAGGAACAAATTAAAGAATTAGAAAAAGAACTTTCGTTAGAAAATGTTTATATAATTCCAGTATCAGCTACAGAAGGAGATAATGTTACAAAGAAGTCAGAAAATACTCCATGGTATAGTGGGGAGGCTCTTTTACCATATCTAGAAAATGTAGAAATTGATAGTAAGTCAGAAGAGGGATTCTATATGCCAGTTCAAAGAGTATGTAGACCAAATCATACTTTTAGAGGATTTCAAGGAGAGATTGAAGCTGGAAGTATTGCTGTAGGAGATGAAATTACAACGCTTCCTAGTAATGAGAAAGCATTAGTAAAAAGTATTCATATTACAGATAAGGAATCACAAATTGCAGGAAAAGGACAGGCAGTCACAATACAGCTTAATAAAGAAGTTGATGTATCAAGAGGCTGTGTACTTACAAAAGGAGCAAACATTGTAACAAGTAAATCAGTTAGTGCAAAAATCCTTTGGATGGATGATTCAGAATTAACAGCAGGAAAAGAGTACTTTGTAAAAGTTGGTACTAAGATGTTAACTGGTGTTGTTACAGATGTGAGATATAAAATTGATGTAAACACAGGAAAACATTTGCCTACTGGATATTTAACAAAAAATGAGATAGCAGCATGCGATATTTTACTTTCTGAAAAGATAGTTGTTGATAAATTCGATGAGCATAAAACATTAGGAGAACTTATTTTAATAGATCGTATTACTAATATGACATCAGCTTGCGGAGTTATTGAAGATGTTCATAATAGTGATGGTAAAAATGAAAAATTTGCTTTTGAGTATAATGAATTAAAAGCAAGAGGAGATATTTTTGAAGAATTCTATTATGATACAGAAACATTGTCTATATTCAAATATAAACCACAAGAGCAAACTTATACTGTAGGTGATAAGCTTCCAACAAAAGGCGAAAGCTTTGAATATCCAGAGAATTTTGATTTATTAGTTCTTCGTGACTGGGTGGCAATTGAAGTTCGTGATAAGAAAATTACTAGTATTAAATCTATTTATGACTATAAGTATCAAGAAGTTTCAGTTATTAATGGTAGAGGATTTGAAGTGAAGGTAAATTCTAATGAGGAAGTTACGAAATTTTTAAATGAATATAAGGAAATTAATGAAAAATCCCAAGGTGATTTCTTTAACAAATGGGTTAAGTTTGAAACTTATAGAAAAGTAGTGTTTCATAGTACCAATTAGAATAAATAAGAATTGGTGATTAATAATGAAAATGTACTGACAAATTAGATAAAGTGACCATCAATAGATATGTATTTTTTACAATCTATTGATGGTTTTTAGCTTTTTAAACTGTGTTATTTTGTAAAAAAAGTTGAAATTTACTTTTTGTTAACATAGATGAATATTTCTATTATAATAATTATGCATTTTGTTGAAAAATAATACTTAATTGGTTAAAATAGTATATATGGAAAATTAGACTGTAGATATCAAAATGTTATTAAAACATTATTGTTAAGGAGAGATAAACCAATGAAAATAAGTACGATTTTAAGACATATGATAGGAATTTTAATTATAATATTATTTATAAGTAATGTAATATTATTAAATTCTATAGATGTTATGCAAGGAGATGGAAAAGTTATTAATTATGCTGGAACTGTAAGGGGAGGCACACAAAGGTTAGTTAAGCTTGAATTATCTAATAAGCAATCAGATAAATTGGTAGAAAAATTAGATAGTATAGTTAATGGACTTATAAATGGAGATGAAACTTTAGGATTACCTAAAGCAACAGATGAAAAATTTATAAATAAAATGAATCAGGTACAAACAAAATGGAATAACCTGAAAGATAATATTTATGCTTTTAGAAATGGAAAATCTACTGAAGATTTATTATCACAAAGCGAGGAATATTTTAATTTAACAGATGAAGCTACTTTAATTGCTGAGGAAGTTTCAAATAATAAAGTAAATAAACTAAAAAATATACAAATAGCGTTACTAACTATCGATATACTAATATTAATTGGATTTGGAGTTGTTATAAGTAGAAAAATTTCAAAGCCACTTAAAAATTTAATTAATCAACTCGAAAAAGGAAATATGGAAGAAAAATTAGGGGACAATCTGTTAACTAGAAAAGACGAAATTGGTGTATTGTCAAGAACATTAGATACAGCTATGGAGAGTTTAAAAGAAGCTATTGTTAAAGAAAAAGAAGCGTCAAATAATGTTAAGAATTTCTCAAAAGTATTAAATAATAATATACAAGTATCTTCTAAAAATGTAGATGAAATTAAGATAATAATGGACAAGATGATTAAAGATGTACAAATACAATTAGAATGTATAGACAAGGGGGTATCAAGCAGTAGTTATTTAGAAGACTTAATAAAAAATCAACAAGAAGTTCTAGATAGGCTTAATATTGGAGAAAAGCAAGTGTCAAGACTTAATGAAGATGGTAAGGATATGATGGATGCGCTTCTGGAGAAGACTACTCAATTGATACAACTTTCAAAGCAAATAGAAGGCTCAGTGCAGCAAAATAAGAATAGTACAGAAAAAGTACTTTCAGCTAGTGAAATGATTAAGAGCATTGCGGAGCAAACAAATTTATTAGCACTTAATGCTAGTATAGAAGCTGCCAGAGCTGGAGAAAGCGGAAAGGGATTTGCTGTTGTTGCTGAAGAGATTAGAAAACTTGCAGAAAATACTAACACATTTGTAAATCAAATTGACCAATCAATTAGTAACTTAGCAGATACTACAGATGAAACAGGTTATAAGATAGGAAGTGTTTTAGAAAAAATAGATGAACAAAAATTAGTAGTGGAGGAAACACATAAAAAGTTTATAAATATATCGGAAGCTGTTGAGAATATAAAATCTATAGGTTTAGAGTTTGATAAAGTGAGAAAACAGATGGAGATACAAAAAACTGATATTATAAGTGTAATAGAAGATATACATAACTCATCTGAAGGTTGCACAAATGGCTTGAAGGATCTAGAGAATTCGATTGAAATACAAAATGAAACTACTTTAAGATTAGAAGAAGAAGGAGAGCATCTAGTTAATTTAGTAGGAGCAATAAATTGTTAGGCAGTATAGAGATTATTATAATAAAAAATACTATAAAGATTAAATTGCTAAATAGATATTAAAACAATTTGTAAATAATAAAAATGATTTTTTTAACTTAAATATTGAAAGATGTTTTATGCACTAAAATTTTTTGTATGAAGGTAAATAATGTATTAATGTAGAAATAAGATAGCAGATAGTATAAAAGAACACAATATTATCTGTTATCTTTATTTTTATTATTAAATAACAAAATGGAAAGTTAAGAATTTGTGGTTATATAGGAAAAAATATAATAAGAATTATATAGGAGGCATAAAATGGCTAAAATTATGATAATAGAAGATAATGAAAATATTAAAAAAGAACTTATAGAATTTCTCGTTCGTTATGGTTATGAAGCTTATGCACCAACTAATTTTGAAAATATAGTAGAAATAGCAGTAAAGGATGAACCGGATTTAATTTTGCTTGATATAAATCTTCCTTATTATGATGGGTATTATATATGTAGAGAAATTAGAAAAGATAAGGACATACCTATAATAATAGTAACAAGTAGAGATAGTGAAATGGATGAAATTATGAGTATGAATTTAGGTGCAGATGATTTTGTAACTAAACCATATAATACTCAAATATTACTCGCAAGAATATCAGCTGTTTTGAGGAGAACTTGTGGGAATAATGCGTGTTATGAGATTATTGAACATAAGGGATTAAAACTTAATGTTACTAATGCAAGTATAAGTTTTAATGGAAAAGAAATTGAACTTACAAAAAATGAACTTAAAATATTACTTTGCCTTATGAAAAATAAGGGATGCATAGTTAGCAGGGAAGATTTGATGGATTATTTGTGGAATTCCGATCTGTATATTGATGATAATACATTATCGGTTAATGTCACAAGACTTAGAAAGAAATTACAAGAGATTGGTTTTAAAGATGGAATAGAAACTAAGAGAGGACTTGGGTACATATTATTATGAAAATAAAAGAATACTTTTTTTCAAAATTACCTTATATAATAATTAATTTGATAATATATCTTTTATTTTTAGTTTTTATGAGCATAGCTGGAATGTCTTCTATAATATTGTTAAGTATTTTTATTATTTGGTTTTTTCCTTTAATAATTTATATTATAATGGATTTTATTGTGAAGAAAAGATTTTATGATGATATATGTGGAATTATTAATGAATTAGATAAAAAGTACTTATTGCCTGAGGTCATAAAATCACCTAATTATTATGAGGGGAAGATTATTTATGAAGTATTACGTGAATGTAATAGAAATATGCATGAACATGTTAATTTTTATAAAAATCTTCAAAAGGAATATAGAGAATATATTGAGGCATGGGTTCACGAAATAAAGACTCCTATATCATCTTCAAAGCTGATTATAGAAAACAGTGAAAGCAGAGAAAAAAACTCAGTAGGAGATGAACTTAGAAAAATTGAAGAATATATAAATCAAGCACTTTATTATTCTAGAAGTACAGATGTTAACAATGATTATATAGTGAAAGAATTTGAAATAAAAGAAGTTATTAAAGAAGTTATTAGAAATAATAGACGTGATTTTATAAATAAGAAGATTTCTGTTGATATTGAACAAGTTTTAGGAAAAGCAATAACAGATATTAAGTGGATAAAGTTTATTGTAAATCAGATAATTATAAATTCAATAAAATATTGTAAAGATAGAAATGCATTGTTAAAAGTGTATACAAACGAAGGAAAGGACAATGTAATATTAACTATTGAAGATAATGGAATTGGCATACCTATAAATGATGTTGGTAGAGTTTTTGATAAAGGATTTACAGGAGAAAATGGAAGAGTATATGGGAAGTCTACAGGCATAGGACTTTATCTATGTAAAAAGCTTTGCGAAAAATTAGGGATTGGAATATCATTATATTCTGTAGAGGGTGAAGGCACTAAGGTTAATATAATCTTTCCCATAGGGAAATTTACGAGTTTTAAGTAATATGAAATGTAGCCTCTTTTTATAAGGCACATGAAAGAAAATAACAAGTTCAAAATGTCATGGCTATTTTCATCAGGCAAGGAAGCAGATTTGTCTCATAGCGAGCTATTAGAGGGATTTGCTGATGAGCAGAGAACCCAAATCTATGATTTGGTGTGAATCGCTTACTCAGTGAGCGTATGCGAATCGAGCTTCCTCTTATGAAAAATAGGCTTGGCAGATGGATTTGTTATTTTTTTGAATGTGCCTAATGTTATCTTACAATAATGTAAGATGGTTGAAAGATACTTCGATATGAGAAATTACTCTATTGAATTAGAATATATTCATAGAGTTAAGACACATGAAAAATAATTATAAGGATATTATATTTGGAGGGAAACAATGGGAAATATATTAAACGTAGAAAATATAGAAAAATATTATGGAAACAAGGAAAATGTAACTAAAGCAATTGATAATATAAGTTTTAAAGTTGAAAAAGGTGAATTTGTTGGTATTATGGGACCTTCGGGAAGTGGAAAGACTACTCTTTTGAATTGCATATCTACTATAGATAATGTAACAACAGGAGCTATTATAATTGATGGTGATGACATCACAAGATTAAAGAGTAAAAAACTTGAGAGGTTTAGAAGGGATAAGCTTGGATTTATATTTCAGGATTTTAATTTATTAGATACGCTAACAGCTTATGAGAATATTGCTTTAGCTTTGACTATAGCAGGGAAAAAAGGGACTGAAGTAGACGAGTTGGTTAAAAAATCTGCTGAGAATTTAGACATATCAAGTGTTTTGAATAAATATCCATATCAGATGTCTGGAGGACAAAAACAAAGAGTAGCAGCAGCAAGAGCAATTGTAAATAACCCTAAACTTATTTTAGCAGATGAACCAACAGGAGCACTTGATTCTAAAGCCGCTAAACTACTTTTAAATTCAATTGAAAAATTAAATAAAGAACTAGAATCAACTATATTAATGGTAACTCATGATGCATTTACTGCAAGCTATGCCCATAGAATTTTGTTTATAAAGGATGGAAAAATATTTAATGAACTTATTAGAGGAAATGATTCTAGAAAGGAATTCTTTAATAAGATAATAGATGTTGTTACTCTTCTTGGAGGTGACTCTAAAGATGTATTTTAAGATATCGTTAAATAATGTAAAGAAAAGTTTCAAGGATTATGCTATTTATTTTTTAACATTAACATTTGCAGTGTGTATATTCTATAGTTTTAATTCAATTGATTCACAATCCGTTATGGCAGATATGAATAAAGGTCAGCAGGAATATGTTAAGACTATGGGACAAATAATTTCAACTATGTCTATTGGTGTATCTGTAATTCTTGGAGGATTAATAATATATGCAACTAAATTTTTGATTGATAGAAGAAAAAAAGAATTTGGTATATATATGATTTTAGGCATGTCTAAAAGAAAGATGTCAAAAATATTATTTTTTGAAACATTATACATGGGAATTGTATCATTATTAGCAGGACTTTTACTGGGAGTATTATTTGCGCAAATATTATCAATATTTACAGCTAAACTTTTTGCAGTTGAAATGACCAAATATAGTTTTGTTATTTCGACTAGTGCAATCTTAAAAACAATTTTATATTTTGGTCTAATGTACTTAGTAGTCATGATATTTAATGTAATTATTGTTTCAAGGTACAAATTAATTGATCTTATTCGTGCAGAGAAGAAAAATGAAAAAATAAAAGTTAGAAATCCTTATTTAGCAACAGGAATATTAATTGTTTCGTTTATTGCGTTGGGATATGCATATTACTTAGTAAATAAGGTTGGTTTAAATTTTTTAGATAATAAATTTAAATTGTCAATTATACTTGGGGTTATAGGAACAGCATTTTTCTTTTATGGAATTGCCTCGGTTACATTTTTTATACTTGAGAAGAACAAAAATTTCTATTTAAATAGATTAAATATCTTCAGTGTTAAACAGATTTCAAGTAAATTTAATACTAACTTCATTTCCATGACAATTATCTGCTTAATGTTGTTTATAACAATAGGAACTTTAGCAAGTGGACTTACTATTAAAAATTGCATGGAATCTGAATTAAAAAATCAGACACCATTTGATGCATCTGTTCAAGTGTTTGACAGGGAAAATGATAATGTACTTTCACCAGTTAATATACTAAAACAATTAAATTATAACTTGGATGAATATTCAAATTATACTGTACTTAATCAATATGTATATAATATGAGTACTAGAGATTTATTAGAAAAATATACAACAACTAATGATCAAAAAGAAATTTTAGATATTAGAACATTTGATAAAACCAATATGATTAAATTATCTGAGTATAATAATATGCAAAAGATAAAAGGTGAAGCACCCGTAGATTTAAAAGATGATGAAGTATTGATGTGTTCTAATTATGAACCACTAAAGAATATTTTAAATGCATTTATGGAAAAAGAAAATTCAATAAAAATAGGTGATAAGGAATTTAAAATAAAGGAAAAGAAAATTAAAACTGAAGCTTTTTCAACATCACCTTCAAGTGATAGTTTATTTACTTTAATAGTCCCAGATTATGTGGTAAGTGGATTAAAATCATCAGGAGAAGTACTGAATTTGAATTTTTCTGGTGATAATAAAGTAGAAGGTAAAGAAAAATTAACTACTATATTAAATGATTTTAGATTTGATGGAGAAAAATATAAGGATTTGAGTTATGGTATCTATGGTGAAACTAGGGAAATGGCATATGATGCTAATAGAGGAATATCATCAATAGTATTATTTATAGCTGTTTATATAGGAATAATATTCTTATTAGCAAGTGCAGCAGTGCTTGCACTACAGCAATTATCTCATTGTAATGATTCAATAGAGAGATATAGAGCATTAAGAAAAATTGGTGCAACCAAAAGTATGGTCAACAAAAGTATATTTAAGCAGGTATCAGTGTTTTTTGCATTACCTTTAGCAGTTGCGATAGTTCATTCATATGTTGGAATCAATGTGGTAAACAATTATCTAATTGCATTAGGAACAGGAAGTGAATTAAATTCTATATTAGTGACAGCCTTAATAATGATTATAGTTTATGGTGGATATTTATATGCAACATATATAGCGTATAAGAATGTTATTGATAATGAATTTAATTAAAAATATAGGTTAGTAGGAACATTAAAAGATAACAAGTCCATCTGTCAGAATATTTTTCATGATCTAGCGTCGGTAAAATACTACAATAGATTTACTATGATGGCACTTTGCTTAATTATCTGATGAAAAATATTCATGTTAGATTTGGAATTGTTATTTTACTTTATATACCGTATTATAAATCGGCTATGTAGATATATTGGGTATCTATATAGTCGATTTATTTTTATTTATAATATATTCTATATTGAAAAATAAATTTAAGCTTATAATTATGTTATTGTTAAAAATATTAATGAATTTTAACATAACAGGTACCTAATTTGTATTTTAAGTTTGTAATATGTAACAAGTAAATTAAAAAATTATATAATTGAAAATAATGTTAGTTATATGGATGTATTTACTTTAGTAGACGTTTTAGTTAATAAATAGTAAAATTATATATAAGTGATATAATCAGAAATAAAGGGGAAAGTTAAGTTATGCAACAAGTTGATATGTTAAAAACATATAAGTTATTTTTAAATAATTTGCCTTGGCCAGTTTGGATTGAAGGAATTGACTCTAAAATATTATATCTAAACAAACATTATGAAGATAAGTTTAAGATAAAATTAGAAGAGGCCATTGGAAAATATAGTGAAGAAGTTTTTTTGCCAGAAAAAGTTAACATATATAACAAAAATGTAAAAGAGTGTTTGCAAAGTTCAAATGTATGTGTAGTAGAAGGAATAGTGAACGGCTCATTTATTGAATGTTATATATTCCCCATAAAAGATGATAATGGCCATAATAAAGCGGTAGCAGGCATCGTTATGGATATAAATGATAGAAAAGAAAGAGAAATTTATATAGAAAATCAAAAGAATATATTGAGAACAATAATAGATGCAGTGCCAGAATCCATTTTTTATAAAGATACAGAAAGTAGATTTATAGGATATAATAAGAAGTTTAGGGAATTTTATAATAAAAAAGGCGTAACTGATATAATTGGGAAAAGCGATATAGAAATATATGACGATAAGGAAACGGCAGTAAAATTTATAGAACTAGATAAAAAAATTATTAGTACGAAGAAAGCTAAATACTATGAAGATAAGGTGAAGGATGAAAATGGGGAAGAAAGAATAGAAGAAAATATTAAGATACCTGTCATAAATGATGATGGAGAAGTTTGGGGGGTAGTTGGATTATCTAGAGATATAACTGAAAGAAAGAACATGGAAGAAAAGTTAAGATATCTAAGCCAAACTGATATACTTACAGGAACATATAATAGATATAGCTTTGAAGAAAAGATTAAAGAATTAAACTATGAAAAGTATCTTCCATTGGGAATAATTATGGGAGATGTTAATGGTCTTAAGTTAGTTAATGATACATTAGGCCATTTGGAAGGCGATAAATTATTAAAAAATATATCTAATATATTAAAACACATATGTGATTTACAAGGATATGTATTTAGATGGGGGGGAGATGAATTTATAATTCTGTTACCAAATAGTGGCCAATCTAAATGTGAAGCAGTTATTAGAGATATTCGAAGGAAATGTGAAGAAACGGAATCAGATTTCATACAATTAAGTATAGCACTTGGGGAAAGCGTGAAATATGATTTGAAAGATGATATATACAATTGTATTAAGAAGGTAGAAGAAAAGGTATATCGTCAGAAGCTATTGGATAAAAAGAGTATCAAAAGTTCAATTATGGAATCCCTTAGAAAAAGTTTAGAAGAAAAGAATATGGAGACTAATGAACATGCTGAACGAGTACAAAAATATGCTCTAGCTTTAGGGGAAAAAATGAAACTAAAAATTTCAGATTTAGATGAATTAATTTTAGTAGCAAGTCTTCATGATATAGGAAAGATAGGAATTAATGAAGAGATTCTATTAAAGCCTGGAAAGCTTACAGATGAAGAGTTTGAAATAATGAAGACTCATACAGAAATTGGATATAGAATCATTAATGCGTCTAGTGAACTTGGAAATGTAGCTAAGAGCGTATTAACACATCATGAAAAATGGGATGGAAGTGGATATCCTTTAGGTTTAAAAGGTGAAGAAATACCATTAATGGCAAGAATAATAAACGTAGTAGATTCCTATGATATTATGACTCGGGATAAGATCTATAGAAAAGCGATTGATAAAAAGAAAGCCATAAGTGAATTGAAAAAACATGCAGGAAAGCAATTTGATCCAGAAATAGTTAGACATTTCATAGAGTATATTGAAGATAATGAAGTATAAACTGTATCTTTATAATAAGACATGCTAAGTATATAGATTATTATATACAATGATGTAAGTATCCATTGTTAAACTATTTAAAGAACAATTTGACAATTAGCATATGTTAGGCTAAAATATTTTCTAGAAAAATAAGAGGAGTGGTTATAATGATAAAAGAAAATGGTAATATTTCAATTGATACAGAGAATATATTTCCCATTATTAAGAAATGGCTATACTCTGACAAAGACATTTTTATTAGAGAAGTTATAAGTAATGCATGTGATGCAATAAGTAAGTTTCAAAGACTAGTTTCTTTAGGCGAAGCTAATATAGATAAAGAGGAATCGTATAAAGTGACTGTATCTATAAATAAGGAAAATAAAACTTTGAAATTTATAGATAATGGTATTGGAATGACTGAAGAAGAAGTAAAAAAATACATTACTCAAGTTGCTTTCTCAGGAGCAACAGATTTTGTGGAAAAATATAAAGATAAAATGGATGAAGGTAAGGATATAATAGGTCATTTTGGTCTTGGATTTTATTCAACATTCATGGTTTCTGACAAAGTTCAAATAGATACATTATCATATAAAAGTGAAGCTGAAGCAGTAAAATGGGTTTGTAATGAAGGTGGCACTGAGTATGAAATATCTACGTCTGAAGAGAGAACTACAAGAGGGACAACTATAACATTATATATTAATGAAGAAAGTAAAGAGTTCTTAGAAGAATATAAAGTTAGAGAAATAATAAAGAAGTATTGTTCATTTTTACCTACAGAAATATATTTAGAAGATGAAAATAAACCAAAAGAAGAACCTAAATATGTAACAAAGAAAAAGGAAGATGGTACTGAATATCAAGAATTAGTAGAGCCAGAAGCACCAAAACCTTTGAACGATACAAAGCCTTTATGGATTAAAGCACCTAAAGATTGTACTGATGAAGAATATAAAGATTTTTACAGAAAAGTATTTATGGATTTTAATGAACCATTATTTTGGATTCATTTAAATGTTGATTATCCATTTAATTTAAAAGGAATATTATATTTTCCTAAATTAACTCATGAATTTGAAGCAACAGAAGGGCAAGTAAAACTTTATAATAATCAAGTGTTTGTTGCAGATAATATAAAAGAAGTAATTCCAGATTTCTTATTATTACTAAAGGGAACTATAGATTGTCCGGATTTACCTCTAAATGTATCAAGAAGTTTCCTTCAAAATGATAAAGAAGTTTCTAAGATTTCTAACCATATAATTAAAAAGGTTGCAGATAAATTAGTTGACTTATTTAAAAATAGTAGAGAAGAATTTAATAAGTTTTGGCCAGATATACAAATATTTATTAAATATGGTTGTTTAAGAGATCAAAAATTCTATGAAAAAATTAAAGATATAATAATCTTTAAAAACTTAAAAGACGAGTTTGTAACATTAAAAGATTATCTTGAAGCTAACAAAGAAAAGCATGAAAATAAAGTATTTTATGTCAATGATGAAAAACAACAATCTCAATATATTAAAATGTTTAAAGAATATGATTTGGATGCAGTGATATTGAATTGTAGTTTAGATGATCATTTTATTTCATTTTTAGAAATGCATGAATCAGGAGTGAAATTTAATAGAATTGATTCTGATATTTCAGATACTTTAGGATCAAAGACTGATGAAAATGATGAAACTCAAAAAGCATTAAATAAGGAAATAGAACATGTATTTAAGACTGCTCTTGGTGAAAAGGTTAATAAATTATCAGTTGAAGCATTGAAAAATACAGAAACACCAGCACTTATTTTAGTTTCAGAAGAATCAAGAAGAATGGCTCAAATGAGCAAGATGTATGCAAAATCAGGAATGAATTTTCCAGGAATGTTCAATGAAGAAAAAACTTTAGTAGTAAATAATAAAAATACTATAATTAAGAAGCTTGTAGAAGTTTCTAAGGATGATTCTAAAAAAGATGAAGTTAGGACAATTTGTGAACATATTATGGATTTAGCTAAAATAGCTAATAAGGAATTGGATGCAAATGAAATGGATGAGTTTATAAAGAGAAGTAATCAACTTTTAAGTAGAGTTATTGAATTATAGAATTTTTTGCGGATAATATTTACGCACATTTAAAAAAAATCATGATATTTTGAACCTGATATTTTCTTTCATGTGTCTTAAAACACAATAGTAAAATTATACATTATAAGTAGTCTTCAACATTAACTTGTCTTTAATGTTGAAGACTATTTTTATTTTTTTAGAAGTGAATAAGAATTAACAAAGATTCTAGCGAGATGGCAGAAGCCTTTTATACTGTAGGTATGAATTAAGTTAATAATAAAAGTTCAATTAATAGTACAAACTATAAATTTGATGAAGCTGGAATTGCTATTCGTATATCATATAAAGACTTTAATATGAACAGTTAAATTATACAAAAGAAAGGTTTGAAGTTGAGTATTAGGTGTGGTAAAGTATTGGTATGTAATTTAGAAAACTATATAATATGTATATTAATATTAAAATGTGTAGTATTATTTGGAATAGTATGGTAGTTTATAAACATAAAAATTTAATTATGTTACTAAGCATAATGATTTATATTAAGGGTGATAATTATTTATGACGAAAGGAATCTTTAGGCCTAAATTAGTACATAGAAAGCGTATTACTAGTATGTTATCTCAAATTTTTGAGGTGCCTGTGTTTTTTATTTCAGCACCCATGGGATATGGTAAAACAACTTCAGTAAGAAATTTTTTGGAAAATAAAAAAGAAATACAAACTATTTGGTTTGATGTAGGTAATAAAAAGAACGATGATATTTGGATGTGGTATAAATTTTGTAAATCAATTAAAAGCTCAAATTTAAGTCTTAGTGAGAGACTTAGTGAGTATGGATTCCCTAAAAATGATAATTATGTCTATGAAATTATAGATATAATAAAGGATGAATTGAAGCAAAAAACTGTTATAGTTATCGATGACTGGTATGATAAAGAAAATGAATATATTAATGATTTTTTAAAAACTATATGTTTAGAAGAAATATTTAATTTACATATTGTTATAATAAGTCGTAATAGACCATCAAATGAATATATTGAGCTTGAATTAAAGCAAAAATGCATAATAATGTGGCAGGATGATATATCATTTACATTTGAAGAAACTGTAGAATTCTTTAAACTTAATGGAATAAAATTAAGCTATAAAGAAAAAAAAGAAGTATATGAATATACGGGTGGATGGCCATCTGCTACTTATCTTGCATTACTTCAATATCATAATGAAAATACTTTTGATGATATACCAAAAGCGACGGAATTGATTAAAATTGCTGCGTATGATAAGTTTGATGAAACAACAAAAGAAATACTTTTAAAACTTGCATTAGTTGAGAACTTTACATTAGAGCAAGCTATATATATTACTGGAAATCAAAAATGCAGGTTAATAATTAAAAATTTAATCTCAAATAACTGTTTTATAAGATATGATTCGAAATCGAAGCTATATACAATGCATTCTATTTTAAAGAGTGCATTACAAGAAGAACTTTTATATTCTAATATAGATTTTAATAAAGTAAATAATGCAAGCGGTGATTGGTATTCAAAAAATAACGAAGATATACAAGCAATAAAATATTATTATAAAGCAAAGAACTTTAAGCGCGTTCTTGATTTAATGGAAAGAAATTATACAATAGATCTTACCAGCCTATGGCAAAGAATTATAAATTCAGTTTTTGACGAATTAAATATTAACGAAAAAATAAATAGGCCTGTAGCTTATTTAACATATTTATTTTTTTACATACTTTATGGGAATGGTGTGATTGCTAGGGAACGTCTATATGAAGCAAAATCTATCTATGAGAAAGATGAAAATCTTAAAGATAAGAACCAAGTGCTGGGTGAAATTGCATTCTTGGAGAGTCTTTTAAGCATGAATGATGTAGAAAAGATGATTGAGTATCATAAGAAAGCTTATGAATTTTTTAATGGGGGAACTTCTAAGATAGCAAATGATAAGATGCCAGTTACTTTTGGATCTCCACATTTTTTATGCTTATATTATAGGGAACGGGGAAAATTAAAAGAATCAGCAGAGTGTTTTGAAAAAGGAATAAAGTATTTCATTCGCATATCTAACGGTGGAGCTACAGGATCAAATTATTTAATAAAAGCAGAATATCTTTTTGAAACTGGAAATGTAGATGAGGCAGAATTGTTTGCGTATAAAGCATTACATAAAGCAAAAATAAAAAAACAGACAAGTATTATAATTTGTTCACTTTTCCTTTTGATGAGGATTTGTTTGAATAAAAATAATAGACGTGAGGCTACAAGTAAGCTAGAAATATTAATTAAGGAATATCAAAAACTTAATATTCCGAGTTTTCTAAAAGGTGAAGAAATACCTATGGGATATATATATGGAATTACTGGAAATTTAGAAGAAATAAATAAATGTGTTAAAAATTATGAAAGACCTAAGATGCAAAATATTTCACCGGTTATAACTTTGAGATATATTGTATCAGCATTAGCTATGATGCTTAAAGAAAGCTATATTGAATTAGAAGTTCAAGCAGAAACAATGTTAGAAGTTTGTAAAAATAAAAATGGTATGTTTGGAATTATATATTCATATATATTTGACTCAATTGCAAAATATAATCTATACGGGATTGAAAAAGCTAAAGATTCATTAATGAAAGCTATATCGTATGCTAAAGAGGATCATGTTGTAATGTGTTTTGCAGAGTTAGCACCGTATATATTACCTATTTTGAGACATATAGAAAAAGAAGAGGAATATGTGAAAGTTTTGCTGCCTAATTGTGAAAAGTTTAACTATATGTACATGAAAAATTATAGTGATGATGAAAAAATAGAATTAACACCAAGAGAAAGTGAAGTAATGAATTTAGTGAATAAAGGATATAAGCAAAGTGAGATTTCTGAAAAACTAAATATTGCTTTGATTACAGTAAAGAAGCATATTGCAGCTGTTTATTCTAAACTAGAAGTAAAAAATAAAACAACTGCATTAAATATTTTAAAAGAAAAGGGCATAATATAGTTCTATTAGTTTCTTTTAGGCACATGAAAGAAAATAACAAGTCTAAAGTGTCATTATGAAAAATGGGCTTGGCAGATGGATTAGTTATTTTTAAAAATATGCTCTATGTTATTAAAAAGTATACTTTAGTATAATATACAAATAGAAGAAATGTAGATATAATTTACGCATAGGTGTTAATTAAAAGCCTAAGGGGTAAATAATATTAAATCAACTGTGGTTATGACATATTTATAGTATTATATATGCTTAAAGATTAAAAACAGATATTTGAAATTAATATAATTCAGATTACACATTTATAATTAATTCAATTAATTGTAATTCTAACTACACAATAATATAGGTATGTTAATATTAGGGAAAGATTTATAAGAGTATAATAAATACTTGTTTTATAGTATGAAAAATTTAGATACACATATGTGCAGCTATTTTTAGTACTATTTAGCAAGTATTTATTTTTGTATGGTTTATTTATAAAAATGAATAATTTGTGTCTATATTTGATAAAAAGAGATAGCACTAATTCTTTAATAGTGATGGATATTATGCTATAATTATCTAGTATATTTAAAAATGGAGGGTTTTTGTAATGAAACACATAAAAACTATAAACAAACCAAATATTAAGAATAGTTTATGTAAACCAGGATGTAAGGAATGTGCAAACTCATGTCAATCAGCTTGTAAAACATCTTGTACAGTTGCAAACTTAGAGTGCGAAAACTAATTTTTCGAGCAGTAACTATATAGTTGCTGCTTACTTTGTATATTAGGAGGAATTTAAATTGGCTTTGATACATAAATTCAAACAAGGCGAAAATTATTTTGTTTTAGATGTAAATACTGGTGCAGTTCATGTAGTAGACGAATTAGTCTATGACATATTAGATGATGATAAATTAAGAAATAAAAAAGAAATATTGGAAAGTCTTAAAGGCAAGTATGATGAAGAAGAACTTTCAGAAGCTTATGATGAAATTCAAGAATTAGCTGAGGATGGAATTCTATATTCAGAAGATCAATATGAAGATATAGCTCATAGTTCTATGGAAGATAGAGATTATATAAAGGCTATTTGTTTAAATGTAATTCATGGATGTAACTTAAGATGTAAATATTGCTTCGCAGATGAAGGTGAATATCATGGACATGGTGGTGTCATGAGTGCTGATACTGCTAAAAAAGCTATTGATTACGTAATTAAGAGAAGTGGTCCAAGAAAAAATATAGAAATTGATTTATTTGGTGGAGAACCAACTTTAATCATGGATACTATAAAAGAAATAATTGCGTATGCAAGAGATAATGAAGAAAAATGGGGTAAGAGAATTAGATTTACTATGACTACTAATGCTACCCTTTTAACTCCTGAAATGATGGATTATATGGATAAAGAAATGGGAAATATAATTCTTTCTTTAGATGGTAGAAAAGAAGTTAATGATAATGTTAGAATTAAACCTGATAAGAGTGGTTCTTATGATGATATAGTTCCTAATATTAAAGAAATGATTAAGAGAAGAACACCAGGAAAGACTTACTATGTAAGAGGGACTTTCACAAGAGAAAATACTGATTTTTATCAAGATGTGATGGCTATGGTTAATGAAGGTTTTAGGGAATTATCTATAGAGCCTGTTGTTTTAGAAGATGGACATCCACTTGCTCTTAGAGAAAGTGATATTGATACAATATTTGATAACTATGATAAGTTATATGAAGAAATGGCAACAAGAAAAAGAGAAGGAAATGATGAATTTAAATTCTATCACTTTAATATAGATCTTCAAGGTGGACCATGTGTTTATAAGAGAATTTCAGGCTGTGGTGCTGGATTTGAATATGTAGCAATAACTCCACAAGGAGAAGTATACCCATGTCATCAATTTGTTGGAAAAGAAGAATTTAAGTTAGGCAGCATTTATGATGATACATATGATACTGATCTTGCTAAGAAGTTTAAAAAATCTCATATATATAATAAACCTAAGTGTAGAGAATGTTGGGCTAAATTCTACTGTAGTGGTGGATGCCAAGCAAATAACTTTAATTTCAATGGTGATATGAATATTCCATATGAAATTGGATGTAAAATGCAAAAGAAGAGAATTGAATGTGCTATTGCATTAAAAGCTGTAGAGAAATAGTTGTATACAAATAGGCAAGTTGTAATTTAGATATATGTAAAAGCTTACCGAAAGAACTGGTAGTCTGTTGCTTGATTGCTAGAGAATATGGCTGCGGATTTCTAACAGTAGGAGTTGCACCCATTTTAATTTGTCCAAGTGTAAAATTTGGACAAATTAAAATGGAACAACTTCTACTGTAGAAATACCTGCAACCATATTCTCAATGCAATACTGCACAAAAGACTACCAGTTCTTTCTAGTATGATATATATTTCAATGTATAAGGTACATTCAATCAAGAGTTGCCTATCACAGATAAATAAATTATAAAATTTGTAGGGAGGGAAAATAATTGCAAGAATATATTTTTGAAAATAATTTTAAATTAATATATAAGCATACTGATTCAGAACTTACATCAATTTGCATATCAATAGATGCAGGTGCAGGAGTTGAAAATGAAAAGTATGGTGTAGCTCACGCAACTGAACATATGGTGTATAAGGGAACTAGAAATAGAACGGAGAAACAAATAAATGAAGATTTAACTAATGTTTTTGGATTTAACAATGCTATGACAAATTATCCATATGTGATTTATTATGGGACCTTGCTTGGACCAGATTTAGAAAAAGGTTTAGAATTATTATCAGATATAATTATTAATCCTACTTTTGGAGATGATGGTTTTAAAGAAGAAATGGATGTAATAAAACAAGAACTTGAAGAATGGGATGAAGAATTAGAGCAATATTGTGAAGATAAACTGTTTTTTAATTGTTTTAATAGTAGAAGAATAAAGTACCCAATTATAGGAACTAAGAATAGTTTAGAGAGTATGACATTAAGTGATATAAAGAAATTTTATAATAAATATTATTTCCCACAAAATACTTCTATTGTGGTAATTTCATCAAGAGAATTTGAAAAAGTTAAATATATTATAAATAAGTATTTTGGTCAATGGAAAGTAAAGTTGGATAAAAATGATGGAAGCAATAAATTGAATTGTAAGAAAATCGAATATGAATATCCCAAAGTAGAAGTACTTAATAATAAAAGAAATGGCATCAAAACATGTAGGGTTGAAATAATATGTCCAATAGATAACCTAACTAGTATAGAAATGAAAAGCCTTAGAATTTTCAATCAATATTTTGGTGAAGGAGTTAATTCACTTCTTTATGATATACTTAGGACTGAGAATGGACTTATATATGATGTGATTACTAAAATTGCAAATGAAAATTATATAAAATTATATAAGATAACTTTTAACACAGCTAAGGAAAATGTAGATAAAGCTATAAGTTTAATTAAGGAATGCATAGGAAAAGTGGAATTATCACAGTATCATATAGATAGAATGCAAATGGAACAATTAATAAAAAGTTTTAAATTAAAGAGATTGTTTAGAGAAGAACAAAGCATAGTGTTAGCAAAAGAGTTAGCTACATATGATTCTATGTTTGGAGACTATAAAATATATATTGATGAAATTAATGGATTAGATGAATTGACAGAGGAAATGATATTTGAAGTTGGAAAAAAAGTATTAAAAAATTTATCAATACAAATAATTGAAGTGTGTTCATAAAATATATGTGTTGTAGATAAACAACTTGGAATTTGAAGTTATGTGATAACTAACCGAAATAGAGGTCATGCTTTTGTTTCGGTTACTGAAAATTTTGAGGTAACACTACACAAAAGCATGACCTCTATTTCTAGTTTAGATATACATTTAAAACATACATATAGTCCGTAGTTTGTTTATTTATATAGAATGGGAATAAAGTAAATTTCATGACTATAAATAATTGTTAAAAGTATGAATTTATAAGATTTTATTCAGTGTGAAATCTTAGCTAATTACATCTGCCTTATAGAGATTCAAGTTGAAAATAGTATTTGATTTTGATTAGTTATTACATAAATTTAAGTTCTATGTTAGATATTTATATGAAGTATTCTTTATTAGAGTTAGATGGATTAATGTTTAAAAAAATTAATAACATAGGTGGAGGTTATATTATGTACAGTTTTAGAAATGATTATAGTGAAGGGGCGCATTCAAGAATATTAAATGCGCTAGTAGAAACAAATTTAGAGCAGACAGAAGGGTACAGCACAGACTGCTATACTCAGAAAGCTATAGACTTATTAAAAAGGAAAATTGATCGTGATGATGTAGATATACATTTGCTAGTAGGTGGAACACAAGTGAATCTTACTGCAATATCTGCTTTCTTAAGACCACATCAAGCAGCAATAGGAGCAGATACGTCTCATATCAATTGCCATGAAACAGGTGCTATTGAATCTACAGGACACAAGGTTATTACTATGAAAACTAATGATGGAAAACTTACATCTGATTTAATTCAAAAGGTTGTAGATGCTCATACGGATGAACATATGGTTCAACCTAAGTTAGTATATATATCAAATTCTACAGAGCTTGGAACTTTATATACAAAATTAGAATTAGAAGAGTTACATAAGTGTTGTAAAAGAAATAACTTACTTTTATATTTAGATGGTGCACGTTTAGGATCTGCACTTTTATCAGAAGAAAATGATTTGACATTATGTGATATAGCTAATTTAGTAGATGCTTTTTATATTGGCGGAACAAAAAATGGAGCTCTTTTTGGAGAGGCACTTGTTATATGTAATAATTCTTTAAAAGAAGATTTTAGATATTCTATAAAGCAAAAAGGGGGATTGCTTGCAAAAGGAAGATTGCTCGGAATTCAATTTGAAGAATTGTTTAAAGATGATTTATTCTTTGAACTTGCAAAACATGCTAATAACATGGCTATTTTATTAAAAAATGCCTTGAAAGAAAAGGGATATGAATTTTTGACAGATTCATCTACAAATCAACAATTTCCTATTTTGCCTAATGATATAATCAAGAAATTAAGTGAAAATTATTCATTTAATATTGAAAGAGTTATTGATGAAAAATATGCTGCGATTAGATTAGTAACATCATGGGCAACTGATGAATCTAGTGTTTTAAAATTTATTGAAGATTTAAAGAAGATGTAGATAAACAACTTGGGGTTTAGAGTTATGTAATAGTTAACCGAAATAGGGAGCATGCATTTGTTTCGGTTACTGAAAATTTTAATAGATGGTTTTAAGATTGTATGTTCCATCAAAAATTTCATAAGTCCGATGAAACAAATATCTATGATTTCCGTGAGTGGCTACATAAATCTAAGTTACAAGTTGGTTATGTATATTTCGTTTATATAAACTAAACTTTAGATAGGAGAGGTATTTTTGAAGTTACCATTGTTAGAAGAATTACTTAAATATCATGATGAAAAAAATTTACTTCTTTCAATGCCAGGAAATAAATGTGGAAGCGCATTTTTAGGAAATGAAATTGGAGAAGAGTTTGTTAAAAGATTAGGCTTTTTAGATATAACAGAAGTTGATCCCCTAGATAATCTACATTGTCCAGAAGGTGTTATAAAAGAAGCACAAGAATTGTTGGCTAAAACTTACAATGCTAAAAAAGCATATTTTTTAGTTAATGGAAGTTCTTCAGGAAACTTGGCAGCGATATTTTCAGCTTTTAATGAAGGGGATGAGATTTTAGTTGAAAGAAATTGTCATAAATCAATCTATAATGGACTTATCTTAAGAAAATTAAAAGTTAAGTATATTGAGCCTATTATTGATAACGAAAATGGAGTTTTTCTTCCACCTAATAGAGAAAATATATATAAAGCATTAAGCTGTTGTAAGAATGTAAAAGGGATTATATTAACTTATCCAAACTATTTTGGAATTACATATGATATTGAAGAAATAATATTGGATTTAAAGAAAAAAGGATTAAAAACAATTATTGATTGCGCTCATGGAGCTCATTTTGGAATAAATAAGAGATTGCCAAAATCAGTTTCAAGTTTAGGGGATTATGTGGTTTTAAGTGCACATAAAACTTTACCAGCTTTAACACAGGGGTCATACCTTTTAGGTAATGAAGAAAATAGCATGTTAGAATTTTATTTAAAAACTTTTATGACAACATCACCATCGTATTTAATAATGGGATCATTAGATTATGCTAGATATTATTTGGATAATTACGGTGATAAAAATTATGAAAAGTTAATAGATAGAGCAGAAATTTGGAAAGAGAAAATGGAATCTACATGCAAGGTTCATATATTAAATAAATTCGATTTAAATAAACAATATAAGGATAAGAGAAATAATAAATTTGAACAATATGATATTGATTTGTCTAGATATGTATTAATATTGCCAGAAGGTTATAGCGGACATAAATTTCTTGATTATCTAAGAAGTAAAAAAATACAAGCAGAAATGAGTTTTTCAAGAGGTGTTGTTTTGATATTATCTCCTGTTAATACAGATGATGATTTTTATAAGATATACAAAGCAATATTAGATTTAGATATAGAGAATATAGCTGGAGATTCAGGGTCAAAATATTATAATACTATTCCAGAAAAGAAATTTGAGCCGCATGAAGTGTTTAGTTTAGATAGTGAATTGTGTGAAGTTGATAAATGCAAAAATAAAATTGCAAAAGAATCAATAATTCCATATCCACCAGGAATACCTTTAATATGTCCAGGTGAAATTATATCAGAAGAAGCGATAGATATAATAAAGGATTATATTGTAAATAAAAGAAGTATAATAGGTGTGGAAAATAACGAAATAAGTGTAGTAAAATTAGTTTAGACACATGAAAGAAAATAACAAGTCCAAAATTTTATGATTATTTTTCATCAAGCAAAGAAGTGGATTTGTTTCATAGCTGGCTATTAGAGAAATCTCCTAATGCAGCATGATGAAAAATGGGTTTGATATATGGAAGTGTTATTTTTTTGAATGTGCTTTAAACATAAATTCATTGGTATGAATTTTAATATTGTGATAAAATGTAGCTATTTAAAATAATATATATAGTCGATATTAAAGTACAAGGAGTGATGAAGTAATATATTATGGAAACTAACATTGCAACAAAGCAAAAAGATAAAGTAAAGATAAAGAAACCTAAAAATTACAAAGTGGTTATGTATAATGATGATTATACTACCATGGAATTTGTTATTAATATATTAGTATCAGTATTTAATAAAAATTTAATAGAAGCAGAAAAAATAATGCTGGATGTGCATCAAAAAGGAAATGGTATAGCTGGAATCTATAGCTATGATATAGCAATGACAAAAGTTGCTAATGCTATGTCTTTAGCAAAGGAACAAGGATTTCCATTTAAGCTTACTGTAGAGGAGGTGTAGAGTATGAAAATTACAGATGAGGTTAACAACATATTACTTAAAGCTTATGAAGAGGCAAAGGAAAGGAATTCGGAATATATTACACCTGAGCATTTACTATATGCAGCAACATTTGATGAAAATGTAGAACATGCAATTAAGGAATGTGGTGGAAGTATTGAAAATTTACGATATAATCTGAAAACATATATAAAGACATATGTGAATACAACAAGAAATGGTGAGCCACAAGAGAGTATAGAGTTTCAGAGAGTTATTTTAACAGCTAATGAACAGATTAAATACAGCGGAAAAGAAGCTATAGGAGTAGATCATATACTTTCTGCAATGTTTAACTTGGAGAATAGCTATGCTCTATACTATTTGCAGCAAGAAGGGGTTAATAGAAGAGATTTATTATATTTGTTATGCCATGAAGCAGATACGAGTAATGAAGAAGAAATATCAGAGTATGATGAAGAAACTCATGAAGATCTTGAAGAAGAAGAGATTCCATCAGAACCTATTAATAGTGAAGAAAAGACTAAAAAGAAAAAAGAAGATGCGTTTTTACACAAATTCACAGTTAATCTGATAGAAAAAGCAAAAGAAGAACATTGTGATCCTTTAATAGGACGAGAAGATATCCTAGAAAGAAGTATTCAAATACTTTGCAGAAGGATAAAAAATAATCCTATCCATGTAGGGGAATCAGGTGTTGGAAAAACAGCGATTACTTTAGGACTAGCAAAGCTTATTAGTGAAGGAAAAGTTCCTGAGAAATTAAAGGGAAGTTCTATGTTTTCGCTAGATATTGGATCAGTAATTGCTGGTACAAAATATAGAGGAGACTTTGAGGAAAGAATAAAGAGGATTTTAGATTTAATAGGAAAAGAGCACAAGCCTATAGTTTATATTGATGAAATTCATAACATAGTTGGTGCTGGATCGTTGAATGGTGGAGCATTAGATGCATCTAATTTGTTAAAACCATATTTAACTGATGGAAAGATTAAATTTATTGGAGCAACTACTTTTGAAGAATACAAAAAATTCTTTGAAAAAGATAAAGCATTAACAAGGAGATTTCAAACTATAGATGTGAAAGAACCGTCTATTAATGAAGCTATACAAATCTTAAATGGACTTAAGAGGAATTATGAAGAATATCATAATGTAAGTTATACAGATGAAGCAATTGCAGATGCAGTAAAATTAAGTGATAAATATATTAATGATAAATATTTACCTGATAAAGCTGTTGATATAATTGATGAAGCAGGTGCTTATGCACGTATGCATAACGAAAATTTAGATGAGAAAATTATAGTTGATGAAAAAATCATTGAAGAAATAATATCTAAGGTATGTAGTATTCCAAAGCAAACAGTGGAAAGCAGTGAAATAAGTTCGTTAAAACATCTTGAAGCAGATTTAAAAGAAAATATATTCCACCAGGATAATGCAATTGAAGAAGTTGTAAGATGCATAAAAATGTCTAGATCAGGATTGAATGAAGAAGATAAACCAGTAGCATCAATGCTATTTGTTGGCCCTACAGGAGTTGGTAAAACTGAAATCGCAAGATGTCTTGCTAAAAAGATGGGCATAGAACTTATTAGATTTGATATGAGTGAATATGCTGAAAAACATGCAGCTTCAAAGCTTATAGGATCACCTCCAGGATATGTCGGATATGAAGAGGGCGGATTACTTACAGATTCTATAAGAAAAAAACCTCACTGTGTATTATTGCTTGATGAAATTGAAAAAGCACATCAAGATATTTTGAGTGTACTACTTCAAGTAATGGATTATGCTACTCTGACAGATAATAAAGGTAGAAAAGCTGATTTTAGAAATGCAATAATAATAATGACTTCAAATGCTGGTGCAAGAAATATAGGTAAGAGACTTATAGGTTTTGGTGATAGAGAAGTTAAAGGTGAAGCTATAATGGAAGAAGTTAAGAAGTTCTTTAGTCCTGAATTTAGAAACAGATTAGACAAGATAGTTGTATTTAACAGTATGAATGATTCTATGGCATTAGATATTGCTAAAAAACAATTAAATGACTTTAAAAATAAGCTTGCGGCTAAGAAAATAAAAATTAACTTTAATGATGAGTGTATTAGTCATGTAGCAAAAATAGGAACATCACAGGAATTTGGAGCTAGGGAGATTGCTAGAATAATAAGCTCTAAGATAAAACCACTATTAGTTGATGAAATTTTGTTTGGTAAATTAAGCGAGGGTGGAAACTGTTCTATAAAACTTGAGGATGAAGAATTTAAACTTGTAGTTGAAAAATAAATTATAAAAATGAATATTTATTGAAGATTAAGGGATACTATTAATATTAAAGTGAAAACTTTAAGTTAAAAGAGGAGGTGAACTGTTGCAAAGTTATTATACTTTGGCAATAGAACATTAAAATGGAAGACAAAAAAATAGTATGTAAAGATTGTGGAGAAGAATTTATTTTCACAGTAGGAGAACAAGAATTTTATAAGGAAAAAGGCTTTGAAAATGAGCCAGTGAGATGCCCAGCATGTAGAAGAGCTAAAAAACAACAGCATAGATAATGAATTATAATTATTAGTTGTTTAATAGAGAGTTATAAGAGACAAAACTTATGACTCTCTTTAAATTTATAAATTTTATTTTAAGTTTATAAATTTATGAGTTGATTATTAATATGTTAAAATAATATATAAAATAGTATTGAATTATTTATATAATTGAGTTTATAATATAAATAAGTATTTAAGTATTTAAGTATTTAAGTATTTAAGTATTTAAGTATTTATATTATAAAAGCATGCACAATGACGTTTTTTATTATAATTAGTTTAAATTAATAGTTGTTTTATTTATAACTAATTATTATTGTTTTATATTTTAAAAATAGTGATAAGGAATAGTATATTTAAGTGAACTTTTTAGAGAGCTAGAGTTTGGTGGAAGTCTAGTAAGTAAGCTTTATAGAAGCAGCCTTTGAATTTCATTACTAAAAAATAAGGATTAACAGTAATTTTGCATTTATGTGTTCAATTTTTAATTAGGTAATGACGTGTTCCTCACGTTATAGAGGTGGAGTATTAATGTTTTAGATACTCCAGCTGAGTGAACAATATTTATATTGTTTATTAGGGTGGTACCGCGAAGTAGTTCCTTCGTCCCTTGTTTGGGATGGAGGACTTTTTTTATGTATATAAAATTATATAATTTTAGAACTGTTATAAGGATAATTAAATCTAGATATTAATTATTCATCATTCATTTATAAAAATAAGGAGGGCATTTGCAATGGAGGAAATACTTGAAATATTAGAAAAAAACAGTAGGTATAGCGATGAACAAATTGCTACTATGACAGGTAAAACTGTAGAAGAAGTCAGAGAAGCTATTAGAGATTATGAAGAGAAGAGTATAATAGCAGGTTATACAACTCTTATAAATTGGGAAAATACCGGAAGTGAAACAGTTACTGCATTAATAGAAGTAAAAATAACACCTCAAAGAGGAGAAGGTTTTGATAAGGTAGCAGAGAGAATTTATAAATTTTCACAAGTTAAAGCTTGTTATTTAATGTCTGGAGGATTTGATTTAACTGTTATTATTGAAGGAAAAACAATGAAGGAAGTTGCACTTTTTGTTTCACAAAAATTAGCAGTGCAACAATATGTGCTTAGCACAGCAACTCATTTTGTATTAAAGAAATATAAAGAACATGGAACAATATTTAAGGAAAAGAAAGTAGACGATAGGGAGGCAATATTTATATGATATTAGAAAATATGATTTTAGATAATGTAAAAAAAATGCCTCCATCAGGCATAAGAAAATATTTTGATATGATAAATGAAATGGAAGATGTAATTTCATTAGGAGTTGGGGAACCTGATTTTGTTACTCCTTGGAATGTTAGAGAAGCTGGAATTTATTCTATAGAAGAAGGACATACTCATTATTCTTCTAATGCTGGATTTGTTGAATTACGTAATGAAATTTCAAAATACCTTTATAGAAGATTTGACTTAAGCTATAATCCATTAAATGAAATATTAGTTACAGTTGGTGGAAGTGAAGGAATTGATTTAGCACTAAGAGCTTTAGTAGGTCCAGGAGATGAAGTTATAATTCCAGAACCTAGCTTTGTAGCATATAAAGGATGTACGGCATTTACAGGTGCTACTGCTAAAGTTTTAAACCTTAAAGCTGAAGATGAATTTAAGCTTATGCCAGAGGATTTGGAAGAAGCTATTACGCCTAAGACAAAAGTAGTAATAATCCCATTCCCTAACAATCCAACAGGCGCAATTATGAATAGGGATGAGCTTGCAGCAATAGTTGAGGTGTTAAAGGATAAAGATATCATTGTAATTTCTGATGAAATATATGCAGAACTTTGTTATGGAGATAAGCATGTTTCGATAGCATCATTTCCAGAAATGAAAGAAAAAACATTAGTTATAAATGGATTTTCTAAATCATATGCGATGACAGGATGGAGACTTGGATATGTTTGCGGACATCAAATTTTAATCGATGCAATGAAGAAAATACATCAATATGGAATTATGTGCTCTCCAACAACTGCTCAATATGCAGCTATAGAAGCATTAAAAAATGGTGATGATAGTGTTATAGAAATGACGAAGGAATATAACAGAAGAAGAAGAGTGTTAGTAGAGGGATTCAGGAAAATTGGATTAGAATGTTTTGAACCTTTAGGAGCATTTTATGTATTCCCAAGTATTAAATCTACAGGGATAACATCTGATGAGTTCTGTGAACAATTGCTTATAAGTGAAAAAGTATTAACTGTTCCAGGAAATGCATTTGGAGAATGTGGAGAGGGATTTATTAGAGCATGTTATGCTTCGTCTATGGATAATATTATTGAAGCATTAAAGAGAATAGAAAGATTTGTTAATGGTTTAAGAAAATAAGGCTATGATATTATTTGAAAATATAGTATAATATTGAAGAATAAATATCACAAGGGCGTGAATTTAAGGATACTGCTTAAATTTATGCCTTTAATTATAAGTACTACAAATTAGACACATTCAAGTAACAAGTCTACTTACTAATCTATTTCCAATCATGCTGCGTCGGCAAATTGACCTAATGGACTCACTATGAGCGCAATTTACCTCTTTGCCTGATGAAAAATAATTATGGCGTTTTGGATTTGTTATTTTTTATGTAATATAAATAAATTTTCTTATATTAAAAATATTTTGTTTTTAGGACTTGAAAAAAGTATGATATATATTATACTTAAAAAGTATACTCGAAATCCTATATTTCTTATATTGTGATATACAATATAAGATTACTATACTTGGATGACGAAGTACTATATATATTATAATTACTATGGAACCGCTACCATTTCTTTGAATTATGACTTTTATTATATAAATATAATCTAGAAGGTATGTAATGAGGTGAATTGTATGTCAATAACAATAAATGATATTGCAAAAATAGCCAACGTTTCAGCATCAACAGTATCGAGAGTATTAAATAATTCTGGATATGTAAAAGAAGACACTAAAAAACGAATAGAGGCTGTAATAAAAGAAATGAATTATATTCCAAGTGCTATTGCTAGAAGTTTATCTAAAAGTGAGACTAGCACAATTGGTGTAATTGTTCCTGATATAACCAATTCATATTTTGGAGAAATTATAAAGGGAATTAGTGAAATAGCTGAAAAAAATAATTTAAATATAATTTTGTTTAACACAGATAATTATTTACATAAAGAAGTAAATGCACTTAAACTTCTTAAAGAACAAAGAATACAAGGGATAATAATGACTCCAGGTTTTGGCGAAGAAAAATTTAATGATGATTATATAAATACAATTCATAATTTAAATATACCAATAATATTAGTATCAGCAGATATAACGTTTACCAATTTGAATGGAGTTTTTGTAGATAATGTTAAAGGTGGATTTGAAGCAACAAATTTATTTATAAAAGAAGGACATACTAAAATAGCAATTATAACTGGATTGTTGAGTTCAGAGCCAGCAATGGATAGATTAATTGGATACAAAAAAGCATTAGAGATTAATAAAATTCCAGTTGAAGAAGAGTATATTTTAAGTGGTGAGTTTAAATTAGAAAAAGCATATGAGTTAACTAAAAACTTATTGAAGCAAAAAGATCATCCAACTGCTATGGTTGTTTGTAGTAATATGATGACTATGGGAGTTATAAAAGCCATAAATGAAGAAAATAAAAAAATACCAGATGATTTATCAATAATAGGGTTTGATAAAAATGAGTTTTTAGACATGGTAGGATTGAACATTACATATCTAGAGGATTGTCCTGTTGAATTAGGGATAAAAGCAATGAACATGCTTTGCGATATAATTGATAAAAATGGTAAAAATGAGGTGCAAAGACTGACAGTTGCACCACAAATAATAATTAAGGGATCAGAAAAAATTATAAATAAGTAATTTTTTTAAATATATTTATAAGTATTTGCACATATACATATTTTAAGTTAAATCTCGAATACTAAATTTAGTGCACTTTTTACAATAAATATCAAGTAAATGACATAGCTATTAAAACAGAATTTGGGAATTGATATTTATTATTTAATTAGGATATTAATAATTATTAACTAAAAGCAGTTAAATCATAAAAACTTTATGATTTACAATATTATTTAAAATTATATTTTAGGAGGAAGGCACATGAAAAAGAGATTATTATCATTATTAGCAGTTTCAGCAATTTCAATGTCATTATTTGCAGGCTGTGGAAATTCTTCAGGAACTAAGGATGGTTCAGGATCAGGGGAAAAAATTAAAGTAGGTATGGTTACAGACTCAGGAACTATAGATGATAAATCATTTAACCAAGGTACTTGGGAAGGAATACAAAAAGCACAAAAAGAATTTAACTTAGACGAACCTAAGTATTTAAAACCAGCTGGTGAAACAAAAGCTGATTATATGAAGGAAATTGGAAATCTTTATGATTCAGGATTTAAACTTATAGGTGCACCAGGATTTAAGTTTGAAACAGCAATTTATGAAGCTCAAGATAAATATCCAGATGCTAAATTCTTTATAATTGATGGTACTCCAAATGATGGAGCTGATAAACCAACTACTAAAGTAGCAGATAATGCAGTTTCAATTTTATTTGCAGAACAACAAGCAGGATTCATTGCTGGTGTTGCAACATCAGTTCAACTTAAAGAAGGTGAACTAGGATTCATAGGTGGAATGGAAATTCCAGCTGTACAAAAGTTTAACTGGGGATACCAACAAGGTGTAGCTTATGCTAATGAAAAATTAGGAACTAAAATGTCATTAAAACCTGAAAATGTAGTATATCAAGGAACATTTAACGATACAGCAGCAGGACAACAACTTGCTAATACAATGTATGGTAGAGGCGTCAAGGCTATATTCTGCGCAGCTGGTGGAGTTGGAAATGGAGTTGTAAAAGCAGCTCAAGAACAAGTAAAAGCAGGAAAGAATGTATGGATGGTTGGTGTTGATAGAGACCAATATCAAGATGGTGTTTATGAAGAAGGTAAATCAGTAGTTCTTACTTCAGCTATTAAGAAAGTAGATTCAGCAAGTTACAATATAGTTAAAGATTTAAAAGAAGGAAACTTCCCAGGTGGCCAAACTTTAACATTTGATGTAACTAAAGATGCTGTTGGTATACCAACAGAAAATCCAAACTTAAGTGCAGATACAATGAAAACAGTTGATGATATATATGCAAAACTTAAAGATGGTTCAATTACAGTTGCTGATAACAACAATGATGGAAAATTAATGAAATAATTTACATTAAGTAAGTTATTTATACATTAAATTAATGGCAATGAAGGTTAAATATTTTATAAGTATGCCTTCATTGTCAATTTAATGAGTAAAAGGGGAGAATATTTTGGGGTTATGTTAATTAGTGTACATTTTGAGTTGACAATTGACAATGAACAATACTATATATTAAAGCTAATAGAGAAGATGTATTGAAGCGGGAAATTTTAGAGTGAGTCATATTGTTTATTGTCAATTGGCAATTATTAATTGTTAATCAAGGCACAATCAAAAAAATAGCAAGTCCATCTGTCAAGCCTATTTTTCATAAGAAGAAGCTCGATTCGCTATGTTCACTAAGTAAGCGATTCATACCAAATCATAGATTTGGCTTCACTGCCCACATCAGCAGATTGAGCTAATAGGCCCGCTATGAGACCAATCTGCTTCTTTGCCTGATAAAAAATAATCATGGCATTTTGGACTTGTTAGTTTCTTTCATGTGCCTAAAAAAAGGAGGACTCTGTGATGGAATATGTAGTTGAAATGCTAAATATCCGTAAAGAATTCCCAGGTATAGTGGCTAATGATAATATTACTCTCAGATTGAGAAAGGGAGAAGTTCATGCACTACTTGGTGAAAATGGAGCGGGTAAATCTACTTTAATGTCAGTTCTTTTTGGAATGTATCAACCAGAACAAGGAATCATAAAAGTAAGGGGCAAAGAAGTAAAAATTTCAAATCCCAATATTGCAAATGATTTAGGAATTGGAATGGTGCATCAACATTTTAAATTAGTGCACAATTTTACAGTAACTGAAAATATCATACTAGGTTGTGAACCTAAAAAAGGATTGTCAGTTGATGTTAAGAGTGCAGCTAAGAAAATACAAGAACTATCTAAAAGATACGCATTAAATGTTGATCCATATGCAAAAATAGAAAATATATCAGTTGGTATGCAGCAAAGAGTAGAAATTTTAAAAATGCTTTATAGAGATGCAGAAGTATTAATATTAGATGAACCAACGGCAGTACTTACACCACAAGAAATAGATGAGCTTATTAAAATTATGAAAAATCTTATAAAAGAAGGTAAATCAATAATAATAATAACACATAAGCTTAAAGAAATTAAAGCTGTTGCAGATCGCTGCACAGTTATAAGACGAGGAACTTATATAGGAACAGTAGATGTAAAAGACACATCGGAAGCAAAAATGGCAGAAATGATGGTTGGAAGACCTGTAAGTTTTAAAGTTGATAAGAAAGACAAGACTCCTGGAGAAGTAATTTTAAAGGTAGAGAATTTATCTGTACTAAATAATAAAAAGGTTCTTGGAGTTAAGAATTTTTCTATTGAAGTTAAAGCAGGTGAAATCCTTGGTATTGCAGGAGTTGAAGGTAATGGTCAAACAGAATTAATTGAAGCCATTACAGGAATGAGAAGTGTTAAATCAGGCAGTGTATACTTTAAAAATAAAGATATAACTAATCTATCAATTCGCAAGCGTATAGATAGTGGAATGGCTCATATTCCAGAAGATCGTCAAAAAAGAGGATTAGTACTAGATTATACAATTGAAGATAATATGGTATTAGAAATATATGATAGAGAACCATTTTCAAAACATGGATTATTGAACAAAAATGCAATACATAATTATGCTGAAAAAATAATTAAAGAGTTCGACGTAAGATCAGGTAAAGGTGGAGCTTCAATTGCAAGAACAATGTCAGGCGGTAATCAACAAAAAGCTATAATTGGACGTGAAATAGAGTTAGATCCTGATTTATTAATTGCAGTTCAACCAACAAGAGGACTTGATGTAGGTTCAATTGAGTATATTCATAAAAGATTAGTGGAACAAAGAGATGAAGGAAAGGCTGTCTTACTTGTTTCATTGGAACTTAGTGAGGTTATGAATTTATCAGATAGAATTGCAATCATTAATAGTGGAGAATTAATTGGAACAGTAAAAGCTTCAGAAACAAATGAAAATGAAATTGGATTAATGATGGCTGGTATCCAAAAAGGAGGAAGGTCGCATGAGTAAAAAGGATGCTTTAAATTCTATACTTGCAGTTGTTTTAGGATTGCTTGCAGGAGCAATTTTAATGTTGTTAATTGGAAGTGATCCTATAGAGGGATATGCTTATCTTTTTAAAGGTGGACTTATGAATTTAAAAAGATGTGGTGACACTATAGCAACTGCAACACCATTAATACTTACAGGGCTTTCAGTAGCATTTGCATTTAAAACTGGTCTTTTCAACATAGGAGCACCAGGACAAATGCTTTTTGGAGGATTTTGTGCTACAATAATTGGATTATTATATAACTCAAGTATTCCAGGTCCAGTATTAATATTAGCGATGATAATTATAGGTGGAATTGCTGGAGCTATTTGGGCATTTGTACCAGGATTATTAAAAGCTAAGTTTAATGTTAATGAAGTTGTATCTTCAATCATGATGAACTGGGTTGCTTATTGGATAGTATATTATGTAATACCAGCTTATTTTAAAGGTTCAAGTGAAACAGAATCGAAGAATATTCCAGCGATGGCATCATTGCAAACTACATGGCTTAAAAGTATTTTTAATGGATCATATATAAATCTAGGAATATTTATTGCTATTTTAGCTGTAATCATAATTGGTTTTATTTTAAATAAAACAGTTTTAGGTTATGAATTAAAAGCTGTAGGATTTAATAGAGACGCAGCAGAATATGCTGGTATGTCAGTAAATAAGAATGTAATTGTTGCTATGATGATTTCAGGAGCTCTTTCAGGTCTTGCAGGAGTTGCACAATATGTAGGAAATGCATCTAATATTCAAATAGGAGTAATGCCATCTCAAGGGTTTGATGGAATCGCAGTATCCTTACTTGGAGCTAATAGCCCAGGAGGCGTTTTAGTTTCAGCATTATTCTTTGGATTGTTGTATTCTGGAAAAGGATTTATGAATGCTAATACAAGTATCCCACCAGAAATAGCAGATACAATAATTGCAACTATAATATATTTTGCAGCAATAAGTGCAGCAGTACCAATTGTAGTAAATAAAATAAAGAAAAGAAAAGCAAAAAAAGCAGGAGACAGTGGAATTGGTATATTACCATCCGAAGGTAATATAGATGAAGCTGAATTAAATAATGATGAGAAAGTAAATACGAACAAGGAGGAAAAATAATATGTGGACAATAATGCAGCAAGTTTTTCCATATGCTATTCAATATACAATTCCTCTACTTATAACAGCACTTGGAGCTTTATATTGTGAAAGAAGTGGAGTTATAAACATTGGATTAGAAGGATTTATGGTAATAGGTTCATTTTCTGGTGCTTTGACAATATATAAGTTACAAGATGTGATGCCAAATAGTAGCATTCCACTTTGGATTGGACTTATAGTGGCTGTAATAGTTGGAATGTTATTTTCGCTTTTACATGCATTTGCAAGTATAAATTTAAATGCAGACCAAACAATTAGTGGTACTGCTATAAATATGATGGCAGGAGCCTTAACTATATTTTTAGCAAGAACTATTTCAGGAAGTGGACGTATAAGAATTCAAAATGGATTTTATCCAATAGATATTCCATGGCTTTCATCAATTCCTATACTAGGACCTTTATTCTTTACAAAGACATATGTAACTACATGGCTAGTTTTAGTAATACTTTTATTAACTATATTTTTAATATATAAAACTAGTTTTGGATTAAGACTTAGAGCTTGTGGTGAACATCCTCAAGCAGCAGATGCAGCAGGTATCAATGTATATCGTATGAGATATTTTGGAGTATTACTTTCAGGAGGGTTATCTTCACTTGGAGGAGCGATAATCCTTGTAACATATTCTGGAGAATTTAATGGAAGTGTTGCTGGAATAGGATTCTTAGCATTGGCAGCATTGATATTTGGTCAATGGAAACCACTTGGAATTCTTGCGGCTACATTATTCTTTGGGTTTGCAAGTACAATTGCTAATGTATCACAAGTAATACCAGCACTTGGATCAATTCCACCAGTGATATTAAAGATATTCCCATATGTAGTGACATTGATTGCACTTGTAATATTCTCTAAATCTTCACAAGCACCAAAAGCTTCAGGAGAACCTTTTGATCCAGGTAAGAGATAGAACTATATATTATAAATAATAATATTGTGCTTTTACATTTAAAATATTTTAATAGCAATGCACAGTTCGTGAAATAATAAAGAACTGTGTATTAATTTAGGCACATTCAAATAAATAATAAATCCATCTGTCTAATTTTAACTTATAAAAAAGGAATTATCACTGTATATAAAGAATTTATTATAAGAAAGATATTATATATAAAAAAGAATTAGGGAGGAAATATTATGGATTATAAAAAACTTATCAATGTAGCTTTGGACTATAGGAATAGAGCATACTCACCTTATTCTAATTTTAAGGTAGGGGCAGCAGTACTTTTTGAAAGTGGAAAAATATATGGTGGATGTAATGTAGAAAATGCATCTTTTGGAGCTACAAATTGTGCTGAAAGAACTGCAATATTTAGAGGAATATCTGAAGGAGAAACTACGATTAAATCTATAGCCATAGTTGGAAGTTTAAATGAATACACATATCCATGTGGAATTTGTCGTCAAGTAATTTCTGAATTTGGTGATGAAAGTATAGAAGTCATACTTGCTAAAAGTGAAGATGACTATATTATAAAAGACATGAGAGAAGTATTACCAGGAGCTTTTAAAAAAGAAGCACTAGGTAAATAAAAAAGATAAATAATTACTTAAATAACGGAGGTAAAAAGATGAGCGTTCATATTAATGCACCACAAGGTGCTATTGCAGAAAGTGTATTATTACCAGGAGATCCTTTAAGAGCTAAGTTTATAGCAGATACATTTTTAGAAGATGTAGTTTGTTATAATGAAGTTAGAGGAATGTATGGTTTTACAGGCACATATAAAGGAAAGAGAATTTCGGTACAAGGAACAGGTATGGGAATACCATCAATATCTATTTATGCTAATGAATTGATTAATGAATATGGTGTTAAAAATTTAATAAGAGTTGGTACTTGTGGTGGATATCACGAAGATGTTAAAGTTAGAGATCTTATAATAGCAATGTCAGCTTCAACAGATTCAAATCTTAATTTAGTAAGATTTCAAGGAAGAACATTTGCACCAACAGCAAGTTTTAAACTTTTAAAACCAGCTTATGATATAGCTATAGCAAAAGGATTAGATCCAAAGGTTGGAAGCATATATAGTTCAGATGTATTTTATGGAGATGATAATGAAGATTGGAAGAAATGGGCTAAGTTTGGCTGCCTAGGAGTTGAAATGGAAGCAGCAGGATTATATACTGTTGCAGCTAAATATGGAGTTAATGCATTGGCTATAATGACAGTAAGTGATCACTTCATAACAGGAGAAGTTACAACTGCTGAGGAGAGACAAACAACATTTACAAATATGATGGAAGTTGCTCTTGATACAATAGTTGAATTAGATAAATAATAAATTAAGGCATATTCAAAAAATAACAAGGTTTTAAATATTTAAGGAGATAAAATTAGATTTATGAATATACAGATATTTGGAACAAAGAGATGTTTTGATACTAAAAAAGCAGAACGTTTTTTTAAGGAGAGAAAAGTTAAATTTCAATTTATCGATTTAAATGAGAAGTCTATGAGTAAAGGTGAGCTTACCAGCATACTCAAATCAAAGAATATTAATGATTTGATAAATACTAAATCAAAAGATTATGCAAAATTAAATTTTGGTAGTATAAGAAGTTCGGAAATAAAAGCTGAACTATTGCTTAAAAATCAAAAAGTAATGATGACACCAATAGTTAGAAATGGAAAAGAAGCAACTGTAGGATATGAAATAGATGTTTGGAATAAATGGATAAATGAACAAGTATAATACTTGCATATTATCTAATCTTTTTTAGAATACTAAGATTAAAAGTATTGTAGAAAGGGTGAAATAGTTATGGCAAAAGCAGGAATGAGAAGACCAGATCCAAGTGATCCACATGGAACAGAAAGTAATCATAAGAATAAGATTAAGAAAAATGATGTTAGAGAAGTTCCAACAGAGATTCAAGGTAAGGCCAAGACTGGAAATGATAAAGCAAGTACTATATTATAAGTATAAATTATTAGTATTAAGTTTGTAAATAAAAGGTGGAATTTTAATTAAAGCTCCACCTTTTATTAATTTATTAAGCTATCCTTTGACAAAAAGTGAAAAGTATTGAATAATATAGATATAAATAGGAAAGTATGGAAAATAAGTTAAAAAGTATATGGATTGTTTTGTTATTTTTTATTAGTTTTAATGGTAGGAGTTAATGATGATGAATGCAAAAACGAGAATTGTGAGTATTAATAATGTAGAAAAAGGTATGGTTATAGCCAAGGATGTAGAAGAAAATGGAAAACTATTATTAAAAAAGGATTCAACAGTCACTGAATTAATAATAGAAAAATTAAAAACAGTCATATTTGTTGGTAATATTGAAATATATGATTTAAAAGAAGAAAATGAAAAATTAGAAGAGAAAAAAGAAAATTCAGTGCTACAAAATAAAAAACAAGAAGAGTATAATAAAGTCGATGAAGAATTTAAATTAATATCTTCTAAACTACACGCAACATTTTTACAGATAGCTAACCAGGATACTGTATGTATGGATGAAGTAAGAGCGTTTTCTAAAAGAATTCAGAATGAATTAAATCCAAGTAATATTGTTATAAAAAATATCGTTCTTCATGGTAGTGGTACAGATTCTATTTATAGACATGCTGTAAATGTAGCAGCACTCAGTGCTTTATTAGGAAAATGGGTAGGACTTGAGAATACACAATTAAATTTATTGGTATATTCAGCAATTCTTCATGACTTTGGAAAAACAAAGATAAATGATGAAATTATTAGTAAAAATGACTGCTTAAATTCAAAGGAGTTTAATGTAGTTAAAACTCATGCACAGATTGGATATAATATTGCTAAAGAAATTCCTTTTTTGGATAAGTCGGTTAGTTATGGCGTGTTGATGCATCATGAAAGAGAAGATGGTTCTGGATATCCATTAGGATTAAAAGGAGATTCAATACATAAATTCGCTAAAATAATTGCCATAGCTGATGTTTTTGATGCAATTAATTCAAATAGGGGATATAAGGATAAGAAACCACCATTTGAAGCGTTACAAATTGTAAAATCAGAAGGTTTGGGTAAATTAAACTATGAATATGTTAAAGTATTTTTAGAACATGTATCGAACTATTATATGGGAGAAAAGGTTCTCCTAAATACAGGAGAAAAGTGTAAGATAATACAAATGAACTTAAATAATATAGATAAACCTTTATTATTAAAAGGTGATAATTTTATAGATTTGGAGAAAGAAAAACACTTGCATATTAAGGAAATGCTTTTATAATTAATATAAAGAATATAATTATGTAGGTTATGTAAAAATTTTATTTACAGAGTAGATATTTGTGCGTTAAGTGTTAAAAGAACGGGAAGTTGTCTTTTAAACGAAAAATTCTTTGAATTTGCGGTACAAATATTGCATTCCGCTGTTATGTAAAAGAGAATCTCTCTTTTATTTCAGCAAATGAATTATGTTAATCAACTTTCTTTGGCAAGATTATTAATCTTTGCTTTAAGTTTAGCTGAAATAATAAATTTTAGTTATTTATTACTAAAAATTTAATATGAGGAGAGGTTTTTATGAAGAATTTTTACAATTCAGTTTTGTGCTCATCACGGGAATTAAAAAACGTTAGAAATTTAGTTACTGCTAGTTTATTAATTACTATTAAATTAATACTAGATTTGTTTACAATTCAAATTTCACCAGTTTTACATTTAAGTTTTGAGTTTCTAGCATCATCAACTATAGGAATGTTATTTGGCCCGGTTGGTGGGGCTGTTTGTGGAGGATTGTCTGATATAATTAACTATATAATTAATCCCAAGGGAGTGTTTTTTCCGGGATTTACTATATCGGCAATGGTTTTAGGAATGATATATGGGACTTTATTATATAAGAAAAAAGTTACATTTATTAGATGTATAATTGCTGAGATTTTAGTAGTGTTAATCGTAGATATAATCTTAAATACATTTTTTTTATCGTTATTATATGGAAAAGCATTTGCTTTATTACTTCCAGCAAGAGCATTTAAGAATGTTGTAATGATTCCAATAAATGCATCAATGATGTATTTTATACTGAAATTAGTAAATAGAATTAAAGAACAAAATTTTTAAATATAGATAAATAACTTATAGATTAGATTTATGTGATGATTAATCGAAAGAAAGGAGACTATTTTACTCGGTTGCCAGATAATTTTGCTGTGGATTTCTAACAGCAGAAGTTGTACCCATTCCTGCATGTTCTCAAGGCAAGCGTTCACAGGGAAAGTTCGAAGAACGAAATGTAAAATTTCGATTCTCACTTTTGTGACAAGCAAGAATGGAACAACTTTTACTGAAGAAATACCTACAGCCAAATTATTAGCGCAACACTGCGTAAAATAGTCTCCTTTCTTTCTGGTATGGAATATATTTCGAAGTTTGTTTATTTATATATTTATTTATAGTTAAGAATTCTAAAATTATATGAATTCAAAGTGATATCTATACTAGAAATCATATGCATATTTGTGAAAGTTTCATAAGTTTGATAGAACAAATATATATCTAATTTCGGTTATTCACTACATAAATCTAAGTCTTGATTTGGATATCCACATCAATTTGGTGTTGAAACTAAATTAATATATGGTGTAATATTTTAACATAGATTTTATAATATATTTTAGGAAAAAGTACTATATTAAAATTAGAGAATGTTTAAAAATAATTCTATATATTTTGGGATTGTGATTTAAGCAGTAGTTAGGAACAATTCAAAAAATAATAAGTCCATCTGTCAAGTCTATTTTTAATCATACTAAGTTAGCTAACTATGAGACAAATTTTATTCATTGCCTGATGAAATATAATCATCGCATTTTGGACTTGCTATTTTCTTTCATGTGCCTTATCAATAAAATTGTAGGAGATTGTTTATGAAAAAGTGCAATAGTAATTCTAGTATAATTTCAGAATTAGATTTTAAAATTAAGAATGTGGAAAAATACATTTCCCATAGTAAATATAAAGAAGATATGATTAACAAAGTTGAACCATACTTAAAGAAAAAATTAGAGAATGGGTATATTATAGGAGAGAAAGGCTTAAAATTATATTACGAAAAGTTTATATGTGAAAATGCAAAAGCGAACATAGTTATTTGTCATGGATTTGGAGAATGTACTGAGAAATATTATGAATTAATATATTATTTTATTAATGAAGGATATTCAGTTTTTATTATAGAACACAGGGGAAATGCTAGATCACAAAGATTAGGAATAGATGATTATCAGATTAGCGTTGATAAATTTTCTTACTACATTGAAGATTTTAAAAAATTTATTGATGAGGTAGTTATTCCGAATGGAAATGATAAGAAGTTGTTATTATTTGCTCATTCTATGGGTGGAGCAATAGGAACTATGTTTTTGGAAAGATATCAGGAATATTTTTCGGGAGCTGTTTTAAGTGCACCAATGCATGAAATAAATACAGGAAAAGTACCTAAGTTTGTAGCTACATCTATAGCTAGAATAATGAAACTTTGCGGACGGGGTAATCAATATTTACCTGGTCAAGAAACTTATAATGGTGAGAAGAGAGTTTCAGCCAGATCTACAAGTTGTAAGGAAAGATATGAATACCAATTTAATAAAGTTAAGAATACTAAATCATATCAAACTGGTGGATCATCTGCTGGATGGTATCTTGAAGGAGCAAAGGTAACAAAAGAGATGGTAAAGAAAAAGAATGCTTCAAAAGTAAAGATACCAATACTGTTATTTCAAGCAGAATATGATACACATGTAATGCCAAGAGGACATTATAAATTTGCAGGCTATGCTAAAAACTGTAGAGTAATATATATAAAGGGATCTAAGCATGAACCTTATTTTGAAATAGATAAAATAGCTTTTGCATTTATTGAAAGAGTACTATCTTTTTATAGTGAAATAATTAATTAGAATATTTTCAGGTGTTTAAATTATGATAATATATTTAAAAGAAGATAATGACGTTAATTTATAATATTGTTTTTATTATATTAGTTTTCAATTTGTAGTATAATTAACCACCTGCATGGACAGGTGGTTTCTTTCATATTTATCTTAGAAATTCTTTGAAGATATCTTTACTTGAAAGGTTACCATCAATTATATTTTTATATTCATTTAATTTTGCCTCTTCTTCATCAGTTAATTTAGATCCAGAGTGTTTCTTTTCCATTAAGCATTTAAAACTTTTATATTTTTCATTTCCTAATTTGCCTTTAATTATAGAATCCACAATCGAATGTAAAGACTCCATTTGTTCTTTTGTGAGTTTAGTACCTTTTTCTTTACACTCTTTAAGTTCTTTTAATTGCTTTTTTTGTTCAGATGAAAGATATTTAGAATTTTGACTACTAAATATATCAAGTTTTTTCTCATTCTTATTTTTATCAGATTTATCCTTGTCAGCAATGTAAGTTGAATCTTCTAAATCGGTTGTAGCGCTAAAAAGCGTATAGGCTACTGCCTTTTTGGGGATAAAAGACATGCAACTAAGAACAGCTAAAGAAGTTGCTATAAGTTTTATGTTTTTTTTATTCATTGTCATACCTCCGTAGATGTTTGATTTCAATAATAGTATGTCAAAAAATAAAAAAATTATTAATAAAATGAAAAGTAATTGTAAAAGATATGATATAGATAAACAATTTATGATTTAAACTTAGGTGTTAATTTACCGAAAGCAAGCGGAATCTTTTACTCGATTGTTATAGAATATTGCTATGGATTTCTAACAGTAAGAGTTGTTCCATTCTTGCATGTTCCCAAGGCAAGCTTGTGACAAGCAAGAATGGAACAACTTTTACTGAAGAAATATCTATACCAATATTCCAAATGCAATGCGGTGCAAAAGATTCCACTTACTTTCTAGTTTTGAATATATTTCAGAATTTAAGTTTAAGTGATAAATTGTTTATACATGGAAAAAAATTATTGGCTGAAAAATCAATATATGGTAAATATTTTAGTAAAAATATAAGTTCTAAATTTTATTATCCATATATAACAATAAAATTATTAAATTTTTATAGAATCTAAGGATATCAATAAGTGTAAAAATTTTCTAAAATATGAACTACACTTAAACTTTGAAATATACTCTATACTAGAAAGAAGCTGTATCCTTTTTCGGAGTGTTGCATTTATAATTTGGCTGTAATCATTTCTTCAGTAGAAGTTGTCCTATTCTTGCTTGAGGAGCAGGCAGGAATGGGTGTAACTTCTGCTGATAGAAATCCACAGCCAAGTTATATAGCAACCGAGAAAAAGAATACAGCTTCTTTCGGTAGGTTACATCATAATTCTAAGTCATAAATCTTTTATCTATATTTATAAATTATTACTTATCATTAGAATTACTTGTAAATAAGGAACCTATTGAATGGAAGAAACCTGAAAAAAGATCCCCTAATTTATCAAAAAAGCCTTTTGCTTCAGCGCTACTTAGCTTATCTTTTAATTGATTAGTAACATCATTTAACTGATCTTTAATACTATTATAGTTAATATCTAATTGATTAATTTTATTCATTACAGATTTAATTTTTGCTATATCATCATCGGTTAATTTTGTCTTATATGGTTCTGCATCTTTATCAACCAGCTTATTTAAATCTGAATCAGTTTTAGGCTTTTCTTTTACTACATCTTTCTTTATGTTATTCATTAAGTTGGCGGCATCGTTTTGACCTATTTTATCTCCTAGATCTCCTGTAACAACAAGTTCTTCATTAGCAGCCTGTTTTGCGTTTTCATCAATTTTTTTACCAGAACTACTATTTTCAAATCCTTTTAATATACCAGTAAGAGCAGCAGTTCCAGATACTTTGAAAGGTGCAGATGCTTTTACATTTGCATTTTGAATACCAGCTGTAATTAAAGCGTTTTTAATCATTCCATCAGTAACCCAAGTAAGATTATTAGTGGTTATATTTAATCCACCTTTATCTGTAGGTTCTACATAAGAACAAGATATTGATTTATTACCTAATTGAGATTCTGTAGCAACTTGTCCTAAATATTTATGTTCTTCTGCTGAGGTAACTTCTAGTATGTTTGCATCATTTTTTGTTACTTCAAAATATTTTAACATTTCATTTTTTTGTTGTTCACTTAAATCAGCACCAATGGTTACAGATTTAAATGAATCAGCGTGAGCGATTGAACTTGGCATGGAAGTAACTAAAACACCTAATGATAAAAACGCTATACAAGTTTTACCTATAAGTTGTTTAAATTTCATAATTGTCAGTCTCCTTTATTTTGTGTAAGTATGTTTGTAAAGAAAATTAAAGTATTATTACATTGACATTATATCATATAAATAAGTAATTTCTAGTTTTTGTTATATTACGTTTATATTAATAATTTTATATATTTCTTTTGAAATAAAAATGAGAAAAGTTTTAAATATATTTTAAATGAACTAAAAGTTATATATAATTGTAATATGTTTATGTATTAATTTTCATAAAATGTTATTAATATGTTAATATTGGGAAAAATATAATTTAGATGTTAATAAAATTATGAAGTGCACAATACTTTAAATATATAGAAAAAAATGGTGTATATAATAAAATCATGTACAATATTAATTAAATAATAATCAATACCATTACTACTGCATAAATTAGTATTAAGATAAATAAAGAACATCCCCAAATATTAATTTATCAATTTGATTTATTATATATTAGTTTAAGTAATTTCATAAAACATTTTATGAAATTTATATGGTATATAAAGCACAATAAAGAAGATAATAGACTGATTTTCGCTTAGTTCATGCTTGATGCAAATGGGCGTCGCATATTTAGGCTGTTAATTTTCTTAAGAAAGGGAGATGATGTTATGAATTTATGGATCAGAGATAGTGTAATATATGAATTTTATACACTTGGGTTTTGTGGGGTTTTAGAGCCAGGCAAAGTGTATGAAAAGAAGAATAGATTAACTAAAATTGAAAAGTGGATACCACACTTAAAAGAAATGAGTGTAAATACCATTTATTTTACACCAATTTTTGAATCAAGCAATCATGGATATGATACTAAAGATTATTATAAGATTGATGAGAGACTTGGAACTAATGAAGATTTTAAGAAACTATGTGAAAAACTTCATGAAAATAATATAAGAATAATATTAGATGGAGTGTTCAATCATGTGGGAAGAGAATTTTGGGCATTTAAGGATGTACAACAAAGAGGTAGAAGTTCTAAATATTGCGATTGGTTTTCAGGATTAAATTTTGGTAGTAGAAGTCCAATGGGAGATGATTTTAATTATCAAAGCTGGAATGGCTGCTATGATTTAGTAAAACTTAATTTAAGAAATCAAGAGGTTTTAGATCATTTATTAAATGCAGTAGGAAGTTGGATAGATGAATTTGATATAGATGGGTTACGATTAGATGCAGCAGATAGTATAGATTTTGAATTCTTTAAGATTTTAAGAAAATATGTAGATAGTAAAAAGAAAGAATTTTGGTTAATGGGTGAAGTAATTCATGGTGATTATACAAGATGGGCAAATACAGAGATGTTAGATTCTACTACAAATTATGAATGTTATAAAGGCATTTATTCAAGCCATAATGATAAAAATTATTTTGAAATAGCATACTCATTAAATAGATTATTCGGTAATGGTGGAATTTATAAGAATCTATATCTTTATAATTTTGTAGATAATCATGATGTTAATAGATTGGCAAGTACGTTAAAATTGCCAGAATATATATATAATGTTTATACATTATTGTATACAATGCCAGGAGTACCAAGCATTTATTATGGTAGTGAATATGGTATTAAGGCGGTTAAAGGAAATGGAACAGATTTACCTTTAAGGCCAGAATTAGACCTTGGAAAAATAGATTCAGCAAATGAAAAATTGTTTAAGTTAATTAAGAAGTTGGGTAATATCAGAATGGAAAGTGAAACTTTAAAATATGGAAGTTATGAGCAGGTTTTAGTCAAAAATGAACAACTTGTATTTTCTAGAATGTACAAACAGGATAAAGTTTATATACTTTTGAATTTATCTGATAAAAATAGTAATTTAGAGTTTGAACTACCTTTTAATCAAGGAATAGATTTACTAGATGACAATAAAACTATAATTAATGGTGGAAGAATAAGTATAACAGTACCATCATTCTCAGCTAAGATAATAAAAAAACTTAAATAAGGCACATTCAAAAAAACAAGTTCATTTGCTTGCCTATTTTTCATCAGAGGAAGCTCGACTCGCATACGCTCACTGAGTAAGCGAGTCACACAAAATCCATTTGGAATTGAGGTTAACTCATAAATGATTTAACTAAGTTCAAGAAACCAAATCATAAATTTGGACTTTCACTTATCTGCTAATGAGCAAATTGCCGTAATAGGCTCGCTATGATAGCAATTCATCTCCTTGTCTGATAAAAAATATCCGCAGCAAATTGGACCTGTTATTCCTGTTTTATGTGCCTAAATTAAAAATGTTTAATAAAACTAACAAAGGGGTAGTAATATAATGAATTTATTAGGTAATGATTATAATAATTATAGCGGCAAACTGGGAATGCAATATTCTAAAGAAAGCACTAAGTTCATATTATGGGCACCAAATGCAAATAATGCACGATTAGCCTTATACGGAAAAGATGGAAGAAGTTATACTAATGCTCCTGAAAGAATTTTAGATATGAACAGAGGAGAGCAAGGTACTTGGAGCATAGAAGTTAAGGAAGATTTAAATGGAGAATTTTATAATTATTTAGTCACTAATAGCGGAAGTGAAAGAGAAGTAGTAGATCCTTATGCTAAGGCATTAGGGGTTAATGGAAATAGAGGTATGGTAATAGATCTCAGGGCTACTGATCCTATAGACTTTGATAAAGATGAAAAGCCAGAATTGAGTAGTGCTGCGGGATCTGTAATATATGAAGTGCATGTAAGGGATTTTTCAATAAATGAAGAATCAGGCATAAAGCCTGATGTAAAGGGCAAGTTTCTTGCTTTTTGTGAACATGGAACCACAGTACAAGGAAAATATACAAAGACAGGAATTGATTATCTAAGGGATCTTGGAATCACACATGTGCATTTACTTCCAAGTTTTGATTATGAGACTGTTGATGAAACTAAATTGAATTTACCCCAATATAATTGGGGATATGATCCTAAAAATTATTTTGCTCCAGAAGGTTCGTATTCAACAGATCCTTATAGTGGAGAAAAGCGAATTAAAGAATTTAAAGAGATGGTTAAGTGTCTTCATAAATCTGGGATAAGAATTGTAATGGATATGGTTTATAATCATACTTATAAAACTTATGATTCTAATCTTAATTTATCAGTTCCGGGATATTATTATCGCCAGGATTCAAATGGATATTTTTCAAATGGATCTGGATGTGGAAATGAATTAGCATCAGAGAGATATATGGTAAGAAAACTTATTGTTGATTCGGTTATTTATTGGGCAAAAGAATATCATATAGACGGATTCAGATTTGATTTAATGGGACTTCATGACATTGAAACTATGAAACAGATTAGAACAAAGTTAGATGAAATAGATCCTTCTATACTTATGTATGGAGAAGGATGGACTGGTGGTGGAACACCACTTAGTGGAGAATATGCAGCAACAAAACAAAATGTTGTTAAGTTTGATAAAATGCAGATTGCAGCATTTAGTGATGATACTAGAGATGCTGTTAAGGGACATGTATTTAACATCAATGAGCGTGGATATGTTAATGGGAGAACAGGTCTTGAAGAGACAATTAAATTCTGCATAGTAGGAGCAACAGGACAAAAGGATATAAATTATGATAGGGTAATCTATTCTCATTGGTCTTGGGCAAATGAACCTTATCAATGTATAAACTATATATCGGCACATGATAATTATACTCTTTGGGATAAATTGGCGATGTCAAATAAAGATTCTTCTGTAGAAAAACGTAAAAGTATGAATAAGCTAGCAGCTGCAATTATTTTGACTTCTCAGGGAATACCATTCTTTCAAGCAGGAGAAGAATTCTTAAGAACTAAGAAAAATGATGATGGTAGCTTTAATCATGATAGTTATAATTCACCAGATAGAATAAATAATCTAGAATGGAAGAGAGCATTCGAGTATAAAGATATAGTTAATTATTATAGAGGTTTGATTAAGCTTAGAAAAAAATATAAAGCTTTTAGAATGAATTCTTGTGAAGAAATAAAAAAGAATTTGATATTTTTAGAAAAAGGTGAAAGTTATTATAAAGAAAATGTGGTAGCATATAAAATAGAAGATAATAGTGGAAAAAATTTATGTAATACTATAGTAGTAATATTTAATCCAAATGATGAGGAAGCATTTGTTGATTTAAAAGACTGTGGATGGAGTGTACTTGTTAATAAGGAAAAAGCTGGTGTAGATGAAATTTATTCTATAGCAGGTAATAATATTACTGTTCCTTCAAAGTGTGCTCATGTTTTAATCAAAAAATAAATTTAGATGAAAGGTTTTAGGTGAATATGGATGGAGCAAGAAAAATACCTGGTATTCCTAAATCATATTAATAGAGATAAGCCTAATGATTTTAGAAAAATAAATGTAAAAGAATGTCCATTTTGTAATAGAGAAAAGCTTGTAAACATTATTGATAAAAGTGGTCCATTTATATTATTAAAAAATAAGTACCCTACTTTAGAGGATACTTATCAATTAGTCCTTATAGAAACCTATACTTGCGATACTGATATGGGAGAATATGATGTAGAATATATGGATAAATTAATACGATTTGGGGTTAAACATTGGTTAAAGCTTGAGGAAGATAATACCTATAAATCAGTTATATTTTATAAAAATCATGGTCCTCATTCTGGAGGAAGTTTAAAACATCCCCATATGCAAATTGTAGGACTCAAAAATATTGATTATAAATTAAACGTAAAAGATGAATATTTTGAAGGAATAGAGATTTATAAAAGCGAAAACTGTTTGGTAAACTTATCGAATAAGCCAATTAATGGGTTTACTGAATTTAATATTATTATAAATGATGACTTATATGCATTAAATGAACTTTCATATAATATAAGAAAAGTTGTTCACTATGTATTAAATAATTATTTTGTAAAGTGTGATAGTTTTAATATATTCTTCTATCATTGGAAACAAAGAATAATATGTAAGATAACACCTAGGTTTACAACATCACCATTATTATTAGGATATGGAATAAAACAAGTATCTAGCATTGAGCATGATATAGCAGATAAATTAAGAACTATGTATTTTCAGTAGATAATTACTAAAAAATAATTTTATTGATATATTTGATGCTATTTATGATTAGAAATAAAAATGTATGATATAATTGTTAAAAATACAGGTATATTAAGAAGATGATAAAACAAGTATATAAGGCACATTCAAAAAATAATAAGTTCATCTGGCAAGCCTGTTTTTCATCGTACTGCATCAGCGGATTGCTCTAATAGGTAAAATATGAGATCAATCTGCTTTCTTACTTGATGAAAAATAATCATGGCATTTTGGATTTGATATTTTTTATGTGTCTGACGCTTACTTTTGAGGATATAGTATGATAAAGAATAGCATGTGTCCTTGTTATTTTCTTTTATATATCTAATCTATAAATTTAGGTTTAGGAAGGTACATAATGAAAGAAGTAACACTTACAGTAAAAAAAGAATTTGTAAATAGATACAAGAAAGGATACCCTTTAATTCTTGAAGAAGCCTTGGAGAATAGTAAGGTTTTAAAGGATGAAGGGCAACTAATAACTCTTGTAGATAAAGATAAAACTTTTTTAGGAAAAGGGTATTATGGAAAACAAAATAAAGGCTGTGGCTGGATTTTAAGTAATAGTAAGAATAGTAATATAGAATATAAGTTTTTTTATGATAAATTAAGAAATGCATTTTCTAAAAGAATGAAGCTTTATCATTCAAAAGATACTACTGCATTTAGAGTATTTAATGGAGAAGGAGATGGAATTGGAGGTATAACCATTGACTACTTTGATGAATATTATCTAATAACTTGGTATAGCAAAGGTGTTTATGTTTTTAAAGAGCATATAATTAAAGCTATAAAGTCATTGGTATCTTTTGATGGAATCTATGAAAAAAAGAGATTTGAAGAAAATGGTATGGTTGTAGATGAGGATAGTTATTTGATTGGAAGGAAAGCACCAGAACCCCTTGTAGTTAAAGAAAATGGAGTTAATTTTGCAATATATCTTAATGATGGTGCAATGGTTGGAGTATTTTTAGATCAAAAAGAAGTTAGAAAATCTATTAGACAGAAATATTCTAGGGGAAAGAGAGTTCTAAATACTTTCTCGTATACAGGAGCATTTTCCATGGCAGCTGCAAAAGGTGGAGCTATTACTACAAGTGTGGATTTAGCAAGTAGAAGCTTAGAAAAGACGACTGAGAATTTTAGAATAAATGGTATTAATCCTGAGGAACATGATATAGTAGTTGAAGATATTTTTCTTTATTTTAAACATGCCAAAGAAGAAAATTTGAAATTTGATGTAGTTATACTTGATCCACCAAGCTTTGCAACATCTAAAGATAACAGATTTAGTGCTGCAAAAGATTATAAGGATTTAGTTAAATCTGCTATAGCTATAACTGAAGATGAAGGGGTAATTGTATCATCTACAAATTGTGCTACATTTAATATGGATAAGTTTAAGAGATTTATAGATCAGGCATTTAAAGAATGTAATAAAAATTATGAAATATTAGAAGAACATAATCTTCCAGAAGACTTTGCGGTAACAAATAAATTCCCAGAAGGAAATTATTTGAAGGTTGTATTTGTAAGAGTTTATTAAGGCACATTCTAAAAAATAACAAGTCCATTTTGCTAGAATGTTATCAGAAGAAGCTAGACTCGTATAAGATCACTGAGTACTCACAGAGTAAGGGATCATCATCAAATTATAGATGTCCACAGGGAAGGTTAGAAGAGCGAAATATAAAATTTCCATTCTAACTTTTGAGATGTCTGCTTAATCGATTCACATCAAATCATAGACAAATTGCCCTAATAGGTGAGCTATTAAGGCAATTTGTTTCTTTGCATGATTAAAAATATCAATAGCAACTTTGGACATGCTATTTTTTTGATGGTACCTAATTCATAGACTTATGAAATATATATTATAATTAGGTATGCAATAAATGCAAGATTTACAATAGACTATATTAAAAAATAGTTATGAGGTGTTAAATTGAATAAATTTATAATAACTACAGATTCAACTTCAGATTTACCATTAGAATATTTAGAAAAAAATAATGTTGGATTATTGTCTATTCATGTTCAAATTGGAGAAGGAGAATACTTGGAAGATGGCTCTTTAAATATTAAGGAATTTTATGACAATATGCGTCAAGGAATTATGCTTAAGACATCACAAGTTAATCCAGAGCAAGCAAAAATAAAATTTGAGCAATACTTAGAAGAAGGATATGATATACTACACATTTCATTTTCGTCAGCACTTAGTGGAAGTTATAATAGTAGTAGAATTGCTGCTGATCAATTACAAGATGAATATAAAAATAATAAGATTGTAGTTATAGATTCTCTATGTGCGTCTCTAGGTGAAGGTCTTTTAGTGTATAAAGCTTTGGAATTAAAAAAAAGTGGAAAAAGTATAGACGAAATATCTAAATGGATAGAAGAGAATAAGCTTAATGTATGTCATTATTTTACAGTAGATGATCTTAATCATTTGTATAGAGGTGGCCGTATATCTAAAAGTACTGCAATTCTTGGAACAATGATTGGAGTAAAACCAATACTTAATGTTGATAATGAAGGATGTTTAAAAGCAGTTTCTAAGGTAAGAGGTCGCAAAAAATCACTTATTACACTGGTTGATAACATGGAGAAACTTATTAAAAACTCTAAATATAAAAATGATATTGTATTTATAGGACATGCAGATGCAAGTAAAGATGCTGAATTTGTTGCTAATAAAATAAAAGAAAGACTAGGCATTGAGTCATTCTTCATTGCGCCTATTGGAGCTGCCATTGGAACTCATACAGGACCAGGAGCTGTTACATTATTTTTTATGGCAGAAAATAGATAAACAACTTTGACTTTAGAATTAAATGATAGCTTACCGAAAGAAGCTGTATTCTTTTGCTCGATTGCTATAGAATAGGACTATGGATTTCTAACAGTAAAAGTTGTTCCATTCCTGCGTGCTCCTCAGATAAAACTGAGGACAAGCAAAAATGGAACAACTTTTACTGAAGAAATGCCTATAGCCTTATTCTAAATGCAATGCTACGCAAAAGAGTACACCCACTTTCTAGTTTTGAATATATTTCATAAGTCTGCTTTGTTATTGGTTTATCCATAAGAATAATATGACTAATTAATATTCTCAACTTAATGAATACTTATAGATAAATGTTATTATTGATTTTTTGTGGCTATATTAAAGAAAGATAAAATAAATGGATAGAATATCAATTATAAGAATTTAGTGAATGTAAAACTTTTTTGATAATATTCTTTATATGTAGGCATACTAGTATATATATTTATGTGTTGAATATATAGATAAAATTAGAAATTAGGAATATGTTTTGTGAAGTGTTTCTAAGGAATTTTTATGGTTGTGATTCTTAGAGTATAAGTTGTTCCAAATGTGCTAGTTCATAGCTTGCTTTGAGGCTAGCACTCTGGATGCAATTTATGCTCTTAGAATCACCCATAAAAATTCCTTAGAAACCGAAACAAAACATATTCCTAATTTCGGTTAATCACATCATAACTCTAAATTCTAACCAATGTAATTTCTTACTTTTACTATTTCGTTATTTTTGATGTAAACTCTAGGAATTCTTTCTTTTAGCATACAAAGAATTTCATAATTAATAGTTCCCATTATTTCTGCTAAATCATCCGCATTCATTTTTAAATTTCCATCTTCACCAAGAATAATGACTTCATCATTGATTTTAACATCCTCAATATCTGTTACATCAATCATACATTGATCCATGCAGATTCTGCCTACTACTTTTGCAAATTTACCATTTATAATTACTTTTGCATTAGGGGCTAGCAGTCTAGAATATCCATCAGCATAACCTATTGGAATTGTGGCAATTATGCTTTTTCTTTCTGTTTTGAAAGTTCTTCCATAACTTATATACATATTTTCATCCATTTCCTTGATATGAGCAATACGAGTTTTTAAAGTTAATGCTGGTTTTAATGATAAATTTTCTTTATTAATATCATTAGAAGGATAATATCCATAAAGTATAATTCCAGCCCTAACTGAATCTAAATAAGTTTCTTTCAGGTCAATAATAGCGCCACTATTTGAAACATGTTTTAAAGGTACTTGAATTCCACGTTTTGAAAGATTAGTAACAAAGTCAGTATATTTCTTAAATTGTTCATAAGTATAATCTTTATTTTGTTCATCAGAAGTTGAGAAGTGAGTGAAAATTCCAATTACATCTAATCCGCCTAAGCCACATATCTCGGTTACAGCATCTAAAGATTCTTGACTAGGAATAAAGCCAATTCTGCCCATTCCAGTATCTAATGCAATATGAATCTTTGCTTTTTTATTAAGTGATAATGCTATTTTAGATAATTCTTTTGCATATTCTAAGTCATAAACAGTTTGTTCTATATCATAATTTATTAATTCTTCACCAAAATCTGAAGGAGTATATCCAAGAATCATAATAGGTTCTGTGACTCTACTTTTCCTGAGTTCAATGCCTTCAGATAAAACGGCTACTGCAAGTCTTGAAGCTCCGTTTTCAATAAGTATAGGGGCTACATCTACAGCACCATGTCCATAGCAATCAGCTTTGACAACGGCTATTACTTCTTTATCTTGTGCTAATTTTTTTATATTCTTCATATTAAAAGCTATTGCATCTAAATCTATTTCAGCCCATACAGGTCTAAGTATTTTCTCCATAATTACGCCTCACAATATTATTTATTTGAATGTATTATATTTTAAATAAAACTCTATTTTAGCTAGAGTTTAAAGTTGGAATATTTATTATAACATATACATTTTAATAAATGATTGGAAAGAATAAAAGGACCACTAAGTATTTAAATTATATTGGTTGTGGTTCCATAAAAATTCAATTTATTATTTTTTTAATGTGACTTCGATAAGGCTCAGTCCACAAATATACGGTGTCTCTTTGATTCATTAGCCTTTTAAGTGCCTAATAATTTTAAATTGTCACCAATTATTTTTATACCTTTTACTATATCTTCGTCACTAACTCTTCCAAATCCAATTCTAAATGTGTCTAATCCATGGTTTTGATCTTCGTAAAAAATATCTCCAGGCATAAATATAACTCCATCATTGTAACATAAATCTAAAAGTTTTCTTGAGTTTATATTATTTTTAAGCTTAATAAATATATGTAAGCCACCTTCACCTGTTACATATTCATATGGTATATATTTATTAATCATATTCATTACCAGATTATATTTATCTCTGTAATATTTTCTTACATTTTTTACATACCTATTAAAAGCTCCACTCTTTAAATAATAATAAAAGGCACTTTGATCTAAAAATGATGAGTGAATAGTTTTGCCTCTTTTTACACTTTCTAATATATCTATAAGTTTTTCGTCAGCAAAAATCCATCCAATTCTAAGACCTGGAAATAGTATTTTTGAAAGACTTCCAATATAAATGACCCCATTACCATCACCACATAGGGATGCTATTGGCTCAATAGGAGAGCTGGAGTATAGTAATTCTTCATTAAAGCCATCTTCTATTATTGGAACGGAATATTTCCTAAAGAGCTTGTAAATTTCTTTTCTTCGTTCAGTTTTAGTTACTATCCCTGTTGGATTATTATAGGATGGTATTAAATATCCAAACTTAGGTACACAATCTCGTAAGTTTTTATTAAGCTGCTCTAAGTTTAAGCCTTCTTTATCCATATCTATTTGAATAATCTTTAGTCCATAGGATTTCATAATTTTTAAAGCTGTATTATGAGTTGGTTTTTCGCATAAAATAACATCTCCAGGTTTAGTCAGGGAACCTATAATTATATCAAAGGCTTCGGTAAAACCATTTGTTATTAAAATATCTTTATTATTTACCTTTACACGTTTATCTTTCATATAATCAAAAAAGTAATCAATCAAAGGTTTATAACCTTTGGCATATCCATAATTTAATAGATTTGATTCCTCAAAGTTCCAAGCGTCTAAAAGAGACCTCTTAAAATCATCAAGATTAAAAAGGTCACTTTCCGGAGAAATAGATTTAAAAGAAATCATTCCTTTTTTATAAGGTAATTCACTTTTAATAATATCAAGTTTTCTAAGTGTATATGCATATTCATTAAGTTTTGATGTAAAATCTACAGTATATTCATAACTTTCAGTTTCTCCTTCAATAGAAACAAATGTACCAATACCTCTTTTAGTAGTTATTATTCCTTTACTTTCTAATTCTTCATATGCAGAAATAACAGAATTCCTACTAATATTTAGAAGTTTACTTACTTCCCTTGTTGACGGAAGTTTACTATTTTTCTTTAATTCACCTTTGTTTATTCCATCAAGAATATGTTTTTCTATTTGTAGATAAATAGCTTCATCTTTATTTATTTCAAGGTTAGAAAATATCAATTTAATCACCTCACATTTAATTATACTAAATTTTGAACAAGTATATTTAACTTAAGGCATTTTTAAAAATATGCCTAAGTATATAGGATTTATCATTGTTTAATATTATATCAACTATTTATTAATGTTTACAATTAAATATTCTATATGATTATCTTAAAATGAGTTTAGTTTTTCATGTATAATAGTAGTATACAAATACAAAGAATAACGTAATTGTTATTTATTTTCACGTGCCTTATGCGCGTTACAAATGGAGGAAATATGAATAATAAAAATATAGAAATGATGAAAAAACTAATAGAAGAAAAAAAGCAAAGAGGAAATAATTCTAAAAACAATAGAAAAGTTAACAAAGTTACAGGAAGAGCATCAAAAGTTATGGGAAGAGAAGCTTCAAAGGGAGTTAAAGTTGGAAATGGTGGGGGATTATTTGATAGGTAATTGATATAGATATATAAGGACTTATTGAATTTTTAGATGTTATTAACTCGAAATATTTTTGTCTTTAAATATCTTACACAATATTTAATTAATATTTGAATCTAGATAATAGGACAATAAACGCATATATTAGTGAATATTATATAAGAAAGAAATATATAATATATATATTATGGTGAAAGGTGGTTGATAACATGGTAACATTCTATCGTTGTGAAACATGTGGAAATATTGTAGAACTTATTAAAAATGGTGGCGGAAAGTTAGTTTGTTGTGGAAAGGAAATGACAAAGCTTGAACCAAATACATCAGATGGTGCACAAGAAAAGCATGTTCCGGTTGTAGAACGAAAAGATGGTAAAATACATGTGAAAATAGGTTCTGTAGAGCATCCAATGACTGATGAACACTATATAGAATGGATTGCAGTGGTTACAGATAAAATTATCGAAAGAATTTCATTATCACCAGGAGAAAAACCAGAAGCTGTTTTTGCCGATAAAGGGCATGGAACTGTTTATGAATATTGTAATATTCATGGATTGTGGAAAACAGAAATATAAAAATCAGGATGAAAAAGAACATCTAATAATACTATAATTAAAAAAACAAGTATCTATATAATTCCCAATTTATATAGGTACTTGTTTTATATTTGTAGTATTTAAAAATTAGTTATTAATTTTAAGAATTCTAGACAAATAAATTTAAAGTTAATTTAAATAATATATAAATTTGACTCATATATTTAAGGAATTTGGTCAAAATTAAAGTAACAGCTTAAATAAATGATAGCGCAGATATTTATTTAAATATAATATTTAGGGGTGATGATTTGAATAATAAAGATAATATTTTGGATTATGAAGATAAAGATTTAAATACAACTATTGCTAATGAAAAACAAGCTAATAATGATGTTAAATATAAAAAAAATGATACTCTTGAGTCAGCATATTTTAATAAAAACAAAGTAAATGGTAAATTAAAACATAAACCAAATTTCCCCAAAAAAAGAAACGTATTAAAAATAATTCCACTAGGTGGATTAGGGGAAATAGGAAAAAATATGACTGCATTTGAGTATAAAGATGAGATAATAGTCATAGATTGCGGATTAGCATTTCCTGATGAAGACCTTTATGGGATTGATATTGTCATTCCTGATGTAACATATTTAATAAATAATAAAGATAAGGTAAAAGGCTTTTTTATAACACATGGGCATGAAGACCATATAGGTGGTTTGCCTTATGTATTAAAACAAATTAATGTACCAATATATGGAGCAAAGTTAACTATTGGTTTAATTGAAGGTAAATTAGAAGAGCATAAAATGTTAAGAGATTGTACATTACATGTAGTTGAAGTAGGAGAACTCATAAAATTTGAAAATTTTAAAATTGAGTTTATAAGAACAAATCATAGCATACCAGATAGTTGTTCTATTGCATTATATACACCTATAGGTACTATTGTACATAGTGGAGATTTTAAGGTTGATTTTACACCAATTGATGAACAAGTACTCGATTTACAACGATATGCACAGCTTGGTAAAAAGGGTGTATTACTTTTAATGGCTGATAGTACTAATGCACTTCATAAAGGTTACACTATGTCAGAGAAGACTGTAGGTGAAACATTAGAAAATCTTTTTGAAAAGGCAACTGGAAGAATTATAGTGTCTACATTTGCGTCTAATGTACATAGACTACAGCAAATTAGTGATTGTGCTAGAAAAAATAATAGGAAAATAGCCTTTAGTGGAAGGAGTATGGAAAATATTTCTCGAGTGGCTATTGATTTAGGATATCTGTTTATACCAGAAGGTATGATAATAAGTTTAGATGAAATTCAAAATTATGAGAATAATAGAATTACAATTATAACTACTGGAAGTCAAGGTGAATCTATGGCGGCGCTTACTCGAATAGCATCATCAACTCATAGAAAAATACAAATACAAAAAGGGGATATGGTTATTATTTCAGCATCTCCAATACCTGGTAATGAGAAAGCTGTATCAAATGTGATAAATGATTTAACTCAAAAAGGTGCAAATGTAATATACAAAGCTATAGAGGATATACATGTTTCAGGTCATGCTTGTGAGGAAGAACTTAAATTAATGCAAGCATTATTAAAACCAAAGTTTTTCATACCATTGCATGGTGAATATAGGCATTTGATAGCACATGCTAAAATAGCACAAACTATGGGTGTAGATAAGTCAAATATATTCATTTTAGATACTGGTGATATATTTGAATTATCAAAAAACAAAGGTGAAATAATTGGCAAAGCTCCATCAGGAAGAATTCTTATAGATGGAATGGGAATTGGTGATGTTGGAAATATGGTATTACGAGATAGAAAGAATTTAGCTGAACATGGAATGATAACAGTAGTTGTTACTATAGATAGGAGAAGTAAAATTGTATTAGGCGGGCCTGATATAATCTCAAGGGGATTTGTATATATGAGAGATTCAGAGGAATTAATTAGGGAAATAAGAGGAATAGTTCTTAAATGTGTTGAAGGCTGTTTGGAAAGGAACATAACTCAATGGGCAGAGATAAAAAATACTATAAGAAGAGAAGTAGATAATTTCGTTTATATGAAAATGAAGAAAAAACCTATGATATTACCTGTAATTGTTGAAATATAAGTTTAAAAAGCTATTTTGAAATATAATATTCAAAATAGCTTTTTAGGCACATGAAAGAAAAAATGATAAGTTATAATTATTTCTTCAAAGTATTTAATATATCATGTTTTTATTTATAGTCTATTGGAATTACAGTTACCCCTTTATCTTCAAAACCTTGAATACTGTTTTGATCAATATCGCAATCTGTAATAAGACAAGAGATTTCATTTATATCTCCACTAGAAAAGTTATTTCGTTTACCAACTTTTGAACTATCAGCTAAAATATATATTGGTCCACTACAACGATTGATCATTTCATGGTTAATTAATGTTTCTTGAAGCACTGTAGTACTTATTCCAGAATCAGAAGCAATTCCGCTAACACCTAAAAAACATTTGTCAGCTGTTACTTTAGAAAGAATGTAAGTTGCAAATTCACCAACTAAAGATTGTTTTCTTTCGTAAACTTGACCTCCAGTTAATACTAATTCAATATTAGGGCCTATAGTTGCATGCAACGCTTTGCCATTATTGGTAATAACATTGACTCTTTTATCATCTAAATATTGTAATATTAACAGTGCTGTAGAACTAGAATTTATAAATATAGTATCACCATCGTTTATCAAAGTTGCTGCATATTTTGCAATGCTTTGTCTTTTTTTTATACGTTTTAATTTAAAATCATTGTTTTCAATGTCGTTATTATCAATTATGTCATCGTTTACAGAGTCAGCTAGTTTTGCGCCACCATAATATCTTACGATTATACCTTCTTCATCTAAAGCTTGTAAATCTCTTCTTAAAGTAAGAGGAGAAATATGTAGCCTTTCTGCTAATTCATTAGTATTAATTGATTCATTTGTTCTAAGGTAATCTAATATTTTCTCTCTTCTTTTTGATACGATGCTTTGTGTTTTTTTCATATTTACCTCCACCTTTAACTAATATTTATACCATATTTGGACTTGTTATTTTATTTCATGTGCCTTATTTAAGGCACAAGCAAATAAATAACAAGTACATTCAACATCATATTTTCTGTCATCATTCTTCGGTAGATTGCTATAATAGTCCTCTATGAAGGCAATTTTACTCATTGCCTGATAAAAAATATTCATAGCAACTTTGGACTTGTTATTTATTTTCATGTGCCTAAATTTAGTAGTTTGTTTAAATCAAAATATAAATAATCAAACTAATATATATGTTGTAATGTGATTGATATAATTGACTTAGTTTTAATGTACCAAATTAATTAGAATTTATATAGATTTTAATTTTCAACATATATACATTATTATTTAAAATAATTTGTTATCAGTAGTATAATACAAATGTGCAAAAAGTTCAACTTAAATAATCAAATAAACATATAAAATAATGAAATTTAAAAAAAGTTCAAAAAGTACTTGTCTTTTTTGAATTTTTGATGTATTATTAACACATAAACAAACAGAACATTCAAACAAACAGACACAATGTTCAAAAGCAACAAAAATTGTAAAGAATAAAATATAAATAAAAAATTATGATAATGTAAGGGGAGATTTAAATGTCAAACGTACAAGATATTACAAGAGAATCATGGATACTTAATACTTTTCCAGAATGGGGAACTTGGTTAAACGAGGAAATAGCAGAGGAAAATGTAAAGCCAGGAACTTTCTCAATGTGGTGGTTAGGATGTACTGGTATATGGGTTAAATCAGAAGGAGGCACAAATCTATGTATAGATTTCTGGTGTGGAAGTGGAAAGAATACAAGAGCAAATCCTTACATTAAACCACAACATCAAATGGCTAGAATGTGTGGAGGAAAGAAACTTCAACCGAATTTAAGAGTAGCACCTTTCGTATTAGATCCATTTGGAATTAAAGAAATTGATGCAGTAATTTCAACACATGATCACAATGATCATATCGATGTAAACGTTGCGGCGGCAGTTATGCAAAATTGTGATTCGAGCGTTCCTTTCATTGGACCACAAGCTTGTGTGGATAAATGGACTGGCTGGGGAGTTCCAAAAGAAAGATGTATAGTCGTTAAACCAGGAGATACAGTAAAAATTAAAGATATAGAACTAGTTGCATTAGAATCATTTGATAGAACAGCATTAATTACAGAACCACCAACAGGAGACATAAGAGGAACAATGCCAATTGATATGGATATAAAGGCAGTTAATTACTTAATCAAAACTCCAGGTGGAAACATTTATCATAGTGGAGATTCACATTATTCAAATTATTATGCAAAGCATGGAAATGACTACAAGATTGATGTGGCATTAGGATCATACGGAGAAAATCCAAGAGGTATTACAGATAAGATGACATCAGTAGATATTTTAAGAATGGCAGAAAGTTTAAAGACAAAAGTAGTTATTCCATTCCATCATGATATCTGGTCAAACTTCCAAGCTGATACTAAAGAAATATTAGAACTGTTCGATATGAGAAAGGACAGGCTACAGTATACATTTAATCCATTTATATGGCAAGTTGGAGGAAAATTCACATTCCCACAAGATAGTACAAGAAGAGAGTACCATTATCCAAGAGGATTTGAGGATTGCTTCTCAACTGAAATAAACATACCATATAAATCATTCTTATAAAAATAATATGAGGGTTAGGAGTAGCCTAATCCTCAGCTAAAAAGGGGGAAACGGAATGTTACAAGAATTAATTGAGAAAAAGAGATATTCATTTCATGAAGGATTTAATAATTGGGAAGAAGCAGTTGAGGCTTCGTGTAAACCTTTAATTGAAGACGGAGCAATAGATCACGATTATGTTGATGCGATAATAGCTAATGTAAAAAAATATGGACCATATATAGTTATAGCTCCTGATATTTGCATTCCTCATGCCCAAGAAGGTGTAGTAGGAGTTAATGAAACAGCAGTATGCTTTATGAGAAGTAAAAATCCAGTTCATTTTAGTGATGATCCAGATCAAGATGCAAGATTATTCTTTGTATTAGCATCAACAGATAATAATGTGCATTTAGAAAACTTATCTAAGCTAGTTGGTTTAATAGAAGATGAATCTACAGTAGAAAAATTAATTGAAGCAAATTCTGTAGAAGATTTAAAAGCAATACTTGAAATTTAAAACAAAAGTAGTATAAAAAAATGAATCTTTATCAAATACCAAAAGAGAAAACTATATGAAAGTGATTACGTAAGAATAATTTTATTAAAATAATATAGGGGGAATTGAAATGGAAATATTAATGAGCATGTGGAAGTTTTTCCAGGTAAATATTTTGACAAACCCAGCATTTTTTATAGGCTTTATAGTACTTATAGGTTATTTATTATTACAACGTCCAATTTATGAAGCTATAGCAGGATTTATAAAAGCAACAGTTGGTTATTTAATTTTGAATGTAGCAGCTGGAGGACTTGTAAGTAACTTCCGTCCAATACTAGCCGGATTGAAAGATCGTTTTAATTTAACGGCTGCAGTTATTGATCCTTATTTTGGTCAAACAGCAGCGCAATCGGCAATAGAAAATGTAGGTAGATCTTTTTCACTTATGATGATAGTTCTGCTAATAGCATTTATTTTTAACATAGTATTAGTATTGTTTAGAAAACAAACAAAAGTAAGAACCGTGTTTATTACAGGTCACATAATGGTTCAACAATCTTCAACAGCTTTATGGATGGTATTATTCTGTTTTCCAAACATAATAGACACTCAAGCCGTAATAATGCTTGGATTATTACTTGGAGCTTATTGGGCAGTATCATCAAATCTTACAGTTGAAGCTACTCAAGAATTAACAGAAGGTGGTGGATTTGCAGTAGCCCATCAACAAATGTTTGGTATTTGGCTTACAGACAAGATTGCAGGAAAGATTGGTAATAAGGAAAAATCAATAGAGCACCTTAAATTACCTGGATTCTTATCAATATTTAATGATAATGTAGTTGCAACTGGAATTCTAATGATGTTCTTCTTCGGAATTATCATGGGAATATTAGGACCAGATTTATTACATCAAATAGATAAAACAGGTTTTGCAGCAGATAGAAACTTCTTATTCTATATAATGGAAAAGTCATTAAACTTTGCAGTTTACTTAAGTATATTACAACTTGGTGTTAAGATGTTCGTTTCAGAACTTACAGAATCATTCCAAGGTATTTCAAATAAACTTTTACCAGGATCAATGCCAGCTGTAGATTGTGCAGCAACTTATGGTTTTGGTCATGCTAATGCAGTAACAATTGGATTCTTATTTGGAGCATTAGGACAATTCATATCAATTATAGGATTGGTAGTATTCCATAGTCCAGTATTAATAATTACAGGTTTCGTACCAGTATTCTTTGATAATGCGACATTTGCAGTATATGCAAACAAAAAAGGTGGATTAAAAGCAGCTATGATAATTCCTTTTGTATCAGGAATTATTCAAGTATTAGGTGGAGCATTTGCAGCACATTATTTCCAACTAGCACAATTTGGTGGATGGCATGGAAACTTTGACTTTGATACGGTATGGCCAGTAATTGGAGTACTAATGAAGAACTTCCAATATGTAGGCTTTGGAATTGCAGTTGTAGCATTACTTGCAATACCACAAATTCAATATATGAAGAATAGAAAAGGTTATTTTAAAATAGCAGAAGATTATGATGACTATCTTAATGAAATTGAAGAAGCATCATAAAAAATATAAAAAAGGCAAAAATATTAATAGTAATCAAAATACAAATAAAAATATAATGTAAAAATTAAGGGGGATTTAGAATGTTAAGAGTAATAGCAGCATGTGGAAGTGGAATGGGTTCAAGTCAAATAATAAAAATGAAAATAAATAAGGTATTTAAAAAACTAGGTATTGATGTAACAATTCAACACAATAGTGTAGGAGAAGCAAAAAGTCAGGCATCAAACTTTGATGTGGTATTTTGTTCAGAAGTTTTAAAATCAAACTTTAAAAGAGCAGAAGATTCTGGAACTATAGTTATAGGATTAAAAAATGTTTTATCAGAAAAAGAAATAGAAGAAAAGATAGTAGAGCATGTAGTTAATAAAAAGTAGTTTGTTTAATAGCTAAAAATTACTACAGTATAGTGATAAGATTAGGAAGTTGTATAAAAGGGTAATGGGTTGATTCTAAGGTTTATATGGAATTGATAAATCAATTCCATATAAGGCACATGAAGATAAATAACAAGTCCAATTTACTACGAAAAATAGGCTGTCAAATGAACTTGTTATTTATTTGAATGTACCTTAACTAAAGAATGTTTGAGAACATATTAACTAAAATAGGTTAGCGTAAGTTGAGGTGAATGTAATATGAAAATTATAAAAAAGCATTTAGATGAAATGTATCGTGCATATGCAGCGAGTTCAATTGAGATAGATGGTGAGTTAAACTTGCTAGTAGCTTCTGAAGAAAAAGGACATCCTTGTTATGCATATAGTGGCAAAGATTTTAATCACCGTCACACAGTTTGGGATAATGGTGGAGGATGTATGTCAATCATTCCTATTCCAAATCGTAAGAATGAATTTTTAGCTGTTCGTGACTTTTATTTAAAAGAAAGTCCAAGCAGTGCTCGTCTAGTATGGGGACATTTAGTGGATGGTGAATGGGTTATTGAAACTGTTATTAAATTACCTTATTTACATCGTTTTGATGTATGGGATGTTGATGGAGAAATCTATGTTGTTGGAGCTACTATAGCTGATGTAAAATCATCTAAAGATGACTGGAGTCACTCAGGAACTATCTATTATGGTAAATTACCAGATGTACCAACAGATGGAATAGATCTTAAAGTTCTTAAAAAAGGTTTGTTTAAAAATCATGGATATATTCGTCATATGGTAGGTGGTAAGCCACGTGGTACTTTTGGCTGTGATCAAGGAGTATTCGAAGTTATTCCGAATAAAGATGGAGAATGGCAAGTTAATCAATTAATGGAAGGTAATATTAGTGAAGTCGCTTGGTGTGATTTGGATAACGATGGTCAAGACGAATTGATGACTATTGAACCATTCCATGGAAATTCAATGAAAATTTATAAGTTTATCGATGGAAAGTATACTGAAATTTATACTTATCCATATGAAATTGATTTTGCTCATACATTAGTGGGAACAACACTTTGCGGTGTACCAAGCTTTGTTGGTGGCGTAAGACGTGTAGATTCTGAATTATTCTATATCCAATGGGTTGATGGAAAATGCAAAGAGACAATTATCGAAAAGGGCGTTGGTCCAGCTAATGTAGCGGTTATAAATTTGAAAGATTGTGATTTAATTGTTTCAGCTAACCACACAAAGAACGAAGCTGCAGTGTATACAGTGTTAAAAGAGTAATTTGTATATACTCAAAATGCTTTAAGGCGCATGAACTTGTTATTTTTTGAATGTGCCTAAAATAAACAAAACTAAAATTTAATAAGCTCATAATTTAAATTAATAATAGGAGTGTGGATGTTAAAAAGATATCCATGCTTCTAAATAAAAGGAATTAATAAAACTTAAATGATTATTATATTTTAAAATTACAAAACCTAATATTTCAAATTTAAAGTGAAATTTATTCACATCTTAAAATCTTGTCACAAATACAAAGTTGACTTTTTAAATCAACTTAATTCTAATTGAAATTCACATGATTATAGAGAACAAAAAAATTCAGATTATTTAAATTTAGGCATACTCAAAGAATAATAAATAATTATATTAGGCTATTTGGTCTTATGATTAATTAATGTGTTTACATACTAAATAGGTTGAATTTTTTATATCCATTTATCTTATACAAAAATAAAAACACATTTCAAAATGACTATTTTCTTTAACTTGCCTTATCAACATAAATAAAATTGAGCATTTCAATGTAGAGTGTTTAGGAGGAATAGTAATGTTAGAAGAATTAAAAAAAGAAGTTTATGAAGCAAATATGCTTTTACCAAAATATAATTTAGTAACTTTCACATGGGGAAATGTTTCAGCTATAGATAGAGAAAGTGGATTAATTGTAATTAAGCCATCAGGTGTCGATTATGAAATAATGAAGCCAGAGGATATGGTTGTAGTTGATCTAGATGGAAATGTAGTAGAAGGAAAATACAAACCATCATCAGATACACCAACACACGTAAAACTATACAATGATTTTACGGAAATTGGAGGAGTTGTACACACACATTCTAGATGGGCTACTGTATTTGCACAATCAGGAAAGAGCATAAAACCATATGGTACAACTCAAGCAGATTATTTTTATAATGAAATACCTTGTACAAGAGATATGACACCTGAAGAGATAAAATCAAACTATGAATACAATACTGGTGGAGTTATTGTTGATGCATTTAAAGATTTAAATCCAACATACGTTCCAGCAGTTCTAGTTAAAAATCATGGACCTTTTACATGGGGAAAAGATGCAATGGAAGCTGTTCATAATGCAGTTGTTTTAGAAGAAGTAGCAATGATGGCGTTAAACACAGAACTTTTAACAAATCATACAGCGAAAGTTATGCCAACAGATTTAATAGAAAAGCATTTTAAGAGAAAACACGGACCAAATGCTTATTATGGACAAAACTAAGAAGGTGGTGATTTTATGAAGGAATATACATTAGGATTATATGAAAAATCAATGCCAAACAATTTGACTTGGGAGGAAAAGTTAAATTGTGCAAGAGAATGTGGATTTGATACGGTGGAAATAAGTATAGATGAAACAGATGAAAAGTTATCAAGATTAGACATGAGTAAAGAAGAAAGAAAATCACTTATAGAGCTTATGTTTAAATGTGGTGTTGAAATAAGAACTATGTGTCTTAGTGGACATAGAAAATATCCATTAGGAAGCTTAAATGAAGAAACTAGAAATAAAGGTATGGAAATAATGAAAAAGGCAATTGAACTTTCTGATGACTTAGGAATTAAGATAATTCAGTTAGCTGGCTATGATGTTTATTATGAAGAAGGAAATGAGCAAACAAGAAAGTATTTTGAGCAAAATTTAATAAAATCTGTTGAAATGGCAGCGAGTAAGGGAGTAATACTTGCTTTTGAAACTATGGAAACAGAGTTTATGAATACAGTGGAAAAAGCGATGGAATTTGTAAAGCTTGTTGATTCTCCTTACCTTCAGATTTATCCAGACTGTGGAAATGTAACTAATGCTACATTAAATTATGGGACAAATCCGCTTGAAGATTTCAGTAAAGGAAAAGGACATATTTCAGCAGTACATTTGAAAGAAACTGTACCAGGAAAGTTTAGAGAAATAACTTTTGGAACTGGTCATGTTAATTTTGAAGAAATAATAAAAAAATCATGGGAACTTGGAGTAAGAAAGTTTACAGCAGAATTTTGGTATACAGGAAATGATGATTGGAAAGATGTAATTATTGACACAAAAAATTTTATGGATGAAAAGTTTAAAGTGGCTTTAGGTTAATCTTAAAATAAAAATTTCATTATAAAAGTAATTTGATTTGTGTATTTAAGGTACTAAAAAATACGATTGGTTGGTGAAGATATGAACAAAGAAAAATTAATTTCTATATCAAAAGAAGTTAAAAAAGATATTGTAGAAATGATTTATGAGGCAAAATCAGGGCATCCAGGTGGATCTTTATCTTGTAGTGATATTATAACTTATCTATATAATGAAAAAATGAATGTAGATGTTAATAATCCTAAGGATCCTAATAGAGATAGATTTGTTTTAAGTAAGGGACATGCAGCTCCAGCAATTTACTCTGTGTTGGCTGAAAAAGGTTATTTTCCTAAAGAAGAATTAAATAAATTAAGAAAAGTTGGAGCACTTCTTCAAGGACATCCAGATTCTAAGCATGTGCCAGGCGTTGATGTTTCTACAGGTTCACTTGGACAAGGAATATCTAATGCAGTTGGAATGGCATTGGGACTTAGAGCTCAAGGTAATAATGCAAAAGTGTATGTGGTTTTAGGTGATGGTGAATTGCAAGAAGGGTTAGTTTGGGAAGCTTCAATGGCAGCAGCTCATTATAAATTAGATAACTTAATTGCAATCATTGATAATAATGGTCTTCAAATTGATGGTAAGAATGAAGAAGTAATGGGAATTTCTCCTTTAGATAAAAAGTTTGAAAGCTTTGGCTGGAATGTAATTGTTTGTGAAGATGGTAATGATTTTGATAGTATTCATGAAGCATTTTCAAAAGTAGATGAAGTTAAGGAAAAGCCAAGTGTTATTATTGCTAAAACTGTAAAGGGCAAGGGCGTTAGCTTCATGGAAAATAATGCAGGATGGCATGGACAAGCACCTAATGAAGAAGAGAAAAATAAAGCATTAAGTGAGCTTGAAAGATAGGAGGAATTTTTTATGGGTAAGGCAACAAGAGAATCATATGGAATAGCATTATTAGAACTTGGTCGTGAAAATGATAAAGTAGTGGTTTTAGATGCTGACCTTTCAAAATCAACAAAAACAAATGGTTTTAAAGGTGAATTTAAAGATAGATTTTTTAATGCAGGTATTGCTGAACAAAATTTAATGGGAATGGCAGCGGGATTTGCTAATGTTGGATGTATACCATTTGCAAGTACATTTGCTGTTTTTGCTACAGGAAGAGCTTTTGAGATTATAAGAAATTCAATTTGCTATCCTAAAATGAATGTTAAAATAGCAGCTACTCATGCAGGAATAACAGTTGGAGAAGACGGTGGTTCCCATCAATCAATTGAAGATATAGCACTTATGTGTTCACTTCCTAATATGACAGTAATAGTACCAGCTGATGATAGAGAAGCTAGATCAGCAGTAAGAGCAGCAGCGGAATTTGAAGGGCCAGTATATTTAAGATTTGGAAGATGTAATACTGAAGATATATTTGATGAAGATTATAAATTTGAAATTGGAAAAGGTGTTGAAATAAGAGAGGGAAATGATGTAGCTATTATTGCTACAGGGATGATGGTTCAAAAAGCTATAGAAGCTTCTAAAATATTAGAAGATCAAGGAATTAAAGCAAGAGTTATAAACATTTCAACTATAAAACCAATAGATAGAGAAATAATTTTAAAAGCTGCAAAAGAAACTAAGGGAATTATAACTGCGGAAGAACATTCAATTATAGGTGGACTTGGAGCTATGGTTTCACAAGTGGTATGTAGTGAATGTCCAACTAAGGTTAAAATGGTTGGGATTGAAGATACATTTGGGGAATCTGGAACACCAGATGAGTTAATGGAAAAGTATAAATTAACTAGTGAAGCTATAGTGGAAAAAGTTAAAGAAATATTAGAATAAAGTTTTAAAAAAAATACTTTTCAAACATAGAAATGCTTAGGGGTAATAAATAAAATAAATTTATTTTACTAGGATTATGTAAAATATGTAGTTAAGATAATTGATAGTAATTAATGATGAGCGGTTAGGGGAAAATCATTTCAAGATTTATTAAGAGTTTAATTAAAATGTATGTAGAGGAGTGCTAATAATGAAAATTTTTGTAGATACAGCTAATATAGAAGAAATAAGAAAAGCTAATGCTTTAGGAGTTATATGTGGAGTTACAACAAATCCATCACTTATTGCAAAAGAAGGTAGAGATTTTAATGAAGTAATTCAAGAAATTACAAGCATTGTTGATGGACCTATAAGTGGTGAAGTTATTTCAATGGAATGTGATGGCATGGTTAAGGAAGCTCATGAAATAGCTAAGATTCATAAAAATATGGTTATAAAAATTCCTATGTGTGAAGAAGGATTAAAAGCAGTAAGTATTCTTAGTAAAGAAGGAATTAAAACAAATGTAACACTAATTTTTTCAGCACTTCAAGCATTACTTGCAGCTAGAGCTGGCGCAAGCTATGTAAGTCCATTTTTAGGAAGATTAGATGATATCGGAAGCACTGGAATTTCATTAATTGAAGATATTTCAGAAATATTCCAAATTCATGGCATTGAATCAGAAATTATTTCTGCAAGTGTTAGAAATCCAATTCATGTATTAGAATGTGCTAAGGCAGGATCTGATATAGCTACAATTCCTTATAATGTAATAGTGCAAATGATAAATCATCCACTTACAGATGCAGGAATTGAAAAATTCAAAGCAGATTATGCTAAAGCATTTGGAAAATAACATGAAAAGCATTTAATTATTTTAGAATATTTTTTGTTAGGGTAGAGAAAAATCTCTGCTCTAATTTTTATTGTCTTTAAAATACAAGCAATAAAACTTTCAATATGATTTTTTAAGACTAACATATGCAGAAAAACTAGCATATGATATTTATGAATTTAACTAAATAAATTGAGAATAGGATTAAATTATATTGGTGGTGATATATATGAAGAAAGATTTTCATACTGTAAGAGGATACGAAAATATTAATTCAACAAGAAAGCTTTTAACGCCATCTATGGAGGATTACGTAGAAATGATCTATAGATGTAGTAACGAAGAAAAATTTGTTAGGTTGAATAAAGTAGCACAAATGTTGCATGTACGTGATTCATCAGCATCTAAGATGATGAAAAAACTTAAAGAATTGTCTTTTATAACATATGAAAAATATGGAGTCATTACATTAACGGAAAATGGAGTTACTGTAGGAAAATACTTATTGGAGAGGCATAATATAATAGAGACTTTTTTAGAAAACTTGGGTGGTGACGATGAAGTATTTGTTGAAACAGAGCTTATAGAACATGTTATAGGTAATAAAACAGTTGAGAATATAAAAATGCTGAATATGTTTTTTGAAGAGAATGAAGATGTATTACAAAAATACAGAGAATTTGCAAAAAATAAAGAATAATTTAGAATGGTAAAGTAGCTATGGATATCCAAATCAAGACTTAGACTTATGTAATAACTAACCGAAATAAGGGGAATTCTTTAGCTCGGTTGCTAGATAATTTAGCTGTGGATTTCTGACAGCAGAAGTTGTCCCATTCTTGCATGCTCCTTAAACAAGTTAATTACAAGCGAGAATAGAACAACTTCTGCTGAAGAAATCCTACAACTAAATTATCAACGCAACGCTACGCAAAAGAATTCCCCTTATTTCTAGTATGGAAATACATTCTAATTCTAAGTTTAATTCTTAAATTGTTTATCTATATGGATATCCAAACTATAAATCATACTTATGTGGTGAATAGCCGAAATAGAGGTGAAGCATAAGTGTGATTTATAAATTGGATATATATAGTAACATCATTGCACTAATTTGTATTTTAGACATATGAAAATACAAATTAGTGTAATTTGCCTCCTTGCCTAATTAAGAATAGGCAAATAGATTTGTTATTTTTTTGATTGCGCCTTAAGGCACATCATCGCTTATATATTAAAGAAAGGGAAATACAAGAGTTGATATAGATTCTAATATCTTTGTTTTTGTACTTCTATTTAAATATTCATTTAAAGTTAGCAAATGACAATCTTCCTGGTCTTTAAGGAAAATATCTTCATGATTTTTAGCAATAATTGTATCATAAATTATTGCATTGATTTCAAAATTTAGCTTAAAGCTCCGTATATCTAAGTTGGCTGTTCCTACGCTAGAAATGCAACCATCTGCAACAATAGTTTTTGAATGAATAAATCCATTTTTATATTTATAAAATTTTATTCCAGACTTAATTAAATTTTCAATTGAAAAGCTTAAGGCCCATGCCATAAAAAAATGATCAGCATTGTTTGGAACCATTATTCTAACATCAACACCGCAAGAAGCAGAGAGTTGTAGCGCTGTTATCATAGGTTCATCTAATACTAAATAAGGAGTTTGAATAAATACATTTTTCTTAGCGTTATTTATAATTTTTAGATATGAATTTCTAATGTACTCTTCCTCATTATCAGGACCTGACGATACAATTTGAATACCAACATTACTAAAATTATTAGTGTCATGTTTAGTTATATCATTATTTACATCATTAATAGTAGAAATTTTATTAATATTATTGGAAGTATTTTGTTTATAGTCTATATTTTCCTTTGAAGCATACTCCCAATCGAATATAAAGCGTTTATTTAATTCAATAACTGCATCTCCAACAATTCTAAGATGAGTATCTCTCCAAAATGAAAATTGTTTACCTTTATTTATATATTCATCACCAACATTAAAACCACCTATATAACCAATTTTATCATCTATTACAACTATTTTTCGATGATTTCTATAATTTATTCTAAAGTTTATATAGGGAAGAATGCTTGGAAAAAATACTGAAAATTTTATTCCTATACTTTCAAAATATTTTCTTTGTTTTTTGTTTATATATCTAGAACCCATTCCATCAACTAGCAGCCTTACTTCAACACCCTCTGAGATTTTATTTTTTAATAAATTTATAATAGATTTGCCTAAATTATCATATTTAAAGATATAGTATTGAATATTTATGAAGGACTTTGCATTTTCTATATCTTCAAATAAATCTCTAAATTTATTTTCTCCATCTATATAAGTTTTTACAACATTATCAAAGGTACATATGCTACCATTTGAATTAAAGTTCATTTTAGCCAAATCTAGACATTCTTTTTTGGCATGATGTAAAGAATTTTTTTGTTTAAATTTATTAACAAGCTTTGTTAATCTATTTTTGTCTATAGCAGCTTTCTTATTAAAAATTTTTTCTTTTGAAATATTCTGACCAAGGCATAAGTACAATATAAATCCTATATGTGGAAATGTGAAAAGAATTAAAAGCCATGCCCATATTGTTGTAGAATCACGCCTTTCAATAAATATTATTGAGATAGCACAAGAAAAATTAATTATTAGTAGAAATAGCTTTAAATAAAAATATGAATTCATGATAACTCACCTTATTTAAGCACAATCAAATGAATAACGAGCCCATTTATCAGCCTATTTTCTATAATGGTGTGTTCGTAAATTGACTTAATAGACTCGCTGCAAGGTCAATTTACCTCTTTGCTTGATGAAAAATATCCATGGCAAATTCGACTTGTTATTTATTTTCACGTGCCTGAGTATAGTTTTTTAAAAAATAAATTATTAATAATAGCATTTTCTATAACTAATAAATTTATACGTATAATTGTAACTTAATAAAGATATATAAAAGCTTTTATGAAATACATAACTATAATGGATGGAATAAGTGTGAATTATTTGAATTATATTTAATAATCAGATGTATAAAATGTAAAAAAGCGACTATTAATTACTATATTTTTTGAAAATTCCTATATAAATTGGATATTAATTATATTTTGTATAATTTATGACAATACAATATTTACAAATAATGACCAATACTGTATACTCAAAGAATAGAATTCTATTTTACAAAAAGATGAAAAAATAATAAAATTTACATATTTGCGCAATAAGACAAAAAATATAGCGTATATATTTTTTAATATTGAATATATAAGGGGGATTTTTAATGAATTTTAAAAAAATTAAAGTAATTATTTCAACGTTATTAATAGCAACTTCTCTTATAGTATCTAATTCATTTTGTGGAGTTTTGACAGCAAAAGCAGAAGCGGCCACAACAGGTGGATATGCAAATGTTACAGTTTCTAATGAAGCTAAAACTATAGTTCGAAATTTAGCAGAACTTCAAAAGGCATTTAATGAAAGGAAACATCATATTGTTATCTCAGGATTCATAAGTGCAGGTTCATCTTTAAAAACATTCACTTTTCAGGATACAGGTTGGAACAATGTAACCATAGAAGGGGAAAATGGTGGAAATGCTGTATTAGAAAATATTCAATTAAAATTTAGTGGAGAAATGCTTCCAAGTGGTACTAGTATTAACAATGTAGTAGTTAGAAACATAACTTTCCGTGGTAATATTAAATATCTGCAATCATTAAAGGGAGCTGATACACAACCTGGCGGTGCAGGTACTAATTATATGGGAGTATCGTTCCGTCGTATTACAAATGGTTGGATTGATCATTGTACAATGTATGATATAAGTGATGATTTAATGTGTGTTACACTTGGATCAGATAAAGTAACTTTATCATATAATCATTTTTATTTTACAAATGAATGGCTAAATATGAAACCAAATCCTAATACATGGAATTGGGTTGGTAAGAATCAAGATTTAGCTTCTGAGCGTTTAGCTATGGTTATTGGTGCAAATCGTAATGATTCATTTGCTTACGGGGGAAATAAGCTTCATGTAACAATGCACCATAACTGGTTTGGACCAAATATAAAGGGACGTCCACTCATTCGTGGATTTGTGCATGAATATAATAACTATTTTGATAATAGTTCAACACCTTCTGGATATAATTCAGCAAGAGCACCACAACAACAATATACTGCAAACCAAATTGGAAGTGGTAGTGTTATTTATTCAGAAGAAAATTATTTTTATAAGACTAATCAAAGTAATCAAGTAGGTCTTGATATAGCTAGTGATTCTCATAAGTTCTATGAAAAATATAATACTTATAATGGAACAACTGGCGCATCTGAAAAAGGAATGGCATTTCCGAATAATACAAACTTTGGATATTCATACGTGCCAGAAGATACTAGTAAGGTTCCAGCAGATGTTCAAGCTAATGCGGGAGCAAAGTAAGGCTTAAACTTATGTAGTAGCTAACCGAAATAGAAGTGATGCATTTGTTTCGGTTACTGAAAATTTTGATAGATGCTTCTAAGAATGCAAGTTGTACCCGTAATGCTTGCTTCACAGACACGCTGTGAACAAGCATATGCGGAACAAAAATGTATGAATCTAATTTATATATCAATAATAAACTTTTTTATATTAGGCACAATCAAAAAAATAACAAGTCCCTCTGTATGCCTATTTTCAATCATATTGCATGAGCAAAGTGCCATAATAGACCAGCTATGATGTCAATTTGCCTGCTTACCTGATGAAAAATAGTTATTGCAGCTTTGGACTTGTTATTTATTTTTATGTGTTTTATTATAGATTAGCTAATGTTTTATTTCATATCTGATAACACTTTTTCCATATTAGCAAAGTCTTTATCGACTGATTCATCTGGCTTTTTAGTCATAAGGCTAACAAATATAACTGATAAAAGTGATAGTGAAAATCCAGGAATCATTTCATATAAATAATGAGATAATCCGCAAACAATCCATATAATAACTGTTAAACCACCAACAATCATTCCTGATAGTGCTCCCCATTTATTCATTCTTTTCCAATGAAGACTTAATAGAAGAACTGGGCCAAAAGCAGAACCAAATCCAGCCCACGCTTGACCAACTATATCAAGTATAGTTTTATTTGGCAAGTAAGCAAGCACTGTTGCAAAAGCTGCAACTACAACCACAGATAATCTGCCTATTACCATCTGCTGATTTTCAGAAGCTTCTTTATTAAAGAAAGCTAAGTAGAAATCTTTTGTAATTGAACTTGAGCAAACTAAAAGCTGAGATGAAATAGTGCTCATAATTGCAGCAAGTACTGCAGATAATATTATTCCAGTAATAAATGGATGAAATAAAATATCTCCAAGACGAAGGAAAACTGTTTCTGGATCACTTAATGGGCTGTTATGTTCAGTAAAGTATACAAGTCCGATAAGACCACTTGCAACAGCACCTAAAAGACCAATAGCCATCCAGCTAATTCCTATTCTTCTTGCTGATTTTAATTCACTTGCAGATTTTATTGCCATAAAACGTACGATAATATGTGGTTGACCAAAATATCCAAGTCCCCAAGCCATAAGGCTAATAATAGCAGTTATACTAGTTCCTCTAAACATATTAAATAATTGAGGATCAATATCTACCAGCTTATGAACAAAAGTGCCTGGAGTTACACCTATGTTAATATATGTTACAACTGGAACTGTAACTAAACAGATAAACATTAAAGTTCCTTGGAAGAAGTCTGTAAGGCTCACTGCTAAAAAGCCACCAAAATATGTATAAAGTACAACAACAGATAAGGTAACTACTACTCCCATTGTATAAGTTAATCCAAATGTGTCTACAAATAATTTTCCACCAGCTACTATTCCTGATGAAACATACAGAATAAAGAAAACGAGTATTACGATTCCTGATACAAGTCTAAGCATATTAGACTTATCTTTAAAACGATTTTCTAAATAATCAGGAATAGTTAAAGAATCATTTGCAACTTCCGTATAAACTCTGAATCTTGGAGCTAATAGAAGGTAGTTTAAGTATGCACCTAATGTTAAGCCTATTCCAAGCCAAAAGTTAGATATTCCAGTCAGATAAACAGCACCAGGAAGTCCCATAAGCATCCAACCACTCATATCACTTGCTCCAGCAGATAGTGCTGTAACTAATGGGCCAAGGCCTCTATCACCTATCATATAGTCTGAAATATTAGTCGTTTTTCTGTAAGAATAATACCCTATTCCAAGTAGAATTAGTAAGTATACTCCAATCGCTGAGATGGACCATAATTGCAATTTTTATTCCCCCTTTAATTATTAAATTGTTATTTTTAAAAATATTGCCCAAAAAATAGTTTTTTTATAAAAACAATATGAATATATTAACACATTAATTAAAAAACCACAATTTAATTTACATATATGATAAAAGTGATTTTCTACAATTTGGCAATGTGACTCAAAAATTAGGTACATTCAAAAAAATAATAAATCCATTTGCAAATCTATTTTTCATCAGAGGAAGATTGACTTGTATTTGATCACTGCACACCAAATTGGATTTGCTATTTATTTTCACGTGCCTTAATAAAAATATATTACATAGTATTATATTTCTTAGGATAAGCTATATTTATAAGTTTAAAAAGGTGGTGGCGTTAAAGATGAAAAAGTTAACTACTTTTATAATATGTTTTCTCATTGCTTTTAACATGCCTATAACCTCAAAAGCAGTTGAGGATAAAAACTATGAAACAGAAATGAAACAAGATATTTTAGTTCTTATGTTAGCCTATCCACAGTACATCGTAGGAGTAGAAAAGAAAAGTGATGATGAAATTTATTTAATTATGAAGAGTGGTAAGAAAATTATTTATGATGACAAAAAACAAAAAAGCCATGAAGAAAAGCTTAATAATCCAGATCTTCAAGATATGTTAGAGCAAGTTTATCCACTTGATAAAAGTGCAGATATTATGGATAAAAGTTTTGATCCAGGCAGAGCTAGACATTATGAACTTTTGAGTGAAGTTTATGGGGGTTCAAGACAATCTATTGAAAAAAACTTGACTAGCTTACATTATGGATATACAAATTATCAATTCAATAGTAAAAATAAAGCCAATATATGTTTGGAAGCAGCGTTAAAGGAAATTATGCCTTTAGCAAAAACAAGAGGTGATATATCGAGTATTCTTTATCCAGCTAGCGGAACTTATAACTATAGGGTTATCGCAGGTACTGGACGATTAAGCCCTCATTCTTATGGTATAGCTATTGATTTAAAAAGTGATAAAAGAGATTATTGGAAGTGGAGTTCTGAGAAACAAGGGAAGACTAGATTAGCAGATTATCCAAAAGAATTAGTTGAAGCCTTTGAAAAAAATAATTTTGTTTGGGGAGGAAAATGGGGACATTTTGATATTTTACATTTTGAATATAGACCTGAAATAATATTAAAAGCTAAATATTTTGGAAACTTTAACAATGATAGAAAGTGGTATGAAGGTGCACCCGTTGAAGAATATACAAAGAAATGTATTGATATAATTGAAAAAGAATTGTGCTCTGCACAATGAAAAAAACAATAAATTAGAAAGGGGTATTAAATATGCAGCTCTCTAAACTTAAGAGGAATTCAATAATATTTATCAATGTCATTATATTTACTTTAGTGTATTCATTAGTTGGGGGTATTTCAGAAGAAAAAGTTCTAGCAGATGTTAATAGTGATAATGAAATAGTAAGTTTTTTAGAAAATATATTTACAATAAGAAATAAAGCAATATTAAGTCAGGATTTAGAATCATTAGAATCTATATATGCAACTGATACCAAATTTGGTCAATGGGCTTATGAGTATGAGCAAAGAAAGGTAAAATACATAAATAATTGGGCAGAGAAACAAGGTGTTAATTTTACAGATATAATACCTAAATTAGTAATTAGAAAATCTAAAGTTAGAGATGATAAGGGGTATTTCAATATATTATGTAATACAGAATATAAATATGTTTACAAGGATCAGCCAGACAAAGTTAACAGTTCAAGAATTGGAACATATCATTCACTGCAATTAACTAAGAAGGATGGAGAATGGATAATAACTAAGGAATGGTATACAGATCCTTTTGCAGATTCTTTAAGTTTAGAAGATATTAAAGCAGATGCTATTAAAGAATATATAAATTCTGAGCAGCCGAGAGATCTTTCTAATATTAGTGATAGAAGAAAAAAAGCATTGGAATATGCGGAAAAATATTGTGGAGCAGCAACATGTGAAGAATATGGATATAAATATAATAAACAATATAGAAACTTTAATCCACAGGGAGGCGACTGTGCAAACTTTGCTTCTCAAATATTACATGAAGGAGGGCAATTCAAAAAAAATTCTACATGGAATTACTCTAAGGGAAGTGCATCAGGACCTTGGGTTAATGCAGATAAATTTACGTATTACATGCTAAATAGTGGAAGAGCTTCAGTTATTGCACATGGCAACTATGAAAAGGTGTATAAAGCTTCTTACAAGTTACTTCCAGGAGATTTTGTTGCTTATGAGAAGAAAGGTGATATAACTCATATATCTGTAGTTACTGGAGCTGATTCAAAAGGATATTCTCTAGTAACGTGCCATAATACAGATAGAAATAATGTTCCTTGGGATTTGGGGTGGAGTGATAAAAAAATAAAATTTTGGATAATTAGAGTAAACTATTAATTATAAGAATGCCTTAAAGAGTAAGCGATACTATTTAAGGCATTAATTATTTATATTTTAAATTTATCTATTGCTTGTTTCAGATTACTTGATAATTCTGCAAGGACATTCATAGATGATGCTACTTCTTGAATTGAAACTGTTTGTTCTTGAATTGAAGAAGCAATTTCTTCTGTACCTGTCGCATTTTCTTCTATTATATATGCAATATTTTTAATAGAATTTTCTACTGATATTGCATTTTGATTAATTTCTTTTGTTTCAGCAGAAACTTCTTTTATTTTGTTTGTAACTTCAAAAACAGATTTTTGTATAAGTTTAAAGGAATCATCAGTAAGTTTAAGTGAATCTGCTTGTGCATCTATTGAATCATTTGTAGTTGCAACTTCAATAACTGCATTTTCAATATCATTTTGTACCTCTGAGATAAGATTACTTATTTTTTGTGTAGATTCTTTTGATAATTCAGCCAGATTTTTAATTTCATTAGCAACTACCGTAAATCCTCTACCAGCTTCACCAGCTCTAGAGGCTTCTATCGAAGCATTTAATGATAATAAATTTATTTGTTCTGTAATTCCATTTATAGCTTCTACAACTTTTCCAATTTCATTTGATTTTTTTGATAGCGCAGAAATTGCTTCGTTAACATTCTGAGATGAATTTTTTGTATTAGACATTCTATCAATTTGATGTTTTAAAATATCAGTACCATTAGCAACAGTATCCATTGCTTTACTTGCTAATTTATTTATATAAACTGTATTTTCGGTTATACGATTTACGCCATTAACAACATCTTTAACAGAACCATTACTTTTTTTAACTAATTCAGTTTGTTTAGAAGCACTTTCTGCCAGATTATTAATAGTAGATGCAATTTCATCAGATATTTTTCCAACTTGATCAGATGTTTCCGTTATATCGTGGGAAGAAGATACAACTGTATCACTTGAATCTTTAGCGTCAGAAATTAAATTCCTAATTTTATATATAAATCTATTGAATTTTTCAGTAAGCTCACCTAATTCATCTTTCTTATGTAATTCCCCATTAATTGTTAGGTCTCCATTTTCAGCTTTTTCTAACAATGTTTTAAATTGATCTATAAATTGTGTAATACCCTTATATGTATTTATAATCAAATAAGTAAACAAAATAATCAAAATCATACCAAGAATTGCAATGCAAATTAAATTTTTATTAAAGTTATTAGAATCGATATTAGATTGTTCTAACATATTATCTGTTTCTGACTTTGCTTTATCTTGTATTTGTTTTACCAATAAGTCCATGTCATCAGTAGGTTTTCTATCAATTCCTGTAACTAGTTTATCTACTATACGATAACTTTCTGTGTTATTTGGATCAAAATTTTTAATTGCAACATTATACTTGTTATATAATTCTTTGTGTGCGCTTAATAATACATCAACTGATGAAGTATCAATATTTTGTTGTGTCATATCTTCTTTAAGCTTTAATAGTTGTTTTTCAACATTATCATTTTCTTGCGAAAATTGAGAAGAATATTTTTTTAAGGATTCAGAATCATAACCTCTTAAAAGCATGTCTTTCCATTCTTGTACTTGTTTTTTAAAATCCACTTGAGCTTGTCTTGCTTCGTCAACGATTTTAATATATTGAGTAGTTACCTGTAATCTGTTTTTATATTTTTCGTTAAAGCTTTTAAATTGGATCCATGAAAAGCTACATATACCTAGTATAAATATTATGACAAATATTATTAATAAATATAGTTTAGTGCCTATTCCTTTATTAGTCTTCATTTTAAAGTATTTCCCCCTATACCAATATTTATTTTATTATTGATATATATAATATCATAATATATTAACTGTATTGTAAAAATTATGTTATATTTACGTTATATTTGTATTTTTTATGAAAATAGTAATTATATTTTATATAGCTATAATAATAAAAACAAATTTAGAAATTTAGTAGGATTTTGTATATATTCTACTAAAGAAGAAGTTATAATTTCAGCACAAGAAGTAGATGTAATTAATGATGAACTTAGGAAATATGCGAATAACCTCAAGGAAACATAAGATAAACTAAAGAAACCAATAATAAATTTGATCTTTAAATTTTCATATATTGACAGTGAATGATAAAAGAAGTATAATCCTAATATAGTTTAGACAAGGGCGTTTAAAGAAGATAATTCTTTAAACGCTTTTTTTATTATTTAGGAAATTTTAATGCAGTTAAATCTGTGGGTAACTTTGGGAAGCGTTATAAATACGAGGCTAGTAAAGCTAAGGCACATGAAAGAAAATAACAAGTCCAAAATGTCATGATTATTTTGCATCAGGCAAGGAAGTGGATTTGTCTCATAGCGGGCTATTAGAGGAATCCGCTAACGCAGCATGATGCAAAATAGGCTTGGCAGATGGACTTATTATTTTTTTGAATGTGTCTAAGTTAAATATGAGTAAAATGTTAACACAGAAAAACATACCTGCGAAGTGGATTTTCTTGTTTGTATAAATAGGATGCAGTATGAAATATGCGATGAATAAAAAATAGAGAAAATTAATGACAATGGCGTCAAATAATAAATTTGCCCCATTGTCTTTTTTTATGCACATGAAAGAAAATAACAATTCGAAAGCTGGCATGAATATTTTTCATCAGGCAAGGAGGCAAAGTGCTATCATAATGGGCTTATTATGAGATTTTGCTGACGCAGGATGATGGAAGATATACACATTAAAGATGAGCAGCTATGATGCATATAAAAGCATTTCTGGCAGATGGACTTGTCATTTTTAATATCCCTTATATCTAGAAAAGAGGTGATTTGATATTTTAAAAAGTGAAATATATAGCATAGGAGTTGATATTGGGACATCAACAACTGAGGTTATAATAAGCAAACTAAAAATTAAGAATGTTTTAAGTTCTTCATTAATTAGAGAAACTGTAATTGAAGACAAAGAAATAGTATATAAAAGTCCTATAGTGTTTACACCCCTTCTGGATGAAATTACCATAGACTTTGCAAAGATTAAAGATATTGTTTCGGAAGCTATTGAATTAAGCAAAGTAGAAATAAATCACATATCCACAGGTGCAGTAATAATAACTGGAGAAACTGCCAGAAAGGAAAATGCTAATGAAGTATCTAGAAATCTTTCAGAGTATTTAGGGGACTTTGTTGTAGCAACAGCTGGACCTAAGCTTGAATCTCTACTTGCTGGATTTGGTTCTGGAGCGGCAGATATGTCAAAGAAGCTCAATAGAAGAATAATAAATCTTGATATTGGAGGAGGAACAACTAATGTATCTATCTTCAACTGTGGTGAATGTGAACAAACTTTTGCGTTGGATATTGGAGGAAGACTTATAAAGTTTAATCAAGAAGGAAAAGTTATTTACATTTCTAAAAGAATTGAATTTCTTATAAAAGATATGAACATAGATATTCAGATTGGTAAAAGGATTGAAATAAAAAATTTAAAGGTATTATGTGAAAAATTAGCAGAGAGTTTATTAGAGGTTTGTTGTTTAAAGAATTTATGTGAAGATACAAAAAAGTTATTTATAAGTGAAGAATTTGAAAAATTTGAAGTAGATTATATAAGTTTTTCAGGGGGAATTGGAGAGTATATAGGTCAATATAATAAAGAAATTGAGTTTAATGATGTATTTAAGCATGGGGATATTGGACCAATCTTAGGTGCATGCATAAGCAATGTATTTAAGAATTATAAAGATAGTTTATTATCGTCAAAGGAAAAAATAAGGGCAACTGTAATAGGTGCGGGTAATCATTCTCTAACAATAAGTGGCAGTACAATAGCTTTTGACAAATCTATATTACCAATTAAAAATATTCCTATAATAAAGCCTTTTAACAAAGAAGAAAATTTAGAAGATATATATTTCCTGGGAAAGAAAAAGTGTGAGATGTATGAAGATACTTGCGTTGCAATTTCTCTTGTCGGTCCTAAAAGTCCTAGCTATGGAGAAATAAAAGTTATTGCAAGTGAAATAATAAGGTTATTTGAAGAAATTAAAGGACCTATAATTGTAATTTTAGAAAATGATTTTGCAAAAGCATTAGGACAAGTAATTTCCTTAAGTTTAAAAGAAAAAAGAGAAGTTATATGTATAGACAAAATATCTACAAAGAATGGAGATTATATTGATATAGGATTGCCAATAGGTAATGCTATACCAGTGGTCATAAAAACTTTGATATATAACAGTTAATAAATTAAAAATAAATAATGAATAATAAAGAATTAAAAATTAGGAATAAGTAATGAAAAATTAATAATTAAGCATAAAATCTCTTTAAGGATTTTTAAAAAATATATTTTAAAGAAATTTTAATATTAATTATAAATTCTTAATTTTCAATTTTAAATTAAATTTATGGGGTGGAATAATGAATAATGAATTAAAAAAGACATTAAAACCAGTACAACTTTGGGCAATAATTGTTGGAATGGTTATATCAGGAATGTACTGTGGATGGAATTATGCTTTAGAGCTTACAAGTCCAGTTGGATTTATTATAGCAATATTAGTGGTTACACTTTTTTATACTACATTTATGTTTAGTTATGCAGAACTTTCAACTGCAATTCCTCATGCAGGAGGACCTTCTGAATATGCTTCAAGAGCACTTGGAAAATTTGGAGGATTTATTGCAGGTTTTTCATGTTTGGTAGAGTTTCTATTTGCAACTCCAGCAATAGCATTGTCAATAGGTGCATACATTAATTTTTTGATACCATCAGTTCCAGCAGTAGTAGCAGCATTGGTCGCATATGCATTATTTGTTTTTGTAAATTGTTTAGGCATAGAAGCAGCTGCTAAAGTTGAACTTATTGTTACAATTGTTGCCATAGGAGGATTACTTTTATTTATCGGAGCAGGTGCACCACATATTCAATTAAACAATATCTTTGGAGGACAAGTTTTTAAAGGTGGACTTGGTGGAATATTTAGTGCTATACCTTTTGCAATTTGGTTTTATTTAGCCGTTGAGGGTGGAGCAATGTCAGCAGAGGAATGTCATGATCCTAAGAAAGATGTACCTAGAGGGTTTATATTAGGAATAGCAACTCTTGTTGTTTTATCTCTTGCAACATTTTTTGTAACAGCTGGAACTTCAGAGTCAAGTGTTTTAAGTGCAACAGATTCACCATTACCTACAGCTTTAGAAGGAATTTATGGAGCTGGTATATTATCAAATGCTATGAGTTTTATAGGGTTATTTGGACTTGTAGCAAGTTTACATGGAATAATAATAGGATACTCAAGACAAGCGTTTGCAATGTCTAGATCAGGTTATTTACCTAAGTTTTTATCTAAAGTTAATTCTAAAGGTGCTCCAGTATATGCCATAGTTATAATGAGTTTAATAGGAATGATATTTGTTTTAACAGGACAAACTGCTGTAATTATTGTTATATCATCATTTGGAGCTGTAGCTTTGTATATTATAAGTATGATTTCCTTATTTATTTTAAGAAGTAAGCAACCAAATCTTAATAGACCATTTAAGGTTGCGTATCCAATAGTTCCAGGCGTAGCACTTTTAGTAGCTTTAGTATTTTTAGTTGCAGTTACAATATCAAATCTTTCAACTGTATTTTGGGTAGTGGGAGCTTATGCAATAGCTGTAATTTATTATTTTGTATATTCTAAAATGCAAATATCAATTGTTAAAGAGTTTAGTAAAGGGATAAATAGTGAAATCAGCTAGAGGGAGTGACGTATATGATTTTAAAAACAACACTTTCTGGAAATGTTTATAATTTTTCAGATGTAAAAGAAGTATTAGCAAAGGCAAATGAAGAGAAATCAGGAGATAGACTTGCAGGAATTATAGCTAATTCAACTGCAGAAAGAGTTGCAGCAAAAGTAGTTCTTTCAGAGCTTACTATAGGAGATTTAAGAAATAATCCAGTTGTGGATTATGATAAGGATGAAGTTACTAGAGTAATTCAAGACGGAGTAAATGAAGAAATATATAATAAAATTAAATCTATGACTATTGGTGAGTTTAGAGAATTTCTTTTATCATCAAGTGGGGAAGAAATTAAGGAAATAAGGGATGGATTAACTTCAGAAGTTATAGCAGGAGTAACTAAACTTATGAGTAATATGGATCTCATATGTGCAGCAAAAAAAATAACTAATATAGCAACTTGCAACACAACTATTGGAATGCCAGGTACACTTTCAGCAAGGCTTCAGCCAAATCATCCTACAGATAGTATTGATGGAATAATGGCATCTGTTATGGAAGGTATAAGTTATGGAGTTGGAGATGCAGTAATTGGTCTTAATCCAGCTGTAGATACAATTGATAGTGTTTCTAACATATTAAAGAGTTTTAAGGATTTTATGAACAAATTTAAAATACCAACTCAAAATTGTGTTTTAGCGCATGTAACAACTCAAATGGAAGCAATAAAAAAAGGTGCACCTATAGATTTGATGTTCCAAAGTATAGCAGGATCAGAAATTTCTAATAGAGGATTTGGCATAGATGTAAAATTACTTGATGAAGCGTATTCCATAATGAAAGAATTGAAATCATCAAAAGGTGATAATTTTATGTACTTTGAAACTGGACAAGGATCAGAATTATCTTCAGAGGGACATAATGGTGCAGATCAACTTACAATGGAAGCTAGATGTTATGGACTTGCTAAGAAGTACAATCCATTTTTGGTTAATACAGTTGTAGGGTTTATAGGACCAGAATATCTTTATGATGGGGCACAAGTTATAAGAGCAGGACTTGAAGATCACTTTATGGGTAAGTTAACAGGATTATCTATGGGTGTTGATGTTTGTTATACAAATCATATGAAAGCAGACCAAAATGATTTAGAAAATTTAGCAGTATTACTTGCTCAATCCAACTGTAATTACTTCATGGGTGTTCCAGGTGGTGATGATGTAATGTTAATGTATCAGTCCACAAGTTATCATGACATTGCAGCTTTAAGAGAAGTAACTAATAAAAGACCAATTAAAGAATTTGAAAATAGGCTTGAGGAACTTGGCATAATGAAAAACGGAATATTGACGGACAGAGCAGGAGACCCATCAATATTTTTGAGCATGGGGGTGTAATTTATGGAACAAGATATTTTAAGAGATATATCAACCATTGATTTAAGCAATAAGGTCTCAGTGGATAATCCAGTAGATTACAAAGGCTGTATGGTTTTGAAAAAATCTACTTCAGCAAGAATTTGTACAGGAAGAGCAGGTACAAGATGTAAAACTATAGATTACTTAAGATTTAGAGCAGATCATGCAGTTGCACAAGATGCAGTTTGGTCATATGTAGATGAAAAAGTAGTTGATGATTTAGGTTTTGTTAAAGTTCAGACTTTAGTAAAGGATAAAGAAGAATATATAACAAGACCAGACTTAGGTAGATGTTTTTCAGATAAAGTTATAAATAATATAAAACAAAATTGTGTAAATGACATAGATGTGCAAATTATAGCAGGGGATGGTTTAAGCTCACCAGCTATAACTTCAAATTTAAAAGAAATATACCCTATGATTGTAGAAGGGACAAAAGCTAAAGGATATAGCATTGGTACTCCTATCTTTATTAAATATGCTAGAGTTGCCACCATGGATAAAATTAGTGAAGCAATAAACGCAAAAGTTACTCTTATATTAATAGGAGAAAGACCAGGCCTTGCAACTGGAGAAAGTATGAGCTGTTATATAGCTTATGAAGCTAGCAGCAAAAAGCCAGAATCACAAAGAACAGTTATATCTAATATACACAAAAATGGAATGCCTCCAGTAGAAGCAGGAGCACAAATTGTGCATTTAATTGAAATATTAATGAAAGAAAAGAAAAGTGGAATAGATCTTAAACTTTAGATTTAAGTGGTAATTTACCGAAAGAAATGGTGCTCTATTGTTTCGGTTACTAGAGAAAATGATTGTGGATTTCTAACATCAAAAGTTCTTCCATTCCTGCATGTTCCTTAAACAAGTTAAGGACATGCAAAAATGAAAGAACGTTTAATGAAGAAATCCTACAATCATTTTCTCAATGTAACACTCAACAAAAAAGCACCATTTCTTTCTAGTTTTAGATACATTTAAAGACATAAGGCACGTGAGAATAAATAACAGGTCCAATTTGTCATGTATATTTTTCATCTAGCAAGGAGGCAAATTGGCCCCATAGTGGGTTGTTAGGTCAATTTGCCGATGCAGCATGATGGAAAATAGGCTAACAAATGGACTTGTTATTTATTTGAATGTGCTTAAATATAATTAGTAATTTATTTATCCATAAACGTGAAGATAAGCCAGTAAGTATGATAATATATGTTAAATATTATAAAATATAAAGCGATTTATTATTGGAATCTATTAATTTTTATCAGTTAATTGAACTATAATGGGTTAGCTTAACCTGAATACTTAGGGAGTTGTATATTAATAAACATATATGGTGAGTTATTACATGATTGGTTGTATTTAATGTGGATATTTTCATAACATATGATAAAATGATAGATATAAACATTCAGAAGTTATTATGAGATAAAGTAATAATTTAATAAACATTAAGGAGTAAAAATATACATGATACATAGTATAATAAATAATTATAGTCAATTTTTTTCGTTGTCAAGTTTTGAAGGGATATTCACGGCATCAGGTATATCAACTATATTACTATTGGTGCTACTGGAAGGATTGCTTTCAGCGGATAATGCTCTAGTATTGGCTATGATGGTTAAACATCTTCCAGAAAAACAACAAAAGAAAGCACTTATGTATGGAATTTGGGGAGCGTATATTTTTAGATTTTTAGTAATAGGTATAGGAACATATTTAATTAAATTCACTTGGATAAAGGCTATTGGTGCACTTTATTTACTTTACATGGCTTATAAAGGCCTATTTGGTGGTAGTGAAGAAGAAGAACCTGATATAAGTAAAGTTGTAAAAAAGGGATTATGGGCGACTGTAGCTAGCGTAGAATTAATGGATATTGTTTTTTCAATAGATAGTGTTACGGCAGCACTTGCAGTAAGTGATAAGATGTGGGTATTATTCCTTGGAGCAATATTTGGAATTCTGATGATGAGAGGTGTTGCTCAAATATTCGTAGTTTTGATAGAAAAGGTTCCAGAATTAGAGAAAACAGCTTATATACTTATTGCTTTAATAGGACTTAAACTAGGAGTAACTTTAGTAGGGATTGAGGTTCCAGATTTATTATTTTTCTCAGTATTAATAATAGTATTTTTAGGAACATTTGTAGTTAGTAAGTTTAATAAAAAAGAGAAAGTACAACCACATAATTAAGTTTAAGTGGAATGTTACATTATCTAATTAAGGCACAATCAAAAAAATAATAGACCAGTATGCTTACCTATTTTGTGTCATACTGCGTCAGTAAGTTTTGCCAATAGGCTTGCTATTACCAAAACTTACTTCCTTGTCTGACACCAAATATGCATCGCATCTTTGGTCTATTATTTTCTTTCATGTGCCTAAAATCTGTAGTAATAGCTTAATTTTTATCTTGTATAAAATATTTTTTAGTATATAATGATATTTTATTATAAATCTCAAACTTATTAGATTTGGGATTTATTTTTTTATATAAAAGTGCCAGATACTAATATAAAGCTTTAAAAAATGTTTAATATAGTTATTTGCGTATAGTAGTTGAGTTATAAACATGATATAATAATAATTATTTATTAATAATGTATATTTTTTGAATATAATTAATATTTAAAATAAATTTAAAACTATAAATTTAATAGTTAATTAGGTAATTTAAAATAACGAGTTAGTTAAATAATATAATAAAGATTTACTTTATTATGTGATAGATTTAAGGAAAGAGGATATTTATATGAAGAGTATAATTAAATTCATACCGAACATACTTACAATGTCTAGAATAGTAATGTCGTTTATATTTATATACACTATTTTGAGGGAATTTACATATGGACAAGACATGACATCTAATTTAATAATATTATTTTTATCTATTTGTGCTTCAGATCTATTGGATGGGAAGATTGCAAGGAAAACAAATTCAGTTTCGAAATTTGGAGCTAAACTTGATGTATTTGCTGATTTGTTGTATATAGTTATTTCATATATAACTTTAGTAAATATGAAAGTGTTACCTTTGTGGTTTTTAATGTTTATATGTTTCAAGTTTACTGAATTTGTAATGACATCGAGGTTCATGAAACGTAACAATGAATTTTCAGAAAATCCATTTGTTTTTGATAAAATAGGAAGAATTGTATCTGCTGTATTTTTTATTATTCCTGGAGTTGTTTGTGCTTACAAATGTTTTGAAATCGAGAATATACAAATTATAATAAATTGCCTTATTTATATGACATTCATTGCAGGATTATATTCATCATATTTAAGAATAAAAAGTTGCTTTATAATTTTAAATTTGAACAATACTAAGTATGTTGAGTAATCAGGCACATGAAAATAATAGATCAGTATTATAACATATTTTGAACTATGGGTTTATTATTTATTTTCGTGTGCATAATAAAAAGTTGAATTTATTGAAGTGGATTACAAAAGTTTATTAATGTCTTTTTTAATACACTTTGTTTGTGGAGGGGTGTTTGTAATGAAAAATAAATCTGGAAATATAATAATTTTATTCAGCATGATAATTACTTGGATATTATGGTTATTTACTAAATCAACAAGAGATATTTCTTCAATGAGTGGATATTCTCAATTGATTGCTTCATTTGCATTAGTAGCATTTGCATTAGTTAATTTTATTTCTACAAGACATAAAATTTTAGACTATTTGTTTGATGGATTAGATAAATCGTATATTTATCATAGATATTTAAGTATTTTAGCACTTATTTTAGTAGTTATTCACAATATAACAATAAGTATTGGAAAGCACATAGAAATTTCACAAGGTATAAGAATACCAAAAGATCCTTATGCAATGTATGGAGCATTCAGTATGTATTTGTTTATAATTCTTGTATCTGTTGCAATTTTAGGAAAGAAACTAAACTATGAAAGATGGAAAACAATTCATAAGTTCATGTTTATTCCATATGCATTTGGTATATATCATTATTATGGCAGTGCAACATATGCTGTTTTCGCTATAGAGCCTTTTAGTATATGGTTAAACATTATAAACCTTTTGGGAATAATATCTGTTGTATATAGTATATTTTTTTATGAGAAAACATCCTTTAAACATGTCTTTAAGGTAAAGAATTTGCAGAGAGTAGCAAATGGAACATTAGAGATTACAGGAAGTTCATTAAAGGAAGATGTTAAATTTAAACCAGGACAATTTGCTTTCTTGAAAATATTAGATAAGGAAAATAAGTTTAAATCACACCCATTTACAATAAGTCAAGCGCCTAAAAAAGGTGAGCTGCAGTTTACAATTAAAGCTTTAGGAGATGATACAAGAGTTTTATTTGATACACTAAAAGTTGGAGATAAGTTTGAAGTGTCAGGGCCACATGGAAAATTTGATTATAAAACAGGTACTAAAAATCAAATATGGATTGCAGGAGGAATAGGTGTAACACCATTTAGAAGTTTTTCAGAAGAGGGAATATCAAAAGATTTTTCAATTGATTTTTTCTATGCATATAATAATGTAGAAGAAGGAGCTTATGTAGATGAGTTGTTATCTTTGGCTAATGATAATTTAAGAGTACATTTATTTAATTCCAAAGAAAAAGGTTTTTTATCAGTACAAGAAATCTGTAAATATGTAAATACTCAAGAAAGTATTGATATTTATTTCTGTGGACCTAAACCAATGAGAGAAAGCCTTAGAAAGCAATTTGAAAATAGTAATCTTAATGTTAATAACTTTAATTATGAACATTTTCAATTTAAATAAGTTAAGCAAAAAAGAGGAAGTTTTATATTCTTCTTTTTTTATTGTAAAATTGTTGATAAGTTGTAATTTTGCTGTAACATAACTGTGACAATTTAAGATTAAGATTTATATATAGATTCAATCGAGGGAATTAATGCACATTTAATTAGAGGTGAGGAAAATGGATAATAGAGTGATTTATTCTGTTGTAGTACCTTTATATAATGAAGAACTTGTTGTGAATGCAAGTTATAGAAGATTAAAAAAAGTTATGGATACTACAAAAGAAAAATATGAAATTATATTTATAAATGATGGAAGCAAAGATAATACAAGAAAAATGGCAGAAGACATATGTAGTGCTGATGAAAATATAAAGCTTGTTAACTTTTCACGGAATTTTGGTCATCAAGCAGCAATAACTGCAGGTATGGATTTAGCATTAGGAGATGCGATAATTGTAATAGATGCGGATCTTCAAGATCCTCCAGAGGTTATGCTTACAATGATTGAAAAATGGAAAGAAGGTTATGAAGTCGTTTATGGGAAAAGAACTAAGAGAGAAGGAGAGACTTTCTTCAAGAAATTTACTGCTAAGATGTATTATAGATTTCTAAAAAGCATGACAAATGTTGATGTTCCAGTAGATACAGGAGATTTCAGACTTATAGATAGAAAAGTATGTGATGCATTAGTAGCACTTCCAGAAAAGAATAGGTATGTGAGAGGTCTTGTAAGTTGGGTTGGATATAAACAAACTTATGTGGAATTTGAAAGGCAAGAGCGATTTGCTGGAGAGACTAAATATCCTCTTAAAAAGATGATTAAATTAGCATGTGATGGTATAACATCTCTATCATATAAGCCACTTGTTGTAGCTGGATATTTAGGAGCTTTAGCTTTTTTAATAGGAATGGTTTCTATATTTATTAGTATTATAAAAGATATAATTTATAATACTGAATTTGTAAGTTTTATGATGGTAATAGAAATTAATTTGATGATGTTTGGTATAACTTTAGGTTGTATTGGTATATTGGGGCAATATATTGGGAGAATTTTTGATGAAAGTAAAGGAAGACCAATTTATATAATTGATAGTACGGTAAATTATGGAGCAAGTGAGAAGAAGTATAAAATTAGCAATTAGGGTTATAGAATTATGGGATGGTTACGTAAATTATTGATATTCAACTACGAGTAAGGAGTTAATTTCAATAGATCATTTAAAACTTAAAAAATGAGAGGATTTTTCTCTAGCAGTGGCACTAACAATTTTAACATTTATATATTTAAAGGATAAAAGATTTTTTATAATGGCAATAGGATTTAGCGTTATTTAAGAGTGTTTAAAAAGACACTCTTATTTTTTTGTATAATAAAATCTTTGTTACAAGGTTGTAACAAAGAAAGGTTATACTAAATATATTATCAGTTTTTCGGAGGGATAGTATGAAGGGAAAAAATATATTAGTAGTTGATGATGAACCTCTAATCAGAAAGCTTGTAACTGATTTTCTTAAAAAAGATGGATATAGTGTTGTTGAAGCAGAAGACGGAAAAAAAGCAATGGATTTGTTTTTTAGTGAAGAAAAGATAGATTTATTAATTCTTGATGTAATGCTGCCAGAATATGATGGTTTTACTGTGTGCAGAGAAATACGGAAAAAATCTAAAGTTCCGATTATAATGTTAACTGCAAGAGGTGATGAGTTTGATGAGATTTTTGGCTTAGACATTGGAGCAGATGAATATATCTCAAAACCATTTAGCTAATATATTGATTGCAAGAGTAAATGCTGTATTAAGAAGAACAATATCTACAAATGACAACATCAATGACTTTAATGGATTAAAAATAGATAATGATGCACATCAAGTAACTGTAGATGGAAAAATTGTTGATTTAAGTCCTAAAGAATATGAGTTGTTAACATATCTTTCTGAGAATTATGGTAAAGCATTAAGTAGAGAACAAATACTTGATAAAGTATGGGGATATGATTACTATGGTGATTTAAGAACAGTTGATACACATATAAATAGACTAAGAATAAAATTGGATTCAAAAAGTGAATATGTAAACACTGTACGTGGTTATGGATATAGATTTGAGGCAAAGAAATGAGTAAATCTATAAGATCAAATCTTTTTATATCCATAATAACTCTTTTAATATCATTTGTTTTAATTCTATGTATATTAAATAATTTATATTTACAGCAATATTATATAAATAAAAAGAAAAATATACTTATTGAAAATGCAAAAAACTTAACAAATATGTATACTGGAGATCCAGAAGACATACAAAATGAATTAGACATAATCGCAAATATAACTGGGAGTAACATTGATATTCGCGATAAGGATGGAAAAATAATATATAGATCATCTAGAAGATTCGCAAATGAAAAAAGTGTGATGGATAATAATAAATTTAAATCGTCACCAGAACAATCACAAATAAATAATAACATTAATGAGTATAAAGAAGGTGAGTACACTTTTGAAACTCGTACAGATGTTCAGTTAAAAATAGATTTTCTTACTCTTGTAACTAAATTAAGTAATGGAGATATATTAGCTATAAGAGTTCCTTTAGTTTCAATAGATGAGAGTGTTGCTATTGCAAACAGATTTATTATTATAACAGGAATTATAATTACAGTTTTAGGAGTTATATGGGCATATTTATTCTCAAGAAAATTTACAAAGCCTATATTAGAAGTAAATGATGTTGCTAGGAATATGGCTAAATTTGATTTTGATAAAAAGTGCAAAATAAAAAGAAAAGATGAAATTGGTCAACTTGGTCAAAGTATTAATTATTTATCTAGTGAACTTGATACTGCAATTACGGAATTAAATATTAAGAATGCGAAACAGGAGGAGGAGATTGAAAAGGAAAGAAAAATAGATGAGATGAGAAAAGAATTTATATCTAGTGTTTCTCATGAACTTAGAACTCCATTATCGGTTATACAAGGATATGCAGAAGGACTTGTTAGTAATGTTACCGAAAGTGATGAGGATAGAAAATTTTATTGCGATGTTATTATGAATGAAACAGATAAAATGAATAAATTAGTAAAAGATTTATTAAATCTATCTCAAATTGAAAGTGGATATTTTCATATAGAAAAAACGGAATTTAGTTTAACGTCATTGATAGAATATGTGCTCAATAAGTATAAATCAATCTTTGAAGAAAAAAATATTGAGATACGATTTGAACAAAAAGAAAGTTTAATTGTATCTGGAGATATGATAAGAATTGAACAGATACTTACCAATTATATTAATAATGCTATTAATCATGTAAATAGCAATAAAGTAATTAAAGTACATGAAGCAGAGAATAATAGAAAAGTAAAAATAAGTGTATTTAATACAGGAAAACACATTCCGAAAGAATCATTAGAAAAGATATGGAATAGTTTTTATAAAGTAGATAAGGCTAGGACAAGAGCTTATGGAGGATATGGTTTGGGTCTTTCTATAGTCAAAGCAATTCAAGAACTTCATAACAATTCTTATGGAGTACAAAATATTGAAGGTGGAGTAGAATTCTGGTTTGAAATTGATAAGGCACAATTAAAAAAATAATAGGAAAGCATATTGGTATATTATTTTTTGATTGCGCTTAAAGTGTAAATGTTCAAAGTTACCATAAATAAAAATTAATATAGTGAAGATAATAAAAAGTGTTAAAGATATTATTTGAATTATATTGGAGGATAAAAAAATTGAGAAATAGATCAAAGCTTTTTTTATTTTTTATAAACATATTTTTATTTATGTTTTTATTTGAACAAAGTGTAAGTAGCCTGTCTATACAAAATAATACAAAAAATATTAAATGTTTAAATGAAAATGAGCAAGTTAATAATAACTCAAAAGTAATTTATTTGACATTTGATGATGGTCCTAGTAATAAGATAACTAATAAAGTATTAGATATTTTGAAAGAAAATGATGTAAAAGCAACTTTCTTTTTAATTGGAAGTCAAATTGATGGTCAAGAGGACGTAGTAAAAAGAATCTACAATGAAGGAAATAGTATAGGACTTCATACTTTTAGTCATAAATTTAAGAAGATTTATTCTAATGAAGACAATTTTATAAATGAAATGATGGAGTGTCGTGACAAAATAAATAATGTAATTGGAATTTCGCCAGAGATAATTAGATTTCCTGGAGGTAGCAGAAAACATCTAAGTAAAGATTATTTGAATAGATTACATGATAATAATTTTAAAGTATACGATTGGAACGTGGAAACTTCTGATGGATTAAATCCTAAAATTCCACCATATAACATGTTTAGAAGAGCAGTAAAGGAGAGTAAGGACTTACCAAGAATCATATTACTTATGCATTGTGATTGTAGGCAGAAAAATACTTGTGAGGCTTTACCAGATATAATTAAATACTATAAATTACAGGGATATGAATTCAAAACTATTACTGAAGATACACCAGAATTATATTTCCCAATAAAAACGAAAAAGTAATGATATTTAAAATGAATATAATTAAATTTAATGCTGAATTAAAAGGATTTTCGTTAATAAAAAAGGGGAATTTGTCAATAACATAAGACTGTGGTAGTATATATGCGAAGTAATAATAAGCAAATGGAGGAAATGAATTAATGTTTAAATTACCAAATTGTCCAAAATGTAATTCAGAATTTACTTATGAGGATGGAAGTCTTTTTGTTTGTCCAGAATGTAATCATGAATGGAATGCAGAAATACAAAGTGAAAGTAACGAAGATACAAATGTTGTTAAAGATTCAAATGGAAATATATTAAATGATGGTGATACTGTAACAGTAATTAAAGATCTTAAGGTAAAAGGAAGTCCATCACCTATAAAAATGGGAACAAAAGTAAAAAATATTCGTTTAGTTGATGCCGATCATAATATTGATTGTAAAATTGATGGATTCGGAGCTATGCAATTAAAATCTGAATTTGTTAAAAAAATATAAATCTGACTTTAATAAAGATTTATAAGTAATAAAATAAAATTATTTATAGTATTGTTTATAAATAGTGTAAATAATAGTTTTAATTTTATTAGATATATATTTGAAATTTTTAAATATATATGATTTTAAAGGAAATAAGCATTGTTTAGATGTTTATTTCCTTTATTTTTTATATAAATCATATTAAAAACTAATTGATTGCTGTGTCGAAAAAGTGTTTAAATTGAAAGAATATTTATCTTTATTTTTGGTAATATAAAGCGTATTATATGGAATATAAAATTTGTGGGGGATGATTGTAATGTCAAAGTTTGAACAATTTGCAATACCTATTATTCTAATTATAGTTGGGTTAATAATCTTATATATATTAATATTTAAGATATTAGGGCTTAGAATAATTGGAACAAATGAAATTGGAGTTGTGGAGAAATGGTGGTCTCCAAAAGGAAATTTAAAAGATGGAAAGTTTATTGCACTTAATGGAGAAGCAGGATTTCAACCTAATGTTTTAAGAACAGGAATTCATTTTAAATCATGTTTAATATACAAAGTTGAAAAGTGTCCTCTAGTAACCATACCACAAGGACAGATAGGATATGTATTTGCTAGGGATGGAGAGCCTTTAAATGGAACTCAAACATTGGGGAAAGTTGTACCATGTGCTAACTTTCAAGATACTAGAGCATTTTTAGCTAATGGTGGTCAAAAGGGTCCTCAAAGATCTATTCTAAGAGAAGGAACTTATGCTTTTAACTTAAGTGCTTTTATTATTTTAACAGAAGCTACCGATTATTATATAAGTATTGGTAACAATTTAGAAGCACAGCAAATAAAAAGAATGTCTGAAGATTTAAGAGCACAAAATGGATTTAGACCAGTAGTTATCAGAGAAGGTACTAAAAATGCAGCAGGGGAGCATATTAAAGATCCGATGGGAATTGTAACTGTACAAGATGGACCTTCTTTATCGAATGGTGAAATAATAGCTCCAGTTGTTGGAGATGATCCATCAAATCCAGAAACATATCACAATAATTTTCAAAATCCTGAAGCATTTCTAAAAGCAGGAGGATATAGAGGAAAGCAATATCAAGTAATCAGCGATGGTACTTTCTTTATAAATCGTTTATTTGCAACTATAGATATTATTCCGAAAACAATAATTCCAGTTGGTTTTGCAGGAGTAGTAACCTCATTTGTAGGTAAAAAAGGTGTTGATATAACAGACATCAATTATACTCATGGAGAACTTGTTGAAGAAGGCTGCAAAGGTATATGGGCAAATCCTTTAAAACCAGGTAAATATGCATATAATCTTTCAGCAGGTATTTTAACACAAGTTCCTACAACTAACTTTATATTAAAATGGGTTCAAAATGAGGTCGGTGGACATAAATTTGATGAAAATTTAAAGGAAGTAACATTAATAACTAGGGATGCATTTGAACCAACATTACCACTTTCAGTTGTTGTTCATATCGATTATAAGAAAGCTCCTCTTGTTATTCAAAGATTTGGTGATATTAAGAGGTTGGTTGATCAAACTCTTGATCCAATGGTTTCATCATACTTTAAAAACATAGGTCAAACAATGACTTTAATAGAGTTAATTCAAAATCGTTCTGAAATCCAAAAACAATCTACTGAAGAAATGAAAGCAAAATTTCAAAATTATAATTTAGAGCTTGAAGAAGTTTTAATTGGAACACCTTCAGCAAATGGAGATAATAAAATTGAAGAAATATTAAAGCAATTAAGTGATAGACAATTAGCTAAGGAAAAGATTGAAACTTACAACAGTCAAATGAAGGCAAGTGAGAAGGAAAAAGAATTAAAAGAATTCCAAGCAAAAGCAGAACAACAATCAGATCTTACTAAATCAGAAACCAATATTAAGATTCAAGATAATATTGGTAGAGCAGAATTGCAAAAAGCTAAACAAGATGCGGAAAGACAAAAAACTCTTGCAGATGCAGAATCTTATAAGGTTAAGAGACTTGCCGAAGCAGAAGCAGAAATGAAAGCAAGACTGGGTATAGCACAAGCTATTGCTACAAAAGAACAAGTTAACGCTTATGGTGGACCACAATATCAAGTAATTCAAGATGTAATGACTAAATTTACTGATGCTATTAAAGAAGGAAAGATAAATATAGTACCTAACAATGTAGTGAGTATGGGGCAAACCGAAAATGGTGGAAATGTAAATGCTGTGGAAAGTTTACTTGCAGTTTTATTATCAGAAAAATTAGGCGTTGATTTTAAAATTAATACTGAAGAAAATGACTTTGTTAAAAAGATGAAAGAAGATATATATAAGAAAATGAATGAAGAAAAAATTGATGATAGTCTAAAATCAAAAGAAGATGAAGTAAAAGAAAAATCTGAACAAAGTATAAAGCCAAAAGAAGGACAAACTATAAAAGATAATTAAATAACTTAAAAAAACATATAAATTATTTTATTAAAGTACAAATTTTAATAAACTGGTGCAGATGAAAATATAATCTTGCACCAGTTTTTTTAGCTAAATTTATATAATTAATATTATTTTATTGAAGCTTTGAAAGCTTATATGAACTTAAAGATACAATATAGTATTTTTATAAATTTGATTTCCTTTTAATACCTATAAAATGCTGTTTTATTACATATATGTTGATTTTTCGTACAAATAATGATAATTAATATATTATAAAAACTTAAATATTACAAGTTTCATATGCTTTATTATATTGTAATTATAGTGTTGCAGCCATATAAAGTTTTTTAAAGAAAATCATTAATATACAATGAAAAAAGTTAAAAAATTAATGTGATTTATTTAAGTGTATGATAATGTAATAAAAGTGTATACGATTTTAAGGGGGATAATTATGAAAAATAAATTTTTAATTAAAAGGATGGTTTCTTGTCTTTTAGTACTTATGACTGTTTTTACTTTTGGTCTTTGTCAGGTAAAACCAGCATATGCAAAAACAGAACATAATCCAGTAGTGTTTGTACATGGACTTGGTGGTGCGAGCTATAATTTTGCTTTTATTGAGAACTATTTAAAAACACAAGGATGGTCACAAGATGAATTGTTTGCTGTTGATTTACCAGATAAAGTTTTAGATGTGGGCAATAATGCTATTAATTCTCGTGTTATTGACAATTATGTTAATGATGTTTTACAAAAGACTGGCAAAAGTAAAGTTGATATAGTAGCACACAGTATGGGTGGAGCTAATAGTTTATATTATATAACTAAACTAGGAGGAAACGCTAAAGTGGACAAGCTAGTTACACTTGGTGGAGCCAATGGATTGGTTACATCTGTAGCACCAGAAGGTGTAGACGTAACTTCAATTTATAGTTTGAATGATATGATTGTAAATAATTATTTATCTCATCTTCAAGGAGCCAATAATATAAGAATATATGGTGTTGGACACATTGGACTTCTAAATAATAGTAATGTAAATTCACTTATAGTTAAAGCACTTCAATAATCATAAATAATTAAGCACTAAATTACATATTTATAATATAAATCACATTTATGAAAATAATTGATTAACTTTAAAATATAATAAAGATTAAAATAGACTATTGAGAAATTCAATAGTCTATTTTGAGTAATTTTATGTAATACTATTATAAGAATTTTTAACTTTTATGTAAAAACAAGCGAAGGTTACGTTAATATAAGGTATAAGTATTAATAATCCTATAAATACTAGAAGTAAATACGTTAATCCTAAAGATATTGGAAATGGGAAGTATGCTAATAAAAATGCTGGAATTATCATTAATGCAAACCATCCAAGAAAGCTCAATGAAAGAATAAAACAGTCCTTTTTATGTCCTTTCATCATATTTACACTTTCTTTTAAACAATCAATAGCTGATTTACTGTTATCATCTACTAAAATATATAAGGCTTGTGAAAAAGCAAGTGAAACTATAATTCCAGGTGCTATTAATAAAAAAAGTCCTAAAATTATGCAAGGGGTCATTATAACATAAATTGTTAATGCTTTTATTGCGACTTTAAATCCTGAAAATATGTCGTCTAGAAATGGAGTTTTTCCATCAGTTACATAGTTTAAGGAAAACTTTAGTGTTCCAACAATTAGGAGAAATTGAATCGCTATCATAATTAAGTATTTAATTATTTTCACTGGTAAAGATCCATCAATAAAAAAATTAATTACATCTATAATAAATGGAAAGAAAAAAATTGCAATAAAAAATCCACCAATAGCTAATCCCCATCTTCCTTTTAATTCATCTCTAGCTTGCTTTTTTAATTCTGAATTACTAATCACTAAAATTTCCTCCTTAAAAGAATTTCATATATAGGGTTCCGCAATGAGAATAGAGTTTATGTGAATCCCAGCCGAAATTAGATACATATTTGTTTCATAGGACTATGAAACAAATATGTATCCAATTTCTCTGTTTGTGATATATTAAATTCTCAATGAGGAAGCCTATATTTAAGAATCTTAAAATTATATCATAAATAAAGTGTATATACAATTTGTGATTTGAAGATTTATAAATGATAGGATAAAAGTGAAAGGAACCATTTTGGACTTGTTATTTATTTTCATGTGCCTTAAGAAAAAAGTTCTATAGAAAATAAAAATAAACAAGAGTATACTAAAATTAATGTTATAAAATAACTGTAATATGAAAGATTATTTTTATATGTAATAACGTAAATGGATAATAAATATAATGATGTTTATAGATATCTAAATAAAGATTTAAACTTATGTAGTAGCGAACCGAAATAAGGGGAATTCTTTAGCTCGGTTGCTAGATAATTTAGCTGTGGATTTCTAACAGCAGAAGTTGTCTCATTCTTGCATGCTCCTTAAACAAGTTAATGACAAGCGAGAATAGAACAACTTCTGCTGAAGAAATCCTACAACTAAATTATCAACGCAACGCTACGCAAAAGAATTCCCCTTATTTCTAGTATGGAAATACATTCTAATTATAAGTTTAATTCTTAAATTGGATATCTATAGCAAGTTTTAAAGATATTAATATTAAAAGAAGGGGATTTAAATGGAAAGTTTATTGGTTAAAGAATATTATAATTGGTTCAATGTTTATGTAAAAAAGTTTTATGGAGAAGATAGTGTTATAAATCAAAATATTGAACTTAAGGAAAAACATACTTTAAAGGTTTCAAAGCATGCTGTAAATATAGCGAAATCTTTAAATTTAACAGAAGAACAAATTAATACTGCAGAAATAATAGGTTTATTTCATGATATAGGAAGATTTGAGCAGTTTAAAAAATACAAGACATTTAGGGATTACATCTCAGAGAATCATGCTACTCTTGGTATTAAAGTATTGGAAGAAAATAAAGTTTTAAAAAATTTAGATGATAGCAGGAAGAAAATTATTATTAAAGCTATAAGTCTTCATAATACAAAAGAGCTTCCAAGTAATTTAAATGAAGAAGAAGCATTGTTTTGTAAGTTGATTAGAGATGCTGATAAACTTGATATTTTTAGAGTAGTTATTGAATATGAAAGAGAACGAAAAAATAATCCAAATCCAGCAATTGATAATTTGTCTTTTACACCAGGATATAATAATGAATTGTTAGAAGATATATTTTTAAGTAGAAGAATTAGTAATAATGTATTAAAAAATTATAATGATAGAAAAATATATGAGTTAAGTTGGATATTAGATTTAAATTTCTCTTTTTCATTTAATTATATAAAAGAAAAAAGAGTATTGAAAACTCTAATTGATTGCTTACCTAAAAATGAAGAAATCAATAAACTTTATAAGTATCTAGAACAATATATAGATAAACAAATTTAAATTTTTTGTTTATAAATGATTTGTAAGAAAATACTGTCTTATAATTTAATTAAGTAGAGTTCTGTGGTATAATATGGAAAAGGATGGTGTTTTAGGAGGGAGAATTAACAATGTGGTTTTTTGGGAGAAAGAAAAAATTATCACAAGAAGATGAGAGAGAAAGTGAATTGAAGTTAACTAATGAACAAAATGGAATAAGGCTTTTAAATGATGATACTAAAGAAAAATTATTACAGCTTAAGAGCGAAGTCCAAAAGATAGAAGATTTTATTAACATTCGAATTTTTGCATTGGATGATTTAGAAAATAAACAGATAGGATATAGCATAGATTCAGATGGTAATTCTTTAGTTTCAGATGAACAGGGTTCATGGAAATCTGAGTGGATAGTAATAGGAAATGAAGTCTTATGTGGAGATCCGATTATCATTGATGCTACGAAATTTGGAGTTCCAGTATCATTGTTAACACATGGAATGGGTGATTGGACTGATGGAATAAATTTATCAGAGTCTTTAGATAAATTTACCAATGAAATTAAAAGTATAAATAATTTTATTTATAAAAAGGCTGAACAAAATATAGTTCCAAGGATCACATGTAGAGAGTTAGATAATTTAATAGAAAATATAATTAAAGATGATAAATATGGTGATGCAGATAATTGGAAATCCATGCTCAATCAAATTTATGAATCTACTAAAGAATATGAAGATAACATAACTAAGAAAGTAAAGAAAAGGTATGATGATGGTGTAAAAATAAAGGAAATTTCAGATGAATTAAATATGAATTCAAAAGATATATATAAATATCTAAGACGAAAAATTGGAGGCTGAAGCAACTTTTTTTCCTTATTATTATATTACTAGAGTTTCTTTTATTAATGTGTATTAATAACTAAGTCTACCAATGTTTTAATAGATTATTATTTATTATTATGGTTAATATAATAGTGTCCAATAAATTAATATATTAAGGGAGGTAGATACACATGACATCAAATAATAGTGGAAGAAACAGAACCTTAGTACCAGAAGCAAAGGAAGGATTAAACAGATTAAAAACTGAAGTTGCTTCAGAAGTTGGATTAACAAACTATGAAAACCTAGATAAGGGTAACCTTTCTTCAAGACAAAATGGTAGCGTTGGTGGAGAAATGGTAAAAAGAATGGTAGAAAGCTACGAAAAAGGAATCTAAAAGAATAAACAAAGTAAATGCACTAAGTTAATTCTTAGTGCATTTACTTTGCTGTTTATTAGACATAAATTATATAAGTTACGATAGATGTATACTATTGCTAATTATATAGGTTTAAATACTAAACACTTACTATAAAGTGTTTAATACAATTTACATAGTTAATAAAGAATTTTTATGTACAGGCTTTCTTGAGTATTACAATATTATTACATAATGTATAATATTTCAAAAATATCAACATTTATCGCTAATATATAGATATAATAAATTCATATAAGATATTAGGCACATTTAAAAAAATAATAAGCCCATTTGACATTATATTTTGGACTTGTTATTTATTTTTTTGTGATTAATTAAGTATATAATGAGAATTGATTTGTTAGGAGAGATGAATTTTGAAGAAATTTTGGGATCTTATATTGGGAGCATTGCTAATCTTATATGTAATAGCATTAAATATTATGAGTGGTTCAAGAATTGCGTTTAGTTTACCAGTTGTAATTTTAGGAATTGTATTGATTATATATCACTTTATTAAATATAAGATAAAAGAAAATAGTTTTTTAAACAAAGGATTGAAAATCATAAAAGTATTTTTATGCATTGGGCTGATATGCTTTTTATGTATAGAGGGGGTAATAATAAGTTATCCTAAGCACAATGAAAAGAAAGATGATTATTTTCTTGTATTAGGTGCAGGTCTTACTAATAGGACAATACCTAACTCAATACTTAAGGGGAGACTTGATGCAGCAATAGAATGTATAAAGAAAAATAATTCTGCATATATTGTTTTATCTGGTGGGCAAGGAGTAGATGAAGATTTACCAGAGTCTCATGCTATGAGTAAGTACTTAGAAGAAAGAGGTGTAGATAAAAATAAAATAATAATAGAGGATATGTATAGAGATACTAATCAGAATTTTAAGTATTCTAAAGAAAAAATAGAGAAGCATAGTCAAAAATCGTTAGATGAAGTCAACGTTAAGATAATAACAACAGATTTTCATGCTTTTAGGAGTAGCATTTTGGCTAAAAGAAATGGATATGTAAATTTTGATAATTATTCTAGCCCTACAATTTGGTACTTGATTCCAATAACATATACTAGAGAAGCTTTTGCAGTAATAAAAAGTGAATTGTTTGATAAGGCATAATCAAAAAATAACACGTCCATCTGTGCAAATAATATTTCTTAATTGTATTCAATATATATGGAAACTAATAAAAAAATAGGATATAATATGTAAAAAATATAAATTGTAGTATAATCTATATTAAGAAAAATGTGTTTTTTGTAATTTAGAGTACAAAACATGGGGGGATAAGGATGGAAATTTATATCTATAAAACTTACGATGAATGGTTTAAAGATAAACCAACAGAGGTTCTTGAAGGAGATATTAATACTGCATATAATGGGACTTTAGTCATTGATACACTTGAAGATTCTAAAAGATATAGACAAAGATTTTCACTAAAGAATAATTTTGCAATTATATATAAACTTTCTTATGGATTTTTATCATATCCTAGAGAGATTAATATATATTCAAGTGTTGATTCTTGGAAAAATTCTAATCCAGAAATTACCTTTAAAGGGGAAGTATGTGAGAATGAAGGGGGCGAGAGTCAATTCGTATTTATAAATGAGGATGGCTTTAAGCATTACATTTCAATGAATGGAATTTATGCTGTAACCTATGAAAGGTAGAATTTTATATGAATTTACATGAAATAGATTTAAGAAAATTATATAGAATATGGAAGGCAGATTTAGGACCATTTCAAGGATTTTTTAGAAGCACATCATTTGTTTCATTGCAAACATATGATGATTTTATCTTAGAGGATGAATGTAAGAATAGGACAAGTGTAGAATACTATAGGGAAGATTGTGGTAAGAAATTTAACAAAGAAGTGTTAAATAATATAATAGAAAATTGTAATGAAAATAACTTTCTTATAATAGATTTACCTATTAATGAAATTTTAGATTTAGCTTTGATATTAAACAATGAATATTTAATAAAGCCTATTTTAAATATTAATCTTTTATTTCATCCATTTGGAATAGTAGGTAATAATGATAATATTAATAAACTAATAAATAATGGATTTAAACTAAAAAAACTAAATGCTAATAAATTTGCCATGTTGATTCCTTATGATAGATATGACGAAAAATTAAATACTACGAAGTTATGCGATAAGTTAAATAATCAATATGGAATTGGGGAAGAAGATCTTCCATATGTATCTTTATTAAAAGAATTAAATTATAGTAAAGTAATAGTTTTGACACAGGAAAAAGTAAAAGAAGATATAAATAATTATATAAATTTTATAAGTAAGGATATAAGGGTAGAAATTATAAGGGTGAAATAATAATGAAAAATTTTAATGAAATAATCAAGAAAAATAAGAAAAGAGCCTTAACGTTAGCGGTTGTAGCTGCATTTGCAATTAGCAGTCCTTTGGGATTGGGAGGTTGTATTCAATCTCAAAAAGATGATGATGAAGATAACGAGCAACAAAGTGGTTCTAGTGGTGGAAGTTCAGGAGGATGGCATAGCTTTAATGGTGGATCTTCAAGTGGAAATTCATCGAGTGGGGATTCATCTATAAGCGATAGTTCTTCTTCAAGTAGTAGCAAGAGTAGTATAACAAGTTCATCAGATGGAGGACATTCTTCAGGCTATTCTGGGTCAAAGGGTGGAAGTTCATCAAGTTAGAATCTTTGAACTTTATATTGTTATTATTGAAAGTGAGTTAAAGCAGAGTTATAGGAGGAATTACTCCATGAAGAAACAATTTAAATATACTGAAGATGTTTTATTTGATAATTATATGGTAAGTTCTTTTGGAGAAGAATATGTACATTCACAAATACCTTTTTATTTTGATATAGATACATATGAAGATATGGTATTTTATAGCGAAGAAATAAATAGAATCTCTCTAAAAATATTGAAAGAAATTTCAGGCAATCATAAAAGAGCATTAAACTATTTTGATGATTTTCCACTTAAAGATAAAATATTTAATTTAAAGTGTCCAATATCTCCAATGTTTTGGACTAGATATGATACTTTTAGAGATGTGGAAAATAATATTTATTTCGCAGAATTTAACTATGATAAGCCATGTGGACAAAAGGAAATAGCTTTAGATGGAAAGATGAGTTTTAAAGGAAATTTAAATTTACAATTTATAGATAATATTATAAAAGAGTTATTAAAAATATGTTGTAGTTATATAAATTCTGATGAAAAAATTAATGTTGGATTTTTAATAGACCCATGTCATTATGAAGAATTGCATCATAGCTATTATTTTAAACATATTTTAAAGAATACTAATGTTAATATAGTTCAGGTTGGTCCAACTAATTTGAGTGTAAAAGATGGGGATGTTTACGGGTATTCAAGCATTAAACTACCAATAATATTAAGATTATTTCCTACGGAATTTTTTTATGAAATTACTAATATTGAAGATATTTTAGAGTGTTTTGATAAAGGAAATGTATTGTTAATTAATGACCCAAGAATTGTGGCTATACAAGCAAAAGGATTCTTTGCTTATTTATGGGATTTAGTAAAGGAAGATTCGCCTTTACTATCTGAGAAAGATAAGTTAATTATAAAAAAATGCATTCCAATAACAGATATATTAGAATTACGTCATTATGATGAGTGTTTAAAAAACAAAGATAAGTATGTTATAAAATCTTCATTAGGCAGATATAGCCAAGAGGTTTATATTGGTAAGCTTTATAAAAATGATGAATGGAATAAAAAGATTGAAGATATAGTTAATAAAAGTAAAATACATATAATTCAAGATCTCATAAATATTAAGCAAGAATATACTTATGTACCTAGTTCTAATGATATGAATGTTCCTATTTTGGCATATGGAAATTTTGGAGTGTATTTAATGAATGATAAGGTACAGGGATTTTTGGTAAGATGGAGCAAAACTTTTTTGACAGATGATAGCTATACATGGATGTCTCCTCTTGGAACTAAAGATTTTCCAATTTTCGTAGAAAGATTTGATCCTAAAAACAGAAAAGAAATTTGGGATGATATTGTAGAAAAAATAGAATTTGAATATGATTTTACAGGATCATATTCAAATATTAATGAATATATTTCATTGAATTCATTAATTATAAAGAAAAATTTTTATAAAGAAATGCTTTCTATAAGTTTTAAGTTTTGCGAAATATTAAATAAAATATCTCCTTATATACAAAAAAATATGGAGCTTTTCGGTCCGTTGTTAGGTATTCCAAAAGAACTATATAAATTAGTATCTACTTTTTGTACTTCTAATTTATGTGCTTTAGGTAGAATAGATATTGCAGTTGATAATGATGGAAACTTAAAAATAATGGAGTTTAATTCGGAGACACCAGCTGGTTTAGTTGAAGCTATAGGAGTGAATTCTATAGTTAAAGATAAACTTAATATAAAATATGATAATCCAAATGAAAAACTTAGAAAAAATATAAAAGAATCATTTGCATGTATATTAGAAGAAATTAAAAAAAAGAAAAAAGTAGAAAATATTGCAGTTGTAACTACTTGGTATTATGAAGATATATATACAAGCAATCTAATAATGGAAATATTAAAAGAGCTTAGAGAATACAATGTTATACTTGGAAATGTATATGATTTAAAAGTAATGAATAATAAATTGTATCTATATGGACAAGAAATTCATGCTTTATATAGACATTATCCATTAGATTGGTTTTATTATGAAGAAGAAATGCAGAAATTAATTGAACTTTTAAGTTGTGAAGATTATTTGATTAATCCTGGATATACATTAATAACTCAATCAAAATCACTTTTTGCAGTAATTCATGAACTCATTAATAAACAATTTTTTTCAAAAGAAGAAGAGGAATTTGTATTAAAATATATACCTTATACGTGTTTAGAACCAGATGATAAACTGTCTCATGATTTTGTAGTCAAACCGTATCTTTCAAGAGAAGGTGGAGGAGTTCAATTAAGTTGTAATGATATATTTGAAAATTTAGATGATGATGTTATCTATCAAAATAGAATAAATATAAAACCTCTATATAATAAAATCTATTCAACAACAAAAGAATTTGAAAGATATCAATTTCCGGTAATAGGAGTATATATAACGGGGAATAAGCCAGCAGGGATATACACAAGAATGGGGGATTTTGTAACTGATAAAAATGCATTATATATGCCTACATATATAGTTTAGTTAATATTTTGAGTAAATCTCTCAATTTGAAAATAGTATTTTAAAGCAACTAAGTAACTGAGAAAATATTTACTGTTAAGCAAGTGTACAGGTTTAGATGATAAATTATGATTATTAAGTTAATAAGTTCCTAAATAAACATTTAAACATAAATAAAGAGGAGACGGTAATTATGAATAAAAATATCAAACGAATAATAGCTTGTACACTTACAATTGGAACACTTTTAGCAGCTGGGCCAACAAAATATGTAAGTTTTTTTACAACAGCAGCTCATGCATCATCATCGGATGCAGATGAATTAACAGATATACAGTTAGAAAATTCAAGTGGCAATAGTATAAAACTTTACACAGATAGTAGCTATGATGATAAATTAGATGATGATCCAGAAGTTGGAGAAACATATTATGCAAAAACTTCAGCAAGTAAGATAAAATTAGATATTGATGGAGCTGATGAAGATAACGTTAGAATATTTAAAAATGATACTGCTTATGAAGTTGGAGATAATATTAGTATTTCATCAGGTTCAACAACTACGCTTAGGGTAAGGGTATATGAAGATGCATATGATGATGATGAAGACTATTCAAGTTCAGATTATAATCAATATACTATAAAAATAAAAAATACAAATTCGGATAGTGAAGATGATGATGTGAATTTATCAAACATTGTTTTAAGTAAGGGAAGCATCAGCTTTGATAAAGATACTACTTCATATAATGTTGATGTTGATTCAGATGTAAGTTCAATAGATGTACAAGCTAATCCAGAAGATGATGACTATACTGTAAAAATAGATGGAACAGAAGTTTCAGAAGATGATGATTACGCAAAAACAGTTTCTTTAAGTACAGGAAGCAATACTGTTTTGGTAAAAGTTTTGGATGATGATGATAATATTAAAACATATACTTTAAATATCAACAGACCAGAGAAGAAAGTAACACAGCAAAATAATAATGGGGTAGACGTAGGAATTCCTAATAAAATGAATAATGGAATTACTCCAATTAATAATGCAAACAATGCATTTAATGGAGTGAATAATTTAGTTAAAGGCTGGAAAAATGATAATGGCATATGGTATTACTTTGAAGACAATGGAAATAAAACGACTGGATGGAAACAAGTAGATGATGCTTGGTATTACTTAGATACAGATGGAAAGATGAAAACTGGATGGGTTAAGGATACTAACGGAAAATGGTATTACTTACAAGCTTCAGGAGCTATGGCTAAAAGTACAATAATAGATGGATATAGGTTAGGAGCAGATGGTGCTTGGATTAATTAACAAGTTTATTTTAATATAGATTATGTAAAAATCTTTCAAAAGAAAGGTACTATGTTATTCGATTAATAGAGAAATTACAAAGTTATTCTCTCAAGGTAAAATTGAATAATAGAGTACCTTTATTTTTTATAACAAGTTATTATATTAGTTCATTTTGAGTCATAACTTGCAGATATATTTAATTAACAAACAATTTTATTATATATATTATTACTTAATATAAAATATACATATTATTTTTGACTTATTACTTTTTTATATGAACTGTGAAATTTTATAATAACATATAAGTAAAACATGGTATAATTAACTCATAATAGTACACTAATCGACAGAACAATAAAGGGGAGAATAAGATGAATATATTTAAAAATAATCAATCAAAAGAGCTAAAGGACGAACAAATTCAACATAATGAAGAAAGCAATAAGAAGGTAATTGAAGTTAATAATGAAGCTAAGAGCTTTATTCAAGAAATGAGTAATTTATTAGCTGAAACTGTAAAACAAAATCATAATGTAAATAATGAACATGATATGTTAGGTAAACTTACTCAAAAAGTAAAAGTACATATGGATGAAATTTCAAACTTAACACAAAGTACTAATGGATTAACAGATAAATTATCTTCACAAGGAAACAAGCTTATAGAAATAACTGAAGATACAGTTGAAAAATCAAATGAAGGTAAAGGCGCCATTGAAGAAATGGTAGAAATAATAAAATCTTTAGAAAATGAGAATAGAAATAATACTGAAAGTATAAATGAATTAGCAAGAAGATTTAGTAAAGTTAATGAAGTTGTTCAATTAATAAATAATATAGCAAGTCAAACAAATCTATTAGCCTTAAATGCAGCAATTGAAGCAGCTAGAGCAGGAGAGCAAGGTAAAGGATTTGCAGTAGTAGCGGGTGAAATAAGAAAATTAGCAGAAATGACTAAACAAAGCACTAAAGATATTTCAGATTTGATAGGAAGTATAGAGAATGAAACAAAGATAGTACTAAATAATTCTGATAAATCTAATGAAGCTATTGCAAGAGGAGTTAAAGCTTCTGGAAATGCAGCAGAGAAAATAGGGGATAGTTTATCATCTATATCTAAAGTGGAATCAGAAGTAAGAGGAGTAATGAGTATTTTAACAAATCAAAAGAATCATATTGAAGGTGTAACTAAAGAAATAGTTAATGTTAATGAAGTATTACAAGATACATCTCAAGCTATACTTAATCATATAGATGAAGCAAGTGTTGTAGACAGAAAGTTAGAACAAACAAAATCGCAATTAGAATCTTATAGTAAAAAACTTATGTAATAGCTAACCGAAATAGAGGTAATGCATTTGTTTCGGTTACTGAAAATTTTGATAGATGCTTCTAAGACTACAAGTTGTACCCGCAATGCTTGTTTCACAGACACGCTGTGAACAAGCATATACGGAACAACTTACAATCTAAGAAGCATAGCTATCAAAATTTTTTAAGGTAACGCTACACAAATGCATCACCTCTATTTCTACTTCTGGATATATATTCGAAGCATAAGTGTTATTTATAAATTGGATATATATATAACTTTAGATCTAGAATTATGTGATCGCAAACCGAAAGAAATGGCGCTCTGTTGTTTCGGTTACTAGAGAAAAGAACTGTGGATTTCTAACAGCAAAAGTTGCATCCATTCCAGCATATTCATTAAACAAGTTAAGGACATGCAACAATGGAGCAACTTCTGTTGAAGAAATCCTACAGTTCTTTTTTCAATGTAACACTCAACAAAAGAGCGCCATTTCTTTCTGGTTAAGAATATATTTAAAACCATAAGGCAGATTTAAATAAATAATAAGTCCATCTACCTATATATATTAATTAAATTGTCATTATTTATAGTTGGAACATAAAGTAGTGACAAGCTATTTAGAGTCTTCCGGTGACATTGTCATAATCCTATCAAGTAAAAATACTTCTAATTTTGGTTATTTACAACATAAGTGTGATTTCTAATTTGGAGATCTATAGTCAAATTTAAAAATTAATCTATTGTTTTATTTAGTTCAAATTATTCATGTAAGTTTAAACATAAATAAGTTTAAGTTATACAATTAATTATCTATAGTCAGAAAAGGTACTATGTTACATCTCACTATACATAAATAAACTATGAACTAGATGTAAAATTTGAAATATATTCTGTATTAGAAAGAAGCTGTATTTTTTTTCGGAGTGTTGCATTTATAATTGGGCTGTAGATATTTCTTCAGCAGAGGTTGTTTCATTCATGCTTGTCATCAACTCGTTTGAGGAGCATGCAGGAATGGGGGCAACCTCTGTTGATAGAAATCCACAGTCCAATTATATAGCAACCGAGAAAAAAGAATATAGCTTCTTTCGGTAACTTACCACATAATTTTAAATTATAAGTTGTTTATCTACACTTTGGATAGATTTTTTTAAAGTATTTTATTAAATTTATTTTTAATTGTGATTTGAATCATATTTTTATACATTAAATTTGATTAGAATTAGGACATAGAAAAGATATTTGATTTTAAATTTAATTTTAGGCACTTGAGAATAAATAACAAGTCCAATTTGAGAGGTGAAAATAAATGAATAATGAAAGAATAAAAAATTTAACTGAAGTTTTACAAAAATTAAATAAAGATGGCTTAACAGAAGAGTTAAGAAAAGAAGCATTAGAAATAGTAGCTGATATAAATCCTATAGAATTGTCAGTTGCAGAACAAAATTTAATAGAAGAAGGAATGAATCCACAAGATTTAAGACATCTTTGCGATGTTCATATGGAAGTTTTAAAAGATGAATTAGATAAAATAAGAACAAAGATTGAAAAAGGTCATGTTGTAGATACATTTATTAATGAGCATGATAAAATTCTTGAATTTTTAACAGAGCTTGAAAGTATTAATTCTAAAATTCAAAAGTTAGAAAAATATGATGATGGTTTAGATGAAATTGAAGCATTGAAAATTGTTGTAGATAACATATTAGATGCGGAAAATCATCATCAAAGAGAAGAAAGAGTTCTATTTGATGAGATGGAAGAGAGAGAAATCACTGGTCCAACTAGGATAATGAGAATGGAGCATGATGATTTAAGAGCTAAGAAAAAACAATTAAGACATATAGCAGAGGAATTTTCAAAGATTCAATTTGATGAGTTTAAAGAGCAAGTTGATGATATATCAAAATATATAGTGTTTAATTTAAGAGATCATATATTCAAAGAAAATTATATTTTATATCCTACAGCAATAGAATCTATAAAGGAAAAAGAAATATGGGATGAAATGAAGTTAAGATGTGATGAAATTGGATATTGTGGATTTACACCTGAATTATAATATTTTAATTTTTGTGTCGAAATATAAAGAAATTAATTATTAAGTTTGAATAGGTAACGTATGTTACAGAATTAATATGAGGAATATAGTAAACTTTCAATTGTTGAAGTTAAGAAATAAAAATAAAAATTTAATTTTAATATATATGAAAATTAGGAGGAAATAATATGTCAATGTTTTGTTATCAATGTCAAGAGACTGCTGGATGTAAAGGCTGTACTAAAGTAGGGGTTTGTGGTAAAGATGAACATGTAGCAAAAGCTCAAGATTTATTAATATATGTAACTAAAGGATTAGCTATAGTAAGCAACGAAGGAAGAAGAGTTGGAGTTATAGACGCTGGTGTTGACAAATTTATAACAGAAAACTTATTTACAACAATTACAAATGCTAATTTTGATAGAGATGGTATTTTAGATAGAGTAAGAGAAACTTTAAAAATTAGAGAAGCTTTAAAAGCTAAAGTTGTTACAGCTGGTGGAAGAGTTGGAGAAGTTAAAGTAAATGGTGGTTTCTTCAAAAAGATATTTGGAATGCAAACTACTGAAGTAATAGCTCCAGATGCAGCTATTTGGACTGCTGATAATACAATAGAATTTGATAAAAAAGCTGAAACAGTTGGTGTACTTGCAACTGAAAATGAAGATATCAGAAGCTTAAGAGAACTTATTACTTATGGATTAAAGGGATTATCTGCTTACATGAAGCATGCTATGAACTTAAAATATAATAATGAAGAAATTCATGGATTTATGGCAAAGGCATTAGCAGCTACATTAGATGATAGTTTAAGTGTTGATCAATTAGTTGCTTTATCATTAGAAGCTGGTAAATACGGTGTTGATGGTATGGCATTACTTGATAAAGCTAATACTGAAAGTTATGGACATCCTGAAATAACAACTGTTGATATTGGAGTTAGAACTAACCCAGGAATATTAATTTCAGGACATGATTTAAGGGATTTAGAAATGTTATTAGAGCAAACAGAAGGAACAGGAGTAGATGTTTATACTCATGGAGAAATGCTTGCTGGACAATATTATCCAAAGTTCAAGAAATATAAGCACTTTGCAGGAAACTATGGTAATGCATGGTGGAAACAAAAAGAAGAATTTGAACAATTTAATGGACCAATTGTTATGACTACTAATTGCATAGTTATACCAAAAGATTCTTATAAGAAAAGATTATTTACAACAGGTGCTACAGGAATGCCAGGATGTGCACATATAGAAGCTAAAGCTAATGGAACAAAAGATTTCTCTAAAGTTATAGCAATGGCTAAAAAATGTAAAGCACCTACTGAAATAGAAAAAGGACAAATTGTTGGTGGATTTGCACATAATCAAGTTCTAGCGTTAGCAGACAAAGTTGTAGATGCTGTTAAATCAGGCGCTATAAAGAGATTCTTTGTAATGGCTGGTTGTGACGGAAGAGCTAAATCAAGAAACTACTATACTGATTTTGCTGAAAAGTTACCAAAAGATACAGTTATATTAACAGCAGGATGTGCTAAATATAAATATAATAAATTAAACTTAGGTGATATTGGAGGAATTCCAAGAGTATTAGATGCAGGACAATGTAATGATTCATATTCATTAGTTGTTATAGCACTTAAACTTCAAGAAGTATTTGGACTTGGAAGTGTAAATGAATTACCTATTTCATACAATATAGCTTGGTATGAACAAAAAGCTGTAATAGTATTATTATCATTATTACACTTAGGTGTTAAGAACATTCACTTAGGACCAACACTTCCAGCATTCCTTTCACCAAATGTTGCTAAAGTATTAGTAGATAACTTTGGAATTGGTGGAATCACTAATGTTGAAGATGATATGAAGATGTTTATGGAAGCATAATAGACATATTATCTTACAAAAGAGTTTACCAAAGATAAATTAAGCCTATCAATATATATTATTTATAATACAGAATCCTAACTACTTAATTGTAGTTAGGATTTATTTTTTTACTGTAATATCAACGTTTAGTAAATTAATAAAGGAGAATTATGCAATGAATAATAAAATCAAGAGTCCATTAGGCATATTAAAGAAAATAACAAGTCAAAGACGAGATAGATTGTGTGTCAAACAAGGAGATGAATTTAGTTAATGATGAGCTATTGACTAAATTTGCAGACGTTGAAGATGTTTATGGAAGCATAATAGTCATTAGTATATTTTTGTAATACAGATAAATAATTAATGAATTATACTTATGTGATAAAATATATTCTTAATTAGGAATAAGTGGAATTCTTTTGCACGGTGTTGAGTTGATAATTTGTTTGTAGGAGTTCTTATGTTAGAAATTCACAATTAGATTATCTAGCACCTGAGCTAAAGAATTTCACTTATTTTAATTAGTTATAACATAATTTTAAATTTTAAGTTATTTATATAAGTGATTTATATTTATGTAAATGTATAAATTTAAATACAAAAAATGTATTTGACAGAATTATATGGATATATTACAATATATTTAATTAAATGTAATTTAAGGGGGAAAAAGGATGAAAAAGATGATAATTAATCATTTATTTGCCTTATTGCTAGTATTTTTAACATTAGTGGCAAATACTTCGATTGCACAGGCTAAGGTAGCAGAAACTCATAGTAAATCACTAACTCAAACTTATTATGGTGGACAAGCATTAAATTCAAGCTGGGGATTGGGACGAAATCAAACAGAATATGTGAGTAATAATAGAACGTATAATTGGTATATTGACCAGGGAAGTACAGGCAAGTATTCAGATAGTAATTGTGGTCCATCTAGTACAACAATGGCATTAAAGTGGACTAATGGTAACTTTAATAGGACAGCGGAAGATGCAAGAAATACTTACAGAACTAATGGTGGCTGGTGGTATACGGATGATGTAATGAATTATCTTAACCGATATAATGGCACTTATAGTGTACAAGACTTAGGAAAAACACTTTCTCAAGGAGAAAATGTTTTAAAAGCACAACTAAAACAAGGAAATATAGCAATACTTTGCATCGATACATCGTACATACCATACAATAAAAATTCAGAACAAAGAGTAGGGAAATTTTATAGTTATTCTGGAGGACATTTTATAGTTGTAAAGGGTTATAGAATAGTTGATGGAAAAACTTATTTTGAAGTTTATGATCCAAACAATTGGAATGAATGTTATCAAAGTGGACAACAAAAGGGAAAAGACAGATATTTTTTATCTAAAGATTTAATGAATGCTGAAATTAATTGGTGGAATTATGCAATTGTAGTTCAACCGGAGTACTCAAGAAAATATTTAAATACAATGAGTATAGAGAATTCTTTAAAAATAGATAGTGTTGATTCTACTAAAATAAAATCTGCTTGTGGAAGATAAATAAACCAAAAAGACAAAGGCTTATTGTTTAGGGAAACCTAACTTTAGGTCTTTTATTTTACTTTTAGTTATTAATTTTTCTGGATAGTAATTAAAAATATATGAACTGTATCATATAATATAGAAGCAGAAAAGAGGTTGCGTTATATGTTACAGAGTGCAGCTTAATCACTTATTTTTCGATAAAATTATAAATTTTAATTAATGTTTGATTTAAATCACATTTTATTTAAAAAAATGAAGTTATAATAAATGTACTTATAAAGTAAAGTGTACAAAAGCAAAAGGGAATAGAAAAATGCAGGTTTCAAAAATTTTTGTGAAAAAACGTGAAATATCCTATAAAAATATTACAACTGAATTTGGGAGTAAATTGAGAATGAATAGATTTATTCAGGTCGAAGGGGCATTTGGAGTTCTAAAAAGTGATTATTAATTCAATAGATTTTTAACACGTGGAAAAAATGGTGCCAAAACTGAATTTATTTTGCTTTGTTTTGGCTACAACATTAACAGATTACATTCTAAAATACAAAATGAAAGAACTCAGAAGCATCTTCATGAATTAAAGTCTGTTGCCTAATTATGGAATAAAGTAACTAGGCTTATTTAAGTGCGCTTAAAAATTAGAAATCTGTAAATAATTGATGTACAATTTTAAATGTTTGGGAATTCACTAATTTAAACCGAAAAGGAGCATCGATCCTCATTAAAATTTAATCATTTTGCCACACTCCCTTTATTTTTAACCATTAACATTTAGTAAATTAACAATGGAGGATGATAGTATGAATAGTAACTGCGGTAATTGTTGTAACAATTGTAGAGGGCAGCTTTGTGCAAGTAAGGTTCCTATATTTGAAAATTTGAATAATGAAGAACTATTGGAGATTGTTAAAAACATTAATCACAAAGAATATAGTAAAAGTGATGTTATTTTTACTGAAGGTAATATATCAAATACACTTTATTTTATAAACGAAGGAAGAATTAAATTATATAAATATACTAAGGATGGTAAAGAACAAATATTACATATACTTTCAGAAGGAGAATTCTTTGGAGAATTGGAATTGATAAAACCTTCTAAATATAGATTTAATGCTAAATCAATAGTAGATGCTAAGATATGTACTCTAAGTAAAGATGAAATGAAAAGTATAATAATGAGGGATCCGGAAATTGGAATAAAAGTATTAGAGGCTATAGGAGAAAGATTATCAAAAATAGAAAGTCTTGTGCAGAATCTTGCAACTAATGATGTAGATTCAAGAATGGCTTATTTACTAATAGATTTAATGGAGAAGTATGGAGAGAATATAGAAAATAGTATATCTGTAAAGTTACAATTATCAAGAGAAGATATGGCTAATTACATTGGAGTAACTCGAGAAACTATAAGTAGAAAATTAAAAAAATTTGAGGATGAAAAATTGATAAAGATAGTAGGGACAAAGAATATTATAATTTTAGATGAAGAAGGATTAAAAGATTATATTTAAAAGAAATAAATAACTTTTACGCATGGAACTCGCATATCTTATTATAAGTTACTCTTGGAAAACTGAAGTAGATGATAAGGTGCATAATATTAATTAAGGTGATGTTATACATTGTCAAGGCACTGAAATCTTTAGTTTAATTAATACTAGAGATAAATATATGTATATACGTAAACAAGAATAAAGATATTAATCTTATATTTAATCAATACTAGAGATAAAGATATGTCATAATTTATAATACTTGTTCCAAATCGATCTCCAATGTATTCAAAGTAAGTATAGTAATTATATTGAAAGATCATGATTGAAATATTAATTGCCAATTAAAAAAGCACCTTATGAGATTAGATTAATCTCATAAGGCACATAAGGGAGAGCTGCTAATTAACTTTTACAAGTATACTTAAATGCCACTAAGTAATAAATCCGAAATATATGTGACTGAACGTTCAATTTTAATTAAGCTATCTTCATTAGGTGAAAATCTTATTCTTAATGGGAATTCTACATCAATCATACCAGTAGACTTAATTACGTCAGAAGTGCTCAATACTTTTAGATCAGTTTCGTTTAAATAGTCTTGTACAACTTCTATAGATTCACCACTCCATCCAAAAGATCCAAATGCTACACCTAATTTAGATTCTAGGTCTAAAGATTTAAGATTTTTTAGAATATCTTCCATATTTCCAATCATATCTCCATATTTAGTGGAGCTGCCAAAGAAAATTGCATCTGCTTCATTAATAGCCGCAATCACTTCTTCTTTGGGTGTCTTATTCACATTTATGACTTTTGAAGCTATATTTTGTTCTTCGAACTTTTCTTTAAGAATATCAGCAATTTTTTTTGTGTTCCCTGTCATAGTAGAGTATAGGATTAATGCTTTTTTGCTTGTCTCAGCATTCTTGCTCATATTATCATAAATATCTATAAAACTCTGAACATTTTCTCTAAGAACGAAGCCATGGGATGGTGCTATCATCTTTATGTCTAAATCTTCGATTTTTTCAATCATGTTTTGAACATATCTTCTGTGAGGGTGCATTATTAGTTTATAGTAGCCAATAAAATCGCCAATTATATCTTCTTTTGCTAAATCATTAAAATATTCATAGTTAGCTACATGTGTACTAAAAATATCGCAAGGAAATAAAATTTTATCTTCTTCACAATAAGTTATCATAGTTTCTTCAGTATGAAGATATGGTGTTTCTATGAATTTAAGAGTTTTGCCTCCAATATCTAGAGTATCGCCATCTCTTACGATTAAAAATTCTCTATCATGAAGTTTATACATTTCTTTAAGCTCATTTACAGCGGGCTTTGTACATACAATTACAGCATTTTTAGCTTTAGAAGCTAAACTTCTAAGTGAACCAGAATGATCAGGTTCAGTATGATTAATTACAATATATTTAATTTTATCAAGTTCAATTATATTTTCTAAATTATCTACAAATTCTTTTCCGAAGCTAATATCAACAGTATCAATTACTGTAGGCTTTTCAGTATTTAATAGATAACTATTATAAGTAGTTCCTTTAGTTAAAGTTAATCTATGAAAAGGTACATCGCGGTCATCAATCTTACCAATCCAAAATATATTTTCATTTAACATAATGTTTTTTTCCATAATCTGTTCCTCCAATATTTCAATTTATTTTTTTATGTTTGTGATTTCCTATGCCTCTATTCTATAGTCATTTAATTTACAAAAATATGATTTAAATCAAATGTTATAAATTTAAAATGTAGATAATAATCTAAAAAAATCATGTACATTTTAGAGAACGTTTTTTATCATTATAATTTTGTGTTTTGCACTTTTTAAAAATTTGATTGAAATCATATTGTTTTAATTTTTGCAAAGATATAATAGGCCCATGAGCTAAAGGAATCAAGTTTAAGAAAAATAAACATTCAAAATAAATAGCTAAAGAAAAATGAGGAGGATTTCAATGATAGATACTAATAAGATAAATTCAAATAACAAATGGAAGGGATTTAAAGATTTTCTTGTATATAAAACAGTTAAGGAAGATGGGGTAGTTACATCATTCTATTTAAAATCATTAGATGGAAATAAACTTCCAGAATTCATAGCAGGGCAATTTATAACTGTCAGAATTAAAAATGAAGATAATACTTTTACTAAACCTAGACAATATACATTATCTATGAATTCTAATGAAGAATTTTATAGAATAAGTGTAAAGAGAGAAGAGAATGGTTACTTAAGCAAAAAACTATGTGATGAAATAAAGGAAGGGGACAACCTTCAAATAACTGCACCACTTGGAAATTTCATATTAAAGGATAGTGAAAAACCATTAGTTTTAATAGGTGGAGGAATTGGAATAACACCAATGCTCACAATGGCTTATGATGCAATAAACAGTAATAGGGAAATATATTTCATTTATAGTATACCTAATGCAACGCATCATAGTTTTAGAGGAGAAATAGAAAAACTAAACAATAATAACAACTTCAAAAGTACTGTATTCTATACACGTCCTCTCGAGACTGAGAAACCAGGAGAAGATTTTGATATAAAAGGCAGGATATCAAAGGAATGGATGATTGAAAATTTACCAAAGGATGGACAATTCTATTTTTGCGGGCCAGTGCTATTTATGAAAACTGTTTATCATAATTTAATAGCAATGGGAATTGAAAAGGAAAATATAAACTTTGAAATGTTTGAAGCAGGAGTAGATATAACAAAAGAGTAAAAAATTATAAACAAATGAGGAGGAAATTAATTATGTTTAATCATATAAAAAATGAAAACAATACTTTTAAAAATTTAATAAATGGGGAATGGGTTAACAGCAGAAGTGAAAACTTTGTAGAGATAAAGTCACCATTAAATAATTCATTGTTAGGTAGAGTTCCAGCAATGACAAAGGAAGAAGTGAATACTGCAGTACAAACTGCTAAGGAAGCTCAAAAGAAATGGAGTAATGTAACAATAAATGAGAGAGCTGAAATATTGTACAAGGCAGCAGATATTTTATTAAACAATATAGATGAATTGTCAGAGCTTATGATGATGGAAATTGCTAAGGATAGAAAAAGCTGCAGATCAGAAGTTTCCAGAACAGCAGATTTTATAAGGTTTACAGCAGATACAGCTAAGAATTTATCTGGTGAAAGTATTCCAGGAGATAGCTTCCCAGGTTTTAAAAATAATAAAATATCAATTGTAAAAAGGGAACCGTTAGGAGTTGTACTTGCAATATCTCCTTTTAATTATCCAATAAATTTATCAGCTTCTAAAATAGCACCTGGTTTAATGGCAGGAAATTCAGTTGTATTAAAGCCAGCAACTCAAGGGAGTTTATGTGGATTATTCTTGGCAAGAGTATTTGAAAAAGCAGGAGTTCCAGCCGGAGTTCTAAATACAGTTACAGGTAAGGGAAGTGAAATTGGAGATTATATTACTACTCATAAAGGAATAAATTTCATCAATTTTACAGGTAGTACAGAAGTAGGAGCTAGAATTTCTAAGATGACTAGTATGGTGCCTCTTTTAATGGAGCTAGGTGGTAAGGATGCAGCCATAGTTTTAGAAGATGCTGATCTTGAATTAACTGCAAGTAACATTGTTGCAGGTGGATATTCATATTCAGGTCAAAGATGCACAGCAGTAAAGAGAATTTTAGTAGTAGATAAAGTGGCAGATAAGTTAGTAGAAAAAATTAAAGAAAAGATGGAAAAGCTTACTGTAGGAAATCCTTTAGAGAAAGATGTAGATGTTGTACCTCTTATTAGTTCTAAAGCAGCAGATTTTGTTATTGAATTAATAGAAGATGCAAAGGGTAAAGGAGCTGACTTAGTTGTAGGTGGAAACAGAGACGGAAATCTAATTTATCCAACACTTTTTGATAATGTTACAACAGACATGAGACTTGCATGGGAGGAGCCATTTGGTCCAGTGCTTCCAATTATAAGAGTAAAGGATAAAAATGAAGCTATAGAAATAGCAAATAAATCAGAATATGGACTTCAAAGTTCTGTATTTACAAAAAATATAAATGATGCTTTTTATGTGGCTGACAAGTTAGAAGTAGGAACAGTTCAAGTAAATAATAAAACAGAAAGAGGTCCAGATAATTTCCCATTCCTTGGGGTAAAGGCTTCTGGTATGGGAACTCAGGGAATAAAATATTCAATTGAATCTATGTCTAGACCTAAGGCTACCATAATAAATCTATCAATACATAATTAAAAGAAATAATAATGTTTAAATAATAAAAATCATTATCTTAATATTGATTATATGCTCAAAAGATAATTAAACGTGTCTTTTGAGCATTTTTATAAAAAATAAATATTTTGTTAGTGTTTGATTCTAATCACATTTTATTAAAACAAATAAAGTTATAATAATGTCAGAAGTTAAGAAAAACAAATTTAAGTAATAAATAGTGGAATTTAGGAGGACTTGATATGAAAGTTGTTTATTTTAGTCAAACAGGAAATACAGAAAAGATGGCAGAATTAATATTAGAAGGAATAGAATTAGAAGGTAAAAAAGCTGAATTAGTAGAAGTCTCATCAGTGTCACTTGATGATGCAAAGAATGAAGAAATACTGATTTTAGGATGTTCGGCTTATGGATCTGAGGAACTAGATGAAAATGAAATGGAACCTTTTGTTAAATCATTAGAAGGAAATATACAAGGAAAGAAGGTTGCACTTTTTGGATCATGGGGATGGGGCAATGGTGAATGGATGACAGAATGGGAAAAGAGAATGAAATCATATAGAGCTATATTAATAAGTGAAGGTTTAACAGTACAGGAATCGCCTGAAGGTGAAGATGAAGACAGATGTAGAGATTTTGGAAAATTAATAGCAAAATTATAATAAAATCTAAGATTACATATATTAAATTTATACTAGATATTTTGGCTACTTTTAGTTAACTAGTTTGTATTTGATTTGAATCATATATTATTAAGATCAATAAAGCTATAATAAAGTCAGAAGCTAAAGAAAAAACAAATTTTAAGAGTAATAAAAGATTTTTTAATATACTATTTAGGAGGAATAAACAAAATGAATAAATTTAATAGTAATCAAAAAATAGGTGATATAGTAACGGAGTTCCCAAAGGCAGCGGATATATTTAAAGAATGTAAAATTGATTTTTGCTGTGGTGGAGATAGGTTATTGATTACAGCTATAAAAGAACAAGGGATTGAAGAAACAGAATTATTAAAAAGAATAAATGATTCATATGAGAAATTAAAAAATAATCTTTATTCAGAAGATAGAAATTGGGTAGAAGCACCCCTTGATGAATTAGTTGATCAGATAGTAAATGTACATCATGCTTATCTTTATGAGAACCTTCCTAAAATAAGTGAACTAACAACTAAAATATTAAGAGTTCATGGAGAAAAGCATCCAGAGCTTTCAAGAGTTCACAAGTTATTTCATACTGTTAAGATGGAATTAGAAGCTCATTTAATAGAAGAAGAGACAATTCAATATCCAGCAATTAATGCATATTTAAGAAGTAATAGTGAAGCTGATTTAGATAAAGCAATAAATATTATTAATCAATTACAAGATGAACACATCGGAGCTGGAAATATACTTAAAGAATTAAGAGAAGTAACTAATGATTATGATCTTCCAAGCAATGCATGTACTACTTATAGATTGACTTATTCTAAACTACAAGAAATGGAAGCAGATATATTTAAGCATATACATTTAGAAAGTAATATATTATTTCCAAGGCTTTATGAATTGAAAAATAACTAATTAAATGAGAGTAGAAAATGTTATCTATAATTTAGAATCCTAACTATTTAATTGTAGTTGGGATTTGTTTTTAGATAAAATTATAAATTTTAATTAATGTTTGATTCAAATCACATTTTATTTAAAAAAATGAAGTTATAATAAATGTACAGTTACAAGTTAACAATAAATAAATTTTAAGATAGAGGTAAAACTAAGGAGGAATTAAGTATGTTAAATTTTGCAGCAACTGTAGATGTTAGAATATATCAACCAGTGGATAAACATCCAGCTATTTTTAAAACTTTTGAGAGTTTAGCACAGGGGGAAACAATGGAGCTTATAAACGATCATGATCCACGCCCATTACACTATCAGTTCATTATGGAACGTCCGGATCAATTTGAGTGGGAATACCTAGAACAAGGTCCAACAGTTTGGCGAGTTGCAATTACAAAAAAATAAAAATATATGAAATTAAGTGAAGAAATTAATTTTCTTCACTTAATTTAAATTGGAAGGAGTGTATAATATGAGAATCATGGGTAATGAGTTATATCAATTTAGCACACATATACCACAGATCAATCTTTCATTTCATCAATATTTGTTATATGCTAAAGAACCTTTGTTAGTTCATACTGGTAATGTCAATCAGGCACAAGGTATGCTTTCGCAGTTAAAAGAATCGTTAAATGGCATTGATTTAAAGTATATATTTGTTTCACATTTTGAAGCAGATGAATGTGGTGGTTTGCCAGTAATATTAGAACAATTTCAAAATGCTAAGGTAATATGCTCAGAAGTTACAGCGCGTCAGTTGAATGGTTTTGGAATTGAATGTGAAGTGATAATTAAAAAAGAAGGACAAAAACTAACTACAGATGATTACGAGTTGGAATTCTTTAATTATCCTTCAGAAATGCATCTTTGGGATGGTTTATTAGTAATGGAAAATAGGCGCCAAATATTCTTTAGTAGCGATTTGATGCTTCGCCATGGAGAAGAAATTGGTACAATAAAGGAAGCTGACTGGAATGAAGAAATAGATAGTATTCAACCAGTACAGGTACCTGATAACGATAAGCGAGAAAAATTAAAGATATCTTTAATAAAATTAAATCCAGTATTTGTAGCCACTGGTCATGGACCTTGTCTTAAGATTAAATAGGAAAGAAGGATGTTTCAAATTATTTTGAGACATCCTTTTTCCTCTATATATTTAAAATTTTATTCTTAATATCATTAATCCCAGTTATATTTATAAATTCACTAAAAGTTTAATTTTCTAGTCTGTTTTTTTAACGAAGAGTATTGTTTTTTCAAAAATTATATGAACACCACTAGATTTTACGCTATAATTGAAGTTTTTGGACAATAATCCATAATTATTTGGATTGCAAAAGCTAATATTTTCCTTGTATTTATTATGTAAAAGTTAGAAATATATTTGAATTTTTAATAATTTTATATTAACATTATATTATATATTAGTAAAATTGAATTAATTTGAATATTACTTCAATTTTGTTGAATTTCATAAATGTGGGGGATTATAATATGGAACTTAGACAATTAATAACATTTTGCAAAGTTATAAAGGCCAAAAGTTATTCAAAGGCAGCACAGGAGTTAGGATATGCTCAATCTACAATTACTACTCAGATGCAGCTTTTAGAAAAAGAACTTGGAGTAAAATTATTTGATCGAATTGGGCGGAATATGGAATTAACATCAAAAGGGCTAACTTTTCTAGAATATGCTGAAAAGATAATCAATCTTTCAGATGAAGCAAAGGAAGCAGTAGCTGATAAAGATAATCCTAAAGGAATACTAAGAATTGGAGTTGTTGAATCACTTTGTACAATAAAGCTTCCAGAACTGCTTAAATATTATCATATGAAATATCCTGAAGTAGAAGTAATAATTAGAATAGCAACTTCATCTGATTTACAAAACATGCTAAGAAATAATGATGTTGATTTAATTTTTACATTAGGTAAATTTATTGAAGATGAAGACTTTTTTTCATCCATGTGTTATGAGGAAGAAATGGGACTTCTGGCATCTTCATTAAATAAACTTAAGGATTACAAGAATCTTAAATTAGAAGATATCGTAGATGAATCATTTGTTCTCACAGAGAAGGGATGTAGTTATAGAAGTGTTTTTGAAGAAATGTTTTATAGAGAAAATTTAAAACCTCGTTTGGCATTGGAAATTGGAAGTATAGAAACTATCAAATCTTTTGTTATGAATAATCTTGGAGTTACGTTATTGCCTGTTATGACTGTTGAAAATGAATTGAAAAATGGAAGTTTAGTAAAATTAGATTTGGATTGTAATTTTAATATGATGACACAAGTGTTATATCATAAGAACAAATGGTTAACACCAGCAATGAAATTATTTATAGATGTATTGAAGTTTACGGATCCTGAAAATGAAAATTATCATAATATTCATGAACTTAATATATGAGAAGTTTGAAAATAAGGCACATTCAAATAAATAACAAGTCCAAAATGCCATGATTATTTTGTATCAGGCAAGGAAGTGGATTTATCTCATAGCGGGCTATTAGATGAATCAGCTAACGTGAGCAGATAAGTGAAAGTCCAAATCTATGATTTGGTTTCTTGAACTTAGTTAACTCATTTATGAGTTAACCTCATATAAAAATGATTTGGTGTGAATCGGTTAAGCAGACATCTCGAATCTATGATTTGATGATGGTCGCTTACTCAGAGAGCACTCAGTGAGCGTATGCGAATCGAGCTTCATCTGATGCAAAATAGGCTTGGCAGATGGACTTGTTATTTTTTGATTGTGCCTAAATATAGTTATTTCTTAGAGAAAAGTTGTTTGATTCATGCTTACCTTTGTTTTATATACTAAGTAAGCATGAATTTGGACAACTTTTATTTTATGAGCTACAAATATTTTTCCATTGATAAACGCTATAGATATTCAATTTATAAATCACATTTATGCTTTAAATATATATTCAAATGCATGACTTCTATTTCGGTTATCTATTACATAAGCCTAAGATGTGAGTTGTACATTTATAATACTATTCAATTTTGTTTACTATTATATAGTCTATATATAATAGTAAATTTTCGGTTGATTATTTAGATTAAATCTATTTATAATATTTTTAAAAAAATTTGATTTGAATAACAGTGAATTTATTTTTACTTAGATTAATAGTCATATTAATCTAAGTAAATAGACTCGATTTGAAATGCTCAATTTGGGGTAAGATATAAAAAGAAGTAGAAAATAGTTTTGGCAACTAAGGAGGAAATATATTATGTTTGAGCATATAAAGGATGAAAACAATAATTTCAAAAATCTAATAAATGGAGAATGGATAAGCAGTGCAAGTGGGAAGTTTATAGACATAAATTCACCATTAGATAATTCTTTATTAGGAAGAGTTCCAGCTATGACACAAGAAGAGGTTAATATTGCTATAGAAACTGCAAAAGAAGCTCAAAAAAAATGGAGAAACATAACTTTAAATGAAAAGGTAGAAATATTATATAAATCAGCAGATATATTATTAGAAAATATTGATGAACTATCAGAACTTATGATGATGGAAATAGCTAAGGACAGAAAAAGTTGTAGATCAGAAGTTTCTAGAACAGCAGATCTTATAAGGTTTACAGCAGATAGCGCTAAGAATTTATCTGGGGAAAGTATACCAGGAGATAGTTTCCCAGGAGCTAAAAATAATAAAGTATCAATAGTAAGAAGAGAGCCTCTAGGAGTTGTACTTGCAATATCTCCTTTTAATTATCCAATAAATTTATCAGCATCTAAAATAGCACCAGCATTAATGGTTGGAAATTCAGTTGTGTTAAAACCTGCAACTCAAGGAAGCTTAAGCGGGTTATGTTTAGCTAGGATATTTGAAGAAGCAGGAGTACCAAAAGGGGTATTAAATACTGTTACAGGAAGAGGTAGTGAAATTGGAGATTATGTTACTACTCATAAGGGAATAAATTTTATAAACTTTACAGGTAGTACAGGAATAGGTGCGAGAATTTCAAAGATTACTAGCATGGTACCTCTTTTAATGGAGTTAGGAGGCAAGGATGCAGCTATAGTTTTGGAAGATGCAGATTTAGAATTGACAGCAAGTAATATTGTTGCAGGTGGATATTCATATTCTGGTCAAAGATGTACAGCAGTAAAGAGAATTTTGGTGGTTGATAAAGTAGCAGATAAATTAATAGAAAAAATAAAAGAAAATATGGCGAAGCTTACTGTGGGAAATCCTTTAGAAAAAGATGCAGATGTTGTTCCGCTTATTAGTACTAAAGCAGCAGATTTTGTTTATGGATTAATTGAGGAAGCAAAAGAAAAAGGAGCAGATTTAGTTGTTGGAGGAAAAAGAGAAGGCAATTTAATTTATCCAACACTTATTGATAATGTTACAACAGATATGAGACTTGCATGGGAGGAACCATTTGGACCAGTAATTCCAATTATAAGAGTAAAGGATAAAGACGAAGCTATAGAAATAGCTAATAAATCAGAATATGGTCTTCAAGGAGCTGTATTTACACAAAATATAAATGATGCTTTTTATATAGCTGATAAGCTAGAAGTAGGAACAGTGCAAATAAATAATAAAACAGAAAGAGGACCTGATAACTTCCCATTCCTTGGAGTAAAGTCTTCTGGTATGGGAACTCAAGGAATAAAATATTCACTTGAATCCATGTCTAGACCTAAGGCAACTATAATAAATTTATCAATTAAATAAAACAATTATAATGTTTAAGAATAATGTGCATAAATCTGTTATTCTTTGAATGTGATTAAAGTTTTATAGTACAAAATGTTTTGGTTTTAAATGCTCAAGGGATAATTGAATTTATGCTTTGAGTATTTTTATTATAATATTACATAAAAAATATTATTAGGGTGTGTCTGAAAACTATTTATTACTATATAAATAGTTTAATTAGTACAATTTGTTAACATAAGATAACAATTAATTATTTATGAATTTTATTAATTAAAATGTATATATGAAATAAAATAACAAGTCAGAATGAAGTATATTTTTTCATAATAATATAGTTAAAAAGGAGAAGTAAGTATGAATACTCATTGTAAAAATTGTTGTAACAATTGTAGAGGCGAACTTTGTGCAAGTAAAGTACCAATATTTGAAAATTTAAATAATCAGGAATTAGTGGAGATTGTGAAAACCATTGATCATAAAGAATATACTAAAGGAGATATTGTTTTTACAGAAGGAAATGTAGCAAATACGCTTTATTTTATAAATGAAGGAAAGATAAAATTATATAAGTACACAAAGGATGGTAAAGAGCAAATACTACATATACTTTCAGAAGGTGATTTTTTTGGAGAGTTAGAGTTAATAAAGCCTTCTAAGTATGGATTTAATTCAAAAGCAATAGTAGATTCAAAGATATGTACTCTTACAAAAGATGAGATGAAAGAGATAATGATGAAAAATCCAGAGATAGGAATAAAAGTATTAGAAACTGTTGGAGAAAGATTATCAAAAGTAGAAAGTCTAGTACAAAATCTAGCGACAAATGATGTTGATTCAAGGATGGCATATTTGTTAATTGATTTAAAGGAAAAGTATGGAGAGTTAATAAATGATCATATATCAATAAAGTTGCCATTATCAAGAGAAGAGATGGCTAATTATATTGGAGTAACACGTGAAACCATAAGCAGAAAATTAAAGAAGTTTGAAGATGAGGAATTAATAAAGATCGCTGGTACAAAAAGCATAGTAATTTTAGATGAAGAAGGTTTAAAAGATTATATATAAAATAAGAGTTCATTATTACATAAATAGGTGATAATGAACTTTATTTTTTGTATAATTTATATTTGAGTTCAATCACATCTTATTAAAGTTAAAGTCGAATATTAATTAGAAGTATACAGCAATACAAATATTTGACAGAAAAGATACTGAATTGTATAATGAGGACTAATTGTAATTACATATAAAGTGGGAGAAGATAATATGGTAACATGTAAAAATTTATTTGAAAATAAAAATATTGAAATTATAGAATCCAAAGGTGACGTTAAAGTTATAGAATACAAAAAAGACTTAAGTGTAACTACTGCAAATGCAATGGCTGCATATTTTGCTTCAGAAATGAATGTTAGAAAGAGACAAGTCTTAATTGAGTTAAAAGGAAATGCATATACGATTAGTGCAGGGGCAATGCAATGGACAGCAGGAAGTGTTAAGATGTCAGCTGATGTTAAAGGAATTGGTGATTTACTTGGAAAAGCCATATCTTCTAAAGTTACAAAAGAATCTACAATTAAACCTAAATATCAAGGAGACGGCTTATTAATGTTAGAGCCTACATATAAGTACATTTTAATTGAAGATGTTTCAAAATGGGATGGAATGGTGCTAGATGATGGGCTTTTTCTTGCTTGTGAATCGAAGGTTCAACAAAAAATTGTAGCTAGAACTAACATTTCTTCAGCAGTGCTTGGAAAAGAAGGATTATTTAATTTGTGCCTTAAAGGAGAAGGAATTGCTGTTTTAGAAAGTCCGGTTCCAAGAGATGAACTTATAGAATTTGTATTAGATAATGATGAGGTTAGAATTGATGGAAACTTTGCAATTGCTTGGTCTAACACATTGGACTTTAGAGTTGAAAAGTCTAGTAAAAGCCTAATTGGATCAGCTGTTTCAGGTGAAGGTTTTGTTAATGTATATCGTGGAACAGGAAAAATACTCATGGCTCCTATAGCATAAACAAGTTTAGATTTGGAGTTATGCAGCGACTCACTTTATAGTGTTGGATAATACATCTTAAAGTTTAGAGTTGCCCATAAAAGTAGTTTTTGTGTTTAGAAATATTTTTAGAGTATATAAAAACAAATAATAGTAATGTCTAAAAAGACTATATTAAAAGATTAAAAAAATTAATCTTTTATAATATAGTCTTTTATATTATAAAAGAATTATATTTTTACTGATTTGTTATTAAATATCTAAAAATGTTAAAAAAAACATAAAAATACATATAATACAGAAAAGTTATGATTTAATTATTGTCAAAAAAAATATGTTATAGTAGAATTATAGGGAAAAATAAAAATGATAGGGGTAAATAATGAGAAGTATTAAATCTAAAATTTTAAAAGTTATGATTTTATGTATAGTTATAGTTGCGCTTTTGATGGGAATAATTTCATCATTAGTAAGCTATATTTCTACAATGAATTCATTAAAACAAGTAATGGGACAAACTGCAAAAATAGCAGCTCAAGATGTCTCAGAAAGATTAAATAATTATAAGACTATTGTAAGTGAATTAGCACAAAATGATGCTTTTCAGGGGGAAACAATTGATAGTACAACTGTTTCTAAAGTACTAAAAGATGTTGCAAGTCGTAATAATCTTATAAGAGCGGGCTATGTAGATGTTTCTGGTATGAGTTTTGATGGATATGATTTATCAGATAGATCATATTTTAAAGACTGTAAAAGCACATTAAAACCAGCTATCTCTGATATTCTTGTAGATAAAAGTACAAATGACTTAATTATTGTATTTGCGGCACCAGTTATAAAGAATGGTAAATTTGCAGGAATTGTAAGTATAACCAATTCAGCTAGTTTGTTAAGTGATATTACTAATACGATAAAAGTTGGTAAGACAGGTCAAAGTTATGCTATAAATAAAAATGGAAATCTTATAGCAGATGAGAATGTAGATTTAGTTTTTAAAGGGTATAATGCCATAAATGAATCTAAAAATGATTCTTCTCTTAAATCAATTGCAGGTATTGAATCAAAAATGATTAAAGGGGAAAGTGGATTTACCACATATGGAATTGCTTTAAATGAAAAAATGGTAGCTTATGAGCCTATTCCAGATACTGATGGTTGGAGTTTAGCAGTTACTAGTAAAACATATGAATTTTTAATGGGCACTATTATTGGAATTGTAATTATGGTGATTGCAGCACTTATAATAATTGCTTTAGCAATTAGAGTAGTTGTTAAAATGGCAGATTCCATTTCAGAACCTATAAAATTGTTTGCAAATAGACTTGAATTATTAGCACAAGGTGATTTAACAACAGAGGTTCCAATTATAAATACAGATGATGAAACAGCTATTCTTGCAGAAGCAACAAGAAATACAGTGAATGATTTGAGGGAAGTTATCGAAGATGTTTCTCATAGCCTTGGAGAGATGTCGAAGAAGAATTTTAATATTACACTAGAGCGTGAGTATAAAGGTGAATTTGTGGGTATAAAAGATTCTATTATCAATATTGTAGATTCCTTAAATGAGGTATTTAGTGAAATTAAAGAAGCAACTAATCAAGTAAATAGTGGTGCACAACAAGTTACAGAAGGATCGCAAAGTTTGTCTCAAGGAGCAACAGATCAAGCAAGTTCAATAGAAGAACTTTCAGTAGCAATGGATGAAATAAATAGACAAGTACAGAATACAGCTCAAAATGCAACTAATACGAATGAAGTTGGAATTAAATTGCTTCAAAGGATAGAAGATAGTAATAAACAAATGAATGAAATGTTAAATGCTATGAATGATATTGAAAAATCAGCTAAAGATATTAATAACATAATACAAACTATTGATGATATAGCAGAACAAACAAATTTACTTGCATTAAATGCAGCAATAGAATCTGCAAGAGCAGGAGATGCAGGAAAAGGATTTGGAGTTGTAGCGGAAGAAGTTAGGATGCTTGCAGAACAATGCTCAGAAGCAGTAAAGCAAACAGGTCAGCTTATTCAATCTTCAATAAATGCTGTAAATAAGGGTAAAGAATTATCAGATATTACAGCTAAATCTTTAATATATGTAGTGGACGATGTAAAACAAACAACTCAATTAGTATCTAATATAAGTGCAGCATCTGAAGAACAAGCTCAATCTATTGAACAAATAAATGGAGGCGTAAATCAGATATCAGATGTTGTTCAAGCAAATTCAGCAACAGCAGAAGAAAGTGCTGCAGTAAGTGAAGAATTAACAGCACAGGTAGAAACATTAAATTCAATGATACAAAAGTTTAACCTTAGATAACATACATAAATAACCTGGATTTAAGTTATAAACAACCGAAATAGAGGTCATGCAAAAGCATGACCTCTATTTCAAGTTTTGTATATATATTTAAAATAAATGATAATAAATGTAATTTAAGGTACATTCAATAAAACATAATGTTATAACATTTTGGTAATGTATATGATTAGTCCTAAATAGGCATTCTAAAAAAATCATGATTGATTATGAAGTTTTCTAGTAGTACTTAAGAAGTATATATATAAGATATCAAAAATGGAACAGAATATTCCGAGAGCAAGAATTAATTTATTTCCAACAATTATACCATATAAAATTGTAGGTGATAGAGTACCAATCCACTTATTAATTGCGATTGTTAGATTTTGACCTTTTGTATCAGTTCTAGTAATGAGCATATGAATAAAAAGAATGGACATTACTAAATTTTGAAGAAAAGCAGAGTATAATTTACCTAGATCTTTGAATTCTACAACAAAATAATACTGAAGCACAAAAGACATAAAAAATATAAGTATAGTCCAAGGAACAAAATATTTTTTGCTTGTATATTTTGGAAAGTACTTCTTGCCATATATTAAGTAGGTTAATACAACAGCAGTATCTAATATGAGCCAAATTAGAGTAATATAATTCTGAATATTTTCAGGGGTATAAGTAAATCCAAGGTAGCAGTATAGTACTTCCCAAGAAAAGTTTAGTGCTAATGCAATAAATGGCATTCCATAAGTCTCATTTTTAAATCCCACATAGATCAATTCAATATAAACGATTGACCAACAAATTCCACTTAATAATAGAAATAATACCATGAAAAATTCCCCCCTTTTTTTATTAAGAATAATATATATATTGAAAATTGAAATCTACATTAAAACTAAGTACTATCTCAATAAATCCATGAATAAATCATTTTGCAATATATATATATGTTTAATTAGAGTATTAATATACAATATTCAGAGATAAACAAGACTAGACTTTTATTTGATTGAATAATTAAAATATTTTTGATAATAATATTTATAATAATAGTTAATATAAATAATTGCCTTTAGGCACATGAAAATAAATAACAAGTCCAATTTGCCATGGATATTTTTCATCAGGCAAGGAGGTGAATTGCCCTCATAGCGGGTCTATTAGGTCAATTTGCTAATGAGCAGATAAGTGAAAGTCCAAATCTACGATTTGGTGTGAATCGCTTACTGAGTGAGCGAATACGAGTCGAGATTCCCTTGATGGGAAATAGGCTGACAAATGGACTTGTTATTTTTGAAATGTGCCTTATTAGAAAGGAGAACGTTTATGTTAAAGGAATTTAAGGAATTTGCCATAAAAGGTAATGTAATAGATTTGGCTGTTGGTGTTGTTATAGGAGGAGCATTTAGCAAAATAGTTAGTTCTTTAGTAAATGATGTGATAATGCCTATAACAGGTGTATTAACAGGTGGTGTTAATTTTACATATTTAAAGGTTGTTATTAAAGAACCTACAGAGACTTTTCCGGAAATTACAATCAATTATGGTAATTTCATTCAAAATATTATTGATTTTTTAATTGTCTCATTTTCTATTTTTTTATTTATTAAATTGATAAATAAGCTTAAAAAAGAAAATCCATCAAAGGAAAAATCAGAGCAGCCTGCTGATATTGTATTGCTTAAGGAAATAAGAGATTTGTTAAAGCAGAAGCGAGGATAAATAAGGCACATGATAATGTACATTTATAATAATGTATTAGTTTGCATTTATTGTTAATGGGTATTGTGCAAAATAGATATATTTATCTATGTATTATTTTTGTTTTCACATAAAGCAGTTTAGTTTTATGTATATTATTAAAATTAATGATAAAACTAATATTACTAAAGTGATACTTAAATAAATTATAATATGGATTTTTGCAAGAATCACTTAAATTAAAAAAACTAAAATATATCAAAATAATTAAAAATTAAAGGAGAGAGTACAATGAATGATGATGAAATAGTATGTAATTGCATGAGTGTTACAGTGAAAGATATAAAGGATGCCATAGCAAATGGTGCTAAATCATTTGAAGATGTTCAATCTGCTACTGGTGCTGGAACTGCTTGTGGTGGTTGTGTTGATGATGTTCAATCATTAGTTAATAAATTATTAGAAAAATAGTAATCTGATTATAAACATGTGAACATTAATTTATATGTAAAAGTACTTTATAAGATAGAATTTCATTAAATTATCTATCTTATAAAGTACTTTTTATTATTAAAGATATTTTAGTGATTTAGTTAATTTTTTATTCCAATATTATATTTAATTTTAATAATTATTATCAACGATTTCATCTATATTTAGACAATCTATTAATTTGGTTATAACTTTTGGTTATTATAACTAAAAGAAAGGATATTACCAAATTGTTATATTATTTGCTATAATTTTTATTAATTTGAAATTAAGGAGAGGAGATTATGAAAGATTATTACCTATGAATAGATTGTTTTAAATAACAGTAATTCATGTTAGATTACTTATTTGTAATTATTTTAAATGATTATAAAATAGAAGAATTAAAAATCATAGAAGGTGTTTTGTATGAAAATAAAAAAAATTATAAATACTCTTGTTTTAATGTTTATTTGTGTTCTTATAATTCAGATTTTTTTGAGTGTATCAATTACAATACTTTGCGGACAAGCCAATTCTAAAATAGGACTTATTACATCAGTTTTATCTGTAATTTCAGGAATTATATTAAGTTTGTTTTTAAGTAAGCTATTTGAATTATTTACAGGAAGAAGTTTTAAAGAAATGTATTATCGATTTTATTCCTTTGATAAATTGAATGATTTGGACAATTATGATAAAAAGCAACATTAAAAATAGGTTATTTAAATTAAAAGATTACGACAAAAACAATTATAGCAGGAGGAATGTATGAACATTTTTAAGAAAAAGTCAGTAGATAAAATTATGGAAGGGGTGCAAAAGACAGATTTAAAAAAAAATCTTAAAGCTAAAGATATAGCTGCATTTGGTATAGGAGCAGTAGTTGGAGTAGGTATTTTTGTGGCTACAGGAACAGGGGCACATTTAGCAGGTCCAGCGGTAATTATTTCATTTATATTGGCAGGTATAGTCGCTTGCTTGTGTGCATTATGCTATTGCGAACTTTCAACTATGTTCCCAGTTGCAGGAAGTACATATTCTTATACATATATAGTATTTGGTGAAATTGTTGCAATGATAATTGGCTGGTGTCTTACAGCAGAATATTTGGTTGCCTGTAGTGCAGTCGCATCAGGATGGTCAGGTACATTGGTTGGAATATTAAAAACATTGGGAATAACATTACCACTTGCATTTACTGCATCACCAAGTAAAGGTGGAGTAGTAGATTTACCAGCTATATTAATAATTGCAGTTATAATTTATATATTGTATTATGGCATGAAAGAAAGTGCTAGAGTTAATAATATTATAGTAATTGTAAAAATAGCTATAATTATCATATTTGTAGCACTTGGAGTTGGGCATATAGATATATCTAACTATCATCCTTTTGCTCCGTGTGGTTTTGGTGGAATTTTTGCAGCAACAGCAACTTTATTTTTTTCATTTATAGGATTTGATGCAATATCTACAGCAGCAGAAGAAGCTGAAAATCCTAAAAGAGATATCCCTCTTGGGTTAATAATTTGTTTGGTAGTAGTTACGTTAATGTATGTTTCTGTTGCAGTTGTACTTACAGGAATGGTTCCTTATAATGAGATAATTTTAGACAATGCAGTGCCAGGAGCATTAGCAAGAGTAGGAATAAATTGGGGTGCAGCATTAGTGGGGACAGGAGCTATACTTGGAATGGTTTCTACTTTGATGGTGATGCTTTATGGCCAAGTTAGAATATTTATGGTTATGTCTAGAGATGGACTTTTACCTAAGGTATTTTCTAAGATACATTCTGTACATAAAACACCACATATTTCAACTATAATAACTGGAACTATAGCAGCGATTATAGCTGGATTTATACCATTAGATATTATTGTAGAATTTTTAAGTACAGGAACATTATTAGGTTTTATTGCTGTGTCAGTTGCAGTTATAGTACTTAGAAGAACTATGCCAAATTATAAAAGAATTTTTAAAATTCCTGGAGCACCATTTACTCCTATAATAGCTATAGTATGTTGCATAGTTTTATTGTCTCAACTGAAACTGATAACATGGATAGGCTTTACAGTTTGGCTTGTAATAGGACTTATATTATATTTTATTTATGGAAGAAAGCATAGTGTTGTTCAGAATGAAAAAGATATAAATAATTAGATTTATGATAAGATTAAACTTACTAGAGCAATTTAAAGATGAATTTAATTTAGGAATTGAGCAGAGCAGATCATAGTTTTAAAATTTTTAGAATTATAAATCAAAAAAAGAATGATTTACTTAGGGGTGTAAGTCATTCTTTTTAATAGCTTATTATTATTTATAAGGGGAAATAATAATAATACCTTATCGTACAATTGCTATTATACATTATAAAATGCAAAAATGTCAATTATATAACAAAAATGAATTTTAATGGAATAAGTGCGATTTGATTTGAAAATATGACGATATAGAAAAAGAATGACCTATTTATATATAAGCCATTCCTAATATTATAGTTATTTATTATTTATAGGGGAAATAATAATGTTTTAACTATCTTATAAGATTAATATACATCTTTATTATGTCAGTATTATGACAAAAATTAGAATTTATATAATACTATAAAATAATATATAATAAATATTGTCATAAATGAATTAGAGAAAAGTTATTTTATAGGTAAAATTATATTGACAATTAAATTTATAGAGTATATACTAAATTTAAAGAAAAAGATTTTATAAAATTTAATTTTGGTAAATTAATTTCGCGGAATTAGCATATAATATTATATGTACTGTTTTACATGATTAATGAAACAAATAATATTAAAAAATATATAAAATGCTAATATAATAAATAGTTGATATGTATAAAGCATATATTAATACACAGTTGAAATCTTCTTAAAAAATTTCAGCTATATATTTTAAAAGAATAAGTTGGATAAAATTTAATTTATTAAAATATTAATTAAAGGGAGTGTAGTTAATATAAATTTTTACTATTTGTTAGCAAAAAAATGAATGGGCAAGAAGTGAAAATGGAAGAATATAAAGAACAAAAGTTTAACATTCTATGATTTACGTTTAATAAATTTGCTAATGAAGATTTAGAATCTAATGAAGAAATTAGTGAATTTTAATTATTATAACAGTACTATTAAAATTAAAAAGTGATATTGAAAAGCTATTTAAATTAATAAAATAATAATATTAAATTAATAAATAAATTGATTATTAGGAGGATTTATAATGGATGAAAGATATGATATTGCAATAATAGGAAGTGGCCCAGCAGGATTATCAGCTGCATTAAATGCAAAGATAAGAAAGAAAAAATTCATTATATTTGGAAGCAAAGAAATTAGTACTAAATTGACAAGAGCTGAAAAAATTAATAATTACTTAGGCTTCTATGGAAAAAGTGGAGCAGAAATTAGAGATGAGTTTATGAATCATCTAAAAGCTATGGATATAAGTATTACTGAAGAAAGAATTAATAATATATATTCAATGGGAGAGCATTTTGCATTAATGGCAAATGAGAAGATGTATGAAGCAACTTCTGTAATATTAGCTACAGGAGTAAACTTTGGAAAGCCTTTTAAAGGTGAAGAAAAACTTTTAGGGAAGGGCGTAGGATATTGTGCAACTTGTGACGCTCCATTATATAAGAATAAAGTTGTTACAATAATAGCTTATCAGAAAAAGGAAGAAGCTGAAGCAAACTTTTTGGCAACAATAGCATCTAAGGTGTATTACATTCCTATGTATAAAGAAGAAGTTGAGGTTGATCCAGCTATAGAAGTTATTAATGATACTTTAGTTGAAATAGTTGGTGATGATAGAGTAAATAAATTAATATTAAAAAATCAAGAAATAGAAACAGATGGTGTTTTCATCTTAAGAGAAAGTGTATCTCCAGGACAGTTGGTTCCAGGATTAAAAATGGATGGAAATCACGTTGAAGTTGATAGAAAAATGGCAACTAATTTAGATGGATGTTTTGCAGCAGGTGATATAGTTGGTGTGCCTTATCAATATATAAAATCAGCAGGGGAAGGAAATATAGCAGCACTATCAGCTGTAGCTTATGTTGATCAACAAAAAATGAAGTAATTATGGTAAAGAGAAAATAGAGAAAGATTATTATTGAATTTATATTAAGAATATATAAATGATTTATGATAAAAATATATTGTGCAGTTATTTGCATATAGAAATAAGAAGGAGAGATTAAAATGATATATGATTACAAAGTAAAAAATATAAAAGGTGACGAAGTTTCAATTGGCGATTACAAGGGTAAGGTACTTTTAATAGTAAATACAGCTACTGGCTGTGGATTTACTCCTCAATATGAAGGACTTCAAAAAATTTATGATGAATATAAAGACAAGGGATTAGAAATATTAGATTTTCCATCTAATCAATTCTTCGAGCAAGCACCAGGTAGTAATGAGGAAATAGCAAATTTCTGTCAACTTAAATATAATACTACATTTGAAACATTTGCTAAGATAGATGTAAATGGTGAAAATGCATCTGAATTATATAAATTTTTAAAGAAAGAAGCACCAAAAGCTGCTGAAGATTCAGAATCGGAAGGATTGTATAAATTATTATCAGAAAAAGGATTTAATACAACTGGAGATGATATTAAATGGAATTTTACAAAGTTCCTTGTAGATAGAAATGGAAAAGTTGTTGCGAGATTTGCACCAACATATAAGCCAGAAAAGTTAAAAGAAAATATTGAAAATTTACTTCATGAAAAATAATAAGTTATAGGTAAATAACTTATAACTTAAACTTATGTGGGAACTAAATGAAAGAAAGGATGCTCTGTTGTTACGGTTACTAGAGAAACGAGCACTCTTTCTTTCTGTTTTAGAATATATTTTAAAGCATAAATCTAATTCATAATTAGTTTGTTTATATAACAAATTTAAGCAATAGATAACTAATAAGTTGGTCCATTGCTTTTTTCAAATACAAGGAAATTATGATAAATCTAAATATAACTCTAATCTCAAAGTTTTTTATGTATATAACAACTTTGAGGTTTTTTCATATATTAGCCATAGAGAAATAATTAGGACGTGTTTTATTTTGAGTATAATAAGTAAAGTACTTTCCAAAATTTCAATAGAAGGAGGGAGGATAGTTGAAAAAAAGTTTAATAGAATAACAAAAAACTGCGGAAAAGTAAATGCAGAGGTGTTATATAAAATATTAAAGCAAAACTGTAAAAGTGAAATTGGAGAGAAATTTGATTTTGAGCATATTAAGTCTATAAAGGATTTTAAGGAACAAGTTCCATTAACTGACTATGGTTATTATGAAAATTATATAGAAAGAATGGCGAATGGAGAAAAGAATATTTTAATAAGTGATGAGATAGATTATTTTGGACATACATCAGGTACCACAGGAAAGCAGAAGTTAATTCCAGTTACTAAGCGAAGTAGAAAAATTGCTTCAAAGTATATGGCTTTGCTTGTTAATAAATTTTCTTATAACAACTTTAAAGAAAATTGGAATTATGGTAGAGGTCTAATGATAGCTGATATAGTTATGACAACATATACAAAGGCTGGAATTCCAATATGTTCAGCTACTTCTGGAGGGATGAAGGGCATAAAATATATATTACCACATATATATACTTCACCAATTGAAGTTATGAAAATAAAGGATAAGGAAGCAGCATTATATCTCCATTTATTATTTGGATTATTAGAAGTTAGACTCTTATATATAAGTGGAGTTTTTATCTCAAATGTTTTAGACTTATTTAGAGTTTTAGAGAGCAGATATCAAGATTTAATAACAGATATAAGAAAAGGAAGTATAAATAGAAACTTAAATATTGATGAAGACGATAGAAAGAATTTAAATAAGTTTCTTTCTCCTAATGCAGGTAGAGCAAATGAATTGGAAAGTGAATTTAAAAAAGGATTTAAGGGTATAAGTAGGCGAATATGGCCAAGTATGTGTTATATTGCAACTGTAGATGGAGCAAACTTTTCCATATATGATGATAAAGTAAATTATTATACCGATTCATTGCCAATTTATTCTCCTGCTTATGGTTCAACTGAGGCTATGATAGGTATTAATCCATATGTAAAGAAGATAAGGTATGTAATTACTCCAGATACAGTTTTTTATGAATTTATTCTTATTAACGAAGAAAATGAAGAGAGTAAATGTACATTTTGTTTAGATGAACTAAAAGTAGGAGAAAAATACGAAATAGTAGTTACTAATTATGCGGGACTTTATAGATATAGAATTGGTGATGTTATTAAAGTAGTGGATTTTTATAACAATACCCCAGAAGTTGAATTCCTATATAGGAAGAATCAAGTTTTAAATATGGTTGCTGAAAAGACTAATGAGGAGCAGTTAACTAGTGCAATAACAAATACAGTAAAAAAATTAAAATTAAATTTAGTAGACTACACTACAAGGGCAGATAATTCAATTACACCAGGAAGATATATTTTTTATTTTGAATTTAAAAGTAGTTTATCTGGTCATAATATTGGAGTGTTAGAGAAAACACTAGATAGTGAATTAAGAAAATCAAATTTAGCTTATGATAGGGCTAGAAATAATAAGAGATTAGGAATGGTTAAAGTAATACCTTTGTCACCTGGTAATTTTAATTTGATAAAAGAATTTTTGTTTAGCAAAGGAGTATCTAAAAATCAAATTAAGATTCCAAGAGTTATAAATAATAATGCAAATATATTGAATATTATAGATAAGCAGCTTTAAATGTGACTTATGTGATGATGTACTGAAAGAAGCTGTATTTTTTCGGCTACACTTTGGACATTTTTTAACTTCTGCTCTGAGTTCAATAACTTTAACTTTTATTTTTGGTATATTGACAACTTGTTGGATAATATGATTTTCTGGAATTAAATCCTGCAAAGACTCTCCATATATCACATTCATGAACTTGTGTATTTGTATTTCATCAGGATTATGATTTAGTTCAAGTGTAAGTTATTCATGACCTTTTTGGGCACCAGGATTTTTACATGATTTAGTTATTAAACTTTTAGTTTTCTTTGTAAATCCATCTGTTGATGGAGGCTTACTGCTAATATAAAGATATTTTTTTAAAAAGTAGTAATAAAATCAGATTTAAGGTATTTTAATAGCTTAATAGTTATATTGTTTTTATACTTCATACACTATATTGGATAAAATTTCAATATTATTAGCATTAAACGTACACTTTATGGAATAAAAAAAAATTTTGGGAATAAGTAGGATCGTACTATAAATTATTTCCATTTAAGTATAGTTTTGTACGTTTGGTTCTGTAAATATTTACTTTATTTCATTATTATGTAAAAATATAATTGTTAGTAGCTGAATAGTTACTAATGTTAAACTATAATTTTGATTAAGGAGATGTTAACAATGGAAAAATTTACAATGCTTACAGATGCAGAAATGGAGATTATATCTGGAGGTAAGTATTACGGTAATGGCGTTAGCTGTGACGACAATGGATGTACTGTAGATTGGGGTAAAGCTTGGAATTGCGGTGTTAATAGATGGGCTGCAGCAGCTGCTACTGGTGGAAAAGGCGGAGATATTGGTAATTGCTAAACACTTACTTTAATATTTGATGTTGATGAGGGATTGGAGATTTAACTTCTATCCCTTATTAATTTATAATGGGGGAAATCGTGAATGAAAAAGAAAGAGGATGAACAAACAGCAATTAGTCTATTTGATACTTTTAAAAGATTGATTTTGGAGAAAAGTTTACAAGATGACATATATTGCCAGATTATAGAAGTTTTAAATCTTGCAATTAAACGCGTTGCAAATGAAAGCCAAACACCACAACTTGAGGCACGATCAGTATTTCAAAACATTCACACAATATGTTTTGTAGATAAAATAAAATTAAATGCAGAAGAAGCTGATGTTCTCAAGAAGATAGACCAATTCTCACATTCTAAAGGGATTTGGGGAGAAATGAATACTTTGAATATTTCAAATATGTGGCTTGGCAAATAATATTAGTAAGGAAGTAAAATTATATGAAAAAAAGAATGATTTTTGCGGCTACTTTAACACTTATGTGTAGCTTTTTTGTAGGTATTGGAGGTAATGCAGTTCATGTTTATGCAGCTACTCAACCAATATCAAGCGAACCAATAACTTTAAGTCAAACAACAGCTACTATAACAGAATCTGATTATGAGAAGAACATCAAGGGTGTAAATCGAATATCACTAAAAAAATATTTGTCTAAGGTGAATAGTGGCAAAAAGTTTATTGTCTTTATTGGCTTTAAACAGTGCTCACACTGCAGAAAATTTTCTCCTATAATGAATCAGTTCTTAAAAAATGTTAATCAGCCAATATACTATTTAGATTATGGCCCTACTGGTGCATTTAAGAACGCATCACAAGAAGAAAAAAACGATTTTTACAACACTTTCACCAAACCATATAAATTTCTTGGTTCTCCAACAGTTGCTCTTTTTTCAAACGGAAAAGTAGTTTCAATGACAGTTGGTGATGACACTACTCTAGCTGATTTGAATCAACTGGTTAGCGATGGTGAAAAATAACTATCAGTTCTCACTTTCACAGATCAAAAAGCCGTTATTATATACCGGCTTTTTTATTTTATATAATTTCTTATATTTATTAGAGCAAGTATTATTTTGAATAGAGCCTTGAAATGTACAACATATTTTCAGTAGTTAATACTCAATCAAAATCAAATAATATTGACTTTATCATATTAATTCGATCTCTATAATATTTCACCATAAACTACTATTATGTATGAGTATCATACTATAAATACATTTATTTATAGAAAAAGAAGTTGCAAATAATAAATTGACATACATTTTATGGCATAATATTCTAATAATATAATAGCTAAGACGAGGAAGATATATAATTTAAATTGGGATGATATTGGAGGGAAAAGTATGGAAATGAAAAAAAGTTTAAAAATTGTATTTTCAGTTATACTTTCAGATGCAGGAGAAGCAACTCGTTCAATAGAAATTGCAGATGGAATTAGAAGTCTTTGTCCAGAAGATTACGAATTAGATGTGATTTTTTTATCTACAGGAAGTACATTTGAAGAAAAAGTAATTTCAAATGGATTTAAGATTCATAAGTGTTCACCATCACTTCCAGGAGTAGGATTTCGTGAAGATTTTAAAACTACAGAGACTAATATTATAGGAGATGTACAACTTGCAGCTGAATTGTTAAAAGGTGAAATAGATGCATTTGAGGAGTTGAAACCACATATTGTTATTCATGGATTTAATCCTATAGCAGGTCTTGCAAGGAGGATGGTTGAAAAGCCAATACCAGGAATCTGTTATATGCCTACACCCTTCCAAAAAGATGTGTATCTTACTACACTTATGAAAGATGTTCCAGATAATATTAAGTTTTTGACATACCTTCCTTTGTGTTTTCGCAAGGCAATTATGAAATCAATTCCTAAATCTTTAAAGCTAAGAGTTCCAGCTTTTGTACAATCTAATATTATTGAAGCTCTTAAGGAATTTAAGTGGGAGGGGGAACCAGTAAAAACTTTGTTTGATATGCTTAAGGCAGATTTAACAATAATAAATGATTTTGAAGAATTTAATAAAGATCATAAGCTCCCACAAAATTTTAAAGTTGTTGGGCCATTATATGCACCTGCAGCTAATGATGCACAAGTAGATGAGAATATTTTAAAGATTTTTAATCATGAAAATAAAAGATTAAAAATTTTTTGCACTCTTGGGAGTTCTGGGGATAAGGAATATTTATTTGAAGCGATAAAAGCTCTTACACAAGGAATTGGGAAGGAATGGAGAGCTGTAATTTTAGCACCGCCATCTGTATGTCCAATTAATGAAGCAAAAGAATGTGCAGGGGATAGTTCTAATGTTTATATAACAGATAAATTTGTACCAGCACCTTTAGTAAATGGTCTTGGTGATGTAGTTATATCTCACGGTGGTCAAGGAACAGTACAAACTGCTATTGCAAGTTGTACTCCAATTGTTGGGTTTGCAATGCAGCCAGAACAACAAATAAATCTAGATAATGTAGCTATGAGAGGTGCGGGAATACGTATACCGAAGCATAGATGGAATGTAGATAATATACAATCTGCTGTAAAAACTATAATTAAAGAACCTTCATATAAAGAAAATATGAAAGTTTTGGAGAAAGCATTACAATCTACAGATGGAAAGAAAAATTCAGCTCAGGCTATATGGAAATATATATTAGATGAACTATAATATTATTTCAAAGTATAGTATAGAAAACTTATGTTTTAGACTTATGTGATGAACAACTAAAATTATAGATAAGCTTTCGGTCAGTTACCACATAAGTCTATTTTTTATTGATAAAAGTTAATTAATAACTGGTAGATTAATTTTTTTCATATAGCAAACCATTCTTGTTGAAAAAATAGCTACTAATGATATATGTTGAGCAATGTGAGTACCGACTATAGGATATAAACATCATAGTAATAATGAGTCAATAATACCTGCAACACAATAAATATCAGTTTTAAAAATTTCGGGTTTTCTATTGGTAATTATATCTCTAAGCATTCCACCACCAAAACCAGTTATACTTGCAGTAAATAAAAAATGCATTAATAGTGTGTCATCATATCATATATTATCATAAACTGATAAAGAAAAATTGTTTTGGAGGATTCAATTGGAACGTGATAATATTAAGGAAATTGCACTTTTTGAGCATCATTTTTGGTTACAAATTTTAGGCGATCATTCGAGATTTATTTTAAATGCACTTTCACCAAATGAAACATTTTTTATTGATGAAGCTAATAAATTCATTGATATATTTGATAATTTATTAGAAAAATCTAATAATAAAATTTCTGATGAAGATATTTCTAGGTTAAATTATGAATCATATTCTGCTGCAATGAATATTAGAAAATTAAAGTTATCTATTATTGCTAAACATATTGAAGGGAAGATTAATATAAGCCTTCCTCCAACATTTATGAATCATATGGTTAATGAATTGGAAGAATATATTTTTATTTTAAATGATTTAATAAATGGGAAAAAACCTTGTTATAGAGATATTCATCTTCACTTGCTTTGGTTACCTGACGGATCAGGTCATGCTTCAACATTAGCAGATAATTTAGATATGACAGAGAAAAAATTAATTAAAAAAGCAAAAGTATATTCAAAGATGTTTACTAACTTTTACTTAAAGGCAAAAGAATTTAGTGGATATACAAGGACCGGTATTATTGAATTTCCAGCATTGAAAAAACTTGATGCAGATGTTGATGAAGCAATGAATTATTTTAAAGACTTTTTAAAAAAGTTAGAGGAATATATTTTAGAAAAGCAAGTTCTTGGCGTAATATCGCCTTTAACTACTGACCATATGTTTAGAGAAGAATGTTATTATTTAACAAAACTTTCGATGGTTTCGGATACAAAACCACCAGAGTGTGATCCAACAAAACCTAGAATTAAAGTGTAAGAAAAGAATATTAATAAATAACTTGTAATTTAGACTTATGTAATAATTAACCGAAATAATGGGAATTCTTTAGCTCGGTTGCTAGATAATTCAGCTGTGGATTTCTAACAGCAGAAGTTGTCCCATTCTTGCATGCTCCTTAAACAAGTTGAGGACAAGCGAGAATAGAACAACTTCTGCTGAAGAAATCCTACAACTAAATTATCAACGCAACGCTACGCAAAAGAATTCCCCTTATTTCTAGTATGGAAATACATTCTAATTATAAGTTTAATTCTTAAATTGGATATCTATAGAAGATGTGATTAAACAAAATTTTACAATAATCAAATTGTTATAAATTAATATGTTAATTAGCTATTTCTTACATAATTTGTTGCATAAAATAAATTATTTAATAGTTGATTTTTACTTTATATGGTAGTAGTATATCAGTATAGTACGAATATCGTACTATACTGATATGGAAATATTATTAGGGAGATGGTTATATGCAAAATAATAAGAATATTTTTAAAGAAAATTCAAAAATAAATTATAATAAACAAGCTGAGTTTTATGATGAACGTGGTGATGGAAAATTTGTAGCTCCAATGTATGGTGAAATTATTAATAGAATACTGATTGAAAAACCTAAAAAGTTATTAGATGTTGGATGTGGAACTGGAAATGTATTAATGAAATTGAAGACAAATGAAGAAGTACAGTTATATGGACTAGACATCTCAGAAAAAATGATTGAAACAGCTAGGAAAAGACTTGGAAATAAAGCTGAATTAAAAGTAGGGGATTCAGAGAATATGGCATGGGAAGATAATTTTTTTGATGTTATTGTTTGTAATGCATCGTTTCATCATTATCCAAATCCAGAGAAAGTTTTGTTGGAAATGAAAAGGATGCTGAAGAATGATGGTACGTTAATTATTGGAGATCCAACTGCACCCGTAATTTTTAGACCAATTATTAATATATATTGCAAGGTTTCCAATAATGGTGATTACAGAATATATTCAAAAAGAGAAATTGAAGAACTTTTAATGAGATGTGGCTTTGAACCTATTAACTTTAAAATGATTAATTGTAAAAGTTTTGCTATTAATGCTAAAATAAAATAAGGCACATGAAAGAAAATAACAAGTCGAAAATGTCACAAGTATTTGTTATTTTCTTTAATGTGCCTAATAAATATAAACAAGTTTTGGAGTGAAGATATGGATAAAGAATGCAAAAGACAAATAAATGAATTAAATATACTTTGGCATGAGATGTTAATGAAATCTAACTATAAGGATATCCAATCAAAATATTCTAATATACAAGGTCTAAGTACTAATGAATTGACTATAATTAAAATTATCTCGCAAAAAGAAGAGGTTATCATAAAGGATATTTTAGAAGTATTAAATATCCCTAAAAGTACATTGACGAGTATAATAGATAAATTAGAAAAGCATAATTTTATTATTAGAGCTATTAGTAAACGAGATAGACGTTCTTATAAATTGGAACTTACACAAAAAGGAAAAGAAGTACAAGATGAACACATTAGATTTGAAGAAGAAGTGTATGGAAAGATAATGACTTCATTAGATACTTATGAAGAAAGGGAAGATTTCTTAAAACTTATAAGAAAGATTGCGGCTAATATTTGTTGCCGATAATTACCAAAGCATATATATGAAGAAAAATTGTTATGGGTCTTGATGATATTGTTTGATTATGAGAAAATAATCAAATGGTATAAAAATATTTCGTTAAATTACTACATAACTTTAAGTCATAAGTTTTTTACTTGTACTTTTTAGAAAGGAATATATTTAATATCTATTTTATAGATGTAAGCAGCCATAAGCTTAATCTATGTAATGCGTAATCAAGAAAATAATAGACCAATATTCTTGTTTGTTTTACATCATACTAAGTTGAATATTTGGTTTATTATTTTCTTTGATTGTGCCTAAGTATTAGGCACAATCAAAGAAAGAACATGCTAAAAATTTTTAAAAGAGGGTTAAGGATTATAATGAAAAAAGTAAATGAAATTTTTAGTGATTATGAATGTGATGGAAATATAAATACTGCGGTTGTACAATCTGTAACTTTGCGTAAAAAAACTAAAGTTTTAGAAATGGAAATTAGCTCAGATAAATACATTGAAATGATAGAGCTTGAGAGTTTTAATGAGTTTATAAAGCAAAGATTTTCATTAAATGATTCTAAAATCGCTATAAAGTATAGTGATGGAATAAATATAAGACCCATAGAAGATGAATTAAAAAATATTGTATTGCTATTGGAAAATAAGTATCCTGCTTTAAAGGCAGTGCTGAATAAAAGTGAATATGAAGTAGTTGGAAATGCTATAAATTTTAATTTTAAGGTTCCAGCAGCAGGTTTTTTGAAAATCATGGAATATGATAAAAAAATAAATGCGATTATAAAAAGTTTCTATGGTACTCAATATAAAATAAACTTTGTTGATAAGATAAGCAGTGAAGAATTAGAAAAGATGGCAGAAGATAGGCGTGCAAAGGAAGCTACGTTTATAAAAGAAATTAAAAGCACACAAAGCGTGACTGTTTCTGAGCCAGTTAAAAAAGAGGAAGAAAAGAAACAGGAAATAAAAGCCGAAGGTGATGGAAAGAAAGGAAATCCATTCTTAATTTTAGGTAGAAGTGCTAATATTAAGGACCCTATAGTGAAGATTAATGATATAACACCTGATGAAGGAAGAGTAGCTATAGAAGGGGAAATATCAAATATAGAAGCAAAGGAATTAAGAAGTGGAAAAATGTTAATTTCCTTTGATTTATATGATGGTTCAAATTCCATGACTTGTAAAATATTTTGTAAGCCTACTGAATATGATCAAGTATTCTCTAGAATTAAAAAAGCTAAAGGACTTAGGCTTGTTGGAAATGCAGGTTATAGTAATTTCTCTCATGAAGTTGAGCTTATTGCTAATATTGTAATTGAGACACAAGGAATTAAGAGAATTAAGAGGATGGATAATGCAGAAGTTAAGAGAGTTGAACTTCATATGCATACACAAATGAGTCAGATGGATGCAATGACAAGTGCTGGTGATCTCATTAAAAGAGCCATGAGCTGGGGAATGAAATCAATAGCTATAACTGATCATGGAGTGGTTCAATCATTTCCTGAAGCACATAAGCTTCTTGGAAGAGATAATCCAGATATGAAAGTTATATATGGAGTTGAAGCTTATTTAGCCCCAGATAAAAAGCCATCTGTAACAAATATCAAGGGACAAAGTATTGATACAACATATTGTGTTCTAGATTTAGAAACTACAGGATTCTCTCCAGTAACAGAAAAAATTACTGAAATAGGAATCATGAAAGTCAAGGATGGAAAGGTAATAGATAAATTTAGTACATTTGTAAATCCTAAAAAGCCAATTCCATTAAGAGTTGTTGAAGTTACCAATATAACTGATGATATGGTAAGAAATGCTGAAACTATAGATAAGGTATTTCCTAAAATGCTTGAGTTTATTGAAGGAAGTGTTTTAGTTGCTCATAATGCTGAATTCGATATTAACTTTTTAAAGCATAATGCAAGAGTTTTAGGTCATGACTTTGATTTCACTTATATAGATACATTGACTTTAGCACAAGATATTTTCTATGATTTTAAATCTTATAAATTAGGAAGAATTGCTAAGAATCTTGGGATAAAGGTGGAGGTTGCTCATAGAGCTCTAGATGATGTTGATACAACTGTTAAGGTGTTTAACATAATGATTGAAAAGCTTAAGGAAAGAGGAGCACAAACTATTGAGGATATAGAAGTATATGCTTGTGATGAGGAATCTAAGAAGGTAGCATATAAGAAAGTTAAAACTTATCATGCAATAATATTAGCAAAGGATTATGTAGGATTAAAGAATTTGTATAAGCTTGTATCATATTCTCATTTGGATTATTTCTATAAAAAGCCACGTATATTAAAGAGTATGTATGAAAAATATTCTGAAGGTTTAATCCTTGGTAGTGCGTGTAGTGAAGGTGAATTGTTTAAATCAATTCTCTTAGGGAAATCAGAAGAGGAAATAGAAAAGATTGCAAGTTACTATGATTATTTAGAAATTCAGCCTCTAGGAAATAATGATTATTTAGTAAGACAAGAGCAAGTGCCAAATAAAGATTACCTAAAGAAAATTAATAAGAAAATTATAGCACTAGCAGACAAATTAAATAAACCTGTAGTTGCAACAGGCGATGTTCATTTCATGGATCCTGAAGATGAGATATATAGACGTATAATGGAAGCGGCGCAAGGATTTAAAGATGCAGATGATCAAGCGCCATTATATTTAAGAACAACTGAAGAGATGCTTAGAGAATTTGATTATTTAGGAGAAGAAAAAGCTTATGAGGTTGTAGTTACAAATACTAATAAGGTAGCAGATATGTGTGAGCAAATTAGTCCTATTTCACCAGAGAAGTGTCCACCGCACATAGATGGTTGTGAGCAGACAATTAAAGATATTGCATATGAAAAGGCACATGAACTGTATGGAGATCCTCTTCCAGAAATAGTTCAGGCTAGGCTTGATAAAGAGCTGGATTCAATTATAAAAAATGGATTCTCAGTAATGTATATCATCGCTCAAAAGCTGGTATGGAAATCAAATGAAGATGGATATTTGGTAGGATCCAGAGGATCAGTTGGTTCTTCTTTTGTAGCAAACATGACTGGTATAACAGAAGTAAACGCACTTCCTCCTCATTATAGATGTCCTAAATGTAAATATTCGGATTTTGAAGATTACGGTGTTTTAAATGGTTTCGATTTACCTGATAAAGTATGCCCTGTTTGTGGTGAAAATCTTCATAAGGATGGAATAGATATACCATTTGAAACATTCCTAGGCTTTAATGGAGATAAAGAGCCCGATATAGATTTAAACTTCTCAGGAGAATATCAGGCAAAAGCCCATAGATATACAGAAGTTATCTTTGGTAAGGGTACAACATTTAAAGCTGGAACCATAGGTACTATAGCAGAAAAAACAGCCTTTGGTTATGTGAAGAAGTATTATGATGAAAGAAACCGTCCAATAAACAAGGCAGAAACAATGAGAATAGCAGCAGGTTGTACGGGTATAAAAAGAACTACTGGACAGCATCCAGGAGGAATAATAGTTGTTCCAAAAGGACGTGAAATATTTGAATTTTGTCCAGTGCAGCATCCAGCAGATGATGCTAATTCGGATATTATAACAACACACTTTGATTATCACTCTATTGACCAGAACCTTTTGAAGCTGGATATACTAGGGCACGATGATCCGACAGTTATAAGAATGCTTCAAGATTTAACAGGGGTTAATCCACATGAGATACCTATGGATGATAAGGCAACTATGTCTTTATTCTTCTCTACAGAAGCTCTTGGGGTAACTCCACAGCAGATAAATTCGCAGGTAGGAACGTTTGGAATACCTGAGTTTGGTACTAAGTTCGTTAGAGGAATGCTTGTAGATACAAAGCCAACAACTTTTGCAGATTTGTTATGTATATCAGGACTTTCTCATGGTACAGATGTATGGCTTGGAAATGCTAAGGACTTAATTGACAATGGAGTAATTACTAGCATAAGTGATGCCGTATGTACAAGAGATGATATTATGGTTTATTTAATTAAAAAAGGACTTCCACCTAATACTGCATTTAAAATAATGGAAACTGTCCGTAAGGGTAAAGCATTAAAGGAACCTAAATTCCCAGAATATGAAGCAATGATGAGAGAGCATGATGTGCCAGAATGGTATATAACATCATGTAAGAAGATAAAATACATGTTCCCTAAGGCCCATGCTGCAGCTTATGTAATGATGGCCTTCAGAATAGCCTGGTTTAAGGTTCATATACCTAAAGCTTATTATGCAACATATTTTAGTATTAGAGCAAAGGCCTTCGATGCAGAATTTATGATTTTTGGAAAAGAAAAAGTTAAGGCAAAAATGCAGGAAATTCAAGCTCTTGGAAATGATGCAGGTCCTAAGGATAAGGATATGTATGATGATTTAGAGATAGTTCTTGAAATGTACGAGAGAGGAATTAGATTCCTGCCAATTGATTTGTATAAATCTAAGGCTACAAGATTTCAAGTTGAAGAGGATGGAATAAGACCGCCGATAAACAGTATATCAGGTATGGGAAATGTGGCTGCAGAAGGTATAGCTAATGCTGCTAAAGAAAAATCATTTAATTCCGTAGATGACGTAAAGAAACGTTCTAAAATAGGAAATGCAGCTATAGATTTACTAAGAAAATTTGACTGCTTAAAGGGACTTCCTGAAAGTGATCAGATGAGCTTTTTTGATGGACTTTAGATTTATGTGGAACTAACCGAAAGAAAGAGGGACTATTTTACTCGGTTGCTATATAATTTAGCTGTGGATTTCTTCCAGTAGAAGTTGTACCCATTCTTGCATGCTCCTCAAGCAAGTTGAGGACATGCAAAAATGGAACAACTTCTACTGAAGAAATGCCTACAGCCAAATTATCAACGCAACACTACGTGAAATAGTCCCTCTTTCTTTCTGGAGTTGAATATATTTCAAAGATAAAATCTAGCTCGTAGTTTGTTTATCTATATAATAATTAATAAGGCACATTCAAAAAAATAATTCAAAATATCAAAATATAGTTATAAAAATAGCAGATTCAAGGTGAAGGTTTGCCTTGAGTCTGTTATTTTTTGATTTAATCAGGTTATTTAAATTGCTATATTTGTGTTATTGAAAAATGATGTAATGAGTATCTGAAATGGTTACTTTTTAATGCACTAAAATATACATATAAAAATGAAAAGATTATAACAGCTTTATTTGATTACAATCTTCTCATTTTTTGAATTTAGGATAAAAATTGAAATGACTTGGAATAAAAGCTATAGATGAACTTATTAGTATATAAATCCATCTATAGCTCTTTAAATAAAGAAAATAACAGTTTAACTCACACCAATAAAGATACCTTAATATCTAATTATAATCTTTCGACTATAATTAAACAGTTCACTACCAATATTGATACTTTGTTCAACTACATAAGATACTTACACGACCATATATAACCTCACGGCTATATATGATTATTACATCACCAAATGCAATCTTAACTCGACACTAAAAAATAAGTTGGAATCCCATTATAATAAATATTAAATCGACTATAATAAGACTTTTCCTAACTTTATAGAATCTATCATCACTAAAATATAAGACTTTAAACTCATATAGAAGTTCTGAAATATACATCATTTTGTGATATACATCTTTGCTCACTGTTAAGTTCTTTATGATAGTAGAATACCACGAAATAGAAAAGTTAATACCATGAAATTAATGGAAAAACAATTAATTATAAATAATAAGCAGATAATAAAATTTTAAGATTATTTGTTTATTTTTCACAAGGAATCGCCAAATAATTGATGTGACATTTCAATTGTGTGGCGATTTATATTTTTAAGTTAAAAAGAAATATCACTTCTAATTAAGATTTAATCATTTAGAATATATTATTAAAAATAAATATATTATGTAAAGTATTTGCTTTTAATGATTCATTTTATATGTTTAGAGAAAAAAGCATGTATTTTGATTTAATATTATTATATAATGTGGAAAATCTCAGACGGGGTGCACATTTATTTTTGGGGACTATTAGGCAATTATGTCGAGTAGATACATAATGTGCAAAATTAACTATTTTTATAAAATAATTGTTTTTTTATCAATCCAATGCAAGTTGTTGTATATCGTTAAACGCCTTAAGGTCATTTTATATAGAATTTTATTGAAATAACTTCAGGCGTTTAATTTAGGTACGTGAAAATAAATAACAAGTCCAATTTGCCATGAATATTTTTCATCAGGCGAGGAGGCAAATTGCCCTCATATCGGGCCTATTAGGTCAATTTGTCGGCGTAGCATGATGGAAAATAGGTTGGAAAATGGACTTGTTATTTATTTGAATGTGCCTCATATAAAAATTTTTCTAAATTTAATGCATAAGTAAGTAAGTAATATAATAAAAAGGAGTGGTAAAATCATGTCTGAAAATCAAAGTGTGAATGTTTTAAAAGAAGAAAACCTATATCCATTAACATCATATCAAAGGGATATTTGGATTCAACAATGTTTATATCCAAATAGACAACTCTATAATATTGGAGCAAATTTTGTTATTGAAGGAAGTATAGATTACGATATATTTCAGAAGGCTATTAATATTTTAATTAAGGGAAATGATGCCCTACGAATAAATATTATAAAGAAAGATGACCAATATTATCAAAAAATTCAGCCAGAATTAAATTATCATGTTGATTTTCATGATTTTTCAAAAGCGAAAGATCCAATAAAAGAAAGTTTAGAGTGGATTGAAAATGAAACTATAAAATTATTTGATATGTACAATAATTTTTTATTTAAGTTTAGTTTATTAAAGGTTAATGAAAATTTATTTTATTGGTTAATGATACAGCATCATGTAATTACAGATGGATGGGGATGCTATATTGCAATGAGCAAGGTAGTTGATATTTATAACCGTCTTATAGATGAAGATAATTTAAGAGATGTAATTTTAGAAGGAAATATAAATGAACAGAAAAGTAATTCTTATATCAATTTTATTAGAGATAATATAGATTATTTGAAATCAGAGAAATATAAAAAGGATGCTGATTTTTGGAAAGAATATTTTAAAGAAGTACCTCAGCCTTTTATAAATAGAAGTGCTAAAAAAATACAAGGAACAATTACAAGTTCACGAAAAAAACTAATAGTAAAATGGGATGTATATGAAAAAATCGTTGAATATTCAAAGAAAAATGGATGCTCAACATTTCATTATATGTTAGGAATATTATATATGTGTTTTAGCAAGATATATGATAAGAATGAGTTGGTTATAGGAATACCTATACTAAATAGAAAAAATGCAGAACAAAAAAATATGTTGGGGCTTTTTGTAAATCTAATTCCTTTAAAGATAAGTAGTGATAAAAATGAGAGCTTTGATTCAATTTTAAATAAAATAAAAAAAGAGCTATTACGATGTTATAGACATCAAAAATTTCCTTTAGGTGAAATTTTTAAATTAGCTAATAGTGATTCTGAAAATAAAAGAAATATTTTTGATATTACCTTATCTTATGAAAAATTTGATTTTTATAAACGATTTGCAGGTCATAAAACAGTTACACATGCCTTAATGAATAAGAGTGAAGAAAATGCATTAGCTATGTTTGTAAGAGAGTATGCTGATGGAGAAGATGTAGAAATAGATTTTGATTATAGATTTGATGTATTTGATTCAAATTTTCCTATTGAAAATGTTATGTCATATTTCAAGATTTTACTAGAAAGTGTTGTGAATTATCCTTGCAATGCAATATCTCAATTTGAAATATTAAGAGATGAGGAAAAACAAAAAATACTTTATGATTTTAATGATACAAAAGCTAATTATTCAAGAAATAAAACAATGCATCAATTATTTGAAGAGCAAGTAGAAAAAACACCTGATAATTTGGCAGCTGTATTTGAAGGAAAAGAAATAACATATAGAGAGTTAAATGAAAGAGCAAATCAATTGGCAGTTTTTCTTAAGAAGAAAGAAATAAATACAGGTACGCCAGTCGCCATAATTGTTGAACGTTCTATGGAAATGCTTATAGGGGTAATGGGAATATTAAAATGTGGAGGAGCTTATGTACCTATAGATCCTAAATTCCCTATAACAAGAATAAAAACAATAATAAAGAATAGTAATATTTCTTGTATTGTGACACAAGGTGAACAAATTGAACTTATAAAAGAATTACAAAAAGAAAATAATGATATAAAAAGTGTAATTTGTATTGATATTCAAGAAGATGAGAACTTTGAAAATGAGAATATTGTGACAGCAAAAGAACTTGTAAATCTTCCAAAAGAAAACTTAGGTGAATTAAGTACTTCAGAAGATATAGCTTATATAATATATACTTCTGGCTCAACAGGAACACCAAAGGGAGTAGTTATAAAACATAAACCTGCAATAAATTTGATTGAATGGGTAAATAAGAAATTTAACGTAGGTGAAAAAGATCAAGTATTATTTGTTACCTCTTTCTGTTTTGATTTATCAGTATATGATATGTTTGGAATTTTAGCTGCTGGAGGTTCTATAAGAATTGCATCTAAGGATGAGGTTAAGGATTCACAAAAATTACTTAATATTATTTGTGAAGAGCCAATTACTTTTTGGGATTCTGCACCAGCAGCACTTCAACAGCTTGTGCCATTGCTTCCAAAAGACAAGGAAGTTGTTAAGAATGGTAAGTTGAGATTGATTTTCCAAAGTGGAGACTGGATTCCAGTCACCCTTCCAGGAATAATGAAGAAAGCTTTTCCAGGTGTAAAGGTAATTAGTTTTGGTGGAGCAACAGAAGCAACAATATGGTCAAATTATTATGAGATAGAAAAAGTAGATCCTAATTGGATAAGCATACCATATGGAAAGCCTATTCAAAATGCAAAGTATTATATATTGGATTCTAATTTAAATCCATGTCCAATGGGAGTAGCTGGAGATTTGTATATTGGAGGAGAATGTTTAGCTGAGGGGTATGCAAATGATTTAAAGCAAACAGAGGAAAGATTTATACCAAATCCATTTGTACAAGAATGCAATGAAAAAATGTACAAAACAGGAGATATGGCTAGATGGATGCAAGATGGTAACATGGAATTCTTAGGTAGAAAAGACCATCAAGTTAAGATAAGAGGCTACAGAATAGAAATTGGAGAAATAGAATATCAATTGTTGCAACATGAATCTATAAAAGAAGTGTTTGTTATGGCAAGAGAAGATGAAAGTAAAAATAAATATCTTTGTACATATATAGTAGCAGAAGATGAGTTGACTGTAGCAGAATTAAGACAATACTTATCACATTTATTACCAGCATATATGATTCCTTCATATTTTATACAAATTCCTAATATGCCAATAACAAGTAATGGAAAGATAGATAGAAAGGCATTGCCTATGCCAGATGGAAGTTTAAATACTGGAAAAGTGTATGAAGAACCTACAAATGAAATTGAAGAAAAATTAGTACATATATGGAGAAAAGTTTTAGGAATAAATAAGTTGGGAATTAATGATAACTTTTTTGATCTTGGTGGAGATTCATTAAATGCTGTAAGAATCATAGCAGCAATAAATAAAGAGTTAAATGTTGAAATTTCATTAAGAGATATGTTTGATTTTAGTGAAATAAAAACATTATCAAAACAAATTCAGCAAAAAAATAAAACTGAATTTAAGTTAATAGATGCTATAGAAGAAAAAGACTATTATGAATTATCTTCTGCACAAAAAAGGTTATTTGTTATAAAACAATTTCAAGATACAAGTATAAATTATAATATGCCTTCTGTAACTATTATTGAAGGAAAACTTGATACAGAAAAGTTTGAAAATGTGTTTAAAGAGCTAATAAAAAGACATGAGTCATTAAGAACCTCATTTGAGATTATAGATGGAATTCCTATGCAAAAGATCTATAAAGAAATTGATTTTAAGATGGAGTTTATTGAAAAAGATGAAAAAGAACTTGAAAGTATAATAAAGCAATTTTTAAAACCTTTTGTGTTAAATGAACCTCCACTTTTAAGAGTGACTTTAGTGAAATTAAAAGAAGAAAGATATGCTATGCTTTTAGACATTCATCATATAGTATCAGATGGAGTGTCTATGGAAATTTTATTAAAAGAAATTGGATATTTATATGAGGGCAAAAAATTAGACGAATTAAAAATACAATATAAAGATTTTTCGGAATGGCAAAAGAAGTTTTTTACAACAGAAGCTGCTAAAAAGCAAGAAGCGTATTGGTTAAAAGAATTTTCAGGAAAAATACCAGTGCTTAATATGCCAACAGATTATCAAAGACCATCAGAGCAAAGTTTTGAGGGAGATAAAATAAAGTTTAGATTAGATAAGACAGTGACAGATAAGTTGAAAGAGATAGCTGCCAAAACAGATGCAACATTATATATGACAATTGTTGCAGCATATAATGTATTGCTGTCAAAATACACAGGACAAGAAGATATAATTGTAGGATCTCCTGTGGCAGGAAGAACTCATGAATCATTTCAAAATATAGTTGGAATGTTTGTAAATACAATAGCTTTGAGAAATTTTCCAAAGTCAGATAAGAAATTTATAGAATTTTTAACAGAAGTAAAGAAGAAATTTTTAGAATCATACGAAAATCAAGATTATCAATTTGAAGAGCTAATAGTCCGTCTTGATGTAGAGAAAGATTTTAGCAGAAATCCTTTGTTTGATACAATGGTGGCTTGGCAAAATGTAGATATACGTGAAGCTGATATATCTGGTTTAAGTTTTGTTCCATATGATTTTAATTCCTCAATAGCAAAGTTTGATTTAACACTGCTTGTATATGAAAGCAAAGAAGGATTAGAATGCACTTTTGAATATTGTACAAAGCTATTTAAAAAGGAAACTATAGAAAAATTTGCAGCAAGTTTTGGAAAGGTATTAACTCAAATAGTTGAAAATTCTAAAGCGACAATATTACAAATAGAAATTGTTGAGGAGTCTGAAAAGAAAAAGCTTCTTTATGATTTTAATGATACAAAAGCTAATTATTCAAGAAATAAAACAATGCATCAATTATTTGAAGAGCAAGTAGAAAAAACACCTGATAATTTGGCAGCTGTATTTGAAGGAAAAGAAATAACATATAGAGAGTTAAATGAAAGAGCAAATCAATTGGCAGTTTTTCTTAAGGAGAAGGGAATAAATGCAGGTATGCCAGTAGCCATAATTGTTGAACGTTCTATGGAAATGATTATAGGGGTAATGGGAATATTAAAATGTGGTGGAGCTTATGTACCTATAGATCCTAAATTCCCTATAACAAGAATAAAAACAATAATAAAGAATAGTAATATTTCTTGTATTGTGACACAAGGTGAACAAATTGAACTTATAAAAGAATTACAAAAAGAAAATAATGATATAAAAAGTGTAATTTGTATTGATATTGAAGAAGATGAGAACTTTGAAAATGAGAATATTGTTACAGCAAAAGAACTTGTAAATCTTCCAAAAGAAAACTTAGGTGAATTAAGTACTTCAGAGGATATAGCTTACATAATATATACTTCTGGCTCAACAGGAACACCAAAGGGAGTAGTTATAAAACATAAACCTGCAATAAATTTGATTGAATGGGTAAATAAGAAATTTAACGTAGGTGAAAAAGATCAAGTATTATTTGTTACCTCTTTCTGTTTTGATTTATCAGTATATGATATGTTTGGAATTTTAGCTGCCGGAGGTTGTATAAGAATTGCATCTAAGGATGAGGTTAAGGATTCACAAAAATTACTTAATATTATTTGTGAAGAGCCAATTACTTTTTGGGATTCTGCACCAGCAGCACTTCAACAGCTTGTGCCATTGCTTCCAAAAGACAAGGAAGTTGTTAAGAATGGTAAGTTGAGATTGATTTTCCAAAGTGGAGATTGGATTCCTGTCACCCTTCCAGGAATAATGGAGAAAGCTTTTCCAGGCGTAAAGGTAATTAGTCTTGGTGGAGCAACAGAAGCAACAATATGGTCAAATTATTATGAGATAGAAAAAGTAGATGCTAATTGGATAAGCATACCATATGGAAAGCCTATTCAAAATGCAAAGTATTATATATTGGATTCTAATTTAAATCCATGTCCAATGGGAGTAGCTGGAGATTTGTATATTGGAGGAGAATGTTTAGCTGAGGGATATGCAAATGATTTAAAGCAAACAGAGGAAAGATTTATACCAAATGCATTTGTACAAGAGTGTAACGAAAAAATGTACAAAACAGGAGATATGGCCAGATGGATGCAAGATGGTAATATGGAGTTCTTAGGTAGAAAAGACCATCAAGTTAAAATAAGAGGCTACAGAATAGAAATTGGAGAAATAGAATATCAATTGTTGCAACATGAATCTATAAAAGAAGTGTTTGTTATGGCAAGAGAAGATGAAAGTAAAAATAAGTATCTTTGTGCATATATAGTAGCAGAAGAAAATTTGACAGTGGCAGAATTGAGAAAATATTTAGGAAATTTATTACCATCATATATGATTCCTTCATATTTAATACAAATTCCTAATATGCCAATAACAAGTAATGGAAAGATAGATAGAAAAGCACTGCCTATGCCAGATGGAAGGTTAAATACTGGAACAAACTACGAGGAACCTACAAATCAAATTGAAGAAAAATTAGCAGGTATATGGAATGAGATTTTAGGAATAAGCAAGATAGGAATTAATGATAATTTCTTTGATCTTGGTGGAGATTCAATAAAAGCAATACAGATAGTATCTCGTATGAATGCAATAAATTTAAAAATAGAGATAAAAGATTTACTTAAAAATCCTACAATAAAAGATCTATCTAAGAAGGTAAGAGTATCAACTAAGCAAATAGAACAAGGAGCTGTAAGTGGACAAGTACCTTTAACACCAATACAAAAGTGGTATTTAGAGCAGAAAACAGAGGATATAAATTATTTTAATCAAGCTGTTATGCTATATAAAAAAGATGGATTTGACTCAAATATTGTTAAAAAAGTATTCAAGAAAATACTTGAACATCATGATTCTTTGAGAATGAGATATAAGAAAGATGAAAATGGAATATTGCAGTATTGCAACCCTATAGAAGAAATAGAAATAACAATTACAGAAAGAGATTTCAGATATAATTTGGATTTTGAACAAGAAATCGAAGAAGAAACAAATAAAATACATAGAAGCTTAAATTTAAGCGATGGTCCATTGTTTGGGTTAGCAATTTTTAAAACATTTGAAAGAGAATATTTGTTAATTGTTATCCATCATATGGTAGTAGACGGAATATCATGGAGAATACTATTGGAAGATTTAGCTTCAGGATACAAACAAGAATTATCTAATAAAGAAATACAGTTCCCTAAAAAAACAGATTCCTACAAAGAGTGGGGTGAAAAGCTTGAACTTTATGCAAATACTAAAAATGCATTGAAAGAAATAGATTACTGGGGAGCAATAGAAAATACACAGGTTGAATCTTTGCCTAAGGATAAAATTATAGATAAAAATATGGTGGCTGATAGCAAAGTAGTTCATGTGACATTATCAGAGCAAAAAACAGAACAGTTATTGAGAGATGTAAACAAAGCATATAACACAGAAGTAAATGATATATTAATAACTGCTTTATGTTTAACTGTGAAAAATTGGACAGATAAAGATAATGTAATTATAAATTTAGAAGGCCACGGAAGAGAAGAAATAATAGAAGATATAGATATTACAAGAACAGTAGGATGGTTTACGTCGATGTATCCTGTAATATTTGATATGTCAAAATCAGAAGAAATATCCTACCAAATAAAAAATATAAAAGAAACTTTAAGAAATGTACCAAACAAAGGAATAGGATATGGAATATTAAAGTATTTAACAGATGGTTCAAGCAAAAAAGGAATAGAGTTTAATAAAAAAGCAGAAATATGCTTCAATTATTTAGGGCAGTTTGATATTCAAGAAGATACGGAAATGTTTAGTATTTCATCTTTATCTACAGGAGAATCTATAAGCGAAAAACTAGAAAAAGAATTCGCTATTGAGATAAATGGAAAAGTATTAGAAGGTAAGTTAGCGTTAGATATTAATTATAATAAAAATGAATATTATGAAGAAACAATAAATACCTTTGCGGAAAATTATATAAGAAATTTGGAAAATATATTAGATCATTGTGTGGATAAAGATACTGTTGAATTAACTCCAAGTGATTTTGGGGATGAGGATATTCTTTCTATTGAAGAACTTGACAATATAAATAGTTTATTTAACTAATTTAGGCACATTCAAAAAAACAACAAGTCCATTTGCTAGAATGTTTTTTATACGAGGAATCTCGGCTCACATTCGCTCATTGCGTGTTCTTTGAGTAAGCGACCATAATTAAATCATAGATAATAACAGGGAAAGTTCGAAGAGTGAAATATAAAATTTCGATTCTCACTTTTGAGATGTCGGCTTAACTCATTCATAGCAAATTGGACTTGCTATTCATTTTCATGTGCTTTATGTAAAGAGAGGGGCTGTATTAAATTGAGAAAAAATACTAAAATTCAAAAAATATATTCGTTAACACCAATGCAAGAGGGAATGTTATTTCATGCTATGAACGATAAAAGCTCAAGTGTTTATTTTGAACAAATTTTGCTTCATTTAGATGGGCAGCTTGATGTAGATATATTACAAAAAAGCTTTAATATATTACTTCAAAGATATGATATTTTAAGAACTGCTATCGTATACGAAAAGATTGAAAAGCCAAAGCAAGTTGTATTGGCAGAAAGAGCTTCTGAGATAGTTTTTAAAGATATATCAGATTTAAATGAAGAAGAAAGAAAAGATTATATAGAAGAATTTAAAAAAGATGATATTAAAAGAGGTTTTGATTTAACAAGAGATACACTTATAAGAATATCAGTAATAAAGAAAGCTCCTAAGTCTTATGGGCTAGTGCTAAGTTTTCATCATATTATAATGGATGGATGGTGTTTAGCAATTGTTTTTAAAGAATTATTTGAAATATATGTATCTTTAAAAGAAAATCAAGAATTAGCTGAAAAAGAAATTCATCCATATAACGACTATATACAATGGTTTTTCAAACAAAATAAAGAAGAGGCTATAGCGTATTGGGATAAGTATCTTGAAGGGATTGAAAAGGAATCTATAGTTCCTAATTTTGCAAGTACTGTTAGTGAAGAAAAATATGTACTTAGGGAACATGTATTTGAAATAGAAGAAGAAGCTACAGAAAAATTAAAACTAATGGCAAAAGATAATAAAGTAACAGTAAATACTGTTTTTCAATCATTATGGGGATCAATGCTTCAAAAATATAATAATACTAATGATATTATATTTGGTTCTGTAGTATCTGGTAGACCGCCTGAGATAAATGGAATTGAAGAAATGGTAGGACTATTTGTAAATACAATTCCAGTTCGAATAAACTGTGATAAAGAAATGAGCTTCCAAGAATTAATAAAAAAAATTCACGAAGAAGCAGCATTATCAACTGGATATCATTATGTTCCATTATCAGAAATACAATCTAATACAGATTTAAAGAATAACCTTATAAATCATTTAGTTGGTTTTGAAAATTATCCTTTACAAGATGATATTAATAGTTTTTTTGGTAGTGAAGATTTATTAGGATTTAAAGTTAATGATATTGATATATTTGAACAAATAAATTATGACTTCAATATAATTGTAGTTCCAGGAGATAAATTAAAAATTCGTCTTAGTTATAATGAGGCCGTTTATACAAAAGAAGCTGTAAAAAATATAGAAAACCATATGAAGCAAGTTTTACATGAAGTTATTGAAAATCCTAAAATACAAATAAAGGATATAGAAATAATAACAAAAGAGGAAAAACAAAAAGTATTATTTGATTTTAATAATACAGAAAGCTTATATCCTCAAGATAAAACAGTTCATGAGTTATTTATGGAACAAGCTAAGAAAAATCCAAATAAGATTGCAGTAGTGTTTAAAGGTGTTGAATTCACATATAGGGAACTAGATGAAAAATCAAATAGATTAGCAAATTATATTAGAGAACAAGAAAATACGGGGTCTGATTTCCTAGTAGGAATTTTAATGGATAGCAGCGAAAAAATGTTTATTGCAATATTAGGTATATTAAAAGCAGGTGGTGCCTATGTTCCAATTGATCCAGAATATCCAGAGGAAAGAATAAAATATATAATTGATGATGCTAAAATAAAGCTTATGCTATCTACTACGGAACATATAAGAGTATTGAACAGGCTACAGTGGGAATGTGAAAATTTTAGTACATATGTATGTCTAGATGAAAGAAATGTATATGAAGTTGAAGAAAAAGAGAAAAATGAGTTAATGAATACACGTCTTTGGCAACAGGTTGCAGATGATGCTGTTGATGATATAGAAGCTGGAGGATGGAAAAATAGTTACACTGGGGAAGATTTATCAAAAGAAGAAATGGATGAATACTCAAGTAATATATTTGAAAAACTAAGACCTTATTTAAATAAAGATGTAAGAGTATTGGAAATAGGTTGTGCATCAGGTTTAAGTATGTTTAAAATTGCTCCACTAGTAAATATGTATTATGGTACAGATCTTTCTGATAGTATAATAGAGAAAAATAGGAACAAGGTAAAAGAAGAAAAGATCTCAAATATAAAATTAGCTTGTCTTCAAGCAGGCGAAATAGATAAGCTTGATGATAATAACTTTGATATTGTAATTATAAACAGCGTAATACAATGCTTTCATGGACATAACTATTTAAGAAAAGTAATAACTAAGGTAGTGAATAAGTTAGGCGAAAAGGGAATTCTATTTATTGGGGATGTAATGGATCAAGATTTAAAAGCAGAATTAATTGAATCATTAATAGAATTTAAAAACTGTCATTCTGAGGAAAACTATAGAACAAAGACTGATTTTTCAAATGAACTTTTTGTTTCAAGAAACTTTTTTGAAGATATAGCTATGGATATTAAGGAAATAAAAAGTGTAAAATTCACTGATAAAATGCATACAATTGAAAATGAATTAACTAAATTTAGATATGATGCTCTATTTGAAATTGATAAAAAAGAGGAAAAGAAACTTATAGTTCCAAAACATAAATATCAATTAGGGAATAGTATTTTAGAAGAATACAGTAATCAGCATACTAAATCAGAAGTTAAAGTCAATGACTTAGCATATGTAATTTATACATCAGGTACAACAGGCAATCCAAAAGGTGTAATGATAGAACATAGATCTTTAGTTAATTTATGTTTTTGGCATAATGAACACTTTGAAGTAAATGTAAATGATAGAAGCACAAAATATGCAGGAGTTGGTTTTGATGCTTCTGTATGGGAAATATTCCCGTATCTTATTGCTGGCACAACTATATATATAATTGAAAATGATATGAAATTAGACATAAAAAAACTAGAAAAATTTTATAATGACAATGCTATTACTATAAGCTTTCTGCCAACTCAAATTTGTGAGCAATTTATGGAAGAGTGCAATTTCAAAAGTTTAAGAAAAGTTTTAGCTGGAGGAGATAAGTTAAAGAATTATTTCAAAAAAGAATATGATTTAATTAATAATTATGGACCTACAGAAAATACAGTAGTTACAACAAGTTTTGTAGTGAATAAAGAATATGCAAATATTCCAATAGGAAAACCTATATCAAACAGTAAGATATATATTTTAGATAAAAATCAAAATATACAGCCAATTGGAATACCAGGGGAACTATGTATTTCAGGAAAAGGATTAGCAAGAGGATATGTTAACAATGTATCTTTAACAAAAGAAAAATTTATATCAAATCCATTTGAAGATGGAGAAAGAATGTACAAGTCTGGTGATTTAGCAAGGTGGTTACCAGATGGAAATATAGAGTTTTTAGGAAGAATAGATAGTCAAGTTAAAATTAGAGGATTCAGAATAGAATTAGGTGAGATAGAAAGCCAAATTCTAAAATATGAAAAAGTAAAAGAGGTAGTAACAGTTGTAAAGGAAACAGGAAAAGATGACAAAAGCATTTATGCATATATAGTCTCTGATGAAAAATTACAAATTCAATATTTGAAGGAATTTTTATCAAAAACACTGCCATCTTATATGATTCCAGCATATTTTATACAACTTGAAGCAATGCCATTAAATGCAAATGGAAAAATAGATAAAAAAGCTCTATTGAAAATAGCATATAAGGTAAATGAAGATATATCTTTTGAAGAATCTCGTAATGAGTTAGAAGAAAAAATTGCAAGTATATGGAAGGATATATTGGGAATAAGTAACATTGGAATAAACGAAGACTTTTTTGAATTAGGTGGAGACTCGTTAAAAGCAATAAGATTTGTTTTAAAATGTGAGCAAATTGGACTAAATTTAAAAATAAATGATATATTTAAATATTCAAGTATAAAGAAACTCTCAGAGTATTTAGGTATTGTTGATAACAAAAATAATTTAATTGAGACTGCTGAAGAAGCTTCAGAAGCTATAACGTGTAAATTTGGAGTTAAAAGTAAACTTATAAAGTATAATGTTGAAGAAAAAGAATATTATGTTTTATTTATAGATGACTCAGTATCAGTAAAAGTAGAAGAGCTAATAGGATTTATAAAAGAAAAAATCAATAAAAACATATGTCCACATTATATAAAGCCTATATCTACAATGAAATTAGCACAGAAGACTTCAATGCAGATGCATTCAATGCAATTTTCAGAAAATGTGGCTTTAAAAACTGGACTTCTAACAGATGTAAGTAAAGAATTAATGGAAAAGGTAAAAGAGGAAGAATGTAATTTTAATAATTCTATACTTAAACAGAATGTAGTAAGAAAGTATGGAATTGCTCCTTGTCAAAAGTTCCATTTAGAGTATTTGGAAAAGTCAGGAACTATTATTAAAATTGAACGCTATTTAGATATTAATCTTTTACATAAAGCAATATTACATTTAATTTCGAAACAAGGATTATTAAGAAGTATACTTGTAAAAGAGGAAGAAGAATATTTGTGGCAGGAATATAATGTTCCAGAAAAGCTTTCAATTCCTTATGTAGATTTATCAGAGTATGATCCAGAGTTTAACAAGGAATTTCTTAAAATTAACATAGGACAGTATTTTACAAAAGGATATGAAAAAGAAAAATCACTTTTATATAAAATGTTACTAGTAAAAGAAAATTTAAAAGATTATCTTTTAGTATTACCTTTCTCACATGCTATATTTGATGCTATGAGCAGTGAAATTTTATCAAGAAAAATATTTGAATATTATGATGCTCTTGAAAATGGAAAAGATATTACTGATGCAGAAGTTGAAAGTTATGAAAGTTATATAGAACAGGTAAAACAAGGTTCTAAATCTATTACAGAAGAAGAAGTAATAAATGTTTTTGGGTTAGAAGAATTTGAAAGGTATTTATCAAAAATAGAGGATACATCTTCAAAATGCGGTATTGCAAAAGTAACAGCTTTTAATTACGATATAAGCTTAGAAGAAATACAAAAGTCTAATTTTGGGGGTGAGTCTTCAGAAATACCATTAGAACTTGTAAATAGTGTTTGTCAAAAACATTTTTCAATTCCTAAAGTTCCAATATATATGATTGGATATGGAAGAAAATACGAAGAAAAAACGTACTTCAATACAATTGGAGAATTTATTGATTTGATTCCTATATTAGGATGTAATGATGGTAACGACAAAAGAAAATTAATGGAGCAAGCTCAAGATAAATTAAATATATCATCAAAGCATGGAATTAACTTTTTCAATTTAATATTTGGAAAGGAAATCTCAGAAAGTGATAAGAAAATGCAATACCTTATGAAAAAGCATTCTTTAGAACATTCTATAGTATTTAATTTTCAAGGCAAATTTGAAAAAGAAGAAGATCAATTTATTAATGATTTAATATTAGGGGAGAACACTAATTATGAAATGCTGGGATTTGTTCCAAGGATGCAGTTTAACGCAAGATGTTATAAGGATATGGTTAGAATAACAGTATTTTTAGCTTTTGCTAGTGAGGAAGAAAAGATTAGAGAACTGCTCAATACAGAATTAGAAAATATTCTAAAAAGTACAATGTAGATATATTTTTTAATCATATAAGAGAAAATAATAAAATATTGAAAATAAAGCCTGAACAATATAAAGTATTATTGTAAGGCTTTGTTTTTATAGAGAAAAGTAACTAAAAGATATAAAATGGCATTTGCTCAGAGGGAGATGATATTACAAATAAAATCAATTATATTACGCAAGAAGAATTAATTAATAGTTTTATATTTTATGATAGAAATGGGTGTTAAAATACATGAATGATAAATTTTTAAGTGTAGAAATAAGAACACAAAATTTAGATATGATTAATTATACATATTTGATAATAGATAATTATACAAAGAAAGCAACGATAATAGATCCAGCATGGGAGTTTGATAAAGTGACTTCTATAATAAAAAAATATGATGCAAATTTGGTTAGTATATTGTTAACGCATTCTCACAATGACCATGTTAATTTGGTGGAAAAGTTAGTGGAAAAGTTTGATGTAGATGTATATATGTCAAAAGAGGAAGCATCATTTTATGAATACAAAACCCGAAATTTGAAGTTAATTAATGATAATGAAATTATTATTTTAGGAAATACTCAAATCAAATGTATTTTAACTGCTGGTCATACACATGGTAGCATGTGTTTTTTTGTTGAAGATCAAAAGTTATTCACAGGGGATACTCTCTTTGTTGAAGGATGCGGTCGTTGTGATTTGTTTGGAGGCTCTGCTGATGAAATGTTCAATAGTATAAAAAAAATAAAGAATGGGATTCCTCAAAATGTAAAGATATATCCAGGACATTCATTTGGGTTTAAGGGTGGTGTTGAATTAAAAGAATTGGATAAGTTTAATTTTTATTATAATATTGAGTCTAAAGATAATTTTATAATGTTTAGAATGAGAAAAAATCAGAATATGAATAATGTGTTCAAGTAAATTAAGGCACATTCAAAAAAATAACAAGTACATCTGCCAAGAAAAGTTCCGTATTGCAGCATAGCTGCTCTTTTCTAATGTGCCCATTTTTCATCATGCTACGTCAGCGGATTCCTCTAATAGCCAGCTATTAGACAAATCCACTTCCTTGCTTGATGCAAAATAATCAGAGCATTTTGGACTTGTTATTTTCTTTCATGTACATAAATATTTGTATAATATATATATTGACAATTAAGGATTACAGTAGTAATCTAACTATAGATTACAATTGTAATTCTAAGTAAGGGAGTGGACATTATGAATGAAATACCCAAAATATCAGAAGCAGAATGGGAAGTAATGAAAATTGTTTGGGCAGATTCGCCTAAAACTTCAAATCAAATTATTGAAGCTTTAGAAGACACAAAGGATTGGAAACCTAAAACAATAAAAACATTAATAAGTAGATTGGTTAGTAAAAATGCACTTGGATTTAATGAGGAAGGCAGAAAATATCTTTATTATCCATTAGTAAATGAAAATGAATGTATTCGTGCAGAGAATGAAACATTCTTAAGCAAAGTTTATAATGGTGCTATCAAAAATATGTTAGTTAGTTTTATAAAAGAAAGTGACTTAAGCAAAGAAGATATAGAAGATCTTAAAAAGATACTAGATGAGAGGAATAAGTAATATATGTATGCAGTGATGAGTTATTTTGATCAGTTGTTTAAAATAATATTTCAAACTTCTATTACAACTAGTATACTAATTGGCTTGATTCTTATTTTTAGAAAATTTACTAAAGGAAAATTAGGAGTGAAATTTAATTATGCATTATGGTTTCTTATACTATTACGTTTAATAATATTTAAGTTACCTGAGAGTAATTTCAGCATATTTAATTTTCTAAATAAACTAGGTAATATGTCTTGGCTAGTTTTTAATAAGAAAATACCTTCTGGGGATATATTGCAGCAAGGTATCAGTAAATCTAGTGTTATTTCCAACCATAATGTTATTCTTAGAAGCATAAGTTCTATGGATTTTAGTAACAATGATGTTATGACTTCTAGTTTATCAAGTATAACTATATTGAGTTTTATATGGCTTATTGGAGTGTTAGTTACTATAATATATATTTTTTTAGTATATAAAAAGCTAAGAAAAAGAATTTATACCAAGAATATATCAAATAATACTGAATTTCTGACTATATTAAACCAGTGCAAAAACATAATGCAAATTAAAAAGAATGTATTAATAGTTGAAACTTCAATTATAAAAACTCCTGCATTATTTGGTTACTTTAAGCCAATAATTCTAATTCCCAAGAATATTCAAGACATAATAAGTACTGATAAATTAAGATATGTATTTTTTCATGAGTTATCTCATTTAAAACGTAAGGATGTGATTACAAACTGGATAATTACTTTATTAAAAGTAGTCTATTGGTTTAATCCAGTTGTTCAATATGGTCTTGGAAAAATGAAAGAAGACATGGAAATATGCTGTGATTCCCTTGCGCTTTCTTACACAAAAGATGAAGAAGTTAAAGAATATGGTTTTACTATTATAAATATGATAGACCATTTTTCAAATTCAATTCCTTTAATTGGAACAACTTCTATAGTAAATAATAAATCTGAAGTAAGAAGGAGAATTATTATGATAAAATTATTTGATAAAAAAGCTTATAGATTTTCTGCAATGGCAGTTGCCTCGTTGTTTATAATTGGTGGCATTGTGCTTACTGATGCAAAGACAGCTAGAGCTATTAACAGCAATAATAATGGAGCTGTAAATGTAGATAAAACTGACTATCCTTTTGTGAATGATCCTAATATAATAGGTGAATGGCAAGGTGTAGATTTTGTTGATAACATAGACGATTTTAATGTAAATAGCAAGAGTTGTGAAGATGATTTATATGTTAAAGAATTGAACTTTACAGATGACGGTAAGGTTTCTAAAACAGTATTTACATGGACAAAGGATCATATTTTAAACGATGTAGATAAGACTGATAGCAGTTATGTAATTAAAGACATCGATGGTTCAACTTATATGTTTTTCCAATGGAAAAGCGGAGATTATACTATTAGAGGTATGGAACCTAGCTACTATGTATTGAAAAAGGTTAGTTCTACACCATCACTTACAACTAATATGTCTGGAAAAGAAGTAGAAACAAGAGCGGATAAAATTGATTATCCATTTGTAAATGATCCTGAAGTACTTGGAAAATGGGAAAGTGTTGACTTTGTTCAAAATATGGACAATTTTAATCCTGATGTTAAATCATGGCAGGGAGATTTGTATCTAAGTGATTTAGTCTTTGATCAGAATGGTAAAATTAAAGATAAAAATATAACTTGGACAAAAGATTTAGTCATAAATGCTAATGATAAAACTGCATCAAAGTATGCAATAAAAGAAATAAATGGTTCAAAATATATGTTCTTTGAATGGAAAAATGGTGATTACATTGAAAGAGGTGAAACTCCTTGGTATTATGTTTTGAAGCAAGTTAACTAACAAAAGGAAATAACATTAAAAATACAAAAAAACATTAAGTTAAATAGTCATTCGTACTGAATGGCTATTTTTTGTTTTTGATTAGTTTTAATGTCTACAAAAGTACAAAAAATTAAGTTTCAAAGTTAAGTGGTATAAATGTTTTTAACAGTATCAAATGGTAAAAGTGTTACACATTCTTATAACATATTATTTGTTGATTCGGATAGTTTATTTTATTGCATTGATTATTTAAATATAAAGGAGAGAGTTAATGCAATTTAAGTTTAACCCTCCTAAGTTTTGCAAAAATTATACTGATGTATTTATGGTACTATTAAAGTTTTGCGATTCACTGCTTCCTAAAGAATCAATAGTACTATAAATATCATATGGATTAGAAGATAGGATCGAAGAAAGGTTTGATGTAAATGTACCATTTTCTATAGAAGTGTATTGAGATAGAAGGTTTTCAGTTAAATTATCATAAGAAGAATTGTTACTTTTTAATAAAGAGATTATATTTGAGTCATTGGAATTTAAACCATCAGTTGGTACAGTAGTATCTGAAGGCATAGTAATATTGCCATGACTGTCATATGAAATTGGAATACCATAGTTTGGTTCTATTTGTGAATAAATATTTTGAAGTTCAGTGTTGGTATTTTCACCAGAATAATTCTCTAAATTATAATTTTCATTTATTGTAGAATCAATATTATCTACTAAAGGAACTTTAGAAGCAGAAGAATTATTTTCTGGATTTATATTGTTCCAAATAGAATTCATATTATATATATTCATTGTGCTAGATATATTCATTATAATATCACCTCAGCTTTATTATATATTTGGTAAAGTGTAATTTAAAGTGTTTTTATAAATTATTATGTACTTTTTTAGACTTGTTGTTTTATGCAAAAGTAATTGGATTGAATAGTCTATTTTTAGGTCTATGTATATATGAGAAAGTGAACATTATATGTGCTTTCTAGTAATAACATGTTTTGAGAAAAGTTTAAATAATTTAATTCATATTTTAATAGTATAAATTGCAATTTTATCATTTATGGGAATTCTTTTGGAAAAAGGATTAAATATTGCATATTATTATAAAGAAGAAAGAGAATCTTAATATACAAAGTATTTTCTTTCTTTTTCATTTTATTCTAAGTTAAATCTAATTAAGGTAATAAACATAAGAAATGGAGTATATAACTTGCATAGAAGTGATTTCATTATCTTATACTATAGATATCCCAATTAATACTTAAACTTATGTGGTAGTTAACCGAAATAGAGGTGATGGATTTGTTTCGGTTACTGAAAATTTTGATAGATGCTTCTAAGACTGCAAGTTGTACCCACAATGCTTGCTTCACAGACACTCTGTGAACAAGCATATATGGAACAACTTACAATCTAAGAAGCATAGCTATCAAAATTTTTTGAGGTAACACTACACAAATGCATCACCTCTATTTCTACTTTTGGATATATATTTAAAGCATAAGTGTTATTTATAAATTGTATATCTATATAGATATATAATTTAAGACGGAGATCAATGAAAAAGTCCCAATATTTTTTGAATAAATTATTTAGCAAAATAAGTAAGGCATCAGAAGAACTTCTAATAGCCTTGTAACAACTTTTTAGACATAAATGACCTGAAAAAATATACATATATAACCCAATTGGTAATGTTTTTTAGTTTTTCAGTGGCCTCTTTAAGATGTGGGCTTATAATTAGAATGTGTTTCCATACTAGAAATTTCATACATTTTTGTGAAACAGGCATTGAAATTGAACTGTGAAGGTTCTTAGTACAAGGTTGTACCATTTTTGCTTGTCCTAATTTTATATTAGGAGCATGCAAAAATGGGAACAACCTTGTACTTAGAAACTTTCAGTGAAAATTTCATGGTCCTGTAGAACAAAAATGTATGGAATTTCGGTTAGCTATCACATAAGCTTAAATTAATTTCAAGTTGTTTATATATAAATTTATACGAAAGAAGGAATTATAATTGCAAAAAAAATTTAAAAAGTCTATATCTATTTTATTAGTATTACTAATATCTATTTTACTGTCTTTTTCAATAAATAAAAGTATTATAGCTAAAGTGTCTAATGAGAATGATGTACACCTTATTTTAGATTCCTTAACCTACAATGATATTCTTTCGAAAAACTTTCGTAAGACTTCGGATTTAACGTCAATAAAAGACAATAAAAATTTAAATCTTAATGGATTAGATAAATTAAATATTTCTGGTAGTCAGCAGTTTTCTGGAAATAATATTCCTCTTTTAATAGAGGCAATAGGAACATCAGTATCTATAACAGTAGTTGATTTAAGGCAAGAATCACATGGATTTATAAATGGATTTTCTGTAAGCTGGGCTAATTCAAGAAATAATGCTAATGAGGGATTAACTAAAGAACAAGTTTTAGAAGATGAATCTAATAAACTAAAAAGTATTAAGTTAAATGAATCTATAGCTTTTTATAATCATCCTGATAAAACTATAGTTGCAGAAAAGGTTCAAGATGAAAATGAGCTTACTAAATCTAAATCATTATCTTATAATCGAATACCTGTTAGAGATGGAGGGATACCTTCTGATGATATGGTTGATTATTTTGTAGAATCTATAAAAGCTCAACCAAAGGATTCATGGCTTCACTTTCATTGTAAAGAAGGTATAGGAAGAACAAGCACATTTATGATTATGTATGATATGATGAAAAATTATAAAGACATTGGTGCTGATGATATTATTAATAGACAATTAGCATTAGCAAAGTTTGATGATTCTGATACTAAATCTTTTCATAATAAAGAAAGGATGGATTTCTTGAATAAGTTTTATAACTATTGTAAAACACATGGAGATTCTTTTAATACAAAATGGAGTGAGTGGAAGAAAGCATCTGCATCTCTTAAGTTAGATACTTTAAGAGTAGCTCGTATATTAAATAAAAATTCCAACTACATGAAGAATCCTGTGATACCAAAATTTTTATATGTTGTCTCACAAGATTCAATGACACCAAGTGAAAGAACAATGGTAGTTAGCCTCCAAGGAGTGGTTAATTGCCATTGTTCTTCTCAAATATATACACTTAATTCATCTCAGCCTGATTATAAAATATGGTTAGATGATTTAAAGGAGAATTATAAAGTCTCATATAAGATGATTTCAGATCCCTTTGAATTATTAAATATTTATAAGCAGTATATAGATGGATATGTACTTTATAGTAGTAAAGAATCTAAAGATCCTTCAATAAATAATGCTTGTTCTCTTGCATCTTTAAATAAATCAATTGTTGTTGATGAAGCTATAGAATGTAAAGTGAAAAAATATGGCATAACACAAGTGAAAGGTGATTGTAGAAATACAGATGAAAGCTGGGCTTACAACAACTTATGGAATAAGGGATTAAATCATTCAATAGTTATACAACTTTCTCCAGACAAATCTGCTTCATTAAGAGATTATGCTATAATGTCTAAATCTTTAGTGTTTTATGAAGATAGTGTGGACAAGACAGTCCTTAGAGACAAAATATTTTCTTCTATGGAAGGGAATTCTATTTGTTTAGGATGGGGACCTGATGAATTTACTAATGTAAGTACTGCATCAAAATATGGTGCAAGCATAGTTGCCTCTGATTGGTCTTATAATTTGACTTCTTTAAGTGCTTTTCCCTCAAACACTATAAGTAAAAAATCTTCAGCAGTAATTCCAAAAGAAAAAAATGTTCATTATGTAACTTTCATAATGTCTGATGGTGATAATGCTCAATGGAATCTAGGAACTAATTATGGTTGTAAAAAATGGTTTGGTAACTCTGACAGAGATAAGCTTGCTTTAGGATGGTCTATGTCTCCATCGTTATATTATTTAGCACCTACTGTTTTTAATAAGTATTACAATAGTATAAGTAATGAAGATACATATAATAACTTTATTGTTTCACCTTCAGGAAATGGATATATGTATCCAAGTAAGTTTGATAAAAGCAAATTAAAAGGATATATTAATACATTAAATGATTATATGAAGAAAGTAGATGAAAAATATTTAGCAGTAATAGATGATGATAGTTTTAATAATGTTAAACTTTGGAATAATTTCACTAAAGAATCCAATATTCAAGGTTTATTTTATCTTGATTATCATAGACATGATAATTTTAAAGGAAAGATTTTATGGTCTAATAATAAACCAATAGTATCTTGTAGAGATTTACTTTGGGATAAACTTGAAGATGAGGAGCAGCTAGTAAAAAACATTAATGATAGAGTTGAAAGTGGTGAGATCAATATATCTACGCCAGAAGCGTATACTTTTGTTTATGTTCATGTTTGGAGTAAAGATGTCAGCAATGTTGAAGAAGTTGTAAATAAGTTAAAACAAAATCCAAGTGTAAGAGTAGTTACTCCAGAAACATTTATGGAATTAATAAAAAGAAATATAAATAATGCGTGACTTAGAGTTATGGATCAACTTACCGAAATAGAGGTCATGTATTTGTTTCGGTTACTGAAAATTTTGATAGATGCTTCTAAGACTGCAAGTTGTACCCATAGTGCTTGCTTCAAAAATATGTTGTGAACAAGCACATGTGGAACAACTTACAATCTAAGAAGCATAGCTATCAAAATTTCTAACGTAACACTACATAAATACATGACCTTTATTTCTATTTTTGGATATATATTAAAAGCATAAGTGTAATTCTTAAATTGCATATCTATATTTTGTTGCGGTTGCTAGATAATTTGGCTGTGAATTTCTAACAACAGAAATTGTACCCATTCATGCATGCTCCCAAGGCAAGAGCTCACAGAGAAAGTTCCAAGAACGAAATGTAAAATTTCGTTCTTGGAACTTTTGTGACAAGCAAGAATGAAATAACTTCTACTGAAGAAATACCTACAGCTAAATTATCAACGCAACACTACGTAAAATAATCCCTTTACTTTCTAGTATTGAACACATTTCAAAGTTTAAGTCTATATACGGTTATTTATTTGAATGTGCCTTAATAAACTTTTATAAATTCATGTTATTAGTGATTATTTATAGCTATAAAATATATTTGATTTCGATTATTTACCACATAACTTTAATTCATATAAAATAAAAACTGTAAATGAGCCTATAAAAATATAAACCCACCTACAGTCCTTAAATAAGAAAAGTAACAGTTTAACTCACACCAATACAGATACCTTAGTATTTAATTATAATCTTTCGACTATAATTAAACAGTTCACTACCAATATTGATACTTTGTTCAACTACATAAGATACTTACACGACCATATATAACCTCACGGCTATATATGATTATTACATCACCCAATATAATCTTAGCTATAACCCTATAAAATAAGTTGGAATCCTATTATAATAAATGTTAAATCGACTATAATAAGACTTTTCCTAACTTTATAGAATCTAATCATTACTAAAATACAAATTTTTGAACCTGTATTTTAGTAATGTAAATATACATCGCTATTGTGATATATATTTTTATTTTGCTAAACTGTTAAATTCCTTATGATATTAGCATAACCAAAGTAAAGGAGTTAATACTATGAAAATTTTAGAATTTTAAGAGTATTTTGTATAAAGATATTAAGAAAAAGGTAGCTGAATTCTATAAAATATAAAAATTTGATTTTTATAGATATGCAATTTCGGTTAGTTACCACATAACTCTAAATTCCAAATAGTTTATCTATATAGGGTTCCTCATTGAGAATTTAATATATCACAAACAGAGAAATATGTATCTAATTTCGGCTGGGATTCACATAAACTCTATTCTCATTGCGGAACCATATAATTAACATGGTAATTTTACAATAAAAGTGGAGCCTTTTCCTTCCTCACTTTGTACTTCTATTGTGCCATTACATAAATCGATAATTCTTTTTACAAGGGCTAATCCTAAACCATTGCCTTCAGAAGAGTGTGATTTATCTCCCTGATAAAATTTATCAAATAGATGTTTTTTAGTATCATTTGACATACCGATTCCAGTATCTGAAATAATGGTTGTAATGCAGTCTGTCGATTGTTTAAGTGTGCATGTAATTGTGCCATTATTTTGAGTGAATTTTATTGCATTATCTAATAAATTTTGCCACACTTGCATTAGCAATTCTTCATTTCCACAAAAGGTTATTGAATCTAAATCAAGATTTAAATCAATATTCTTGCTAGTCCATTTTGACTCAAGAAGTAACAAAGTCTGTCTTAATTGTTCATCTAATTTAAATTTACGCTTTTCTAGAATGAGTTCCTGATTTTCAAGCCTTGAAATTTGTAAAATAATTCTAACTAAATTCGAGAGTCTTTTTGTATTATTAAGGATTTTATGTGTATATTCTTCTTTTTCTTTTTCTGTTAAATTTTTATCTTGTAAAAGCATTGAATAGCCTTCTATAGAAGCTAGAGGAGTTTTGAATTCATGGGATACATTGGATATAAAGTCATTACGAAAAGTTTCAATATTATTAAGCTCATTCACCATAACATTAAAATTGCGTGTCATTATTTCAATTTCTTCTACACCATATTTATTTCCATCAAGCTTAATGTCAAAATTACCTTTGCTAACTTCCATTAACGCTTCGCTAAATCTTACAAGTGGAGTTAATATCCTTTTTCCTATGATAGCTGAAATAATTGTTCCCAAAATCACACTAACCAGATATAAATTAATAATTGGCCAAATTATTATTCCGTCACGAGGTTTAAAAAGACTTAGGTGAAAGAAAATTGCTATGGCAGCAGAAATCACACCTGATATAAGCATAATTAAAAAAATAATAAATGAAAAAAGTAATATTAGTTTTAATGAGTGTTTATTATTCATGTTTTTTTACCGCCTTATATCCAAGCCCTCTTACAGTTGAAATTTCAAAATCATAATTATTCTTAAAACGATCACGTAATCTATTAATATGTACATCTACTGTTCGAATATCTGTTTCTGAATCAATTCCCCAAATTTCATCCATAAGCTGTTGTCTTGTGAATATACGACTGGGATAACTAACAAGTTTATATAAAATATAGAATTCTTTTTGAGGAAGTACTATTATTTCGCCTTGGTGGTGTACAGATAGTGAATCATATTCCAACAAAGTTTCACCAATCCATTGTTTTCTTTCATTAATAATTTGTGCTCTTCTAAGTAATGCACCTACTCTGAGTACCATTTCATTTACATCAATAGGTTTAACCATATAATCATCAGTTCCAAGTAAAAAACCGCGTTGTTTATCTTGGAAGCTTTCTTTAGCTGTAATTATTAATATTGGAATGTTAAATTCTGAATCTTGAATATTTTTAAGTAGCTCAAAGCCATCCATATTAGGCATCATAACATCAGAAATAATTAAATCAATATATTCCTTATCCAAAATATCAAGTGCTTCAACGCCATCTTTTGCGCAAGTTGTTTTGTATCCATTTTTTACTAAAATGGTGGAAAATAATTCTGAAAGTTCTTTGTCATCTTCTGCAATTAAAATATGAAACATTTAGATAACCCCCTTATTTGTACAAAATTATACTATGTTTTAAATATTTTTTAAAGGTGATTAATTTTCACGTTCCTAAAGTTTCAGACTTTGTATTAAAAATATATTAATTATTTAATAAAAAATGGAAAATAGTATTAATGTTGTATATAATGTTAAATTATAAGACAATAACTAAAACATAAAGTAAACAGAAAAGTTTAACTTGAGTTAACAATTATGTGCTACACTACATATTAAATGTTCAGAGGAGTGTTGAATACATGTGAAAACAGAAAAGTATGAAATCACTATTATATATACATAAGGGAAAACTACGTTCAAAGGCAAGTTATTGTTTTTATAAATTATTAAGTGAAAAATGAATATTTGGTGTTAAAACTTGGGAGGGTAAAAATGAAAAAAGTAAAAAAGATTGTGTTATATGCTGTTATTGTTATAGCTGTAATAGGTTGTGGAGTAGTAGCTAAAAATAAACTAGCATCCAGTCATAAAAATACAGCGGCAACAGCAGCAGAACCAGTTAAAACTGCAGTTGATGTACAACAGGTTAAAGCAACACAAAAGAAAACTGGAGATACATATAAAGCAACTTTGGAAGCATATCAACAAGGGGTTATAAGTAGTAAGATATCGGCAAAAGTTCTTACGGTATCAATTGAAAATGGACAGTATGTAAATCAAGGAGATGTAATAGCAAAATTAGATGATCAGGATATACAAAACAGTATAAAAACTGCACAAAGTCAAATACAAGTAAATGAGCAACAAGTAAATGCAGCAGAGCAACAATTAAATGCAGCACAAGTTTCCATGGAAAAACTTAAAATTAATGTAGATGATGCTAAACGTAATTATGATAGACAAAAAACTCTTTTTGATAATAAAGCTATATCCCAGTCAGAACTTGAAGCGGCTGAGAAAGCTGTAAACACTACTCAAGCTGATTATGATTCAGGAAATGCAAGTATTGAAAATTCAAAAGCAAGTATTCAAACATCAAAAGCTAGTTTGGAAGCACAAAAAGTAGCTTTGGCGAATTATCAAGATAATTTGAAAAATACAGTAATTACAGCTCCTATAAGTGGAATAATAAGTGATAAAAGCTTAAATGTAGGACAAATGGCATCACAAGGTTCAGTGCTTGCAAAGATTAATGATATATCATCTGTGTATGCAACTATACAAGTGCCACAAGAGAAAATAAATAGCGTAAAAATAGGACAAGCAGCTACAATTACTGTTGATGGAAGTGATAAAACATATGATGGTACCATGAAAAATATGGACTTATCCGCAGATGCTACATCAAGAGTTTTTAACTGTAAAGTTCAAATAGAAAATAGCGATAAATCATTACATCCAGGTGTTTATGGACAAGTACAACTTTTAAGTGAGGAAGGTACTTCTGTTATTACTGTGCCAATAAGTGCTTTAGTTGGAAATGAGGGAGATTATTCTGTTTTTATAAATGATAATGGAACAGCCAAAAAACAAAAAATTACTATTGGGGAAACTGATCAAAATAGTGTAGAGATAACTGATGGTATCAAAGAAGGAGACCAAGTAATTTGTACAAATACAAGTTCTTTGCAAGATGGTCAGGAAATAGATGTAGCTTCTGTACAAGACAGTGATTCTAACCAATCAGATTCTACAACACAAGATAGTAATGCGGCACAGCAGACGGATTCAACGCAAGATGGTGATACAAAAGAAGCAGTTTCAGAATAGGAGGGATGACAAATGAATATAGCTAATATTAGTATTAAAAGACCTGTATTTATATCAGTTGTAATGATTACCCTTACTATTTTGGGTTATGTATGCTATCAAAAGTTAGTGCTTAATGATATGCCAAATGTTGATCTGCCTTACGTTACAGTCGCAGTTACAGAAAGTGGAGCAACACCTGAAGAAATTGAGACAAAAATAACAAAACAAGTAGAAGATGCAGTTCAACAAATTTCTGGAGTTCAGAATATAACTTCCACTGTAAACTCAGGTTCTTCACAAACTATGGTCGAATTTGACTTAAGTAAAGATAGTGAGATAGCAGCACAAGAAGTTAGAGATAAGGTTTCAAGTGTTCGAGGACAATTTCCAACTGATGCTAATGATCCAGTTATTTCTAAGCTTGATATGTCAGCATCATCAATCATATCAATAGCTGTTTATGGTTCAGATGATAATCAAGAAATGGCAGATTTTGTAGATAATACTTTGAAGAAAAAGTTATATACAGTATCTGGTGTTGGAGCAATAAATGTATCTGGTGAGGATACAAGAGAAATTCATATAAAATTAGATAATAATAAATTATTACAATATGGTCTTACATCAAGTCAGGTGTTAAGCAGTATTAAAAATGATAATATTGATCAATCTAGCGGAAAAGTTACTGATGGAGATAGTGAAGTTTCAATTACTACAAATAGTAAAATACAAAAGGTAGAAGATTTTAAAAATATTTTAGTATCTAATAAAAATGGTACAGAAATTAGAGTGAAAGACGTTGCAACAGTTGAAGATGGGATTGAGGAGAAAACAAGTCAGGCTTATTATCAAGGTAACCCATCAATTGGTATTGATATACTTAAACAATCTGGTTCCAATACTGTTGAAGTTGCAAAAGACGTTAAGACAGCATTAAATGAAGTTCAAGCTTCATTACCTAAGAATATGCATGCAGATATTGTTAGTGATAATTCAACATCAATACAAGATACAGTAGATGATGTTATGCAAACTATTAAAGAAGGATGTATATTAGCAGTTATAATTGTATTCTTATTCTTAAATGAATGGGAAAGTACTCTTATAAGTGCATCATCTCTTCCAATTTCAATTATAACTACTTTTATTTGCATGAAAGAGATGAACTTTTCATTAAATACAATGTCATTAATGGCATTATCACTTGCAGTAGGGCTTTTGATTGATGATGCTATAGTTGTTATAGAAAATATTGTACGTCATCTGCATATGGGGAAAAATCCAATTGACGCAGCTAGGGAGGCTACATCAGAAATTGGATTTGCAGTAATAGCAACAACTTCAGCTGTTATTGCGGTATTTTTACCTATAGCGATGATAGACGGAATACTTGGAAAGTATTTCATTGAATTTGCACTTACAATTGTTTTTAGTATGGCAGTATCATTGTTTGTATCATTTACTCTTGTTCCTATGATGTCATCAAAAATGCTTAGGGCAGGAAAAAAAGAAAGTAAAACATTTATTGGTAAGTTTTTTAGAGGGTTTAATAATAAATTTGATGCTTTTTCAAAGAAATATTCTAAACTTTTAGCATTTCTTCTTCGTAAGAGATTAATAGTTTTAGCTCTTTGTGGAGTTATGCTTGTAGGCAGTATTTCTCTTGTTTCATCGCTAGGCTTTACAATGATGCCTACAACTGATAAAGGGCAGATAAATGTTAGTGCCAATTTTGATTCGGGAATAACTTTAGATACCGCATCACAAAAAACTAAACAGCTTGAGGCGATTATTAGTAAGTATCCAGAAGTTAAATATATGTATTCAACAGCAACTAAGAGAAGTGCATCAATTTCAATTACATTAGTGGATAAGAAACAACGTAAGGATAGTGCAAAAGATATAGCTTTAAAGCTTAGTAATGATTTAAAAGTATTACCGGGAATGGAAGTTTCGGCATCAGCTGCATCAATGGGAGGTGGCGGAGGATCATCTAAAGATGTAACTTACAATATTGTTGGTGAAGATAGAGAAAAGGTTCAAGCTTTTGCTGAAAAAATAAAAGCAGAGATCTCCAAGGATCCACAAGCAACTGATGTTGGTACTAATACTAAATTAGGTACTCCAGAAGTTAAGATGACTGTAGATCGTAATAAAGCTGCAGATTTAGGTGTTAACAGTTCAGAAGTTGCAAGTACATTAACTACATTATTTAATGGTTCTACTGTGACTAAATATGATGGTGGAAAAGATAGATATGATGTTAAAGTAATGCTACAGGATGATCAACGTAAAAATCTTAACAATCTTGATGGAATTTATGTTTCAGGTTCAAAGGGTTCAACTAGTAAGTTGATTCCTATAAATCAAGTAACTAAAAAAGTTATTGGAACAACTTCTTCAACGCTACACAGATACAATAAGCAGGCACAAGTTGAACTTTCTTGTAATGTGAAAGGTTTAGCTACAGGTACTTTTAAAGACAAATATTTGGCTAAAATACAAAGCGAGCTACCATCAGGAGTTTCATTATCGGTTGGAGGATCAATGGGAAGTTTGCAGAAGAGTATGGTTAGTTTGGTTCAAAATGCAATCTTATCAATTCTTTTATTATATTTAGTTATGGCAGCACAATTTGAAAGCTTTGTTGATCCTATATCTATAATGTTTGCTTTGCCACTTGCAATTATTGGAGCTATAATAGCATTATTTGTCTGTGGAAATCAATTAAGTTTGGTAGCAGTAATTGGTATTGTAATGCTTATGGGACTCGCGGCTAAAAATGGTATCTTGCTGGTCGATGCTGCAAAGGAAAGAATTGAACAAGGTATGCCAAGAAATGAAGCACTAGTAGAAGCGGGACTTGTAAGAATACGTCCAATAATCATGACTACTTTAGCAATGATATTTGGTATGATTCCTACAGCAATAGCTAAAGGATCAGGTACTGAAATGCGTGCACCAATGGCACAAGCAATAATTGGAGGATTAATTACTTCTACAATTTTGACATTGTTTGTAATACCAATTGTATATTCATTACTTGATGATTTAAAAAGAGCATTTAAAAAGCTTCGTCACAGAAAATCTACAAAGATAAAAGTTGATGAAGGAACAAATTTAGGATTATAGAATTTATTCAATTTAAAGGAGACTATGCTAGAATTTAATTTTAGCATGGTTTCTTTTAGTATAAAAAAATACTAGTGTGTAGTAATGTGAAACATTGATAAAAAGGAGAATAAAAGAATTATTCAAAATGGTAATTTTTATTTTGAGTTATATGTTTGGAAACATTGGTGTTTTGCTTATAAAGCTATGTAGTATATAATTAAATGAATAGACAATTCTGGGGGGGATGATTATGAAGGAGAAGGTTTATAAATTTCTAAAGATAAATAAGGTTTGGATATTCTTTATATTAGCAGTTACATTGAAGCCGATTTTATTTGAATATAAAAGTTTCTATGTTTCTCAAATACAAATATTAATTATATATTCGTGTATAGTATTATTATATGCTTGCATAATATTGGTATACAAATATCTACTTAAAAGAAATTCTAAGAAATAAATATTACATAATTAAATTTATAAAAAATTTATTCTGTTGAATAATATATAAACCAACTAATAATAGTCAAGTAATTCTTAAAAAATATTTTTTGAAAAAGAGTATGATGAACAAACTGTTTTAAAATACGAACGGTTACACCTTAATTAAGGTGTCTTGAATGGTACATTAAATTGATAAAATTTGCTAAAGAATTAAGGGTAAGGTGTATTAAATATCAAAGAATAAAATGTTCGCCTTTTTGTATATATGTCTAAATTACTGCACAAGTCTAGTTAATTAATTAAATTTATGAAATAGCTATATTATTCAATAATATATATATTATATGCTAAATTTAGACTTTGAAATATATATCAACTAGAAATAAGTATGACTCTTTTACGTAGTGTTGCGTTGATAATTGGGCTGTAGGTATTTCTTCATCATAAGTTGTTTCATTTTTGCTTGTCCCTAACTTGTTTAAGGAGCATACAGGAATGAGTACAACTTCTGATGGTAGAAATCAACAGTCTAATTAACTAGCAACCGAGTAAAAGAGTCATACTTATTTCGGTTATCCACCACATAATTCTAAATCCAAATTATAGCACTAATTTTATATTTAGAGATTAATAATTTTCAGTAGCGGTAAAATTATTACGTTTTATAAATAAAGATAAGATTACAGCAACTAAAAGGAGGAATACTTGAATTATAAAAACATTATGAACACCAAAAACTAGAGATAAAGCTTGTGAATGTGAGTCATTAGGATTAGCTACAGACATTAAATAACTTTTTTGATTTGATGACATAATGGCAACAAATAAAGAGGTCCCAAATGCTCCTGCTATTTGTTGTAATGTATTCATTATAGCTGTACCATGGGGAGCGGATTGGAGAGATAACTGATTCAAACTGTTTGTTTGAGTTGGTGTATTTATGATTCCTACAGCGAATAATGATAAACAATGTAAAGCAATTATTAAAGGAATTGTTATTTTGAGTGATATTGTAAATGAAAAAGCACAAAATACAACTGCTGAAATTATAAATCCTGGAATGATTAATACTTTTGCACCAAATTTATCATAAAGATGTCCTGAAATAGGTGATACAATTCCATTGATAAATCCACCAGGTAGCATAATAAGACCAGCAGTAAAAGCGGTTAATCCTAAAGCACCTTCAAGAAACATTGGTAAAATAAGCATAGTAGCAAAGTTGACCATATGCATGATTATAATGAGTATAGTTCCGATAGTGAACATAGGATATTTAAAAGGATGCATGTCCAACATAGGATCTTTCATATGAATTTGACGTAGTGTAAATGTAAATAATGCAATACATCCTAAAATTATAGGTAAAGCCATTGTAGCAGCAGAATTACCAATGTTGCTAACACCGTATATAAAGCCTCCAAAACCAACAGTAGATAATAGAATAGAGAGGATATCAAGATGAGGATTTGTTAATTTAGTTACATTTCTCAAATAAGTATATCCAATTATTAATGCAATTATGGAAAAGGGAATTATGCCTAAGAATAACCATCTCCAACTGAGTGATTGGAGAACTAAACCAGAGAGTGTTGGACCAATGGCTGGAGCACAAAACATTACAAGATTGAATATACCTAATGCTTTACCACGTTTTTCAACGGGATTAATAATTAATAAGGTATTTATTATGTTAGGTATCAATACTCCAGTACCAATAGCTTGAATTAATCTGCCTATTAATAAAATAGAAAAGGCAGGAGAAACGCTACATATTATTGTTCCTACTAAAAATATAATTACAGAAGCTAAGAATAATTGCCTTGTTGTAAAAGTTTGAGTGAGAAAAGCAGAGATTGGGATAGAAACACCCATGATAAGCATGTAACCTGTGCTTAGCCACTGAACAGTAGTTGCAGATATATTAAATTGTCCCATTAAATTTTTTAAAGCCATATTTAATACCGTTTCATTCAACATGCAAAAAAAACCAGCTAATATAAGTGCTATAGTAATTGGTACTACTTTTATTTCATTGTCTTCACAAACAATTTGTTTTAATTCTTGTTCCATTTTTTCTACCTCCATTAATACATTTTAAATTAAATGATATAGCAATTATTTGTATATAAATAATTGCTATACTAATAATATACCTGAAAATATTTCCTGTCAAATGAATTTTTGTAAATATATACAAATTATTCGCGTTTTATTTTAGAATATAAAAAATGCGACTAACGTTTTCATATTAGTCACATTTCAGATAAGGCACGTGAAAATAAATAATAAGTGCAATTTGCAATGGATATTTTTTCATAAGACAAGGAAGTGAATTATCCTCATAGCTGGTCTATTAGGGGGATTATTAAAAATAGGCTAACAAATGGACTTGTTATTTTTTGAATGTGCCTAAGTTTAAGTATAAAGTTGTTTATTTATAAAGGTTGCTTATATTGTTGTCTATTTTAGTAAGAACATTTATATATATTTTTAAATCTTCTTCAGAAATTCCAGTTAAGATTTTCTTAAATATATCATCAATATGAGGAATAAGTTTTTCTGTTAAAGTCAAACCTTTCTCAGTTATATGAATAGAAAAAGAACGTCTATCTTCTTTACTCACATGCCTTTTAACAAGAGATTTTCTTTCTAATATATCAAGCATCCTTGTTAATGTAGGCTGATCTTTATTTACAGCTTGTGAAAGAACTTTTTGATTTATCTTATTTTTTTTAGAAAGTGTAAGCAATACTTGCCACTGTTCAGCAGTTATATCAAAAACCCCTAATTGTGAATTTAAGAAATAAATCATCTTTTTGTTAACTAAATTTGTAAAATTTCCAATGCTTTGGTCATAAGATTCAAACATAAAAGTCCCTCCAAGTAATTACCATAATAAATATTGGTATAATAAGTTAATTATATATTTTTAAGTACTAAAAATGCAATACATTTTAACTATAGATAAATAACTTTGAATTTAAACTTATGTGATAACTTACCGAAAGAAGCTATATTCTTTTTCTCGGTTGCTACATAATTTTGGTGTGGATTTCTATCAGCAGAAGTTGTACCAATTCCTATATGTTTCTCAAACAAGTTGAGGACAAGCAAGAATTAGACAACTTCTACTGAAGAAATGACTAAACCCAAATTATAAATGCAACACTCCGAAAAAGAATACAGCTTCTTTCTAGTATAGAATATATTTCGAAATTTAAAACTAGTATATATATATCTAGATATACAAATTACAGTATTAGAAGCATGGCTGTCAAAATTTCCTAAAGCAACACTACACAAAAGTATGATGTCTATTTCTACTTTTGAATATATATTCAAAGCATAAGTGTGATTTATAAAGTGTTTATTCATAGGCATAAGGTTAAAACGTTATAATCCATTTCAATCATAAAAATTAAAGTTTAAATAGAATGGAACTTTTATCTTATCAGATAACTTATGACTTTGTTTGTGATATTGATAATTCCGAAAGGGAAACTAATTAGTTAAACGGAGAATTATAACTGATGTAATTTAAGTAAAAGACTTATTTAACATAAGAAATTTATATTCCTTAATGGAGCGGGAAAAAGCAAATATAAGAAGACAATAAAAGTTATATACATAAAGCTTAAATGGATTTTGAAAAAAGTGAGTACTTTAAAGAAAAATCTAAAGAGTGGTAGTTCTTACAGTAGCAATACATTAATATGTCATATAGAAACTTACAACGAATTTTTATAAGTTTTGCAGAATAAAAATGTATTTAATAATAGGCATATATTTTAACAACTAAGTTTATATTTTGAAATATATTGTATATTAGAAATAAGTGAGATTCTTTTGCGCAGCGTTGCATTTATAATATAGCTGTAGGATTTCTTCAGAAGAGGTTGTTCAATTTTTGCATGTCATTAACTTGATTAAGGAGTATGCAGGAATTGAACAACCTCTTCTGGTAGAAATTCACAGCTATATTATATAGCAAAGCGAGCAAAAGAATCTCACTTATTTCGGTAAGTTACCACATAACTTTAAATATTAAGTTTTATCTTCTATACTTTAAGAAATTTCTTCTTCTAGAGCTTCTGATTCATTAGCATTGGCTACAAAAATATTATAAGAGTATACTACTAAAAGTAATACTATGAAGATGCTAGAGAATCTATACATTATTGCGTAACTTTTATGTTCAGCAATAAAACTTAGAAGAATTGATCCAAATGTATAAGATAAATCCATGGAAGATAAGAATGTTCCGTTTGCAGCACCTTGTCTATTAGAAGGTGATCTGTTTACAGCCCAAGCCTGCAAAGATGGTTGTGCAGCACCATATCCAAGACCATAGAATAAAGAAGATACTACAAGCATTAATGTAGAATTTGCGTATGATAGAATAATAAGTCCTATAATTAAAGAAATTGCACTAGGTATTATTATTACAGCATGTCCTTTTTCATCAAATATTTTTCCGACAAAAGGTCTTGTTATTAAAATCATTGCAACAAATCCAATAAAGTAAATTCCAATTGAAGATATATTAATTTCTTTTCCGTATAACATTATATAACTCATAATTCCGCATAATGTGATCACAAGAAGGAAGCATAATAAAGATGGTAATGCTGCTTGTTTTTCAAATGCATCTGCTAATGAGAATTTTTTTGATAAATTAGATTTTACAGAAGTTTTCTTAGGCAGATTAACTTGACTGAGAAACAGTACACCAATAATTACTAGAGCTATTGAAATAAAAACAATATTTTTAAAGCTAGATAGGTTCATTATTTCTATTGCAATTAGTGGAGATAAAGCCATAGAAACTATCATTGAAAGAGAATAGTATCCCATACCTTCACCACGTTTTTCTTTTGGGACAATATTAGAAAAGATTGCAGCAGCACCAGTAGAAGCTAGTCCCCAACCTATTCCTTGAATAACACGAACAACTATTATTGCATCTAAAGGCAGATAATTATATGATAATGTACTTGCTCCGAGAATTATACCACCTAAAAAGAGTAAAGGCTTAACTTCAATCTTATCCATAATATTACCTATAAATAATCTAACAAGTAAAGAAGTGATTGAAAATGTACTTACAACTAGACTCGCTTCTAAGCTACTTCCACCACATAGTTTTGCATATGCAGGTAAAGTAGGAGTTAACATATAAAAAGCTAAGTATATAAATAGATTTGCAAACAGCATAAAAATGTAATTTTTGGTCCAAAGTTTTGTAGAATTTGAGTGCGATTTTATTTCCATGTAAATTCCTCCTATATTATTGCAATTTGTTTATATTATTATCAATTTTTAAAAGAACTTCATTATAAATCTTTAATTTTTCATAAGATATGTCTTCAAGTAAATTATTGAACAGTTCATCTAAAAATGGAATAACTTGTTCTGTAATGTTTAAACCAGTTTCAGTTATATGTATTTCAAAGGATCGTCTATCCTCTTTACTTGGATGCCTTTCAATAAAATTTTTTCTTTCAAGTATATCTAATATTCTAGTTAAAGTGGATTGATCCTTTCCCGAAAGTTTTGCCAAAAGCTTTTGGCTTATTTTATTTTGTTTAGATAAATTTAATAAAACAACCCACTGCTCAGTCGTGAGATTAAACTTTTCTAAATTACTATTAACATAGTATATTAATTTTTTTGAAATTTTGTTTGTCAGCATTCCAATGTCTTGGTCATAAGATTCAAACATATTATGTTACCTCCATAAATAAAATTGATGCGACAATAATTGATATACAATTAGTTGCTACAACAATTAATTATAAACATTAATAGACAAGTTTTCAAGGATTATGTGTAATTAAATACATTTTTCTTCCATAATATTATGAAAATTTTTTGTGAGATTCTAAATTAAGATTTGAATCTGTTGTTATATGCTCCTTTGTTTATTAAGGCACATGAAAATATGGAATAGCTGTGTTGAAGAAATGCTTATGGGCAGATTTTTGATGAAGCATTGCTCAAAGGGATTCACATTAGTTTTAATGCAGAATATATAAAAAAACATATTATTGGACTTTTTATTCTCTTTTGTGTGACTTAAAGTGGATTGTATACTAGAAAGAACTGGTCATCTTTTGCGTAGTGTTGCATTTAGAATATAGCTGTAGAATTTCTTAAGTAAAAATTGTTCCATTCTTGCTTGTCATCAGCTTGCTGAGGAGCATGCGGGAATGGAACAACTTTTACTGGTAGAAATCCACAGCTATATTCTACAGCAACCGAGCAAAAGATGACCAGTTCTTTCAGTAAGTTACATCTTAATTTAGGCACAATCAAATAAATAACAAGTCCATTTGCCAGTCTATTTTCCATCATGCTGCGTCGGCAAATTGACCTAATAGCCCGCTATGAGGGCAATTAGCCTCCTTGCCAGATGAAAAATATCCATGGCAACTTTGGACTTGTTATTTATTTTCATGTGCCTTAAAGTATTTCTAATATTTCTACTGTGTAATTTTCTCCTGGAGCATTAACTTCGACTATATCTCCAGCTTTTTTTCCAGATAAAGCTTTTCCTAAATCTGATTCTATACTTATAAGCATATTTTCAGGGTCTAAATCCATAGTAGTTACAAGTGTTACAGTAATTTCATCATCGTCTTCTATAAATTTAATTCTAGCTTTACCATTAATTCCAAGCATGGATTTATCAAGATCTTTATCATCTATGATAGTTGCTGTTGAAATCATAGTTAATAAATATTGTATTCTATTATCATTTTCTCTATAGTTTGCACAAGCTTCTTTGTATTCAGCATTTTCTGATCTATCTCCATGTGCAGCAGCAACTAATTTTTCCTTTGCTATTTCAGCTCTTTTTACAGTCATTCTATAATCTAATTCTTCTCTAAGCTTTTTAACATTTTCTTCTGTCAATGTATTATTCATACAAAACTCCACCTCTTAAAACATATTATGTTAATATTATATAATATATAGAAAAAAATAAAAGGCAAATTGATTAGTACTTTTATTTTTTTACATTAAAGCATTTTATATAAAAGTTACAGTTATTAAATAGGAATGTTTGAATTTTAAAATAGATAGATTGCAAAAATAGATCTCATTTTTGCAATCTATCTATTTTTTTCGTTTCATACTTCGAATAATAGATTTTGTTTCTTTACTTACACGAAAAGATTCCGTTATTTTTTGTAATGTTTTATTATAAGTAAAATCATCTAAGTTATTATTCTTTAAATAAATCATAGTTCTATCTGGATATTTAATGAAACAAATTGAAAGAGCCCAGGCAACTGCCATTTTTACATAGTAACCATCATGTTTTATTTTATTAAGTAAGATAAGTACTTGATCAATATACTGATCAACGATATAAAAATCTAATAACATTACAATTCCAAAACGAAGTTCAAATTCTTTTTTTGACTCTAAATATGTTTTTAAAAATTCAAACACACGGTTCATATTTGATTTTGTAAATTTTAGACTTGTACAAAAACTATCACATACAGCCCAATTATCAATTTTAGGTACAAAATTAGTTATATGAGTAAGAATTTCTTCGATATCTGCTTTTGCATATCCAATGACCAAACCTTGTAGCATTGTTTCTTCAAAATAGTCAGTTGGACAGGTGCGTAGAAAATTGCGCCAATCATCTTTAGATATTTCTTTAGCAAGTTTTCTAAGAAGAGGAAGACGTACTCCTACAATATTATTAATATTAGGGCATAATTTTCTTTGGAATCTTTGATATTCAGGATCTGAGAGCTCAAAAATTTTTTCTTTGATTATTTTATTCATAGTATATTACCTCATTTTAGGAATTTTTAAAATATCTCAATATATAGAATATATTATATCGGTTATGACACACACTTAAAATATAATTTTATTTATTTTTTTGTCAGATTTGTTTAATTAATTACGAACTGTATTATGTAAATCGAATTTGATAGAAAGAAGGTGCACTTTGATTTCTGATATTCAATTACTTGAGCTATTGTATAGCAAGCCTGAGCAAGGCCTTAAAGTTATGATGGATAATTATATGTCACTCATTTATACGATAATATTTAATAAGCTCTCAGGACTATATTCAAAAGAAGATATAGAAGAATGCGTGAGTGATGTCTTTTTTGAAGTATTTCATTATAAAAATAGAATTGATTTAGAAAAAGGATCAATAAAATCATTTTTGGCGGTGATAGCAAAGAGAAAAGCTATAGATATGTATAGAAAAAATAAGAATAATATTCATGTTCCTATAGATGATACAGCAGAAGTTTTATATACTTCTGCCGATGATGTAGTGGATTCAATATTATCAAAAGAAAGTAATTCAGAATTAATAAATGCTATAAAGTCTTTAGGAGAGCCAGATAGTGAAATAATTATAAGAAGATATTATTTCAACCAAAGTTCAAAAGATATTTCTCAGAATGTAGGTCTGAAAGTTAATACTATTGATAAAAAGATGTCTAGGGGCATACAAAAATTAAAAAAGGTATTAGGAGGGATTTTATAATTGGATGATAGATTATTTGAATTATTAGATAATTTAAATATTAAGGATACCAAATTATTATTAGATGAAGATATTAATTTGGAAATAGATTCTTTTACTAGGAAACGTATAGAAAAATCTGTAATGAAAAAAGCAGGTTATTATAATAAACAAATTACATTTAAAGATAAAATAAGTAACATTTTAGGAGGAAATTTAATGAAAAGAAAGATAGCTTTAGCGTTAGGAGCTTGTATAATTTTAGGATCTGGTGGAGGAGCATATGCATATACTAAATCTCCAGTAGCTTATGTAAGTATGGATATTAATCCAAGTGTTGAATTAGGAGTTAATGCTTTTGACAAAGTAGTTTCAGTCGAAGCTTATAATGAAGATGGCAAAAAAATATTAGAAGATACTAATTTAGAAAATTATGAAGTTAAAAATGCTATAAGTACTTTATTAGAACATGCAATTTCAGCAGGGTATATAAGCGAGGATGGTTCGTCTAAAATTGAAATTACTACATCTACAGACAAACAAAAAGTTGCTGATAAGTTAGATGATTCTTTAAAAGATGTTGCTGACGAAACTCTAGATAGCAATGATGTTAAAGCAAATGTTGAAACTGAAAATGTTGCGCTTGCAAGAAGAGATGAAGCAAGAAAACTGGGAATAACACCTGGTAAATTAAATCTTATACAAAAGCTTCAAGAATTAGATCCATCTGCAACTGTAGAAGATTATAAAGATAAATCTGTAAAAGAAATACAAAAGAAAACTATAGAATTAAGAAAAGGTAATACTGCTGATGAAACTACTAATGATGCTAATCAAACTACTAATGATAATGAAGTAAATTCTGATGCAGCAACTGAAGAAAATAATACTTCTTCTAATGATAAAGATAATAATGATAAAGCTAAAAAAGAAGAAAATAGCAATGTAAATAAATTAAACAATGATACAGATACTGAAAATGTTGCAAGTGAAAAGGAAAATAATAGCAGCAACAATGGCAAGAATAATGATATTAACAATGGTAAAAGTAATAATAACAGTAGTAACAGTAGTAATAATAACAGTAGCGAAAATTCACAAGCAAGCATTCATAGAAATATAAGGTCTGAAGAAGGTGGAAACAACGGTAATTCTTCGAAATCTGAAAGGGGTGATAATGGTAATTCCAACGCACAGAATAAAGAAAAAAATAAAAAAAATTAACCAGACCAATTGAAGTGTTCAAATGCTCATTTTGAAATTAACCTAAAGAAATAGAACTAAAAACAATACCAAGTATAGATAAACAAGCTCTAAACTAGATTTTAAGTATATTCTACCTAGAAAATAAGGTGAATCATATCATAAATCTAAGTCTCAAGTTTGTTTATTTATATTTTAAAAAATTATATAAACTAAATTGATTAAATAAGCATAATATATACGTAGATTAAATTAATGTTTTAACATTATTCAATGGATTATAAATATATGTTTTTTTGTTTGATTTGGATATCTATAGAAAGCTATAGATTTCTATTGGGAGGGAAGTATGAGATTTATAAGGAAATTTTGTTCAGGTAGAAATGATGCTAAGTATAGGGTAATAGCATATGTATATGGTACTCCAAGCACTATGAATGTATCAGAGTTAACTCATGCTAATTATGCATTTGGGCATATTGTTAATAATAAGGTTTTTATTTCAAATGGTGATGAGGTACTAAGGTTAGTTTCTTTTAAAGCTTATAATCCCGATTTGAAAGTTATTATTTCAATAGGGGGATGGGGAGCAGACGGCTTTTCTGATGTGGCTTATTCAGTAGAATCAAGAGAAGCATTTGCAAATAGTTGTTTAAATATCTTGAACATTTATGGAGTGGATGGAATTGATATTGATTGGGAATATCCTGTTAGTGGTGCGTGTGGATTGATTAAATGCCGTCCAGAAGATAAGTATAATTTCACATTTTTACTTCAGAGTATACGAGATAAGATAGGAAATAATAAGATACTTAGTGTGGCAGCAGGTGCAGATAAGTTTTATATTAACAATGTAGAGATTAATAAAATAGTAGATATATGCAATTATATAAATTTAATGACTTATGATTTTGGTCAGGGAACTCATAATTCAAATCTTTATCATACATCTTCGGGTTATGATCCGGGTATCAGCTGTGATGAATCGGTAAATATGTATCTTAATGCTGGTGTTCCAGCTAATAAAATTAATCTTGGAATTCCATTCTTTGGATATTACAACAATCATTCTCTCTCGTATTTCACTCTTGTTAATGAGTATATAAATAAAAATGGGTGGACGAGATATTGGGATGATGAAGCTAAAGCTTCTTATTTGAAAAATAACAGTTCTTTTATAACTTATGAAGATGAAGAATCAATAAAATATAAAGCTGATTATATAAAATCAAAAGGTCTTGGAGGAGCAATGTTCTGGGAATATAATCAGGATTATATGGATATGCTTTTAAATTCACTTTGGACGGATTTAAATAAAAAAAATTAATTTATAAAGTATCAGAATATTGTTCTGATACTTTAATGTAGTATCAGAATGATGCTTTTTGTCGCAGAATGTCATGAAAAAATTAGAGGTTTTCTTGAAGAAATAGAGAATACTGTAATTAAAAAGCGTATCAAATAAAATACCAGGTTAGTATATGATATATACATATATATTGTAATTTTAATTTTGTATAAGAATTAAGTTGTTGTTATATAAAATTAAAATTTAGACATAGATATTATGTTTTTTATGCATGATTATTTTAATTAATAAACTATGTATGATTAGCATTACCTGACTAAATACAAATTAATTGCTCACTTGTTATTTTGTTTCATATGCTTAAATATTTCGTAAAATTAATGTTAAAGAAAGGATTTAAAATCAAATGTATATAAAATTAAAAGATTATGAAATATTAGGTGAATTATATAGTGGATTAAGATCAAAGATTTATAAGGGAAAGAGAATTTCTGATGGATATCCTATTGTTTTAAAAATGATGAATGCAGAATGCCCTAATAGTGAAGATATTAAATCGTTTCAGAAAGAGTTTGAAATAGGAAGTAGAATTAATAGTAATAATGTTATTAAGTATATTGATATTGTGAAATTTAATCATTCATTGGGAATTGTTGAAGAATATTTTAGTGGCGAAACTATAGATAAATTTAATAAAGTTAATATTAAAGAATTTTTATCAATTGCGATTGGAATTTGTAATGCTTTAAAGAAGATCCAAGCAAAAAATATTGTTCACGGGGCTATTAATCCTTCAAATATATTATATGATGGAGAGACTGGAGAGATAAAAATTATTGATTTTAGTAATGCTAAATGCTTACAAAATGAGAGTTATATAGATGAGAATAATAATATTTTTCAGGGCTCCCTAAATTATATTTCTCCAGAACAAACTGGAAGAACAAATAGATCTATGGATTATAGAAGCGATTTCTATTCTTTAGGAATAACGTTTTATGAAATGTTAACAGGAAGACTACCATTTAAATCAGAAGATACTATGGGCCTTATTTATAGTCATGTAGCAAAACAACCTGAGAGTATAACAACATTAATTTCTGATATACCAGAAGTTGTTTCTGATATTGTTTTAAAATTAATTGCAAAAGATCCTGAAGAACGTTATAAGTCAGCTTCAGGTTTAAAGAAAGATTTAGAAAAGTGTGTTATTGCAATAGAAAATAATGAAAGTATGAATTTTGAATTGGGCAAATATGATTTTTCGGGAGAGTTTTGCATACCTCAGAAATTATACGGACGTGATAAAGAAATTAAAGAGTTAATAGAGTCATTTGATAGAGTTAGAGAAGGAAGTATGGAAATACTGTTAATAGCAGGTTCGCCAGGAGTAGGAAAATCTGCTTTAGTTAATGAAATTTCTGATAGCATTAAGCAAAAAAATGGATATTTCCTTTTTGGAAAATTTGAACAGTTCCAAAATGACATACCTTATAGCACAATAATTCAATCGCTAGATAAATTTATTAAGCAGTTACTTGTAGAACCATCAAGTGAGCTAAAGAAATGGAAAGAACGTATTTTAAAATGTGTTGGAAACAATGGACAAGTGATAATAGATGTTATTCCAACTTTAGAGCTAATTATAGGAAAGCAGCCAGAAGTACCTCAATTAGGCGCAATTGAAACTCAGAATAGATTTAATTTGGTGTTCGGAAATTTTATGAAAATAATAGCTACAGAGGAACATCCATTGGTAATGTTTATTGATGATTTACAATGGGCAGATTCTGCTAGCCTTAATTTCATAAAGATGATGATGATGGATAAATCTAACAAATATTTATTAGTAATAGGAGCATATAGGGATAATGATCCTAATCTACTTCGTCCAATAATGTCATGGATGTATGAAATTATTCAAGATGGAATAACAATTCATACAATTGATTTAAAAGTTATTGAGAGAAAAGATATTAAGTTACTTTTACAAGATACTTTGGTAGGGCTTGAACAGGATTTGAATGATATCGAAGAATTATCAGATTGCATATATAGTAAAACACAAGGTAATCCATTTTTTGTAAGACAGTTTTTGAGATCTTTATATGATTTTAAACACTTATGGTTTGAGTATAATTTAATGAAATGGTGCTTCAATACTGAAGAAATAAGAAAGATGAATATAACAGAAAATGTTATAGATCTTCTAGATAGTAAAATTAAAATGTTAAAACCATCAGCTATTGAGTATCTAAAGTATGGAGCATGTATGGGAAATGAGTTTGATTTGCAAACATTAGTTTTAGTAAACGATAAAGATGGTGAATCAATATTAAATTCATTAAAGGAAGCTGTAAAAATTGGTTTGATTTATGATTTACATAATAACAGAGAATCAGATCTACTGAAGGCGGATATTAAATTTAAGTTTGTTCATGACCGCGTTCAGCAGGCAGTATATTCTATAATATCTGATGATGAAAAATGTTCGATACATTTACAGTTAGGTCAGCTTTATTTAAAGAATTATGCGGAAGTTAATAAGTCTGAACAATTATTTGAAACAGTGAGACAGCTTAATGCAGGAAGCATAATAATAACAGATAAATTTGAAAAAGTTAAATTAGCAGAGTTAAACTTAAAAGCAGGTATAGCATCAAAACAATCTTCTGCATATTATTCTGCATATACTTATTTTAATGAAGGAATTAAGTTATTAGCTAATAGCAATGGATGGCAGGATTTTTATGATATAACTCTGCAATTATACTCAGAAATTACAGAAGCAAGTTATCTTATAAGCAACTATAATAAAATGGATAAATTTGCAGCAGTAGTTTTGGAAAATGCTAAAACATTAATGGATAAGGTTAACGTTTATAGAGTTAAAATTGAAGCATCTCAAGCTCAATTAAATGTACAGGAAGCATTAGATACTGCTTTACCAGTTCTTAAATTAATGGGAATAGATATTAAAGCTAATCCTACCAAAGAAGACGTAGATGAAGTGTTTGAAGAGGTATGGAATATAGTAAGAGAAATTAAGCCAGAAAATTTAGTAAAGCTACCAGAAATGAAAGATAAAGTAATGCTTGGAGCAATGCAGATTTTACTTGGAAGTATATCTGCCGCATATAAAATAGCGCCAATGGTCATGAATATAGCTGTGTGTAAGATGGTAGAACTTTCAATAAAGTTTGGTGATTCTCCATTTTCACCTGGAGCATATTCACTTTATGGACTTGCTCTTTGTTCATATATAACCAATATAGAGTTAGGGGATAAACTTGAGGAATACATAGAGCTTGCTTATAAATTAGGAAAAATAAATGCGCATATTGTAGAAAAGCCTAATATGAAACCATCTAAGGTAGTAGTTTTAGACGTGAATAATTCATCAGTAAATGAGTGGAAGGAAAGTCTTAGAGATACGCTCAAACCTCTTATGGATGGATATCTTGCAGGAATAGAAAATGGTAATTTTGAGTATGCGGGTTATTGTTTAATGAATTACAATAAACATTCATTTTATTCTGGTAAAGAACTTAACATAGTTGAAGATGATATAAAGAAGAATATAATAAAGTTACAAAAAATAAAACAAGGATTCAGTGTTAACTGGGTATTTGTTTTTGGACAGATTGTTGAGAATATTCAAGGAAAATCAAAAGATCCAATTAAACTTACAGGAGAGTTTTGTGATGAAGATGAAATGATTTTGATACTTGAAGATATTGGTGATATGTTAGGTTTAGTATTTCTATACCTAGGAAAGATGAGACTTGATTACATATTTGGAAATTATTTTGGCGCTATACAATATGGAAAAAAGGTAGAAGAAAACTTAGCTGGAGCATCTGCAACTATAGATATAGCAGTTTATTATTTTTATGATTCACTTTCAAGATTAGCTGTACATTTCACATTAGCAAAAGAAGAACAAATTGCTAACTTAACAAGAGTAAGCAGAAATCAAGAAGTTATGAAAACTTGGGCAAAGCTTGCGCCAATGAATTTTATGCATAAGTTTTATTTAGTCCAAGCAGAACTGTGTAAAGTAAATGGCAATTATAATGAAGCTAGACAATGTTATGATAAATCAATTAAGTTAGCTAGGGAAAATGAATATTTAAATGATGAAGCTTTAGCTTATGAATTAGCAGGAAAGTTTTATTTAGATGAATGCAAGAGAGATGCGGCGAAAGTATATCTTATTGAAGCTAAAAATAAATATGAACTTTGGGGAGCAATAGCAAAAGTAAATGAAATGAAAAATAGGTATCCAAGTTTAATGGAGGAAACTGATGATAATATAAATTCAACTCAAGGTATGGATTTATTTTCAATTATGAAGGCTTCGCAAGCAATTTCGAGTGAAATAAATCTAGAAGGATTACTTGGTCGCCTTATGACAGTTATTTTAGAAAATATGGGAGCACAAAGAGGATTTCTTATATTAAAATCACATGATGCACTAGTTATTAAAGCTTATGTAGATGCAGTACGCAACAAAAAGGAAATATTGACTCTTCAGCCACTTGATGAATTTGAAGAATTACCAAAAACAGTTATCAGATTTACAGCAAGGACAGGAGAAAATGTTATATTTCCAGAAAAAACGGATAAATTTTTATTTGATGAGGATCCATATATTATTAATAAAAAGCCAAAATCATTCTTTTCAACAGCAGTTAAGATAAAAAATACAATAAAAGCAGTATTATATCTTGAAAATAATTTAGTTGAGGGAGCTTTTAAGCCTGATAGAGTAAAGGTCATTGATATTTTATCAACTCAAGCAGCAATTTCTCTTGAAAATGCTATTCTTTATAATACTTTAGAGGAAAACATGAATGATAAACTTCGAGATAGTGAAAATAAGTTAAGATTTACAGTTACTAATGCAGGTTTGGGGCTTTGGGAATGGAATATAGAAACTGGAGAAATTAAAATTAATGAAGAATGGGTTTCTATGGTAGGTTATACTTTAGATGAATTAAAACTTCAAAATATAGATATGTTTTTTGAAATTATGCATCCTGATGATATTACGAAGTCAAAGGAATGCTTAAAGAGATGTTTTGCTAAAGAATTAGATGTATATGAATGTGAATTTAGAATCAAACATAAAAATGGTGAGTGGGTTTGGATATTAGGAACAGGAAGAGTTACTGAATGGAATACAAGTAATAAACCGATTAAAATGTCTGGTATTCATATGAATATATCTGAAAGAAAAGTAGTTGAAAATGAGCTTAAAATGGCAAAGAAAGCAGTTGAAGAAGTAAGTCTTTTAAAAAAGAAATTTCTTTCTAATTTACCTAATGAAGAGGGAAGTTCTAATAACATTGATAATAAAATAAAAAATATACCAATTATGATAAGCAAAACAAATGAAATTGATAAAACCAATACTATCATAGAGGAAGTTAATGCTATCATTAAGGACGAAATACAAAAGTACGGAAAAACTGAAGTGGAACTTATTAGAGCAAAGGCAGAAGCTAATAAGGCAAATTTAGACAAGACTAATTTTATTGCAAATATAAGCCATGAGCTTAGAACACCAATTGCCGTTATATTAAGTGGAATACAATTAATAGAAGCTAATATTAAAAATAATTCGGCTGAAAATAATGCAAACTTATTTAATCATATAAAGACGATTAAGCAGAATTGTTATCGATTATTAAGATTAGTAAATAATATTATTGATATAACTAAAATTGATGCGAGATTGAAAAAATTAGAGCTTAAAAATTTAAATATTATTAACTTAATAGAGAATATAACAACATCGGTTATAAAATATGCTGAATTAAAAGAAATAACAGTATTGTTTGATACAGATGAAGAAGAGCGGATTATAGCTGTAGATTCTGATAAAATTGAAAAATCATTACTTAATCTTCTTTCAAATGCTATAAAATTTACACCGAAAAATGGTTATATATTTGTGAAAGTTTTAAATGAAAACTCTAAGGTTATAATTTCTGTAGATGATACTGGAATAGGAATACCAGAAGAAAAAATGGATATTATTTTTGAAAGGTTCCATCAGATCGACAATACATTCACAAGAAGAAATGAAGGAAGCGGAATAGGACTGTCTATTGTGAAATCTTTTATTGAACTTCATGGAGGAAAAATATCTGTATCTAGTGAGCTAGGTAAAGGTAGTAAGTTTATTATCGAAATCCCAGTTAAAAGGTTAGATGAAGATGAAGCTGAAGATATACAAACTCAAGTTGAGAATGCAAGTAGTTGTGTTGATATAACTGATATGGAATTTTCGGATATCTATTTTGATTAGAATAAAACTAAAATTACATATAACAAACATATGAGTAAAGTTAAGCCGGCGGCTACCACAATATATGCTAAATATTGAGAAAAACAAAGCTGTTTATGATTGAAATTTATTAATTTTTATAAGAGAACTGGATTAAATTTACCCATAGGATAAACAAATTGTAATTTAAAACTATGTGTTGACTAACTGAAAATATAGTACTATTCATTAAAATATTCTTTAAGAAAATTAAGTTTCATTGTGGTGAATTACGACAGTAGTTTTAAGTTATAAGTTGTTCGTCTATGTAATAAAGTTACATTTGGTTAATAATACCTGAAAATTTCGTGATTTTTATGTTGTTTATTTCAGAGCAATGTGATAGAATTTTACCTGGATATTGAAAATTATTGATTTATATTTTATAAGATACAAAAGTTCTAAAAAATATAAAGCTTTTAATTGAATATTAAAAAAAGTAAAAAGTGAAAAAGGCAAATCATGGGAAACTGTGAGACGCAAAGCCAAGGGCCTGAACCACTAAAGTTATTTAGAAATATGAAAAAATAGACTAGTTGATGTGCTTACTATTCTTAAATATTTCTTATGTGGATGGCAGCCGGTTACCACGGGAGATCATAGGAATGGAACTGTGATTAATATTTTTTTGGTCCATTTTTATTGACCTATTTCCCTTTTTCACGATGAAAGGTAGGGTCATATGAAAAAAAGTTTTTTAAGGAAGATATCATTTATGATGTCATCGATGTTTACTTTGGTTTCGAAAGCATCTTTGGTAAACGTATCCGTAGCGAAAAATAATGATGAAGGAACTTCAAATGTAGATTCGTTGCTTGGCAATGTTAGTATGGATGAAGTAAATTCAATCATGACAAAATCACAAACAGATTATAATAATGCAGTTATTTTTAATCCAGAATTATATGATGAAGTAGATAATAACAAAAGTTCGTTGTTGAGTAATATTATATGCACTTGTACAATGCAAGATGATATGATATCCACTTGGAGTTCTAGGTATGGAATTGTTGATTATAATGTTAGTGAAATGTTTAATCTTTCAGCTATGGTTAAATAAGGGTGTTTAGAATAACTTAGAATGTAATACAAGGTAAGGGTAATTTATTAATTGAGAGTAATAAGTCACACTTAAGTGGCTAGAATGAGAATTATAATATAAAAAGGGTATTTTATATTAATAAGAAATATTAAAGAAAAAAATAATAATAGGGAAGTATTCAGCGTTAATTTATGTAGTTGAATTTATTCAAATTTATGGGATTGGCCTCTGTTAATAAGCAGAGGTCATTTTTATTTGATTTTATAATAAAAAATTTGCATTATTTATAATTATGAAAAACTATTAATTAGTAAAGTGTTGTTTTTGACAATTTAAGTAATTTTATGAAAGTTTTTAAATTACTTAATAGTAATTGAAAATATGATGACGTATAAGATGTTTTTTGTTGGTACATATTGAGAATGTAAGAATATAGTGTATAATTATGTCGAGGGGTGATTATGTGAACAACTTAAAAGTAAAATCAAAATTAATATTATTCTCAGCTATATCGTTGTTTCTTACAAGCATAATGAGTGGGGTTGGATATTATTATATTTCAAAGTCGAATAAAGATATTACAGCATTATACAAAGATAATTTATTGAGTGTTCAATGGTTAAATGACAATAGAAATCAAGCTAGAGCTATAGAAGCAGATTTATATTATATATTATTGCATACAGAAGATAAAAATAAACAAAGTGAGACAGTAAAGGATATTGAAACAAGACAAAAAAATTTTTCTGAAAACTGGAAAAAATATAAGCAAGTTGCTAATGATCAATATGAAACAGATAGGATTCCGGTTATTGAAAGTAACCTTGAAAAGTATACAAGCGTAAGAGATTCTGCTATTAAATTAGCAGTTCAAGGTGATCAAAAAGCTGCAATGGATGAACTTAAAACTGTTGATAGCAATGAAAAACAATTTCAAGATGCGTTAAAGGAAATTGCTATATATAATACTAATTTGGCAGAGCAATTAAGTATTCAGAATACTAAAAATTTTGATACTTCTAAAGTGGTATTTTTAATAATCTTTTTGATTGCAATAGGTATTGGGACAATTCTTACATTTATTATTTCAAAGTCTATATCATATCCTCTTATATTAGGTGTAAATCATTTGAAAAAAGTAGCTGAAGGTGATTTCACAACTAATGAATCGGAACAATTTATAAATAGAAAAGATGAGATTGGTGAAATTGCAAATACGATACAATTGATGCAAAATTCTTTAAAGCAGTTGATTGGAAAGGTAAAAGATGAATCTAATTCCATAGAAACAGTAGTAATTAATGTTTCAGAAGATATAAATAATTTAAATGGAAACATAGAAGAGGTGGCTGCTACAACAGAAGAATTATCTGCGGGTATGGAAGAAACAGCAGCATCTGCACAGGAAATGAATTCAACGGCTAATGAAATAGAAAGAGCTGTTAAGTCCATAGCTAAAAAAGCTGAAGAAGGTGCAATGGAAGCTTCTGAGATAAATAAAAGAGCAATTGACACAAGAGATAGTGTTATAAAGTCACAAGAAAGAAGTTTAGGTATATTTAATACAATAAATGAGAGCTTGAAAATTGCCATGAAACAATCAAAGGTGGTTGAAGAAATTAATATATTATCTGAAACAATTAAAGGAGTTTTGGGTCAAACAAATCTGTTAGCATTAAATGCATCTATTGAAGCTGCAAGAGCTGGAGAAGCAGGGCGCAGTTTTGCAGTTGTTGCCGATCAAATAAAAAATCTTGCAGAAGAGTCTGAAAATACAATAATTGAAATACAAAATGTAACTAAAAAAGTAATATCATCAGTAAATGATTTATCATCTAGTTCACATGAACTATTGAATTTTATGTCTGCAGATGTGCAGGATGATTATAATTCTATGATAAATGTTGCAGATAAATATAGCAAAGATGCTGAATTTGTAAGTAATTTAGTTTTAGATTTTAGTTCTACTTCGGAGGAACTTTTAGCTTCGCTTCAGAATGTAGTAAATACAATAGAGCAGGTGGCTGCAGCTTCCAATGAAGGGGCAGAAGGAACATATAATATTGCCGATAAGATAGTTGCTATAACTGAAAAATCAAATGGAGTTGCTGAAGAAATGGCGAAATCAAAGAATAGTTCTCAGAAATTAAATGAGCAAATATCCAAGTTTAAGATATGATTTAGACTTAGGTAATAACTTACCGAAAGAAGTTGCATTCTTTTTCTCGGTTGCTATATAATTCGGATGTGGATTTATATCAGCAGAAGTTGACCTATTCATGCATGCTCCTCAAGCAGAAATAGAACAACTTTTGCTGAAGAAATATCTACAGCAAAATTATAAATGCAACACTCCGAAAAAGAATTCAGCTTCTTTCTAGTTGAAATAATTACATAAGTAGTAGTTTGTTTATTTATAGATAATGATCCTAATTGAAATTCAAAAAATACTGATATTTCTGTAATTGTAGCAATTTATATGTCCTATATTATTGTACTTTTGTTAATTTAATTATAATTTGGATGATTTGATTTTGTTAGAGTTTTTTATTTTTTAGGAAATTATAATGCAGTCAAATCTGTGGATGATTTTTAGAAGTAGAACAGACTTACAGTCTGCGAAGCAGATTATTTTATATTAAAGTTAACTAGCACAACGCGTTAATTTAAGAATTAGACTTATAATTAAAATATATATACGTACTTTTAAACTTTAATTCGCATCTATACTAGAAATTAGGGATATGTTTTTGGGAAGTGTTTCATTAGGAATTTTTATGGTTTTGATTCTTAGAGCATAAGTTGTTCCCAATATGCTAGTTCAAAGCTTGAATTTGAGGCTAGCGTTTTGGATGCAACTTATGCTCTTAGAATCATCCATGAAAATTCCTTAGAAACCGGAACAATAACATATCCCTAATTTCGGTAAGCCACTACATAAGTTTAAATTTCAAGTTGTTTATCTGTAAAGCTATCTATTATTTTTCGTGCAAGGGTAAATTTGTCTGGAATATTTGGAAAGTTATCTTTTGTGAACCAATCAGCATGTAGTATTTCTTCTCCATCAACTTTAATTTCACCAGATTCATATTCGGCAGTAAATCCGATCATTAATGAATTAGGAAATGACCAAGGTGAACTTGTATAATAATTGATATTTTTTATTTTTATGCCAACTTCTTCGAAGACTTCACGTTTTACAGCACTTTCTAAATCTTCACCTGCTTCTACAAATCCAGCAATTAAACTATATTTATTATTTTTAAATCCTTTATTATGAGCAAGAAGTATTTTATCACCATTAATAACTGCAACTATTATAGCTGGACAAATCACAGGATACATTACATTATTGCAATTAGGACAAACTTTAGCTATTTCATCATTTTTGTTTTCTGTTTTAGAACCACATTTTCCACAAAATCTATGGGTTTTATCCCAATTTAATATTTGAGTAGCTCTTCCCGCTGCTAAAAATAATTCTTCCTTAACAAATGATCCGAACTCATATAAAGGTATTATTTCAAAATCACCCAATAAATCAACTTCTCCAACAGCTTCAACAGCAAAACAAGATTTCTTATCAATTGTCCCTATAAAAAATTCATTTTCATATTTAATGTTTAATTTTTTAATGTCATCAAATATTGGAATAGTTATATTATCATCTTTTTTCTTAATCAATAAATTTCCTTTAAAGAACGTAAAACATAAATCATTAAGATTGCCTTTTCTAAATATATTAGATATTATTTTTAAATTATCGCCCATATCTACTAAATCCTTTCATTCTGTATAATCGTAATTAAGATAATTAATTTATATTTTATTTTAATGGTTAGTTATACTATTAATTGTAGTATATATATCATAATAAGTCACACGTTATGTAAAGTATTAATGTATTTAGATGAAATTTTGTAAATAAAAGATTTAAGGTTTGGACTTTGGCTTAAAAACATAAGTTATATTATACAAATAACTCTAAGTTGTTTATCTAAATTTTGAAACAAAAAAGTTCTAAAGTGATTTTTTCAAAATTACTTTAGAACTTTATTTATGTTTCTAATTCATTGATATTGCAACTTTAGAAATATCATTTTCGAAGTTATCATCAGGTACCCATATATTATTTTTCTTAGTTAAATTAACTTCTACAGTTGTTGTGTCATCTTTTTCTGGACCAGCAGCAATTTCTTCACCAGCAATTTTAAGTGATTCTTGTATTATTTCATTTTCAGTCATTGACGGATTAGCAGTAACTTCTTCTGTTATTTTCTGCTGTTCATTTGCTACAAGTTTACTGAATTTAAAACAATTAATTTTTACATTAACTTTTGCAGTATCTTTGTCTGTTGATACAGGAGTTACTTCATAGTCTAATTTAGACATTCCAGTTGAAATATTATTTTCTAAATTAGTCTTAATTTCATCTGTTAATATATTGCTGTTAGCACTTGAAGTTTCGAATTCTCCCATTAATAAATCTTTTTCCTTATTCGCATGAGTGTTATAATCGTCTTCTGTCATTCCAATCTTGTCCATATTAGTCTTGTCATTTTTTAAAACAACGTCTAAATAAATCTTCGCAGTATCCTCTGGTGATGTTTTAGGCTTACCACATGAAATTAACATAGTTCCAGACATTACAGTTACCAATGCAACTGCTAAAATTTTTTTTGAATTTTTCATAATTACCTCCCCTATTTTCCCTTTAAAGTCCCTTAACATTTTATCTAACATTATAATCGATTTCAAATAGCTCAAAGTTATTCTATAGCAAGAATAATATGCTTTTCTCTAGATATCTTACAATTTTGCCTGCTTATGCTATATATTCCTATTGTTTGTATGAAAAGTATATGTTTTCTAACACCATTTGAGTTAATACTTAAATATTTTTATATTCTATTTGAATAAATTCTCACCTTAATGATCAATACTTTTGTATTTTTAATGCATCTAAATATTTTTTATATTTATTTCTTTATTATATTGAAATCCACAACAGTGATATTTATATGAAAATTTCGTATCCCAAATAGTTAAATATAATTTAATTATTTGAGAAAAGTGGTTTACAAATAATGGCTTTTGACGGTTAAAACTTATGTAAGATTCACAATTAGAAATTGTTATGTAATTTAAAAATAAGGGATTTAGAAATGTGATTTAAATGGAGGTGTTAATATGGATTACGAATATATAGAAGATTTAGTGTCAAAAGCAAAGACAAACGATGAATGCTCTAAAGAAAAATTAGCACAAGAATTTCGGCCGTTAATAATAAACATTTGCAAAAGAACATTTATTCATGGTTATGATAAAAATGATATTCAAAATGAATGTTATAAAACACTGTTTAAATGTTTATTAATGTATAACTTACAAAATCACAGATTTGTATCATATGCAACGAATGCAATTAAAAATAATATAAATGATTTAATTAGAAAATTTAAAAATAGAAGTTCTTTTGAGGGGCAAGAAGTACTTTGTCTTTCTGACAATCTAGAACAAAATTTAGTATCAAATGAAGAAAATTTAGAAGATATCCTTTGTAATAAATGCGATTATGAATCCTTAAAATTAGCACTTAGCATTTTAAATGATGAAGAAAAAGAACTCATTTATTTCATATTCTTAAAAAACAATTCAGCAGCCTCTTATTCTTCATTAAAGAACATTCCATATACAACAATAATAAGAAGAAAAAAAGCCTCTCTAGCAAAACTTAATAGATATATAGCAAAATGTTTATAGATATAAATAATTTTTAGTTTAGTAAATGTATATATTTTTATATATACAAGTCACATCTCCTAATTGGTTATCTATAAAATTTAAATATTTATGTATTGAAGAGATTAAATATTTAAACGCAATTATTTTTTAGAATTTCAATTATTTATCGTTGAAATGTAAAAAAAAGTCTTTAGAATATATATTTTTTAAATGTGATTATAACAAAGCTTTAAAATAATTATACGGGGTAATCCTTTGCAGTCATAGGGATGGAAGCATATTGTGGTGCATATGAGCAAAAGTAAGAGAAAACCGCAGTTATTTAAAGTTAATATCTTTTAATACAATTATCCAAGGAATTAGAGTGTTGAAAAATGTCGAAAACATGGTACCATAGAGGCATGGACACACTCACTAAATTAAAAAATATTAACAAGAATATGAGGTGTCAAATAAGCGAAACAAAGGAGAAAAACTAATGAAGAAAGCTTTTTTAAAAAAGATAGTGACAGCGGTTGTTGTTGCAGCAACAATGACTACTCTAACACCATTAGGAGTATCGGCAGCAAGTAATACTTCAACAAATAGCAACTATTATAACTTAATTTCCAACACAATATCAAAGGCAGGTTGGACATTCAACAATGGAACTTGGTCTTATGGCGATACAACAGGAAATGCAAAAACAGGATGGGTTAAGGATAATGGTAATTGGTATTACTTAGATAACAATGGAGCAATGCAAACAGGAGTTATTAATGTTAATGGTAAAACTTATTGTTTAAATAATTCTGGAGCAATGCAAACAGGTAAGGTTATAGTGAATAATGCAACATATAAGGTTTCCTCTAATGGACAAGTAATCGGAACTAACGCTCCAACACCTGATGTAATATTTGATTCAAATAACACTGCAGTAAAGGTTAACAATCAAACTTCTACAGTAACAAGTGGAAATAAAACAATTGATTCAAATAATCAAACAACTACTACTTCAGGAAGCAACAGTAATACGGCAACTACTACTTCAACAGGAAACGTAAACACTACAACTACGGCAAATACAACAAAAAACACAACAGGTACAAGCACTACATCAAACACAACAAGTACAAAAACAACTAATACAGGAACTACAAACAATGCAAATACAGATTCAACTTCAGTTGATGTACAAGGGTTACCACAATTACCTAAGACTTATTCTATAAGTGTACAAACTAGTGGTGAACAACAAATTCTTGATTTAATGAATCAAAAGAGAGTAGAAGCTGGTTTGAAACCATTAACATTGGACAACACTTTGATAAAAGTAGCAAGATATAAGAGTGACCATATGATCCAATATAATTACTTTAGTCACACAACTCCAGAGGGAACTAACTGGGCAGATTGGTTAAAAACATTAGGATATAGCTACACTACAAGTGGTGAAAATATAGCATATAACACTTCTGATGCAGTTGAGTTATTCAATCAATGGTGGAATTCTCCAGGTCATAAAGCAAACATGATGAATCCTTCATTTACTAAAGTTGGTATAGGTGTTGTTTATGGTAATGGCAAATATATGGGAACACAAGATTTTTCAAATTAGTAATAAAAAATATTTTAATTAATATATATATGTTGTAAAGAATAATTTACATCAAAAGATGTAACAGTAATTTAATTTTACTGAAAAATTAATACTGCAACATGTATTAAAGCAGTAACTAGCATTTAACAAAAAATTATTAAGAATGAAATCCAAGGTAGGTGCCTTGGATTTCATTTTTATATAGATAAACTTATAACTAAATATCTAACTCTGGAAGTTATTTTAAATAATTTATTTAAGCTTAAGGTTTATATTCAGCGAAAGGAAGACGAATTGTAATTCCAGTTGAATCAAATTTGTAATCAGTGTCTTCAAGAGCATATTTACCTAATGATAAATTAAGTCCAACTTTATAAAGAGCTTTAGCTGTAGCATTAGGATCTTGAATAGTGGTGCCAGTCATAAAGCCTTTTTTTATTAAGTCTATAGCTTCAGGTATTCCATCAGCCCCTACAATAGGAATAGTTTTTTCTTTATTACCATTGTTAAATCCATATTTTTGAAGAGCCTTAACTGCACCTATTGCCATAGCGTCGTTATTTGAAATTATAGCTTCAATTTTATCATTATATGTTAAAAACAAAGATTCAATAGCAGTTTTTGCAGTCTCCTCATCCCAACCACCATATGCTGTTTCAATTTTTTCTGTTTTTATTCCAGCATTATTAATTGCCGAAATGGAGTATTTTGTTCTAATATCAGCAGCTACATTATTATTCCTTCCACGTAACATAATATATTGCAATATATTATCATTATTTTTATCTATAGATGCTTTATTATGATTCCATTCATTAACAATAATTTGTCCTTGTAAATTACCACACTGCTCATTATCTGATGATATAAAAATGGCTTTATTATTAAGTTTAACAAGATTTAGTAAAGATTCAGTAGGATCGCCCAAGATTATTAATGGAATATTTCTTTTAGTTATCCTTGTAATAATATCACTTATCGAGTCTGATCTTATATCTGCAAAATTTATTATTAAAGCATCAAAACGTTGTTTGAGCACATTATCTATATCTTGATTTTGTATAAGCTGATTTCCTTTTGCATCAAAAAAAGTGAAATTGACTTCACTATTATGTTCCTTTTGAATATTTTCAAGATTTTGTTTAACAAGATTAATCCACTTGTCATTCAAATCATATAAAAATACAGCTATATTAACTGGAGTTTTTGTATTAGAATTTGGAACTTCTGCATATATGCTAGTTTGAGTGACATTTATTAATTGACCAGTGAATAGTATTGTAATAACAATAAATATTAATGTTTTTATTATTTTTTTCATTTGTAATCCTCCATGTATCATCTCTAGAATAATATTAGTATATAATTGTATAATTTTTGATATTATTTCTTGTAGTATCTTTTTACATAATACTAAAAAACTATTAATGACTAGATTTATATTGTGTTTTAATAAATAAAATTATTCTAATACATTTTAAATTTTAATAATTAAAGAAATGTATGTAAATTATCATTATTAGCGATAAAATTAATAGGAATTTTAAGAGAACAGAAGACAAGTTATGTAATGTTATATATAATTGTTGCTATAATCGGCAATTACGATAAATGCGAGTTTATGTTAATCATCAATACCGATAAAATATAACTATAGAAATGTTAATAATGGAAAAGAGATTTACAGATATTCGTATTATGAACTTTTGGTGAATATGAAATTCTATAAAACTCTTAACTATATTTTGGAGGTATAGATGATTACAAAGTTATTAGAAAAAGCTAAAATGTTTCAAAAAAACCAGAAAAACTTTAATGAAATTCTATATTATTTTAATTCAACAATTAAATATATAGGATATAAACTAAAATATCCAGAAGCCGAAAGTGATCTTATAATTTACTTGCATCAGCTATTAAGAAGATTAAATTTAAACAGATTTAAAGAAGATAAGGATTTATTAGCATTTATTAATAAGTGCTTAAAAAACAGATCAATAACATTATTTTATAATAATGCAAAGGAAAAAGAACGTATTAATCTTATATCTGAAACAGAAGTATTAGATTCGATGAATTATGAAGAAAAAAATGATGAGTACTCAGATGTTTTTTTCATGGATTTAATTTCATCATTAAATCCAAAACAAAAGCAGATCACATTCTGTAAATATTATTTACAATTATCAGATATAGAAATTGCTAAGATGTTTAAAATGTCAAGGCAAGGTGTTAATCAAGCTAAAAGATTAGCTCTAAAAAAATTAAAGGTAGAATTATTATCATAAGCTTAATGTTTAGGCGGCTATGAGAATAAAAAAATAGTTACTAATTTTTATGGCAAAGGAGATAATGCTATGGATGAATTAATAAAGATGGGTGCAACCCAAGGAATTTGGGCAATGCTTAGCTGTCTACTTATAGTATATATATTAAAAGCTCAGGAAACTAGAGATTTAAAACAGGAAGAAAGAGAAAAGAACTACCAGGAAATAATAAAAGAACTTACAGAAAGGCTCAACACATTAGATTTAATAAATTCAACTATAAACGAAATGAAAAATAAGATTAATTAAATTTAAATAAATATCTGGAGCTTAGAGTTATGTAGTGAATAACCGAAATTCCATACATTTTTGTTCCACAGGACTATGAAATTTTCACTGAAAGTTTCTAAGTACAAGAGACTGTGCCCATTTTTGGATGCTCCTAATCTAAAAGCTAACAGAGAAAGTTCGAATAACGAAATATAAAATTTTCATTCTCACTTTTAAGACAAGCAAGAAAATGGTACAACCTTATACTAAGAACCTTCACAGTTTAATTTCAATGATTGCTTTTACAAAAATGTATGCAATTTCTAGTATGGAAACACATTTTAATTATAAGTCTGATTCTTAAAGTGGATATATATTAAAAACATAGACGTTATTTATAAATTTCATATCTACATAAGGTATAAATCTAATTAGTAGTTTGTCTATAGGATGATGTGCTGTAAACTATTTTATATTTTGAAATACGGAAAATTAAATACGTAATATATTTATAGGGATAAAGGGGAAAGTTTTGGTTAAACACATCATCACTATAGACAACTTATTTTGATTGCTAAATATAATATAACAATTGGAATTTAAAATAGAAACAGCAGGGGGGATTAGTGTACTGCCATATCTATTTTAATTTAAATTATATCCATTTATATTATTAACAATATTCATACAATTATACAATTTAAATTTTATTTGGATTATTTTTCAAAAGTAAAATAAGATAGAGAATAGAACAGACATATTTTTAATCATTATATGTCTTTTTATAGATGATATAGGTATATTGTGAGATGTATTACATATGATAAAACTGAAAGGTGGTTGCAACATGAAGAAACTTACAATTTTAATTTTATTTTTCTTATGTTTTTCATTTAATATAACTATGATGTCTCCCTTAGCAGCAGGTAATATTTATAAAGAAGGCTTTTATAAAATATCGGACTTAAACATACAACCTAATAAAGTTTATGACATTCAAAATGTTTCAGGTACAAGTGATGTTTATGTTCTTGTTTTTGATAAAAACCAAAATTTATATCAGTCTATAAGAATGCCCGCTAATTCACCAAAATATAAATTATTATCATTGGAACCAGATTATAGAATAATAATAGTTGGCAATGGAGAAGTATTTATTTCTTAAAGAATCAAAAGAGCTAATGTATATGAAATGATATAGCTACAGTATTTGATAATTATAATAAATTGAAAGGTAGTGGTAAGATGAAGAAATCTACTGCAATATTTTTAACTGTTTTATTTTTGTCTGTTGGCATGATTAAAATGAGCCCGTTAGCACAAGCTAACAATTTAAAAGAAGGCTTTTACAAAATGAACGATTTAAACCTAGAGCCTAATAAAGAATACGATATTCAAAATCTTTCTCCTAGTTCTGCTGTATATATTCTTGTTTTTGATAAAAACAATGTTGTCCAACAATCTTTACGCTTACAAGTTAAATCTGGAAAGTATAAGCTATCACCTCTTCCAGAAAATTATACAATTGCAATAGTTGGAGATGGAGATGTTTCTATTTCTTAAAATTGAAAGTGGATGTTTTAAAATACAAAATTAATCACAAACAAAGAAATTGGATACATATTTGTATCCAATTTCGATTATTTACCACATAATTTTAATTCATAGTTTGAATATCTATACTATAAATTTCTAGTATAATCTCCGTACATAAACATGTCGAATTCTTCTCTACGTCTATTTAAAAGACCTTGTATAACTTGTCCGTTACCATGGCACCAAGCTTCAAAGTTTGCTTTTAATGATGTATCTCTAACTCCAGCACAAATTCTTTTATAAAGTGTTGAGCTAAATAGTGCGCCAGTTCCACAGTTGTATGCAAAACTGCATAAAGCATCAAATTGTTGTTGAGTTAAAGAAACGCCCTTAGAATCCAAATTTCTCTTTATTTGTGCAGCCATAGAATTTATTTCTTCCATAAGAGCTTGGGTAGCTTCTGCAACTGTAACAGATGATCTATTCATTATCCAGCCATGTGTACTTCCGTATCCAATGGTTCTTACACCAACACTATCATAATATGGTGTTGCGCTAAATCCTTCGTAGCTTTTAACGAATTCAACTAAAGCACTTGATACAGTACCATTAGTTGGTGTACCAGGATTAGGAACAGGTGTTGGAGTAGGAGTTACAGAACCTCTTAAAGCTGCCCATGTAGCAGGACCAACCATACCATCAGCGCTAAGATTATGTGCACTTTGGAAACTTACTACTGCATTGTAAGTGCCAGGACCTGCAACGCCATCAACCCCTACGGAATATCCTTTATTATTTAATGCTTGTTGAACTTGAGTAATGTCAGTTTTTAATCTTCCCCATGTACCATCACCAACAATACCATCAGCAGATAATCCTTTTAAATTTTGATATTTAACAACAGCATTATAAGTGCCAGCTCCGAATTGACCATCAATAGATCCAGGATTGCAACACATAATTTTTAATCCGTATTGTAAATAAGTAACATAAGAACCACTTGAACCTTTTTGTAATAACATAAAAACATCTCTCCTCTAAAATTAATTAGGCATATTGGCTTATTATTTTTTGAATATGCCTTGCATATTTATTTTTGTAAAAAGATAATAACTAATTGTTAATAGTTAGAAGGGAATCTTTTGAGTTTTTTAATAAGCAAATTTATTAAAATGTAAAAAATAATGATCATTAAATGTAGAATTCTAATTAGAAATTATATATATTTAAGTTTTTTGCTTTTTTAATTTCCCTTGTGTCTTTTTACACTATATAAAACAAGTTTAAAGGTGAATTTGTAAACATACTTTTAAAAAAAATTTTTTTTTTAGTTTTTTTCTTGGGCAATTTTTTCCTAGCATAAGGAAAAATGCGAATTAGATAAATTCATAAATAATAATTTGAAGTTATGAAAATAATAAAGATAAAATATTATTTAGGGGTTTAATATGAAGAAAACATTATATGAATACAAAGATAAAATAATTAAATTACCAATAAAAGACAAGTATGATAAAGATGAAATTTTAACAAATGATTTTCTTATAGAGAGGGAAAAGAATATAGAAATATATTATTCGCCTCACAATGAATATATAAATACAAAGGCTAAGATATTTATTGTAGGAATAACTCCTGGGTTTCAGCAGATGAGTACAGCTATTTCTGCTGCACGAAAGGAATTGGAAAATTCTAATGATATTGAAGAAGTTCAATACAAATGTAAGGAAGCTGCACGCTTTAGTGGTAGTCTTAGAAAGAATTTAATTAGTATGTTGGATGAAATCGAGATTAATAAATATTTAGATATAGATAGTTGCAACGAATTGTTTGGAAAAAAGGATTATTTATTACATACTGTATCACTTATACCATATGCTGTTTTTGTAGAAGGCAAAAATTATTCAGGCCATAGTCCTAAACTCATTAAGAGTGAATTCTTAATGAAGTATGTTTATGAAAATTTTATTGATGAACTGAAAGTGTTAGATAATGCTCGTAGCATTCTGATTATACCTTTAGGGAAATGTGTAGAAGAGGTATTATATAAATTAGAGGAGCATGGAATTATTAATGAAAATCAAATTCTTAAAGGATTTCCACATCCTTCTGGGGCTAATGTGAATATGAGATCTCAGTTTGAAAAGAATAAAGAAATGATGATTCAACATCAAAAAATATTGAAATATTAAATAAAATAAAAAAATAAATTAAAATACTTACATAAAATAGTAAGATTGTATTTTGACTATAATATTTGTTATCGATATCAATATCTATAAAATATACAGTAAGAGAACTTATCTAATGAGGAAAAGTTCTTTTTTTATATGTAAAGTTTAGTATTATCAATAAGAACTATAAAGTGATTTACTTAAATAGCAATTTGCGTAATACAGCTAAATATCTAGAATTATGCATATAAACATTGTTATTTAACAACATACAAAAAATATTATAAATAGAAAAATTTTAACTTAATAACAAAATTTAATATTTGTTAAAAGAATTTAAATCAATATTTTTTACAAAGTAGTTTGATTGACAATATTCTACAATGGAAATATAATTATACCTATACAACAAAGTATTGTTAAAAAAATAGCAAAAAATAATTAAAAGGGAGAGATAATTATGAGATTAAAAAGCAAGTTCATTGGTATTTTCACAAGTTTTGCCATAATTCCTATAATTATAGCAGGTATTGTAATAAGCTGCGTTGTTCAAAATTCTAATAAAAATGAGGCTTATGTAAGATTGAAAGAAGAACTTTCTGTAGCGCAAAACTCTATGGAAGGAAATATTGAGATGTTGAAAAATATTGCGCTAGATAGTCAAAATGATGAATTGCTTACTAACTATTTAAATAACAGTAGTTCAGCAGAGTTAAAGGGAAATGTATCTGATGAGTATAAAAGTGTTATGGATAGGTATGGATTATTTTCTAATATAATTATTCATAGCATCGATGAAAAACCTTTAACTGATGCAAAGAAAAGTGGCATTGAAGACAAGCCATATGATGTTCCAGACTATATGGACAAGGCAAAGCAAACAAAACAATTGGTGATATCAGGTGTTAGAAAAAGTAGAACTACTGGTGAACCGATTTTGGCAATATGCAATCCAATTTTAAGTAGTGACAAGCAGATACTAGGATATATAATATATTCGATAAATTTATCGAAGTTATCCGAAAAATATATAACTAACATTAAAATGGGGTCATCTGGATATATGTATGCCATGGATTATGACGGTACAATGATAATGCACCCAAACAAAGATGAAATTTTTCAAAAGAACATTTTAAAAACTGATATTGGTGAAGAAATTTTAAAGAATAAAACAGGAATTGGTGAGTATAAGTACAATGGCGTAAGAAAAATAGTGGCATATAATGAAGATAAAGATATGGGATTAATATATGTAGCTAATATTCCAATTGATGAGTTTATGGGGACTTCGAAAACGGTTGTAAATATAGTGTTAATTATGGGAGTGATTTCTGCAATTGTTGCAGTTGTTCTTTCTGTATTAATAGCTAAAAGTTTAACAAATCGAATTAATAATGTTGTTGTAGCTATGGAAAGCTTGGCAAAAGGTGATTTTACAAATAAATTAAATGTTAAATATAAAGATGAAATAGGTATAATGGTCGATAAAATAAATGAAACGATGGATCAATTAAGATTTTCTGTAATTGGAGTTCAAGAGAATAGTTCAAATGTTGATAATATGTCAACTATTCTTGCAAGTACATCAAAAGAAATGACTGTGGCTGCAAGTGAAGTAGCTTCAGCTGTTGAAGAAATAGCAAATGGTGCTGTAAATCAAACTCGTGAATTACTTGATGTAACTAAGCATTTAGATATATTTAATTCTGATTTAGATGATATTTATAATAAAATATCTAACGTAAATATAAGCAGTAAAGGTGCTGAAGATAAGGCGACATCTGGAAAAGAATATATTGAATCATTGACAGAATCAATAACTAAGGTAAAAGAAGCGGCTATATTAGTTAATAATAAGATTAACGGTCTTGGTGTTACTGTTAGTGAAATAGGTAAAATAACAGATTCTATTAATGAAATTTCTGAACAAACTAATCTTTTAGCATTAAATGCTGCTATTGAAGCAGCTAGAGCTGGTGAACAAGGTAAGGGATTTGCTGTAGTAGCAGAAGAGGTAGGAAAATTAGCAGAAGAATCTAGCAGAGCGTCTAGTGAAATAATGAATTTAATAAATTTAGTAAGTCAAGAAACAGGAGAAGTAATTGAAACTTCTAATCAAATGAATGGACTCATGATAAATCAAGGAAATATAATTAATAAAACTATTCAGTCATTTGATAATATATTAGAGTCTGTAAAAAATATTACTCCAATGGTAGATGAAACTTATAGTTCTGTGAAAAATGCAATTGAAGCAAAAAATGTAGTAGTTGATAAGATTGAAGGGATAGCTTCTGTTGCAGAGGAAACTTCAGCATCAACTGAAGAGATATCAGCTTCAGCAGAGGAAATGCTTTCTTCTACAGAGGAAGTTTCACAAATAGCTTTAAAATTAGATGAAGCTGTAAATGATTTAGTAAGTAAAGTTGAAGGATTTAAAGTACAATAAGATAGATTAAGAAAAATAATAAGTTCATCTGTGAAGATTATTTTCATAATGACATTTTCGAATTGTTATTTTTTTTCGGGTTTCTAATACATAAATAAATACAGTGGATAGTTTTGCTTTTATACAAAACTATCCACTGTTTTATTTTATTAGATACTAAGATTATATTTTATAGGTAAGGTCATTTATTTTTTAGTGCTTATTTACTAGAAGAGAGTTTAATATGTTCTTTATTGAAATATTTCACAACATATACATATATCGTAATAGTGTTGTCTATCTGATAATCAATTGTATCCATTATCTACTCTCAAAGTTATTTGTTTAACAGAAGCACTTGAATGATAAAGACTATTTAGTATTTATGATAAAGTTATCAAAGAATGAAGTTAGGAAAAGCAATGATACATAGTTAGATATCGAATATAGAAATTTTGATAAAATATTTTTTGAAAAGTATAATGTAATGCTAAAATATTCCGACAATAAGCTTGAATTCAAAAATAATTAGTCTATTATTGGCGAAAATAGAATTATTTTAAAAAAGGTAATTTGAAATTTATCAAATTTGATAATAATTATTAACTACAGTAATCGTTTTGATAATTAATTTTTATTAGGGAGGGCATTATGAGAAGCATAAAAGCAAAGTTAATAGTATTTTTTGGAGTATTAATAGGGGGGATATGTATGGGATTGAGTATAATTTCATATATAAACTCATCGAATGCATTAAACTCCAATTTGGGAAAGACACTTCCTAAAGTTGCGGAGCAAACTGCAAATAATATTCAAGGAAGGCTTGAAGGTAAACTAACTTACTTAGAGGCTGTTGCAGCAAGGGAAGATATAAAGGACATCAACAATTCATGGGAAAATAAAAAAGTAATTCTTTTAGATGAAGTTAAAAGAAATGGAAGCATTAGAATGAATATTGCTGATAAAAATGGAGATGCAAAAACTAGTGATGGAAAAACTCTTAATGTTAAGGATAGAGAATATTTTCAAAAGGCATTAAGTGGTCAGAGTAATGTATCAGATCCAGTTATAACTAAGACGGATAACTCAGTATCTATTTTATATGCGGTTCCAATTAAAAATAATGATGAAATTGTAGGTGTATTGATCGAAACACAAGATGGTAATGAACTAAGTGGATTAACAGATCAAGTTAAATTTGGACAAACAGGCAGTGGATTTATGATAAAAGAAGATGGAGTAGTAATAGCAAATCCAAATAGGGATTTGGTTATTCAAATGTACAATCCAATTGAGGAATCGCAAAAAGATTCTAATTTACAGGGATTGGCAAGTATTGAGAAAAAAATGATATCTGGAGACACGGGGATTGGTGAATATCAATATAAAGGAGTAGATAAATTTGTAGCTTATGCTCCAGTACAAGGAACTGATTGGTCTGTAGGAGTTTCTGTAGCAAACAATGAAATATTATCAGAATTAAGCAGCTTAAAAATTTCTACTTTATTATCATCTATAGTATTTATATTGATTGGACTTGGTGTAATTTACATAATAGCTAATTATTTATCTAAGGGAATAAAGTCAACTTCAAAGCATTTAGAATTATTAGCAGAAGGTAATTTATGTGAAGAAATTTCTTCTAAGTATTTGCAATCAAAAGATGAAATTGGTGTTATGACTAGTGCAATGAAAATAATGCAAGAATCTTTAAGAGAAATGATTGAGAGAATTAAAGAAAGTTCTTCAAGTATTAATGGACAATCAGAAAACTTATCATCTATTTCAGAAGAGATAGCAAGTGCATCACAAAATGTTACAGCAGCAATAACAGAAGTTGCAGAAGGAACAGGAAATCAATCTGAGCAGTTAATACAGGTAACAGAAATTCTGAATGAATTTAGTCATAAGCTATCTGGAATGGTTAGAGAAATACAAGTTGTGGATTCTAATTCGAGACAAATAAGTTCAATGGCTAATGATAGTAGTAATGAAATGAATGTATTAAATACATCAGTAGCTAATGTGTCAAATTCGTTTAAAGATTTTTATAACAAAATTAGTGTACTTGGAAAAGATATAAACGAAATAAATGAGATTACTAATTTAATAAATAGTATTGCAGAACAAACAAATTTATTAGCATTAAATGCAGCTATTGAAGCAGCTAGAGCAGGAGAAGCTGGAAAGGGATTTTCAGTGGTTGCTGAAGAAATAAGACATCTTGCTGAACAATCAAAAGATTCATCAGAAAGTATTAGTAAATTAATAAATGAAATATCTAAAAATGCTGATACTATAGTTGAAGAATCAGTTATGATGGATGATGAAATGAAAAGTCAGGCTAAAATTATAGATAATTCAATATCATCTTTCAAAAAAATTATAGATGCAGTTGATGATGTAATTCCTAAGATTGAGACAGTTAAAAGTTCTGCGGAAAATATCGAAAATGATAAGAATATTATATTAGATAGAATAGATGGACTATCTTCAGTTGCAGTTGAGGTATCAGCATCAGCGGAAGAAATTTCAGCATCATCAGAGGAAATGAATGCATCAACAGAAGAAGTAGCATCATCTGCACAAATACTTACTAATATGACTAATGAAATGTTAGAGGAAGTAAATAAATTTAAAATTAAGTAATTAAATTAAAAAATAGAGTCTAAAGTTGAAGACTCTATTTTTTTATTATATTCTAGTTTATTATATATTTTGAATAATAAGAATGGTTTGCTTTTTGTAGAAATATTTACTTATTTATGAAAAAAGTATAATGTGCTTTAAAAATGTTTCAATAATATTTTTAGCAAAAGAACGTATTTGTCTATTATTGACGGAAAACTTGCAATTTAAGATGAAATATGATTATATTTCTTAGAATTGTATTATTTATTTAATTCAAAAATTGCTATGAACGATGATAATCGTTTTAGGCATTTAATTTTTGCTAGGGGGAAATAATGAAAAGTATAAAAACAAAATTAATAGCACATCTAGGATTGTTAATGGGAATTGTATGTATTGGCTTAAGTGTAATTTCATATGTAAATGCATCAAACGAACTAAAATCTAATATAGGAAAAACTTTACCTGCACTTGCAGAACAAACTGCAAGCAACATTCAAGGAAGAATTGAAGGAAAATTAAGTTGTTTAGAGGCTGTTGCAGCAAGAGATGATATAAAAGATCCTAATGTTCCAATTGAAAAGAAAATATCAATTCTTTTAGATGAAGTTAAAAGAAATGGCAGTATCAGAATGAGTGTTATAGATAAGGATGGAAATCTTACAAATTCAGATGGAACTACTGCTAATGTTAAAGAAAGACCATATTTTAAAAATGCATTAAGTGGTAAAAGTAATGTATCTGATCCACTTGTGAATAAAACAGATAATTCAGTAGTTGTTGTATACGCAGTTCCTATTAAAAACAATAATGAAATTGTAGGAGTATTAATTGAAACACGTGATGGTAATAAACTTAGTGAGTTAACTGACCAAGCTAAAATTGGACAAACAGGTACAGGGTTCATGATAAATAAACAAGGAACAACTGTTGCTAATAAGAATAGAGATTTAGTTTTACAAATGAATAATATGATTGAGGAAGCAAAAAAAGATTCAAAACTTCAATCTTTATCTGATATAGAAAGTAAAATGATTACTGGACAACAAGGAATAGGTGAATATAAATATTCAGGAGCAGATAAATTTGTTGGTTATGCTCCTGTAAATGGAACAGATTGGTTTGTAGGAATTATAGTGGACGAAAATGAAATATTATCAGAATTAAGCAGTTTGGAAATTTCTACTTCATTATCATCTATAATATTTATATTGATTGGCCTTGCTACAATATATATAATTGCAAATAAGTTATCAAAGTCATTAAAGTCAACTTCGTCACATTTAGCATTATTAGCAGAAGGTAATTTATGCAAAGAAGTTTCCAAAGAGCATTTGAAGTTAAATGATGAAGTTGGAGAGATGACTAATTCAATGAAAGTAATGCAGGAATCATTAGGAAGAATGATTAAAAAAATAAAAGAAAGTTCTTCAAATATTAATGATCAGTCAGAAAATTTATCATCTATTTCAGAAGAGATAGCAAGTGCATCACAAAATGTTACAGAAGCAATATCAGAAGTTGCAGAGGGAACAGGCAATCAATCTGAGCAATTAATACAAATTACAGAAATTCTAAGCGAATTTAGTGACAAATTATCTGACATGGTTAAAGAAATACAAGTTGTGGATTCTAATTCTAGAGAAATAGGATCAATGGCAAGTGATAGCAGTAATGAAATGAATGAATTAAATATTTCGGTAACAAATATTGGTAAGTCATTTAAAGAGTTTTATAATAAAATTATTACACTTGGAAAAGACATAAATGAAATAAATGAGATTACGAATTTAATAAACAGCATTTCAGAGCAAACAAACTTATTGGCATTAAATGCAGCCATTGAAGCAGCTAGAGCTGGAGAATCAGGAAAAGGATTTTCAGTAGTTGCTGAGGAAATAAGAAATCTTGCTGAACAATCAAAAGACTCATCAGAAAGTATTAGTAAATTAATAAGTGAAATATCTGGAAATGCTGATGAAATAGTTCAAGAATCAGTTATGATGGATGATGAAATGAGAAATCAAGCTAAAATTATAGAAAATTCAATATTATCTTTCAAGAAAATTATAGGTGCAGTGGATGAAGTAATTCCTAAAATTGAAACAGTTAAAACTTCTGCTGAGAACATAGAAAATCATAAAAATACTATTTTAAATAGAATAGATGGATTATCTTCAGTTTCAGCTGAGGTATCAGCATCATCGGAAGAGATTTCAGCATCATCAGAGGAAGTGAATGCATCAACAGAAGAAGTGGCATCATCTGCGCAAGTACTTAATAATATGACTAATGAAATGTTAGAGGAAGTAAATAAATTTATAGTTTAAAATTTAAGAATTGAAATATAGATATTCAAATCAAGTCTTAAACTTATGTAGTAGATAACCGAAATAGAGGTCATGCATTTGTATATATATTCAAGACATAAGATTATTTACAAATTGGATATCTATATAGATAAACCGATTAAAAATTAAAGTTATGAAAAAATAAAGCCAAGGATTATGCTTAAACCTTGGCTTTACTTTATTTAGAAAGATTTGTGTACTTATGGGACTTTAAAATCATTTTCGGACTAATCCTAAAACATTATTTTCAAAATCTAATTCCATGAGAATCACCTCTTTCTGATATTATTGTGTGCAGTATTGAATTAAATATACCTATGAATAAAAATATATATGGTGAAAATTTAAATCTTTATTAAAACTAGGTACGGTATCACTAAATCAGTTGATTAGGTATAATCAAAAAAGCAATAATTACATTTTGGACTTGCTATTTTCTTTCATATACTTTAGTGAAAAATAAGCATATTTGAAGTTTAATAATAAATTATTAAAAAAATTATAATTTATTGCAACACTTTCTTAAGTTGAATTGTATTATATTTAGAAAATAAGATGTGACTTAGGCACATTCAATTTAATTGATGAAATTTAATAATTAAGTCAACTATTAAATTAGTCGATATATAGATATGTAAATCAAGACTTAGACTTATGTGGTGAATAACCAAAATAGAGGTGATGCATGTGTTTCGGTTACTCACCACATAAATATGATTTATTTGATTTGGGGCTATTTAAAATTTTTGATTAGTGATTTTTGGCTAGAGAATGGAAGGATGAGTTTTATAATGAATGAGGTTTCATTGCGTACGGATGAAATTATCTCACAAGATTTAGATCATTATGGTAATATGCTGCTGAGACTTGCATATTCATATATGAAAAATATGTATGATGCAGAAGATGTAGTTCAAGAGGTTTTTATACAATTACTTAAAAATATAGAAATCTTTGAAAGCGATGATCATAAAAAGCATTGGCTTATTTGTGTTGCGCGAAATATTTGTAAAAATAAATTAAAATCTGCTTGGTTTAAAAAACATGTAGAGTTAACAGAAATGGAATATTATGATGAGTATAAAGATAGTAGTGTTCTTAACAAGGTGATGGAGCTTCCATTAAAATATAGAGAAATTATTTATTTATATTATTATGAGGATTATACTACAGTGAAAATTGCATCTATAATAGGTAAAAAAGAATCAACAGTGCGGTCATTGCTTAGTAGAGGAAGAAACATATTAAAGAAAGAGCTAAAGGAGGAGTATGATTTTGAGTAAGAAGTACAAAGAAGAATTGGACAAGATTGTTATGAACGAAGACATGAAAAAAAGAATACTCGTTAATGTGCTCAATAAAAATATAGAGGCTAAAAGTACAACAATACCAAAAGTAAAAAAATATAATAACCTTAAAAGAAATATGCAGTTGACCGCAGCATGCACTATAGTAGTAGTAGGTCTAAGTGTTGCTAAAAGTTATCCTGAGCTTTTAAAGCATGATAATACTAATAATGAACAAAATCAAGTAATTAATGATAGCGATGATGAAAATCAAATAATCAATAATAATAACGATGATGATGAAAATAAAGCATTAAAAAATAGCGAAGAAAGTAAATCAAATGATACTAAAGACTATAGTACAAACAATAATGATGGTGCTAAAAAACATCAAATTATAAATTCACATATTGGTAATGATGAAGAACATACAAAAAGTAATTCTATAAACAAGGAAAGTAATATTGATAATAAAGAAAGTTCTGTAAACAAAGGAAGTATGGATGATTCAGAGAAAACTGAACAGTCATCAGAAATAGAACATAATGAAAAGGCTTTAGATAATTCGGTGGAGAATTCTAGTTCACCATCAAAGATAAATTCAGAAACACAAACTAATGAAAATAATGAAATGGCAAAGCCATCAGGTTTTGATGAACATTCAAAAGATGTAATTAATAGACAGTATAAAACAACTAGTAATGAAAATAAAGAAAACAATGATTTAGATAGTTCTTCTATGAGAACTTGTGAAGATTCGATAATAGAAGAATATAAAACAGTAGAAGAAGCTGAAGATGCAGTTAAATTAAGAATAAATTCTATAAAATTACCTAAAGGATTCAATATTGATAATATAAGTGTTATAACAAATGAGATAGTTCAAATAAATTATAGTAATGGACAAGATTGCATTACTTTTAGAGCAGGAAAAGATATTGAAAATATAAGTGGTGATTATAATATATATGAAATTAAGAATACATGTGAAGTAAATGGGATAAATGTAAATTTACAAGAAAACAAAAATAAAGTATTTAATTTAGCAACTTGGAAAAAAGATGATATATCATATTCTATTTCATCAACAAATGGAATTGATGAAGATGAAATATTAAATATAATTAAAAGTAGTTTATAGTTATGTGGTAATTTACCGAAGGAAATGGTACTCTTTTGTTTCGGTTACTACAAAAAATGGTTGTGGATTTCTAATAACAAAAGTTGTTCCATTCATGCGTGATCCTTAAACAAGTTAAGGACATGCATGAATGGAACAACTTTTGTTAAAGAAATCCTACAATCATTTTTTTTATGTAACACTCCACAAAAGAGTACCAATTCCTTCTGGGTTAGAGTATACGTTAAAGCATAAGTGTGATTTATAGATTAACTATCTGAAATTAAAAGTTGATTATTTATATAAGGATGTGACTAAACAAAATTTTAAAGTAGAAAAAACATTATAAATATATTAAGTAATCTTTTTTTATAAAATTTATTCTATAAAATAAATTTTATTTCATCATCTTATATGATTACATATTGATAGAAAAATCATATAAATTCAGAAATATAAGGAGTTTTTAAATTTCATAAGCTTGAACTTAAAAAGCAATCATACATATATAAATAAACTACGAAATAGATTTAAACTTTGAAATGCATTCAATACTAGAAAGAAAGGGGATTATTTTACGTAGTGTTGCGTTGATAATTTGTCTGTAGGTATTTCTTCAGTAGAAGTTGTTCTATTCTTGCTTGTCACAAAGCTTGTCTTGGGAGCATGCAGGAATAGGACAACGTCTGCTGTTAGAAATCCACAGCCCAATTATCTAGCAACCGAGTAAAATAATCCCCTTTCTTTCGGTAAGTTACCACAGAAGTCTAAATACTAAGTTTTTTATCTATATAAATAAATTTTAAAATTTATTGCAACACTTTCTTAAGCTGAATTGTATTATATATGTAAGAATAAAAAACAATAATGAAGCGTATAGAAATTTCACCTAAAATGATGTATTAATTTATTCACTGGAAGGTAGAAATGTTGCTAAAGCTTACACTAAAACATATGATAATGAAAGTCAATATTGATTATATATTGTAAGCATTATTTGTGTTGATTTAAATGTATTTACATAAGGCGTATTAAAAAAATGAAATTTTGGAGGAAAGAAAATTATGATTAAAAGAGCAAATAAAATCACATCATTATTATTAACGGGAGCAGCTGTTGTCTCAATTATACCAGCATATGCTGCAGATATTAAGAAAATAGATTCAGAGAGCGGAACTGTTTATAATGCAATAGCATACAAAGATGGTAAAGCTTTGATTGATGGAGAAATTAAAGATACTGATGCATCTTATTATTATAGTAATGGTAAATATACTAATTTATCAAGTATTGATTCAGGTTCGGATTACTCTATATATGGAGCTAAATATGCAGAAGTAGAGGATGGAGATTATTATGTAGATTTAGATACTGGTAAAGTGACTGACGATTCTATAAGAGAAAATGCTTTAGATGATGCTCAGTCAGCATTGAGAAAAAGTATTAAAAGTGTTGATAGATATGGCAGCAATTCTAATATACCAACAGATTTGAGTAAAATTAAAGGAAATAAGTTTGGAGAAGAATGGTATGCTACGAAGTTTTATACAATAACAAAGGGGTTAGACAATGCAGGTGATAGACCAAGCATATATACTAATGCAAAGGGAAATTATATTGATGCAGATTATAATTTAGGAAAAATTAAAGTTGAAACAACAGGAGCAGGAGTTGTAGGTCAAGTAACAGTAGAAAATACAGTGGATAAAGAATCGTTAAAATATGGTACCACTAATGCTGTTACTGTAGATGCTAAAATTGTAACATCTTCCACTAATGAATTAGGACAAGACAAGGATAATATTTATAGATATACACAAATTAAATTTACTTTAGCACCTGCAAATGGTGTGACTTTGCCATCAACAGTAAAAATAAATGGTAAATTATTTGGTCTTGATGCAACTGATCATACTGTAACTGTAGATGTAATTCAAAAAATAGCTAAAGCACAAGATTCAGATAATATTAAAAATGCAAAATATTCAAAGTCCGTTACTAACTATGTGATTAGTAATGATAGTGGTATAGTTACTTCTTCAAGTTCAAATGAAGCTAATTACTTAACTTTAGCAAAATTATCAAGTACTGAAGCTAAAGTAATAGATGGAAAATTAGTATTATTTAACATAGATAATGCAAAGAGTGCAGATCCAAATGTTAAAATTCAAGCTGCTACACTAAAATCAAAAAATGGTTATTATTATACAGATGTTGAAAAAAAAGCAGATATTAAAGCTGAGTATAGTACTAAGCTGAATAAAGCAGCAGTTGATACTGATGTGGATGGAAATATTTATGTATTGGATAGTGGATATATAAAGAAATTTGATGGTACTAATGATTGGACAAAGATTTATAAGGTGGATGGATCATTTGATTCATTATCAGTTTATGATAATGACAATATGGTTGTTTGGAGTCAACATGATGAAGCTTATTCGCTAATTGGTGGAAAGAAGCAAAATGATACACCATCTGTGGTTAAAGGCTGGGTACAATCTAAAGATGGAACTTGGTCTTATAACAAAGCAGATGGAACTAAAGCTATAGGATGGATTCAAGATGGAGCAAATTGGTATTATACTAATGCATCAGGAGTAATGCAAACTGGTTGGCAATATGTAGGCGGTATGTGGTATTACTTAAACCCAACATCAGATGGTGTAAAGGGAGCAATGAAAACTGGTTGGATTAATGATAATGGAACATGGTATTATTGCAACTCATCAGGTGCAATGTTAGCTAATACAGTTATTAATGGATATGTATTAGGAAGCAATGGAGCTTGGATTAAATAATCTGGAAATTTGATGATAGCCAAAGCTGATTGTAAACTTTTTTACCCTTGAATAAAGCTATAACTTTGTTCAAGGGTGTTTTTAATTTTAATAAAAGTAAATGGGTGTTTATCTAAATAAAGTATATTATATTATGAATTATTCAACAATTGGTAGTAATAAAAATAGATGTATTTTAAGAATGAAATAAGAAATTAAATTATTTTTTATTTAAACATTGGTCCAGTATATTCTTGAAATGGAATAAGAACTGATACGCCTGTTTCATCTAATTTATATGGTGTCCCCTCAACAGGGTCTCTGCCATAAACTAAGTTCATTCCTATTGTATAAATAGTATTAGCTAAATCAGGATTTTGCAAAGCAGTACCTAGCATAAAGCCTTTTGAAATTAGTTCTTTAGCTTCAATCATTCCGTCAATGCCAACGACTGGAATTACTTTTGATTTGTTTCCGTTGTTATAGCCATATTTTTGTAATGCGTGAGCAGCACCAATTGCCATAGAATCGTCATTTGAAATTATTGCTTCTATTTGGTTGCCATATCTTAAAAACAATGCTTCAACTGTGCTTTTTGCTGATTCTGTGTTCCAATTTAAAATTGGTGATGCAAGTTCTTGCGTTTTTATTCCAGCTTGCTGAATAGTTAAAACGGAATATGTGGATCTATCAATAGATGTTTGATTAAATCTTTCACCAACTAACATAATATATTGCAATATATCATCATTATTTTTATCAATAGCTTGCTTATTACTATTCCAAGCATCTGCTATAATTTTTCCCTGCAAAGTGCCAGCTTGCTTTGAATCTGTTCCTACGAACAAAGCTTTTTTATAGGATTTAATGACATCTATTGAATATGGTTCTCTATTAAAAACTAATACTGGGACATTATATTGTGCAATTTTTTTTATCACTTCTGCTAGATCATTTATATCAACTATATCTAATAATATAAGATCAACGCCTTGATTGAGTTTATTATTAATATCTGAAATTTGTGTTGACTTATTAAATTTGGCATCATAAAAATTGAAGATAACTTTGCCTTCATTATTTTTTTGAATATCTTCAAAGTTTTTGCTAAGAGATTCTATATAATCATCATTAAGATCTTTTGTAAATAAGGCTACTTTAACAGGAAGCGTTACGGAATAGTCATTCGCAATACATTTTACCGTATAAAGATTATTTTCTAGTATTATAATGATTATAATTGCAATTATGGATATAGTTATGGTTTTCTTAAATATCTTCATTTGAATCATTCCAATCATTTGTTTGGTAATTTTAGTATATGTTTTGGAGAAAAATTTATACGGCAATAGAGCAACACAGTAGCTGCACTTTCGGTGAGTTATAACATAAGTCCAAGCACAAGTTGTTTATCTATATAGAGTTCCTCATCTAGAACTTTTCAGCGAAGTTTTCATAGTTCTATGGAACAAATATGTATCTAATTTTGGCTGGGATTCACATAAGCTCTATTCTTATAGCGGAACCCCCAAAATGGTTTATTAAGGATAAAATAAAAATGTGTTATAATTAATGGTATAATTGGAAAATAAATTTTAAAAATAAGAATCGGGGAAGATATATGAAGAAATATTACCGTGGAGTAATGTACTGTATCGGACTTGTGATACTTGCATTAGGAATTATTTTAAATACAAAGACAGGACTCGGAGTGTCTCCTATTATTTCTATTCCATATTGTATCTCAAAAATTTGGAAATTAAATTTAGGGGATATTACTATGTATACTTATATATTGTATGTAGTTTTACAGATGGTGCTTCGAAGAAGAAAGTTTCGTTCATTTGATTTGTTACAGATTCCTATGAGCATTATATTTACTAGAGTAATTAATGTTTTTAATGATAAGATAATAATAAATAACAGCAGTTTTGTAATGAATTTAATTTTGCTTATGATAGCTATAATGCTCACAGCAATTGGAGTTGTTATTACAGTTGAGATGAAGTTTGTTCCGAATGCAGCAGATGGTCTTGCACAAGCTATGGCAGAAGCGATGAATAAAAATCTTGGCTTGGCAAAAAACATTTTAGATATATTCAGTGTAATAATTACCATAGGAATTGGAATGTTTGCAGGTGGAAAAATTATTGGAATTGGTCTGGGTACTGTATTAGCTGTTATTGGAGTAGGTCGTGCTATTTCATTATTTAATATGTTGTTTAAAAATAAATTAGTAGCAATTGCAAGTTAGAATTATGTAGTATTTAACTGAAAAAAATGTATTTTTGGTTTTAGTTACTAGAGTATATGATGTTCATTTCTATTTAGGCACATTCAAAAAATAAGAAATGCTTAGTGATGTAACACTAATAAGCATTTCTTACAATATTTGTTTTGCTTTATGATTACTCAGAAAAATTAATTTTAAGATATAAAAACACTAATTGTTCATTGGTGTTTTTTTGCATAATAATTCTATTTAGGCTTGCTTACAAACATTTGTGAAAACATATTTCCATAACTACTACCATTTTTTATGCCTATACCTATATGAGTAAAGTTAGGATCTAATATATTTCTTCTGTGACCAGGTGAGTTCATAAGTGAATTATGAGCATCTTGAACATCATGGTTTCCTGCAATATTTTCCCCAGCTTTAACGTAGCTTATTCCAAAGGATTTTAGCATATCAAATGGACTTCCATACTTTGGTGAGCTATGACTGAAATAATTATTATCTATCATATCTTGGGCTTTAATTCTAGCTACATTTGTCACTTGCATATCAATCTCCAAAGGTGGTACATTATTTTGAGTTCTAGCTTGATTTATAAGATCTAGCATTTCTTGTTCTTGTGAAGTTAATGTATCTGAGTTTGTTTGTGCAGTCGGAGTTTTAGGTATTGTTGAGCTAGTTGTATTGCCCTGAGTTGGTTGTGGTGTTGCACTGGAATTTTCTTGTGTGATGTCTGTAGTTTTTGTATCAGTTACTACTGGAGTAGCTTCTTGTTTAGATACAAAGCCTATTTGACCATTTGAGAGTTTTACTGCAAACCAGTCTTCAACTTGATTAATAACATCTAATGTATTACCTTTGTCTACTGTATTAACAACAGAAGCATTATTTGAACATCCAGATCTAACATTAGAAGTATCAGCTGTGATTTTTATTTTTTTAATATCACCCATTTCAGACACAGAGGATTCTACGCCTCCTATAAGATTTTGTTGGTTTTCTGTGTTTGGTCTTGAACTACATGAAGCGGTAAAGGTTAAGAATAGTGCTGCCGCTAAAACGAAAAAGTTTTTCTTCATAAGTATACCTCCTCAACAAAAATGTACAGTATTAATATTTACTATAAAAAAATTTTTATAAGCTTATATTGAAAAAATAATTATTGGAATATTAAGCAGGGGAATGAGCATTTATTAAAAATAAGGCTAAGAATTATATTTAAATATTGGTTTTACTTTATCTACAAAGATATGTGTAATTATGGCGAGGTTTTAAAATTAGTACATGATTGAAATTATTTATGAAGGTGTTATAATAATTATAAAAATAAATAAAAAAATAATTTCTTTGTCGCCGGATAAAGAAATTAGGCACATGAAAATAAATAATAAGTTCAATTTGCTGTGGACATTTTTCATCAGGCAAGGAGGCAAGTTGCCTTCATAGCGGTGTTATTATGTCAATTTGTTGATGTAGTATGATGGAAAATAGGCCGATAAATGGACTCGTTATTTTTTGATATGCCTTAATAAGCGTTTAAATTTCACACCGCAGGCCTTTGAAAGTGTGATGTTTAAGCGCTTTATTTTTTAGGGGAGGATTGTTATGTTGGAAGAAAATAATTTAATAACTATCAAACAATATAATTCTTTATGTGAGGAAGCAAAGCATATTAGGATGGAAGTGTTTGTGAAAGAGCAGGGATTTAAAGATGAATTTGATGAATGGGATAATAAAGTATCACATGTAGTATTATTTGTAGATGGAAAAGCAGCTGGTACTGGAAGATTATTGCCTGGGAAAAGTAACAAGATTTTTATTATAGGCAGAGTGGCAGTATTAAAGAAATATAGAAAGCTGCATCTTGGAAGTAAAATTATAAGTGCATTAGAAGAAATGGCTAAAACATTGGGTGGAATAAGTATTGAATTATCAGCACAATGCACAGCTCAGAGGTTTTATGAAAAGCTCGGGTATGTTGCAAGTGGAGAAATATATTTAGATGAATTTTGTAAGCATATTCATATGGAAAAGCAACTATACGGTAAGGAGATTAATCATGTCATTTAAGTACATTATACCAATTATTATAATTATTATATCTAATGTTGTTTATCATAATACAGCTAAGAATATACCCAAAGAAGCAAATTCATTTTTGTCATTAGCAATAACTTATTTCGTAGGGGTTATTATTGCTATAGCGATGTATTGTTTGACATCTAAACCTAGTAAGATTTTAACAGAGATACATGAAATAAATTGGACAAGTTATGTTCTAGGAATATCAATTGTAGGTGTGGAAATTGGGTATATGTATATGTATCGAGCAGGCTGGGACATAAGCAAGGGTTCATTAATTGCAAATATCCTAGTAGCAATAGTGTTAATTATTATTGGCATTTTATTTTATAAAGAACATATTGGAGTATATCAAATAGTAGGAATTATATGTTGTATAGTAGGATTGATTTTTATTAATTTCAATTAAAGTCTTATGTTATAATTGTTTAAAATATTAGAATCAAGTTAGCTAGTTAATCATAATTATGCACATGAAAGAAAATAACAAGTCCAAAATAATTTTGACAGATGGAAGTGTTATTTTTTGAATGTACCTTAAACGAGGGGGATAAGAATGAAATTTAGGAAATCAGTTGAAACAGATATCAATGATATAATGAATATTATAAGACAGGCTCAAGATTATTTTAAAGAACAGGGAATAAATCAATGGCAGGACAATTACCCTAATAATTGCACAATAAGTAATGATATTGCTAATAAAAATAGTTATGTACTTTTAAAAGACAATAAAATTGTTGCTACAGTAGCAATTTCCTTTGATGGAGAAAAAACATATGATTCTATTTATGAAGGTGAATGGATTAGTAATAATGAATATGCAGTTATTCATAGAATAGCTGTTGATAATACTTATAAGGGATTAGGATTATCATCTGCAATTATTAAATATGCACAAGAGCTTTGTTTAAATAAAGGTGTACATAGCATAAAGGTAGATACACATGAAGAAAATATCTCAATGCAAAAGTTACTTGAGAAAAATAAATTTAAATATTGTGGAATAATTTATTTAGAAGATGGAAATAAAAGAATTGCATTTGAGAAAATACTACACTAAAAAATAAATAAAATAATAGGATTTATTAAACTTGAATATATTGTATTATTTAAATTATATATTAGACACATTAAAAAAATTTTAAAGGAGTAATTAGATGTATACAGCAGATTATTTTGTAAAGAATTTAAATATGATATCTCATCCAGAGGGAGGATTTTATAAAGAAAGTTTTGTTTCAGGCCAAAATATATCAAATAGAGGATTAGACATTGAAAGTGAAGAATCAAAAAAACTTTGGACTAGCATATATTTTTTGCTTAGGGATGGTGAAGTTTCAAATTTTCATAGATTAAAATCCGATGAAATGTGGTACTATCATTCTGGTTCGCCACTAACTATATATATGATCACTCCAGAAGGAGAACTTATAACAGAGGAACTTGGACTTAATATTGAAAAAGGAGAAAAACCTCAAATATTAGTTCCTAAAAATTACATATTTGGCTCTGCAATGAATAATACTGGATATGCTTTAGTTGGGTGTATGGTATCTCCAGGCTTTGAATTTAAAGATTTTGAATTATTTGAAAGAAAATATTTGTTGGAAAGATATCCAGAGTATGAAAAAGTAATTCTTAAATTAACTAGAAGTTTTTAAAACAACTTGCACAAATGGGATAACGGTAGACTTGATGTAAAGGGACGTTTGCTAGAGATAGAATGTATGTATATGAGCATATTTCATATGTATCCAAGATAAAAGCACTTTTTATCCTATAGAATTTATAAAACCTTTAAAACAATGATTGAAAAATATAGAAGAAAAATAGTATAATTTATACAGCTGATATTTAATGCTTGCTATTATTTGAGCATATCAGCTGTTTTTTTACAGCTTATAATGTCAATTATAGTACTTTAATGAATAAATATTTAAGACATATATATATTCAAATTAAGCCTTAGCGTTATGTGATAGTTAATCGAAATAAAGGTTATGCATTTTTTCGGTTACTGAAAATTTTGATGAGGCTTTTAAGAATGTAAGTTTTAATATTTACATATTTGTGATTTGATTTTAAGCAATTAATTTAAATTCATTAATATATTTTGATTATATAGAGTAAGGAAAGGAAGAAAAAACATGGGGGAAAAAGAAGAAAAAAAACTTGGGAGATTAAAAAGAGCAAAAAATAAACAAAGTAAAATGATGAAGAAAACCATAGCTTCCATTGGTTGTTTAGCAGCTATATATTTAGGAATAGCATTATATTCTACTACTCATTTTAATTTTGGAACCAAGATTGATGGTGTTAATGTTGGGGGAAAAAGTGTTACGAAGGCAGAGGACATTTTATCATCTGAAATTCAATCATATAAGCTTGAATTAGATGAAAGAGGAGATTCAAAAGAAGAAATTAAAGGTACTGATATTGGATTAAAATATGATTCTGATAAGATTAAACAATTAAAGGATAATCAAAGTTCACTTGGATGGATAGCTACTCTTTTTAAGAAAGATGATACTGATGATTCCCAAATATATTCATATGATGAAGACTTATTAAATAAAGCTTTAAGCAATCTTTCATGTGTTAATAAGAAAAAGGTAACAAGACCTCAAAATGCAAGTTTTGAATATAAAGATGGAAGTTATCAAATTGTGGATGAAGTTTTAGGAGATAAGATAAATATAGATGCTCTACATGATAATGTAGCGGATGCAATTCTTAATGGAGAAGAATCTATAGATTTAGGTACGGATAATAGTTATGAAAATCCACAGTATACTTCAAAGTCAGAAGAAGTTCAAAATGCAAAAGATACTCTTAATAAATATGCATCTTTAAAAATTACTTATGATTCTCATGGAACTAAGGAAGTTTTAGATGGATCAACCATAAATACTTGGCTTGGAGTAAATGACAATATGGAAGTTACTTTTGATGAAAATAAGGTTAAGAGTTATGTAGATAAAATAGCGGGCATTTATAATACTTTTGGTTCTACAAGAAGTTTTGTTACATCATCTAAAACTACAGTGCAAGTTGATGGTGGTAATTATGGATGGATTGTAAATAAATCTAAAGAAGTGAAGGATTTAATTGAAGCTGTAAAAGGTGGTCAGGATGTAACAAAGGAACCAGCATATTCACAAACAGCAGTATCTAAAGATAGCAATGATATTGGCGATACATATGTAGAAGTTAATTTAACAAAGCAACATGTATGGTTTTATAAAAAAGGAGCCTTGGTTGTAGAAGGAGATGTTGTTACAGGTAATGTAAGTAATAATACGGGAACACCAGCAGGGACTTATGTTTTAAATTATAAAGAAAAAAATGCTACATTAAAAGGAGAAAATTATAGCTCACCAGTTGATTACTGGATGCCTTTTAATGGTAATATTGGAATACATGATGCAAGTTGGAGAAATGGTGTTTTTGGAGGAACTATTTATAAGACAAGTGGTTCTCATGGCTGTGTAAATTCACCATATTATTTAGCAAAGACAATATTTGAAAATATTGAACCAGGAACTCCTATTGTGTGTTATCAAGAATAACTGAGGCAATATGGATATCTATAACTTAAAATTTAGACTTATGTGGTAATTTATAAAAAGTTAAGAGGATTCTTTTGCTTGATTGAATTTAGAATGTTTCTATATTAATCAAACAAAAGAATCCTCTTGCTTTCTAGTTAGAATATATTGGGAAGTTTAAATTATAGATACCCAATTTAAGAATTCAACTTATTTAGGGTTAACATCTCCACTAGAAATCATATATATATTTGTGAAGGAATCATTTGAAATTTAGCTGTTGAAGATTCTTAATGGGAGCTTGTTACATTTACTGCTTGTCAAAATTAATATTTGGAACATGCAGAAATGGGCACAAGCTCCCATTTAGAATCTTCCAACGAAAATTTCATAAGTCCGACGAAACAAATATATATATGATTTCGGTGAGTTCACACATAAGTATGATCTATAGTTTATATAGAGGTTTTATCAAATAATTATCATTTTTTATATTTATGCAATACATTTTTTAAAATTTGTAAAAAATTATGTTGTCTTTTCTTTTCAAGTTGAGTATTAACTAAAGAATACATTACAGGAACAACTATAAATGTAAGGAAAGTAGCAGACGCAAGTCCAAATATTATAGTAACAGACATAGGTCCAAATAATGCACTTTTAGAAAATGCAAGTGGTATAAGCCCTGTAATAGTTGCAGTTGAACTTAATATTATTGGTCTAAATCTTTGACTTACAGCATGCACACAAGCTTCATCTATAGAAAGCCCTTCATGTCTTCCCTCAATTATATATTCTACAAGCAGAATTGCATTTCTTATAACAACTCCAATCAAGCTTATTATTCCCATTACAGCAGTTAAAGATAGTGGCATGTCACACATCAAAAGTCCTACTATTACTCCTATTAGTGATAATGGTAGTGAATAGAGTATTACAATTGGTTGTATAAATGACTTAAATTGAACAAATAGAATTAAATAAATTATTACTATAATAAGCACTCCAGCAATAGCAAGATTTGAGAAGTTATTTTCTATTTGTTTTTGTTCTCCATCATAAAGAACATTTACACCATTTAAGTCCATTTTATTAATTTCAGTTTTGACTGTATTTTCTATATCACTTGAGTTATATCCTGATTTTAAATCACTATATACTGTTACAGTCTTATCTTTCTTATAATGCTTTATTTGATCTAACTCAGAATTAAGATTTATAGATGCTACTTGTGATAACAATATTTTATTATTTGTAACACTTGATTTTACTTGAAGATTTTTCAAATCTTCTACTGAAGCAATATTACTTTTGACTAATATATCGTATTCGCTTCCACTTTTCCTATATACAGAACTGCTATATCCTTTTAATGCAATGTTCATTTGTTTCAAAATATCAGACTTTAACAAACCATATTGAGATGCTTTCGTACTATCTATATTTACTTCATATTCATATGTCTTTTTAGCTGCATCGTCTCTTACATTTGTAGTCCCTGGTATATTTTTTAAATTTTCTTGTATTTGCTCTGAAGCAGTATAAATTTTATCTAAATCATCTCCTGTAAGACGCATTCTAACAAGTGCTCCTATTGGATCTGCTTGTTCTAAAAGTTTAACTGTAGCCGTTCCACCAGAGATTTTATTGTCTAATTCACTTTGTATATGTTCAACGAGTTTTTCTCTTGTATCAAACTTTTTAGTTTTATCTAGATCTACTTTTACCATAATTTGAGCTGTATCTTTTGATGGTGTCACAGTAGGCAATGTAACATAAAAACTAGGCAGACCACCACCTATGGCTGAAGTATAATTCGTAACTTCTTCTTGTGATTTTAAAACATTTTCTACTTCTTTCACTAAATTATTTGTACTATCCAAATCTTCAACTTTTTCATTAGACACATTTATATAAATAATATTTTTATCTACATAAGGGAAGAATTGTGAACTCAATAAATTCATCAATCCCATTGATACTGAAAATATAAGTAAAGATGCTGCAATAATCTTTATTTTATGATTAAGTCCATAAGTTAAAAGCTTAGATAATAATTTTTGAATTTTATTTTCCTTTTCAGCCTTTTTACTCTTTTTAAAAAATAAAGATGACATAGCAGGAGTAATTAATAGCGCTGATATATATGAGCAAGTTATACAAATCATTACTACTTGTGGAAGCGTTCTTATAAATTCGCCGACTGCTCCTGGTATGCTTAGCAGAGGTGCAAAGGCACCAACTATAATTAATGTGGAGGTAAATACAGGCACAAATAATTTTTTAATTCCTTTAAATGCAGCCTCATCTCCTGGTAATCCCTCATCAATTCCTACCTGAACAACATCTCCTATTACAATTGCATCATCTACAAGTATTCCAAGTGCTATAATAAGTGCTGTCGTAGAAATTTGATGCACCTTGATTCCAAGAAGCTCCATAGCAATAAATGACATAGCAATAGATATTGGAATTACTGAGGATACTACTAGTGCATTTCTAATACCCATTCCTATTAGAACAGTTATAACTACAAGAATAACACCATCTCTAAGGTTTTCCATAAAGAAAGAAACTGACTCATTTACATCTTTAGGCTGGAAGGTAACCTCTTCTATATTTAAATCCTGTGGCAATTGCTTTTTTATTTCATCTAATTTTTTTCTTACATCATCACCTATTAAAACTATATTTTTATTATCTTGAAAATACCCTGCAAGCAATACTGCATTTTCTCCATTATCAGTATATTTATAATTGGAATCATCATCATAATCCATATTTATACTAGCGATATCTTTAAGTTTTATAGTTTGTCCGGTTTCTGTTGAAACTCCCACAATTGTATTTTCTATGTCTTTAAGCGATGTAAAGCTCCCGGGTGTCTGCACTTTTATTTTTCCAGTCGCTAGTTCCAAAGATCCAGAAGGAATCTCTACATTTTGTGATTGTAATACACCACATACATCTTCAAGAGAAATAGAATATTTATTTATTTTACTTAAATCCACTTTTACTTTTACTTGTTTATCCTGTTTTCCCTTTATATCAAATCTAGAAATACCACTAACATTACTTAGTTGTTTCTTTATATCATCTGCATAATTTCCTAATTGCTCATAAGAATAACTTTCACCAGTTATACTTAAAATCATACCTGCAGTTTGAGTAAGGTTGGTGTCTATTTTACTATCCTCACAGCCATCTGGAAGCTCAGCTTTTAAATCTTTTATTTTGTCTCTCAAGCTGCGCCATGCTTTATCTTTATCTGCATCATTATTTAAGTAAACAATAACTATAGATGCGCTATTTTGAGAATAAGACTCAGCATAATCATATCCATCTATTTCTTCAATTTTATCTTCAATCTTTTTTGTAACTAAACTTTCTACATCTTTAGGAGAAGCCCCTGGATAAATAGTTGTTATCATTGCCGCTGGAGATGAAACATCTGGACTTTCCTGCTTAGGAATGTAATAGTAACAGATAAAACCACTTATTATAGAAAGAAGCACCAAAAACATCACTATCTTCTTATTTTTTATAGCAGCATTAATCAATCCCATAATTCATCCTCCTTTATTCTACTGAAACCTGATATCCAGCTTTTATATTTTTCATACCTTCATTAACAAGATTATCTCCGTTCTTTAATCCATCTACACACACTTGATTTTCATTAGTTTGTCCTAAAGTTATGTTTTTCCTAACGGCACGTCCGTCTTCTACTACATATACATAGTCTTGACCGTCATTTAAAATACTTGCGATAGGAATCCAAATTCCATTCTTTTCACCTTCATTAATATAAACTTTTGCACATTGACCTATGTAAAATTTACTATTATCTATTTGATTTAACAATTTAATTTCCGCACTATATGTTCCGGATTGCTTATCTGCCATTTGAACTACATTCATAACTTCTCCGTCAGTTGTAACATCATCTATTTTAACTTGTGCTTTTGTTCCTAACTGTATTTTCTTTACATCAGTATCAGATAAACCTACAGTAACAACTTGATTTTCACTTCTAATTAAGATAACTGGATTTCCTGATGCTTGTATTTCTCCCTCTTTACAAAGAATATCTACCACATAACCATCTTCATCGGCTTTAAGAGAAGCATCTTGAGTCAAATTGACTTTCGAATCATAATCAACTTTTGCAGAATTTAATTGAGCTAGTGCTGCTTGCTTATCTTCTTCTCTTGTACCATTTTGGAGCTGCTTTAATGTTTCTTGAGCTGAATTTAAGTCATTTTCACTTCCATCTAATTTAACTTTGGTATCATTAACCTCCTGCTGTGGTATAGCATGTGCTTCATATAAGGTAACATTTTTATCATATAAATCTTTGTAGTAATTGTAATTAGCCTGAGCATTTTTTACTGCTATTTGAGCTTTGTTTATATCCTCAGATTGTGCACCATTTAATGCTTTATTATATTGCGCTGAAGCTGCAGCCATTTGAGCTTTTGAAGCTTCTGTTGCGGAATTTAAATCAGTTTTATCTAAATCAATAAGGCTGTCTCCATTTTTTATATGTTGACCTTTTGAAACGAATATTTTTGAAATTTTTGATGAACTTTTAAAAGAAAGCTTTCTAACTTCACTTCCACCTGTTATCCCTTCATATTCTAATGAAACAGGATAATTTTTATCTTGAAGCTCTATAGTTTTTACAGGATAGGTTTTAACTTCTGTACTTGGATTTGTTTTAGCACTACATCCACTAAATATTGATAGATTAAAAAGTACTAAACAAATAACTAATATTTTCTTATGCATATATCCTCCTTGTACTTAAGAATCCAGAATAAAAGATCTATTTAGACTCTTAAGTTTAAAATAGTATATAATCTACATATGTATGAATAACTTTACAATTGTATATGTATAATTTATACTATTGCTATATTGTTATCAAGAAACAAAAATTTAAAATTATATAGTTATTCTACACATTAGAATTTTTGTTGATTGTTTGATTAGGAGGAAAAACATGAGTAATCATGAGAAGAATGAAAAAATTGATTTAAGAATACGAAGAACTCATAAATTATTATCTAATTCATTAATGTCTTTGCTTACAGAAAAAAGTTTTGAAGATATTAGAGTTTCAGATATTTGTGACCAAGCAATGGTACATAGAACTACATTTTACAAGCATTTTGAAGATAAATATCAATTACTTGATTGTTTATTAAGAGATTTGATAGAAGATTTTGAAAAAGAAAGTTTAAAAACTCCACCACATGACCCAAAGCAATATTATAGCAATTTATTTAAACTTCTTCTTGAGCATATGTGCAAAAATAAAAAGATGTACACAATAGGATTATTAAATAATAGTTCAGCAATGAAGCAGCTCCAAAAGATAGTACTTGAATGTATAGAATATCGACTAAGAAATGACGAAAAAAATGGAATTAAATTTATAGTGCCAATTGATATTATTGCAGGCTTTTTTTCTCCAGCATTGGTATATTCAGCAGGAGAGTGGCTTGAAGAAGATATGATTATTTCAATCGAAGAAATGGTAAAATATTGTGATACTATAGTTGAAGCATTACAGATTAGATATAAAAGTGTATAGCTGTTGTTTTTATTAAGCAAAGAATCAACACTTTTTAAATAAAAAGCCTAATGTGTATGAAGATACACGTTTTTTCTTTATATATAAGTTCTAATTAATAAAATTCACAATTAGTAAGAGTACTAATTGAATATTTATAAAAGTAGAAATTCATGTTTGATGAACAATATTTTTTAGAACTTATGTATAGTTCAAACTAATGATGATATTGTCTTGATAAATAAAAAATGAGATTCTTTCTATTGGAGAGAAAATTAGCCTTAACCAATTATAATAATGGTTAAGGCTAATTTTATATATAGATATCCAAACGCGATAGTTAATTGAATTTCACATATTTTTGTTGCACAGATTTATAAAATTTTCATTGAAAGGTTGTCAGTAATTAGGTGCAATTTATTTACCTTTTGTTCCATATATTATACGTTTTGTGTAATATATATTTACATTCTTTGTAAAATAATGTTTAATTAAATCAAATAAAGGAATATTTTTCATGTAATTAAGCTTTAAAATTCATAAGGGGATGAATAATGAAATGTCAATAGGAATTAATAGTAGTTATAGTTCGTATTATACACAAGCATCTAATAAAACTGGAGTTAATAATGATAAAACTAAAGTTAGTGATGCTGATAAAACTACAGTTAGTAGTACAAGCACAACAGATAAAACAATTTCGAAAGATGAGTATTTTAAAAATCTTTGTGAAAGATATTCAGGTGCTAATCTTCATATGAGTAGCTCAGGTATTATGAAAAAGAATGAAATAACCTATAATATCTCGCCTAAATTAGTAGATAAGGCGACAAAGGACTCTAAATATGCTGAAAAGTTAGAAGGATTGTTAAGTCAAATACAATCATTTAAGGAATATTTCAATACTCATAAATACACTTTAGGAGGAAGTGAGGTAAAAAGTGTAAGCGTTGTAATAGATGAAAATGGTGGAGTCAGCGGTATGCTTGATATTGAACCTAAGAATTCTAAAAATACAAGTAATACAAAGGATTCAAGTAAAACGAGTGAAGAGGAAAAATTACGAATAAAAAGAATGAAAGAGAAAAAAGAGCGAAATTTAAAATTAAGCAAAGAACATAAAATATATAGTGATATTGCTGCAAACATTGATATGAGCTTCTTGGATAGATTCGATACAAATATATAGTATTTTAAAAAATATATTGTATAATTTTGCATATTAAGAAAATTAAGGGGTGAATAATAATATGTCAATAGGAATTAATAGTAGTTATGGTTCGTATTATACACAAGCATCTAATAAAACTGGAAGTAATAATAATGATAAAACTAAAGTTAGTGATGCTGATAAAACTACAGTTAGTAGTGTAAGCACAACAGATAAAACAATTTCGAAAGAGGAGTATTTTAAAAATGTTTGTGAAAGATATTCAGGTGCTAATCTTTATATGAGCAATTCATATAATATGAAAAAGAATGAATTGACTTATAATATTTCTCCTAAATTGATAGAGAAGGCAACTAAAGATCCTAAGGTGGCTCAAAATTTGGAACGATTATTAAATCAAATACCATCATTGAAGGAGTATATTGGTAATCATAAATATACTTTAGGGGGAAGTGAGGTAAAAAGTGTAAGCGTTGTAATAGATGAAAATGGTGGATTAAGTTGCACGAGTGAGATTGAACCAAAGAAATCTAAAAATACAAGTAATACAAAGGATTCAAGTAAAACGAGTGAAGAGGAAAAATTACGAATAAAAAGAATGAAAGAAAGAAAAGAACGGAATTTAAAATTAAGCAAAGAACATAAAATATATAGTGATATTGCTGCAAACATTGATATGAGCTTCTTGGATAGATTCGATACAAATATATAAATATTTTTTTGAATTTTAATATTGAAGGGAGGTGAAATATATGAAAAAAGTGAGTTTAGGTAAAAAAAATGATTTTGAAAAGGGAACTTTTATGGCTTATGCATGTAATTGTAATTGTTTCAATATTTCATGTGGGACATGCACTAACTGCAGCAAGTACAAAAAAAATGATGTTCAAGGATTTTATGCACTAAGTCTTGTGAATAACAGCAAAATAGAAATGAAATCTATGGCTCCTATGACTATGTTAGGTGCATAATTACTACTAAAGCATATTAAAAATAAGCTATAATAAATTATTATTTGAATAATTTGTATATTATTTTTAATATATTCTAATAGCAAATTAAATGTTATTATATTTTATTTGCTTATTTAAAAGCTCCATTCAATAAATTAAATTTGAGAATGGAGCTTGATAAATTTTTGATAATAAATTAGGAAGGAATTGAACAGATGCTAAAAAATATTCCACATATTCATTTATTAAAACTGTATAATGAATACTATTTGTATGATGTAAATACAAATGCTATTGTATCTATACCTTCAAAGGTTTATGAATATTTACAATCTAGTTTAAACAGCGATGAAAATAGTAATAACCTATATGAATGCTTAGATAAGAATTTAAGAGATGGTATAGAATATCTAAAGTCTCAAGGAATGTTATTACCACGAAATGAAAATCTAAAGATAAAGCATGTAGAAACTGATTTATTAAAAGATTTATATGAAAATAATTTAAGATCACTAACTTTACAGGTAACACAAAACTGTAATTTAAGATGTAGTTATTGCGTTTATTCTGGAAGTTATGTTAATAGAACACATAGTAATAAGAGAATGTCGTGGGAAGTAGCTAAAAAAGCGATTGATTTCTTTTATGAACATTCAACTAATACTGAAGAAGTTGTTTTTGGATTTTATGGTGGAGAACCTTTGCTAGAATTTGAATTAATGAAGAAATGTATTAATTATATAAGAGAACTTTTTATTGGAAAGAAGATTTTCTTCACTGTGACAACAAATGCAACACTACTTACAGAGGAAAAGATAAAATTTTTGTCAGAAAATAATTTTGATTTAGTAATTAGTTTAGATGGTCCAGCAGATGTGCAGAATAAAAATAGAATTTTTGCAGATGAACATAGAGGTACTTTTGAAGTTGTTATGAAAAATTTAAGCAAAGTTAAAATGATTGATGAAAGTTTTTATAAAAGGATATCTTTTAATGCGGTTATAGACTTAAAAGAAAATTTTTCTTGTGCAAATGAATTTTTCCTTTCATATGATATGGTAAAAGATTTAAATGTAGCTGGTAACTATGTGAATGTTACAAATAAGGTTGAGAAGATAGATATAAACACTAAATACTATGCGGATGCACAATATGAAACATTTAAGGCATATTTATATCATTGCAGTAACATATTTAGTGCGTACAAGCCTACTTTATTAAATAATGTTGTTAATAATATAAAAAGCAGCATGAATGATAGAGTTAAGGTAAGAGGTGAAAGAATTTTACAATCTAGTCCAGGAGGACAATGCATTCCAGGAATACAAAGATTTTTTGTGAATGTGGATGGTGAGTTTTATCCTTGTGAGAGAGTAAATGAAAATGCTGATATTTTAAATATTGGTAATATACATAATGGCTTTGATATTGACAAAGCAAAGAACATTTTAAATATAGCTAATACTACTGAAGAAGAATGTAGGAAATGTTGGTGCTTTAAGATATGTACCCAATGTGTATCTATGGCAGAAGAGGATGGAGATCTATCAAGAAAAAGAAGATTGAGTAGATGTAGTGAAACACAAAAAAATGCAGAAGAGCAAATAAAAGATTATATTGTTTTAAAGAAATATGGTTGTGATTTTGAAAAGGAGGTATAAGGAATGGAGAAAAAAATGAATGCTATAGTATTTCCGTATGATTTTGAGTTTTTACCAGTGATAAGAAATAATCATTTATTAAACAATATTGACATTAAGTATTTAGTTGCCCCAAGCGGATTTGGATTAGAAAATAAGGATGCATATTATTTTGATGATAGTGAAAAATTAGGGTTTACTATTAAAAGTCAAATTTCAGAAGAATGCTTTGAGAATATAGATGTTGTATGGATTACTGAATCAATACAAAAGGTGGAATTTACCAATATAAAAGATTTAATTGAGAACATTGGTAAACATAATAAAAATATTCTTTATACGGTTAACTCAGGGTATATCTATGAAGAAGAAATATATAAATTATGCGAAGCTAACAATGTAAAAATAATTACAATTAATGATTATATTAAAGATTTTAATATGGTGGATTGTAATAATGTAGAGATTTCATTTGCATTAGCGAAAATAAATACACCTATAATTACTGTTTTAGGAATGTCTCCTATGACACAAAAATTTGATCTTCAATTATATTTAAGGGATAAATTTTTACAAAATGGCTATAAAGTCAGTCAAATAGGAACAAAAGCATTAAGTGAAACCATGGGATTTTACTCTATACCAGATTGGTTTTTTAGTAATGAATATAAAGAAAACGAAAAGATTTTAATGTTTAACAAGTTTGTTAAGGAAATTGAAAAAAGTGAAAATCCTGATGTGATAATTATTGGAGTGCCTGATTGTATTATTCCATTAACTAAGAATCATAGTTTTAATTATGGTATTTATGCTTTTGAGATATGTAATGCCGTTAATTCAGATTATACTATTCTGTCATTATTAGATGGTTTATATAATGATGAATTTTTTGATGAAATGAAGTTAGCATGTAATTATAGGTTTAATGTGGAATTGGATGGTTTCTTTATATCTAAGTATAGACCAGTATCTAATTCATTAGATCAACTTAAGCTTAGTTTTACACATACAAATGGGACAAAGAATAGTAGCGAAAAATATAATATTTTTAATGCTGATGATTTAAAAAGAGATTCTATTATAAATGAAGTTATAAAAAAGTTGTCTATGTATTCTGTATTTGAAGTAATTTAAGAATGGAGGACATTATGGATAAGAAAGATATAGAGTGTAAAATTAAAGAAATATTTAAAAAGAAATTTTTTCTTGATTTAGATAAGATGAGAAAAGAAGAAGAAAATATGAGTATGTTAGATCCGAGTATTGGGATGATGCCAAGAGATTTATTAACTTTATTTTTTGAGTTACAAGAGTGTTTTGAAATAAAGTTTGAAGAAAAAGATATACTAGAAAAAAGATTTGATTGCTATAGTGATATTGTTAGTCTGATTGAAGAAAAAGTTAGCTAATGCTATATTAATGTACTTAATAAATATAGTGGAACGATAAATGAATATATAAACATTAACGATGTAGTTTATGCACATGCATTTACAAATAAAATTATTACTTTAGTTAAAAAATAAATCATAATTTTATTGTTAGGGGGAGTAGGATGGAAGAAGGGGTAAAGGTTGCTATATTAGATAATGGTGTTATGGATATTTTTTATGAAGAATTGAAAGAAAATATTTATATTGATGAAGAAAATAGCATAAATAATGCAAGTATCTATAGAAATAAATATTCTTCACATGGAACAAGCTGTTTTTTAATATTAAAACAGTTTGCAAAGAGTAGTAGAATTAGTAGTGTGGAAATTTTGAATGAGGATGGTAAGGGCAGTATAGAAAAGTTGATTCCAGCTTTTGAATGGTGCGTTGAAAATGATATAAAAATTGTGAATTTAAGTTTTGGAAGTATCCATTTTAAAGATGCTGAGATAATACAAAATATTATAAATCATTATGCCAGCAAAGGAATAATAATTATTGCAGCTAGCTCTAATAGTGGATATACCTCATATCCTTCATATTTTTCAAATGTTATTGGAGTAGCCAATATTGAGGATAGTGGGATAAAGGATGATATGGTAAGAGTTAATAATGTTCATACAGGAGTGGACTTTTTAGCAGTTTCACAGCACACAATATATATAGAAGATGAAAATATTATATTATCTAAAAGCAACAGTTATGCTGCACCATTTGTTACTTCACAGGTTTACAACATTTTAAGTCATAACGTTAATTTGACATTGTATGAAGTAAAAAAAACATTAATAAATCAATTGAAAAAGCAAAATGAGGAAAGTAGTCTTTTTTATTGTGAACCAAATTGGATTGAAAATGCGTATATCGTAGGAGGAAAACTCAAAAGTAAAGCTAGAACGTATTTTAAGTTGTTTAAGAATTGTAGTTATGAAGATGTAAAAGAAAAAATAGATACTCTTATTATATTTAATGAAAATGATTTGAATTTTTATTTAAGAGAAAAAAAGAATATTGTATATTTGGGAAATGATTTTGATTTACAAAAATGTATAAATGAAAAATATATATGGCATAAATCTCTAAAAGAGAAAAAGATAGATGAGGAAATTATAATTGAAGAAGATATAAAAATACCTATAATTATAATTAACTTTTCTATAAATGATGATGAATTACTAATATTACAAAATTTAAAGAATTTATTTTTTTATGAATCTTATAATTTATATGCGGCAACTACGAATCCAGAAGGTGTTTTTTATAATTTAGAATATATACCGAAAAAATATATAAGCAATGTTAAGGAAAGAAATACAATTAAGTCATTTCTGTATAAAGATACATATTACAAAAGAAGTGATATTATAATTTTAAGTTATTACAATAATGAAAAAAAACTATATGAAAGTAAAAATGCAATCAAATATGATATAGGTGCAGATCTTGTAATATCTATAGAGCATTCTAATATCTATAAAGTGATTTTTAATGATAATGAAAATGAGCAGATTACTAAAGAATATGAGAATATAGGCACTAATGAAATTAGAGATATATATTTACAAATATTAGACACATTTAAAACATAAAAAGTCCCTCTGCCAAGCGTAGTTTCAATCATATGAAGCTAGAATTGAATGCGCTTGCTGAGTGTAAGCGATTTACATCAAATCATAGATTTGCATTCTCATATCACATCAGCATATTGTCCTAATAGGCTGACTATACTACTAATTTAAAAATAATCATGGCATTTTTGCAACTGTTATTTTCTTTCAAGTGCCTTAAATGTAGTTAAAGGAGAATAGAAACATGCGTAATAAAGAAACAATATATAAATTAATTAACTTATTAAAAGGTAATGGCAGAAAAGTTTCTGTGATTATCTTTTTTTTACTCATATCTTCATTAATATCTATTATATCACCATTAATAAGCAAAAATATTATGGACAAGGGTTTCTTAAGTAACAACAAGTGGACAGTAATATATTATTCTCTTTTGGCTTTTGCTTTAGTTGTTATTGATAATGTAATAGATTTTAGTAAGGAAAAAATTAGAGTAGCATTAAAAGCAGAAATTACATATAAACTTTTTAATAAATCTTTTTGTAAATTAAGAGAAATAAATCTTTCAGAACTTAATAAAACAAATAATACGGAACTTTTGAATAATATACATAGTGACATTTCAAACATATCAATGATAGGAGATGGAGTGTTCTTTACTACTATAACACAAATATTTAATATAATAGGTGGAATTATTGGGTTAAGTATAATAAGCTGGAAGTTAACTTTGCTAGTTATGTGCTTTATTCCTATAAAATTTTTTGCAATAAATAAGTTAACAAAAGATAGAAAACAAATGGTAAATGATTATATGTTAGGATATTCCCAATTTGCGAGTTGGTTTGGAGATACTTTGGGAGGCATAAAAGAAATAAGAATATTTGGTTTGTTTGATAAAAAGATGAATGAATTTGATGATATGCAAAATATGGTTATTGATTTGGAAAAGAAAATGACTATTCAGAATTCGTTTAATTCAGTATTTGATAATACATTACAATCTTTTATTACTACTTCATTATATATAATTGGGGCTAATATGGTGTTTAATTTAAGTTTAACTATAGGAAGCATAGTTTCATTTATCGCCTATGTTGCATATTGCATAAATCCTATATCATCATTATTTAACTTGGGACTAGTATTAGCTAGTATATTTCCATCTGCTAAAAGATATTATAAGTTTTTAGATATGAATTCAGAAGCTGAAAATAATGGTATCATCCCTTTAAATGAAGAAATGAAAAATAGACCACAAATTAAATTTGAAAATGTGTTTTTCTCTTATGATGGTAAAAGTGAAAATAATATATTAAAAGATATTAATTTTCAAATTAATACAGGAGATAAAGTGGCGATAATTGGTTTAAATGGGGCCGGAAAATCAACAATAGTTAATTTGCTTATGAGGTTTTATAAACCAACTGGTGGAAAAATATTTATTAATGAAGAAGATGTTAATGATATAAATATTAGTGATTATAGAAAAAATATATCAATTGTTTCTCAGGATAGTTATTTATTTAATGATACTATAAAAAATAATATATGTTTCTATAAAATTATTGAACATGAAAAATTCAAACAAATTTTAAAGGATTGTAACTTATATGAATTTTATGAGAGTCTTCCAAGGGATTATAAAATAGGCGAAAATGGATGTTTCTTATCAGGTGGACAAAGACAGAAAATTTTTATTGCTAGAGCATTAGCAACTAATAATAATTTAATAATATTAGATGAAGCAACAGCTAATGTAGATATTGATACAGAAATGCAGATTAATGAATTGATATCCACAAAACTTACAAATAAAACAATGATAGTTATTAGCCATAAACCAAGTATATTAAGATATATGGATAAAATCATTGTATTGGAAGATGGGAAAGTCAGTGATATAGGAGATCATAATAGATTATTGAAAGAAAGCAGAGTATATAATGATATATTGATTAATCGCTAATTTATATAGGGTTACGCAATGAGAATCGAACTTATGTGTATCCTAGCCGAAATCAGGACATAGATAGTCGCTATTGCAAGAATATCTATGCTTTTCCGAGAATGGTATACATATGTTATACATTTTGTGCAAGATATATTTACATCTTTTGTAAAATAATGTTTAATTAAATCAGATAAAGAATTATTTTTAATGTAATTAAGTTTTAAAATTTATAAGGGGATGAATAATGAAATGCCAATAGGAATTAATAATAGTTATAGTTCGTATTATACACAAGCATCTGATAAAACTGGAAGTAATAATGATAAAACTAAAGTTAGTAACACTGATAAAACTAAAGCTAGTAGTGCAAACACAATAGATAAAACAATTTCGAAAGAGGAGTATTTTAAAAATATTTGTGAAAGATATTCAGGTGCTAATCTTCGTATGAGTAATTCGCATTTGAATAAAGGAAATGAAATAATTTCCAACGTTTCTCCTCAATTAATAAACAAAGCAATTAGTGATCCTAAAGCAGCTGAAAATTTAAATAGATTGTTAGATCAAATGTCATCAATACCACAATATATTAATAATCATAAATATACTTTAGATGGCAGAGAAGTAAAGAATGTAAGTTTTGTAATAGATGAAAATGGTGGAGTTAGTTGTAAGTGTGAATACGTAGAAAAAGATTCTAAAAATACGAGTAAAACAAGTGATGAGGAAAAATTGCGAATAAAAAGAATGAAAGAGAGAAAAGAACGAAATTTAAAATTAAGCAAAGAACATAAAATATATAATGATATTGCTGTAAATATTGATATGAGCTTTTTGGATAGGTTCGATACAAATATATAGTATAATTCTGTGAATTAAAAAAATGAGGAGTGAATAATAATATGTCAATAGGAATTAATAATAGTTACAGTTCGTATTATACACAAGCATCTGATAAAACTGGAAGTAATAATGATAAAACTAAAGTTAGTGATGCTGATAAAACTACAGTTAGTAGTACAAGCACAACAGATAAAACAATTTCGAAAGAGGAGTATTTTAAAAATATTTGTGAAAGATATTCAGGTGCTAATCTTTATATGAGTAATTCATATAATATGAAGAAGAACGGAGTAACATTTAATTTCTCGCCTCAATTAATAGAAAAAGCGATTAAAGATTCTAAGGCGGCAAAGAATCTAGATAGATTAATAAATTTAATACCATCAACACAACAAGATTTTAATACGCCTAAATACACTTTGGAAGGAAGAAAAATAGATTCTGTTAGTTTTTCAGTAGATGAAAATGGTGGGGTAAGTTGCGAAATTGAGGTTGAGGAGAAAAACTCCAAAAATACGAGTAAAACAAGTGATGAGGAAAAATTACGCATAAAAAGAATGAAAGAGAGAAAAGAACGAAATTTAAAATTAAGCAAAGAACATAAAATATATAATGATATTGCTGCAAATATTGATATGAGCTTTTTGGATAGGTTTGATACAAATATATAGTATTTAAAATATATTGTATAATTCTGTGAATTAAAAAAATGAGGGGGAATAATAATATGTCAATAGGAATTAATAATAGTTATAGTTCGTATTATACACAAGCATATAATAAAACTGGAAGTAATAATGAGAAAACTAAAGTTAGTGATGATGATAAAACTACAGCTAGTAGTGCAAGCACAATAGATAAAACAATTTCGGAAGAGGAGTATTTTAAAAATATTTGTAGTAAATATTCTAATATAAATTTAAATATGAGTGATTCATATTTAAAGAAAGATAATCAAATAACAGTTAATGTTTCTCCTAATTTAATGAATAAAGCAATTAATAGTTCTGAGATGAATAAAAAATTAGATAATTTATTACAACAAATTCCGTCACTGCCACAATATATAAATTCACTTAACTCTATGTTAAATGGTAACAGCGTGAATGTAAAAAGTGTAAGTATTGTAATAGATGCAAATGGTGAAGGTAGCTGTACGATTGAACTTAAACAAAATAACTCTAAAAATACCAGTAAAACGAGTGAAGAGGAAAAGTTACGCATAAAAAGAATGAAAGAGAGAAAAGAACGGAATTTAAAATTAAGCAAAGAACATAAAATATATAGTGATATTGCCGTAAACATTGATATGAGCTTCTTGGATAGATTCGATACGAGCATATAAATATTTTTGAACTTTTAATATTGAGGGGAGGATATATTAAAAATTTAGTTTGGGTAAAAAAATGATGTTCAGGGAATGGCTGCATTATCCCTTGTAAATAACAGTAAGATTCAAATTAAGTTTATGTAAGTTGTGATAATTATTGATACATGATTACTGCTAAAGAATATCATAATATAATCACTAATGAAATTGGATACATATTTATGCAATATGCATATTGCATAAATATGTATCCAATTTCATTGTTTGTGATATATTAAATTCTCATAAAAATGAGGTGTAATATTATGTAAAAGGTAAGGGAAAGTATTTGGTAAAGTTGATTAATTTATTAAAAAATGGACTTTATATGGGAAAAGTATATCCAATATATTCACAAGAGATTATATTTTGATATAATTAATTATAAATAGTATTTTTTATAAAGTTTTGTATAGGTGAGGGGAATAATGGATAAGTATGTAAAGTGGTCTTTTGTTTTTGGGGTAATTTGTTTTTTGCTATATTTTATTGCAGCAATTTTTAAATCTAATTTGTGGGGGGATATTTTATCGCCTCTAGGAACTTTATCATCATTTATTATATTATTACACGTATATAAAAAATCAGAACGTATGAAGAACGTTTGGCTTATGCCATCAATAGCAGCGTTAATTTGGACATTCTCTGATATAATATGGGCAATTTGCGAAATACTAATGGGAATTAATCCAGATAATATGACTATATTTACTTTATTATATTTATTTCCTAATATATGTATAATGACATCAGGACTTATATATATGAAAAAGTTTATTAAAGGAGCAAATGCAGTTCAGCTTCTTCTTGATATTTTTGTAATATCGACAAGTTGTCTTGTGATGTTTTGGTTTTTGTTTTTGAAAGAGAATATTTTTTTGTTTATAAAAGATGTAAATAATATTTTGTCATTTATATATGTTATTACAGATTTTATAATTATTAATTGGGTTATAATATGGTTTTTTTCTGTACGTAGAGGAAAAGTAACTAAGGGAATGTATATTACATTGTTAGGGGCAACAATATATGCTGCTAATGATTTAGTTTGTACATATGAGTATTTTTATCATTTATATGTTCCTAATTCGATACCAGATACTATATATCTATTATCGTTTTTAATTATTGCCTTTGGCGGGATAAGTGTTTTACAATATAATAATTGTAAATGGGCATATGAATTTTATTCTCAAACTAAAAATATTGGAAATACTAAAAAAAGTTTGATTTTATTATTAACTATTCCTATCTATATAATATTTAAAGGATTTGATTTTGATAAAATATTAATATTATTTTTAATTTTTACAATTTATGAAATAGCAAGTAATTATGTGCAGAAGGCTATAAATAACGAGAAACTTCTTAATGATGAGAAAAATATAAATTTAATATTAGAGGAAAAAATTAAGGAACGTACAAAAGAACTTTTGCTCAAAAATGACGACTTGGAATATACATCTTATCATGATTTTATCACAAATGTTTATAATGGCAGATATTTAAAAAAAAGATTGGATGATATTATAGATCAAAAAATATCTAATCAGAAAATAACAATATATTATATAGACGTGGATCGTTTTAAAACAATAAATGATACTTATGGACATGATATTGGTGATTCTTTATTGATTGAAATCGCTCAAAGATTACAAAAAGAAACTGATGAAAATAGTATTGTAGCAAGATTAGGTGGAGATGAATTTGTAATTGTAATTGAAGGAGATTTGAGTGAGGATGAAGTTGAAAAATTTGCTCAAAAGATAACTACAAGTTGCAATGAAAGTATTTATATAGAGAATTATGAGTTTAATATAACTATAAGCATAGGAATTGCATCATTTCCGACTGATGCAACATCTAGAAATGTTGTTATGAAAAATGCAGATATGGCAATGTATTATGCAAAATCAAAAGGACAAAATAAATATGAAATTTTTAATTCTAATATAAGTAATTTAATTTTAGAAAAAAATGAGATTGAATTATTGCTTAAAAATGCAGATTATAATAATGAATTTCAACTTTATTATCAACCACAAATTGATATAAATACTAATGAATTAGTTGGAATGGAAGCACTAATAAGATGGAACTCACCTATAAAAGGAAATATTTCACCTAATAAATTCATAAAGATTGCTGAAGAAACTGGAAGTATAGAAAAAATAAGTGATTGGGTTATGAATACTGCTGCAAAGCAAATAGGAATATGGAATAAAAAGTTTGGATTAAATATGAAAATGGGAATTAATATTTCACCTAATCAACTTGACAGCATAAAGTTTGCACATAAATTAGAAAAAATTTTAGAAGAGTATGATTTGAATTCAGATTGGATTGATATAGAGATTACAGAAAATATTGCAATGAAGGGTGAAGCGACTTTAGGGAAAATATTTTCAATGCTTAGCAGTATGGGAATATCAACTTCAATAGATGATTTTGGAACAGGATATTCTTCATTAAGTTATATTCAGCAGTTTTCTTTTGACCGTTTAAAAATTGCAAAAGAGTTAATTGATAATATAGTAACAGACTTAAGTAAGAGACATATTGTAAAGGCTATAGTAATGTTAGCTGAGGCATTAAATGTTTTAACAATCGCAGAAGGCATTGAAACAAAAGAGCAACTTGAAGTGATAAAAGAGATCGGATGCAATCAAGTTCAAGGTTATATATTTAGCAAGCCTCTTACAGCAGATATGTTTGAAGAAAACTTTTTGGCTGTTGAAAAAGTGGAAATTCAATGATTTTCATATAGATAAACAATTTTTAACTTAGAATTATGTGGTGATTAGCCGAAAGTAGGGGTACTCTGTTGTTCGATTGCTATAGAATATGGCTATGGATTTCTAACAGTAAGAGTTGCTCAATTCCTGCATGTTCCTCAGACAAGCTGGGTATAAGCAAGAATTGAACAACTTTACTGAAGAAAGACCTATAGCCATATTCTAAATGCAATGCTTACAAAAGAGTACCTTTACTTTCTGGTATGGAAACACATTCTAATTATAAGTCTTAAATAATATCTAGCCGAAATAGAGGTTGTGCATTTGTTTCGGTTACTGAAAATTTTGATAGATGTTTCTAAGACTGCAAGTTGTACCCGCAATGAGAATAGAGCATATGTGAATCGCAGCCGAAATTAGATACATATTTGTAATAAGGAAGTGTATAATTCAAGTCTTAGTAATATTTTGCAATATAATCCTAATAAAATATTTTATTTTTCCAATGTAAATTCTTCTAATACTTGCATAGCAAATCTTGCATTAGGGTAAGTTATAGAACCACCGCCAATAACTCCAATCTTTATTGCTTCCATAATTTCGTCTATGTTAGCTTTAGCATTTAAACAACCCTCTATATGATAACAAATACACTCATTACAACGGCTAACTACTGAAATGGCTAATCCCATAAGTTCTTTATGCTTTTTATCAATAGCGCCAGCAGAATATGTACTATCATCCAATGCTCCAAAGTCTTTAAAGAAATCATCAGTCTCTGTAAGTTTCAAATTATATTTCTTTCGATATTCTCGCATTTCTTTACTGTTCATAGTTATTCCCACTAGTATATTATTATTTTATTTCACAAAAATTTACAATTGTTTATGCAGTTAATTATATACTACATAACTATAAACATTCAAATATTTAACATAAATAATAAAGTTCTTTAATTTTGAAATAAGATTATAAAAAATTTGTGTTATAATGGAATATTAGTAAGTAATAAGCAAGAGAAAGTTTTTGAAAGAATAAAAAATTATTAAATAAAACAAATAGGGACAATGTATACTTTAAATGATAATTTGTGCTTTGGATGTTTAGAAATAAAACTTGATGAAAATCATAGAATCATAAAAATATGTGATTATAATAAAAATGTTAGTGAATTAATTAAAATCAATATATAGGTGCATTGATTGATTTATATAGTCGATTTAATACTAAATTTTCATGCTTGCCAGAGAGAACTATAGCAATAGAAGATAATAAATTTTAAATTTCAAGGTCAATAACACCAATTTCAAATAAATGAAACATAGATTGGTAATAATGGGAGGAAACTTATGTTAGAATTGAGAAATGTAAAAAAAAAATTTAAGAGTAAAATTGTTTTAGACGGTGTATCTTTTAAAGTTGATAACGGACAGTGTGTAGCACTTATGGGACCTAATGGTTCAGGTAAGACAACTACAATTCGAGCTATATTGGGTTTGATAAGTATTGATGAAGGAGAAATAAAGCGTGACTTCTCTGTAAAAAGAGAGGTAGGAGTAATGCATCAGAATGATTATTTTCCAGATAATTTAAGAGTGGCGGAAACTATAGAATTGCATAAAAGTTATTATAAATCAAAAGTAGATACAAATTATTTATTAAAGATTATTGATTTAGAAAATGAAAAAAAGGTCTTAGTTGCAAATTTATCAGGTGGTCAAAAAAGAAGATTATCATTTGCTATTTCAATAGCATCTGATCCTAAAATACTTTTTCTTGATGAGCCAACAGTAGGAATGGATGTGCAAGCATGCAAAGCTTTTTGGACAAATATAAAGAAGATTAAAGAAAAGCAGAAAACAGTTTTTGTAACACTACATCATTTAGATGAGCTAAATGATTATTGTAACAGATTTATATTTTTAAAGGATGGAAAAATTATAAAAGATGTTAATAAATCAGAACTTGTTAGTACAAAAATAATTATTATATCTGGTAATGAAGAAGAAGTTTCAAATGTTCAGCAGGTATTAGGTGGAAACATTGAAGATGATAAATTATATATATGTGATATGAAGAAGCGAGATTCTATAATTGATTATTTAAATAAGAATAATTATAGATTTGAGGAGAGATTCAAAAAAGTTAAAGATATATATCGTGAATTATATATGTAAAGAGGAGATGATGGTATGAGGAAAATTATAAGTTATGAGTTTTTGAAAATAATACGTAATAAGAGATTTATTTCTTTTTCATTAATTGTTCCATTGATTTTCTATGTTATATTAGTTACTATTACAAAGGCTGAAAGTGGAAATAATCAATTAATTACTATATTTGCAGTTTTATGTTCTGTTTTTGCTACTATAGGTGGTGGGATAAATACATTAAGTAGCCGTGTCGCTAGAGAGAAGATGTATATAGGCAATGTATTAGTTACAACACCGTATACGCCAGCAAAATTTATAATTACTACTACTTTAGTACAGACTTTATTAGGGTTTTTAATTGAAGTAGTAATTGTTCTATTTGGTGCGGTAATATACAGACTTAACTTAAACATACAGTTATTAAATCTTGAATTAATTGTTTTATGTTTGAGTATATTTTATGTTTTAATTGGTTTATGCCTTGGAATCTTATGTGATTCAGTTACATTACAAACTTTATCTTTCCCTATATATATATTAGCGATGGCAACCAATGCAAACAAGGTAATATGGCCTCAGGCGCCAGATCTTTTAATTACTTTAGAAAAGATATTGCCAGGATATTATGCAACTCAGGCAATTATAGATGTTTTTAATTATACATCATATATTAGTGATCTTTTAAAAGTATTTATTTATATTTTTATAATGATGATAGTTGCTATAGTTATATATAATATAAAGAAAGATAGCATTGTTGCAAGATAAATGAGGAAAGAATTTTTAAAATATAATATTCAAATTAAAGAGTATATTTGAATGTAATTTTAAATTATATGTTGTTGGAGATGTTGTGTCATATATTTCTTAATTAAAAAACATAAAATAATAAAAGTAAGATAGAAAATTAATTTATCTTACTTTTTTGTATTAAAAATAGTTAAAAGAATTATATTATCAAACAAATTCTAAAGTTATTAAAATTTAACATAGATTACTGCTAATATACGAAAATGTTTAGTGAATTTTAATTTGCTAAATATTATTAATTCAATATATTTAGTATTGCGTGGAATGAAATATTTATGTTTCTAGACTCTAAATCAATTAATTATATCAATTCAAAAGTCTTTAAAATTTTGTTTAATTACATCCGCCTATAGATATCCAATTTAAGAACTAAACTTATTTGTAGTTAATATCGTCACTAGAAATCATATATATATTTGTGAAAGAGGCATTTGAAATTGAGCTGTTGAAGATTCTTAATGGGAGCTTGTTACATTTACTGCTTGTCAAAATGAATATTTAGAACATGCAGAAATGGATACAAGCTCCCATTTAGAATCTTCCAGCGAAAATTTCATAAGTCCAATGGAACAAATATATATATGATTTCGGTGAGTTACCACATAAGTTTAGGTTATAAGTTATCTGTTTATAGCTATTCAATATAATTAACTTCTAAAGGATTTCTATCAACTATCTTCTTATATTTATATTTTGGATATCCAACCATGACCGCTCCTGTTATTACTTTATCTTTAGGAATATTGAATAGTTCTAATAGTGGTGAGTATCCTGAAAATGCACACATTTCAAATAATCCAGCAAAGCAGGAACCGAGTCCAATTGTAGGTGCGTATAATTCAAGATAAGAGAATGAAAATAGTGTATTTTCTCTTCCATTTCTAAAGTTCTTTGGAGCTGTGGCTAGAATAATATGTGGTGCACTACGCAAAATTGAATCTATTCCAGTATCTCTATAATTTTTGACATGTCTTGGAAAGGACCAATGGTAAGGCTTATCAAGCTGTTGTTCCATCCATTCAATTATAACTTCAGTTGCTTTCTTTAATATTTCTTTATTATCCACAATTACATAAGAAATTCCTTGGCTGTTGCTAGCAGTAGGAGCATAGTGTGCAATGTTTACTAATTCTAGTAGTTTTTCCTTAGGTACAGGGGTATCCTTATAGCAGCGTACTGAACGACGAGATCTAAGAAAATATTGTGCAGTTTTTGAATCCATAACTGGAAGGTTGTCCGAATTTGCTTGACTACTTGAAGGAGATTTGACATTATCAAGTGCTCCATTAGGACATGCAGCAACGCAATGACCACAACCAATGCAGTTACTTTCACTAGTTACTGCAGTAGGACCATTTTGGGTCATGGACAAAACTGCACATGGGCATACCTTTGAACAAATCCCGCATTTAATACATTTAGATTGATTTACATTTATTAATTCCATTAATATCACTCCTAATTATTTGGAAATTATAGATTATATTTGAAGTTGTTATGATAAAATATAATTTATACCATTATGCTATCAGTATCAAGTACGCACTTTTTAGGAACATGGTTACTTATTGTATACTTAAAGTAGAATGTGATAAAGTAAGTTTACATAAAAAAGGAGTTAAAATGATAGAATTTAAAGGAGTAAAATACAATTGTTCTATGGAATTAACATTAGATGTCATAGGGGGAAAGTGGAAGCCGATTATAATTTGGCACCTTGGTAAAAAAACTATGAGATTTAATGAACTTAAAAGGACTTTGTCAAGCATAACTCAAAAGATGCTTACACAGCAACTTAGATCATTAGAAGAAGGTGGATTAGTTAATAGAAAGGTTTATACGGAAATTCCTCTTAAAGTAGAATATTCTCTTACTGATCGTGGGAGAAGTCTGTTGCCAATATTATCAACGTTATGTGATTGGGCTATTGATTATGCTAAATTATATGAGAATGATAAGGCACGTGAAAATAAATAACAAGTCCAATTCATCATGGATATTTTTTATCAGGCAAGGAGGTGAATTGTCCTCATAGCGAGCCTATTAGGTCAATTTACTTACGCAGCATGATGGAAATATTAGATTATTTTTAGAATAAAAAGAGATAGCGTGGGTGATTGAAAAAACGCTATCTCTATTTCTATGTTTAGGTTATCATGCTTTCATCAACATTATTGACTATAATTTAAAACAATATACAATAATGGGGAAAAGTATTTAATTAAATTTTAAAATATATATATGATTTCGATGAGTTACCACATAAGTCTAAGTCTTGATTTGGATATCTATAATTTATCCAATAACACGTGTATATATTATTTCTGCTGTTTCTTTTGCAGAAATATTGCTTACGTCAATTTTTTGTGTATCCATTTCAAAATAATTTTTTAATCTTGGAACACTTCTTTCAATAACATCTTTATTTCTTATTTTTTGTTTAATATCTTTTGTAATTCGTGCAATTAATGATTGTTCTGAACATACGAGAGAAAATTTATATAATATACAATTATGTTTGTTTAATCTGGACAATACATCATCAAGAATACTTTGTTCATGCATTACCCAACAGAAAATAATATTTTTATATTCTGAACAAGAAATAAAATTATTTAGAATATAACTAATATTATCAATAACAATCTTTTTTGTTTCATCGGTCACAATAAAAGGGGACATATCCCAACACCAATCACCGTCAAGAAAAACACAATTAGGTAACATTTTTTGCAATTCTTTGCTTGTTGCTGTTTTTCCTACTCCCATAGTTCCATTTATGAAAACAAGATTTTTCATGATTTTATCTCCTAACATTTAAGTTAGGCACATGAAAGAAAATAACAAGTCCAAAATGCCATGATTATTTTGTGCCAGGCAAGGAAGTGGATTTGTCTAATAGCGGGCTATTAGAGGAATTCGCTGACGTAGCATGATGCAAAATAGGCTTGGCAGATGGACTTGCTATTTTTTTCATGTGCCTTAATCTTAGTTTATTTCAATATAACAAAATTTATTTTCATGATATTTAATAAACTTTTCAAAATCTATAGATGATATACCAATTGTTGCTGTATTAACATTTGGATGAAAGTTTAATAATTTTTCATTTTTTAAATCATTATCGATTAAAATTATTACTTCCTTGTTAATATCATTTATTATACCAAATGGAGTAACAGAGCCACGTGTAAGCTTTAGGTATTTATATAATCTATCTTCAGACGCAAATGATAAGCGTGTAGATCCTATTTGTTTAGCCAACAATTTTAAATCTATGCTTTTATTTTCATCTAAAATTACAAGGTAATGAATATCGCCTTTTCCATTTCTAAGAAAAAGATTCTTGCATTTTCCTCCAGGAATCAATATATCTAAATCTTTGGCTTCATCGATTGTATATATTGGTTTATGTTCATATCTAACATATTGAATTTCTAATAAATTTAAAATATCATATACATTTTGTTCGTTTCTCTCTATCATATTTATCTCAACTCCAGTTTGTGAAAATTTTATATAATTACTTGTTGTTTAAAAAATGGCTATGTTAATGAATAGTGTTAATAATCTAGTATATATTGAACGAACTTACATTTAGAGCCTAAACAGCTTATTTTCAAAGGCCTATTACACAAACATGTATCTAATTTCTATGTTTGTGATATATTAAATTCTCAATGAGTGGAACCATGTAATTCAAGCTTTATTAAAATTGTGTGTATTAATCATTAAATGAAATGATAAATGTTAAACCAAAAGCAATTGAAAATTCTCTAAATAAATCTATATTTGAATGTCTGAATGTATAATCGAAAACATAGTTTAGAATGCTAAATAAAATAAACAAAGCAATAAATTTAAACAGCCTTTCTTTTAGTTGAACCGATTTTAACTTTCTTAAATTCAAAATAGTAATTAATGGTATGCATGTAACCACTAAAAGCACTAAATAAAAATAGAACATCCCAAATGTTGAAATAATATTATTTTCTATATTGTTGTAGATAATAAAAAGCATAATTATAGTACATATAATAAATAACCATGCAAGAAATTTTGAGAAGGACAATAATATATTTCTATTCACTACATATTCCTCCTAAGTATAAATTTTACATTATTTTTACATAATAATTTACAATTATTCATTTAGTTAATTATATATTACATAACACAAGTATTGCAATGCTTGACATAACTATATAAAGTTCTTTAATTTTGTGTCAAAATGACATGCTAAAGTTGATACAACCAGATATTTAGAACATTTCAGCGATATTTTCATAGTCCTACGTAACCGAAACAAATGCATAACCTTTATTTCGGTAAGTTACTATATAAATTTAAATCTTGATTTGGATATCTATAATTCTATCCTATTGAGTAGTAACATCTTTATTTCAATATGTATTTATTGATAAACGATAAATATATATTGCTATTTAATAATTGAGATGGTATATTAATAATAGGAAATTTTACAAGGAGATGTTTATTTATGAAAAATCATTTAACAATAAATATTAGCAAAGTAATTCTTAATTTAATGTCGGTTGTATTATCATTTTTTTAGTTTGCTCTTTATTTGATATATTAAGTGGAAAATTTACACAAAATATATTGAGTACATTTATAATCTGCTTAATATATTTATTAATAATTTTAGATTTACGTAAAATTATATATAGCACAAATCTAACACCTTTTTGCTCTAGTAATGTTAAGCGATTTAAGAATATAGGATATAAAATATTTTTAATGGCTATTATAGATGGAGTTACAAATTTGCATGTTAAAAGCTACTTTACATTTTTGGAATCAGAAAATGCGTCTCTTAAAGCAAGTTTTTTTATGTATTTATTATTAGCGTGTGTAGCTTTTGTTCTGGCGGAAATATTTGAAAAAGCAGTTGAAATAAAAAATGAAAATGACCTTACTGTTTAAAGCTATATTAGTATATTATTGAAATTGGAGGTTGGCTATGAATGCTAAATTAAGAGAGAGTTTAAAAAGTATTAACACAAGATTAAGTTATTTATTAAAAGACAGTTTAAAAAGTATTAATACAAAATTAAGTTCTTTATTGAAAATCAACGATAAGAAATTAAATATTTTTCTAGAGGTTATTTATTATATAGGTTTGATTGGACTTATAGGTGCTATATTTGTGTACTTAATGTTTTATAATTTTGTTTCTATTAAACCATTAGTGTCTATGTTACTTTTCTCTATTGTTGCTTATTGTTGTGTTCTTGGAATATGTAGAGAACTAATTAAAATAAATAGTACTTTAATTAGTAAAGCTCCATTTGTGATAGAGAATGTAAAGAGGATGCAGAAGATATCAGTATATTTATTTATAATTTCAGCTTATGTTTTTACTAAAGATTGGTTAAAGTTTAAAGCACATATTTTTGCTTATAACTTTGATAAAACTGGTTTAAATACTGATGCAGAAGGATTGATTTTTGTTTTAGTTGGATTATTTGTATTAATTCTTGCGAAGATATTTGAAAATGCAATTAAAATTAAAGATGAGAATGATTTAACTATATGATGGAGGAGAATATGGGAATTATAGTGAACTTGGATGTAATGATGGCAAAAAGAAAAATTTCCCTTTCAGAGTTAGCAGAAAAGGTTGGAATTACAAATGCAAACTTATCTATCTTAAAAAACAATAAAGCGAAAGCAATAAGATTTTCTACACTTGAAGCTATTTGTCGCGAATTGCAGTGTCAACCTGGTGATATATTAGAATATGAGGAATGATATTAATTGGGGCTGTATTGTATAAACTATTATTCAATAATTAAAGGTATCATAACCATATTTAAAAGAATTAAAATTATTTTTATAAGAGTAAATAATAAGATCGAGTTAAAAAAAGAAAATAAAAACTTAATTTCGTTTCATAATTTAAATATAGATTTATATAAATATGAAGTTATTATACTTGAATTGCTAAAAGTAATTTGATTTAATTTTATTAGAATATGTGGTGCTTTACGTGTAAATCTGGTTTACATGCAAAGTACCACATGTTTTTTTATTCTTTATGAAATTATAATGCAATCAAATTTTTGGATAACTTTTAGAAGTAGACGAAACTCACAGTCTGCGAAGCAGATTATTTATCAAAGAAAATATTAACGTATTTAATATTTTGAAACAATGATTATATTTTAAAGGAGATAAAGTTAGTGGTTACGTATTTGAGAATAGTTCTAAAAAATTCTTTCCGGCAGATGAAAGATAACCAGTTTTAGACCATATTATAGTTATCTGAGTTGATAATTCTTCATTGTTAATTTCTTTATAAATTATATCTGAAGATCCTATTAATTTTATTGCGGATTTTGGAACTATAGCGATTCCAAGTCCTGAGTTTGCCCAAAGCAAAGAAGTTCGTGCATCATCATTTTTACAAAATACATTTGGATTAAAGTTTAAATCGTGGCAAGCTTTAAATATTAATCTTTCGAATCTTCTGTAAAATATTAATGGTTTATTTTCTAATTCTTTAATGTCAATAACTTTACTATCAGTCCAATTAAGATCTTTTACCATCGCTGCAGTCATAGGTTCTTTTTCTAAGAAAATTGAATTTATTCCAGAATTATTGAATGGAGTTCTAACAATAGCAATTTCAATTATGCCCTTATTTAATAATTCCAATAGTTCATACGTGTTTCCTTCATGAATTTCAAAATTTATAAATGGGTATTTATCGTGAAATATACTTAACCTGCTATCTAAAAGTGATGCTCCAGATGAAGAGACAGTACCTATAGATAAAGTTCCAGAGATTCCTTGTTTAAAGTCTTTTAATTCATCAACAGTAGATTTAGTTAGAGATAATATTTGTTTAGCACGTTTATAAAGTATAACTCCTGCATCAGTTAGTGTAATGCTGCGGCTTCCCCTTTCAACAAGTTTTACACCTAACTCATCTTCTAAATTTTTGAGTTGGTAACTTAAAGGTGGCTGGGCAATATGTAGCTTTTTAGCAGCACTTGTTATTTGCCCTTCTTCTGCAATTACATAGAAATATTTCAATTGTTTAATATCCATTATATTCACCTTTTGATATATAAAAAATATATGGCAAGCATATATATTATGTATTTTTTATATAGATTTCTTTTTGATATAATAATAAATGAAATTTTATAAATATACAATATAGATATCCAACAAATATTTTAGACTTATGTAATAGCTAACCGAAGTATAGAACAACTTCTGCTGTTAGAAATCCACTATCCTTTTCTCTAGTAACCATAGCAACAGAGCACCCTTTCTTTCGGTTAGTTACCACATAAGTCTAAATTACGGTTTGGATATCTATATTAAGATTGGAGGATAAACTTTGAATAATATATTAAAATTAGTAAAGCCCTATAAGAAACAAGTTATATTAGGGCCGATATTTAAATTGCTTGAGGCAATATTTGAAATATCAATACCTACAATAATGATTCTTATAACGGATAAAGGTATAGGAACTGGAAATATTAATTACATATTTGAGATAGGATTAATAATGCTTGTAATGGCAATTTTAGGGGTGTTATCATCTTTTACCTGTCAATATTTTTCTTCAATTGCTTCACAGGGATTTGGAACAGCCCTTAGAAATGAGATGTTTAAGAAGATAGGAACTTTTTCATATAATGAGATTGATGATTTTGGAACACCATCTCTTATTAATCGTGTAACAAATGATGTAAATCAACTTCAATTAGGCCTTGCAATGCTGATAAGACTTGCAATAAGAGTTCCTTTTCTATGCATTGGCGGAATTATAATGGCTATGTATCTTGATATTAAATTATCTTTAATAATGTACTTATCAATTCCATTTTTTGCTTTTGCAATATATCTTATTATGAATAAATCTCTTCCTCTTTATAAAGTAGTTCAGAAAAAACTTGATAAATTAGCACTTATATTAAGAGAAAATCTATCTGGAATAAGAGTTATAAGAGCATTTGCCAGAGTGGAAGGCGAAAAGGTAAGATTTAAAGAATCAAATGAAGAACTTGCAGGTACTGCAATTAAAGTAGGAAAAATATCTGCACTTATGAATCCTGTTACAAGTATAATAATGAATTTTGCACTTATGGCAGTAATTTGGTTTGGTGGAATAAGAGTAAACGTGGGTGCAATGACAACAGGAAAGGTTATAGCTTATATTAACTATATAAATATGGTTTTATCAGCTCTTATAGTACTTGCTAATCTTATAGTTACCTTTACTAAAGCAGCAGCTAGTGCAGCTCGTGTAAATGAAGTATTTAATACAGAACCAAGTATTAAGTATAGTGGAAATAGTGTATTTGGTAAAAATAGTGATAAAGATGTTCCAATACTTAAATTTGATAATGTATCTTTTTCTTATAAGGATTCCAAGGAAGATGCTATAAGTGATATATCTTTTGAAATAAAAAGGGGACAAATGGTTGGAATAATAGGTGGTACAGGTTCAGGAAAAACCACTTTAATTAATTTAATACCTAGATTATATGATACTACTAAAGGTGATATTTTAATAAATGGAACGAATGTAAGAGAGTATAGTAAAAAAGAACTTGATGATAATATAGGATTAGTTCCTCAAAAAGCTGTTTTATTCTCTGGTACTGTATCAGAAAATATAAGATGGGGAGCTCAAAATGCAACTATGAATGAAGTTAAAAAGGCAGCTGAAATTGGAATGGCAGCAGACTTTGTGGAAAGAATGCCTGAAAAGTATGATACATATATTTCTCAAGGTGGTGTTAATTTTTCAGGAGGTCAAAAGCAAAGACTTACCATAGCAAGAGCTTTAGTAAAAAAACCAGAAATATTAATTATGGATGATAGCTTAAGTGCACTTGATTATGCTACAGATGCAGCGCTTAGACAAGCTCTTAAAGAAAATTCAGAAGGCACAACTGTAATTATGGTTACTCAAAGAATAAGCACTATAAAAGATGCAGATTTAATAATTGTCTTAGATGATGGAAATCTAGCAGGAGTTGGAACTCATGAAGAATTGACTAAAGAATGCGGTGTTTATAAAGAGATATGTAGTTCTCAAATTACAAAGGAGGCTATGTAAATGAAAAAAAGTACATTTTCTAGATTAATAGGTTATGTTTCAAAATACAAAGGTTATATGTTTGCGTCTTTGATATTTGCACTAATAAGTAATGTGCTCATTGCATTTATGCCATTAATAGTCGGAAAGGCGATTGATAAAATAATTGCTGAGGGGAAAGTTGATTTTGATGGTTTAATTAAGACTATTATAATACTTGGAGTAATTTATGTAATAAGTGCCTTATTTACATGGCTCTTTACTGTAGTTGCTAATATTGTGGCTTATAATACAGTAAAGGATCTTAGAAATGAAGCATTAGATAAGATAAGTACTCTGCCTTTAAAGTATTTTGATATAAATCCTCATGGAGATATTATAAGCAGACTTACAAATGATATGGATAACATTTCTGATGGATTGTTTCAAGGTATAACACAATTTTACCCAGGTATTATTACTATATTAAGTTCACTTATTTTAATGGCAAGTTTAAGTTTTAAATTAACTGCTGTAATAGTGTTAATGACACCTTTATGTTTTCTGATTGCTTCTTTTATTACAAAAAGATCTAATAAGATGTTTAAAGAACAACAAAAAACTTTAGGAGAATTAAACGGATATATAGAAGAAATCATAGGAAATCAAAAAGTAGTAAGACTTTTTGGATATGAAAAAAGGGCTGAGGGAAGTTTTGGAGAAATTAATAAGAGACTTTATAAATGTGGACAACTTGCTCAGTTTTATTCATCACTTACAAATCCAGCAACAAGGCTTGTAAATAATGTTACATATATTTTAGTTGGCTTGGTTGGAGGAATCCTTTCAGTTATAAGTGGATTAAGTGTAGGTGTAATTTCAAGTTTTTTAACTTATTCAACTCAGTTTTCACAACCAATAAACAATATAACAAGTGTGGCTACTCAGCTTCAAGCAGCACTTGCATCTTGTGAAAGAATATTTTCTGTTATAGATGAAGAACCAGAAAAAGCAGATTCTAAAGATGCAGAAAATATAACTGGATGTGAAGGAAATGTTAAGTTTGAAAATGTATCTTTTGCTTATGATAAGAAAGTACCACTTATAGAAGACTTTAGCGTAGATATAAAAAAAGGAAGTACTATAGCTATTGTAGGACCAACAGGTGCTGGAAAAACAACAATGGTAAATCTGCTTATGAGATTCTATGACTTGGACAAAGGAAAGATTATTATAGATGGTAAAGAAATAAATCACCTTACTAGAGATAGTCTTAGAAATCAATTTGGTATGGTACTTCAAGATACATGGCTTTTTGAGGGAACTATAAGGGAAAATATATCTTATGGTAAACCAGATGCCACTTTAGAAGAAGTTAAGAATGCAGCTAAAGCAGCGTATATTCATAGCTTTATAAAAAGACTTCCTGATGGTTATGATACTATGATTACTGAATCTGGGGGAAATCTTTCAGAAGGTCAGAAGCAGCTTTTAACTATAGCCAGAGTAATGCTTATAGATCCACCAATGCTTATTTTAGATGAGGCAACAAGTAGCGTAGATACAAGAACTGAACTAAAAATACAAAATGCTTTTCTTTCAATGATGAAGGGACGAACAAGTTTTGTTATAGCTCATAGACTTTCAACAATACGCGATGCAGATATAATACTTGTTATGAAAAGTGGTAAAATAGTAGAAAGAGGAAATCATGACGAGCTTGTAACTAAAGGTGGAATTTATACAGATCTTTATAATAGTCAGTTTAAACATCAATTACAATAATAAAATTGATGAGGTAAAACCAATAGTTTATGAATATAATTAATATAGGTTCTGGTCTTAGCTATAGGGTTCCGCAATGAGAAACCCTATATAAATCAGCTAAATAGGTAGCAATTGTAGTATAAAACATAAATTAAATTCTTAAATATATAAGAGGTAGAAAAATGAAACGTAATTATGCTGACAATAAAAATAAGAGCAAAAACATTAAGAGAAAAAGAATTATTATATCTAGTATTATAGTTGGATTATTTGTAATTATAGGAGGAGCAGTTATTGCTCAAAAGTTCTCATCAAGCAAGCAAGCTGTACAAGCTGCTGATAATAATTCAGTGCAAAATCAAGATAAAGATTCTTCACAAAACAGCAATGATAATTCTGTAGATAAAGAAAGTGATAATAGTGTAGAAAATGTTGCATATTTAGAAAAGTATATTGATCAACAAATTAAAGGGCAAAAACCCGATGGAGTTGATGGTAAAAAAGTTGCATATTTGACTTTTGATGATGGTCCATCGGAAACTGTAACTCCACAAATTTTAGATATTCTTAAATCTAAAAATGTAAATGCAACTTTCTTTCTTATAGGAAAATACGTTGATAAAGATGAAGCAAGTAAGGATTTAGTAAAGAGAGAAATATCAGAAGGTAATGCAATAGGAATTCATTCTTATTCGCATGATTATAGCTACTTATTTCCAAATGGAAAGATAAACTTGGGAAATTGTATGTCTGATTTTGATAAGACAGATAAAGCTTTAAAAGGTGTTTTGGGACAAGACTTTTCAACACGTGCAATTAGATTTCCTGGAGGGCAAGAGACATGGAGTAAAAAGGACCCACAAGGAGCTGAAGCCGTGGACAAGGCTTTACATGAAAAAGACTGGCATCAAATTGATTGGAATGCATTATCAGGTGATGCAGAAAGTGGTCATAAAGATGCAGCACAGCTAACTCAGGAAGCTATTAAAACTATAGGTAATAGAGAAAAGGCATTAATATTAATGCATGATACTTATGGAAAAGAAGAAACAGCAAAGGCTTTACCAGGAATAATAGACTATTTAAAACAGCAAGGATATGAATTTAAAACTATAAAATAATTAAATGTTAAACTATAAATCATACTTATGTGGTGAATAACCGAAATTGAATACATTTTTGTTCCACAGGACCATGAAATTTTCACTGAAAGGTTCTAAGTACAAGGTAGTACCATTTTTGCATGTTCCTAATATAAAAGCTCACAGAGAAAGTTCGAATAACGAAATGTAAAATTTCGATTCTCACTTTTAGGACAAGCGAGAAATGGTACTACCTTGTACAAGAACCTTCACAGTTTAATTTCAATGGCTGTTTCACAAAAATGTATGCAATTTCTAGTATGGAAGCATATTCTAATTATAAGTTTAATTCTTAAATTGAGTATCTATATTTTGTAACATTGAGAGCAGAAATGCTCTCTTTTATTGTTTAAATATAGAATATAACTAAAGAAGATTATTTTGAAGATATGTTTTTAAGATTTCATATGGTATCTTAAAATTATCAATGATTTCTACAAGTTTAACATTAGATAGATAATAATTATATAGAAATTACTTAATCTTAAAGTGGTATAATAAATCAAGAACTTATATAATATAGTTTATAATAAACAAAAGCTAAATGAAATCAGTTTAAAGCACAACCAAAAAATAATAAGGTAATAGATTGTTTATTTTGGGGCATACTGCGTTATCAAGTTTAGAGTGTGACTACTATGAGCAAGACTTTGTTAATTAGTTAACACAAAATACACGTTGCCTCTTTTAGAACTATTATTTCTTCTTATGTGCTAACAGGTAATTAAATAAGGATAGAAGGAGAGTTTTTCATGACAATAGAAAAGAATACGATATTATATTTTTCAGGGACAGGCAACAGTTTTCAGGTGGCTAGAGATATAGATGCTGAAATAGGAGACTTTGATTTGTGTCAAATATCTTCACTTATAACAGAAGAAAAAATAAAAGTTGAATCAAAGATACTTGGAATAGTATTCCCTGTGTATTATGCACGTTTGCCGCTGATAGTAGAAAAACTTGTTAACAAACTTGAAATTAGTTCAGATACTTATATTTTTGCAGTAGCAACTCATGGGGGAGGACCTGCTAGTGTGTTGGTTAAGTTGAAGAAAATGCTACAAAATAATGGTGCAGTTCTTAATTCAGGTTTCTTAATTCATATGCCAGGAAATAATATTTGTGCATATGCTCCTAGTTCTATTGAGAAACAAAATAAGCTTTTTGAAAAAGAATCAGAGAAAGTTAAAAAGATAGCAGATATAATTAAAGAAAGAAAAGATTCTAAGTGTGAATGTAGTAAATTAATAGTCGATACAGTAATTGATAAACTTTTTATTAAGGTTACCGATAAGATAATGGACAATTTACATTCAAGAGATGAGAAGTTTTGGGTTAATGATAATTGTACTAGCTGTAAATTATGTGAGAAAATTTGCCCAGTTAATAATATAGAATTTAATTCAGACAAACCAACATGGAAACACAATTGTGAAATGTGCATGGCTTGTATTCAACATTGCCCTAAGGAAGCAATTCAATGGGGAGATAAAACCGAGGCAAGAAAGAGATATAGAAATCCTAATTTATCATCTAAGAAAATAGCAGAAAATTAATTTTTATATAGATAAGCAGCTTATAACTTAAATTTATGTGGTAATTCACCGAAATCATATATATATTTGTTCCATCGGACTTATGAAATTTTAGCTGGAAGATTCTAAATGGGAGCTTGTGCACATTTCTGCATGTTCCAAATATTCATTTTGACAAGCAGTAAATGTAACAAGCGCCAATTAAGAATATTCAACAGCTCAATTTCAAATGCTTCTTTCACAAATATATATATGATTTCTAGTGTAGATATTAACCACAAATAAGTTGAGTTCTTAAATTTATGTGGTAATTAACCGAAAGTAAGGATACTCTGTTGCTCGATTGCTATAGAATATGGCTATGGATTTCTAACAGTAAGATTTGCTCAATTCCCGCATGTTCCCCAGACAAGCTACACAAGCAATAATTGAACAACTTTTACTGAAGAAATACCTATAGACTAAGCACTTTTTTTCACGTGTCTAGTCTATAGGTATAATTTTAATTCATGGTACCTTTTAATCTATTTAACTGTTTCTTCAGCTTTACTTACCATATCTGAGAGTTGTTGAGTAGGTGGATTATATGGGTTAATCCAACCTTTATTTACTGTTAACTCAGTAAGTGCTGAATGACCACCAACCACCTGATTAAGACTAGATGAATAAAGTGCTCTTAATTCTGGTGTTGTACTTGTTATTGTTGCATTTAGATAAGCATCTGCAGCACTTTTACCAGATGCAAGCATATTTCCTGCTATAATTTCATCACTTATATCAGTAGTGTTTTGAACTATGTTGCTTAAAATAGTTGACATAGCATCTTACCTCCTTTATGATCTTGTAACGTTATTCTCATTAATAAATTGTTGTAGACCTTTTATTCTACCTTCGGCTGCCAATATACCTGATTCTGTTTGCTTTTTTAATTCATCATCTTTTATAAGGGCGTCCATTGTCCTTAAAACTGCTAAGCCATCGCTCTCAAACTTTAATAATCCTGTTAATGAAATTACTTCACCTTCAGCAAGTTTTCTCATATTCAACCCTCCATTCTATATTTATTGATTTCCGTATTAGTATATGTAATTTACATTATATTAAACTTGTGACTTATATTATGTGCAAGGAAAAACAAATAAAAAATTCCAATGCCATATTATAAGTGGAATTATAATATGGCATTGGAGTTTTTTGTCTTATTATTATTGATTGTCATTTGTCTCAATAGTACCTTCAATGGCATTCCCACCAGTAAACATGTTTCTATAAAAATATTTGGTTTGAGGAAGACGAATTGAAACTTGTGTATAGTCGAATATGTATTTTGTGCCTTCAATGGGATTTTTTCCAGAAATCATATTCATTCCAGTTAAATACAAAGCTTCTGCATAAGCCCTGGCGTCTTGATAAACTGAACCTAACATTTGTCCTTTTTGTATTAATTCTTTAGCTGGTGGAGTAGCATCAACTCCAACAACTGGAATTGTTTTTGAAATATCTCCATTATTATAACCGTATTCTTGTAAAGCTTTAATAGCACCAAGAGCCATTGTATCGTCATTTGCAATTATTACTTCAATTTGATCTTTATATCTTTCATATAGTTGCTTGGTAGCATTATAAGCTAAATCCTCACGCCAGTCAGCAATTAATGCTACTTGTTGTGCTGAAATTCCAGATTTATCAATAGTTGAAACAGCTGATTTTGTTCTTTGCAGTGCTTCTGAATTATCAGCTTCGCCTTGTAACATAACATATTGCATTATTTTATCGTTATTTTTATCAATATATTGACTGCTAGCATTCCATGCATCAATAACCATCTTTGCTTCAAGAGCGCCAGCTTGAGCTCCATCTGTACCTATATATATAGCCTTACCATAAGATTTTATAGGTACTGGTGAAACAGGTTCTCTATTGAATAATATTACTGGAACATTGTGTTCCTTGATTCTATTCATAACATTTTGAGCATTTGCTCTGTCAACTATATTTAATAATACAAGGTCAACACCTTCATCTAATGCTTTTTCAATTTGTGCATTTTGAACTGATTGATCTGATTTTCCATCATAAAAAGTATATTCAACTTTGCCAGAGTTTTCATTTTGAACAGCTTTTAAATTGTCAGCGATTTCTGCTATAAAATCATCATTAAAATCTAATAAAAATACAGCTACTTTAGCAGGCGCGGTCTCTGCTGATACAATTTTAATATTTTTTTTATTAAGGTTTATTAACAAGCCACTCATTAAAAATAAGATTGTAATAAACGATAATGCCCTCGTTAGTGTTTTCATTCTTACCTCCATTGTATAATACATTTGATAGAATAAGTGTATTTAATTAATTACTTGTATATATATCCCAAAATAGAGGGGGAGAAATAAACTATAATACTTATTAAATTAAAAAATATGAGTTTTTCAATTATTAGTTAGGATCTTCACTGGTACCTTCAATTGCATTCTCACCAGTAAACATATTTCTATAATAATACTTATTTTGAGGAAGACGAATTGAAACTCGTGTATCATCAAGTGTATATTTGGTATTTTCAACAGGGCTTTTTCCAGCAATCATGTTCATTCCGGTTGCATACAAAGCATCTGCGTAATCTTTTGGTAATTGATAAACTGAACCAAGCATCTCTCCCTTATCTATAAGCTCCTTAGCATCTGGAGTTACATCAACACCAACGATAGGTATTGTTTTTGAGAGGTCTCCTTTATTATAGCCATATTCCTGCAATGCTTTAACAGCACCTATAGCCATTGAATCATCATTTGCTATTATAATTTCAATTTGATCCTTATATTTTTCATATATTGTTTTCATAGCATTATAAGCTAAATCTTCACGCCAGTCAGCAATTGCAAGTGCAACTTGTTGTGTTTTAATACCAACTTTTTCAATTGTTGAAACAGAATATTTTGTTCTTTCTATTGCTTCAGTATTATCACTTTCACCTTCTAACATAACATATTGCATTATATTATCATTATTTTTATCAATATCTTTATTGCTTGCATTCCAAGCATCAATAAGCATTTTTCCTTGGAGAGCACCAGCTTGCTTTCCATCTGTTCCTATATAAAGTGCTTTGCCATAAGATTGTAAAGACACTGGTGTAAGTGGTTCTCTATTGAATAAAATTACAGGAAGGTTGAATTCTTTGATTCTATTTATAACTGTTGCGGCATTACCTCTATTAACTATATTTAATATTATAAGATCAAAGATACCTCCATTTAGAGCTTTTTCGATTTGTGCATTTTGCGTAGATTCATCTGATTTAGCATCATAAAAAGTATATTGAACTTCATCTGGATGTTGCTTTTGAATCTCTTCTAAGTTTTGACGAATCTCTGAAATAAGGTCATCTGTAAAATCTAACAAGAATACAGCTACTTTCGCAGGTTTTGTTTGTGCAAATACAGTTTGTATATTTCTTATATTAAGATTTATTGATAAATTACTTATGAAGAATACGATTGTAATAAGTGATAATATTCTTTTTAGTGCTTTCATCCCTGCCTCCGTAAATATTCATATAAAATGCTTTACAATTAATCTAATTATTAAAATATTTTTTAGATTGTTTTAATTGTAGTATGCGTGTAATTATTAAAAATATTCGAAAGTAAGATTTTGTTAATTATGTATTGGACGATTACTTTTTAATTTGAAGTAGTTATCTAAATATGTTACTATAGTAAATATATTGTAATAATTTGTATTAATGTTAATTATTTATGGCTAATGGAAAAAACTATATATAAATTTAATAGAGAAAGTTAAAGTATGGTATAAAGGAATAGTTTTAGTTTTAGTTGGAGTTTGAGTTGGGGGGAATCATATGAAAAACTATTTAGGGGTAGTTGTTTGTGAAAATTTTGTTAAAGAAATGAAGCTTATAATACAAAATAATAATATAGAAGATGTTATTGTTGTACCATTTGTATCTCAATGTAAGAGAAATAATAAGAACAGTAATGATTTAATTCAAGCTATTATAAAATGTGAAAAGAAATGTGGTAAAATAATTGTTTTAGGTGGTGCTTGCTGCAAAAACTTAGATAAGTTTTTTAAAACAGAGAGATATAAAATAAAAAGATTTAAACATTGTTTTGAAATGATTGTTAATAAAGATATTGTGGAATATTTTATTAACCAGAAATCATATGTTGTTTCATCTGGATGGCTTGAAAATTGGAGAAAAAATGTTGAACAAATGAGAGCGTATAAAGAAAGTGGAAAAATGCTTTTTTTGGATTCAGCGAGGAAAATAACACTTTTAGATACTGGGATATATGAAAATAGCATGGATAAACTTCAGGAATTTGGGGAGTTTGTAAATTTGCCTTATGATTATATTCCTGTTGGGATGGATTTTGCTAGTTCGCTTATATCAAACAATATTTTAGAATGGAAATTAGAAGCGGCTAAGAGGAAAAATATTGATTTATTAGCAAAAAATAATTCCAAGCTTGCAGATCAGGCTATAGTGTTTGAGCTTTTATGTGAGTTAACATATGCAGTGACAGAAAAAGAAGCTATTGAGAATGTAGTGAATTTATTTGATTTATTTTATGAATCAGAACGGTCTGTTTATATTCCATTTAATGATGATAATTCAATAGAATCAAGTAAAGAATTATATGATTTTGATGGAGAATGTGTATGGAATGATACAAAAAATGGATTCATATTGAAAATAGCGTATAAAAATAAAGTATTAGGAATAATGAAAATTTATGGAGTTGAGGACGTAAGCAAAAAAGAATATTATATGAATTTTGCAATGATTATTGGCAGAGTGTGTGGTCTTTCAATTTCAAATTCAAGAAGATATGATAGACAAAAAGAAGTAGAAAAGCTGCTTAATCAGGAAAACGAAAAAACATCATGTATTTTAAGCAGTATTAATGAATGTGTGAGTGTAGTTGATTCTGAATATAAATTTATATACAATAATTGTGCTTCACGTAAAATTTTAAATGTAGATAAAGCAGTAGATAGAAATATATTTGATTTTATTCATCCCAAGCACCATGAAAATGTGTTAAAAACACTAAAAAATTTATTATGCAATAAGGAAGAAGTATGTTTGCGTGAAATGGAGTTAACGCCTCATAATAAAGAAAGTATTTTGGTTGAAACATCGTCTAGAGCGATTAAATATGATGGAAATTGGTGCATACTTAATGTTAGTAGGGATATTACAGAGCGTAAAAGAGCTGAAGAACTTAGAGAGAAGCTTATAGAGCAAAGCAAATTATTAAATGAAACGCTAGAATATGATAGATTGAAAAATGAGTTTTTCGCAAACTTATCACATGAACTTAGAACGCCGTTAAATGTGCTATATAGCACACTGCAATTATTAAATATAACATCCACAGATGAGAATGAGGAAAGAGTTAAGAGATATTATAATATTATGAAGCAGAACTGTTTCAGATTATTAAGACTTATAAACAACCTAATTGATGCAACTAAAATAGATTCTGGTTTTTATAAGATTAATCTTAAAAATCAAGATATTATTTCAATAATAGAGGATATAGTATTATCTGTAGTGGAATATGTTAATAAAAATGAGATAGAAATTATTTTTGATACAGATCTAGAAGAAAGAATAATGGCTTGCGATGCTGATAAGATTGAAAGGATTATTCTTAATCTCTTATCTAATGCCATAAAATTCACTCCAAGTAATGGTAAGATTTTTTTGAATATTAAAAATACTGAAAAAACTATTTTAGTATCCGTAAAAGATACAGGAATTGGAATCCCAATTGAAATGCAAAAAAACATTTTTAATAGATTTGTACAGGTGGATAAATCACTTTCGAGGAATAGAGAGGGAAGTGGTATTGGTCTTTCGCTTGTTAAATCACTTATAGAATTACATGGTGGCTCAATTTGGGTTGAAAGCGAATGTAATATGGGTACTGAATTTATCTTTGAACTTCCAGTTCGAATTTTAGAAAATCAAGAATATGATATTAGAGATGTTAGTATTGCGAATGAAGATAAGATACAGAGAATAAGTATAGAGTTTTCGGATATATATGATTAAATGAAAAGAAGTTAGTATTTTGAAATGCTTGTTATTTTTGTAATTAAAAGTTGGGTTTTGGTTAATGAATGGTGAAACATATCACAAATAAATCCTAACTTTATTAAAATGGGATATATAATTATTAAAGTAACTTACCATATAAAAATCAATATGGTAAGTTTTTTATATTGTGTATATAATATAGTAATGTAAAAAAATTAATAGTAAAGTCAATTATATAGATAGAATAAATTGGAATTATTTTGAAATATAATAAAGTAAGTTTGTATTTACTGTATCAAGATAAATAAGTGAGAACTTAAGATTAAAGGAGAGTGTATTATGGATATAAAAGTTATAAAAGGAAATATGAATTATATAAATGACTGTGAAGATGCATTAGTAAATTCGGAATTAGGGAAAAGATATTTTTCAAAAGAGGGAAGTGCCAGAAAATCATTAGAAGAGGGGATTATTAAAGGCGAAATATATATTGCAATAGATAATAATAATAGCTGTAAAGGATTTATATGGATTATTCTAAATGGAGCATTCCACTCTTTTCCTTATATACATATGATTTTTGTGAAAAGCGAAAGTCGTGGCAATGGTATAGGTAAAAGACTCTTGAATTTTGCAGAGAGTTTTTGCTGTGAAAATTATTCAAAGCTATTTTTAGTAGTAGGTGACTTTAATTCGGATGCAAGGAGATTGTATGAAAGAATAGGATATTTTGAAATAGGTGACATACCTAATTTGTATAGAAATGGCATAACAGAATGTCTGATGATGAAGTCAATAGAGTAACGTAAAGTAATCCCCTTACTTTCTAGTATGGAATGCATTTTTTCAATGTAATCCTCCACAAAAGAGTACCATTTTCTTTTGGATTAGAATATGTTTTAAAAGAATAAATCACACTTATGCTTTAAATATATATCCAAAAGTAGAAACCAATATGTATCCAATTTCTTTGTTTGTCATATATTAAATTCTCAATGAGGAACCTTATAATAAAGGATAACAATAAATTGTTAGAAAAAGCACAACTATTCTTAGTAGGATTGAGTGCTTTTTCTTTTTTTTATTATCTATATTAATGTAAAGAATATTAATCATAATTTTTATAGATACCCAATTTAAGAATTAGACTTATAATTAGAATATGCTTCCATATTAGAAATTGCATACATTTTTGTGAAACAGGCATTGAAATTGAACTGTGAAGGTTCTTAGTGCAATGTTGTACCATTTTCTGCTTGTCCTAATTTTATATTAGGAGCATGCAAAAATGGGCACAACCTTGTACTTAGAACCTTTCAGTGAAAATTTCATGGTCCTGTGGAACAAAAAAGTATGCAATTTCGGTTATTCACCACATAAGTATGATTTATAGTTTGGATATCTATAAAGATATAAAGAAGTATGATTAAACTTCAATATCTACATATTATGACAAATTAAATCAAAATTACAATTTTACAGTATTGAATAAAAATTGAAATGTATTAAAATATAATTTAGAGATTTATATTTTATAAGCAAAGATTTAAAATAATCAGCGATAAATAGTATATAAGTATATATGAATTTAATTTGGGGTGTTCTATGATAAAGAATCTAAGAAAGAAAATAAATTCAAGGCAAGAGGTATTATCTCAGGTTTTGTATAAAACATTAATTTCAGTTAGCTTAGGTTTTATAGGCTTTATTGGAACATTTTTTGCATTAAGATTAAAAGTGGATCAATTTAATTTAGATTTTCTTTGGAGTTTGATTTTTCCTATGCTTGTCACCCAAGCATGGGGAGTAAAATATGGGATTTTAAGTTCAGTTATTGGATTAAGTGCATTTCATTCTTTTTATCTTTGGCAAAATGAAGGCTGGGGTTGTTTTGTTAGTTTTTTAATCATCATTGTTTGGTTTATATTACATGGATATGGAGCAGAGAAAAGAAAACAATCTAAAATGTATCTCTATAATATTTATTTTATTGAGATATTTTGTTTGTTAATAAACTTAATATTGTACTTTTTTTTATTTCCGCTGTCAATAAATTACAATCAGCATTCTTGGTATAATGAGGCTATTACTACTGTTAATATAGGTGACCTTTATATATTTTTTATAAAAAGAATAATTCAAGATTTTTTTATCCTTACTGGATGCGATACGTTACTATTATTACCAAATGTGAAAAGATTATTTTTATTTAATGTAGAAAGTAAATCAAGGTATAATGGGACTATTTTAGCAAGGACGTTGACTATCTGTATAATATTTTGTTTTCTTTCAGTATTTGTAGAATATTTATTATATTTGAGAGATAATCCATTTGAATTATGTCAAATTGTTGATGCAAGAGATGTAATACATTTTATTATTCTTATAATGTTTTGTATGGTTACAGGAAGCGCTACTATCCGTTACCTTGAGAAAAAACAGAAGGCAGAGGAACTTGCTAGACAAAGCGAGAGAAAATATAATGATATTTTTGAAAATATAGTGAACATTTATAGTGAGACGTTAATTAATGGAACAATAGTTGAAATGTCTCCTTCTGTGAAAAAAATTTTAGGATACGAGCAGCATGAAGTTATAGGGAAAAATATAGGAATAATCTATACAGAACTTAAGCTTAGAAAACAAATATTAAAGCGTTTGTTAGAAGAAACAAATATTGAAAACATAGAGCTTGAGGGGAGAAAGAAGGATGGTACGAAATGTATCTTACTAGTAAATTTTAGATTAGTTAATACAGACGATGGATTAAGAAAGATTATTAGTATTGGAAGAGATGTGACTGATTATGTAGAAGCTAAAAGAAAGGAAACTGAGATACAAGAAGAATATAAGATTATTTTCAATAAAATGCTTGAGGGAATGATAGTAAGTGAGTTTATATACGATGAAAATGGTGAACTTGTAGATGCAATAGCAACCAAAGCAAATCAAGCAATTGGGAAACATCTAGGTTTAAAGGTTTCTGATGTTATTGGTAATACATATATAAAATCCTTTGATGGAAATAAATCAACTCTGAAGAAGCTTCATAATATATTAAACACTGATATTCCATTGAAATATGAGGCTTTCACACAAAGATTTAATCGATATTTATTATTAAATGTTTTTAAACTTAATGACAAACAGATAGGTATAATGTTTCATGACATCTCTGATTTAAAGCAGTTAGAGGTAAATCAGAGAGAAATGGCAGAACGTCTAGAAGCAGTTTTTGAAAGTACTGATGATGGGATATATTCAGTAGATAGGAATTATCGCATTTTAAATTTTAATTCATCATTAAAAGAGTATATGAAACGAAGCTATGATGTTGAGATTGAGAAGGGGCAAAGCATATTGGAACTTATACCAGATGAAGTTGCACATGAATGGAAATCTTTTTATGACAATGCAATGAGTAGGGGAAGATATAGTTTCGAATATTATACTAATAATGATAATAGATATATTGAAGTATTCTTTAGTCCTATATATCACGATGGGCAAATCTGCGGAACGGCTGTATTTTCTAAGGATATTACTAAAAGAAAAAAAGCCGAACTGGAGATTATAAGGATTAACAAAGAACTGGAACAGCTTGTAGAAAAACGTACTATGGATCTTAGAAGTACTTTAAAAGAACTAGAAGCTTTCACTTATACAGTTTCACATGATTTGAAATCACCTTTAAGGGCAATTGAAGGATATAGTAGGATAATTCTTGAGGATTACGAAGAAACTCTTGAAAAAGAAGCTGTAAATATGATAACTAATATTGTTAATGTGAGCAGCGATATGATAAAACTCATAGACAGAGTGCTGCAATATTCAATTACTTCTAAAGAAAGTATTAAAAAGGAAAAAGTAGATATAAAGGAAATGTTAATAAATGTATTTAATGAATTAAAGACAATCTGTGTGGAAAGAAATATTAAATTTAGTATAGAAACAGCAATACCAACTGTAAATGCAGATCAAACTCTCATAAGGCAGGTAGTTTATAATATACTTAGCAATGCTGTAAAATTTACAAAAAACAAGGATATTGCAATTATTAGTGTAGGTTGTTTACAAAATTATAATGAACAAATTTTCTATATAGAAGATAATGGAACTGGCTTTGATATGAAATACTCTAAGAAGCTTTTTACTATGTTTCAAAGGCTTCATAATAAAGAAGAATATGATGGGAGTGGAATTGGATTAGCCATCGTACGTAAAATAATCCAAAAACATGGAGGAAGGACTTGGATAGAGAGCAAGTTAAATAAAGGTACTAAAGTTTATTTTACTCTACCTATTGAGGAATGTGATTAAATGTACAAGGTAATGATAGTTGATGATATGGAAATAGCAAGATTACAATTGAAGAGACTGAAAATATGGGGCGAAGTCTCAGGATTTGAAATTACAGATGAAGCTAGAAATGGATATGAGGCTATACAAAAGCTTCAAACTAATTCAGTTGACTTAATTATAACTGATATCCGTATGCCTATAGTAGACGGAGTAGAATTACTTGAGGAGGTAATGAAAAAAAAGCTGGCACTTTGTGTAGTCCTTTTTAGTGGCTATAGCGAATTTGAATATGCTAGAAAAGGATTGGTATTAGGTGCTTTTGATTATCTTATTAAACCAGTAAATGCAGATGATATTAACAAGTTACTTGAGAGAGCTAAATTATTCATCAGTGAAAAAAAGGAAGAGAAAAAACTAAAAGTATATAACCATTCATTAGATGTTACACAAATATTAGAATTGATTGAAAATGGCAGAACGGTAGAAAATTTGGCTTATTCTATTTTTGATAAACTAGTTTTGGGTGATTTTGATAAGATAAGAATGCATCATATAATTATAGAGTTTTTCGAAGAAGTATTGGAAGCGATAAATAATAATATGATTTGGTTTATAAAATTTGCTGATGCAAGTTACATTAAGAGTTTAAATCTGCATGATGTAGCTTCTTTAGAACAATTACGTGATATATACATTTCATGTATTAAAAATTTAGAAGCACAAATAATGTATTTATATTTAGGAAAAAGTTATGGTGTTTTAATAAATAAAGTAAGCATTTTTATTTTGAATAATGTAGAAAATGAAGTTACATTATCTACAATTGCAAGTTATATGGATATGAATAAGAATTATCTATGCGAAATTTTCAAGAAAAAGACGGGTATGTCACTTTTAGATTATATGACAAAAGTTAAAATGGAACGAGCTAAAAAGATGCTTAGAGAATCTGAAGATAGAAGTTATGAAATAGCAGATAAACTGGGTTACATGGATCCGGAGTATTTCAGCAGGCTATTTAAGAAGTATTCAGGTATGTCACCAACAGCGTATAGAAAATTAAAAAAATAAGGAAAAAGTGAAAGCGGTTATGAGATTAACTATAAATTTATAGATTAATTTATTCTTAAAATTGATTTTTTTCTTATAAATTAAATAAAAGCAATGTATATTTCAAGCAATACATTGCTTTTATTTTTTTAAAACTGAATTTTTTCTGGGTAAAATGTTGATTTTTTTCATTAAATTTTGAATTAAAGAAAGGTATAATAAATTTTGTCTTTTTATAATATATTGAGTAGCTGAAATTACTATACGGGAATTTTAACTAATGTCAAGAGGTTACCATTAACACAATTATATTAATAATGTTTGTAACGTTTCAATAAATAAAAAGAGCAAAAGTATTTAAAACTGCACAAGCTCTAATATATAACGGATTGCAGTCAATTTTGTTATGTGAAGTTTGAATGTTTTATAATATTGAAAAAATAATAAAAAGCGGAAACTGTGAAAAATTCTCTTTATCTGGGCACTTTGAGAATTTGGAGTTAGTAGTGCAACCGGCCAATAATTAGTTTATAAGCTAGCTATTGGTCTATATTTTTTTATAAAGAGAAGAGGAGAAGGGATTGGGAATATATGGGAAATTGTTATTTGCTGGTTTGAAAAAGGAATAAACGATATTTTTAATAAAAGTATAAATAACATAATTTATGGAAATTAGTGGAGGAAATATAATGAGAATTTTTAACAACTTAAAAATGTTATATAAGCTATTGATAGCTTTTATAATAATGGTAATATTTATTGGAAGTGTTGGTTTCGTAGGCATATCAAATATGAAAAAGATTAATTCAAATGTTTCAAACTTATATAATATGGATTTAATAGGCGTAAAGGATCTAAATATGATTAAAACAAATCTTATGACGGTTAGAGCAGATGTTTTGAATATTTTAGATCCTAAAAATAGCAGTAAAATTTCTAGTTATATTGATGATATTAACAAACTAGAAGAAGAAGATAAGAAGTTAGCTGAAGAGTATAAAACTACAATTACTACTACAATTGATGAGAAACAGTTTGCTCAGTTTGAAAAACTAATAGTTGATTACAGAACTTCTTATAATCAAATTATAGATAAAGTGAAAATTTCAGATTATGATGGGGCTAACTTTATTTTGCCTGAAGCTTCTAAAATTAGAGTGGATATGTTTGCTGTATTAAATAAAGAAATAGATTTAGCTACAAAAATGGCTGCTGATGATTATAATAGCAGCAATGCGATTTTTAAAAGTAGTACAATTATCTCTATTAGTATTATAGCAATAGCTATCATAGCAGCAATTATTTTGGGAACTGTTATATCTATTGTAATTTCAAAAAGATTAAAAGATATTTTAGAATTTTCGGAAGCTATGGGTGAGGGAAATCTTACAGCAACAATTAATATTGATTCAAAGGATGAAATAGGAAATGTTGCTAAAGCATTAAATAAATCTAAGGAAAATATTAAAATTTTAATAAGTGAAATAATGAATGGTGCTAGTGATATGAGTGCAACTAGTGAAGAATTGTCTGCAACTGTTGAAGAGGTTTCATCTAAAATGGAAGTAGTAAATCAATCAGTAGAACAAATATCTAAGGGAGTTCAAGATTTAAGTGCTACGACTGAGGAAGTAAGTGCATCAACGGAAGAAATAAGTGCTAGTACAAATGAACTTGCAAATAGAGCAAATGATTCGGAAGTATCTGTAAATGAGATAAAAGAGCGTGCTGTTGATATAAAAGTTAAAGCTTCAAAAAATATAGAAGAAGGTACAGTTATATATGACCAGAATCGCTCAAATATTTTAAAAGCAATTGAAAAAGTTAAAGTTGTAGAAGATGTTAAAATCATGGCAGATTCTATTGGTAGTATAGCACAGCAGACAAATTTATTAGCTTTAAATGCTGCAATAGAGGCAGCAAGAGCTGGTGAACAAGGAAGAGGATTTGCAGTAGTTGCAGATGAAGTAAGAAAGCTTTCTGAGCAAGCTTCACAAGCTGTTTTAGATATTCAAAGCATGGTTGGAGAGGTACAAGCAGCAGTTGGGCAGCTTTCACAAAGCGGACAAGATGTACTTAAGTTTATTGAGAATAATGTAAAACCAAGCTATGAATTTCTTCAGAGCACAGGCACTCAATATGAAAAAGATGCAGAATTTATGAATAACATTACAGAAGAGATTTCATCTTCGTCAAAACAAATGAATGGCGTTATTGAGCAAATAAGTGAGGCTATACAGAATGTATCTGCAACAGCAGAAGAATCAGCAACAAGCACTGAAGAAATAACAAATAGCGTTAATGAAGTAACTTTTGCCATTAATGATGTTGCAAAATCTGCACAAAGTCAGGCAGAACTTGCTCAAAAACTAACTGATATGGTACAGAATTTTAAATTGTAATTTCAGTTAGCTATTACATAAATTTAAGTCTGTTTATCTATAAGATTTAGGTGTTTTTCCAGTGAGTCTTAGAAAATTTCTATTAAAAGAACGTATGCTTGAGTAGCCACAGGTATAAGCTATATCTGTAATTGTAGCTTGACTATTTTTTAATAAATATAAAGCATAGTTTATTCTATTTTCATTAATAAAATTAACTAATGATGTACCTAAAATGTTATTTAGATATTTAGAAAGATAAGTATAGCTATAACCGAATTCGGAGGAAATACTTTTTAATGAGATGTTCTTAGTGAAATTTTCTTGGACATAGGTGAGGGTTTTATGTAATAATTCATAATCAGGTTTTATACTATCTAATAATTTAGTATGCTCAATAATTTCTGAGCATAAAAGATATAAGCAGCCTTTCATTTGAAGAAGATTTAAATTATCTTTGAAAATTTTGTCTAGAACTAAAGCTTCAGTATTTGAAGATAAATTAAATACTGGATTTTCTAAAGTTTTACCATCAATCATATTATGAAAGGTCTCTACATATTCAGGTGGAAATACACAAATATTTGCATCTGAATATTTTTTTGTTGTAATGGAATGGACTTCATAGGGTAATATTAATATACAGCTATTTTCGGGTATGTTAAAAGTTCTGTTATTAACAGAAACTTCAATATTGCCATTAGTAACATATATAAACTCAAAGCTACGATGCAAATGCTTTGGATAATTAAGATCATGAGGGTTATAGTAGGAAAAAAGATTATTTTTACCAAAGTGGTAAGACTCATATTTTAGCATGATATTCCTCCAGAAGGATAAATTTTGTCTACAATTATATAAGTAATTTCTTGTTAAGTCAACATAAAATTGGATATTATTAAATCAAGAGGAAAGACATAGATAAGGCACGTGAAAATAAATAACAAGTCTAATTTGAATGTGCCTAAATATAATTTTGGAGGTAGATATTGTGAAGAATAAGAGAATAACTCATGAATATGCATTAGAAAAAGCAAAAGAATTGGTTTCTAAAATGACACTTCAAGAAAGAGCAGAACAATTGACATATAAGGCTCCGGCCATAAAACATTTAAATATACAAAGATATAATTGGTGGAATGAAGGACTTCATGGCGTAGCAAGAGCAGGTACAGCAACCGTGTTTCCACAAGCTATTGGACTAGCTGCTATGTTTGATGATGAATTTTTAAAAGAAATTGCAGGAATTATAGCAACTGAAGGACGTGCAAAATATAATGAAAATTCTAAAAAAGAAGATAGAGATATATATAAAGGATTAACATATTGGTCACCGAATGTAAACATTTTTAGAGATCCTAGATGGGGAAGAGGCCATGAAACATATGGGGAGGATCCATACTTAACTTCTAAATTGGGAGTTGCCTTTGTTAATGGATTGCAAGGAGATGGAAAATATTTAAAGATAGCAGCATGTGCTAAGCATTTTGCAGTACACAGTGGGCCAGAAGCTTTAAGGCATGAATTTAATGCAGTTGTAAGCAAAAAGGATTTATATGAAACTTATTTGCCAGCTTTTGAAGCTTGTGTAAAAGAAGCTGATGTTGAAGCTGTAATGGGGGCTTATAATCGTACAAACGATGAACCTTGTTGTGGAAGTGAACTTTTATTAAAAGATATTTTAAGAGGAAAATGGAAATTTAAAGGTCATGTAGTATCTGATTGCTGGGCTATTGCAGATTTCCATTTACATCATAATGTTACAAGTACTGCTACTGAATCAGCTGCTCTTGCAATAAAAAATGGCTGTGATTTAAATTGTGGAAATGTATATCTTCAAATGTTGTTAGCATATAAGGAAGGGTTAGTAACAGATGATGATATAACAAGAGCAACAGAAAGATTGATGGCAACTAGAATTAGATTAGGCATGTTTGATGAAGAGTGCGAATATAACGAAATACCTTATGAAATGAATGATTGTAAGGAGCACAATGAAGCTTCTTTAATGGCTTCAAGAAAATCTATAGTAATGCTTAAGAATAATGGATTACTTCCATTGGATAAATCTAAATTAAAATCTATTGGAGTTATAGGACCTAATGCAAATAGTGAATTAATGTTAAAAGGAAATTATTTTGGTACAGCATCTAAATACATTACAATTTTAGACGGAATTCATGAAGCAGTAGATTCAGAGAATATAAGAGTATTTTATTCAGAAGGATGCCATTTATACAAAGATAGAGTATCAGATTTAGCACAAGCAGATGATAGAATGGCTGAAGCTGTAACTGTGGCAGAACACAGTGATATTGTTGTTCTTTGTTTAGGATTAGATTCTTCTATTGAAGGTGAACAAGGAGATGCAAGTAATAGTGAGGGTGCTGGAGATAAGTTAAACTTAAATTTACCAGGTAAACAACAAGAATTACTTGAAAATGTACTAGCAGTAGGTAAACCAGTTATAGTTGTCCTTGGAGCTGGAAGTGCATTGACATTACAAGGACAAGAAGAAAAATGTGATTCTATTTTAAATACATGGTATCCAGGCAGCTTTGGAGGTAGAGCAGTATCAGATTTATTATTTGGTAAATGTTCACCAAGTGGGAAATTGCCTGTGACTTTCTATAAAACTACTGAAGAGTTACCAGAATTCACTGATTACTCTATGAAAGGCAGAACTTATCGTTATATGAAAGGGGAAAGTTTATATCCATTTGGTTATGGTTTGACTTATTCAACAGTAAAATTATCAGATTTGACAACATCTAAGGTTTCAAAGGATTTTGAAAATGTTAATGTAAGCATCAAGATTACTAATACAGGAAATTATGATATAGAAGAAGTAGTTCAATGTTATGTAAAAGATCTTGAATCAAAATATGCAGTGGATAATTATAGCTTATCAGGATTTAAGCGTATTGAACTTAAAAAAGGTGAGACTAAGAATGTATTGATGACAATAGATAGAAAATCTTTTGAGGCTGTAAATGATGAAGGAGAAAGAATTCTTGACAGCAATAAATTTAAGTTGTTTGTTGGCATATCACAACCTGATAAAAGAAGTGTTGAGCTTACAGGAATATCTCCATTAGAAGCTAATATTGAATTGGCATAGATATCCGAATTAAGACTTAGACTTATGTGGTAACTCACCGAAACAAAAGCATGCCCCCTATTTCTACTTTTGGATATATATTCAAAGCATAAGTGTTATTTATAAAGAAGCTGCTGCAAAACTAACAGAGTTTAGTTTTGTAGCGACTCATTTTTTAGATATAAAAAAATGTGAATTCCGAAGAACTCACATTGATTGTATAATTAAATTATGCAACTAACTAAATCATACATTAAAAATTATAATGAGTTTAATGATAATTTTCAACTTATATTACCATTAAATTTAGAAAACTTAATACCAGAAGATGATTCTGTCCGTTTGCTAAGCCACGTATTGGAGGGATTAGATTACAGAAAGTTATATAAGGAGTACCCTTCAATTGGAAGAAAACCGGCAGTGGAACCTAAAATCATGTTCAAAATAATATTTTATGCTTATTCTCAAAATATTTATTTAAGCAGAAAAATAGAAAAAGCATGTAAAAGATGATCACATGAAAAATGGTCAATTAAAACCATCATATAATGTACAAATTGCAGTTGAAAGCGAATATGTGACAGGTGTCGGAATATTTGATTATTTTGCTTTATTTTGACTACAACATTAACAAATTACATTCTAAAATACAAAATGAAAGAATTCAGAAGCATCTTCATGAATTAAAGTCTACTGCTTAATTATGGAATAAAGTGACTAGGACTATTTAAGTGCGCTTAAAAGTCAGAAATCTTTAAGTAATTAATGTGGAATTCTAAATATTTGGAAATTCACTAGTTTAAACCGAAAAGGAGCATCGCTCCTGATTAAAGTTTAAAATGATACCTATAGACTGGACACATGAAAAAAAGTGTTTAGTGTGTAGGTATCATTTTATTAATAGATGGCTTTTTTCTTACAAAATTGAAAGATAAATGTAATGATTATCAATATAACATTATTCAAATATAGATTACAATATAAAGTGCAAATTTGATTTAGATTTAGTTGTATTTATTTAGGAGGTTAAAAATGAATGAATTTATATTGCGCACAGAAAAACTTACTAAAGCATTTAAAAAACAATATGCAGTAAGTAACATATCACTTTCTATACCATCAAATTCAATTTACGGTTTACTAGGTCCAAATGGTGCTGGAAAATCTACTTTGCTAAAAATGATATGCGGAATGCTCAAACCAACTTCCGGAAATATTGTATTTAATGATCATAAGTGGAGTAGACAAGATTTAAAATTAATAGGTTCTCTTATAGAATCTGCACCATTATATGAAAATTTAACTGCTAGAGATAATTTAAAAGTTAGAACAAAATTACTTGGACTCCCTGATTCTCGAATAGATGAAGTCTTGAATATAGTAGACCTTAAAGATACTGGCAAAAAACACGCTGGCCAATTTTCAATGGGAATGAAGCAACGTTTAGGAATTGCAATTGCACTTATTAATCATCCAAAATTATTAATTTTAGATGAACCTACAAATGGACTTGATCCATTTGGAATACAAGAACTTAGAAATCTGATAAAATCATTACCACAAAAAGGTATCACAGTTATAATATCAAGCCATATTCTAAGTGAAATAGAACAAATTGCTGATTACATAGGCATTATTTGTGGCGGAGTTTTAGGATATGAAGGCAAATTGAAAAAAGGAGAAGTCTTAGAAAATCTATTCATGGAAGTTGCAAGTAAATATAGAAGGGAGATATAGTAATGATTAAGTATTTTGTATCAGAAAACTTGAAAATAAAGAATACCTTTTTAAATAAATTTATATTTATTATGCCAATACTTACAATTATATTTACTCTTTTATTGGAGCCAACTGCATTGCAAAAAGGGTCTTACAATTTTTGGTATATTTTCATCTATCCTGGAACAGTAACTTTAATTTCTACGCTGTTAAGTAGAGTTGATGGTAAAATAAAAAATAAATCAGTACTATCACTACCTCTAGATCTAAGCAAAGTATGGATATCTAAAATTTTAATAGGTATAAAAAGTATTTTTATATCATGTCTAGTACTTTTCTTCGCAGTACAGATTATTCCAATTATTTATAGTAATTCATTCCAAAATGCTATTTCATTTTTAAATGGATTTATAGCTATTATAATACTTGTTATTACATTTTCTTGGCAAATTCCTTTGTGGATTTATTTAGGCAATAAAATTGGTCTATTTATTACAACAATTATTTCAATAATTGTAAACTTTTTATCATCAGTTATAGCAGTTAAAAATCTTTGGTGGATATGTCCATTCACTTATCCATCTAGACTTATGTGCCCTATCTTAAAAATTTTACCTAACGGATTGCCAGCTACACCAGGCAGTGTAACATTTACTCCTGAATTTCTTAACATTTTAAATATACCTTTAGGTATAGCACTATCTATTATTTTATTTTGTCTTGTAACCTATTTAACTGCTAATTGGTATAAATCACAGGAGGTTTAATGTATATGATACTTGCAATAATCAATAGTCTTAAGGCTGATCTATTAAGATGAAACATACAATTTTTTATTGGATTCATATTTGCATTCCAATTTTAGGAGTATTATTAGTTGTAATAGATTATTTTATCCATAATAGTGATGGAATAAGTAGCATTGGTACGCTCTTAGAAACTATTTCACTGATATTTCCTATTCTTATATCTGTAATATGTTCATTAGTAATAGAACAAGAAGAAAATGCAGGAAACTTCAAAGAAATTCTAGGTAATATTTATGGAAAGTATTTAGGTTTTTTCAGCAAAATATTAATATTGCTTTTTTTCGGGCTCGCTTCTACTATTTTGACTATCAGTGGATATTTTATAGTATCTAAATTTTTCTTACAGCAAGATGTATTTGATTTATCTTTTTATATAGAATTAATTTTTATAACATTCGGAAGTCAAATATTTTTATATTTGTTTCACACATTTTTAAGTTTTACACTAGGATCAGCTGGTTCAATTGGTATTTCTATATTTGAAAGTTTAATTACAGCTTTAATGGAAACAAGTCTTGGTGATGGTGTATGGTTCTTAATCCCCTGTGGATGGTGCATTCGTTTTACTAAGTATTTTATTGCACACCAATCATTAACTTCATTTTTTTACTATGTTTTAAGTATTAAATGTAGCATATTATTTACCATAATATTTTTTATATTTCTTATTATTTGGTTTCACTTCTACGAGGGTAAAAAAATTATTTAATCTTTTTACTGATTCAATGCTTTATTTAAGCCATTTATAAAATATCAAATTTAGAATTTTTGCTTAGTATTTATCTATATTTCTTATCCAGAATTTCGGCAAAAAGCATAAATTTTTATAAAAAATCTATGCTTTTTCTTCTGTAAAAGAGAAAAAATTGACTTTAAAACAACTTGCTGCTAAAGTAAGCTTTTTTTAATTTAATATCTTAAAAATTTATATTTAATCAAAATCACTCTAACCTCTTATAATTAGTGCGTTACAAGCTATTTTTCGAGTGTATCATTAGTAGGAACTGTTACCCTTAGTGAATGCCCCCTAAGTTATCTTATACTTATATTGTAATTCTTTAATAATTCTATAGGCTTGTACCCTTGATATTGGTTGGTTGTCTCCTTCTCTACTCTTAATTAAATATTCATCATTTGGCTTTCCTCACCAGTAAACTTCCAACTCTTTGTATAATTCTTTATGAATAGCAATACTTTTATACTTTTTAGTTTTATCTTCTTTTTTCTTAATTGATATTTTCCCCTTAACATTCTTTAACTCTTAATTCTAAATCATGTATAAATACCAATTAAAATCATTATTAAATTACGCTCCTGGCTACTGCTCTTTAAATCTTTTATTATTGATCTAATCTTTTGATTATCTTTTATTGGATTTACTCTCATTTTAATCAGGAGCGACACTCCCTTTTATTTTATTTGTTTTAGTTATATCATTAAAACAAATAAAGCAATAATTGAAATTATACATCCAATGGACTCTAACAAGTATAATTTATCTTTAATTTTTACATATTTATAGAAAGCCTTAGCAAGTTCACTAATAAAAAATATGCTAAAAAGTTTATATGATATCTGAGCACTCCTAACATATTCCACCACAATTAAAAGTAATATATATATTGTTACACTTGTGATGCTCATGCTATTAGCTACTGCATTAATTTTTTTTCTCTCTTCCGAAAGCAAATAGTTAGAATCTTCATTTAGTATTTTCTTTTTTTTCATAAAGCCTCCTAAAGGAAATTAAATTATAATTTATTTTTCAAAACTATATTTATAACCTATAATTTTATGCAAAACAGTTTTGTTTAATTCCATTAATTCCTGATATTTCAGCAGCTAGATTAACATTTGTATAAACAATAGTTCCTTTATCACCACGTTTTGCTTTTAATCCCTTTGATTCTTCTGGTAAATAAATATCAAAGCTTTTATCTTCATCATATGCTGATTTCAAAACAATTCCTTTAGATGCATTGTGAGGTATTTTAACAATCGAATTTGTTCCATTAGCGTTGCAATATATTCTTTAGTTTCAGTCAAATTGTAAAATTAATCTCGTAATTTACAATTATCATTATATTCAAATAAAGTAAATATTAATGTAATTAAACGCACAAAATAATGCATAAAAATACTTTTTTAAATATTTACTACTAATTAATCGTTTTATTCACCACAATATACTTTTTGTATTAATCGTATTGATTGTGATTATTGTTAATGATAATATCTGAGATTATATATATTTTTTGGAGTTTCTTTTATATATTTCTATGTTGCATTGCTTATTCATAAAAAAATCCCCTAGCGGAGACTGTGAGTTTTGTAACTTTAAAACGGAAAAGGTTCATCTTCACCAATCAAATATGAACCTCCTGCTGTTTTCTTTTCTTAAAAAATAATTAATGTGGAATTCTAAATATTTGAAAATTCACTAGTTTAAACCGAAAAGGACCATTGCTCCTGTGGAACAAAAATGTATGGGATTTCGGTTAACTACCACATAACTATGTTTATATTTTGAATATATACTATATCAGAAAGGATAGGTACTTTTTTGTGAAGTGTTACATTAGAGAATATGTTGCAGGCATTTCTTCATCTTATCCAATAACCGAAGGTAAGGAAGCTATTAAAATTCAAGATATTGTTATTAATCCATAGATTAGAAGGTAAAATTTATATTGTCTATAAATTGAACATACTGTATCTAGAAAAGAAAATTAATTAGTACTGCTGATTAGGCTAATAATACGAAGCTGGGATTGGGGACAGCAAATAAAAATTGTTTTTTAATAATAAATTAGATTATCGCACTATTCTAAGAGTGCGATATTTTTTTATTCAAAATATATGAATACTACAAAATTCAGGAAAGCTATTAAGAATATAAGTATAAATTTTCAAAGATTAATGTAGATAAACATATAAAACATTTCTTTATATTCCTAAAATTGTTCGTTTTATACCAATAAAGTTTAAATTTTAGCGGATAATGTATATAATTGTATGTAAAAATGTAAAAAATTATATATTTTGATAAATATAGTTATGGATAGTGATTATAGTATTTTATTAAAAGAGAAATATGGAGGATGAATGTTTTGGAAAATAACTATGATGGAGAAAAAACTGAACCTATAGATTACAGAGAAATAAAAATATCTACTTTTGATTTAGAAGCGATAAAAAGCTTTAGGATAGAATCTAGTATTAATAATCATAGTACTTTAGAGTTGGTTGGAATATTACCAGAGGACAGAAAGGATCATGACATTAGTACAAGTTATAATACTCCAATTGAAGTATATTGTGAAAATGATCAAGGACATAAAACAATTTATATTGGAATAATAACTGAAATAAAAGTTAAAAATTGTGCAGAGTATTATGAATTACATATTAAGGCTAAAAGTTATACTTATTTAATGGATATTAAAAAGAAAAGTCGTTCTTTTCAAAATACAGATATGAAGATTATTAATCTTATATCTGCAATTACAAGACCATATTATAAAGCTGTTTTTAATTATTATATTGATAATGCTCCAACAAATAGACTATGGGTTCAGTACAACGAAACAGATTGGGAATTCATAAAACGTGTAGCATCTTATTATAATGCGGGACTTTTTCCGAATAATACTTTGGAAGGAGTTCATTATTTTGTGGATACACCAGAATTAGAAAGCAAAAACTTAGAAATAAATGAATATGTAGCGTCTAAATCATTTGAAGATTATGAGGACATGAAGGAAAATGATACACCAGATTTAAGTGAAATAGATTATATAACCTATAGAGTTAAGAGTTATGAACTTTTAGAATTAGGCGACAATATCACATTTAAAGAACAAGTTTTTTATGTATCAAAACTTATTTATGAAATTATAGAGAATAACAGTATATTAGAGAATACGTATATTCTGCAACCTAAAGGTGGACAAAAACAAAAGCGATTATATGGAGATAATTTATCAGGAATATCATTAAAAGGAAGCGTTCTTGAAGTTACAGGCGATAAAATAAAAGTTAAATTGGATATAGATAAGGATCAGGATGCTAGTGAAGCTTATTGGTTTACTTATTCAACATTATCTGCTTCAACTGATGGAAGCGGTTGGTATTTTATGCCTGAAGTTAATGATAGAGTGAGAATATATTTCCCAACTAATGATGAAGATGATGCTTTTGCTATAAGTTGTATACAACAAATAAAGGGTGATCCAGCTGTAAAATATATATCAACTATTTATGGTAATAAAGTTGTATTTGGCAGTGACAGCGTAACAATAACAGCTGATAATAATGCAACAATTGTTCTTGGAAAAAACGGAGGTATTAGTATTAATGGAGGAAGTATAAGCTTAAATGCAAGTGAAGCTATTAATATTAGAGCTGAAGATAGTGTCGTCATATCTGGGAAAAGTAATGTAGAAATAAGCTGTGATAAAGGTGGGAAAACAATATTAGATGGTGGCGGAAATATAGAGCTTAAAGGCACAAAAGTGAGGATTAACTAGGAGGGATAGATTATGGCAATGACATATGTAGTGGATGGAGCAAAAATAAAATGTTCTAAAGCAATAGGGGAAAGTACATTAAAAAAGTCTGATGAATGGAATTTAGAACTTCATGATAAAAAAATGCTTACTGTTGCAGATAATAAACCTGATGAAAATGTTGTACCGTTTAAGATGTGCACAAGCTCAAAAAATCCAAAGGTGAAAGAATCAGGGAATAATCAAGCACCATGTAAACCAGTTATATTAAAAAAATGGGCAAAAGGAAAAACAGATGTTTATTTAAAGGGTGAGTTAGCATTAAACAGTGAATGTATTTTAAGCTGCATGTATGGCGGAATAATAAAAATTATAGATGATGGGCAGAGTGAATAGTAATGGAGGTAGTAAAAAAGTGGTTATTAATTATGAAAATGTACAAATAGAACTACCTTATGAAGTCTTAAATATTGAAAAGCTGCATTTAATTGCGCAAGTAAATGAACATCATACTTTAAGCTTAGAAGCACTTATAAATGAAGAAAATGCAGAAGAATATTTAGAAGAAAGTTTGGAAAGTAAAGATGTAAGACTAACTATAAATGGAAAGGTAATTTATGTTGGTAAAATCATAAAATTAGAAATTCATTATAAGGGACAAGTTGCAAAGTTAAAACTTAATTCCATTTCTTATTCTTATGATTTAGATATAAAAAAGCATAAACAAGCTTTTTATAATTTACAGAGTACCTATGAAGATGTAGTTGCTAAAGTTTTAAGCAAATATTCAAATACAGATTTCAAAGATAATATAACTTATAGAAGTTATATAAAGGATTTGCTTGTGCAATATGAAGAAACAGATTTTGAATTTATAAAACGTTTAGCAAGTTATTTTGAAACAGTAATAGTGGTGGATGCAACTTCTAATAGGAGTAGATTCAATTTTGGAATAGAAATTATTGATAGTCAAGTTGAATTAGAAAAGGACTTTAAGGAATCTAATATTAAGTTTGATGATTTTACTAAAATATTAAGCGTTTCAAAGGATAATTTAATTGAGCAGAACTTTATAGGCTGGAAAGTAGAAGGTAAGGAATATATTTCTTTAGGAAATCAACTTGCATATGAAGGACAAAAGGTTATAGTCTCTAAAGTTGAAATGAAGCAAAAAAAAGGTGAATTCATTTATGTATATGAATTAAAGTTTTTAAATGGAATAAAGAAAATTCATCAATTGAATTCAAAACTTAAAGGAGTGAGCCTTGAAGGGATAGTAAAAAATCGTAGAAACAATGAGATTCAAGTACATTTTTCTATTAATGATGAGTATGAAGATGTAGAAGGAAATAAGTGGTTCTCCTATGGGAGAGAAGTTTCAAATTTTTATTGTATGCCTTTAATTGGAGATAAGGTTCACATAACTTTTTTAAGTAGTGATGAAAAAGATACTATTGTGACAAATGTAGTAAGAAATGGAGATTCAAGTTCATTAGTTCCAAGTAATAAATCATATTCAACAGAAAATGGACAGGAATTATTAATTGCACCAGAAATGCTTCAGATTTCAGCAGATGAAGGAAAAAGCATTCAAATATCATTAAATAATAATGGAAGTGTGAGTATTACTGGAGATAGCATAAACTTGAAATCTAGCTCAAACGTAGAAATTGGAAATAATATATCATCAAATTCTAATAAAAATGTATCTAAGCCAGATAGTATTAACATTTCAGCTAAAAATAAAGTAACAATTACAAGGGCAAGTAAAGGAATAAATACAGCACAGAGCATTCAGCTTGCAGAAGAAAATCATTTAAGAGGAATTATTAAGATGTCTTAATGATTATGTATTTATTTGAATGTACCTTATAAGCTGGATAAACATAAGTGAGAATAAAGGGAGAGAAAAATGAAGTATTTTGAGATACTGAAGGATTCAAGAATTTTTTATAAATATGAAATACAAGAAGTAGAATGGCAGGAAATAGAAGGGCAAAACATTGGGACAGGATATTTTAAAGGAAAAGAAAATGATATGCCTGATTTTATAAACTATAAGAAAGAATTTTTAGTTTCGCTAGAATTAAAAAATGTTCTAGAAATGTATACATATGATGTAAAGTTTAATTTAATAACTTTTAACAATATGGAAGCTAAAATTCAAAAGGAATATTACAGTGTCGAAGCACCACTAGTTGAAGGACTTGGAGAAAGTACAATTTATAATAAGGACAATACAGTAAAAGAAAGAGTATTAAGTCATAAAAAATTACAGAATTATAGTGTATTTAGATTAAAAGAACTTGAGCCTACACAGTTTTCAAGACCACACATTTTTGTGCATCTGGATATTGTAGAAAGTGCATTAAGAAGGGGAGTGTGGGGAATGAACTTTGATGAAATGGTGGTGGAAGATTAACTATGATGTTTTTAGATGAAAAGATTGCCAAGCTTCAAAAGAAGGCTCATATGGCAAAAAAATATAAGGGCGCTGAGAAAACAATGAAAGAGGAAGAAAGTGAAAAAATAAAACTAGAGGGTTTAGATGAATTAACTCAAGAGGAAGTAACCGAAGCAATTAAAAGTGGCTCACTTAAGCAAAATGAAAAAAAATTAGATTTTGAAAATAAAACATTTTTTGAAGAAAAAATAACTATACCAATATTTAAAGACTTTTTTGATGAATATGCAGAAAATGAATCTGCATATTGTTGGAGTAAGAAATATGAATTTAGTGTTTTACTATATAAATCTGAATTTAAAGATGAAATTAGTAATGCTAATGAGTTATTAGAGAAATTTAAAACATTTTTTAAAGAAAATGATGCATACATTGAATTTTTAAGCTTAAATGAAGAAAAAAATGATGACTATAGCAAATATATTATTAATTCAAGAATGCCAACAGCTATAGATTATATATATCAATATATGGTGTGTATTAAATACAAAGATGAAATTATCAGTTTAATATTTACCTGTTTAGAAAAAGAAAAAAATCAATGGGAAAAGATTATGGTTGGAATTTCAGAACTAATGGAAATCAATATAGGAGCTGTGGAAGATAATGAATGAATATGAAGAAAAGTTTTTAAAAGAAATTGCAGAGCCTATTTTTAATGAGTATAAGAAAGCTGTCATGGCAAAGATTTTAAGCAATGAAGAAAGATTAAAAAAGCAAATATCGAAGACTTTAGAAAGTATAGCGGAGAAAGCAAAGGAAATAAAAGATTATAAAGTTAAATATATTGATTTTTCATTACTTCAAATTGAATTCTTAAGGGAAACTTATGAAGTAAGTGCTATAGCTTATGATGAAAATTGGTACGTTGAAGAAGGAATATTTGAAGTTTTTAGTATAGATTACATCTTTGATGAATTTAAAGATATTAAAGATAAATTATATAAAGATATAAAAAAGTATGTTGGAAAAATAAGAGCTTCTTCGATTGAACAATATATTTTAAAGCAATTGCCCATATATAATACTTATTTTTCTTATTTTTTAATAAAATGGTTAAAACAATGGGGTGAAGAAATGAGTTTTAAAGAAATGCCCAAAGATGAAACTTTGCAGGTAATATGGGGAGAATATAAAAATTATTCTCAAAAGGTATTTTATTATGATGCATCTGTAAAAACTGAAGAAATGTTTAAGGAAGAGGTAAAAAAATGCAAAAAAGAAGAAATGGTATTTTCAATGTGGACAGGCTTAAAAGTAAATAAGCTTACAATTGAAAATAAAGATATAAGCTGCATGAACTTAAAAGAAAGTAAGCTTAAAAATGTATTTTTTTCATCTTCTATGGCAGTAGGATTAAATTTTAAAAAAGCAGACTTAAGAAAATGTTATTTTAAAAACTGTGATCTAGGAGCAAGTGATTTTTCTGAAAGCTATTTAGAAGAGGTGGTTTTCGAAAATTGTATTTTAAGAAATATGAATTTTAAGAACTCACAGATTAATAAAGTATATTTAATTAATGGTAAAAAAGTAAAAATAGTACTTAATGAAGAGGATTTTAAATATCAAATATGATAATATAGAGGGGAGATGAGATACAATGCCACCAATAGCACTTGTAATTGGAGCAGCAGTAGCAATTGCCACAATAGGAACAGCCATATTACATATCAGCTCTTCTGAATCTAATAGTAGCAGCACAACAGATATTCCAGAAAAAAGTAATGATACGCTCAAGGATAAAGTAGAGTTTTTTTTGCTTAAGAAGTTATTAAATGGAATTGTAACGATAGAATCTAAAATTTCCAGCAGTGAAGCTAATGAAAAGCAAGAGCAGCAAGAGAGGATAGAATCTATATCTAGTACTTTAGGAAGCAAAGCAACTTCTATAGCAATGAATGCAGCACAAGATATTATAGCGCAATTAAATAATGCAAATACTTTTGATTCGGTAGCTGAAACAATTGCATCTGGAGTTAATGATGTAACAGCAGATTATTCAACTCATGAAGATGCAACGGCAAGTTTTCAAGCAGAACAACAGAATGGAACCTGGATAGAAACTGTACCAGCTTATGAACAAGAACCATGGACAGAGACATATCCAGCTCCAGAAAATACAGAACCACAGATAGAGTCATTCCCAGCAATACAAGATGAAGCTCCTACAATAACAGTATTTCCACATGCAAAACCAGAAATACCAAGTATAGAAACAATTCCAGCGGAAACACCTAAGGAGTTGGGGGATAATATACTTTGGAATAGTGGTAATAAGGGGGTAGCTGATGCTAAATATACAACTAAAATAAAATGGGGAATTAATGATATAGAAGCAAGACCATTTGGTAAGGGATTTTGGGGAAAAAGAATACCTCAGAAAAATACAAGAGTAGATGATTTTGAATTAAAAATAAACCCTAATGATGAAAGTTTTTATTTGCCACATCCTAATGGTGGATATGTGCAATTTGAAAATTTAGCTGGGGATATAGTACAAGACGGCAAGTTAATAATTAAACAGAAATCTTTTTACCATGTAGAAGATTTACCTAAATTTGCACAGAATAAGGTTATTCAAGAAGCAATGAGACAAATTGATTCAGCTAAAGCAGCAGGGTATAAAGTGGAGTGGTTAGTCTCAGAAGAAAAAGCTGTGAATCAATTAACTAGATTGTTTGAAAGAGAGAATATTGATATAACAGTAAAGTATTACCCTGAATAGAGGAGGAGAACAAGGTGAAAGTAATTAAAGAACTTGAATTAGAAAAAATGATTGCATTATCAAAATATCATACAGTTAGAACAATTGATATTAATGATGAAACACTTAAGAAAGTTTTAGTTTATTATGATTTTATAAGTAACAATATTGAAGATTTGATGCTAAAAGAAGATAAAAGTAAAATAATGTATAGTAAATATTATTGGTATACAAAATATAAACAAAGGTATTTTGAAGTGATTGGATATGATGCTGGTATAGAGCAAGAAGGATTTAAGTTATTAGAGGAGATTGAAAATGAGTTAGAATATGGAGTTGATTGGAGTATAATACAGGAAATTGAAGAAGGCGAAAAATAAAGTTGGATGTATGATTATAATTCTGTAGTGAGCAAATGAATTAATATTAAATCAGTGTTAAGATGGTAGTAACAGTAAAATTGATATGCTCCCTTTATAGTAGACAGTTAAAATAATAAAACTGTTTTTATAAAGGGGGTGTTTTTTATGGGCAGAAAAGAAAAAGTTTCTATTGAAGAAAAGCTAAGAGCTATTAAATCTTACCTATCAGGTGAAAAAAGTGCTGCACAAATATGTTCTGATTTTAACATCCATAATCAATCATTTAGGAATTGGATTCGTAAGTATAATATGAATGGTGAAAACGGATTAGTTGTTACTCATAAAAATAAAATTTATTCAGAAGAAATCAAATATATGGCAATTCATGATTATCTTGATGGCAACGGTTCATTGGAAAATATATGCACTAAATATGAAATTCCATCAATTTATAGTCTCCAATATAAATGATAAGATAAGAATGCAAGTAAATGATCATATAAGAATGTACAAATTAGTTTGAATAAACTATAATTACTCAAGATTTATTGGGGGTAATTATGATTATAAAAACTAATATTTATTCAGAACTTAAAATTAATACTTTAGAAGATCTTCATAAATTAAAACCGATTATGGAGGTAAACAATTTGAAGGTAAATAAAAGCCAAATAGCTAGAGAACTTGGGGTTGATCCTCGAACCGTAGGCAAATATTTAAATGGATATGTGAAACCTATCACTAGAAACTGCAAATCTAAGATAGAAGCTTTTGATCCTATTATAAAAGAGCTTCTGGGTAAAGATTCAATTCAAGTATTTTATTATAAGCACATTTTATAGCAATATCTTAAGTAGAATCTATATCCAGTACTTTAGAAGGTACGATAGCATCAGAAACAATTAATATTGCACAAGATATTGTAGAACAATTAAATGATGCAAATATTTTTGATTCGGCAGCTGAAACAATTGCATCAGGAGTTAATGATGTAACAGCAGATTATTCAATTCATGAAGATGCAGCAGCAAGTTTTCAAGTAGAACAACAGAATGGAACCTGGATAGAAACTGTACCAGCTTATGAACAAGAACCATGGACAGAGACATATCCAGCTCCAGAAAATACAGAACCACAGATAGAGTCATTCCCAGCAATACAAGATGAAGTACCTACAATAACGGTATTTCCACATGCAAAACCAGAAATACCAAGTATAGAAACAATTCCAGCGGAAAGACCTAAGGAATTGGGGGATAATATACTTTGGAATAGTGGTAATAAGACCAGCTATGTGAAGTCAATATCAGATTTAAAAAATACTGATAAATTTAGGTCAGGTGCTTTAGAACATATACTTGAAGGTGAGTTAAATGCCAGAAGTAAAGCTGTAGGATTTCATTATGAAGGAATGCCAACAGCAAAAGGTAATATAATACCAGGAACAGAGTCAGTACCTAATAAGTTTGGAGTTTATACTGCAAAGGTTGAAGTTAATGGTGTTCCTAAAACTGCTAATGGTGGGATTTCATCATTTTATCCTAAGACATGGAATGCACAAGATATGGTAGATGAAATAAACCAGGCATATAATAATAGAGCTTTCAAATCAGGAAATGAATTTTATGGATATGCATCAACAGGGTTGAAAATTAAGATGTATATAGATTCAAATACAAACAAGATAATTAGTGCTTTTCCAGATTATTAAAATAAGAGGAGAATAAAAATGAAAATAAAATATAATATTAGAGAAATATATTATCAAGGTGAAAAAGATGATATTGTATTTGACTTTGAGAATGAATATGAATTATTAGCAACATTTTTATCAGCAGATGTTCAGCCATTTAGTAAATATGTGATAGAAGCATTAGATAAGGTTCTAACTGGAGAAAGTGAATATGAAGAATTAAATGGGAACATATGTGGCATAGAAATTCATAAAGATAAAACTCAAGTATATGATAACTTAGCTGATGATGGGATGGGAAATTGGTGTGAAATTGAAACTAAAGAGCTTAGAGAACTAGTAGATATTTGGTGCAATGAGCTTAAAAGGTTTAAAGAGCATACTAAATAAGCTATTAAAGATATAAAATTTTTTAATAGCATCATAAAGAAATATTTAAGCAAGGACTATGACATAGGCTCATAGTCCTTATTGTCTCTCATAATAGCAAAAACAATATGTGTAAGTTTATGAGCAACCGCTCCAACGGCAGTGAGATGATGCTTACCTTCACTTCGTTTTTTGTTATAATAATCATTAAGAGGACTTTCGTGTAAAGTACAAGTCGAGGCAGCTAGGAATAAGGCACGTCGTAGGTATGGAGAGCCACGCTTAGACATCTTATTATTATTGGATAAGAACTGACCAGATTGCTTTACTGTAGGGTCAATACCAGCGTAAGCAACAAGGCTTGATGCATTCTTAAAGCGAGTTACATCACCAATTTCACTAAGAATAATAGCAGCAGTTACAGCTCCGATACCAGGAATTGAAGTTAAGTGGCAATCAAATTGATTATAATAAAATTCAATTTCCTTATCCAAACTCTTAATTTGATTTTCTATAAATAATACTTGATCAATTAATTGTTTAAGTTGAAATTTAAAGGCATTTTGAGCAATTTTAATTCCAAAGGTATTTTGTGCTGCATCTTTAATTTTTTCCGCTTTGACATAGCCAAGTTGGCCGCGACTATGTTCTTTTAAGAAGTCTGCTAATTCAGATGTATCTATTTCCAATATATCTTCAGGTGTTTGATATTTTTCAAGTAGCTTTTTAGAACTAATACCCCAAGTATCAGAAAAGAGTTTTTCATATTCAGGAAAAACTTGATCTAGAACAGTGATAATTCTGCATTTAAGCTCAGAAACACTATCAACTAAAGATAGCCTATATCTGCAAAGCTGTCTTAGGGAAAGTAATTTATCGTTAGCAAGCTGAGTAGTTGTAAATCTGCCGAATCTTATGACTTCAGCAATGATAAATGAATCTACAGTGTCATTTTTAGTTTGGCGAATATATAGGTTTCTAAAGCTGTCAGATTGAATAGGATTTATAACATTAATCGAATAACCTTTTTCAAGCAAGAATGAATATAATGAAAGCCAATAATGTCCAGTAGCTTCCAAGCCAAAGATAACTTCGGAAGAACCAATATTTTTAGATATGTATGTAATTAATTTATTTGCACCGCTATGAGAGTTTGTAAATTTAAGTGATTTACCGATGATAGTGCCAGTATTATCAATAATAGTAGCTTCATGATTATTTTTGCCAATATCAATACCTACAATATACATAAAAACATCTCCTTATTGTTTTAGATAGAATCCTCAGTTCAATGCAAGTTACATCCTGGTTCGATATACGAAGAATTATAATAATATAACCAACATCCAGCTTATACGCAACATCTCGCAGAGATGAGGTGACAGTCTTAGTCACGAGGTCAAAGAAGCCTCAAGGGGGCGAACGTACAATGTCGTCAACTTAGTAAAATAGTAATGAAAAAATTACTACAAATTTCGAATAGCGTATGCTATATTTCTTAAAAAATGGTATAATTAATAAACCTACTGGCAAAAGTAGAATTTTGGAAATATTTAGTTTTTACAAACTTATATGCAAGATTTCCTTTGAGAATGATGCTTTTTCCTTGGGTGCTTGTTTTTTCGCTCACAATTACGGTTTGGACGTATTTGTGAGCGTATTTTTTTAGCTTTTTCTAATATATGTTCTAATATTCTTTTTCCTGAAATAGGCTTTACCATCATAACTATTATCTTCTTCAAAACGTCACATAATATAAAATTTCTATTTGCTTGATATTCTGATTTTAAATTTTTATCTTTATTTTTATTTGCTATTGCAGCGTCGGCATCTTTCTTTATAAGTGCTGCAACCATAGATATATAAATAGATGCATAAAAATCTTGTTCAATTGCAATTGGCTTAGTTCCAGAAAATTCTTCTATTTCAATACTACTTTTAAGTTCTTTATATTTGCATTCAACTCCCCATCTAAGAAAATACAATTCTTTAAATTGATTAGGAGTAATAATTTCATCAAATATATTAGTTACTAATATTTCTGTGGTGTCAGCAGAAAGTTTTATTTTTATAACTCTTACTTTTTTCAATTCTCCTTTTGATTTATATTCAAAAATACAATCTTCAGAAGAAATAGATTGTATTATCTTAAATGAAGATGATATTCTCATTAAGAAAAATAAATTTCTATCGTTTAAATAATCAAACATATCATAAGAAGGATAGCCCCTATCAAAAATTACAATGCTATTATTGAGTAATTTTTCATTATTAAGTGTATTTATATGTTGTTTGGCCATTTCTCTTTCGCTAGTTCTAAATTTAGTTACAGACGCATCAATTATTATATCATTTAATACATCATATAAGGCTGACGCCGACGCAATAGCAGTTTGTACTTTATTTTGATTTTTACTTAATCCAAAATATTCACCACATTCAATTGTATCAGGAACTTGCAAAGAGGTTCCATCGACAGCAAGAACATTAAATCCATTCCACTTTTTTAAATTGTTTGTTGAGCTATAAAAAGAATCAACAAATAATCTGCATAATTCTTTAAATGCTTCAGGGGAAATATTTTGTCTTGCTTTAGAAAATGCTTGTTTTGATATACAAGGAAAATCTAAATATGTATGCTCTTCAATGAAATTACTTATTTCTGTAGCCATAGATTTTCGTAATGCGGAGCAAATAAAATGTACTGCATTAGAAAAAGATAATTTTCTTTTTCTTGAAAATGAATTACCTAAGCTATACGCTTCTTTAAACTCATTGGAAATAATTAATTTATTTGTTTTCTTTAAAATTTGGGATAATAATTTAATATTTTTCATAAAATCAAACCTCGCTATAAATTTAATATCTATAACGAGGCTTCATTTTTTCTAATTATTGTCAAGTGTTTTTTTTATTAATTTTATATATTTCTTTAAGTTGACGACATTGGGCGAACGTAAACCTCTATCTACACGAGAATATTGTCTCAAAATTAGAGTTATTAAACAACAGTTATTTCAAGTAACTTTAGAGTTATAGAAGAAATTATAATTAAAGTTTAGGTAGGAACTGCTGATTAATCTTTACAAGCTTATCATACCAGGGGGTAGGAGAAGCTGATTTAGATGGCGTTAGAATAATCAATAAAGCATATGCAGGACAAACGTACCAATTAAGTGGGGACTTAGCTGAAAAGTATCCAAATGGAGTTGAGTTCACAGAAGAAGGGTTCCCAGATTTCAGTCCATATAGTACTAAGACAGTAACAGTTGACAACCTTGTAGGTGATGCTTACTATGATTTTATCAAAGCAAATGAAGCAGCAGGATATGATTCGACACCAGAAGGATACACATGGCATCATGTTGAAGATGGTAAAACAATGGAATTAGTCCCATCTGATTTGCATGGTGCAGTAAAACATACAGGAGGAGCAGCTCTAATCAGAAAAGGTATAAGGCCATAAAATGAGGAGGATGAATATTAATGTTAATACCAAATATTGAATTAAAAAATGGAATGTGGAATGGAAAGATACATCTAGAATATTGGAATAACTTTTTTCAAAATAAAGAAGATATTGAGTTGAATATTGGTGGTGATTCAAAGACGGAGAAATTGGAAGAAAGTCATAAAAATGGTTATGAATATATATCTTCTAATCAAGAGGAATTACTTAATCTAATTTTAAAAGAATTATTAAAACAATATCCAATTTTGCAAGAAGAATATGGCTATGAAGAAGAAGAACTTGAAGAAATCATGCCTAATGTTGAACAAATCTTAGACTTTAGAAAATTAATCAAACCTAAAAGAATTTATATCTTAAATATTGAAAATGATGGTATTCCATATATAGGGGTTCATTTTCTGTGTTCATGGGATGAGGAACAGGATTTTGGGGTTATGTTGAATAAAGATAGAATTATTAAAATGGGTGGTGCAGATACTGCTTTTCTATCATGGATAGCTAAGAACGATAAAAAAGCTTTGAATTAAGATAGATAGAGTTTAATAATAGTTATTATAAGTAATAGTAACTGCAAGAAGTTAATTGTATTCAAACATACTGCATAATAAGCAATAAAGTAACTACAAAAAAATAATAGTAGCAAGGATATAATGAAATTAATAAAAAGTGTAAAGTAATTGAATGCATAATTCTAATTCTGTAGTAAGTTTGCAGTTTGCTGTGTGAAAAATATACTCTAAAAACAACAAACAGCCATCAAAAAGAAGTTTCAATGCCAGTTACTATAGAAACATAGGGCATTCTGTAAAAACTTCTTTTGATGTCTGATTCAAGCTAATAACAAAATTCCAATGGATGCTGTAAAGGTATCTGTTGGAATTTTTCTTTCTAATGTCTAACTTTGGATACAATAGGACATAGATTGGTACACGGTAATTAAGGATGCCTTGAAACCTTTCAGGGTATACGAATAATAAATAAAATGCCAATAAAAAATATTCTATATATAGCTTCAGCCCCAAGACCAGCGTAGAATCTATATCCAGTACTTTAGGAAGCACAGCAACTTCCATAGCAATGAATACAGCACAAGATATTATAGAGCAATTAAATGATGCAAATACTTTTGATTCGGTAGCTGAAACAATTGCATCAGGAGTTAATGATGTAACAGCAGATTATTCAACTCATGAAGATGCAGCGGCAAGTTTTCAAGCAGAACAACAGAATGGAACCTGGATAGAAACTGTACCAGCTTATGAACAAGAACCATGGGTAGAGACATATCCAGCTCCAGAAAATACAGAACCACAGATAGAATCATTCCCAGCAATACAAGATGAAGCTCCTACAATAACAGTATTTCCACATGCAAAATCACAAATACCAAGTATAGAAACTTTCCCTACCAATAAACCTAAGAGTATTGATGATTTTATATTAAATATTATTAGTAACTATAAACCAGTTAATTATACTGGCACAACTAAAGTTAATGGTAAAGTGATTGATATTAGTCGCAGAGTATACCAGTATGATGATATTGATTGGAATCGTGTTGATATAGAAAGTGGATTGAATAATAAGCAATTGGCACAAAAGGGATTTGCACCATATGCCAATGATGGAACTAAGATAGAATTACATCATCTGCTGCAAATGGAACCTGGAACTATGGTGGAAATTTCAGCAAGTTTGCATGATGAGTACAACAAGATACTACATCAATGGGTAAAGTCTGGAGAAAGTTTTAGAAATGATACAACAAAAGATAAACAATATAATAATTTTAAGAGAAAATATTGGAGATGGAGAGCAAAAAATTTATAGTAATATGAGGAGGATGTAATATATGCACAAAAAAGATATAGAGAAATTTATTAATGAAAATGAAGAAGACGCATTTTTTACTGGTGGAATTGATTATATAAAAATAAATGATATAGAAAAACAGTTATGTATTAATTTTCCGGAAAGTTACAAGTGGTTTCTTGGTAAATATGGATTTGGGGGAATTTTTGGAGTTGAAATATTAGGGTGTGGTAAAGGGGGAGTACCATCAGTAATAAGAGAAACAGAAAGATACAGGAAATTGGGATTGCCTTTAGATTATGTAGTAATAAGTAGTAGCGATGAATGGGTATATTGTTTAGATTTAAAAAATGGAGATAAGCATGATTGTAAAATAATAAGTTGGGATAGGAATATAGGATTTAGAAAAATAGAAGCAGAAAGTTTCTTTCAATTTATTTTAGAAGAATTTAAAGATGGAAAAGATTCATGGGATTAAGAACTCTAAAAAAAATATAAAGAGGTATCTATTATGTATAATATTAGTCACTTTGGATTATTAGATCAAGAAAGTCAATTGGAAATCTTAGAATGTTTTATAAAGAATGATGAAGATTTATTATTTCAACATAATGGAAGAGATCCAATAAAAGAAGAAGATATAACATACGAGTATATAATATCTGAAAGAGATGATTATTTTGAGTATTTTTGCCAAGACGTATGGTTTTATTATGATGACGCATTGAAGGAAGAAATAGAAAATAAAGTGAAGAAAATATTATTTGAAAGTATATATGGTAAAAATAATATTTACGATTTAGAGAAACGAAATGAAATAGAAGAAAGACTCTTTAAAGATTTAAAAGATGATGATTTAGATATAGAGGATGAAGTATTAGAAAAAATTAAAAATATAATATATATAGAAAGTTATAATAATAACTATGATAAAGTGGAAGAAGAATTTGTATCTCAAAGGGAATTATTTATCAACAATTCATATATAGATGAAGAAGGAAAAAAAAGTATTGAAGGAACAATGAAATGGTATAAACCACAAAACAAAGAAGAATATTTACATGCAATGAAACAGGAAGTTTTCTATGTATGTATAGCATTAAAAAGAGGTTCAAGTTTTGAAGAATATTCATATGCTTTAGCTTATTATGAGACATCAGAGGATTATGATTTAGTGATTTTTGAAAATAATGAGGATGATTTTCAAAATGGAGTGCTTAATAAAATAAAATCTAAGAATCCGGAAATAGCAAATAATATCCATAAAGTAGAGTCATAAAAACGATATATGTAATTTGTACAGTAATTAATAAATATTTTTGGTAAGCAATTATGTGTATAATAAAATTATACTTCTTAGAAGTTCAACATATTAATTGAGATTCTAAGGAGCATTTTTCTAATAAATTGTTTTTATATTAAGGTAGTAATAGATATGAAAGTGGCATTTGAAGACGAACAATTTGAGAATGATGTAAGAAAAAGTATAAATAAATTAGAGGGGGATATCACTAAAGAAGATTTAATTAATCTTACTGAACTAAGTATTGAACATTATAGTGATGAGCCATGCATTAGAAGTATAGAAGGGATACAATACTGTGAGAACTTGAAAAAACTAGAGCTGATAGAAATTTACATAAGTGATATTTCACTATTAAAAAATCTCAAGAACTTAGAGTATCTTGACTTAAGAAGTAATTGTATAAAAGATATTGATGATATTAGCAATCTTAAATCAATAGAATATTTAAATTTAACTCATAACCCTATTGAAACAGTGGATGCAGTTGAAAAGCTACCAAATTTAAAATATTTAGAGTTACCTAGAATACCTGCAAAATTTCCTGAATTGATGTATCCGATGAAATTATTGTCTATAGGGATTCCCGATAATTGTATTGATTTAGAATTTTTGAGTGAGTATGAAAATATTAGGGAGATTTTTTTCCCTAAGTGGGTAGAAGATTTTAATATTGTTAAAAGGTTCATTAAGAGACTTGATACAATAGAGAAAATACATTTATATAATAGTAAAATAAAAACTTTAAATTCTTTAGAAGGGTTTGCCAATTTAAAGACATTAGATTTATATGCAAATAGTATTAAGGACATCACAGGACTAAAATATTTAACAAATTTAGTTGAACTTGATTTAAGTATAAATCAAATTAGTGATATTTCGTATATTAGTCAACTGAAAAAACTTGAAAAATTATCATTAGATTCAAATTTAATTCAAGATATTAGTGTTTTAGAAAATCTTAAAAATTTAAAAGAATTAAGCCTAATGGAATGTGGAATAAAAGATATATCACCACTGAAATATCTAGTGAATTTGGAGAAATTATATTTAGACTATAATAAAATTACTGATATAAGTAGTATTGAAAATTTATCTAAATTGAAAGTATTATGGATGGACGGGAATGAAATAAACAATAAAGAGATTCTTAAAAAACTAAATATAGAAGATGTTATTTACTAAAAATATGTGTAGCTTTATGTTAAATTGTATATATAATTAATTAACCGAATTTAGTATTAATTTAAGATTAATATTATAGTAGATTTGAATCAATTTATATTTAGTATTATAAATTGATTCTTTTTATATAGTAATTTTAGAATTATATGAATCATTGGTTTTGTGATTTTTGAAAATAATGAGGATGATTAAAAAAATAGAGTGTTTAAAAAAATAAAAAGTTAAGAATCCGAAAATAGCAAATAATATCCACCAGAAACAGGCCAATCCAACAAAAAAATAATGTAGATTAATAGATTTAATGGAAAAATATTTATATATAATAAATAATTGATTTTGAGGTAAGTTTAGATGAAAAAACAAATAAAAGAATTTATAAAGAATGATATATATTTTATGGAAGTTTTATCAGATAAAATAATTATCAATGATAACTATAATGGTATATTAGTATTTGACAAGAATCTTGAATTGATAAAGAAATTAGAAATATTTGAGGATATAACAATATATTATTCTTTTGTTAATAATATTGGTGGAGAAATCCTATTATTTTGCCCAAATAATGAGTGTATAGTGTATATTAACATTGAAACTTATGAATATGAAGTAATTTATCTTAAGAATGGATTAGAGAATTTAATTTTTTCGAATTTATATGAATGGAATGATAATGGGTTAATTTTGTCAACATACAATGGTGAATTCTATAGTGTTTGTATAGATGAAAAATTAATACAAAAAATTGATTATAAAGAAGTTGAAAGATTATATCCTAAGTTAAATAGGTTTTATCGAGAATCGACTAATCAAAAAATTATAAAAGTGTTGCCAGATGAATATACTGCGATTGTTGAGGCGGAAAAGAATAATATAAATGCAATTAATTATGAAAAGGAAACTAAACAAACACTTAATAATGTTTCGTTTAATTTTATTGATATTGAATTTAGAGAAGGAATATTTATTTTATTTGATGAAAATAGAATAGAAGTGATTGAAGTTCATGGTAAAGAGGTACTGAACCTGGAGGACGATTATATATTTTTGAAGGCAAAGTTTGTTAATAAAATGGACGGTATTTATCTTTTAATATTAAGTAGTAGTAATTCAAATAGTGATTGTTCTAGAATTGATATTATTCAGATATCTACCTTGTAATTTGATAAAGTGCAATTTTAACTTTTAAAGTTTAAATATAGAGGAAGACTTTTATAATACGACAACTATTTATATTATGATTGAATGAATGGTTGTATATTAATAAAACTGGTAAAAAAAGTAAAGATTTCGAATGTAGAAGTAAAGATATTACATATAATTAGTTCAGCCAGTATTGTAAAATAGTTCTTGTAAACGATTAGCAAAGAAGAAAGCTGAGGTGGGTAGGACTTGAGTAATGTATTTTTAGAAATGAAGAACATACATAAGAGATTTCCAGGAGTGTATGCACTTAAAGGAGCACAACTGGAAATAAGAAAAGGTGAAGTACATGCTTTATTAGGAGAAAACGGTGCTGGAAAATCAACTTTAATGAAAATACTTGGAGGAGTCCATAAACAGGATGAAGGTCAAATATTTGTTGAAGGAGTTGATTGTGGAGTTATTAATCCAACTAAGGCTGCAGAATTAGGTATTGGATTTGTTCATCAAGAATTAAATTTAGCAGAAACATTGACGGTTGCAGAAAACGTTTATATGGGAAGGCTTCCATATAAAAATGAAACCTTAGGTATTGTTGACTATAAAAAATTATATGAAGATACAGAGGCTATAATTGAAAGATTAGGAATAGATATAAAAGCTACTGACTTGGTTATGCAGCTGCCAACTGCAAAAAGGCAAATGGTAGAAATAGCGAAAGCTATAAGCTTAAATGCAAAGATTATTATTTTCGATGAACCAACAACATCGTTATCTCAGAAGGATGTTGAAAACCTTTTTGAAGTTATAAAAACTTTAAAGAGAGATGAAGTTGCAGTTATATATATATCACATAGATTAAAGGAAGTTTTTGATATTTGTGATAGAGCTACTGTTTTAAGAGATGGTACTTATATTGAAAGCTGTGATGTTAAAGAGATAACTCAGGAAAGACTTATAAATATGATGGTAGGAAGAGATTTGACAGAGTTATTTCCTAAGGAGGTTTTCGAGCCTAAAGAATATGTTTTAGAAGTAGAAGGTCTTAGTGATTATGCTGGGAGAGTTAAGAATGTCAGCTTAAAAGCAAGAAAAGGCGAAATTTTAGGAATAGCTGGTTTGGTTGGTGCAGGAAGAACGGAACTTATGAGACTTATATTTGGTGCTGATAGAATTAGTGAAGGTAAGATAATAGTAAAGGGAAAAGAAGTTAAGATTAATTCACCTATGGATGCAATAAGTAACGGTATTTGCCTTTTAACAGAGGATAGAAAAAATCAAGGCTTATCATTAGTAATGAGTGTTCTTGATAATATAACTATGACTAACTTGAAAGACTTTGTTTTAAATCATAAGAAGTTAAGAGAAGCAGGAGAAAAATTTAAAGAGGCACTTGAGATTAAAACCGCAAATCTTGATGTTAAGGCAGGAACATTATCAGGTGGAAATCAGCAGAAATTAATATTAGCTAAGTGGCTAAATACAGATTCAGAAATATTTATTTTTGATGAACCAACTAAAGGAATAGATGTTGGTACAAAAGCTGAGATATATCATATAATGAATGATTTGGTTAGAAAAGGTAAAGTAGTTATTATGGTTTCTTCTGAATTGCCAGAGTTATTAGGAATGTCAGATAGATTATATGTTATGTGTGAAGGAAAAATGACAGGAGAACTTAGCAGAGAAGAAGCGACACAAGAAAAGATTATGAAATTAGCTACGCTTGGAGGGATTAATAAAAATGATTAATAGTAAAGTTGCTCAAAAGGGACGTATTAAGGTTAAAATGGAAGGGTTTGATATTAAAAGCTTATTTCTAAAATATTCAATTTACCTAGTGCTTGCAATTCTTGTTTTGGCATTTTCAATTGCAAGTCCTGATTTTTTAGGAGCAGCAAATTTGTCAAATTTCTTAAGACAAATTCCTACAGTGGGAATTTTGACTGTTGCAATTACTATGGTAATAGTAACTGGAGGAGTTGACCTTTCAATAGGTGCAATAGCTGCATTCTCAGGATGTACAGTAACTTATTTGGCGGTAAAGGGAATTAGTATGCCAGTTTGTTTACTTGCTGGATTATTGATAGGTTCACTTTGGGGATTGTTTAATGGAATATTAATTACAAAATTTAAATTAGAATCTTTTATACTTACAATGGGTACATGCTACCTAATAAGAGGGTTGATATTATTCTTTACAAATGGAATTTATATCAAAGGAGTTCCAGATTGGTTTTACGATATTTCTAATACAGAAATAGGTATATCAATAATACACACTAACACAATAGTATTTGTCGTGATAGTTTTAGTTATAGCGTATTTGATGAAAAATACAAGATTCGGAAGATACTGCTATGTGGTTGGATCAAACAAAGAAGCAGGAAGATTATCAGGAATAAATGTAAACAAACATGTTATAAAAGTGTATGTAATAGAAGGATTTTTAGCTGCAATAGCTGGTATTTTATTAATGTCAAGTATAAATGTTGGTGCTCCAAGTGAAATAAATGGTCCAGATTTATTTGCAATGGCAGGTGCAATTATGGGTGGAGTCCAATTTGGTGGAGGAGTAGGAACAATAGGAGGAGCTATGGTTGGAATATTTACAATACAAGTATTCCAAAGTGGACTAGCTATCTTAGGAATTAACTCATTCTTACAACAGGCTGTTACAGGAGCTATTATTGTACTTGCTATAGTTGTGGATTTCTACAGAAAAGGAACTTTATTTAAGAAAAAGGGCTAATTAGTAGGGGGTAATTGAGTTTGGTTTAGTAGATTTTAGGTAATTAATCACATTCAAATAAATAACTTAATAATTTACTGAACAAAGCTTTTTAAAAATATAACAAAATATTTAGAAAAAATCGAGATTACGGAAGGGGAAAATTTTATGAAGAGGAAAATTATTGCTTTATTATCAACAGTATTTATTGTTGGTAGCCTAGTTGGGTGTGGATCAAAAACACAATCACAAGGAACAACAAGTGGAAATGAAAAAAAGGTTATTTACTTTATTCCAATAGTTGATACAGGAGCTTACTGGTCACCTATGAAGAAAGCAGCTGAGGATGAGGCTAAGGCATTAGGATATGAGTTAGTAGTTAAAACTTCACCTCCAAATGAAACACAAAAAAATGAAAAGCATATAGGTTTCCTTGATGAAGCTGTAAAAAATAAAGCAGCAGGAATAGCAATTGCACCAATGGATCCAGATATGTTTGATAAGAAAGTTAAAAAAGCAAACGAGAAAGGCATTCCAGTAGTAACTTTTGATGCAGATATAAAGACAAAAGAAAATAGAACAGCTTATATAGGAACAGATAATAAGCTCGCAGGAGAACAGCTTGGAGAAAATGGTGCTAAAACTTTAAAAGAAAAAGGTATCACAAAAGGCAAAATTGGAATGGCAGCAGTAAACTTAACTCAAACAACTATGACATATAGAGAAGATGGGGTAAAAGCTGGTTTTGAAAAAGTTATGGGAGATGATGCTAAGAACTTCGAATGGTTAGAGCCAATTCAAGATAATGACCAATCAGCAGAATCTAAAAGACAATTAGAAGGTCAAATAACTTCAAATCCAGACATGGCAGCTGTATTCTCATTAGGATCAGAAGGTCCAGATACAGGTGTAATGGAAGCTATAAAATCTCAAGGTAAGGCAGGAAGTATATATCATTTTGGCTTTGACTATACTCCAACTTGGGAAAATGGTGTAAGCAACAATTTAATATCAGGAATTGTTGACCAAGATTCTTATCAAATAGGTAAAACAATAATAGATACTTTAGATAAGAAAATAAAAGGTGAAGATGTTGATGATGTTTACCCAGTTTCAGTTAAATGGGTGACTGCAGATAAAATTGTTGAATATGGAAAAGAAAAGCAAACACAATTTGCAGAAGAAACTAAATAATAATTATATATATAAGTTCTAAAAAATATTGTTCATCAACCCCCAATTGCTACTTTTATAAATATTAAATTAGTATAGATATCCAAATAAAGACTTAGACTTATGTAATAACTAACCGAAATAAGGGGAATTCTTTAGCTCGGTTGCTAGATAATTTGGCTGTGGATTTCTAACAGTAGAAGTTGCCCCATTCCTGCATGCTCCTCAAACAAGTTAAGGACAAGCAAGAATAGAACAACTTCTGCTGAAGAAATTCTACAACTAAATTATCAACGCAACGCTACGCTACGCAAAAGAATTCCCCTTATTTCTAGTATGGAAATACATTTTAATTATAAGTCTAAGTCTTAAATTGGATATCTATAAGATTACTAATTATGAATTTTATTAATTAGAACTTATATAGATAAAATTTAGGCTATATTAAAAATAATGTTGATAATATATCATATAAAAATGGAACCCTTTTCAAGGGTTCCATTTTTATATGTTTTCTGAATATCGTTTTTTATCTTCATTAATTTTATTACGTAAAAATAAGATAATAGCAATTATAAAAACTGCTCCTTGTATAAACATAGTAACTGTACGTGTATTAGAGATTAAATATTTTTCCAAGAAAAGTTCTCTTAATAATTCAAATGCAAAAAAAACGCAAAATAGTAAATTATAAATCTTTCTTTTTTTATAAAATGAGTGAAGATTCCACCCTGATAGTACACAATGACACACCATACTAAGAATAATATTGAGCATAAAATCACTTCCTATTCCCCAAATTAATATCAATAATAACAGTACTCCATAATTATCCATTTGAATAATTATATACTATATAACTATAAATATTCAAATGTTCAGAATAACTATATAAATTGCTTCTCTAAATCTAAAATCCTATAGTTTTGTGTGAGAATGACATGTATGAGATTGTATTAATTAAATTTTTACTTTTGACAGTATCTTTCTGTTCTTATAATATATTAAATTCCAAATGAGAAACCCTCTACCCCAAAATTAAAGATGATATATTAAGGAGGAAAATGGTTACATAAATAGAATATTTAAGTGAACGTATAAATAACTTTGTAATATAAGGCACATTCAAATAAATAACAAATCCATTTGCCAGCCTATTTTTGATTATATGTGAGTACATAACTGTAAGTACTCTCGGGGAGGGATAATTATAAAAAAAATATTTTTATTGCCCATAATGTTAATATTCTTAGTCAATTTAAGTAGCTGCTCTTTAGAAGATAAAAATAATACAGAGAATGAAGAAAAAATAACGCTAACTATGTGGCATATATGGCCACAAACTACAAGTGATGCTAATGGAAAGATTGTGCAGGATACTGTGGAGGAATGGAATAAGGCTAATCCCAATGTTCAAATTAAAGTAGAGGCTGTAGAAAATGAAAGATATAAAGCAAAAATAAAGACAGCTTTCGCTACAAATGAATTACCAGACATATTTTACTCTTGGGGTGGAGGTTTCAGTAAGCCTTTTATAGAATCAGAAAAGGTATTAAATCTAAATGAATACCTAGATAAAGATACAAAGGATAAGATTAATAAAGGAATGCTTAATAATATAACTTATGATAATAATATATATGGTTTACCGATGACATTATCGGTTGGAACCTTTTATTACAATAAAAAGCTTTTTTCAGAAGCCAATATAAAAATACCAGATAATTATGATGAATTTATAGATGCGGTAAAGGAATTTAAGAATAAAGGAATAACACCATTATTAGTGGGAGAAAAGGATAATTGGACAGGAAATCTTTATTATGATATGTTGGCACTGCGAGAAGGGGGAGTTGGTGGAGTTAGTGATCCTAATACTGGCACCAAAAAAAAAGATACTATATTAAAGGCTGCATATAGATTAAAAGAATTAGTGGATCTTAAAGCTTTTAATGAATCAAGCTGGGAACTCACAAGAGATGAGTCTGAAGCTATATTTAAACGTGGAGAAATTCCTATGTATTATACAGGCAACTGGTTTATAGGAGAATTAAGAAATGCAGAACCTTCTGTAAGAGATAACGTAATTATTAAAACGTTTCCTATAATGAGAGAAGGCAAAGGAAATAGTAAAGAATTTTTAGGTGGAGCAGTAGATCATTTAATGATAAGTAACAATTCAAAATATAAAAAAGAGGCTGTTGCTGCTGCGACATTTATAGCTGAAGGAGTATCAAAAAAATATTATGAATCTGGTTCTGGTCTTCCAGCATGGAAGTATACCGATGATACGAGTAACATAAATACGATATCTAAAGAATTAGAGGGGGTAACAGAGAATGCATCATATAGCTTATATGGAGATATTTACTTGGGTGAAGAGAAAGGAAATAAGCAAAAGGAATTAGTGCATAAGTTATTTGAAGGTAAAATAAGTCCTGAAGACTTTACTAAAGAAATGGAGAAATTAGAATTATAAGGATTGATTAAATGTATAATAAGTTTTTCATATTAAGGAATTTAAAAGATAAATATTTGAATTCAAAAATAAGCATAAAGATTATTATATATTTTTCAATAATTTTTGTGCTTTCAACGATTATACTCACGTTTACATATAGGAAATTAAATTCTATATATAATTTGGAAAAGATGAAACAAAGTTCCGTAGAGGTTTTAGAAAGTGCGGAAGCTAACACTAGTATGATAATAGATAATGCAGACAATGTATCAAAGATGATTATATCAAGTGATAATGTTCAAGGTACATTAAAAAAAGTTAATAAACAAGATAAAGAAGGAACTGATTATGATAATATTAGCAAGTATCTAATACAATTCACTAATTTTAATTCTAATATATCTTCTATATATATATTAGATGATTATGGGAATAAGTATTATTCTGAAAATGTTTTTTATAAGGATTTTCAAATTGAAAAGATTAAGGATTCTGAATGGTATAATGAGTTATTAGAGGGTGAAGGCAAGTATATATTGAAGCTGAATGGTGGAGGATTTTTTGATAACAATGGTAATAATTATGTATCTCTTATAAGAGTAATTAATGATATTAATACTGGTAAAAAAATTGGTATATTAATTATAAATATGGACGAGAATGTTTTTCATAATTTAAGTTTGAAGTTAAGTAATCAGTATGGTACAAAAGTAGTTATACAAAATGAGAAGAATGAATTAGTAACAGGTGAAGATGTTGATCACGAAATGTTAAACGCAATAGAAAAAGTTGATTATACTGATTCTAAAATGGGATTTTTAGAAGAAAGGATACATGGAAAAGATTATATTGTATCAAATCTTAAAGCCTCAGATTATAATTGGAAACTAACGACAATAGCTCTGTACAGTGAATCTTTGCAGCAAACTAAGTTTACTAATTATTTTCTTATATGTTTCAGTATTATAAATTTCTTATTAATTATTATTGGCTCTATGATAATATCTAAATTTATTACAAGACCTTTAAAAAAATTAAGTCAGTCCATGAAGGAGATTGAAGGTGGAGAATTTAATATTGTTAATATAAAAACTTATAATGATGAAGTAGGAGAGTTAAAAAAAGGGTATAATATCGCGATTTCTCAAATTAATTTACTTTTAAATAAAATACATGAAGAGGAAAAAATTAAAAGGCAAACTGAATTAAATTTGTTAATGTCACAAATAAAGCCACATTTTCTATACAATACTTTTGATACTATTAATTCTTTAGCACTACTCGGGGAAAATAAAATAATATATAAAATGATAAAAGCTTTAGGTAAATTCTACAGAACAAGTTTGAATAATGGAAAGGATATTATTACTGTAAAAGAAGAACTAAACACAGTAAAAAGCTATCTAATAATTCAGAATATAAGATATCAGGATATGATTGAGACTGAATATGATTTGGATCCACGATGTGATGACTTTAGAATAATAAAGTTAGTATTGCAGCCATTAGTTGAAAATGCTATTTACCATGGTATTAGAAATAGTAAAAATAAAGGAAAGATAAAAATATCAACTTTCCAAGAAGAAGAAAAAGTTTTATTGACTTTAGAAGATAATGGAGCAGGCATGGATGAATCACAAGTTAGAAATATCACCGAAAATAGGACTACTGGTATTGGAGTGAGAGCTACAAAGGAAAGATTAAGAGTATTTTATGGTAATGAACATGAGTTTATTGTTGAAAGTAAAAAAAATGTTGGTACTAAAATAACAATTAAGATTCCTAGAATCAAGAAGTAGACTAAGCTATCTAACGAATATTCTAAAGGGAAGTGAATTAATTTATGGATAACATTATAAAGGTTATGATAATTGATGACGAGTATCTTATAAGAAATCTAATAAAAAATTGCATTGATTGGAATGAACTTGGAATGGATATAATTGCAGAAGCTTCTAATGCAGTTGAGGGTTTAAACTTAATAAATAAAGAGAAACCAGATATTATTTTGACAGACATTAATATGCCTATAACCGATGGATTAGATATGAGTAAATGCATCTTGGAAAGGTATCCAGATATTAAAGTAATGGTAATTACAGGTTACAATGAGTTTGAATATGCTAAAAGAGGTATAAAGATTGGAATAAGTGATTTTATACTTAAACCTATAGATGAAGAGGAGCTGACAAATTCGCTTTTAAAGTTAAAACGTGAAATTCAAGATGAGCATTTGAGGGAAAAAGAATATATAAATATTAAAGAAAAGATGGTTGCGTTTAATAATATAATAGATTTAAATGATGCTAACGAGTGTGATGATAAAAATTTAAATATAGAACAAATCAAAAAATTCATAGTGAAAAACATATCCAATAGGCACTTATCCTTAAAGTTGGTAGCTGAATATTTTTATGTTAATCCAAGTTACCTAAGTAGAATATTTAAAGAGAAAACTGATAAAACTTTTTCAGAATATATTGTGAATACTAAAATAAAAATAGCTACTGAAATGCTGAAAAATCCGAATGCAAAAGCTTATGAAATCTCAAAAAAAATTGGAATAGATGATCCCAATTATTTTAGTAATTGGTTTAAAAAATATACTGGTGTATCAATACGGGAATATAAAAAAATAAATAGTTAACTGAAATAATATAGATATCCAAAATATAAATCATAATTATGTGGTGAATAACCGAAATTGCATACATTTTTGTTCTACAGGACCATGAAATTTTCACTGAAAGGTTCTAAGTACAAGGTTGTGCCCATTTTTGCATGTTCCTAATGTAAAATCAGGACAAGCAGAAAATGGTACAACATTGTACTAAGAACCTTCACAGTTCAATTTCAATGCCTGTTTCACAAAAATGTATACAATTTCTAGTGGGGATATTAACTACAAATAAGTTGAGTTCTTAGATTGGGCATCTATATGGATAGAAACTTAAGATTTAGACTTATGCTATAAATTATCGAAGGTGGGGGAAGTATTTTACTCCGTTGCCAAATTACCAGCGTAACACTACGTAAAGTAATCCCCCTTACTTTCTAGTATGGAATGCATTTTTTCTAATAATAGAACGCCTTTTTTAGAGTTCCATTAATTCATGATTTAAGAAGAATGCGTACTAATAATTATACTTATTAACTTTAGTAATTGCATCTTGACCTCCAAGTAGTTCCAAAGATTAATGGATTCTTCTTTTGGCACCATAGCTGATTATCGGAGTATTATAATCATAAACAATGAGATACTCTTGATTCCTTGGAGGGGTGTCGCTGATATTGCCAACAAAACCCACGCTAAAGTAAAAGGTGGTGAAAAGTAGCTATCTTACCCACTTAAAGCCTTTTTATTGAATTGAGTTCATCAACTCAAAGAAATATTTTGACTCTTGGGTTTTATAAAGATTGTACCAGGAATCTAGGGTTTGCGGTAAGAATACATCTAGAATTTTCAATACATGCAAAGCAAATTCAAGAGGAGCTATTCCGGAGGCAGTAATCAAACTTTCATCAGTTACTACACATTCCTGCTTATAATATTTCTCTCCATCATAACTAGGACAGACCATTTTAAGATACCCCAGGTCATTGCTTGTATGGTCTCGTTGATCCAATACTCCCCCCATAGCAAGTCCTATTGTAGCACCACAAATTGCCCCTACAACAATACCGTTCTCTAAATATTTTTCAGCCATTCTTATAATAGGAGCATGAATTGTTTCTGTCCATGTATTCCCACCAGGTAGAATCAAAGCAGCAGCATCTTTAACACTACACTCCTTAAGTTCAATTTCTGGCAATATTTTCAGACCTCCCATTGTAGTAATAGGGGTCTTGGTAATTCCTACAGTTACTACTTTTAGCGGCATTAATCCCTTTTTGTAGTACCTTCCTGAATTGATTTCAGTGATTAAATAACCTATTTCCCAGTCTGCCATTGTATCAAATACATAAAGATATACTGTATTCTTCATTTTCTATTCCTCCACATTCATTTTATTGTTGCTATTTGTTACAGTATGGACTCAAACTCCATCTCGATCTATTATATATTATCTTCACTGACAAATTCAGTCAGTGAAGATAATGCGTCATCAAATCTCTAAGAATTGTTGCCATAGCATCTTTAAAACTATTTGGTTCAAGCACCTTTATTGATTTACCATATTGAAGTAGAATATGAGGAACATAAGTATGGATTGAGTTTTCATCCATTAAAAAATTAGCTCTGCATTCAGTTCGTTCTATCAGATGATATCCTAAAAACCAATGTGAACAAAGGTCATTCAATGCTTCTGACTTGCCCTCAATTACTAAAGTGCAAAGTCCTACTTTGCTTTCCACATTCGATAATAAGTTTTTTGCAAAAAACTCACGTGCCGAAAAAGCTTCAGGACGCTTAAACGTATTTTTAGTGCTTATAATATTTACTACTCTATCTACCCTAAAGCTGCGGATTTCATTCCTAAGATGGCAAAATGCAATAGCATACCATTTATTGTTCCAGTAAAGCATCCCATAGGGGTCAACAATCCTATGCTGGGGATGACCGTCATAAGCTGCACAGTATTCAATTTTCAAAGAGCATTCATTAGCAACAGCTTGTTCAATCTCCCTTAATATAGGTTTTACAGCTGGATCGCAAATACGACTCACTACTTCAAATCCGACTAAATGACGATTAAGAACCTTTTCTTGTTCTTGATTCGAGAACATCTTTAACTTTGATGTTGCACTATTTAGTGCTTCCATAAAAGGATATCCTGCTTCCATTGCAAAAATGGCAGCATGTAAAAGTGATTTTTTCTCTTCAAGGTCAAAAAACAGGGGTGTTCGGATAAAATTGTTAAGCAAACTATATCCACCGTTATGACCAGGCTCGGATATTATTGGTACGCCACTAACACACAATGCATCCATATAACGATAAACTGACCTTATGTTTATTTCTAACCTTTCGGATATTTGCTTTGCAGTTATTTTTGTACCTGAATTCAGCATCCATAAAATTGCTAGCATATTATCATTTTTTGGCATAATGCGCCTCACTTCCATAGATTTTTAATAGTATCACTTATAAACAAATGTAATGAACCTCATTGCCAAGACATATTTTTCTTATATTTAAGTTAGTATCTTCGACACCCTTTGTTTGTTAAAGGGAATCAATAGGGATAGTTCTTTTTCTTCATAATATATAAACTAATAATAACTATAGTTAAGTCGTCATAACTTACGATTGACTATTTGTTCAATTATATACTACATAGCCACAAATATTCAAATATTTAGCATAAATATATATAAATTGCTTCTCTAAATCTAAAGTCCTTTAATTTTGTGCCGGGATGATACGTGTGAGATTGTATTAATTGTTTGTGATATATTAAATTCTCAATGAGGATCTATATAGGAGGAGGTGATTAAACAAAATTTTATAACAAGCAAATAGTTATAAATTCATATGTGAAGTAGCTATTTTTCATATGAGTCCACAGATATCCAATTTAGGAATTATGATTATTTAGGGTTAATATCTACACTAGAAATGAGAAATATTTTTGTGTAGTAGGTCTTTAAAAATGAGCTGCTTAAGGTTCTTAAGTAGTGAACGTAAATCTATAGATTTGGTGTGAATCACTTACTCAGCGAACGAATATGAGTCGAGTTTCCTTTTTAGTTATCAACTTTAGTTTGTCACACTAAACAGTGTTGATAATATAGCATATAATAATGGAACTCCTTTTTAAGAGTTCCATTAATTCATGATTTCTGAACATTCTGTAGAAAACTTTAATAAGTTTAATTAATAAGCATAGAACTATTTAAACAGTTATTTTATCCTTATACCTGCTAACTTAATTAAATGTATAGCATTTCTAGTAGTTGATACTCCTTCTCGAATTTTGTAGTCAAATTTCAATTTATTATTTAAATAATACTCTTTAAAGTGATAATTTTTAATCTTAGAATAATTGTACTGTAAATCGCACAATTCTAAGTCATGTGTAGAAATAAGTCCTGATGCCCCTTCATCTCCTAATTGCCTTATTAATGCTATAGCCCCATCATGTCTATCAATGGAATTTGTTCCCTTAAATAATTCATCTAAGAGGAAAAATACTTTCTTATTCTCCTGTATCTCTTCAACTATCATTTTTATTCTTAATATTTCAGCGTAAAAAGAGGATATGTTATTTTCTAAGTTATCACTTGTTCTCATACAAGTAAAAACCTGCATTAATGAACATTCAAATTTTTTTGCACAGACAGGTGCTCCAATATAACTCAATATTAAATTTATACCTATAGTTCTTAAAAATGTACTTTTACCAGACATATTCGAACCTGTTATAAGTAAAATGTTTTTTGTTTTATCAATTGCAATATTGTTACACACCATTTTTTCACCTAAAAGTGGATGACCTAAAGTTTCAGCTTTTATTATATAATTATTATCTGAAATCGAAGGCATAACCCACTTTGGATTATCATAAATAATATTTGAAATACTATTTAGTGCTTCAAATTCGCCTATAACATCAAACCACTTTTTTAAGTTTTTGCCTGATTTAATTCTCCATTTTTCAAATAGTATTATGCATTGATAATCCCATAACAGCAATACATTAACTATCATAAAGATTGCATTATTTCTTTCACATATTTTATCATATATATTAGCTAATTTTTCTATTGCCTTTACTGCATCATCTTTTTTAGAAATCACTAAATTATTTTTTAGCTCTTTTAAATAATCACTTTTGAAATCCTTTTCTATAATTAAATTTAACAGTTTATAATATATATTTATACTATTTTTATATCTATAAATAGCATTAAACGTTGCGCTTCTTTTTTTTAAACCAATAAATAAAATTGCTAATTGGGCAAATGACATAAAGCATAGTAATTTGAAGTTTACTAAGGAAGTAAAATAGGCCAATATAATTAATATTAACGTTATACATGGTAATAATCTAACTAATAAAATAAGCCAAGTCTTAGTATATAATTCATTTCTATCTTTTGACCATTTATATAATTCTTCTGGATTAATGCATTCATTAGAACTAATCATGCCTTCTGCCTCAAACATTTGTCTCCATTCTAACTCCGTTGCTAACTCCTGCAAAGATTGCTGTATTTTAGTAATATCCAAAGAAGTTTTTAATGGATTTGTAAGCCTACTTTTTAAATTTTGCCTTCCCATAAATGTTTTACTACTATTAATCCACTGAAACAATGAACCTTTTCCAAATATATCTAAATCATTAGAATAACTATGCTCTTCATTTTTAAATTCACTCCCATCATCCTCAAAGCTTTTCCATTGTCCATCTAGTTTCTTTATGGCTTTTTCATTTATATCTTTTAATGCTATAGAATATTTTCTTTTTTTAATTTCCTTATCATGCTTAATGATTAAATAAATAAAAATAAGTAATTGAAAAATAAAAACTTCTATGCTTATGTAATAACTTTTAATTATAAAAGTATACAATGTAACACTTAATCCAATAATTAAGGTAAGAAGTCTTAAATATGCTATAACCTTTATTGATTTATTTTGGTCATTAATTAAGTTGTTATAAGTTTTTAATCGGTTAACATAATCATTGTATACACTAGTCACTGCTTTTCTCCAATCACATTTTGTTCTATATATATTTAAAGTATAAAATAATTCTTAAACAAACAACCTCAACATGATTTACTCACCGTAAACCACATATATAATAGTGGATAAATATCACATTATTCATATTTATTAATTGTTGCGTCAAAAATTACGATTGCCTATTTGTTCAATTATATACTATATAGCTACAGATATTCAAATATTTAACATGATTATATATAAATCGCTTTTCTAAATCTAAAGTTCTTTTAAATCTACTAATCCTGATAATTAAATTTCAAATAAAATGGGTAATGAAGATAATATAATACCTAAAGAACTTGGAATTAAAGAAAGTGATATTGGAAAAATTAGTGCTTCGGATGCATTAGGATTATTATTTGATGAAGTATATAGAAATGCAGAAGATGATTATAATTAATAAAATTATATTGATCAAAAGACATAGCTATAAATGATATGTCTTTTTTATATTTAAAAAATGTTAAATATGTGATGTAAAGTGGAATACAGTGACTTGTTCACTATGTAAAGAAAGAGAGTAATATGTAAAATGATTATAGAGATAGATAGGGGATAGCCATTTAATTGTGGTGCTTTGGGGATAATGGGTGAAACTGATGGAAATATAGCAGTAGGGAAGTTATTAATACAGAAATTAGAATCGTTGGGACATACTGTTATAAATTGTAAATGTGATACTAATGTGTGCTACTTAACACTCTTAATAATTACTGGCTCAAATCTATATTTCTGTATAACATTAGGATATTTCACTTTATCTACTTCACTTAGAAACATATTAATAGGTCGTGCATATATCCCACACTCTCCATATAACGCTTTGTATATAACCATTTTTTCTCCTGTTTCTGTATGCTCTGCTATATCTATAAACAAATATAAGTCACCCTTAAAATGTCTAAATATTTTTCCTTTTAATTCGGTCAAATTTATATCTTGCACTTAATCACTCCTTTGTTAAAATAGAAAAATGTATGGTATAAATACATCATAAATTACTATTGTCTATTTGTTTAATTATAAACTACATAACCACAAATATTCAAATATTTAGCATAACTATATATAAATCTAAAGTCCTTTAATTTTGTGTCGGAATGACATGTATGACATTGTATTAATTGTTTGTGATATATTAAATTCTCAATGAGAATCATATATAGGAGGGTGTGATTAAACAAAATTTTACAACAAGCAAATCGTTATAAATTCATATGTGAAGTAGCTATTTTTCACATACTTCTATAGATATCCAATTTAAGAATTACACTTATTTATGGTTAATATCTCTACTAGAAATGGGAAAAATTTTTATGTAGTAGGCCTTTAAAAATGAGCTGCTTAAGAATGAATATGAGTCGAGTTTCCTTTTTAGTTATCCACTTTAGCCTATCACACTGAACAGTGTTGATAATATAGCATATAATAATAGAATTCCTTTTTTAGAGTTACATTAATTTATGATTTAAGAATATTGCTAAGCATTAAAGTTTTGCCAAACATATATGTGTAGAATAGGCTTGGCAGATGGACTTGTTATTTTTTTGAATGTGCCTAAGTATTATATTTAATTGAAATGAAAGAGAGTATATAAGATTTTATTAATAATCTTATTACTCTCTTTTTTGTTTACAATCCCAAGAAATCTAATGACTTCTTTCTTTTCTAATCTCATTTACTTTTTCATCAGTCAATCCTGTAAGCTTAATTATAACTTCATTATCCATTCCCATTTCTATAGCATTTATAGCTATTTCTTTTGTCCTGCTTTCTATACCTTTTTCTACGCCTTTTTTCTCTATATTATCTAAGGTTTTTTCTAAATTATGAACCATACTATCTACCTCCATTTGATTAGATTTATCAAGCACTTCGTCAATTTCTCCTTGCCATTCCTCCGTTAATCTAGGTTTTACTATTTTCTTCAACCATTGCTTAAAAACACTAAACTGTTCTGGCGAAATTTTCTTTAGAATATATATTAATTTTCGTAGTCTTCTTATTAATTCTTTCTCATCCATTTCTTGATCTAATAAAAACACTGCTGATACCAAATTAGATATGCTGTATAATTCTTCATCAGAATATCTATTTATATCAAATAGCATATAATTAAAGTTTAATATATTATCTTCAAATAATTCATATCCACTTAATATTTCTTTAAAACTTGTTTTTGCCGTCCATTTCTTTTTTCCGTTATATAACACTATAGGAATAACTGCTGGAAGTTTAAAGGATTTTCTTTTCATTTCATTTTTATCTGTATTTTTAAGAACATCTCGCCAAACTTCTGTCATATAAAATAACAATCTTATAGGCATCTGGAAATCTACTTTAGACTGAAATTCTAAAAGCACATAAAATATTACTTCTTCTCCATTTATATTTACTTTATAAAGAATATCAGATTCTTCTTCCTCAAAATCTGAAAGTATATAAGATTTATCAACTAAAATTAAGTCTTCTTCTTTTATTAAATTAGCCCATTCTTTTTTAGCAAAGCTTCTTAAGAGTTCTAAAAAGGTTCCTTTATGAGAAAATATGTGTTTATATCCAACATCATGCTCATGATGCACATTATTATTTTTCAAATTATCACTCCTCACTTTGCTTATACTCTTTTTTATATTATAACATAAAAGCTCTCATGCATAACACATGGAAGCTTTTGTAACAATCTATATCTATGTTTTGTAATGAATATACATACTCGGGGTATAGCTAAAAATGAACCACATGCTTGATATTGGTTCCAGTACGTAGCTTTAGCTGTTGCACAATAAAAGAAAATTGCGAAGCAATTTAGGTTGACCACAGAAAGTATCTGATAAATTGGAATTTATGACACTTATTTATGAGATGACGCAATACGAACTGCCGCAGCCATCCCACCATCACCATACGATGGATGCTCTATAAAATCATCTGATACTTTGCTTAGAGTATGTTTTATATTTATCGTATGGAGAATTTCACTTTCCCATCCGTAAAGCCTTGATATAGATGTGGATTCAATACCCAGTATCGCTTCAGTTACATGCTCACGGTACGCATTGATATGTTTTTCAATAATAAAGTGCATGAGATTAAGTCGCTTCGACATGCTTTTTACATTTGACGAGGCAGGCGCAGTACGATAGTTTATTAACCGTCTTTCGACAATTCCAATATGTGTATCTGGCATAGTTTCCAACATACTTAAAAAGAAATCCCAGTCCTCAAAACCGCAGCGCATGGATTCATCATAGCCACCACACTGTTTCCATACTTCACGCCGAAGGATATGTGTTGCCGGGCAACAATTACGTGCTAGAAATGCAGCTATGTTACCTCCGCACGGACAAACTGTTGCATCAAGAACTCCGAAAGTATGCATCCAAGATGAGGCTGCAATCATAGATGGATTATCGCGCAATATGTGGCTAACCTGCTCAATATACGAGGGTTCAAGTCTATCATCTCCATCAAGTACCAACACCATTGGTGTTTGTGCCCTACGAATGCCAGTATTTCTTGCAGCAGATACTCCGCCGTTTGGCTGTTGCAGTACTGTTACTGGAACGGGTATGTTGGAATCCAATTTGATATTATTCAATATATTGATGGAGTTCTTATCAGTTGATCCATCATCCACTATGATAATTCTTGCTGGTAGTGTTGTTTGATTGCACAAAGAACGAACTGCTTCAAGAATCATAGAACCCTGATTAAAACTAGTAATAACTGCTTCGATATCTTTGCTAATATAATGCTTATCATTGTTTATGTCCACTATAATATCCTCCCTAAATTACTATTTGTTGGCTTGTTTTCAATCTTTAATATGTCGCACTGATTTACGATTGTCTATTTGTTTAATTATATACTGCATAACTACAAATATTCAAGTATTTAGGATAACTGTATATAAATAACTTTTCCAAATCTAAAGTCCTTTAATTTTATGTCGGAATGACATGTATGAGATTGTATTATGGATGCTAGTATTGCTAATGAATATAAGATACAAAGAATAAGTATAGAGTTTTCGGATATATATGATTAGATGAAAAGAAGTTGGAATTTTGAAATGCTTGTTATGTTTATAATTAGAATGTGATTTAGGAAAATAAATGGGAATGAGCTTATTTAACTTGAGGAAAAGTTAGATGACATTAAATTATAATCAGTAAATAGAGTGATTAATTTTGCAACTATTTTACAATTTCTCTAAAAGTTTTGTTATATAATGGATATATAAATTTTAATTAAGAATTTACTGAAAAATATCAGGTTATTATGCAAGGAGGATTATATTTGAAAATAAATATTTTAATAGTAGAAGATGATGAAGCTATTTCTAATTTAATAAAAATAAACTTGAGTATGGTTGGTTATGAAAGCAATCAGGTATTCGATGGATTAGATGCTTTTAATTTGTTAAAAGAAGAAACTTTTGACCTAATACTTATGGATATTATGCTGCCAGGAATGGATGGTTTTGAATTGATGAAAAAAATAAAAGATTTAAATATTCCTGTAATATTTTTAACAGCAAAAAATGGACTAGCTGATAAGGTAACGGGTTTAACATCAGGTGCAGAGGATTATATTGTAAAACCATTTGAGACAGTTGAACTTTTGGCAAGAATTGAAATAGTTTTAAGGAGATATTCGAAAAATAGTAATTGTATAGAATTTAAGAATCTGAAAATATACGAAGATGAAAGAATTATAAAAAAAGATAGCAAGACAATAGATTTAACTTTAAAGGAATTTGAACTTATACTTATGCTTGTGAAAAATAAAAATATGGCATTATCTAGAGAATATTTATTAGAAAAGATATGGGGATATGAATATATGGGGGAAACTAGGACAATAGATACCCATATTCAAAAGATAAGAAAGAAACTTGAGCTTACACATAACATAAAAACTGTATATAAAATTGGATATAGGTTAGAGGAGTAATAGATATGAAGTTATGGCTGAAAATATATCTTTTTTCTTTAATTTTACTAGTACTTACCTTAAATTTAGCTGGATTTATATTAATACAAAAGCTCCATAATAATTTGCTGGAAAAGGAAGTGGATAAATGTCTTTCAGAACAAAAATCTGTTGCTTCACAACTAAGAATTAATTCCCTATACATGCAAAAAATTTATTCAGATACTAATTATGATATAAATTTATTACTTGGTACTTTAATGGACGAGTATAACAACTCCACTAATCGTGAACCTGGGCAGCATGGAGATACAGAAATTTTAGATTCTAAGGATAACATACTGTTCTCAGATATGAAATTTCCTGTTTCAAATGAAAAGGAGGAATTAGAAAATCTTTCAGTAGGGAAAATTAACTATATTATTCGAACTGTGGATTATAAACAGTATTTATATGTAAGCAGTTTGGTCAATGTGTATAATTCTCAAGTAAAGGTGCATTATGCTAAGGATATTTCAAGTATATATGTTGAAAGAATGAATCAATATACGCTTTTCATGAAATTAGATGTTTTAATTTGTTCTCTTTTTGCTGTTTTTATGTTTTTTATAAGCAGATTAATAACAAAACCAATAAATACCTTAATAGCTTCTACTCAGAAAATATCTCAAGGTCAGTATTCTGAAAGGGTAAAAATTAAATCAAAGGATGAATTTAATATGCTTTCAAACAATTTCAACGTGATGGCACAGACAATAGAAGATAAGATAAATGAGCTGGAAATGTCTAATATTGAGAAGGAAACCTTCATAAATAATCTTACTCATGAGCTTAAAACGCCTTTGACCTCAATAATTGGATACGCTAATCTAATAAGAACCTCAAAATATAATGAAGAATTATTTTTTGAAGCTTCAGATTATATTTATAAAGAAGGAAAAAGACTTGAACAAATAGCTTTTAAAATGATGGATTTAATTTATGCAAAAACACAGGAAATAAAATTAATACCTGAAAGAATAATGCCAATAGTATTGGAAGTTAAAAAGTCTGTATCTGTTAAGCTTAAGGACAAAGATATAGATTTAATTATTGAAGGAGAAGACTGCATATTAAATATGGACAAGGATTTAATTAAAATGGCCTTGTGTAATTTAATAGAAAATGCTATAAAAGCCTCTGAAAATAATTCTAAAATTAACTTAAAAGTATCTAATCTAAATGATAAAACTATTATATTTGTAAGGGATTCAGGTTCAGGCATATCAAAAGAACATTTAGATAAGATCTGGCAGCCATTCTATGTTGTTGATAAAGCAAGGAGCAGAAAAAGCAATGGAGCAGGCATTGGACTTTCTATTTGCAAAAAAATAGCAGAAGTTCATAAGGCAGATATTAAAATAAATAGTGAACTTGGCAAAGGAACTGAAGTTAACATAACTTTCACTAATTAGAATTGTAACTTGAGTGCAGTATCATTTTATAAATAAGTTACATACTGTGCGGAGTATTTTATTTAGAATGCAGATTTTAACTTATTTTAGATAGAAATACAATTGAGTTAAGGTTTACAACTATTTTACATTTGGAATAAACTTCTGGGACATCTTAATTTTATACTTAAATAGTGGTAAGTACTTACGCACAACTAAGATTGAATCAAAATAAAAATAAATATATTACTAAAAATTAATAAAATAAGAATATTGGAGGAATTATTATGTTATCAAAAAAAATAACAGCAGCATTAGTAGCCGTAGGAGTAATAGCATCTACTTCTGCTATACTTGACCAAGTTAATATAAAAGGAGCTTTCGCAGATACAGTAAAGCAAAATGTTGTGTATTCCAAGGATGATACCAAGACAGATTCTCAGGATGATACTAGGATAACTGGAGCTGAAGAGGAAGCTTATAAACAGAAGTCTTTGGATATTTTAAAAAATTATTTTAACATATCAGAAGTTAAGGAAAGTAAAACCAATCAGTTTACCGCAGGTATATTAAATGAAAAAACTTTGGATGAATTAAAGCCAAAAGAACAAAAATTAACTCAAGAGGAATATGATAAGGGGGAAATTTCCAAAGAAAAGTATGATAAACAAATGGCTTACATTGAAGAAAATAATAGCGGACTTAAAGATAGAGTACAAAAATTAAAACATGGAATGGTTCAAACTGGATGGACTGATATAGAGGGGCATAATTGTTATCTTTTTGATTTTAATGAAAATACAAAAGAATTAGATATGGCAATGGTTCATGGGGAGCTTGATAAAGGGACTAAATTAGTACTTAATGACGAACAACTAAAAAATACAGCAGAGGACTTCATTAAAGAGCATAAACTAGGAGATATAGAAAAGCCTAAACTTATCCTTTTAAAAGGACATCGCCTTTTCTATGAAGACGAAAATGATACTTCTAAAAAGGTAGGAGTATCAATTAGCCCATTTACAGGTAAAGTATGGGGCTTTTCAGTAAAGGCGTATGAAGAGTTAGAATATAATATGGCAATTAGTGAAAAATAAATAAAGCTAGGAAGAGCGAAGAAATAGAGGAGAACCAAGTAAGATATACAACTTTTCAGAGGTATTAAGGCATTTTAATGTTAGAGATAAAAGGGAACTATTACACTTAAAAGAACTACAGAATATTAATGGAAACTATAATTTATTATTGGCGGATTTAGAGAGAAAAGGTAGCTAGGGAATAATTAACGGAAGAGCTGTTATTATTGATTATGGTTTTACAAGAGAAGTTGTGAAAGATATTATTATCATTAATTTTAAACACCATATTATTTAGAGTTTGTAAATAATATGGTGTTTTTGATGTACAACATTAGAATATTGAATAGTCTGTATTTATAGAATATGGAAAAATTGATTCAATATAGAAAAATATAACTTTACACAATCATCTTATGTATTATGTGGAATATAGAAAAATGCAAATGTAAAAAATGGATATTCATATTCCCACCACAGAAGTATAAGTTAAAAGTTGCTTATCTATATTACCAGATATTTAATAGATGCTGTACAAAAAGACTAACAAATGCAATGCTTATCCAGCAACAAAGGCCCATAATAATTGGTTTTCCACCAGTTTTGATTAATTTTATAATATTAGTGTTTAGTCCAATTGCGCACATTGCCATTGTAATGAAGAATTTACCTGCTTCAGTTAATGGCTTTGTAGCACTGCTGCCCATGTTAAATACTGTACTTATAATAGCAGCTAGCAAGAAAAATAAAATAAACCATGGAAATATTTTTGATAATTTAACTGCAGTAGTTGAATTTTTTTTAGAACGATATAAAGCAAGTGATAATGTAATTGGAATTATGGCAAGAGTTCTTGTAAGTTTAACAATTGTAGCATAATTTAGAGCTATATCATTTCCATGAGCACTTGTCCATGTTTGCCCTGCACCAACTACAGAAGAAGTATCATTTATAGCAGTTCCAGCCCACATTCCGAAGCCGATATCATTAAAGCCTAATATATTTCCCAAGATTGGAAACAAAAATGCAGCAATTACATTAAATAAGAAGATAACAGAAATTGATTTTGCAATAGCCTCATCATTCGCATCGATAACTGGAGCAGTAGCGGCAATTGCTGATCCACCACATATGGATGATCCTACACCTACTAAAATAGACACATCTGAAGGGATTTTCATTAATTTACTTACTAAATATGAAACAATTAGTGCAGTTGAAATTGTTGAGATTATAATTAATAATGATTGACTGCCTACCTTAAATATCTGAAAAAGATTCATTCCAAATCCAAGTAAGACAATTGCATATTGTAGTATTTTTTTAGATGTAAACTTAATTCCATCTTCAAAAGAGCTTTTACGTGGAAAAAGTGCAATTATCAAACCTAATAAAATACCAAATACCGGCCCTCCTATAATTGAAAATTTTTTTCCAAGAAACCAAGCAATAAAGCCAATTAACAAACAAAGTAATAAACCTTTATAATTCTTTTTTATAAAATTCATAATAATTCCTCTTTTCCTAATATTTGCTTCAAAGGTATCTTATCATAGGTCAATTATAATTAAAAATTATTTATTTTTATATAACGATAAGAATATGTTATGATTAGTTGAGGAGATGATACATATGTTGGATTTTAGAATAAACACATTTTTGACTGTATGTGAATATATGAATTTTACTAAAGCATCAGAAGTATTATGTATTACACAGCCAGCGGTATCACAGCATATTAAATATTTAGAAAAGAGTTATGATACTAAATTTTTTGAATATGAAGGTAAAAAGATAAGACTTACTAAGTCAGGGAAGATATTTTATGAAACAGCTACTACAATGAAACATGATGAACAATATCTAAAAGAAAAAATTACTGAGGAAAAATTGGGCGTGACAAGTCTCAAATTTGGTGCAACTCTTACAATTGGAGAATTTATATTACCACAAAAACTCAGTGATTATTTAAATAGAAATAATAATATGAAGATGACTATGATTTCAGCAAATACCGAAGAACTTCTTCATAAATTAGAGCATGGTGAAATTGATTTTGCATTGGTAGAGGGGTATTTTACAAAAAGTGAATATGATTTTGTTGTATATTCAAGTGAAAATTACATTTGTGTTTCGGGAAAAGATTACTCATTTAAGAAACAACCACATGTATTAGAAGATTTACTTCAAGAGACATTGATCGTAAGAGAAAAAGGATCAGGCACACGAGATATTTTTGAGAAGAACTTAGAAAGACAAAATCTTACTTTAAATGATTTTAGTAAAGTTATAGAAATAGGAAATATTAATGCAATAAAACATTTAGTTAAAAATAATAATGGAATTACATCTTTATATGAAGTTGCAGTAAAAGATGAACTTGAAAATGGAACTTTAAAAAAAATAGAAATTGAAGATTTGCAGAAAACTCATGATTTTTATTTTATATGGAGAAAAAATAGTGCCTTTAAAAGTTTATATCAAAAATTAGTTGAGGAATTTTAAAATGAAAGGGGCAAGAACGCAGAAATTATTCCAGAAATAGTAGTTCAAGGTCAATCGCTTCAGGTGCTACTGATAGCAGCAAAGTTATTTTAAAGGCTATAGAAAATGCATTAGAAAGTGGAGAAAGTAACTGATGAAGGAATTATATTAGTACCAATTCTTGAACTTATGAGTAGATGGGGCAATGAACATATTAAAAAATAGAGTTATGTTTATTTGTGATATGGTGAACTGTATCACAAGTAAAGGCGAATGTCACTAAAATTGAAAAAATAAAAGTTGAAATAACTTACATTATATTTAGTTATGTAAGTTATTTTTTAGTAAATATATAGTAATTAAGGGAGCTATGATATAATTATATAAAAAAAGGAGTTAAGTTATGGAGTATTTAAGAAATATACAAACTATTGTAGCAATTATATCAGGAGTATTAAGCATAGTAATGTTCATTTTATCAAGAAATGAAAAAAAGAAATGTGATGAAATAAGAAATACTATAGAACAAAAAATTGAGATTTTTAATAAGGAATCAAGCATAAAAAGTAATGATCAGTTTAATATTGAAAAAGTGAAAACATTTGATAATAGAAAATCAATAAATTAGGAGTAGTATTTATGGGAGATGAATTTCATATTGATAATATAGAAGAATTTAATTGCGATATACTACCAGTAGAGATATCTGATGTAAGCAAAATAATAAAAGAAATGATTAGTATCAAGAATACTGGAAGGAGCATTTCAGGGAAGAAAAAAAAGTCATATGATATAAATGATAAAATTAAGTTAAATAATATATCAAGTAATATAGCTTCAAAAATTAGAAAATATCATTTAGAATCATATGATATAATTGATGATGCAATTAATTGTCTACAAGAACAAGAATTTTCTATAAGAGAAGATTTATATGATTATTATTGGGACGTATATATAGATATTTTAATAGAATATGATATAGATAATGAGGATGTAGAAAGAGTAAAAGAAACATCTAATAAGATTTATTCAGCTTTGTTAAAGAAAATAAAGAGTGAACTATTTAATGGTAAGAAATCTGATATACCAACAAATAAAGTTGTTACATATATAGGAGCAATAACAGCTTATGTATTCTATAAGTGTAAATTTTTAATACCAATAGAAAATGTTAGTTGTTAAAATTTGAGGAATGGAGATGATGAGGAATGATTGTAGATTTTGATGATGATCCTCGTAATTCAATTCTATATTCTTCTAGTATTATATTAGAGTATTTAAAGCATAATGAAAATTCAAAGAGATTGGATAGTGTATTTAAATATTGTTTAAACAAAAAAATGGAGTATTCAGTATTTTTTTTATCAGTCGATTGGCTATTTTTATTGGGAGTGATAAAGGAGATTAATGATAGAAATGAGTTGGTTTTATGCGATTAGTTAATTTAGTTGTAAAGGAAGGTTTATCAAATCAAATAATTAGAAATATACCATTTAATAAGTCAGGACTTTCTTTAATAGTAGATGAGACTAATAGTAAAGAAAGTGGAAGTAATATTGGAAAAACTACAGCTGTAAAAGTTATAGACTTATGTCTAGGAGCACAATCTGCATCAAGTTTATATAAAGAAAAAGATACAGGAGAAAATCATATAGTAAAAGATTTCCTGGAAAAAAATAAAGTATTTGCTGAATTAACAAGCGTTATAGATGATAAAAAATATACGTTTAAAAGATGCTTATATAAGAATGGTAAAAGTTCTATAAATGGAGAAGAAGTAAAAAATATTACAGAGTATAGGGAAAAACTAAATAATATAATATTTAAAAATGCAAATAATAAGCCTACATTTAGGCAATTAATCGCAAAATTCATTAGATTGGAGAACTCTAATGAAAGTTCATTACTTAAATATTTGGGAACTTATTGTAAGAATTATCAGTACCAAGCTATTTATTCATATCTATATGGAATTGATACTTCTAAGTCTAAAAATGTTGATATTTTATCGTTAAATGAAGCAATAGATAAAGATATTGAAGCTATATTTAGAAAAAATGGAGTAGGTTCATTAAGTGAATTTGAAGCAAAAATAAACTTAATGAAAGAAGAAGTCAATAAGTTTAAAAAGGCTTACTCAGAAGTAACAGTAATAGAAGAATATAAAGATAAGACACAAGAAATAGATGATATTTTAACAAAAATCAATAAGTTAGAAGGAATCTATGCTAAAGGTAAATTAAAGGTTGATCTAATGAAAGAAAAAATAAAGAGGGAACAAGAGAAGATATTTTCAGTAGATCATAAGCTATTAAAAAAGTTATATAATGAAACTAAAATATATATAGATAAACCTTTGATGGATTTCAAGGAATTAGAACAATTTCATAATGGAATGGTAAATAAAAGGATTGGAATGCTTAAAGAATCATTAAAAGAATTAAGTGATGATTTAAAAAAAGTAGAAGGGGAACTAAATAATTTACGCATAGAATATGAAGCAAATTATGTTGAGTTTAATATAGAAATCAAAGATAAATTTGAAGAAAAGTATAATGAATTTTCAATAAACAAAATAAAGTTGGAAAATTTTATGAATGACTATAATTATATAGAACTTAAACAAAAAGAAAAGAAAGATAATTTAAGCAAAAAAGTAGAAGAAAATAGTGATGATGAGGAAAAAGAAGATATCAAGAAAATCTTAAATAAGTACTTTAAAGTATTAACTGATGAGATAATAGGAGAACCATTTGCTATTCTATTAAATGAAAATGATGATGAATTCCCTATAAAAATAATAGGTATGAATGGAAAGCCAGGAACTGGAATAAAGAAAGCGATGATTACTTGTTTTGATTTAGCTCATATAAATTTAATTATAAATAAAGGATATCATATGCCTGTTTTTGAAATACATGATAAGCTAGAGAATATAGACTTAAAAGAATTAAATAATATAATTAGAGAAACTCGTAAGTTTACAGGGCAGTATATCTTTCCTATACTAAATGATAGAATTGATCAATTAGGGATAAAGGATGAAGAAATAGTATTAAGACTCTCAACAACAGATAAGTTTTTTAGAATTTAGAATTAAATAAAGAATTTAAATATATATTATAATAGTAAGGAATATTTGAAGCTGTAAAAGTTTTGAGTATTCCTTTTTCTTTAGTATAAATATAACAACAGAAGGGAGAGAAAGGTGGTAAGCGTAAAAAAATTAACGGATATATAAATGTAAACCTCTAGTGTTAAAATTAGTATAGATTTTAACAATGGAGGTTTATTAGTGTGAAAAATATATCTCAACGTTAAAAAAGCTGCTTAAATTATCTAAAAAAGATCGACCTTAACTAAGGATTTTAGAGAGTAAAGAAAATTATTATTTAGACTCTTGAATAGAAATGTCAGAAGCTTTTATTACATTTGGAGAAATGTAATAAAAATATACTTTTACATATTAGCTTGTTCAACAAATCGTACGCCCATATTAAATGCATTTTGACAGTCCTTAGGAAATTGTTCTTCTTTAACTTTTCTCTTTTTCTTTTCATCAAATAATGATGAAACATATTTTGAATAATCATTAAATTGATATGTGTCATTAACAGCTAAGGATTCAAAAGAACCAAAAGTTTTTTCTATATATACTTGCAGAGATTTAAGATCATTTTCATATTCAGATTTAAATTGTTCATTAGTTACATTCATTGTATAAATGAATCCTGCTGGTATTTTTCTCTGGAATAGGCTTGAATGATCTTTATCATAAACTAAATATTGAAATATAAGTCTTTCTAAAAAAGATCTCATAGCTCCAGTAACTGAGTGCAAATATATTGGAGAACCGAAAATAATTGCATCAGCATTTGAAACTTTTTCAAGAATAGGTGTTAAATCATCTTTTAAAGCACATTTTCCATAACTTTTACCATCTTTTAATTTACAAGCAAAACAACTTACACACCCCTTATAGTTTTGATCATAAAGATGAATAAGCTCTGTTTCAGCACCACGTGAAGCTGCTCCTTCAAGTGCTTTATTGAGAATAGTAACAGTATTTTTATTTTTTCTTGGACTTCCGTTAATTGCTATTACTTTCATTAATTTTACCTCCATTTACATGTATAATTGACTTTAGGGATATTAAAAAAATAACAAGTCTATCTGCCAGTAGATTTTCTTTCTTTGGACTTGTTATTTTCTTTTATGTGGCTTATGCTATGAATTATATATCATAATAAAAAAATAAATAAGTATGCACTTATTTGTTATATACTAACCACAAGGTAAGTAAAGGAGTAGATTTATGAATAGTTTTGAAGATAAATATGGAGCATGTGGTATGCGATATACAATGTCTGTAGTCGAGGGAAAATGGAAGTGGATTATACTATGGAAAATATATAAAGCCAAGGTAATAAGATATAATAAATTGAGATATAGTTTAGAACCTATTTCTCATAAGACATTAAGTGCACAACTAAAGGAACTAGAGATCAGCAATCTGATTCATAGAGAACAATATAATGAAGTTCCACCTAGAGTTGAGTATTCTTTAACTGAAGAAGGAATTACATTAGTACCAATTCTTGAACTTATGAGTAAATGGGGTAATGAACATATTAAAAAATAGATTTATGTTTATTTATGATACGATGAATTGTATCGTAAATAAATTCAAATTTTACTAAAAGTGGATAATTAATTAGAACAAAATAGCTTACCATATAAAAATTAATATGATAAGCTACTTTGTTCTAATTTTATTGTTGCTAGTATTGCGAATACTCAATCTTATTAGTCTACTATATTACTTTTTAAGTTTATACGAAAGCTTTAATAGGTTCTATTATTTTTTGTATAATTCCATTTAAAATCATATTCTTTCAATTATTTTTGAGAGATGCATTTTTCAGGACAAGCAAGTTCACAAGCTCCACAGTCAACACAAGCAGATTCATTGATTGTTCTTTTTCTAGCTTTCTCTTCTGTGATACATCCAATAATACATACCCGCTGACAAGTTCCACAACCCACACAATCTGATTTAATGATTCTTCTAGGCATAATTTCCTCCTTATATCTAGAAAATTATAATGTTTGTTTGCAAGAGGTAACTGTAACTTCTAATGTTCTTGTAAGGAATGGACACTTTTCTTTCATCATCTTAAAGTTATCTCCATCTTTTAGAAATTTAGCGGTTCCTTCAAGTAAAAATCCGGTTCCTGGATATTGGTAACCCATTACTTCCTTACTACCAAGAGTCAATTTAACTTTAGGGTTAACATTAATATTTTCTTCTGTTTTGATCATAGCGGCAGCAGGAATTAAGATTTTATTTCCTTCTACAATAATTAAATAGCTGTTCCATGTATTAACTACATGAGCTTCATTATTTGAGCAAGTTACGATAGAAACTACTCCTTCATGATTTAGTATTTCAAAAAATTTTTCTGTAAACATTATATATTCCTTCTTTCTTTTAATTATAGATTTAAGCTATCGTCGATAGATATTGTCTACAATAAGATTATGATTTTTTTTATCTTTTGTCAATGGAAATATTTTATAAAAGATTATATATTTAATGCTGTATTATTATCTTGAATGAGAATAAATAATAGATTATTATTAATAAAAGAACGATAATATATCAAAGGAGTAAAAAAATGAAATTTTCAGTAGGAGTGGAGTATGCAATACATTGCTTATTATATATGGTAAGCCTAGAAGAAGGTAAATCTGTGGGAATAAGAGATTTAGCCACATTTCAAGGTGTCTCGGAAACTTATTTGTCAAAAGTATATGCAAAGTTAAGTAAGTTAGGAATTATAAAATCCGTACCTGGTGCAAAAGGCGGTTATGCATTAGCTCGTGATGCAGAAAAAATATCATTTTGGGATATTGTTGAAGCAGTAGAAGGAAGTGAATCATTTTTTCAATGTGCAGAAATTAGACAGAACAATATATTATTAGATAAAGATAATTTACCAGATTCGCATACTAAATGCCCATGTCTTATAAAAGTTGTAATGTTAGAGGCAGAAAATGAAATGAGAAAATACTTAAGTAATAAGACATTAGCATGGTTATATGATGAGGTATATAATAAAAAGCTTCCAAAGGATGCTGAAAAAACGATGATTGAATGGTTTAATAATAGTAAAAAATAATTAAGTTCAAAGGAAGTTAAAATTACTATCGGAACTGCTAATATATCTATTCCAGTTAGTGAAACTACTTTAATATATTCAATAATTAAGGAGTTAGCTGAAAAATGTTAAATATAGATAAAGAGCTTAGAGAATCTTATGCCTTGGTCGAATAAAATTCCTGAAAATATGAAAATTAAAGATCAGAAATAAAATTAATCCTAGTAAAGCTCATTCGTGCCTTACTAGGATATTTTACCTGGTACAGCTTCTCCGGAAATCCGTACATATCATAAACCTGTTTCAGTTCCTCGGCTGTCTGGATGAATGTTCCGTGTGTGTACCAGTGTGCAGAGATGGCAAGAATCGCTTTCGGTTTTCCAAACTATTCAATAATTCTGTGTCCTGTCTCTGCCATACCTTCTGTAATTTCATTGTTATCTAATGCCACCATCGAGCTCCCATGTCCGGCATAATTTTATCGTTCATCTTTAGCCTCTCGTATTAATCTCGTATAAATGCAAATCTCATGCAAAACAAGAATTTACAGATATTTTTTACCATCACTCCAAGCCGTTCCAACTTTCTCGCCTAATGCAATATAACTGTTGCTAAACGCATCAAAGAACAACATGCCTGTTTTCTGGGAATCGATTCTGCCTCTGTTATCTAACACTGACTCATCTGCAGCTATATTGACAATTCTTGCAAGTACAGTAGTGAAATTATTTTTATATATTACCTCTATAAGTTCACATTCTATGACAAGCGGACTTCCTTCGATGATTGGAGCGTTGATGAATTGACTCTTCTTTGCTTTTAAACCTGTTCTCGCAAATTTATCTGGATTTGTATACCCAGTTACTGTTCCAAAATAGTCAACTTCTTTTATCAAATTCTGATTCACGAGTGCAATAGTAAATGCACGTTTCTTTTCAACATTCTCATGTGTTTTACTACGTGGACCGATAAAACAAGCGAGATGACCAGCATTCGTCCTTGCACATTCATGCAAATTCATCACATTCACTGTTCCATCATCATTATAAGTTCCAACCATTAAAACTGGTGCAGGATAACCATATCCGAATGCGTTTGGTCCTAAATTTTTCATCATAATAATCTACCTCTTTCATCTATCTAAATTTAATATTTTCAAACAAGAAATTACACATATTTCCTGCCTTCTTTCCAAGCCTCACCAGCTTTCTCACCTAAAGTAACATAGTTGTTGCTGAATGAGTCGAATAATACCATTTCTGTTTTCTTAGCATCAAGTCTACCGTTTTTATCTAAAACAGATTCATCTGCCACTACATTGATAATCTTACCAATAACCGCATGAAAATGACCTGTTTTTACAATCTCCGAAAGCTCACATTCATATACCAAAGGACTGCCTTCAATAATTGGTGCATTAATATGTGCACTCTTTACCGCATTTAAACCAGTTCTTGCAAACTTGTCCGGCACCCTATATCCACTCATAATTCCAAAGTAATCCGCTTCCTTCATAAGTGATGGATTAACTAATGCAACTGTAAAAGCACCCATTTTTTTTATATTCTCATGCGTCTTTTTGCTTTCACCAAGGCATAATGTCAAATGACCGCCCTCGCTCATCGTACACCAATGCAGATTCATTACATCAACTGTTCCATTCTTATCATAAGTTCCAACCATCAAAACCGGCATTGGATGTCCATAATTTGCACCACTTGGACCTAAATCTTTCATCATAATAAACAACCTCCTCTTAATTCTTCTCTCTCATTCGTGATTCCGCCACATACTGCTAACATGGCGGTCGGCTTTTCAGCCTCATCATAAGATGAAATCATCAAAACCGGCATCGGTGTGATGTATGGCTTTGCTCCTATATTTTTTCTAGACATATTTATTCTCCTTAAATTATGTGATAAATCACAGTTATCTTATGCATTATGCTCTTAACGATAGGATTTCTTATAGATTTCAAGATAATCTTCATCCGTAAGCGGTAACGGGTCTGCGGTGATGTCGCCACCGAGCACCTCGTGTATTCTCTTCGGATACTTTGCGAGCTCTTCTTCCTTGATTCCTGAATCACTCATGCGGAGATCTTTACATCCGACTGCTTCGATCAGTTCATCCAATGCTCTGATAAAATCTTTTCCGGATGTCGGGTTCTCCACTCCCATTGCTTTTGCCATTTTGATCATCTGTTCTTCTGCAGCCTTACGTTCTGCAAAGAAATCATAATAATCATGAGAAATCATAATCAAACCAGCACCGTGGATCAGATTTTCATGGTAGGATCCCATGGTATGTTCCATTGTATGTGCTGATGTGATGAGCATGTAGTAGCCCGCAAGTGAATTAGCCAGTGCCATATTTGCTCTTGCTTCCTGATTGCTTCCATCACGATATACAACTGGGAGATTGGCGGCAATCAGTTCAATAGCTTTCAGAGCAAACATTTCTCCCATCGGATGCTCATTCTTATTAATCACAGATTCAGCTGCATGGAAAAAAGCATCCATTCCCTGAAAAGCTGTAAATTTAGGCGGTACACTCATCATCAGATTGGAATCAACAACAGACAGCACCGGGAACATTGATGGAACTAAAAAACCGGATTTTTCACTTACTTCGTCGTTGCTGAGCACCGCGCAACAATCCACTTCACTTCCCGTTCCTGCTGAAGTGGTAATAGCGACAATTGGAGCGGCATCTTTTTCCGGATTCTTTTTTCCTCCGTTTACCGAATAACTGTAATCCCAGATATCACCCGTATTGGTCATCATGAGTGCGATACATTTGCTGGAGTCCATGACGGATCCTCCCCCAAGTGCAACGACAAACTCACAGCCTGTCTTCTTTGCTTTCATTGCACCATCCATAATATTACGGTTTGTCGGATTTGGACGGATTTCATCAAAAATCTCATAGGTAACTCCCGCAAGATCCAGTTCTTTCTCAAGCGCGTCCAGATATCCGAACTTCTTCGTAGATGAACCGTTGGATGTCACGATCAGGGCTTTCTTTCCCGGAAGCACTTCTGTATGCAGCTCCTGAAGTTTTCCTGCTCCAAATAATACTTTTGTCGGCATATAAAAATCAAAATTATACATATGTTCTATTCCTTTCAATTTGAACTTTCTTGTTACTAAATCCATCATATAGATTTTCACCTTGCAAATCAGCGCTAAATATTAACTTGAATTATGGCGTATTTTAACCTTATAATTAGATATAAGCATGTTTGGTTTACCAAAAACGTTGCAATGCTTGAAAGAATTGCTCAGAAATTTGAAGAAAGGAACGTTGTTATGTCTTGGAATTGCGATACCGAAATCGATCACGCATTAGAAAAGCTCGGTCAGGACTTTCCGCACCTCAATTGGGACTTTAGCCCGGATCCGTCCTCAGGAAATAACGAACTGATTTCGCATTGGTTGGGAGAGAAATCCGAGGAAGTTATGGTGTGTGCATTTAAAGGGAAAAAAATTGAGGAGCGTTTTCACCGCCAGGATTTTTTTTTCATTCATTTTGCTTATCACGGAGATTATGATGCATTAAGCGCCAACTATAACAATCGGATCACGGTAAAAGAAGGAGACTGCTATATCGGTCAGCCCTACAGCGGCTATGCTGTTAAGCGGGATTCTGATCACGAATGTATTATTCTCGGAGTACTGATTCGTAAAGAAACCTTTTTCCGGGAATACCTAAGTGCGCTCTCAGCAGATAGCTCCATGCTTAATTTTTTTCTGGAACCACAGAAAAACAAATATGCAGAAGAGTTTGTTCATCTGGAAATTCCAGCTTCTTCGCCAATCTGGCAGCTACTGAATGTCATGATTCTTGAATATGCTCATAAAACAGAGGACTCACAGAAAATTTTAAAACCTATGGTCATGTCCCTTGCAATGTATCTTTCCTATGAGTACAAGCGTCAGCATCTACCTACTGGCACGACATTAATTGACCGGATTCTTGAATATATCGAATCACACTCTGATTCTGTAACATTGAATGACATTGCATCCCATTTCGGATATCACCCCGTCTATATTTCCCGTGTTTTGCCGGAAAAGACAGGGAAGACCTTTTCTGCTCTGCTAGCTGAATCACGTATGCGAAGAGCCAAGCTATTATTGGATCATACCGATCTTTCCATTGAAAAAATTGCTGATATGCTCGGATACAGCAATAGCAGCAATTTCTATAAGGCCTTTAAACAGTATTATGGTACTTCTCCTCGTCAGCTTTAATGGTCAATGTTACGGTTTCAACGTGAAATGTATCAATAACGTTATTAAACCATTTTTCAACCGTAACACTGATTAGTTCATCATGTAAGATCTCACCTTTATTAAATTTAGTACAGGCATCAAGAAACTGGCTGCTTCTGCTCGTTACCTGCTTTGGTGCAGTCTTCAGATGCTCACAAAGATGGCGAGAATAAGGATCAGCCAGTTCTTCAAAGCTTATCTCTGTTTTTTCGGTCGGAGCGGGTTCTAAAAGAGATTCAGCTAATGCAAATTTATACGATGCCACATTCATTCCAAACAGAATAAAGTTTTATCACTTGCTACTGATATGGCTGACCCTATCATAAATAAATGCGAAATTTACTAAAATTGGTCATATAATTAATACGAAATGACTTACAATATAAGAAGAAATATGATAAGTTTTGTTTTGTAGTTATAATAATTTTATGATATTTGAAACAATGCTTTAAATATGCTTTAAAATAAACACAAAAAAATGAAACACTGATGCACGGTGTTCCATAATTGTTTTAAAGGAGAGGTTATATGTTATTAATAAATAAGATGGAAAATGCAAATTTAACAACGGTTGAAAAAGATATTGCTAAGTATATTATTGATCATCAAGAAGAGCTAGAAAAATTATCAACACGTGCTATCGCAAAAGCGACATACACATCATCAGCTGCTGTTATTCGTTTAGCACATAAATTAGGCTTTGAAGGATATAATGATTTAAAAAAGCAATATCTTGAAGAAAAAGTCTATTTAAATTCTCATTTTGAAAATATAGATGCCAATATTCCTTTTAGTCAAGATAATAATATTATGAGCGTTGCTGGTGCAATTAAGGAAGTTATGATTGAATCAGCAAATGACACATTATCACTTATTCATCATGAGTCATTGCAACAGGCTATAAAAATATTACATAAGTCAAACCATATTTATGTATTTGGATTTGGTGCATATGTACCTCTTGCTACGATATTTCAAATGAAAATGTCGCGTATTAAAAAGCATGTTGTTGTTCAAAGTTTTGTAGGAGAAGAATCATATCAAGCTGATATGTTAAATCAAGATGATTGTGCGATTATCATTTCTTATTCAGGAGAAAATTCTAGTTTAATCAATGTTGCTTCTCTACTTAAAGAAAATAATATTCCTATCATTGTTATAACAAGTATAGGAGAAAATAGTTTGAGTTCATATTCAATGTGTTTACTTTACATGTCAACACGTGAAAAACTCTTTTCAAAAATTGCGAATTATACATCAGAATATTCAGTTGCTTTAATACTAGACATCCTATATTCCTGCTATTTTAGATTAAATTATCAAAAGAATTTAGATTATAAAATTAAACATTCTAAAAAAGTAGAAGTTACACATTTTTCAGAAAATGAAATTATTAAGGAGTAAATTAGAATCACAATGATATATAGTGAAATATTAGAAAAAGAAGAATAATAAAGTTCTTCTTTTTGTTTTATTAAAATTATATATATGTTGCAAAATGATTTATTCATGGATTTAGTGAGATAGTACTTAGTTTTAATGTAGATTTCAATTTTCAATATATATATTGAAAACAAAAATAGCAAAAATAAAGAAAATATGAAACGCTGCTTTAATAATACTTTATAAATAGAATGAAAAAATAAAACAGCGATACAAAAATTTATAAAGATATTATCAATTCATTAATAATATGATAAAAATGAATTATAAAGAAAAAGCGGGAGGAAGAAAAATGGGATTTCCAAAGAATTTCTTATGGGGTGGTGCACTTGCATCTAATCAATGTGAAGGCGCATATGATGAAGATGGAAAAGGTTTATCAGTCCCAGATTTAGTATTAGGTGGAGATGTTAATACACCAAGAACTATTTGTTCATATATTTTAGAAGATAGATTCTATCCAAGCCATCAAGCAGTTGATTTTTATCATCGTTATAAGGAAGATATTCAATTATTTGCTCAAATGGGATTTAAAGCACTACGTTTATCTATTAATTGGGGAAGAATTTTTCCTAAGGGGGATGATGATAAGCCAAATGAAAAAGGATTAGCATTTTATGATAAGGTTTTTGATGAATGCTTGAAATATAATATTGAGCCAATTGTAACTTTATGTCATTATGAAATGCCATGGAATTTAGTGAAGAAATATCAAGGATTCTACTCAAGACAAACAATTGATTTTTATGTTAAGTATGTTACAACATGTTTTGAAAGATATAAAGATAAAGTAAAATACTGGTTAACATTTAATGAAATTAATGCAGGAACAATGGGTGAACCACTTGCTTCATTATATGGTTTAGGTTATATGTCTCAAGAAGATTTACAAAGAACAAAACCTTGTACCTTTGATGAATTAAAAGATAACCCAGAGCATCGTTACATTGCATTACATAATGAGTTTGTTGCTAGTGCATTAGCAGTTATCAAAGGGCATGAAATTAATCTTAATTTCATGATAGGAAATATGAGTAGTCATCTAACTTGGTATCCTCATACTTGTAATCCCAAAGATATATTAGCTTGTCAGGAAAAAGATACAATGTTCAATGATTTTTGTGCTGATGTTCAAGTCAGAGGGGAATATCCAGAATATGCACTTGCTTATTTTAGAAAGAATAATATTGATTATTCATTTATTACCGAGGAAGATAAGAAAATTTTAAAAGAAGGAATCATTGATATGTATACCTTTTCTTATTATATTTCAAATTGTGTTAGTGTGGATCCAAAGGTTGAAAAGATTGGTGGTAATCTTGTTGGAGGTGCTAAGAATCCATATTTAAAAGCAAGTGAATGGGGATGGCAAATTGATCCAGATGGACTTGGATTTACATTAAATAAACTTTCTAGCCGCTATCCAAATCTTCCTTTAATGGTTGTAGAAAATGGTTTTGGAGCAGTTGATAAAGTAGAAGAAGATGGATCAATTCATGATGATTATCGTATTGATTATTTTAGATCACATATTCAAGCAATGAAAGAAGCTTGTGATGACGGTGTAAATTTAATTGGATATACATCTTGGGGACCAATTGATATTGTTTCTGCAGGAACAGGACAACTTTATAAACGTTATGGTTTTATTTATGTAGATAGACATGATGATGGAACAGGTGACTTTTCAAGAAGTAAAAAGGACTCATTTTATTGGTATAAAAAATGTATTGAATCTAATGGAGAAATTATTTAGGAGGATGTAAATTATGGCAAGTGTATTTTTTCCTAGCTGTAAAGCAAGAGCAGCTTATAAAGAAACTAGTCAAAAACTTGCGCAATATATTAAAAATAAATTTGATATTGAGCCAATAGGGTGTTGTAAAATTAATAATCCTAAACTCACTCAGGATGATACGGCTATAATTCTTTGTTTAAATTGTGCCAGAGTCATTGAAGCTAATGCAAATTACAAAAACATAGAATTTGTTTGGGAAATCATTGATAAAGATAAAGATTTTGTTTTTCCAGATTATAATGGACAAAAAATGATAATACAAGATTGTCATGTGGGAAAAGGCAGAAAAAATGTCCAAGATGCAGTACGTTCTTTAATGAAAAAGATGAATATTGAAATTGTAGAATTAGAAAAAAACTATGATGATGCAGAACATTGTGCATCATATGAAATCATAGGATATCATAGAGATAGACCAATGACGAAAGAAGAACAAAAAGAATATTTTACGAAACGTTATAAAGATATCACAACTGATATCGTAGTTTCATATTGTAAATACTGTAATGATGGTGTTAATATGTCAGATAAAAAAGGATTGCATATATTAGAGTTATTGTTTCCAAATGATTAAATAAATTGAAATTTGTTGATTAGTTAAGAAGTAAGAGTCATGTATGAAAGTCATAAAAAGCATTTTTAAAAAGATATTTTGGAAATTCACTAAGAAAGGAATAGCCCTTTGAGGCTATATCATAACTATATTAGGGGGAGAAATAATGATAGGCGCAATAGCTGCTTAGGATATTTGCATGAGAAAAATGGGGAGTATAAGAAAAAATACTCCTCATTTCTGTTATAGAAATATTAATATTAGTGTATTTGCATTAAGTAAAAAAATATTGTTGCACATGCAACAATATTATACTATACTTATATTGTTGCGCGTGCAACAAAAAACTAATTGTACTTGTTGAAAGGAAGTGAACAAAAAATATATGTCGTATTCAGAATTATTACTATCTCAATTTACAGAACTTTTTGAAAAAAGGGATGCATTAGATAAATTAAACTCTAGAGAAATTTTACATAACTATGGATTTTCGGAAATGCATTGCATTCACCTAATAGGTAAATTGGAAGAGCCAAATGTTACAAAAATATCATTAAAATTAGCAATGGCTAAAAGTTCTATTAGTAGAATAGTAAAAAAATTATTACATAATGGAGATATTGAAAGTTACCAAGTAGAATGTAATAAAAAAGAAATTTATTACAAATTGACCCCAAAAGGTCAAGAATTATTTGATGAACATTTAAAAATACATTGTTCTGGGAGAGAAAGAGATAAAAAGTTTTTTGAAGAATTTGATGATAATGATTCCCACATTATAAGTGAGTTTCTAAGTAAATATAACAAATACTTAGAAGTTCAAATAGAGAAATTAAAATAAGGAGTGATAAATTTTGTTAATAGATTTAAGTGTAAAGGTCACTAAAGAATCCAATAAAAATGTTTTAAATAATGATGAGGCAAAACTGGCTTCATTCGGTCATTTAGGAACTCATTTCGATGTAATGGACAAAGAGTTTCCGCTAGAATATACAAAGAGGGATGCTATAGTATTTGATGTTAGTCAGATATTAGATAGAGACATTGATGTATCAGATATAGATATCAATTTAGTCAATGAAAATATGTTTGTTGCTTTTTATACAGGATATATAGAAAAAGAGGGATATGGTACAAAAACTTATTTCACATCCCATCCACAATTATCTGATGAATTAATTAATCAGTTGGTTAATCGTAAAATTTCAATTATTGGTATAGACTTTGCAGGAGTAAGGCGCGGTAAAGAACATACGCCTAAGGATCAATATTGTGCAGATAGAAATGTGTTTGTTATTGAAAATTTATGCGATTTAGATAAAGTTTTAAATGAAAGAAAATCAATTGAATTCACAGCTAATACATATCCAATTAATTTTGCGGATATGACAGGATTACCTTGTAGGGTAGTAGCTGAGATGGAATAAATAATATAATTGAATTTTTCATTCACAACACTAATGTATTATGGTGAATGATTGTGCATAAACAAAGTCAGGGATTATATTTAACCCATGATTTTATTTTAAATAGAAAGATATGTGTGTTTATTGGACTTAAAAATTAATGCCACCATCAATAGCAGTACGATAATCTAGGATACAAGTATATATAAAGTAATACAATATTAATATTAATTTCATAATAACCTCAAACTTTCCTCACATTTAGTATCTATAATTTACAATATAAATAAACATATAGGAGGAAAAATTATGTTAAGTAAGAATATACAAAGATTATTAAGTGCTGCGGTAATAGGTATGAGTATATATTCATTACCAATGTTTTCTTTGACAGCATCTGCGGCAACAAATGAATCATCAAATGTAGGAACAGCAGATGCATCTAATTCTGGTAGTAAAAGTGTTTCACCATATGAACAACTTATGGATAAAACGCCAATAGAGCCAACTAAAGTTTTCGATAATTTATATTTCATAGGATCTAATGGAGTAGGATCATGGCTGGTAAATACCTCTGATGGGTTAATATTAATTGATGCAATGAGAACTATTGAAGATGCAGAAGATATCATCATTCCTGGTATTAAAAAATTAGGATTTGATCCAGCTAATATTAAGTATATATTAGTAACACATGGACATGGAGACCATTATGGTGCTGCTCAATATATACATAATAATTATGGTGCACCAATACTTATGAGTGCAGATGATTGGAACTATATGAATACCCATTCTACTGAGGCAAATGGACCAGAGTTTCCTAAGCCAACAACTCATACAGATATTACAGATGGTGAGAAACTTACATTAGGAGACACATCTATTACAATTGTTTCTACACCTGGTCATACTCCTGGAGGTGTGTCTTTAATTATTCCAGTAACTGATAATGGTACAAAACATATGGTAGGTATGTGGGGAGGTACTGGTCTTCCACAGTTGCTTGAGGATAATGAAAAATACTTAAATTCTCTTGATTACTTTGCTAAGTTTACTGATGCAGCTCAAGTAGATGCTGAAATTACTGCGCATCCATTTACAGATAATAGCATTGAAAGACTGGAAACTCTTCGTAACCGTAAATCTGGTGATCCAAACCCTTATGTTATTGGTCAGGATGGATACAAAGCTTATATGGACAAGATGAAAATAAGAGTCACTGATAATATTAAGAAACTAGAAGAAGAAAAATAATAAGATCAAAATAACCTCCAAATTTAACATTTAAAATTTGGAGGTTATTACATGTGCAGGTGGATTGACTTGTTATTATTTTGATAATACTTTAATCAAATGTTAACTATGTTATTCAGTTATGTCAAACCATACCTGCGTGCCTATACCTACCTGACTTTCAATTCCATATGTGTAATTGTGCAATTTCAAAATTTCTTTAACTATTGCCATACCAAGTCCTGCACCACTTTTTTCACTCTTTCTAGACTTATCAACCTTGTAAAAACGATCCCAAATATAAGGCAGCTTATCTTTAGGAATTCCATCTCCATTATCAATAATACAAATATGGAGATTAGAGTCTATATTTGTTAATTTAATTTCAACGATACCATTTAAATTAGAGTGCCTGATAGCATTTTGCAGTATATTACAGAACACTGAATGTATTTTATCTTTGTCTGCAGTGATGAGAAGTGTATCATTAAAGGTTTCTAGAGTAATTTGCACATTTTTTTCTGCGGCAAGAGCATTAATATCATTTAGAACATCCTCGATTAATGCAATAAGACAAAATGAAGATGATTCAAGAATGTAGTTTCCTGATTGGATTTCTGATAATTCAAGAATGTCTTCTACCATGTTATTTAGTTTTTTAGAATTCATTATAATAATTTCAGCATATTTATCTTTTTCATTGTTGTCTACAATGTCACAATCGAGTAATAACTCTCCATATGCACGAATGGAGCTGAGTGGAGTTTTTAGTTCATGAGATATATTGGCTATAAACTGCTTTTTTATATTATCTTTTTGTTTTAATTGCTTAGACATGTGATTAATAGTTTGAGCAAGTATAGCTACTTCATCTTTTGATTTAACAGAAACTACTGTATCAAAATCACCTTCTGCAATGCGTTTGGAAGCTTCATTGATTTCTAAAATAGGTTTAGAAAACTTATTTGCTAATATAAAGGCAATACAACTTCCAATAAGTAAAGAAAATAAACATACTATCATTAACTGTTTCTTTAAAACAGATGTTGTTTCATTAATTGGTTCCATAAAAGATTGAATAATTACATATCCTTTTTGAGCATCATTTACTGAGTTACCCATTACAATTGATGTGAATCTTGTACCTTGTGTTTTAAATGATTTTACTGTTTTTTGTGTTTGAGGTTGTATTTGAGTTTTTATGTACTTAACATTTTCTAGGATAATTGGATTATTATTTTTTATTTGTGTAGCTGAGGTGTAATTTATATTAAAATTTTCATCTGTTACAATCACTAAGCAATTTGATGCAGAACCAAAGTCAATAATTTCATTTAATATATCGTCTGATGAAATACTGTTTTGAATCATTAATGAAACTTCATTAAGTTCCTCTTGCATTATTTTAGTTCGTTGATAAACATAATATTTCTCAAAAAAAACAACTTGAAAAATCCAAGAAATTGCAAATATAATGATAATATTTAAAATAATGAATCCCCATAGCTTTCCAATTAATTTATTCATTTTTTGTCACCTTCAGCCTATAACCAACTCCCCATACCGTCTGAATACAGCCTTTTTCACAACCAAGTTTTTCTCTTAATTGTTTTATATGTGTATCCACAGTCCTAAAATCATTGATGTCCTTATTGTTCCAAATTTTTTCGAGCAACTTTTCTCTTGAAAAAGTTATATTGTGATTATTTACAAAAGTAAATAAAAGGTCAAATTCTTTTTTAGTAAGTAGAATTTCGGTATTATCTAAAAAAACTTCCCTAGTAACAGAATTTATTCTAATTTTTCCTATATTTATATATGCCGTTTGTGGTACGTTTGATTTTTTGACTCTATTAAGAACAGCCTGAATTCTAGCTATTACTTCCTTAAAACTAAAGGGCTTTGTAATATAATCATCTGCTCCAAGATCGAATCCCTTGAGCTTGTCATATTCTTTAGAAAAGGCTGTCAGCATAATAATAGGTACATCTGATACTGTTCTCACTTGTTTAAGTACTTGCATTCCATCAATTTCGGGAAGTGAAATATCCAGTAAAATCAAATCTACCATTTTTGAGGTGAATTTATCCAGAGCCTCTTTTCCATCATAAGCTTGAATTGCATTATATCCTTTCTTAAGCAAATGGATTTTAAGTGCATCATTAATTTGTTCATCATCTTCAACAATTAAAATAGTGAATTTATTTTCAACCATATAAACCATCCTTATTCCATAATTACGTGTTTTATCTTTGCATTGCATATCCAATAAATAACAAGCATTTTATTATTAAATTATAATAGATAATAAATTAATAATAAAGATAAGCTATTGAAGAAGGAATTGAAAAACAAGCAACAGATACAGCAATAAAAGCAATTAGCAGGCAATAGCAATAATGAGAAGTAGGGTATCTGAAAGGGGGAGGCTAGTTTTAATTTAAAAGAGTTATCATTTGCTATTGATACAATGAAACATATTATAGCTAAACGAGTTTTTACTAGATTTAAACTTTGAAATATATGTCAACTAGAAAGAAGCTGTATTCTTTTTCCAAATGTTGCATTATAATTTTGCTGTAATCATTTCTTAAGTAGAAGTTGTTTCGCTCTTGCTTGTCCTCAACTTGTTTGAGGAGTATGCAGGAATGGGGTAGTTTCTACTAGTAGAAATCCATAGCAAAATTATATAGCAGCATAGAAAAAGAATACAGCTTCTTTAGGTAAATCATCACATAACTCTAAATTGCAAGTTACTTATATATGTATTTCAAAGTTTAAATCTAATTTATAAATTGTTTATCTATAGATAAACAATTTAAGAATTAAACTTATAATTAGAATGTATTTTCATACTAGAAATGAGGGGAATTCTTTTGCGTAGCGTTGCGTTGATAATTTAGTTGTAGGATTTCTTCAGCAGAAGTTGTTCTATTCTCGCTTGTCCTTAACTTGTTTAAGGAGCATGCAGGAATGGGGCAACTTCTGCTGTTAGAAATCCACAGCCAAATTATCTAGCAACCGAGCTAAAGAATTCCCCTTATTTCGGTGAGTTACCACATAAGTCTAAGTCTTGATTTGGATATCTATATTAGTTAACACTTATAGAAGTATTAACATCTATGGTAACTGTAATTAATTGTCCACTTTTTTTACTATTTATATATATATAATCTTTGTCAAAAGATAAGCTTCCTTGGCATGGTTTTGAATTATGTGCTGCGTCATATGCAGCTTGAACAGAACTATTTATACTATCCATATTTATGTCTGGATTATATATTTTTAGAATGTTGGTTACTGTTGAATCCACATCTATACCTGCATTTCTTAGTGAACTCACTTTTTACTTATTAAACATTGTAAATATATAATGTTTAAATTGAAGTTATGGGATATAATAAAGGTATAAGAGATGATAGGAGTGTGAATATTGGCTAAGTATAGTGATATAAAACACGAAGATTTAATAATGAAAAAGGCAATGGATGTATTTGCAGAAGAAGGATTAAAGTTTTTTGGAATAGATAAGAAAGTAAAAGATTCAAGTTCAACAGAAATAGTTGTATTAGAAGCAAAAAATCTTCATATGGATTATACATTTCTAATGGAAGACGATACATATATTCATGTGGAATTCCAAACCACTGATAAAGGAAAAGAGGATTTAAGAAGATTTAGAGCTTATGAATCATTGCTAAGCTTTCAAACAAGCAACGATGTAGTAACCTATGTCGTATATTCCAATGGAATTCATAATACAAAGTCTATATTACAGACCGGAATAAATGAATATAATATAAAGGCAATATCAATGTATGATAAAGATGGTGATATTGTAATTAAAGAAATTGAAGAGAAATTAAATAATAATATTAAAGTAACAAAACAGGATTTAGTTGCATTAACATTTACACCTATAATGAGTAGTAAATTAACTAAACTGGATAGAATAATAAAATCAATAAAAATCGTAAAGAAGATAACGAATGAATATAGATATGATGTTGAATCAATGCTATATGCATTTGCAGATAAATTTTTGGACGGAAAAGATTTGGAAAAGGTAAAGGAGGAGATAAGTATGACAAAGCTAGGGGAAATGCTGGTTCAAGATGGAATAAAAAAGGGCGAAGAAAAAAAGGCAATAGAAATAGCTAAAACAGCAATAAAAGAAGGCATGTCAGATGAATTAATAGCAAAGCTAACAGGACTTACAGAGTCACAAGTTAGTATAATTAGGCAATCAATAAGTAATTAGATAAATCTTAAAGGATATCGTAAAAGGTATCCTTTTTTAGTACAAAAAAGTGGTATCACTTACTACTGATACGGTGAACCGTATCATAAATAAATGATTAATAAATTGATATTAAAAGGCTTAGTAGTATTTAAACCTTTTTTTATTTTCAGAAGAATATTAATGGTGAATTATGTAAAAATAAAATATGCGTTTAGAAATATAGTGTGTTAAAATGCAATAAATGTATATATTTGATTTTATGGAAAGAGAATTATAGTTTTTGGTAGAACCATTAAATATAATTAGCATAGATGATAAGGTAGAGATTATAGATTTGAGTATCAATTAGAAAATAAGTTATATAAGTAGGATTTTGGTGATGTACAGAAAAAATTATGAGACAGGAATAAAGGAGGAATGTGTTATGAGAAAAATGAATTATGAAGTGACTATAGAGGCGGATAGTGAGGGGGATATTCCTTTTGAATGTCCTTCTTGTGGAGGAGAATTTAAATTAAAAATTGATAAAGTTCAAAATGAAGATAATAAATTAACACAGTTACAGTGTCCATATTGTAGAGTGGTTAATGAAGTTAATAAATTTTATATAAAAGAAGTAATGGAGCCAATAGGGGCGATAGTTCAAAAGTGCGTTACAGATGAAATGGATAGAATATTTGGCAAAATATCACCAAACATAAATTCTAATGATTCTATAAAAGTTGAATATAAAATGTTGGAGGATGTAGACGCTAATGATGATGAGAATGGTTATATTACTAGAAATGGATATAGGACAGGCTCATATAGTAACGAATGCAAAATAGATTCATGTGTTACAGAAATCAACTCCTTAACTAAAGGTGAGTCTTGGATAGTTGCTGGTCAATGGGAGTTTACAATTAATTCGGTAAAAGAGACAAAGGAAAGAAGTGAAGATTCAAATGAAAATCCAGAGCAAGTTGTATACATAGATTATTCATATAAGAATTTAGGATATACTGATTCTTATTCTGATTTATGGTTTACTGAAATAAATTTTACTGTAATAGATGAAGAGGGGGAAGTTGCAAATAAGTACTCTATTTTTGATGAAAATCATCTACCCATAGAAATACCGGTAGGTGCAAAATGTTCAAATGCTAAAGTAGCTTTTGCATTAAAAAATAAAAGTTCCCAAATAACTATTCAAGTGAAAGAGTATAGAAGTAATAGCGATTTGTACCAAGAAAAAGTGAATTTTGATATTCAAGTAGAAGGATAGAGAATAATAATTTATTAGCTTTTTTCAATGCAAAAATTATATTTCTTGTTGCTGATATGGTACAAAAACTTATTTTACATCGAATCCACAATTATCAAATGAATTAATTAATCAGTTGGTTAATCGTAAAATTTCAATTATTGGTATAGACTTTACAGGAGTAAGGCGTGGTAAAGAACATACGCCTGTGCAGATAGAAATGTGTTTGTTATTGAAAATTTATGCGATTTAGATAAAGTTTTAAATGAAAGAAAATCAATTGAATTCACAGCTAATACATATCCAATTAATTTTGCGGATATGACAGGATTACCTTGTAGGGTAGTAGCTGAGATGGAATAAATAATATAATTTAATATTTTTTGATAAAAAGTGGTTATCACTTGCTATTGATACAGTGAAACATATCATAGCTAAACGAGTTTTTACTAGATTTAAACTTTAGAATATATCTCAACCAGAAAGAAGCTGTATTCTTTTTTGGAGTATTGCATTATAATTTTGCTGTAATCATTTCTTCAGTAGAAGTTGTTTTGTTCTCGTTTGTCCTTAATTTGTTTGAGGAGTATACAGGAATTGGGCGGCTTCTGCTAGTAGAAATCCATAGCAAAATTATATAGCAACCGAGAAAAAGAATACAGCTTCTTTAGATAAATCATCAAATAACTCTAAATTGCAAGTTACTTATATATATACTTCAAAGTTTAAATCTAATTTATAATTTGTTTATCTATAGATATCCAATTTAAGAATTGAACTTATTTGTAGTTAATATCCCCACTAGAAATTGCATACATTTTTGTGAAACAGGCATTGAAATTGAACTGTGAAGGTTCTTAGTACAATGTTGTACCATTTTCTGCTTGTCCTGATTTTACATTAGGAGCATGCAAAAATGGGCACAACCTTGTACTTAGAACCTTTCAGTGAAAATTTCATGGTCCTGTGGAACAAAAATGTATGCAATTTCGGTTATTCACCACATAAATAATTAGTTAACACTTATAGAAGTATTAACATCTATGGTAACTGTAATTAATTGTCCACTTTTTTTACTATTTATATATATATAATCTTTGTCAAAAGATAAGCTTCCTTGGTATGGTTTTGAATTATGTGCTGCGTCATATGCAGCTTGAACAGAACTATTTATACTATCCATATTTATGTCTGGATTATATATTTTTAGAATGTTGGTTACTGTTGAATCCACATCTATACCTGCATTACCTTTTGCTTCTTGTAGATTTAATGTAAGGGTGCTGGTTCCATATTTCTGATCCTTAGATTCATATTCATATGAAGTAGTAACATTTATAACAGGAGATAAATTTGTACTTATTGCATCCCATTTTTTGCCTACAGTTATATAATCATCATCAGTTGGCGCTTCATTATTATTCATGGTCCATCCATCCTTAAGTAATTCCTCAATTTTTTGGTCTCTTGAATCTTCAGCATCAAGTTGTCTTTGAGTAAATGATGTTGGTTTAACCTTGGCATTTTCAGGTGTAATTACTTTAAAGTTATCGGAGCTGCTATATTGTGAATTGCTATCATGGAAATCTCTATCATGGGAATGTGATAACTTTCCTATTAAAAATAGAATCACAATTATGAAGCCAAAGGCAAGGCCAATTTTTTTTCCCAGGCTTAATTTCTTTTTTTGCTTACCTAGAGAAGATGAACTTACAGTTTTGGCTTTTGTCATTGAAACATTTTCTGAAGGATTAGCTATACTAAAATCTGCAGTTTCATATCCAGATATTCTGCCTTCAATTTTTGATTTAGAACCTTTACCTCTACCGTTAGCGTTGTCTCTACCTCGACTCATACACTTTCAACCTCACTATCTTCAAATGCTTTTATAGCAAAATTAAAATCATCTATAGATTTAATTTCACCAAATGTATCACCACTAACTTCAGGATAATAATAAGCAATATATTTTTTTTTATTTGAATTTAAAACTATAAAATATTCATTATATTTTATATCTTGAATTATAGCTAGTACTTGATAAGTTTCTATGTTTTTCAATTTGTTGCTTTTTAGTTTAAATGACTTATGATTGAAATGATATACTGTTATTATATCATTGTCACACAGAGCTACATGACCACCTGCACCTGGTTCACACCTATTGCAGCCATCAGTAATGCATTCTTTATTGCAGTTAAAGCACTTACATTTTTGACAATTAACTAATTGTTTTAATATTTCTGCATTTTTAGCACATTTTATTTTATTTTTATCCTCAGAGCATTCCTTAATTGTATCTAAAAAATGAATATATTTTCTCCTATTTAACGTGCTCTTGCTTACAAGACCATCTAATGATTCTATTATATATATTACATCGGAATATAGTTTTTTTACATCAAAATTATACATATAGCTCCCCACATTCTGTTGGATTATATTTATTTAACATTATTCATGAAGAAAATATTTTGCAAAAAATTATTTTTAAATAAATGGTTCTATATTTATAACAAGACATATCGCTTGCTATAAATGTGAAAATATCAGTATCATTTATTTTCGCGTCTCTTATAAGTTTGAATTTCAATGAGAATAAAGCTTATATGAATCCCAGCCGAAATTAGATACATATTTGTTTGTGATATATTAAATTCTCAATGAAAAACCGTATATTTATCAAGATAATTTGCAAATATTTATACTATATTATAATAACATTTCGATAAATAAATTACCATATATGGTTAAAACTTGATATTGATGAGTGACTTGAAATTTAAATTTATGTAATAATTCGCAAAATTAGCTAGAACTTTTTATGAAATATATGTATTATATGGTATTATTAGTTTGACATTTGAAAAATTATTGTAGAATGTTAACTTAAATGTAATATATAAAATTGCTATTGTTTTAGGAGTAACAATAATAACTAGTTTTGCTGTAAGTAGAGTGATTTTAAAGATTAAATTTTTTAGAAAAATATTATGATATTGGAGAGTTGGTTTTATGAAAAAATTAAAAGTACTTTTCTTATTTACAGATATAGGATTTATTATTTATTGGCTAATAACAGCATTACATCTAATTCCAATAAATCTAGCGTTTAAAGATTATAATAATCCTATTCTTGTTGATTGGAATTGGTCGTTTTTCCCTTTAGATATGTTTATATCTTTAACAGGATTCTTAGCTTTGTACTTTTTGAGTAAAAAATCAGAAAAGTGGAAGATGTTTTGCTTATGTTCTTTAATTCTTACTTTTTGTTCTGGATTACAGGCAGTAGCCTTTTGGGCATTAAGAAATGATTTTGATTTGACTTGGTGGGTGTTTAATTTATATCTATTAATATATCCACTTCCGTTTATATATAAATTAATTAATGGGAGGCTTGCATAATGATTTCTAAATATATATATTTAGCTCTTGCTATAATATTTGAGGTGCTTGGAACTACGTCGATGAAATTTTCTGATGGAATGAAAAGTATAGGATTTGTTATAATAATGTTAATTTTTTATATATTAAGTCTTTCAATGCTTTCTATGGCTCTAAAAAATTGGGAAGTTGGAGTAGCATATGCAATTTGGTCTGGATTTGGAATAACATTAATAACAACGATTGGAATAATGTTTTTTAATGAGTCTATTTCTATAAGTAAAGTATTTTTTATTCTACTAATAATAATTGGAGCAATAGGTTTAAATTTAGTTACAACTTCACATTAAGACATAATAAATTAAAGGATGGATTGATTGTAATTCTATTTTACTATGCGATATATACATGTAATTAGAGTTTTAGTGAATACCAAGGCAGCGACTATTTCAATTGGGATGCATGAAGATTTAAATAAAAGATTATAAATGGACCAGATATTATCATCAAATTTTAAAATATTTGACAAATTTATACTAAAATGATATTTTAAAAATATAAGTTATACGACTGACGGAAGTGGAATAAACCACATGAAGTATGACAAATTAATAAGCCGACCGTCTGGGCAAAAGTCCAGATAGTGGGCTTTTTGTTGTTTAAAAAGGAGTGTAACAATTATTATGAAGGAATTAAAATTAAAGTATGGCTGTAATCCAAATCAAAAACCATCTAGGATTTTTGCACAGGAGGGGGAACTTCCTATAAAAATAATTAACGGAAATCCTGGCTATATTAATTTATTGGATGCATTTAATAGCTGGCAGCTTGTCAAGGAATTAAAAGAAGCTACTGGATTAGCAGCTGCAGCTTCATTTAAACATGTTAGTCCAGCTGGAGTGGCTGTAGGAGTTCAATTAACTGAGGGATTAAAAAAAGTATATTTTGCTCCAGATACAGAATTATCTGATATTGCTACTGCGTATATAAGAGCAAGAGGTGCAGATAGAATGTCATCTTATGGAGATTTTGTGGCCTTATCTGATGAATGTGATGAGCAGACAGCAAAATTTTTATCATGTGAAGTTTCAGATGGAATAATAGCACCATCATATTCTAAAAGTGCACTAGAGATATTAAAAAATAAGCGTAGAGGCAATTATTTGATAATAGAAATTGATATAAATTATATTCCTAAGGAGATAGAAACAAGACAGATTTATGGGATAACTTTTGAACAAAAACGAAATGATGTTAAAATATCAGAAGATATATTAACCAATTTGCCAACGAAAAATAAAACATTACCTGATAATGCTAAAAGAGATTTGATTATATCTTTAATCACATTAAAATATACCCAATCTAATTCTGTATGTTACGTGAAAGATGGACAAGTAATTGGTATTGGGGCAGGACAGCAATCTAGAATTCATTGTACAAAGCTTGCAGGAAATAAAGCTGATACATGGTTTTTAAGACAAAATCCCAAGGTTATAAACCTTCCTTTTAAACAAGAAATAAGAAGAGTTGATAGAGATAATGCAATAGATGTATATATATCAGATGACTATATTGATATATTATCTGATGGATTATGGGAAGATATTTTTACTGAAAAACCAGTTCCATTAAGTAGGGAAGAAAAGAAAGAATGGTTGAAAAACTTGAATAATGTATCTTTAGGATCAGATGCATTTTTCCCATTTGGTGATAATATAGAACGAGCAAAAAAAAGTGGAGTAGCTTATATAGCCCAAACAGGAGGGTCAATAAGAGACGATAATGTTATAGAAACATGTAATAAATATAATATAGCTATGGTATTTACAAAAACACGTCTATTTCATCATTAAAATAATAATGAAAAGCAAAATTAACAGGTCTTACTGAATCTCAAGTTAATATTATCAGAAAATCAATAATTAACTAGGTAAGAGTTAAGGGATATCGTAAAAGGTATCCTTTTTCGATAAAAAAGGGTTATATATTTTTCTATAATTATTATAGAATGCAATAAATAATTTTAAGAAATAGTATCTTTATCAATTAAGGAGATGAAGATACTATTTTTCTGTAATTATTTGAATTTATTTATTTAAGAACATGCTAATATATTCAATTTAGCAGATTCTACAACATGTCCATCAATAGCTTTTAGAAAATCATTCATAAAATAACCTTCACTTAAATCTAATTTTTGGTCAAGACCATATACTTTTAATGTATATTCATGATCTTTATCTGGAGGAGTTGGTCCAATATATCTAGTTGTTATATTAGGATTTGTTTCACCTACGAAAGAAGAAGCAAAACTGTTTTGACCTTGTACAATATTTAAACTATTATCGCTGCTTATATTTTCTGGAATAATATCAATTGTAGAAGGAATGTTGCAAGCTAACCAGTGTATCCAAGTAAATCCGCATACTGGAATGGCATCATGATCTAAAAAAGTAATGGCTATAGACTTAACTTCACTTGATACATCATATAATTCAATAGGAAAAGATACGCAAGGATTACCTTTATATTGGTATTCAACTTGAGCAAGTTTTGAGTATTTAGTTGGTAAATAACCAAATTCTGTTTTTACATTAATTTTCATAAGATTTACAATCCTCTCTTTATAGATATTTTATGCAATGCATATTTCTTGTGAGACAAGGGGATAAATTCTCCTAATAAGTGAGTCTATTAGCTTAAGAATTAGATTTATTTCTGATTTCGGTAGGTTACTGCATGAGAGTATTATACAGTTGTGATTTTAATTTTAAAATTAGTAATTTGTTGATATAATGTTAAGAAAAAAGTAATGATTAATTAAAGCACATTAAAAAATAACAAGTCTATATGCCAAGATTATTTTTCATCATGACATTTTGGAATTGTTATTTTCTTTCATGTGATTTATGGGAGATAAAATGAATTTAGAATGGTATTACACGTTTATAGTTGTTGCAAAGTATGAAAATTATAGAAAAGCGGCAGATGAATTATTTATTACACAAACTTCGGTATTCAATCATATTAAAAATTTAGAGAATCTATTAAAAGTAAAACTTTTTGAACCAAAAGGAAGAAATATCACATTAACAGATGATGGAAAGTTATTTTATTCAATTGCAGCGGAGACGATAAGCACATATGAAAAAGGAATATATGAAATGAGAAATTCTAAAAAGAAGTATTCTTTTAGACTTAATGTGGTAGTTACACCTTATATTGCTTCATATTTAATGGTTAAATTTTTGCCAATATTTTTTGAAGCTGCTCCTAATATTGATATATCAATATCTGTTATGAATGAACATATTCCTCAAGCAATAGAAGAAAATAGATATGCAATAGGAATAGATAGAAGACTACCTAATACGGATAAAATAAATTATTTAAATGTCTGTGAAGGAAAAATAAAATTAGTAGTGCCTAATATTGAAGAAAATAAATATTTAGATAATGAACTTGATTTTTTTAAAAAATATCGCGTACTTGCAGGTAATCATCCTTCTTACTGGGAAAAATTATTTGAAGAAATATATAAATTATATCCAGAAGCTGATATTACTAATATATCATCTGTACATACTACTGAATGTTTAATAAAAGCAAATCAAGGAATTTCATATTTACCTGTATATATTTTTGAAGAGCAAAATAGCAAAGATATTAGAATAATTGACTCTAAATATATAGAAGATCCAATCTCATTTACATATGTTATGTGGAAAAAAGAGAGTCCAGAAATAAAATTATTTTTAGATTTGTTCGGTAAATTTATCAAGGATGAGCAGAAAATATAAGTAACAGTACAAAACTGTGACTTATCTGATGGAACTTAAACGTAGTTAAAGTGTTAGCTGGCTTGGCGAAAATAATCTTTATTCTTTTATTGTAGAGGTTGATAAATTTAATCTGTAAGTGCCATATTCCATAATGTTATCAAGTAATAAATTAATTTCATCCATGTTAGAGCAGTTGACTTTTAATAAATAGCAGCCATCTCCACTAATTCTATGTGCTTCAGTTATAATTGAATTTGTTTTTATAAATTTTGTTAATTTATCATGCATGGTTGTCTTCATAAAAATAGTAATATATGCAGTAATATTTTTGCCTAATAAATAATTATTAGTGCAAATAGTATACTGTGTTATAATACCAGAATCTTGAAGGCGTATAACTCTATTGGATACTCCTTGTGGAGTTAAGTGTACCGCTTCACCAATTTCTTTAAGTGATATTTTTGAATTAATTTTTAGCATATCTAAAATTCTTAAATCTATTTCATCAAACATAAAGTGCAAAATCCTTTCATTTTTAAAGGAAAACGAATGAATTCCTTTCACATTTCAACCTTAATTTAAGCTAACATTAGTATAGCAAATGTAATAAGGCATATTCAAATAAATAACAAGTTCATTTGCCAGACTATTTTCCAATCATACTGCATATACAACTTGACCTAATAGCCATGATATGAGGGGGATTCGCCTCTTTTCCATATGAAAAATACCTATGGCAACTTTGCAGTTATTTATTTTCATGTGCCTTAAATGATTAAATATAAAGGTGGAGTAAAAATGAAAAAAGCATTATTGGTAATTGATGTACAAAATGAATATTTTACAGGTAAACTAAAAGTAACTTATCCTAATAACAGTCTTGATAATATACTAAAGGTAATGGATTATGCAAAAAACAATAACATGATTATTATACTTATTAAGCATACAGCTATTTATGGAGATACATTTATTAAGAACTCAAATGAATGGGAGATACATTCAAAGATTCTTGAAAAATCTTATGATTATCTTATTGAAAAAACTAAGCCAAGCAGTTTCCACGAAACTAATTTAGAAGAAATATTGAAAAAAGAGAATATAACAGGAGTTGTTATTTCAGGATACATGACTCAAATGTGTTGTGACACAACAGCAAGGGAAGCATTTCATAAAGGCTACTATGTTGAATTTCTGTCAGATGCTACAGGAACTATAGATGTAAGTAATAAAATTGGTACCATAAGTAGCAAAGATCTTCATGAAGCTACTTTAATTACTCAAAGTTTAAGATTTAGTAATGTAATAAGCAGCGTGGAATTGATGAAATCTAATAAACTTTAATTTATAGGAGATCATGATTAAACAAATATATATATATGATTTCGGTTAGTTACTACATAAGTTTAAGTCTTAATTTGGATATATATCGATAATTCTAACTTATAATGTACTAATAATATGCTATTATGAATATAATTTGTTAATTTGGAATGTATTGCAATATTTTTGGCGATAGTGTATTATGATGTAGTGAATGATGAGGAATAAGGGAAAAGAGGGTAATTAAATATTTTAAAATTAAAATTTTATTTAAGTAGAATTATATAAATGTATGTAATTTCAAAATTATATATATTTATAGATTATGTAGAGGACTTAGAAGTATTTTAAAGTACAACTAAGTTAAAAGGGGATAATAATCAATGAAGAAAAAAATTAAAGATAAAAATCAAATCAAAAAAGAATTTGGAGTTCTTTCAAAAAAGGTAATGATGGCTGCTTTAGTAACATCAATGGTAATGACACCAACGATTACTGCTAGTGCGTTAAGCTATAATAAAAATTTAATATCGTCACAAGGGACAAGCAGCGTGGAATCTAAAGTATCCATATTAAAAAGTGAAGGATGGTTAGAATCAGCAAGTGTTGAGTGGAGTGCAGTTAAAGGCGCAACTGGATATAATGTTTATTATAAATCAGCAAGTGATTCAGATTTAGAATATAAGCAATTAGACAACCAATTGATCAGACAATATAAATCATATTTTAGAGCTGATGCAATAGGCCTTGGAGAAGGAAATTATGTGTTTAAAGTAGTGCCTATTATAAATGGTAAAGAAGTTGAAGAACAAGATGCAATCACACAAAATCTTGAAGTAAAAGCAAATGTAAGAGAGGGTTTTGCATTTTCTTCACAATCGCCAATGAAGACAGGTTCTGGCGGATATAATGATGATGGTACAGTACCAAGTAATGCTCAAGTGATATATATTACAGCAGATACTGTAAATACTGTAACTGCAAAGGTTGTCACTAACAATAAAGGAACTAAAACTACTTGCAAAGGTCTTGCTGATATTTTAGCAAAACGTCAAAAAGGTTATGATAAAACTCCACTTATTATCCGTATGGTAGGAGAAATTAAAGCATCTGATGTATCTGGCCTTAATGAAAAAGGATATTTACAATTAAAGGGATGCTATAATCTTACATTTGAAGGTGTAGGAGAAGATGCTACAGTATATGGATGGGGAATTCTTGTTAGAAATTCTCATAATGTAGAAATTAGAAATCTTGGCGTAATGTTATTCCCTGATGATGCAATTTCGCTTGATACTGATAATGAGAATATTTGGGTTCATAATAATGACATTTTCTATGGTGCAGCTGGGCATGATGCTGACCAAGTAAAAGGTGATGGATCTTGTGACGTAAAACAACATTCAACTTATGTTACTGTTTCATATAACCATTTCCATGATTCAGGTAAATGCTCGCTTTGTGGTATGAGTGATACAGAGAACTTTTATGTTACATACCATCATAATTGGTTTGATCACTCAGATTCAAGACATCCACGTATTAGAGTTGGAACTGTTCATGTATACAATAATTATTTTGATGGTAATTCAAAATATGGAGTTGGTGCGACAAAAGGATGTTCAGCTTATGTAGAAGCTAACTATTTTAGAAATTGTAAAGATCCAATGTTAATCTCTTTACAAGGCACAGATGTTTATAACGGAAGTGTAGGCGGATTTTCACGTGAAGCTGGAGGTATGATTAAAGCATACAATAATAAAATAGAAGGAGCATCAAGATTAGTTTATGCTAATGAAAATGCTACTCAATTTGATGCGTATTTAGCTAAATCAAGAGATGAAGTAGTTCCAAGTTCATATAAAACAGTAAGTGGAGGATACACTTATAATAATTTTGATACAAGTTCAACAATGTATAGCTATAACCCAGATTCACCAGAGGATGTAAAAGATAAAGTTACTACTTATGCAGGAAGAATAAATGGTGGAGATCTTATATGGAATTTCACAAATTCTGATGATGCAAGTCATACTATAGATACTGCATTGAAGGATAAAATAACTAATTATCAATCTGACTTAGTCTCTGTTGGAGGAAATTCAATAACTTCAACAAATAAAGATTCATAGAGTGATGTAATAACTACATCAATACAAATGCATAAACTTTAACTTTAGTATTGATTCTAATTTTGATAAAAACATAATTATTAATAAAAAATATAAGGTTTAAAATTAGATTTCAGAAATGAAGTTAGAGAATGGAAATTATGTAATTAAAAAATCTAATATATATTATATGTCATTAGAAACGTAGGCTAATTATTTAAAAAAGTTACTCGATTATTAATGTGCTTTGTTTTCGATAAGAAAATTTGAAGAGTTGATAGTTTTGTGTAAAAACAAAACTATCAACTTTTTTAATTTCTAGTTAGCATCTGTCATTACATATGCTTCTATACCTTGACTTTGTATCAAATTATAGCTAATCCATCCGTATCCATTAATACCCCAATTTGTTCCCCAAGAATTAATAATTTTTACGGCTTTCTTACTATCATCATAACCAACTACACATAATGCGTGACCACCTCTATTTTCACCATAGACCTTATCATAAATTGGATTACTAGCATTTAAATTATCAAAGTCTGGATATACAGGTATACCAATAACAACTGGATTTCCATTTGCAAGTTGTGCTTTTATTGCATTATAATTTCCATCTGGAAGTTGTCCCCAGCTTTTTGTTTTATATTTAGCTGCATTAGCTATTTGCTCATCTGTAGGTGTAATCTCCCAAGCATATTCACTACCATCATAAGGCATATCAGCTAATGTTGTACATCCTTGTGTCTTTAAAAGATTGAATGCATCAGAAAAGTCAGCTCCACCACCATCAGGATCATCTGTAAGATGTATTTGACTGTAAATATATGCTGGACTGAATAAATGAGCATTTGTATTTAAGCGCCAATTTAATTTAACACCTTCCTCATAACTCTTGTCTGCATATCCTATGGCAAATGTAACACAGCTTCCTAAACTTCCTTGATCTGTAACTTTGGGAAATTTAGAAGATAAATCAATTTGTGATGGTAATTGTATTTTACTTTCAGGGCTTTCTACTTTTTTAATACCTGATATTTTTTCATGCAGATGATTTAATCCTGTTGGATGTAAGGTTTTTGCAGACGAGCTTTGACCTGTTATCAATGATACAAATACGAAAAGTAAACATGATACAATTTTAATACTGATTTTTTTAAACTTCATTCCCATTACCCCCTAATTTCTTAATTCTATAATTAAAACTTAAATATATAATTTCTAAAAATATTGTTTATCAAACCTGAATTTGTATTTTTATAAATATTCAATTAGTAATCTTACTAACTATAAGTTTTATTAATTAGAACTTATATAATAATTATTTTTGATAATTTGATATTTTTAAGTTTGTTAATAATTTTGATTATCCCCCTATTTTATTTTTTTAATGTGCGTGATAGATATCTAATTTAAGAAGTAGACTTATTTGTGGTTAATATCTCCACTAGAAATCGGAAATACTTTTGTGTAGTAGGCCTTTAAAAATGAGCTGCTTAAGGTTATTAATAGATGGTTGTTCCACTTTAGCCTGTCACACTGAACAGTGGGAACAGGCTAAAGTGGATGCAACCATCTATTTAGAACCTTTCAGCGATATTTTCATAGTCCTACGTAACAAAAATATTTCTGATTTCGGTTATTCACCACATAAGTCTAATTCTTGATTTGGATATCTATAATTAATGTTGCTTTAATTATAGAACTTAAGCATATTTTAATATTTTTTATAAATATAAAAACGGACAAGGAAGATATTCATTTAAGACTCCATTGTCCGTTTTTATTTCATATTTTATAAAAGTAAATAATTATCATTTGATCAGTAAAATATTAATTAGGTATTATTTAAACATCATTGTTTCTCTATTTATAATAATTCTATTACCAATAAATGTCAATGAGTAAGATGAGTTTATTTTAAATTTTAATATTTCATAAATATAAAATTATATTTACCTAAATAATCTTTATTGTTTTATTGCAGAAGTTGATAAATTTAATCTATAAGTACCATATTCCATAATGCTATCAAGCAATAAATTAATTTCATCCATGTTAGAGCAGTTGACTTTTAATAAATAGCAACCGAGTAAAACACTCCCATTACTTTCGGTAAGTTACCACATAACTTTAAAGCCAAAGTTGTGTATCTACAATGTAGAACATTTTTGATTATTTTTTGGATTCCCTGAATAATTGAAGAGTGGAGAACTTAATTCAAATTCAAAAGATTCTCTGTTAACTATACCAACTACCTCATTGCTATCATATAATTTTAGTAAAAAATCAGCCATTTGTTTACTAGTATGGTAAGTACCAAAAGACTTGTCATAATCATATCCTTCTACATTATTAGCCATGTTCCCGAAGTTTGTTTTGGTAGCTGCTGGTGCAAGCACTTTTGCTTGTAGTTTTGCGTTACAGTCTTTTAATTCTCTTGCTAGTCCTTCAGTAAATGTACTTACGAAGAATTTGCTTGCACAATATGTAACAGCATTTGGTACAATAATGTATCCACCATTAGAAGAAATATTTATAAGCTTTGAACCTTGAACATCTTTATAATCACGCACAAACAGCGATGATAATATTACTAAAGCTTCTATGTTTAATCGGAGCAGGGTTTCAATCTTTTCTAAGTTTTGATCAGCTACGCTAGAATAGTTACCAAAGCCTGCATTATTGACTAATGTTTCAATGTGATATTGTTCCAATTCTTTATAAAGTTGATGTACATTTGATATTACAGATAAATCAACACATTTAACTATTACATCTAAAGAAGGGTTTTCATTTAAAATCTCTTCTTTTAACTTTTCTAAATTTTCTTTGCTACGTGCAACTATAACTAAATTCTTGCCACGTTTTGCAAATGCTTTTGCAGTTTCATATCCTATTCCTGAACTTGCCCCTGTAATAACTGTATATTTTTCTTTTCCATTCATTTGAATCACTCCTATTTATATGCTATATTGGAATTATATAATGTGGAGTTAACTCCAGGTCAAGTACTAATTTTAATATTTAGGCACAATAAAAAAATAACAAGTCAATCTGGTCGCAGATTGGATTAATAGGCTCACTATGAGGTTGATCTACATCTTTACTTGATAAAAAATATTTATGATAAATTGAACTTCTTATTTTTTTATTGTGTCTTACAAGGAGAATTTAAACATGAATTATTCAATTGGAGAATTTTCGAAGATTACTAATCTAAGCATAGATACATTACGTTACTATGAAAAGGAAGGCTTAATTACTCCAGAACGTAAAGAAAATGGAAGACGATATTATTGTGAAAAAGATGTTGCGTGGATAGAATTTATAAAAAGATTAAAAGAAACTAAAATGCCTATTAAAGAAATCCAAAAATATGCAAAGATGCGCGCTATGGGGGATTGTACTATGATTGAAAGAATGGAGATGCTTATAAAACATAGAACTGCTTTAAAAAAAGAAATTAGTAAAGCTAATGAAAATCTTCAAAAATTAAATGATAAAATTGATTTTTACAAAACATCAATAGATGAAAGAGATAGTAATAAATTGATGAGGTAGAGTTTTATTTTACAAAAGAATTGCATGCAAGTTTAAGAAACATTTCTGATTGTGAATCATATTTTCAGCTTCAATTATTTTGTGAAGTTCATTGGGTTATAGACGACGCATATGAATAATTGCTGGTTAAAAATATTTTTGCAATTAAAAAATTATCTGAAATTATAGTTTTTTAATCTTGGAGGTGAAAATTAGTGAGTAGAAAAATTAACTGTAAGATATGTTGACTCTCACGTTGCGTAATAGTGTATATTGATGTTGAGGAGATGATAATATGAATATTACATTATTACGTTCAGATGAAATTTACAAAAAAATGATGAATTCACCAGAAGAAAAACGAGATGATATTTATCGTTATGAAATAGCAAAACCTTTTGAATTTAAATGGTCATGTATTAATGTACCTCTTAAATCTCCTAAAAAAGGTGGCTATGATGTAGTTATGGCAAGCAATATGCTTGGCTACTTACCACCATCAGAAGTGAATGAAACTCAAGATGAAAGGAGTAATTTAATTTCAAATGATGTATTATGGGAAACTTGTAGGAAAACTATTGAAAATTGCTTAGAGCGTTTTACAAAAGCAGGGTATGAATTGCCGGTAAAAGATTATATGTTTTCTATCATGCTTGGTAATCCTAAAAGTCCATACCTATCATTGAGTGATGGTTATCTTGGTGACGGGGGGATTCCTGGATATATTTTAGTATCTCTTGTTCCAAATGAATATACTATCAGCAGAATCCCAGTTGCCTTAGCTCATGAATGTAATCATAATGTACATTTTCAGTTTGAGAAGTGGAAGAATGATATTACATTAGGAGAAATGATTGTTTGTGAAGGGCTTGCTGAAAATTTTGCAACTTCAATGTTTGGTGAAGATATGGTTGGACCTTGGGTAAGTAAGATTGATATGGATACCCTTAATAATTATATTAAGCCAATTATTAAAGATGCTTTAGATGTAACAGGCTTTGATAATATTTCAGCTTATCTTTGGGGTGATGAACTTGCACAGTTGCAAGGATTTTTTCCTCAAGGAATGCCTTATTGCGCAGGTTATGCCTGTGGTTATCATATGATAAAGTATTACCTAAAAAAGACAGGAAAATCAATTGTAGAAGCTACATTAACACCTGCAAGTGATATTGTAAAAGAAATAGAGGGTTTTTGGAATGAAGAGTCAGCTTAAAATGGTAAATGAAGTAGCAAAGCTAACAGGCATTACTGTTAGAGCACTGCATTATTATGATGAAATAAATCTTTTAAAGCCATCAGACAATTATCAAGCAGGATATAGACTTTATAGCAATGAAGATGTTGAAACTTTACAGCAAATAATGTTTTTAAAAGAAATTGGATTTGAATTAAAGCAGATAAAAGATATTATTCACAATCCTCAGTTTGACAAGAGAAGAGCTTTAGAAAACCATAAAGAAATATTGATTCTCAAGAAGAAACGTATTGAAGAGTTAATAAAACTTGTAGATTCTAAATTAGAAGGAGATTCAAATTTAAGCTTTTCAGAATTTGATGAATCGAGCATTATTGCTAAACAAAAGGAATATCATGAGGAAGTTTTAAAGCGTTGGAAAAATACACAGGCATATAAAGAATTTGAAGAAAAACAATCTAAGCGCAATAATGAATTTCCTGATATTGATAAAGCAGCAAAGAAAATTTTCGGAGAGATTGCAGAGTGCATGGAATCACCTCCAAGTTGTAAAAAAGTTCAGCACCTTATTTCATTGTGGCAAAACTATATTACAGAAAATTATTATAATTGCACTAATGAAATATTGCAGTGCTTAGCATCGATGTATGTAGAGGATGAGCGATTTAAGACATATATCAATAGCATTGATGATGATTTAGCACAGTATATCAATGAGGCTATAAACTTCTATTGCGAAAGTAAAAAGAGGAAATTATAGATTATAAAGAGAGATAACTTTAAAACTCTAAGCGTTTAATGATTAACTTTTAAATTATTTCTCTACAAATTCCAATTTGTAGATTAGAAAAAGATCATAAGTTTCTTTAGATTTAATAAGCAAAGGTGAAGATTATAAAAAGTTCGCGAAAAGTTATATAATATTTATATGTGCATTTGATTTGTTTAACCAAGCAGACAAATTATAATTTGAATAACAAATCAGATAAAAAGTCGCAGAAAATATCAAGTATATTATTTTACCTTATCTTATAATTTTTGTGAAAGATGAGGTGTTTTTAATGAAAAAAACAAAGGCGTACTTAAAAAATTTTGTGGGAACAAGTTATGAAGTTGGAACACAGATTGGTAACTGGGTTTTATCACAACCTGATTTATTGAAAAAGGTGATTTTGCCACCTAAGGCTTATCCACAAAGTAAATTAGCAGAGATATTCAATTTGCTTAACTTATATTGCAGTGGTGTAAACGAGGAAATCAAAGGATTTGCAGATACAGTCGGAATTTCGAAAGAACAAGCGATTTTTTATGCAATGACATATTTAGAGCGTGGGTGTAGTTTGATGTCTGCTGTTTCAAATAAGATTGAGACTGGACACACTTTGATGGCACGTAACTATGATTTTAATGATGAAATGGAAGAAATGTGTTTTGCATACACAGCTATTATGGGAAAATATCGTTACATTGGTTCTACACTCAATTTATTTGGACGATGCGATGGAATGAATGAATATGGGTTAGCAGCTTGCAAAGCTAGTAATGGATTGCCTGTTGGTAACTTTCAGGGAGGACAGAAAGCAGGTGTAACTGGTTTTTCTTTTTGGGTTGTTATTCGAAGTATTTTGGAAAACTGCAAAAATGTTGAGGAAGCTATTGTTTGGGCAATGGATGCACCTATTGGATATAATATAAATTTAATGCTTGCTGACAGTAATAATAAAATTGCCTTATTGCAATGTATAGATGGTCATAAAGCATATCGCATCTTAGATAATGACTCCAAGCAGAACTTTCTAATTTCTACAAACCATGCAGTCTTGCAAGAAATAAAGCCATATGAAAAGATGTTGATTGAGAACTCGGTAATTCGTTATCAAGTAATAGAAAAAATGTTTTCGGAAAAAGAAAAGATATCAGTAAAAGATTTAAAGAATATACTGTCAACACCTTATCCACAAGGATTGTGCTGTCACTATTATCCAGAATTTTTTGGAACTTTACGTTCTATGTTGTTTAATACAACTGAGAAAAAAATAGAAATGACCTTTGGTTCACCGCAAGCTAATGACTGGAAAACTTTTATTGTAGAAAAATTACAAGAGCAAGAAATTATAGTGAATCTTCCTTGTGAAAAGGCTGGAAAAGATTTTTATAATATTACCTATTAAAGAGGAGGAGACTGTATTGAAAGATAAGCAAATTATTGGTAGAGCAATTATATTTATTGAAACGAATTTGTATGAGCCTTTGACTGTAGAATCAGTTGCCACTGCAGTTTCCTATTCTTATTATCATTTTCACCGTTATTTTCAAGCGGTGATGGGAGAAACTATTGGTAGCTATATAAGAAGTCGGAGATTGACTCAAGCTACATATGACCTTATATATAGTAATAAGAAAATTTTAGATATAGCAATCTCACTATATTTCGAGTCAGCTGAAAGTTTTACAAGAGCCTTTAGAAAGAGATATGGCATTACACCGACACAATACAGAAAAAATGGGATTGACACGTTGATTGGAAACCATCAGCCTATGCAAATTAACAAAATGACTGAATGGAATTATGTAAATTTGTCACCAGAAATCGTAACATTTGAGCCTAAATTTGTTGCTGGGTTTAGAGTTGATATGAGTATTGAGAATAACAACACACTTAAAATGTGGGAAAAGTTTAACACTCAACTGGTAAAGCAAAATTATATTTCAATGAATAATAATAGGTATGGTATTTATGAAACAGGTGGTACATGTCTGCCAAATACATTTAATAAAAATAGTGAAGCTACTTTATTTATAGGAATTGAAACATCAAGTGATAATAATGTCCCAAAAGGTATGAAGTTAAAAGAAATTAGTGGTGGAAAGTATGCTAAATTCATACACAAAGGTACAGTAAAAAATTTGATTTCTACATATCATTATATTTGGGGTGTTTGGCTGCCTAATAGTAGTTTTCAGATTGATGAGAGAGATGATTTAGAATGCTACACAGAGCAATTTTTAGGAGCTGAAAATGAAGAATCACAGATTGAAATTTATTTTCCTATACAATAGCAAAATACAATATGCATTCGAATTAAGAATTAAATTTAATGATTTTTTAAAATGTGCCTTATAGAAAGCGCGCTGTCTAATTTGTATTAGATGGCGCATTTTTATTTATGAAATAAGAATAAAGTTTTATGTAATATGTAGAGTTAATAATATATATATATATATAAAGATTGGAGTAATTATTTATGACAATAAATATTTTTAATGTATAGCAGGGGCTATTACATTATGATAAAAATGTGATGAGATAGCCTTTGCAAATTCTAAAAATTAAAGACTTTGGAGGAGCAAAATGAGCTATTTAAAAAAATATCAATGGGAACTAGTTCCTAAAAATTTACCAATAGTAAGAAGGAATTGTCCTAAATGTAATGAAAAAGTACGTTATATAAATAGTGAAAAATTTAGAGTGAATGCAAATAAGAATAGTATTGACATTTGGCTGATTTATCAATGTGAAAAATGTAAATCAACTTGGAACATGGCAATATATGAAAGAATAAAACCGTATGATATTAATAAATATGAGTATGAAAAATTTCTTTCTAATGATAAAGAATTAGCTAGAGAATATGCTTTTGATTTAAGTATATATAATAAAAATAAAGCTGAAGTTATTCTAGAGGGCGTTAATTATAAATTAATTCAAAAGAAATTAGAAGCATATTATAAGAATGAAAATGAACTTGTTATTGAAATTGTTTGTAATGATCTAATAGAACTCAGAGTAGACAAGCTCTTAAGTGATACACTTGGAATTTCAAGAAACAAAATAAAAAATATGAATAAAAAAGGAGTGATCTTTATTAAGGATAATAAGAATTCATTAAATATGAAAGTAAGAGATAGAATGGAGATACATGTTTTAAATGTAGTAGAAAATATAGGAATTTTAGAAACTATAATATAAGGCACAATCAAGAAAAAAAATATATCACATCCAATAGTAAATAGAGCAAATGGAAAGTTAGTTGTATTTTACGCAGTTCCAATTAAGAATAATAATGAAGTTGTAGGAGTATTAGAAATAGTACATCTAAAATTAATAATTAAAAAGTTTTGTATTAAAAAATTACTGATGGAGAAATTTTCATCAGTAATTTTTTTGATTACAATCCATAAAGTTAAAAAAGTAAAAATGAGATATTTACAAGATATGTGATGGTTATGAGTGTAGAAGATTATAAAATGGTTTATATGATAACCCTTGGGACCGTCAATATCTAAGTTACCTAGTGTCAAATACTATGAAGATACATATAAAAGTGAAGTTGAAAGACTAGAAGCTTATAAATCAGATGAATATATTGGAATTTTTGGAGCAGAAGGATTTGATTCTCAATACAAATTAATTGCTATTTGTGCAGATTATCATTATGGTTTTGTATAGGCACTTACGAACCAAAAGGATACAATTGTGTATATAGAGATTCTTTTCTGTAATGGATTTATGGATTTTGACTATAAACATTATATTAAAAAAAAGTATCTATCAATAGGATTTAATGCAGAAAAAGACAACCCTTATATATTGAGGGAGAGAACATCAGAAGATACTTATAGTAGAAGAAACGCCCATGAGTAATGGGTGTTTTTTTATTCTTTATTATTGACATGTGAAGAGAAGTATTTAGTAACAAATATTTATAATACAAAATGGAAGTGAAGAGAAAAAGATATAATTATATTAAAATATACATAAAAAAACAGATATGCATATAAAGAAAACGAGATAAAAGTCGAAATATATATAAAGATACAGAATGAGAAAAGGAAGTGATGCTATGAATAAGATTATTAGTGGAATAAAAGGAAGAATTTTAATATCTATAGTGTTAGTTGTTTTATTGACTATAGCAAGTATCAGTGGTATAGCAATTTATCAAGTAAATAAAAAGAATTATAATGATTATCTAAGTAATTCAAGAGAACAAATGAATATAGTTTCTCAAACAATTAAAATTTTCGATGACCAAATAGATAAAAATCTTGATATGTTGGCAACAAATCCTTTGATAATGACGGCAGATGACAGCATAACAAGTTATAAAAACACAAAAGAAGAAACTCAAATGAAACCTTCTGCTAATGGAGAACTTGAAAAAGCAATATATAAAGTATTTGAGCAATATGGAAAAAGCCACGAAGGGACAAACTATGTCTATCTAGGAACTAAAGATGGAAGGTATATACAATGGCCTGAAACTACTACATTTGCAGGGTATGATCCTGTAAAAAGACCTTGGTACGTTGGTGCTGAGAATAAAGATGGAAAAGTTATTAGAACAGCACCATATGTTTTTAAGTCCGAGATGCTTACAAGTAATGCCCGTACATTTACAGATAAAGATGGAAACGTTCTTGGAGTAATAGGTCTTGATGTAAAGCAATCTAAAATTAGTGATATGCTAAATCAAATGAAGTTTGGTAAAACAGGTTTTTCAATGATTATACATAATACAGGTGCAATAATGGCAGATGGAAAAAATCCTGAAAATAATTTTAAGCAAGTGCAAGAAGTTGGGATTGATGGCTTGGATAAAATTTTAACTGATGGAACAAAAACATTTGAAGTTGTAATTAATGGTGAAAAATATCTTGTAAACCCATATAAAGTTGAAGGAACAGATTGGATATTAGCATCATTTATTACTCAAAAAGAGATAGATTCTGGTGCAAAAGAAATAATGAATACAGTAGTTATTTCAGCTATAGTCATATTAGTGTTAATAAGTATTCTGGCTAATTATGTATCTAGCAGTATAACAAAACCTATTATAGCAGTCACAGGCAGAGTAAAAGATTTTGCTAATCTGGATTTTTCAGCAGATAAGCAGATAAATGAAAAGTACTTAAATAGAAAAGATGAAATAGGAGATATGATAATGTCTCTTAAAATTATGAGAGAAAATGTAGCAAATTTTATTAGAAAATCAGCAGATGCAGCAGAGCATATTGCTGCATCATCAGAAGAACTAACTGCTACTTCTGAGCAGGCAGCTACTGCATCAGAGGAAGTTGCAAAAACTATTGAAGAAATTGCAAGAGGAGCTAGTGAACAAGCTACAGATACAGAAATAGCAGCTAATAATGTAGAAGAGTTAGGAAATTTATTAGAGCAAGATTTAAATTATACTAGAGAACTTAATGTTGCAGCGATTCAAATTGAAAAACAAAAAGAAGAAGGTTTCCTAATTTTAAAAGAGCTTATTAATAAGACACAGAAAAACAGTGATGCATCGAGCAATGTTTATGAGATTATAATGACTAACAATGAAAGTGCAGAAAAAATTGAAAGCGCTAGTACTATGATTCAAAGCATTGCGGACCAAACCAATCTTTTAGCGCTAAATGCCGCAATTGAAGCTGCAAGAGCAGGAGAAGCAGGTAAAGGTTTTGCAGTTGTTGCGGATGAAATAAGAAAGCTTGCAGAACAATCCAATAACTTTACTAGTGATATTAAAACTATAATAAATGAATTAAAGACAAAATCACAAAGTGCAGTTGATTTTATGAAGGAAACAAATAAGATTGTTATAGAACAAGCAGAGAGTGTTGAAGCAACTGAAGGAAAATTTGAGGGGATAGCAGAGGCAATTGATGCTATAAAAAGCATAATTACTAAACTTAATCATTCTACAGGCTTAATGGCAGAAAATAAAAATAAAATTATTGAATTAACACAAAATCTATCGGCAATATCTGAGGAGAACGCCGCTGGAACAGAGCAGACATCTGCATCTATGGAAGAACAAGCAGCCACAATTGAAGAAATTGCAAGTTCAGGTGAAAAATTAGCCACAATTGCAGAAGAATTAAGAGTATTAATAGATCAGTTTAAAATTTAGATTTTAAAAGAAACTGTATACAAGGAAATCTTATTAAAAGTATACATAAAAAGGTACAAAAAGTTAAAAATGATATTTCAATGAAGGTGGAGTTTATGACTTTATTAGAAAGAGATAGACAAAAAATTGAAGAAGGCAGAGAAGAAGGAATTCTTTTAACAAAAAAAGTATTTAAGCTCGTAAATGGGGGCTATAGCATAAGTGAAATAGCGAAAGAGTGTAATATATCGGAAAATAAAGTAAAAAACATATTGAAATAGTATTGTAAGTTTTGAAATAAATTCTACATTAGAAAGAAGCTGTATTCTTTTTTGGAGTGTTGCGTTGGTAATTTGGATGTAGGTGTTTCTTCAGTAGAAGTTGTCCTGTTCTTGCTTGTCCTCAACTTGTTTGAGGAGCATGCTGGAATAGGACAACTTCTGCTGGTAGAAATCCACATCCCAATTATCTAACAACCGAGAAAAAGAATACAGCTTCTTTCACTAAGCTACCACATACCTTTAAAGCCAAAGTTGTGTATCTACAATGCAGAACATTTTTGATTATTTTTTGGATTTCCTGAATAATTGAATAGTGGGGAACTTAATTCAAATTCAAAAGCCATTCCTCTGTGATATAATAATTTCGCTAAAACCTAAATACATCACATAGGGAATGACTCAAAAATAATATATGCTTATGCTTGTTGTTTATTATATATCGTAACAATTAAAGGTATAATAGCAATTCCAGCAATTAATAGAATAATTGGCGTAATATAACCTCGAAGAATTTCTATACCAAAAACATTATACATAGATTGTTTGATTAATGTGTGAGAATAATTAATGGCTTTAATTGGTAAAAGTTCTATCAAATTAGCTGGTATCTTTGATAATGGCTCTGTATCAATTAAAAGAGGCGCTAATAGAAAAGTACTAACAACGCTCATAGTTAAAAAAGCCTTTTTTAATATAGTTCCCGATAAAAGTGTAATCATAACCATAAATAGACAAGTACTTAATCCTATAACAATTGCTAGTATATATGCTTCATAGAATTTAATGTTATATATAGACAACCAGTACAATGATTTTATTTGTATTGGACAGTTCCAACCACTAAATCCATAAAAACTAAATAACAAAGCTGCAAACAATAAATTTAATATTAAATAAGTTATACCTGCAAATATAATACTTGCTTTTATTTTAGAGAAAGCAAGCTTAGTTTTTCCATTTATAGTAGGCAATACAACTAATATCATGCCATTTTGAATATCTTCTGTAAAAACATTGCATACACTAAAACATAAAATGAATATTATAACAACGTTTAAGGAGAAAAAATTATCTATTAATCTAATCCAGCCATCTGCATATTCATAGTACATCGGTTCTGTTAGATTTTTAGATTCCTTTATTATTTCATTTGCATCAGCCTCATCAAATTGAGGGGATTCATAATCTAAATTTAAATAATCGTTGATTTTTTTTATTCGATTACTATAAAATTCTTTTGAACTATCAGGAGTTAACTTGTCTATTATTGAATCATCAAATATATGTACATCCGAATATGCAATTCCAAATAAATTTTGTATCCCTAAGTATGGCTGCCAATATTTAGCGATAATGATATCCTTAAAAACTCCATCTCGCTCCATATTATCTTTATTATTATTTTTTAATTCTTGATAATAGTTAATGACTTCCTTAATCTTTTTGTCATCCAGGTATCCTTTGACTTTTTGAACTTCTGCTTTTTTCTCTTTAATTGCATCTATACCATGTAACCTTTCAGCAGTTTCTGAGCTATTTTGTTTCCAACAAATCTCTGAATTAATACTATCACCCAGTGCAAGTATTATATATATAACAGCTAAAACGCAAACTACTTTAACTGCTTTATTGGATATAATTTTTTTGAATTCCAATTTAGTTAGTGAATTTATCATGTTTGTCCTCCTTAAAAAAATATTAAGAAAATAATTACTATATTTTTATTTAAGTATGTATTCTAAGTTATAGTATAGAAGTTACACTATATGGTATTAACTTGGATTATATGTAATAATTGATTTATTTTTAAAATAATACAATTATATAAATAAACTGTAAATTAATCAATAGTATTATAGAATTAAAAAATTAAATCAAAATAAATTTAGCTACAAAGTTGTAAAAGTGAATATTTGTGCAGTTAAGGGAATAAAGCTACATAAGCAGTAAGTATTTTACTACTAATGTATTGTTTTGTATATTTTGTATTAAATATATTTACTTGGGTTAAGTAATGCGGTGATATATGGTTGTACTTGCAAGTAGCTGAATAGTTATAAGCTATAGTTAACTCACAAGATATGGATTTATTCAATTATGTAATAATTAAAAAATAAAGAAAGTTATCGATGAATGGGGAAAATATAGTTATGATATCGTTGGATACTGTACATAAGAATGAACTGTCATTGAATTCTAAGCGTATATAGTGTATAGTATAATCAATATTATGTGTTAAATGTAAAGTATGTAAAAAATAGTCTGTAAAAGCTAAGCTTATGTAGGAATACATAGGCTTACTTTTTATAATCAATAAAGCGAGGAGAAATAATATGTTATTATCAGTAGAAAACTTAACAAAAAAATATAATCAAAATATTGTGATTGATAATATAAATGTAAATTTTAAACAAGGAGTTAATGCTTTATTAGGGGTTAATGGTACAGGAAAAACAACACTTATGAATATGTTAGTAACTGTTCTAAAACCAACAAGTGGACAAATTCTTTTAGATGGACAAAATATTTTGGAAAATGAAAAACAATATAGGAATATGCTTGGTTTTTTGCCTCAGAATTTTAATGGATATCCAGAGTTATCAGCTAAGGAATTAATGATTTATATTGGAAAGCTCAAGAATATATCAGATAAAGAAATAAAAATTAAAACAAATGAGCTGCTTAAATTAGTTTCTTTAGAAGAGGTAAAAGACAAAAAAATAAAAACTTTTTCAGGTGGGATGAAAAGAAGATTAGGAATTGCACAAGCATTATTAAATGATCCTAAAATATTACTTTTAGATGAGCCAACAGCAGGATTAGACCCTAAAGAAAGAATTAAATTTAGAAATATTATAAGCAATTTAGGTACAGATAAAATTATTATATTATCAACTCATATAATTTCTGATATTGAACCTATAGCTAATAATATAGTAGTAATGAAAAAAGGAAGGCTATTTTTGAATGGTTCTTGTGAAGAAATACTAAGTAAATTACAAGGGAAAGTTTGGGAATTTCATTTAACAGAAAAAGAAACATGTGATATGAAAGACTTTGAGGAATTAGGAGATTTTAGAGAAAAAGAAGATGGTGGTATATTAATAAGGGTTTTAGCAGATGAAAAACCATATCAAACAGCTTATAAAGTTGAAGCTAAAATTGAAGATATTTTTCTTAATTATTTTAAGGGGGATAAAGATGATAAATTCAATAACTAAATTAGAATTAAAAAAAATTATATCTAATAAGGCTGTTAAAGTAGGATTATCTTTAGTTCTTGTATATATAATAGTTGCACTCATTGGCAGTATTCAGGTAGCAAGATACGAGAGCGTAAATGACTCACTTAATACTATTGAAGAGTTAAAAGGAATGAAAGCAATTAATCAAAAAAAAGTAGATGTAGAAAAAGTTAAGGGATATCTAGATGAGAAATCAATTAAAGAAATTATAAGCAACTATAATAAGTTAAGAAACAATAAGAACAATCTAACAGCAAAAGGAGAACTTAAAGATGACGTCTGTAATAAATATTGGGTGCCTTATTCAGATATACAAAACTTACTGTTAGAATCATATGTACCACTAAATACAATTGATGATAATGTATTAGATAAGTTAACTCCTAATAGTTCAAAAGAATTTTATAGTAATAGAATAAAACAAATAAAAGATTCTTTAAACTTAAACTACAAGCAAGTTAAATTTGATGAATCTGATGTAGCAGCAGTCACAGATAAAGCTAAAAATTTAACACAGCCAATGTACTATGAATATGCAGACGGATGGTTTAAGTTGATGGACAATCTTCCATTTCTAAATATCTTAATCATCTTAATTTTATGTTTTAGTGTATGTCGTACTTTTACGGAAGATATTCAAAATGGAATGATATTAGTTGTATTGCCTACTATAAATGGAAAAACTAAACTTGCCTTCTCTAAAATAAAAGCAAGTATTATATTTGCAGGTACAACTTATTTAGTACTTAACTTTTTGTTTGCAGTTTTACTATTGAGTTTTTATGGAGCTAGTGGTTGGAATTGTCCAATACAAATAAATTCAAGATACTGGTTATCTATATATAATTTAAAATGTTATGAAGTATATTTATCAGCAATTATTTTAGGGTTAATTGCTTGTTTGTTTATGGTCATGCTTACACTTTTATTAGGAACTATATTAAAAAAGGCTGTTTTAACTATAAGTGCTGTTAGTATTTTTTTATTAGCACCTCTATTAATTAACACTGATAAATTACCTAATATCCTAAATAACGTGGCAGGACTTTTGCCAATTAATGCTGTTGATTATATGGAAGCAATAAGAAGGCCATATATGTATAATATTTTTGGGATGGAGATTCTTCGTAGTTATATTACCCCAATTATTCTACTAATTATAAGTATTGTTATTATACCTTTAGTTGTTAAAGTATATAACAAGCAAGAGGCATAAAGATAATTTGTTACAATAGTTGTTTGTATTACATTGAAAAATGGTTTGTATAAGGAATTATATGATTTGCAAGCTGATGCATATAAATATGGCTATAAAGCTATTAGTTAAACTTTAGCATAGATAAAAAATGTAAATAGCGTTTAATTTACATACGTATAAAGATTATATTAGTAATATTATTCTAATATAATGAAAGTAAAAGATAATATGAAATAGTTATTTCATGTTATCTCATATTGTAGAAAAAAAGCATTTTCTTGAAATTAAGAGAATGCTTTTTATTTAGTAAAAATGGTAGCCATTCAATTGCGTGAACTGCCCCCTGTCAAGTAGACAGATGAAAAAATAAAAAAATTATGAAGCTAAGGTCTGATTTCGATATTCAATTGGAGTCAGACCTTTTAAATTTTTCTGTAACCTCTTTGTATTATAAAATACTATGTAATCATCAATCGCTTGTCTTAATTCTTCATAAGTATAAAATTTTTGCAAATAATACATCTCGCATTTGAGAGTTCCCCAAAAACCTTCCATTGGTCCGTTGTCGATACACCTACTGACACGTGACATGCTTTGAGTTGCATTAATCTTATCAAGTTTAGCCTTGAAAGTTCTATTAGTATATTGAAATCCCCTATCACTATGAAAAAGTGGCTTTGCAGTCGGATTAGCAATTACTGCTAAGTCAAGTGTATCAAAAACAAGTTGATTGTTATTTGAGTGACCGACCACATAAGAAATAATGCTTTTATCAGATAAATCAAATATTGCACTGAGGTAAGCCTTTTGACCATTAAGTATCTTAAACTCAGTAACATCTGTTAACCATTTTTCATTTGGTTTCTTTGCATAGAATTCTCTATTTAATTTGTTTTCTGCCGTTATTTGTGGAGTACTTTGTAGATAAGACTTTCTCTTTTTTCTTATAACTGATTTCATGTTAATAGACTTCATTAATCTATAAATTCGTTTATGATTATACTGTTTATTAAGAAGTCGATTTATATTCATTGTTATCCGACGGTATCCATAGATACCATGTACATCTTCATAAAGCTTAACAATTTCTTTTAGTATTATTGAATTCTCTTTATCTAATTCAGTCTCTGAACGGTTAATCCATTTGTAGTAAGATGATCGTGCAATACTAGCTAAATTGCATAAATCAGCTATTGGATAGCCATTTTCCTCATGTAATTCTTTTATAGAAATATATTTATATTCTTGGATGATTCTAGTGCTTATCGCCTTCTTTCTACTTCCTTCAATTTTTTTAAGAAATCATTCTCCATCTTTAAACGTCTATTTTCTGCTTCAATAAGTTTTAGTTGTGCTGATAATTTATCAGACTCAGTAAGCTCCTCAGGCTCTTTACGCTTACCGCGACGGTCCATTAACTCTTCATATCCATTAGATTTATATTTTCTTACCCATGTATAAACTTGTTGATAAGAAACCTTAAATTTATCAGCAGTGGCTTGATAATCATCATTATTCGAAATGCAGAATGCAACAATCTCAATTCTTTCTTCATAAGTGGTTTTTCTTCCATTAGTCATAATTCTATCCCCTTGCTTATTGTGAGATTTAAATATCTTATGACTATTATACTTCTTAATCCATTGTTGGAGACTATAAATTGATGGAATTTCATATTTAGTGCATATATTTTCCAATGAACCGTTGCCATCAAGATAATCATGAATTGCCATATATTTGATTTCTTCTGAATAAATTTTATTTTTATGAGTAACAACTAATCCGTTTTCACCATTCATATTATACTTACGAATCCAATTCCTAAATGATTGATTATGGATGCTAAAATCAGAACATATTTGTGCAGCACTTTTTTCACCTGATAGGTAAGATTTAATAGCTCTTAGCTTTTCTTCAATAGAAACTTTTTCTTTTCTGCCCATAAAAAACACCCCCTTTATAGAAACAGTTTTATTATTTTAACTGTCTACTATAAAGGGAGCATATCAGCGATTAGAAGCTGCTATTTTTTATAGTCCTGTAAAACAAAAATATATTTACTTTCGGTAAGCTACCACATACCTTTAAATTTCAAGTTATTTATCTATACCACATACCATTAAAACGAATTCATAAAATTAATGAATTCATTATATTCAAGGAATTGTGATTCAAAATAATTTTTGAAATTTCTTAGAATATATCTATCAGAACTACTTATGAATTTATGTTTGCACCATTTTTTATAGCTGTCAAATCTGTATTTAGCAGCTTCTGAAGACAAAGCACAAAAAATTTCAATATCGTGTGATGATTTTACTTTCAACTTGTTTAATATTATTGGATTAGATAATAAAAGACCAGTGAAGTAATTTGCTTCGCATTCTTTGAATTTGTATTCATCTTCACATAAATCATCAGAAGATATTCGTGTGCTATCAGAATAATGTTCGCATAAAATATGACCTAATTCATGGGTCAAGGTCCATCTAATTCTTTCCTCAGATTTATAATCTAAATCATTATAATAGATGATATATCTATCTAATGATTTAGAACAAACAGTACATCCTTCATCTGAGCTTAATATTTCAAAAGTTTCTTCTTTAGTTAAATTGTGATCGGTCATGAATTGATGATAAGAAACTATTTTTATATTATCGAAAGAACTTATTATTTCAAGTATATTTATTGGCAAATGAGAGATATTTAATTTTATATAAATATCATTCACTAGATTTTTTATATGTCTATATCTAATCGTCAAAGTACTCATCAAAAGCAGACCTTAAAATGTTCATCATCTTTTCTTTATTTTTCGGATCCATTTTCTTTCGAGCTCTTTCAATTTTTCTTATATCATCATCTATTTGAGAGTTATAATGTACATCATTTCTTGTCTTAAGAGCAGCATTTTTATCATCATCAGCTATTTCTTCCATGTCATCACATAATAAATAATCAACAGTAGTATTTAAAGCATTTGCGAGTTTTATTAAAGTATCATTACTAGCACCTTGTTTATTTCCTTCTATCATTCCTATTGTAGACTGGCTTAGTCCAATAGTTTTTGCTAATTTTTGTTGTGTGATTTTCATTTGTTTTCTGAGCATTTTTACTTTATCACCTAACATACGGTTCACCTCTTAATGATAATTTTATCATAATTGCCGATAAAATCAATAGTAAATTTAAGCATTTGGAAGTAAATTAAAGAATTGGAAATTTGATTGGTAAAAATATCGGGATTGGTGATTATTGAGAAGTTTGTTTTTATCGGAAATACTGATAAAATATAACTATACCAAGACAAACAAGTCATTGAAAGTAATTAAAAATAGACTAATGTTGAATTGTTATTCTTTTTTAATATTACTTAAATAAGTGTAGGGAAGTGGAAAAATGAAATTAACACCAATAAGATTAAGAAGATTAAATGAGGGAATCGAAGTTGAACAAGCTGTAGAAGCATTAAAAATAAGTAAAAGTACATTTTATAAATTGGAACGTGGATGGACAAACCCATCACCTCAATTAATAAAGAGACTTGCAGATACTTATAATTGTACAACTGATGAAATATTTAAAGATTTAAAAATAAAAGGATGAGATTAAATTATCTTATTTATTATATGATTTATTATTTGTTTTATTTGATGAATTTAATTAAATGATGAGATGTTAAATTCATTTCTAATTTAATTCTTTTAAATAAAAGTAACAAAGCTACTTAGGACTAAATGAAAATGTCAAAAGTAGCTGTGAAACAATTTACACAAAAAATTGTATGACTAGAAGGAATATATAAGGTTTATCAAAAAAAGTTATGGCAAAAACTTACAATTAAATTATATCATAGGGCAAGGAGGATTTTAAGTTGGTAGTTAAATGTGGTGCTAAAACTTGTAAGTATTATAAAAATGGTATTTGCTGTGCAGATGAAATAAAAATGAAAGATTTTGAATGGTATTGTGATGATATAAATGATTATGTAGATGAAATGAAATGTACAACCTATGAAAAGGATAGAGATTGGATGATCAGAATAACAAATTAAGAGGAGTTGATTGGATGAATGAAGGGTGGTTTAAGATTCATAGATGTTTATTTAAGAAGGTTATTTGGTTAAAATCCACTCCAGAGCAGAAAGTTATTCTTATCACTCTTTTAGGCATGGCTAACCATGAAGAATGCGAATGGGAATGGAATGGAAAACAATTTAAAGCAAAACCTGGCGAATTTATTACAAGTGCAAATTCGATAATGAATAAATCTGGATTAGGTATATCAAGACAAAATGTTAGGACTGCACTTGCAAGATTTCAAAAGTATGAATTTTTAACCTATGAATCAACCAAGACAGGAATATTTGTGAACATAGTGAATTGGGGACTTTATCAAGGAGAAAGAACTGAAATTAACCAAGATTTTAACCAAGGGGTAACCAATGAGTCACCAAGGGGTAACCAAGTATTAACCAATATGTCACCAAGGGCTAACCAAATGGTAACCAATGCATCACCAAGGACTAACCAAGGGCTAACCACTAACAAGAATGATAAGAATGATAATAAGGATAAGAATATAAATAATATAAGTGAATTAACGCATATTGATAATCAAAATAACAAAAACATTTTTGATTATGAATGTGAGAATGAACCTCAGAAACATTATGAGAATGGGCATAAAAAGACTAATCAAAATGGGAATGAAAGAACTAATGAATATGGACATAAAGAAGCCAATGAATATACAGAACTTAAAGAACAAAACGGGACTATTGATGATACACGTTTTAAAGAGTATAACGGGAATTATAAATACACATGTTTCAAAGAAAACAAAGAAAACGATAAATACACATGTTTTAAACAAGATAAAGAAAGTGAGGAATATACACTTTGTGAAGAAATTAAAGACAATCATGAATATACAAGTTTTGAAAAAAATAAAGAAAATAATGATTACACACGTTGTGAAGATATAAATTATATTTACCAAAATCAGGAGTGCATTGATAGAAACGTTAAAAATATAAAAAGCTCAAAATATAACAAGAATACGAATAAGTATAGGTATATGAATGAGTTTACTAGAAATAAATTACTTATTGAGACAATAATAGATTTCATGAAAATGAGAGATGAAATTAAGAAGCCAATGACAGATAGAGCTTTGCAGCTAATGCTTAGAAAACTTAGAAACCTATCTTTAGATGAACAAATTCAAATTAAGATTTTAGAAAATAGCATTGAGAATTGCTGGCAAGGGATATTTCCATTAAGGGATGGTCATAATGGAATAAATAGGACAGTTCAATTAGAGGAAGATATAAGTAGAGTATTTAAGAAAAATAGTAATAGAGCATTTACATTAAAGGAGGGGAAGTATGGAGGCGTTAGAAAGAATATTGGACCAAGTGAGAAAAAATTCAACATCAAAATCCCAAAATGGACACCAAGTTCAGATGGAGAATTCAAGGATCAAAACATCGGAGGGAAATTTGAAGGTGGAAATGAAGCAGAGCCATTTTAGGTGTAAATTGTGCAACGATACTGGATTTATAATTAAAGAACAAGCTAGATCGCAGCCACTTATGACACCTTGTAAATGTCTTGAAGCAGAGAAGGTAAAGAGATTGTGGAAAAACAGTGGTATAAATACAGATAACTTGGACAAATCATTTAGTAATTTTAAAGAGTGGTCTGAAAAATCAAAGGAAATGAAATTTAAAGCAGCAGAGTATTATAAAAGATTTAGAAACATAAGAAGAGAAGTGAGAAATTCGATTTTGTTTTGTGGCAATCCTGGAAGTGGGAAAACTCATGTTTCCTTGGCTCTTGCAAATAATTTTTTGAAGAAGGATATACGAGTTGTGTACATGCCTTATAGAGATATTATTACAAGCCTTAAACAAAATATGATTGATGAAGAATATTACAAAAAAACATTGAGTAAATATCAAACCTGCGAAATTTTATTGCTTGATGATTTATACAAGGGCAAAGTAAATGATACAGACATAAATATAATGTTTGAGCTTATTAATTATAGATACATTAATCATTTACCAATTATAATATCTACAGAATTTACAGTTGAAGGGTTACTAAGAGTTGATGAAGCAATAGGAAGCAGGATATATGAAATGTGCAAAAATTTCATGGTTGAAATTGAAGGAGTGGAGAACAATTATAGATTGAGGTAATTATTTGGGAGTGTGGTAAATAACCGAAATCAGGAATACTTTTGTTACTTATAAAATTAAATTTGAAGGAGGATATTTTATGAAATCAGAAGGAATTATGGGAAATTTGAGTAGCTGTATAGCTGCATTAAATAAAGGAAATATGGAGCTTAAGAAACTTGCACTTAAGAAGGCACAAACAGAAAAGTCTTATAGAATAAAAAAAACGCAAGAAATATTAAAGCTTAAAGAAGAAAAATATCCAGCAACTTTAATAATTGAGATAGTTAAGGGAAATGAGGAAGTTGCAGAGCTTAGACTTCAAAGAGATGTGGCAGAAAGTGCTTATTATAATTGTATAAGTTCAATAGAAAATTTAAGATTAGAGATAGAATCTATGAAGAGCAAAATGAATTTGATTAGAGCAGAGATTAATAATTGGTAAATTATATTAAGTTGAATGTTTTTAAAGGATATTATTAAGGATGAATGTTTAAAAAGATTATTGATAGGATTATAAATATAAGTTACGAGGAAATATAGCCCTAAATAATCTAAAGATACAGATGATATAAATTCAAAGGAGATTCCATTATGAGTAATACATTAAATAGAATACGAAAATATAGAGAGCTTTTAGCAGATATTAATGAGATAGATATAAGAATTCAGGAATTAGAGGAAGACATATTAGGAATAAGTGGACAAGGAATGGAAGAAAGAACAGGAAAAACTTATAAGATTACTTCAAGTGTAGAACAGCAGGCAGAAAAGTTAATTGAAAAAAAAGAACAATTATACAGAGAGCAGATAATTAAAAAAAGAGAATTAAAGAGAATAGAGAATGCAATAACTATACTGACAGAAGAAGAAAGAGATATAATGCAAATTGTTCATATAGAACATAGAAAATATTATGTTGTACAAGAAAAACTAAAACTATCATATCAAAGAGTTAAGCAATTAGAAAAACAAGCAGCTAAAAAAATGGAAAAGTATATTTATTAAATTGGCTATGTTTTATAGATATCCAAACTATAAATCATACTTATGTGGTAGTTAACCGAAATTCCATACATTTTTGTTCCACAGGGCCATGAAATTCTCACTGAAAGGTTCTAAGTACAAGGTTATACCATTTTCGCATGCTCCTAATATGAAATTGGGACAAGCAAAAAATGGTACAACCTTATACTAAGAACCTTAACAGTTTAATTTCAATGCCTGTTTCACAAAAATGTATGGAATTTCTAGCATGGAAACATATTTCAATTATAAGTCTAATTCTTAAATTGGATATCTATATGATGTTGAAATATAGCATAAAAAAATTATAGGTGGGATTGTCCACCTATAATACTTAATATAAGAAGAATGCGAAGTAATTCAATTTATAATAATTCTACTATAGACAATGCCTTGGACAATTAATATAATAACATTCATATATCATATCATAGTAAACATCTGGTAATATGTCATCTGAATAAATAAAAACTTTGTTATAACCTTCCCTTATAGCATTTAATCGTTTAGTTTCAGAAGAGATATAATATTCGTAATCCTCATAATTTTCCCAATGGGTAGGATTCATTTTCTCATTATTAATGTCTTTCTCTATTTTTTCTGTAATTTCTTGCAACCTTTTTTCAGCAATACTTTCCTGACCAGTTTGTTTTAAAGCATAAAAATACTTATTAAGCCAACTCTCTTCTTCTAAAAATTGATATTTATCATATAATTCAACACAGGATTTATAGTCCCCTAATATATACATAAAATCAGACATTTCATCTATTTCTATATCAAATTCCCTGTATTCCGTTTTCAATAATATTTCGGCTATCTTTTTTGCTTCATCTAAACTACCGCTAATTGCTAATTCTCGACCAAGTGTCAGAGCAGTGTTCACGTCAACTTTCTCATTCTCAAATGGGTACGAATATATTGACTTTAATAATGTAATTCCCTCATTTTGATTGGAATGTGCCAATAAACTAACTGCCTCACAATATTTATATGATTTCTTTGCAGAAATTTCAAATGCTTTATGAAATAGTTTCGATGCTTTCTCAAAGTCTTTTCTTCTAAAGCAGACTTTACCATAAGCATAATATGTATTTGCATAATTTGAATTGCGATTAATAGCTTGTGAGAGCAACTGAACCGCTCTTTCTTCACTACTCTCATCATATTCTTCAAGCAGAAAATAAGCCATATCAGTAGCCCATAGAGCAAAACCTTCATCTGAAAAATTTAATTGATTTTGCAAATAGCATTGCTCTAGTATTTCAATCGATTTTTCAGTATCCTCCCGCAACTCACAAGTTATCATAGCCATAAGACAGAAGGCTTCGATATTTGATGGGTTTGTAGATATTTCAGAGTTAAGAATATCTCTATATTTTTCAAATAATATAGCTCTCTCATCAAAATCAAGGCTCATGACACTTTGAAGTTCTTTTACCATTTCATGTAGTTTCATAAATTCATCTCCATTATACAGCTAATATAAATAATCCTTGTGACGCAACAATTTATTATTACGTTTTACTATTAGAATCGTGCCTTACTGCAATACATATAGATTTGCGGTTTTGTTTCTATATAGAACTTTTCCATAACGTCATCATTGCTAAACAGAATATGTAAAATTTCTTTATTATGAATTTTTTCTATCTTCATTCCTTCTACATTTTCAAGATTAATTTCTATTATTTTTCTATCGCCTATAAGTAACCAAATATCAATAATGCCATTAGCAGGAGAAATGGTGATGTCTAAAGTTTCACTTCCCCTTTTGAGTTTAAAATTAATTGTGCTATAAAACCATGGTATTCCTTTTTCTTCTCCGTAAACATACACTGGCTCCATCTCAAAAAGTGCTATCAGTTCCCATAATTCTGGTATTTCTTTCATTATAATTACCATCCATTTAATTCATAATAAATTACTATTGTTCATTAGATTATAGTTTTGCATAATGCTTATTATAACATAATTTACAAAATATAACATATGTTATATATACATTGGCTCTCTATTCTTTAAATCTTTTACTTTGATATGTGAATGTGTTACATTGCTTTGAATCATAAAGTTCTTAGCCTTTACTATCTCTTTATCTGTATCAAATATTTGAAGCCATTTGAACCACTTAATATAGTTACTGATATATTTTGTTGCAGCCCCATTAAATCTATTCATTCATTTCTTGATATAGTTTCAGAGCCACAAATTAGGCATACTTTCCCCTTATTTCTAGTATGGAAATATGTTACAATTGAAATTACAAGTCTAATTATTAAATTGTTTATCTATATCTTCCACAAAGCAAAGTTCTGAGTATGCAATATAGAATCTTTAATGCACCTTATATAGTAAGATAGAGTATACAAATTAGAAAAAGTATAGGAAAATTGTAGAAAAATTATAGAAAGTGTGTAAGAAATGAATAATTATAAGGTTTATAATAGTAAGTGGGAACAAAAGATGATTTTCGTACCCTGCGTTGAATAAATGATGTTCTGAAGAATCTAAATTCTTCAGAACGCCCCTATATTTGAATATATTGTGATTAAGAACTACTAATTAGTTAGTGGTTTTATAATTTCTTAAAAACAAAAATTTAAGTGATGAGTTAGGAACTTTAAGATTATTAAAGTTCTTTTTTATATCTAGAAAAATATAAAAAAATTTCGATTTTGAAACTTACTCATATCAATGTGTTCAACGGTATAAAATGGGAGAATGTATTATGACGAGTGGGTGTGGTGCAGCCACTTTGTTTTGTTCTTTAGAAAATTATAATGTAGTTAAATCTGAGGATAACGTTTGAAAGTAGTAGAAACACATAGTCTGAAAAGCAGATTTTCTTGTAATCTAAATTCATTTATTGGAGTTATTATCCAAGTGATAGTATAATTATTATCGAGGAGTGATTATAAATGAAAGAAAATAAACTATTGAAATTAAAGGAATTAATTCAAAATTATAAGAAAATATTGACTATAATTTCTAGAATTTTAATACTAGCAATAATATTATCTGAAGGATTATACATCAAATATCAACATGATATTATACTTAAAATGTCAAACGCAAATAAAGAAACGACATCAACTCAATCTACTCAAAACAAACAAAAAGATACAGAGTCTAGTTCTAATACACAAAATAAAGAAATAAAACTTGGAGAACCAGTTTCTGTTAATACTCCGAATGGTAATTATAAATTTACAATTGAAAAAGCTGTAAAAACCGAAGAGTTTAATAAGTGGGATAAAAAGGTCGATGAAAATAATCAGTTGGCAATTGAACTATTTTTAGAATGTGAGAATATAGACTTTCATAATGAAAAATATAAAGGTGTAGTAATGTATGACGGATTTAATGTAAAAGATAATAACAATTATAATTTGGAACATTATAGTAGAACATTACCAAACTATTCAGATGGTTACGAAGAAGTTTTACCAAATTCTAAAAGTAAAATATGTATTATATATGTTGGAAATAAAGATAGTACAAGCATTACTGTAACTTTTGTTAGAGGTGGAAGTGTTGTAATTCCTTTAACATAATATTACAAAAATAATTAAATAAATGCACCTTCAATTAGAGGATTCTGTAATTATGCAGAGTCCTTTGTTCATGTCTAAGAAAGTATAAAATTTTTGGATTTTGAAAGCCAGTTATATCAATGGCTAAGATGGAGATGTCATATGGGAAGATGATTAAGAGAGAGCGTGGTGCAGCCACTTTCTTGTATGAAGAAAGTATGGAATTTTTGAATTGTGAAGGTAAGTAGGTGAGGTGACTATGAAATATGGCTAGGGCACCAAATAAAAAAGTAACAATTGCATATCAATTATATAAAGGAGGTAAGCAATTAATAGAGATATCAAAGAGTTTAGATATATCTGAAAGTACATTAAAGAGATGGCGAAAAAGTTATGGCTGGGATGATGAAGTAGAGAAACCAGTACGAAGCACAACTGAAAATATTATGCAAATTACAACTGAAAATAGTATACAAAGCGAAACTGAAGTTTTCATTCAAAATAAAACTGCAAGCATTATAGAAAATGAAGTTAAGGATGAAGCTAAGGATATTGCAGCTAATGAAGATTTGACAAATAGGCAGAGGCTTTTTTGCATTTTATATAGCAAATGCTTTAATGCAACTAAAGCTTATCAGAAGGTTTATCATTGTTCATATAAAACTGCTATGGTATGTGGATGCAGACTTCTTAAGAATGATAAAGTAAAGGAATTTATAGATTCTTTAACTGATATGCAAATCAATAAAGAAGTATTGAAGCGTGGAGTTTTACAGAAATACATTGATATTGCTTTTGCAGATATAACCGAATATGTTGAGTTTGGAGAAAAGGAAGTGCCACTTTGCGATAAAGATGGGAAATCAAAGTATGATGAAGATGGTGCACTAATGACTAAAAAGTGTGGTTATATGAAACTTCAAGATAGTAGCAAATTAGATGGAACATTAATTAGTGAAGTATCTGAAAGTACAAGCGGAATTAAATTTAAACTTTATGATAAGATGAAAGCCTTGGATTTCCTTGTTAAGCATTGTAATTTGCTTGAAGATGAAATTAAGTTACAGCTGGAATCTGAAACTAAAAAGCTTCAAAATGATAAGTTGATAGCTGAAATAAACAAGTTAAATGGTGATGAAGATGAAGAAATTGAGGATGATGGTTTTCTAGAGGCATTGAGGGCTAAGGCTGTAGAGGTATGGAAAGATGACTAGAAAAAAAGCAGCAGCTTTTAAATTTAAACCTTTTTCAGATAAACAAATTAAGGTTCTTACATGGTGGAATGAGTTATCTCCAGTTAAGGATAAGGATATATTAATTGCAGATGGTTCCATAAGGGCAGGGAAAACTGTTGTAATGTCGTTATCTTTTATTATGTGGGCAAATGAAAACTTTGAAGGAGAAAATTTTGCTTTATGTGGTAAGACTATAGGATCACTAAGAAGAAATGTTGTAAAACCACTAAAGAAAATGCTTAAGAGCAGGGGATATAAGTGTAAAGATTTCAGATCATCAAGTGAAAATTATTTGACAATTTCAAGAAATGGTAAAGCTAATGACTTTTATCTATTCAGTGGTAGAGATGAAAGTTCACAAGATTTGATTCAAGGAATAACTCTTGCGGGTGTTTTATTTGATGAAGTTGCTTTAATGCCACAATCATTTGTAAATCAAGCTACTGCTAGATGTTCAGTAGAAGGTGCTAAAATGTGGTTAACCAAATAGCCACGTAACACGGTGGACTCATAAATATGAGGTGTGCATATAATATAATATATGTGCTAACGGTGGAAAACTAAGACTAACAAGATTCCTTTTATTAATAAGAAAGAGGTAAAATGGAAGCGATATACAAAATAACAAATACTATAAACAGAAAAATTTATATAGGCCAATCAAATAATATAGAATATAGATGGAAAAAGCATAAGCAAGAATTAAAAGCTAACAGACACGTAAACGAACATTTACAAAGTTCATATAATAAATATGGAAAACAAGTATTTAAATTTGAAGTGATAGAAGAATGCGATTCATCTATAATTAATGAAAAAGAAAGATATTATATAGCTACTTACAAGGCCACTAATAGAAAATATGGTTACAATATTTCAGAAGGTGGCAAAGGCATAACAATGAATGAAGAGGTCAGAAATAAAATATCAGAATCTAATAAAAAATCCTTAAATAAAGAAGAAACTAAGAAAAAACTTAGAGAAGCTTCAAAAAGAGTTTGGAGTAGTAAAGAATATAGAAAATTAATGAGTGAGAAAGCCAAGAAAAGGCAAATAGGAGTTGAATTTTCCGAAGAATCCAAACTTAAAAAATCGGGTGCTAATGCTTACCAATGCAAAAAGGTACATTCTGATATTTTAGATAAAACATTCAATACATTAAAAGAAGCTGCCGAGTATGTAGGAATAAATGGTGGATGTAAAATAAGCGAATGCATAAATAATAAAAGAAAGTGTGCGGGAAAACATCCAGTAACTAAAATAGCTATTAATGATTGGAAATTTGTTAGTTAAGTCAATACCGTGCTGAACTAGAAAGGAAACTTTTTAGAGAGTGTAACGACTAGGATATACGACCTAAGTATTAATATATGGTTATGAAATCCGTACTTCATAGGCGAAATTCCTATGAGGGAAGTACCGTGCAACTATACATAATATAGTTGAAGAGATAGTCTATTCCCCTAATAAATATCGGGAAACCGAGGGTATAAAAGTTAACTGTAATCCAGATGGTCCTTATCATTGGTTTAAAGTTGAATATATTGATAAATTAGAAGAAAAAAATGCTGTGCATTTACATTTTACTATGGATGATAACTTCTCTCTTAGTAATAAAGTTAAGGATAGATATAAGAAGATGTATTCAGGCATGTTTTATAAGAGATATGTTTCAGGGTTATGGTGTCTTGCAGAAGGTGTTATTTATGATATGTTTAATGAAGATATTCATAAGGTAGATACCATTAATAGAAGATATGAAAAGTATTATGTCAGCATAGATTATGGGACACAGAATGCTACTGTGTTTTTACTATGGGGATTGTATGAAGGAAAATGGTATATAGTAAAGGAGTTTTATTATAGTGGCAGAAATGCAAGTATACAAAAATCAGATGTTGAATATTCTAAGGAACTAAAGAATTTCCTGGGAAATATTATTCCAATAAAAATAATAGTTGACCCAAGTGCTGCAAGTTTTATAACTCAATTAAGAGATGATGGATTTAAAAATGTTTTGAAAGCTAAGAATAATGTACTGGATGGAATAAGAACAGTTGCGAGTGCTTTAAATCTTGGAATATTTTATGTTAATGATATATGTAAGGAAACTTTAAAGGAGTTCAGTTCATACATTTGGGATCCAAAGAAGTTAGATTATGGAGTTGAAGAGGTATTAAAGGAGAAGGATCACTGCATGGATGCTATGAGATACTTTGTTTATACAATTTTAAGATATGATGTTGAATCTAACTATGATGATTCTGTTTATGAAAAAGGAAAAGGTGTTAATAGATTGAAAGTCAATGATGCTTATAGAAAAGGAGGGCAAATATTTTAATGTATTTAAACTACAATAATGAAAATAAAGGTATAAGAGAAGTATTGCTTAATCTGCCTGATATTGAAAAGTATGAAAGAGAACTAGTGAGAAAAGATTATATATTTTACAAGGGTAGATGTATAGTTCCTATAGATAAAGTTTATGAGGATAAAGCACTTTTAGGTCAAAATTGGGAGATTAATGATAATTGTGATTACAAGCCTACTCAAGATATAAGAAATAAGGTTAAGCCTCTTTTAAAGAAACAAGCTAGATGGATGTTTGGAGTTAAGCCAACTCTTAAGTTAAAATGTGATAATAAACATGATAAAGAAAAGTGTGAGGACCTTAGAAGATTTATTGAAGATGTATTAGAGTATAATTCTTTTTGGCAATCAACTAAAAAAGCATTTTTAGAAGCTACAATAAAAAAGAGAGTATTACTTAGAGTTGAAGCAAACCCTAATTCTCCATTGGTTATAAAATATGAATCAATAGAGAATTTTTATTATAAAGAAAAAAATGGGAAGCTTCTAAAAGTTGTATTCTTTGAAGAAGATGAAGAAAATGTATTTGAGGAATGTGATTCAGAAAAAAATTATTATATCCATACCTATTATTATAAGTTTGATGAAAATATTAAAGAGCGCCAAGCATGGTATAAAAAAGAAACTTACAAAAATACAGAATTGCAAGAAAATCTAACAATAGAAATTGATACAGGTTTTTCGACTATTCCGTGTTGGCTTATTAAGAATAGTGGTGAGTTAAATGATTCTTTTGGTGAATCAGATCTTGATGAATTAATAGATATTCAAACTCAATATAATAAAACAATTTCAGATGTCAGAGATGCTATTAGATTTCAAATGTATGGATCAGAAGCTGTTATTGATGGTGACGAGGATGATGTTAATAAATTTGTTGTTGCTCCAGGTGCATTACATGCAGTAAAAACTAGAGATGAATTATTGGAATCAGGAAAGCAGGCTCAAATTCAACGATTGGAATATAACATGGGAAATAACACAGCTGTTGAAGCTTATTTAGATAGAGCAGAAGCAGACATGAATTTCACTATGGATATGCCAAAGATATCCGATTTAAATAGTATTGCAAGTGCTAAAGCTATTGGATACTTATACAATGATTTAATTGCAAGATGCGAAGATAAGTGGAATGATTGGACACCAGCATTTATTGGATTATTTGAATTTATAAAAGAAGTTGGGGTAACTTGTTATCCGCAAATCTATGATAAATCATGGAATAAATTGAGATATACAACTTTATTTGAACACAATTATCCATTACCAAGTGATACTGATGAAAAGAAAACTCTTGCAATATCAGAAGTTAATAGTGGGGTGAGATCGCATCAATCATATATCAAAGACTATTGTGATGCAGAAGATGCAAAGGAAGAATGGAATGAAATCTTAGAAGAAAAGGTTCAAATATATGATGCAGAAAATGCTGCTAATCAGAATAATAATGATTATGAAAATTTAAAAACCAACTTAGAGCATATTGGCAGTTCAAAAAATAAGGAAGTTACTTCTAATGATGATAATGACTCAATTAATTCAGAAAATATAAAAAAGAATAATGACTCAAGTAAAGAGAACATTTCAAACAATAAAAATATTAAAGATAATTAGATAGGGTAATGCAGAAAGTCTTAAAATATAAGGCTTTTTATTTTTATGTGTCTTATGTCTTTTTTTCTTAGAAATGCAGACGTAAAAGAACAATTCTAAGAACTCTATTCGTGGTCGCACCACGTTAATCACATGAAAGAAAATAGGTTGGTTTATTGATTTGTTAATCTTTTAATGTGATTTAATCAGCGAAAAATAGAGAAGGAGGAAATAAAGTAGTGGCAAAATTAAAGGATATTATAGGGGAAGAAGTATTTAAACATCTTCCACAAGAGAAGCAAAAGGAATATGAAAATAGGGATTATGAAGATATTTCAAGTGGAGCTTATATTCCTAAAAAGCGTTTTGATAAAGTAAATGAAGATGCTAAAGCTTACAAAATTCAGATGATTGAAAAAGAAAAAGAAATTTTAGATTTAAAAGATCAATATAAAGATGTTGATGGATTAAGAAGTAAGATTACTGAACTTCAGGATGCAAACAAAATGCAAAAGGAAGTATATGATAAGCAGCTAAAGGATGTTGCTTTTAATAATGCTTTGGAAAAAGGAATAGATACCTTTAATGTTAAAGACAAAACTTTAATTATGACTCTATTGAACAAAGAAAATCTTAAATTTAATGGGGAAACCATTGAAGGGCTTAAGGAACAAATGGAATGTATTAAGAAGGAACGTGATTATCTATTTGAAAAAGAAATCAACGGGACAAGTTCCTTTAGTACTGGTGGAACAGAGTTTACCAGCAGAGAAAAAAAGAATTTTGCAACAGAATTAGGAAAGGAAAAGGCTGCAATGAATACAAGAGGAATTGAGGCTTTTACCAAATAATAAGGAGGGAAAAAGATGAGACAATTAGATTATACAATATGCTGTGCTAAAGGAAAACTTAGAGCTATAGCGGGAGACCATTTTATTGCATTACCAATTAAGGTTAAGAAATTAGATGTAGCAGCTTTATTAGATTCAAATGAAGTATTAAAAGCTGGAACATTACTTACAAAGGATGGAAAGGCAGTAACAACTAAAACAGGAACACCAGCAGTTACAGATGCTTATGGAGTTGTATATGAGGATGTTAGTTTTAAAGGATCTATGTCACAAGATGGAATAGCAGGTAATGCAACAGAAGTTGTATCTTTATTTGTACATGGTGCTTTATATGAAGAGGAAGTCAAGTTTTCAGATGATACAGTGACTGGTGGTAAGGATGTAGAAAAAGCAGCATTAAAGCAAATAATATTTATTTAGGCACATGAAAATAAATAATAGATAAGCATAATTGTTTGTTATTTTTTATGTGCCTTTAGTTAAGGTTTAAAAATAAATTATTTAAGGAGGATTTTTATATTATGGATATTAAAGATTTTATAAATTCAAGTAATATAGCTTTATACATTAAAGAACTGCCAGTTGAAGAAACAGTTGATAAAGCACTATTTCCAGTCAAAAGACAATTAGGAACAGAATTAGAATTTGCAAAAGGAGCAAAGAAGAAGGCAGTGGCATTAAAAATGTCAACCTTTGATGTTGCAACTAAGATTAGAGCGTTAAATGTTTCAATAGATGTTGAAAAGAAAGAAATGCCATTTTTTAAAGAGGGCGTTGGAATCAATGAAACAGCAAGAAGAGAAATAATAAATGCAGCTAATGCAAATAATGAGAATCTAGTTAAAGCTCTTACAACTCAGTTATTTGAAAATTATGCAGGATTAATTGAAGGTGCTAATGTTCAAACAAAGAGAATGAGAGCTTCATTAATTCAAAATGGAATAATAAATATTACTACAAATGATGGTGATATTGTTGTTGATTATGGTGTACCTAAGAATCATAAAAAAGAATTAAGTGGAACAGATAAATGGAATAATCCAAGTGCAGATATAGTAAAGGATATTCAAAATTTTCAAAAAGCAATAACTGATGATAATTATGTTAAGCCAACTACAATGTTGTTAACAGAAGAAACTTTTAATAATACATTTATGATTAATGATGCCATTACATCTCATTTACGTGCAACTGTTAATGCAGCTAATTTAATATTATCAGAGCAAGATTATATTGCTTTTTGTAAGGAGAGACTTGGAATAAGCATTGTATTTTTAGAAAATACAACATTTATTCCAGAGGAAGGTGTTTCACAACAACCTTATTATACAGACGGAAAGATAACTCTTATGAGTGGAACTACCTTAGGGTACACAGTTTATGGAACTACTCCTGAAGAATATGATAAAGTTTATGGCAGCGGTAAACTTGATACAACTATTGTTCAAGATGCTATTGCAGTTACAACAATGGTAAAAGAAGATCCAATTACAGTGGATACAAAGGTTTCTCAAATTGTTATACCAAGTTTTGAAAGAGCAGATGAAGTATTTTTTGCAACTGTGTATTAAATTGAGGGGATGATTTTAATGACACAAGCTATAAAAGAAAAAATTGCAAAAGATTTATTTGATTTAAAGACCATGAGGTGTTAGAGATGGAGATTAATACATTAACACCCATAGGACAACTAATGTTAAATTTACAAGAAAAAGAATATCCTTATTTTGATGATGTAGATTTAAATAACTTGCTTATAACAAATGAAAATAATGTTTTAAAAGCATCATGGAGAGGCTGTTTATTAAAAGCAGTTAGCGACGATATAGTGAAGGTCGGATCAATAGAAGTTAAATCAAGTAATAAAGACTATTGGAACAACTTAGCAGCTATATATAAAGCTGATTACTTAAAGGAGCAACGTAAATTAAATTTAGCTAACCAAAGTTATAACACATCTATGAAAAGAGCTGACGAAATATGAGTAAGTTAAGTCCTAGGAAGCTGATAAAAACTATTGATAAAGTTATTTCATTAAATCCAACAGAAATAACATTTGTTCAAAAAATTAAAAAGGAAGTAGATGGAGCTTTTGAGGAGGAAACAAATCAAAGAACTATTAAAGCTATAGTTTATATTGAGGACAATAGCGGTTCGATTAATATAAATACAGGAAATCAAGGAACTTCTTATTCTAGTGCACGATATAAAATGTTAGCAGATAAGGATTCAGATTTAGATGTTACCCCTTTTGAAAAGATCAAATTTATAAGTAATGGAGATAAGTTTGAGATTAAAGCAGTATATCCTCAGGTGGTTCAAGATATTATATGTGGGTATTTATGTGACCTTGAGAGAATTGATTAAGGAGTGATAACCATATGAGAGCAGGAATTAGGCAGTATTTAATAGACAAAGTATTGGAGTTTAATAATTGCTATGAACCTAATGTAGCTACTAAAGATACAATTAAACCATATGCAGTAATTGTACAAGGCTCTGATGAAGATAATGGAAGTGTAGTTGGATTTAAAAGAACTATAGAAATATGGGTTTATGAGAATAGAACTACATTTAAGAATCTTGATTCATTAACTGAAAAAGTAATTAAAGCATTAGATATGCAGGTTATAAGTGATGTAAAGACCAATGAAACATTTACTTGCATTTATGATGGGGCAATAGGAAAAGATGTTGTTGATGAAAATTGGAACATTATTTCTAGGGGAGTAAAATTTACAGTTATAGCATTACATGAAGAAGATGAAATTAATACAGATCCGTGGTTAGATGCCTTAAGGGATTATACTAAAGGAATTACAAATAATACTGTGTATCTAAATAATTGGAAGAAAAATTTAAATGTTCCTTCAATTTTATGGAGGGTAAAGAATCAAAGTAAGGAAAGAGAGAATAATTCTTTAATAAAAGAAAGTAAAACTCTTATATGTCATATTGCAAGTAATAACAAAAACGAAATTAATAAATTGCTAGATGATATAGAAAATAAATTTATTACTGACTTAAAAATACCTTTAGATTTAAAGGATAAGCGTTATCTTACAATAGAAAGTATAAGTGAAGATAGAGAAGCAGATATGCTATCAAAAGGACAACTGATAGTTAAGTTGTTTAGAAGAAAATCTATAAAGATTAATGAAAATTCTACTATTAATAAAATAAAAGGTAGAGGAATATTAAAGGAGGATTAGCATGGAAGATAATAAAGAAAAAATGCAAGAAGATATTGGTTTAGTTGATACATCAGTGGAAACACAAAATCATAAACTTCAAGACGAGAACTTGGAAGATAAAGGCGGTAATGCTGAAGAAAAAGCAACAGAACAAACTTCGGTAAAACAAGACAAAGCTGTAGAAGAAACTCATGTTGAGAATGATGATACTACTGTAGTAAAAGATTCATCAGATGAGAAAGAAAATATACAAGATGCTTCAAAAAAGCAAGAAAATGATGAAAGAACTTCTATTAAACAAGAAGATAATGCAGGAGAGACAGCTATAAAGAGAGACAATACCCAGATAGAACAAAAAAATGAAGAAATTAAAGAAAAGGAAGAGGAATATTTAGTACAAGATTTAATAGAAAATTGTAAAGCACTTGGCTATAGAAAAGAAGTAGCTGCAGGTGCTTTATTTAATTGTGAAAAGAAAGAAATGACAAAAACTGAATTCAAAGATATAATTAAAAAATTTTTAGAAAAGAGGGTTAAATAATGGCTACAGGAAGTTGGAATGAAAACAACAGACCAACAATACCAGGTTGGTATAACAGATTTAAGAATAATGCAGATGAAAGAATAGGAACAGGAATTCATGGTGTTTTAGCAATGCCAATTAAAGCTAATTGGGGACCAGTTAAAACAGTTACAACTATTAATAAGGAGAAGGAATTAATAAATAATTTTGGAAGTGACATAAACTTTACAGCTTATAAATTAGGAAGATTAGCATTACTTGGGCAGCCAAAGGAACTTTTATTATATCGACTTGTGGATGGATCAGAAAAAACTTCTACTTTAACTCTTAAAAATAGTGAAGTAGTTCCAGCTGATGTGATAAAGCTAGAAAGTAAATATCCAACTACTAGATTATTTAATGTAACTATTAGAACTAATATTGCAAATGAATCAAAGAAAGATTTCTTATTATTTGAAGGAACTAAACAAATATTTTCTATAAGTGCATTAAGTGGAACTATTGATGAAATAGTAAATGCTATTAATAAAAATAGTGAAAATGATTATATAGTTGCTAGTAAAGTTTCAGGAGGTACAGGAATATTAGCAAATGTGGTTAATGCAGAATTAACTGGTGGAAATGATGGAACTAGTGCAATAACTAATGAACACTATTTAGATGCAATGAGTACTTTTGAAGGTTATGGCATGGATGGATTTGTATTAGATGGAGTTACAGATGAAGGACTTCAGGCCAGCGTAAAGTATTGGATTATTAAGAACAAAGAGGAAGGAAATAATATAATTGCATTTGTTGGCGGTGGAAAGGATGATTCGATAGAGCAAGCTAATTCTAAATCTAAAGAATTTAATCATGAAGATATAGTCAATGTATTCTGTAAGGCTTCTTATGAAGGTGATATGTATAATCAAGCAGAAATTGCAGTATATATTGCAGCACTAGCAACAGGAAAGGGATTGAAAGATAGTATTTGTAATGCAATTACTATTTTTGATGATGTAAGTCCAAGACTTTCTAAAGCAGATATTGAAAATGCATTATCCTCTGGAACATTAGTATTAGCAAAAGATGCTGATGATGTAATTGTAGTAGATGATGTTAACACATATAAAAATTATACTGATGAAAAGGGAGAGGTATTTGGATCAATCCGTGCAGTCAAATTTATGAATGCAGTTGATGGTGATACATCTCTTAAAAGAAAAGAGTTTGTAGGTAAAACTAGCAATAATGATACTGGAAGAACATTAATACTATGTGCTTTAAAGCAATATTTTGAAACACTTTATAAAGCAGGAGTTATTGATTCAGATTTTACTGTTGAAATTGATAAAGAACTACAAGCAAATGCACAATCAGATGAATTTTTCTGGAAGTGGAGTGCTAAGTATGTTGATGTTATAAAAAGAATTTATGGTACTGGAAATGTTACAAAATAAGAAGGGTAAGGTGATATAAATGGCAGAAGTATTAGATGCAAGCAGAATTTGTAATGGTTCATTTGGAAAGGTGTATATTGATGGAGAATGGCAAAGCAATGTAAATGAATGTACAGCAACAGAAGAAATGGACAAAAAGGATGTAGTTACATGTGGGAGTACTAGAACAAAATATAAAAGAGGAGCAACAAAGGGATCTGGAAGTATAAAAGGATATCATATAACTTCGAAAATGATTCAACAAGGATTTAAGAAATTTGAAGTTTTAACAAGTTTGGAAGATCCAGAAGCATACGGTTATGAAAGAATAAGATTAATTGGGTGTATGGCAGATAAAATAAGCTTAGTTAACTTTAAAGGTGGAGATTTAATTGAACAAGAAACTCCTTTTACTTATGATGATTACGAATTAGTAGATCCAATAGAAGCTGAATAAGGCATATTCAAATAAAAAGAAAGATTATAAATTAACAGATGTTAAATAAAATTATAATTTAATTAGCAAGATGATAATAAAATTTATATAACTTAGTTTTATGGCCTAAGCAGATATAAGTTTTGAAGAAAGAAGATAGCAAGTCAATTATAAAAATGTGGACTTGCTATTTTTTATAAACATAATAATTAAGGCACATGAAAATAAATAACAAGTCCAAAGCTCCTATGAGATGGAATTGTTATTTTTTTGATTGTGTCTAATATGAAATTTTAGGAGGAATTTACACATGGAAAAGAAAGTTAATGATGAAAAGATTTTAGATATGAAGGAAAAGGATATATTAAGTAAACTAATGGGAACTCATCAAGTGCCTAAAGTTACTGTACTTATTGAAAGATTAGGAATTCCAGTTGAACTTAAGGGATTAACAGAAAGAGAAATATCTCAAATAAGAAAAGAATGTATGGGACCACGTAAAAAAGTCAAAGGTGAATGGGTAGAAAAAGTAAACAATGCTGAATTTGATGCAGGAATAATAGTGGCAGGTACTACTAATTTTGATTGGAACAATCAACAATTGCTTGATTCAATAAAAGTAAGCGATGGAAAACAATATATAAGAAAAACTTTATTAGCTGGAGAAATATCAAACTTAGTAAATAAAGTATTAGAATTAAGTGGATTCAATGATGAATTAGAGGAAGCAGAAGATATAAAAAACTCATAAGTCGGGGAGGAACAATTACAGCATTGTATAACTTATTTACGATGCATAATATAACCCCCGACTCTTTTTATGGAGTGGAAAGAAATGATATGGCAAGAAAATTAATTCTTGCCTTTTCTAGGTATGAAGTCGAAGAGAAAAATAAAGCATATGAGAGAAAATAAATGGTGTTAGGAGGTGAGAATTATGGCCGCAAAACAGGTAGATAAGGTTCATGTTGATGTTAGCATAAGTGGAGATAATAAAACTAAAAATAAGTTGAAAGCTATAGAGGCAATGGCAGAGCAAACTAGGAGAAAGCTGGAGGCTTTAAGTAAAATCAATGCTAGTCCAACTGTTAAGTTAAATGATCAAATATCAAGTAAATTAAATGAAGTTCAAGAAAAGATAGATAAACTAAAAAACTCATCAGCTAATGTAAATGCAAATGTAAAAGCTAAAGATGAAGCAAGTGGAACTTTAGATAAAATACAAGAAAAGATTGATGGATTAATAAAAGCAGGAGGGCAAAAAGTTTTATCGTTTGCTACTTCGGGTGTTGAATCATCAATAAAAAACTATTCAGAATATGAAAAGACTATGTCTAAAATTAAAGCAACAACAAAAACAACGGATAGTGAAATGAAAGACTTAGATGCAACAGCAAAGAAATTAGGTAGTTCTAGTGGATGGAGTGCTATAAATATAGCGGAAGCTGAAAAAGCGTTAGGAGAATCAGGATTAAGTGCTAAGGAAACAATATCAGCATTGCCAGGAGTATTGAATTTGGCAACTGCAGGAGAAATGGATTTATCAAAAGCAGCGGAAATGGCAGGAAGTACACTTACAGCGTTTAATTTAAATGGAAGTGATTCAGCACATGTTGCAGATATGTTAACAGCATCAGCAAATGAAACTAACTCTGATCTTAATGAATTGGGAGAAACGATGAAAGTGCTTGCACCAACAAGTTCATCATTAGGAATAAGTTTTGAAGATACAGCAGTGGCAGCAGCACTACTAAGTGGTCAAAATATAAAGGGCGCAGAAGCTGCAAAATTATTAAGCAGAACAATTGGAAAACTTTCAAGTCCTACAAAAGAAGCATCACAATTAATGAAAGAGCATGGAATAAGTGCTTATGATGCGGAAGGTAAGATGAAGCCATTAAGCGGAATTGTAGAAAATTTAAATAGTTCGTTGAAAGATCTTACAAATCAACAGAGATTTAATATATTATCTACTGTATTTGGAACTGATAATGTAAATGGTGTAATTGCATTATTAAATGAAGGTGGAGACAGTTTTGAGGAATTAAGCAAAAAAGTAAGGAATGCAAATGGTGAGACTCAAAAAATGGCTGATACTAAAATGGATAATTTATCAGGACAATGGAACAGATTAAAGGCAGTAGCGACAACTATGAGTGTTACACTAGGAGAAAGATTAGCTCCATATGCAAAGCAATTTGTGGATTGGTTTATTGAAAAAGTTCCAGTTATTACTGATAAGATAGTTGGCTTTGTAGATTACATAAGTAATAATATAGGAGCAATTAAAGAATTAGGAGGAGCTTTATTATCTTTAGAAGCTGGAATCAAGATATTTAGCGGCATTGAAAAGGTTAAGAGTGCATTTAATGGTGTAAAAAGTTTAATAAATATTTTTAAAGGAGCAGGTGTAGCAGCAGAAACTGCTGAAGTAGCTGGGGGTCTTGAGGAAGCAGGGGCTGCAGGGGAAGTGCTAGCAGCATCACTTGGTCCAGTTGGAATTGCAATAGGTACAATAGCAGGCGGACTATTGTTGGTATCAGCTAATAATGATTTAATGAATAAGGGTCTTGCAACAACAACAGATAAATTAGGTCCTCTTGAAAAAATTATGAATTTTCTAAATGGAGACATATATAAATCAAAAAAAGAAATGGTTGATTTAGGACTTATATATGATGATTTTGGAGAGGGAATTTCAGACAATTTTAAAAAAGCAGCTAGCGATGCATCTAAAAGTTTATTAAAACTAGAAATGAATATAAACAGATTAACAACAGATGATAAATTTGATGCTAAAGAAAACAATCAATTGAAGAACTGGGTAAATGATATGGCATATGAAGGGATTAATGCTATAAAAGCAAAACAATCTGAGGTTAAAAGTGAGCTTTCAAAAACATTTAGTTTAGATGGTGTAACAAGTGCAGCAGAACAAGGTACTTTAGATTATATGGATAAGTTTTTTGGAGATGGAGTAAATAAAGAACTTGAAATAAGAGATGAAATATATAAAATAGGAGACAATGCAATTAAAGACCACGGAAAATTATTGGATGATGATATACAACAACTTAAAGATAAAGCGGCTCAATTGCAAGAAATTAAACTTGAATATGCTAATGCAGAAAATGCAGGTGAACTAGCTTACTCAAAGAGTAAATTTGCAAGTAAAGCTGAAAGGGTAACTGGAATTGATGGTGCGGCTGAATTATTAAAAGAAAGGGGAAAAGAACACCAAGATTCTATAGATGAAACAAAGGCTAAATATGATAAAACCATTGCAACAACTCAATATCATTTAGATAACGATAAGAATTTAACCGATGCAGATAAGACGAATCTACAAAATGCAATAAATGAAAACAAAACAGCAAGAGATGAAGCCTTAAAACAAGCAGAGGCTGCATGGAAATCAGATTTAAAAACATTATATGCTGCATATCCAAAAGCAGAAGGTATGTTTAATGAAAAAACTGGTGCACAACTCTCAGGTAACGATAAATCAGCACAAGAAGGAATAGATTATTTAAAAGGACACTTTGAAAATTTAAATCAAATTACCCATGAAGGATGGTATGAAATTAAAAATACTTCGAGTAATAAAATGGAGGATATTTATGCAACAGTAGATAAGGATACTGGTGAAATTAATGGAGCTTGGAGTAGATCTGTGAAATGGGCTGGTGGATATACTGATGAATTGAAGAAAAAAGCCAAGGAACTTGGGGAGGCTAATGAGATGGAGATGATTAAGATACAAGGTTCATTCAGTTCTTTAGCAGCAAGTTCATTAAATGCTAATAATCAAATAATCGATTTTAATGGAAATGTAATTGGTCAATTGCAAGGTGTCCAAGGTGCTGCTGGGGAAGCAGTAACAGGAATAATCAATATAAACAATACACCAATCCAGATAACATCTAATGCGTCAGGTCAAATAGTAAGTATGCAAGAATATAAAGGTTCAATAGATGATCTTCCACCTAATGCTGATGTTCATATTAATAGCAATGCTGATGAGACTACGTCTAGCCTAAGTCAAACGACAGATGCAGCTAATAATATTCCTAATAATGAAGATATTCAGATAAACAGTAATATAAATACTGTGGAGGGTGATTTAAGTAAATTATATAATGATTTATTAAAACTAACAGAGAATCCTTGGAGCACTATAATTAATGTTGGGAAAAGGATATTTGAATCAGGTGGTGATGATGCGAAGAAAGGTGTTGGTGAGCAGGCTAGTGGTACCAATTTTTCACCAGAAGGATTTTCAACTGTAGATGAAAGAGGATGGGAACTTTCTGATAGAAAATCTGTACCAATTTTAGGTGGATACAACGGTAATCCATTAACTTACATGTCAAGAGGTACTAAAATATTAAATCATATGCAGTCTGTACAGAATATGAAAGCAGAAGTGGCTAGACAAATTAGTCAAAAGATGCCAAATAAATCTAATACAATGCAATATCAAGTAATTAAATCTAATCAGCAAATTCAAGTAGCTGGAGCAGGCGGAATAAGTATTGGAGATATTCAAGTAAATGTTGATGGAAACCAAGATAGCAATACCATGATAAAGGAAGTAGTTCAAGTTGTTGGGTACAAATTAAAAGAAGCTCTGACAAATATTAAGAAATAAGTCATATAATAAAAATCAGCACTTAGAAAAACTAAGTGTTTTTTTGTATTCAAAAATTAGAAAGGAGCTGAGTGATTGGACATTTATTTAATAGATGAGTCTAAAAGATATACTTTACAATTTCCGGTTAACCCCTTAGATAGTATTTCTAATCCAAAGGAAAAAAAGTTCTCAACAACTGATACTGTTGAATTTGGTGAAGTTGATATTTCAGAAAAAGGAAGTAAGATAAGGGAAATAAGTTTCAATTCGTTTTTTCCATTACAATATGATTCGTATTGCAGATATGTATATATTATGGCTCCTCATGATTATGTAGGAGTAATAGAATCTTGGATGGATTCAGATACACATGTGAGATTGATAATTACAGAATTTAATATAAACGAATTAGTAAATATAAGCAAATTTACACCTGAAATAAAAGCAGGAGAAGATGGAGATATATACTTCAGCATCACTTTAAGAACTTATAAGGAATTGAAGATTGAAACGATAATTAATGCGTCTAGTGAAGATTCAGGAGGGCTTGAAAATAATAGAACAGATAATAGTCAGGATGAATATAAAGATGGTGATAATGTTAAAGTTACGGCGAGCTCTTTAAATGTAAGGGAAGGGCCAGGAACATCTTATGATATATTGGGAAGTGTTTCAAATGGAACCAATCTTGAAATTTACAGACAATATGGAAATTGGGCTGATACCTATTGGGGGGACCATGGCGGCTATGTTTGTTTGGATTATGTAACGAAGGTGTGATTTTATGGATTTGATTTTGAAAAATAAGTATAAAATACAGCTTTTAAGTGAATCTGTAACTTTAAAGGATGCCTTAGATGCAATAGCGTATACTATGGATATTGCTATTATAGAAACAGATGATCTAAAATCCATAGGAATAGCTAAAGGTGATTCTATTGAACTTTTTGATTATGAATTTGGAAGTGGAAACTATGCTCAGATATTTAGTGGCGTTATATGGGATATAAGCAAAAATAAGAAGTCAAAAAAGATATCCATAACAGGCAAGGAACGAACAGTTTATATTGAAGAATCAGAAGATGAATATTTATGGACAGAGGGACAAACTGCTGCAGAGAGAGCAACGATTATTGCTAATGATTGGGGAATACCAATAGGGTATTTTGAAGATACAGAGATTAAACTATCAAAAGATAAAAGAAAAGAATCTCTTTATAGCATGATGAAAAAGGATTTGAAAGAAACTGCTCAAAAGGATGGGAAGCTTTATAGATTTAGAATGGATGTTAATTTAGATTTGTTTGAATTAGGATCTAATATTTTTATTTATGAATTAGATAACATAATGGAAGAATTAGATGAAAAGGATAGTTTAGATGGAGCAGTTACACAAGTTAAAGTTTTAGGAAAAGAAAAAACAAATGATAATAATTCAAGTAGCTCTAAAGATGATAGTGACTCTAATAGCTCTAGTTCTAATAATGAACTTGTATTATCTCCAATAATAGGAACTTTCAAGAAAGATACAGAAACTTATGGAACAATACAAAAAATAGTTCAAGATGATAAGGTTGACGATTATTCTAAGGCAGAGACTAAGGCAAATAGCCTTTTTTCAAATGGAGAAGCAAGTAAAACAATTAATTGCTGTGATGATATAAACACACTTCATGCTGGAAATACAGTCAATGTTTATGGAGAGATACTTTGTATTACTGAGATTACTCATACACTTGGTTCAAGTAACAAGATGAGTTTGACAGTAATGAAAATGGAAGATGTAAGGAGGAAATTCTATAGTGAACAGTAATGGTGATATATTTAATGAAATAGCTAGAACAGTGCATAGTAATACAACAAAGATAATAAATGGAGCTATGGATGGAACAGGACTTACCCTTGGAACATTAACAGAATATGGACTTAAGCTAGACAATTTTAAATATGAATTTACAGATTATATGATTCTTGATTATTTAAAATTAGAAGATAACTATAATACTGAAACTAATGGAGATCACTTACATGAAATTAAAACTCCGAGTAATATTAAAAAACTAACAGCAGGGGATAGAGTATTGGTAGCTCAATTTGGTGCTGACAATATAATTATAGGAAGGGTGGTTAAAAATGGCTAATTTATTTCCTATTAATAGTTTACAAGCTGTTACAGCAAAAGAAAATAAGAAAATAGATTTTAAAGGATCATATGCAGTAAATTTAGAAACTGGAGAGTTTATAAAAAATCCAGATGGAACAGTAAAAGTTTTGAATTCTTTTGAAGCCTATATACAATGGTGTCAATTAGCAATGATGACTGACAGATATAAATACATGGCTTATTCATCTAGATTTGGCAGGGATTCAATTTCAAAAAATATAGACAAAAAAGCAATGGAGCTTGAGATTAAAAGAATAACTCAAGAAGCTCTATTGACTCATCCAATGACTTCAAGCGTAGATGATTTTGATTTCAGATGGGAAAATGGTGAAGTTTATTACACATATGTAGTTACAACTATTAAAAAAGAACAGAAAATATTGACAAGTAATGAGAAAGTGGGGTGATTAATTGGGTACAGATATAACAATTCCAGATTTTTTAAAAGAAACGGCTTATGATATTCATAAGAGAATGTTAAATCAAGCTCCAGAAAATATAAATACAATTGAAGGAGATTTATTTTGGGATGCAACAATTCCAGCTGCAAAAGAAATAGCAAGAAGTAAAAACATTGGTCTGCAAAATATATTAAAGCTAGGAATTACTAAAACATCAACAGGAGAATATTTGGATTTAAAGGGTAGCGAAAATGGTTTGACAAGAAAATATGCTATTAGCACTATACAAACTATAAAATTTACGGGTGTAGCTGGTACTCAAATACAAAAAGGAAAGATAGTATCAACTCCAGCTACAGATACACAAGAATCTATTGGATTTTCAATAGTTGAAACTAAATCCATAGGAACAGATGGAACAGTAGAAATAAATGCTGAATGTTTGACTGCTGGGACAATAGGAAATGTAGCTGTAGGAAATATAACAATTTTGGTAACATCAATTAATGGAGTTAAATCAGTTTCAAATGTAAAGATATTCAAATATGGTGTAGATATAGAAAATGATGATGACTTTAGAGAAAGAATAATTCAAAAATCACAAACACCTGCTACAAGCGGAAATAAGTATCATTATTTAAATTGGGCACTGGAGGTAACTGGTGTAGGAGCAGCTAAGGTGTTTCCACTTGCAAATGGACCTGGAACTGTAAAAGTAGTCATTGTAGATAGCAATAAAAATAAAGCAAGTGATGAACTTGTTAAAGACACGTTTAATCATATAGAAGAAGTAAGACCGATAGGTGCAAATGTAAGTGTTGTAAGTGCAGTAGAAAAATCAATAGATATAACCGCAAATGTAACAATAGTAAATGGCTTAAATTTAGGAATGATACAAACAGAATTTATTAATTCGGTTGTAGAATATTTACAAAGTGTTGCATTTAAAGCTTCTTCTATAAGCTATGCTAAAATAGGTAGTATTTTATTAAATACTACTGGTGTATTAGATTATACAGATTTTAAGATAAATAATTCTACCTTTAATATAAGTTTAGCTGATGAAGAAATTGCAGTAATAGGAAAAACTGCATTAGGGGTGATTTAGATGCAGGTAAGTAAATTTATAGAAAAATTAAATAAATTAGAAAATAACACTTACGTTATAGAAGAAGAAATAACCGTGAATAATGGTGTTTATGAAGCAGAGTTAATTCATGATAATGTGAATTTAAAAACATTAAATGTTTATACAGGGCCAAAACTTACAGGGGATAGAGTACAAACATATATTATTTCAACGCCAAGTTTAACACCTTGGAAAAACGTAATTAAGATTTTTAGCAAGATAGATAAACTTTATATAAGTTATGAAACTAATGGAGATACAGTTGAAGCAGAAGACATTAATAAAGTTCAGGATGCAATTTTAGATACTCAAAATAATCTTAATAATGAAATCGATCGAGCTAAAAATGCTGAAAAAGTTTTAACTGATAATTTGAATAATGAAGTAGAAAGAGCAAAAAATGTTGAAAAGATTATAAGTGATAATCTTACAAATGAATCTAATAGAGCAAAAAATTCGGAGCAGATTATAACTAATAATTTAAATAATGAAGTTAGTAGAGCTAATGGGGCTGAGAATAGTATAACCAATAATCTTAATGCAGAAATTTCTAGAGCAAAGGGTGCAGAGAAAGATTTAACTGATAGTTTAAATGCTACTAACAATAATTTAAATAATGAGATTAATAGAGCTAAGAGTGTAGAGGGGACTTTAAGCACTAATTTAGCTAATGAAGTAAATAGAGCTTCAAATGCAGAAAATACTATAACTAATAATCTTAATTTAGAAATTACTCGTGCTAAAGCAGCTGAAAGCAGTATAACAAACACAATTAATGTTAATAAACCTAATTGGGATGATAAATACAGTAGAAATGAAGTTGATAATAAAATTAATCAAGTTGTTAGTAATATGGACTGGAAGGAATCTGTAGCCACTTATTCAGATATAGCTAAAACTTATTCAACCCCAGACGATGGATGGACAGTAAATGTTAAAGATACAGATATAACTTATAGATATAGTGGAACAAGTTGGATTCCCATTTCAGCTAATTCTATTCCATTAGCAACTAAGGATGTTGATGGAAAAATGTCTAAACAAGATAAAATAGATCATGATGATATGAATAGTAAGAAGCATGTTCATTCTAATAAAAGTATTATAGATGCAATCTCGCAATCTCTATTAGATGCTTGGAATTCTGCTTATACACATATTAGTGATACAGTAAGGCATATAACACAAGTAGAAAGAGATAAATGGAATCGCAAACAAGATAATTTGGGTTATACACCAGTAAATAAAGCAGGAGATACCATGAATGGCAGATTGATAATAATGCCTGGAAGTAATGGGGGGATATCTTTTCCAAATAATTCTTTTGGAGGTAGCGGCGATACTGCAACAATAACTTTAGAAAATCTCAATGGTGGAGAAGCTACTGAGATGACATTCACAATCACAAATGATGGAAATGATATTTTTAATTTTAAAGTTCCCGATAATAATGGTATGAAAGTTAATAGAAATACTGTATGGCATGCGGGAAATGACGGTGCAGGAAGCGGATTAGATGCGGATAAATTACAAGGCAAATCGCCAAATGATTTTGCTCCTAGTGGATTTGGATTAGGAGGTCCTGCAAAAGATGTAGGAGGATGTAATTTAAATACACTACAAAAAACAGGATTTTATAAAGGTTGTAATATGAGTAATGCACCAACAAATGGATGGTATTACATAATTGTAATATCACATGAAGATTCTTGGTCAGTACAATATTTATGCGGTTATGGATCTGGGAGTACAAATAATGCACCAACTTATCTATATAAAAGAAATTTAAGGTCTAATGTATGGGATAATTGGGATACAATATATACATCTAATAATAAACCTACACCATCAGATCTTGGAGCTAGTGCTAATGGTCATACACATGATGATAGATATTATACTGAATCTGAGTCCGATGCTAAATATGCAACAAAAGACCAGATATCTAAAGCAGGCTATGGAGATATGTTTAAATCTACTTATGATAAAGATGGAGATGGAATTGTTGATGTTGCTCAATCATTAAAATTCTATTCAGTTTCTACCAATGGTGGAGGAACAGCAGGTTTATTTACCAAAATAGCAGCTATATCAATTACTAGCCAATATGTAGATGGCAATGCGGTAGTAGAAATAACAAGTGCAGGATCTGGTAATTATACTCAAATAAAAGGTAAACTTTATTTTAGAGTAAAACAACAAAGTTCATTAGGGACTACGCCAGGAATAGATTTGAAAATTTCTGATAGTGAAGTGGTATCTGAAAATAATTTTATAGCTGTAATTACGCAAAACACAACAAGTATTACAACAGTTGAACTTTATTATAAAACTGTCCAAGATTGGGATACATTAATTTTTACACCAATAATTAATACGAATATAGTTTTTTATAATAAACAGCCTTTAATAACAACATTACCTGCAGGCAGTAAAGTAAATTGTGCAAATTTAAAAAAACAACTGACATGGAATGATGTAAAGGGGGTATAGTATTGGAATATGGAACAACTAAATATGGATTAGTTAAATATGCAGAAGACATTTTAAGTTCGGAAGAATTAAAAAAATACTTCGTTGATTTAACTAAATATGTACCAACTTTTATATCTGAAATACCAGAGATGAAGGCTATTTATTATGTGCAAGGCACAGAGATAGGTAGCCTTTTGTATTACTCACAAGATGTTTTAAAGCAATTCTTTATAGATACTGCAACTTGGGGATTGATATATCTAGAAGAGGAATATGGGATTGAAACTAATTTAGCCATGAGCTATGAGCAAAGAAGAGAAGTAATTAAGGCAAAAAAACGTGGTCAAGGAACTACAACTAAGCAGATGATTAAAAATGTTGCAGAAGCATTCAGTGGAGGAGAAGTAAACATAATAGAAGATAATCATAGCTATTCTTTCACAGTACAATTTATAGGGGTTAAGGGTATTCCTAAGAATATGCAGGCGTTTAAGAATATGCTGGAAGATATTAAGCCAGCACATCTTTCTTATAATTTTAAATATACGTATACGGTATGGAATTTCTTGAATGAAAAGAATTTAAATTGGAATAATGCAAAAACAGAAACTTGGAATGAATTAAAAGTTTATGAATAAAGGAGAGTGATTGTATGTTAAAAACTACAAATTACGGTTTAAAAAAGCCAGAGGGGACAGATGTAGTAAATATAGATGATATTAATTACAATACAGATATTTTAGATACACAACTTAAAAAGATAAATGATAATTTAGGTGATGCAGTAAAAAAAGATGGAAGTGTGCAAAGAGGATTAAATGCTGATACTGTTGATGGAAAACATGCTAGTGATTTCGCAGCTAATTCACATTCTCATGATAGACTCATAGGAGCAAACTCTAATACTATTAGGGTAGATAATGTAAATGATTATGCAGGATTGGATAAAAAAAATAATATAGATATATCATCTTGGTATGGAGTTAGCATTAGTAATGCATGTCCAAACACTGGAGTTCAAGGAAAACCATCAGTATCAATAGATGCTAGAACTGGTAACATTAGCACTTCTGGTAGTATATGGATACCAAATGGAGATATATATGTAAATGGTCAATCGCTTTTTCAATCTGCCGCTAATGTTAAATCTAAGGTAGCAGATGCTATTAATAACAAAGGCGGCTCTGCAAATAGTGGTATGAGTGGCGAGCAATTAGCTGCTGCCATAGGAAATATGTCAGCTGGAAAAATATCTACAGGCACTACTCAAGTTACAAAGTCTATTCGAAATACTTCAAGAAATGAAATATACTTTTACTTAGATTTAACTCCTTGCATAGATTTTACACCTGATTTTGTAATAACAACAACTACAGCTTCAGGAACTGCATATTGTTATGATTGGAGAAATGAAATGGGTGTATCAAATACTTTTTATACAGTATTTGATACATATTCAAATAGAATAATTTACTCATTTTTAGATAATGATGATGATACAATATATTGTGATTACTCTAATATTGCAAATACTCTTCAATATCGTAATGTTAATGTTCCAGTAGATTATAGCAATATTTTTGTGACTCAAGGAATGCCAAGAAAAACTTTATCAGGAAATACTACTGTACGTGGTTTTTATTATACATCAGTAGTTTCAAATTGGATAGCAGTAAAACGTGCGTAATAGGAGGAATAATATATGGCACAAATTAAATCAAAATTTTATTATGAAATATCAACTGGTAACATACTTCAAATTACTTCTGAATTACAAGATGATATTTTAGAATCAACAAAAGAACAGGACATGAAAAAATATGATTCCCTAAAAAATAAAATTCCTGATGATATAGATTATGTAGAAGTAGAATTTGGTACGCTTTTTAATATATTAACAACATCAAAATCATATAAAGTCAATATAGAAACAAAAAAATTAGAAATTGAATATTATACCCAAGAAGAAATTGATGAGAGAAATACTGAGTATTCACAGCAAGTTAAAAATGAGCAAGCTTTAAATGACAGTATTTCAAATATATCAAAATATTTAAAACAAAACTCAAATAATATTTCAGAGGTTGAAAATTATATATTACAAAAAGAACAAAATAAAATTTTAGGAGTGATGTAAAATGACAAAAATGCAAGAAATAATAGGTAAAATATTAAAAAGTAGAATTACAAGAGAGAAAGCTAATAATACTTTAAATGTAGAAGAAATAACAAATACACTTAATATATTTTTGGCAGGTGAAACTATAACTTCTGAGCAATATGCAGAGTTTAGAGAAATGATAATACCAGTAGAAACTGATGCTCACAAAACTAAAGATTCTACAGATAATAATACTGAGGTAAATTCACAGAAGGAAGCAAATCCACAACAAACTAATGTACAATAAAGTAGAAATTAAATAATACAATAAGCGGCAATACATTAAGACTTTAGCAAGTCTTTTTTTATTGCTCCAAAAGAAGAAAGGAAGCAGTACATGAATGAGGAACTAATTAAAGATAAAATTGAAACGCATGAAAGAAGAATTAACAATCATGGTGAACGACTTGATAAGTTAGAACAAGATGGCAGAGAGCTTAAAACAGAAATTAAAAATTTGTGTGAAAATCTTAAATCATTAACCAATATGATTAAATGGTTTATAACTGCAATAGGAGGAGCTTTGATAAGCTTCTTTTTTTATGTAGTTCAAACAGGAATAGTTATGTAGTTCAAACAGGAATAGTTAAGTAGAATTGAAAAAGGTGGAATGTAAAGATGAAGGAATTATTAATTAGTCAAATAGCTCCAATAGCAGCTACAGCAGTGGTAGCAATTTTAGCAGTAACAATTAAAACTATTGGAGATATATTAATTGAAGTATTAACAAAGAAGAAAGAAGAAATTGAAAAAAACATTAAAAGCTTAGGATATGAAGAAGAGTTAAATACTGCTAAAGAAGTATGGGATATAATTGAAGAGAAGTTTAGAATAACAGAGAATGTAGCACAAGTTTTAGGTTCTAAGACAGATGAATTTGATAAATTATTATTGCAAAAGATACCAGGGCTATCTCAAGAGAATATAGACTATTTAAGGCAAGCTATAGCGGGAGAAGTTAATAAAGGTAAATCGGTAATTACAGAAGATTCGGCAAAATAACAAATAGCATCTTTGCAACAAGATAAGGGTAAGTTACAAATTGAAAATACAAATTTAAAGTCCAAAATAGATCAAATTAATAATACATTAAATATCTTGAAATAAATGTAGTTGTTTATTGTCCTTTATTTTTATTTGCATAATTAATTTGCATGTATCTTTCTACAAAAAAACAATAAAAGCAAAATTATAATGTTCTTAGCGATAATTTATCTTTTTCCATAAAAGGTTATATGTCAATAATATTAAATAATATTTTTAATAAATTCGTCTAATATAGTAAACAAAAAAATACTATAACGGTATATTTTTGTAGAAAGATAGATTAAATTAGTATATAATTATATGTATTGTTAAAATTATGAAAATAAAGAATTATTTTAAGGGAGAATAAAAATGTTTAATAAATTAAAAAGGAACGAAGTTGATACTTCTAAAAGTTTAGATGAAAATTTTAAAAAAACGTTATTGGAAGTACTTGAAGATGCAATAAGTGGAAAGTTTTATGAAGTCGATGAAGAAAAGTTTGGTTCTCGCAAAGTAGCAGATAAATGGAATGAGATGATTAAACAAATTTGTAATTTTAAAAAGGATACTACTCTTCAGATTAATGAGTTACTACAAACTACAACAAAGATGGATATAATAAAAGAAATGATAAGTAGTTCTAACAAGCAGACTGATGCATTACATTCTATGTCTGCTAGCAGCGAGGAATTATCTGCATCAATTGATGAGGTTGCTAATATGTCTGAAACTGTAGCGGATAAGTCGAGAAGCGTAAAAGAATTAGCTGAAGATGGAGTGACTAAGATAACTGACTCTATGGAATTTGTTAAAAATTCTTTTTATGAAATGAATGAAATAAATAAAACTATGGAAGACGTTAAAGAAAAGACGGTAACTATAAATAGCATAGTAGATATGGTAAAAGGAATAGCAGATCAAACTAATCTTTTGGCACTTAATGCAGCTATTGAGGCAGCAAGAGCAGGGGAGCAGGGAAAAGGTTTTGCAGTAGTTGCAGATGAAGTTAGAAGCTTAGCTGAAAATACAAAGGAATCAGTTCTTAATATAGAAATGAATATTCAAGAATTGCAAAAAAGTATAGATGTTTCAGTAGATAAAATAAATTCGACATCAGCCAAACTAGGTTCTGGACAAAAAATAGTTGATGATGTGTTAGTTTCAATTAATTCAATAAATTCAGCTATAGAGTCAGTAAATGAAACTATAGTACAAGTTGCGGCTAATACTGAGGAACAAACAGCAGTTACTCATACTGTTGCAGAATCTATATCGAAAATATCAGTAGAGGCAGATTATTTAAATTCAAGCAGTAATAAAACAGGAAAATCAATTTATGATTTAAGTAAAGAAATAGATATGGTTAGAGTAAATGCTGTTAAAGATAATAACTGTTTATCAGATGTTGAAAAGATAGAAATATATAAGACAGATCATCTTTTATGGCGCTGGAAAATATATAATATGATTTTAGGGTATGAGAAGGTAGATATTCATGTTGTTGCAGATTATAAAAACTGCGCTTTAGGAAAATGGTATTATGGTATAGATTGTAGCAATATAAAAGATAATAGTGTATTTTTAAAACTTGAACAGCCTCATATAGAGTTACATAAAATAGCAAAAGAAGCAGTTGTGCAATATGAAAATGGAAATTTATCTGCTGCAGAAAAATGCTTAGAAGAAATGGACAAATGTTCAAATCAAGTTTTCGCAATTTTAGATGAGATAAAAAAGCTTTATAGATAACTAAAGGTATGTGAAAGAAAATAAAAAGTTGAAAATATAATGGTTATTTTTCGTAAGATAAGGAAGTGGCTTGATTTTTGACTATGCTTAACTTAAGGTTTGGAATTATTATATGACCTAACGAAAGAAGCTGTATTATTTTTCTCGGTTGCTATATAAGGCACATTGAATTTCATGTGCTTAATTTGTCTGTGGATTTTTACATAGCAGAAGCTGCATCCATTCCTGCATGATTCTAAAGCAAGCTTAAGACAAGCAAGAATAGAACAACTTCTATTTAAGAAATACTTACAACATTAATTTAAATGCAACACTTTGAAAAAGAATACAGCTTCTTTCAGAGTTATATATATAAGTAGAGTTTTTTTATCTATATATCATTTAAATTAAATAAGTCATAAAATTTCTATAATTTGAGTGTAATTATGTTTATTCTACCTTGGAATGCAATTCCAATTATTTCACGTGCATTATTCAAAGAATTGTGCATCCAAATCTGATAGAATTAATATGTTTTTTACAATAAGAATTTTCATATCATCATAATTTACTTTATCACGTTTATGGACCACTACTGAATGACAGTAGTGGTCTATCATATCATATATCATATCTAATTTTTCATGTGGATTAGAAATGTCAAAACCAAGTGCTGGCAAGGTATCTGCAATTTTACATAAAAGATTATCTTTAAACTGATTCATATGTTTTCCTACATCTGGGTCTGAATGTCGCATAGCTTCAAATTCTTCATGACACGACTTGAACGTTTTATGAAATTGAACGACCTTGTCTATAATGTCAGACAGAAAACCTTGTAATATCTTTTTATCTTTGGATAAATGTAATTCTTCAAGTATTTTGACATCAAACTTAGGAATTATCTCATCTATAGCTGCTAAAAGAATTGCTTTCTTATCTTGAAAATAATGATAGACAATTCCTGTAGAGACACCAGCTTCTTTTGCAATTTCATTGGTATTGGTATGATGGAAACCTTTTTCGCGGAATAGCTTTATTCCTGCTTGTGCAATTTTTCTTTTTTTTTCTATTGAACGTGCTTGACGTGGTTCTCTTATTTTAATTTTAGACATAATATAACTTCCTTTTTATGTGATTAACAAATGAGTATATCTAATGCTTTTAGTATCATGATTATGTAAATTCATTATAAAATATGGTTTTTTCTTAGTCAACCAAAATGTGAGAAAAATATCGAATTTTGGTTGACAATCATATAACGCTATGCTAATATTTAACCGAAATGTGATATTTATATCATATTATGTTTTTTTAAATAAAGATAGGGGATATATCCAATAGAATCATTTAGTGTTGGCTTTAAATTAATGCTAAAGTTTATGATTAATGAAAAAATGATTCGTGTTGTAATTAAATTTAAGAAAGGAGAGAACTAATGTTGAGAACAATTAAAGGTAAATTGTATTTTTTAGTATCAATTTTAATAATTGCTATTATTTGTATTGGTGCTAATTTATTATTTGCTTTAAAAGATGTAAACAGTCAATCTACACTAATTTCTAGCAGAATTGTACCCAAAGTTATATATTCAGAGGAATTGAGTACCATGGCTTCAGATTTTAGAATCCTTGAATATGAGCATATTATTGCTCAAGATGACAATACAATGTCTACAAAAGAAAACGATATGGAAGCAAAGAAAAAAGAAATAGAAGATGTTTTTAGTAAATATAAACAGACTATATCTAGTGATGAGGGGCAAAAACTATTTGATGCTGCTGAAAAAGATTGGTCTGATTATTTAGTTTTACATAAACAAGTTAGGGAATTAAGTAGAAGTTTAAAAACAGATGATGCAATGGCAATAATGAATACAAAGTCAAAAGATGCTTTTGCTGCAACTTCTGATTCTTTATTGAAATTAGTAAAATATAATAAAAATAATGCTAGTAGTACTAGTGCAGAAGGTGATGCAGTATATTCTAGATCTGTCAAAATAAATATAATTGCAATAGTGTTAGTTAGTGTTATTGGAATAGGGCTTTCAATATTTATGATTCAATCTATAAGAAAATCATTGAAAACTTTAAAAAGGGAATTGGATGAACTTTCAGAAAAGGGTGGAGATTTAACAAAGGATATAGTTGTTTCGTCTAAAGATGAAATCAATGATCTTGCATTTAGTATAAATAAATTTATTCGTAATTTAAGAAATATTGTTACATCTGTTAGTGAAAGTACTGATAATATCGAAGCAGTTGTAAGTGAGATTGAAGTTAATATGAATAACTTAAATGAAAATATAGAACAGGTATCTGCAAATACAGAGGAACTATCTGCAACTATGGAAGAAACAGCAGCTTCTGCAGAAGAAATGTCTGCAACATCTGAGGAGATAAGAAGTGCTGTTGAAACAATTGCTCAAAAATCGCAAGAAGGAGCAATTAAAGCGGGGGAAATAAATCAAAGAGCTACAGATATGAGAGGGAATGTACAAGCTTCACAAAAAAGGTCAGGTGAAGTATATATGGAGACAAAAGCTGAGCTTGAAAAAGCTATAGAATCATCAAAGGTCGTAGACAAAATAAATGTACTGTCAGATTCTATAATGGAGATAACATCACAAACAAATCTTCTAGCATTAAATGCAGCAATTGAAGCTGCAAGAGCAGGGGAAGCTGGAAAAGGTTTTTCAGTTGTAGCGGAGGAAATAAGAAAGCTTGCTGAAGAATCTACAAATGCGGTAGCTGAAATTCAAAGTATAACAAGTAATGTAACAAAGTCAGTAGAGAATCTTTCTGAAAATGCAAATAAGCTATTAGATTTCATGGAAACAGATGTAGCAAGGGATTATAGTAATATAGTTGATATTTCAGAACAATACAGCAAAGATGCCGATTTTATTGATTCACTTGTTTCAAATTTTAGTGCGACTTCAGAGGAACTTTTAGCGTCTTTAGGAAGTGTGCTAGAAGCCATTGATTCAGTTGCAAGTGCAGCTAGTGAAGGAGCAGGAGGAACAACTGATATTGCAGTTAGAGTTTCACAAGTTAGTGATAAATCTAATATAATATTAAAAGAAGCTCATTCTTCAAAAGAAAATGCTGATAAATTACGAGGAGAAATATCTAAGTTTAAAATTTAGCTCATATAGATATCCAAATCAAGAATTAGATTTATGTGGTAACTTACCGAAATCCTATATATATATTTGTTCCATCGGACTTATGAAATTTTCGTTGGAAGATTCTAAATGGGAGCTTGTGCCCATTTCTACATGTTCCAAATATTCATTTTGACAAGCAGTAAATGGAACAATTTCCCATTAAGAATCTTCAACAGCTCAATTTCAAATGCCTCTTTCACAAATATATATATGATTTCTAGTGGAGATATTAATTACAAATAAGTGAATTCTTAAATTGGATATCTATATATAGATAAATAACTTTGAATATAGACTTATGTAATAACTTACTTAGGGTATGTAGTAGATTTGTTTTACAGAAATTTACTATATACCCTCTTTTTCTTGGATTATATATAACTTGGATATGAATTTCTACAAGTAGAAGTTGCTCAATTTCTGCATCTTCCTCAAACAAGTTAAGGACAAGCAAGAATGGAACAACTTCTGCTGAAGAAATACCTACAATTAACTATTAATTATTCTTTCTAATATTTCATCATCTGTATTATCATTCTTTTTTGTTTTTAAAATATTAATTATTTCACTATACGTTTTTCCTGCCGCCAACAGTTTCATAAATTTTTCATCGATTTTTACTCCATTTAAGTATTGAGTTTTATTTTCTCTATCTATTCTTAATATATCGCATGCTTTGGGAGGAGTATTGTCATTTTTATCTATTAGTTTATTTTGTTGTGAAGAATCTACTTTCTGTATAGATGAAGTAGATTCTTCTATACTGTTTTTAGTGTAAAGAGTATTATAATTATATAGATTTTTACTTTGAACCGATAATAAATTCATTCGTCTGTAACTCCTTATAATATATGTATTCCAGTCTTAAAAACTCCAGTTCCGTTAGTTGAAATGGAAATGGTTGAAAAATCACCACTTGTAACATTATCTATTTTCCATATGTCAATAAAACCATCAACTATTTTATCTCCATTAAAATCAAGTGTTACTGAATCGTATTTGCTTACATTTTGACCATTAAATGTTGCAGACTCCTGACCATATCCAATTTCTTCAGTTAATATATATATTGTTCCATTGTGATCAAATTTAGTTACTGTTTGATTTCTAGCAATATTTTCTCCGTAGTAAGTACTACCATTTTTGGAATCCCCTATAAAATAAATATAATAATCACTAAGCCTTGGAGCCATTCCTCTTAATCCTAAAGTCTGTATTTTATTGTTTTTTAATTTATCAGCAATATAGTCATCTTTTAAATTTGGATATTTACTCAAAAACTCTTGACTAATTTTTTCTTGTTCATCCGTCATAATACTATTAATTTTAGTTTATTTATGTGTATTGGCATTATGATTGGTACTTGCAAAAACAGCATTTGTTGAAATTGATGCAAATACTGTAGCACTAATATACATTGATAATATCTTTTTAAATTTCATAATTAAAATACCTTCTCTCAATTTTGTATATTTTACTATTCTACATAATATTAACATATAATAAACAAATATTATTCAGAATGTTGTAAAATTGGGTTATAATTCTTAGGATACTGTTAAATGTAAAGGGTAGAGCCAACAAAACTCAACACTCAGAAAACTATTTGCATACTAACTTTAACGTCAGCATAACATTCAGTAGCTACTTCTTCCTTAATTTCAGCATAGGCAATTTTTTCATTCTTTTAGAAATTATAATGCAGTTAAATCCACTGGTGAATTTTAGGAGAAATATAAATGTAAGGATACTAAAGCTAAGTTAAATCATATTTTTCATGTGATCAAATATTATTTGACTTCAAATTTTGTAACTTTTCTTTGAGCAACTTTTACTTCAGATTGCTGAGATTTTATTTTTTGGTATTTGTTATTTGTATAATTAATGGCAATATGTTATAATCTCCTAGGGAAATTTTGGGTTTAATGGAGGGGAATAATGAAAAAATGGGAAGTTGAATCTGATGGAGTTAAGCATGAGATTCAATATAAAACAGGATTAAGAGTAAAAATTATTGTAGATGGTGAAACTTATAAAGTAAAATCATCAAATTCTTTTATCAATATAATTGATTATGGTATTAATTTTGGAAATACAGAATGTAAATTGGTTGCAATTGGCAACAAAGTAGATTTAGCAGTCAATGGTATGTTTCTTGGAAGCAATAAACCATATGAGCCAATAAGCAATGTACCTGCATTTGTTTGGGTACTTATCGGAGTAAGCACACTAGGAGGTTATCTGCTTTCTGGAATTTTAAGCTTAGTTTTAGGTGCATTGATGAGTTCGCTTTATGTTAAATTTGCGCTTCAAAAAAATAAAGGTGCTTTGATAGGTTCCTTTATAGGTTGCTCTGCTATTCAAATATTAATTTTATGTGCTCTTTTCTCAGTAATGAGATAATTTTTAGGTGATATATATATGGATGGCGATAATAAAGATGTGAATATTGAACATAAAAAAGCAGTAGTAACTAATCAATTAGCGAAGAAAAATAATGGCACTTCAATAAGTTCATTAGTATGGGGGATAATTTCCTTAGGACTTTGCTGGGCTTTTATTATTTCTATAATTACCGGTATTGTAGGTATAATTTATGGAATCATTAGTATTGCAAAAAAACGTGATGGGTTTAATATTGCTTTTGCAGGAATATTAGCATCTTTGATTGGTTTATTGATTAGTTTCTTTTTATCAGCATTAAGTATAGCTGCTTTACTTCTAAAATAAATAAACAACTTTGAATTTAGACTTATGTGATGAACAAGCAAAACAGAGGTCATGCATTTGTTTCGGTAACACGATACAAATGCATGACCTCTTTTAAGATAATTATTATCACATGTATGTCGACTTCATTTATTATTGGTAGTCTTGTAACAGGCTTTACGCATACAGATTTTTATCGAGTATATTGTCAAAAATCAATAGCGATCTTTTATTAGGTATAGAATTAATGAAAGATTAAAAGGGTATGAGTAAAAGTAAGCTGCACTTTTGAGAATTGGAGTGTCAGTATAAGTTTAATTAACATATTAATGGAGAGATGAGATTGGGAAACATAAAACAGTGGTCATTTGAATTTAAAGAATTAAAATATTTTTTATTTAAGAAGAAAGTTTGCAAAATATGTGGGACAAAAATGAAGAAAGTAACAAGTGAAAAGTATATAGGAATGAAAAAGTTTGATGGAATTATAACAGGTCCATCATATGATAAAGCATATGAAGTTACGATTTTTTACTATTGTCCAAAATGTGATGAAAAATATTCTATAGTAGAATTAGCTAAGGCACATGAAATCTAATTTTATGATGTTCCTTTTTAGTTTTTGGTTTAATAAAAGCATTTTGTGGTATATAATAAAAGCATAAATATATTTAAGGTGTGGTGATTAAAGTGTTAAGGAGAGAAGTTTTAGATGATGGGTTTATAATGTCACCTAAAAATGATTTTGTTTTTAAATTATTATTTGGAGATAGTAAGAATAAGGATTTATTAATAGAGCTATTGAATGCAATACTTAAAATGCCACATGATGAATTAGAAGATATAGAACTCAGTAATACAGAATTACTAAGAGAGTTTGCAGAAGATAGAAAAGGAATACTAGATGTTAGAGCTAAAACCAAGAATGGCGAACATGTAGATATAGAAATTCAAGTTTTATATACGGAGTATATGGCAGAAAGAACTCTGTTTTACTGGAATAAGATGTATAATGGGCAGATAAAATCAGGAGATACTTATGATAAACTCAAAAAATGTATCACTATAAATATAGTTGATTTTAAATGTATAGAAATAAATAAACTTCATACAAGTTTTCATATAACAGAGGATGAAACTAATCAAAAGTTAACAGATATATTAGAGATTCATTATCTAGAACTACCTAAATTGTTTGATAATAACATTCTCAAAGACGAAGATGACCTAGTTGTTCAATGGATGATGTTTTTAGAAGCAAGAAATAAGGAGGCGTTTGAGATGTTAGCAGAGAAGAATGAGAAAATAAGAAAAGCTTATAATATTCTTGAAGTTATAAGTAAAGATGATAAGGCAAGAGCTGCGTATGAATCGAGGGAAGCCGAACTTCATGATCAAATGACAAGACTAAAGAGTGCAAAGGAAGAAGGAATTAAAGAAGGAATTAAAACAGGAATTAAAACAGGAATTAAAGAAGGATTAAAAGAAGCAACAATAAAAAATGCTAAGAATTTTTTGATTATGGGGTTAGATGTTGATATAGTTGCAAAAGGAACTGGATTAAGTGTAGAGGAAGTTCAGAAAATTAATGAAGAATTAAATTAAGTACATGAAGAAAATCTTAGTGTACGTTAGCAATTTAGCTTCTAAGTTATAGAAACATTGATATCAGTAGTATTGTTAGTAATTTAAAAATAGTATCAAATTTGGAGAATTTTTATTATAAACGAAACCTCATTTTTGTTAAACTAATAACTGAGAGGAATACGTTAACTAAACTGATTTAATAAAATAAGAAAAATTAACTATAAAAAAGATTATATAAAGCATTATATTTTAAATAGCGGTTTGAAAAAATGACTGCTATCTAGAAGATAATGTTTTTTTATTTTTTGAGAGTATAGATATCAAAATTTTCAGTAACAGAAACATGATCTCTATTTCGGTTTGTTATCACATAAGACATAAGTTGCTTATCTATAAAAAGTCCAATGATTTTAAAATGTTTAATAAAAAGAAAATTGCACAAAGAAGTCAAAAATATTATAATTATAGAATAAATTGTATTTTTAGTAATAACAAGTTATTTAAAATAATTTATGGGAAATGATAAGGAGATAACTAAAGATAAATAAAATATAAGAGACTTAAAGTTAAAAAGAAATAAAACGTTGAGAGGATTTTTATGAGTTTCTGGACGAATAATAAAATTTATTGTAGTCAGACAATCATAAAGAAAATTTAAAGTATAGAGGAAGAAAAATATATGGAAGGTGTAGAGAAACTTTTGTTCCGTTTGAGTAAGAGGTGTGATAAGTATGGATTTTAATATTGGAAATTTGGTAAGTAGCGTTGTAGGTGCAGTTGTGGCAGTAGCAATTGCAGTAGCAGAAGAAATATCTTCAGTAAGACAAGCAGTTATTGGAGCTGAAGCAGCGGTTGCAAATGGAGAGATTGATGAAGAGGAAATTAATGAAGCGATAGAAAAAGCCAATAAAGTGCTGGTTGGGGCTTTTATGGCGATGTTTGGAGCTGGATTATCAGAAAGGGAAAATGAAACTGAAAATGGTGAAAACAATGATAAGTATAGAATTAATAAAGGGGAATCAGGAGATGGATTCTGGGGAAAGGTTGCTGATGCATGGGTATCTTCTTCAGTATATGATGCATTGGCATCAATAGCTGAGTGGGAAGATGAAAATCCTGAGGCAATGGATGTATTAAATTTTATGACTATATTTATGCATCCAGGTAGAACTGGTGGTGCTAATGGTGTAGAATATAAGTCACAAGTAATAGAAAACAGAAGTACGCAGATTGAAGAAAGGGCAGGACGAACTACAAATAATCCTATAATAAACAATATAAGAAATAAAGTACCAAATGATGAAGTGAATTCACCGGAAAGTCGAGGAAATGCACCTATTAGTAATAAAGATGGACGTCCGATTGAAATACATCATAATGATCAGAAGCCTGAGGGGCCTTTTGATGAGATGCATCCATCTGACCATAGGTATGGAGAAAACTATAAGGAAAATCATCCAAACTATAATGAACCATCTAAAATTGATAGAAAACAATTTAGGAAACATAGACGTGAATACTGGGAAAATGAATGGGATAATGGTAGGTGGAATAAGTAAAATGGAGGGATATATAAATGAATATTGAAGAATTTAAGTATTTTAGTAATCCGATAAAAAATGCGGAAATTACAGATGTGAAATGTCAATCTTGTGGATCAAATGAAAATTGTCTTGAAGGAGAATATTTTGACTGTGGTGATGATGTAGTTTCGGTTTGTCTTGAATGTTTATCAAAAGGTAAAATCACGGTGAAAATTCCTGATTTTATAAAAAATAGGATTGTAAATCACTTAAAAGAAACTAGGTATGTGAAAAATGACAACCAACCAGAAGAAAGAGCAGATAGTTTAATAGACGAATTAAGTAAGAATCCTCCAGTACCTTGGATTCAATATAATGATTGGCCAGTATGCTGTGGTGACTTTGGTAGATATTTAGGTGAATGGGGAAAGGATGAAATAATCAAGCAGGCTCCAGATGGAAATGGAAAGAATTATATTATATCTATCTTGGATGATTTTAGTAGGAGTAAGATTGATAATGTTGATTACTTTTGGAATGACATTGGGAGAAACACTGCAGTATTTGTTTTTGAATGCATTAATTGTTCAAAATATATTGCCATATGTCAAAGTTATTAGTAAATTTTCGGAGTTATGTTATTAAAACATAATAATATATCCTTGATTACAGTAAGAACTGCAATAATGTTAGTATAAAAACTTGATTATTATTGGGAAAATTATTTAGGTGGTATATTTTTAAAAATGAGTAATATACAGGTAGACTTAATACCAAAAAACTAATAGCAAAACTTCAATGGAGTAATTTGTCCATTGGAGTTTTATTTGTATTATTTAATTTAGATGCAATATTATATAGCTTTGCTTCATATAGAGTTACAATTGTTTATTGTACTATAGTTTAACATAGTACTTATTACAACATATTCTTGAAAAATTATCCAGATTATATATATTATAATGGCTCTCGGCTTTTCATGTGATTAAATCTAGTTTACAGTAGTTTTTTATCTAGTAACTAAATTATAATGTCTTAACTTTAAGTCCATATTTGCTTATCTATGAAAAATCCAATGATTTAAAAATGTTTAGTAAAAAGAAAATTGCACAAAGAAGTCAAGAATATTATAGTCCAGAGTTGCCAAGTTCTAATCGAAGCCACCAAGGTGAAGATATGACAGAACAATATTTTGGTCCATGATAAAGGAGAGATAAATAATGAGTATACATAATGAAAATAAGATAATAGCAAAATCAGCTTTTGATGCGTTTGGAGGGAAGCCATTAGTTACAAAATATTGGGATGATAAAAAAGAGAATTCAATTGATATTCTCTCATGCAGTGATAGACCATATAATGGAATTACTTCGTATTCAACAATAGGTCTTTCAAGTTATTCTATTGGATATAAAGCAGATACTGTACCTTTGCGTGTCGAAATAGTGGGAGCATGTGCTTCGGGAGTTGATTGCTTTAGGAATATAGTAGCAAGTTGTGCATTCAATATAATGAACACTAAATTTAAATGTTATCCAGGAGTTATATTTGAAAATGTAGTAAAGTTTTATATGCCTGATTGTTTTATGAAACATATTTTGTTTATCTCACCTTTCCTTTGGGACGATAGGTTAAAAACTCTAAGTTTTGAAGACAAAAAAGTTGCTTGGCTACTTGCTATTCCAATTTCTGAAGAGGAGTTCAAGTATGCAAAGGATAAAGGTTCTGATGCATTAGAGGAACTTTTTGAGGAAAAACAAATAGATATTTTTAACTTAAACAGAAAATCGATATTATAATAAAAGCAACTATTGATGATTTTAATCATCTCCATAACCCCTTAATTATATTTAAGTCAGGACTATATGGAAAATACATTAATGTTGAAAAAGATGAAAGTGGAGAAAATATTAAATATAATGTAACTTGTTACGAGTATGGAAAAAATGGTAATATAACTAAGATAATAACTCCAAAAGGATATGAAATTGGAAGAGTTTATGATGAAATTGATAGGATTAGGCACATGAAAGAAAATAACAAGTCCAAAATGTCATGATTATTTTTCATCAGGCAAGGAAGCAGATTTGTCTCATAGCAGGCTATTAGAGGAATTTGCTAACGCAGCATGATGAAAAATAGGCTTGGCAGATGGACTTGTTATTTTTTTGAATGTGCCTTATAGAGCAGTATGAAAAAGATGAAGAAAACGGAATCTTTAGAAGTCATTTTTATAAATATGATAATGCTAATAATGTTATATCTTTAAGTGAAGGTTCTAAAGAAGGAACTCAAAAGAAAAAGTCTTATATATATGATTCAAAGAACAGGCTTACTCATTTTATTAATGCATCAGGCAATAAAACAAGATTATTTTATGATAAAAATGATAGAATTATAAAACAAGTATTGCCAGAGCAGTATGATAGTGATTTAGATGATGGTGTTGGTACGACTTATTCTTATAACTTAAAAGGAAAAGTAGTTGAAGTAAAGAATGCTTTAGGAGAAATCATAACTAAAAATACTTATGATCCTAAGGGAAATATTAAAGCTTCAATTGATGGAGAAAATAACAAAGTAGAATATACTTATACCATGCTTGGTCAAATAAAAAATATTGTTACTCCAAATTCAAGAATGGAAAATAAAGCAGCTCAAAGTTATAAATATGATGCTAGAGGAAATATCACAGGAATAACTGATGGTAATGGAAATGAAACAAGCTATCTTTTAGATGATTGGGGAAGAATTGTTCAAATAACAACTCCAGAGGGCAATGTTGAAAAATACACTTATGATTATGCAGGAAATATAACAAGTACTACTGATGCAAATGGTGGAACTATAGAATATTTCTATAATAGTTTAGGACAAGTATGCGAAATAAAAGATCAAGAAGGAAATAGTGAATATTTCTATTATGACAGTGAAGGAAATTTAACTAAGCACATTGATAGAAATCAAAATCATGTAGATAGAAAATATAACATTGATAGAAATATAGTTGATTTAAAAGCATATCAATTAGATAAAGAAGCAATAGCTTTAGAGAAAAAGGAAAGTGAAGAAGAAGCTAAAAAGCTGGAAAAAGAAAAAATCAAAAGTTTAAATACATCGCCTGGCCGTAATAGATTTACTGAGAGAATGAAAAGGAAAAAATCACAACAAGAATTAGAAAAACAGAATTCTAATTGTGAGATGAAAGATTCAGAAGATTTCAGTAAAAATAAATTAAATGTAATAAGTCAAAGATTCAAATATAATTCAGATGGAACTTTAAAAAATGCATATACAGGAAATATGCAATATGAGTATACATATAATATTGAAGGATTATTAGAATCTAAGAGTGCATCTGGAAGAACACTTTTGAGATATACTTATGATAAAAATAATAATATCAAAACTATTAAAGATATTACAGGCAAGAGCAGTATTTATAGTTATGATGAAGAAAATAGAGTGAAGTTAATTCAAGATGATAATGAAAATAGCCTTGCAATCTATGATTATTATAAAAATAATAATATAAAATCAGTGACAGTAGGAAATGGATTAAAAAGTGATTATACTTATGATGGAGATGGAAATGTTCAAAGCTTAGTTACAATTTCATCAAATGGTGAAGTTTTAGTAGATTATAATTATGTGTATGATTTGAATGGAAACAGACTGCAAAAGGTAAGCTCAAAACATAAAAACTTCTATACTTATGATTGCATGAACAGGCTTAAAGAAGCAAGTTATGATGGTAGATGCGAATATTTCACTTATGATAAAGTAGGAAATAGATTAACTAAAACAACTAACGATATTACAGAAAAGTATGTTTATAATGTAAAAAATCAATTAAAAGAAATCCATGATGAAAGTGGAATAAGTTACTTTACATACGATAAGCAAGGAAATACAATAAAGGAAGAGACTGAAACTGGAAATAATATCTTTGAGTACAACACTTTAAATCAACAAGTAAAAGCTATAACTAAAGAAGGAAATACATTAGTAAGCAGATACGATACTGAAGGTTTAAGAGCAGAAATTGAGGAAAATGAAAAGTTAACTAAATTCATATTCCATAAAGATAATGTTTTAGTTGAAACTGATAAAGAATATAATGTTGTTTCTAGATTTACTAGAGGACATGAAATTGTTGCGGCCGATATTGCAGATTCGAGTGAAGATACAAATTCACAATTAGAATCTAATTTTAATAGGTACTACTATAATGTAGATGAGCAAGGTAGTACAGTATTTATTACTGATAAAAATCAAAATGTTAAAAACGAATATTATTATGATGCTTTTGGGCATGTTCTTGAAAGCAAAGAAGAAGTTCATAACAGGATAACTTATACTGGCCAACAGTTTGATGGAATTACAGGACAATATTATCTAAGAGCCAGATTCTACAATCCTGTTATTGGTAGATTTACTCAAGAAGATACTTATAGAGGCGATGGATTAAATCTTTATGCATATTGTAAGAATAACCCTGTTAATTATTATGATCCTAGTGGTTATGAAAGTGCAAGTAAGGCTAATCCATATCGAAGCAGCGAAATACCTGAGGGTGGAGTATGTGGAGAGAATAGTGGAAATTATCTTAATCAGGGGGCGGCTGAAGCTATAAAAACTAAAATGCTAGAATCACCTTCAGCTAAATTATGGGGAACATTAAAAGATGGAACTAATCAGGGAGTTAAACATTTTGCTGATTATTGGGATAAGTTTCCTGAACGTATACCATCATTAGCAAAAAGACTTGGTGTAGATGAATCAAAGTTTGAGAATACTGTGCAAGGGTTTGAGAATTTTACTGAACAAGCATCAAGAGTTAAAAATGAGTGCACAGCATCAAGATTAGATGTTAATGGTAAAGATATATATTTCTTAGAGGGAGCAGAAAAAGCTAAAAAGGGAGTAGTGGTAATAGTAAGGGATGGAAAAATTCAATCAATGATGCCAAGTGACCCAAAATCATTTAGTAAACTGGAATAAGGAGAATTAGAGATGAATAGTTTTAAGTTAGAGGAAATATATGGAGATGGATATGAAAGATGGGCGAAGGTAACAGAGTGCAGTTCAAATATTGAAAATTTAGTACATTTTTTAGAGTATGATGAATATTTAGAAAATGGAAATAATACAGGTAAAAGAAGAAAAGGAGATATTATAAATGGAAATATAAAAATAGATTTAGTAACAAAATATAAACTAATTGATAATGCTAAGAGTGGATTTGTTCAATCTATTGATAATTCTTCAAATATTACTGCAATTGGAAAGGTAAAGGAAATAGAAGATAGTGATACATTAATATGTAGTATTAATAATTTGGGCGAAAATATTATGGTAGAATTTGAAAATGATATTGATATAAAGGTTGGAGAAACCTTGGAAATAAGTGGTTCACTTGAATTAGAAATAGAATAAAATGATAAAACTGATGAATTATTATGATAAATATTACTGTATAAAGAAATAAATACAGAGCAATGTAGTAAATTCAATTAAGTTTGGAAAAGAACTTACTACATAATAATTCTATAGTAATCTTGCAGTTTCCTGTGTTAAAAATATAATCTAATAACTGAAAACAGATATCCCAAAGAGGTTCCATCACCGCTTGCTATTGAAACATATAATATATATACTTCTTTTTGATGTTTGCATTAAGCTAATAGCAAAATTCCAATAGATGATAACAATCAATCTATTGGAATTTTGTTTTTAAATATAATAGGATATAGATTGCAGAAACTTTTGATATAGAAAATCAAGTAGAATAAATTAATCATTTAATATTTTTTCTAAATAGGAAAAATATTATTATCAAAAAGCAAAGAGTTAAAAATGAATATTATTATGATGCTTTCGGGCAGGTTCTTGAAAGCAAAGAAGAAGTTCATAATAGGATAACTTATACTGGCCAGCAGCTTGATGGAATTACGGGACAATATTATCTAAGAGCCAGATTCTATAATCCTGTTATTGGTAGATTTACTCAGGAAGATACTTATAGAGGCGATGGACTAAATCTTTATGCATATTGTAAGAATAACCCTGTTAATTATTATGATCCTAGTGGATTTGAGAGTGCAAGTAAAGCTAATCCATATCGCAGCAGCGAAATACCTGATGGTGGAGTGTGTGGAGAGAATAGTGGAAATTATCTTAATCAGGGAGTTAGTAAAGTTAAAGATTATGGTAAGTATTCAACTAGTATTGATGATAAAGTAAAAGTGATTGATAAAGTAGACTTACCAGATTGGATAAGAGAATCATATACTGATGGTAATTACAGGACTGTAATTACAGAAGAAAACATCATATTTTATAGAACCTATGGAGGAGGAGCAAAACTTAATGGTTCATTTGTAACTACTAGTCCAGCTGGAAATAGAATAAATGCAAAAATAACTACTGCATTAGTACCTGATTGGAAAAATTCTAGACAATATGAGGCTGTTATAGAAGTACCAAAAGGACAAATATTAAATATAGGTAAAGTTGAAAAACAATATACAAAAACAGGGAAGGTATCTAAGATGAAAGGTGGAGGGCATGGGCAAGCTAACATTGACTTCTTAGATAAAAACGGAATTGAATATAATATTGAAAAAGAATATCCAAATGGTGTTAGGGTCGGAAATGTCCCTGACCACAAAGTTAAAGCAAAAAGAAGTGGAATGGAACAATCATGGTTCCCCAAAGCATGGTCTGAGAGTGATATACAAGCAGCAGGGGAAGCAGTAGCAAATATGTCGGGTAATACCGGTGTAGCAGATGGTGTAGCTGTATTTGGAGAATATAATGGTGTTAGAGTTGGGGTAATACGAACAAATGGTAAAATTGCAACTGTATTCCCAGACTCAGCAATGCAACCAGGTGATTAAAGGAAGGAGTAGTTTAATGATATATGAACAAATAAAAGAAATATTATCTAGAAGGGAAAAGCTTCATTCTGAAGATGACAATGGAATACAAAAATGCTGGGATGAATTAATTGAACTTCTTAGTAAAGATGAAGATAATACTATAGAATGTCTAAATTTGTGTACAAATAGTGAAGTTGATTGGCTAAGTGAAGTGTTTGAAGATGTTGCATATAATTTACAAAGCAGACGTTATATTGAATGTTTAAAAAAATTAGATATTAAGTATCCAGAATTAAATTTAACTAGAAGTATAACAATTGCAGAGGATTATTTAGAGTAGTTTATGATATAGAATAATTATATTTTAACTTCAAAATTCTAATAAAACCAACTACAAAACAATTGATATAGTGTCAATAGATTAGTAAATTAAGATATATACTTTAATAACATTAACTGATTGTATAATTATTATAATGTAGTAACTAGATGTACAAAACGGATTCCAATGTTAAAATGGTAGTAGCAGTAAAAGGTGATATGCTCCCTTTATAGTAGACAGTTAAAATAATAAAACTGTTTCTATAAAGGGGGTGTTTTTTATGGGCAGAAAAGAAAAAGTTTCTATTGAAGAAAAGCTAAGAGCTATTAAATCTTACCTATCAGGTGAAAAAAGTGCTGCACAAATATGTTCTGATTTTAGCATCCATAATCAATCATTTAGGAATTGGATTCGTAAGTATAATATGAATGGTGAAAACGGATTAGTTGTTACTCATAAAAATAAAATTTATTCAGAAGAAATCAAATATATGGCAATTCATGATTATCTTGATGGCAACGGTTCATTGGAAAATATATGCACTAAATATGAAATTCCATCAATTTATAGTCTCCAACAATGGATTAAGAAGTATAATAGTCATAAGATATTTAAATCTCACAATAAGCAAGGGGATAGAATTATGACTAATGGAAGAAAAACCACTTATGAAGAAAGAATTGAGATTGTTGCATTCTGCATTTCGAATAATGATGATTATCAAGCCACTGCTGATAAATTTAAGGTTTCTTATCAACAAGTTTATACATGGGTAAGAAAATATAAATCTAATGGATATGAAGAGTTAATGGACCGTCGCGGTAAGCGTAAAGAGCCTGAGGAGCTTACTGAGTCTGATAAATTATCAGCACAACTAAAACTTATTGAAGCAGAAAATAGACGTTTAAAGATGGAGAATGATTTCTTAAAAAAATTGAAGGAAGTAGAAAGAAGGCGATAAGCACTAGAATCATCCAAGAATATAAATATATTTCTATAAAAGAATTACATGAGGAAAATGGCTATCCAATAGCTGATTTATGCAATTTAGCTAGTATTGCACGATCATCTTACTACAAATGGATTAACCGTTCAGAGACTGAATTAGATAAAGAGAATTCAATAATACTAAAAGAAATTGTTAAGCTTTATGAAGATGTACATGGTATCTATGGATACCGTCGGATAACAATGAATATAAATCGACTTCTTAATAAACAGTATAATCATAAACGAATTTATAGATTAATGAAGTCTATTAACATGAAATCAGTTATAAGAAAAAAGAGAAAGTCTTATCTACAAAGTACTCCACAAATAACGGCAGAAAACAAATTAAATAGAGAATTCTATGCAAAGAAACCAAATGAAAAATGGTTAACAGATGTTACTGAGTTTAAGATACTTAATGGTCAAAAGGCTTACCTCAGTGCAATATTTGATTTATCTGATAAAAGCATTATTTCTTATGTGGTCGGTCACTCAAATAACAATCAACTTGTTTTTGATACACTTGACTTAGCAGTAATTGCTAATCCGACTGCAAAGCCACTTTTTCATAGTGATAGGGGATTTCAATATACTAATAGAACTTTCAAGGCTAAACTTGATAAGATTAATGCAACTCAAAGCATGTCACGTGTCAGTAGGTGTATCGACAACGGACCAATGGAAGGTTTTTGGGGAACTCTCAAATGCGAGATGTATTATTTGCAAAAATTTTATACTTATGAAGAATTAAGACAAGCGATTGATGATTACATAGTATTTTATAATACAAAGAGGTTACAGAAAAATTTAAAAGGTCTGACTCCAATTGAATATCGAAATCAGACCTTAGCTTCATAATTTTTTTATTTTTTCATCTGTCTACTTGACAGGGGGCAGTTCAAGGTTGTTGCTACCATTTGCTTTTGTAACCACAGTTTCATACCAGCGGGGCAGGTAAAGCCAAATCTAAATAGTGGAATCCAGGATATGTTGATAATTTGACGGATTCTCAAATTCTTTTAGGAGTGAAACAATCGCCAAAAAGATTATCAACTTTCATTTGAATTAGTTAGTCCTAAAAGGTTAAATAGGATGCTAAATGAAGGACAGATTGTTATAGGAAGAGGCTATTTAATAGCGAGCGATTTTAATGTTAAAGTACTTGAAGCTACGATTAATAGAATAATTAAAAGATGTGAAGATAATGATATTGAAACAGCGTATACTAATCTTTCTAAATACTTTAGATGGGAAATGGATGAGTAATTAGGCTAGATGCTATTATTAAAAATAAACTGGCTACAATAATTTGCTTAAGCTAACTTAAAAAAGTTTAAATAATATTTAAAAGATAAAAATCTTATATTATGGGAATGTATAGATAGTATAGTTAAGAATACTTATAGCATAATTATCGCTATAAAGTGAGCATATTTATAAAGAAAGATAAATGATGAATTCAATAGATGCTGAAATAGTGTCTGTTGGATTTTTCCATATAGTAAAATAATTTGATTAAAACTACGTCCCTGTGCTCAGGTTCAGTAATATCATAGGTACTACTATAATGTAGATGAACAAGGTATTACAGCAGTTTGATGGAATTACAGGGCAATATTATTTGAGAGCCAGATTCTATAATCCTGTTATTAGTAGGTTTACGTATGATGTTAGAGGAAACATTACAGGAATAACTGATGGTAATGGAAATGAAACAAGCTATCTTTTAGATGATTGGGGAAGAATTGTTCAAATAGCAACTCCAGAGGGCAACGTTGAAAAATACACTTATGATTATGCAGGAAATATAACAAGTACTACTGATGCAAATGGTGGAACTATAGAATATTTCTATAATAATTTAGGACAAGTATGCGAAATAAAAGATCAAGAAGGAAATAGTGAATATTTCTATTATGACAGTGAAGGAAATTTAACTAAACACATTGATAGAAATCAAAATCATGTAGATAGAAAATATAACATTGACAGAAATATAGTTGATTTAAAAGCATATCAATTAGATAAAGAAGCAATAGCTTTAGAGAAAAAGAAAACTGAAGAAGAAGCTAAAAAGCTAGAAAAAGAAAAAATTAAAAATTTAAATACATCATCTACCCGTAATAGATTTACTGAGAGAATGAAAAGGAAAAAATCACAACAAGAATTAGAAAAACAGAATTCTAATTGTGAGATGAAAGATTCAGAAGATTTCAGTAAAAATAAATTAAATGTAATAAGTCAAAGATTCAAATATAATTCAGATGTAACTTTAAAAAATGCATATACAGGAAATATGCAATATGAGTATACATATAATATTGAAGGATTATTAGAATCTAAGAGTGCATCTGGAAGAACACTTTTGAGATATACTTATGATAAAAATAATAATATCAAAACTATTAAAGATATTACAGGCAAGAGCAGTATTTATAGTTATGATAAAGAAAATAGAGTGAAGTTAATTCAAGATGATAATGAAAATAACCTTGCAATCTATGATTATTATAAAAATAATAATATAAAATCAGTGACTGTAGGAAATGGATTAAAAAGTGACTATACTTATGATGGAGATGGAAATGTTCAAAGCTTAGTTACAATCTCATCAAATGGTGAAGTTTTAGTGGATTATAATTATGTCTATGATTTGAATGGAAACAGACTGCAAAAGGTAAGCTCAAAACATAAAAACTTCTATACCTATGATTGCATGAACAGGCTTAAAGAAGCAAGTTATGATGGTAGATGCGAATACTTCACTTATGATAAAGTAGGAAATAGATTAACTAAAACAACTAACGATATTACAGAAAAGTATGTTTATAATGTAAAAAATCAATTAAAAGAAATCCATGATGAAAGTGGAATAAGTTACTTTACATACGATAAGCAAGGAAATACAATAAAGGAAGAGACTGCAACTGGAAATAATATCTTTGAGTACAACACTTTAAATCAACAAGTAAAAGCTATAACTAAAGAAGGAAATACATTAGTAAGCAGATACGATACTGAAGGTTTAAGAGCAGAAATTGAGGAAAATGAAAAGTTAACTAAATTCATATTCCATAAGCACTTGTTTTTATTGTTTTTCTAAGTTAAATCATGTTTTTCATGTGATCAAATATTATTTAACTTCAAATTTGGTAACTTTTCTTTCAGTAACTTTAGCTTCAGATTTACTAACTAAAGCACCTGAATTTGTTACAAAGATGTTTTTTGCAATTATAGTATCCATAAGAGTATTAACTTGATCTTTATCAAGATCAGCCTTAACTCCGTTAATACTTAAAGAACTTTTTAAACCATTTTCAGTTAGAAAAGTCATTGATAAAACATATTCCATTAGTGTATCCCCCTTTAATAATTTTTAATGTTAATTTAAGATCTAGGCTTGGCTTATGCTAGAAGTTTCATTGATTAATGAATTTCTAGTTTTAGCATTTAAAACAGCTTTAATAGCTTCTGCAACATCAAAAATGTTTTGAACATCAGCACCATCTTTTATGTCAGAAAAAGTTTTTTTAGTGTAAGTAGGAAGACCTGCTTTGTCAGTGCCATTTTGCACCTCAATACTTAGAGTAGTTCCTTCGATTACTTTTTTTACAGCCATGTTTTTTACCTCCTTTAATTTGGTTTCATATAGGATATATGTAATTCTTTAAAAACTAACCACATTCTTATTAAAAAAATCCAAAATTTAAAAGGTTTAGTAAAAAGAAAGTTGCACAAAAGCCAAAAGTACTATACGTATAGAATTATTTTAAACGATGGCTATAAAAAGTTATTATTTGCAGTTTGTGGAAAACAGGAGGTGGAGAAATGGGGCAATCTCACATTTAGAACGCTTCAGCGAAATTTTTATAGTCCTTGGAACAAATATGTATGTAATTTCGGTTAGGATTCACATAAGCTCTATTCTCATTGCGTAACACTATAATACTTTTCAAAATAGAAAATACTTTTTGTATCTATCAAAACAATTTGCAGGAAGAAACTCTTTATAAATATTTTATATTTAATAGATTTCACCTATTAATTTTAAAGAACGATTTGCTTCACATTTTATTATCTCATTTTTATTGTTGTTTATAATTTTGTTTAAAGATTCAATGCTATCTTGTGTCTTAAAAGAAGAAAGACAACATACGCACTTCCAAACTATTACATTATTTTCACAATATTTATTCAATGTATTAATAATTGACTGGAATAAATGTTTATTAGCATAATTAGGATTATAGAATAATAAAAATCCAATAGCGTCAATGACTTCTGAAATTTTTACTTCATTATTAGTATTTAATACGTTAAATAGTAATGGTAAAATTCTGAAATTCATTTTTCCTAAACTTCGTGCAATAATATCTCTTGGTAACGGATAACTCTTTTTTTGAGAAACCTTTTTAGGTAAACATAGGTGCTGATTTTTTCCTATACAACCTAAATAAGTAACCATTTGTTCAGCAGTTTTAATACTACCTTTTTCAAGAGCATTACAAATTTTAATTTTTGTGTATAGGCACTTTTCAACGCAAAGTCTTTCCAATAAAATTTTGACAAAATCTAAATCTTCAGTATTAAATCTATTGGATAACAAATTTATAGCAACTGACCTTTCAACAGAGTTTTGTGAGTTTATCAGTAATATTAGTTCACTATTAGAGAAGTTCTGAAAGTTAATAATATCTTCTTTAGTAATAAAACCTCTCTTGCGTAAATCCTCATTGCTGCTTTTCATAACCTATCCCCCTAGTTTGTTTTTATATTTGTAATATTAAAAAATACTCAATTTATTTCATTTATATATATAAGTTCTAAAAAATTTTATTCATAAATTCTATGTCTCAGCAAAAGAAGTAAATAGCAATATTTATTATTTATGAATTTTATTAATTAGAACTTATATAGTATAACATTTTTTAAAAATTACGAATTATATCAATATATATGTTGAAAATTGAATTCTAAATTAAAACTAGGTACCATACCACTCGAGAATTAATAAATCATATTGCGACATATATTTTAATTTAATAAAATATCAAAACATTATAAAAAATCAAAGGCTGTGTAAGAAATAGGAAATGACTATTTTTATATGAATAGATTTTATTTATTAATGGATATGAAATTTGAATTTTATTATATTTATTGGAATAAATAAAAGAATTGTAATTAATATAGTTCTTATAAAATAATTTACACAATAACTATAACTGATTATATTCGACAAAAAACGTAATTCATACCGAGACAAGGTGTGAAATGTATAGTATAATTAAAATATAAAATAAAAGGGGAGATAATCAATGTTAAGAACTATAAAAGGTAAATTGATTTTTTTAATATCAGTTTTATTAATAGCAATTGCATATGTTGGGGCTTGTTCGTTATTATCATTACAGGGATCAAACAATCAAACTAAATTACTTTCTGATAGAATTATACCAAGAGTAATATATTCCGAGGAACTTAATACTATGGTTTCAGATTTTAGAATTCTTGAATATGAACATATAATTGCTCAAGATAATGATACAATGTCTAAAAAAGAAAATGATATGGAAGCAAAAAATAAAGAGATAGAAAATACTTTAGATAAATATAAGCAGACAATATACACAGAGGAAGGAAAAAAGTTATTTGATGCTGCTGAAAAAAATTGGTCTGATTATTTAGTTTTACATAAACAAGTTATGGAATTAAGTAGAACTTTAAAGACAGATGATGCAATGGCAATAATGAATACAAAATCAAAAGAAACGTTTAATACAGCTTCTGATTCTTTATTGAAATTAGTAAAATTTAATAAAGACAATGCTGATAAGGCACGTTTAGAAGCAGAACAAGGATATTCTGAAGTATTTACAGCAGGTTTAATTACAATAATATTAGTTTTTGTGATTGGAATAGGCCTTTCAGCATTCATTATTCAATCTATAAAAAAATCGCTTAATATTTTAAAAAGAGAATTAGATGATCTTTCAGAAAAAGGTGGAGATTTAACAAAAGATATAGTTGTTCAATCTAAAGACGAAATTAATGATCTTGCATTTAGTATAAATAAGTTTATTCGTAATTTAAGGGATATTGTTGGTTCTGTTAATGAAAGTACTGATAATATTGAAACAGTTGTAAATAACATCGAAGGTGCTATAAATGATTTAAATGAAAATATAGAACAGGTATCTGCAAATACAGAAGAATTAGCTGCAACTATGGAAGAAACAGCAGCTTCTGCTGAGGAGATGTCTGCAACTTCTCAGGAAATAAAAACTGCAGTTGAAACAATTGCTCAAAAATCACAAGACGGTGCAATTCAAGCAGGTGAAATAAATAAAAGGGCTACAGATATGAGAGAAAATGTACAAGCATCTCAAAAGAAATCTGGTGAAGTATTCGTGGCTACGAAGGCAGAACTTGAAAAAGCTATAGAATCATCAAAGATTGTAGATAAAATAAATATACTTTCAGATTCAATAATGGAAATAACTTCACAAACAAACCTTTTAGCTTTAAATGCAGCAATTGAAGCAGCAAGAGCAGGGGAAGCTGGAAAAGGATTTTCAGTGGTAGCAGAAGAAATAAGAAAACTTGCAGAAGAATCACAGAATACTGTAGCTGAAATTCAAGGTATAACAGGTAAAGTAACAAAATCAGTAGAAGACCTTTCTAATCAGTCAAATAAGTTATTAGATTTCATAGAAACAGATGTAGCTAATGATTATAATAATATAGTTGATATTTCAGAGCAGTACAGTAAAGATGCAGAGTTTGTTGATTCTCTTGTATCAGATTTCAGTGCAACTTCAGAAGAACTTTTAGCATCTTTAACTGATGTGTTAACTACTATAGATTCAGTTGCAAATGCAGCGAGTGAAGGAGCAGGCGGAACAACTGATATTGCAACTAGAGTTTCAGAAGTTAGTAGTAAATCTAATGTTTTATCAAAAGAAGCAAGTGCTTCAAGAGAAAATGCTAATAAATTAAAACAAGAAATATCTAAATTTAAAGTGTAAGGTTATAATCAGAAGATTTTATATGATTATGTTTTTGTTATAGATATCCAAATCAAGACTTAGACTTATGTGGTGAATAACCGAAATCAGAAATATTAACCACATAAGTCTACTTCTTAAATTGGATATCTATATAAAAAACAAATAAAATACAAATTGATACCTTAACTAAAAAAATAGATGTAGTGAATTGGGAAGATAAACCTGACAGAAGGGAATATCTTCCCTTTAATTATGTTCAAAATTAGTTAAATATCAAAACAGATTTTGAACATAGCCATTATTAAAAAGAGAATGAGCAGCCTCTATTTTCAGTTATTCATATATATATATAATTAAGAAGATAAAAACAAGTCAGTTATTTTGCATCTAAGAAAATAATAAGGCACATAGAATTGTTATTTTTGAATGTTCCTTAAATATTTTAAAATTTTATAGTTGAAATTGATTAAGTAGAAGTAATTATAGGTTAAGATAAAAAACGACATAATATGATGAAAAAATTACTTTTTTACAAACTTTATCAGGGAAAATTTGATTTGCGTGGAATAATTATATTTAATAATAAAATTATACTATATAAATTTTGTTAAATTAAAGCTAAAGAGGAGAGAGGTTTATTATGTCAAAAAAATTAAAGAATTTAGTGTCAGTAACAGCTATAACAATGGTGATATTATTATCTACATCAACAGCAGCATTTGCGCAAAGCAGCACACCTACTGAATTTCAAAATGAACTTGTTACTCATATGAGAAATAGAGAGACATCTTTTTCTATAAAATATACAGGTGATGCAAATGCGTTTATTAGCCAGGTTTCTACTTTAATTAAAAATGCTACTAAATCTGATGAATATTTAGACCTTTCATTCACAAATGAAAATTGCTCTGCAACAGGTATAACAGGAAACTTAAATGTTGATTTCAAAATCGGTTATATTACCACTTTAGCTCAAGAGAAAGTAGTAGATCAAAAGGTTCCAACAATAGTGTCAAGTGTTATAACTCCTGCTATGACAGATTTTCAAAAAGCACAAGCTTTACATGATTATGTTTGTAATATCGCAAGTTATGATTATAGCTTACAAAAGGCGAGTGCTTATAATATATTAGTGGATGGGAAAGCTGTTTGTAGAGGATATGCATTATTATTGTATAGACTTTATAAACAGGCGGGTATTCCTGTTCATATAGTAGTTGGTACTCTTGATGGTGAAAGCCATGCATGGAATCTGGTTCAATTAGGTGGAATCTGGTATCATGTTGATGCTACAAATGATGATGCAAATAATTTTTTGAAGTTCTATGGAATGTCTGATAGTACAGCAAAAAGTTATGGATTTTCTTGGACACAAGGCAGCTTGCCTTCTGCTTCATCAAGCTTAATTATGGATGCTTTAACTCGTGCTACAAAAGCTGTAACAGATGCAGAAACATATAAAACACAAATATATGTTGATACTGCTAGTAATTTAGTTTCAGCATTACAAAATGGAACTAACAAAACAGCTCTTCAGCAAAGGCTTAGTGCTGTACAAAACTTAATAGTACAAGCTGATACTGCTGCTGTAGTTAATGCAGAAACAACTAAAACACAAGCAAGTATTGATAGTGCATTGAAACTTGTAAATACATTACCTGCAAGTGATGCCAAAACTTCATTATTAAATAGATTAAAATCAATAAAATCAACTGTTCAACAATCAATATCCCTTAATAATGCAACAACAGCAGTAAGCAATGCTGAAAAGTATTTAACACAAAGTTATGTGGAGATAGCAAATAGAGCTATAGCATTATTAAATGATAGTGATAGTAAAACTGCTTTAATTTCAAGAATGCAAGCTGTATCTCAAAAAATGCTTCAAGATGCTAATGATTCAGTAGTAAAGGTTGAATCAAGTCTCTTACAGATTGATCAAACAAATGCAGAAAAATTAGTATCAGCATTGCCAAGTGGAACTGATAAAACTGCTTTAAGAAGAAGATTAGACGTTACAAAATTAAAAATAAATATTAATAATGCAACAAGAGCAGTTGTAAATGCAGAAAATAATAAAACACAATTAAATGTTACTATAGCTCAATCTGCAATAAATGAACTTCCAGCAGGTAGTGATAAAACAGCTTTAAAACAAAGACTTCAAGTAGTGCAAAAGGCTGTGAACTTATCTAATGCTACGTTAGCAGTAGTAAATGCAGAAAATTACAAGACACCATATTACATAGAAATAGCTGCTAGATTAGTATCAGTTTTAGAAGATGGAAGTGTAAAGACATCATTAACTACAAGACTTCAAGATGCACAGCAACAAGCAATATATTTATCAAAGGCTAAAATTGCAGTACAAGTAGCTGAAAAAGTTAAAACTGCAACAAGTATTTCTAATGCAAAACAACTAATAGCTAAACTAAATGATGGTGCTGATAAAACAAATTTAACTAATAGAGTAAATGCTATTGTTCCAATATCACAAAGATAATTAAGGCACAATCAAAAAAATAATAGACCAGTATGCTTACCTATTTTGCGTCATACTGCGTCAGTAAGTTTTGCCAATAGGCTCGCTATTACCAAAACTTATTTCCTTGTCTGACACCAAATATATATAGCATCTTTGGTCTATTATTTTCTTTCATGTGCCTAAATGAGCAATAAAAAACAAGATAATAATTAATGCACTTTACGTTTAATGCTCAATTTTGTATGTTTGGAGGAAAAAATATTTATTTAAATTGTTTATTATGGTAATGTATACATTGTAAATTATGAATGCAAAAATGCCATTTACAAGTATAGTGCTTTGTTTGTTAATAAACATGGCTGCGGATTTCTAATGATATAAATTGATTAATTTTCGGAATCTCCTTCCATAAAGTTATTTATGTCTAGCATAAAATAATAAGCAATTAATTAAATTAGTTTTGCCAAAAGAAATGACTTCAGCCATGTTATAAGGCACATGAAAGAAAATAACAAGTCTAAAATGTCATGATTATTTTTCTGAATGTGCCTAATTAAGGCATATTTATTAGTTAGTTTTTGAATATGCCTAATAGTTACATAGAAGATAAATCCTTGTTTCTAATTTGCATATATATTTAAGGAATGAGGAGTATCTATATTTGATTTCTTCATATAGGGGTATGCGAAAAATAGCAACCTAATTATCCCCATAAAATAAATGATATTCTACGACTTTTATCAAATATGCATTATTAACGTGAATTCCTATATGAAGAAAAAATACAAAGTAAATTTATATATGTGTAAAATAATTAATATATGCTTTAAGAAATAATCTATAAATTAAAATGATTGATTGAAATTTAAGATTGATAAAAAATTATAATAAAGGGTATTTTATAAAAAGTAATATATTAATTTTGAAGTATGATATTAAATTATAGATTAAGCTTAGATTAATATTTTACGTTGGTATAAAAAATTGGATTTAATCATGTCTAAAAATAATAAGTATAATTGAGTGCGCAGTTAATATTACAATTTGTTATTTTTTTTGATGTGATTAACTGAGAATATTTTGAGAGATTGATTCATAGATTTATAAAAAAGCAATCCTTATAGCTAAAACATTTGTTTATGGCTATAGGGATTATTTTTTTGTGAGCAGCTCTGGATTTTGGAATTGATTTGTAATTGGTTGGAAAAAGTATGACATATTTATGGATCTGAACTATCTCAAGAAATAATAAGTATAATAAATGTGATATTTTGTAAATTGTGTTATAATAAGTGTCATGAAAAATTATAACTTAATGAATAATAGTAAATTTTTGTGAAGCAAATTAAAATTGATTAATCAAATATTAGTTTAAAAAGGAATGATTAAAATTGAAGATAAAAAACAAGTTTTTGTTAGGATTATGTCTAATATTTTTACTAAGTATTATGTGTGGATGTGGATTGTCCATTAATCAGGATAAAAATGAGAATAGCAATAAGAATAATATGTATAACAATAATGATAAAATTGTACAAGAGGATAATAACAATACTTATGTAAATTGCAAAAGTAATATAAAGAACAATGAAATTGAGATGAAATATAGCGGCTTTTCTGGTATAGATACGATTTGTTTTTTAGAAGTAAAAGAAGATACTGAAATTACATTTGACTATGATTCAACAGTTAACAATGGTAAGTTTAAGGCAGTTTTGATTAATCCTAAAAATGAAGTGGAAACTATATTAGAAGGAACTGAGCAAAGCAGCAAAACAATTAAATTAATAAAAGGAGAGTATAGATTCAGAAATGTTGGAGCAAATGCAGACGGGAAAATAAGAATTTCTGGTAGTAGCAATTCAGATGTTAAAATAACAAAAGATAAGAAACAGTAAAATATTAGAGTAATTCGTAGTATTCGTATATTTTACAACAACTAAAGCCACGTACTGGAATCAATATTCAGTATGTGGCTTATTTTTATATTTATGTTGGCTATACGCCGAGTATCTCGAGTATCCATATTGATTATAAAACATAGATATAGGTTGTTATTTTTATAATAAATATCAACATATATTATAAAATGGTATAATATACCTATAAGGTATTGCGAAATAGTACTTTAAAATGCAATTAAATTGTTTTAACAATAAAAAATGTAGTTGTAGAGTATTTTATATGAGGGGGAAACATATTGAAACGTGGCAAATATGGTTTAGATGCTCCAGTAGTAGTAATAGGATATATTTCTGGTGGTATATTATTTTCAATTTTAGGAATTATTCTTTATTCTAAAGAAAGCTGGATGATAAATTTAGGTATTATATTTTTGATTATAGGTTTATATATGACGTATGGAAGTAAAATAGGAAAGTATAAGATGAGGAAAAAAATAATACAAAAACTCTCAATTAAAGGAAATGAGATAGCCTTAGATGTGGGCTGTGGAAGGGGATTGATGCTTAATGGAGTTGCATCCAAGCTTAATTCTGGAAAAGCATATGGTATTGATATCTGGAATGCAAATGATCAATCAGGAAATAATTATGATGCTGTAATGCAGAATGCAAAAATAGAAGGTACTGAATCAAAAATTAAAGTAATAAATTCCGACATGAGAAAAATGCCATTTCAAGATGGATATTTTGATATTATTGTTTCGAGTCTTGCAATTCATAATTTGAAAAACAATGATGAAAGAAAAAAGGCATTACTTGAAATAGCAAGGGTTGCAAAGAAGGGATGTAAGCTAGCTATTCTTGATCTTGCACACATAAAGTACTATGAAGGTATTCTATCAAGCCAAGGTTTTGAAATTGAACATATTGATAAATTTCAAATTCAGATATTTCCTCCTGTTAAAGTACTTTATGCAGAAAAGAGATAAAGAAGTAGGAAATAAATATTAAAGAAAATTGATTATAATAGGGGGAAAAACATGTTAAATAGAAATAAGATTATAGCAGGTACGCTTGCAGTTTCAGCTGTTATTGGAGTTGTATCACCACAACTAGTTTATGCTGAAGAAAATACAAATGAGGATTCAGTTTATAAAGCTAAAGATAATAACGGTATAACATGGTACTATCGTGATATTGAAGAGGACGAAACAATAGGAATTATTGGAACAGATGATGTAAAGAGTTGTATGGAAATACCAGATACCCTTGATGACAAAAAAGTATTAGCAGTATATGGTATTGTAAAGAATTCACATGATACTAATAAACTGAAAACAGTGACAAAAGTTAAATTAGCGGATTCAATTCTTCATGTTGATTCATCTGCGTTTGATGGATGTACAAACTTGACAGATATAGAGATGCCAGTTGATGTAGATTATATTGGTGATGAAAAATATGTCTTTCAATCTTGTCCTAATGTAAAAATAAATGGCATAGCTAATCCTGGAAATTACAAAAACTTTAAGTCTGCTTGGAATAGTGTAGGAAATTATAAATATTATTTAAATTCAGATGGAAAACTTCAAATTGGCTGGATGGACCTAAATGGAAAGAAATATTATTTTTATAGAAATGGACAAATGGCTTCAGGGTTGTTGATTTTAGGATATAACACTACTTATTACTTAGATCAAACACAAGGAAGTGACTTTGGAAACTTAGTTACAGGATGGGCAAAAATAGATGGCTCTTGGTACTATTTTAATACAGGAGATAAAAATGAAAAAGAAAAAGGATTGATGCAGACAGGCTGGCAGCAAATTAATGGAAGCATGTATCATTTTAATAGTTCTGGACCTATGGATACTGGACTAACAAGTATTGGTGGTGATTCTACTTACTATTATTTTGATGATAGTAATTCAAGCAGTGAAGGAATTATGAAAACAGGCTGGCAAGAAATAAATGGTTCTTGGTATTACTTTGCTAGAAAAGGAGATTCGGGTACTGAAGGACAGATTGAAATGGGCTGGCAATATATTGATGGATCTTGGTATTACTTAAATAAAATTGGTGATCCGGGTCAACATGGAATGATGAGAACAGGCTGGCAGAAAATAGATGGAACATGGTATTATTTCTACGATAGTGGAAGTATGGCACATGATGTATGGATAGGTGGATATCGCCTAAACTCAAATGGAGCTTGGGTTGGATAAATTATGATATAAATTAGAGTTATGCATATAATATTTTACATTGAATAACCCCTTATATATTTTTTTGTTTTGCTAGTTAAATTCTGGAACTATTGGAAAGAATGACTTGAATTTTTACAAAGTAGAAAGTTCCATCATAAAAAAGCAACTATTTTCAATACGATGAATCAACTAGCACAATACGTTATTATATGAATTCATAATTAACAATTTATTATAAATATATATAGGTTGTTGAATAACTAATTTTTACAAATAGTTATTCAAGAAAGTATTCTTAGAAATTATAGATTCCAAGGATATTTTCTAGTTTTTATTCCTTGCTGTTTTTTATTAAATTCATCTATTAAGTACGCTAATAAGACCCATTTTATATGACGTTCGTATCGGGCTTGCCCATAAAGTCTTGGGTTTTCTAAGTTATATAATCCCTTTAATACAGAGAATAATTGCTCTATTTTCAATCTGTTTTTATATAATTTTAATCCGATAGGAGATTGAAGAAACAAGGCATTTTCATATCGTTTATCAGCAAATGACTCAATACTTTTAGCCTTACGCATATTTATATCAGTTAACAAATTAAATTCTAAGCTAGAAGCAATTTCAAACCATCCTGCTGAATCATATGCTGCATCTGCAAGTATTAAAAATGGATTATAAATTTTAGCTTCATATAGTAAATCTGAGACTTGATTGTCATAAACATTGGCGGTTGTTAAATCAAAAACCAAAGGAATTATAATATCACTAACCGCTGCAATACAGTGTAATTTATAACCTTTATAGTATCCAAGGCGGGTACCCTTGCCGGATTTAGCTTCGCTATCGTATTTTGAACTTCTTAAAGCAGTTCCATCTATTGCACACAGTCTAGTTTCAGGATTGATAAGTTCAACAAACATAGCATAAATACCATAATATATATGCTTCTCTAAAATTTTAGTTCTTAATGAGAATGTAGAATAATCTGGTACTTGATTAAGTTGAATTATAGTTCGAAACACAAAGTCTTGCTTTATACGGTATTCAAGTTCCCTTAAACTGAAAATACTACTTTTAACGCCATATAATATACATGCAACTATTTGTTCATCTGAATACTTGCGTGGTCGGCCTTTAGTACTTTGAATATTTGAATTTAATTTAGCAAATGCAATTTTGACAGCTTCAAAAATTTTATAATGGTCATTTTCGCTTTTAATATTTAATGATATAATCATATTTGAGTCATTCCTTATGTGATATTTTTAGGTTTTTCGCGAAATTATTATATCACAAAGGAATGACTTATTTATTTTTTACAAATTTTGTTTATTCAACAACCTAATATAATTTAATATAAATTTTTTGGAGGTAATAATATGAATGAACTTGAAAATTTTATGTTGGAAGGTAATATCAAAAAATTACTCTTTAAGTTTTCTCTTCCTGCCATAACTGTATTTTTAGCTAATGTATTATATAATATTATTGATGCAATTTTTATAGGTAATCAGGCTAATGGTAGCTTAGGAATTGCAGCTTTAACTATAGTCTTTCCTATTCAACAAATAATACTGGCGCTTTCTCAAATGATTGGAGTTGGAATTGCTTCTATAACTTCCAGAAGTCTTGGAGCTGGAAATAAACTAAGAGCAGAAAAGGCTGTGGGAACTGCATTAACATCCTCTATTCTATTAGGAATTTTAATTATGGTTATAGGACTTGTTTTCATAACACCTATATTATATGTTTTTGGTTCCTTGGAAAATATACTACCCTATGCTGTAACATTCTTTAGAATTACTTTATATTGCAGTGTCTTTTACGTTTTTAGTATTGTTGCTAATAGCATAATACAATCAGAAGGACATGCTAATATTGCTATGATAAGCATGATAATAGGACCTGTAATTAATATTCCGTTAGATTATATATTGGTTACAAGACTTAAATATGGGATAAAAGGAGCTGCGATTGCTACAGACATTTCCCAAATAATATGTTTCATATTTTTACTAGTATACATCTGTTTTAATAGTAAAATTTTAGGGGTAAAAGTTAAAAATTTAACAATTAATATAAAGTTATTAAAGGAAGCGATTTCCTTAGGATTATCTACGTTTATGACTCAACTGGCTTATGGAATTCTAGCCATAGTATTAAATAATTCATTAAAAATTTATGGAGGATCTGACTTATATGTTTCTGCAATTGGTATATATAATCGTGTATTCGGGTTTATTACCATTACTATGTATGGAATTAGACAAGCACTTCAGCCTATTATAGGATTTAATTATGGTGCTAAAAAATTCAATAGAGTAAAACAAAGCTTAAAGCTTGCAATTTTAGCATCAGTTGTAATTTCATTGGGATTTTTAGTTATAATTATTGGTTTTACAAATAAAATAGCGGGTGCTTTTACATCTGATAATGAATTAATAGCATTGACGGTTCCTATTTTAAGAGTAATGATATTTATGAGTCCTTTAGTAGGTGTTCAAGTAATTGCTTCAAGTTTTTTTCAGTATATTGGCAAACCTAAACCTGCATTATTTTTATCAATAATGAAGCCATTTTTATTTTTAATACCATTAATGTTAATCATTCCAATATTTCTTAAAGTCACTGGTATTTTTGTATCTGTTCCATTAGCTGATTTTCTTGCTGCAACGATATCTTTAATTTTTATATATCATGAGATAAAAAATATGAATGAATTAAACTTAATTGAAGGAGAAAATGAAAATGCACCTGTTTAGGAGAATTTTGAAGCTAATAGTATAAGTGAAAATAGCAGACAAATATAAGAATTTATTTAAGAATATAATTAAAACTCAACAACTACCACCTGCTTTCAGCAGGTGGATTGTATTTGTCAATTAAGTGGTTGTGAAGTTTTTGCTATCTACTGGAATTGAAATGTAATATTTACCACTTGATACTTGTGGTATAGTGCAGGATTTTATTAGTCCCACAAATTCTTTATGTTGCTTTATTTTAATTATAGGTTATATGATTAATAAACAATTTATATAAACAAAAAGGCACTATAAAGTGCCTCTAAGCAATAATTACTTCGCCTTTCCCAATAATTACAATTCTATAAGTAGGCTCAAGGGGAATCAAGCTGTAGTTTTCTGATTTGGGTGGTAAATGAATAGATTGTATTTGACGTTGTTCTTCATCAAAAAGTGATATATAAACACTATTATCAGGTGATATATTTTGAATAGTATACCGATTTTTTGGCGTAATATTGAGGCTAGACAGTTGATAAACACCTTCTTTAAATGTAGTTGCTGCAAATGTTGGAATTAATGCAAAAGAATTAAGGAGTAAACATACTAAAGTTAATGTTGCTACAAATTTTTTTTTCATAATGCAAAACCACCTTTCAAATTAGTAATATAAAAGTCATTTTTTTAATCAATAAATACATCTCCATTACCAACTATCGCAATTCTGTAGTCGGGTTTAAGTGGCACTAAATTATATTTTCCAGATTTAGGACTTAATCGTATAGACTGTAGTTGAAGTTGATTTTCATCAAAAAGAAGTATATAAACATTATCTTTCGTAGATATATTTTGAACACTATATGTGTTTTCAGGCGAAAAATTAAAATCAGCTGCTTTATAAACACCTTCTTCAAAAATGTTAGCAGCAAATGTGTAGATTGTCAGATTAAATAATAAAAATATTGAAATTAAGAATAGAAGTATAAATTTTTTCATAGCATAACCACCTTAAGATTTTAGTATAAATAACAAATATGAATAATTTTATTATGTGAAAATTTGAATTAAATATTCAAATTTTAGGTTGGTGATTTAATGAAAAGAGATTACTATACAATTCTAATGGATTGCAATATTGAGATGCACATATTTAAGATGTATATTATACTAAAAATAAAGTTATATCTTAAATATGTATCTAATTTCGACTGGAATTCACATAGCCTCTATTCTCGTTGTGGAACCCTTGTATAATCATAAAATGTACTTTATCATACACTCCTATAGATAAACAAGATATAAACTAGATTTAATCTTTGAGATATATTTAAAACTAGAAAGTAAGGGTATCTTTTGCGTAGCATTGCATTTAGAATCTGGTTATAGGTATTTCTTCAGTAAAAGTTGTTTCATTTCTGCTTGTCATCAGTTTTACCACAGGAACATGCAGAAGTGAAACAACTTTTACGGGTAGAAATCCATAGCCAGATTCTATAGCAATCGAGCAAAAGATACCCTTACTTTCGGTAAGTTACCACATAATTTTAAATTAAGTAATCTATTCTCCAACTGGATTTTTAGGACCTTTTAAATCCAATTGATAAAAGGCAAGATCTAACCATTTGCCAAATTTAAATCCTGATTTTGAAATTGTTCCTGAATATTTAAAGCCCATCTTTTCATGCATTTTTATACTACCTTCATTTGCAGCATCAATTCCAGCCACAAGAGTTGCATATCCTTTTTCATCAGCAATTTTTATTAATTCTTCCATTAGTTTTTTTCCAATGCCGTGATTTCTATAGTCTTTATGAACATATACTGAATGCTCTATTGTATATTTAAAAGCTGGATAAGCTCTAAATGGTCCAAATGTGGCAAAACCAATAGCTTTATCATTTTCTTCAAATACTAATAATGGATATCCATCTTTCATTTTTTGATTGTACCATTCTATTCTATCCGGAAGGGTATGAATCTTATAAGCATAAATTGCAGTTGTATTTAAAATAGCATCATTATAAATTTCTAAAATATCTCTTAAATCTTTTTCACTTGCGTTTCTAATCATTTTTTATCCCTCTCATAATAAATTAAATTTTCTATATTTTAGCACTCTAGTATAGAGAAAGCAAAATATTTTTCATATTTTTAAAATTTTATATTATAGGTTATATGATTAATAAATAATTTGTATATTTGACGTAGTAAGTAAGAAATGTTCTTTAAAAATTGAATGATGAGATTTCGACAGAATATGATATAATTAAGTATAATAGTAAGTGAATGTTGGTATAAGGAGAATTTGTTATGGATGTATTAACTACTTTAAAATCTCACCTTGAATTATTTAAAAAAGTAAATCCACTAGATTGTGCAGCAATTATAACTGATGAGAAAGGAACTGTTTTAGAATATGTTTCTGGTAAAGAATTTGACGTAAATGTTACTGTAAATTCTAAAGTGGCAAAATCAGGCGCTGTTGCTAAGTGTCTTGATACAGGTAAAGATGTTCATTTAAATTTACCAAATGAAGTTTATGGAATGCCAATAAGAGTAATTGCAATACCTATTTTTGATAATAATAAATTAATTGGTGCTATATCAACTTGCACAACTTTAGCTGCGCAAGAGACTCTACAAAAAGCTTCTCAAAACATTGCAGCAACATCTGAGGAAATAACAGCAACAACTGAAGAAGTATCATCTTCGGCAGTATTGTTGAGTGATAATCTAGTAGACTTAAAAGATAAAATTGAAGATGTTGTAAATGAAATAAAGGGAACAGATAATATTTTGAGTTTTATTAATGGAATAGCTTCAAACACTAACTTATTGGGATTAAATGCGGCGATAGAAGCAGCACGGGCAGGTGAACATGGAAAAGGTTTTTCTATTGTTGCAAAAGAGATTCGTAAAATGTCAGATGATAGTGCAAAATCAGTTAAGGTGATTAAAGAAATTTTGAATAGAATTCATGAAAAATCATCAATTATGTTAGAAGTAATTAATGAAACTTCAAGTATTGGGGGTCAACAATCAATTGCAACTAAAGAAATAGCATTAGCAATTCAAGAATTGACTTCTTCAGCGATGAATTTAGAAGAGATATCCAAAATTATTTAGCCATTAATTTGTGTAGATTCTAGTATTAAAAATAAATAACATATTAAAAAATCGCATTATTTCAAGAATGAATTTGCGATTTTTTTAATACCTAATTTCAGTAGGGATTCACATAAGATCTATTTTCATTTTGGAAACCTTGTATAGTATTGCAACATTGAGAGCTTAGATTATCTATAATTCATATCATATTTGCCAAAATTAAAACATATTATAATTTTGAAATAATATAAAGGGTGAAACAATATGAACAATAGAATGCATTCAGTGGATTACTTCAATAAAACATCAAATTGTGATTCAAACAACACATATGATGATAATAATTCGAATTATCCAGGTTTTCGTTTTCAATATGTTCCTTATAATGTACTTTTTGATGCAGTGGATTGTAATACAAGATCTGATTATTCACAATCGAAAATGGCCAATAATCAAATCCCATTGCAAGACTATGGGCCACAACCTTATGTAGTTAATATTAATAAAGCCACTAAGCAAAATAATAATTTCCGTACTGCTTTATGGACAGGAGAACATATCCAAGTTACTTTGATGAGCATTAATGTTGGGGACGATATAGGTTTAGAAATTCATCCAAACGTTGATCAATTTATACGAATTGAAGATGGACAAGGACTCGTTAAGATGGGAAAAAACAAAGAAAATCTAGATTTTCAAGCAAGAGCTAGTGATGATTTTGCAATCATGATACCAGCTGGGACTTGGCACAATGTTATAAACACAGGAAATAAACCACTTAAAGTATACTCCATCTATGCACCACCTCAACATCCTCATGGTGTAGTTCATAAAACTAAACCTACTAATGAATAAATAACTTTAGATTTAGAATTAATTAAAATCTAATAAAATTATGAATTTTTTTATCTATTCCAATACTACAAAGAAATGCATGTTAAATTATAACTGAATAAAATAAGACATGTTTTTATGTAATGAAGCAATATTATAAAAGGGTTTCTATATAATGTTATATAGAAGAAATAAATTTGATGTTGAATATGTAAGCGTTGTAGTGAAAAATAATACATCTAATATTAATGATTAAAAAATTTTGTATCATAAAATTTACTGGCAGGGTAATCCTGTCAGTATTATTTTTTTATTATAGTTTAAAAACTATAATTTATTTTTTTTTATTTTCTAAAATTTCTAGTAATCCAAAAAAATGGATGAGCTTTATTTCGGTTGGGATTCACATAATAGATATTCTCATTAAGGAATTCTTGTATAATTACATAATAACATGTACATAAAAATATTCATCAACCCACAGGCCAACTACTTTAATTGGAAGATTCCATGATTTTATTACGTATGTCGATTTTACTATATCATAAAAATGTCTTAAGTCACTAACAGGATTTGCAGCACAATTAAAATGACCTACTATACCAACAACATTAGAATTATGAGCATTAATTGAAATCATAACTTTCTCTCTTAAGTTGTCAATGTCAGCAAATTCACCTTGAGATAATACCTTATCTACTCCAGGTTCTGTAATTGAATCTACATAATCTAAAGCAAAATTTTCTTTCATCCAATTTATCACAGGAATTTGAACTCTACCATCAATACAATTTAGAACAGTTCCGAATTTTTTATTCATTGCACACCTTCAATTGACTTTTGATAATAAAATATGAAGGTAATGTAGAATTAGTGACTCATCAAGTTATAACAATGAAAATTTATTCATATTATTGGAATAAGTACCAAAAAGTAAGAGAAGCGGTGTATAATATACAGCGAGAAAGTGATTAAAGCATTTAAAATATTAACTTATATTTCTTATTTAATAGGGTAGAAAAAATAATTATTAATCAAGTAGGGGGATAGAACATGTTAAATAGAAATAAGATTATATCAGGTGTAATTATAGCATCTACTGTTATTGGGGGTTCAGCACCACAAGTTGTTTACGCTGATGATTCAGAGTTTCAAATTAGTTCAGAAGATAATTGGGTTCATTATACAAAAGATAGTAGTGGAAAGACATGGGAGTATTGCAATCTTGAAGGTGGAGGAATAATGGTTGATGGGACTTTTGATATAGACAGTTATATGGAAGTACCAGAAACACTTGATGGGAAAAAAGTAGTATTTATAGATAGAGTAGCAAAAGTAGTTTCAGGTAGAGAGTATAAAGCTGAAAATGATAAACGACCACTAGTGACAAAAATTAAATTGCCAAGCACAGTTAAGAAAATTGATTGTTATGCATTTGCTGGATGTACAAACTTAACTGATGTAGAAATGCCAGAAAATGTAGAAGTAGAAGGCGGTACTCTTGATAGTTTTGCCAATATAAGGATAAATGGTAAATTACATTCTAAAAACTTTAATTCAGGATGGAATACAATAGGCACTGATAAGTACTATTTAAATTCAAATGGAAATTTACAAACTGGATGGATGGACCTAAATGGAAGAAGATATTATTTCTATAGTAGTGGACAAATGGCAACTGGGTTTATAAATTTAGGAAATGGTTCATTTTATTATTTAGATCCAACAACTGGAGATAATATGGGTAACTTAGTCACAGGATGGAAAAGTACACAGGAGCACTGGTATTATTTTAATTTAGCTGGACAAGGCGATAAAGAAAAAGGATTTATGCAGACAGGATGGCTATATAACAATGGAAGCTGGTATTATTTCTACAGTAATGGACAAATGGCAACTGGATTTATAAATCTTAATGGAGCTTATTACTATTTGGACGAAAGTAATTCTGGAAGTATTGGTATTATGAAAACAGGATGGCAATATATGAATGATTCTTGGTATTACTTTAATAGAAAAGGTGACCCAGGATATGAAGGAATGATGAGAAAAGGCTGGCAGAAAATAGACGGCACTTGGTATTACTTCTATTATGGAGATGGAAAGATGGCACAAGATACATGGATAGATGGATACTATGTAAATTCAAGCGGAGCTTGGGTTGGATAAATATATATGCAAATCAAGACTTAGATTTATGTGGTAACTCACCGAAATCATATATATATGTTCCATCGGACTTATGAAATTTTTGCTGGAAGATTCTAAATGGGAACTTGTGCTCATTTCTGCATGTTTCAAATATTCATTTTGACAAGCAGTAAATGGAACAAGCTCCCATTAAGAATCTTCAACAGCTTAATTTCAAATGCTTCTTTTACAAATATATATATGATTTCTAGTGGATATATTAACCACAAATAAGTGTAATTCTTAAATTGGATATCTATAGTTGCCTATACAACATTTATCAAAAGACTGTTTCTTATTTTTGATTTTTATATATGTATAAGTTCTAAAAAATTTTATTCATAAATTCTAGGTCTCAGCAAAAGAAGTAAATAGCAATATTTATTATTTATGAATTTTATTGATTAGAACTTATATACTAAAAATAGTAGTATTACGCATAAAAAAAAATCTCAAATTCACTCTCCTGAATAATGCGACTTTACAATTTATTATTTATTTTTATTGATTCATTGACATAATAATGTTATGGATTAAATAAAATTATCCTAGTAAATATAAATCTAAATGTTTAGTTTTATTTATTTTTTATAAAATTTTATACACATACAAATTGATATTATTGTAAATATTATAGAACCCATTAACATACAAAAAAATCCTACAGTAAACCTTGAATTCGAGAATTTAGATATTGTATTAAGAATCCCAACTAAAGCAGCACATAAATTTGTTAGTATAACAGACTTTTCTTTTTTCATATAGTATCTCCTAACTTTGATTTTCTCTTAAATTTAATTATAAATTTTCCATTTTCTAACTCGTAATAATTGACTAATAGTATTATAGCATAAATTGTAAATTTGGCATTATTCAATTTTCAAAAAGCATATTATAGAAAATAATGCATCAAACCTACATAACGTGCAGTATTTTAAATAAAAAATTGCTGCACCATGCTCATAATTTCTTTTTCTATTTATCTTATTATTCTTCATAAGTTAGACTGTTATTGATTCTAATTTCTCTCCATTAAATGAACAATATATGTTTCCAAGCATATTATGATTTAGAGAGTTTTAAAAAGGAGTAAAATCATATGAGAGAATACGGACCACCTAAATCGCCGCCACCAAAAACTAAACCCAAAAAACCAAAAGTTTCGTATATTATTGACTGCTTACAATCATATACGTATGTATGGCCTAAACATGGAAAACCCTTCTGGTTTTATCCTACAAGAATAGAGGAAGGAGAAGTTTCTGGTTACAGATGGGACGGCAAGAAATGGTCATTTTATGGATTTGATGAGAAATCTATAAGTCAGGTTGCATGTTATCCAGTTCCTACGCTTTACTAAAGTTATAAAGAAATTTAGCAAAATAAAATTTTAAAGTTATTTTATAACACGAAATTTATTTAAATTGCTAAATCATTTCCATGCAACATCAAAGATATAAATATCCATGTGCATTAAATTAGATAAACATATCATAATTATATACGTCAAACAATAGTACTAAAAACTATAAAAATAATTGTTTTACGTTTAAAACTTTATAAAGTCAAGTAATGTTATTAGTGTTATAACATTATTATAAAGGCGCTTTTCAGTGCCTTTTTTCTTTCATGTGCCTTAAGATAAAAAATACTGTACTATTCATAAAAATATGAATAATACAGTATTTGGAATTAATAAAGTGACTATAGATAAATTAACTAATGACTATAATTTATCCTGAATTATCAACACCAGAATCTTCAGAAAAACCAACGACAACAGCATCTACAACATCTACGTCTTCTGCAACATCTATTATTTATGTTGCATGACATATTAATCACTTCTCATCTTTTGTATACTTTAATATATTCTACATATTATGTAATTGTTCCTAAATATAATATTAATTTATTATATTATACTATTTGCAACTATAATTAGTTATAATATATAAGTTCTAATTATTAAAATTCATAAATAATAAACATTGCTCAATGCTTCCTTTATTGAGACTTACAATTTATGAATAAAATCTTTTAGAACTTATAATATCTTAATATTTATGTATTGAATCTTTAAAGAACATTAAAATATTAAAGATAAATTTACATATAAATATAAGCGGAAAAATTAATTATAATATTATGAATTTTTCTGTTGAGGTGTATATTCTTGAAATGGTATATAGATTATTGCTCCTGTTTCATCAAATTTATAATTTGTACCTTCGAGAGGAGCTTTACCTGAAACTAAATTCATTCCTATAAAGTAAATGGCATCTGCAACTTCACGAGGATTTTGAAAAACAGAACCGGCCATAAAACCTTTCTTTATAAGATCTTGAGCTTCAGGTACTCCGCCAATGCCAAAGACTGGAATGGTCCTTTCTTTGTCGCCTAAATTATATCCATATTTTTGGAGTGCATTAACGGCACCTATTGCCATGGCATCATTATTAGCAATTATAACTTCAATGTTATTACCATATTTAAAGAGCAATTGCTCCATAACATCTTTGGCTAAGTTAGGATCCCAATTGGCAGTAACTGATGATAATTCCTTTGTGTTAATTCCAGCATCATTAATTGTTGAAATAGAACGTTCTGTTCTAGTTTCCGTTACGAAACTTCCAGGTTGCCCTTTTATCATAATGTAATCCATTATATTATCACCATTTTTATCTATATTTTTTTATCATTATTCCATGCATCAACAATCATTTTTCCTTGTAAGGTAGCTGATTGAGATGAATCAGTATTTATAGCAATTGATTTTGGATAACTTTTAATTACACTAGCAATAGCAGGATTTAAATTAAAGAAAATTAATGGAATATTTTTTTGTCTTGCTTTGTAAATAAAATCATCTGTTAATTTAGGTTCTTTTTCATCAAGAACACCTAACACTATAAGGTCATAATTATTCACAATCATATTATTTACAGTCTCACTTTGTATGGCACTATTAGACTTTCCATCAAAGAAAGTAAATTGAACCTTACCTTCATTTTCCTTTTGAATGTCCTCTAAATTCTTTTTAATAAGTAAATTGTAAGGATTATAATAATTATTTAATAATACTCCGACTTTAATTGGTTTTGTTATAGCAATATTTGAAACAGCATTTATGGTTTTGGCATTTACATTACAACATGTTAATGTACTGGTTATTATAATTAAAATTATGATATTTATTATTTTCTTAAACTTTTTCATTGTTAATCCTCCACATAATTACCATACTAATATTTCTTAATAATTCTTAATAATATGGTTCATTAATTATTGTGTACTTTAACAAGAAAAATATATAACATATTTAAGGTTGAAAATATATTTAACTAGAGCAAGAAGCATTTGGAAAATTTGTTTAGGCGTATTAGTTATAACTGTCTTTTGTCAATTATACCAAAAGAAATTTTCCATTTTAATAAAAAGAAGAAAAAATTGTTGCAAGTTTATCAAAAATGTATTAATATATAATCGTAAAATCTATTAGTTCAGATGAAGATAGCGGGAGAGTTGTGGCTATAGCTACACACCGAAGAAGTAAATCTTTCAGGTACCTAATTAAGGTACAATCAAGAAAATAATATACCAGTATGATTGCATACTATATTATTTTCTTGATTGTACCAGATTAGAGATGACCGTTATTGGATGAAACCTTGGAGAGACTCGAAATAGAGCACCGAAGGAGCAAGCCTGAAAAGGCGAAACTCTCAGGTAAAAGGACAGGGGACAGATAACATATCTTACACAAGTAATATATTTTTAATTACTTCAATTAGATCTTATCTATTCCCATTTGTATCTCCAATCACATAATACGTATAGGAAAAGGCATTTTAGTATATGTCTTTTGACTAAGATGGAGGGATAAAATGGAAAAATCAACATCACAAAATCAAAATTTATCGAGAGGGCTGAAAAATAGGCATGTTCAATTGCTTGCAATCGGTGGAGCAATTGGTACTGGGTTATTCCTTGGTTCGGGAAGATCAATTCACTTAGCTGGACCATCTATTTTATTTGCTTATATGATAACAGGAATAATTCTTTTTTTTGTTATGCGTGCCCTTGGGGAATTATTACTTTCTAATTTAAATTATCATTCTTTTGTAGACTTTGTACAAGATTATCTAGGAGACAGAGCAGCATTTATTACTGGTTGGACTTATTGGTTTTGCTGGATTTCACTTGCTATGGCTGACGTAACAGCAGCTGGACTTTATATTCAATATTGGTTGCCTAATATAGCTCGATGGGTTCCAAGTCTTGTAGTTCTTGTAATATTACTAATCATGAACCTTACTGCAGTAAAGCATTTTGGTGAAATGGAATTCTGGTTTGCGTTAATTAAAGTCGTTGCAATTGTAGGATTAATTGTAATTGGTGGATTTATGATTATAAAAGGATTTTCTACAGATGCTGGTACATCTAGTTTTTCAAATCTTTGGATGAATGGCGGATGGTTCCCAAATGGTGCAAGTGGTTTTATACTTTCATTCCAAATGGTTGTATTTGCTTTCACAGGAATAGAATTAGTTGGACTTACAGCTGGTGAAACTGAAGATCCAGAAAAAGTTATTCCAAAAGCTATTGATAATATTCCAATCAGAATTATTATTTTCTATATTGGAGCACTTGCTGTTATTATGAGCATATATCCATGGACTTCAATTAGTCCAGATAAAAGCCCATTTGTACAAGTATTTTCAGCAGTAGGAATAGCAGCAGCAGCAAGTATTGTAAATTTCGTTGTATTAACATCAGCTGCATCAGCTTGTAACAGCGGTATCTTTAGCACAAGCCGTATGGTTTTTTCTCTTGCTAAAGAAGGTAATGCACCTGAATCAATGAATAAATTAACTTCTCATCATGTACCTTGTAATGCTACAATATTCTCTGCAACTGTAATATTACTTGCAGTTATTTTGAATTATATTATGCCAGAAGGCGTATTTGTATTAATTACAAGTATATCAACATTTTGCTTTATATTTATTTGGGCTATTATAGTTATATGCCATTTAAAATATCGTAAAGCTAACTCTGAACTTGCAGCTAAAAGCAAATTCAAAATGCCACTTTATCCAATAGCTAACTATATAATTCTAGCATTTTTTGCTTTTGTTATAGTTACATTGGCACTTAACAATGAAACTCGTGTAGCATTATTTGTAACACCTGTATGGTTTATAATGCTTTCAGTAGTTTATAGTGTAATTAAATCAAAAAACAAAGACCCACAAGCAGAAAATATTAAAAGAGATTTAGCATAAATCATAGTAAGAAAACCATAGGGATTAATGATTCTCTATGGTTTTTTATTAATTAACACTAGTTTTTCAAAATTAGTGTTAAGTAGTTCTTTATTAGTGTTGAGTTTAGTAGTTCTTTTCCATGGAACATAATTTTAAGGATGAAGAGAGCTGTTAATATATGTTATTGGTATATAGTATTTAAATTAGAATTATGATAAAATGTCATTGGTAAATCAGCCTAATTATTTTGTATTAATACACAAACTACAGAAAATAATGATATATGGAGAAACAAAATGGATAACATAAAAGCATATACAGTTAATGAAATGGCAATGGAAATTAGTAGTTTAGCAGTTCAAGCTATGATATACGAAGTTTCTTGCTATCCATCACCTGGATTGGTATCGCCAGTATCTTGCGGTGCTCATAAGGATATGGACTTTTTTACATTTATTGATAGTACGTCAGTATTAAGTAAGTATCTAACACTTTTTGTTCAAGAGGGATTTTCTAATAAGTCTTATAAAGAAATATTTGATGCTATAAGAAAAATAGGAATAACAGCTGAGCAAGATATGTTTGTTAAAACTAAGGGGATAAATACTCATAAAGGTATGTTGTTTCTAATGGGAATTACCTGTGCAGCCATAGGAAAGGCAATTTATGAGAAAAAGGGTTTTGAATGCATACAAAGTATTATAAAAGAAATGACTACAGGAATAGTAGAAAAAGAACTTATACAATTAAACCATACAGATGCACAGAGTCATGGTGAAAAATTATTTTTTAAGTATAAAACTGATGGTGTAAGAGGTGAAGTAGAAAGAGGTATTCCAACAGTTTTTCAATTTTCATTAGATTTTTATAAAGAAAATTTTGAATTAAATATTAAAGACAGACTGGTTCATACACTTATTGGAATAATGCAAATTTGCGATGATTCTACTATACTTCATAGACACTCAGTTAAAATATTAGAAGAAGTAAAAGAAACAGCACGAGAAGTAATAGCAATGGGAGGCATGAAAACTACTAAAGGAAGAGAAAAAATAGATAATTTATGTACAGAATTTGTAGAAAGAAATATAAGTCCTGGAGGAAGTGCGGATTTATTAGGAGTAACAGTGTTTTTGAGTCTTGTAGAAGAATATATGAAAAACGTTCAAATATAAGCATTATATAAAAAAAATAGTGGTTTGTAACAAAAGTTGTAGCAATAAAAATATAAAAATTGTAGTATTAAATAAGATAAGTAAAAATATATATAGTTTAAGGACGTGAATATATGGAGCAAATATTTGAAAAGATAGAAAGTACTGATTTAAGACCTATTAGGGAAATAGTACTTGAAAGGCTTAGAAAAGCAATTATGAATGGAACCTTCCAAACAGGTGATAGGTTAGTTGAAACTTCTATAGCTGAGAAAATGGGGGTTAGTAGAACGCCTGTTAGAGAAGCATTTAGACAACTAGAAATTGAGGGTTTGGCAGAAAATCTTCCGAGAAAAGGAACTATTGTTAAAGGGATATCCAAAAGAGATATATTTGAGATTTATGAAATTAGAGAAGTTCTTGAAGGGTTAGCGTTTAGGTTAGCGTGTTCTAATATTACTGATGAGCAAATATTAGAATTAAAAGAAAAGCTTGAAAAAATGAGAGCGTGTATTGAAAATGGTGATATTAAAAAGTATTGGGAATTTCATGGAGAGTTTCATAATAGTATACTGTATTCAAGTGGCAATCAAAGGCTTATAGATCAAATGAAACAGATTTATGAATATTTATCAAAGCTTAGAAATTTTACTTTGGTTATGAATAAAAGAAGAAGTATAGCGATGGAAGAACATAAAGCACTCATAGAAGCTTTTGAAAAAAGAGATGAAGTATTAGCTGAACAGATAGGAAGAAGACATACATTAAATGCTGAGAAGTTTTTATCAAAAGAGTTTCACTTATCTTAAGTATAAATGTATACAGGTATACTTGAATTAATACTTGTATACATTATGTTAAAAATTTCTCAAATTTCTGCAATTTTTTTTAAAAAAACGATTGCAAAAATTTAAGATGCATAATATAATGAATACATGGAAAGTAAAAGTTTTCAAATCTTAAACAAACTATATAGTATATTAATTAAAAAAATTTTTTTTAAATTCTATCTCTATATTTAATTGTATACAAGTATACAGTTTGAAAAGATTAATATAAAAATTCCTACTTAATTATTAACCAGAATAAATAAATATGAAATAATATTTATTTATTAAATACTTTGGCTTATAAAAAACAAGTACAGACCAAATCTTGTTTAACGGATTGTATACAGGTATACAATTTGTTAAACAAGCAAAGTATTAAATTTAATATTGTATACAAGTATACAGTGAAGTTGATATATTAATAAAAATTTTTGTTTAAAATAATAAAAAGTATATAATATATCATTTTAAATATTAAGGAGGTGATAGTATGGAATATCTTAACCTAGAAGAAATAATCATTGAAAGCAATGATTATACAAAAATAAATGAGGTGCAAAATTTTCTCATAAAACAAGGATTGAGATTTGACAATAATATAGAGTATACAGTAGCACTATATGATAATAATAAAATAATTGCTACAGGTTCATTTGATGGTAGAATTTTAAAATGTATAGCTGTCGATGAAGATTACAAAGGAATGGGTATTTCAAATAAAATTGTATCTACGTTAATTAATGAGCAGTATAGAAGAGGAAATAATCATTTATTTGTCTATACAAAGCCAAGTAATTATAAGATGTTTGAAGACTTTGGTTTTTATAAAATTGAAGAAGTTCCTAATAAGGTTATACTACTAGAAAACGATTCCAATGGAATATGGAATTTTTTAAATAGGATTCGTGAAAGAAAAGTTGAGGGAAAAGTAATTTCATCTGTAGTTGTAAATTGCAATCCTTTTACATTAGGACATAGATATTTGATAGAAAAAGCATCTAGAGAAAGTGATATAGTTCATGTTTTTGTGGTTTCAGAAGACAAATCAGTTTTCACAGCGAAGGTAAGATACCAACTAGTTGAAGAAGGTTTGAAAGATTTGAAAAATGTAGCAATACATGCAGGGGAAGAGTATATAATTTCAAGTGCAACTTTTCCATCTTACTTTATAAAAAAATTAGATGAAGCAGTTAAGATACATACATTATTAGATATAAAAATTTTTTTGAATTATATAGTACCAGCATTGGGAATTAATAGAAGATATGTAGGGGAAGAACCTTCATGTGAAGTTACTAAAACCTATAATGATACTATGAAAGAAATATTGCCTAGTTATAATGTTGAGGTTATTGAAGTTCCAAGGATATGTATTGGAAATGAGATAATAAGTGCATCAAGAGTTAGAAAATTAATAAAAGAAAATAAATTCTTAGAAGTGAAAAAATTAATTCCTGAGTCAACTTATGAATTTTTAATATCACCAGAAGCTAAGGCAATAATTAATAAGATTTAAAATTAATTAATTTTAAAATAACTAAAAGTTAGTTTAGGAGGATGAGTTATGGAAATAAGAAATACTGCTATGGCAGGAACTCTTGAATCAAGTGATATTACAATAGTAATAGAACCAAATCCAGAGAAAGAAATATCAATAAAATTAAAAAGCTCAGTAGAAAAACAATTTGGTGAACAAATTAAGAAAGTTATAATGGATACATTAAATGAGCTAAAAATAGAAAGTGCTATTGTTAGTGCTAATGATAAAGGTGCATTGGATTGTGTTATAAAAGCAAGAGTACAGACAGCAGTTTTAAGAGCAGCAGAAGAAAAACACTTTAACTGGGGAGGCGAAAATTAATGTACAAGCTAAGAAGAACCATGATGTATATACCAGGAAATAACCCAGGTATGATTAAAGATGGACACATTTATGGAGCAGATTCAATAATGTTTGACTTAGAAGACTCAGTATCATTAAATGAAAAAGATGCTGCTAGATTTTTAGTATATAATGCATTAAAAACTATAGATTATGAAGGTGTTGAAACCGTAGTAAGAATAAATGGACTAGATACATGTGGAATGGAAGATTTAGAAGCTATAGTTAGAGCACAGCCAGATGTTATAAGACTTCCAAAGACAGAAAGTGCTAAGGATATTATAGATGTAGAAAATGAAATAGCAAGAATAGAAAAAGAAGCAGGCATACCAGTAGGAAAAACAAAAATGATGGCAGCAGTTGAAGGTGCATTAGGAGTACTAAATGCAAGAGAAATAGCAACAGCTAGTAAAAGACTTATGGGTATAGCAATCGGAGCAGAAGATTATGTAACTGATTTGAAGACAACACGTTCACCAGAAGGAATAGAACTTTTATTTGGAAGAAGCCAAATAATACTTGCAGCAAGAGCAGCAGGAATATATGCTTTTGATACAGTTTACTCAGATGTAAATAATGAAGAAGGATTTGCAAATGAAGTAAAATTAATAAAACAATTAGGTTTTGATGGAAAATCAGTAATCAATCCAAGACAAATTGGACCAGTTCATGAAATATACACACCATCAGAAAAAGAAATAAATAAATCAATAAGAGTAATCAAAGCAGCTGAAGAAGCTAAAAAGAGAGGCTCAGGAGTAGTATCTCTAGATGGAAAGATGGTAGATAAGCCAATAATAGAAAGAGCTCAAAGAGCGCTTATGTTAGCAGAAGCTGCAGGAGTATATAGAAATGAAGGAGGGGACGAAATTGTCTAAGAATAAAGTTGGAAGAGAAGTACCAGAATATATAGAAGGAATTGGTGAGCTAAGACCTTACAATGGACCATTTAGCTATGAGCCAGATAATCGTAAATTTGGAAGACAAATAGCGCAAGTAAAACCAGGAGATAATAAATTATTAGATAGTATTGAAAAGGCTGTCATTGCAACTGGACTTAAAGATGGCATGACAATATCATTCCACCACCACCTAAGAGAAGGTGACTATATTTTAAATATGGTATTAGATGTTATAGCTAAACTTGGAATCAAGAACTTAACTTTAGCTCCAAGTTCTTTAAGTGGTGTACATGCACCAGTAGTAGAACATATTAAAAATGGAGTAATTACTAAAATTACAACTAGTGGAGTTAGAGGACCTTTAGCTGAAGCTATATCAAATGGAATTTTAGATACACCAATTATAATTCGTTCTCATGGTGGTAGAGCAAGAGCAATAGAATCAGGAGAAATAAAAATAGATGTAGCATTTTTAGGAGCACCTAGCTGTGATGAATACGGAAATGCTAATGGATACAACGGAAAATCTTTCTGCGGTTCTTTAGGATATGCTAAGCAAGATGCAGAGTATGCAGATAAGGTAGTACTTATTACAGATAATTTAGTACCATATCCAAATGTACCAGCAAGTATAGAACAAACTAATGTAGATTATGTAGTAACAGTAGATGCAATTGGAGATCCAAACGGAATCGTATCAGGAGCAACAAGATACACAAAGAACCCAAGAGAACTTTTGATTGCTAAAAATGCAGCAGCAGCTATTGAATCTTCAGGATATTTTAAACCAGGATTTTCTATTCAAAGTGGTACTGGTGGAGCATCACTTGCAGTAGCAAGATTTTTAAAGAATACAATGATTGAAAAAGATATTAAGGCTAGCTTTGCATTAGGTGGAATTACAGGACAATTTGTAGAAATGCAAAAAGAAGGATTAATTTCTAAGATTTGCGATGTTCAAGGTTTTGATTTAACAGCAGCAAAATCAATTGGCGAAAACCCAGATCACTATGAAATCAGTGCATCTTTATATGCTAATCCACATAATAGAGGATGTGTTGTTAATAAATTAGACATAGTTATCTTAAGTGCTTTAGAAGTAGATACAGATTTCAATGTTAATGTAATTACTGGTTCTGATGGAGTGATTAGAGGTGCTTCAGGTGGACATTGTGATACTGCAGCAGGAGCAAAACTTGCAATGATAGTATGTCCATTAATCAGAGGAAGAATTTCAACAATTGTAGATAAAGTTACTACAGTAATAACTCCAGGAGAAACAATCGATGTAGTAGTTACTGATAGAGGAATCGCAGTTAATCCATTAAGAAAAGACTTAATAGAAAAATTCACAAAGGCTAAATTACCTTTATGTACTATACAAGAATTAAAGGAAAAAGCAGAAAGTATTACAGGAAAGCCTAAGGCTATTGAATATGCTGATAAAATTGTTGCATTAGTAGAATACAGAGATGGAACAATTATAGATGTTATCAAGCAAGTAAAGTAAATTAAAAAGGGGAATTGATAATGAATAAAGAAGAACAAGTACTTGAAAAAATACTTAATGCAAGAGAGAAACGAGCAGAAATGCAAAGAGAATTGATTAATATTTATAAAAATACTTTGATTTCTTTTACATTAAACATTCCAGGAGTAGAAAAAAGCAATCCAACTTTTACTAAGATTCATGAGAGTGCTATTGAATTGTTAGAAGAAGAATTGGAAAAGCGAAATATAAAATTAGTTTATAAAATGGTTCAAACTACTGCTGATGGTGATGAAGGATTCTTAGTTGTTGATGAAGATCAATGGCGTGTAAAAAGAATAACTACATCTATTGAAGAAAATCATAAATTAGGAAGATTGTTTGATTTTGATGTATTTAATAAAGATGGAGAACAAGTTAGCAGAAGTGAAATAGGATTGCATGCAAGAAAGTGCTTATTGTGTAACAATAGTGCTAAAGCATGTGCAAGAAACAGAAATCATTCAGTTATTGAAATATTAAATAGGATATATGAAATAATTGATTATGAACAATTATATACAAGCAACTTTTAATATTTACAAAAATTAAAATATATCATTCATTGTATACAAGTATACAGTTACAAACTTGAATATTTTAGTTTATTAAGAAAGGCAGGTACAAAATAGTGAAACAAAATATAACTAGAAAAATTCTACAATCACATTTAGTAGAAGGACAAATGATTGCAGGAGAAGAGATATCAATTAAAATTGATCAAACATTAACACAAGATGCTACAGGTACAATGTCTTATTTAGCTTTTGAAGCATTAGGAATACCAAAAGTAAGAACTGAAGTTTCAGTAAGTTATATTGACCATAATACATTACAAGCAGGTTTTGAAAATGCAGATGATCATATATTCTTACAAACAATAGCTAAAAAACATGGAATATATTGCTCAAGACCAGGTAATGGAATATGTCATCAACTTCATACAGAAAGATTCGCAGCACCAGGAAAAACTTTATTAGGTTCAGATAGCCATACACCTACATCAGGTGCTTTAGGTATGATAGCTATAGGTGCAGGTGGAATGAGCGTAGCAATGGCTATGGCAGGACAACCATTCCCATTAGTAATGCCTCAAGTAATTAATGTTAAGTTAACAGGAAAGCTAAGACCAGGAGTTGCTGCTAAAGACGTTATCTTAGAAATTTTAAGAATTATGACTGTTAAAGGCGGAGTTGGAAAAGTATTAGAATATACTGGTCCAGGAGTGGAAACATTAAGCATAACTGAAAGACAAACAATAACTAACATGGGAGCAGAACTAGGTGTAACAACTTCACTTTTCCCAAGTGATAAAGTAGCTTATGAATTCATGAAAGCACAAGGAAGAGAAGAAAATTGGGTAGAATTATTACCAGATGAAGATGCACAGTATGATGGAGTAATGGAAATAAACCTTGCTGAAATAGAACCAATGGTAGCACAGCCTAGCATGCCTGATAAAGTAGTTAAAATAAAAGACCTTGAAAAAACTAAACTTCATCAAGTATTTATAGGAAGCTGTACTAATGCATCTTATAGCGATTTAGCTAAGGCTGCAGCTATTTTAGAAGGAAAATGCGTTCATCCAGATGTAAGCCTTTCTGTAGCAGCAGGTTCAAAACAAGTTTTTGAAATGATAGCAAGAGACGGAATACTTCAAAAATTAATTGCTTCTGGAGCGAGAGTACTTGAAAGTGCATGTGGACCTTGCGTTGGTATAGGCCAAGCACCACCATCAGCTGGAGTTTCTCTAAGAACTTCTAACAGAAACTTTAGAGGTAGAAGTGGAACAAAGGATGCACAAGTTTATTTAGCAAGTCCAGAAGTTGCAGCAGCTAGTGCTATAACAGGAGTAATAAGTGATCCAAAAGATGTAGTAGATGTAAATATTTTAGAATCAATAAAGGAATCAATGGATCGTATTGTAGATGACAGAATGTTAGAAGCACCTGTAGAAAATACAGATGATGTTGTTGTAAGAAGAGGTCCAAATATTCAACCATTACCATTAAGAGGACAATTAGATGATGTAATAAGTGCACCATGTCTTATAAAAGTAGAAGATAATATTACAACTGATGATATTATGCCTGCTGGTGCTAAAATTCTTCCACTTAGATCAAATGTTCCAGCTATATCACAATATGTGTTTAACGGAATAGATCCTACATTCGCTAAAAGAGCAAAAGAAAGTGAAAATGGTGGATTTATAGTAGCAGGAGAAAACTATGGACAAGGATCAAGTAGAGAACATGCTGCTCTTGCACCTATGTATTTAGGAATTCAAGTAGTACTTGCAAAATCTTTTGCAAGAATTCATCATGATAACTTAATCAATTATGGTATTTTACCATTAAGATTTACTGATGCAGCTGATTACGACAGAATAAATCAAGATGATAAATTAGTAATTAAAAATGTTAAGGAATTAGTAAATAAGAGTGAATTTGTTATAGCAAACGAAACTCAAGGATTTGAAATTAAGGCTTATGCAACTCTTTCGGATAGACAAAAAGAAGTGTTATTAGCTGGTGGACAATTGAACTTTATTAAGAAGTTATTATAATAATTGTTCCATTAAACTTAAAAAATAATAATTAAAAACTCTTTGGGATGACATTAAAATTATGTGGTGTGATTCAATGACATCTCAAAGAGTGAATGATAAAAAAATTTATCTAGGAATATTTTATAATTTATTTTATGTTTCTGCAAGAATATAAACGAAATATATGTTTTAAGGGGAGAGTAAATATGTATAAAGTAAAATGTGCTTTAATGCGAGGCGGTACAAGCAAAGCAGCAGTATTTCATTATAATGATATGCCAGAGGATAAGGCTAAATGGTCAGATTTCCTTTTAGATGTAATGGGAAGTCCAGATGCAAGACAAATCGATGGTTTAGGTGGAGCTAACTCATTAACAAGTAAAGTTGCAATAATAAAAAAATCAGATAGCGAAGAGTATGATGTTGAATATACTTTTGCTCAAGTTAGTTTAACAGATAGAGTGGTTGATTTTAAAGGAAATTGTGGAAATATTTCGTCAGTAGTTGGACCATTTGCAATAGATGAAGGATTAGTTGAAGTAACAGGGGAAAAGGTAGCTGTAAGGATATTAAATACTAATACAAATAAGTTAATAGTTGCAGAAGTGGAAGTTGAAAACGGACGTGCAAAAACTGAAGGCGAAGCATATATTCCAGGGGTACCAAATCCAGGTTCACCAATATATCTTGGATTTTGCAATCCAGAAGGATCTGTTACAGGAAAACTATTACCTACAGGTAATGTAATTGATTACATAGAGACTTCTATAGGTAAAATAAGTATTTCTATTGTTGATGCGGCTAATCCTTTAGTATTTATTAATGCTAAAGATATTGGATTAAAAGGTACTGAATTACCAGACGAATTTACAGATGAAAAGTTAAAACTAATAGAAGAAATACGTTCTATAGCAGCTGAAATGTGCGGCTTTGCAAGTAAAGAAGAAGCAACAAAGAAATCACCAGCAGTACCAAAGTCAACAATTGTATCAGCATCAGCTGATTATGTGGACTTAAGTGGAAATGAAAGAAAAAAAGAAGATATGGATATAGTTGTTAGAATGATGTCGATGCAAAAACCACATAAGGCTCTTGCAATAACAGGTGCAGTATGTATAACAGCAGCTGCAAGTATTGAAGGAACTTTAGTTAACAAGTTAATGGAAAGCAGTAGCGATAAAATTACAATTGGTCATCCAGGTGGTGTTATAGATACAATTGCTCAATCTAATGGTGGAAAAATTGAATCTGTAAAAATTCTTAGAACTGCACGTAGAATAATGGATGGTTATGTGTATACAAGAAACGAATATTAAAAAATAATAATCAATTATTAATTAGCAATATTTACCGTTTTGAAATTGACAATAGATAAAATAATTCGAAATATAATGGAGGAATCAACCATGATAAATTTTGATAATCTTGTAATGAGCCCATTTGTGTTACTGTTTTTAGCAGCGTTTTTAGGACTTTTATTCGGAAAAATAAAAATTGGTCAATTCAAGTTTGGTCTTTCAGGAGCCTTATTTGCTGGGATTGCACTAGGGTGGTCAGTATTAACATATGCAAAGAGTATTGTAAATAGTGGAGCTACTAATAAAATGGCACAACAATTAGTAAATAATGGTGTTATATCTACAGATCTTTTTAATTTATTCCTTATTCTGTTTATTGCTGCAGTAGGGCTTTTAGCAGGTAAGGATTTGAAAGGTGTATTAAAAAGATATGGAGTTAAACTTATTGCTATAGGTTTTGTAGTTACATTTACAGGAGTTGCATTAACTTATGGATTCTTAGTAAGCAATAAACAATATAGTCCTCATCAAGTATCTGGTATATATGCTGGAGCGCTTACAAGTTCACCAGGACTTGCAGCTTCACTTGATTCAGCTAAGGAACATGCTAATGAAATAGCAGCAACATATAGTTCTATGACAACAGAAGATAAAACTAAAGTATTAAAAATGATTGATAAGTCTGGAAAGTTAACTCCAGAAAATACTAATGAACTAACAGATGAGCAAAAGACTGCAATTGTTAAAGCAACTCAAGCAGATGTAAGTTCAGGCTTTACAGCAGCATTCCCATTTGGAGTAGTTTCAATTATATTATCTATGGTACTTATTCCTAAAATATTCCGTATAAATGTTGAGAAAGAAAAAGAAGCATTTGCAGAATCAATGAAGGCGTTTGGTGGAAAAGAAGAAGAAGTTGCTATAGATAGTGAAAAAGCAGAGAAAAAGGTTGTTAAAGAAGTTGGTTTTGATCTTGTTGCATTTGCGCTAGTTTGTTTTGCAGGATACATAATAGGCGCAATAAACATTCCATTAGGAAAATTAGGACACTTTAGTTTAGGAACTCCAGGAGGAGTATTAATGAGTGCTCTTATATTTAGTAATGTAGGTCAAATGGGTATGATTCATTTCAGAATGGATGGCAAGATATTAGGTGCAATAAGACAGTTTGGATTAGTATGCTTCCTAGCAACAGTTGGGTTAAGTTATGGATATGATGTTATTAATACCTTTGCTGGATCAGGAGTTTGGTTAGCTATGATGGGATTAGTAGTTGTTTTAACATCAATTACAATGGGATTCATAGTTGGAAGATATGTACTTAAACTTAATTGGGTTATATTAGCAGGAGCTATATGTGGAGGTATGACTTCAACACCTGGACTTGGAGCTGCAGTTGATGCAATAGGTAGTGATGATGCAGCTACTGGTTATGGTGCAACTTATCCATTTGCACTGTTATGTAAGGTATTGTTTATAACAATATTATACAAAATGTTTTTAATGTAGTGAAAGGCAGTTTGTATTAATTTTAAAGTAAGGTACAATTTCAAATTGGATTAGTATTAAGTTAACATAAAACCTGGCGAGAATTTTATTCTTCTAGGCTTTATGTTAACTATCTATACTTTGAGTAACAATATTATAAGAACCAATTTTGGATGATTATAAGCAAAGTATATAATGAAGTTTTATGAAGTATATGGGAATAATTGAGATGCAATGAGGGGTATTTATCGATATTAATATAGAATTAACAAGGAGGATAAATTTATTATGACTATAAATTTAGATTATTTAAATATAAAAGAATATAACAACTTATACAGAAATATTAAGGTAGAAGAACTTGCAAAGTTTGCAGTTGATAGAGGAGAAGGAACTTTCTCAGATAAAGGCGCATTAGTTGTAAATACAGGAAAATACACAGGAAGATCTCCTAAGGATAGATTTATAGTAAAAGATGATGTGACAAAAGATACAATAAACTGGGGAGAAATCAACTTACCTACAAATGAACAAGTATTTGATAAAATTTATGCTGATGTTACAGAATATTTAAAGAAAAAGGACTTATTTGTATTTGATGGATTTGTAGGTGCTTTAAAGGATTATACTCTTCCTATAAGAGTTGTATGTGAATGTGCTTATCAAGCTATGTTTGCTAATCAAATGTTTGTTAGACCAAGTGCAGAAGAACTTTCTAATCATATGCCAGAGTTTAACATAATTTCAGCTCCAGGTTTTAAGGCTAAGGGAATTGAAGATGGATTAAATTCAGAAGCTTTTGTATTAATGAATTTTTCAAAGAAGATAATTCTTATAGGTGGAACAGCTTATTCAGGGGAAATAAAAAAATCAATGTTTTCAGTAATGAATTTCTTACTTCCTCAAGAAGGTGTATTACCAATGCATTGTTCAGCAAATAAGGGAGAAGACGGACAAACTGTTATTTTCTTTGGTTTATCAGGTACAGGAAAAACAACTTTATCTACAGATCCTAATAGAAAACTTATTGGAGATGATGAACATGGTTGGTGTGATAAAGGTGTATTCAATTTTGAAGGTGGCTGTTATGCAAAGGCAATAGGTCTTAATAAAGAAAAGGAAAAAGAAATATATGGTGCAATAAAATCTGGTGCTTTACTTGAAAATGTAGTAATAAATGAAGAAGGGGTTCCAGATTACACTGATGGTTCACTTACTGAAAATACTAGAGCAGCTTATCCATTACATCATATAGAAAATATTGAAGTTAGTGGTGTTGGAAACACTCCTGATAAAATCATATTTTTAACAGCAGATGCTTTTGGGGTAATGCCTCCAATAAGTAAATTAACTAAAGAAGCTGCTATGTACCATTTCATGTCTGGATATACAAGTAAGGTAGCAGGAACTGAAAGAGGTATAACAGAACCTAAAGCTACATTCTCAGCTTGTTTTGGAGAACCATTTATGCTTTTAAATCCAGCAGTTTACGCTAAATTATTAGGCGAAAAAGTTGATAAGAATAACGCAGAAGTATACCTTATAAACACTGGATGGATAGGAGGATCATACGGAACAGGAAACAGAGTTAATCTTTCTTACACAAGAGAAATGGTTAATGCAGTAATTGGAGATAAGTTTAAAGATGTTAAATTCAATGAGCATCCATTATTTAAAGTACTTGTACCAGAAGTATGTCCAAATGTTCCTAGTGAACTTCTTGATGCTAGAGGATTATGGGAAAACCAAGAAGAATATGACAAAAAAGCTAAAGAGTTAGCACAAAAATTCAATGATAATTTTGCAAAATTTAAAAATGTATCTGATGATATTTCAAATGCAGGCCCAAGTTTATAATAATTTGCGTGTAAAGTGATGTTTGTATATAGTTCCTTAAACTAAGGTACAATGAAGAAAAATATACGCACATTTTTGGTCTGTTATTTGGTTAAAACTTGAGAGTATAGGGTTCCCGTTTAAGATTCAAACTTATGAAATTAAAAAACTACTGATATTTCTTAATTTGTAGTAATTTATATGTCTTGCTATCAATGTGGAACTCTATAAAAGTTATAATGAACAATTACGATGATATTGGAGGAAGAGTGAGCTTATGGGAAAATTTATTATAGAAGAAGCAAATAGATGTTTAAATTGTAAGAAGCCTATGTGTAAAGAAGGCTGCCCGGTTAATACTCCTATTAATGAAATCATACAAATGTTTTTACATGGAAACATTATGGAATGTGGAGAAAAACTTTTTGAAAATAATCCATTATCAGTAGTTTGTTCGTTAGTCTGCCCACATGAAAATCAATGTGAGGGACATTGCGTTATGGGAAGGAAAGGCAGCCCAATACAAATAAGCTTAATTGAAAATTATATATCAGACTATTATTTAAATTTTAATGATAATAAAACCATAAAAAAGATTAATAAGAAAGTTGCAATAATAGGATCAGGTCCTGCTGGAATTACAATAGCCATTATGCTTGCAGCAAAAGGTTATGACATAACTATTTTTGAAGCTCTTGATAATATGGGAGGAGTTTTATGGTATGGCATTCCAGATTTCAGATTACCTAAAAGTGTGTTGCTAAAACTAAAAGATAAATTAATAAATATGGGAATAAAAATAAGACCAAATACTTTAATTGGGTCGGCCATAACTATTGATGATATTTTTAACGATGGATATAAAGCTATATTTATTGGCACAGGTGTATGGAAACCTAGGAAGTTAGGAATAAAGGGTGAAACTTTTGGACATGTTCATTATGCTATAGATTATTTGAAAAATCCTAAGGTGTACAATTTGGGTAAAAGAGTGTGCATTATAGGTGCAGGAAATGTGGCAATGGATGTAGCAAGAACAGCTCTTAGAAATGGTTCTACTGATGTTAATATAATGTATAGGGAAGATCCTGAAAGTATTGAAGCAGAACCAATTGAAGTGGAATACGCTAAAATTGATGGAGTTAAGTTCGAAGTATTTACAGCTCCTATTGAAATAGTTGATGAAGGTGTTAAATATGTAAGAACAGAAGTTGTAAAAGATGACAGTGGAAATAAGAAAATTGAGTATCTGGAATCTACAGAAGGTATATTTAAGGCAGATTCAGTTATTTTGGCAATAGGACAAGGCCCTCGCTCAAATATTGTTTCTAATACAATTGGAATAAATATTAATGGTGTTGGGTTAGTAGAGGTAGATCAATTTGGACGAACTAGCAGGAAAGGTGTATTCGCGTCGGGAGATGTGGTAACTGGTGCAAAGACAGTAGTTGAAGCTGTAAGAGTATCTAAACTGGTAGCACAAGCTATTGATGAATATGTTTGTTCAATAGAAGAATAGATATAGGATGAGATTTGCAATAATAACGTAATTGTAAAAGGGGAGGTGAAGTTGAACTATTACTATATAATAGTTCAACTGTATAGTATGAGCATTAATGTAAAAGAAGAATCACTAAGATTACATAGAGAAAAAAGAGGTAAAATTGAAGTTGTGGGAACAATGCCATTAAGAAATGGAGAGGACTTAGCGTTAGCTTACACTCCAGGTATAGCAGGACCATGTTTAGAAATTGCTAAAGATAAAGAAAATGCATATGAATATACAATAAAAGGAAGAACAGTTGCTGTAATCACAAATGGAACAGCAGTGCTAGGTCTTGGAAATATAGGATCATTAGCAGGACTTCCAGTAGTTGAAGGTAAGGCGCTATTACTTAAAAGATTTGGAAATGTAGATGCAATGCCAATCTGTGTAGACTCTACAGATGCCGATGATATAGTGAATACAATAAAAAATATTGCAATAGGTTTTGGCGGAATACATCTTGAAGACATAAAATCTCCAGAATGTTTTTATATTGAAGAGAAACTAAAAGAAATACTTGATATACCAGTATATCATGATGATCAACATGGAACTGCAATTGTAGTTTTAGCAGGATTATATAATGCTTTAAAAATAGTAGATAAAGATATAGCAAAAATAAAAGTAGTAATAAATGGTGCAGGTGCTTCAGGTATTGCAACCGCTAAGCTTTTAATTTCAGCTGGAGCAGAAAACATAATATTATGTGATATAAATGGTGCAGTTGCAGACGGTGATACTACATTAAATGATCCACAACAAAAAATAGCGAAGGTTACTAATAGAAGTTTAGAAAAAGGCAAACTAGAAGATATAATTAAAAATGCTGATGTTTTTATTGGTGTTTCAGATGGTAATGTAGTAACTAAAGAAATGGTAGAAAGCATGAATGAAGATAGCATAGTTTTTGCTTTAGCGAATCCAATTCCAGAAATAATGCCTGATGAGGCAAAAAAAGCAGGAGCTAGAGTCATAGCTACAGGAAGATCAGATTTTCCAAATCAAATTAATAATGTTTTAGCGTTTCCAGGAATTTTTAAAGGTGCCCTAAAGGTTAGAGCTAAAGACATATGTGATGAAATGAAAATTGCAGCAGCAAAAGGAATTTCAAACTTAATAAATGATTATGAATTAAATGAGGACAATATTGTACCTACAGTATTTAATGAAGATGTTTCTAATGCTGTTGCTAATGCTGTTATTGAAACAGCAATAAAGTTAGATATAGCAAGAGTATAAAAATAAACCATATTTACATTAGGCACAATCAAAAAAATAACAAGTCCATCTGCCAAGCCTATTTTGCATCAGAGGAAGCTCGACTCGCATACGCTCACTGAGTAAGCGATTCACACCAAATCATAGATTTGGGTTCTCTGCTCATCAGCAGATTCCTCTAATAGCCCGCTATGAGACAAATCTACTTCCTTGCCTGATACAAAATAATCATGGCATTTTGGACTCGTTATTTTCTTTCATGTGCCTTAGAATATAGTCATAAAATAAATTATGAGGTTTTATCAAAACAATAAAACCAGTTATTGTAGATTTAAAAATTGCGTATCTGTAAGTTAATAGAGGATAGCTTACTGCGATGGCCTAAAAGTATCGTGGAAGGCTATTTCTTTGTTGTTTAGGAACTGCCCATGAAGGAAAAGCCTTCACAAAGTATAATGGAAAAGTGCTTGTTTTTTTCGTAGGAAAGTATAAAATAATCAGATTTTGAAAGATAATTATATCAAGGGTTAAGAAGAAGTTGACTTGTGAAAATGTGATTAAAAGAGAGCATACACAGCCACTTTTGTTTATGTCTCTGAAAGCATAGAATTTTGGGATTTTTAAAGCAAGTTGTATCAATGACTAAGATGGAGATGGTATGTGAAAATATAATTAAGAGAGAGTGTGGCGAAGCCACTTTGCTCATGTCTAGGAAAGTATAAAATTTTTGAATCTTGAGAGCCAGTCATATCAATGGCTAAGAGAAATTTAGCGTGCAAAAACGTTATTAAGAGAGAGCGTGGCACAGCCACTTTATTCTATGACTTTAATATTTGAATCACTTCATCCTTAGTGTAAGTAGTTTTATTTTTTCTACTTTGAAGATTTTTAATTTTTTTATTTATATCATCATGAAAAGTTTCTATAGACTTAGAATTATTTAATTCGTTAACGGTGCATACTGATTCATTGCAACATGCACAAAATCCAAAACCTGCGCATTTTGTATAACTTGTATTAACTTTACTTTCATTATTTTTATAACTCATAATATAAATTCCTCCTTGATTTCTATTCTAATTTTTAATTTACAATACTCAATAGTTTAAATTAAGTTTATACATTGTTAGGTTAATAATACTTTATCAACCAGATTGTGAATGTACTGTGATTATAATAATAAACTATAAAATATAATTTGTAAACTATAATTTATAGTTTGTTTCTACTTTTTGTTGTTTAATAAATACAATTTATCATGATAAACTAGTTTTATTAACTAGTATTATAAGGAGTATTCAAATGGTTCAAAAGCGAAATTTAACAAAGGAAAAGATTATTCAAACTGCTTTTTTGCTGGCTGATGAAATTGGGCTTAGTCAGATTAATTTTCAAAAAATTGCAGAAAAACTTAATATAAAATATCCATCATTATACAATTATTACGAAAATATAGATGATCTTAAAATAAAAATGACAATATACTTTTTAAATAACTTAAATTCAGAGTTAATGGAAAGATTAATTGGAAAAAGTGGTGAGAATGCTATTAGAGAGTTTTCAGATGTGTATAGGGAGTTTGCCTATAAAAATAAGAGCGGCTATAGGCTTTTTATGAACATTCCAAGTACTGAAAATGAAGATGTAAAGCGTTTATCAAAAGAAATTAATACTATAATACATAGGATTTTAGAATTTTATAATAAGGACAATACATTTATAACTCATAAAAGCAGAGCGTTGAGGAGTCTTCTACATGGCTTTGTATCCTTAAGTTCTCATGGATATTTTCAAACTCCAGTAAATATAGAAGAAAGTTTTCAATTAATGATTGATGATTTTATATTTAATATATGATTATCTATACAATATAATTCCAGTACCTGAAGTTAAATTTCCACTTTCGAAATTTAATGATTTTTCTAATAAACTACCAATATGAAACTCTCCTTTGTTAATATTTTTTTGTAATGAAACTATAGATAGACGTGAATCTTTCTTCTGTATTTTTGCTCATTTTTTAAGTGAATAGTCTATATTTGTAAAATGTAGTGTTTTAGCAATACCTTTCATATACTGTTATATTTTACAATTAATAAATAATCCAGGTTAAAAGAAGTAGAAAGCAATTTAAATTGATTTCTACTTCTTTTAATATTCCTTAAAAATTAGATATTTTTAAATTATTTTTCTAATTTTTAAAGAGAAGAAATAAAATTAATAATTATGTAATTGCCTGTATAAATACTGGAGGAATAAATGAGATATTCTTAGAGAAAATTTTGAAATTCATTTAAAAATGAAATTATTAAAAGTTAAAATTGCGTTATGAAATATAAAATCTTAAAAAACAGTTAAAAATCAAGACTAAATGAAAGAATAATAAAATAAAATTGCAAAAAACTCTTGAGTAAGGTCATGGCAGTGTGATATTATGAATATATGATGACGAGGTAGAAGGTAATTAATCGCAATTGTTTAGCACTTAGAAGTAATTGAAATATTGTAGAAAGGATGATGAAAATGAAGATCACTTATATTGAACATAGTTGTTTTTCAGTGGAATTTGAGAATGTGATTTTACTGTTTGATTATTATAAAGGACAACTTCCTAAGTTTGATAAAGAGAAAACAATTTATGTGTTTTCAAGTCATAATCACCATGATCATTTTAATATGTCAATTTTTGAGTTATTAAAAGAATATCCAAATGTTAAATATATTTTTTCAAGAGACATTAAGACGGCATTTGGGCGAAATTTATTTAATAAGCATGGTATTACTGATGATATTTATGAAAAGATTGAATTTATTAAGAGTAACGATGTTCTTGAAACATTAGATTTAAAAATAGAAACTTTAAATTCAACAGATGAAGGGGTTGCGTTTATTGTTACAGTAGATGGTAAGACAATTTATCATGCAGGTGATCTTAATTTATGGGTATGGAATTACAAGGATAAAATTTTTAACGAAAATATGATGCAAGAGTTTGAGAAAGAAATAGCAAAAATAAAGAATAGACATTTTGATGCTGCTTTTGTGGTTTTAGATCCTAGACAAGGAGAATGGTTTTACTTAGGATTTGATTATTTTATGAAAAATACTAATACAGATAAAGTGTATCCAATGCATTTTTGGAATGATAATTCAGTAATAAAGATGTTAAAAATAATGAATTGTTCGGAAATATATCGTGAAAGGATAATTTCGTACTGATATTTAAAAGAGTGAGTATTAATTGATATTTTAATATAGATATCCCAATCAAGACTTAAACTTATGTAGTAGCTAACCGAAATAGAGGTAATGCATGTGTTTCGGTTACTGAAAATTTTGATAGATGCTTCTAAGACTGCAAGTTGTACCCACAATGCTTGCTTCACAGACATGCTGTGAACAAGCACATGTGGAACAACTTACAATCTAAGAAGCATAGCTATCAAAATTTTTGAGGTAACACTACACAAATGCATCACCTCTATTTCTACTTTTCGATATATATCTAAATTAATAATATTTATTAGTTTTTCAGAGGTCTAAATTTTAGGTTGCTTATCTATAAGAGAATGTGATTAAATAAAATTATACAGTCGTCAAATCGTTATAAAACAACATATCAAGTGATTAGTTTTTCTATAATTTATTGTATCAAATAGACTTTATCACATCCTCATATAGATAAAAAACTATCGATTAAACTTAAACTTTTAAATATATTCGAAACCAGAAAGAAAGGGTGCTCTTTTGTGCAGTGTTACATTGAGAAAACGAATGTAGGATTTCTTCAGGAGAAGTTGTACTATTCTTGCTTGTCCTTAACTTGCTTAAGGAGCATGCTGGAATGGAACAACTTCTGCTTTTAGAAATCCACAATCATTTTCTCTAGTAACCGGAACAACAGAGTACCCTTTCTTTCGGTAAGCTATCACTTGACCTTAAATCCAAACTTATTTATCTATAATTAATTAGCACTTGGATACTTTGAAGTATTCCATGAATGGTCTGCACTAATTTGCTTGTCCGTTAAGTTATAATAATCATATCGTAGAATATCAACAGATGATATTGGGTCGTCCCATGTACAATCTACGTGACGCCATTTACTGTTTATATAAACTAAATTCCATGCATGAGCTTGTCCATCTGATGTTCCTTCTACAACAATTGATTTAATTCCTGCAACCGTAAACATTTTTTGAGCTAGTAGAGCATATCCCTCACAAACTCCAGTATGTTTAATCAAAGTATTATATGGATCGTATATTGAATAAGATTGATCATATCGTGTATTGTTGACAATCCAGTTATGTATAGCGAGTTCTTTTTGTGAATCACTCATGGTATTAGGAGCAATACTTGCAATTATTGATTTTACTTTTAAATCTAAATCAGCTTCCATTTTTGCAGTCATTTTGTAATTACAAGTAACTTTTATATTAATAATACCTGAGCCATTAGTTGACATATTTAATTTATAATCAGATACATTGTACATTTCATATGAATTTGAAAGTTTTAATTGTTCTATTTGACTTTTGATAACGTTTCCTAAATTTTTAATACTTATATCACTGCTTGAACACTGCATGTAGAATGTTGGATTTTGAACCCTAATGTTTTTCAATATTTCTCTTCCTATTACAGCACTTGCTGAATCAGTCCATGCTCCACTACTATTTAAATAATATCCATCGATTGATGTATCATGTGCCATATAACCATCAGAATAGAAATAATACCAATTCCTATCTATTAATCTCCAACCAGTAGCATATGAGGAATGTCCTTCTGTAAACCACCAGCCTGTGCTGTCTTTCTTCCATTCAGCATTTGCCGCAATTGGACTTAATGCTAGAAGTGAAGTTGCTAATAATGAACTAACTATTAATTTTGATAATTTTGGTCTTCTCATATCATGCACCCCATTATATCATCTTTTTACATTATTATATCATGCTGACCATATTTTTTGATGATATATTTACATAGTAATTTAATCATTTTAAGTAGTATATTTCCAAGTGAATAGTAAGGCTATGAATTAGTTAATTATGCAGTAGAATTATCTTATTAAAATAATAAAATAAAAGTTCAGATTTAGTAAATCTTTGAAAACCAACTACTGAATATTCCCAATAGGTAATGGTAATATTTTTACTTGTCACATTAAACAATAGGTGATATTAAAATTCAATAGTAAATAGTTTGTTATTTAAATTACATAATATAAATATTTCTGCTTTTTAATGATAATAATATTATTATGTAATGAATGAAAGCAGGGATTTTAAATGAAGGCATCAAGTAGAATAATAGCAATATTAGAAACTTTAATTATTATGTTTTCAATAGTATTATCATATAACAATATACAAGTTAATGCTGAGGTGATTCCATTTAGACAAAAGCCTGTAAAAATAGGAGCATTTTTATATGACTTTAAAGATAAATATATTTCCTTAGTTCATGAAAGTTTTGAAGAAATTCAAAAGAACAATCAAGATAAAGTTGAATTCGCTTTTTATGATGGTCAAAATGACCAATCAATACAAAATAGCAGCATTGATTCAGTACTTGAAAATGAAGATGCTAATCTTATATTTTTAAATTTAGTAGATACAAAAGTTACAGGCGAAGTTATTAATAAAATTAAAGCTAAGAATATTCCAGTGATTTTGTTTAATAGAGAGCCAGTTGATATAAATGCTGTTAAATCTTATAATAAAGCTTTTTTTGTAGGAACAGATTCAAAAGAAGCTGGCATATTACAAGGGAAAATTTTAATAAATGCGTGGAATTCAAATAAAAGTATAGATAGAAATAAAGATGATATTATGCAATATGTCATGTTGATGGGAGAAAAGGATAACACAGAAGCAATTGATAGAACTAAATATTCTGTTTCAGAAATTAACTCTGCAGGAATAAAAACACAAGAAATTGCCCTTAAAATATGTGGATGGAATAGGGACGTCGCTGAAAATATTATGGAATCAGTATTTGCTACTAATGGTAATAGAATTGAAGCGGTAATTTCTAATAATGATGAAATGGCAATAGGGGCTATTGAAGCATTGCAGAAATATGGGTATAACAAAGATGATAAGACAATGAATATTCCAGTTGTTGGAATTGATGCTATACCAGAAGCTAGGAAATTAGTAGATGAAGGTATTATGGCAGGTACTGTAATTCAAGATCCTAAAGTTATGTCTAAAGTAATTTATGATATGGGAATGAATTTAGTGTATGAAAGGAAACCACTTGATGGAATACAATATGATTTTGATCAAACAGGAGTGGCAGTTAGATTACCATATGGAGAATACACTGGTTAATATAATTGTAGTGTTTTAGTTATTTGTCAGCTTACTCATGCTTTAAATCATATTCTATACTGCTAGTTTTTTCAGTTATCTACCATCTAGGTGTAAATCCTAAGTTATATAGATATTAAATTTATAATATTGACTTATCTATAAGAAAATTGTACAGCTTACAAATGGCTATAAAACAATATAGGAAGAGACTGGTTTTTTATAACTTATCCTACAAAGTACATTTTATAGCTATACATAATCACCAAAAACATGGATTTATAAGATGGTGTCAAGTGTGAAACATCAGTTGAATATATACGTCTATATAGGAGGTGGTGATTAAATAAAATTATACAGTATGCAAATCGTTATAAAACAACATATCAAGTGATTAGTTTTCCCATAATTTATTCTATGAAATAGACTTTATCACATCCTCATATAGATAAAAAATTATTAATTAGACTTAAACTCTGAAATATATTCAAAACCAGAAAGAAAGGGTGCTCTTTTGTGTAGTGTTACATTGAGAAAAGGAATGTAGGATTTCTTCAGTAGAAGTTGTTCCATTCTTGCTTGTCCTTAACTTGCTTAAGGAGCATGCTGGAATGGAACAACTTCTACTGCTAGAAATCCACAATCATTTTCTCTAGTAACCGGAACAACAGAGTACCCTTTCTTTCGGTAATTTATCACTTAACTTTAAATCCAAACTTATTTATCTATAATTAATTAGCACTTGGATAATTTGAAGTAGTCCATGAATGGTCTGCACTTATTTGTTTGTCTGTTAAATTGTAATAATTATGCCTTAGAACAGGTACTGAAGACACTGGATCATCCCATGTACAATCAACATGACGCCATTTTCCATCTATATAAACAAGATTCCATGCATGAGCTGTACCATCTGCTGTTCCTTCAACAATTGTCGATTTAATTCCAGCAGTGGTAAACATTTTTTGGGCTAGTAGACTATATCCTTCACAAACTCCAGTATGTTTCATTAAAGTATTGTATGGATCAAATATTTTATAAGATTCATCATATTTTGTGTTGTTAACTATCCAGTCATGTATAGCAAGTTCTTTTTTTGACTCACTCATACTATCTGGAGCAATACGTGCAACTAATTCTTTTACTTTTGTATCTAATTCAGCTTCCATTTTAGCTGTCATCTTATAATTACAATTAACTTTTATATTAATAGTGCCAAAGCCATTGCTTGTTGCATTTAAGTCATAATTAGATACATTGTATATATCATATGGATCTGTAATTTTTAATTTTTCTACTTCACTGTTAAAAATATTTCCTAAGTTATTTATGTCCACATCTTTGCTTGAACATTTTATAGTGAACGTTTGATTTTGTGCACTAATATTTTTTAATATTTCTCTGCCAAGTAAAGTTTCAGCTGAATCAGCCCATATACCACTACTATTTAAAGTATATCCATCAATTGTTGTGTCATGTGCCATATACCCATCAGAATAAAAATAATACCAATTTTTATCTATTAATTTCCATCCAGTAGCATATGAATTTCCTTCCGAATACCACCAACCCTTACTATCTTGTCTCCATTCTGAATTTGCAACTGCTGGTTTTGATAGTAATGTGGAAGCTTTCACTAATGAAATAGCTATTACTGATAAAATAACTATTGTTTTTATTAATCTTCTCATTTTGTATCACCCCATTACATGATATTTACATTATTATATCATACTATAGATGTCCAAACTATAAATCATATTTATGTGGTGAATAACCGAAATTGCATACATTTTTGTTCCACAGGACCATGAAATTTTCACTGAAAGGTTCTAAGTACAAGGTTGTGCCCATTTTTGCATGCTCCTAATGTAAAATCAGGACAAGCAGAAAATGGTACAACATTGTACTAAGAACCTTCACAGTTCAATTTCAATGCCTGTTTCACAAAAATGTATGCAATTTCTAGTGGAAATATTAACTACAAATAAGTGCAATTCTTAAATTGGATATCTATATAGATATGCAAACTATAAATCATATTTATGCTATAGATAACCTATTACACAAATATGTATCTAATTTCTTTGTTTGTGATATATTAAATTCTTAATGATGAACCCTATATAGATAAATAACTTATAACTTAAACTTATGTTATAGTTAGCAGAAAATTTAATTGTATGGCATTTATGCATATGCTATAATTAACACAAAATTGGAATTAATGTAAATGATAAGCTATATAACAAGGAAAACAACTATGGTGGAACTTATAATATTAAGTTTGATAGGATTAATTTTCCTTATATATAGTGTAGTATATTCTAGAAAAAAAATTATATATTTAGAAGGTGAAAATGTGAAGAACTTTTTGATTGATGAGTTTGGACAAGAAGAAGGAGAAAAAATATATCAGAAACAGCAAGAAAAGTTCAATGCATTTATGAAACAAATTAGTACAGGAAAAAGTAATGGGCAGTTAGAAACTTTAAAAAATAGCATTATCCCGAGAATAGCACTTTATAGAGTGTTACAAGAGATTCCAACATATAAGGAACTAGCTTTACAAATTGTAGAAAAAGGATTTTTGCAAGATTTGCAAAGGGTTGTACTAAGTATTCAGAAGATGGAAGAAAGTGAACATTTTTTTGAAATATTTCGCATGAATTTTAGTGAATCATTAAAATGTGACAATTGGGAAAGTAAAATCATACAAAATGATAATAATTCAATGGTATTTATTATGAAAAAATGCTTATGGTATGATACTTGTATAGAGATGAACTGTCCAGAAATGTGTCAAATGTTTTGTAAAGGTGACATTGTATGTTATGGTTCTATAAATAAGATAACTTTTGAAAGAACACAAACCTTAGGATGCGGTGGAGAATGCTGTGATTTTAAATTTATAAATAATGAAGCAAAATAAATATTATATATGTAAAATTTTATTTTAGAAAGAAGTTATTGTAGTGAAACTAAAATATTATGGAATTGGTATTAGCTTGGCGATTGTTGCTATTTACGGTACTTTAACATTTATAGATTCAAATTATAGAAATAGTAAAATCAAAAATAACTCAGAAGAAATTGCTAAATCAGTTGAACAGATTAATACATTAGATAATAAGGAAGATATAGACAATAAGGAAGATGTAGTTAATGATAAGAGTCAAAACCAAACCTCAAAAGATAACTCGATATCATTACAACCATTGCCTATACCAAATACCAACGATTCAATAAAGGCAGAAGAATTACCTATACCTAATTCTAATTTAAATGTAACAATAGATTATTTAAGCTAACAGGGATGACAAAACAGAATTTTAAAATAGCAATTTAATTGGACAAGAAATATAGATAACAAAATGCAAACTTGGACATATGAGATAATTTACCGAAAGGACAGGTACGCTGTTGTTCCGGTTACTGAGAATAAGTTGAGGCTTCCTAACATCAGAAGTTGCACTATTTCAGCATGCTCCCGAGACAAGTCGCGGAAAAAGGAAACTCGACTCACATAACCTCTATTCTCATTAAGGAACACTATATACAAGTTAGCATAAATTTTTTGAGTAAATACCATAACACTCAATTATTAAGTGTTATGGTATTTTGTTTTTACAATATAACTAAATGACTAAAAGTGATAACTTGGTTCTGAAATTAAATAATACTTTAATTTTGATATATTTACATAATATGTTACAATTGATATGAAATTATAATAAAATGTAAAATACTTATAGAAATAAATGTTTAAGGGAGAATTAATATGCTTGATATTATTACTTTGATTGGAATTATAATAGGGATTGTTCTTATTATATTTTCTTCTAAAAAGCAGAATAGAGTACTTAGAAATATTGGAATATTTATAATTTTAATATGCTTAATTTATGTAGTTCCAAATTTTTTAAAAGGTTTTGCACAAGGTTTTGTAGAAGGAGCGTCTAGTGTAGAGTTTCATTAGTTATTAGTTAAAGATTATAAAATACCGCATTATTTAATATGTGGTGTTTTATTAAATGAAAAATTGAAAGGAAAAGCCTCAGAAAATTATTTCTGAGGCTTTTCCTTTTGATATTACTTTAATGATTCTAACAAAATAATCTTACACTTAAAATAATTAGTTAAGTTATTTTTCAGGTATATTAATATCCTGTTGTAAGCTTTCTTGCGAAAACTGAGACTGAGTCACCATTAGCCATTATAATACGTGGTAATTCATATTTGTTGCTATTTGATGAACTTAAACCTCCGCTTACTGTGAAACCGCCTTGACAGCCCAAGTTCTTAAGAACTGACATTGTAGTGGAATTATAATTTCCATAAGGATATGCAACGGAATTAGCAGCATTGTTGGTTATTGATTTAAGTTTTATATTTGCATTATTTATAGCTGAGTATTGAGTATTCCAGTCTGAAGTAAGAGGTTGATGTTTGATAGTATGATTTGCTATATCAATTCCATTAGCTGATAACATCTGTAATTGAGCTCTTGTAAGATGTCCATTAGTATCTAGCCAGTCAGTAACAGCAAATTGAGTTGCCTTAAAGTTATATTGTTTCAAAACAGGATATACATTTGTATAGAAATCGCTTGTACTATCATCAAATGTGAGTAATACAGGTCTGCTTGGAGCTGTTACAGTTCCATTTAGTATGTTGTAATATTGATTAAGTGATAAAGGTGTATAACCGTTTTTCTTTAGATAAGCCATATCGTTCTTAAAGTCTGTAAGACTAAATTGATATGTTCCACTTGGATTTTGAGTAACAACATGATAAAGCAGCACAGGAATTTTAGGTGTTGAATTAGCAAAAGCAACCACGTTTGTAGAAGTTAAAATAAATAGGAAAAGAACGAGAGTAACTAATTTTTTCATTAAAATCTTCCTTTCTTAAATTAAATATGATTAAAGTGTAAGAAATGTTTTGTCAAGAATAAGTAAAAATATAGTCATTTAAACTAAGGTAAAAGTTTACATAAAGTATAACATATTTTTTAGTAAAATAATACATAATTTGGATAAACAGCGATAAAATAAATATTTTCTGGCAAAATATTTATTTTATATGTTCATTTATAATTTTGATTGTCAAAAGCTTGATTTCTAAATTACTTGAATAGTGCTATATTTGAAAATGTGGTACAATTTACTAAAAAAGGTTTGCAAAGGAGGATAATTATGTTTGAATCAAGATGTGGTGTTTGTTGCAATAATTGTGAGAGAAAAGAAAAAGTAAATTGTAGTGGATGTATAAATATGAAGAAGCCATTTTGGGGTGGAGAATGTGAGGTTAAACATTGCTGTGAGAAGAAGAACTATAATCACTGTGGAGAATGTACGATTTTTCCTTGTGATATGCTCTCGAATATGGGCGTTGAAGAAGGATTTGACCCAGCTCCTAAGATTGAACAATGTAGAAAATGGGCTATGAATAATGAAGATTAGGCACATGAAAACAAATAACAAGTCGAATTTGCCATGAATATTTTTCATTAGGCAAGAAGGTAAATTGCCATCATAGCGGGCCTATTAGGTCAATTTACCGATGAGCAGATAAGTGAAAGTCCAAATTCTATGATTTGGATTCTTAAACTTAGCTAACTCATTCATGAGTTAGCCTCCGTTCCAAATAGATTTGGTGTGAATCGCTTACTCAGTGAGCGTATGAGAATGGAGCTTCCTCTGATGGAAAATAGGCTGAAAAATAGAATTGTTATTTTTTGAATGTGCCTTAAAGCGTTAAATTTTAATTTATTAGAAGAATTTTATTTGATGGAGGCAAGAAAATGATAATACAAACTGAACGATTGGAGCTTATCCCACTAACTCTTAATCAATTAAAGCTATGGATTGAAGACATTCCTGCACTTGAAAGAGAATTAAACTGTGCCTATAAGGCAGAGCCAATGAAAGGATTTTTTCTTGAAATAGTAAAGGGACAGTATGAAATAACCCAAAAAGACCCTAACAATTTTTTATGGCATAGCTTTTTTTTCTTAATTCGTAAGAATGATAGAGTTGTAGTAGGTTCAGCGGATTTTAAAGATATTCCTAATGAAAATGGTGAAGTTGAGATTGGCTATGGTTTAGGTAAGGATTTTGAGCACAATGGCTATATGACAGAGGCTGCAAAAGGAATGTGTCAGTGGGCATTGAAACAAAATGGTGTTAAAAGTGTAATTGCTGAAACTGATTTAGATGGCGTGGCTTCTCAAAAGATTTTAGAGCGTTGTGGATTCAAAAATTATAAACGCGAAGAAACTCTTTGGTGGAGATTACAAGCATAAAGAGAAATACAATACTCATGGTGAAAAAGATATCTAAAATGGGGGAGAAAAATAATGATTAAGAAATACTTAAACAAAATTATAGCTTTGGGGATAATTGCGGCATCATAAAAGTTACAGGTGAGTTTGTTGTAAGTTTGGCATTCAAACTACTTTTTATGAAAATATTACACCACCATTACTGAAAATTATAATTGAGTAATCATAGTCAAGTGGAGGTAAAACTTGTTGAGTAACCTGAGGATTTAATCTTACTAATGATTCTATAGTTTGATTAGAATCAATAATAATAACTATAGCTTTACTAGTAGATGGGGTGATTTTTATAGTAAGGGGAGTACCTATCAATAATTTTGCATCGCCCACATTATAAATACCTTGAGTTAATGTTTTAGATTGAAGTTGAGCGAATGTATTTATTGTATTAAAGTAAAATGTTAGAAATATGATAATAAAGAACGAATATATAAATCTTTTCATTAGTTTAACCACCTTTATAGTTGCTTTCAACCATTTAAATATATTTATATTATGTGAATAAACAGGTGTTTTATGCAAATGTAAAGCAGTTAAACATTATTTATTCATTGTTAAATAGATATTAGATACTATTAAGAATGGTCTATGATATCATAATAGATCATTCTTATTTTTATTGTGGAGAAAATTATAGAATTTTTAATAGTCTAAAGCTAGAAGATTATTGGCATGCATCTCAAAAGGTATATTGAAGGGGCAAATATGAGGTGGTAATAAAGGTACATTTATGAGAGAGACTGCAAAAACAGTTTATTAAAAAGGATGTGCTATAAATCTCTTTATAGAGTATTTTACTAATATCCTAAGCTATCAGGGTTTTAATAAATATTTAATAATAATTTACATGCAGCTTTTAAAGAAATTACTTTTACATTAATAGTATTATTTGAAAATGAATTTTTAGCCTTTACTGAAAGTGTTATCGATTATTATCCGATAGTGTTAGTAAAAAGATAAACGGTCATGAAAATGCAAAGTAGGAGATTCAATCTTTAATAATGAATATTACTTTATTAAAGATTCTCATTATTATAGTTGCAAGTTATATGTTGTTGCTGATTTAACATAAAGAATAACTCGCTTGTTATTTTTGCAATATTAAATTTTCTTAATATTGATTTACATATCAATATATGTCTGTATTTGTGTGATGCATAGGAATGTATATTTTAGATTTATGGAAATAATTTTTTATAATTTAATTTAATTTTATATAAAAATACTTTTGAAATATATGTTTTGGGATTCGTACATTAACATATATAAAAGAAAAATGGCGAAAAAGGAATAAAAAGGTGGACTTTTAGTATTGCTTTGTATTATGATATATATCATATGAAAGTATAAAGACTTGATTTTAGATTTTATGTAGAAAGGAGAAACGGTTAATTAAATTTACTTGACTTGTGTACTGAATTATTTAATTGTATTTATAATTATACATAGGCCTATACACAATTGCTATATCTGAAAGAATATCTAATTTTTAAATAGTAAAATCAAAACTTATTTTGTCATTTAAGTATACGTTTAAATATGACTATTTTTATCAAGTAACTGTGTGAAAGTAATTTCATTTAGATTTATCTATTAAAAGTACAAGGGGATTTTTTCAAACAAATATATGTTTAAGTCTATAAATACTAATTTTTACTTACAAATCATATATTCTAGCTTGAAGTTATATATTTTCATAAAAGTAGAATAGATTATACACAAATGTAACAAAGGAAAAAGGGGAAAAATTAACTTATGAAAATTGAAAAGAAAAGAGTTATATCATTTTTATTATCATTCTCTATAATGATAAATTTTTTCATGTCATTAACCACAATAGATGCACATGCTACTGGAACTGGATATGTTTCATTTAAGTATGATAACTTTAACAATGGTAGTATGCAAGGTTTAATGAAAGAAAACGGAAATGCTGAATTTGCAGTTGATGGTGATAGCACTGTTTTAAGACTTACGCCAGCAACTTCAGGTCAAAAGGGATCTGCATATTATAGTAATTACGTTTCGCTATCTAATAATAAATCGTTCAGTACATTCTTTTCTTTTAGAATGAGCAATGCTGGTACTAGCAACCCAGACGTATTTGCTCCAGGAGCTGATGGAATTGTGTTTGTTATAAATAACAATACCAATGGTTTGGGGACTGAGGGAGCAGGCATTGGTTATCAAGGCATAACTAATAGTATAGGAATTGAATTTGACACATATGATAATGGAAATTATGTTGGAGATAATGGATTAGGACCAAGTCATATAGCTGTAAATAAAAATGGAGATGCAGATCATCCTATAGCGACAGCTCCTAAATCAAACTTTGGAAATTATGACTTTAGACAGGGAGGCATCTATTATGCTTGGGTGGATTATGATGGATCTAACCAAAATTTACAGGTAAGAATAAATAATGTAAATAGTAGAGCTGGTGCTTACTTACCTATAGACACTAATATTAATTTAGGTGATGGAAGCATATTCAATAGTGATAATGTTTATGTAGGTTTTACTTCTGGTACTGGGGGAGCATGGGAAAATAATGATATTAGATCATTATATTTTTATAATAAATATCAGCCTATAGATACAGCAAACAGCACATATACCCAACTGCCAACTATGGTGGAAGCTTCAAATAAACCATCAATTAATTCATCTGTGGTAACTGCAACAGTAACAAACGCAGATGGAGCTAAACCTGCAAATATTCCAGTGACATTTTCAAGAGACTCTGGGAATGGAACTTTAAGTAGTACTACTGCTACAACTGATGTGAATGGACAAGTGACTGTTACATATACGGATAATATAACAGAGAATTCTACCATAAAGGTAACAGCATTAGGAGGAGCTTATGCTACTACAAGTATTACAACAATTGGATCAACAATTCTTCAAGAAGGATCATTAGGAACAGCAGATGATGGAAAGATAACAGGATTAACATCAGGGAATAAGTATGAGGTAATAGCAAATGGAACAACATACTATGTAAAGGCAGATGGAACGTTATCTACCGACCAATCGGAAGAGAGAAGCTTAACGGGAACCGAAATAACAGGATTAACAAATGGAACAACATACAAAGTAATAGATGTAACGCCAACAGCGGTAATATTAAGTTCCGATTCACCAGCAGGATTAACAGCAGATAATGGGAAGATAACAGGATTAGATGCTGAGAAGATATATAATGTAGAAATAGAAAGTGGAACAGATACAGGTAAGTATGTAAGTGAAATCGGAAATGCTGTAAATGCAGTAGTACCAATAACAGGAGTAACAGAAATAACAGGATTAACAAATGGAACAACATATAAAGTAACAGATGTAACTCCAACAGCGGTAACATTAAGTTCCGATTCACCAGCAGGATTAACAGCAGATAATGGGAAGATAACAGGATTAGATGCTGAGAAGATATATAATGTAGAAATAGAAAGTGGAACAGATACAGGTAAGTATGTAAGTGAAATCGGAAATGCTGTAAATGCAGTAGTACCAATAACAGGAGTAACAGAAATAACAGGATTAACAAATGGAACAACATATAAAGTAACTGATGTAACTCCAACAACGGTAACATTAAGTTCTGATTCACTAGCAGGATTAACAGCAGATAATGGGAAGATAACAGGATTAGATGCTGAGAAGATATATAATGTAGAAATAGAAAGTGGAACAGATACAGGTAAGTATGTAAGTGAAATCGGAAATGCTGTAAATGCAGTAGTACCAATAACAGGAGTAACAGAAATAACAGGATTAACAAATGGAACAACATATAAAGTAACAGATGTAACTCCAACAACGGTAACATTAAGTTCTGATTCACCAGCAGGATTAACAGCAGATAATGGGAAGATAACAGGATTAGATGCTGAGAAGATATATAATGTAGAAATAGAAAGTGGAACAGATACAGGTAAGTATGTAAGTGAAATCGGAAATGCTGTAAATGCAGTAGTACCAATAACAGGAGTAACAGAAATAACAGGATTAACAAATGGAACAACATATAAAGTAACAGATGTAACTCCAACAGCGGTAACATTAAGTTCCGATTCACCAGCAGGATTAACAGCAGATAATGGGAAGATAACAGGATTAAATGCTGAGAAGATATATAATGTAGAAATAGAAAGTGGAACAGATACAGGTAAGTATGTAAGTGAAATCGGAAATGCTGTAAATGCAGTAGTACCAATAACAGGAGTAACAGAAATAACAGGATTAACAAATGGAACAACATATAAAGTAACTGAAGTAACTCCAACAGCGGTAACATTAAGTTCTGATTCGCCAGCAGGGCTAGGAGTAGGCGATGGAAAAATAACAGGATTAACATCAGGGCATAAGTATTATGTAACATCAGATGGAATAACATACTATATAAAAGCAGATGGGACATTGTCTATAGACCCATTTGAAGAGGGAAGCTTAACAGGAACCGAAATAACAGGATTAACAAATGGAGTAACATATAAAGTAACAGATGTAACTCCAACAGCGGTAACATTAAGTTCTGATTCGCCAGCAGGGCTAGGAGTAGGCGATGGAAAGATAACGGGGTTAACATCAGGGCATAAGTATTATGTAACATCAGATGGAATAACATACTATATAAAAGCAGATGGAACGTTATCTACCGACCCATCAGAAGCGCGAAGCTTAACAGGAACCGAAATAATAGGATTAACAAATGGAACAACATATAAAGTAACTGATGTAACTCCAACAGCGGTAACATTAAGTTCCGATTCGCCAGCAGGGTTAACAGCTGGAGATGGAAAGATAACAGGATTAACATCAGGACATAAGTATGATGTAACATCAGATGGAATAACATACTATGTAAAAGAAGATGGAACGTTATCTACCGACCCATCAGAAGCGCGAAGCTTAACAGGAACCGAAATAATAGGATTAACAAATGGGAAAACATACACAGTAACAGATGTAACGCCAACAGCGGTAACATTAAGTTCCGATTCACCAGCGGGTTTAACAGCAGGAGATGGAAAGATAACAGGATTAACATCAGGGCATAAGTATTATGTAACATCAGATGGAATAACATACTATATAAAAGCAGATGGGACATTGTCTATAGACCCATTTGAAGAGGGAAGCTTAACAGGAACCGAAATAACAGGATTAACAAATGGAGTAACATATAAAGTAACAGATGTAACGCCAACAGCGGTAACATTAAGTTCTGATTCACCAGCGGGTTTAACAGCAGGAGATGGAAAAATAACAGGATTAACATCAGGACATAAGTATTATGTAACATCAGATGAAATAACATACTATGTAAAGGCAGATGGAACATTGTCTATAGACCCATTGGAAGAGGGAAGCTTAACAGGAACCGAAATAACAGGATTAACAAATGGAGAAACATATAAAGTAATAGATGTAACGCCAACAGCGGTAACATTAAGTTCCGATTCACCAGCGGGTTTAACAGCAGGAGATGGAAAGATAACAGGATTAACATCAGGGCATAAGTATGATGTAACATCAGATGGAATAACATACTATGTAAAGGCAGATGGAACATTGTCTAGCAACCAATCACAAGCAGGAAACTTAACAGGAACCGAAATAACAGGATTAACAAATGGAGTAACATATAAAGTAACAGATGTAACTCCAACAGCGGTAACATTAAGTTCTGATTCGCCATCAGGGCTAGGAGTAGGCGATGGAAAGATAACAGGATTAACATCAGGGCATAAGTATAATGTGACATCAAATGGAATAACATACTATGTAAAAGAAGATGGAACATTGTCTAGAAATAAATCGGAAACGGGAAGCTTAACAGGAGCAGAAATAACAGGATTAACAAATGGAGTAACATATAAAGTAACAGATGTAACTCCAACAGCGGTAACATTAAGTTCTGATTCGCCATTAGGGCTAGGAGTAGGCGATGGAAAGATAACAGGATTAACATCAGGGCATAAGTATAATGTGACATCAAATGGAATAACATACTATGTAAAAGAAGACGGAACATTGTCTAGAAATAAATCGGAAGCGGGAAGCTTAACAGGAGCAGAAATAACAGGATTAACAAATGGAGCAACATATAAAGTAACTGATGTAACTCCAACAGCGGTAACATTAAGTTCCGATTCGCCAGCAGGGCTAGGAGTAGGCGATGGAAAAATAACAGGATTAACATCAGGGCATAAGTATAATGTGACATCAAATGGAATAACATACTATGTAAAAGAAGATGGAACATTGTCTAGAAATAAATCGGAAGCGGGAAACTTAACAGGAGCAGAAATAACAGGATTAACAAATGGAGCAACATATAAAGTAACTGATGTAACTCCAACAGCGGTAACATTAAGTTCTGATTCGCCAGCAGGGCTAGGAGTAGGCGATGGAAAAATAACAGGATTAACATCAGGGCATAAGTATAATGTGACAGTAAATGGAATAACATACTATGTAAAAGAAGATGGAACATTGTCTAGCAATAAATCGGAAGCGGGAAGCTTAACAGGAGCAGAAATAACAGGATTAACAAATGGAGCAACATATAAAGTAATAGATGTAACATCAATATTACCAATATCATATATACTGACATACACAGCAGGAGAACATGGGACAATAGAAGGAACAACATCGCAAACGATAACTCAAGGAGATAACGGAACTACAGTAACTGCTGTAGCTGATACGGGTTATCATTTTCTAAATTGGAGTGATGGGAATATAAATGAAAGCAGAACAGATACAGATGTAACTAATGATTTAAGTGTAAGTGCAGAGTTTGAAATTGATTCAACTAATAATACTGATACAACAACACCATCAGCAGTTAAAATTATTGGAACTGAAAAAGTTGATAATACTTTGGAGGCTCAATTAATAGACGAAGATGGTTTAAGTGTTACTACATCAGCAGCAGTTACATACAAGTGGTATAGAATGCCAAGCAATGATTCTGAAAATGGAACACTAGTTGGTGATGGTAAAACTTATAAGTTAGTTAGTAATGATATAGGTAAATATATTAAATTAATAGCGTCTTATATAGATGAAACTTTTGAAAAGATTACAGCAAAGATTTTAGGAAATTCATCAAGTGGTAGCACAAGTTCATCAAAACATAGAAGTTCAAATAGTTCATCTAACAGTACAGGTTCAACACAACAAATTACAGTAAAAGTTACTGATGGAAGTAGCGATAATTCAATTTCACAAACTGTAGTTCAAAGAACAACGACAAGTGATGGAACTAAAAAGGATGTTGTAACTTATACAACTGATAAAGCAAAAGAAACATTAGCGGAATTAAATAGTGAAGAAAAAGATACCGCAAGAATAGTTGCTACAGATGCAGATACAAATGTATCTGAAACACAGGTCAATATACCAAAAGAAACATTAACTGAACTTTCAAATGGAAATGTAAATCTACAAATAGAAACAGGTGGTGCGATAGTTTCACTACCAAAAGAGTCTATACAAGGTTTAGCACAAAGTGGAGAGTTAAATGAAGATTTATATTTCAGATTAGTGCCAATAAAAGATGAAACAAAACAGAAAGAAATTAAGACAATAGCAGATCAGCAAGCTACAATAAAAGCTATATCAGAAAATAGTGGAATACAAGTATTAGGAACCCCAATGACTATTGAAACAAACATGAGTCAAAGAAATGTAGATATTATATTACCATTAACAGGAATTAATATTCCAACTGATTCAGCTGAAAGACAAGCTTTCTTAAATGACCTTGGAGTATTTATTGAACATAGCGATGGAGAAAAAGTTTTCGCTAAAGGTGAAGTGGTAGAATACAAAAATGGTATTTTAGGAATGAAATTCACAGTAAATAAATTTAGTGATTTCACAATAGTAAAATTGAACAAAAACAATCAAACTGGTTGGAAACAACAAAATGGATATTGGTATTTCTTTAACAATGCTGGAACTACGATAACTGGATGGTACAAGTCAGAAAGTGGAGACTGGATATACAATAGAAAAGATACAATAGGAGAATGGTTCCACTTAGGTACAGATGGAAAAATGGATACAGGTTGGTTTAAAGATACTGATGGTACATGGTACTTCTTATGCGATGGTAAAGACTATGGTGCTTTAGGATACATGGAAACTGGATGGAAATTAAATAATGGTAAGTGGTATTTCTTAAAGGATAATGGAGCTATGGCAACAGGATGGACATATATAGATAATAATTGGTACTATCTATATTCGGATGGAAGTATGGCAAGCAATACAGTAATTGATGGTTATACATTAGATGCAAGTGGAGCTTGGATTAACTAAAAATATATAATAAAAAGAGCTGTTGAAAATTCATAACAGATCCATAAAAACGAAAAAACATGCATAACTAAGAATAAAATGCACCGTATAAGATAGACAATCAAAAAAAGTTTATCTTATACGGTGCTTTTATTTATAATGAAATGAATAATACTAGGATAAAATTAGAATTGGTAAAAAGATATTTATAGTTAATGTAAAATAATATATTCAGTAGAACTTATTTGTATATGTTTTATGGAAATCTCATTAGATAAGATCGAAATGAATGATAGGTATAATAATATTGATGAAGAAAGTTTAGTATTCTGCCATATAATGGGTATATGGTGTATAATAAGATTAAAACTTATGAATATAAAATGATTTATCTTAAGAATGAATTAGAAGTTTGATTTTTTTGTGCAATTATTCTTAAAAGATGTATCAGCTGTTGATACATCCTTTTCCTTAATCATAGACAAGTAAAAATAAATAATACTTTACAAACGCGCATTATTTAAGAATATTAAATTTGCAATTTTTTGCTGAATGATTCTAAGTTTATACAAAATGTATTAATTAAAATATGAATAGTAATTTAAAAAAATAGTTTAAATGATATATTTAATTAGGAGAAATGATAAAATGAAAAATACTAATATTTATGTTATACATGGTTATACATCTTCAAGTGAAGGAGAATGGTTTCCATGGCTGAAAGAACAGTTTAAAGATGGTTTGACTACAACTTATATTCCTAACATGCCTAATTCGGACAACCCCTATCTCGAGCCTTGGCTTAACCATCTTCGTCAAAGTATTCCCGATATTGATGAAAATACAATATTTATTGGTCATAGTCTCGGTTGTGTTACATCATTATTATATATACTTGAAAAAAATATAAAAATAAAAGGGGCAATACTCGTTTCAGGATTTATAAATAGAAATCCCATGAAGGAACAAACAGAAGGACTTCAGGAGTTTGTAAATGTGGTACTTGATATTGAAAGAATAAAAAGTTTAATTCCATCACGAACTGTTATTACTGCAACAGACGATGATATTGTTCCAACTGAAGCAACACAAAAATTGGCCAAAGAGATAGATGCAAAACTTATTATTCTTTCATCAGGAAAGCATTTTATTGCTCGTGATGGATATACTAAATTTCCTGTTTTATTAAATGAAATTCAGAAATTAATTACAGAATAATAACTGCATTATAAATTATTGTTCATTGATGTAATTTATTAAATATAGATTAATATTATAAAACTTATAATTAGATATAAAAATTTATTGATAACAAAATTAAGTCTTATATATAAGAAATGAAAGCACTCCATTTTAGTTTCAGATGTCTTATTGGGATTATACACCATAATTATATAATATGGATAGGTTGCAAGGGAGGACCAAACTTGAATATGAAGAATAAACTTGTATTAGGTATATGTATAGTATTTTTACTTAGTACTATCAGCGGTTGCGGAGTAAGTGATAATAAAAAAGATATATATAGTAGTATGTATACCGATAATGAAAAAATTGCACAAAAATCTGAGAATCACACACATACAACATATAATATTAGTAATAATTCTGATGATGATATAGAATTTCAATATGGTGGTTTTTCTGGTGTTGATACAATTTGGATTTTAAAATCAAAAGATGATGAGGAAATTACATTAGATTATGATTCAAAAGTTAACAGTGGTGATTTTAAGGCGGTTTTGGTTAACCCAGAAAAAGAAGTACAAGATATATTAGAAGGAGCAGATCAAGGAAATAAAACAATAAAGTTAGCAAAAGGAGAGTATAGATTTAAGCTCGTAGGAAACAATGCTAATGGAAAAGTAAAACTTTCAATTGCTCAAAATAAAAATGTTGAAATTGAAAGTGCACTAAAATAAGTAATAGATTAAAAATCACATTATTCATAAATGAAAGTGTGATTTTTTAATAGATAAATAACCATAAGATTCATCATATAAGGAGGAAATGAAATGATTGAATTAACAACGTTGAAATTATTATTTGAAATAGGAGAAATGAAATTTTATATTCATCCAGTTGTAATTAAAAACAATGAGGATTTAATTTTAATTGACACAGGATACCCTAAGTTTTTGCCAGTAATAGAAGAAGCTTTTGAGAAACATGGGTTGGATATGAGAAACCTCAAACAAGTTATTTTAACTCACCACGATCATGACCATATGGGAGCAGCAGCGGAACTTGTAAAAAAATATCCATATGTAAAGATGAAGTGTTCTGCAGAGCAAATTCCATATGTTTTAGGAAAAAAGAAATCACTTAGGTTAGAGCAGGCGGAAAAATTGGGAGCAGATGATGGATTTATACAAATGATAAAAAGTGTAGAGCATTTGGATTCTGCTTCAGAGGTAACAGATAATGAAATAATATGTGATGGAGTAAAAGTTATTAAAACGCCAGGGCATATGATAGGACATATTTCTATTTATATTCAACCAATGAAAACTTTAATAAGTGGAGATATGCTGGTTTCAGAAGGTGATGTATTAAGTATTGCTGATGAAAGATTTGTGTTAGATAAAGAAGAAGAAATAAATTCACTAAAGAAAATTGTTAATTTGGATATTGAAAAAATTATATGTTTCCATGGTGGAGAGTATAAAAGCAATAATTTAAAAGAGAACTTAAAAAAAATTATTGCAAAGGGGTATAATTGCTAATTAACAAATTACAAGAGAAGTTTTTTTTATGTGCCCAAATAAATTCTAATTTATTTGTGGCTGATATATAAATTGTTTAGAATTCAGAGTTATTGAATTGATGGTAAAGAAAACTTTTAAGGAAATATGAAGGTTTAAAAATAACAAAAAATGAGAAGCTATTGAAATAGAAGAGGAGTAATATTATGGCTTATAAATTAAAAGAAGTAACAATGCGAACTAATAATTCTAACGAAGGCATAAAAATGATTAGTGAAATGTGGGAGGATATTGCAAGTGGAAAACTTCCACTTTTGTTTGATAGTGAACATATATTTCAACAAGGTATTTCGCCAATTTCAAAATATAGTAACTATTCTAGTGATGAAAATGGGGATTATGATCTCACTATGATGTCTGTAAGTGCTGACTTTTTTCAAGAAATGGACATAAAGGTCAGTAAGGGTTTATACAAAAAATATGATGAAAAAGATGAAAATGGAGAAATAGGCGCATGTACAAGAAAAGCATGGGAAAAAGTATGGCATGAGCAAAAAATAGGTGATATAAAGAGGACTTTTACTGAGGATTATGAGAGCACTGTTCCTGGTAAGTATACGAAAGATGGAAAGCCACATTGTTATCTATATATTGCTATTAAATAGAATGAAAAATGAGATTTTAGGCACATCAAATTGTTATTTTTTTGATTGTGCCTAAAGTAGATATATTTACGATGAATTAAAAAATATTGGTGAAGAATAGGCGTGGCTTAAAATATAAGAAATATGTGTTTCTGCGTGTATCCATAGATTGTTAGCACTTGAAGGTGCAATTTAAGGTGTTAACAAAATACAGTTACCACAGGAATGTAAAGCTAAGCTAAAATATTTTTATAATTGGAATAAAGCTAAATAGTAATTTATATAATTTTAACTAAAACACAAAATTTATAGGGGGAAACGGTATGAAAATTGAACATGTTGCAATGTATGTAAATGACTTGGAAAAAACAAAAAAATTCTTTATTTCTTACTTGAACGCAAAGTCAAATAATGGATATCATAATAAAAATACTAATTTTAAATCTTATTTTTTGACATTTGAGGATGGGGCACGTTTGGAAATCATGAATAAACCGAATATGGACGATATAGATAAAACTTTGGCACGAACTGGTTTTGTTCATATTGCTTTTAGTGTTGGAAGTAAAGAAAAGGTTGATGAACTCACACAGCAACTTAAACAAGATGGATATGAAGTGATTAGTGGACCAAGAACTACTGGCGATGGATATTATGAAAGTTGCATAATTGGTATAGAGGGAAATCAAATTGAGATAACAGTATAATGATAATTCAATTGATATTAATGGAGAACAGTTTAATGTTACAAAAGGTAACTTAGATGTTAAAACAATTGACAAGTATCTAAAATCAATCAATCCATCTTATATAGAGCATTAAAATATCTCTATAAGTAAAATAAATAGCAGCTTAAGGCACAATCAAAAAAATATCGCATTATTCAAGAAATTGAACTTGCGATTTTTTTATCCCAATACGAGAAAAATTAATGTATAGAAGTGTGTTAGGAGATAGATAAATGAATATGTATACGCCATCTAAATATGATATTGGTATTGTTTTGGTATGTTTAATTATATTAATGTTTGTCAGTTGTATGATAATAGCTGAAATACAGAAAAGAAAAAATAAATTAAGATATGGAATAGTTAATCTATTATACTTAATTGGATTTTTTCTAATTATAATATTAGCGCAAGTATTTAATTTTAGATATATATTTAATTTTCTTATTTATGTATCAGGAATATTTATTTTAGGAAAAGATGTTATTTCATTTATAATAAAGCAGAAACATTTAAATGAAAAAAAACAATCAATTAAAATAAAATGCTACTGGGTTGGAAGCATAATTACATATTTTATGATTACATTATTAAATAAAATTAATAATCCTAGTTTTGAATTAGTAGAAATATATTTCATATTAGTATTATTGATTGATTTGCCTATAGCTTATTCATTAAATCACTATTTAAATCTTTATGAAAGTGGTATTGCAATTTCTACATTTTCATTTCCTAAAAAAATAATACCTTATGATCAAATCATTCCATATGAAAATATTGAGAATATAAGTATTTTTGAATATCAAAAAAACAAGTTTATTATAAATATAAAAGTTAAAAATTCTAAGAGAAAATCACCTTATGAATATATCATTAATGATAGAGGAAAAAAAGAGTTTCTTTCATTTATAGAAAATTATATTTCTGAGAGTAGAGTTACTAGAAATTGAAAATTGCTTAAGCTCAAAGCATGTTAAATTAGGTAGGAATATGGAGATAGAGTTACTTCTTAAAGAAAAAGTGAAAGTGTGAATTTTATGTTCTTTAGAAATTAAATAATGATATTATAATTTTATGTTATAATATGGAATATGATGAAAATAATTACGGAGAATAAAATGAAAGTGAGAAAATAAAAATGAAAAGAGTAAAGTTACTGAAATTTATAGAGATTTCGTTGGCAGTATATTCAATATTAATATTAAATCCAATAGGCGCAAATGCTGAGTGGAAACAGAATTCAAATGGATGGTGGAATACAGAAGGGGATTCATGGTCAGTAGGTTGGAAAGAGATTAATGGAAAATGGTATTATTTTGATAGTAATGGATATATGAAAACAGGCTGGATACAGGATGGAGATAAGTGGTATTACTTAGATAATGATGGTGCTATGGTTAAGGATACTACAATTGATAGCTATACATTAGGTTCAGATGGAGCTTGGGTTCAAAATTCTCAAAATAGTTCAGAACAAAGTACATCATTACAAAATAATTCATCAAATATTGCTTCAGAAGCTAAAAAGACAAGTGATGAAACCGGTACAAGTAATGAACTTGCAAATTCTGAAGATCAAAATAGCAAATCAAGTAATAACATTGATGGTGAAACTGAAGTAAGTAATGGAAAATCTAAAGTTAAAGATGGAGATATTATTGGAGTTTCTGATGGTTATACTTACTATATAAATAGCACCGGCATATACAAGATAAAAGATAATGAAAAAATTAAATTAACAAGTGATGATTATATTGTTGATGTTGTCCTTTATAAAGGATCAATATATTATGCATTAGGACCTGAAATGGTTGAAAATAATGTGGTTAAGGGTGGATTATATAAAGTTGATATTGATGGAAAAAATAAAGTTCAACTTTCTGATCAGTTGGTTGAGAATATAAATATATATAAAGATTGCATATATTACAGCGGTACAAGCTCTGTTACCACTGGTAATACAGTTAGCAATGAGAATTTAGGTATATTTAAAATGAACACTGATGGCACAAGCAGAACAAAAATCAGTGATCATTATGCGAAATTCTTAAAATTAAGTGGTAATAATATTTATTTTAGCAGTTTTGATCATGACTATAAGTTATATAAGGTTAGTATTGATGGAACAAATGAAAAAAAATTAAATGATGATATTAGCTGGGATATTCAGGTGGACGGAAATTGGATATACTACAGTAATGATCCTTATGATGGTCATACTTGCATACCAGTTCCTCTTGATGAGACAAGGGGAAATATTTATAAAATCACTATTGATGGAACTGATAGAACTAAGTTAAATAGTGAGGCAAGCAGATTGTCTGATGTATCAGATGGATGGATATATTATAATAATTGGTCTGATAAATCTTATAAAATGAAATTAGATGGTAGCAATAAAGTAGTTGTGGAATAAATAGTAGTGCTAGTAGGAGAGGAAGATAAGTTATCATTTGATGAATGAGGTGTTTGCTTTGGAAAGAGATAAAGTTAAAAAAATTATTAAAGAATGGATTTTGAGAATAAATAATGAAGAAGTATTACCAGATAATATCGAAGCTTTAAATTTTGGATTATTTGAACCTTATGGAATTGAGCTGATTGGGGCTTTGATTTATGATGCAGAAGATGATGATTGGGCTTGTGAAGAAGATTTTATACCTAAAGAAAGAGAATGTCCTAAATTAAATGTTGACTATGAATGTGATTGGAGAAATGTGCTTAATGAAATACACATGATTCTGAAAGAATTAGTAGATGAATTGAAGGAATTGCCACTTTTTAGCGTTAAGCATATAACAACAGGTTTTTGTGATGGTGATCTTGTTGTGGTGAGATAATTAGATAAATTTCATATATTGAGGAATATACAACATTTATTAAAATATAACTGAAAAGATTATGAAAAGTTTAAAGTTGTATTAGATAAAAGATATGAAGAATTTTGCAAAGAGGAGAAGTAAATATACAAGAAGTCTTTAGCGAAATCATAAAAGTGTGGTAGGTAAATTAAAATTTGAAAGGGAGATTAAAATGAGATTAGATGGTATTGGGATATTCGTTAGTAATATGAAAACCATGGTTAATTTTTATAAAGATGTTCTTGGATTTGAAATAGAATGGGATGGAAAAGAACCAAACGTAATGTTGAAAAAAGATGGAACACTTTTCATGTTTTATGGAAGAAATGATTTTGAAAAGATGACAAATAAACGATTTAATTATGCAACTGAAATTAAGGCACAATCAAAAAAATAATAGACCAGTATGCTTACCTATTTTGTGTCATACTACGTCAGTAAGTTTTGCCAATAGGCTCGCTATTACCAAAACTCACTTCCTTGTCTGACACCAAATATGTATCGCATCTTTGGTCTATTATTTTCTTTCATGTGCCTAATGATCATTATGAAATAGCTTTAAGTGTTCCTAAATATAATGATGTGGATTTAGTATATGCAGATGTCATTTCTAAAGGAGCAGAATCAGTAATGGAACCAACAACAGAACCTTGGGGACAAAGGACATGTTATATTGCAGATCCTGAAGGAAATCTTATTGAGATTGGTTCATTTAGCGCATGAAAGAAAATAACAAGTCCAAAATAATTTTGGCAAATGGACTTGCTGCTTTTTGAATATGTCTTAATAAATAAGAGGGATTTTAGAGGGGGATAAGGTATGGCTTCTAGTCAAGAATATTTAGATTTTATTATTGAACAATTGAATATACTTGATGATGTTTCTTATAGAAAAATGATGGGGGAATATATTTTATATTATCGAGGAAAGATTTTTGGCGGAATATATGATAATCGCTTTTTGGTTAAGATAACCAAGTCAAGTAGACAATTGATGTCAGATGTAATTGAAGAGTTGCCTTATGATGGTGCAAAACCAATGCTTTTGGTTGATGATGTTGATAATAAAGAATTCTTATATGAGCTGATTACTAATATGTATGAAGAACTTCCTACTCCAAAAGTAAAAAAGAAAAATTAATGATTATTAATAGAAAGTATGTAGATAAATATTATATTGCTAAGATTCTTAAAAAATTCTATTAAGGAAAGTGAATAAGGCTGAGTTGGAAAAGTATGTTATAATAAGCATATATTTGATGATTAAAGGGGGGGAAGTAATGTTTGGTAAGGATTCGGAACAGAGATTTTGTGTTACTTTTAAAGAGAATAGGTCTGGCTGTAAAATAATTGTAGACAAAGAAACTGGAGTAAACTATTTATTTAGTTGGGATGGATATGTTGGTGGGATAACACCATTGCTTAATGAAGATGGAAAACCAATTATTACATCAAACAATAAATAGTATTATTGTATTACAAAAGTATCGCCAATCAAAATGAAATATAAATTATATTTAGAATACCATATTCTTCGAAGTTGAATTTATGGTATTTTTTGAATATTCATTAGTACTTAGAGGATGAATAAGTATATAAAAATTTAAAATGAATTTGGGTAAATAAAAACAAAAAGATTGAATTAAGATACAAATTAGAAATATAAATAATAATTTATGTTTATGAATAGGAGATTAATAAAATGTTAGATAATAAAGGTTTTGATTTATGGGCAGATGGTTATGACAAAAGTGTAAATATTAGCGAAGAAAACAATGAGTATCCATTTGCAGGTTATAAAGATGTATTAAATTATATTTATAACCAAGTAAGAGAACAGGATGGGAGTAATATTTTAGATATTGGATTTGGAACTGGAATATTAACAACTCAATTATATAATTTTGGTTGCAATATTACAGGAATTGATTTTTCAAGTAATATGATAGATATTGCAAAGCAGAAAATGCCTAATGCAACATTAATAAATTGTGATTTTTCTAAAGGATTACCAGATGAAATTAAAAATAAGCATTTTGATTATATAATTAGTACATATGCTATTCATCATTTGACAGATAAAGAAAAGATTAAATTTATAGAATCACTTTCCTCTTTACTAAATGCAAACGGAAAGATATTAATAGGAGATGTTTCTTTTGAAACAAGAAATAAATTAGAGAAAAGTAAAGAAAAATATAGTGATTCTTGGGATAATGACGAAGTTTATTTTGTAGCAGAAGAAATTGAGGAAAGCCTTAATGGTAAATATGATTGTAGGTACATTAAAATATCGCATTGTGCAGGTGTGTTAGTTGTTACAGAAAGGATTTTATGATATGGAATCAGAAATTAAGCTTGCTTATGATAATGACAGAGAAATTAAGGAATTATTTTTGGAATATACAGAGATGTTCATTAAAAATGACTCTAATTTTGAAAAATATTTAAAATTGCAGAATTATGATTCTGAACTTAAACATTTATCAGATAAATATGGATTACCATATGGCAGATTGTATATAGTAAAAGTTGAAAATGAAGTTGCAGGATGCATTGGGTTAAGAAAAATAGATGATGAAAACTGTGAAATGAAGAGATTGTATGTTAAGCCTAAGTTTAGGGGACATAAGATTGCAAACAAGCTGGTTGAAACTATTATTGACGATGCTAAAAGAATTGGTTATAGAAGCATGCTTTTAGATACACTACCTTTCTTAGAAGGAGCTATACATTTGTATAAGAAATTCGGATTTTATGAAACTCAATCATATAATAATAGTCCAATGGATACTTCAATTTATATGAAATTAGATTTGTGTAGGTAATACTGATTTAGCTTTTAATTAACGTATTAATTTTAATAGAAATGGGGGATAAAATGAACAAAAGAGGAATAAAATTTTATAATTTAATTTTTCCTATATGGTTTTTATTGTTAATACCAATCACATGGATTGTTGTTTTGCCAGCAAATTTTTTAATAGATTTTACTGTTGTAGCATTAACAATGAAATGTATGAAAATTGAGGATATTAAGAAGAAGATTAAATCTGTGATTGTAAAGGTATGGATTTTTGGATTTATTGCTGATTTTATAGGTGATGCAGTAATGTATCTTGCTAATGTAATTATTTTTGATAGCAATTCTGAGTTGGGCAAATGGTGGGAGAGTAATATTATATATGGTGTGAACTATAATCCTTTTGAAAACATGTATTCTATGTTATGGGTGACAGTTTGTGTGGTGATCACTGCATTATGTATTTATCTATTTAATTATAAGATATGTTTGAAAAAGTTAAATATTAATGATACTCAGAAGAAAAAACTTTCACTTTCATTAGCTATATTTACAGCACCGTATTTATTTTATATTCCTACAGCCTGTTTTTTTGGTGGAAAATAAAAACAATATTATTTCTTAAGATTATAAATATAGATAAAGTTAATGAAATAATGAGGTAATATATAAATGTTATATAATAATCTATACATAAAAGAAATTCGTCTAAAAAAAGAAATTTATAAAGAAGAAAGCTATGTTAAAGATTTACCTGTAGTTAATAAGGCACAATCAAAAAAATAACAAGTTCATCTGCCAAGCCTATTTTCCATCATGCTACGTCAGCAGATTGTTCTAATAGGCCCGCTATGAGATCAATATGTTTCCCTGCCTGATGGAAAATAATCATGGCATTTTGGACTTGTTATTTTCATTCATGTGCCTAATTTAAATAGCTTAGCTTTATCAAGCAATGTAACTTTTTTTGTTGGTGAAAATGGAAGTGGAAAATCAACGTTATTAGAAGCCATTGCTGTTAATAGTGGATTTAATGCAGAAGGGGGAACAAGAAATTTTTGTTTTTCATCAAATGAAACGCATTCAGATTTATATAAGTATCTTACTATAGTAAAAGGTGTGAAGCGGCCCAATGATGGATTTTTTCTAAGAGCAGAAAGTTTTTATAATGTAGCTACCGAAATAGAAAGATTGGATTCAGGAAGTCTTAAGGGGGTTCCTGTTGTAGATAGTTATGGAGGCAGATCATTACATAAGATGTCACATCGTGAAAGTTTCATTACACTAATGACTAATAGGTTTGGTGGAAATGGCCTATATATTTTAGATGAACCAGAAGCAGCATTGTCGCCAATAAAACAAATGGCTATGCTTACTATTATTAATGAACTGGTAAAGAAAAAATCACAGTTTATTATTGCGACTCATTCACCTATATTAATGGCATATCCAGATGCAGATATATTTGTTATCGATGATGATGGAATTATGAAAACTCCTTATAAAAAGACAGATAATTATATGATAACAAGAAAATTTTTAGAAAACCCTGAAAAGATGATGGGGTATCTGTTTGAATAATGTTATATGACGGTAAGATTATTTGAACTATATTATATAACTAAATATATGTGGGAGGTAATTTATGAAATTGTATTTGACAAGACATGGACAAACAGATTGGAATATAAAGGGGAAAATACAAGGAAGTTGTGATATTGAACTTAATGATACTGGCATAATACAAGCAGAAGAATTGGGTAATACGGTATTAGAAAATAAATATGAATTTTCAAAAATTTATTCAAGTCCACAAAAAAGAGCAATTAAAACAGCAGAAATTTTGAGTAAAGTTACTAATGTAGAATATATACCAATAGAAGGATTAGAGGAAATTAATCTTGGAGAATGGGAAGGATTATCATGGGTAGAAGTCAAAGAAAAATATCCAATAGAATATGATGAATGGTACATAAATCGAAGATATACTAAACCTCCCAAAGGGGAAGCTTATCAAGATATGTTACAGCGTGTTTTAACTTCAATGCATAAGATTATTAATGAGAATAATGATGATGTTGTAATTGTAACGCATAGTGCTGTAATTATGTGTATACAATGTTATTTAACTAACACACCTTTTAATGAAATGACAAAATTTAAAACAGATAATACTTCAATTACAGAAATAGATAGCGATTTATTGATGAAATAAGTAAGTTTTTCAGGATATTACAAAGGAATTAGTAGAAGCATTAGGCAAGAAACCTTTGGAGTTATATAAATCAAGAGATTACATGGCGATTCTTGAAAAAGAAGAAGACATTATTAATCTAAATCCAGATATGGAAAAGTTAAAAAAGCTAAATATATTTGGAATAATAGTTACTTCAAAAGGAAATGATACTGATTTTGTATCAAGATACTTTATCCCAGATTCTGTAATATGTGAGGATCCAGTAACAGGTTCATCACATTGTACATTAATACCATATTGGAAAAAGATTTTGAATAAAAATAAATTTGTAGCACGTCAATTATCTGATAGAAGTGGAACTTTATATTGTAGAGATTTAGGGGATAGAGTAGAGATATCAGGCGAGGCTATTTTTTATTTTGAAGGAAATATTAACATTTGAGGCACTGAATCATTATAACTTATTTGTAGTTAATGGAAATTTAATTATAATTTATCGAGCTGCTTATTGGTAATAACTATATATAAATTTATATTTGATGGGGTGAGTGAAATGGATGAATTTTTTTTACTAGAATAAACTTTTAAGTTTTGGATTAATAAATAAGGAGAAGAAGTTTGGACAAATATACCAGAAAAGAGTTAGCAGAATTATTTAACATAGGAAAAGAAACTTTGCGATATTATGAAAATATAAATTTACTACCTAATACAACTAGGAATAAAAGTGGTTATAGAGTTTATTCTGAGGAAGATGTATTAAGAGTTAAATTTATTCTTCAAATGAAAGATTATGGATTTAGTTTAAGAGAAATATCTGATTTGATTAAGATGGTTAGTAATGATAAATGTGCCAATCAAGATAAGTTAGTAGAGTATATAGATAATAAGATAACTGGAGTTGTAAATCATATTAAAGAATTATATCAATTTGATGATTATTCAAAATATGTTTCAACAGCTTTTGATGCTAATAAAAAATTAAAATGTAGGAAAGAAGTGTTCCCAGAAGATTGCAAAAAGGCATTTGAGTTGGGAAAAAGACTAGTTCAGATGTAAGAAATTAATTATGTTTAACGAAAGGATTTTAATTAATGCGATATTTGAAAAAAATACCTTCTACGGATAAAGAACTGGGTATTAGACTAATATCCGAGGGATGGACAAAACTAAAAGAACCTTCTAATTTAAGCATAGCAACTTTACTATCAGTACCTTTCATGTTTATAAATGGGATAATTTCTATGTCTATTTCTTATTATTTATATCCGCCATTAAAAGAACTTTTTAGTAGTGAGTATGGTTTCAACATTACTTTCACAATAAATTTATTTACTTTTATATATGGATTTATAATTTTTCTGTTTATGACTATACATGAATTTTTTCATGCTTGTTTTATACCGAATGTATTTAAATCAACTCAAATATATTGGGGCATAAATGGCTTTTTGGGATTTGTTTATACTACTCAAAAAATCCAAAAGAGCAGATTTTTAATTATTTCTATTATGCCTTTCATTTTGCTATCAGTTGTATTCCCCTTTATTATAAATTTTTTGGGATTGTTAAACGGATTTACAATATTTCTATGTTTAATAAATGCAATGGGTTCATGTGTTGACTGTCTGAATATGTGTTTAGTAGCAATTCAAGTTCCAAAGGGATCATATATTGTTAATAATGGAGCTGAAACATATTTTAAGTAATTTAAGATTATGAACGTAATATTATTGAATTATATGTAACTTAAACTTATTGAATATAAAGAAAAAGTAAGATAATAGAGAACAGTAAATTATAATTGTAATTTTCAGTTTAAAATAACTTTACCAAATTTTATATTGACAGATATATTGTATACTACTATAATTTACAGTAGTATAATAAATGGTGGTGATTAAATTGTCTTCAATAAATTTAATAATACTTGGCTATTTGCAACACAAAGAGAAAAGTGCCTATGAAATGGTTAAAGAATTTGATATATGGAATCTTACTAAGTGGCTAAAAATCAGTAATCCATCAATTTATAAGAATATAATTAAATTGTGTGATAATGGATATTTAAATTCAAGAACTGTTAAAGAAGGTGAAATGCCAGAAAAAACACTATATTCACTAAATGAAAAAGGAAATTTATATTTCAATGAACTAATGGAAGAAAGTTCAAAACATATAGGAAATATTTATTTAGAATTTAATGCATTTCTAGTTAATATAGAAAATTTACCAGAAGAAAAAAGAAAAGAGTATCTTAAAAATTTCAAAGAGAAGGCAGAAGAACGTAGAGCATTTGTGGATTCAGTTTATAATCACGAAAAACAGCACGGTGAAAAACCTGGTTCTGAATTTCTTATATTAGATTTATATAACGAATTTTATAATGTTTTACAAAAGTGGTCTGAAAAAGTTTTTAATTATTATAGCTAATAATTTAATGTCTCTAATAAATCTTTATATTGGGAGACATTTTTTTCGCCCAACTACTATACTTTATAGTAGTTTATTATACATTAATATAAAAGATATTATAATTTAGGAGGTTTGTCTTATGAACAAAAAACATCAAAACATTTCTTTTATAGCCATTATTTTAGGATTTTTTATGGCACTATTAGATACAACGGTAGTAAATATCACCTTGCCTAAAATGGCTGAATACTTTAGTACTAGTATGGATCATATTTCTTGGGTAGTAAATTCCTATAATCTAGCTACTGCAGTTATTCTAATAACTGTTTCGAGATTGGCAGATCAATTTGGTAGAAAAAAACTGTTTATCGCAGGAGTAGCTGTATTTACTATATCTTCACTACTATGTGGTATTTCGGATTCTCTTCAAGCACTTATATTATTTAGAACAATTCAAGGGATAGCTGCAGCTTTTGTTGTGACTATTGCAGCACCTCTTTCTATTGAAATATTTCCACCAGAAAAGAGAAGATCTATTATGGCACTTTGGGGAGCTTTTTCTGGTCTTGCTGCAGCAAGTGGACCATCAATTGGTGGTATAGTAACTCAATTTCTTAATTGGAGATATATTTTCTTTATTAATATACCTATAGGTTGTATTTGTATACTATTAACTATGAAATTCATAAAGGAATCTTATGATCCAACTGCAAGTAAAAGTATAGACTTTGGGGGAATTATAACAATCTCAGTTTCTATGTTGTGCTTAACTTTCGCATTAATGAAGGCTAATGAAAGGGGCTGGAGTTCAAGCTTCATTCTTTCTTTCTTTGCAGTGTCTGCTATAACCCTTATACTATTTATTATCATTGAACGAAAAGTTAAGGAGCCTATGGTTCCACTTAGTTTATTTAAATCTGTACCATTTACAAGTGGCTCAATTACTGTATTCCTAATCGGAGTTGGTATGATGTCTGGTACTTATTTGTTATCTTTTTTCCTAATTCAGGTTAAAGGATTAAGTCAACTGTCAGCAGGACTTATTATTTCAACTATGTCCTTAACTTCAATGTGTTTTTCATTATTAGCGCCTATTTTGACTAAAAGATTAGGTAGCAGAGTTACTAGTGCATTGGGGATTCTTTTACTTTGTATTTCTTGTTACTTAAATAGTTCTCTTACTCAAAATTCTTCAAATATAGATATTATTTTAAGATTAATTGTTGCTGGTTCTGGTACAGGCTTAAGTATGGCAACACTAATAGGTTCTATAATGGCTAACGTTCCTGTAGAGAAAATAGGAATAGCTTCTGGAATAAATAATATGACAAGAACACTTGGGACTGTACTTGGAGTTGCCTTATTTTTAACTATATTTACATCAAATATGACTATCCAGATGTCTGATGCTAGAGATTCTGTCGTGCAAACAATACAGAATGACACTGTATTTGATGACGAAGCTAAGCTACAGATGATTTCTTCCATCAAAGCAGGTAGTAATAAAAACGCTAGTCTTTCAGAAATATTAAATACAATTGATGAAAAAGAAACTGCTGTACTAGCCTCATCTCCAGCAATGGATGAAAATAAAATCAAAGAAAGTTTTGAAGCTCAAAAGAAAGAAATACAAAAAATAGTACCTAATATTCAAGATACTTTTTTGACCCATACTGTTAAATCATTTAGTTTTACATTTAAAGTGAGTGCTGCAATTCTTTTACCAGGTATACTTTTTGCATTATTCAGTGATAAAAAGAGAAGTTCTGAGATAGAAAATAATTCATTTGTTAAAAACACAAGTAATGCTTAAGGAAACTAAATTTAAGTAGGCGCTGAATAATTATTTTATTCAGTGACCTCTAACACCACCATTCTATATACAGTAGTTCAATAAGAGGTGATATTTTAGTGTTTATGTAAAAGAAAAGTAGGTTCTAATTTTTTATCTATTGTAACATGGGTAAATTACCAAAGAAGTTACAACATTAAAAGCAAACAGCGAATTGAATCCAAGGTACACTGATGTTGTGTAAGAGCACAGAAGGAAAACGGAATCGAAGTGATATATAGTTATTCAGAATGGTAGGAATAATATTAAATATTACATTCAAAAATATGAAAATGCACTTTTTGAATTAAAGTGATAAATTCCAAGTTGTAGATTAGAAAAAGATCATAAGTTCCTTTAGATTTAGTGAGAAATCAAGTGAATAATAATGCAGGATTTATTAAAGAAAATCGTAATGTAATAATAGCTGAATATATAATTTGAGTACATTGAAATTCAATGTTTAATTAGCTATAATATTGTTAATAATCCAAACAAAAGATTAAAATAAGGTAAGGTTAATAAATGAATAAAACTTTAAAAGAATTAAACCTTGAAGATGATTTTCTATTTGCAAAGGTTATGAGTGATAAGGAAATTTGCAAAGAATTATTAGAAAAGATTTTAGAAATTGAAATAGAAAAAGTAGAAATGGTTGAAGAGCAGAAAACTATAGACTTATTGCTTGAAAGTAAAGGGATTAGACTTGATGTTTATGTTAAAGATGAGAATAACACAATTTATAATGTAGAGATGCAACGTGGTAGACATAAAAATTTGCCTAAAAGACTAAGATATTATCAAGGTAGCATTGATTTAGATTTAATAAGCAAAGGTGAAGATTATAAAAAGCTCGTGAAAAGTTATATAATATTTATATGCACATTTGATTTGTTTAACAAAGGACGCCATAAATATACTTTTCAAAATGTATGTGTAGAAGATAATAGTATAATGTTAAATGATGAAGCACAAAAAATAATATTAAATACAAAAGGAATTATGAAAGATTTAAGTCAAGAATTATTAGAGTTCCTTGAATATGTAGAAGATTCAACAGATAATACAGTCAACCATTGTAAAGGAAATCTTATTAAAAGTATACATAAAAAGGTACAAGAAGTTAAAAATGATATTTCAATGGAGGTGGAGTTTATGACTTTATTAGAAAGAGATAGAGAAAAAATTGAAGAAGGCAGAGAGGAAGGAAGAGAAGAAGGAATTCTTTTAACAAAAAAAGTATTTAAGCTGGTAAATGGGGGCTATAGCATAAGTCAAATAGCGAAAGAGTGTAATATATCGGAAAATCAAGTGAAAAAGATATTGGAATAGTATTATAGTATTTGAGGCGGTAAGAAATAGTACATCTAAAATTAATAATTAAAAAGTTTTGTATTAAAAAATTACTGATGGAGAAATTTTCATCAGTAATTTTTTTTATTACAATCATAGAGTTGAAGAAGGGAAAGTGAAATGTTTTACAAAATATGTTATAGTTAGCTAATAAGCTAAATTCCAATTTGTAGAAGAGTATAACTTTAAGCTTATCAATTAAGAAATTACTGATATTTCTTGATATTAATATGGAACCTTATAATATATGGGTTCTTGTAAATTATTTGTTGAAGGTGATAAATTGAAAAGTATTATTTTTGAAAGTTGGAAAATAGAAATTGATAAGGAAAAAACTAAAAATTATTATTCACAGTTATATAGAGATGGTTTACGTGAATGTTGTTCAGATTGTAGAAATTATTATTATGGAATAAGGCATTTACCTAAAGTTTTTATAGATTTTTTAGAGGGTTTGTTTATTGCTCCAGAAACACCAATATGTGCTTATAAGCTAGATAAAGTTGCTGATAATATATTTCTATATGATGTGAATTATTTAATTAGTGGTAATATATTAGAAAAACCTGATAATGCTGAAAAAGTTTCAGAAAATGGAAAGAAGATATTTAAGACAAGTACATTAACTGATGAGGTAGAGTTTTATTTTACAAAAGAATTGCATGCAAGTTTAAGAAACCTTACTGATTATGAATCGTATTTTCAACTTCAATTATTTTGTGAAATTCCTTGGGTTATAGACGAGCCGTATGAATAATTGCTCGTTAAAAATATTTTTGTAATCAAAAAATAATCAATTCCAACTTAAGGTTAAGTATTATAATTTATGAGGTGATGAATATGAAACTTACATTGGTCCCACTTAAAGCAGAAAACATTGCAATGTTTAAACGAGACATGCAAGAGGCATTTCAATATGGATACGAAACAGAATGCGGATCATCCGATGAATTAATTTTACCAGAAAAGGACATAGATGATTCACTCAATGCCAATGGTGCTGAAGCGTATCAGGCAATTGTTAACGGTGAGATTTTCGGTGGAACAATCCTAAATATTGATAACGAAACATATCATAATCATTTGGATTTTCTTTTTGTTAAAGTTGGTTGTCAAGGAACTGGCGTTGGAGAGGAACTTTGGAAGGCAATAGAAAATTTACACCCTGAAACAAAGGTATGGGAAACATGTACACCGTATTTTGAAAAGAGGAACATTCATTTCTATGTCAATAAATGTGGTTTTCACATTGTTGAGTTTTATAACCCATCTCACCGAGATCCAAATATGCCAGAGACTGTAGGCGGAATGCCAGCTGATGAAGGTGATTATTTCTTTAGATTTGAAAAAAATATGAATAGAACTATTATATAAATTATAAATTTGTAACGAAAATAAAATACAAGGAGAATGTAGAATGAGAGAAATTATAAGAACAGAAATAGACAAAGAATGGGCACACTCCGCAATTGTTGAGGCAGGGGATTATGTTTATATCAGCTATTGCATGAAGGGTGAGGGACAATCAATCGAAAGCCAAATAAATGGTGCATTTGATGTTTTGAGTGAAAGACTTGAAAAGATAGGCTTGACATTGAAATCTGTAGTGCAAATGGATTGCTTATTTAGAGATATTAAGGATTTATCGCTTTTAGGAGAAATAATTAAGGAAAGATTTGAAGGAGAATATCCAGCAAGAAAGGCATATGAAACAAAGTTCATTAGAGATGGAATTGAATTTCAGGTTGATGCAATAGCTTTCAGAGAGAATTAAATAAATTTTAATTATTAATGGTATATCCAGATGCAGATATATTTGTTATCTATGATAATGGAATAAAGACAGATAATTATATGATAACAAGAAAGTTCTTAGAAAATCCTGAAAAGATGATGGGTTATCTTAAGGTTAAGTATTATAAATTGTAATTTAAAGTGGGGACTGTAGAAATATGTGTGAAGAATGTTATAGTAACAAAAATAGAATAACCCCATTACTTAATCCATTTGTTTGCTTACAGAAACATACACAATACATTTGCGGGACTTGCGGACGTTATATCTGCATAGAGCATGATGAAAAACGAGGATTACAAAGATGGAATTTTCCTTTTAAATCATTGGAAATTGCAAAATTGTATTTAAGAACTGCTAATTATACGATGAAAAAATCATGTGGTATTTATGAAATTAGTAGTAGCAAAGGAAGAGTATTTTATAAAATTTTTGTTTGCATAGAAGATTTAGAATTGTTTTTGAGAAAGAATAAAAATAAAATTTGTGAGAAGATGGCTCCTGTTTTCATAGTTGAAAAATATAAAGAGTATCCAAATACAGAAGTGAGAAAATTGACTGCTAAAGAAATTAAAAAATATATGTCAGAGCGACAAGGAGTAATTTGTAGAGTAGATTATTGATATTTTAGTAAGTAAGGATGTGATGAAAAATGATATTTAAAACTGATAGGCTAATTTTACGTCCATGGAAAGAAGAGGATGCACAGCAGTTATATAAATATGCAAAAGATCCTAATGTAGGACCTATTGCAGGTTGGCCTGTTCATACTGATGTTGAGAATAGTCGTCAGATTATTAGAGATGTACTTTCTGAGGATGAAACTTATGCAGTTGTATTAAAAGATGATAATTTACCAATTGGTAGTATAGGACTTATGATCGGCAAAAAAAGCAACATGGCTTTAGGAAATGATGAAGGTGAAATCGGTTATTGGATTGGTGTTCCTTATTGGGGGCAAGGTCTAATTCCAGAAGCAGTTAACGAACTTATACGACATGGATTTGAAGAACTTGGACTTAAAATTATTTGGTGTGGATATTTTGAGGGTAATGAAAAGTCTTTGCGTGTTCAAGAAAAATGCGGTTTTCAATATCATCATACAGAAAAAAACATGAAATGGTATCTAATGAATGATATCAGAACAGAACATATAACTTGTATTACAAAAGAACAATGGTGCAACAGATTATGAGCATAATACAAACTAGTAAATTTTAAATTGTTTTACTAAAATAAACTTTTAAGTTTTGGATTAATAAATAAGGAAAAGAAGTTTGGACAAATATACTAGAAAAGATTTAGCATAAGAGAAATATCTGATTTGATTAAGATGATTAGTAATGATAAATGTGTCAATCAAGATAAGTTAGTAGAGTATATAGATAATAAGATAACTGGAATTGTAAATCAAGCTAAAGAATTATATGAATTGATAGAATTATTGAATAAAGTAAAGGAAAATAAACATTTAGGTGAATGTGATTTTTTTAAATCTTTAATAAATAATTCTTGACATTGTTCCATACTACAACCATTACACTATTTATAAAATAAATTTTATAAAATAGGAAATGGGGTTTTAAACATGAAGATAATTACCATTAATGGAAGTCCAGGAAAAGATAGGAACACAGGAATTTTGTTAAATAAAGCTCTTTAGGGAGCAGCATTAAATGGAGCAGAAACAGAAATGATTAATCTATATGATTTTACTTATAACAGAAGCGACGAAGAATAAAAGGTAAAGATAGGTGGATTTTAATGATTTTATATTTTACAGGAACAGGAAATAGTTACTATATTGCTAAGCGAATGGCAGAGCTCAGCGGAGATAGGCTTATTTCAATGAATGAAAGAATTAAGGAGAATGATGTATCAGAAATAAATGCAGCCGTCAGATTAGTTTTTGTCGTGCCAACCTATGCATGGAGAATTCCAAGAATAGTAGAAGACTGGATTGCTAAAACCAAATTCACAGGCGATTTGAATGCCTATTTTGTTATGAATTGTGGTGACAGTATTGGAAATGCAAAGAAATATATAAAACAACTCTGTAAAAGAAAAGGCTTTCGATATATGGGGGCAGCTAGTATTGTGATGCCAGAGAATTATATTGCCATGTTTGATGCACCTGAGGAATCGGTTGCAAGGCAGATTATTGAGAATGCAAATCCCATAATTAATAAGATTGCAGGAAGGATTCGGGAGGAAAAGATGCTTCCTGATGTACAAAGTAACATTGTTGATTGTTTGCACAGTTCTGTTGTAAATACAGTGTTTTATCCGTTTATTGTAAAATCAGATAAGTTTACAGCAGATGATAAATGTATAGGATGTGGCATATGTGTGAAAGAATGTCCCCTTAACAATATTCATCTAAAAGAAAACAAACCTGTCTGGGGCAAGAAATGTACTCACTGCATGGCATGTATCTCTAAATGTCCAACGGAAGCTATTGAGTATGGAAAAAACAGTATTGGAAAGGTCCGTTATCGATGTCCAATGTAAAAAATATGATTTGCACTGATTTTTATAATACCATTTATAATTTATAGGGCAACTCAACAGAGATTTAACTAGCTAAGGGATAGGACGGCAAGTTAGAATTTGAATTATTTAGGAAGGATGGTAATATGTTTCCAAATAGAGAAATGGCTGAAAAGGAATTAGAGATAGCAGGACAATTAAACCAAGGACCATGGACACAGCATTCTATCAATGTAGGATTAGCGGCCCAAATGATTGCTGAAAAATGTAGTAATATTAACCCAGACAAAGCGTATGTATTAGGACTTCTTCATGATATAGGTAGAAGATACGGCATAAGTGCAAGACGACATGGTATTGATGGATATAAATTCATGCTGGAAAAAGGCTGGGATGAAGTTGGTAGAATTTGTTTGACACATTCATTCCCAGTTTCTGACTTTGACAAAGAAATAGGCAAAAATGATATGAATTATGAAGAAAGCCAATTTGTTAGAAAATATATTAATGATGCAGTCTATGATGACTATGATAAACTGTTGATTGTTTGTGATTCACTTGCAGACGCTCAAGGTTTTTGTATGTTAGAAAAACGATTTGTTAATACAACAAGGCGCTATGGAATATTTTCATTTACGGTTGAACGTTGGAATGCAACATTTGAAATGAAAGAGTATTTTGAAGAGCAAATGAATTGTTCTATATATGATATTCTTCCAAATATAAAAGAAACTACATTTGTAGATGTACCATTATGGAAACCACCAGTAAAATAGATAAATATTCAGTATACATTAGCCATATTTACAATTATCTTTGTACTTATACAATACTTTAGAATTAAGAAATATAAGCAGGAAGCTGTGGATGAATTGGTAAAGCAGAATTTAGATCGGGCTAATACAATATGTATAAATGTTAAGATGATAGCAATGATTATTATTGCATTTGCAGGAGCATTAGAATTTTTAAACCACATTATGATAGGATATGCACTGGTGTGGATGCTGGTTGTAGTATCGATACTTAGAACTGTAATCTTTTATATTATGGATGTAAAGGGGATATAGAATGGCATTGTGGAAAATGGAAAGTATTAACCCCTCTTTAAAGCTTGCTATGGATATTGCAAAAGTGTTTTACGCCACTGTGGAAGAGTTGTTCGAATTTACAGATAATGAATAATAAGCATATGAATCCTATGTTAGAGTTTTAATTTCACTGAATTTATCTTATGATGCTAAAGGAGTAGTTGGATTATATCTATTAGCAAATAAATATATAGTATTATAAATTTTAAATTACACTATAAATTAACTGATGATTAATTTTTATGGATAAAAGATGAAGATTGTTCAATTGTTTAAGGCTAGTACCTTTGGTATCATTCAATTAACGAGGTTTTAAGTTAGTTAATTAAGCACATCAATAAATGGAGGCGTTAATTTTATGAAAATAAGTGAAGTTATCAGGTATTATAGAAAAAATGAAAATCTTACACAAGAGCAAGTTGCCAACTATTTAAATATAAGTGCACCAGCAGTAAATAAGTGGGAAAACGGAATATCATATCCAGATATAACTCTGTTGCCACCTCTTGCACGTGTTCTAAAAATTGATGTTAATACTTTATTAGCATTTAATGAGGAATTAACAGATATAGAAGTAAAAAAGCTTACAAAAGAGGTAGGTGAAATGGCATCAAAAGAGGGATTCCAAAAGGCTTTTGAAAAGGCCAGTGATTTAATTAAACAATATCCAAGTTGTGATGAGTTAACATTTATGATATCAACAGTATTAAGAATACATTTATTGGCACCTGAAATTGAGGACAAAGATAAATATGAAAGAAAAATTATTGCTTGGCTTGAACTTGTAGCAGCAAGCGGCAAAGAAAAGACAGCTTCTATGGCAAAATTAGATTTATCAGCAATTTATAGGAATAAAAAAGAGTATGAAAAAGCTCAAGAAGTATTAGATAAAATCCCAGAAGTAACTGTGGATAAAAAAATTCAACAGGCAATACTGCTTGAAAGTAGAGGGAAAATTCATGAGGCTTATGGTATTTATGAAACCAAATTACGGGAAAATGGTCATGAAACAATTACTGTTTTATCTTTAATAATAAATCAGCTATATAAAGAAAAGAAATTTAGTGAGGCAGAAGAATACATAGAGCGTGCTAAAAAGGTTATTGAAGTATTTGATTTGGGAGCATACCATAAATATCAATTAGAGTTATCTTTAGCAATAGAAAAACAGGACAAAGAAAAAGCTATAGAAATGATTATAAATATGGTAAATGAAGCAAGTAGCATGGATGATCCTATGAAGTCAAAATTATATAAGCATAAGAAATTTAATGTGACTAATAGTTGGAGCAAAGATAAATATGAAAGTTTAGTAAAAAGGGTATTAAAAAAAAGAAATGATATTGATTTTGTCAAAAATGATTTTAGGATAAAGTTTTTGCTCGAATAACATTAAGGAAATAGTAAAATAATTGCTATAGTAAAAATTATTAATAATTTGATTTACATAGCAAACGATAAATTTCAATTTGTAGATTAGAAAAAGAGCATAAGTTCCTTTAGATTTAGGGAGAAATCAAGTGAATAATAATGCAGGATTTATTAAAGAAAATCGTAATGTAATGATAGCTGAACATATAATTTGAGTACATTGAAATTCAATGTTTAATTAGCTATAATATTGTTAATAATCAAAACAAAAGATTAAAATAAGGTAAGGTTAATAAATGAATAAAACTTTAAAAGAATTAAACCTTGAAGATGATTTTCTATTTGCAAAGGTTATGAGTGATAAAGAAATTTGCAAAGAATTATTAGAAAAGATTTTAGAAATTGAAATAGAAAAAGTAGAAATGGTTGAAGAGCAGAAAACTATAGACTTACTGCTTGAAAGCAAAGGTATTAGACTTGATGTTTATGTCAAAGATGAGAATAACACAATTTATAATGTAGAGATGCAACGTGGGAAACATAAAAATTTGCCTAAAAGACTAAGATATTATCAAGGTAGTATTGATTTAGATTTAATAAGCAAAGGTGAAGATTATAGGAAACTTGCGAAAAGTTATATAATATTTATATGCACATTTGATTTGTTTAACAAAGGACGCCATAAATATACTTTTCAAAATGTATGTGTAGAAGATAATAGTATAATGTTAAATGATGAAGTGCAAAAAATAATATTAAGTACAAAAGGAATTATGAAAGATTTAAGTCAAGAATTATTAGAGTTCCTTGAATATGTAGAAGATTCAACAGATAATACAGTGAACCATTCTAAAGGAAATCTTATTAAAAGTATACATAAAAAGGTACAAGAAGTTAAAAATGATATTTCGATGGAGGTGGAGTTTATGACTTTATTAGAAAGAGATAGAGAAAAAATTGAAGAAGGAAGAGAAGAAGGAATTCTTTTAACCAAAAAAGTATTTAAGCTGTTAAATGGAGGCTATAGTATAAGTCAAATAGCAAAAGAGTGTAATATATCGGAAAATCAAGTAAAAAAGATATTGGAATAGTATTATAGTATTTGAGAATGTAAGGAATAGTATATCTAAAATTAATAATTAAAAAATTACTGATGAAGAAATTTTCATCAGTAATTTTTTTGATTACAATCCATAGATTTAAAAAAGTAAAAGTGAAGTGTTTTACAAAATATGTTATAGTTAACTAATAAGCCAAATTCCCAATTTAAAGTTGAGTAATATAAATAGTAATCGATATGAGAGTATTAGAAATGAGGTGAATTAAGTGGAAGATTTTTTTAATGCTGCGTTTCCTTGGGTTGCTTTTTCAACTGGCCTTGCACTTGTCCTTACATATATGAATTCAAAAAGGCAAGATGATAGGGAACAGTAAATTAAAATTTGCAAAGTAAATCTATAGAGTTAAAAGGAGAAATAAATGGATAAAATATTGACTTTTGATTGTTATGGAACATTGATCGATACAAAACCAATTTATGATGCAATAGCTGATATTGCAAAAAAGAATGAATTAGATTCGAAAGATGCATTAAATATTTATGTAAGCTATGAAGATAGGCTTATGTATGGCGAATCATATATTCCTTATGATAAGTTGATAAAACAAGTTCTGGAATATTGTGATATGGAATTAAACAGTGATGTTTTTAGTAAGTCTTATGATGAAATTATTTCAGTGCATAAAACATTAAAACCTTTCAAAGAAGTGGTGGAAACACTTAAAATAATACATAAAAAGGGATACAGACTTGCTCTTATGTCAAATTCAGTACATGATATTATGGATTATCACTTAGACGCATTGGGTAATGTATTTGATTATGTTTTTCTTGCAGAGGATATATGTGCATATAAGCCTAATCTCGAATTTTTTAAATATGTTGAAGAAAAATTAAAGCTAAAAGAAAAAGAACATTGCCACATTGCTAAGGGGTATTGGTGGGATATTGTTCCTTGTTCAAAATTGGGATGGCGTAAAATATGGGTAAATCGTAACTATAAAAAAGGTAATAAGCTCCACGAACCATATCAAGAGGTACATACTCTTGACGAAGTATTAGACTTACAGTTAGATTAAACTACGCACCTACTAAAGTAGGTGCGTAGTTTAATCTAATTGATTGAGATAGTCACGGAAAATTCTTTCATTTTCTTGTAAAACTCCAAAAAATTCATCATCTATTTTTTCTACAACAGGAAGGGCTGTTTTTACCATTTCTTGCCCTTTAGCTAATAGTATAACTGAATTTGCTCTACTGTCTTTTGGGTTGCTAGTTCGCTTTATGAATTCCTTTTTTTCTAATCCCTTAATAATCTGCGATACAGACATAACATCCATATCAGCCATTTTCGAAATACTTACCTGTGTAACATTATCATCTGATTGGCTAAGAAAATTTAATGTTGTAAGTACCACAAATTGAGGGTGAGTAATCCCTAATTTACGCAGTTCTTGAGTGATAATCGAATGCCACTTGTTGTATACACGGATAAAAAGAAGTCCAGTTGACGATTCTGCATTATCTTTAAATTTAGTTGATGGAAAGTCCAATTTATCTTTCAACCTCCTTTTTAATTATCATAACAGATTTAGGAACATCAGAGAATACACCACAAAGAAAGTTTAAGTCATCTTCTGATGGTTTTTCTTTATCTAATATTACAGTATGCTTAATATAAGTTCTACCATCTTCTTGTAAAATATCATGTCTAAAATATATACTTCCCATTCCAGGAACATCAGTCCTGTCCCAATAAGAAGCATTAGGAACGATATTAGTAAGAGTAAAAGACATTTCAGGCATTCCTTCTAGTTTCATTGTTCCAGTAGTTCCAGTTTTTAATTCTCCATTAAATGTAATGTTTTCTAAGTCCTCTTCCCAAATGTGTCTTTTTTTTAGATCAGTATAATAAGGCCAAATAACTTCTTTAGGGGCATTTACTTCTAATTTAAATGTTAATTCCATTTTGCATTCTCCTTTAATAAATATATTTATTATAAATGTACTTATAATAAATATATTTATAATTTATTTTCAATTATTTGTCAAGTATTAATGCAAAATTTACTATAAATTTTAACTATATAATTATGCAAAACAATTAATATAAGGCACATTCAAAAAAATAACAAGTCCATTTGCTATCTTATTTTTCATCATACTACGTCGGCAAATTACCCTAATAGACTTCCTGTTAGGGCAATTTGCCTTCTTGCCTGATAAAAAATCTTCAGAGCAGATTAAGATTTGTTATTTATTTTCATGTGATTAAAAAGATTTGTAGTAATAAAAAATATAATGATATTTTAAAATTAATAGTAGGGTATTTGGATAATATGTTATAATTATCCTAAAAATCTATATTTTTATATGATCGTAAATTAAATAAAACATCATGAAAGAAGTGTGAATAATGAAAAAGAGAGTATTGATAACAGGTGGAAATAAAGGTATTGGATTAGAGTGCACACGTTTATTTCTAGAGAATAATTACAAGGTTATTGTAGTAGCAAGAGATTATAAGAATTTTGAATTTAATAATAATGATGATGTAGATAAGATAGAGTATGATGTGTCTAATATAAAAGGAATAGCTGATTTGGTAAACAAAATTGGATGTGTAGATATATTAGTTAATAATGCAGGAATAATGAATTCTATTCCTTATGATAATTATCCAGTAGAAAAGATGAACAAGATAATGGATATAAATCTGTATGCTCCTATAGAATTTATAAAGGAAGTATCAAAATCAATGGTTGAAGCTGGTAGTGGAAGAATTGTAAATACAGCATCAATTGCAGGACAAATTGGACATCCAGACATATGGTATGGAGTATCAAAAGCAGGAATAATTAATGCAACTAAAAGTTTTGCCAAATTATTAGGTTCAAAAGGAATTATAATAAATGCAGTAGCACCAGGACCTGTGGAAACAGAAATGATGAATGTAATTCCAGAACAAAGAAAAAAAGATATAAAAAGCAGTGTATATTTAGATAGATTTGCAAGAGCAGAAGAAGTTGCAAAAACAATATACTGGTTAGCAACAGACTCTCCAGAATATATTAATGGAACTTGCATTGATATAAATAATGGTGCATTTCCAAGATAGTTTAAGGCATATGAAAGAAAATAATAAGTCCAAAATGTCATGATTATTTTTTATGTGTCAAGGAAGTGGATTTGTCTTATAGCGGGCTATTAGAGGAATCCGCTAACGTGAGCAGAGAACCCAAATCTATGATTTGGTGTGACTCGCTTACTCAGTGAGCGTATGCGAGTCGAGCTTCCCATGATGAAAAATAGGCTTGGCAGATGGACCTGTTATTTTTTTGAATGTGCCTAAAATAAAAGAAAAGTATAAAGATTATACGATTGAAGGAGAAAATCGATGGAAGTTAGGTACGCGACTTTAATTTCTACCTTTATTAATATTGCAGTAATAATTGCAATATTAATGGGAATATTTAAGGGAATAAAAGAATTAAAAAAGCATATAAACAGAACTAAACAAATTGATAAAAAATTAGATGATATTTTAGAGCAATTGGATGAAAACAAAAAATAAGAATCTATGCAAGATAAATATATTAATAAAGTACTGCATTGTTTAGAAATAAATTTGCAATATTTTTATACAATATATTTATATTCAAAAGCTCCAATAACTGTTTTTTTTTTCAGTAAAAGATAGGGTTTTAGCACATAATCCATTAGGCGTGATATATCAGGCAGAATCTTATTATAAAGACAAGCTATTTTCTGAAAAGAAATAATGTTAAGTTTATATTATAGAAAGTTAGTTGAAAATTGAATAATACTACATTTAAAAAGATATATAACAAAGTATATATTTACAAGATTAAATTAAGGCGTGAAAATATACTTAAAAAGATTGTAGAGAAGGAAAATGTCATGAAGATAAAAAAATTAAATTCAGTAGATAAAGTTTTTATAGTGTGTTTAATAAGTTTTATATGTAAAATTTCTTACAATCTATATATAAAGGACTATAGAAAAATAGTTTTTTCTGCATATTGTATGATTATACCTGTAGTTATCTTCTTATATTATAAATTTAAATTTAATTCAAAAGAAGATGTTGAATTGTTACAAGTGTCAAAATCTCTATCTATAAAATTAATATTAAAAAGTTTACTAAAACAAATACCTGGATTTAGAACAAGTGACAGAGTGAACATGATAATTGGCAGTATATATTATATCGCATGGATATTATTTGTGATAATAGGTATAACAATTGGCAATGTCAAAGGAGTTTATACTGGAGTATCCGCACTATTTTTCCCATACATTATATTTAACTATTTAAATGTTATTAGTAAGGAATAAAATATAATTTTTTATTTGTAAATAATTTAAACAAGTACATTTAAAAATTAAATGTTAAAAGAAATTAACTCATGTAGTAGTGGCAAGGAGAAACAGGAATATTGCTTACATAATAGCAAATAATGACGTAGAAATAAAAAAGGAATTGGGGTAAATAAAAATGAAAAGATTAAAATTAATAAAAGTAATAGCTAGTTCATTAGTAGCAGCTTCAGTCTTGGCATTAAATCCAATAGGAGCAAGTGCAGAGTGGAAAGAAGATTCTAATGGTTGGTGGAACTCAGAAGGAAGTTTATGGTCAGTGGGTTGGAAAGAGATTGATGGAAAGTGGTATTATTTTAATTCTGGTGGATATATGGTACATGATACAATCATTGATGGGTATAGTATAGGTTCTGATGGTTCATGGATTCAAGATACGCAAAATAAATCATCAAGCTTAGGGGATGATAAAAAAAACATAACTATTAATAATAGCACTTTTACCATTGACGAATTAGTTAGTATTCTTAAAACAAAGTTTAATAATTTAACAGTGAAAGATGTAGAAGAAGATTTTTTACCAACTACAAGAAAATTAATTACTATTGATGATGAAAGCATAACAGTATATGTATATAATGGCAACGAAGAAATGGAGAAAGATGCAACAAATCTTATTAATAATAATGGTTCATATGAAAAGACCTTGGCAAATGGGGAAGAAGTAGTATGTCTTGACTGGACTTATGCGCCTCATTTTTATAAAAATGGAAAAATAATAGTTCAGTATTGTGGTGAAAATAAAACAATACTTTCTGATTTAAAGGCTATTTTGGGAGAAACATTTGTGGGAGAGCCAAAAAGTAGTAATGAACAAGATGTTAGAGAAATCGCATATAATCAACTAACTTCAAAAGAGAAAAAAAGTATAAAAGGAACTTGGAAAGATGGTACAATTACTAAAATGACTTTACAAGAAAGCATGGGGAATATTAGTGATAAGTCTTATGTTGGAAAAGAAGTATATAGTATTAGTTTTCCAATGAACGTTAAATTCATACCAAATGAGATATGTGTGCTTGTTGGAATAGATAGCTATAAAATAATAGGATATGGGTATTTAGATTAACTTTAAGTAATTAATACGTTATGTTCTTATTGCACGCAGTAAAGTATATAAATGTGCTTTGAAAATTGCATAATGCCGTATTTATCCAATATGTTATATTTGATGGTAAGCTATCGTAAGCAATAAGGATATGATTTTTATACTTCAACAGTAATGGAGGGAAACATGACAAATAATAAGAAATTCCACTTACTATTATTAATTGCTTTAATTGGTTTGTTGATGTGGTCAGTGATTAATCCCAAAGACTTATTTACATGGTTTTTAGAAGTTTTACCTGCACTAATAGGGGTAGCAGTATTGATATATGTATATCCTAAATACAAATTTTCGAATTTTGTATATTTACTAATTTTTATACATGCGACAATTTTAATTATTGGAGGACATTATACTTATGCTGAAATGCCTGTTTTTAATTGGATTAGAGATACTTTTGATTTAAGTAGAAATTACTATGATAGATTAGGTCATTTTGCACAAGGGTTTATTCCTGCAATCATAGCAAGAGAAATTCTTATAAGAAATGAAGTTATAAATAAAAAGAAGTACTTATCCTTTATAGTAATTTGTATATGTCTTGCAATTAGTGCTTCTTATGAGCTGATTGAATTTGGAGTTGCAAAACTTACTGGTGATAGTGCAGAAGCCTTTTTAGGAACACAGGGAGATATTTGGGATACACAATGGGACATGCTAATGGCGCTTATAGGTTCTATTACTTCCTTAAGTTTATTAAGCACTTACCATGATAAAAAACTTAATCAATTAAATAACTATTCCACAAGAAACAAATACAATTTTTGATAATGAGTATTTATCCTGTGAGAAACTTGATTAGTTTTATAATTATAAAATCTAGAATAAACGCTTTGCAAAAGTTCTTTGCTATGTAAGACGTAACAAAAATTTTATTATATGATTTTAGATAAGGAGAAAAGTTAATGGATAATGATAAAAAAGTTTTGACGATTGTAGATAATATGAGAAAAGAAAATAGAATTCGAGCACAAAAATCTAATATTATTGGAAAAGAAATTTTTATTCCAACGAGAGAAGGAAAAACTCGTGCTTTAATTTACGAAGCAAAAAACAACAAGCAACTTTCACCTATATTTATTGATATTCATGGTGGAGGTTTTGTAGCAGGATTACCAGAAGATGATGATAAATTTTGCAATGATTTAAGTACTGATTTAGATATAACTGTTATTTCAATTGATTATAGACTTGCTCCTGAATTTAAATGGCCTAAGGGAATTGAAGATGTTTATGATGTTGTAAGTTATATATGGTCTCACAGTGATGAATTTAAAATTGATCCTAACAACATGGCAATTGGAGGACACAGTGCTGGAGCTAATATTGCAACAGTAGTATGTATGATGGCAAAAGAAAAAAATGAAATGCCTTTTAAGTGTCAAATTCTTGATTATCCGCCACTTGATTTAGTTACACCAGCAACAGAGAAATTCTATACAGAAGGTGCAATTCCGCCTGAAATAGCTACAATGTTTGATAAATGTTATAGATTTGAAGATGATGCTAAAAATCCATATTGTTCACCAGTGTTTGCAAGTAATGAAGAACTTAAAAATTTACCACCAGCAATAGTCATAACTTGTGAAATAGATTCTCTTAGAGATGAAGCAGAAGATTATGCACAAAAGTTAATTAAATCAGGAGTAGAAACAATTGCTAAACGTTTTTATGGAGTAAGACATGGTTTTACAATTTCTATGCCTGATTTACTAGAAAGTAAAGAATCTTATAAAATGATAGCTTGTGGATTGAGAAAATATTTGTTAAGTTAAATTTTATAGTAATTTCAGTTAAGAAATATAGGGTTCCGCAATGGGAATAGAGTTTATGTGAATTCCAGCCGAAAATAGACACATGTTTGTTCCATAGGACTAGGAAAATTTCGCTGAAAGATCCCAAATGTAAGGTTGTCCCATTTCTACATGATCCCAATATAAAAGCTTACAGAGAAAGTTCGAATAACGAAATATAAAATTTCGATTCTCACTTTTGTGACAAGCAGTAAATAGAACAATATTGCCATGGAAACTCGAATAGATTTAGAATTATTAAAGATTATATTACAAATAATACAAATCTAGAAAATAACTATAGAAAATTATACAAAATATATATAGATATCCAATTTATAAATCACACTTATGCTTTGAATATATATCCAAAAGTAGAAATAGGGGTGATGCATTTGTGTAGTGTTACCTCAAAGTTTTCAGTAACCGAAACAAATGCATCACCTCTATTTCGGTTAGCTACTACATAAGTCTAAGTCTTGATTTGGATATCTATAATTTTGAAAATAATGAATGGAATAATTCAACTTTTGAAGGAGGTACTGATCTCTATTCCATTTTTATTAATTCCTCATCTCCAACAGCAAGCAAACAATCGCCTTCGATATTTTTCATAATTTTTCTTATGCAGTTTTAATTAATATAAGCTCTTTAATTACCACTCAAGTAGTACTGCACCAGATGAAAGTCCTGCACCAAATGCTACAAATAAAACAATATCTCCTCTATTTAGTATATTATTATTTAAGGCTTCGTGTAATGCAATTGGTATAGTTCCAGCCTGTGTATTGGACACTTTATCTATATTAACATATATCTTATTTTCATCTATATTCATTTTGTTAGCGGCTGCTTTTATGATTCTTAAATTTGCTTGATGTGGAACTAGCAGTTTAATATCATCTACTGAAATTCCCGCCTTTTCCAATACTGCATTTACCGCTTTTATAAATGCTCTTGTTCCAAATCTCATTACACTTTTACCAGTCATTGTTACTTTTGTATTTCTTTCATCATTTGCTTTAAAGAATGGAGTTGGCTCTATTTTATTATTACAAACAAGAGAATTATCAGAATCTGTAACACAATTTAAATAAGAAGCAAGAATTCCTCTGTTTTGAGTATTTGATAATACTACAGCTCCTGCTCCATCTCCAAAAAGCACAGCAGTAGCCCTATCTTCCCAATCTAAAATCTGGCTGTTTACATCAACACCAACTACAATTGCATTTTTATAATTGCAGTTTTTCATTAAGCTTTCTGCAACGGTAACTGCATATACAAAACTTGAACAATTAGTATTCATATCAAATGCAGGTGCACTTTCTATACCTAATTCTTTTTTTATATTTGCTGCTACAGTTGGTGCACATGCATCTGGTGTGCAAGTAGCACATATAACTAAATTAATGTCGTCACTTGATAAGCCGCTATTTTCAAGTGCAATTTTAGCCGCTTTTGCACCTAAAGTTGTAGTTGTTTCATTTGTAGCAATATGCCTCTGCTTAATTCCAGTACGAGTGCTGATCCACTCATCGTTAGTATCTAAAAACTTTGATAAATCATCATTTGTCACCACTAATTCTGGTAAACAACTACCTGTTGAAATAATTTGTATTCCCATATTACACTTCCTTACTTATGCAAATATTTAATATAATAATTTTAAGTCTATTAGAATTTAATGCTCCATCTCTCGAATTTATTATACCTAAATCAATCATGACTTACCTTCTGATTTGTGTATTTTTATAGACTAGCATTTCTTTTTACTATTCAATATTTTTATTTCCATGAGATTAATGGTTCTTTCCTTGGAACAGTTCTAAAATATTTCACATCAGGATATCCTATAACCATGCAAGTAACAATTTCTTTCTTTTCTTCAACCCCAAGAAAACTTCTGATTTCCTCATTTTCTTGTGCTGCAATGGCAAAAAAACCACTAAAAAATGTTCCAAGGCCTAAAGCATTAACTATAAGTTCCATATTTGATGATGCTAGAGAAGCATTTATTGGTGACTCGGATACAACAAGTATTAATGCAGGAGCATTAAAAAACAATTTATCATTTTTAGCATTTTCTTTATATGCTTTATACATCTTCAACCATAATTGAGCATACCGCTTATAAGGCATTGTCTGTGGATTTAAATTTGTAAGTATTTCTTCACCTTTGTTTTTAAGGCTTTCATAAATCAGTTCTTTTAATTTTTCCATATTGTCTTTTACAACTATATATGAAACATTTTGACTATTAGTTGCAGTTTGTGTAAATCTTCCAGATTCAATAATTTTAAGTATCTTTTCTGTTTCTACATCCTTATTTTTAAATTGTCTTGTTGATCTTCTAAACTTTATAAAATTAAGTAATGTATCTGCTTCAATATTAAATTCAGCTTCATTATAAGTTTTAACATCTTCCATTTTGTATTCATCTGTGGTGATTGCACCTTTAGGACAAACAGCAATACAGTGTCCACATTTTATACATGCTAAATTTCTAATCTTTGCTTTATTATCAACTACTTTAATTATTCCTGGAAAACAATCCTTAACACAAAGTCCACAGCCAATACATTTTTCTTTATCAACAATCATCATAATTTATTCATCCTCTCTATGAGCATTATAGTTTTTTATTTAATGTATTCTATAAGCAATCTTTTAAATCCATCTAAATTATATTTAAATGCAAATCTTACTACATTCCTTCGTTCTTCCGGTGTCATGTCACCGTCTAAAGAATCCAGCAGCATATTAAACATATTATTAAATACCATTTTTACTACTTTATAATTTTGAGTTGTTTTACATTTATCTTCTAAACCATATTCCTTAAGATAATCTTTCTCACTTTGTATTATATTTTCTAAAAGTTCTTCCTTTAAGTTTCCATATTTTGTACCTTGGCTACATTTCAATAAAATTAACAATCTCTTGCGATTTGCTATTAACCGATCTACATTTCTATGATTGGGAAGATAGTCTTCTAAATTCTGTTCATTATTAAAAAAAGCTCTTGTTAGGGTTGGAAATACATTATAATTATAATTTTTAAAAGCATCTACAAAATATTGTGGTAAAAGAGTATAAAATAAATCTTCTTTGTTTTTAAAATAAGTATAAATGCTGCCAACGGATACATTGGCTTTTTCAGCAATATCCTTTATTTTTGTATTTAGATATCCCTTTTCTAAAAATGTATCTATAGCAGATTTTTCAATTGACTGCCTGACTTCATCCTTTTTTACTTGAACCATTTTACTTTTAATCACCTCAAAACTGAATTTATAATTCAGTTTTATATTAGTACAAAATAGATTATTTGTAAATATTATTATAGGAATAGATAAATTTTCAACAACTAATATAATTAAAAATAAGTAAACAGTGTAGCAGTTATTGCGGCATATAAACAAGATTCAATATCATTGTTTGAAGTTATACTAGAATATGATGCTGATAATGAATTCTTTTTAAAAGATAAGATAGTTGCCCCAATATCATATTTATTAAGAATATCTTTAATATCCTGAATACTGAGAATACTAAATTGTTCTATGTATTTATCTTTTGCTAATTTAGAATTCATTTCAAATAGCTCATTTATCATTTAAATCTTCTTTACATTCTGAACATCTAATCACATCAGATTGTATAACAATCTGACTATTGTATATTTAACGTCTTCTTTTTCAATTGTTGCTATTACTTTCTTATGGCAATTCTCATAATACTTTATTATTTGTTTCGTAAATTTCCACATCACAATTTAAGATTGTTATAAAGTTTTAATAAGAATTATGAAATATACGGTATAATTATGTAAAAAAGTAATATAAGGGGTAAATAAAGTGAAGAGATTAAGAAATTTAATTGCAAGTTTATTAGTAGCAGTATCAATAATAGCATTAAATCCAATAGGTGCAAGTGCAAAATGGGAAGATGATTCTACTGGTCGTTGGTATTCAGAAGGTAATTCATGGGTTACCGGATGGAGACATATTGATGCAGATATGTACTATTTTGATGAGGATGGATATATGAAAACAGGATGGATACAGGATGGAGGCAATTGGTATTACTTAAATGACAATGGAACTATGGCTAAGGATATAGATGTTGATGGTTGGTATTTAAATGGTAATGGAGTAGGAGCAGAATGTGTAAAAGCTGAGGGATTTGATATTGATAAATCGACTGGTACAATAGCAAAATTTAGCCGAAAGGATGCTTTAGTAATTATACCAAGAGAAATTAATGGTATTAAGATAAAGTGTATAGGAGGTTATGCATTTAGAAACTGTAGGAATTTAAAAAGCATAACAATTCCAGACAGTGTAGAAATTATAAATAAATACGCATTTTCAAATTGTAAGAGTTTAACAAGTATAACACTTCCAAATAGTGTAGTAGAAATGGGGGATAATGTATTTGATGGATGCTCTAGTTTAACAAGCATAAAAATGCCGGATAGTCTAACCAAAATGGGAGTAAGTGAATTTTCAGCTTGTAGTAATTTAACAAGTATATCTATACCAAATGGTGTAAAGATAATAGATAAGTGGACATTTTATGCATGTCCGAACTTAACAAATGTAATAATTCCAAATAGTGTGACAACCATAGGACAGTCTGCATTTTTTCGTTGTACAAAGTTAACAAGCATAACAATTCCAAATAGTGTAACAAGTATAGATGACACTGTATTCTCTGGTTGCCACAATTTGACTAGTATAATAATTCCAGATAGTGTGAAGAGTATAGGACGTCAAGCATTTTATGGTTGCAATAATGCACTGTTTTATATTGATGGTGAAAATATAAAACAACAATTAATTAAACAGGGTATACCTACAAGTAGAATTATATTAAATGTTAAATAGCAAACAGTAATTAAATAGATGCATTTATATTTATAATACTTCATTTAAGTATTTCTTAACGAATGGGCAACGATGTTTGCTGTATGACAAGAGATAAAAAATATAAGGTAAAGAAAAAGCTTTATGAACTAGAAGAAAGACTAGAAAGTAAGTTGACTCTTTTGCGTAGCATTGCATTTAGAATATTTGTATAGGTATTTCTTAAGTAAAATTTGTTCCATTTTTGCTTGTCACCAGTTTGTCTGGGAGCATGCAGCAATGGAACAAATTTTATTGTTAGAAATCCATAGAAATATCCTATAGCAATCGAGCAAAAGAATGAACTTGCTTTCCGTTGATTACCACCTAACTTTATTTTAAAGATGAAATTACTTCTTCAGTTATTCTGATTTTACCTATTCTAGGGAAAATGTGGTCACAAACATAACTATGTTCTTGTTTAGTAGCAGCAGTCATTGCATCTTCAACAAAAATTTGATTATAACCATGTTGATAAGCTTCTCTTGCTGTAGTATCTACACCAATTCCAGTGGAAATACCGCATAGTATGATAGTATCAATTCCCCTACGTCTTAATTGTAAATCAAGGTCAGTACCGTAGAAAGCTCCCCATTGTCTTTTGGTTATAGTGTAAGCATTTGTGAATTTTTCTAATTCAGGTACATAGTTGTCCCAGCCTTTTGAAAAATGCATGGTATTACTTTGTAAATCAACACTTGGATGAACCATATCTTTTCCATCTAAAGAGGAAACTCTAACAAGAACTACAAAACCTCCTTTATCAGTAAATGTATCAATTAACTTGCACGAATTTTCAACAACTTGAGCGCCACTATGAGGAGCACGTTCACTATTTACAATTCCATTTTGTAGATCTATAACTACAAGTGCTGTTTTTTTTACATTGATAAATTCAGTTTCATTTATTAATTTTGAATCTTCCATTTTCTTTTCTCCCATTCCAATAAATTAGCTATTTTTTATTATTGTATCTCATTTACCATGTTTTGTCTTACATTACTTTACTTTGGGTTTTAAGTTAAATTACAGGTACAAAGTTGTCATGTATATTTTTCACAGGCAAATGGACTTGTTGTTTTTGGATTGTGTTTTATAATGATATTGGCTGTTAAATTTTATTTAATCATAATGTCCTATTTGTTTTTCAGTGACTTTATAGTTAACTATACTAATGCTTTGAAATATAGTGTACATTAGAAATAAGGGAAATTCTTTTGCGTAGTGTTGCGTTTATAATATAGCTGTAGCATTTCTTCATCATAGGTTGTTCAATTCCTGCATGTCATCAACTTGTTTGAGGAGCATGCAGGAATTGAACAACCTATGATGTTAGAAATTCACAGTTATATTATATAGCAACCGAGCAAAAGAATTCCCCTTATTTCGGTAAGTTACTACATAACGTAAGATCACAAGTTGCTTATTTTGCTAAATGTCCGACATGATTGCAATTGTCTAAATTAAGTTTTTTATAAACTTTGAAATAAACCCAAATTGCATTTAGAAATAATAATGCACTAGTAACAAAAAATACATATCTTATTCCAAAACATCCTGCTATTTGTCCACCTATGATTGAACCTGAAAAAGTTCCCAAATATGCAGCAGACATATTAACTCCAAAAATTCTGCCTGTAAGGTTATATGGTGTAATTTTCTTTATTAAAATATTAACAGATGGAGTAAGTCCGCCAGCAGTTAATCCTAATAAAAAGCGAAGTACCATTAGTTGCCAAGTGTTTTTAACAAAAGCTTGCGGTATAAAAGTTATTGCTGCCAATACAAGACATACAAATATAATTTTGTGTGCTCCTATTTTATCAGATAATTTTCCAAGTCTTGGAGCAGCAATTATATTTGCCAGTCCTGAAGCTGAGAATGTTATTCCAGCAAGTAATGAAATGTGAGCTGCATTGACGGAAAGCTGAGTAACATATACTGTTATAATTGGTTCTACTGAATACAATGCTAAATTTAATATGAAAAAAGTTACAAAAAGTGTGATTGTTAAATTTTTTTGAGGAATAGTATTCCATATATCTTTCATACTAAGTACTTCTTTATCTTCACGAGTGAAAGATTCCTTTACAAATAGACAGGTTGTAATAAATGCAATAAACATCATCGTTCCTGTTATGAAAAATACACTTTGCAAACCAAATGTTTCATCTAAAAAACCACCAATAGTTGGTCCAAGCAAAGAACCTGCAATGTTTGCTGTCGAAAGTGTTCCTAAAGCATATCCTGCATGTTCTTTGTCTGCTTGAGTTGCAATCAATGTAGTGCAGGCTGTACTATAACCACCAACAGTACCTTGCAATAATCTAAGTATTATTAATACATAGACATTTGGTGCAAAACCCATGCAGCCTATAATTATTGTCATACCAAGACTTGCTCTTAATAGCATTGGTTTTCGTCCAACTTTATCAGCAGCTTGTCCCCAAATGGGTGAAAAAATAGCTAAACTGATAAAAGTAATACCAAAAGCAATTCCAGAAAATTTTGAAATCAAATCTGTGTTTTCAACTCCAAGATGCTGTATAAAAAGGGGTAATACTGGAGCAATCTGGCTCATGCCGACACCTGTTACAAACATGCCAAACCAACACGCTATTAAATTTCTTTTCCACAATTTCATAATATAGTCCTTTCTTTTCTGATAAGTCAATTAAGGTATATCGCAAAGTGACAAATTAACATGCTAGTTTATTGTGCATAATATTTTGATTATTAAGCTCCTTTAATAGTCCACAATGATGTAAATATATAATTAAGTAAAATCAACATCGTACTCTGGACTTTTAAACTTTTTTATATACCTTAAACATAGAATTATATAAGAATAATATAAATCTTAATTTATTATTATAATATATGAATTTATAATATAAGAATAAACTATAAAATATAGTTTGTAAACTATAATATGTAGTTTGATAAAAATATTTTATCATGTTAAACTATTTTTATGAAATAAACTAATGGGGAGGATAAAATGGTTCAAAAACGAAATTTAACCAAGGAAAGGATTATTGAAGCTGCTTTTTTATTGGCTGATGAAATTGGGCTAAATCAAATTACATTTCAAAAGCTTGCAAAAGAATTGGACATAAAATATCCATCTTTATATAATCATTTCGCTAATATGGATGATCTTAAAATAAAAATGACTATATCTCTTTTAAACGATTTAAATTCGAATTTGATGCAAAGACTAATAGGTAAAAGTGGTGAAGATGCTATAAAGGAGTTTGCATATGCATATAGGGATTTTGCGTTTAAAAATAAGACTGGTTATGGACTTTATGTTAATGTTCCAAGCACAAAAGATGAGGAAGTAAAGAATTTATCAAAACAAACTAGCTCTATAATTCACAAGATTTTAGAGTATTATAGTACAGACAATACGTTTGTCATTCATAAAAGTAGAGCATTTAGGAGTTTATTACATGGATTTGTTTCGTTAAGTTCTCATGGATATTTTCAAAATCCAGTAAATTTAGAGGACAGTTTTAAATTTATGATAGATGATTTTATTTCATCTATTTCTAGAAATTAAATAGTATTTTATATACATAAACAATTGTAGAATATGATATCATTCAAAATATAAATTTCATTAGTACCGGATTTTGCTCATTCCGGGCTGGATAAGTATATGTAATTAAGTTACACATAAATTTAAATAAAATAAAGATCAACATGTAATAGGATTCGAATACATGTTGATCTTTATTTTATTGTTAAGGGGAAATATTTTATAAAAAACTTTTCTTAAATGTTTAAATTTATTATAGTATTTTCTTGTGTCAGAATTATGACATAAGATTTTTAATTTCGGCTGGGATTCACATAAGTTCTATTCTTATTGCAAATCACTATAATTACCTTTTATTATTAAATTTATGAAATCTTTTAGTATTACAATATATAAATAGAATTTTAAAATATAATTAAGCAATTGTTAAAAAAACAATTTTAAGCTGAGAAATATGTCGAATTTATAAAAAATATGTTATAATAATAATCAGATAAAGGAAGTGTATACCTTTTCTGAAAAATAATTTTAAAATGTAAAATACAATATTTTTGAAAATTCTAGGGGGAAAAATATGAAATGGTTCAGTAATTTAAAATTGAAATTAAAATTGGGACTCAGCTTTTTTATTGTATCCTTATTTATAATAGTGGTAGGTGTAGTGCTAACTTATGGTATGGATAAGATAAATTCTAATTCTAATGCTTTATATTCAGAAGATTTACAAGCATTAAGAAGTTTGCAAACATATAATGAAAATTCATTGCAATCACGTTTGCAAATACTTAATCTTGTTAATAGCAGGGATTCAAGTCAAGTTAATGAAACAAGAACAAAAATAAATGATTTGAGAAAACAAAATAATGAATTGTTAAAGAATTATGAACAAACTAATTTAACTGACGATGAAAAGAACATATACGAATCACTTAAAAGTGAATTAGCTGATTATAGAAATTCATCTGATAAAGTAATGGACTTAGTAGCTGATGGAAAATATGATGATGCGATGAATGTTAGTAAGGAAGGTACAATCATTAGAGAGAAACTAACAGATAATCTTGATAAATTAATTGAAATTATTGATAATGAAGCTGCACAAAGAAATGATTCTAATAATGCTGTGTTCAAAAAATTTAAATCTATAGGTAATGCTATAAGTGTTTTAGGATTCATTACAGCAATTTCATTTGGGCTTATTATAGCTAAGGCAATTTCTAAAAATTTCGAAAAAGTTGCTATTTTTGCTAGAAATTTAGAAAATGGTGATTTAACTCAATCAATAGACATAGATACAAAAGATGAAATAGGCGATATTGCGAAAGCATTAAATAATGCAAATACAGAAGTAAGAGAGTTAATAGAACAAATAGTAGATGGAGCTAATCATATAAGTTCATCAGGGCAGGAATTATCTGCTACTATACAAGAAGTTTCATCAAAGATGGAAGAAACAGACGAAGCAGTTGAACAAATATCAAAAGGTGCTCAAGATTTAAGCGCTATTACAGAAGAAGTAAGTGCATCATCTCAAGAAATTGGAGCGAGTACAAATGAACTTGCGAACAGAGCAAGTGGTGCTGCTGATTCAGTAAATGAAATAAAGAAACGTTCTCTTGAAATAAAGACAAAGGCTATAGAAAACATGAAGCAGTCAGAAATAATTCGTGAAGAAAAGAGAATTAATATTGAAAAGGCTATTGAAGATGGAAAAGTTGTACAAGAAGTTAAGTTAATGGCTGATGCAATAAGTGATATAGCATCACAAACTAATCTGCTTGCACTAAATGCAGCTATAGAAGCAGCAAGAGCTGGTGAACAAGGCAAAGGATTTGCTGTAGTTGCAGAGGAAGTAAGGATGCTTGCAGAACAAGCAGAACAGGCAGTTTCAAACATACATAAGATGGTAAAGCAAGTAGAAGCTGCATTTGAAAATTTGGCACAAAGTGGTGAAGAGGTACTAGAATTTATAGCTGAAAAAGTAACACCAAATTATGAATTTCTTATGAATACAGGAATTCAATATGAAAAAGATGCTGATTTTGTTAATGAGATAACCAGAGAATTTGCAGATTCAGCAAGCCAAGTTAATGAAGTAATAGAGCAGATAAATAAAGCAATGCAAAATGTTTCTGCAACAGCAGAAGAATCAGGTGCTAGTTCTGAAGAAGTATTCAATAATATCAACAAAATAACAGAATCGGTTAATAATATTGCACAATCAGCACATAATCAATCAGAACTGTCTCAAAAACTTAACGAAATGGTGAGAAAATTTAAAATATAGATATCCAAATCAAGACTTAGATTTATGTAATAACTAACTGAAATAGAGTTCATGCATTTGTTTCAGTTACTGAAAATTTTGATAGATGCTTCTAAGACTGCAAGTTGTACCCACAATGCTTGCTTCACAAACATGTTGTGAACAAGCACATGTGGAACAACTTACAATCTAAGAAGCATAGCTATCAAAATTTTTAACGTAACACTACACAAATACATGACCTCCATTTCTATTTTTGGATATATATTCAAAGCATAAGTTTAATTCTTAAATCTATGTAATAGCTACCCGAAATTCCATACATTTTTATTCCACAGGATTTATGCTATAAGTTACCAAAAGTAAGATGATTATTTTAATCGGTTGCTGGATAATTTAGTTGTGGATTTCTAACAGTAGAAGTTGTTCCATTCTCGCATGTTCCCAAGGCAAGCGCTCACTGAGAAAGTTCGAAGAACGAAATGTAAAATTTCTATTCTCACTTTTGTGACAAGCAAGAATAGAACAACTTTTGCTGAAGAAATACCTACAGCTTACAGTCAAATTATTAACGCAACACTAAGTAAAGTAATCCCCTTACTTTCTAGTATAGAATGCATTTTTTGAATTTTATGGTTAATATCTACACTAGAAATGAGAAATATTTTTGTGTAGTAAGCCTTTAAAAATGAGTTGGTAAGGCTTCTTAAGTAGTGAATCCAAATCTGTAGATTTGGAGTGAATCACTTATTCAGCGAACGAATGTGAATCGAGTTTCCTTTTTAGTTATCCACTTTATCCTGTCACACTGAACAGTGTTGATAATATAGCATATAATAATAGAACTCTTAAAAAGGAGTTCTATTAATTCATGATTTAAGAATATTGCTAATTACTTCTTTTGTTTCTTTTTAGTAGAATATATTAACGAATCAATCATTGTTCCTACTAACATACCTAAGCTCATACCAATATTTAAATTTCCAAGTATTTTTCCTAAAATCATTCCTGACGACATTCCTATTAGCATATAGAAAACTTTATATTGAACATCATTATTTTTTTCATCCATTAATTTAACCTCCTATCTTGTATAGTATAAATTACTATTTATATTATCATAATGATTTACTATTGGCTATTTGTTTAATTATATACTACATAACCACAAATATTCAAATATTTAGCATAACTATATATAAATCGATTCGCTAAATCTAAAGTCCTTTAATTTTATGTCGGAATGACATGTATGAGATTGTATTAATATGTTCAACATTGGATTAAATCACATGAGGTTATAATTTCACAAATAGAATATGATTTCTAGTTGAGATATTAACCAAAAGTAAGTTGAGTTCTTAAATTGAATATCTATAGAAAGATGTGATTAAACAAACTAAGAATTAGATTTAAACTTTGAAATATATTCTATTCCAGAAAGAAAGGGTACTATTTTAATGAGTGTTGCGTTTATAATTTAGCTGTAGGTATTTCTTCATCAGAAGTTGTTCTATTTCAGCTTGTCCTCAACTTGTTTGAGGAGCATGCTGAAATAGGGGCAACTTTTGATGTTAGAAATCCACAGCTAAATTATCTAGCAACCGAGTAAAATAGTACCCTTTCTTTTGCTGCGTTATATAATAAGTATTATTTATAGTTTAGATATCTATTTATACATGATATTTAACAAAAAGATTTAAAGTTATCATCATATTTTGTAGGTATAAATTCTGTAATTTCATAAGTAGCAACTTTTTCTTTGTAAAAAGGATCTTCCTTTATTATAGTATTAACTTCATCAATATTTTGGGCGTTACAAAGGATGATTCCTCCTGTACGTGGATTTTTTCTTCCTGAACAAATAAATTTTTCTTCTTTATAGTATTTTTCTAAGAAGCTTATATGAGTATCTAAATATTTTTCTACTTCGATAATAGGTTTGATATATGTAAGATTTAATATAAACATGTTGCATCTCTCCTTTAAATATAATATTATAATAATGACTGTGGTCGGTGACTATGGTCATTATTATATATTAATAATATAAGATAATCAAGGAAGGAATAAATATGTTAAGAAAAGAAAGAGCTATTTTGACTAAAAATAAAGTTTTTGAGACTGCTATTGAATTAATAAGAACAAAGGGATATGACAATGTTACAATAAGCGAAATATGTGAAAAAGCAGGAGTTGCAAAGGGTACTTTTTATGTTCATTATAAATCTAAAGAAGATATTATAAAAGAAAGCTACTATTCAGATATGAGTGAATTTGTTTTGAAAAATTATAAAAGATTAATTTCAGAAGACAATGATATGAGCATAAAAGATAAAATCGAAAAGTTTCTTATATCAGAATTTGAGTTTACCAATTATGTTGGATTTGAAATGACATGTCGTGCTTATATAACTAATTTAACTGAATGTATATCAAAAGAGACTAAACATTTTGAAAAACGAGATTTCACAAAAGAATTAAAAGATTTGATTTCAGAAGGAATTGATCAAAAAGTTTTTGATACAAACCAAACAAGTGAAGAAATATTTTTATATCTAGAAAGCTTTGTAAGGGGATTTATGGCTTCTTGGTGTTTTTCAAATTCAGAATTTGATATTGTTAAAGATGGAGAAAGATATATTAAAGAAATTTTAAGAAAATTGTAGTGATTAATTATGCAAAAAATTTTGCTGATAAATTTTGGACTATATGTAATAAAATAAAGTTTTACACTTAATTAACCAATAAATACAATGTCATAAACTTAAAATGTTTAAGTAAATTCATGTTTAATGTTTAGTAAATATAGTAAGAAGAGGATTTATCGATAAATGTTGCTTTGTAGGACTCTTTGATTAATGGTAAAATTAAGGACGCAGCTAGTAATGTGCTTGTATCTAAACGATCAAAAGAGATAACTAATTTGTATTACTTGAAAACTTCATTGCTACACATATAGGTGGTAATACAAAAGAATGTTTGAAACGAGTTGGAAACGCTGCAGTTGATAATCTTTTTGCTGTAATAGACAAAATAAAATAATTGTAAGGAGTTTTAATATGAATTTATTTTTACAGATGCTAAACTTACAATTTGCGATGTTCATTCTGATTATGATAGGTATAATTGCAAAGAAGTGTAAAATTGTTAATGGTGAATCACAAAAAAGCTTATCTAATTTATTAATTTATTTCATACTACCATGTAATATTATTGAATCATTCAAAGGAGAAATAACAACAGATTTAATTAGTAATTCTCTTTCAGCATTTTTAATTTCTGTTGTTATTCAAGTTGCTTCTATATTTTTAGGAAAACTTTTATTTGCACGTTTTTCAGACGAAATGAAACCTGTAATGAAATATGGACTTATATGCTCAAATTCTAGTTTTATTGGTTTACCAGTTATTAATAACATCTACGATTCAATTGGTGTTCTTTATGCGTCTATCGCTCAGATACCAATTAGAATTACTATGTGGACTTCTGGGTTAAGTGAATTTGCTGGCAAAGTGGATGAAAATGGTAAGAAGCAGCATGCTTTTACAAAGGAAACAATAAAAAGCTTAATTATACATCCGTGTATTGTTGCTGTATTCATAGGACTTTTAATTATGGCTTTTAATATACAGCTTCCTAATTGTATAGATAGAAGTATTGTTTTTATGAGTCAGTGTACAATTCCAGTATCTATGATAGTGATAGGATGCATATTGTCAGAGTGCAAAGTGAGCCAGCTTTTTGATAAAGCTATATTATATTTTACTTTTATTCGCTTGTTAGCGTTTCCTTTACTTGTTTTTGTTTTATTAAAGTTATTGAAAATAGATTCTCTTATAATAGGGGTATCTGTCTTGTTAACTGGAATGCCAGCAGGAACAACAACGGCAATACTTGCTGATAAATACGGTTGCGATGCTGCCTTCGGCTCAAGGGTTATATTTATTTCAACTATGTTTTCTATTATTACCATACCAATTTTATGTGCATTATTTTAATAGCAACTTTATATTTTATAATTGAAATGTATATTATGATAGGCAATGACTTACTTTTATGTATATAGAACGGTGTGATTAAACAAAGTTTTACAGGTGACAAATCGTTATAAATCAATATGTTAAGTAGTTATTTCTTACATAATTTGTTGCATAAAATATATTCTATTCCAGAAAGAAAGGGTACTATTTTACGGAGTGTTGCGTTGATAATTTAGCTGTAGGTATTTCTTCATCAGAAGTTGTTCTATTTAAGCTTGTCCTCAACTTGCTTGAGGAGCATGCTTAAATAGGGGCAACTTTTGATGTTAGAAATCCACAGCTAAATTATCTAGCAACCGAGTAAAATAGTACCCTTTCTTTCGGTTGATTATAACATAAGTCTAAATTCAAAGTTTCTTATATATATTGTATCCAAAATTTATTTTGAGATAGCACTATTTTTTTCAGAATGAGGAAGCATAAATACTAAAATGAGTGCTATTACTAAAATTAGAATTCCAAAGTAATAGGTATCCCTTTGTGCAAGAAGATAAGTACCATTACTATTTAAAGTAGTGTTTTGAGTATAAACTAGTTGACGTGAAGTTAGAATTACACTGCTGAATGCAACTCCTAATGTTTGTCCAAGATTACGCATAGTTGCAAGCATACCAGAAGCAATACCAGCATGATTTCTTGGAACTGAATTTAAAATTGCTGTATTTATGGAAGAAACACTTAGTCCATTTCCTATTCCCGTGCCTAGAAGTATAGCAATTATTATAGGGTAACTTGAAGATTCTTTTAAGGAGCTCATAAGAAGGCAGCTTATGCATATGAAGATTAATCCAATACATGATGGTAAACGTGTTCCGTGTTTATCAGTCATGCTTCCTCCAATAGGTGACATTATCATCATTGCAAGTGGAGAAGCAAGCATGACAAGTCCAGATGCATCAGATGGCATTAAGAGTATGTCTATTAAATAAAATGGCATGAGATAAATAAAAAGCTGTTGAACTAAATATGAAAGCATACATACGACATTTGCCATAGAAAATGTTTTGTTTTTAAAAAATTGTAAAAACATTAGTGGTATTTTTATGCGTTTTTCATGATTGATGAATATATATAATCCCAATATGGTTAAAATCATACATCCTATAAAGTAGAAGGATTTTAATCCCCAGTTACTGCTGAAATTAATAGCTATAGAAAAAGAACCTACTGATATTGCGAATAGTATAGCACCAATCCAATCCATATGTTTATTTTTAAAATCATCTGCTTTATCATCAGGCATAACAAAACAAGTTGAAATAAATCCTAAAAGACACAACGGAACATTAAAATAAAAAATAGAATGCCATGTAAAATGAGTTAATAGAAAACCACCAATTGTAGGGCCAGCAGCGAGTCCAATGGAAATAAATATGGAATTAATGCCTAGAGCCTTACCACGTTCATTTGAATTAAAAGTACGGCTGACTATTGCCTGGGTAATAGAAATCATAATACTATATCCTAATCCTTGCAAACAGCGGAAAAAAATCAATGTTCCTAAGTTTACTGATAATAAAGGAGCTGCTAAACACACTGCACCAAAAAATAAAAAACCAATCTTAAATTGCCGCTTGTACCCATAAAGTTCAGCTGTACGTCCTAGAATGAGTAGAGTACAGCATGGTATAAGTGAATATACAAGTGGCAGCCAGCTAACACTATTTTGATTTACACCAAATTCTTTTGCTAGAGTTGGAAGAGCAAGATTCAAGCTGTTTATAGAAAATGATGCTACTAGGTTTGCCATACTCGTAACTGCGAAAATCATCCATTTACTATAATTACTTTGACATATTTTATTCATTTTAAAAGATCTCCTTTGTATGAATATATTATCTCTCCTTATTGATTATATGTAATAGATATCTAAAAGTTTTAAAGAAATAGTAAGTTGCGTATTCAATCAGAGAATATTATAGCGAGCTATTTTTATTCAAAACAACTCGCAGTTTTTATAAAAAATATATAGTTATATTAAATATGCTTATTAGTTAATTGAGCATCATCAACAACTTTTTTGCTTAAACATATACTTAATCCCAAGATTACTGAAGCTGCTATGGAAGTAAACATATTTAGCATGGATCCAGTTAACCATAGGGCTATTATAAAACCTAATATAAATATAATTGTTGATAATAAATATGATTTCCATCCCTTAGTTATATTTAATTTAGAATTTATTTTGTAAGTAACTTTGAAATTTTCATCAATTTGAAGATAAATATAAATAGTTATTAATACTATCATTATTCTTAAAATTCTATTATACATTTACTTGGCTCCTTTATAATTTATTTATTCTGTAATCTAATGAGAAGAGTATATTTTTCATGTATAAATTAAAAATATTTTAATAATACATTCACCTCCTAATCACATGATTATAGTTAGCGATGGAATTATTATAACATAATTTACAAAATATGTTATAAGAAAAATTGATTAAGAATGAGGATACATAAGTAATAATTTAGGAAGCTTAAATAGCTTATAATAATTAAAAGAGTAATTAATTTAAGATAAATATTAAAAAAACAGTATAATAATAAAAAATAGAGGTGTATCAAATAGAAGTTATTTTCTATTTGATACATTTCTATTTTATTGGTATATAAACAAATTAAAATTATTAATTGTAATGTAACTAATAAAAATTAGAAATATGTTTGGTTACGTATATGGTATAGAGAATAAAGTATAATAATGTCGATATACTTTTGAAATCAAGTCTTATTGAAATAGAAAAATAACTATACTTGTGGAAAAAAATAATATTTTGAATAACTTTTTTAAAAAATGCTATTATTCACAAGAAAATTTTGCTATAATTTCGTATATAATTTAATGTTAAGAATACACAAATAAATTAATTTTACCCAAGCAGAATATGAATTTAACTAATTATGTGATTGTTATTGATTATATATTATTTAATAATTTAAATTGTAATCTTAAATATGGGTAGAAAAAAGGAGCAAGATATGATTTCTATAAAAGCATTAGAATATTTAAAAGGATTAGCTGAAATACAGGCAGATAGTATATCTGGAGGAATTTTATATTTATTTATCAAGAATGATGCAGTAATTTGGAGAAAACAATCAAAAGATTTTAAATTAAATATATTTAATATTGGTGATAGTGTAAGTGTCAATGGAGTAACAGCAAGAGCAGAAAAAGAGAAAAGAACAGTAATTGAAAATGTACCACGTTCTCTTTATGGAATGAGGCTTAGAATTATAGCAGAACCAATGGTTGATGATTCAGGAGAAATTGTTGGGGTATTTTCTATGGTATTTCCTAGAATTCATCCTGTAGGAAGTGCATTTAAAGATTTTGCACCGATATTAGCTTCAATGTTTTCGGAAGGTGTATTTATATATACTACTGATTTAGAAAAAATTATTAATATACAATCTTCAAAGAAATTTGATATACCTGAATTAGCTTTTGAAGCGAAATTTAATGAAGATTTTATTGCGTATAAGGCAATAAAAGAAAAAAAAGTTATTTCAGAGAAATTACATGAATCAAAATATGGAGTAGAAACTTTAATGATAAATTCACCATTATTTGATGAAGAGACAGGAACAGTTGTAGCTACCTTAGGATTAGCTGTACCAAAGGGAACTGCAGCAAATTTACGATCTATGTCAGAGAATCTTGATAGAGGGCTTACACAAGTAGCAGCAGCTATAGAAGAATTAACAGCATCAGCATCTACTATACATACCAACGAACAAAAACTTAATGATGAGATTAATGAAATAATTATTCTTTCAGAAGAAATTAATAAAATATCATCATATATAAAAGAAATTGCAGATAAAACAAAGATGCTTGGATTAAATGCAGCAATTGAATGTGCTAGAGCTGGAGAGGCAGGAAAGGGATTTGGTGTTGTTGCAAATGAAATAAGAAAATTATCAGAGCAATCCAAGAGTACAGTTCCAGAAATTAATAGATTAACTGATATTATTAAGCAAAAAGTAATGGAGGCAAGTGAAATGAGTAAAAGCTCATTGTCTTCAAGCGAAGAACAAGCAGCAGCTTCAGAAGAAATTACAGCAAGTGTAGAAGAAATATCAACATCAGCGGAAGAATTGAATAATATTGCACAAAATTTATAAAGAAAACATGGAGTTGTTGCGTTTTGCAACAACTTTTTTTAATATCTAGGAAAGTATAAAATTTTGAAAGTCAGTTATATCAATATGTTGAGCAGTATCAAATGGGAAAACGTGTTACCACTAAGGGGAATAGTTCAGATGCTTTTTATTAATTCATTTATATATTCTTGTAAGAGTTTTGTAAGAAGTTAATTGTATAATAACAAAATTGGGATGAGTTAAAAATTTAGGAGAAATAGAAATTTTAAATTTAGACTTATAATTTTAAGTTAATAATATTTTACACAAGAGATGTTTAATCAAAAATAAGAAAAATAGTGTATAGATAAATATCTCATATTTATTAATAAAGTGTAAAAATAAAATTGATATATCTAAAAATTCAATTAAGGAAAGGATTATATATTTTATGAAAAGTAAAAAACTAAAGAAAATTATAGCTATTGCTATAGTAAGTTCAATTACATCAACTCTTATGCCAGTAGCAGCATCTGCAGAATGGTTACAAAATTCAACTAGCAATTGGAGTTGGACAGAAAGTGGTGAAAAAACAACAGGGTGGAAACAAGTTGAAGGAACTTGGTATTATTTTGATAATAATGGAGATATGAAAACTGGTTGGGTTCAATCAGCTGATTCTAAATGGTATTATCTAAATTCTAATGGTGCAATGAAAACAGGATGGTTACAAGAATTAGATGGGAAATGGTATAAATTAGGATCTGATGGAGCAATGAGGACAGGTTGGGTTCAAGAATCAGATGGAAACTGGTATAAACTATCAACTAGCGGAGCAATGCAAACAGGTTGGATACAAGATTCAGATAATAAATGGTATTTTGCAAGTTCATCAGGAGAAATGCAAACAGGAGTAATTCAAGTAGATGGAAAGCCGTATGTACTCTCACAAACTGGAGATATGTTAGTTGGGACAAATGTCTCAACCGAAGGAAATATATATACAACAGATGCTAATGGTGTAATTATACAAGGAAATTCATCAAATAGAGGTATAGAATTTAATAAAAAAGGTGACCCTTTAGCACAAGGTCAAGGATCAGGTGATGGAAAACAATCTACAACAACATCAAATACACAATCAAGTAATACAGATACAACAACTACTAAAAATAACGATAATAACTCAAGACATCATAATTCATCAATTAACATAACAAAAATAAATGAATTAAATGATATTAATGTTGCTAACGGAACAGAATTAAGTAAAATTAATTTGCCAAGTAATGTTACTGTAAAATTAGATAATGATAAAGAAATTAGTGTGCCGGTAATCTGGAATGAAGGAAATTCAAATTATAACAAAAATATAAGTGGAACATATACATTTAGTGGAACGCTAAAATTACCAAGTGGAATAAAAAATTCTTCTAATTTAAAAGCGACTATAAATGTAAATGTAGGTGCAGCTGGAGTGACTAAGAAATCATTAGCGAGCATACGTTCATTGCCAGATGCAAATGTAAATAATGGAACATCATTACATGAACTTAGTTTACCAAGAAATGTACGTATAACATTAAGTGATAATACAACAACAAGTGCAGCAGTAACATGGGATGAAGGAACACCAACTTATGATGGAAGTGTATCAGGAACATATACGTTTATTGGGCAATTGGCATTGCCAGATGATATAACAAATCCTAATAATTTAACAGCAACTGTAAATGTTAATGTGGCGTCAGCTAATACTGGTGATAGAGAAGTGCTTAGAGTACGTCCAGTATCAGATATAAATGTAAATAATGGGATTTCATTAGAAGATCTAGACTTACCAAATAGAGTTCATTTAACATTAGGTGATAATACGACAACAAGTGCATCAGTAACATGGGATGAAGGAACACCAACATATGACGGAAGTGTAGCAGGAACATACATATTTAGTGGAGAATTAACATTACCAGAAGGAATAACAAATCCTAATAACTTAAAAGCAATTGCACAAGTAAATGTGGCATCTGCTGAAATGGAAAAATCAGTAATTGGTATAAATCCAATACAAGATGTAAATGTAAGTAATGGAACATCATTAGATGCAGCAAACTTACCAAGTGATGTTATTGTGAGATTAGATGATAATACAACAACAAGTGCAGCAGTAACATGGGATGAAGGAACACCAACATATGATGAAAGTGTAGCGGGAACATACATATTTAGTGGAGAATTAACACTGCCAGAAGGAATAACGAATCCTAATAATTTAAAAGCAATTGTACAAGTAAATGTAGCAGCTGCTGATACACAAAGATCTGTAGTAAGTGTGGATACAATACCAAATATAACTGTAAATAATGGAACATCATTAGATGCAGCAAACTTACCAAGTGATGTTATTGTGAGATTAGATGATAATACAACAACAAGTGCAGCGGTAACTTGGAATGAAGGAACACCAACATATGATGGAGAAGCAGCAGGAACATATAGATTTGATGGAACATTAACGTTGCCAGAAGGAATAACGAATCCTAATAATTTAAAAGCAACAGCAAATGTAATAGTAGCAAATCCGATGATAGCTACAGGAATGACAGTAATTGTTGAACCAAAAACAACTCCAGAAGATGGTAGATTAATGTTAACTGTAACTCCAGAAGCTGAAGATGCAAATCATAAAGTATACTACAGAATTTTAGATGGACAACCAACTCCAATGAATGTTGGAGCAGTAATAAATCCAACAGATTGGACAGAATTATCTGATACGCTTCCACATGAAATCAGTGCAGAAAATGGTATGTATGTAGAAGTAGTAGAAGTAACAACAGATGATAATAAAGTTACTAAATGGGGAAAATCATCAGAAACAAATGATGGATATGTTGCACCAACAGTACCAACAGCAAAAGTAAGTAACTTAGCATTTACAGATACTGATGTTAATGCAAATGAAATGGGTGGAACGCTAACATGGACAGCACCAACAGATGAATCAAATGTGACAAGCTATGCAGTTTATTCATCAACAGATGGAACTACAAAAGGTGAACAAATAGGAAGAGATGTAGCAGTAGGAACAAATCAATTAGTAATTCCAGCAGATACAGAATATACACCATATGTAATAGTAGTAGCAAAAAATGCAGTAGGTGAAGCAGAATGTGCTAATTACTCTAGTGTTAGAGTAACAGATGTTGCTCTAACAGCACCAACAGTGACTGTGTGGGACTTAACATTTACGGATGCTGATACTGATACAAACCAAATAGGTGGAATATTAAGATGGACAGAACCAACAGATGTATCAAATGTGACAAGTTATGCAGTTTATACATCAGTAGATGGAAGAACAAAAGGTGGGCAAATAGGAGAAGATGTCCCAGTAGGAACAAATCAATTAGTAATTCCAGAAAATACATTATATACACCACATATAATAGTAGTGACAAAAAATGCAGCGGGAGAATCAAGGTTCTTTACCGGTATATTAGTAAGGGATTTAGCACCAACAGTACCGACAGCAAAAGTAAGTAATTTAGCATTTACAGATACAGATAATGATTCAAGACAAATGGGTGGAACATTAACATGGAATGCACCAACAGATGAGTCAAATGTAACAGGATATGCAGTTTATGCATCAACAGATGGAACTACAAAAGGAGCACAAATAGGATCAGATGTATCAAAAGGAACAAACCAATTAGTAATTTCAGCAGATACAGAATATACACCATATATAATAGTGGTTGCAAAAAATGCAATTGGCGAAGCAGTATCATCTAATTATGCTAAAATTGGGGTAACGGATGTTATGCCGACAGCAGTAAAAGTTAGTAATGATTCAGTAACAGGAGCAACTGCTGGGGATGCAAAAATAACAGGCTTAATTTCAGGAAGAGCGTACAAAATAACAGATAATTCAACTGGAATATCGGAATATACAAAAGCAGATGGAACATTGACAGCAGATGTATCACAAGAATCAGCTTTAGGAGAAGGTATAACAGAAATAACTGGATTGACTAATGGAACGACTTATAAAGTAGAAGAGATAAAAGTAAATAGCGTAGCACAATTAAATGACATAACTGTAGTAAACGGAACTCAATTAGACTCATTGGAATTACCAAATAAAGTAAGTATAACATTAAGTGAGAATAGAGTAATAGATGCAGGAATAACATGGGATATAGCAAGTGCAAACTATTATGGAGATATAGATGGAACATATACATTTAATGGAACAATAGCATTACCTATAGGAGTGATAAATCCAAGTAATTTCAATACAAAAGTGAATGTAATAGTAAGTAAAAATATAACACTTAATAAAACTGCTACAGCAAATTCATGGAATCTTCAAGTTGAGGAAGCACCATCAAAGGCATTTGATGGATATACAAATACTAAGTGGTGTTCAACTAAACCAGGAGATAATTGGTTAGAATTAGATTTAGGTAAATCTTATGAAATAGGAAGATGGGTTGTAAAACATGCACATGCAGGAAACGAACCTGCTACTTGGAATACAAGCGACTTTAAATTACAAAAAAGAAGTGATGATGGATTAAGTTGGATAGATGTTGATAGTGTAACCGGTAATACAGCTGATATTACTGATAGAAATGTAAACCCATTCACTGCTAGATATGTGAGATTATATGTAACAAATCCAGTTCAACCTGGAGAATGGGCAGTAGCAAGAATAGATGAATTTGAATTGTACAAAGATCAAAATCCAACAGTACCAACAGTGAAAGTAAGTAATTTAGCATTTACAGACACAGATAATGATTCAAGACAAATAGGTGGAACATTAACATGGAATGCACCAACAGATGAGTCAAATGTAACAAGTTATGCAGTTTATGCATCAACAGATGGAACTACAAAAGGAGTACAAATAGGATCAGATGTATTAAAAGGAACAAATCAATTAGTAATTCCACAAAATACAGCATATACAACAAATATGATAGTGGTAGCAAAAAATGCAACTGGTGAAGCAGCACAAGCTAATTATGCTAATATTAGGGTAATGGATGTTGCACCAACATTAACGGCACCAACATTAGTAGCTCAAAGTAATGCAAATGTTGATAATGATATTGAGATTACATTCACAGATAATGAAGCATGGCGTAATGCGGTTACAGATGTACAAATAGATGGTCAGTCTGTCGGAACAGGAAACTGGACATTATCCGCAGGAAAATTAACTTTAACTACGCATAAAGCAGGAAATAAAAAAATTAAAGTCATTGCAACAGGATATACGGATGCAATAATTACACAATATATAGCTTTTGATAATTTAAGTATTGATAAAAGTACAGTGAAAGTTGTTCCAAATGATCAATTACCAAATGGCGAGGTATTAGCAGCAGGTCATACTTCAACTGTTACTATTACTGCAAAAGATAAATATGATAATCCAATATCAAATAAGCAATTTAAATTAGATATGAATGTTACAAATAAAAATTCTTCTACACGTGAAGCCTATACTATAAACAATATTTTATTAAATGGGTTTCAAGCTTCGTATTCCGCTAGACTTGGTTTAGACTCAACAAACGATGATGGTGAGTCAAGTTTTGAAATTTCTATACCTAATCAAGTTGATGCTGAGGATGGATTTACTATTGATATTAAGGATAAGGATACTAACTCTCAAATTGGTCAAAGAATAAGTTTTTTTGATTAACCAGGTTAATATAAGTAGGAAGAGGAGGCAATTTTGCCCTTTCTTAAATTTATCAATACAAAATATTTTTGTAGGAGGTATTAAATATTGATCAGCGAAATTATTATAGATGAGAATAGACATGATTATAGAGAATTAATTCCTAAGGAGTTTTTTGATATAAATAAAGAAAAATATATTATAATAGGAACAAAATCTAAAAACGAACCATTAGGGATACTTATATGCGAATTAATAGATAAAAATGGAGTTATATTATTTTCAAAAATAGATAAATCAGTTCATAGCAGATATGAAGAAATTGCAAATTCTTTATTTCAGGCATTAGAAAGATTGCTTTTTGAAAAAGGTATACAATATGTTTTTTGTTTTCATAATGAGAAAATCAAAGATAATTATTTTAAAGAAGTTCTTGAAAGCAGAGAGTGGTTGACATCAGAAGATCAATATGAATATTTAATAAATCCTAAAAAAATTACGATGTCATCAGTACAACCTAAGTTAGATAAAAAATTTCAGTTACTTAATTTAGGAAAAATGAACATAGATAATTTAGAATTACTAATTAATCAAATTAATAAAACAGTTAATAGTAGTGAATTAATACCATCCTTAGAGTTAATTGATTTATCCAAAAGTTATTTTTTAATATATGAGAATAAAGCAGTTGGCTGGTTTATTGTTAATAAAAATGAAGATGAATTAGAAGAAAGATTACTTATATCTCGTTTTTATGTTATTAATAAATTTAGAGAATTCAAAGTATCCAATTCTTTTGTAAAATATGCTATGTATCAAGTATATTCGAGTTATAAATATAAATATCTTGCTCTAAATGTCTTAAAAAATGACAGTAAGCTAAATGATATTATTAAAAAAGGCTTTTTAGGAAAAGTGGAAGAGAAAAAAACTATATTAAGATCTTTTAAGAAGTTAAATAAATAATACTAATTACAAGAGTAGTAATATTAATAAAATATACAAATTAAAATTAATTAAACGTAAGTTTATACATTTATTAATAATTAAAATATTAAGAGCAAACAATTAAAAAGATTATTTTACAATGAAATAAATCACAATATATTATTAAGGAGTTTACTAACAATGTAGGCTCCTTAATTCGTTTATTATTTTGAATATAATTTAATTTTAGATTTAAATATTAAGATAGTAGTTATTTCTTTTATTGCCAAGATTATTATACATACTGTAAAATATTATATACAAAAGAATAACAGGAGGAATAATTACATGTACTGTGAGAAATGTGGACAAAAGAGTGAAGAAGGAGATTTATACTGCAGTAAGTGTGGTAATAAACTTAATGAATCAATATATAATAGCCACAACATTATTAAAAGAAAACCAAATGCAAAAATTTTTGTAGGAGTAATAGTTTTAATTATTATTGGAATTGGTTCAACTATATTTTTTACTAATAAATTTAAGATGAGTGAAAACAAAACATTAAGCAAAACAAATAGTGGAGTTACGCAACCAAGTGCAGATGATACATCATCCGATTCTAAAACACAAACTAATACAGAAAATGAATCATCATCTTCAACAAGTACACAAAATTCTAAGAATGATGAAAGAGCATCTAAACAAAAAAATGCCAAAGATGCTAAAGAAAAATTTGCATCTTTATTACAAGATACAACATGGCTTACTAACAATGCAGAATATAAAAACAGTGGTTCTGTTAAATTCTTAATTTTAGATATTAATCAAGATGGAGTTCCAGAAATGTTATTATCTAATCAATCAGGTTCTTTAGCAAGCTGGGCAATATATGTTGTTACATATAACAATAACAATAACAATAATAATGTAAATGTCCAAAAAATAAATACAAGTCATGGAGGATTTGCTGGATATTTAAGTGATGAGAAAGTATTTTTAATAAATGGAGAACAGATGGGATATGGCTGGGGAACAGCATATAAATTAGATAATGATCAATGTGTACAAGTATATAAATGGGCAGATAATGCTGGAACTGGAAAAGAATTAGAAGGTAAAATAAATGATGCTAGCGTATCTCAAGCAGAATACAAAGAATTTACTAAGAAATTTCAAAATGCAGATTCTAACTATAAAGAATTTTATGATATAAATACAGAAAACATTAATAAATATTTACGCAATTAACTAGATAACAAGTTATGTGGTAATCAACCGAAAGAAGCTGTATTCTTTCTAGTGTAGAAAATATCTTAAGATATAAATATATAAGTACTTTAGAAAAAATACTTTTTTACAAACAGTTTGAAAGTTAAAAGAATATGAAGAGAAGACTGTTATAAGTTTGTTTATCCAGTGATTACATAAAATTGAAATATGTCGATAAATAAATTACTAATGAGGTAACTGAAAAATACGGCTGAATAGGTATATATGTATATTTTTGAAGGTCATTTATGTATAAGAAATTGTTACAAGACTATTAGAAGTATTACTGTCACCGGGACTCTAGATAATTTTGTGTTATTAGTATATTTGTTATTTAAATATTACTGGAAATTTTATGGTCCAGTAATATTTTTTTATTTTTAGTAAATGCTAAAAATATGTTTTATATCCATTTATAGTATTAGTGAAAAATCAGATATTATACATAAAGTTTAGCAAAAAGTACAAGCTATTAAGCTAATTCATCATTTAATTGTTCTTCAAATACTATTGATAATTCTGCTAAAGTACGACCCCAATTTGGTGTTGGTTGAGTCCACTTTTCTATAATTTCCATAGTAGCTAGATAAACACATTTACTTAAAGATTCATCGGTTGGAAATACAGTTCTTGATTTAGTATACTTACGTATTTGTCTGTTAAATCCTTCAAGCGTATTAGTTGTATATATCATTTTTCTTATTTCAGGAGAGAAAGTGAAGAATGTTGATAGGTGACTCCAATTGTTATACCACGAATCTATTACAATAGCATATTTATCTCCCCACTTATCCTTTAAATTATCGAGCTGCGCTAGCGCAAGTTCCTCAGTTGAAGCCTTATAAACACATTTTAAATCTTTAATAAATTCTTTCTTATCTTTTGATGCTATATACTTAACTGAGTTTCTTATTTGGTGAACAATACATGTTTGAATGTTAACTGATGGAAATACAGTTTTAATGGCTTCTGGTAACCCCTTTAATCCGTCCATACATGCTATAAGGATTTCTCGTACGCCTCTATTTTTAAGATCAGTGCATATCTTTAACCAAAACTTAGCACCCTCAGCTTCATCTACCCAACTTCCTAAAATTTCTTTGTATCCTTGCATGTTGTATCCTAAGCATATATAAACAGCTTTATTCATAATCTTTCCATTGCTTCGCACCTTGAAATACATAGCATCCAAATACACTATTGGATAAACTTTATCTAGTGATCTATTTTGCCACTCAACAGCACTTTCCATAACTTTATCTGTAATTCTAGATACCATAGAAGGTGATATTGTTATTCCATATAAGTCCTCTATTTCTGCTTGAATATCACTTGTGGTCATTCCTTTTGCGTAAAGAGAAATCACCTTTTTATCTAATTCTGTACACACAGTTTCGTATTTCTTTATAATTTGTGGCTCAAATTCAGCATTCCTATCTCTTGGTACGTCTAAATCGACGTCACCGAAGGAACTTCTAAGATTTTTGGTACTATATCCATTTCGATAATTCTTTTTTGTAGAATCATTAGTTTCTGCTCTTTGATATTTATTTCTTCCAAGGTGTTCTTCCATTTCACCTTCTAAAATATTTTCTAACACATCTTTAACTAATCTTTGAATTAAACCATTTTTACCCATGACATCATCGATAGTCTTACATTTCTTTACCTCAGCTTTGTAATCAAAGTCATCATCAATTGGTTTTGACATACATATTCCTCCTTTATTCTTTATGTATATTATTCCAAAACTACCAACTGATTATGTAAAAAAACAGTAGATAGTTTTGTTTTTTACACAAAACTATCTACTGTCCCCTGTCACCTGATTTGTTTGTCTAAACTATTTATAAAAAATATAAGGACTTTCTCAGCAGGCTCATTACTAACTAAATTTATGCATTGAAATATATTCTGAACTAGAAAGAAATGGTGCTCTTTTGTGAAGTGTTACATGGAGAAAAGGACTGTAGGATTTTTTTGGCAAAAGTTGTTCCATTCTTGCATGTCATTAACTTGTTTAAGGAGCATGCTGGAATGGAACAACTTTTGCTGTTAGAAATCCACAGACATTTTCTCTAGTAACCGAAACAACAGAGCACCATTCCTTTCGGTTAGTCATCACATAACTTCAAACTTCAAGATATCCATAAATCAAACGTATTTAATTTAGCAGTTTTATAGGATTATCATTTTGTTTTAAGTAGAATCTGTCATCTATTTTGCTTGGTTTTATATATCTAATTCTTTGGTTAAGTAATAATACTAATAATGAGTTCAGTGTATTTAGAGATTTTGCTGTAAATACATTGAGGTTTCCACAAAAAGCAATTAAACCAAGAACTACATTATACAAATTTGAAAACAAAATAGTTCGAGTAATAGCACTATAAGATTTCTGAGACAAAGATATTAAATCTGCGATTTTTGTTAAATCATTATCGTATATAATACAATCAGAATGCAGTTTTACTTTGTTGCAAGAACTATTAGCAAAACTTATACTAATATCTGCAGCTTTCATAGCTAAAACATCATTAATGCCATCACCAATCATCATAACTGTATTGTGAGTACTTTTATGTTTAACTATGTCAGCTTTTTCAAAGTAATTTACATTACTATATATTTTAGTTATACCTAATTGATTACCTATTTGTTTCGCTTTAACATTGGAATCACCTGTTATTATGGATAAATCATTTATATTATTATATTTTAATCTATTAATTAAATCTTTAGAGTCATTTCTTAAAATATCATCCAAAACTATAATACCTACAAGTTTTTGGTTTATAGCTATGAATATAGGTATTAAAAATTTGTTTTGGTAATTTATATATTGTTCATTTCCTTTTGAAAGATCTATGTTATTGTTCTCCATCAACTTTTTATTTCCAATTAAAACTTCATTGCTATTGTAATTTGCTTTAACACCTTCAGATGGTATAAGTACAGAACTATCAATTTTGTTAATATCAATATTTTTACATGCATCTTTTAAAGTTACAGAAATAGGGTGAAAGTTCTCATATTCACAAGTAGCACATATTTTAAGAAGTTCCATTTCTGAATAATTATCATCAAATGAATCTATAGATATAATCTTCATCTTACCATATGTTAAAGTTCCAGTTTTATCAAACATAATTTTATTTACATTTAATATATTTTCAAAAGTATTTGGATTTCTAAGATAAATATGATTCTTATTTAATAATGATATATAATTTTTAATTCCTGAATTTAATGCTACAGAACTAGCTTTAGGGCTCAATGCAAGTAATGTAGAAAATGCGCTTAATATAGTGTTTGTAAATATTGAACTTAGGCTAGAAGCTATTAATGCAACAGGAGTCATTTTATCTTGAAATCCTTTAGTTCTATTGTGAATATAAAGTTTTTCAGGTGAAATATCAACTTTTTCTGTTAACTGTGGTAGTGTAGTAATTTTAATTTTTAAATAACCAGAAATTATTGCAGTGCCTTCATAAATTTTAAGACCCTTTTTAGAATGGAAAATTGTTGATTGTCCAGTGAAATATAAAGTATTTATTAAAGCATTACCGTCTTCTATAATTCCTTCGGCAGGTACAACTTCGCCCTTATAAACATAAATATAATCTCCGATTTTTAATGAATCCAATGAAATTAAAATATTATTATCATTGTTTGATTTGACCCAAGCCATCCTATAATTGTATCCAGAAGAATCTAACAAGGCTTTTCTGCTTTCAACTTCAGATGAAAATTTAATATAATCATTTAAAGCTTTAAACATAAGAACCAAAACGCCTCTAGAGCTTTCTCTCAAAATTGTAAAAGATAAAGCAGTGAGTTCTAATAAAATATCTTCATCTGTTGGTATACTTTTAGCAAGTTTTTTATATAGTTTTTTTAATAGAGGATATCCTCCAATAATAGTTACTAAAGAAGCAACTTTTAGTACATTTAAATTTCTACTTGCTGAAAATTTCCCATAAATAGAACTTTTAATTTTAAGTACAAGGTAAAATGTAGACCAAAATAGGAATTTTATTTTTGCTGCTTTTCTGTTTTTCATGGAATGAAAATATTCATCAAAATTTTTTAATCTAGCATCATCTTTAGCTAAGGGACATGAAAGAGCATTTTCTATATTTTCTTTAAGTATTTGTAAGGTAGTTTTATGTATATCGTATAAAATTAATATTGATCCAGTATTTTTGGTTACTTTTGTATATTTTACTCCGTAGAGACTGTTTGTGTATTTTTCTATGTATTCCGAAAAATCTGTATTGTAGTATATATCTAATGATTTAAATCTGACTCTTCCTGGCAAATTACTTAAACACTCCAATATAAATCACCTCTTTAATAATAAAATTACGTACATAGAAAAAATAATATCTTACAATTAAATATATTGTTCAGGTGATTTAAGCAAAATATTATTTTTAAAATTGCGTCTTAAATTTATTTAATTTATCTTCTAGTGTATTTGTTTGTTTTTTTAATTGTTGTACTGAAGTCATTACACTATCATCTTCATCATTATTAATATCTATCATATTATAAGGATAATTTGATTCATTAATAGATTCAGCCTTTTTTCTATAATTTTTTATAGAGCTATATAATGAAGTTCCGATTGATCCAAAAATTACTCCAAGAAACAAAGTTTTTTTATTTAATTTCATTTAAAAATACCTCCATCTAAAATACGAATATATTTTTGAATTATTTCCAGTAAAGTGTAATTTATTCATTAAGTTATTTATTATATATATTGAAAGTTGAAATCTATATTAAAACTAAGTACTATCTCACTAAATCCATGAATAAATCATTTTGCAATATATATAATCAAAGTTTTTTAAACATAGCATATTTCATTACACTTTTGCCTACATGTTCAGTACCAGTTTTTTCTGTTTCATTAAAAAAGTAAGTATTTATTTGAGCAGATGTATTCATAAACATTTTAATGATATCTTTTTCAAAGGAAGGATTAGATTTTATACTTTCTAAACCAAAAGATATAGCTTCATTAACTCTTATTTCTATATCTGATAATTTTGTTTCAAGTGTCACTAAAGTCTCTTTTTCCTTCATAATGATGATTTCCTCCTTGGTATCATATAAGATTTTATGCTGAAAAATAACACGGAAGCTATAGCTTATTTATAAAGCTAAAAGCTTCCGTGATAACATTTTTTAAAAATAGTTTCTCGGAAGAGGATTTTGTTTATATATAGAAAATTATAATGCAGTCAAATCTGTGCATAACTTTTTGAAGTAAGTGAAGTTCAAGTATGCGAAGCAGATTATTTTATTTATAATTCCAATGTTTTAGGAGTGACTGTTTGACATTACAGTAGCTCTTTTTTTCTTACTTTCATATTGAGCTTCAGCAACAATATCTTCTAGGCTTTCTTTTGCATAAGACATTTTTTCAGAAGCATAATCAGCCATAGTAAAGACTGTACCTATAGTTTTAATAGTAAACTTTTTCATAGGAGATGCAATTCTATCCTTAAAGGAAAAGTCACTTTTATTAGAATTATTAAACATCTTATTTGCTTCTTTATCTTCAACCATTGAATTGATTTTTTCCATAAGTTCTTTCATTGTATTATTTATAGTTTCAAAATTATTTTGAGTTTGTTTAATATAAACTTCTTTATTTTGATTTTCTTTTTCAATAGTATCTAATTTTTGTATTATAGAATCATATTTTTGTTTCAATTCATTTATTTCTTGACTCATTTGTTCTATGTTTTCCATTAATAATACCTCCATGTTTACATTGTTTTATATTATCTTAAATAATAAAATTATCGATAAAAAACTAACTATAAAAAGTTAACTCATAAGATTATTTATTCCAAATAATACATGTAAATATACATCATACTTTATTTCATATTTACAATTCACTATTTTTATAATTATTTTAGTATTAAGTGTAACCAATTTACTAAAATTTATAAATAAAAACTAAATTACATATAATATACTCACTACAAAGGAGGGATAAAATGAAAATAAAAACAAATCATAAAGCTTTAATATCATTAGTTATTATGTTAATTGGATATATGTACACGTTATTTTCAAGGAATAGTATAATGATAATGCTTTTGCAAAGTGGATTTGAAGCAGGACTAGTTGGTGGCCTTGCAGATTGGTTTGCAGTGTATGCACTTTTTCGTTATCCATTTGGTATTTCAATACCTCATACAGCATTACTGCCAAACAATCGTGATAGAATAACTGCATCATTAGTTTCAATGGTTGAAAATAATTTGCTTAATAAATCAAGTATTATAAATAAAATTCATGAATTAAATGTTGTAAAAAAATTTTTGGAATTATGTAAAGATAAAATGTATTCTAATGAAGTTCAATCAGGAATAAATTACATAACTAAGAGTGTTATATATTCCTTTTCAACAAATGAAATTTCTGAATATATACATAAGACAATAATTAGGTATTTAAATGGATTGGAATCTAGAAAAGTTACACATGTATTAACTAATTTATATTTAAAGCATAATTATGAAGATAAAATTCTTGATTTTTTGCTAAATAAACTTGAAGAAGTAGTAAATAGAGAAGATATAGAGAATAAAATTTCAAAGGCAGCATTTACAGCTATAAAAAATTTCAAAGCGGATGGAATACTTGAGCATATGTTAAAAAAAGGTTTAAGTGTTGCTGGTGAAGAAAAAGTGGGAAGTATAATTAAAGAATTTATCATTTTAATTATAAATGAATTAAAAGATGTAGACAATTCTAATAGAGTGATGATTATTGAATGGATACGTGAGAATATAGATAAGATCAGTAATAACGAAAATATCATGCAAAAGATAGATGAGTATAAAGAAAATCTAATTAGCAGTGATTATTTATATGACTACATAAATAAAATTGTAAATAAAGTTCAGAGTTTATTATTAGACTATATTGATAATGGAAGTTATATAGAAGAAACAATATTACCATTATTAGATAATTTGATAGATAATATTTTAAAAGACCCTGTGCTTATTACTAAGTTAGAACTATATGTTCAAGGTCAGGTATCAGATTGCATTAATAATAATCATCAGAAAATAGGAAAGCTTGTTAAAGAGAATGTAGAGAAGTTAGATAATGAAATGCTTATAGATTTGATTGAAGATAAAGTTGGAGATGATTTGCAGTGGATAAGGGTAAATGGAGCAATTTGTGGATTTTTGATTGGATTGGTACTAGGATTTATTAGGATAATATCGTTGTAGAATTGTAAATATGAATAAATATTTCATGGTAGGAAATAATTTAATTATGTTTTAGAAATACAAAAGAAAATAATAAGGCACATGAAAGACAATAACAAGTCCCAAATAGGCTTGGCAGATGGACCTGTTATTTCCTTGAATGTACCTAAGACAAAAACGAATGGTAGGGTGATAGAATGTCTTTAATGTGTAGCGCAACGGATAGTGATGTGACATATAAAAGAATAAGAGTATATATACAATCTATTTATAAAAATTTAGAAAATGCCTTAGAGCTAGAAAGATTATCTAGCAGAATAACAGGTGTAAAATATTGCAAGGCAAATCCGATTACAGGAAGATTATTAATTGTATATGATGATGAAATAACAGATGAGCGCTTGATGAAAAGAGAAATTTATAAGTTTGTTTCGCAAAAAATAAATTCAAACATGATTAAAGATATTCAAATAGAAAACTCATCAATGAATCAAAAAAATGTTAAAGCTCAGAATATAGAAAAAATAAAAAATAAGAGAAGACCTATCTCAATTTCTAATAACAATGTAAGTTATGGAAGTGCATATCATTCTATTAAAATATGTGATATTGAAAAAAATTTGAACACTGATTTTATAACGGGTTTATCTAAAACACAAGTAGATAAAAAACTAAATGAATTTGGATTAAATGTGATTTCAGAAGGCAAAAGGAAATCAATAATTGCAATATTTTTTAAAAATCTTAATATATTCTCTACTAAATTGCTAGTAGGAGCAGGAGTTGTATCGCTTATATTTGGGCAATTTGCAGATGCAGCAGCTATTTTAAGTATTACTGCAATTGAGACAATACTAAGTACAGTTCAGCAGTATAAAGCGGAGAAGTCCTTATACTCACTTAAGGAAATGATCGTGAAAAGTGCAACTGTAATAAGGAATGGAAAACAACAGATAATTGATGCAAAATGTCTTGTCCCAGGAGATATAATTATAGTAGAATCTGGGCAAAAAGTGCCTGCTGATGCTAGGCTGATAGAGTGTTATGAATTAAAAACTTCAGAATCAACTCTTACTGGAGAAAGTACACCGGTTTGTAAGGATTTAGAGATTTGTGATAAGAATACAGAATTGGCTAATAGATATAATATAATTTATATGGGAACTAATATATTATATGGAAGAGGTAAGGCTGTAGTTATAAATACTGGCATAAATACAGAGATAGGTAAGATAGCATATATGCTTCAAAATATTAATAATCAATCTGCACCTATTGAAAAAAAGATAAGAAAGTTTACAAATAAAATTACAAAGATGTCCTTTGCACTTTGCATAGGAATAAGTGCTTTAGGATTTTTTAGAGGTGCATCTTTGGCTCAAGTATTTATTTTGGGAATCAGTTTTGCAATGGGAGCAATACCTGAAAGCTTACCAGCTGTGGTTACAGCAATAATGGCGTTTTCAGTTCAAAGGATGACAGCAAAAAATGCAATTGTAAGAAAGTTGCCAGCAGTTGAGACTCTAGGATCTGCAAATGTAATATGTTGTGATAAAACAGGAACTCTTACTATGAATGAGATGACTGTAAAAGAAATTTATATTGATAACAATTTGTATGAAGTTACAGGGTCAGGATATAATTCTAAAGGAGATATAATACTTAAATCTGGAGAAGTACATAAAAAGGAATGTTTAGATAAAATAATTAAAGCAGGTGTTTTGTGCAATAATTCAAATATTTCAAAATGCGATGGAAGATGGCAGATTCATGGAGACCCAACTGAAGCAGCATTGTTAACTGTTGCATATAAAAATAATACAAATGTAGATGATATAATAAATGAGCATGAGAGAATAAAGGAAATACCTTTTGATAGTTCAACTAGATATATGACAGTATTGGTTGATAATAAAGAAGAAGTGGAATCTTATTGTAAAGGCTCATTAAGTAAAGTTTTAGATAAATGTACGAGAATTTATGAAAATGGTGAGGAAAGATTAATTACTTCCGCAGATAAAGAAAATCTTCATTACAAATGCGAAGAAATGGGAAGAAAAGCATTAAGAGTTTTAGCATTTGCTTATAAAAGGGCGTGCAAAGATAATATAAGTATAGATAATAATTTTGTATTTTTAGGATTGGTTGGTATGGAAGATCCTCCAAGAGAAGGAGTACAAGATTGTATTAAAAGATGTATATGTGCAGGTGTAAAAGTTGTAATGATAACAGGGGATAATAAAACTACTGCATCAGCCATAGGAAGAAAGATAGGACTTTTAAATGATGGTATGATATTGTGTGGAAATGAATTAGAAGAGATGAGTGATGACGATTTAACTGCTATAATTAATAAAATAGAAGTTTTTGCAAGAACATCTCCAGAGCAGAAGTATAAAATAGTAAAAGCTTTCAAGAGAGCAGGAAATGTAGTCGCAATGACAGGTGATGGAGTAAATGATGCGCCTGCTATTAAGGAAGCAGATATAGGAATAGCTATGGGAGGGAATGGAAGTGATGTTGCTAGAGACACAGCAGATATAATTCTTACAGATGATAATTTTGCAACAATAGTTGCAGCGATTGAAGAGGGAAGAAATGTTAATCTGAAGATAAAAAGCTGTGTTAGATATTTACTTTCAGGTAGTTTAAGTGAAGTGTTATCTATTTTATTAGCATGTATTATTACTAAAATGCCATTGTTATTATCACTACAAGTATTATGGGTAAATGCTGTAGCTGAAACAATATTAGGTTCGTCATTAACGCTGGAAAAGCCATCAAAGAACATGATGAATTATTTACCTGTATCAAAAGAAAAAAGTCTTGTTGACATAGAACTTAAGAAAAAAATAATAAGAAGAGGAGTAGTAACAGGGATGTTAACCTTTGGCATATTCCAAGGTTCATTAATGATGGGATATGGATTGAAAAAGGCAAGAACATTAGCATTTACTAATTTAATTCTTTCACAAATAGTAAATGTATATGATTGTAAATCAAATAAGAAGTGCAAAAATAGATATATGAATGCTGCATCTGTTGTTTGCTTAATAATGCAGGGAGGAATATTGTATTTTTCACCGATTAGATCATTTTTTAAAACAACTCGATTAAATATTTTAGATTTATTAATTCTTTCTGGAACAACCACATTATCAAAGATTTAAAAAAATGATGTCATGAAGTATAACTTTTTGACATCATTTTTATTTCTATATTTATTGAAAAGAGTTCCTTAAATAAAATAGCTTTTTAAATATTTTTTATTCTTTAGGAAATTATCATAGAGTCAAATCTGTAAATAAATTTGGGAGTATTGTAATTACAACGGTAGTAAAGGTAATTTAAATATAAATAAAATGTTAACACAGAAAAGCATAGTCTGCAAAGCAGATTTTCTTATTAATTTTTGCGATATAGTCTATTCTTTTTGCACATTATTTTGATATTTAGTACAACATATTTTATTAATTATTTGAAATGTAAAAATATGGATGATATAATAAGAATTATGTATATAATATCTGTTGCAACAGATATAGGGTTACGCAATGAGAATAGAGATTAGGGAAATACCAGCCGAAATTAGATACATATTTGTTCTATAGAACTATGAAAATTTCGCTGAAGGGTTCTAAAAGATATTGTTACTCAAACCTGAATTGCTACTTTTATAAATGTTCAATTAGTAAGATTACTAATTATAGATATCTAAATCAAAACTTAGATTTATGGAATAGCTAACTTAAATAGAGGGTGCTCTTTTCTCTAGTAACCGAAACAACAAAGCACCCTTTCTTTGGGTTAGTTACTACATAAGTCTAAATTTAAAGATAATTATCTATGTAAATATATAGTCAAAAATTATCAATGTAGGTGATTTAATATTGAAAAAGATAGTTAAAACAATTATAATACTCTTTATACTTTGGATTATAATACTCTTTATATGCATTTCAAGGAAAAATATATGGGAAGCTGGTATAGCTGGAGCAATTACTCCATTGCTTGGTGCTTTGATATTTTCTTTACCATCGTATTTATGCTGGGAATCAATGCATAATATTAAAAATAAAAATATTAATGCTTTTAGAAATGTTTATGAAAGAAACAATAGAATAAATGGATATAAAAAAGACAATGGAAATGAAACGATAGGTAATATAACAATAAAATACAAATTTCCTAGAATAGTAGCTGGAATTTTACTTTCTTTTGTGTGTGTTGAATTATTATGTGTATTTTTTATTGAATCATCGACTATTATAACTAATAAGTTTAAAACTACAACAGGAATAGTACAAGATGTGGAATACCATATTCATACATTAAAAGGCAGACAGTATGTTACTTGCAAGGTAAATGGAATAGAATTTGATAAGCCATTTGACTGGCATAATGGAGATGATGTAGAAATAACTTATCTACCAGTATCAAAAGAGATTATTAAGTATTGTAAAAAGTCAGAAACATAAATCACGTGAAAATAAATAACAAGTCCAATGTGATTAAAAAGGAGAATAGAATGATAGATTTATTTAGAGCATTTGCTACAAAAGAAGATTTTTTTATGATGGTGCATTTATTGCTAAGGTAAAGTATCAACGATTTAAACCAAAATCAAATAATGAAACTTATAAAAATGAAATTGTAAAAAGTAACAAAAGACTTTGTGTAATAAATTGTAATGGATATGTCGGCAATGAAATTGTAGAAACATTGACAGTTTATTTAATGATGAATGTAACAGTAAAAGAATCAGCAGCAGAAATTATCAAAGAAGAGGGAACTTTATGGCGTAATTTTTCAAAACAAGAGATTGCAGATTTTAGTCATTTAACTGGTGATACGAATTCTATTCATCTTACAGAAAATCCAGTTGTACAAGGGTTACTTATTCTTAAAGAACTTTGTGATACTACTAAAAGTAATAATATAGAAGTTAAATATGTTCATCCTGTTTATGGAGAAAATCCGGTTTATATAAAGCGTGATGGAAACACTATAATTGGATATAGTGGTCAAGCATTGTGCTTTCAAGCAGCATTACTTTAGATATATTAATTTTTTGTAAGATTTAAAGAAGTAATTTATAAATTGAAAATAAGGCACATGAAAATAAATAACAAGTCCAAATTTGCCATGGATATTTTTCATCAGGCAAGGAGACAAATTGACCTCATAGTGGACCTATTAGGGAAATTTGCCGACGCAGCATGATGGAAAATAGATTGACAAATGGACTTGTTATTTTTTTTATTTTGCATTGAGTAAAATTTTTAGGTGCATGAGAGAAAATAACAAGTTCAAAATGTTATGATTATTTTTCATAAGACAAGAAAGCAGATTTATCTCGGGGGGAGATATTACAGGAATCTGCTAATTCAGCATTATTAAAAATTGGCTTGGCAGATGAGCTTATTATTTTCTTTCATGAGCATTGTAATAATTTTAGTTAAATATATTATGTTTTAAATGGCAAGTTTCTTGAAAAAATATTTAACCATGGAAAATTATTCTTGACTTATGGAAAAATATGTGCGTATAATATTGGTGTACTAGTGATACTAGTACACCTAGTACGGATAGGAGGATATAATATGAAAAAATCAATTATAGCAGCTGGAGTTGGAGCTTTTGTTGTAGTTACAGTAATGCTTTGTACAAATTCAAATGGAAAAATGTATCAAAAGCAAAAGCATTTTGACACTGTTAATGATGTGCTTACTCAAATGGAAGATAATAAAATTGTAGTGTTTGATGAGTATGGAATGGGAAAAGAAACAGGTGAATTTAAGGAATGTCTTTCAAAAAGAAAAAGACTAACTGACTCACAATTGAATTTTAATAAAATAGAAATAGAGAAAGTAGAGGAACTTGATGATAAACAAAAGGAGTTAATTATAGATGATTATAATAAAGCTCAACAAAGATTATCGCTACCTTATAAACCTACGAAGATTCAACCAGTAAGGTTACAAATTAAATCAACTCCTCCGGAGCAATATATTGACAATGATAATGAAACAAGTGAATGCACTCTTGATTTAGTAATGGTTGATGAGGGTGAAGGAATGGTAATTGACTATTGTGTTGCGCAGTTTAATGAAGATAATGACAACGGGGCAAGAAGACATGTTAAAGGTTGATCCTAGGAGTAGTACTCCTATTTATGAACAAATAGAATTAGGTATTAAGGAACTAATACTAAAGGGAGCTTTGCAAGGGGGAGATAAAATACCTTCAGTAAGGGAAATGGCAGGAATTCTTACAATAAATCCAAATACAATAAGCAAAGCTTATGGAGAGCTTGAAAGAGACGGAATAATTGAAACTTTAAGAGGTAAAGGAACTTTTGTAGTAGATAATTTTAAAAGTAAGGTGGATGAAAATAAGATGCAGCATATTTCAGAAGAATTAAAAAAGATAATACTAGAAGCAAGTTACAATGGAATGAATAAAGATTCATTTGTTGAATTAGCACTTAAGATATTTTCTGAATTAGGAGTTGATAATAAATGATTGAGGTGAATAATTTATCCTTTGAAATAGACGGAAAACAAATTTTAAAGGAAGTCAATTTAAAAATAAATAAAGGTACTATATTTGGAATAATTGGACCAAATGGTGTTGGTAAAACTACTTTACTTAGATGTTTAACTGGAATATATAAGCCTACGTGCGGAAATATAAATTATGATGGGAAAGAAGTTTATGATAACGGAGAGGTTAAAAGTCAAATAGGATATGTAGCGGATGAAAACATCATGCAGACAAAATTCAAGGTTAAAGAAGTATTGAAGTATTACCAATATACTTATGATAATTTTGATGAAAAGAAGTTTAATGAATTAAATGAGATTTTTAAAATACCAACAAATAAGTTTATTTTTCAATTATCCAAAGGAATGAAAATGAGGCTTTCTATAATGCTTGCATTTTCAATTCATGCTAAATATTTAGTACTAGATGAACCAACATCAGGCTTGGATGCAATACTTAAAAATAAATTATTAAAGATATTCCTAGATGAAGTTTTTGAAAATGGTACAACAATAGTTATAAGTTCACATCATTTAGGTGAATTAGAGAGAATATGTGATGAAGTAGCTATTTTTGATGAAGGCGTTATATCTTATGAAAACTCGGTGGAAAATATGAAAAATAAGATTAAAAAAATTCAAGTTGCTTTTGATAAGCCAGTCAGTGAAGAGGATTTGAGACTAAAAGGAACATTTAAGATATCTAAACTTGGTAGAGTATTTACAATTGTAACAGATGAATATGATGAGCAATTAATAAAAGAATTAGAAAAATTAAATCCATTATTTATAGAGGAGATAGATTTAAGCTTAGAAGACATATTTATTTACAAAGTGGACAAGGAGGATAATAATGAGAAAATATTTGAATAAAGGATTGCTTTATGAATGGTTTAATGCCAGTAAAGTACCTATTGTGATTGGACTTATAACATGGGGATTTATTGCACATATGATTTTAAAAGATAATATAAGAGATATATGTCAGGCTATTGGAACGGCAGAATCAAATAATTATGAAGTTAATAATTTGGATGCATATGTAATATTAGTATTTATATTCCTGGCAATATACATCTTTGCTAATGGGGCTAATAAAAGAAATACGATGATGTTTTTGTGTAGTGGACCGTATACTAAAAAACAAATAAAAGTTAATGAATTAATATGTTTACTTATGACTCTTGGGCTATTTGTAATAATGTATATATATATGGCTGTTACGATGTATGTACAAAATTATGAATTTATATCGATTGTAAATGGATATACTCAAGTTATTTTTATAGAGATCCTTAGATTATTGCTATTTGGTACGATTGGAATACTTTTATTGATTGAAATAGATTTATTATTTTCAAATTCAATAATAGCTTATTTTGGAATGATAGCATTACTATTATCAACAATGGTTATTTGGCTAAAGCTTAGAATAATCATGAGTTATCTTCATATACTTACGCCTATAATGAATGCGATTTTTAGATATCCAGTGCGTAGATACAATGATCATGCTAATATGTTATTTTATGGAAGGCCTTATTATAGTGGCGAATGGGCAAAAACATTTAAAGGAATTGCAGTTTTAATAGTTATAATAGCAATTATGCTAGTAATATTTAATATATTTGAAAAGAAATATAAATTAGAAGCGTCAAGCAAGATATTTTCATGTAAAGCTAATGAAAATATGATAGTTACTTATATATCTTTAGCAATAGGTTCATTTGCAGATTTATTAATTGTGGATGAAGTACTTTCTAATAGATTATTTAGAAATGCAAGAATGCAACCATATGTGAGCTTTGAATCATTTGAGATGTTAGCAACTGATTTAATTATAATAGGTGTAGTAACTTTTATTTCATATAAGATAATTAAGAAAATTTTGAAAGCAATAGGTTAATTAAGTCATATGAAAGAAAATAACAAGTCCCCAATAATCTTGGTAGAAGGATTTGTTATTTTTTAAAAAAGAGAAATCTTTCAAAAATGAAATGTTCATGAAAGATAAATCAATATTAAATTTTCAATTTTTAACTTAAAATGGTATTATGGAAATACAAAATATAACTAGATTTGCAATATCAGTGATATTATGCTTTGCTGTATGCAAAATATACATTGAATCTTTGGTTTATCACTTATTTCATGTATTTAATTTGACAATTATTTAAGTTATAGTACACGATTAAATAGAAAATTTAACTATAAGGATTTAAAGAAGAAGGGGGTAAATAAAAATGGGGAGCACATTTATTAGGGAGTACAAATATTCTATTTTAATGATTATTGTAGGAATCATTTTAATTTTGATAGGCATAGATAGATCAGGAAACTACCTTGTATTAAGTAAAGCAGTGGCGATTTCTTTGCATTATATTGGAATAGGATGAAAGATACTGGTAGCATTTTTTTGTAAGTCGTTTTATTGAATTAAATAATTTGTGTGGTAGATTTTGATAAGATATTATCCAAGGATTTTTGTACTATCATAGCTATATATAATGATTTAGAGGTTTATGGTATAATAAGTATAATATTTACATTATATATATTCACAATAGAAAAGGAGAATAGAATTGAAGCGTATACAAATTATTTTATCAGTAGCAGTTATGCTAATAACATTAAGTGGTTGTGGGAATCAAAAAGTACAAAGTAATGATAGTACAAAAGATACGGCTATTACAACTGATAATCAAGAAAACACTACTACTGATATAAAGGATAATAATGTTGCTGCACAAAAAGATAGTGACAATACAAATAGTAATAAAAAAGATAGTACAAACACAAATACTAATAAAACAGAAAAGAGCACAAATAATAATACCAGTTCACAAAATACTTCTAAAGAAAGTAACAAAGATCAAAAATCATTTTATGGTAACTGGGAATTAAAAAAAGTAGCTGGGTATGCAAAGGTATCGGCTGGTGCTGATGACTCATTAATAGGGGAGAAAATGAGCTTTTCTAGTCAAGTAGCAACTGTTGGGGATGTGTCTTATAATAACCCAAAATATACAACGACTAATCAAACACAAAACACTATAGTCAGTGATTATCATACTAATCTTTCAAAAATAGGTGTTGATACTGATTCTATTACTGAATTAGATATATCGAACCAAAATGGTGAAGGAGCTACTTTATTTATTAAAGATAACGATACTTTGCTTTATTTTGTTGAAGGCGTATTTTATGAGGTAAAAAGAATATCGTAATGATATACAAATAAAAAAGTAACTTACGAAATAAAATGTACCTTTTGTCAAGGTCAGTTAAAAAAAGTTTAGGTAACGTTAAGAAGATGATTTCTGTATTGAACAGGAGTCATTTTTTTCAATTTCACAAATAGTATTAAGATGGGATTTGCAAATGGGGGTTACCACTATTCCTAAATCAACAACATTATCAAGAATAAAAGAAAATATGGATATATTTAATTTTATGATTTGTAATATAGAGATAAATAATTAAAAATATGATGATAAGAAGTGCTGAAGATGGTACTTCTTATTTTTATTAAAAAAATTGATTATGTACACTCCGTGATAAATTAACATTTTTATCACTATAAAAAATATTAGAACATTTTTAAATTTTTATAATTCCACTTATAATTTAATATTTAATGGTATTTTAGTTTAATTAAATAGATAAAATGAATAGAGAGATAAGTTTTAGGCACATGAAATTGTTATTTTTTTATGTGCCTTAAGGAGGAAGTTTAGTTTATGTTTCATGTAGTTAATCTTGAAAAATGGGAAAGAAGGGAACATTTTAAATACTATATAGAACAGCTTAAATGTGGTTATAGTATTACTGCAAATCTTGATGTTACTGTATTTAAAAAGTTATTGGAAAATAATAATTTAAAATTTTATCCTTCATTTATTTATTGTGTTACTTATAACATAAATTTGATGCCAGAATTTCGTATGAGGTATGGAGAAGATGATAAATTAATAATATATGATATGGTTCATCCTAGTTATACAATTTTTCATAAAGATGATAATACTTTTTCAGATCTTTGGTCATTGTATGATAACGATTTCTATAAATTTTATGATAACTATAAATGTGATATTGAAAAGTATTCAAATATTAAAGGCGTAAAAATAAAAGATAATCAGCCTAAAAATTTTTATTGTATATCTTGTGTTCCATGGCTTAGTTATACAGGATATTCAACATATACTAATGATTCTAGTCCATCATTAATGCCAATAATAACGTATGGAAAATATCATGAAGAGAATGGAAAATGGATTATGCCATTTACTGTGACAATATCACATGCAGTAGCTGATGGATATCATGTAAGTAAGCTTATAAATAGCATTCAAATGACAATAGACAAATTTGATACAATGTTATTAAAAAAATTATAAAATCTATAGATAAATAGTTTGAAATTTAGAGTTATGTTTACTGAAATTAGGGATATGTTTTTGTTGCGGTTTCTAAGGAATCATAACCATAAAAATTCCTAACGAAACGCTTCACAAAAACATATCCCTAATTTCTAGTTTTACTATAAATTCAATGTATAAATTTAAGCACTAATTTGTTTGTTTCCATAGGGTTTTTCATTGAAATTCAAAGTTGTTTATCTATAGTAGTGTTAAAATGAGATTGAATTTATATTCAAAGTAGTATAATATGATTTTAAATAATTGGAAATACCAAATAAAGGAGATTTAGTAATGAAGATTGTAGTTTATAGTGTACTGGATATGGAAAAGCCTTATTATGAAGGACTTGAAGAAAAACATGGAATAGAGATTGTATTTACTAATGAACCACCAAAAATGGAGAATATAAAATTGGCTCATAATGCAGATGCAGTGTGTATAATTACAACTCCAGTTAAATCGGATTTGATAGATGCTTTTTATAAAGAGGGTGTTAGATATATCTCCACTAGGACAATTGGTTATGATCATATTGATATAGAAAGAGCGAAGGAGATAGGTATGGGTGTAGGAAATTCAGAATATTCGCCAGATAGTGTTGCGGAGTATACAGTTATGCTTATGCTCATGGCAGAAAGAAATATTAAAACAATTATTAATTCTTATCAGAATCAAGATTTTTCGTTAAATAATGTACAAGGATGTCTTTTAAAGAACTTAACAGTAGGGATTATTGGAACAGGAAAGATTGGAATGCAGGTTGCAAAGATGCTTCAGGTATTTGGCTGTAGAATTATTGCATATAGTAGACGTGAAAAAGAAGAAATGAAAGGAATTTTAAATTATGTATCTTTAAATGAACTATATGCTGAAAGTGATATAATTTCGTTGCACATGCCGGCTACAGACGAAAGCTTTCATATGATTGACAAAGATGTTATCAATTCTATGAAAGACAGAGCAATCATTATAAATACAGCTAGAGGTAGCTTAATTGATACAGATGCTTTAATTGAAGCAATTGAAAATGGAAAAATTGGAGGAGCTGCTTTGGATGTAATAGAGGATGAAACGGAATATTACTATAAAGAATTCAAGAATAAAGTTATACCCCATAGAAATATGGCGATACTTAGATCGATGCCAAACGTAATACTTACGCCGCATACAGCTTTTCATACAAGACAAGCTCTAGATGAAATGGTTAAAAACTCAATTGCTAGCTGTGTTGCTGAATTAAGTGGAGATAAGAATCTATGGAAAATTGTGTAGAGGATGAATTTAAAAGTAAATGATTAAATAATTTTTATAATAAGGCACAATTAAAAAATAATTGACTAGTATGAATGCAGATTTAAGTCAGATTGAGTTAGTATACTAATAGACTTAGTATGAGCAAAATTTGCTTCATTGTCTAATACGAAATATGCAATTCATCTTTGTTTTGTTATTTTTTATGTGCCTAATTGAAATAAAAAGAACACTATTTTTTCTCTTAGTTAACACATAACTTTAATTCTAAATTATATCTATGAGATTCATTAGATTAGAAATCTCATAAGTAGGATTTAGTTCACTTTTATTTTGTATATTATTTGGATTATACCAGCATGTATCTATACCGAAATTTATTCCACCTTGTATATCAGAAGTTAAACTATCTCCTACCATTAATATTTTGCTTTTATTTGTATAATTTATATTCCTTAAAGCATGTTCAAATATTTTTGAATCTGGCTTTGATATCCCAACTTCTTCAGATACGACTATACATCGGAAGTATTTGGCGATAACGGAATTTCTTATTCTATTGTCTTGTACATCCTTAAGGCCATTTGTAATTATAATAAGTTTATGGTTATTATAAAGACTTTTTACAAGTTCCATACTATCTTCATATAAAAAGGATGCATTAGCTAAATGTTTTATATAGCTTTTTGCGAATTTATTTTCATCAAATTTAATATCTAGCTTGTCTGACAATCTTTTAAATCTATCTACTTTTAATTTTTTTTGCGTGATAAGTCCATTCTCAAATTCTTTCCAAATAGCTGTGTTTATTTCTTGATATATTTTTAAGTGATAATTCTCATTATAGTCTATATTAAATTCAATCATAGTATTTTTTATTGCATCTTTTTCAGATCTTTTGAAATCAAATAAAGTTTCATCAGCATCGAATAGTATAATTTCGTATTCCATAGTTTTCCTCCGTATAAGTTATTAAATTTTTTATTAAAAATATTATATTTTTAATAATTAATTATTTTTACTTTACAATTCCTTATAAATAAAATATTATATTTGCAAGAGTTTGAACATGACATATGTCATGTTGGGAGGGATAATGAAAAGAATTTTAAATATTAATCTTTTAAATCATTATATTTCAAAACATAATATAGAAAATATATTTGATGCAGATTTAATTAATCATATGGAGCTTCACTTTTATGAAAAAGGGGAGTATATATTAAAAGCACAAACTAATTTAGAATATTATTATATTCTTGTAGATGGAAAAATTAAAGTTACATATCTTTTTGAAAATGGTAAGTCAATGCTGTTAAAGTTTTATAAAGATTTTAATTCTATAGGAGATTTAGAACTTTTAAAGAATTTGCCTATAGCTTGTGATATTGATGCAGTAGAAGATAGCTATTTAATAGCGATATCTTCAAATTTGCTAAGAAAATTATATTTGGATAATCCTAAGTTTTTGCGTCATTTGATAGATTCATTAAGTGAAAAACTTTATGTAACTGTTAATAATACTTCATATAATTTTGTATATCCACTTATAAATAGATTAGCTAGTTATTTAGTTGAGAATTTAACCGAGAAAAACTATATAGTTTTAGACTCGTCATTCTCAGAAATTGCTCAATTTTTAGGAACAACTTATAGGCATTTAAATAGGACTTTAAAAGAGCTTGAAGAAAAATCAATTATAAAATGTGATAATAAAACAGTATCCATATTGGATGAAAATAAACTGAGAGAATTATCTAAAAATTTGTATATAAAATCATTATAATTTATAAAAATAAAATTTATATTATAAAAGTTATAGTGAATTGAAGATAATTTAAATTAATTTTAATGAAAAATACATAGCTTTTTAATATTTATGAGATTAAATATATAGCTTTAAGGAAAATTCTATTAAAAATAATTAATAGTGAGGGATTAAAATGAGTGACTCAAATAAACTTGACATCATAATTAAATTGTTATTGAACTTAATAAAAGATAAAGAAATTGAACCATACCCATCTAAAGAGTTGTTGGAGGTTGAAGGATTTGAATCTCTTTATAATACTATACTTGAAATTCGAAATGCTGTTAATTTCATTAGTCGTGGAGAAGTGGGATTCGAAATTAAAGAAACTGGATATTTGCCTGATGTAGCTAAAAACTTACAAGTTTCTATGAAAAACTTAGCATGCTATATAAAAGCAGTATCTTTAGGAGATTTTTCTAAAAAAATTGATTCAAAAGGAGAAATTGCTGATTCTTTTAATCAAATGACAAAGCAGTTAGAATTAATTTTTAATGAAATATCTGACCTTGAAAGTGAAGCAACCGAAGCTAAGAAACATTTCGAACAAATATTTAGCACAAGTCCAGAGACAACAGTAATAACTAGATTAAATGATGGGTTGATTGTAAATGTAAATCAAGTTTTTTGTGAAACATTTGGCTATGAAATGAAGGATGTTATCGGAAAATGTCCAGAAGAGATAGGTATTTACAAAGATTCTTCAGATAGACAAAAACTCATTAATGAGATAAAAACAAAAGGCTACTGCAAGAATTTAAAAGTGATTTTAACAAAAAAAGGTGGAGAACCAATAGTTGCTCTTATTTCTGCTAAGATAATAAAACTTAAAGGAATATCACATTTAATTCTTGTAGTTCGTGATATTACATTTAGAAATAAGCTTGTAGATGCATTAAATCAAAGTGAAAAAAAGTACCGATTATTATTTGAAAATGCTATGGAAATGATTATGGTTTTTCAAAAAGGAAAAATAAAAATTTGCAATCCAATAGCAGAAAAAGTTACTGGTTATTACAGAAGTGAATTGATTTCACGTCAAGCTAGTTATTTTATTCACCCAGATGATAAAGAACGTATTATTAATGATCATACAAAACTATTGAAAGGTGAAGCAGTTGAAGATGGTAGCAATATTTTTAGAATTGTTAAGAAAGATAACACCATTCGATGGATTGAGATGAAATCAATTAGGATTGAATGGGAAAATGAAGATGCAACATTAAATTTATTATCTGATATAACAGAGCGAAAATTGGCAGAAGAGGAAATTGAATTTTTAAGTTATCATGATCAGCTTACAGGTTTATATAATAGAAGATTTTATGAAAAAGAAATTGAAAGATTAAATATGGATAAGAAATATTATCCTTTAAGTATTATTATGGCAGATGTAAATGGATTAAAGTTAACTAATGATGCCTTTGGACATATAGCAGGAGATAGGCTTTTAGTAAGTATATCAAAAATTTTAAAGAGAAAATGTCGTAAAAATGACATTGTTGCACGAATTGGTGGAGATGAGTTTGTTATTTTACTACCTAATACTGATGCTGAAGATGCAAGGAGCATCATTAATCGTATCGACGAAGCAATTACGAATGAGGATACAGAAAATATTGTTTTATCAGTTTCAATGGGTCTTGCTGTAAAAAAAGACGTTTTTGATGATATTCACGATGTTTTCAAGAAAGCAGAAGATAATATGTATAAATATAAACTTTCAAAAAGTGAAAATATGAAGAAGAAGACTATAGATCGTGCAATTGAGAAGCTGTACAAAAATAAGATAGAAGCACAGCATTCTAAGAATGTTAGTATAATATGTGGAGCTATAGCATATGAATTAAAATTAAATCCAGATCAAATTAAGAATATTAAAATTGCAGGATTAATGCATGATATTGGTAAAATTACAATTGATGAGGATATAATTAATAAGCCTGGTGAGCTAAGTAAAGATGAATGGGATATTGTAAAACGTCATCCGGAAATTGGTTATCATATTTTAAATACTGTAGATAAATTTTCACAAATAAGTAGATTTGTATTAGAGCATCATGAACAATGGGATGGTAGCGGTTATCCGAAAGGTTTGAAAGGAAATGAAATCTCATTGCAATCAAGGATTATTGCTATTGCAGATTCGTTCGATGATATGACTATTGAACGACCTTATAAAAAAGCTTCAACCGTAGAAGAAGCTATAAATGAAATAAAACAAAATGCAGGAATAAAGTTTGATCCATTTATTGTGAAAGTATTTATAGATAAAGTTGTGAAGAAGATACAAAGAACATATGATAATTAAATATTTTTATTATTTAAGGCCGTTGAAAGAATAATATTTATAAATGAAAAAACCATGCATTTACAGAATTTAATTTTCTAATTTATGCATGGTTATTAATTTTATAGAGGTATTTATGAATTTTGCAGCACCCATATATATGTGCACAAATAATACAGAAGTATTTATGACTAACTATATTTTTTATTAGTATGATATTATTTTAGCAATGAAACTTTTATCTTAAACTTAGACTTATAATTTAGCTAGCTTAGATAAGGAATATTTTGTATGATTAATAATATATGATTGTTAATAGTTAATTTAAAGAATTCAACTTTAAATTAACGCAGCTTAGTACTATTTAAATGCAATTAAAGCAATTTTATATAATATTTGGAGGATGGATATGATATTACGAGGAAATGTTTTTTCAAAAATACTTGAAATGCAAACAGGAATAACAATAGTAACCCCTAATGAGTTAAAAGCTGATGGCAGCTATAAAGTGGCTTATTTATTACATGGATTATGTGGTAGTAATGGTGATTGGGCCGACTTTACTATGCTGCCAGTATACTCTGATAATTATGATGTTATCTTTATTATGCCAGAAGTTTTTAGAAGTTTTTATACAGATATGAAATATGGTGCAAAATTCTTTACTTATATTACAGAAGAATTACCACTTATATGCAAAAGCTTTTTTAACATATCATCAAAAAGAGAAGATACAATGGTGATTGGTGGTTCTATGGGAGGATATGGAGCATTAAAATGTGCATTGTCAAAACCTGAACAATACGGAGTTTGTGGTGCATTTTCTTCAGCTTGTTTATTTTTAAAAGAAGGATTAGAGATCCAAAGATATGATGAAAATACAGAAGAATTTAAAAAAACAAAGAAGATATTTGGGGAACAGATTTTAAACGATTTTAAAGCAATTTTTGGTGATAATTTAGAATGGAATCCTGATTATGAAATATTAGAATTAGCTAAGAAATCAAATGAGAAACCACATAAACCTAAGATATATACTTCATGTGGGAGTCAGGATTATTTTCGTAAGGATAATATGAGATTTAGTAACGAAATGAAAAAACTTGATTTTGATTTTACATATGAAGAATGGAATGGTGTTCATGACTGGTATTTCTTTAATGAAGCATTAAAGAAATTTTTAGAAAGATGTGTGTAATTTCAATAAAAATGGATTTTATATTGCAATTGCAGTGATTTTTTTATTTAATAATAAAATATATATAAATAGCTAAAGTTATCTAATACAAGGTATCCATGCTACATTTACTAACATTTTTGTAGGTTATAATTTATTAGAGTGGTTAATATATTAATGCCGGCAAAATATTATAACTAATGGAGGTAGATAGATATGGCTTCAAATAATAGTGGAAGAAATAGAACTTTAGTTCCAGAGGCAAAACAAGGATTGAATAGATTAAAAACTGAGGTAGCATCAGAAGTAGGATTAAGTGATTATGAAAATGTAGATAAGGGAAACCTTTCATCAAGACAAAACGGAAGTGTTGGTGGATATATGGTTAAACATATGATAGAAAGCTACGAACAAGGTCTTAAATAATAAATAAATAAGAGGATGCACTAAGTTATATTCTTAGTGCATCCTTATGTATTAAGCGGAACTTCCAATTAAAAAGTTAATTTGCCATAACATTTATTTTAATAAGATATTAACTAATAAATTTCGAATAATATATAATTTTTGATTTTAATAAAATTTAACTATGAAAATAAAAAGTAAGATAATGTTTGAAAAGTTCTCAACTCAATGAGAGCTTTTTTTATATGAAAAAATAAGAAATTACATAATTATATGTGCTTTTTACAAACTGTGTTACATAAAGTTACAAATTAAGAATAATACTCGTCTTTTTAGTTATAATAAATAGCGAAAGGAGGTATATTATGGAAAAAATTAAAGAAATAAACAAAAGGATTTGCCAAATGAGACAGTCATTGCAGGATTTAATTAATGAAAAAACTAATTTATTAGATCCAGAAGTAATAACTGCAAGCCAAGAACTTGATAAAGCATTGAACGAATACAATAATTTAATTAGTAGAGTAGACAAGTAGTTGAGTTCGGGGAGGAATTTTTTATTCCTCCTTCATGTATTTGTAATATTTGGGAGGATTATTTTTATTTTTCTAGAATTTAATTTTTAGAAAGGTGGGGGAGATATGACAAGTAAAGAAATAGAATTTATAGATATAACTAATAAACAATATGAATCATTAATAAAAATGCAAATGCAATCATATAAGGAAATATTAAATTGCTGTAAAGAGAATATAAATGATTTAGAAAAAATACAAATGCTTGAGGAGTACATATCACAAATAAACGAGAACGTAATAACCGAACTTGAAGGAATAAAAGTTTATAATAAAATTTTTATGGAGTCAGTTAAATAAATTGATAGATCTTCATCTTTAGAGCATTAATATTTTTATAAAATACTTGACCATTACCTTGGGTGGGAGTGTAAACTAATATTAGATCGTATTTTAAAATTAATTAATCTAGAGGAGGACTAAATATGAACGCTAAATATGTTGTTATTATTCAGTGTGATATTGCACATAGAAGGTGCAGTGGATTTGCATGCACAAATGCTTTTTATAATAAGGACGAAGTTTTTAAAGATTATGATGACAATACAAGATATATTTCTTTTACTTGCGGGGGATGCTGTGGAAAGGGAATTGCATCTAAATTAGAACATTTCTCTAATAAGGCATATAAAAAGAACAATATTAGGAAAGATGAAGTAGTTGTTCATTTATCATCTTGTATGGTAACTGATAATCATCATTATGATAAATGTCCACATTTAGACTATATTAAGAGTATAGTTTTAAAGAAAGGTTATAATAATATAATTGAGGGTTCTTACATAAGTATAAATGCAAAAAAGAAAAGAGAACAAGGCCTATACAATTGTTATGGGCAAGAGTAATTTTAAACTTTAAATTGACACAAAACTTTTATTAAACTGTGACAAAATTGTGACACAACGGATTTATTATGTATTCATACCAATAAAAACTTGTAGATATAAAAAATTCAAAAACAATAAAAGTAATGGAGTTGATTGATATGAATAGAAAAATGATAATCAATAAAATAATAACAGCAACAATAGTTGGTGGTGTATTAATTTCAACTGGAACTGCGGCCTTTGCTGTAACAAATAGTGATAGCAATTCAACAAGTACAGCTAGATATGAATGTAGAATGGGAAGAGGAATTTCAACAGATAGAATTAAATCAGAGCTGATAAATTAGCCACTGTTGGAACTATTACTGAATCTCAAGAAACTTCTATAGTAAGCAAAGTAAGTGAAGAACAAACAGAAAAACAAGCTGAAATGGACAAGATTAAAAATATGACAGATTCTGAACGTCAAGCTTATTTTCAAAGTCAAAAGAATACAGAGAAAGGTAATTTCCTAAGTGCTCTTGTGACTGACGGTACTTTAACTCAAGCCCAAGCTGATGAAGTAAAGAGTGAAATGGCTCAAGATAATATTGGAAAGGGTAATAGAAAGGATTGGGGCTTATCTTCTGAAAAAATGAAAACTAAGCTTGATGCTTTAGTTACATCTGGAACTATTACTCAAGATGATGAAACTAAAATTATAAATTACTTAACACAAAAACAAAATGATAGAAAAGCTGAGATGGAAAAAGTTAAGAATATCAGTAAAAGTGATCGTAAAGCTTACTTTGAAAGCAATAAGACTACAGGAAGAACTGATATATTTAGAGACATTGTAACTTCTGGAATTATAACTCAAGATAAGGCAGATGCAATTAAAGCTTCTATGCATGCTTAAAAAAATCATACTCAATCTCAAGATACAACAAATAATCAATAATTAAGAATCAGTTGCAAAATGCATTCCCTTACTTTCGGTAATTTATAGCATAAGCCTAAATTAAAAGTTGTTTATCTATAGTAAAATGATTTGTTAAAATTCATTTAATCATATTTTGGATAATTATAATTTATTATGAATTCATACATTTTCTTTACAGCGGGTGACATAGATTCTGGGTTCAATGCGGATATACCAATAATTCTACTTGCAGCGGGTTTAATTGGATAGGTTTTTACAGGATATGAAATGTCTTGCATAACTAACTTAGGATTAAACAGATTCCAAATCCATGACTTACCAAAGATACTGTTGATAAATCATCCATAACATGATAATCTGATTTTATTTTTAGATGATGAGTTGAAAAATAGTTTTGAATATCAGAATCGCAGCTTGTATGCTGAATTACGAATGCTTCATTTTTTATTTCATCAAGTGATATATAATCTGAATGAGAAACTGGAAAGTTTTTTGGAATAACACAAACAAGTGTATCGTTATATAAAGAATGAATAGGAAGTTTTCCTGCACTTGAAACAGATAAAAAACCAAGATCAACAATGCCAAGTTTAATCCATTCAATTATATCAATATAAGTACCTTGAAAAATTTCAATCGAAATATTGGGATAAAGTGAGTTGAAATCTCGAGTTAAAGATGGAATCCAGTTAGTACAGACACTATTAAAGCAGCCTATTTTTACACTGCCTCTTTCTAATCCATTAACTTCTAAACTTGCTTCAAAGATTCATTACTATTTACAACATTTCGAAAGGCGGGAAGTGAATTTTTACCATAAGATGTTAGTGTAACTCCATTTTTGTTTCTAATGAATAGAGAAAAGCCTAATTCTTCTTCTATCTTGGAGATTGCATGGCTTACTGCAGAAGGTGTCATATGCAACAATTCTGATTCTTTTTGAAAACTTTTCTGTTCATAAACAGTTATAATAATTTTGTATGAAATCAATTGCATGTGCATTTTTCCCTTTAATTGAATAAAGTTCATGTATAGTATGAAAAAAATGAATTTTACTAATTTATATAAGTATATTATAATAGAAAAATGAATCAGTTATTATCAAAAGTTGGAAAGAGAAACAGTAAGGCACATAGACTTATTATTTTTTGAATGTGTCTAAAGTAAAAACGATGAAAATTTTTGGTAATATAAAAACAGAAGAGGGGGATTATTCCATGAAAGAAAAACTAAGTTTTAATCAAAACTTATTGATAGGTTCATTATTATTCGGACTATTTTTTGGTGCAGGTAACCTTATTTTTCCTGTACAAATGGGGCAACAAGCTGGAAATCATACTTTTGCAGCGACTATTGGATTTTTAATTACAGGTGTAGGATTACCAATGGTAGGGATTGTTGCATCAGCACTTTCAAAAAGTGAAAGTTTATTTGATATGGCGAGGCCAATCAGTTCTCGTTATGCAAGCATATTCACTTGCCTATTATATTTAACAATTGGGCCATTATTTGCAATTCCACGTACTGCTACAGTTGCATTTGAGGTTGGGATTCATCCATTTATTGCTGATGAAAATTTAAAATTGGGACTAATTATTTTCTCATTGATATTTTTTCTTTTTACACTTTATTTTTCCTTAAAACCAGGACAAATTTTGGATTGGGTAGGTAAATATCTTACGCCTATTTTTTTAGTACTTTTATCTATTTTATTAATTGCAACATTTATAAACCCAATGGGACAAGTAAGCGAATATGCGGCTCAAGGAAATTATGCTGCACAGCCATTATTTACGGGTTTATTGGATGGATATAATACGATGGATGCTTTAGCTTCTGTAGCTTTTGCTGTTATTATAATTTCTAATATACAAAAGTTAGGTATTAAAGATTCTCGTTTAATTGCTGTTGAAACATGTAAATCAGGTTTAGTTAGTGTTGTTGCTATGGCTGTTATTTATTCAGCATTAGCTTATATGGGAGCTACAAGCTTAGGAAGTGTAAGTCGTGCTGATAATGGTGGAAGTATTTTATCAATGGTAAGTAATTATTATTTTGGAGTACCAGGAAAATTATTATTAGCGGCTATTATAGGAATTGCGTGTGTAAAAACAGCAATTGGTTTAATTACTTCATGTTCTGAAATGTTCAGCGAAATGTTTCCAAAATCACTTTCATATAAGAAATATGCTATTGTATTTACTGTTTTTTCTTTTGTGATTGCAAACTTTGGATTAAGTAACATTATTCAGTTATCTATACCAGTACTTATGTTTTTATATCCATTAGTAATTACTTTAATAGTATTATCTTTATTAACTCCAATTATTAATAAACAAAGTGATATTTATAAATGGACAACAGGATTGACAATTATTGCAGCTTTCTTTGATTTATGTAAAGCGCTTCCAGAATTCATGCAAGAAAATTCTGCAGTTAAGCAAGTTGTTAATTTTGCACATTTATATTTACCAGGATTTGATTATGGATTCGGTTGGATATTACCAGCAGTTTGTGGATTTATAATAGGACTAATTATTTGGATTTTTCGTGGGAAAAAATAATGTATTGTAGATGACATTTTCAATGATATTTGAATTAAGTAGTACATATATTCATAAACTTAAAATTAATTTTTATTATAGCAATTTTAATATTATTTTATTTTGATTAAATAGGGAGTAGCTTTTATGCACTCCTTATTTTTGTTGCATGAAAATAATATTTTCTCGTTACAAACTTATAGTTCAATTATTTAGCAATAGAAGAATACAGCATCTTTCGGTAAGCTATCACATGCTCCTAAAGTCTAAATTATTTAATCATAATTTATTACATAAGGCAACATCTTTGTAACAAATAAATGTTAAAATGGTAATATGAGACACAATCAAAACTTGAGGTGAAGATATGGAGAATAACAAGATATTAGTAGTAGAAGATGATAAAAGTATAAGAGAAATGCTTACTTTTGCTCTTGAAACAGAAGGATTTAAAGTTGAGAGTGAGAAAAATGGAGCAGAGGCGTTGAAGCGAAATAACGAATTTAAACCTAATTTAGTTCTACTAGATTTGATGCTTCCTGATATAAATGGATTTGAAGTATGCAAAAAAATTCAACAGGAAAGAGATATTCCAGTGATTATGGTTACTGCTAAAAATGATATTGTAGATAAGGTATTGGGCTTAGAAATAGGTGCTGATGATTATATTACTAAGCCTTTTCATATTAAAGAAGTAATAGCTAGAGTTAATAAGTCACTTCAAAGAATAGAGAAATCTATAAAATTAGAAAAAGAGAAAAACTTAATAGAGATAGGAAAAGAATCTTATATAGATGAGGATGGAAGAATTGTAATTAAGAATGGAGAAGAAATAAGTTTAAGACCTAAGGAATTTGATCTATTGCATTTATTAGCAGTTAATAAGGGGAGAGTATTCTCTAGAGAAGAACTTTTGGACAAGATATGGAGTTATGATTATTTTGGAGAACTCAGAACTGTAGATGTACATATTAGAAGGATAAGAGCAAAGATTGAAGATAGTGAAAATAAATACATAGAGACAGTATTTGGCGTTGGATATAAGTTGAGGTAACTATATGAAAAATAGAAAGCTAAGAACTAAAATAACAATGAGGGTTGGAATTTTATTAATTTTAGGTGGTGTTATTTTAAATATAGTTGTAAAAAATATTATAGATTATAGCAGTAATAATACTATAAAAAATGATATGACTATTCAGCAAAATAATTCTACAGAGTTCATTAATCAATACTTTATGATAAATGGAAAAGCTTTAGATAAACAAACTTTTATAAGTAATTCTCCTATGATAGCAATGAAATTATCAGAGTATGATAATTCAACTATAGGCATTTATGATGTTAATGGAGAACTTCAATATCAAAGTGTAAATGGTGAAGTGAATAAAAGTATAAATACACATATAGAACAAGCTAAGAATAATAAAGCATACATATATTTTACACAAGAAAATAATGAGTACAAAGGATATTTTGCATATCCATTTTACTTTAATGAAGAATTTTTAGGAATAGTTGAAATTGTTAGAGATTATAAAGAGATTGTTACTAATAATAGAAATATATATTTACTCTTTACATTAGTAGAGAGCTTTTTCTTTTTAATAATTCTGATTTTAACTTATCTTATAATGAGAAAATCCACAAGGCCTATTGAAAATTTATTAAATGGTGTTAGGGAAATTTCTAAAGGTAATTATGGATATGAGGTATTAGAACACACAAATAGGGATGAAATAAGTGATTTAGCTTATGAGTACAATAAAATGAGAAAAAAGATCAAAAAGCAAATAGAATTAACACATCATTTAGAGAAAAATAGGAGAGACTTTTTTTGCAATATTACTCATGAATTAAAGACACCTTTAACTTCAATATCTGGATATGCAGAACTTTTGCAGTCTAATTTTGATAATGAAAAGTTTAGGAAACAGGCAATAAGCTCAATCGAAGAAGAGAGTGCTAAACTAAATAGTATGATTTCTAGTATATTAGAGGTTTCAAGAGGGCAGATTTTGAGTAAAGAAAAAAGTGAATTTAATATTGGAAAAATGTTAAATGAAGTTTCAGAAGAAATGAAAATTAGAAATAACAATAGTATAAAAGTTAAATTGAATATTGAAACATGCAATATTATTGGAATATATGATGAAATAAAAAGTCTTTTATTGAATTTACTTGAAAATGCTTATAAGTATTCAATTGAATATGGAGAGATAGAGATTATAGGACAAAAAGAAAAAGGAAATTACAATATAGCAATATCTAATAAAAGCAGCAATTTAACTGCAGACTTTAAAGAAAAAGCTTTTGAACCATTTATGAGAGGGGAAAATGCAGAAGATTCAGATGGTAATGGGTTAGGGCTATATATATGTAAGTTAATTGTAGAGGAACATAATGGAGACATAATAATAGATATTACAGATAATGTTGTAAAAGTTGATGTAAAGTTAACATGTTTGTAACAACTTGCACAATTTTTGAAACATGTAAAAGGTAATATGTATTTGTAAGGAAGATTTGAAAATGAATTTACATAATTCTAATCAAAAGAAATCAACTGAAAGTTCTTAATTTCATTAGGGGGAAGTTAAATTGAAGTATGTAACTAAAACAATCCTAATAGGATGTATTGCAATAGCAACTTTATTAAATGGATGTTCTGAGACAAAAGTAATTAAAATATCAGATGATGTTAAAAAGGAAGTCTTTGCAAAATCAGAGGATAGTAAAATCAGAAGCGAACCAGTATTGAAAAAGAAATTGAGTGGATTGGATAATCAAGAAATATTATTCTGGATTGATGATGAGAATATTTTAACAAGAAGTCGACCTACACCTTTTGAAGAGGAAGAGGAAAAGGTGATTTTGTACAGTTATAACTTGGAAAGTGGGGAGAGCATAGAAATATTAAATGACAGTAATATAACTAGAATATATGATTATTGGAATGGACAAGGACTTATATTATTAGGAAATAAGAAACAAGCATTTGTATATAATCCAAAAGAAAGAAAGCTTGAAGAAGTGTTAGATATTGATAAGGAATTTAAAGATGGTATACCAGGTTGTAAAACTCCAAAGGAGAAACAAGATTTATTTATTAATTATAAAGTAAAGTTTATTGATTTCAATTATATTTCTTATGAAAGCAAAATAGTATCGAGAGATGAAATGGGCATGGCAGATAGAGCAGAATACACAGTACTAAATTATAAAGATAATAAAAAATATACTGTAGAATCACGTGACTCTATGGCGGCGCTGAGTTCGAAACTTGATTTAACAGAAAGAAATATTTATATACAAGAATTAGATAAAATAACTAAATTAAATTTAGAAACAGGGGAAAAATCATCTATGAAATTAAGTGTACCTCGTATTACAAATGTATTTGAAGATGGAACTTTATTTGTTGAGTGCACAGAAGAAAATGAAAAAGGCATTAATAAAGAGAAGTGGTATAAAGTAGATTTTGATAAAAAAGAAGTAATTAAATATGAAGAAAGTTTTGGAGGAAAAGACTTATCAATTAATGGGATTGATTTTAAAAATAAATTTGTTGTATATGGATATCTTGAAAAAAGGAATAATATAGAGCAAAGTGTAACTATGTATGGAAAGTTAGAGGGGGATAAATTCATTGTAAAAGATAAATTATTTAAAAATAATGAAGAAAATGGAAGCGACATGTCAAAGGAAATTATTTTTAGTCCTAATCATAATAAATTTATTGCTGGAGTGATAGAAACAAGCAAAGAAAATTCGTCACAAGGCCAACAAATATTGAAGGATGATGAATATCTCTTTGAATTAGAATAGATTTTATTATGACTAAAGTGCCACGACAAGGGGCGTATAATACCTTGTACACAATATGTAAAAGGGAGAAAATTAAAATGATAAAAAATTTCAAAAAAGACTCACGTAAAATTTCTAAAAAAGCTATATTGAGTTGTGTAGTAATCACAGCTATGGTAGCTACAAGTACTTCTGTAGTTAAGGCCGCAGAAATTAACAATGGGATGGCAACAGTTTCTAGTAATGAAGAAACTACAAATGGAAAATATAACTTTATTATTGATGAACCTTCAAAATATTATGATAATATAAAAAAGGTGGAAGAAATTGCAGGATTTAAATTTAAGGTACCAGACTTTGTTCCAGCTGGAAATAGTTTAGAATGTTTTCATATGAGAAAGCTTTCAAATAATGATAATGGAATACAAATATTCTTTAATAATTCAAATAGTAAAGTATCAGGTATTAAATTTTATGCATTAAAAAAAGATCCTGTAAATGGATTAAAGGAAATAGAAGTATCAAAAATGAACAGTTCAAAAGATCCACAAGTAGATGTGGAAGAACAAACTATGAAATTAGGAGAAATAAATGGGACAAGTTTAACAATGTCAATTACTAGACCATCTGAAAAATTATCAAATGGTCTAGCAGTAGGAGAATTTAAAGAAACTAACAAGTATTTTATTTGGGAAAATGATGGATTATATTATTGTATATCATACAATTTAGTAACTAAGAGTGAAGATAAGGATAGTAAGGAAAGATTGAATCTTTCGGAAGATACAATAGAAAAAATATCAGAATCTATAAAATATCCAGAAGAAGTAAAGAATGTAGACTATTCAGTACCAAATCGTGAGCTTTCAACTGAAGTTGGAGTTATGAAGATTTATGATAATGAAGATTTAGAAAAAGCTAAAAGCCTTCTTGGATTTAATCCGAAGCTTCCACTAAAGATTAATGATGATATAAGTATAAATGATTCAGTAGTTGGAATTTCAGGTGATTCTGATATTGAAAATAATAAAATTAATTATGAACTTAACAGCTTTTATTCTAATTCAAATGGTTCAATAACTTTTAATGCAAGCAAAAGCTCAAAAGAATATGATGATATAGAGAAGAATGGATATTTTAATAGAGAAAATTGGAAAACTAAAGAACTTATGCAAGTTAAAGCTGAAAAATTAAATATTAGCAATAAAGAAGTTCTCAAATATGAAGAAAAAGGAATAGAACCAGAACAAGGATCAGATGTAAGTTATCTTTGGAAAGAAGATGGGGTTTATTATGATGTTATATTCTTTAAGAATATTGAAAACTCTGATGAAATAATTAAAAATTTTATTAATTCCAAATGTATAGATTAGTACATTTATATTGAAGAAAATGATAAATTGAATTATAAATATTATTATAAGAAGCTATTTTCTTTAACATATAGATATTGTGAATATCGTAATATTCAGAAATGAATTTACGATATTTTTTTTGATAAATTGTAAAATACAAAATTATTATTTAAGTATTTAGTCCTAAATTTAATTTATTATTTTATTAAATTAATTTAATATTAAAAAGATTATAGAAGGATGACAGTATTAAGAAATTTAATGTTTAACTTAGAAATGAACAATAACATTTCTAAGCATATTATGTTAATTATACTTAGAGATAGGAATGGAATGAACCGAAAAACACGTTTATCACAGAATATATAAACGTTAAATCATTTCGAAATAAATCGATACAATTTGTTTTAGATTTATAGGACTAAAATAGATTGCCCAATTATGGCTTGGCAACGTTTTATTTGATTGTGTTTAATTATTTTGAATAAAAAGGTTGAAAAACCATTTGTTGGTGATAATATACTTCATATAGGGATTAAAAAACAATTTAATATCTATAACATTTTATAAAATAACAAATTGTCAATTAATTTTTAAATTTAAGGAGGAGAAACTATGAATAATAATCTATTCGTGTCACCAGAAACTAAAGATTTAAAATTAAGAACAAATGTTGAAAATTTAAAATTTAAGGGTTGTGAAGGTGGCAGCACATATATAGGGGTTTTTGAAAATGCTGAAACTGCTATTGATGAAGCTGTCAATGCACAAAAAAGATTATCTCTTTATTATACAAAAGAACAAAGAGAAAAAATTATAACTGAAATAAGAAAAGTTACATTAAAAAATAAAGAAATTTTAGCCCAAATGATTTTAGAAGAAACACATATGGGAAGATATGAAGATAAAATATTAAAACATGAATTAGTAGCTAAATATACTCCAGGAACAGAGGATTTAGCTACTACAGCTTGGTCTGGAGATAATGGACTTACAGTAGTGGAAATGTCACCTTATGGTGTTATAGGAGCAATAACTCCATCAACAAATCCAACTGAAACTATTATATGTAATAGTATAGGTATGATAGCTTCTGGAAATGCTGTAGTATTTAATGGACATCCAGGTGCAAAAAAATGTGTTGCTTTTGCTGTAGATATGATAAATAGAGCAATTATTTCATGTGGAGGTCCACGAAATCTAGTAACAGCTATAAAAAATCCAACTATGGAATCTTTAGATGCAATTATAAAACATCCAGCAATAAAACTTTTGTGCGGAACAGGTGGACCAGGAATGGTAAAAACACTTTTAAGTTCTGGTAAAAAGTCTATAGGCGCAGGTGCAGGAAATCCTCCTGTTATTGTAGATGATACTGCTGATATAGAAAAGGCAGGAAAGAGCATCATAGAAGGTTGTTCTTTTGATAATAACTTGCCATGTATTGCAGAAAAAGAAGTGTTTGTTTTTGAAAATGTAGCAGACGATTTAATTAAAAATATGCTTAAAAATAATGCTGTGATTATAAATAAAGATCAGGTATCAAGATTAGTAAATCTAGTATTACAAAAAAATAATGAAACTTCAGAGTATACTATAAATAAAAAATGGGTAGGAAAAGATGCAAAACTATTTTTAGATGAAATAGATGTTGAATCTTCTTCAGATGTTAGATGTATAATCTGTGAAGTAGATGCAGATCATCCTTTTGTAATGACAGAGTTAATGATGCCAATACTTCCAATTGTGAGAGTTAAAGATATTGATGAAGCTATAAAATATGCAAAGATAGCAGAGCAGAATAGAAAGCATAGTGCTTATATATACTCAAAAAATATTGAGAACTTAAATAGATTTGAAAAAGAAATAGATACAACTATTTTTGTAAAAAATGCAAAGTCTTTTGCAGGTGTAGGTTATGGTGCAGAAGGATTCACAACATTTACAATTGCTGGATGCACAGGTGAGGGAATAACTTCAGCAAGAAATTTCACAAGACAAAGAAGATGTGTGTTCGTAGGCTAATATATTTACAAACTTAATGCATAAGACTGCATTAAGTTAATTTATAAAATTCCTGTAAAATATTTAATGATATTTAGAGAGGAGAAATAAATTTGAATAAAATAGTTAAATTAGAAGATTTGAAACATGTTTTTAAAGATGGTATGACAATTATGGTTGGCGGATTTTTAGATTGTGGAACACCTGAAAATATTATTGATATGTTAGTAGATTTAAATATTAAGAATTTGACTATTATTAGCAATGATACAGCATTTCCAGACAAAGGTATAGGAAAATTGATTGTTAATGGGCAAGTATCAAAAATAATTGCTTCTCATATTGGAACTAATCCTGAAACTGGTAAAAAGATGAATAATGGTGAAATAGAAGTTGAACTTTCTCCACAAGGAACATTAATTGAGAGAATTCGTGCAGCTGGATCTGGATTAGGAGGTGTATTAACACCAACTGGATTGGGAACTATTGTAGAGGAAGGTAAAAGAAAAGTTACAATTGGTGGTAAAGAATATTTATTAGAACTCCCACTATGCGCGGATGTTTCAATTGTAAAAGGTAGTGTTGTAGATGAGTTTGGAAATATTTGCTATAGAGCTACTACAAAAAACTTTAATCCTTACATGGCTATGGCTGGAAAGATAGTAATAGTAGAAGCTGAAAATTTAGTGAAATGTGAACAATTAAAAAGAGAAAATATAATGACTCCGGGTGTATTAGTAAATTATATAGTGAAGGAGGCTGCTTAATTGATTCAAGATAAGACTATCGCAAAAAAAATTATAGCTAAGAGAGTTGCTAAAGAATTAAAGGAAGGACAGCTTGTAAATCTAGGAATAGGTCTTCCAAGTTTAGTCGCAAATTATGTACCAAATGAAATGAATATAACGTTTCAATCAGAAAATGGTATAGTTGGTATGGGGAAGATAGCAGAACGAGATAAGGAAGATGAGGATATAATAAATGCTGGTGGACAATGTACGACATTACTTCCACATGGTGCATTTCTTGATAGTTCAATGTCTTTTTCATTAATTAGAGGTGGACATGTGGATGTTGCTGTTCTTGGAGCGCTAGAAGTAGATGAAAAAGGAAATCTGGCTAATTGGATAGTTCCTAATAAAATTGTTCCTGGAATGGGTGGCGCTATGGATTTAGCAATAGGTGCAAAAAGGATAATTGTAGCAATGCAACATACTGGTAAAGGAAAACCTAAGATATTGAAAAAATGTAATCTTCCACTTACTGCGAAATCTCAAGTAGATTTAATAGTTACAGAACTTGGTGTAATTAAAGTAATAAGTGATGGTTTACTTTTAAAAGAAATTAATAAAGATACAACAATTGATGAAATTAAATCTTTAACAGAAGCTGATTTAATTATTCCGCCTGATATAAAGACTATGGATGTATAAAAACTTATTATTCAAAGTATGTAATTGAAAGCTTTTGTATTAAATCTAAAATAGAGAAAAGAGAGTGAAGATTTTATGTTAGAAAGTGAAGTATCTAAACAAATTACAACACCACTTATCGGTCCAGCATTTCCTAGAGGTCCATATAAATTTCATAATAGAGAATATTTAAATATTATTTATCGTACTGATTTAGAAGCGTTGAGAAAGATAGTTCCAGAACCACTTGAATTAGTTGGACCATATGTTAAATTTGAAATGATGGCCATGCCTGATACTACGGGATTAGGTTCATATACTGAATGTGGGCAAGCTATTCCGGTAAAGTTTAATGGTGTTGAAGGAGATTACCTTCATATGATGTATCTGGATAATGAACCAGCTATTGCAGTTGGAAGAGAAAGCAGTGCTTATCCCAAAAAACTTGGCAAACCAAAGTTGTTTGTTGATTCAGATACTTTAGTTGGGACTTTAAAATATGGTAAGTTACCAGTTGCAACAGCAACAATGGGATATAAACATAGCCAACTTGATCTAAAAGAAGCCTACAATCAAATTGCCCGTCCTAATTTCATGTTGAAAATTATTCAAGGTTATGATGGAAAGCCAAGAATATGTGAGCTCATTCGTGCAGAAAATACAGATATAAAAATTCATGGCGCTTGGACTGGATGTGCGCGTTTACAATTATTTAGCCATGCATTAGCTCCTTTAGCAGATCTGCCAGTATTAGAAGTTGTATCTGCATCGCATATTCTTACAGATTTGACACTTGGAACACCTCATATTGTATATGATTATCTTTCAAAAAATTAGAAATGATATTTATCAAATATTTTAGATAAATCAATAGCCATTCTGAATAAAAACTATATTCATTCAGAATGGCTATTTGTAGTACTATCTTGGATATTAACTAGATAGCTTTTGCTTCCATACAGAGATTTATCTAGTCTGTAAGACTAATATTTGCATTCTAACATAATTAACTAATCCATATGTTTTTTATTCATCTACATATATAAAATTGTTTATATCTGTATTTATTTGAATTTCTTCAATAAAAAAATATAATAGTAAAAAGTATATTACTATTATTGTAAAATTAAGATAAATAGGTGTATTAAATAAACAAAGTTGAGAATTTTTTTGATATATTTGAGAGTTTTTACGTTATAATAATTGCAAATTATGTTTTATATCTGATGTTTTTCATAATTAAGATATGTATATAAGAAAGATGAGAATAATAATTTTTATTCAATTATAGTATCATTTAAATTAAGTGTAATAAAAAAACTAATGGATGTATAAAACTGTATTAAACAATTTAAGATAGATGAAATCTAAGTTTTTTGCTTATTATAATTGTAAAAATTATGAATGTGCCTTAAATTTGGGTATAAGAAATTAATAGTTTTAAATAAAAACCTTATAATTAAAATTTATATTATATTTATTTTAAAAATTCAATATAAAATAGTAAATAAGCTATGTGAAATTTAGAAATCTTTTTGCGCGCAATAATTAAGATATTCTATATTATTTAACTATATAACCCTTAACTTTTTGTATTCCATAATTGCTTACTCTTTTTTTATATTGTGAATCACTTTCTCCAGGTGCTCTTTCAACAAAAACATCTAATCTATTACCTACGCTAAAATATTTATCAGAGCCCTTATCATTAACAGTAACTTGTCCATAACCGTCTAAATATAGTTGTGTATTTTGGGGTATTACATTGTTAGCAACGCCGCCACGTGATAACGGTTTGTTTTGACAAGTGACTGGACCAGCACTACTATTTTCTGATTCAAGTGATGTATAAAACGTGAGTATAAACTCTTGCCATTCAGGTTCATTTTTTTTCTTTTCGTTTTCTATTTCCTGCTCCCTTTGTCGTTCTAATTCTTCTTGTTTAATTCTTTCAACTTCAACTTCAATTGGTTTCTTTATCAATCCAATTTTATTCTTAGGTACTGCAGCTATATTTTTATCTTCTACAACCTCTGTTGCTAAAGAGTGAAATGGTGTTACTGTGCTCATATCAAAAATGTTAAAGAATATTAGGCAACTTGATAAGCACATTAGCCTCTTTACTTTTAGCATTCGACCACTCCTTTGTTGATATATTTAATGCAACATAATAAGCTCTATTTATAAATTATATCATAAATGGCATTAAATGGAAAATATATTTTTTAAAATCAGTAAAATATAATGCACATAATTGCGAAAATGAATAGGAATAATCATGGATTCAGCAGAAAAAAATTAAAAAGTTTTTAATACAATTTTTGCAGAGATGATAAGACAATCAATGAATAGATTACTATAGTAAATGCTCATAATAAATTAAATAGTAAATATTATAGAAAGAAGGAACTAATTATGAATAACTTAATAGTTTTAGCACATCCAAATCCAAAAAGTTTTGGAAAGGCAATAGCAGATACTGTAGTTGAAGCATCTAAAGAAAAGGGAGCTAATGTGAGAGTTAGAGATTTATATGAAATTGGATTTGATCCAATACTTAAACCTTCAGATTTTGAAGCATTAAAAAGAGGAACTGTATCTGAAGATGTAAAAGTAGAACAGGAACATATTACATGGGCAGATGTTATTACCTTTGTTTATCCAGTTTGGTGGGTTTCTGTTCCAGCTATATTAAAAGGATATGTGGATAGAGTATTTTCATATGGTTTTGCTTATGAGTATGAAGATGGGGTTCAAAATGGATTATTAAAAGGCAGGAAAGGTTTAGTATTTTGTACTACAGGAGCATCAAATGATATGTATTCTGAAAATGGAATGCATAATTCAATGAGACAGATTATGGGTGAAGGAGTATTTAATTTTAGTGGTATTGAGAAAGTACAGCATACATTCTTTGGAGGAGTTCCATATGTTACAGATAAAATACGTCAAGATTATTTAAATGAAGTATCAAAGATAGTAAAAGAAACATTATAGAATAAATTTTACCGCATAATTCAGAAAAATGAATTTGCGGTATTTATAGTATAGTTTCTAGTGAAGTAACCGAAACAAATGCATGACATTTATTTCGGTTAGTTGAACGATAAGTGAAATCTATATACTTGTATCGATTTTACCTACTGCTGCTAAATAAATTACAAATTCATTTTCACCATCAAGATCTAGCATGTTATCTATCAATTTTTGATCATATATTCCTATTGCACAAGTGCCACATTTAATTGCTTCACTAGCAATGTAAAGATTTTGGCAAACATGACCAACATCGATTAATATTTTCTTATGAGCCGTTATATCGAATTTCCATTCAGCTCTGTAGGGGATAGTACTCCAGGCAAATACAACAGCACTTTTTGATGCAAAATTAGGTACAAAAGGTTGTTTAGGAGTTGCTTGATTAACTTTTTTGTCTATATTTTTTACTTCATACATGAATACTAAACTATGTTCTAATGGTAAATATCTATATATTCCTTCATTAAGGTTTTCTACATTTTTTATAATCAAATATGTTTCAAAAGTGTGAGATGCACCACCTGATGGAACAGTTCTAAAAGCAGTATGATTATCTCCCATAACTTTTTGTATTCCTTGTGTAGACCATAGTAAGAAAGAAAGTTCATCTAATGATATGCTTTCATTGGAATATTTTCTAATACTTCGTCTGTCATTTATACAATCGAATATATTAGATTTTAACAACATATCTTTATTAACTTTAGGAAGTTCTATAATTTGAGAATTATCTTCATAATGCTTTTGAATAGATGGTTTAGGAACTTTCTTTTGTGCATCTGTTTTTATTTCATCTAATATTTGAAAATTAGCTTTTAAAAATTCTCTATTTTCTTTATATTTTTCCATTTAAGTACTCCTTTTTCATAAGTTTTATAAAACAATTATCTAAAAATGTTTGCGCTATTATTTAATTTTTATGTTTGTATAGTTCATAAATAATTTCGTATAAATTGTAGCATGTATTTTTTATAAAATATGTAACAAGTGTTACTGCAAATTTTACGTAGAAGGTAAGCTTAGAATTTAAGGATAGATAATTTTTGAAAAGTTTACTTTTGATTTATTTATAAATTTATACTGTGTATTGACTCGCGAAATTATTGTAAAAACAAATAAAGTAACAAAAAGGCACCTTAAGGGTACCTTTTAATAAATGGTTATTTCACCTTCACCGATTACAACTATTGTATAGTCGGGATGGAGTGGTTTTAAATTATATGTTTTTGATTGTGGTCTTAATCGTATTGCTTGTATAAAATTTGGTTTAGAGTCAAATACAAGTATGTAGATACGTTCGTTAAAAGAATTATTTTCAACAGTATATTTGGTATTTGGGGATAAGTTTAAATCAGCTAAGGTATAAACACCTTCTTTAATAACTCGAGGTTGAGCTAAGGAAGGGACTATGTTTATGTTAAATGATAAGCATAAGAAAAACAAAAATATAAAAATAAATTTCTTCATATAAATATAGCCACCTTTCTATTTATTAATTAAGTAAAGATTATTTATGATATAATGACTTCATCTTTACCAACTATAATTAGTACATATCCAGCAAGTAAAGGCTCTAAATTGTATTTATCAGACATAGGCTCTAATTGTATAAGTTGTTGAATAATTTGGTTTGAATCTAAAAGTATTACAAAGGCATATTCGCTTGGAGAATTGTTTTGTATAGTATGAGAAGTATCTGGATGCAAATCTAAACTCTTTTCTGTATAAATTCCCTGCCTATAGGATTTTGGCTGAGCGACAGAAGTGATTGTAGTGATAATAGATGATAAAAATAAAGTAATGCAAAATATAATGAAATATTTTTTCATTAGATTAACCACCTTTGATAATTCTAATATTTTTTATTTAAATTACTTAATTGTATTATTCGAAAATGAAAGAAATATATTCAAAATATTTAGTAAAGTATCAAAAGGGTAAAATACTATTGTACAATAATAATATATTGGTTATTAAAAATAATTTATAGCATAGGTTGGATACAATTGGAGCTATTGGTATTGCAAGAACATTTGCATATGGAGAAAGTAAAAATAGAGCTATGTATATTTATTTAACTATTGTTTTTAATATTTTAAAATTGTGCGGTTAAAAAAATGAGTATTAAGGAGTATAAGTATATGGAAATCATAAAATCTATGTTTTATTTTATATTAGCAGGAATATTTGAAATCGGAGGCGGATACCTTATATGGATATGGTTACGTGATGGAAAAAGTTTTTTATATGGAATTGTAGGAGCAATAGTATTGATTTTATATGGTATAATTCCTACATTTCAACCTGCAAATTCGAATTTTGGTAAAGTGTATGCGCCATATGGTGGAATATTTATTGTATTATCAATTTTATGGGGATGGAAAATTGATAATGTAACACCTGATAAATTTGATTTGATTGGAGGAGCTGTAGCATTAATAGGTGTTATTATAATTATGTATGCACCTAGAAGTTAGAAGTTCTTATAGATATTCAAACTGCAAATCTAATATATAACTAATTTAAGGTATTTAAGTTAATATAATATTTTATATATAATTGCAAATGATACATAATATAGTATAATATACACATATATAACTTGTGAGGTAACTTTATGAAATCAGAATTAATAAATATTATACAAATACTTTTTGTTTTAATGTTTTTTATAGGTGTTATTACTTATGTGATTACATATTTTAAAAGCTGTATAAAAAAGTTTGAATATAAATATATAAAGAAGATTTATACTAAATTTTTAGAGTATTCAAGGCTCATGATAATAAGAGATTATATTTCTTTTCAGAAATATGATATTTGGCGGTATTGTACGCAGTTTAAGATGAAATGATGTTTTTTATATCTTAAATTTTAGGAGGAAAAATATGAACATCATTTTTAATATATTTAATAATTCACTTAATTATTTTTTTAATATTACAGGAGATTTAGGGATAGCAATCATATTGCTAACAATATCAGTAAAGTTTTTACTTGTTCCACTTTCATTTAAACAAAAGCTTAGGATGAAAGAGCAGCAGGAAGTATCTAAGGATCTAGAAAGAATAAAAGAAAAGTATAAAAATAATAAAGAAAAATTAGATGTTGAAACTAGAAAATTCTATGAGCAAAGTGCAAAAGGAATGATAGGCTCATTAACAAGTTTACTTCAAATACCTATATTTTTTACTTTATATAATGTAGTTTCAAAGATGCCCATGCAGGTTGGAAGTATGATTGTACCATGGGTGATGAATTTGAAGGCGACAGATAATTTGTTTATTGTACCTATAATATATATGATTTCTGTTCTAAGTCCAAACATATTATCATATATGCCTTTTTTAAGAATAGCAACTCAATCTAAATTAAGTAAAGTTAATATTATAATACCTGGTATTATGAGTGCTTTAATAACATTTAAAGCGCCTGTTGCATTAGGTATATATTTAATAACATCTAGTTTGTTTTCATTTATTGAAGAAGTAGCATTTAGGGTGTATGTTAGAAGAAAAGAATTATATGTATAAAGAAGTTTAAATAAAAAGCTTATCATGTTGGAGAAGATTTCTTATTTTTAAGTGAAATATAGTGTGAATTCAATTCAATAATATGAGATAAAAAATAAATATTATAAAAAATACCACATGATTTAACACGTGTGGTATTTTTTGCTGTGGTCTATTTGTCAAAAAATTATAAAGAGTATTAATATGAGTAAGAAGGTGTTTATTTGAAAAAAACTAGAGTAGTGATTTGGGTTATAATATTAATCATATTAGGAACAGTTATATATAAAGAATCAGACTTTTCTGAGTTAGCTGTAGTAAAAGATAATATTACATCAAGGCAGTCAAATATATTAAGTGGAAGTTTTAATGTAAAAAAGTCTAATAGGTTAAAAGTGAATTATAGTTCAAATATTAAAGATGGGGTCTTAAAATTAAGTTTAATTGATTCGAACAAAAAAGTAATACAAGAATTTGCTGTTAACTCAAAATCTTCTCAGGAATTAACTGTAGATAAAGATGAGGAGTATACCATTTTAGCAAACTATAATGATTTTGTTGGAGATTACAAATTAAGTGTGAGTAAGGTAAATTAATGATTTGTAAGAGATTAATTTTATTCATATTCAATTGAAATGATAGTGAACGAGAGAAGTAGAAGAAAATTAAATGGAAGGTTGTTTTACATTAGCTTGTCCTAATGATTATTTTGACAAACTAATGTATGAGCAACCTTCCATTTTTTGTTTTATATTTAAGTTTTCTTAAGTACGATGAAATAAATGCATATTTAAATTTATTTCATTAAAACATAAGTCAAGATTATTCCATCATTTTTACTAATGTTTTATTTAAAGCTAATAGGATTAATCCTATTAATATTGAAACAACAGCTATTCCACCGAATATTTCTAAGTGCCCTAGAGTTTCTGTGTATGAAGCGATAACTCCTGCTAATTCATTAGCAATAAAACTACTTAATAACCATACACCCATTAGGAATGATGCAATCTTAGCTGGAGCTAATTTGCTTACCATTGAAAGTCCTACTGGTGAAAGACAAAGTTCTCCCATAGTATGAAGATAATAAGCACCTACAAGCCATAGCATGTTAGCTTTTATTGCAGTATCTTGTACATTTCCGCCTCTTTGCATTACAGCGCCTACCATTAGTATGAAACCGATACCTAGCATTATCATACCGATTGCCATTTTTGTAGGAATGCTTAAATCACCTTTTTTTCTGTTAGCTAATTTAAGCCATAATTTTGACACAGGGATTCCAAATAGTACTATAAATAATGGGTTTAATGATTGGAACCATGAAACTGGAACTTCCCATCCACCAACGTTTCTGTTTACATATTGTTGAGTATAAATGGTAAGTGAACTTCCAGCTTGTTCAAAGCCTGTCCAGAATACTACAACAAAAGCTGTTAATATACATATAACAATAGTTCTATTCTTTTCTTGTTTAGTTAAAGGTTTGTTTGCATCATTTTTATCTGAAGACTTATTAGCTTTAACTACTGGGGTTTTACCAATATCTCCAAGATATTTATTTGATAATAGATTAAATATTACTTGTCCTATAACCATACCGATACCAGCAGCTAAGAAACCATATCTAAAACCATAATGTATAATTTCTCCTGCTTGTTTTGTTGCCATTAAATTTTCTGCTAAAGTACCACATACAAGTGGAGCAAAGAATGATCCTAAGTTTATTCCCATATAGAAAATAGTGAAAGCGGCATCCTTTCTTTTATCTCCTTCTGGATATAAATCTCCGATTAATGTTGAAATATTTGGTTTAAAGAAACCATTACCAATTATAAGTAAAAATAATCCGATATATAATGCTGTCATACTTTGATGTGAGAACAATGTAAATTGTCCTAAAGCCATTATTATTCCACCGATGGTGATAGCTTTTCTATGTCCTATATATCTATCTGATATATATCCACCAGCTAGTGGAGTAAGATATACAAGTGATGTAAATATACCATACATCTTTACTGCGGTAACTTTATCAATACCAAGTCCACCGCTTACAAATTCGGTAGTTAGATACATTACAAGTAAAGCTCTCATACCATAGTAACTAAATCTTTCCCACATTTCAGTACAAAATAACATATACAAACCAGGTGGGTGTTTCATTTTGCTTGTTTTATGATCTGAAACTTTATTCGTAGTCTCATTTGATTGTTTAAGTTCCATAATTAATCTCTTCTTTCCTAGTTTTTTCTAATATATACATGTAATTTTATCAATTAATTTGACATTTTGCAAGTATAAAGTTGCATTTTCGTGAATACATAAATAATTTCTTGCAATTTTTTTAGGTATAAATTTATACAAATATGAAATTTTATTAGCATATATATTATAAAAATATCTAAAAAAACGCGATTTATATTATAAATAGTTATCTACTGTATATTTTGAATAAGTAAGCTTTATGAATAAATTTGAAGTATTTCTTGCAAATTCATTGTTGTTAATAATTCGAAAAAATGAAATATATAGATGCAGATTCTCATGATTTACACAGAAAAAATAATTATTTATCATAAATGTCATTGGATAAGTATTAAATTATTAAAAAGCTTTATTTGAAAAAATGATGTAATAGGTGATGCTGTAGGTGATGTGGAACAAAAAAAGAATTATGCTTTATCATTACAAAAGGTGATATTTATTATAAAAATTAACAAAAACAAGCATGTTTTTAACATTTTATTAATTGTATATTTTTAAATATGCTATAATGTCAATGTATTTATAAAGTTTAAGATACAAATTTAATAAGTTAAAATAAAAAAATAATAGGTCAGAATGATTGGTTATTATATATATTTTGCGTTACTAAATTTGGATAAGTTTAATTTTTATAATTGAATTTATAGATAATTTTTATAATACAAAGGAGGTAGAAATGATTAATAAGAGGAAGTGGGTAATTGCAATAGTTATTATCTTAAGCATATTTTCACTTGCGTTTTATGCTTATAAAATTAATGTCAATTCAAGAGGATATATTAATACGATGATAAACAAAATAGAAGGCAAAACATTAGATTCAAAATTTCAAACAAAGATTAAATCAGGAAATTTATCTACAGACTATAATATTGATCAAGTGCTTCAAGATATAGATAAACTTCAGCTAAATACTTTAAATGTTCCAGTAGTAATAAATATTGATAATAGAACTTCTAGTAATATGGCAATAGATAGTGGAAGTGAGAAGCGTGCTATAGAATTAATTAAAAAATTGAGATTTAAGAAGATAAATATAATATTAGAGCCTTATCCATGGATAGAAAATGGAAGTGTAGGGGAAACGGAATGGAAACCAGATGATTTAAATAACTTTTTTTATAATTGGAAAAATAATGTTTTGGCAAATTTAATCAAAGATGTAGCTGTACCGTATAATGTAGATGCATTAAACATGGGTACAAGTTTTGTATATATGGAGCAGGATGAAGACAGAATGTGTGATTTAGTTGATTATGTTCGAGCACATTATAAAGGACTAGTTACATATAGAACGAATTTTTGGATTACTGCACAAGATTTTGCACCCGAATTAACAAAGAAATATGAAGACAAATTGAATAATAAGATATTTTCAAAAGTAGATTTTATATCTGTAGCAGCATATTTTCAATTAACTAATAATGATACTAATACAGTAGATAATTTAGTAAGTGCATTACAAAGTACAGAAATATATAATAGAAAACAAAATGTAGAACAACAAATAAAGAATTTTTATGATAAATGGAATAAACCAATTTTCTTTGGAGAATTAGGATTCCCAAGAACTAATAAAGCATCAGTTGAGCCATATAATCCCTTAGTTTCTAATGTTGTTAATAATATGGAACAAGCAAACTGCTTTGAAGCATATAGAAGAGTGTTTGAAGATAAGCCATGGAATCTTGGCTTTTCTGTATTTGCTATAGGAGAAACTAGTTCTGATAAGATGTATTATCCTAGTGAAGAAAGTACGCAAATCATTAGGAATTGGTATTCTAATACAAATGTCCAATAGATTTATGTAGTAGCTAACTGGAATAGAGGTAACACTACACAAATGAATCACCTATATTTCTACTTTTGGATATATATTCAAAGCATAAGTGTGAGGTATAAATTGGATATCTATATAGAATTCCTCATTGAGAATTTAATATATAACAAACAGAGAAATATGTATCTAATTTGGGCTTAGATTCACATAAGCTCTATTCACATTGTAAAACTCTATGTAGATAAATAACTTTGAATTTAGACTTATATGATAACTTGCAGAGAGAAGCTGTATTCTTTTTATCAGTTGCTATAAATGCAACACTACGAAAAAGAATACAGCTTCTTTCTAGTTGAGATATATTATAATGCATAAGTCTAAATCTCTATAAAAATTAGTTAATTAATTCAACGATACCAAGTATTATGAGTAGTAGACCTGAAAATAATGCTGCATATTTTCCACAAAGTTTTCCGAGAACATGATTACCTAGGGATTCCCCAAATAAAAGTATAAAAAGACTCAATATAAATGTAGATACTACGGTAAGTTCAATACTAACACCTGTTATGCTTGCAGCTAGCCCAGTACCCATGTTATTAAAAGTCAGACCAATTGCTACAAAAAAAGCTTCTTTAATACTTATACTTCCAGAGTTATCTAAGTCAGATTTTTCTGCATATTCAATCATATCTGTAACATCTTTTAAAGCGAGCTCTTTTGAATTATTGTTATTTCTAAGTTTTAGTATACTTTCAATTGAAAAATATGCTCCTAATATAATAATAATTGTAGCACCTATTATATTAGCAAAATAGAGTGGTAAAAATGTTGTTATATAAGCTCCTATTAACATAGATAAAAGTGTTCCGATAGAAGTTACAACTGCAATTACAAGATTGGCAATCATTCCTATTTTTATTTTTTTTATTCCGTAAGCTATTCCCACAACTAAATTATCTAAATTAGATGAAAAACTATATAGTAATGCTGATAAAAATAATATCATATATGTTCCTCCTTTTACATCCATACTTTAATATATGGAGGTAAATTAATAAGGTGATTGAGAAGCTTTAGATAAATAAGATGGAATTTAGAGCTCTGTGATAGCAAACTGAAAGAAGGAGAGATGTTTTAATTATTTAAGATAAAAGATAATTGACATTATTTGGTGATTCAGTTGTAAGGTGTGTTATAATTTAGAAAAATATGTAATTGATGTTTTTTAGGCAATAATTAATGGATTTATAATTTAGATTATTAAATTAATATATTATTAAGTTATTAAAATTATAAAACTTTATTATATTGTAAGTGTATAAGGATTTGAATAGGGCAGATTTAATAAAATATCTTAGGGCAATTAATCATTCAATTTAGAAGGTGAAAATAATGAAAATTGTAGTAATATATAAGTCAAAAACAGGTTTTACGAAGAAATATGCAGAATGGATATCTAAAGAGTTGAAAGCAGATATATTTAAATCATCAAAAGCAACCAGGGAAATGCTTAATGAGTACGATACCATAATTTATGGTGGAAGCTTATATGCTTCAGGTGTTATTGGTATAAAACTAATAACAAAAAACTTTGATAAGCTTAAGAATAAAAAGATAATAGTTTTTGCAACAGGGGCATCATCATCGAAAGAAAATGTAATAAATGAAGTTAAAGATAAAAATTTTACACCAGAGCAGCAAAAACACATCAAGTTTTTCTATTTTAGAGGTGGATTTAACTATAATGAATTAAATTCTTTTGATAAATTTCTTATGACACTTATGAAGAATAAGATAAAGAGCAAAAAGAAGGAAGACTTAACAGATGAGGAAAAAGAGATGCTTGATGCATATGATAATCCTGTAGATTTTACAAATAAGAAGTATATAGAGAAATTAATAGATTATGTAAATTCGTAAAATTAAAATTATTTAAATATAAATTGCTTCTTGATTGCATGTATTTTGGTACCAGAATGAGAATAATTGAATAAAATAAATGAGATGAGTAATTTTATTTTGTTTTTTATAAATTTTGGGAGTTTAATATTTTATGATTAAAAATCAAAATACATCAAAATTTTGAATTATATTATTATACTTTAAAAGGCGTATTTAAAATCAATAAATATATGAAAACTATAAAAATATTTTTATTTATTTAAATAAAAAGGGTGGGTGAATTTGAGTGGATGACTATCTGTCCCAAAAAAATTATAAAAATTTAATATTAAAAAAGGGAAGATTAAGTCCTAATACTCGTCTAACCTGATTTAATAATCTTCCCTAAAAATGGAGGGAGATTATTATGTTTACATTGCCATTTAAAAGTGATAAAAAGAATGATGTTACTTTGATGAAACTAAATTCAGAAGTAAAGATTATTGAATTCAATGGACTTAAATGGATTGATATTATAAGACCTACCGAAAAAGAGATTACAATGCTTGAAGACATGTATGACTTCCATGAACTTCTTTTGGAGGATTGTATGACTGAACATCAAAGATCAAAGATAGATTCTTATGAGGACTATAGTTTTATTGTTCTTCATCTTCCAAGATATAAAAAAGAACTTTTCAGACTTGATTCTGAGGAAATAGATATATTTATAGGTCATGATTATCTTGTAACCCTTCATGAAGGAGAGCTTAAACCGTTGGTTAAGCTAGCACGAAAATGTCAATTAGAAGAATCTGTGCGAAAAGAGTACATGGAAGAAGGGTCAGCTTTATTACTCTATGGAATAACTAAAACGTTATTTGATTATTGTTTTCCTATGCTTGATAAGATTGGAAATAACGTCAATGAAATTAACAGACAAGTCTTTTCTAATCGTTCAAAATCAATGCTTGAAACAATATCTAGAACTAAAATGCAAATAATAAATTATAGAAGTGTAATTAAGCCATTAAGGCCTGTTATGATAACACTGGAAAAAGTTATTGAAAAATATCTTCCTAAAGATATGGATTTATACTTTGATGATATTACTGATAAGATAGAAAAAATATGGGACATGTTAGAAAATTATAAAGAAGTTATAGAATCGGCAGATAATACATTTGCAGCACTTACTAATCATACAATTAACAGTCTTATGCGTACGTTTACTATTATTCAAGTTGCTATATTACCTATGACTCTTGTTAGTGGACTTTTTTCTATGAATGTGCAGGGAATTCCGATGCACGATTATGAGTTTGCATTTTGGATTGTTTTTGGAATGATATTTATTCCAACACTATTTATTGGCGTCATATTACTTCTTAAAAGAGATAAGTGGTTTTGAAAAGAATTATAGATATCCAAATCAAGACTTTAGATTTATGTGGTGATTTACCGAAATAATATATATATTTGTTCCATCGGACTTATGAAATTTTCGCTGGAAGATTCTAAATGGGAGCTTGTGCCCATTTCCGCATGTTCCAAATATTCATTTTGACAAGCAGTAAATGTAACAAGCTCCAATTAAAAATCTTCAACAGCTCAATTTCAAATGCTTCTTTCACAAATATATATATGATTTCTAGTGGAGATATTAATCACAAATAAGTTGAGTTCTTAAATTGTATATCTATATAGATAAACAATTTAATTTTTAGATTTATGAGATAGTTAACTTTGTATGAACTATTTGGTAAAATGAGCTACGAGCCAGAAGACCTTCTAATAACTTTTTAGATATAAATGATTTCTGAAGATATATACATATATCTAAATAAGTAGTATTTTAGAACTTTAGTAGAATCACTATTAACTATATTTATGCTTTAAAATAGAAAGAAATGGTGCTCTTTTGTTGAATGTTACATTGATAAAAGAACTGTAGGATTTCTTCAGCATAAGTTATTCTATTTTTGCTTGTCATTAACTTGTTTAAGGAACATGCTGGAGTGGAATAACTTATGCTGTTAGAAATCCACAGTACGTTTATCTAGTGACTGAAACAATAGAGCACCATTTCTTTTGGTAAGTTACCACATATTTTATTTATAACTAATTCAAAACATGCACGTTATTAGAAGTATTAATTTTTTCTTCTACTATTTGTCCATCTTTTATTTGTATTATTCTTTGTGTTTCATTTGAAAGCTCTTTGTTATGAGTTATTAGAACTATAGTTTTTCCTTGATTTTCATGAATCTTATGGAATAAGTTCATAACTAATCTTCCAGTATTAGAATCAAGAGCACCTGTTGGTTCATCTGCAAGTATAATTTCAGGGTCATTTGCAAGAGCACGTGCAATTGCAACTCTCTGCTTTTGACCACCTGATAACTCATTTGGAAGGTGAAACATTCTATCATCAATTCCGACTAGTTGTAAAAGTTCTTTGGCACGGTTTCTTCGTGTTCTTTTATCTACGTCAGCATAAAGCATTGGTAATTCAACGTTTTGTATTGAGTTTGTTCTAGGTATCAAGTTGGAAGATTGAAACACAAAACCTATTTTTCTATTTCTTATTATAGATAAATCTTTATCACTAATTGTCCTAATATCTATACCATCGAGAATATATTGACCTGAGGTTTGTCTGTCAAGGGCACCTATAATATTCATTAATGTACTTTTTCCAGATCCAGATTCACCAACAATAGATACGAATTCCCCCTTTTTTATATTGATATTAATATTTTTAAGGATGTTCAATTGGTTCGGCTTTCCAATGTAAAAGCTTTTGGTGATGTTGGTCATTTCAATTACATTATTATTCAACAAATTCCCTCCATTTTATTGTATCAATAAATTAACTCTATTTTATTCATATGATTATATATAAAGTAAGTTTCTAACTTTGCATTATTTATTTAATACTAATTTTAAAATTACAAAAGCTGTTAATTATAAAGTGTGTTATAATAAGAGAAAATTTAAAAATATTATAAAAAATAAATTATGATTGTTTGTTTATCTATATTAAGAGGTAAAATTATAACTAAGTAATAGCTAAGAGATGCATTAGTAAGAGAGGAGAAATATATGAGTTGTATAACAATAGCAATAATTTTTATCTTGCTTGGATTTATTTTAATAAAGTATCCGCCAAAAGAGATAAATGGTATTTACGGATATAGAACACCTTTATCAAAGAAAAATCAGGATACTTGGGATGTAGCACAAAAATATGGTGGAGTTAGTATGTTGATACTTGGAATTGTTAATGGCATTTTTGGAATTTGGGCAATTATTCAACCAATAGCTATCAATAATGAAATTGTACAACTAATAGTTATATTAATAGGCGTTATAATGATGATTGTTGTGGATGAAATGCATTTAAGAAAACTATTTAACAAAGATGGAAGTAGAAAAAATAATAGTTAAGTATTTTACATATTAAAAAAGAGAAATAATTATTTTCTGCATCAATATATTTTTCATTCACTGTATCAGTCATAGACATCTGATGATGCAGTGAATTTCTTTGTTAACAAAAAATATTATTAAAATCGTAAATTAATTATTTCTATATATTTAATATAAAATTGCATCTTATGATCTAATAAGGCTATTCAAAATCATTCCAATGACTACAAGAAATATTCCGATTAAGCCAAGAAATGTTGGAATTTTATCATGAAAAATAAATACTCCTCCAAGTAATGTGAATATTACTTCACCGGATTGTGTTGATTCTATTACAGCTAACTTATGAGTATTGCTGCTTACTATATCAGTTGCTTTAAAAAATAGTATTGTAGCAATAATTCCTGAAAAAACAGCAACTATTAAAGATTGAACTACTTGTCCTTTACTTGGTAAACCAACAGATAATATGCCGAATGTTGATATTATTATCCAAAATGGCATACTGCATAGTGTCATGCCAAATACTCTTTGAAATGTATTAAATCTGTTATCACAGACCTCCATCATTTTGCGATTACCAAGTGGATAAGAAAATGCAGCTAAAATAACAGGGATAATTCCTAAAAGTATTTCTGATAAAGATAGATATTTTGAATCTTCAAAGTGCATTAAAAATATGCCCAGCAAAATTATTGAAGACATAAGTAGAGATTTTTTAGGAATTTGATTTCTTGTTTTGGTAATTCCATTTTTACTATTGACAGTTCTATAGAATAATGGAGACATAAGTGCACCTGCGACTATAGTTATTTGCCAAGTACCAGCAACTAACCATGAAGCTCCATACATAGAAGCAAAACTCAAAGGAGCATAAAATAATCCAAAGCCTACTGTGCTCCAAGCTATCCATTTAAATGGTTTTTTTATTATATCATTTAATACATGAAATAATTGATTTTTTATAATCATGATAATAAATAAAATTGGTAACATAAAAATGTATCTAAGAGATGAGCTCCAAAGCCAGCTGCCACCAGAAATATTCATTTGTTGATTAAGAATAAAAGTAAATGCAAAAAAGAAAGATGCTGCGATTCCTAATATAAATGCTTTTACCATTTTAAAACTCCTTCATAATAAAAATAAACAAAATAAATTGTATATGTTATATTATACAAGCGTATGTTATATTACACAATAGTTGAATGAAAATATGTTATAATATACAAAAGCTATAAATTAAAGGGGATAAGTTATGAAGGATTTGAATTTAATCATAGGCAATAAATTAAAAGAGATACGTAATAAAAGAAACTTAAGTTTAGATGAAGTTAGTAAATTAACTGGAGTAAGCAAGGCGATGTTAGGTCAGATAGAGAGAGGTCAGTCAAATCCTACAGTATCTACGTTATGGAAAATTGCAACTGGCTTAAAAGTATCATTTTCATTATTCATTGATGAAAATCAAGATGATTTAAAAGTAATAAATCAAAATAATATTGATCCAATAATAGAAGATGATAATAGAATGAAGTTGTATCCTATATTTCCATTTGATGTGAAAAGTGGGGCTGAAATATTTACTATAGAGTTAGAAAGTAATTGTAATCATATATCTACTCCTCATAGTGAGGGTGTTGAGGAATATATTATAGTCACTGAAGGTGAAATCGAAATGGATATAAATAATAGAAAATTTGTATTACAAAAAGGAAATTCAATTAGGTTTATGGCGAATCAACCTCATTCTTATATGAATACAAGTCAAAATAAAGCTGTATTTCAAAATATAATACGTTATTTAAAATAATTTGGGTACATGAAAGAAAATAAAAATGAATATTAAAAAAATAAATCAGATATATAAAGTAATTGCTTTTGATGTCTGATTTTTAACGTTTAGAGGATAAAACATTTACATAACTTATGTATTATGCAAAAATGTGAGTGTACAAATCTAGAGATGTATACTTTTTGAAATTTAAAATATTCTTTAAAGAAATATATAATGTATTAAAATTTAATATAGCAATTTTGTGTAAGTATTATCACACTATATATAATAATTTTATGTAATCAATTTATATTATGAATTTAAAATAAAGATTATGAGGAGAGTATAAAAATGAGGAAGGTTAAAAATAAGATTATAATGGCAGGTTTATCCTTAGGAATATTAGCAACAACATTAGGTTCAGTATCAACTACAGTTTATGCAGCTAGTAATGTCAATGCGTCTTATACAACTAGTAATGGAATTATAACAACTAAAGTTAATGGTAGTGATTATAAAACTACTAATGATAATAATATCTATGGCGATATGAAAATAGATATTAATGTATTAGATATTGCAAATAAGATAGAGAGTATGATGAAGAATAGAAATTTTAACGGAAATAATGCAGCATATTGTAAAGGTCTTATGGAAAGTGCATTTTATGCAGCTAATAGTCAATACAATGTAGTTGTTATGGATTTGTCACAAAAATATAAATGTAATATTTCTAATATAAAATATTATGGTACTTATCAATATGGAGGAACTAAATTTGGTGTTTGGGTTTTCTCAAAATTACAACCTAAGGGATCGTATTTTGAAAATGATGGAAGAAGAGGATGGGACCACTGGGCTTGTGAAGGCTGGCAAACACAAAGTGGTAATGTTATGTGGTATAACAAATAATATATATTTAATAGCTAACCTAAATAGAGATGATGTATTTATTTAGGTTACTGAAAATTTTGATAGATCTCAATTTATGTGATGAATGTATTAATCTATGATTATATAACATTAGAAAATTGACCATATTATTGAATTATTATTCATGATATGGTCCTTTTGTTATATAAAAAATATTATATATATTGAAAATTGAAATCAACATTAAAACTAAGTACTATCTTACTAAATCCATGAATAAATAATTTTGCAATATATATATTAAATTAAATTAAAAAAATATTCTTAATAAAGAAAATAAAATATAGAACTATATATTGATTCTAATGAAAAAACAATGTTATTAGTATAAAAAGAATATTTTTAACAATTAAAGTGAAAAAAATAAAAAAAGAATGAATTATTAGATATAATTTCTTTTGATGTCTAATTCTTTGCGTTTAAAGAAATATGCATTTACATAAATTAATTATTATGTGAAGATATAGTTGTACAATAACTATTTGATTATTTTTTCTTTTAATATCAAGTATTAACAAGTTCTAGTTTAATTAATGAAGTATTAATATTAGCTTAACTTAAAATCTATATTATGTTCTTTAAGAAGCTAAGGATATAGATATGATTTAATAGAATTAAATTTAATTTAAAAATATATTTTGAGTATTAACGTTAGTAAAATATATTATTTTCAGTATAAGTAATTAAAATAGTTGGCATTAATTTATATATTTAATACATTTTAATTATTGTACATGTATTATTTATGAAAGAAATTTATAATCAAATTAGATTTAGTATATTTAAAAGTTTAGTTTATTGTACAAAGCTCACAAAGTGGTCAAGCTAAATTTAAGATTACTATGTGATGTATATAATATTTAATTTGACAGCATTAGCTTAAGCATAAATATAATGAAATTTGTGGGGAGAGTGTAAAAATGAAAAAAGTTAGAAGTAAAGTAATGACATTATGTTTATCTTTGGGAATTTTAGCAGGTACTGTAGCAGCACCAACTGCAGCTTTTGCAGCTACTAACAATGCAACTTATAAAGTTAGCAATGGTATAACAACAGATTCTGCTGATAGCATTAAAGGTACTAAGGGTACAAACACTAGCACTGACAATATCTATGGAGTTAGTAAGGCATGGGCTCCAGGTGTGAATTTTAATGTAAATGTAGATGTATTAGGGATTGCTAATAAAATAAGTGGAGCAATAAACGCTAGAAATTTCAATGGACAAAATGCGGCATTCTGTAAGGGCTTAATGGAAAGTGCATTTTACGCAGCTAATGGTCAATATAATGTAGTTGTTATGGATTTATCTCAAAATTATAAACATAATATTTCAGGCGTGAAGTATTTTTCGACTTGCCAATATGGTGGAACTACATGGGGTGTTTGGGTATTCTCAAGACAACAACCTAAAGGTTCATATTTTGAAAATGACGGAAGAAGAGGCTGGGACCACTGGGCTTGTCAAGGATGGCAAACACAAGATGGCAATGTAATGTGGTATAACAGATAAATTTCATGTAAAAAATATTTAAATTTTTCTTTTCCTTTTTATAATATTCGTTCACATATTTATTCCATATTATAAAATAGAGACTGTTACACAACTAAAAAATTAGTTGTATAACAGTCTCTTTTTTTAATACCAACATTTAATACGATACCTAAAGACATAAAATTTGCAAGAATTGAGCTTCCAACATAACTCATGCATGAAAGTATAATTCCTGCAACTGGCATAAGCCCAATAGTCATGTTAATATTTTTAAAGATTGAAAACAAGAAACCAGATGCTGTGCCAATGCAAATGAGTTGTCATAATTATATAATAAAAAACAATGTAAAAAGCTTATTATGTAACTAACGCAAAAGCAAAGTAGGGTTAAGATATAATTAATAAATGGTTAATTGAACAACTATAAGAGAGGTTAAATATAATATTATAGGAGAGTAATTCATATACGTTACAAAATCTAAATAAGAAAAATTTAGCATTAAGATTAGTATGGAATATTCCTTGAATAATAAACCTGAGATGTAAGGTACAGTATGATTATTGTTTTAAGGAGAATATTCACTACATTATGCATTAATAACTCTTAATTATATGTTTGAAGGAAGGAAAACAATGTATTCAATTAAAATCTATCTTAGTAATGGTGTAATAATTGACTTTACATGTGAGCAATATGAGGTGACAAAAAATAGATTAACAGGAGAGGTATCAGGATATAGATTTGAAAATGCAAGTAAGTGCATTGCTTTTTTAGATATGTCACAAATTACAGCTATTACAGCTGAGAAAATTTAACGTTAGCCACATTCAAAAAAATAGCAAGTTCATTTGTTGGCCTATTTTTAATCATATTAAGTAGCAAATTGGACTTGTTATTTATTTTTATGTACCTTATAGGGTTCCACATTGATAGCAAGACATATAACTTGCTGCAAGTTCAGAAATATCAGTTATTTTTTTATTTTATAAGTTTGAATCTCAACGAGGAACCCTATATAGATAAACAACTTGAAATTTATAGATATTATTATAGATTACCAAAAGTAAAGGTGCTTTATTGCTTGATTACTATAAAATAAGGTTATGGATTTTTAAAAGTAGAAGTTGCACACATTTTTTCATGTTTCTTAGGCAAGCTGTTGACAAGCACAAATTTAACAATTCCTACTACTATATGTTTATTAAATTATAAAGTAATCTTTAATGTTTGGAAGGTTAATAAGAGTGAATAATTGCATAATACTTAATTTACCTAATATGCTATAATGACAATATGTTTAAAAGCATATTTTTTAGAAATAAATAATTTTATAATATAAATCAATAAAAAAAGAAGGTAGGGAGAAAATGAATTGGACTGAATCAATAAAGAGTTATATGCCTTTTAATGAGCAAGAGAATAAGGATAAAGAAATAACAATAAAATATTCAAATATGTTTGATGATATATTAACTAGAAATAATGAATTAATACATGTTACAAGTTCTGGATTTGTAGTCAACAAAGCAAGAGATAAAGTTTTAATGGTACATCATAATATATATAATTCATGGTCATGGACAGGTGGGCATGCAGATGGTGATAAAGATTTACTATCAGTTGCAATTAAAGAAGTTAAGGAGGAGACTGGAGTAAAAAATATTGTTCCAATTAGTGATAATATCATATCTTTAGATATTTTACCTGTATTAGGACATATAAAAAACAAAAAATATGTAGCACCACATTTGCATATATCAATTGCTTATTTAATTGAAGCAAATGAAAATGAAATACTGGTTGTAAAGCCGGATGAAAATAGTGGTGTTAAGTGGATACCAATAAGAGAAATAGATAAGTATTCTAATGAATTGCATATGAAAAAAGTATATAAAAAAATAGTATCTAAAATCGAAACATCGTAAATAAAATTGTTTATATATTAAAAGAAGTTATAAAAATAAAGTGAAGTTTAAAACAAGAGCAAATTATTCATTATTTTTGATTAAAGCAAGGAAGTAGAGGAGATATTATGAGTATAAAAATGATGCACCATGTTTGTATACAAACAGAAAAATATGCGGAGTCACTTGAATTTTATATTAAAGTTTTGGGATTTGAATTAGTTAAAGAAACTGAAAATTTTCATAATCGTGATTACAATACATGGCTGAAATTAGGATCGTTTATGATTGAATTACAAACTTCTAAAAAGGGAGAAAAATTAAAGAAGTGGGACTCATCAAATGAAGGAATAGTACATATGTGTTTTTTAGTTGATGATGTTAAAAAAGAATTTGAGAGAATAAAAAATTTGGGTTATGTTAATTTTAAAATTAAAAATGGGAAAGAGATATATAAAGTTGAAGACGGATATTTATTAAAAGTTAAGGCTCCTGAAGGTACTGAAATTGAAATGAGAGATACACAGATATAGGATTTTAAGATAATTATGGATATAAAAATTAAGTCTTAGAGTTAAGTGATAGATAACCGAAATGAGAAATATTTTTGTTACAAGGACTATGAAAATATCGCTTAAAGGTTTTAAATAGATGGTTGCATCCACTTTAGTATGTTTCCAATGTTGAGTGTGACAAACTAAAGTGGAACAACTACCTATTAAGAACCTTAATCAGCTCATTTTCAAAGAAAAGTTTATTTTTTTATTAAAAATTCTGCATGATCTCCTAATACGTGATTTATTTGTATGCTGACTATTATGTTATCTTTATCCATATAGGTATATGTACCTTCTTTAGGAGGTTGGATTTTTCCATTAGCTCTATAGAAATCAGCGCTTTGAAGCATGTTATTAAGTTCAGAGGATTCTAAAGTTAAAAGCGTATTTTTTTGAACATCAGATAGTTTTTTATCTTGAGTAAGAACTTTAACATTATTAGAATCTTTTAATTTATTTAATACATCTCTTATATCTGCATAATCAGAAAGTCGTATGCTATTTCCTTTCTCTAAATCTACATTAGTTGTATAAAAAACTGAAAGTGGATATGCGGTTCCTTCGAGGTTGCTATATCCAGTATAAACTATTGACATATATTTATCATTTTTGAGCTTTATATCATAGTTTACATCAATAGTTAATTTATCAATGTTTGCACCTTCCTGAATATAAGTGTTTAAAATGTTTAGTGCTTCATCTTCTAAATCTTTATTAATTGTATTAAGTTTTTTTGAATTATCAGAGTTTTGAAGTTGAGGATAATTAATTTTAACATCATTTTTCTTATAAGCTTTATTAGTTATTTGATATATATTCGATTTATTTATTGAATTTGCAGAAGAATATTCTTTTGTATCTGGGTTATCAGCATCACTACTTGTTTTAAATGCTTTATCGGAAAGGTTATCTTCTTTAATATCAACAGCGCTAGAAGTTGTAGTTGAATTTTGGGTGGAATTTTTATTATAAGAATTATTGCAGCCACCTAATACTGTAACAGTATTAAATGTTATAAGCATCAAAATCACTACTAATTTAGCATTCATATTTGAATTTCTCCTTTTTAAAATCTATTAGCTAGAATATTTAATTTTATTTGAGATGTTTATACAATTACGTATAAAATTCAACTATATATAGTATTGCCTTTATATACGAGAAAATATCATCTGCTATTAATTTTAGTATGTGGATATTATAATTTTTTACAACAATCAAGGAATAAGCTTACCATTTTGGGTTAAGTTGCTGTGTCATAACATTAAACTTCAAGTTTTTTAACTATATATAGGATTTCGGTAAGTTACCACATAAATCTAATTCTTGATTTGAATATCTATAAGTGTATTGTAAAAATAATATTATACAATTAAAAGGAAATAATATAGGTAGTAATTGTTGAGGAAGTGTTGAAAATGAGAGAATATTTAATTCTTTTTTGTAGATCAGTTATTGCTTATTTTGTTTTACTTTTTTTTACTAGAGTTATGGGAAAAAAACAAATGTCTCAATTAACTTATTTTGATTATATTGTTGGGATAACAATAGGTTCTATTGCAGCAGTGGCCTCGGTGGATAAAGATATTAACGTATTTGAAGGAAGTTTTTCTATAATTATATGGAGTATACTTACAATATTGATTTCCGAAGTAACATTAAAAAATATTAAAATAAGATTATGGTTAGACGGGGAACCTCTAGTAATTATTAATGATGGAAAAGTTATTTATAAAAATATGAAGAAAGCTAGATATAATATAGGAGATTTATTAATGCAGCTTAGAGATAAAGATGTATTTTATATTACAGATGTGGAAATGGCAGTCTTAGAGCCGGATGGTAAACTAAGTATTTTGAAAAAAGCACAGAAATCTACATTGACTGCAGAGGATATGAACATTAGAAAGCCTAAGCCAGGAATGATGGTTGATATAGTATTGAATGGAAATATTTTATCTAGACATCTACAACAAATTAATAAAGATGAGCAGTGGGTGATTAAAAAATTAAAATCAAAAAATATTAATAATATTAAGGATGTAATATTTGCTGGAATACAAGCAGATCAAAAGATGTACGTGGTTACTTATGATGATTCAATCGAAATTGATTTATAAAATGTAAGTAAGAGTAAGAGTAAGAGTGACGCAACTACTTGGTTGTGGTATGTAAAGGAGAAATCTATAAATGGGGGCAGGTAATTGAGTAAAGGAATATTGGAAACAGAAAGATTATATTTAAAACCTTTGTCTTTTAAGGAATTATTATATATAAGTAATGATAATATTAATAAATTTGAAGCAATTATTGAAGCAGAAGGAATATTTGATTCTGTTAGATCAGCAATATTAAAAAAATTAGAAAAGATGAAAAATATTAATGAAGAAAATCATAGATGGTATACATATTGGTTAATCATAAATAAAGGTAATAAAAAAGCAATAGGTTTCATTGGATTTAAAGGATTGCCAGATAAAAATGGTTATACAGAGGTAGGATATAGTATTTCATGTAATTGCAGAAGTAAAGGTTTTATGACAGAATCATTAAAAACATTGATCAAGTGGGCAAGAAAATCTAAAGCCTGTAAGGGTGTAATTGCAAGAGTTATAAACAGCAATATAAGTTCAAAGAAAGTACTAAATAATTGTAATTTCAGATATGTTAGTAAAATTCAAGATATAGAAAAGTATGTGGTAATATTTTCATAAAATTGAAAAAGGTACTTGACAGCATTGGGTTACAGATGTAGACTATAGATATAGGTTACGTCTGTAGCCCAAACTGGATATAAGGAGGTATAGGTATGGATGAATATTCTATCAGTGAATCTGAATGGAAAATAATGAGTGTTTTATGGAAAACACCTAATATTGAATTAAGTGAAATAGTAGATAAACTCACGGAAAATGAATGGAGTTATTCCACTATTAAAACTTTATTGAAGAGATTGGTCAATAAGAATGTTGTAATAGTTGATAAAAGTCATGGAAAAAATTTTAGGTATAAGCCAGCAGTTGAGGAACATGAGTGTAAAATAAAAGAAGCTAAAAACTTTCTTTCAAAGGTATTTGATAATTCAATTTCATTGTTTGTTTCAACGCTTGCAAAAGAAAGTAATTTATCTAGGAAAGAACAGCAAGAATTGATGAATATTATAAATAAAATGGAAGATGATGAATAACGTGAATTTGTTATTAAATATGACAATTATTACAACAGCTACTTGTATTGGTATACTATTTATTAAAGCTATATTCAGAAATAGAATGTCAGCATTTTTACATTATTATATTTGGATAATTCTCTTAGCTAGAATTGCTTTACTCCCTATTGTTCCAGAAAGCTTTGATAATATATTTAGTTTTACGCAAAAAAATGAAAGTGTAACTAAACAATCACAAATGGTAGAGGAATCATTTAAAGATTTACCAGCTAGTGACCAGTCAACTCAAGCTAATACCACAATAGAATTTCCCGAAATTCAAAATAATGTGGGAGATATTATTAGAATTTATATAATGGATGTCTGGTACACAGGAGTGGCATTATTATTATTATATTATTGTTTTGCATTTATTCATTTTACTAATAAAGTGAGCAAAATCCCAGTATGTAAGGAAGAAAAAATACTAGAAATTTTAAAAGAGTGTAAGCGAAAGTTGAAAATTAAAAAACATATAACACTCAAAATTTATGATGGCCCAGCAATGATAAAAGGTTTTTTTTCACCAGTTATTCTATTAAATCATAAGTATGATAACAATGAAATAAAACAGATATTGATACATGAATTATGTCATTTAAAACACAATGATATACCAATTAACTTTTTTACGTTCATAATTTTATGTATTAATTGGTATAATCCAATCGTTTGGATTAGCTTTTTTACATTTAAAAAAGATACAGAAATGTTATGTGATTATAAAGTAATAAGTTTTATAAAAAAGAAAAGAGAATATGCAATTCTACTTATGAAATCAGCAATGAATCATAATAAATTAATACCTACAACAATTCCAATTCAAAATGGAAAAAAAGAAATAAAAAGGAGAATTCAATTTATGGCTAATTTTAAAAAACCTACAATTACTTATAAAGGAATAATGTCACTTACTGTTGCAGCAATATTATTTGGAAGTCTTATGATTCCAAGGGTTAACGCATTAGCAGATAATATTAATGAAAGTGCTACTCAAAACAGCAGTGGAAGTCAAGAACAATATGTTGATGAATATGAAGCTGCGGTAAATAACTTTGCTGACTCAATATCTTATGATAAAGATACTAAAACTATGAAATTTACTGTGCCAGAAACAATACCAGATGGATATAAGTGGTATGTTCATATCTCCGGACATGAAACAATAGATGGTGTTGGGCCAGGAGTGTTTCATGCATTTGAAGACGAAAGCTATAATTACAAGTGGGAAAATGGAAAAACATATTCATATCAATTTAATGAAAATCCATTAATCTCATGCACATTTATGGTAGGTCTTATTAAGGATAATTCTCATGATATTAAAGATGCTCTAGATGTAACTGTTGATAGCGAAGGAAAAGTCGTCAAAGTTAAAAAAGAAATTAAAGAAGCAGTTACTAAATTACTTTCAACAATGGCTTATGATAAGGATAAGAAAGCTGTAAGTTTTACAATTCCTCAAACAACACCAGATAACGATAAATGGTTTATTCATGTGAGTGGACATGAAACAACACAAGATGGTCAATACGGAGTGTTTAATGCATTTGAAGATGAAAGCTATAATTATAAGTGGGAAAATGGAAAAATATATACGTATAACTTTAATGAAAATTCATTAGTATCGTGTAATATTAAAGCAGGTATTATAGAAGGAAATTCAAAAGATGTTCAATACCCTATAGATATAAATATTAATTCTGATGGAACAATAAGCTATAAACTTGATGGACAAACAGAGATATTTAAAATCTCTAATCCAGAGAACAAGTAATTATTATAATACCGTATTCTAGAATTTTATAAGTGTAAGTGCTAAAAGTATAAAATGTTAGCACTTACACTTATTTTTATAGATAAATAACTTAAACTTATGCGGTGAATAACCGCAATCATATATATGTGATTTTCAGTTGAGATATTAATCACAAATAAGTATAGTTCTTAAATTTGATATCTATAATAAATTGTTAAGTATTGTAATAAAAGAATACATTTATGTAAAAGTATATTATAATAAGTTTATAGTTATAAGTGTAAAAATTTAGTATAAGCAATTTAAGATTGGAAACATAATAAATGATACATAGGATTTTCGTTAGTTATCACATAAGTCTAAGACCTAAGTTGCATATATGTAAATATTTATAGATTAATTATATATTTGGAGGAAATATGAATATAGGGTTAGTGAGGCATTTCAAAGTTAATTGTGATGCAAACATGTTTATGACATCAAATGATTTTGAAGAGTGGGTAAAAGAATATGATAATAGTGATGTTATAGAAAATAAATTTGAAATATTAGAAAATATAAATTGGAATAAGTGTTTTTCAAGTGATTTATTAAGAGCAATTAAAACAGCTAAAACTATTTTTAAAGGTGAAATAAGAGAAAGTAATTTGTTAAGGGAAGTACCTATGTCATCAATATTTAAAACTAATCTAAAACTACCTTATGTGTTTTGGTGTATAGCTTCAAGACTCGCTTGGATTTTAAAACATAAATCTCAAGCAGAAAGTAAAGTAGACACTAAAAGACGAGTGAATGCTTTTCTAAACATCATAGAGAAATATTCAAATGATAATATATTGATTGTTTGTCATGGTTTCTATATGCACACATTTCAAAAGGAACTTAAAAGAAGAGGATTTTGTGGAAAAAGCGTAAAAAGACCTAGAAATGGAACATTATATTTATATAAAAATTAGATAAAAGAACAGGAGATAATTTATGTCAAAATCTATTGCAAAAAATGCAGTTTTTAGTGCTATATTAAACATATGTAATATAGCATTGCCAATAATAGTAATGCCAGTTGTGTATGGAGCAATAAAGTCAACATTAAATGGATATTTAACTATGGGAGAAACTTTTACAACATTTTTTATGGCTTTTGCAAGTTTTGGAGTATATCAATATGGATTAAGAGAAGTCAGTAAGGTGCGTCATGATGATAAAAAAGTTAGGCAGACAGTTACAAGTTTGTTCTTAATTACTACTTCTGCAACAATAATAGTAACAATTGCATATGCACTATATATAATCTTATATCATAATAATGATCCTTATTTTTATACTTGTATGGTTATGGGTTTAAATCTGGTTTTTAATCTTTTTAATGTAGAATGGATTAATGAGGCTTTAGAAAATTATAATTTTATAGCATTAAAGACAATGATAGTTAAAATAGTATACAATATATTGACTTTATGTTTTGTACGAACAGAAGGAGATTTTTTATTTTATATATATTTAACTTTAGGAATAAACTTCATAAATAATATAGCGAGTTTTATATATGTTAAAAGAAAATTTAAGTTTGATTTTTCCAATTTAGAGATTATAAAGCATATAAAGCCAATGTTTTTTCTTGTAATACTTACTAATACTTATTTTTTATATACGTGGCTTGATAAAACCTTTATTGATACAGAAATAGGTTCAACACAAGCAGGATATTATGGTGTAGCTCAAAAGGTAGAGACGATGGTTACTGTATTGATGCTTACAATAACTCAAGTTTCAACGGCGAGGCTTTCTAATTATTTGGGAAATTATTCGAAAGAAACTTATTTGAATCTATTAAATAAAATAATAAAAGTATATTTCATGTTATTATTTCCAGCATCAATAGGTCTATTTTGTGTATCAAAACAAGTAATCATTATAGTTGGACGTGGAGAACAGTTTTTGCCAGCAGTTCCTATAATGATGGCATTTTCAATATATATGCTGAGTACTGGGATTGATAGTATTATTGCAAATCAAATAATTTATTTATTTGGGAAAGAGAAAAAGAATACTATGTTAACTTTAATTGGTGGGGTAGTAAATTTAATATTAATTGTTTTTTTAATTTATACAAATATGTTTACAGCAACTACAACAGTTTTAGCAACTTTGATTGCAAATATTGTAGTTATAGCTTTAGAATATAGGTTGATTAAAAAAGAAATTAAGTTAGATATACATTTATTCGAGTTTCGCAATATGAAATATTTATATTATTCATTAGTATTTATTCCAATAACTTTCTTTATAAATAAATATATACTGAATACAATTGCTTCTTGTGTTCTTGATGTAACTGCGTGTGGTGGTATTTATTTCATAATACTACTTATCACAAAGGATAAGGTATTTTTAGAATTATTAAATACAGTGATTAAAAGAGCAAATATCTTATTAAGAAGAAAAGAAAGTATATAACTTTAAATTAATTTGATAATGAATATTTATTTTTTTATAAGGCTATATTAATAAAATATTAATATAGTTGACAAACAACTGACAAAAACTAATAATAAAATACTTAGTAGAGAGGGCGTTTGATAATATGAAAAGAGAAAATAAAGAATTAGAAATTATGAATACAATAACATCAAAAGACAAAAAGATATTAAGTAGAGCACTAGATGGAATAAAGGGGTGGAGCTTTAATCCAGTAGCAGTTGTTACTAATGGAATAGAAGATTATTATTTTATATGTAAAGTTAAAACTATAGTAGAAAATTTGCAGATGAAGATGGCAAGAATATACATTAAAATTCAAGAAAATAATGAACCTAGATTATTGAGTATAGAAGAGATAGTATAAAAGATTTATAATAATAATTTAAAGAGGTATTTCAAGATGTTTTTTGACATTTAGGGATACCTTTTTTTGATGTTGGAATAATCCTCAATTTATAACGGAATTTAAATATACAATAATTTAATTTTATATTAAAAGTGAAATATCTGATTGGAATATTATCAATCAAGTTAATAACATTTATATTTTTGCGTAGTATATTCATTCATAATAAATGCCCCCTTGTTTTACATAAAATTCTATAACACCACAATATTTCATTTTGAAATATTTAAGATAGTATGTAAAAAGTGTATTTAAATGCGGAATTCTAGATTACAATATATTCATTTTGTAGAGTTATTTTCATAGTAAAATTACAATTAATCCCACGTATTGACATATCAATTTATATGATATAATATATTCATAGTTTAGTAAGTTATAATTTAATAATAATAATGAATTATTTTTGATAAATTACTAATTAAATGCAAAAATAGTTGTTGGTTATAAATAATTATGAACAATTTACTAAAATTTAATAAATTAATTCAAAATACATAAAAGTGGATAAGCTTTCAATATTTTTTTGAATGTGATAAAGCTTAAACATTTTTAAGTACATAAATAAAATTATTTATAGGGGGCTAATTTGTATGAAAAGAAAAATTTCTTTGCTTTTGGCGCTAGTTATGTCAACTTCATTTATGCTAGCAGGTTGTGCGTCTAAAAAGGATACAAAAGCAAATGTGGACAGCGACGTTATAAAAATTGGAGTATTCGAGCCAATGACAGGTGCTAATGCCGCTGGAGGGGAACTTGAAGTTGAAGGTGCAAAACTTGCAAATGAACTTTACCCAACAGTTCTTGGCAAAAAGGTAGAATTAGTTTTTGCTGATAACAAGTCTGATAAAGTTGAAGCAGCTAGTGCAGCGGCAAATCTTGTAGAACAAGAGCATGTTAATGCAATTATAGGAAGCTGGGGAAGTGGAAATTCCATGGCAGCAGGAGATATTGTACAAGAAGCAAAAGTTCCAGCTGTTGGGGCATCATGTACAAACCCTTTAGTTACAGCAGGTAACGATTATTATTTTAGAGTTTGTTTTATAGATCCATTTCAAGGGACTGTTATGGCAAAATATGCTGCTAATACCTTAAAAGCTAAAAAAGTAGCACTTCTTCAAGAAGTATCAAGTGACTACTCAGTAGGTATTTGTAAATTCTTTACGGATGAGTTTAAAAAACTTACAGGAGATAATGATGCTATTGTAGCTAAAGCTAACTATAATACAGGAGATCAAGATTTTACAGCTCAGCTTACAAATATAAAGAGTACCAATCCAGATGTAATATTTGCACCAGGTAATTTTACGGAAGGTGCTATGATAATAAAACAAGCAAGACAACTTGGTATTAAAGCTCCAATAATTGGAGGAGATACTTGGGAAACACCAGAGTTTTTAGATATAGGTAAACAAGATGTAGAAGGAACAGTATTCTCAACATTCTTTGCGAGCGAGACTCCTATAACTGAAGAATCAAAGACTTTTCTTGATGCATATAGAAATGAATATAATAAAGAACCAGCAGCAGTATCAGCTTTATCTTATGATGCATATTTAGTAATTTTAGATGCTATAAAGAGAGCTAACTCTACAGATCCAGTAAAAATTAGAGATGAAATTGCAAAAACTAAGAATTTCCCTGGAGCAGCTGGAGTAATCACTATAGATGAAAACAATAATGCAGTAAAAGATGCAGTTTTAAAGGTAGTCAAAGATGGTAAATTTACTTATCTTGATACCATAAAACCTGAAGAAAATTAAATTAGGGGTGAAATCATGACATTAAGTACATTTATGCAAAACTTAGCAAATGGAATTTCTCTAGGAAGTTTATATGCACTTATTGCTATAGGATATACTATGGTTTATGGTATATTAAAGCTTATAAACTTTGCACACGGAGATATATTTATGATGGCTGCTTATTTCGCATTTTTCGGAATGGCAACATTTGGACTACCTTGGTATGTTTCTTTTATCGTAGCAATAATTTTAACAGCATTACTTGGAATGGGTATAGAGTTTACAGCTTATAGACCACTTAGAAATGCACCAAAGATTTCGGCGCTGATTTCAGCGATTGGTGTATCATTCTTACTTGAAAACTTAGCTGTCGTGTTATTTGGAGGAAGACCAAAAGCATTTCCAGATATAAAATTATTTACAGACGTAGTAGTTATAGGTGGGGTTTCAATTCAAAATCTTACTTTTATAATTCCAATTGTTACTATAATAATATTATTCGTTTTATTACATCTAGTTAATAATACAAATGTTGGTATGGCAATGAGAGCAGCGTCTAAAGACGTTGAAACTGCAAGACTTATGGGTATAAATGTAAATAGAATAATTTCTTTTACTTTTGCTATAGGTTCAGGATTAGCAGCTCTAGGATCTATGATGTGGTGTGTTAAATATCCACAAATAGTAGCTCTTATGGGAATGATGCCAGGATTAAAATGTTTTATAGCTGCGGTTATAGGTGGTATAGGTGATATCAAAGGAGCAGTTATTGGAGGATTCATTCTTGGACTTACTGAAATTATGTTAGTAGGTTTCTTCCCAGGATTAACAGGATATAGAGATGCATTAGCATTTATATTATTAATAATAATCTTGCTATTTAAGCCTACAGGAATAATGGGCAAAAATTTAACAGAGAAGGTGTAAAAATGAACAATAAAAATAAATTTTTGAATATAGCTCTTATTGCAATTGTATTTTTACTCTTATTTGTTGCAAATAACAGCTTAGACTCTTATAAAATTAGAATTTTAAATTTATGTGCAGTATATACAGTTCTTGGATTAAGCTTAAACTTAATAAATGGATTTACAGGTTTATTTTCATTAGGACATGCAGGGTTCATAGCAATAGGTGCTTATACAACTGCGTTACTTACAATGACTGAAAAAGTTAAAACTCAAAATTTCTTTATGGAACCATTAATTGCACCATTTAATCATTTGCAAGTACCATTTATTGTAGCATTATTAATTGCTGGACTTTTATCAGCATTTATAGCATTTTTAATAGGTGCTCCAGCTTTAAGACTTAAAGGAGACTATCTAGCTATTGTTACTTTAGGTTTTGCAGAAATCATAAGAATAGTTATTACTAATATTCAAGGTTTAACTAACGGTGCTTTAGGACTTAGAGGTATTCCCATACAACAAATTTATATTGGAGTTTTGGAGCAGCAATTGTAACTATAATAATCTTAATGTCATTTATAAACAGTTCTTATGGAAGAGCTTTAAAAGCTATAAGAGAAGATGAAATAGCAGCAGAAAGTATGGGAATAAGCTTATTTAAACATAAGGCTATAGGATTTGCTGTAGGTGCTTTCTTTGCCGGAGTTGGCGGAGGACTACTTGGAAACTTAATGGGAACTATAGATCCTAATATGTTTAAATTCAGTCTTACATTTAACATACTTCTTATAATAGTTATCGGTGGTATGGGAAGTGTTACAGGAACAGTGATTTCAGCTTTCATTGTAACAATACTTGGAGAAGTTTTAAGATTCTTAGATATGGAAAAACAATTTGATTTTGGTATCTTTAGCTTTACTGGAATACCAGGATTAAGAATGGTTATATTCTCAATATTACTTATGATAATAGTATTATTCTTTAGACACGGAATAATGGGAACAAAAGAATTTTCATGGAAATCGATATTTAAGTATTCAAATAAAAAACCTCTAGAAGAAGGAGGAAATAAATAATGGCATTATTAAGTGTAAAAAATGCAACTATGCAATTTGGAGGTCTTACTGCAGTTAGCGACTTTAACCTTGAAATAAATGAAGGTGAGATAGTTTCACTAATCGGACCGAATGGAGCAGGTAAGACTACAGCTTTTAATATGATCACAAATGTTTATACTCCTACTAAAGGAAAAGTGATTTTTGATGGTATAGATATTACTGGAATGAGACAAGATAAAATAACTCAAACTGGTATAGCAAGAACTTTCCAAAATATAAGACTTTTTAAAGATTTAACTGTACTGGATAATGTACTCATTGCAAATCATGTTCATATAAAATCAAATTGCTTTGAAGCAATGCTAAAGCTGCCTAAGTATAGAAAAGAAGAAAAAGAAATGGTTAAGAAGTCCCTTGAACTTTTAAAAGAATTAGGACTTGAGGATTTAAAAGATGAAAAGGCAAGTTCACTTCCTTATGGTAAGCAAAGAAAACTGGAAATAGCAAGAGCACTTGCAACTAATCCAAAACTTCTTCTTCTTGACGAACCAGCAGCAGGTATGAATCCAACAGAAACAGATGAACTTACAGCTTTCGTTAAAGAAATTAAAGAAAAATTTAATTTATCTATCTTCATGATTGAACATCATATGAATATGGTTATGAGTTTATCAGATAGAATACAAGTTTTTGAATACGGAATTACTATAGCTAAAGGTACGCCTTCTGAAATACAAAATGATAAGAAGGTTATAGAGGCATATTTGGGGGTATCTGAAGATGATTAAAATTAATGATTTAGTAGTAGCTTATGGCGGTATAGAAGCACTAAAAGGTATAAGTTTAGAAGTACCAAGCGGCAAGATAGTAACTTTAGTTGGTGCTAACGGAGCAGGAAAAAGTACTACGCTAAAATCTATAGTAGGTCTTGTAAAACCTAAAAGCGGAAGTATAGATTTTGAAGGTACAGATTTAACAAAGCTTAATACTGAACTTATGGTTAAGAAAGGTATTGCTTTAGTTCCAGAAGGAAGAAGAGTTTTTGCCGACCTTACAGTATTAGAAAATTTAAAAATAGGTGCTTATACAAGAAAAGATACTAAGGGAATTGAAGAAGATTTAGAAAAAGTATATTCATTATTTCCAAGATTGAAAGAAAGAACTTGGCAATTATCAGGTACACTTTCAGGAGGAGAGCAGCAAATGCTTGCTATCGGAAGAGCACTTATGTCAAGACCAAAGCTAATAATGATGGATGAACCTTCTCTAGGACTTGCACCTATAGTTGTAAAAGAATTATTTGGAATAATAAAGAGAATCAACGAAGAAGGAATGACAGTTCTACTAATAGAGCAAAATGCAAATGCAGCTTTAAAAATAGCAGATATAGGATACATCATGGAGACTGGAAGAATCACATTAAGTGGAAGTGGTAAAGAATTACTTAGCAATGATGAAATCAAAAAGGCATATCTTGGTGAAGCTTTGTAATACGAAATTTTAATATAAAATATAAAAACAACAGGTCAAATTCAATAAGAGATTGACCTGTTGTTTTATTGTAAATTTACAATGATGCAATTATTGTAAAAAATAAAATTCAATTAACTTAATATTTGTACAATTCGAAATTATTAAGGTATATTATTTAAATTATTAAATTATTAATATAAAATATTTAAATTGTTTATATGTATTGTGGCATATTATTATAAAATTATAAAAAATAATTTTAAATAATTTATAATTATTTTTTATATTTTATGGAAATCAACTAACGCTTTGTTGCTTCTGAAATGGCTCAACAAAGCGCTTTTTTGTTATAAAATATTCTGAGTTTACACTGTACAAATACAAATGTCTTTCGTAGGTTGACATATCGGTAAATATAGGATAATATTATGCTATGTTAATAATCGTCGAATTAAATTGATAGATTAACAATATTGTAATTAAAGGGCTAACTAATATAAGCAATTTCTATAAAATAATAAAAAGGACATGCGTTATATTAAAATTACAAGTATTGGTTTTTATGTTAATTGAAATTATTTTATTAATTTATTTTTTATGACGTAAATAAGACAATAATATTAATATTAGGGGGGCTAATTTGTATGAAAAGAAAAATTTCTTTGCTTTTAGCACTGGTTATGTCAACAACTTTTACATTAACGGGTTGTGGAGCTAGTAAAGATAAAACAAAAGCAAATGTTGACAGCGATGTCATAAAAATTGGTGTATTTCAACCGATGACAGGTGCTAATGCTGCTGGTGGAGCATTAGAGGCAGAAGGTACAAAGCTTGCCAATAAAATTTATCCAACAGTTCTAGGAAAAAAAGTAGAATTGGTTTTTGCAGATAACAAGTCTGATAAAGTTGAAGCGGCTAGTGCAGCTGCAAATCTTATTGAACAAGAACATGTTAATGCAATTATAGGAAGTTATGGTAGTGGATTTTCAATGGCAGCAGGAGATATAGTACAAGAAGCTAAAATTCCAGCTGTAGGGGTTACTTGTACAAATCCTTTAGTAACTGCAGGTAATGATTATTATTTTAGAGTTTGTTTTATAGATCCTTTTCAAGGAACTGTTATGGCAAAATACGCAGCAAATAAACTGAATGCTAAAAAGGTAGCAATTCTTCAAGAAGTTTCAAGTGACTATTCAGTAGGTATTTGTAAATTCTTCATGGACGAGTTTAAAAAACTTACAGGAGATAATAATGCTATTGTAGCTAAAGCTAACTATAATACAGGAGATCAAGATTTTACAGCTCAGCTTACAAACATAAAGAGCAGCAATCCAGATGTAATATTTGCACCAGGTAATTTTACGGAAGGTGCTATGATAATAAAACAAGCAAGACAACTTGGTATTACAGCTCCAATAATTGGAGCAGATACTTGGGAAACACCAGAATTTTTAGATATAGGTAAGCAAGATGTAGAAGGAACAGTATTCTCAACATTCTTTGCAAGTGAAACTCCTATAACTGAAGAATCAAAGACTTTCCTTGATACATATAGACAAGAAAATAATAAAGAACCAGCAGCAGCTACAGCATTAGGATATGATGCATATATATTAATTTTAGATGCTATAAAGAGAGCTGATTCTGCAGATCCAGTGAAAATTAGAGATGAACTTGCAAAAACTAAGAATTTCCCTGGAGCAGCTGGAGTAATCACTATAGATGAAAACAATAATGCAGTAAAAGATGCAGTTTTAAAGGTAGTCAAAGATGGTAAATTTACTTATCTTGATACCATAAAACCTGAAGAAAATTAAATTAGGGGTGAAATCATGACATTAAGTACATTTATGCAAAACTTAGCAAATGGAATTTCTCTAGGAAGTTTATATGCACTTATTGCTATAGGATATACTATGGTTTATGGTATATTAAAGCTTATAAACTTTGCACATGGAGATATATTTATGATGGCTGCTTATTTCGCATTTTTCGGAATGGCAACATTTGGACTACCTTGGTATGTTTCTTTTATAGTAGCAATAATTTTAACAGCATTACTTGGAATGGGTATAGAGTTTACAGCTTATAGACCACTTAGAAATGCACCAAAGATTTCGGCGCTGATTTCAGCGATTGGTGTATCATTCTTACTTGAAAACTTAGCTGTCGTGTTATTTGGAGGAAGACCAAAAGCATTTCCAGATATAAAATTATTTACAGACGTAGTAGTTATAGGTGGGGTTTCAATTCAAAATCTTACTTTTATAATTCCAATTGTTACTATAATAATATTATTCGTTTTATTACATCTAGTTAATAATACAAATGTTGGTATGGCAATGAGAGCAGCGTCTAAAGACGTTGAAACTGCAAGACTTATGGGTATAAATGTAAATAGAATAATTTCTTTTACTTTTGCTATAGGTTCAGGATTAGCAGCTCTAGGATCTATGATGTGGTGTGTTAAATATCCACAAATAGTAGCTCTTATGGGAATGATGCCAGGATTAAAATGTTTCATAGCTGCGGTTATAGGTGGTATAGGTGATATCAAAGGAGCAGTTATTGGAGGATTCATTCTTGGACTTACTGAAATCATGTTAGTAGGTTTCTTCCCAGGATTAACAGGATATAGAGATGCATTAGCATTTATATTATTAATAATAATTTTGCTATTTAAGCCTACAGGAATAATGGGCAAAAATTTAACAGAGAAGGTGTAAAAATGAACAATAAAAATAAATTTTTGAATATAGCTCTTATTGCAATTGTATTTTTACTCTTATTTGTTGCAAATAACAGCTTAGACTCTTATAAAATTAGAATTTTAAATTTATGTGCAGTATATACAGTTCTTGGATTAAGCTTAAACTTAATAAATGGATTTACAGGTTTATTTTCATTAGGACATGCAGGGTTCATAGCAATAGGTGCTTATACAACTGCGTTACTTACAATGACTGAAAAAGTTAAAACTCAAAATTTCTTTATGGAACCATTAATTGCACCATTTAATCATTTGCAAGTACCATTTATTGTAGCATTATTAATTGCTGGACTTTTATCAGCATTTATAGCATTTTTAATAGGTGCTCCGGCTTTAAGACTTAAAGGAGACTACCTAGCTATTGTTACTTTAGGTTTTGCAGAAATCATAAGAATAGTTATTACTAACATTCAAGGATTAACTAACGGTGCTTTAGGACTTAGAGGTATTCCTCATACAACAAATTTATATTGGAGTTTTGGAGTAGCAATTGCAACTATAATAATCTTAATGTCATTTATAAACAGTTCTTATGGAAGAGCTTTAAAAGCTATAAGAGAAGATGAAATAGCAGCAGAAAGTATGGGAATAAGCTTATTTAAACATAAGGCTATAGGATTTGCTATAGGTGCTTTCTTTGCTGGAGTTGGTGGAGGACTACTTGGAAACTTAATGGGAACTATAGATCCTAATATGTTTAAATTCAGTCTTACATTTAATATACTTCTTATAATAGTTATCGGTGGTATGGGAAGTGTTACAGGAACAGTTATTTCAGCTTTCATTGTAACAATACTTGGAGAAGTTTTAAGATTCTTAGATATGGAAAAACAATTTGATTTTGGTATCTTTAGCTTTACTGGAATACCAGGATTAAGAATGGTTATATTCTCAATATTACTTATGATAATAGTATTATTCTTTAGACACGGAATAATGGGAACAAAAGAATTTTCATGGAAATCAATATTTAAGTGTTCAAATAAAAAACCTTTAGAAGAAGGGGGGAATAAATAATGGCATTATTAAGTGTAAAAAATGCAACTATGCAATTTGGAGGTCTTACTGCAGTTAGCGACTTTAACCTTGAAATAAATGAAGGTGAGATAGTTTCACTAATCGGACCGAATGGAGCAGGTAAGACTACAGCTTTTAATATGATCACAAATGTTTATACTCCTACTAAAGGAAAAGTGATTTTTGATGGTATAGATATTACTGGAATGAGACAAGATAAAATAACTCAAACTGGTATAGCAAGAACTTTCCAAAATATAAGACTTTTCAAAGATTTAACTGTACTTGATAATGTACTCATTGCAAATCATGTTCATATAAAATCAAATTGCTTTGAAGCAATGCTAAAGCTTCCTAAGTATAGAAAAGAAGAAAAAGAAATGGTTAAGAAGTCTCTTGAACTTTTAAGAGAATTAGGACTTGAGGATTTAAAAGATGAAAAGGCAAGTTCACTTCCTTATGGTAAGCAAAGAAAGCTGGAAATAGCAAGAGCGCTTGCAACTAATCCAAAACTTCTTCTTCTTGACGAACCAGCTGCTGGTATGAATCCAACAGAAACAGATGAACTTACAGCTTTCGTTAAAGAAATTAAAGAAAAATTTAATTTAACTATTTTTATGATTGAACATCATATGAACATGGTTATGAGTTTATCAGATAAAATACAAGTTTTTGAATATGGAATTACTATAGCTAAAGGTACGCCTTCTGAAATACAAAATGATAAGAAGGTTATAGAGGCATATTTGGGGGTATCTGAAGATGATTAAAATTAATGATTTAGTAGTAGCTTATGGTGGTATAGAAGCACTAAAAGGTATAAGTTTAGAAGTACCAAGCGGCAAGATAGTAACTTTAGTTGGTGCTAACGGAGCAGGAAAAAGTACTACACTAAAATCTATAGTAGGTCTTGTAAAACCTAAAAGCGGAAGTATAGATTTTGAAGGTTCAGACTTAACAAAGCTTAATACTGAACTTATGGTTAAGAAAGGTATTGCTTTAGTTCCAGAAGGAAGAAGAGTTTTTGCCGACCTTACAGTATTAGAAAATTTAAAAATAGGTGCATATACAAGAAAAGATACTAAGGGAATTGAAGAAGATTTAGAAAAAGTATATTCATTATTTCCAAGATTAAAAGAAAGAACTTGGCAATTATCAGGTACGCTTTCAGGAGGAGAGCAGCAAATGCTTGCTATTGGAAGAGCACTTATGTCAAGACCAAAGCTAATAATGATGGATGAACCTTCTCTAGGACTTGCACCTATAGTTGTAAAAGAATTATTTGGAATAATAAAGAGAATCAACGAAGAAGGAATGACAGTTCTACTAATAGAACAAAATGCAAATGCAGCTTTAAAAATAGCAGACATAGGATACATAATGGAGACTGGAAGAATCACATTAAGTGGAAGTGGTAAAGAATTACTTAGCAATGATGAAATCAAAAAAGCATATCTAGGTGAATCACTATAAGCATATTGAGAACAGTCTATAAAAAATATATATGATATAAAAATAAGTTTAATAAAAACTGTAAAAAGATTCATTTGAATCCTTTTACAGTTTTTATTATGTGAGAAAAATATATAATTGTTAATGACTGAAAGATTAATTTAATATAACTTTAAGACTAAATCCACAGACTTATTTTATAGCAATCGAGCAACAAGAGTCCCATTACTTTCGGTGAATTACTACATAACTCTAAGTCTAAAGCTGTTTATTTATAATGCATCTTCTCCATGTTCGCTAGTTCTAATTATTATAACATCTTCAACATTGTAAATAAAGATTTTACCATCATCATAATTATCAGTACTGATTTCTTTTAAAACTTTTTGTATTATTACATCAGCAACATTTGAAGGTACAACTATTTCAACTTTTATTTTTGGAAGCAAATGTACATTATATTCTGCACCTCTGTAAATTGTTTTATATCCTCTTTTATTGTCATACCCTCTAATATGAGAAATCATAATATCATTAGCTTTACAGTCATATAGGATTTTTTGTAAATCTTCTAACTTTTCGTTTCTAATAACAATTTCTAGTTTCTTCATACCATTACCTCACTTTCTCTATAGTATATTGATTGGGTATCATCTTTAAACCCTAACAATTATTTAATTTTTATATTATAGATAAACAACTTGTGATTTAGACTTATGTGGTAACTTGTTGAAAGTAATCTCCTTACTTTCTAGTATGAAATATATTTGAAGGCTTAAATCTGATTCGTAGTTTGTTTACATATATCTGGATAATTATAATGAAGTTCAGGTGATGTTACTAGTTGTAAATCTGGGGGTATACATTAATGTTAATTTCATATTTATGAAAAATTTCAGAGCTTAAAATTGAAAATGTATATTATTATATAATTTGGTGCAATGTATATTATGATATAAATTAGCTACATGAAAATAAATAATAGACCAAAGTTCGTATCATATGACTCACTATACAAGGAGGCGAATTCTGTTTATAGCGGATATATTAGTAGAATTTGCCGACATACTATGACGCGAAATATGCATGTATACTGGTCTGTTATTTTTTGGATTGTGTCTTAACTAGATATAAGGATTATTTAAAATAGATATGATGACTTGGGAAGGGGCCAGCAAAGTGAGGATTTTATTAAACATAATAATTATATTTTTACTTGTATTTATGAATGGCTTTTTTGTTGCAACAGAATTTGCAATGGTAAGAGTAAGAAAATCAAGAATAGAGACATTAGTACTTGAAGATAATAGAAGTGCAAAACATACTTTACGAGTTATAAAAGATTTAAATTCATATTTATCGGCATGTCAGCTAGGAATAACATTAGCATCATTAGGCTTAGGATGGGTAGGAGAACCAGCGGTTGCAGATATGTTGCGACCATTTTTAAGTTTATTTAATTTATCAGAAAGTGCACTGCATTCAATTTCATTTGTTGTAGGATTCTCAATAATAACAGGCTTTCATATTGTACTTGGAGAGTTAGCACCCAAAACATTAGCTATTATAAGTTCGGAAGAGATTGCTATGCATACAGCATTACCTTTAATTATGTTTTATAAGGTGACTTATCCAATAATGTGGACTTTTAATCATAGTACGAACTTGGTTTTGAAAATATTTGGAATTTCCCAAGTTGATGAGCATGAGGCAGCTCATACAGATGAAGAAATAATGTTATTAGTCGAAGAAAGCTATAAACATGGGTTAATAGATAAAACTGAATTAACATTTGTAGATAATATATTTGATTTTTCAGAAAAAACTGCAAAAGAGATAATGATACCACGGACTGATATGGCATGTATTTTTCTAGAGGATTCTTTTGATGAAATAATAGAATTTGCACTAAATGAACAATTAACTAGATATCCAGTGTGCAAGGAAAGTAAGGATAATATTATTGGGTTTGTACATATTAAAGATTTATATAAACAAAAGATTGAAGGTAAGAGTGAAAATATAGAAAGCATTATACGAGAGATAAAATTTGTTCCAGAGTCTATGTCAATAAGTGCTTTATTAAAGGTGTTTAAAAAACAAAAAGCACAAATGGCTATAATTATTGATGAATATGGAGGGACTTTTGGATTAGTGACTATCGAGGATATTTTAGAAGAAATCGTTGGTGAAATTCAAGATGAATTTGATGAGGAAGAAGTAGAAAAAATTAAGAAATTAGAAGAAGGAGATTATATTGTAGATGGAAAAGTTCTTGTTGAAGAGATTAACGAGTTATTAGATATTGAGATGGATAGTGAGAATATTGATACTATTGGAGGATGGATTTATTCACATTTAAAATCGTATCCCAAAATTAATGATAAAGTCACATATGAGAATTATGAGTTTATAATATCTGAATGTGACAGAAAAAGAATAAATACAGTTTTAATTAAAAAATTACCTCAAAATGATGAGAGTGATGAAAGTTAAGATTAATAGCTGTGGAATATATTATAATATTTACTATTCTAGTAGGATATGATACAATGTATAATATAAAATAAATATGATTATGTACGGTTGGACAAATGTTATAATTTGTTTTCAAGCAATGTTAGTTTCTGGGGTGGGAAGCTCGATTTGGGTTTTCTGCCTTTTTTTTATTGTCAATTTTTATGATTGGGAAAATTATATAAATAAATTTAGTAGTAATTTTTGTGTTACAAATAATAATATATGAGGAGTGTTAAATATGAAATATAGAATTTATAACAAAATTTTAAATCCATTTATATACTTTTTAAAAAATGAATCTTCCAGTGGAATAGTGCTTTTAATTTGCTCAATTATTGCAATAGTAATTGCAAATTCAAGCTTTGCTGAAAGTTATGAAGGTATACTTCATACTTATGCAACTATTGGATATAAGCAATTTTCTTTATCCATGTCAGTTCTTCATTGGATTAACGATGGGCTTATGGCTATATTTTTTCTTGTAGTTGGGATGGAAATAAAACGAGAAATGGTGATTGGAGAACTTAAATCTTTTAAAAGAACTATTTTACCTATATCTGCAGCAGTAGGAGGGATGATTGTACCAGCAATTATTTATTCATTATTTAATTATGGAAAAGTAACTATTACAGGATGGGGAATTCCAATGGCAACAGATATAGCGTTTGCTTTAGGAATACTTTCATTAGTAGGTAAAAAAGCACCTAAAGGAATTGTTGTATTTCTTACAGCTTTGGCTATAGTTGATGATTTGGGAGCCATCATTGTAATTGCAATATTTTATACGAATCAAATTATTTGGAGTGCATTTTTTAGCGGCTTATTTATTCTTTTTATTCTTATATTGGCTAATAGATTTAATGTAAGGTATAAATCTGTATATATAATTTTAGGAATTATATTATGGATTTGTCTTTTGAAATCCGGTATACATTCAACAATTGCAGGCGTGTTGCTTGGCATGACTCTGCCTATTGGAAAAAATGCTAATGAGTTTAATAAATCGATTTTAAGTAGATTTGAACATGTTTTATCACCATGGTCTTCATTTGTAATAATGCCAATATTCGCATTAGCAAATGCAGGTATAGAGATTGATATTAACAGTTTTTCTACAACAATATTTTCTCCAGTTAGTTTGGGAATTATATTTGGGTTATTTATAGGTAAGCAGATAGGTATTTTTGGAGTTTCATATATATTGGTAAAATTTAAAATTGCAAAACTTCCAGCTAAAGTTACAAAAAAACATTTATATGGTGCTAGCGTCCTTGGTGGTATTGGGTTTACTATGTCAATATTTGTATCGTCTTTATCCTTTTCAGATATTGATACATTGTCTTTAGCTAAAACAAGTATTATGATTGCTTCTATTTTAGCTGCAATAGTAGGTTCAATAATTTTTAAAATCTTAGAATTTAGAAAGACTTCGAGATAATAGGTATTTACTCGAAGCTTTTCTAAAGAATATCAAACATTACCTGTAAATGTTAGGTATAAGAGAAGTATATTCAATAATATTATTGTAGCAGATATTAAAATACCAAATAATCTTACAAAGCCATTGTTAACTAAAGCACCCATTAAGTCTTTACGTTTTGCTATAATTAACATCTGAATAATTGGAAATGGCAAGATAAAACTTAAGGCTACTTGGCTTAAAACAAGTACATTCATTGGATTTACTCCAATTGCAATTATAAATAGTGCTGGCATCATTGTTATAAGTCTTCTAATGTTTACTGGAATGCTTATATTAACAAATCCTTTCATAATGGTTTGTCCTGCTATTGTTCCGACAGCAGAAGAAGATAACCCTGATGCGAGTAATGCAATTCCAAAGGCACCACTCGATAATGAACCTAATAATGGTTGCAAGGAAGTGTGAGCCTGTTCTATTGTATCAACTATCAATCCATTTTTATTAAATACAGCAGCAGATACTACAACCATTGCAGCATTTACGATAAAAGCAATATTCATAGCAATTGAAACATCAATTTTTTCCATTTTTAAATGCTTTAATTTTCCCTTAATTGATGAGTCTGTACATCTATGCTGAACTAACTGTGAATGCAAATATATTACATGAGGCATAACTGTTGCACCCAGCATTCCTACAGCAATTAATAGTGCATCATTATTAGGGAGTGATGGAATTATTGTATGAACACCAACTTGAACCCAATCTGGTTTAGAAAGAAACAATTCTATTGTATATGCAATGCATATTATTGCTACTAGTATCGATATTATTATCTCAATAACCTTTTGGCCGTACTTTTCCATATAGCAAATAAAAAATGTTATTAATCCTGTTAAAAGACCTGCATATATCATTGGTATATTAAATAATAAATATAATCCTAGTGTTCCTCCAAGAAATTCAGCTAGGTCAGTTGCCATAGCTCCTATCTCTGCAACAATCCAAAATATCCAATTTGCGTTTTTAGGAAATACCTTAGCACACATTTCTGGAAGATTATGTCCTGTGGCTATTCCGAGTTTTGCCGACATTATTTGCAAAAAAATAGCCATTAAATTACTGAATAAAACAACCCAAATTAGTGAATAGCCAAATTTTGATCCACCACTAATGTTAGTTGCAAAATTGCCTGGATCTACATATGCCACACTTACAATAAAAGCTGGTCCTAAAAATTTAGATAGTTGTCTTAGTTTACTTGTATTAGAACTTAATTCTTTTTTCTCAGGCAAAAGCCTGGGAACAGATACATCAGCATTTCTTAAACTTCTTTCGTTTTCCAAGATAATACATCACCTTTCTCACTTTACTTTTCATAGGATAAAAATAGTTATTGTAACTTAACTTTCTTAGCCACGACTAAATTTTTTTATACTATAAACTATGTAATAATATTTTAAATGTTCCATTCAAGTAATTTTTTTGATAAATTAGCATATAATTTAGTAAACAAATTATAATTAAAAGTAGGTATGAGCATGATTAAAAATAATTTTTATACTTTTAATGAATATATGAAAAAAGAAGATAATTCACTTACAGCGTCTATGGAAGATTACCTTGAAATGATATATAGATTATCCTTAAAAGCAGGCTTTACTAGAATTCATGAGATTTCTAACGCACTAAATGTTCAACCACCTTCTGCTACAAAAATGGTGCAGAAGTTATCAGAATTGAAACTTCTGAAGTATGAGAAATATGGAATAATAATACTTGAAGAGAATGGTAAAAGACTCGGAGAGGTGCTTCTTAACCGTCATAATATTATAGAAAATTTTTTGAGAATACTTGATGTTTCTGATTCAGAAATATTAGATGAAACAGAAAAAATTGAACATACTATAAGTAAAGAAACAACTAAATGCTTTCAAGATTTTGTGCAGTTCATGAATAATAATCCTGATATCATTAATAAATTCAAGACATATAGAAATTCTTAAAAATGATATAATTATATTTATTTTTAATATTTTTTATTGAAAATAAAAGTAATGTTCAAAGACTATTTTTTATTTGTAAATGAATTTAACTAAGAAATTGCAGCACAGGCTTATTGATTGTGTTGCAATTTTTTTAGTATAACTTGCAACACATAATAAAAAATGATGTAATAGTATGAAAGCGATATTGTTAAAAGTAGAAGTATGTAAAATATATTAATTAGAAGGAGAATTTAACTAAAAGTGGAGGAATAACAACTAATGAGAATTCTAAAAAATTTCATCAATATAATATTTAGTAAAGTTACATATTTAAATATATCTAAAAAAATAAACAAAATTGATAGATATATATTATTTTTAATAAAAAAGTATTTAGAAAATAAATATTTAGACATATTAATGCCTATTATAACTAGATTAGGGAACCTAGGTTTGATTTGGATACTAGTGGCAACTGTGTTGCTGCTAGATAAACCATATAGAGTAATTGGAAATATAGTAATAATAACATTAATCATTAGTACAATTATTGGAGAAGTAATAATAAAAAATTTAGTTAGGCGTTTTAGACCTTATAATAAACTTGATAATATAAAACTTTTGATAAAAAGACCAATATCTTATTCTTTTCCTTCAGGACATACTTTATCTTCGTTTGCAGTAGCAACTGTTTTATCTACATTTTTTAAAGAATATGAATTAATCTTTATAAGCATTGCTTTTTTAATTGCTTTTTCAAGGGTATACTTACATGTACATTATCCTACAGATGTTATAGCAGGAATTATACTTGGATTAGTAGTAGGATTATTATGTTCAAAATTAGTTTTTACAGTTGTATAGATATCAAAATTTTTTAACGTAATGCTTTAGTAATTTTTTCTTAGCTATTATAAAATAAAAGATTAGTTCGATAATATGTATTATAAAAGTTTTAGCAATTAGTTATTATAATTTATAAAATTAATATATGAAATTGATCGTAAACATGAATATAATGAAAGATGGTGTTATTTTTGAAAAAAGTTTTATTATCATTATTGTCTCTGGGGCTATGTACAAGTTTGTTGGGTTGTGGAGCTACACAATCTACAAGCCCAAATAATCAAAATGACAGTACTCCAAAACAGATAACTGTAAATAGTAATTCTACTTCTGGTGGAAGTACTGATTCTAATTTAGACAAGGAAGCATTTAAAAATGGATATACTGCTTTTTCGTTAAAAGATTCAGCTATATATACTAGCTTATTTCAAATAAACGGAAGCTCATTATTTTTTCCAAATTGGGATGATAATAATAATCTGTCTGTTTTAAAAGAACCTTATCCTAATAATGTAATAAATACTTCAAATGTTAGTGATTTTTTTAATTATCCAGTTAGCTCATTAGTAATAATAAATAATGTAGCTTATTTTTCTGATGGTAATAATAACAGCACTTTATCATCAATAGATACAACAAGTAGAGCATACAAACCTAATTTAGCTTCAGGAAAAGTTACTAATATGATAACTGTAAATAATATTATATATTTTGTAGATCAAAATGACGGAAATAAACTTCATGCTTTTGATACAACAAATAATTCAGATAAAATTATATCTTTTGATAATGTTGGAAACTATTTGGTAGATGAAGACACTATTCTTTATGAAAATAAAAGTGATAAATCAACTTTATATAAAATAAATGCAGATGGAACTCAAAAGCAAAAACTATCTAATTTTTCGGTAAATAGTTTTGCACCTTATTCAGGACAGATATTAGCTATAAATTCTTCAGACGATAATAATCTTTATTCAATAAATTTAACTGATTTATCAACAAAAAGGTTAGCAATAATGAATGGAGAAGATATGAAAATTTTTAATGGAACAATATATTTTATAAATGTAACTAATAATAGACATCTTTCTAAAATGACAGTAGATTTAACTCAATCAACTCCATCAGTAAATTTTAGTGATATTTCTGATTATGAAGTAAATGAATATTATCCAACTAGCAAAGGAATATTTGCCAGAAAAGGAGTTAATGTTAACAATGGTTACATATTCTTGCCAGCGTAAATAGGAATTTATATTTTATAGTGTTTATAGATATCCAAATCAACACTGAGGCCACTAAAAAAGTCCCAATATTTTTTGTACAAATCATTTGGCAAAATAAGTAAGGTGTCAGAAGGCCTTCTAATAGCCTTGTAACAACTTTTTAGATATAAATGACCTGAAAAAATATACATATATATCTAAATTAGTAATATTTTTTAGTGGCCTCATCAACACTTAGATTTATGTAATAGATAACCGAAATAGAGGTCATGCATTTGTTTAGGTTACTGAAAATTTTGATTGATACTCATATAATACCGATATTTAAAAATTCTTGAATAAGTTAAGTTACAATTAATTAACAGTATATATATGTTTATTGAATTTAAGATATTATCTATACTAGAAATTAGGGATATGTTTTTGTGAAGTGTTTCGTTAGGAATTTTTATGGTTTTATTCTTAAGTGAAATTCCAAATCTATGATTTGGTTAATTGAACTTACTCAGTGAACGAATGTGAGTCGAGTTTCCTTTGGAGTATTGTTCCAAATATGCTAGTTCAAAGCTTGAATTTGAGGCTAGCATTTTGGATGCAACTTGTGCTCTTAGAATAATCCATGAAAATTCCTTAGAAACCGAAACAAAAACATATCCCTAATTTCGGTAAATTACCACATAACTATAAGTTTTAAGTTGTTTATGTATACTTGAATAAGTATTTATATTTATAAGAATAATAATACTATGAGATAAAAGGAGGCTAAACTTATAATGAGGTTATTAAAAAAGACGCTGGTATTTATAGAGACGATAATTATTATAGTTACTATGATATTTTTATATAATGATAAGATTTATGCTAAGACAATAGATGAATTACAGAAACCAGTTAGAGTTGGAGTTTTATTATATAGATTTGATGATGTTTTTATTTCTTTAATCCGCCAAAGCCTTGAAGAAATTCAAAAAAATAATCCAGATAAAGTTGAATTTACTTTTTATGATGGTAATAATGACCAATCAGTACAAAATGAAACTGTTGGTACATTGCTAAAAAATAATAGTGTTGATTTTATACTATTAAATGTAGTAGATGAAAAAAGAGCTGAAGAGCCTATTAATATGATAAAGGAATATAATATTCCAGTAGTTTTATTTAATAGAGAACCATATAATATCTCAACAATTCAATCATATGGAAAGTCATATTATGTAGGAACAAATCCACCAGAAGCAGGAATATTACAAGGAAATATTTTAGTTAATGCATGGAATAAGAATAAGGCTGCTATAGATACGAATGGAGATAATATACTACAATATGTTATGTTAATGGGGCAGCGTGATAATAAAGAAGCAATAGCAAGAACACAATATTCTGTATCTACGATTAATGATAATGGAATAAAAACACAAGAGCTTGCTCTATCTGTTTGTGATTGGGAGAGAAGTATAGCCAAAAGTAATTTTGAACAACTGTTTTTATATTATGGTAATAAAATTGAAGCAATAATTGCTAATAATGATGAAATGGCAATAGGAGCAATTGAAGTGCTACAAAAGTATGGATATAATAAAGGTGATGATACAAAAACAATAGCAGTAGTTGGAGTAGATGCTATACCAGAAGCTCAGGAATTAATAAAAAAAGGAGAAATGATAGGTTCTGTTCTCCAAGATCCATCAGCTATTGCAGAGGCATCTTATCTTATAGGGATGAATTTGTTTTATGGGAGAGAACCTCTTGATGGAACACAATATAAATTTGATCAAACAGGAGTTGCAGTTCGGATACCATATAAGGAATACTTAGGATAATTTTAAGTTAGCCATGTAATTGACATATTTGTCGTGTAATATGTGTAATATAATATATTTACAAAGTTATTTACTCCTTATTAAATATAATTATTCATAAAAAGAATGACATACTATGATAAGTAAGTCATTCTTTTTATATAATTTTATTAAAATTTCAGTAACAAATGTGCTCTAAACACATATATGTTTAGGGCACATTTGTTACTTATTATCTTATTAAAGCTCCATTTGCAACCAAAGTATATTCATTCACAGTTGTATTAGCTAGCATAACATCTGAACTATCTAAATAGTAGCAAGTTTCACTTTTATTTATTTTTTGAGAAAGGTGAGTAAATATAATTGCATAAATTTGTATTGTATGATAATATTTACTTAGTAATAATTATTATTGATAAAGGGAGACGATAAAATGGCTTTTGAATGGAAAGAAAGATATAATTTAAATATAGGAGAAATTGATAAACAACATAAAAAACTTATGGAAATAGGTAAAAGAGCATATGAGATTGCTATAATAGATGATGAATACGACAGATACGATGAAATAATGACAATACTTGATGAACTTTTAGAATATACAAAATATCATTTTGAATATGAAGAAAATATGCTAAAACAATATAAATATGAACATGTTCACGCTCAAGAAGAAGAACATGAATACTATATATACAAAATAAATCAAGTATCTTCTAGAGAGGATATAGATGATAATCAAAGAAAAATAATATTAGAGATTATAGATTTCTTATCACAATGGATTAGTAGTCACATCATGTTAGAAGATAGGAAATATGCAATGTTCTTAAAAACTATTAAATAGATAAAATAAATTTTATAAAAATAAAATTAATCCTATAGATATCCAAATCAAGACTTAGACTTATGTAATAACTAACCGAAATAGAGGTCATGCATTTGTTTCGGTTACTGAAAATTTTGATAGATACTTCTAAGATTTCAAGTTGTTCGGCATATGCTGTGAACAAGCATATGTCGAACAACTTACAATCTTAGAAGCCATAGCTATCAAAATTTTTTAACGTAACGCTACATAGAAGCATGCCCTCTATTTCTACTTTTAGATATATACTCAAAACATAAGTGTTATTTATAAATTGAATATCTATAATAAAATGTGATTAAGCAAAGTTTTCAGCTAGCAAATGGTTAGAAAGCAATATATTAAGCGATTAGTTTTTCTATAATTTATTCTATGAAATAGACTTTCTCACACCTTTCTCTATATACATCTCTCAATTAAGTTGCTAATACATCCCATGAGTTACAAGTTGTGTTTATATACAAGGGAAATAACAAATAATTAACAATAGATATTAGCTTATAATTCAAGTAATTTGAAATGTTCGGTTATTTCCTGTATTATTAATATATGAACTTAAATATATATTTTTGCTTGATTATATATGAGTATTTTACTCAACTATTTTAATTTAGAATATACATCTAACAAATTAAGTAAAAATATAATTTTAATTAAATGATAAATAATTCTAATTAAATAGAGGTTAGAAAGGTAAAAAAATTTAAAATTCAATTGAAAACAATAATATTTTATTTAATTATTATTGATTCTCGATTAACTAAATATGATACAAGCTTATATGTTTAGTTTTAATACAAAAATGCTGAATAAATTTATATGCCAATAAGAAAAGTGGCTTAGTCACTTTGCTGAAATAATTTATTATACAAGGAGGATATGATATGAAAAAGAAAAAAGATAACAATATTTTTTCCACGGTCAGTAGAATAATTTTTTTAATATTAGGTTCAATTTTAGTATCTATAGGGCTTGAGACGTTTTTAATACCTAATAACATAATTGATGGAGGAATGACAGGTATATCTATTATGGCAAGCCATATAACAAAAGGCAAACTAGGAATGTTTCTTGTTATATTTAATTTGCCTTTTATTATTATAGGCTACAGGCAAATTGGAAAGACATTTGCTCTTTCAACAATATTTTCATTAATATGTTTATCGATTGGTGTAACATTTCTAAATCCAGTTCCTGGAGTAACACAAGATATACTTCTAGCAACAATATTTGGTGGAATTGCGATGGGTGCAGGAGTAGGATTGATTATAAGAAATGGTGGTTCATTAGATGGAACTGAAATAGTTGCTATAATGTTGGAAAAAAGAAGTGCATTTTCTATAGGAGAAATAGTAATGTTTTTCAATCTTTTCATAATAGGAAGCTCTGGTTTCATATTTGGATGGGATAGGGCAATGTACTCTTTATTAGCATATTATATTGCTTTTAAGACTATAGATGTTGTTGTTCAAGGTCTTGATGAATCAAAAGCAGTAATTATTGTCTCAGAAAAAAATAAGGAAATAAGTGATGCAATAATGTCTAGGCTTGGAAGAGGAATTACGTTATTAGATGCAAAAGGAGCTTATACTGGAAATGAAACAAATGTTATATATGTTGTTCTATCAAGACTTGAAATAGCAAAGCTTAAAAATATTGTACATGGTTTTGATAAAGGTGCATTAATTACAATTTCGAGTGTTGAAGGTACTGGAAAGAGGTATGTAAAGAAAGCCATACATTAATGTCTTTACAATCTAGGAATTATGATGAATGGTACTGAAATTTATGTTTACAGATTTGATAATAATGCGTTGCAACTAAAATAAGTCAAACTGTAATTAAGCTATATTAAAAAAAGGTTTTTAGATAATTTGTGTACTTTAAACATAATTTGTTAAGGTAATGTACAGAAAACTAGATTATTATATAAATATAAAAAAGTTTTCATTTTTATTTAATGTAGCAGATAATATAAGTAGTGTCTGCTACGCTTCTTATTGAGGATAAAAATCTTATATTAATTACCTTCAGAATACTGTATAGGTGTAAGTAGTAATTTACATATAAGTGATTAATATTTATGCCTATTTTTTGTATATATTAGTCATATAATATGGAAATATATTATTATTTTTTAAGTTTAAATAAGTTAAGTTCTTCTAAAATTTTTTTAGAGGAATTATTGGACATATAGTATCATTTTCAACATAAATGAATATCGTGATATATAAAGGAGCTGATTCAAAAATGGAATTTGAAAAAAATGATTATTACAGAGATCTTGAATCTGTACAAGATGAATGCAAAAAATACTTATATTATCACGTTATTTTAACTATGACAGACGGGAATATATTTGATGGAATTATTGAAGATGTAGATGGAAACAACATTACTGTATTATCTGGAGAGGATGTAATGGAACCGGAAAACGAAACTGAATCTAATCAGCAACGACAATATAATCCTTATGGGTATAATTATGGCTATAATTATGGTTATCCAAGAAGAAGATATAGAAGGTTTAGACGTAGAACTTTTCCACTTGCTACTTTAGCTGCATTCTCATTATTACCTTATATTGCACCTCCAACATATCCTTATTATCCTTATTAATAGGTGCTTAATGAATAAATGATACATTAATCTTTATAATTTAATGTATTGTTTTGTATAATAAGATCTTTGATATTAACAAATATAGGATATTATTCAAAAAGAATAATATCCTATATTTCTCATTAAATACTATAATAATTTCTTTACAAATTTATTATTAATATTTTTTATTGCAAATATAAATTATCAAGATTTATATTGAGGTTCTTGTTCCTCAATATATTTTTGTCTTCCTTTTAATACTTCTAGTGAACAATCAAGTTGTTCAGCTATTTGTTTGAAATCAGCTTTTGCTTGTTGATCTTCAGTTTCTAGAGAGAAAGTTTTCATTGTAGCAGCTGCACTTTGGATTCCGGCAATTGCTTTTTGCATTTGAGTTCCTACTGTCATATTTTTCACCTCCCTTCAAAGGTATCTTTATCAATTATATTAATAAATTCTTAGTTTGGTTCAGGCACATGAAAAGATGTATGGCAAATTGACTTGTTATTATTTTGAATGTGCCTTATATGTTTAACCTTTTGGTTTAAATATCATTGCAGCAATAAAGCCAAAGGTTACTGCCGCAGAAACACCTGGACTTACTGTTTTTAACATACCAGTAAATATTCCTATAAACCCTGTTTCTTCAGCACCATCTAATGCTGCTGTTACAAGAGTGTTTCCAAAACTACTTATAGGTATAAATGCACCAGCACCAGCAAATTTGACAAGTTTGTCATATAAACCAAATCCACCTAAGATTGCTCCGACTACTACTAATGTGCAAGTTGTATGAGCAGGTGTAATTTTTAATGTATCCATTATAAGCTGGCCAATAACACAAATTAAACCACCTATTATAAATGCAAAAATAATTTTTTCCATAAGTTAAATCATCCTTTTTTTACATTTCTATAGAAACAGCATGAGCGATACAAGGTATACTTTCTTTTTGTTGATAGGATATTGGAGACATTAAAGCACCTGTTGCTACAACTAATATTCTGCTTAATTCTCCTTTTCGCATTCGATTTAAAAGATGCCCATAAGTTACAGTTGCAGAACATCCGCAACCACTACCACCGCAAAAAGTGTGTTGTTCATCTTTATATATTAAAAGTCCACAATCTGTAAATATACGATGCGGCATTTTTATGCCATGTTTTTTTAATAAAGTATTAGCAAGTTCATGACCTAGCTTTCCTAAATCTCCAGTAGCAATAAGATCATAATGAGAAGCATTTATATTAAAATCTCTAAAATGAGCTTCAATTGTATCTACGGCAGCAGGTGCCATGGCAGCTCCGAAATTAGAAGGGTCTGAAATTCCCATGTCAACTACTTTCCCAATGGTAGCAGAAGTTACTTTAGGCCCATTACCATGTGCTCCTAGAACCACAGCACCAGCTCCTGTTACTGTCCATTGAGCAGTAGGTGGTCTTTGCACACCATAATCAGTTGGGTATCTAAATTGCCTTTCTGCAGCTGCATTATGACTGCTTGCAGCTGATAGTGTATATTTAGCACTGTTACTTTCGATTAGTTGTGCGGCAAGTGCTAAACCTTCCATTGAACTAGAGCAGGCTCCAAAGACTCCTAAGAATGGTATACCTAAAGTTCTTGCCGCAAAATTACTAGAAATGATTTGATTCATTAAATCTCCACTGAGAAAAAAGTTTATATCTTCTTTTTTTACTTTTGATTTTTGTATTGCTCGTTCACAAGCGTGCTCAAGGAGAACTTTTTCTGCTTTTTCGTAACTATCCTGCCCAAGCCATAAATCTTCATGAAGGATATCGAAATCATCAGCTAAGGCACCATTAGCTTCAAATGGACCTCCAACTGCAGCGGAACCTAATATTGTTGGTTTAGATTTAAAAATCCATGATTGATGTCCTTTAAGCATTTACATCGCCCCCAGCCATTTTATTGTCATTTTTATAGTAGCAATTACAAAAGCTGAAAAAATGCCATAAACAACAACTGCACCAGCAAGAGTAAACATATTTCCAGCTACACCAAGTACAAATCCTTCAGTTTTATGCTCAATTGAAGCAGAGGCTATTGAATTTGCAAAACCTGTTATTGGTACAGCAGTTCCAGCTCCAGCCCATTGGCTTATATGATCGTAAAATCCAAGTCCAGTAGATAAAGCTGCAACAAAAATTAAAACTATTGAAGTTGGTCCGACTGATGTTTTTTCATTAAAGTTAAAATAGTTCATAAATAAGAATTGTAGAATTTGACCAATAGCACATATAGTGCCTCCAGCCAAAAAAGCTCTAATACAATTTTTTAAAATAGGCCTTTTAGGCTCCATGCTAGTTGCCAATTTATTGTATTCAAGTTGAGCTTTGGTCATTTTTTTATTTTTCATATTTGACATTTATTCACCTTCTAACGCAATAAATATGGTTGTAATTTTTTCATGACATTTTTTAATTTTTCAGCATCTTTCAAGTACATATCTTTAGCTTCTTTATTTTCAGTTTCTAAAGAAAATGACATTAAATCGGCTTGAATTTTTTGAAGACTTGCATATAGCATTTCTTTAATCTGTGTTTTCGGAACTTGTATCATATCATCGAAAAGATCAACATATAAATCTCCAGAAGAATCTACCTGACCGACAAAAACATTTTGAAGATCAACACCTTTGATTTCTAATTGATCCTTAAGCCAGCGTTGATTTAATCCAGCATTGGTAAGTCCTTCGTTCAAAATATTACCGTCTAAGATAACTGTTATGCATTCAGCTTTAGATGCGACTTCTCTTCCTAAATCATGTGGTGTAATTGGTTTTTTATCAGCTTTTAGACTTACATTTATATCACCAGTTGTTTCCATGATTGCAAATTCAACATCAGCTAAATTAAATGCCTTTTTAGAACGTAATGCTTCTAAAAATTCTTGCCCAGTCATTCTTTCTTTTGACAAGTTATCTTCCATAATTTTGCCGCGTTTAATTAAAACTCTTTCTTTACCATGTATTAAGTTATAAATCCATTTACTTCTCATGCAAGCAAAGTCCAGAATTATAGGAGACGCCCCCCAAACAGCAAGTGTAATTAATCCGAAATAAATATTATCAAGTAAATTTAATGACATTAAAGCTATTATTATGGCAACAACGCAATAAGAAATAAAATCAAATGGGGTAGCCCTAGATAAAGTTTTCTTTTTCATATATCGAGATAAGACTAAAGCGACAAAAAATAAAAGTATTGAATTAAATAATAAAATTAACCAAGTATTCATAATCCACCTCACTTAGTTGCCTTTATATTGGGGTTCCTGAAACTCAATGAATCCTACTCTTTTTTCTAAATCTAGTTTTATTTTACCTATTTCTTTAAATGCTTCAGTATAAACATCTTTAGCTTTCTCATCACGTTCTTGCAATGAATACATTCTTAAAGTAGCCTCAGCCCCCTTTAAGGTGGCTAATGTTTGTTTTACCTTTGAGCCAACAGTCATAGTAAAATCTCCTTTATATTTTTTCTTAAATTGTTTACTCAGTTACTTTAACCAAGATGTTTAAATTTAATTCATTTTTTATAAAAGAAGTATTATCTTTTTCGTATGTTTAAAATATTTTTTACATGTAAGTAAAAGTGCAATATATTGGTTTGTGAAAAAATAGATAACGAGAATTAAAAATTGATAGGATACGTCATATTGAAATTTGCAAGAAAATTTTTTAAATATATAATTTAAGAGATTATATAGAAGATTAAGAAGTTAAAGATCAATAGTAATAGAAAACAAAAAAATAACATATTTCAAGAATAAAAGTAATTATTTATGATATAAAAATTAGCTAATTATGACGAGCATAGTCATCATAATTAGCTTTTTATTAATAAATACATAATTAAAATTTAAAAATTATCAATAAATATTTTTGAGATGTATGATAAACAATATAAACATTATTTTCCTAGATCATCCCAATGTTGACTAGCTTCACCTAACTCAACTAAGGCTGAAGTAGTATCTTTTGCAGCAATGGTAGCTTTTAATCTTGCTAAACTTACACTTAAATCGTTTATTTCACTTCTTTCACTGCTGTATTGAACTTTCTTAATAATAGATTTCCATGCTGTTTCTAATTCATTAGTGTCCTGTTCTGCTAATGTCCAATCACCTGATGATACTGCAGTTGTGATTGTATCTAAATGCATTGGAATGTTATCCCAATCTCCGGTACCTTTTTTAAAATAGGTACCACTAAGCATAATTAATATAGAAACTACTAAAATAGCAACAGGAGTAAAAATAACAAAAAATTTTCTCATGGCTATCCCTCCATTTATGAAATTTAAAATTAGATTTAAAAGTTGTTTTATATATAAATTTAAATTTTCATGTACCTAATATGGACCTTTAAAATCGCCCACAGCTACTGGCTCATGTATTTTATCTTTGAATTTATCTACGTAAAGAGAACCAGATGCTTCAAGAGTAGCTAAAAAGACTTCGGAATAATCTTTAATTCCTTGTTTTTTAAGTTCAGATTTTAACCACTTACGAGTACGCTTAACTTGTTTCAAATTAATGTCTACAATTATTCCGTCGTAAATTAAATCAATTCCTATGCCTGTATTAGTAGAAACGTTAATATTCATATCCTTTGGAGATAAAGGCTGTAATTCAGCTTTCTTTAGAACTGAAAGTTCTCCATTTGGTTCTAATACTGCAAATTGTACTTCGCTTAAATCAAATATATCTTTACTTCTTAATTGTTGTTGTAAATTTGTAGCATCATACCTTAGTTTGCGCATATTATCTTCTAAAATTTTGCCATTCATCATTATAATAGTAGGTTCTCCTTCTATATATCTTGATGCATATCTAGATTTAGTTGTAAGATAATCAATACCTAATCCAGCAGCTGCCCATGTAAGGAGTCCAACCCAATGAGGCCAAGCTCTACTTGATAAATCAGTTGTTAGAGTAGCTGCTATTGAGCCAATAGTAATTCCTAATGTATAGTCAAAAAGAGTAAGCTGACTTATTTGTTTCTTGCCTAAAAGTCGTGTAAATATTAATAATGATAAAAAACCAATAATCCCTCTTACAAATGCTACAATTCCTTCGTTCAATTAAATCACTCCCATTAAAAAATATAATAATGTTGTATTATTAGATGCTTCTTAGTTAGCATCTAGATTCTAATTATGTACTTTTTATTTTTATACTTACTAAATTGTTTACTAACATAATTTAACCAGGAGATTTAATTTTAATTCATTTTTTTATTAAAGAGCAAACAAAGAATATTTAATAAAAAATGGTTTATAAAGTTAGAATACTAAAGTTATCTAATGTAACTTTTAAATACTATTTTTGTTAACATTTGAATAGATTATATTTTAATATAATGGTTAATATAATAGTGTCCAATAAATTAATAACTAAAGGAGGATGATATATATGTCATCAAATAATAGTGGAAGAAACAGAACTTTAGTACCAGAAGCAAGACAAGGTTTAAACAGATTAAAAACTGAAGTTGCATCAGAAGTTGGATTAAACGATTATGAAAACCAAGATAAGGGCAACCTTACTTCAAGACAAAACGGAAGTGTTGGTGGTTATATGGTTAAGCACATGATAGAAAGTTATGAACAACAATTATAAGAAATATAAAATAATGAATATACTAAGTTTATTCTTAGGTATATGAAAGAAAATAACAAGTCCAAAATGTCATGATTATTTTTCATTAGGCAAGGAAGCAGATTAGTCTCATAGCGAGCTATTAGGACAATATGCTGACATGAGCAGTGAACCCAAATCTATGATTTGGTATGACTCGCTTACTCAACAAGCGCATGCGAGTCGAGCTTCCTATGATGAAGAATAGAATTGGCAGATGGACTTGTTATTTTTTGATTATGCCTTAGTGCATTTTAATTTGTAATTGAAATTTTTTTAAAGAAAATGAAAAAGTTTACAAAAATGTATTGACGAACAGAGAAAATGGAAGTAAAATTAACTTATCAAAACACATTTAAAAAGTCATTTTAAAACACAATATTGTAATTAATTATTTTAAAGTTAAGGGATAGATTTGAATTTAGGAGGTTTATTGATGAGGTATTTATTGGGATTAGATATTGGAACATCTGGAACTAAAACAGCTTTATTTGATGAAGATGGAAAGACAATACAAACTGCAACTTATGGGTATGAGTTATTTCAGCCACAAGTAGGCTGGGCAGAGCAAGATCCAGAAGATTGGTGGAAAGCTTGCGTTAAAGGAATAAAAGATGTTATTGAAAAAAGTGGTGTACAAGCCTCTGATATTAAAGGAATTGGATTAAGTGGTCAGATGCATGGGCTTGTTTTGGTAGATAAAGATCACAATGTTATTAGAAAATCTATAATTTGGTGTGATCAAAGGACAGAAAAAGAATGTGATTATATGACAAAGGTCATAGGAGCAAAAAGGTTAATTAAGATAACAGGAAACCCAGCTTTAACAGGATTCACTCTTTCAAAATTATTGTGGGTTAGAAATAATGAACCAAATAATTTTGAAAAAATATATAAAGTACTTCTTCCAAAGGATTATATAAGATTTAAACTAACAGATGTATTTGCAACCGAAGTTTCAGATGCTAGTGGTATGCAGATGTTAGATATAAATACTAGAAATTGGAGCGAAGAGCTACTTAATGATTTAAATATAGATAAAAATATATTACCTAATGTTTATGAGTCAGTTGTTGTAAGTGGACATGTAACAGAAGCAGCTGCAAAATTAACAAAATTACAAGTAAATACACCAGTGGTTGGTGGTGCAGGAGATCAAGCAGCCGGTGCAATAGGAAATGGAATAGTAAGTGAGGGAATAATATCAACTGTAATTGGTACATCAGGAGTTGTATTTGCAGCTACAGACACGCCAAGATTTGATGAAAAGGGCAGAGTCCATACTTTGTGCCATGCAGTACCTAACAAGTGGCATATAATGGGAGTTACCCAAGGTGCAGGTTTATCATTAAACTGGTTTAAGAGAACATTCTGCGCTAAAGAAGTAGAAGAAAGTGATAAAACAAAAGTTAATATATATGATATTTTAACTAAAAAAGCATCAAAATCAAAGCCTGGATCTAATGGAATAATTTATTTACCATATCTTATGGGAGAAAGAACACCTCATATTGATCCAAATGTAAAAGGAGCATTTTTAGGTGTATCTCTTATAAATAATCATGATGATTTTGTTCGCAGTATATTAGAAGGTGTTAGTTTTAGTTTAAAGAACTGCCTTGATATTATAGAAAATATGAATGTAAATATTAGTGAAATAAGAGTTAGTGGTGGTGGAGCAGAAAGTGATGTTTGGAGACAAATATTAGCTGATATTTTTCAACACTCATTAACTACAGTAAAAGCATCAGAGGGAGGAGCACTTGGAGTAGCAATACTCGCAGGAGTTGGAGCTGGTATATATGAATCTGTAGAGGATGCTTGTAATAGAATTGTAAAAGGAAAAGAAAAGGTAAATCCAAATACAGATTTAAAAGACTTATATTCAAAAATTTACGAAACATATAACTCAGCTTATCCTAGAATTAAAGATATCTAAAAATAATATAGATATTCAAATTAAGTCTTAGATTTGCATGTAAATAGCAAAATTCTCTGGAGTAACACTACACACATGCATGATATTTATTTTTAGTTTTGGGTATCATGCAAAGTGTAACTGTGATTTATAAATTGGATATCTATATTTGTTTACAATTTGATTTTTATATTGATAATACGCAGTTTAGAAAAAATATTTAGTAATGACTATTTAATTAATATAAGAAGTATTTATGTTATAGTAGAAATTCTTTAACTTAAATGATAATAATGGTATTATTTAAGAAAACAAATATTGTTCATATTATACATGAGAGGAGTATTATCAAATTTGATTGAGGTAAACCATAGTAAAATAAAAGAAACTAATAGAAAAAAGATAATAAAGTTATTACTAGAAAGAACTGAGATTACTAAATTAGATATCTCTAGAATATTAGGGATAAGTATAACTACTGTTTCCACCAATATTACTGAATTTAAAAGTGAAGGAATTGTAGAAGATGTGAGATCATTAGAGTCTACAGGTGGAAGAAAAGCAATTGCAATTAGGCTGAAAGAAGATTGTAAATTTTCAATTGGAATAGCATTGACACCAAATCATATTAAGATAGCGTTAGTTAATATAAAGAAAGAAATTATTGAAAATATACGAATTAGCCACAACAATGATGGAATAGAAAATTTAATAAGAATAATTAATGAAAAAATAGATTTCATGATGAAAAAATATAATCTAGACTCTGAAAAATTATTAGGAATAGGATTATCATTACCTGGAACTGTTGATTTTAAGGAAGGTATAATCAAATATTCATATCTACTTGGAGTTAAAGATTTTAATTTAAAGGAAAAATTTCAATATTTAAATGTACCTATATATGTAGATAATGAAGCCAATTTATCAGCTTATTATGAATTTTTAAGTAGAAAAGATGTATTAAAAAATTTACTTTATATATCAATAACGGATGGATTAGGTCTTGGAATAATTATAAATGGGAAGATATACAGAGGTGACAATAATTCATCGGGAGAATTTGGTCATATAAAAGTAGTTATAGATGGTAAAAAGTGCAAATGTGGAGCTAAAGGATGTTTAGAAGCATATGCATCTATGAATTCTTTAATAGAAAGTTACAATGAAGAAGTTTCAGAAAACATATTAGATATAGATGAATTTGAAAAATTATATATGCAAAATGATATAAAAACAAAAAAAGTATTAGATGATTATTTGAGAATTTTAGCAGTCGGTATATCTAATTTAATTATGATATTAGATCCTAATACAATAGTTATAGGTGGAGATATAAATAATTTATTAAATGATAAAATGGAAATTTTGAAAAAGAACATCTATAAAGATAATTTATTTACAGATGAAAGCAGTTGCAATATCAGCATAGCAGATTTTAAAGAATCATATATGTTAGGGGCAGCTATGATGCCTATAGAAGAATTTTTGGAAATTAAATAATGGAGTGGTGAAAGCTACTCTATTAATTTAAGACACAATCAAAAAAATAACAAGTCCATCTGTCAAGCCTATTTTCCAACATGCTGCGTCAGCAGATTGTCCTAATAGACTCGCTATGAGACCAATCTTCTTCCTTGCCTGATGAAAAATAATCTTGGCATTTTGGCTTTGTTATTTTATTTCATGTGTCTAAAAACTTGTTAAATAAATTTTAAAAACACATTTAATAAAGGAGAGGTTAGGAAAATGAGATTTTTTTTGGACACAGCAAATGTAGAACATATTAAAGAAGCAAATGAAATGGGAGTAATATGTGGTGTTACAACAAATCCATCATTAGTAGCTAAAGAAGGAAGAGATTTTAATGAAGTTATAAAAGAAATAACTGAAATAGTTGATGGACCAATAAGTGGAGAAGTAGTTGCAGAAGATGCAGCGGGAATGATAAAAGAAGGAAGAGAAATAGCAGCAATCCATAAGAATATGATTGTAAAAATTCCAATGACAGCAGAAGGACTTAAAGCAACTAAAGTATTATCTAAAGAAGGAATTAAAACAAATGTAACTTTAGTATTTTCAGCAACACAAGCATTACTTGCAGCAAATGCAGGAGCAACATATGTCAGTCCATTTTTAGGACGAGTAGATGATATATCAATGATAGGTATGGATCTAGTAAGGAGTATAGCAGAAATTTTTGCAATTCATGGAATACAAACTGAAATAATAGCAGCGAGTGTAAGAAATCCAATTCATGTGATAGAAGCAGCAAAAGCTGGAGCTAATATAGCAACAGTGCCTTATAACTTAGTTATGCAAATGGTAAAACATCCATTAACAGATCAAGGATTAGAAAAATTTAAAGCTGACTGGGCAGCAGCATTTGGAACATCTAAGAATTAATAGTTAAGAGTTAATAGTAATGTGACTTAAGCTATGATGCTAAAATTTTATTATGCAAAGCGAGGATGAACACATGAGTAGAGAATTAGATAAGTTATGTATAAATTCAATAAGAGTACTTTCAGCAGATGCTATTCAAAAAGCAAAGTCTGGACATCCAGGGTTACCACTTGGTTCAGCAACAATGGCATTTACATTATGGACAAAGATGAATCATAATGGAAAAAATCCAGCTTGGGAAAATAGAGATAGATTTATATTATCCGCAGGACATGGTTCAATGCTTGAATATTCATTATTACATTTATTTGGATATGGATTAACTGTAGAAGATATAAAGAATTTTAGACAAACTGGCAGTTTAACACCAGGACATCCTGAATATGGCCACACTAAAGGTGTTGAAATAACAACCGGTCCACTTGGACAAGGCATTAGTAATTCAGTAGGAATGGCTATTGCAGAGTCGTATCTTGCAGAAAGGTTTAATAAGCTAGATTACAATATAGTTGACCACTATACATATGCTATAGTTGGAGACGGATGTCTTATGGAAGGAATTTCAGGAGAAGCATCATCGCTTGCTGGAACATTAAAACTTGGAAAACTAATTGTGTTATATGATTCAAATAATATTTCAATTGAAGGAAATACAGATATTAGTTTTAGAGAAGATGTAGCAAAGAGATATGAAGCTTATGGATGGCAAGTATTAAAGGTTGCAGATGGAAATGATATAGATTCTATAGAAAAAGCAATAGATATAGCGAAATCAGAAGTATCTAAGCCATCAATTATAATAGTAAAAAATCAAATTGGATATGGATGCCCAGCAAAACAAGGAAAAGCTTCGGCTCATGGTGAACCTTTAGGGGATGAAAATATAAGAGCAATGAAGGAAAACTTAGGATGGAAGATGGAACCAAAATTTTATGTACCAAATGAAGTATATTCAAATATGAATCAATATATAGAAAAGGGAGTTTCAAAAGAGCACGATTGGAATGACTTATTTAATGAATATAAAAAAGCTTATCCAGATTTAGCACAAGAATATAATAAGTGGATGAGTGGTGAAATCGATAAAGAAAGTTTATTAAATAATGAAGAATTTTGGAGCTTTGATAAAGAAATGGCTACAAGACAATCTTCAGGAATAATGATAAATAGATTAGCCAAACTAATTCCTAATTTAATAGGAGGATCAGCAGATCTATCACCATCTAATAAAACATATATGAGTGATAGAGGGGATTTCTCAGCAGAAGACAGGAGTGGATCTAATCTTCACTTTGGAGTTAGAGAACATGCAATGGCAGCTATAGTTAATGGTATGTATGCACATGGTGGACTTAAGGTATTCTGTGGAACATTCTTTGTATTTAGTGATTATATGAAAGGTGCAATGAGATTATCAGCTTTAATGAAACTTCCTGTAACTTATGTATTGACTCATGATAGTATTGGAGTAGGAGAAGATGGGCCAACTCATCAACCTATTGAACAATTAGCATCACTTAGAAGTATGCCTAACATGACAGTGTTTAGACCAGCAGACTCAAAAGAAACAGCAGCCGCATGGTATTACGCTGTAACAAATGGAGCAACACCAACATCATTAGTTTTAACAAGACAAAGTTTACCACTATATGATGGATGTCCAAAGAGAGTATTAAAGGGTGGGTATATACTTAAAGATTCTAAGAAAGAAACTCCAGATGTATTACTAATGGCATCAGGTTCAGAAGTTGAATTGATCTTTAAGGCAGCAGATGAACTTGCAGCTAAAGGGATAGATGCAAGAGTAATAAGTATACCAAGTTTTGAATTATTTAACGCTCAAGATGAAGCATATAAAGAATCAGTTATGCCAAACAAAGTACGTGCAAGAGTTGCAGTTGAAGCATTAACATCATTTGGATGGCATAAATATGTAGGCCTTGATGGGGAAATAATCTCATTAGATACTTTTGGCGCATCAGGTAAAGCTGAAACATTATTCGAGAAATTTGGATTTACTGTAGAAAATGTTGTTAACAAGGCTGTTAAAGTATTAAATAAATAAAAAGTTTAATAATTAATCTATAAATATATTAAAACTAATACCTTAATACATTCTTAAAGTTATAAGAAGAAAATATGTATAAAGATGTGTGTAAAATAAAAGATTAATAAAAATAGAATAATAAGCAATTAGTTTGAAATATATTTATAGATTTTTAATATAAGCATATTTACAAATAAGGCACATGAAATTGTTATTTTTTTGAATGTGTCTAACATAAAGAAAGGAAGATCAAATTGGTTATTAAAAGTGTTACTGATAAGGAATTTAAAAAATATGGACAAGTGTTAAAAAACTACGACTGTTCAGAGATAATTGAAAAAATGAAAAATACACCATTACCAGAGGATGTAATATATGAACCATCAATAAAGGAGCTTGAAGAATTAACTATAGCAAAGCAATTAAGAGATAGAGAATTTGGAGAGTTGCCAATACAAATAGGATATTGTAATGGGAATAACTATATGTTAAATGCAGTTGAATATCATCGTTCATCTGAAATAAATATAGCAGTAACTGATCTTATATTACTTATAGGTTCTCAGCAAGACATTGAAGACGATTACTCATATGATACTTCTAAAATAGAAGGTTTCAAAGTTCCAGCTGGTACTATAATTGAAGTTTATGCGACAACTCTTCATTATGCACCTTGTAATGTAGAAAAAGAAGGATTTAAATGTGTTGTAGTTTTACCAAAGGATACAAATTTAAATTTAGAAAATAAGATTGAAAAGAATGGTGAAGATGCATTGTTATTTGCTAAAAATAAATGGTTAATTGGTCACAAGGATACTGATTTAGGTGAACAAGGAGCATTTATAGGATTAGTTGGAGAAAATATTTCAATAAAATAAGGTGATTAATTATATTAAATAAACTATAAGAAATAATTAATATATAAAAATAAATTAATAAAATTATAAAAAATGGGGGAATTTAAAATGAAAAATATGCCAGAAGTAAAATTAGGAATTGTTGCTGTAAGTAGAGATTGTTTTCCAATGGAATTATCAACAAATAGAAGAAAAGCAGTAGTAAAAGCTTATAAAGAATCTTATGGAGATATTTATGAATGTCCAACAGCTATAGAAAATGAAAAACACATGCAAAAAGCATTAGCAGAAGTAAAACAAGCAGGTGTAAATGCACTTGTAGTATACCTTGGAAATTTTGGACCAGAAACTCCAGAAACTTTACTTGCTAAAGAATTTGATGGACCAGTAATGTTTGCTGCAGCATCAGAAGAAAGCGGAGATAACTTAATTAATGGACGTGGAGATGCTTATTGTGGAATGCTTAACGCAAGTTATAATTTAGCACTTCGTAATATAAAAGCATATATTCCTGAATATCCAGTTGGGACTGCTAGTGAGGTTGCAGATATGATTTCAGAATTTGTACCAGTTGCTACAGCATTACTTGGATTAAAGAATTTAAAAATTATCTCATTTGGACCAAGACCTCAAGATTTCTTAGCTTGTAATGCACCTATCAAACAATTATACAATTTAGGTGTTGAGATAGAAGAAAATTCAGAACTAGATTTATATGCTGCATTTAATGAACATGCAGATGATAAGAGAATTCCAGAAGTAATTGCTAGCATGGAGAAAGAATTAGGCGAAGGAAATAAAATGCCTGGTATCTTACCAAAACTTGCTCAATATGAACTTACATTATTAGACTGGATGGAAGAGCATAAAGGATCAAGAGAATATGTCGTTTTTGCAAATAAATGCTGGCCATCATTCCAAACTCAATTTGGATTTGTACCATGTTATGTAAATAGCCGCTTGACTTCTATGGGAATTCCAGTATCATGTGAAGTTGATATTTATGGTGCATTAAGTGAATTTATAGGAACTTGCATTAGCAAAGATGTTGTAACATTACTTGATATAAACAATACAGTACCAGCTGATATGTATGACTCAAATATTAAAGGTAAATTCGATTATACATTAAAAGATACATTTATGGGATTCCATTGTGGTAATACAGCAGCCTGCAAATTAACTAGCGGAACTATGAAGAACCAAAAGATCATGGCTAGAGCATTAGAACCAAACCAAGAACCAAATATAACTAGAGGAACACTTGAAGGAGATATAGTTCCAGGAGATATTACATTCTTTAGATTGCAAAGTAATGCTGATGCAGAATTAACAGCATATGTGGCTGAAGGAGAAGTTTTACCAGTTGCAACACGTTCCTTTGGAGCTATTGGTGTATTTGCAATTCCTGAAATGGGTAGATTCTATCGCCATGTATTAGTAGAAAATAGATATCCACATCATGGAGCAGTTGCATTTGGACACTTTGGAAAAGCAATGTTCAATTTATTTAGATATTTAGGCGTAAAAGAGGTTGGATTTAATCAACCAAAAGGTATGCTTTATAAAACTGAAAATCCTTTTAAATAGTTTTTAGATATTTTAAAGGCTGAAAGCAGAATTTTTTCTAGCTTTCAGCCTTTATTTATAATTTCTCAATTATAGATAAATAACTTTGAGTTTGGAATTATGATGTAATTAACCGAAAGAAAGGGAACTATTTTACTCGGTTGCTAGATAATTTGGCTGTGGATTTCTAACAGCAGAAGTTGTCACCATTCCTGCATGCTCCCAAGGCAAGTGCTCACTGAGAAAGTTCGAAGAACGAAATGTAAAATTTCGATTCTCACTTTTGTGACAAGCAAGAGTGGAACAACTTCTACTGAAGAAATACCTACAGCAAAATTATCAACGCAACACTACGTAAAATAGTTCCCTTTCTTTCTAGTATTGAATATATTTTAAAGTTTGCTTATATATAGGAGGATGTGAAAAAGCCTATTTTATCCTTTAGGAAATTATAATGCAGTTAAATTGAGGACGACTTTTGGAAGCATTCTAATTATAACAGTAGTAAAGCTAATTTAAATATGAATAAAATGTTAACACAGAAAAGCATAGTCTGTGAAGCAGATTTTCTTGTTGCTTATTTATATGAAAAACAATATATTAAAGAACATTATATTTTAGAAGTTAAAAAATACTAGAATTTCTATATTTGATAGAATTTGTATTATGATTTTTCTTGGATTACATTGGAACAGAAGCTATAATAATCATTGAACGCGTTCATTTATTATGAAAATTATATAAGGGAGAAATGATAAATGAAAAATTACTTTAAAAAGTTTAGTATAATGTCATTATTTATATTTTTATTCTTATGCGCAATAGGAATATGTAATAGTAATAAAGCCTTCGCAGAGGAATATTTAATTACACCAACCAATATGACAGATAGTTCATCACCAAGTCCTTTTAGAGCAGATGCATCTAGCATTGATTACAGATATAAAGTTCAACCATGGGAAGCCTTTAATGGGACATCCGTTGATGCTTATGATACATGGCTTTCTCAAAGCGGTGAATCAAGTAATGTATGGTTGTCTATAGATATTGGTACGCGGAAGATACCTTCTTCTTATTCTTTTAGTACGTGGAATGACAGTGAAATGACAGCGGCTCCTAAGGATTGGAATTTTGAAGGTTCCAATGATGGAGTTAACTGGACAATATTAGATAAAAGAATTAACATTAGTGGTTGGAATAGAGGCGAAGAAAAAAAATTTAACATATCAAATAATAGTAGTTCATACTCAAGATTTAGAATCAATGTATTACAAAATAATGGAAGAAGCGATGTAGCGATTGATAATTTTAAAATATATTCTGATTCATCGTATGATTTAGAAAAAAATCTTTCATTAAATAAATATACAGATAACTTACAAGTAGGTCAAACTGACAATTTAGTCGTAACAACAATACCAGCAGCAATAGATGTAACATGGAAATCAAGTGATTCTTTAATAGCAACAGTAGATTCAAATGGTAAAGTTACAGGGATAAAAGAAGGACAAGCAGCAATTACAGCTACAACTGCTGATGGAGCAATTGCAACATGTACTGTAACAGTAACTAACAAATCTGGTACTAGTGGTGGAAATACTACACCAACTAATCCAACAGATAATACTGGTGGAACATCTACAGGAACAGATGAAACAAGCACTATAGTTAATATTGCTCATGCAAAAGGTGATAACACCAATAATGCTGGTGGCGAAGTTTCAATTATATTTCACGGAACAGCTGATACTACGTTAAGTGTTGTAAAAACAGCAGATGTAAAAGATGTATGGGTAGGAGATAAGTTTACGTATACTATAGTAGTTACTAATACTGGTTCAAAAACAGCAAAGGCAGTAGTAGTAAATGATAATGCTCCAAATCATATTCAATTTATACCTGGTGGAATAACAACAACTCAAGGTACAGTTGATTCAACTTCAACACCTTCAAATATTGTAGTTAATGTTGGTGATATTCCACCTTCAGGAACAGTTACAATTAAAGTACCTGTAACTGTAGTTCTTTAGATATAAAATAAATAAATTTGAAATAAGATAATAGAACATAAATATTTATTTAGGGCACTTGCAGAAATGTAGGTGTCTTTTGTTATACAAAAAATTTTAAACAAGGAAGGTGACTTATGAATGATAAATTAGTGAAGGTAAACTAGATATTAGGTAATTGAGAAACTCATTTATAAAACTGAATAAGAATTGATTAGAAATTGCAAAAACATCATTAATTGATGTAAAAGTTGCTTTTATGCAATTCCAATGGTTTGATTAGCTAAAAAGGGCGCACAAAATAAACAAAACGGGACTCTAGATAATTTTGTGTTATTAGTATATTTGTTATTTAAATATTACTGGAAATTTTATGGTCAGGTAATATTTTTAGTAAATACTGGAAAGATGGATAATATCCATTAGACATTTTTTATGTTGTATTTCCTGCCCTATTTGTTACCCAAGTATGAATATACCATGTTATACAATAAACATATACATATTAAAATGTTTATTGTTTTTTATTGATTTATTTTACTATCATGTATACAAGAGTATGTGATAGAGTGTATATATAAATGTATTTACAAGGTTACTAAATATTAAATAGAACTCAAAAATGTTTTTGTTTCATAGTGCTACGAAACAAAAACATTTTTGAGTTCAGTAAGTTACCACATCACTCTAAGGCATAAGTATGATTTATAGTTTGAATATCTATATCGATATTTAAATTATAAATTAGATTTAACCTTTGAAATGAACTCTAAACCAGAAAGTAAGGGTACTCTTTTGCGAGCATTGCATTTAGAATATGGCTATAGGTATCTCTTCAGTAAGAGTTGTTTAATTCTTGCTTGTAACCAGATTGTCTGGGGAACATGCAGGAATTGAGCAACTCTTACTGTTAGAAATCCATAGCCATGTTCTATAGCAATTGAGCAACAGAGTACCCTTACTTTCGGTTAGCCACTACATAAGTTTAAGCTAAATATCTATAATAGTATCGAAATTTTAAATTATAGTATTATCAGTATCCAATTTAGCATTTCTTTGAGCTAATAATTCAGGCAAAATAGATGAAAGCGAGCCAATAAGTATAAGTAAAATGCCCATAATCATATTAAATGGAATAATTTCATGCAATATAATTAACGCAAGAATTGGTGCTAATATTGGTTTGAAGAAGAATACTAATGAAGTAGTTTGAGCAGAAGTTTCTTCCATAGCTTTGAAATAACAAGCAAATCCAACTCCAGTGTTAATAATACAAATAAATGCAACTATAGGTAATGTATTCAAATTGTATCCTGTAAACAAAGGAATATTTGAGAAAGTCGCAAGTCCATTTGAATAAAACCAATTTGAAATCAAAGTAATATGGGTTAAGCCAATTAAAATCAACATTTCAAGACTGCCAAATATAAAACCAAAACAAGTTACAACTATTCCACCATATTTAGCACATTTCTTTTTACCAGAGACTCCATAAAGAGCAAAAGTTAAAGTTGATGCTATTGTAAGTATGACACCTAATACACTAAGTTTTGTGTTTAAAGGGTCTATAATTATTATTGTTCCAATAATTTCAAGAACTAAGGCGATAATATTGTTTTTAGTAATAGCTTCTTTTAAAAGAAAGAATGCTAAGATCGTAACAAAAACTGGATTGCAGCTAAATAACACAGCAACTACAGAAGCTTCAGTATTTTGTACTGCCAATTGATATAATCCCATACTTACAACAATGCCTAATAATCCTAATAAAGCAAAGTAGTATAAATCATTAATTGAAATAGAAAGATGTTTTTTATGAAGTGAACTTATAGCAAATGGTATTAAGCATAAGCCACCAATAAAGAATCTTGTAAAAGTAAGCTGTATTGGATTAAATGTTGTAGACACAAGTTTTAATGCAATTTCCATTGTACTAAAAATAACAGTTGTTAAAATAATATAAACATATCCTTTTTTCATAATAATTCCCCCAAACATATTTTATATTAGTCACATTCAAATAAATCACAAGTCCATTTGTCAGCTAATTTTCCATTATGAGAAGCTCGACTTGTATACATTCGCTGAGTAAGTGAGTTCATACAAAATCATAGATTGCACTGTGTGAAAGTTCTGATAGCCAAATATAAAATTTGGAGCATCACTTTTAGTTCACTTCGCATCGTCGAATTGGACTGGTTATTTATTTGCACGTGCATTAAAAGTAAGTAATTATTTTTTGCTTAACTTCAATTTATATACAGTTATAGTATATAATACTAATAAGTATGATGCTAATACATAATTTCTATGTTTTATATGCAGTAAAGCTATATTTTTGGAGGTATATTAAAATGGATTTCAAAGAATTACAATATGTTCTAAGTATTGCTAAAAATAACAGTATTTCGAAAGCTGCTAGAGAGTTATATATATCGCAGCCATCACTAAGTAAATATTTACAGAATCTTGAAAAAAATTTAGATATTAATATTTTTGAAAGGATAGGAAATAATTATAATTTAACTTATGCAGGAGAAAGATATATAAAATACGCAAGAGAAATACTAAGAATAAAGAAAGATTTAGATGATGAATTCTCTGACATTGTAAATAATAAAAAAGGAAGATTAAATGTAGCGTGTTCAATAATACGAAGTCCGTATCTTATTCCAGAAACCGTTCCGAAGTTTAAAGAGAAATATCCAAATGTTGATATAAATTTTTGGGAAGAAACAGGATCTAATAAGTTAGATGAACTTGTGACTAATGGGGATGTGGATATAGCAATATTTAATTATTCAGAAAATAATTCTATGCTATCTTGTGAACTTTTAAAAAATGAAGAAATTGCATTAGCGGTTAGTAAAAATCATCCATTAGCTAATGAAGGTAAGAAAATTGAAGGTTGTAAATTTCCTTGGATTGATATTAAAAGATTTAAAGATGATAATTTTATAATTAATTATACAGATCAAAAAAGTGGAGAGATAGAAGAAGATTTATTTGATAAGCTGAATATAAAGCCTAAAGTTATATTAAAAACAAGAAGTGTTGAGTGTGCTATTCGATTAGCAGCATGTGGATTTGGAGTTTCCTTTAGTTCAGAAACATACTTAAAATACGTGAACTTAGAAAAAAAACCAATATATTTTTCAATAGGAAATCCTAAAATAAAAGTTAAGCTTTTTGTTGTATACAGGAAGAATTGTTATTTGCCACAATATGTACAAGACTATATTAATATAGTAAAAGAAACAATATAAAAAATATATAGACAACTTGATTTATAGTATAGATGCTTCTTTAAGTTTAGTAAATATATATTCTAATTATATATAGATACAGTATAATGATTTTTAATAAATATATTCCGACTAGATATAAACTATTATGGTAAAATATATCTATAGGGGGGAGTGCATGAAAATTAAGAAGCAAACATATAACATGTCTAAAATAGTGTTAGTATCTATATTTTTAAATTTAATACAAGTAGTGTTTATAATTTTATTTGTTTATTATAAACATAAAAATCATTATATTATTGAAGGGAATTTTATTATTGATGTTATAGCGATAAGTATATGTATTAACAGTATTATTACAGGGGGGATATTTTATAATCTTTTATTTAAAAAGGGGAGTGATAATTTAATAGATACAATAAAATATCTTGAATCATTCAATAAAACTTTAAGAACTCAAAGACATGATTATTTGAATCATATTCAGGTTATTTATTCATTGATGGAACTTGAGGAGTTTGATGAAGCAAGAAATTATATAGAACCTGTCTATAAAGATATAGTAAGAGTTAGTAAAGCTTTAAAAACTTCGAAACCAGCAGTAAATGCACTGCTTCAAGCAAAACTTCAGATGGCAGAAAAAAATGAAATAGATATGGAATTAGAAATAAAAAGTAATTTAAAACATCTTAGTATGGAACCATGGGAGTTTTGCAGAGTGATAGGTAACATAATCGATAATGCTATATTTACTTTAAAATTAAAGCCTAATAATAGATATATGCTTGTTGAATTTGCAGAGGATTTACAAAATATAAAGATTAATATATCAAACAATGGTGAGAGCATACCAAAAGAAATTATATATAAGATATTTGAAGAGGGATTTACAACAAAAGAAGATAAAGGAGAAGGAATGGGGCTTGCTATAGTTAAAGAAATTGTTGAGTCATTTCATGGTACAGTGGGAGTTTCATCCAATGAACAAAGAACATCTTTTGAAATAATTATACCTAAAAAAGTTATTTAAGCACAATCAAAAAAATAACAAGTCAAAAGTTGAAATGAACATTTTTCATTTTTTTAATGTGCATAAATGACATTTGAACTTTAAAAATGTATAATTTAGAAATTTTGTGTTACTAAGTTTTATTATTAAGACTATTATATTTTTATAGTAAGGAGGGAGGGAGAAAAATATGAGTGTATTCTTACCAGATATAACAGTTCTAACAGTTTTACTTCTGATTATAGGCTTTGGACTGGTATTTTTGGAAATGCATATTCCAGGTTTTGGAGTGCCAGGTATTGCAGGAGCTATATCTTTAATATTAGCAGTAGTATTAACAGCTCAAAATTTTGCACAAGCATTAGTTATGACATTAGCAATCTTAGCTGTTTTAGGAATTATGCTCGGTGTGGTTTTAACGTTTTTCACAAAAGGAAAATTATTTAAGCCGCTGATATTATCAGATGAACAAAAAAAAGAGCATGGGTATATTAGTTCGTCAGATTTGGATTACTTGCTTGGGAAAAGAGGAATTGCAATTACTGACTTAAGACCAGCAGGGTCTGTAGATATAGACGGAGTCAAGTTTGATGTGATTTCTGATGGCGAGTACATTCCAGCTAATTCTAAAATTGAGATATTTAAGGTTAGCGGAGTAAAGTTAGTAGTAAAAAAAATTTAAATTTACAATTAGTATTTTGATTAAGAAATATAGTGTAGATGACTAAATGGTATTTAGAATATTCTATATAACAATTTACTATAGGAATATAACAATAAGGAGAGATTATTAATGATTATTAATTTAGTTATAGTAGCGATAGCAGTAGTATGTTTAATTTCAGTATTTATTACATTTGTGCCAATAGGGCTATGGGTATCATCATTAGCAGCCAATGTTCAAGTAAGTATATTTAATTTAATTGGAATGAGATTAAGAAGAGTTATACCTTCTAGAATAGTAATTCCACTTATAAAATCAACAAAGGCTGGTATGGGGCTTACTGTTAATCAATTAGAAGCTCACTATTTAGCAGGTGGTAATGTAGATAATGTAGTAAATGCATTAATTGCAGCACATAGAGCAGATATAGATTTACAATTCGAAAAAGCAGCTGCAATTGATTTAGCAGGTAGAGATGTTTTAGAAGCTGTTAAAATGAGTGTTAATCCAAGAGTAATTGAAACACCAAATGTTTCAGCTGTTGCAAAGGATGGTATAGAACTTTTAGTTAAAGCAAGAGTTACAGTTAGAGCTAATCTTGAAAGATTGGTAGGTGGTGCTGGAGAGGCAACCATTTTAGCGAGAGTTGGTGAAGGTATAGTAACTACAGTTGGTTCTTCTACTAGCCATAAGATAGTATTAGAAAATCCAGATGCCATTTCAAAAACAGTACTAAATAAAGGGTTAGATGCAGGTACAGCATTTGAAATTCTATCAATTGATATTGCAGATGTAGATGTTGGAAGAAATATAGGAGCTCAACTTCAAACTTTACAAGCAGAAGCTGATAAGAATATAGCACAAGCTAAGGCAGAAGAAAGAAGGGCAATGGCTGTAGCTAAAGAACATGAAATGAGAGCTGCTGTTGTAGAAGCAGAAGCAGAAGTGCCAAAAGCAATGGCTTACGCATTAAGAGAGGGAAAGCTTGGAATTATGGATTATTATGATATGCAAAATGTTATTGCAGATACAAGCATGAGAAGTTCAATTTCTAGTGCTGGAAAGAAGAACGAATCATTGACTGCTGGCGATAAAGAAAATAGTGATAAATAAATAGTATCACGGGAGAGTGAGAAATATGAAATATGATATTACTACTGATCCATTAAAGATTTTTGCAACTGCTATTTTTGAGTCTACATCATCGACAAGAAATAATAGAAAAAATCTAATTTCAAAAGATTCACGAAATGTTGATTTAGATATAAGTAATAGCACAAATAATAATATGAACAATAATAATTATACAGAATCAGAGGAAAGCAATGCAGAATCTAATGAAAGCAGCGATAAACAATGTAATGAAATTATTTCAAGTAAAGATAGTAAGCATAATAATAATAATAACAAAGTTAATGATTGCTATAATAAAAAACAAGATGTTTACTTGAATTCACAAGGCATGATAGATTCTATCGTTCAAGAGTTAACACCAGTTAAACTTCAGCAGACAATTCTACTTTCTGAAATAGTTGGAAAGCCAAGAAGTAAAACTAGGAGAAAAAGAAGATTTTAAAATTAGGAGAATTTTGCTATGAATATAAAAGTGCTTATAGTTGATGATGAAAAGGGAATTAGAACTATAATAAAAAAGATATTAGATAAGTCTGGTGGATTTGAAGTTATAGGGGATACAGATAATGGTGAAGATGCTATAGGCATATTCAAGGAAAAACGTCCTGAGGTGGTATTCTTTGATATTGAAATGCCTGGATGTAGTGGGATAGAATGTGCCAAAATATTAACAGACATAGATCCAAAGACTATAATTATTTTTGCAACAGCGCATCAGGAGTATATGTCAGATGCATTTCAGTTATATGCTTTTGATTATTTGATTAAACCATTTAAAGTCGAGAGAGTATTGCAAACTTTAGATAGAATAAAGAAGATAAATAAGCCTAGTTATGGAGATGGTATAGACAAGATAATAAAACATGAAAAAGGCTTAGATAAAATCGGCTTAGATAAAATCATGATAAAAAATAAAGAAGGAATAAGTTTTGTAGATACTAAGGAAATTGTTTTAGTTCAAAGAGAAGAAAGCAATACTGTTATATATACAAAAACAGATAGTTTTACTACATCTATTTCTTTATCTGATATAGAAGAAAAACTAGATAATGCTCAATTCTTTAGAAGCCATAAATCATATATTATTAATTTATCATTAATAACAAAAATCTATCCATATGGAAGATGGACGTATGTGGTTAAACTTAAGAATACAGAAAAAGATGCGTTATTAACTCATGAAAAGTATGAAGAAATTAAAAAACTTTTTAGTTTGTAAATAAGTTATTCATCTATAGAGATAAACAATTTGGGATTTAGATATAATTTACCGAAAGAAGCTGTATTCTTTTTCTCGGTTGCTATATAATTTAGCTGTGGATTTCTATCAGCATAAGTTGTCTAATTCATGCATGCTCCTCAAGCAAGTTGAGGACAGTCAAGAATTAGACAACTTATATTGAAGAAATTCCTACAACTAAATTATAAATGCAACACTCCGAAAAAGAATACAGCTTCTTTCTAGTATATAATATATTTCAAAGTTTAAGCCCAATTCATAGTTTGCTTATCTATAGGAAGATGTGATTAAACAAAATTTTACGGTTGGCAAATGAGTATAAAACAATATATTAAGCAATTAGTTTTTCCATAATTTATTCTATAAGATAGACTTTATTCAATAACTTATATAGGAAATAACCACTGACAATATTGATTTATAACAATTTACTCACTACAAAATTTTGTTCAATCATAATCTTATAAATATCCAATTTAAGAATTAGACTTATAATTAAAATTTGTTTCCATACTAGAAATTGCATACATTTTTGTGAAACAGGCATTGAAATTGAACTGTGAAGGTTCTTAGTACAAGGTTGTACCATTTTTGCTTGTCATAATTTCATATTAGGAACATGCAAAAATGGGCACAACCTTGTACTTAGAACCTTTTAGTGAAAATTTCATGGTCCTGTGGAACAAAAATGTATGCAATTTCGGTTATTCACCACATAATTATAAGCTAAAAGTTATTTTGTTATTTTAATGATGCAGCACTTTCAGAGAGTAATGTTAAATCATCATTTATTTTAGAAACTTTATCTTCGTTAGTAAGTACAATTAAATAATCACCAGGAAAAATGACAGTATCTCCTTTAGGAAGTATTTCATCATCTCCTCGTTTAACAGCTACTAATAAGCAACCAGCTGGCCATTTTATTTCTTTAATTTGTTTATTATCTAAATTTGATCCCATACATACTGCAAATTCTAATATAGACTTAATTCTTTTATTGCCTATACATATTTTTTTACCTTGATTTTGTAGAAACTTTTCTAATAGCGATTCATAAACCGGTTTTGAACCTAAAATATCTGCAATTATATATGAAACTATAGATACAACTGCCAAAGAAAGCAGATGATTAAAAGAGCCTGTCATTTCTGTAATTAATATTGTTCCTGTAATGGGAGACTTAACAACTGAAGCAAAATATCCAGCCATGCCAAGTATTATAAAATTGGTAATATACATGTTATCAAAATGAACGAAATTTACTAATATTAGTCCATACAAATTACCGATTAAAGCTCCAACTGTAAGTAGTGGAAGAAAAATTCCACCAGGAGCACCTGATCCAAAGCTTGCCATTGTAAATAAAAATTTTACAATAAGAACAATGATTAAGACTGCTAAAGAAAAATTTTCTATAGCCAATGAACTTATAAGTTCGTGTCCACCACCTAAAACTTGTGGTAATAGAATTCCAAGAATAACTGAAATTAATAGAGGAATAATGGTTCTGAATTCTTTTTTGAGCCAATTTTGTCTTGCATATAAATTTTGAGTTCCTAAAAGAGTTTTATTAAAAACTACTCCTAGAATTCCTAAAATAATACCTAATAAAATTATGTAAAGATAAAATTGAAGTGGTAATGAAGCAAGATTTCCAAAATTAAAAACTGGTTTTAAACCAAAGAAACCACTAGCTATAAAGTCAGCTGATAGTGCTGAAGATAATGCTGAAAGTAAAATTAAAGGTGAAAAATTCTTATGAACTTCTTCTAATGCAAACATTGCTCCAGCTAGAGGGGCGTTAAATGCAGCAGCTAATCCTGCACTAGCTCCACTTGTAATAAGATATTTCTCTTCAACGTTAATTCGTTTGAATATTTTACTAAATCCTTGTCCAATTGCAGAACCTAATTGAACTGATGGGCCTTCTCGTCCAAGTGAAAGTCCAGAACCTATTGAAAGTACTCCACCTAAGAATTTACCGGTTATTACTTTCCACCATGTCATATCAAGTTTTCTAAGTAAAACTCCCTCAACTTGAGGTATTCCACTTCCGCTAATCATTGGCTCAGCTTTTACCATCAATCCAACAATGTACCCAATAATAATTAAAGATATAATCCATGGAAGTATAAGTATAGGTTTTATAGATATAACACTATAAATGTAATTTAAAAGTAGTCCAGCTTTTTCTAGTGCAACACGGTATAACACAATTAATAAGCCAGTAGCAATACCTATACTTATACCTTCAAAAACAAGTTTTAATTTAAAACTATGCCAATGAAACAGGGTATTATATGTATTTTGTTTGCTTTTAGTTTTCACTTTTATGCCTCCAATCCTTTATGTAATAAAAATATAATGATTATGTTAACAATATATATGGTATCATACATAATAAATTATGTTAATATTTACGATTAATGTTAATGATTTAATGATAAAATTATCAAAAATAATAAATGTCTTTTGGAAACGCATTGAGAAAATGATTCATGAAATTCAGGTATAATAAAGTTTTTATAAAAAGAGAACCTATGTTAACTTCATGAAGAAAGAAATTAACATAGGTTAGTTATCATTTTGTAAAATTTAATAAGGACTAATTTAAAAAAATTTATGCTTAAGCTTATTTCATATTATTAGAGACACTACTTGAACTTGTCATCGTTCCTTGACCTGAAGTCCCCATTTGTTTATTATATTCTTTGGCTTTTTGTATATCACCATCAAAACCATTTTTGTATGAATTTTGTTCAGAAATGCTAGAAGAAACAGCAGGATTTGTCATAGTTGATTGGCCTGGAGTTCCCATTTGTTTATTATATTCTTTAGCCTTTTGAATATCGCCATCAAAACCATTTTTATATGAGTTTTGTTCTGAAATACTAGAAGAAACAGATGAATTTTTCATGTTTGTTTGATTTAAGGTTGTATTTACCATTCCTGAACTTTGCATAGTTTGATTGTTTGAATTCATAATTTTGTTCTCCTTTCAATTTTAATTATTATTAATATCTGAGAAGTTAGTTTTTCTAAGTTTGACTAACAAATATATTTTGTGCTCATTGACTATGTTTATTACAGGTAATTTATCACTTTAAATGATTATAATAGAATGATTAAATGAAGTTGTTAAGTAAAGATAAAAATTATAAATTACAAACTAGGAATTCGTAATTTGTAGTTTTTTACAAAAAGTTATGTATTGGGCTATTTAAATAAAATAATAAAGAACAAATTTTAAATGTGAGTATACTTATTAAATCTTGGGTATATTAATAGGGTAATATAAAAAAGTTGTAGAAACAGGAAACAAAGGAGGAGAAATATGAGCAGTGGAATGACTATTTCAGCAGAACATAAGTTACAGCATAAAGATAACAATGCGTTAATAACAAATTCTACAGCAGAAACTTTTATTGTATATGGTCCAAGGAGAGAAACAGATGGAGGAAATTATGAAAATTCATGGTATGTTCTTCATTCTGGAGAAACAATTCCAAGCGATTGGCAATGTGATGGACTTTTTATACCAAAGGATAGAGAATTGGTACAAATGAATGGCGAAATTATACAAGGACCAGCCGCTATAAAGTATGGAAGTCTAATGCATGTCACAATAGCACAAGATGGAAGCAAATATATAGAAAAAGATAATCATAATGAGGGGGTATTTCATAAAACTGACATAGCTTGGGATGTACCTGATTTTGATGCTGAATATTGCCAAAATATTAGTATGGAAAAATACCAAATTTCATAAGGTTTTGCTAAAGTTACTCTTAAAATATAAAATCCACAGCTTATTATTTTTAATAATCTGTGGATTTTATATTTTAAGAGTTTGTTCATCATAATTTAGCTTATGATATTAACATTGAATAAATTAACAGTATTATAATATTATTTTAAGCCAGCTTAATACTATAAGTTAGCATTCAATAAGAACGCCTCATGTTGAAAATAGCTTACAACAATGAGGCGTTCTTTATATTATTAAGATTCTATAACTATATTTTTGTATTCTATAAAAATATAGTAAACATGATTTAAGATGATAGAATTTGAATTATATTTGTAATAAACTTAGTTTGCAATTTATATAACGTATTTAAATAAGAAGCTTAGGATAAATTGTAAATTTGTATTTAAATATTAGGTTAAATCTTGTGAGTCATCATAATCCTTTTGAAGCTGATCTACTGGTTGATCTTGTGCTGGATACCAACCTTTGTTTATAACCATATCAGACAACTCAAAATGTTCAGTTAAGGCTTTATCTAATTGTTTACGTAACATTGCTCTTATTTCAGGGTTTACAGCTTCAGCTGCTGCAGCAGACAAAGAAGTTGCACTGAATTTTGAATCTTTAATCATATCTTGGGCAATGTCTTTCTCTGTTAATGAATTATTATTTCCTAATAAATTATCTAAAAAAGACATAATTACTACCTCCTATTGCATACTTATATTATTTTCAATAAAAGTTTGCATTGAATTTATATTTTCTTTTTTACAGTCTAGGCATTTTTCCATAAAAGATTTTAATTCATCGTCTTTTATCATTGGAATGCTGGCTTGCATTTTTTTAACACCTATAATATTATTATCCATCAATTCTCTTAATTCAAGAATTTCATGTGGTGTTAAGTTATTTTTTTTACTCATAATATTACCTCCGAGCCATTTTAAAATTAAATAAGTATAGTCTAAGATTTAAATAATTTTATTGAACTATTGAATTAATAGATGACAAATCTTGCTGAAGTTGTTGCTCAGGAGTTGCTTGTGCATTATACCAACCTTTATTAATTGATAAATCTGATAGTCTATAATGAGAATTAATACATGTAGTTAATTCACTTTTAAGGGTATCTCTTAGTTGTGGATTTGTTGTTTCTGTTAATACTTTTGTTAATGTTGCTATTGAAGCTTTTGAACTTGTTAATAGATCAAGAGCAATATCTTTTTCTGTTAATTGAGAATTTTGTACCATTAATCATTTCTCCTTTCTATAATGTTTGTAATGTAGATTGTATATTTCTTAAAGCATTTTTTTTAGAAGATAACGTATCTTGCATATAATTTTTTAATTCGCTATCATTAACCATATTTATACTTGCACTAACTTTTTTTATACCTAACATTTCCTGACTTATAAGTTCACGAACTTCAATAGTTTCATGTGGTGCCAACTTCATATGTATCACCTCCCAACCTTAATAGTATTAAACTAAAGAAGTTATTAATGTCTAGAAAATAAATCCATATACTTAAAGTTATTGTTAATTTAAATGTATGTTTTTAGTCAAATCTGCTTATATTAAAAATATTGTTTCATGTAAATATGCAATTAAAAATATATGAGAAGGAGCGATTAAATTGAAAATAACTTTGTTAAAAGATGGTATTGTGTATGATTTAGAAAAAGATAGATATGATAAAAAAGATATAATTATAAAAGAAGGAAAAATAGCAGAGATAGCTGAAAATCTATCAGACAAGTATGAAAACATGGAAATTATTGAGTTAAACGAGAAATTTGTATTTCCAGGATTTATTGATTGCCATACTCATCTTGGGATTATTGAAGAGTGTACTGGGAAAATAGGTGTTGATAATAATGAAACATCAGATCCTGTTACCCCTCATTTAAATGGTATAGATGCTATAAATCCGTTTGATATAGCATTTAAGGACGCCGTGAAATCTGGTATAACCTGTGTTATGAGTGGACCTGGAAGTAATAATGTTGTTGGAGGAAGAAATGTTGTTATAAAAACAGTTGGAACAATTATTGATAAAATGATAGTAAAGAATCCAGCAGGTTTTAAAGTTTCTCTTGGAGAAAATCCATTAAGTACATATGGAATTAATGATAAGTGTCCAGTAACAAGGATGGGCAGTGCAGCATTAATAAGAGAGTTATTTATGAGAACAGAGGATTATATAGTTCGTAAAGAAAATAATAATATCAAAGAAAGAGATATAAGATTAGAAGCGGTTATTCCTTTATTAAAAGGAGAAATTCCACTAAGAGTTCATGCTCATAGAGCGGATGATATAGTTACAGCCATAAGAATTGCTGATGAATTTAATATCAGTAAAATGGTAATTGAACATGGTACCGAGGCACATTTAGTAAAATCTTATTTAAAGGAAAAGAATGTTCCAGTAGCCTATGGCCCTCTTCTTACTCCACGAATAAAAATGGAGTTAAAGGGAAGAAGATATGCTTCTATTGTGGAGCTTTTTAAAGAAGGAGTTAAAACTGCTATTATAACAGACCATCCATATAATTCAATAGATTGTTTGAGAACAGTTGCAGCTATAGCTATGGCGCAAGGATTATCATTTAAAGATGCAATGAAATCAATTACAATAAACGCTGCAGAAATACTGAATTGTCAAGATAGAATAGGAAAGTTAGAAATTGGTTATGATGCAGATATTGTAGTATATGATGGTAATCCACTTGATATAAAATCTAAAGCTGATCTTACAATAATAGATGGTGAAATAGTATTTAAAAGAGAGTAAGTTAAATTATTTTTGTAACTTTCATGAAAAAAGCTCCTATTTAAAGGAGCTAATAATAAAGGTTTTGTATAAAAAAGTCACCAGTATTAATTATACAATAGTATTATTTGAAAATATATGAGGAAGTATTCAATGTATCATGTAGCAAGTTATACCAGGTTAACTTAATAATATATAGTTAAGGAAGTTTTATGAAACTTTTTACTGAATACATTATTTGTAATATACTAGTACATTGTTTAAGTACACTTTTTCAGAAAATTAGCATTATTAAAAATTAGGATAATTATATCAATCACATTATATGATAGGAGTTTGTGAAAGAAATATATTTAAAATTATTATTGAATGTATTAGAATTTATAGATATGTTAATTGATTTTTATGATAAATAATGTTATGGTATAATGGAAAAAAATTTAATAATAAAATGTAGGTTTAATCAATTTGATTATAATTTGTATATTAAAAATTGATTGATTAAAAGGGAAACAGGTGAGATTCCTGAACTATCCCGTAGCTGTATTAGAGGAGTTTAAATACATTATGCCACTTTTAAACAGGGAAGGCGCATTTAAATATCGATTCTTAAGTCAGAAGACCTGCCTATATTTTGCACTATAAGACACATTAAAAAGTAACAAGTCTAAGAGATAATTTACATTTATTAATGTGACTGAACTCTACGAGTGATGGAGTGGGCGTTTTAATGAACATTTATTTGCGGATTTTAAATTAATAAGTGGGTTTTATTATTATGTCTTTTTAACACTTTTGTTAAAAGGGCTTTTTTTAATGCCTAGGAGATTATAAAAATTTTGATTTTTAAACTTAGTGACATTAAATGCTTATCAGATTGTTAAATCGTAAAAAATAAATAATGAATAATGGAGGAAGAAAAGCTTAGGGCTTTTTAGAAAATAAAAATAATTAAATTTCAAGGGAGATGTTATATGGACAAAATTATTATTTTATGTGTTATGTTTTGGATGATTGTCTTTTTCTTTATATTGAAACATAAAAGTAAGCATACTCATAGGGATGGGGTACATCATCATAAACATAAAATAGGACATAAACATGGGGAAGGATATTCAATTGATTTTTATGCTTATGCCTCAAAAATCAGACAGTGGAATGCTGCCTTTAAAGTATACTTATCAGTTTTGACATTGATTCTCTGCATTGTATTGGACAATCCATATGTATCTGTTGCAGTAATAATTGCAATGGCGTATCTAACGGTTATCAAAGGAGGGATTCCATTAACTGAATACTTGTCAATACTGGCAATTCCAATTACTTTTATTTTGATTAGTACTTTTACTGTTGCAATTGATTTTTCTAAGCAGTCAATAGGACAGTATAACATGCATCTTGGTTTATTTTATATTTTTACATCTCAGGAACAGCTTAAGAAAATGGCATTTTTGATTTTAAAAATTTTTGCAGCAATTAGTGCTCTACAAATGATGACACTGTCAACTCCATCTTCGGAAATTATTTATGTGCTTCGAAATCTGCATGTGCCAAAGATTATCGTAGAATTGATGAGTCTTATTTATCGTTATATATTTATTTTAATGAATGTATGTACGAAAATGAAGAATTCCGCAAGATCACGCCAGGGCTACTGTGATTTTAAAACATCCTGCTATACATTTGGACGTATTGCAAGCAATATGCTTATTATTTCTCTTAAGAAAGCAAATGATTATTATGATGCTATGGAGGCTCGATGCTATGATGGAGATCTCGTATTTTTGGAGGAAGATAAAAAGATAAAAATGATACAGATTGCTTTTGCAGCAGCATTCATAATTTTTTTGATTTTTCTTTGGAACTTTACAAGATAAGGCACATTCAAAAAAATAACAAGTCAATTTGCCTCTTTGTGTGGAGAAAAATATTCATGGCAACTTTGAAATTGTTATTTATTTTCATATGCCAAGAAAGGAACGATTATGAAAAAATTAATATTAAAAATTGAGGATCTTCACTACATATATGGAAATGGAAAGTCTGCATTGAATGGAGTAAATGTAGATATTTATGAAGGTGAGAAAATCGCTGTCATTGGTTCTAATGGATCAGGGAAATCTACATTTTTCTTGAATGTGGATGGCGTGCTTACACCAGAACAAGGGAAAATTATTTATAGAGATAAAGTTATAAATAAAAAGAATTTAAAGGAACTTAGAAAAAACATTGGAATAGTATTTCAGGATGCTGATAATCAAATTATTGCATCAACAGTTATGGCAGAAGTTGGATTCGGACCTATGAATTTAAAGTTTCCCAAAGAAGAAGTATTGAAGCGTGTTGATGAAGCACTGGAATACATGAATATTTCACATTTGAAAGATCGCCCACCTCATTATTTGAGTGGTGGAGAAAAGAAACGCGTTAGTATTGCGGATATTATTGCGATGAAATCAGAGATTATAATATTTGATGAACCAACAGCAGCATTAGATCCGTTAAATGCAATGATGTTAGAAGAAGTTTTGATGAAGCTTGGATCTGAAGGAAAGACAATGCTTATTTCTACACATGATGTAGATTTTACATATAGATGGGCTGAAAGAGTTCTTGTGTTTAGTGAAGGAAAAATCATTGCAGATGGAACACCTCTAGAAATTTTTAAAAATAAAGAAATTTTAAAACAGGCAAATTTGAAACAGCCAACATTGTTAGAGGTTTATGAATCTCTTGTAGAAAAACATCTTCTAGAAGATATAAAATCTTATCCTAAAAGTATACAGGAATTTAAGAAAATACTTGGAGAATAAGAATTATATATATACCAATAAAAAAGTGCATACGCACAACCAAGAACTTATCGTTTATAAAAACGCAATCATGCTGCAAATAAGAAGTTAAATTATTAAATATTTATCATTAATTAAAGAAAATTTTGTTTGTTAAAAATCAACATAACGATTTATTTTATTTATTATTTAGCTTTTAAGGATGTAAATATCAAAGCTTATCGAGGGGGAGAAAAATGAATAAAAAAGAAAAGAAAATTATAACTTTTGCAATATCATTTGCTTTAGCTTTTGGAGTAGCTCCAGCAGCAAATGCAATGCACATTATGGAAGGATATCTTCCACCAAAATTTTGTATTATGTGGGGAGTTATTTGTCTTCCATTTATAATAGCAGGTTATTTATCAATTAAGAAAACATTGTCCGAGTACCGTAGATCAATCACTATTTTAGCTATGGCAGGCGCATTTGTTTTTGTACTTTCATCTTTAAAAATTCCATCAGTAACAGGAAGTTGTTCACACATGACAGGTACAGGACTTGGGGCAATTTTATTTGGACCAAGTCCAGTTAGTATATTGGGAATTATTGTACTTATTTTTCAAGCAATTTTACTTGCTCATGGAGGACTAACTACTCTTGGTGCAAATACATTTTCTATGGCTATTGCAGGTCCATTCGTCTCTTATGCAATATATAAATTGTGTAAAATTTTAAAAGTCAATAAATATTTAGGTATTTTCTTAGCAGCATCAATTGGTGATTTATTTACTTATTGTATAACAAGCATTCAGCTTGCACTTGCATATCCATCTGAAAATGGTGGGGTTATGGTATCTGCAATTAAATTTCTTGCAGTATTCGCACCTACGCAGGTTCCCTTAGCAATTATAGAAGGCATTTTGACAGTTGTTATTATAATTGGTCTTGAAACATATGCAAAACCTGAATTGAAAGGTCTTGGATTAATGAATGGAGGCGAAAATTAATGTCAAAAACAAAAAAGACAGTTGTAACTTTATTAATTATTGCTGCACTGATTGCTGTAATACCATTATTTACATTAAAAGGTGCTGAATTTGGTGGATCTGATGATGCAGGAAGTGAAGTAGTTTCTCAAATTACAGGCGGTGAGTATAAACCTTGGGTTAAGCCAGTTATGGAAACTTGGATTGGTGGAGAATTACCTGGAGAAGTAGAGAGCTTGATTTTCTGCGTGCAGACAGGTATTGGAGTTGGCGTTATTGCTTTTTTTATGGGAAGATTCGTAGAAAGAAAGAAAATAGAAAATGAAAAGAATAAAAACAAATAATATTTTTTACATGATTGAAGCATAAAAAAGAAACAGTGCTGAAAAAGCAGTGTGTAACTTAGAATTTTGTCCAGTATTAAACTGGACATTTTTTATATAGCAATTTAATATTAGCTTATTATGATAATATAATAAGTTAAGCGAAGATAAACAATACATAAGAAAATAAATAGAAATTATTTTGTGTTTATATTTTTAACTAATAAAAAATAAGAAAAAACAAATATATAAATTAGATTGAAGGTGAACATTAATGACATTACAACAATTAAAATATGCAGTTGAAATAGCTAGATGTGGATCTATTACAAAAGCAACAAGGCAACTTTTTATTAGCCAACCAAGTCTTTCTAATGCAATCATGGAACTTGAAACTGAAATTGGAATTACTATTTTTAATAGAACTAATAGAGGGATTACAGTTTCTGCTCACGGTGCTGAATTTTTAGGTTATGCAAAACAAGTAATTGAACAAGTTGAATTACTGGAAAGTCGTTATTCTAATAAAAAAATAACTAAACAAAGTTTTTCTGTTTCTACCCAACATTATGCATTTGCAGTTAGTGCTTTTGTAAATCTTATAAAGGGATATGATTTAGATGAATATGAATTTTCTTTACGTGAAACAAGAACTTATGAAATTATAGAAGATGTGAAAAATCTTCGAAGTGAAATAGGAATTCTTTATTTAAATGAATTTAATTCTAAAGTTCTCAATAAATTTTTAAGAGAAAATAATTTGATTTTTAAAGAATTATTCAAAGCAAATCCTCATATTTTTATTAGTTCTGAAAATCCACTTGCAAATAAAAAATATGTTACGTTAAAAGAATTAGAATCATATCCATACCTTTCCTTCGAACAAGGTGAATTTAATTCTTTTTATTTTTCAGAAGAAATTCAAAGTACTCTTACTCATAAGAAAAGTATTACTGTAAGTGATAGAGCAACATTATTCAATTTACTTATTGGATTAAATGGTTATACTATTTCAACTGGAGTTATTAGCCATGATTTAAATGGAAATAATATAATTTCTGTTCCTCTAGAATTGGAAGAAGAGATTACTATTGGATATATTATTCATGAGAATATATCTTTAAGTAAAATAGCTTTAGATTATGTTCAATTATTAAAAGAAACATTGATGGAAGAATTGAATCAGGTATAGTTTGAAACTATGTTTGGCCATACAATTTAGGAATTATTTTATACATAAAAAAATGTATTATACTTATCTCACTGAAGCACATTAAAAAATAAAAACTTTAATTAAATAAGCTAAAAATAAAAGGGGGATACAAGTATGATACAATTTGAAAATGCAAAGAAAAGAGGAGTAACACCATTTAGATATGATATTGTTGGAAGTTTTCTTCGTCCAAAAGCATTAAAAGAAGAAAGAGCAAAATTTGCAAAAGGAATAATTTCTAGTGAGGAATTAAAAAAAATTGAAGATATTGAAATTAAAAAATTAATTGAAAATCAAAAAAGAGTTGGATTAAAAGTAATAACAGATGGAGAATTCCGTCGCTCTTGGTGGCACCTTGATTTTATGTGGGGATTAAATGGTGTTGAAAAGGTAGAAATAGATAATGGATATAAATTTAATGGCTTGGAAACAAGACCAGAAACTGCGAGATTGTCAGGAAAAATTACTGGTGAAAATCATCCATTTATTAATCATTTTAAATTTATTCAACAATTTGCAGAGAATGGAATTACAGCTAGACAAACAATTCCAGCACCAGCACAATTTTTAGCAGAATTGCAACGTGCAGAAAATAAGGATGCTACTAATAAATTTTATAATAATATGAATGAATTAATAAACGATATTGCCAATGCATATCAAACTATAATTCAAGATTTATATGATGTTGGATGCAGAAGTTTACAACTTGATGATTGTACTTGGGGAATGTTTTGTGATAAAAAATACTGGGAAGCTCGCCAAGATGCTGGAGTTGATTTAAAAAAACTTGCAGAGACGTATTTAAAAGTTAATAATCTAGCAATTTCAAAGCATCCAGATGACATGATTGTTACAACCCATGTTTGCAGAGGAAATTATCATTCAACCTTTGCAGCTTCAGGTGGATATGAGCCAATTGCAGAAATTCTGTTTGGAAAAGAAAATGTAGATGGATTTTATCTTGAATTTGATACAGATAGAGCAGGCGATTTTTCACCACTTCGTTTCTTAGGTGATGGAAAACAAGTTGTTTTAGGACTTGTATCTTCAAAAATCGGAGAATTAGAAGATAAGACTGCTATAATTAATAGAATTAAAGAAGCTAATCAATATGTTAATATTAACAACATTTGTATTAGTCCACAATGTGGATTTGCTTCTACTGAAGAAGGGAATATTCTTACAGACGATGAACAGTGGAATAAAATTCTTTTCCTTAAAGAAATTGCGAATGAAATCTGGAAATAAAATAATATAAATTAAAACAATTAGAAAATATTTAAAAAAGTAAAATTAATGTATAAGCAATAAACATAATAAAGTAAAGAGAAGGTTTAAAGAAGAGCTGACAAACGTAAATTAGTCAGCTCTTTTATCAATTTATATTAATAAAAAAGTTGAATTGACATAAATTGATAAATAAAAAATCAATTATTATGCTATTATTAGGGGATGTAGCTAGATTTGTGTAAAACAAATCTACTACATTCTTTTTTTGTATTGTTTGATGGTAGATTTGGAATAATATACTTGAAAATAATAAGGGAGGATTCCAAATGAAAGTACCAGATATTAATTATCAAGAAGAAATTAAAAAGTGTAAAAGCATGGATGATGTTGTAGGTAAGAATGGATTGATGCAAAAGCTATTAAAAGATGTTATGCAACAATTGCTTGAAGCGGAAATGGATGAACATTTAGGCAGAGAGAAGTATGAAAGAGCCGATAACGAAAGTGAAAAGAATTATCGAAATGGTTATTCTAAAAAAGATGTTAGAAGTAGTTACGGGGAGGTACCTTTAGATATTCCACGAGACAGAAAATCAGAGTTTGAGCCAAGAGCAATTCGAAAGTATGAAACAGAATGTAGTGAACTGGATAAAAAAATAATTGGTTTGTATGCACGTGGAATGTCTACAAGAGATATTCAATCCGAACTCGAAGAGCTCTATGGTATAGATGTCTCTCCATCAATGATATCGAAAATAACAGATAAAGTGATGGACGCAGCAGCAGAATGGCAAAACAGAATGTTAGACCCAGTATATCCTATAGTATATATGGATGCGGTTCATTTTAAGGTAAGAGATGAACATAGAATTGTTTCTAAAGCAGCATATATTTGTATGGGAGTTGATATGAATGGCTATAAAGATATTTTAGGAATTTGGATAGGCGAAGCTGAAGGTGCAAAATTTTGGTTAAGTGTATGCAATGATTTAAATAATCGTGGCGTTAAAGACATCTTAATTGCATGTATGGATGGATTAAGAGGCTTACCAGACGCAATTAGAGCTGTTTTTCCAAAGGTATGTATTCAAAATTGTATAATACATCAAATAAGAAATTCGATAAAATATGTCTCTTATAAAAACAGAAAAGAATTTATGAAAGATTTGAAGCTTGTTTATAAAGCAGATACAGAGGAAATTGCGCTAGCGCAGCTCGATGAGTTGAAGAAAAAATGGGATAATCTTTATGATTCTGTAGTGGATTCATGGTATGAAAACTGGGATAAATTATCTACATATTTTTCTTATACTAAAGAAATTAGAAAGATGATTTATACTACCAATACACTTGAAGGTTTTAATAGGCAACTAAGAAAATTCACTAAGATTAGAACTGTATTTCCAACTGATGATTCATTACGAAAGTCATTGTATTTAGCAACAGATCAAGTTATGAAAAAATGGACTTCACCACTTCCAAACTGGGGTGTTACACTTTTAAAATTTGAAATAATGTTTAAAGAAAGAATCAACGAAGCGTTAGCTGTATAGTTTGTCCATTTTATGAAATTATGCATATATTATCTTTTTTGGCACAAACTAAAAATATAATAATATCCAGTTTTAGTATTTCAAAAGAAAGATAAAAATATAACTGGAAATAAAATTTCCAGTTATATAACATATCAAATATTCAATTTACACAAGTTATTCTACATTCTCTATTATTAACTTTTTTAAGTATTTATCAAATATATTTTACTGCCACTGTTTTAAAGCATTAATCATGAAATTTTTTACATCTATATTATATACATTTTTTAAGTTATCTTTTAGAAATACTTCTTTAGGTGTACCTTTGCTGATTATTTCACCTTTACTTAGTAATATAACTTTTTCACCAAATAAATTAACTAAGTTTAAATCATGTAATACAGCTATTATAATTTTATTATTTTCTTTTGCCCATAAACTCAAATATTCTAAAATTTCAATTTGGCACTTTAAATCAAGGTGGTTTGTTGGTTCATCTAATAGAATAACTTCTGGATTTTGAGCAAATGATTTTGCTAAGAATACACGTTGAAGCTGACCACCAGATAATTCATTTATAAGCTTATCTTTTAAATCTATAAGTCCAACACTTTTTATAGATTTCATTACAATTAAGTTATCTTCTTTACTTAATGAGGATAAAATTCCTTTTAAATAAGCATATCTTCCTAAAGCAACAGTTTCATAAACTGTGTAAGGAAAGTAGATATTGTTGCTTTGAGTCATTAGTGCAATGTTTTTAGCAAATTCTTTTACAGATAAATTTTTTATATCATTTGAATCTAATGCTATTTTTCCTTTATATTCAATGAGTTTACCTATTGCTTTTAAAAGCGTACTTTTTCCACATCCATTTGGACCAACTATACAAAGAACTTCGCCTCTTTTAGCTTGAAATGTAGCATCTTTTATAATATCTATTTTGTCATAGCCACAGGAAATATTCTTAACCTCTAACAATATTATCACCTACCTTGATTTTTTGAAATATATGTATGCAAAGAACGGGGCACCAATAAGAGCTGTAATAGCACCAACTGGTAATTCTGATGGTATTATAATGGTTCTTGCTACTAAATCAGTAATTACCATAAAACATCCTCCTAAAATTATGCAGAAGGGAATTACAAACTTATGTTTTGCTCCAATAATTTTTCTTACAAGATGAGGGATAATTAAATCAACAAAACCAATAATTCCACTCAATGCTACAGCAGATCCTGTTAATATAGCAGAGAAAATAAGAAGACGTATTTTTGTCATATTTGTATCTACTCCAACTGATTTTGCTTGATCTTCACCAAAAGATAATATATCCATTTCAGTACAGTAACGCATAATACCTATTACTCCGATTATAAAAAATGGAACTCCAATTTGTACATATGACCATCCCTTCATAGAAAAAGACCCCATCTGCCAAAGGGCTATACTTTTTATATCTTCGCTGTATAATGCTGCTATAGTTGTAAGTATTGCATTACAAAATAAAGAAAAAACCATACCACATAAAATTATAGTCGAAGTTGACATGCTTTTATCAACTCTGCATGCAAATTTAATAATAATCAGCACAGTTAAAAGTCCGCATAAAAATCCTGTTAAGGGAAGTGTAAGTCTGCCTAATACAGGCATTGATAATCCAGAGATTATAAGAAATCCAACTCCAAGAGAAGCACCGGAAGATACACCCAAGGTATATGGTGAAGCTAATGGATTTCTAAGTAATGATTGAACTACAGCACCACTAACTGATAATGAACCACCTACTATAAATGCTAAAAAAACCCTAGGTAATCTTAAATTCCAAATTATAGCTACAGCATTAGCATTTATATGTTTAGGTAATGGAATGCTAAAAGCCTTATATCCAATTATTGAAATAATATCGACAAAGCTGGTATCAGAACTTCCGATAGAAGTTCCAATACATAAAATTAAAAACGTTAATGGGATTAATAATATAACAGCTTTTTTATACATTTGAATATTCCTCAGGATAAATAGCTTTTGCCATTTGTTTAAGTGCTTTTATTATATTTTGTGATGGTCTGGAAGACGAATTGTTATCAATAGCAAAGACATTATTTTCTTTAACTGCAGTAACATCTTTAAAACCTTCACGATTCTTTATATTAATAACAGCATTGCCAGTAGGTTCATTTGTAAGTATCACGTCAGGATTAGCTTTAACTATATATTCAGGATTTGGAGATATCCATGAATTTTCATTTGCAAAGATATTCTTTGCACCTACAATTTCAATCATTTCATTTAAAAATGTATTATTGCCAAAACTATATAAAGATGAAGTTGATCCTATTTCAAAATATACATTTTTCTTATTAGTAATAGTATCTCCGATTTTCTTTATGGAGCTTATATCATCTTTCATATTAGTAATCATCTCATTACCTTTTTTTTCAGTTCCAGTGATTTTAGATATAAAGTCAATATCTTTATAAAGGTCTTCTATGCTTGAACTTGTAGGTATGTATACAACAGGTATTCCAGCTTCTTTAACAGCAGCAAATGGATCTTCACTTCCAGTTTTATTATGTCCTGAAGCTATTATTAAATCAGGCTTTAAGCTAACAAGAGTTTCAGCATCTGGATTTTTAAAATCAATTTTAGGTAAATCTTTATTAACACCATCTACATCTGTGGAATATTTATCTATAGCTGCTAACTTATCTGAAAGTCCGAGTCCAACTAATATTTCAGTATTTGAAGGTGCTGTAGATATTATAGTATTTATTTTTTGAGGCAGCTTAAAGCTGTTACCTTCTCTATCTGTCATTGTTTCAGTTTTATTACCACAACCTACTAGTGTACTAATAGCGAATATAACTATCAAAAAGAGTGATAAAAATTTGTTTTTTAGTTTCATGATGTCCTCCCAAAATATTGTATTTAGCCATATGAAAATAAATAACAAGTCCAAAGTTACCATGTATATTTTTCATCATGCAAGAATGTGAATCGCCATTATAGATGGTCTATTATGTCAATTTGCCGTTGTAGCATGATCGAAAATTGGATGGCAAATCGACTTGTTATTTTTTCAATGAGCCTTAGGGTAATAAAAAAAGGCATACCCCTTTGAGAGTATGCCATAGAAGCATAATAAACATATTTATAAAAATTAGACTAAAGCGTAAAAGTCTTATCTTCATTAAAATATGAATAATTATCTAATATCCCACCCTCAGAGGATATTAGTATTGCATAAAAATAAGGTATCCCGACTTAACTTCATCCTACTTTCAAGCCTTCCCAATTTCTCAGTGGCATATTAGGCACAATCAAAAAAATAACATTATTTCATGTGCATTAGATTTCGTCAGTTTCACGGTTACTGGGGTAGTTGAAGAATTTCACTCCATTCCCTTTTTATTAAAATGCAGATTAAATTATATATAATTTACATTTAACACAAAAAGATTATACTAGTCATAGTAATTTTTATCAATTGAATTTAAAGATATTATTTATTTATTACTTTTTTTAAAACATCTATCGTGATTACAATTCTTGTCACAAGATTCTAAGTGAATCATAATTTGAGTATAATGTAGCGATTTTTCTATATTATCTTCAATTTTATCACATATATCATGAGCTTCTTTGATTGTCATATTTTCTGGAAATACCAAATGCAAATCTACATATTTCATTCTTCCAGATTTTCTGGTTTTTAAATCATGATAATTACAATATACAGTTGAAAATTTATTTATATTATCTTTAATAATTTTAATTTCATCATTAGATAATTTAACATCTAAAAGTGGGTTAAATGCAGATATTAATAGCTCAATAGCTTCTTTTAATATAAAGATAGCAACAGAAATTGCAACAACGGGATCTAGATAATTTAATTTAGTAATCCATATAAGAAATAATCCAATTCCAACACCTAATGAGGTATAAACATCAGCCTTTAAATGTAATGCGTCAGCTTCTAATGCTATAGAATCTTCTTGTTTAGCTACTTTATACAACTTTTTTGAAACTATAAAATTTATTGCAGAAGAAATAAACATAACTATGAAACCAAGACCAATGGATTCTATTTCTCCAGGGGTTATTAATTTTTTTATTGCTTCAACTATTATCCAAATAGAAGCTGCTAATATAAGAAGTGCTTCAATTACACCAGAAATATTTTCTACTTTTCCATGTCCATAAGGATGTGCTTCATCAGCTGGTTTGTCAGATATTTTCACAGAAAAAAATGCTATTATAGCGGCTAATAAATCCATAGTTGAATGTATAGCTTCGGATAGGATACTTACTGAACCAGTAGTAAGTCCAACAAATAACTTAAGAATTATTAAAATGCTATTTGAAAGAACAGATAATCTAGCAACTTTAACTTTTGCATTCATATAAAATACCTCCATATTCAATCATTGTTTTATCATTTGAAAAAAATAAATTAACTCTATAATATAGATAAACATAATAAAAGTCAAAAAATAATAGTTTTAATTATATTATCAATTAATAATTAAATGTAGTTATTATTGTAAGTAATAAGAATTTATTAAGATTAAATATACTTGCTATTATTTAACGTTTTTAGTTTTTGCTAAATTTATTAAAATATTAAATGATTTTGTAAATATTGCACTAAGATTTTTTACATTATGTCGTGAATTATTAATTAAATACGTTTTTTTATTATAGTATAAATATCAGTTTTTATTTCATACAATTTTTACTGTTGAAAATGAATAAAGGCGTCATCAATCAATAGTATAAAATATCCTATCTTTGGGATATAATTTTATTAAAGATAAAATAGTCTAGCATGACGTGATTTTAGATTACGGATACTGTATTTGCGGGTGTAAATCATGTTGAAAAAACATCAATATATGAGTTTGCTTATTATTAAAAAAAATAAAAGCGAGAAAATTAATTTACATATGTTGCAGTATTAGGTAGAGGAATTTGAAAGGAGAAGAAATGAATTATTTAGCTCATGTATATCTTGCAGACAATAGCGAAGAAAATATGCTTGGAAATTTTCTGGGTGATTTTGTGAATAAGTCTTTGGAAAATGAATTTGAATACTCAATAAGACAGGGGATTTTTATGCATAAAAAACTTGATACTTTTACAGATTCACATCCAGATTTTTTAAACAGTAGAAAAAGAATTTCTAAAACAAATAGACGCCTTGCAGGTGTATTAATTGACATATTTTATGATCATTTCTTAGCTAAGAATTGGTATGAATATTCTTCAATATCCTTAGAAGAATATTCAGAAAACTTTTATAACATACTTAAAAAGTTTTCTTACTGTCTGCCAGATAAATTAATAAAAAGAATGCCTTTTATAATCGAAGAAAACTGGCTTGTTTCATATAGGAATATAAGTGGTATTGAAATAACAGTAGAGCGAATTGCTAAAAGATTTTCCAATACAAAACATCCCTTAGTAAATCCAATAGATGAATTAATTAATAATTATGAAAGTCTTGAAAATGACTTTAAATGTTTTTATCCCCATGCAATTGAGTATGCAAATGAAGTTAAAAGAATGCTTTAGTGGCATACTTACTGAAATATGAAACTCACGGTAATTTATTATTAGCGTGAGTTTATTTTTTAGGTAATGGACAGAAAATAATTAGGACTAGTTTGTATAAACACAATACTTTTTTGAATATAAATGTTATAATGTAATAAAAAATGGAATTAATGTAATTTTATATTATATATTGAAATGATTTGTTATATATAGGGAGAATTGTAAAATGCTTAAACTTAAGGAATTAATAAATATTGATTTATTGAAAAGAATTGCTGATAATATTTATGCAATTGCAGGAATTCATATGTCAATTTGCGATATAGATGGAAGTCTTGAATTTGCGGTAGGACAGGTAGATATATGCAGGAAGTTTCATAGGGTAAATCCAATCACTTGCAATCGCTGCAAAATTAGTGATAAATATTCTAATGAACATATTATGGAAGGTAAAGCTATAGCATATAAATGCCTAAACAATATATGGGATATCGCAATGCCCGTTGTTATCTCAGGGATGCATATTGCAACAATTTTTTTTGGACAATTTTTTTATGAAAATGAAATAGTAGATATAGAATATTTTCGTGCTCAAGCCTTAGAATTTGGATTCGATGAAAAGGAATATTTGGATTCTCTAAGTAGGATACCTGTTTTATCTAAAGAAAAGATTAACTATATAATGGAATACTATCAAGCACTTATTATGACACTCGCTGAAAGTGGATTAAGACAGTTAGAATATAAAAATTCTCAGAAGGAGCTTGAAAAGAATCGAAAATATTTAAATACAATTTTTAATTCAGTAAATGATGCTATATTAGTTCGAAATTTTGAGGGTAAGATATTAGATGTAAATGAAACTGCCATCTCTATGTTTGGATATTCTCGAAATGAATTTATAAATATGAATATGCAGGATATTATTTCTCCAAATTCACCTAAACATTATCTTCAAAAACAAGATTTATTAAATGAAATAAAGAAAACAGATCCACTTATTGTTGAAGCAATTTATATAGACAAGAATAATAATGAATTTTGGGGTGAAGCAAATATTCGCATTGCAAATATTGATGGAGATGAAAGGATTATAATGGTTTCACGTAACATTGAGGTAAGAAAACAAGCTGAACTAGCATTGCAAAATGAAGCTTTTGAATTAGAAAAATTAAGAACAGAGTTTTTTGCTAATATTTCTCATGAACTAAGAACTCCACTAAACATAATATTAGGTGTAATAAAAATTAACAGCATAAATCTTCAAAAAGAAAATATACAAAAAGAAAAAATTATTAATAATACTAATATAGAGAAACAAAATTGCTTAAGATTAATAAGGTTAGTTAATAATCTTATTGATTCTACTAAGTTAGATACAGAATATTTTGAGATGAATATGATTAATTGCAATATTATTAATGTAGTAGAGGAAATTACTTTATCGGCTGCTGAATATATAAATAGTAATAATTTAACTCTTACATTTGATACTGATATAGAAGAGAAGATAATAGCTTGTGATTTAGATAAAATTGAAAGGATAATGCTTAATATCCTATCTAATGCTGTAAAATTTACTGATCCTGGTGGGAATATATTTGTAAATATATTTGATGGTGAAGAATTTATAACCATATTAATTGAAGATACTGGCATAGGAATGCCAAAGGACAAGTTAGATACAATATTTGATAGGTTTAGACAGATTGATAAATCATTTACAAGAAATCATGAGGGAAGTGGAATTGGATTATCTCTTGTAAAATCATTTGTGGAAATGCAAGGAGGTAAGATATCTGTAGAAAGTAAATGCGGAGTTGGAACTAAGTTTTGTATAAAACTTCCGGTTAGAGTAGTAGATGATAATAATAGTGAACAAAATGTTAAGTTGCTTAATAGCAATTTAAGTAATTATGTAGAAAGAATAAAAGTTGAATTTTCAGATATATATAAGTTCTAATTTAGTAGTTTAATTTTGAAATCAAAATTAGTTTGACTAGGTATTTTGTTACACTATACTATTATGAATTGTTCTATAATATCATATATAAAAAAATTTACTGGGGGATTTTACATGTCTGGATACCAAAAGAAGATTCTGCAAACTATTATCGTATTATTTATTGCAGTAGTATTATACTTAACTAGCCTTTATGATTACTTGTTGTTTCATAGTTTTGCTGAACTATTTAGTATAACAATAGGATTTACTCTATTTGTAATAGCATGGAATTCAAGGAATTTTTCACAACAACATTTTGATTACCTAATATTTATAGGGATTGTATATATGTTTGGCTCATTTTTAGACTTATTACATACATTATCATACAATGGTATGAATATTTTTAAAGATTATAGGTTTTATGCTAATCAATTATGTACAGGAGCACGTTATCTTGAAAGTATTTCTCTATTAGTACCATTTATATGTATGCATTTCAAGAAACACTTAAGACCGTATTTGATTTTTATAATTTATACTATAATTACTTCAACTATTATAGCTTCAATCTTTTATTTTAAAGTGTTTCCAATATGTTTTATTGATGGAAAAGGACAAACACAATTTAAGATAATCAGTGAGTATTTGATATGCTTAATATTAATATTAGATGCTATATTATTGATAAAGAACAAGCATAAATTTGATGGTAAAGTTTATAAATATTTATTCTGGTCTCTTGTTTTTGCTATAGTCTCTGAGTTGGAGTTTACTTTATATATAAGTAGTTATGGCTTTTCAAATTTATTAGGTCATTATTTTAAAATATTATCATTTTACTTTATTTATAAAGCAGTTGTAGTAACTTGTATTACAGAACCATATCAAACCATATTTAAGGAACTAATATATAAAGAAAAATCTATCAATGATCAAAAGGAAGAATTAGAAGCTATTATGGAAAATATGTCTGATGAATTAATTATTTGTGATAAAAATGGAGAACCTACCATGATTAACAAAGCATTAAAGAAGCAACCTTTCTTTAATTGTACAGAATTAACAAATTTAAAGAACACCTTGAAAGAATTTAAGTATTTTGATATAGATGGCAATTTAATATCGTTTAAAAATTTACCATTACTAAGAGTTGGAAGGGGTGAAAGAATTTCAAACTATAGAATTGATTGTAAAACTAATAATTATATAGTTCACAGAGAAGTAAGTGGCACACCCATATATGATAATGAAGGTAATTTTATAGCTGGTGTAATGGTCGGTCGTGATATAGGCGACAGATTAAAAAATGAAGAAAACTTATTATTAAAAGCTCAATACGATTTGCTAAATAGAACAATAGAAAATCTTGACCTTAGCTATGAAATAATTTCATATCCTGATTTTAAAATTAAATATATGAACAGTAAATGTTATAATGATTTAAAGCAAATTAATCAGAATATAATATCACTATCCTGTAGTATAGGAAAAAATATTTTTGAAGTCTTTAAGTTTAATATGGATGAAAAAGCTGAAGTATTAAGTAACATCAAATATTTAATAGAGAAAAACCGTAATTACTATTTCTTAAATAGAAAACATATTATGGCGGGAGAAGAAAAGTTTTTTAGAGTTATATTTCAACCTTTGTTTGATATAAACAAGAAGATTAGTGAAATAGTTGTTATTGCAATAGATATAACTGAAGAAACGAAAGCCAAAAATAAAATAGAAGAAGTACTTAAGATTCAGGATGAAATATTTGCCAATGTATCACATGAGCTTAAAACTCCTTTAAATGTAATTTTCAGTACCAACCAATTAATGGAGCTCTACTCTAGAGATGACTCGCTTGAAGATAATAAAGAAAAGATTTCTAAAAGTATAAATATCATTAAGCAAAATTGTTACAGATTTACAAAACTTATTAACAACATAGTGGATATATCAAAAATGAATTCGGGATTTTTTAAATTAAATCTATCAAATGAGAATATAGTTGAGATTATAGAAGATATTGTTCAATCTGTATCAGAATATATTAAAGGGAAGGGGTTAAATATTATTTTTGATACAAATACAGAGGAAAAAATTATTGCCTTTGATCCTGAAAAGATTGAGAGAATTATACTAAATCTTATCTCGAATGCAATTAAGTTTACAAATCTAGGTGGTATGATATTCATAGAATTAATTGATAAAGGTGACACTATTGAAATATTAGTAAAAGATACGGGTATAGGAATGGACAAAAAACACCTAAATAATATTTTTAAAAGGTTTCATCAGATAGATAAGTCCCTTTCACGTAATGCTGAAGGAAGTGGAATTGGATTGTCTTTGGTAAAATCCTTAGTTAAGCTTCATGGAGGGAAAATAAGTGTTGATAGTGAAGTTGGTAAGGGGAGTACATTTAAAATAGAATTGCCTGCAAAGACTATAGAAGATGTAGAAGTTATTGATAAAATTAAACCTACGAATAATAAAATTGAAATGATTAACATTGAGTTTTCTGATATATATTCAATATAAATTGTTGAATTATTTAATGTTACTGAGCACAATCAAAAGATATTAATTAGTTCAAGCTGAAAGAAATATAGGAGAGGGAAAAAGTTTATTAAATGTAACTCTTAAAATGTAGATTTTCTTTTGCTTGAAGTATATTAATATCTTTCTTTTAAAAAATACAAATAAATTTAAAGGCGATAAACACTTAAAATGAAATGTTTATCGCCTTTTCTCAAGCTATTTTATGAAAAATCCTCATTTATGTAGATTAAGATTTTTTGACAATATGTATATTCATTTGATAAAAATGTGAAATTATGTACAATATATCTTATTAAACAATTTAGGGGGAAAATAAAATGAAAAACTTTAAAAAACTTATTGCTAGTTTTGTTACATTAATAACATTTTTAGCAATTACTCCGGTAGCAGCACATGCAGAATGGAGACAATCAGGCAATAGTTGGTGGTATGCAGAAGGAAGTTCTTATGCTACAGGATGGACGCAAATTGATGCACAATGGTATTATTTTGATTCAAACGGTTATATGAAAACTGGCTGGTTATGTGATGGTGGAAATTGGTACTATTTTTATGGTGATGGTACTATGGCTCATGACTGTTATATAGGCAATTATTATTTAAACAGTGCAGGATCATGGACAACTAGTGTTCCAAGTACTAGTGGAAGTAGTAGTTCAAATTATAGTACTTATGGTACAAGTTCAACAAATGATCAAAGTCAAACAGTATATGTATCAAATAATGGAATATATCATTCAAGTCCACACGCACATGGAATGAAATATTATACTGCTATGTCATTAACTGAAGCTAAAGAAAAAGGATATAAAGCTTGTAAAAAATGTTAATAACAAAATGGTAAAAAATATATAAGACCTTAGAAATATAATAATAAATATTGGGACTATTTTATTATGGATAGTCCTTTTATTATGTTGCAAAACAGAATAATTAAGATTTTAGGTATTAAGGATAAAACTTTATGTATGCAGATAGAAGACAAAGATCATTATACATAGGTGAGAATCCTTTTAATACTTAATCCAATAATAGTGTGGGAAAATAATAAAAACATCAAGGTTTTAAATATAATAATTTTAGGATATAATTTTATTAAAGATAAAACTGTTTAATATGAGGTGAATTTATATGGAATTAAAAAAAGAAAATGCAAATTTATATGATCAATTTTTAAAATATTCATATACAGAATTAAAGGAATTATTTGATAAGGCAAAAACAAAAGATGAACAAGATTTCTATATGAATATGGCTAATCTAGTTCTTCAAAGAGAACAAAAAAGAGTTATAAAGGAAATGCCAGTGTAATGAAGCAATATACATTGTTTGCTGGAGTGAATGGCGCAGGAAAAACATCAATATATAAATCTGTATTCTATAATGAAGAATACATTGGAAAAAGAATTAATACTGATGAAATGGTTGCAAGAATTGGATCATGGAAGGATAATAATCTTCAAATTAAAGCTGGTAGAGAGGCTGTTAAAATGATTGATTATTATATAAAAAATGATATTTAATTTCATCAAGAAACTACTTTATCTGGTAAGAGTATAATAAAAAATATAAAGAAGGCTAAAGAAAAGGGCTTTTTTGTAGTTATGAATTATATAGGACTTGAAAATTCTCAAATAGCAAAAGAAAGAGTTAAGTTTAGGGTATCTAAAGGCGGTCATGGCATACCGGATGAAGTAATAGAAAAGAGATATACTGAATCATTATTAAATTTAAAAGATGTTATTAATATTTGTGATGAAGTTAATATTTATGATAATACCAATGAATTTATACAACTTATAAGTATTAAGAATGGAATATTGATTTGGAGAGATAAGATTATGCCTCAATGGGCAAACACAATATTACAACAATTACAATTTTAAAGCAATAAAAAGGCTGTATTATTCACAAAAATGGATTGGTATAGCCTTTTTATTGAGCTAATTTGAAAATGAATTATGGTTGACTGATTATGTTCCAATAAAATATTTTAATAAAGAGTTAGGTGAAAAATAAATTTTTAGGAGAATGTTATGAGTTTTGTTGAGCAAATTGAAGTAAATAGACTGGCAGTCTTGTGTGGGATTTTTTCAAAAGAAGAACTGATTAAATTTCTTGATAAAATTATAGCTAATCTAGATGAACCGCCTTATGAAATTATTGAAGCATCTTTAGTTTTTAATAGTAATATGCAGGATGCTTTGCATATTTTAAGAGACTATTTTTATAGAAGAAATGGTGATGATTTAAATATACACAAAGAATTACTGCATATTATATCCGATAAATATCAAGCAAATGAAATAAACATAAATGATTCTATATACTATTTAGATAATCTAATGAAAGAAGCAAATTTAGATAATGAAATAACATCTATAATAAACTATTTATCAGATGGATTATACTTAGCAGAACAAAAGATTTATGGAGATTTAGAAACTATTGAAGATGAATTTATTAAATTTATATTGAAGTATTGATAGATGAAGCGCAGCAACAGAAAATTATCTCAAGTAGTTGTGCTGATATTGGATTAAAAAGTTTTAAGATAGATTTTGGTGAAATTGATCCAAATGAAAGAGTTAATGGGCCATTAGGATTAGATTTTCTAAGGGAAGCAAAAATAACTTTAGATTTAGCTGAATTAATTATATATACCCAATAAAGTTAAATAAAATATATAAAAAACTTAGTCGGGAAAAAATCGGGAAAATAGAAAAAACACCAACAATTTAGAAGTTTAAATGCTGATGTTTCCTTGATTGGTGACCCATACGGGAATCGAACCCATGATTTCACCGTGAGAGGGTGGCGTCTTAACCGCTTGACCAATGGGCCATGTAACAAAATAAAGTATACGCTTATTTTACTATTATGTCAATATATTCATTTGAAAAAATTAAAAAAATTTCATAAGTCAAAGTTTCTGTTTAAATTGTAAGTTGCTTATAGCGTTCATAATTGAGAATTTAATATATCACAAACAGAGAAATTGGACACATGTTTGTGTAATAGACCTTTGAAAATACGACAACTTTAGCGAAATTTTCATGATACTATGGAACAAATATGTATCTAATTTCGGCTAGGATTCACTAAGATTTATTCTTATTGCGTAACACTATATTTATATTGTTTAATAAATTTAACAAATCATAATTTTCTAAATATTTAAAAAATACTCTTGTTTTTAAATGAAAATCTGTTAAACTATTATGTAGTAAGTAATTTTTAAAAGAGGTTTATATTTTTAATATACTCATCGCGCCTCTTATGTAACTTATAGTTATATAAAAATTACGACTCCTTTTTAATATTTTGTGGGATATCCATTGAGATTTGAGTAACAATTAGCTTGAATTTTAATGGATATTATTTTTTTGCTTAAATATAAAAAGATTATAACAGTAGAACAGAAAAGTAATTTATAGTTGAATTTATTAAGTTATAAAAATAAATTAACATATAGGTAATTTTGTATAACTTTATAGAATATATAATTAAGAGGAAGATTAAGTTAAAGAGGTGTTGCTCTTATGGATAATAATGCATTGTTTGCATTAATGCTTTCTTTTTTAGCAGGAATATCTACGGTATTTGGAGCTGTTGTTGTACTTGTTTCAAAAAGAAAGAATGAAAAGGCTATTACAGCTGCATTAGGGTTTTCGGCAGGAGTTATGATTTGCGTATCATTTACAGATTTATTTCCTTATGCTGAAACAACTTTAATGAATTGTTATGGAAAGCTATATGGTGTATTGTTGACCATGTTTTATATGTTAACAGGCATGATATTTGCGATGCTAATTGATAAATTGATACCACATGAATCACATAAGATAAATACAACAGATAAGAAACATTCAAGATTATTTAGAGTAGGAATTGTATCTATGATTGCAATTACACTACATAATTTCCCAGAGGGAGTGGCAACATTTATGTCTAGTTATCAAAATGTAAAGTTAGGAGCATCGATAGCGTTGGCTATTGCAATGCATAATATACCAGAAGGAATAGCAGTAGCCATGCCTATATATTATTCAACAGGTAAAAAATTTAAAGCATTAAGATATACATTGTATTCAGGTCTATCAGAACCATTAGGTGCGATTTTAGCATATTTTATTTTAAAACCATTTATAAATGAATTTTTACTTGGATTAATATTTTCATTTGTTATGGGAATAATGCTTTATATATCTTTTGAAGAACTAATTCCTACATCGAGAGAGTATGGATATAAAACCTTATCTTTATATTCTATTTTTTTAGGAATATGTTTGATGCCGTTAACTCATGTATTTATGTAGTAACATCTAATTAATAAAATTCATAATTAGTAATCTTGCTAATTGAATATTTATAAAAGTAGCAATTCAGGTTTGATGAATAATATTTTTTACAACTTATGTAATATATTTGGATTAAGAAAAATTTGATATCACACATTAAAAAATAATAGATCAGAATTTTGGTCTATTATTTTTTATGCCTATAATAATACAGAACCAATCTTAAATGAAAATAACATAAAATAATTTATTTATTTTAACAAAAATGTAATAAAATATTTACATTTACATAAAATGGTGATAATATTTTAATATAGAGTTCTTAAAATACATTTAAAAAGTCCTTGTATAATGGCTGCTTTAAAAGATTTTAAAACGAAGGGAGAGAAATAATAAATTATAGGGGTATTTGAAAACGTATACTAAAAGGGAATTCTATAATAATGAAATTAGGGGAGGGGAAACATAATGAAAAAAAAGTATCTATCAATTCTTATTGCAACTTTTTTTAGTATTACTACTGTATTAGGTTATTGTGGTGCGTCAGCAAGTGAAATCGGAGGTGATGATGCATATACTTTAAATGTAAATACAGACCAAAAATTGTTTGATGTAAGTGATGTATTGACAGGATTATTTTTTGAAGATATTAATCATGGTGCGGATGGAGGGCTGTATGCTGAGCTAGTTGAAAACCGCTCATTTGAATATGAGAAATCCTTAGATTCTTGGAAAATAGAAAAAAGCAATACAACTGGTCCAGCTGTTGAGATTAGGGAAGAGAGCACTACTGATTCACAAGTAAAAGTATGTAGTGATAATCCTTTAAATAGCAACAATCCAAATTATGTTGAATTAAATAGTAAAGATAAAAATGAAACATTAAAGTTAGTGAATGATGGATATAAAGGCATAACTGTTAAAGAAGGCGATAAGTATGATTTTTCATTTTGGGCACGTAGTACAGAAAAAAGAAACAAAGTAACAGTGCAAATAGAAGATGAGGATGGGAATGTTATTTCAGAAGCTAAAACAGTAGATAAAATCGGAAATGAGTGGAAAAAGTATGAAGGTCATTTAAGAGCTGAAAAGAGTACTTCTAATGCTAAGTTTGCAGTATCTGTAAAAGGTGAGGAAAAAATAGATTTAGATATGATTTCCTTATTTCCACAAGATACTTGGAAAAACAGAAAATATGGTTTAAGAGAGGACTTAGTAAAAAGGATTTCAGATTTAAAACCAAAATTTTTAAGATTTCCGGGTGGATGTGTTATTGAAGGTGCTAATAAAGAAGGAATGTATAACTGGAAAGATACTATAGGAAATGTGGAAGAAAGAAAAGAAATTAGGAACGTATGGGGATATGATCAATCTTATGGACTTGGATTTTATGAATATTTTCAATTATGTGAGGATATTGGAGCGGTTCCAGTACCAGTTTTAAATTGTGGAATGACTTGCCAATTTAGAGGCCCCAAAAGTGGAGTATCAACTTATATGGCAGATGTTGGAGGAGACCTTGATTCATATATTCAAGATGCAGTTGATTTAGTTGAATATGCGAATGGTGATGAATCTACTACTTGGGGGAAGAAGAGAGTAGAGGCGGGACATAAGAAGCCATTTAACTTAAAATATTTAGCTATAGGTAATGAACAATGGGGAAATGAGTATCATAAAAGATTTGAAGCGTTCCAGAAAGTTTTAAATGAAAAGTGTCCAGGCATAACATTAATATCAACATCAGGTCCATCTGCTGATGGCTCTCAGTTTGATGATGCTTGGAAATGGATAAATGAAAAGGCAAAAAATACAATGGTAGATGAACATTATTATATGAATCCAGACTGGTTTTTAAAGAATACTGATAGATATAGTAAATATGATAGAAATGGACCTAAAGTATTTGTTGGTGAATATGCATCAAAAAGTAATACTTTAAAATCAGCATTAGCAGAAGGTGCTTATTTAACAGGTCTTGAGGAAAATTCAGATATAGTAAAAATGGCGTCTTATGCACCTCTATTTGCTAAGAATGATGATTACCAATGGTCTACTAATATGATTTGGTTTAACGGTAAGACTAATTATGCAACTCCAAATTATTATGTTCAAAAGCTGTTTAGTACTAATTTAGGAACACAAATGCTTAAACAAGAACTTGTTAAACCAAAGATATCAGAAGGCAATAATATTAAAGGCGGAATAATCCTTGGTAGCTGGAATACTAAAGTTCAATATGACAATGTAAAGGTAACTAACAATGATACAGGAAAAGAGATATTTACTGATAACTTTGATAGTGACAATAGTGAATGGAATAAAGTAAAGGGAAATTGGACTGTTAAAGATGGAAAACTTATATTAGATGAAATTAGTGAGGACTGCAGAGTACAAACGAATAGTACTGATTGGAGTAATTATACTTTAGAGTTAAATGCTAAGAAAACTGGCGGTAATGAAGGTTTCTTAGTTGGATTTGGAGCAAAGGATACTTCAAATTATTATTGGCTTAATGTAGGTGGTTGGAATAATACCAAAACTGTAATAGAAAAAGCAGTAGATGGTGAAAAATCAACTATAAGTACTGCTGATTCAGCTTATGGAAAAGTAAATACTGGTGAAGAATATAAGATAAAGATAGTTGTTAGCGGAAATAAGATTAGCTGCTATATAAATGGACAATTAACTAATGAAGTAACAGAACAAGGTAGAGATAGTGATGTATATACATCTACTAGCTATGATTCAAAGACAAATGATTTAATAGTTAAAGTTGTAAATGTAGCTGGAGAAGATAAGAAGGTTAAAATAAACATTAATGGGAATCAAGATGTACAATCAAAGGCAACAGTACAATATGTAACTGGTGAAGATGAAAGTGTTAAAAATTCATTTGAAAATCCAGATAAAGTTTCTATTAAGACTAAAAATTTAAACCATGTTTCAAAGAGTTTTGATTATAATGCTGATAAATATTCAGTATCTGTAATAAGACTTAAATTAAAATAAGGCACATGAAAAAATAATAGACTAAAGATGCGATGCATATTTAGTGTTAGACAAGAAAGTAAAATCAGCTCATAGTAGGTTTACTAGGTGATTTTACTGGCGTAGTATGACACAAAATAGGTAAGCATACTGGTCTATTATTTTTTTGAATGTGTTTAATTCATAATGATATTAAATTTGTATCACAAATCTTATTTTTAAGCATATGATGAAGAAAATAACAAGCTAAATATGTAATGTGTGTTATCATATTTGCTTGTTGTTTTTTGCATATTTATAAAATTCATAGAAATTTTGAAACAAAGTTTTACATAAAGCATATAACATAATAAGGATGATTTTTATTTGAAGGGAGGTGGCTTTATGGATTTTACTCAATATATAACACAAAATGCTTTAATTTTGATTCCTGCTTTATATATACTCGGAATGATTATAAAAAATACAGAGAGAATACCAAATAAGGATATACCACTTATATTGTTAGCGGCAGGAATAGCAGGAACTGTTGGAATAATGGGATTTAATGTACAAGCTATAGTTCAAGGTATATTGGTTACAGGCGCGTCAGTATATGCTAATCAATTATTTAAGCAGTGTAATAAAAAGGATGAATAGTAATAAATATATTTTGTGATTAAAGATTACTGTCTTTTAGGGTGCCAGCAAAAAATAAAAAGTTCAAATAAAAAATTCATAATTTATAGGTACCCTGAAAGGAATTTCTATAAATTATGTGACTTGAGTATTCATAGTTAATAAGTATAAGACATAGTCTAAAGTGTATATTTATTTTAGTGAAATTTTATGTGATTTATAATCAGTTGATTTTTATGAGAATATATAGGAGAATAAACAATGCGGGATTTTTAATTTTATAATTTATATTATTGAGTAATTAATTTATAATAATGAAAATGGCAAAATTATTATAATTTCAGATTATACAAGTAAAAAGGAGAAAAATATGGAAAACTTATATGAAAAAGTAGAAGAGTCAGTTGCTTACTTAAAAAGTAAAATAACCAAGAAACCTACAATAGGAATAATTTTAGGAAGTGGCTTAGGAGGTCTTGTTGATCAATTTGAAGATAAAGAAGAAATACTGTATAGTGACATTCCTAATTTTCCACTTGTTAGTGTAGAGGGGCATAAAGGAAGCCTTCTTGTTGGAACTATTGGAGATAAAACAGTTTTAGCAATGCAAGGTAGATTTCATTATTATGAAGGGTATACAATGAAGGAAGTAACATATCCAATCTTTGTTATGAAATTATTGGGGATTGAAAAAATCATAGTTACAAATGCATGTGGTGGAATTAATACAGATTTTAATCCAGGAACACTGATGATAATAAATGATTTTATTAACTTAACAGCGAATAATCCTTTAATAGGCAGTAATGATGAACGTTTTGGACCAAGATTCCCAGATATGTCAGAACCATATAAGCATTATTTAATAGACAAGGCAAAGGGAATTGCAGATAAGAAGAATATAAGCTACAAGGAAGGTGTTTATGCACACTTTACAGGTCCTTATTATGAAACTGCAGCAGAAATCAGAGCATATGGAAGAATGGGTGCAGATGCAATTGGAATGTCAACAGTTCCAGAAACAATTGTAGCAAACTATTTAGGTATAGATGTTTTAGGAATTGCATGTATAACTAATATGGCTACAGGAATTCAAAAAGGAAAGCATTCTCATGCTAATGTAGTGGATGTTGCTAATAAAGCTTCAGCAGCTTTGTGTGATTGGGTTACTGATATTGTAAAAGAAATGTAATGATAATTTGGAATCTAATTAAAATTATTAACTATTTAAGTTATAAATTTTATAAGTTCTAAGAAGAATTTATACATAGTTATAGTTATGTATATTGAATTTGAATATATAATTAATATTTATATTTTTAAAAATAAGAGTTTTATGACTAACAGTAAAAAGTTACAAGTTATAAGACTCTTATTTTTCTTTTTATAATTTAATGTAATATATAATTATAAAATTTATAAAAATCAGTATCGAAAAGTAGAAAAATATCATAATATATGATTTAATAGAACGTAATAGTATGAAAAAGAAATAAAAAAGGGGGGGAATTATGAATCGCGATTTCAAAGATATTCCAACGGAATATTTAGCAAAGATATTTGATACTGTGAGAATAATTGATTTTAAAAATAATAGAGTTGTAATAGAAAATGTAAAGAACATAAATTCATCTGTTGATAAAAATTGCTATAGCATTTTATGTAAAGATAGTATTTGTAAAAATTGTATAGCTTCTAGAGCATATTATGAAAATGAAACTGTTACAAAATTAGAAAATAGTAACGATAAAGTATTTTTGGTAATGGCAACTCCGATTACCGATGGAGAAGAAAAATATATCTTAGAAACTTTAAAAGATATAAGTAGTAGTATAATTTTTGATGACCAAAACCTTCCCCAAAAAGAAGTTTTAGTTGATCATATGAAAAGAATAGATGAATTAGTAGTTAAAGATGAATTGACAGATGTATATAATAGAAGATATTTAAATGAAAGATTAGATATAGATATAAAAAGCAGCATAATGAATAATTTCGAGTTATCACTGGTAATGATAGATGTTGATTACTTTAAAAAGATAAATGATAGATATCATCATATTGTTGGAGACTATGTATTAAAAGAATTTGTTAATGTAATTTTGAATAACATAAGATCAGATTATGATTGGATTGCAAGATATGGAGGAGAGGAGTTTGCTATAGTATTCAGAAATACTGATATTAAAGAAGCAACTTTATATTCAGAAAGAATTAGAAAAGCTATAGAGAATCATAATTTTAAATATGATAATATAAATATAAGTGTAACAGCAAGTTTTGGGGTTAGTAGCATATCAGAAGAAATAAATAATAGTGGTTTGCTTTTGCAGAAAGCAGATGAACAATTATATGTGGCAAAGAGAAAAGGAAGAAACAGAGTAGAAAATGCTTAGATTTAGTTCCAATGTAAGCTGAATTTGTTTTATGTATTCTTATATAAAGCATATTTCAAAAAAGAATTTGTTGAATAAAATAAAATAGTATCTTATAATTTAGAGATAAATAATAAATGATTTCAGGTTCTTAGGCATAAGCAAGAAAATAATAGAACTAATATTCAAGCAGTCTGATCTATTATTTTTTTAATTGTGCCTCATAAGTTAAGTTAAACTTTAAGATTAAAAGGGAAAGTAGTGAAAATCTACTACAGCCCCCGCTACTGTAATGGAGGACTAAGCTTTAGGCACATGAAAGAAAATAACAAGTCCAATCTGGCATGAATATTTTTTTGATTGTGTTTTAGATACCACTGAGTATTTAAGAATATAAATTCAAACATATTAGTTTGTTATTTTATGATTAAACTTGGGAAGGAAAAGCATTGGGATGATGCCAGAGTCAGGAGACCTGCCTAGAAATTGATTGAGGCATATACATAATAATAGTAAATTTGCCTTAAATGCTACCTTCGGTGGGAAGGATGATGGCAAATAGCAGAATGTATACTTAAGAAAAATTATATATTCTTAATTTGTTATATTTTTCCTCTTTACTGTGGTTTGGTAAAGGGGATTTTTGTTATTGTTTAGAGGAAAGTTTAATAATACGAAATCTATGGATAACTTTTTAAGGTAGCAGAAACATACAAGTAGAATTTTCAGTAATGATCTTTTTAATCTGCAAATTAAACATTTTTTTAGGTACTTGAAAATAAATAACAAATTCAATTTGCAGTTTAGCCAATAGTATAAATTATGGAGGAATACATGATGAAGAAGGCAATATTAGTAGTTAGTTTTGGAACGAGTCATTTAGATGCGTTAAAAAGTTCAATAGATAAAATTGAAAATAGAATTAAAGATGAGTTTAAAGGATATGATGTATTTAGAGCGTTCACAGCTCACATGATTATAAAAAAATTAAAAGTTACACACGATATGGTGATTTTTACACCTGAAGAAGCATTAGAAGATTTAAAAAATAAAGGTTATGAAGAAGTTGTGGTTCAGCCTTTACATATAATTCCTGGTGAAGAGTTTGACTATATAAAAGGAATAGTTAGAAGATATAATAAGAACTTTGAATCAATTAAATTAGGTCGTCCCATATTTTTTTATCAAGGAATGGATGAGCTGCCAAAAGATTATTCGTTATTTATAGAAAGTATTAAAGATGTATTAAATAATGAAGAAAGTGTAGTATTATTTGGTCATGGTACAGCACATAGTGGAAATGCAGTATATGGCATGCTACAAACTGTTTTAGAAGATGAAGGTTATGATAATGTTTTTGTAGCAACTGTAGAAGGATATCCTACTATTCAAAGCTGCTTAAATAGAATGAAGAAGAAGGGCGTAACTAAAACTAAATTAGTTCCATTATTACTTGTAGCAGGAGATCATGCTAAAAATGACATGGCATCAGATGAAGAAGATTCCTTAAAGAGTGTGTTACAAAGAAACGATATTGAAGTTAAATTACATATTCATGGACTTGGAGAAATAGATAGCTTTGGAGATCTTTATATAACTAGAATTTATGATACTATTGAAGATAGATATTTAAATGCAGGAAAAACAAAAAAGTTAAGAAAACATTAATGTTATTTGTTAAGTCATTATTTTTAGGTACTTGAACGAAAATAACAAATTTAAAACGTTATGATTATTTTTCATGAGGTTTTGTAGATAAAACTGTTATTTTTTGAATGTGCCTTAGTAAGCAACAACGTAAAAATTAGGCGGTGTTTTATGAAATCTATAATTATAGCTTCAAATTGCAGTGGAGGAGGAAAGACTACCTTTACTCTTGGACTTATGAAAGCATTTAAAAATAGAAATTTAAAGGTTCAAGGATATAAAGTGGGACCTGATTACATAGATCCAGCATTTCATAGAGAAGTAACGCATGTTTATTCTAGAAATCTTGATGCTTTTTTAATGGGAGAAGAAGGTGTTAAGAGAAGTTATCTTAAAGGAAATGGTGATGTAGGTGTAATTGAAGGTGTTATGGGACTGTATGATGGAATTGGGGCAGGAGAAAAAGCTTCAACATATGACGTTTCAAGAATCTTAGGGAATATGCCAATAGTTTTAGTAATGTCTCCTAAAGGTCAGAGTTCAACTTTATGTGCAGAAATTAATGGACTTAAGGATTATAGAAATGCTAACATTGTTGGAGTTGTTTTAAACTCAGTTAGTCAGAAATATTATGATTTGTTAAAATATGCGATTGAACAAAATTGCAATGTTAAGGTTCTTGGATATGTTCCCAAAGAAGAAAGAATAAGTTTAAGCAGTAGGCATTTAGGGCTTGTGCAGAGCAGTGAAGTTGAAAATGTTGAAGAAAAGATAGATATATGTGGGAAACTAATTGAAGAGTACATAAATTTAGATGAGCTTATAAGTGAAATGAAAGAGTTTAATTGTGAGGATAAGTTAAAAGTTTGCAAGGAAGAGTTTAACTTGAATAATAAAAATTTTAAAATTGGAGTAGCCTTAGATAGAGCATTTAGTTTTTATTATAAAGATAATTTAGAACTTTTAGAATCTTTGGGAGAAATAATTTATTTTAGTCCAATTAAGGATAAGACTTTACCAGAGAATTTAGATTTTTTATATATAGGTGGAGGATATCCAGAAGTATTTAAAGAGGAATTAGAAAATAATATTTTAATGCGAAATAGTATAAAAAAGGCTTTAGATAATGGATTAAGGTGCTATGCAGAATGTGGTGGACTAATGTATCTAACTAAAGAAATTGATGGATCAAAAATGGTTGGTTTCTTTGAAGGAACGAGCAATATGACAAAGAGATTGCAGAGATTTGGATATTGTAGTGTTAATATAAATGAAAAATGTTTTGATAGAAAATTAAGAATAAATGCTCATGAATTTCATAAATCACATGTAGACTTAAGACAAGAAAAAGTATATAAGGTAGAAAAAACGCAATATGATGGGAAAACAATTGAGTGGGAGTGCGGTTATTTTAAGAAAAATACATTAGCAGGATATGCTCATGTGAATTTCCTGGGAAATATTGAAATCTTAAAAGCATTAGTAGATTATAATTAATATTTTGGAAGCGAGAATGTGGCATCTAACAAAAACATATTTGATTTCGGTAAATTATCACTTAACTTTGAGTTACAAGTTGTTTATCCATAATCAGTTTTGATTGCATATTCTTAATCTAAATTAAAAAGTTTGGAGTTGATAAAATGGATTATTTAAAGAACCCTATGGGAATTGAAGCAAGAAGTTTTGAAATTATTGGTGAGGAAATGGGACCACACTCTTTTTCAGAAGAAGAGTTACTTATAATTAAAAGAACAATACATACTACAGCTGATTTTGAATATAAAGATTTAGTTGAAATAAGCAAAGATGCTATTGAAACTGGAAAGAATCTTTTAAGAAATGGTGCTAAAATATATACAGATACTAATATGGCCTTAAACGGAATAAATAAAATGTCATTAGCTAAGACAAATAGCAGCGTAATTTGTTATGTTAATGAGCCTGAGGTTCATAAGGAGGCTAAAGAAAAGGGAATAACTAGAAGCATGGCAGCAGTTGAAAAAGCTTGTACAGACAATGTGGATATATTTGTTTTTGGAAATGCACCAACAGCTCTTTTTAGACTCAAAGAATTGATAAAGGAAGGCAAAGCAACTCCAAAATTAATAATAGCAGTACCAGTTGGATTTGTTGGAGCAGCTGAAAGTAAGGAAAATATGGATGAACTTAATATACCTTATATAAGAGTTAAAGGAAGAAAAGGTGGAAGTACAGTTGCAGCATCAATAATCAATGCACTTATGTATATGGTTGTAGAAAGATAGTAGTGTTTATAGGATAAAAGAATTTAGGCACTTGTTATTTTTTGAATGTGCCTTAATTAAGTCGGCTTTAAGAGATAAATGCCTCTCCATCACCAAGAATTACAATTCTATAATTGTTCTTTAGTGGTACTAAATTAAATTTATCTGAGTTTGGTTTTAATCTTACATATTGTAGTCCGATTTGATTTTCATCAAAAATTAATACATATATGCCATCTTTAGAGGAGGTGTTTTGAACAGCATAATTTTTATTATCTGTAAGATTAAAATCATTTGTTTTATAGACGCCTTCTTTAAAGATATTTGTTGCAGCAGCGTAAGTTGGTACGATTATATTAAATAACAAATATATTAAAATTAATAATGACGTAATAAATTTTTTCATTGCACAGCCACCTTTCGAATTTATTATGTGTAATAAGTATTACAATATTCAGGTGGATACTAAAAATATAGTGATATGTCAAAATTTAAGTTGTTAGTGAAATAACATAAGATGTAAGATATTTTGAATTGACAGTAATTTGAATTTGAGCTGAAATGATCGGAAAAATTTGTATTGATAAGAAAAAGTAAAAAGGAGACAATTATGTTTGAGATGTATGTTGAAAATGAAGGCAAAAAGTTAAGGTGTGGATATACAACTGGTTCGTGTAGTGCAGGAGCAGCTAAAGCAGCAACAATACTTTTGTTCAATAAAGAAGAGAACTTGAGCGTAATAGAAATAGATACTCCTAAGAAGATTAACATAACAATGCCAATAGAGTCTGTGACTAGGGAAGAGGATTTTGTTGAATGCACTATTATAAAATTTAGTGGTGATGATCCTGATGCTACAAGTGGGATTGAAATAAAAGCTAAGGTCCGTAAGTTAAAAGATGATGAGGATATAATACATCTTAAGGATTTTAATGATCCTGAAGGTTCGGATTTGATTTCACTTAAAGGTGGGATTGGAGTAGGTGTTGTAACTAAGGATGGACTTTTTATACAAAAAGGAGAACCAGCCATTAATCCGGTTCCAAGAATGATGATAAGAGATGAAGTAATGAAGGTTTTACCTAATGGAGAAAGAGTTGAAGTAACAATTTCAGTACCTCAGGGAATAGAAGTATCAAAAAAAACTTTTAATCCTAGATTAGGAATTCAAGGTGGGATTTCTATTCTGGGTACAACTGGAATAGTTTATCCAATGTCAGAAGATGCATTAAAAGCATCTATAAAATTGGAGATTAATCAAAGGGCATTAAATAGTAAAAGATTAATTTTAACCTTTGGAAATTTGGGAGAGAATTATTGCAAAGAGTTGGGCTTTAAGGGAGAGGAAATCATTATATGTTCAAATTATATTGGTTTTGCTTTAGAGTGTTGTATTTCGTCTAAGGTTAAATCAGTCGTTATAGTTGGACATATAGGGAAAATGAGCAAAATAGCTTATGGTTGTTTTAATACTCATAGCAGAATAAATGGAGTTAGACTTGAAGTATTAGGTTTAGAACTTGCATTACTTGGTTATGATATTTCTCTAGTTGAAAAAGTCCTTGAAGAAAAGACATGTGAAGGAGCGGTTAAGCTTTTAGGAGATGGATATTATAAGCTATATGAGAATATTGGAAACAAGATTGTTGAAAAAGTAAAACAATATGTTTACGGAGAACTCGAAGTAGATGCTGTGATGTATTATGGAGCCTCCAATCCAACACTTCTTTGGAAATCAAAAGATAACTTTATAGATAGATAAACTTGAGACTTCGAGTTATGTAGTAACTTACCGAAAGTAAGGAAACTCTTTTGTTCGATTGCTATAAAATAAGACTGTGGATTTCTAAAAGCAGAAGTTGTTCCATTATCGCATGTTCCTAAGACAAGCTGAGGACAAGCAAAAATGGAACAACTTCTACTTAAGAAATACCTACAGACTTATTTTAAACGCAATGCTACACAAAAGAGTATCCTTACTTTCTGGGGAATAATACATTTCAAAGTATAGTTATAGTAATGCATTAATTTCTTTCATGTGCCTAAAGTGTATCTTGTATGCAAATTATGTAAGAAAGACTATTAACATATTAATCTGTAGAGATTTGTTGACTATGAAATTCTGTTTAATAACAATCTCATATGCAGATAAATAAATTATATGTTTGATTTCGGTTAGTTGCCACATAACTTTAATTTTAAAGCTGTTTATCAAGGTGAGTTACTATATGTGGAGGTGAGTGAATGATTTATATAGTAGGACTTGGACCTGGGCATAGGGATTATATATTACCTAAGGCTTTAAAGGTTATGGAAGAATCTGATATTATTATTGGATTTAAGAGAGCATTGGATTCATTGGATTTTGTTCATAATAAAAAGGTATATATGAAAACACTATCAGATTTAGATAAATATATATTGAAAAATGTAAATAAAGATAATTCATCAAGTGAAAATGAGAATACACAAGTGAAGAAAGAATTTAATATATCAATTGTTGCTTCTGGTGATCCTACTTTTTATGGAATAACTAATTATATAAAAAGTAAAGCTGAATTAGAATTTGCGATTGTTCCTGGAATAAGTTCATTTCAATATTTGACTTCAAAAGTTAAGCTTCCATGGAATAATGCTTATTTAGGAAGTTTGCATGGAAGAAATGAAGAATTTTTAGAAGCTGTTAATAAAAATGAGATGAGTATTTGGCTTACAGATAAAGAAAACAATCCAGCTGTATTGTGTGATATTCTAATTAAAGGTAAGGTTAATTGTAAAGTTATAATTGGAGAAAATTTATCTTATGAAGATGAAATTATAAGTGCAGGCACTCCAGAAGAATGTTCAAATAGAGAATATGCTGCACTTAGCATTTTTATAGTAGATAAATCTAGTTTGTAATTGAGAATTAAGGCACGTAAAAATAAATAGCAAGTCCAATTTGCCAATTCAGCATGATGAAAATATGCTGACAAATGGACTTGTTATTAATACCTTGAGGAAAGGGGGAAGTAAGATGATCTTTATAAAAGATGAAGAGTTTATAAGAGGAAAATGTCCTATGACTAAGGAGGATATAAGAATACTTTCAATTGCTAAGATGAATTTAGATGAAAATTCTAAAGTTTTAGATATTGGAAGCGGAACTGGAAGTATTACAGTTCAAGCAGCTAAGATAGCTAGGAATGGTAAGGTAGTTTCAATAGAAAAAGAAGATGAACCTTTCGAAGTCACTAAGAGGAATATCGAAAAATTCAATTGTGATAATATAGAGCAAATAAAAGATGATGCAAGTAATACATTAGAAAATATAATAAATAAACAGATAAAATTTGATTCTATATTTGTTGGAGGAAGTGGTGGAACATTAGAGGATATAATATTTAAGGCTACATCTTGTCTTAATGATAATGGAGTATTAGTTATGAATTTTATTACCTTAGATAATGTATACAAAGCAATCGAATCAGCAAAAAAATTAAATTATAAGGTAGATATATCTTTAATTAATGTTAGTAAAAATAAGGAAAATACGTTGATGATGATAGCAAATAACCCTATATATATAATTCAATGCATAAAGAAAGATAGTTTTTAATTTAAATTGTGTAATTTATATGGTTATATTATATATTCATTGGCTAGAAATAAAAGTGTGGGATGAAAAATATTAAATCTAAATATATAAGGCAAAGTCCCCAAAATAAAACATTGTATATATGTGCTGAAGTTTTAATTTTTCAATAATATTATGGTACTATTACTAATTTTATTGGAAATTGTTTTGGTAATATATATAATTAAGAAGAAGTACACAAGTTAGCAAAAGAGAGGAAATTTAAGAATGGGAATATTATATGGAATAGGCGTAGGACCAGGAGATTCAGAATTATTAACAGTTAAGGCAGTGAGAACTATAGAAAAATGTGATGTTATAGTTGCACCATCTGCACAAGAAGATGGTGCAAGTATTGCACTTGAAACTGCTAGAGAATACATAAAAGAAGGAACAGAAGTATGTATTAAACATTTTCCAATGGGAGGAAAGGAAAGACTTAAAAAGTCTTTAGAAGCTTATGAATTTATAGAAGCAAGATTACGTGAAGGAAAAAATGTTGCTTTTTTAACTATAGGTGATCCATATGTTTATAGTACATACATTCACATGTTAAGTCATGTTGAAGAACATGGATTTCAGGTTAAGACAATTCCAGGAATAACTTCATTTTGTGCAGCTGCTAGTCTTGCAAATAAAACTTTGGTTATTGGAAATGAGAATTTATTAATACTTCCTGCATCTAAAGTTGATACAATAAGAGATGAAAAGTTTGTAGTTATTATGAAAGTATATAAGCGTGAAGAAGAAGTACTTAATATATTAGAAGAAAAGGGCTTTAAGTATGTATATGCTAGTAGAGTTGGAAGAGATGGAGAAGTTCTGCTAACAGATAGAGAAGAGATATTAAAACTTAGAGATTATATGTCATTAATAATAGCAAGCAGAGATGAAATATAAGGATAATAAATGTTAATAATATAAAATAGAGAATTAAGGATAAGATTTTTATGAGTTTTTAAAAGGTTCTTTATAGAGTTTTTTATAATCTCATTCGTAATTATAAAATTTAAGTGAGGAGTGTTTGAAGATGGTTTATTTTATAGGTGCAGGTCCAGGAGCAGCAGATTTAATTACTGTTAGAGGCAGGGATTTATTAGAAAGAGCTGATGTTGTTATATATGCAGGTTCTTTAGTTTCTAAGGAACATTTAGAATATTGTAGGCGTGATGCTCAAATTTATAATTCTGCGAATATGACGTTAGAGGATGTTATGGAAATCATGACTATGGAAGAACAAATGGGAAAATTAGTTGTAAGATTGCATACAGGTGATCCATCAATCTATGGTGCTATAAGAGAACAAATGATTGAGCTTGATAGAGTTAGTATTCCATATGAAGTTGTTCCAGGGGTTAGCTCATTTACTGGTGCAGCAGCTGCAATAAATAGAGAATTTACATTGCCTGGAGTAAGTCAAACTGTAATTTTAACAAGGGTTGAAGGAAGAACTCCAGTTCCAGAAAGTGAAGATCTTGAGGTGCTAGCTTCAGTGGGAGCATCTATGGCTATATTCCTTTCAATTTCAATGATTGATAAAGTGGTTGAAAAATTAAGAAAAGGATATAAAAAGAATGTTGCAATAGCAGTAATTGAAAGAGCAACATGGTCCGATCAAAAAATAATCATGGGACATTTAGATGATATAGCTGAGAAAGTTAAGGAAAACAATATTACTAAATGTGCTCAAATATTAGTTGGAGATTTTATTGATAGTGATTTTGAAAAGAGTTTATTATATGATAAAAACTTTTCACATATGTTTAGAGATGCTGAGGATACAAAATAGTGAATAAAGATAGTTCTATTGATATAGAAGAAAAAAATATGATAAGTATAATTTGTCCATCTCCTAAAGGGATAGATATAGCTTTAAAGCTTCAGAAATATTTTAGTGGAAGACTTTATATAAAACAAGCTAATAAAGATTCAGAGATAAGAAATGTGACAAAGTTAAAAAATCAAAAAAATGAAGAGAATGATTTAGAAACTCAAGAATTTCATAATGAAAAATTTAACTATGAAGAAGTTAATTGTTATGAGAAGTTTAATTTAAATGATATATCAAAAGAAACAATGAAAAATTCAAAAGGCATTATCTTTATATCTTCAACTGGAATTGCTGTTAGAGCAATTGCACAATTTTTAGAAGGTAAGGATAAAGATCCTGGTGTTGTAGTTGTTGATTTATGTGGAAAATATGCTATTAATATTTTAAGTGGACATTTGGGCGGTGGAAATGATCTTACAATAGAGGTTTCAAAAGTTATAAATGCAAAGCCAATTATAACTACAGCCACAGATAACTTGGAAATAATTGCTCCAGATGTTATAGCAAAAAATAATAACTTAATTATTGAAGATTTAAAAAAAGCTAAATATATATCTTCACTTTTGGTTGATGGAAAAATTATTGGAATAAAAGATGAATATAACATTGTTAAAATTACAAATGGATATAAAAAAATAGAAGAGTTAAAGGAAGATTCTATTTGGATAACTAATAATTTGAGTTTTAACAATGATAAGCTGAATTGTAATAATATTAACAATCTGAATTATTCTAAAATATTAAGACTTATAAAAAGAGATATAGTTTTAGGGATAGGCTGTAGAAGAGGTACTTCTTATGAAAAATTAAAAGAATTTATAGAGAGCAGCTTAATAAAATATAATCTTGATATAAGATCAGTAAAGTATATAGTTTCTGTGGATGTAAAAAAAGATGAAGAAGGAATTATTAAATTAGCACAAAATATTAATTGTGAATTTAAAACTTTCGAAAGATGTGAAATAAAAACTGTTCAAGATAAGTATGAAAAAAGTGATTTTGTATTAAAAACTTTAGGTATAACAGGAGTTTGTGAACCATGTGTAGATCTTATGGGAGCAAAAGTTATAATAAGTAAAGTAAAACATGAAGGCATGACTTTAGCAATTGGGGTGTTATTAAATGTTGATTAATTATTAATATTTAATAACTAATTAATGCCCTTTATAGAATACAGTTCATAATGAATGATGAATTTTTAAGGTATTAAGGCACAATCAAAAAAATAACAAGTCCATCTGCCAAGCCTATTTTGCATCATGCTGCGTTAGCGGATTCATCTAATAGCCCGCTATGAGACAAATCCACTTCCTTGCCTGATGCAAAATAATCATGGCATTTTGGACTTGTTATTTTCTTTCATGTGCCTAATATTCACTTGTTATTTTTTATGTGATTTATAAAGGGCGTTAATTTGAGTTTTAAATTTGTAGGCATGGAGTAATTTTTTTATATTATATTTTATGTTAATTGATATAAATTGGTGAAAATAATTATAGGCATTCAAAAAATAATATATAGGTGAAAGTGAAAATTATACGTTATATATGAGCTAATAATTTTTTGTAATAATTTTAGATAGGAAAAAATTATTCTCTTATTTGATAAAAATAAATAAAGTATTTTTAAATATTGAAAAAAGGTGATTAACAATGATATATTCTCTAAGCAACGATGCTTTGAATGAAGAATCTATAGATAATTTGAATCAAGATGATAATAAGCTTATTGTTGCTACCATTGAATTTAATGAATTAGAGTCAATAGCTAAAAAGCTAAATATTAATGAAAAGATATTATATGAATGTTTAAATGGAAAAAGTACCAAGTTTGAAAGCTATGAAGGATTTGATTACATAGCTATGAAAGCGCCTAATATTAGAGATATGTCGAAACCATCAAGAAGGATGTGTATATTTTTTAGAAAAAATTTGATAGTATTTATAGGCGATAAAAGTTTTATTACAAATGATATAATTAATAAAATTCAATCTAAAGAAATTAAATGCACAAGCCTTGGTAAAATGTTATATCTTTTTTTTGATAAACTTACATGTGAAGATACAGAGTTAATTGAGAATGTTGAAAAAGAAATTGTAGAACTTGAAGAATCATTAATAACTTCAAAAAGTGATGATTATTTAAATAAAATAATCATTCTTAGAAAGAAATTATTAAGGTTAAAGCGCTATTACGAAAGATTTTTAAATATTGCAGAAAATATTGAAGAGAATGAAAATGGACTTATAGATAAAAAAACTGGTAAATACTTCAGAATGTTTACTAATAGGATAAATAGACTATATCAAAGTGTAAATAACTTAAGAGATTATGTTACACAAGTGAGAGAGGCATATCAAGCTCAAGTAGATATAGATCAAAATAAGTTGATGAAATTATTTACAGTTGTTACAACTATATTCTTACCACTTACGCTTATAGTAGGTTGGTATGGAATGAATTTTACTATGCCAGAATATAATTTACCTTATGCATATCCAGTAGTTATAATAATAAGTATTTCTATAGTTGTTTCGTGCATAGTTTGGTTTAAGAAAAATAAATGGTTCTAGTGGCTTTTACCAATTGCCACTAGAACCGCCGCCACCAGAAGAACCACCGCCAAACCCTCCGAAGCCGCCACCAGAAGAACCACCTCTAGGACCATGTCCTCGAAATATACTATTGATAAGAAATATCTGCAGTATTGTAGACGAAATTCTACCTCTATTAAATATAAAGTCTAATAACAATAAACCTATTAGTGCTATTCCAAAAAATTTAAAGTTATTATTATAAACAGCGGTATTATTTGGTACTGATATATTTAAAGATTTATCTAAGGTAACATTATATTCAGAAGCTATATAATCACAAAAGGCACTATACGAGTTTAAAAGGCCTTCACCATATTTACCTTCCATAAAGCTTGGTTTTGCAACTGATTCCATTACCCTGTTACTTAAAACATCTGGAATAGCACCCTCAAGTCCACGTCCAACTTCTACTCTCCAAGTTCTATCATTTATTGCTAAAAGTATCAATAAACCGTTATCTTTATTTTTTTGTCCAATTCCCCAATTTCTAAAAAGATTAATAGCATAATCTTCAATTGGAACATTGTTAGTTGAATTAATTACAGCTACAACAGCCTGTGCACCTGTCTTATCCTCTAATTCTTTACCTATAGATATAATTTTATTTACTTCTGCTTCGTTTATTACATTAACATAATCATTTACATATTTATATGATGTTGGAGATGGTATTTTAATTTCAGCATTTACTGAAATTAATAAAAGTGAACTTACCAAAAGAAGAAAACATATAAATAAATTTAAAAATCTAATTTTAGTATTTGTTCTCATTTTGTAAAGTCCACAGGAGGAACTTCTTTTGCACCCTCACTTGCTTTATAAAGTGTTTTCTCTTGAAAACCAAATAATGAGGCTATTATATTACTAGGGAATCTTCTTCTTTTAGTATTATAATTGTTTACAGCAGTGTTATAATCTTGTCTAGCAATTGCAATCCTATTTTCTGTACCCTCTAATTGAATTGATAGATCCTTAAAATTTTGATTTGATTTCAAATCAGGATAATTTTCAACAACAACTAGCAATCTAGAAAGAGCACCAGAAAGTTCATTATCAGCATTGGCTTTGTCTGAAACGTTTGCAGCTCCGGCTAATTTACTTCTTGCATTAGCTATATCGGTGAAAATAGTTTTTTCTTGAGTTGCATACCCTTTAACAGTATTGACTAAATTGGGTATTAAATCAGATCTTCTTTGCAATTGAGTGTCAATATTTGATGATGATGTATTCACATTTTGTTCAAGAGAAACAAGATTGTTATAACTACCAATTGGAATACCTAATATTATTAAAATACCAACTATAATTAATGCTATCTTCATAGGCTTATTCATAAAACAATCCTCCTTTCTATAAATTTAGTATGTGCAGTATATTTAAATTAAAACATTTGTTATTTAGAAAAAATTAATTTTATTTAATAATAAAGTTATAAAACTTTTCATATAAATAAAAACTTAAGAATTTAATAAGCTATAAAAAAAATAGAAAAATTTTGTTGAATTTTATCAATAATGGTATAAAATAAAGATATAAGAAGTTTAGATTAAAAAGTGCTTTGATTATGATAATTTATTTGGATGATAATATTTAAATTTGTTTTGACCAGCTTGAGTGTAATTATAAGGAAGGAATTAGGGGCTATGAATGATGAAGAAAAGATTAAAGATATATTAAAAAAGGTCAAAAATCATATATGTGATGAAAAAGCTTTTGAAAGTATAAATATGACAAAACAAACTTTGGAAGTTTTAATCAATATATTTTATGAAAAAAATAAAAAAGAAGGACAGCATTGTTATAGAGTTTCTAAATTATGTGAAAAAATGGGTAAAGCGCTTGAATTATCAAAGGATACAGTTGATGAACTTAGAATTGTTGGTTTATTACATGATATAGGTAAAATAAGAATAAAAGAAAGTATATTAAATAAGAAAGAAAAATTAACAAATGACGAATGGAATCATTTAAAAAGACATCCGGAAATAGGATGCGAAATACTTCTCATGGTTGATGGAATGATTGAGGTAGCAGAATATGTTTTAGCTCATCATGAAAGATATGATGGGCTTGGATATCCTAAAGGTACAAGTGGAAAAGAAATACCTATACAGTCAAGAATTATTTCAATAGTTGACAGTTATGATGCTATAGTTAGTGAAAGATGTTATCGTAAAGCTTTACCAGAAGAGTTTGCAATTGAAGAGCTTAGGATAAATTCAGGGCTACAATTTGATCCGGATTTAACAAAGATATTTATTGAAAAGGTATTAAATAAACAATTTAATTAAAATAATTTATTTTAATTGGTTTTATATTTTTATTATAACAACAATATTAATTAAAGTTATTATATAATTAAGATGATATTAGTTATATTATTATATCAATAAATATTAAATCTAAGAAGGTGTAGTAATGGAAATAAAAATTCTTATAGCAGAAGATGATGCAATATTTAGAGAGCTTGTGTGCGATATAATAAGAAAAGAAGGTTATATACCAATCGAAGCATGTGATGGAAAAGAAGCTATTGATGTCTTTTTTAATTTAAAAGACATTGATATTATAATATTAGATGTAATGATGCCAGTGTATGATGGATGGGAAGTTCTTAAAGAGATTAGGGAACATTCAGACATCCCGGTAATAATGCTTACAGCATTAGGTGATGAAAAGCATGAAGTTATTGGATTAAATAAAGGGGCAGATGATTATATTTCAAAACCTTTTAGCTATGAAGTGTTCATTGCTCGGATAAATAACATGGTAAGAAAGTTAAAGAAGGAACACTTTAAAGAGCTAATAATGGGGAAGATAAAGATAAATCAAGAAACTCATAAGGTAAGCGTAGATGATTTTGAGGTTGAATTAAATAATAAAGAATATAGTCTTTTAACATACTTTTTAAAAAATTGTAATAGGGTGCTAACGCGTGAACAAATATTATGCAATATATGGGGATATGATTTTAATGGAGATATACGCACAATAGATACACATATAAAAACTTTAAGAGCAAAACTATTAAACTGTGGCAATTATATAAAAACAGTAAGAGGAAGTGGTTATATGTTTGAGGTAAGTAGTATATGAAAACCATAAAAACAAAATTGTTTTTTATATTTACAATATTTATGGTTGCGTTAGTAGCATGTGGGATATTTTTAAATTCAATATTTCTAGAGTCGTACTATATTTACAAAAATAAAAATACGCTTGCATTAATAAACAAAAAAATTAGTAGTGAGTATATCAACGATAAAGAGAACAGTTATGAGAATATTGATATGGTTGAAAGTATTGATAATGTAAATACTGTAATTACTGATAATGACATGAATATAGAATATAATTCTGGGCGTCAAAAAAGAACAGATAATAACGATAAGCATTTATCTAAAGAAATTAAGCAATATATCTTAGATAATGAAAGTAAGCTTTCAAAGAAAGAAATATATTATATTGAAGATAAAAACAAAGCTCAAACTAATAAATTAGTCTTTATATCCAAAATGAGTAATGGAGGATATGTTATTTTAAGAAAGCCTATAAAAAATATACATGATAGTGTTGTTATAGCAAATGAGTTTTATATGTTCTCAGCCTTAATAGTAATTTTAATTGGTGGAATCTTTATACTTATTTTTTCAAAAAGAGTAACTAAACCTATTGTAGAAATGAGCAATGTTGCAGAGAATATATGTAATCTAGAATTTGATAGACGTGTAGAAATCAATTCAAAAGATGAAATTGGAAAACTTGGTGAAAGTATTAATAAAATTTCTGAAAAGTTGTGTGTTAGTATAAATGAACTTAAGAATGATGTAGAACGTAGAAAACAACTTGTGCGGGATATGTCTCACGAATTAAAAACTCCTTTAGGAATAATTAAGGGGTATGCGGAAGGTTTAAAGTATGGAGTAGTTGACGATAAAGAAAAAGTGGATAAATATTGTTCTGTTTTAGTGGAAGAATGTGATAGAATGGATAAATTAGTGCGCGAACTTCTAGAACATTCTGCTATGGAATCTGGAAATGTTGAAATGAATATTACATGTTTTGAAATTAGAGAATTTATATCTAAAGTAGTACAACGATTTGATTCAATATTTACGGAGAAAAAAATTACTTTTGATTTATTATGTATAAATGATTGTTTAGTTAAAGCTGATAGGAACATGATTGAGAAGGCGGTAAATAATTTTATTACCAATGCCATTAATCATATAGGTGGAAGAAAACTTATTCAGTTAATCGTTGAAGAAAAAGAAAATAAAGTAGAAATAAGTGTTTTTAATACAGGAAATCATATACCAGATAAAGATATAGGAAGAGTTTGGGATGTATATTATAAGGTTGATAAATCGAGAACTAGGGAATATGGTGGACACGGTATTGGATTATCAATTGTGAAGTTAATAGCTGAGCTTCATAATGGTGCTACTAAAGTAAAAAATGTAGATGAGGGTGTAATTTTTTCTATTGAAGTGCCTAAAAATTTCACATAAATTTCACATAAGGATTTTATTATGTACTTGTAAGCAGTGTTACTGCATTACAAGTACATTTTTTAATGTGTAGCAAAATATAAAAAATCCATTTTTGAAACCTAGTGATATCAATACTTAATTCACTATTCATCATTGATTAAAAGTGGCACAGCCACTTTTGTTATAAAATATTATCCATAAATGAAGGAGAGGATATATCATGAAAAAGAATAAAATATTAGGAATAGTAGTTGCGTCTATAATTGCGATGTCTAGTGTAGTACCAGCATTTGCTGATGATAACACTTCACAAAATTCAGCTACTAATGTAACAACAATTCAAGCAAAATTTACTAAAAAAGCTGCAAAATTAGGAGTAGACATTACAGGATTATCAGCTAAAGATGCAAAAGGAAAAATAGAAGCAGCAGAAGCATCAAAACTTGGAATAGACACTGCAGGTCTATCAAATAAAGAAATACAAGCAAAAATAAAATCAGCTATGGAAGCAAAAGAACTTGCAAAGCTTACTCAAAGGGCAACTAAACTAGGAGTTGATATTACAGGGCTATCAAATCAAGATGCAAAAGCAAAAATAGAAGTAGCAGAAGCATCAAAACTCGGAATAGACATTACAGGTTTATCAAATAAAGAAATACAAGCAAAAATAAAATCAGCTATGGAAGCAAAAGAACTTTCAAGACTTACTCAAAAGGCAAGTAAATTAGGAGTTGATATTACAGGGCTATCAAATCAAGATGCAAAAGCAAAAATAGAAGCAGCAGAAGCATCAAAATTAGGAATAGACACTACAGGTTTATCAAATAAAGAAATACAAGCAAAAATAAAATCAGCTATGGAAGCAAAAGGAATTGCAAGACTTACGGAGAAGGCAAGTAAACTAGGAGTGGATATCACAGGATTATCAAATCAAGATGCAAAAGTTAAGATAGAAGCAGCAGAAGCATCAAAACTAGGAATAGACACTACAGGTTTGTCAAATGAAGAAATACAAGCAAAAATAAAATCAGCTATGGAAGCAAAAGAGCTTGCAAATCTTACTGAGAAGGCAAGTAAATTAGGAATAGATATTACAGGGTTATCAAATCAAGATGCAAAGACTAAAATAGAAAATGCAGTAGCATCAAAGTTAGGAATAGATACTACAGGCCTTACTAATAAACAAATACAAGAAAAGATTAAAGAAATGAAATCAAATAAAATAACAAATGCAGATAATTAATTTGCGTTGTTGTTAACCGAAAGAAAGGGGATTACTTTTACTCGGTTGCTAGATAATTAAGCTGTGGATTTCTACCACTACAAGTTGTCACCATTTATGCATATTCCTCAAACAAGTTGAGGACAAGCAAAAAATGGAACAACTTCTACTGAAGAAATACCTAAAGCTAAATTATCAACGCAACACTACGTAAAAGTAATCCCCTTTCTTTCTAGTATCGAATATATTTCAAAACTTAATCTAATTCAGAGTTTGTTTATCAATAGAAGATGTGATTAAACAAAATTTTATATCTAACAAATAATTATAAATAAATATATTCAGTGATCCACTTTTATATAAAATAGACCTTAGATATATTTTCCTATAGACATTCAATTTATAAATTACACTTATGTTTTGAATATATATCCAAAAGTAGAAATAGAGGTCATGCATTTGTGGAGCGTTACCTTAAAAGATTTTGATAGCTATGCTTCTTAAGTGAAATTCCAAATCTATGATTTGGCTAATTGAACTTACTCAGCGAACGAATGTGAGTCGAGTTTCCTTGCAATATTGTTGCGCATATGCTTGTTCACAGCATGTCTGTGAAGCAAGCATTGCGGGTACAACTTGCAGTCTTAGAAGCATCTATCAAAATTTTCAGTAACCGGAACAAATGCATGACCTCTATTTCGGTTAGTTATCACATAACCTTAAGTCTTAATTTGTTTATCTATATTTTATGACAGCTTTCTCTTATTTTAAATTCAGTTGGTATTATTACTTTTTTATTGTATTCCCTATTTCCATTTATATTTTCTAACAACAAATCAACAGCTGCATTTCCTAAATATTCGCTTGGAATTCTAACAGTTGTTAATGATGGAACCATATATTTAGCACTAGGTTGGTCATTAAAGCCAATAATGCTTATATCATTTGGCACTGATAATCCAGCTTCTGAGATTGCTTTATAGGCCCCAATAGCCATTGCATCGTTAGCTATAAAAAAAGCAGTAGGTCTATTTTTATTTTTTAATGCTTTAATCATAAGATTATATCCTGTTTTAAATGTATATTTTTCTCCCGGATATATATATTCAGGATTATATATTTTTTTTCTCTCCATAAATTCTTTGTATTTAATATCTCTTTCATCAATATACAAATTTTTCTCATCTGTATTATCTGATTTTTGACCACCAATAAAACCTATTCTTCTATGTCCCAATTTATATAAATAATTTAATATTTCTGTTGTAGCTTTTCCTATATCCGCCATTACAGAATCAAATTTATTATCATTAGGTGAAAAATCTACAAAAACAATATTTTCATTTGCGGATTCTAATTTTTCAATTGTGCTAGAAGCAAATTTTCCTATTGCAATTACTCCATTAACATTTTTTATATCTTCAATGCTACTATCATCATTCAATTTTACTAAATTGAACTTATTTTCATTACATTTTTTTTCAGCTGCTAATCTTATTGATAAATAGTATGGATCATCTAGCTCTTCTTCATAATTATACCAATAGATAATTCCTATATCTCTGCATTTTTTGTTTTTAACTTTTCTAGTTTTTGATGATACATAATCAAGCTCATCTGCAATTCTTAATATTTTTTCTCTTGTTGCATTGCTTACATTTAAAGCTTCATCAAAATTTAAAACTCTAGAAACTGTTGATATAGAAACTTCTGCAATGGATGCTATCTCTTTAATTGTAGCCAACTGAAAACCCTCCCTGTTGTATGTTATTTAGAAATTTAAAAATTAATTATAAATTTTACTAATTATAATATTATAAAAGTTTTATTTTAAAATCAACATCTTAATATTTTAAAATAAAATTATTAGTTACAATAAATGATAGCATAAAATCCAATATTATCTTATAATTTTGAGTGTATTGCATTTATATGCGTATATAATAATTTGATTAAATTATGGAAAGCATAATTTAATAAGGAGGTAAGAATTTTATGAAGGTATTAAAGTATATGCTTATATTTATACCAATAAGCTTTATAGCAGAATTTATGCATGCATCATCATCTATAATGTTTATATTAGCTGCACTATCAATAGTTCCGTTGGCTGGTCTTATGGGAGAAGGTACAGAGGAAATTTCTTTTTATTCTGGACCTAAAATAGGTGGCTTTTTAAATGGAACCTTTGGAAATGCCACTGAACTTATAATATCATTTTTTGCTCTTAAACAAGGTCTTTTTGAAGTTGTTAAATCATCAATAGCTGGTGCTGTAATAGGTAATGTATTATTAGTACTTGGCGCAAGTATGCTTGCTGGAGGGTTGAAACATAAAACTCAAACATTTAACAAGAAAGTTGTTGAAGTTTCTTCAAGTATGTTGTTATTTGCTGTTGTTGGCCTATGTATACCAGCATTATTTACACATACTGTAGATGTTGCACTTCTAAATACAAGATATGAAAGTTTAAGTATTTTTGTTGCTATAGTTATGATTGCGATATATATATTAAGTTTGATTTTTTCATTCTTTACTCATAAAGATATATATTCAGCTGATATTGAAGAGGAAGGTCTTACGGCTAAATGGTCATTAAAAAAGGCAATATCAGTATTAGTTATTTCTACAGTATTAATAGCTATAGAAAGTGAATTTTTAGTAAGCGGTATAGAATCTATAACTAAAAGTTTGGGGCTTAGTGAATTTTTTGTGGGTATAATAATAATACCTATAATAGGAAATGCAGCTGAGCATAGTACAGGTGTTGTTATGGCAATGAAAAACAAGATGGATGTAGCTTTAGAAATTGCTATAGGATCTAGTTTGCAAATAATATTATTTGTAGCTCCAGTGTTAATATTCTTAAGTTTACTGTTTACGCCTATGAGTATAATATTTAATCAATTTGAGTTAATAGCACTTATAGTAGCAGTGCTCATAGTTAACAGAGTGTCAAATGATGGAGAATCTAACTGGCTGGAGGGAGTACAACTTCTTGCGGTATATTTCATAATAGCAGCGTCTTTCTTTATTTTATAAAATTTACTTCGGTACTTCAAAATAAAATTAATGCATAAGCAAAAAATAATAGGTAAACATACTGGTCTATTATTTTTTGCTTATGTCTAGTATATGATAAAAGCATTTAATTATATGATTAGGTGCTTTTTATTATTTTATAATAGAATATTTTATAAAAATTATTATGTTAAGAATTTTAATTTCAAAATAGTTGTCAAATGATAACTATTTTGGTATAATGTTTTTTAAATAGTAATCATTATCAAAGGAGATTTATTATGAATAAGGAAGATTTTCAAAAATTAATACTAAATATAGTCAATTTTTATACAATTTTTAATATAGAATTTACAGATCTTATACCAGATCTTAGTAATTCTGAAATTAGTCCTTTGCTTTCAAAAATTTTAAATGTTATTCATTTAGAAGGTACTACTACATCATCAAAGTTAAGTAAAAGACTAAATATTCCAATTTCTAATATAAGTAGAAGTGTAAATACACTTAATAATCTTGGATACTTAATAAAAAAACAAGATTCAAAAGATAAGAGAATAGTTTATTTATCACTATCGCCAAAAGCTTTAGAATTTATTTCAACTATTCTTACAGAGTCTGAAGAAACTTTTTTAGAGAGATTCAATGTACTATCATTAGAAGAGATAGTAACTATATCTATGTCATTAGCTACATTGAAAGGTTTGTTTATTAAAATGCGAGATTTAAATTTAAATAAGAAAAGTGATATTTAAGGAACATTCAAATAAATAACAAAGGAGTTGAATAAAAATGAATATAAAAACTATAAAAGCAAAATTAATTATTACAATAAGTACAATATTGTTAGTTGTGAGTAGTGGACTTGGAATTGTTTCATATATAAATTCTTCTAAAGCTTTAGTTTCTAATATAACCAAAACATTACCTCAAATTGCTATTCAAGCTTCAAATACTGTACAAGCTAATTTAGATAAACAATTAGATTCCATGGAGGTGACTTCTGAAAGTATTTTGATTAACAATGATTCTTCAGACAAGATAGTTAATATATTAAAAATGGAATCAAAAAGAAATGGCAGTATAAAAATGGGATATGCAGATGCTAATGGTAATATCTCGTATAGTGATGGAGAAACAGGTAATATTAAAGATACGATTTATTTTAAAAAATCTATTTCAGGTGAAAATTATATAGATGATCCTGTAGTTAATGAAAATAAAACTACAATGACTATTACATATTCAGTACCAGTGAAATCTGATAATTCAATTGTAGGAGTATTGGTTTCTGTAAGAGATGGAATGGAACTAAGTGATATGATAAAAAAGATTGCATTTGGTAAAACTGGAAGTGCATATATGATAAATAGTAAGAGCAATAGTATTGCTTATATGGATCCAGGCATGCCGTTGAATCAATATAATTCAATAAAAGAAGCTGAAAAAAATCCAAGTCTTAATGATATAGCCGCTATGCAAAAGAGAATGATTGCTGGGGAAACAGGTTTAAGTTCATATACTTTTAATGGGAAAGAGGCATATGGAGGTTTTGCACCAGTACCAAAGGAAAATTGGTCGATAGTAGTTATATTAGATAAATCAGAACTTTTATCAGAACTTGATTCTTTAAAAATTTCTATAGCTATATATTCACTAATATTTTTAATTATTGGGATTTTCATAATTTATTTTATTGCTCATAAATTATCTAAAAGAATTAAATATTCATCAGAATCTTTAAATATATTATCTACTGGAGATTTTACTAGTGAAGTAAACGAAGAATATTTGAATTATAACGATGAAATTGGTGATACGATAAAGTCAATGCATACAATGCAAAATTCAATTAAAGATATGATTAAAATTTCTAAAGATAGTTCTGTGATAATAGATAATGATTCAACTAATTTATCAAATATTTCACAACAGATGGCATCTTCATCAAATAATATAGCTAATTCAATTGAGGAGGTTGCAAATGGAATAGGTTCACAAGCGAATGATTTGATAGAAATTACTTCAATTTTAAATATCTTTAATAATAAGCTTGAAGACATAGTAAATAATATTAAAGATGTAGATAAAAATGCTTTATCAATGAGTGAACTTGCAAACAATAGTAATTCTACTATGAAGTTATTAATGAATGCTGTAAATGGCATTGGTATATCATTTAAAAATTTATCAAATAAAATACTTAATTTTAGTAATAATATAAAAGAAGTAAATAATATTGTTAATATAATCAATTCAATTGCAGATCAAACTAATTTATTAGCATTAAATGCTTCTATAGAAGCAGCAAATGCTGGTGAAGCGGGAAAAGGATTTGCAGTAGTAGCAAATGAAGTAAGAACTTTAGCTGAACAAACAAAAATTTCATCAGATAATATTACTAATTTAATATGTGATATTTCTAAAGATACTAATATTATCACAGAAAATACTAATGATATGAAAACAGAACTTGAGAGTCAAGTTGAGATTATAAATAAAACGATGGAGTCTTTTGAAGAAATAATTAATGCAGTTACAATCATAATTCCAAAGGTACAATCTATAAATAGATCTGCTATAGAAGTTGGGAAAGATAAGAATGATATATTAGATAAGATAGAAAGTGCATCTGCCATAGCGGAGGAAATATCTGCATCGTCAGAAGAGATAACAGCTTCGACAGATGAGATGAATAATCTATCCAATGTAGTAGCATCAACAGCCATTGCTTTAACAGATATGACTAAAAAAATGATTGAGCAACAGAACAAGTTTAAAATATAAATGAATAGTTAGTAATTCAGACTTATATTGTTTTGGTCACTATAGAAAAAAATGTTCAGTTTAAGATCATATGAAACAATAGTATATTATATAGAATATTAATTAGTGTATTAATAGATAAATAAGCAAAAAACAGTTACAGAATAAAATGTAGCTGTTTTTTTGTTTGGTAAAATTTTAGTAAAATATATTGATTTTTTAGTAAAATACATATAAAATAAACATGAAAACGTTATACAGGACGAACTGTAAAAATTAAAGCAATAATATAAATACAAATTTAAAATATAAGTTTCAATATGAGAAAGCGAGTGGAAAAAATGAGAGAAATTAAACCAACATTAGATTGGCTGGAAGATCCAGAAGTTTTTAGAGTGAACAGAATAGATGCGCATTCAGATCATTGGTTTTATGAAAAGATGGAGCATGTTAAGTTAGAAGAAAATATGATTCTTAAACAAAATTTAAATGGCAATTGGAGATTTGCGTATAGTGAAAATCCATCTCTTAGAATTAAAGATTTTTATAAGGAAGACTTTGATGTAAGTGGTTTTAATTATATTGAAGTTCCAGGTCATATTCAACTTCAAGGCTATGATAAATGCCAATATATTAACACAATGTACCCTTGGGAAGGTCACGATGAATTAAGACCACCTCATGTTTCAAAGACTTATAATCCTGTAGGAAGTTATGTGAAGTTCTTTAATGTTAAAGAGGAACTTAAAAACAAGCAGACTTTTATATCATTTCAAGGTGTTGAAACAGCATTTTATGTATGGGTTAATGGTAAGTTTGTAGGGTATAGTGAAGATACTTTTACTCCATCAGAATTTGACATTACAGAATACTTAAAAGAAGGAGAAAACAAACTTGCAGTAGAGGTTTATAAAAGAAGTAGTGCAAGTTGGATTGAAGATCAAGATTTTTGGAGATTTTCAGGAATATTTAGAGATGTTTATTTATATGCAATTCCAGAAACTCATGTGAATGATATTTTTGCAAAGACAGATTTGTTTGATAATTTTACAAATGGAAAACTTAATGTAGACCTTAAAATGATAGGAAATGAAAATTCTAAAATAGAAGCCTATTTAGAAGATTCAGATGGAAATAAAGTTGCACAGGGATATTTAAAAGATAAAATGGGAGAAATTTTATTTGCTAATGAGTTAACTTTATCTTTTGATGTTAACAATGTTAAGTTGTGGAGTGCAGAAGAACCTAACTTGTATACTATGTATATTTTAGTTCATAAACACGATAATAGTTTAGTTGAAGTAGTTATGCAAAAGATAGGTTTTAGACAGTTTGAAATGAAAGATAAAATAATGTGTCTTAACGGAAAAAGAATAGTGTTTAAGGGTGTTAATCGTCATGAATTTAGTGCAAGACGTGGACGTTCTATTACAAAAGAGGACATGTTGTGGGATATTAAATTTATAAAACAAAATAATATTAATGCAGTCAGAACATCACATTATCCAAATCAAAGCTTATGGTATAGACTTTGTGATGAATATGGAATTTATTTAATAGATGAAACTAATTTAGAAAGTCATGGCTCTTGGCAAAAGATGGGCAAGTGTGATCCAGAGTGGAATGTACCAGGAAGTCTTCCAGAATGGCAGTCAGTAGTATTAGACCGTGCAAATTCAATGGTCGAACGTGATAAAAATCATCCATCTGTTCTTATTTGGTCATGTGGTAATGAATCTTACGGAGGAGAAGATATATTCCAAATGTCAGAATATTTTAGAAAGAAAGATCCTTCTCGTTTAGTTCATTATGAAGGAATATTTTGGAATAGAGAATATGAAAAAACAAGTGACATGGAGAGTAGAATGTATGCTAAGGCAGTTGAAATAGAAGAATACCTTAGCAATGATCCAAAGAAACCATACATTAGTTGTGAATATATGCATTCAATGGGGAATTCTACTGGTGGAATGATGAAATATACAGAACTAGAAGATAAATATCTAATGTATCAAGGTGGATTTATTTGGGATTATTGTGATCAAGCACTTTATAGAAAAGCACCAAGTGGAAAAGAAGTTTTATCTTATGGAGGAGATTTTACTGACCGTCCAACAGATTATAATTTTTCAGGAAATGGACTAGTATATGCAAATAGAGTACCATCACCTAAAGTTATGGAAGTGAAATATTTGTATCAAAATATAAAGCTAATTCCAGATAAAAATGGTGTGACAATTAAAAATAAAACTCTTTTCACTAATACAGATAAGTATGATTTATATTATACAATTGAAAAAGAGGGGCAGTTATTGCAACAAGGAAAAATAAATGTATCTGTAGTACCAGGAGAAGACAAGTATGTAGAATTACCATTTGAGGATTTCAAGGCATTAAAAGAAAAGTATATAAATGAAGATTTTATAAATGAATTTGTATTTACAGTTTCACTAAGATTAAAAGAGGATACTCTTTGGGCAAATAAAGGTCATGAAATTGCTTTTGGGCAATCAGTTATTAAAGAAGATAAAAATAATGTAGTAAGAAAATCAACATCTAAGATAAAAGTTATACATGGTGATGTAAATATAGGTGTTCATGGAAAAGACTTTAAAGTTATATTCTCTAAACAAGAAGGTGGAATTGTATCTTTAAGATATGGTAAAAAGGAATTTATAACAAGAACTCCTAAAACATTTTATTGGAGAGCAACTACTGATAATGATAGAGGAAATAAACATGAATTTAGATGTGCTCAATGGCTTAGCGCTACAATGTGCCAAAAATATGTGGATTTTTCAATGGATGAACAGGAAGATAAAGTTTTACTTTACTATACTTACGAACTTCCAACAGTTCCATCTACTAGCGTTAAAATAATTTATGAAATTGCTGAGGATGGAATAATAAAAGTTAATATAGCTTATAAGGGTGTAAAGGGATTACCAGAGCTTCCTGTATTAGGAATGAATTTTAGACTTTTAGCTGAATTTAATTCTTTTGTTTGGTATGGAATGGGGCCAGATGAAAATTATATAGATCGCTCAGAAGGTGCTAAGTTAGGTGTTTTTAAGAGTACACATTTAGAAAATTTATCTAAATATTTAGTTCCACAAGAATGCGGTAATAGGACAGGCACCAGATGGGTAAAGGTTCAAAACGAAAAAGGAGAAGGTCTTAAATTTAGTTATAATAAAGCACCATTTGAATTTAGTGTTTTGCCTTACAATAATATAGAACTTGAAAATGCTCTTCATGAGGAAGAATTACCACCTGTTAATTATACAAATGTGAACATAATTGGTAAGCAGATGGGTGTTGGAGGAGATGATAGCTGGGGAGCACCTGTATTAAATGAATTTTGTATAGATTCTAGTAAGGATTTAGAATATAGCTTTATTATTTCTAATGTAAATTAATGGTTAACCGAAATAAGTAACATGTTGTGTTTCGGTTTCTAAGGAATTTAGATGGGAGATTCTAAGAACAGAAGTTGTGCCCAAAAAGCTTGCCTCAAAAACGAGTTTTTAACAAGCTTTTTAGAACAACTTTTGTTCAAGAATCACAACCAGCTAAATTCCTAATGAAACACTGCACACAACATGTTACTTATTTCTGCTGTATCTATTTACTTAAATTTAGTTATGATTTCTATTTAGGTCAGCTATTGCATAAGTCTAAGTCTTGATCTGAAGATCTATACGAGGATGTGAAAAAATCTATTTTATACAAGAAACAACTACTTAATATATTGATTTATAACGATTTGGTAGCTGTGAAGTTTTTTAAAATCACATTCTCTTATACATAAACAAACAATTAATTAGATTTATGTTTTGTAATGTATCCCAACCAGAAAGAAGCTGTATTTTTTTCGGAGTGTTGCATTTATAATTGGGCTGTAAGTATTTCTTCAGCAGAAGTTGTTCCATTCTTGCTTGTCATCAACTTGTTTGAGGAGCACGCAGGAATAGCACAACTTCTGCTGGTAGAAATCTATAGCCTAATTATATAGCAACCGAGAAAAAGAATACAGCTTCTTTCGGTTAGTTATCATACAAGTGTAAGTCATTTATCTATAATTGTTGTTAATTCAAATAAATTATTTTTCAGTTCTTTTTAAAGTTGTATGGCATTGATAATTTAAAAATAATGGGACATTTTCAATATCAACATCACTAGTCTCAAGTCCAAACCATTTTGCAGGAGAAACAGTAAATCTTTTTATAAATAATTTAGATCTAAGTATAAATTCATCCCAAGAATTTAAAGTTGTTTCATAGGAAAGTTGCTCCTGAATTAAAATGAAACGGAAATCACCAACTTTTCTATCAGGGAGAATTGTATAACTTCTAGATTGATTTTTTATTTCACCATTTTCAACCAATTCAGTTGAAATCTGACGTAAGAAAACATTTAGTTTTTGTTCTACTCTGAATCCTAGGCGTATTTGAACTTTTACAATGTATAATGTATCCAAAGTATCTACTGTATATTCTGCATCATAAGGTTCATCAGTAACTTTAATATTAACAAACCAGTAAACATCTGCTCTCTTAGGTCTTTTATCTAATATTGAGTACATTATTTTTCTTTCAATTTGGTCAGGTTCCTCACAATTAGTTAAACATACTAGGTTTGTTGTATATTTATCACGATCGGTATCTAGACGTAATTGATTTAATTGATTCTTATAATCATTAATCGACACATTTTCCAATAACCCCATTTTGATATAGTGACCTTTAATCCAAATATACATAATAAATAAAATTGCCAAAGCAATTAAGACAGCAACAAATCCTCCATGCATAAACTTAACAATATTTGCTATAAAGAAGCAAAATTCAATAGTACCGAAGAAAATAAGCATCAATAAAGCAATAGGAAATGGAGTTTTGTTCTTTAATAAATAATTAAATAACAAAATAGTTGTCATCAACATTGTAACTGTAATTGATAATCCATAAGCTGCTTCCATATGTTGTGAACTTTGGAAATAAAGAACAATACCGATACAAGCAATTGCTAATATTCTATTTACTGCGGGTAAATACAGTTGTCCTTTAGTGCTAGATGGATACATAGTATGTAATCTAGGAAACAAATTCAATTTAATTGCTTCAGAAACAAGAGTGAAAGATCCTGATATTAAAGCTTGAGAAGCAATAATTGTTGCTAATGTTGAAATTATAATACCAAAAATTAAAAGAGCAGGTGGAATCATTTGGAAGAAGGGATTTAAATCTTTTATTCCAAAGAAACTTGGATTATTCTTTGCTGATAATAACCAAGCACCTTGCCCAAAATAATTTAATATTAAACATATTTTAACAAAAGGCCAAGAACCATATATATTATTTTTTCCAACATGGCCAAGATCTGAATAAAGAGCTTCGGCACCTGTTGATGATAAAAATGCACTACCAAGAATAAATAATCCTGCTTTATTTTCACTGCTAAAAAGAGTGTTAACTGCATAATATGGAGATAGTGCACGTAATAATGTCCAATCATGAGAAAGATTAATAATTCCAAAGAATGCTAAAGTACAAAACCAAATAAGCATAATTGGACCAAATACTTTTCCAATTAAATCAGTTCCAAAATGTTGAATAAAAAATAGAAAAAATAAAATAGCTATTACAATCGTAATAATTATATTTTGATTATTTCCAAAAAGAATATTAAAACTTGGAATTAATTCTAGACCTTCAACAGCTGATGTTATACTTACAGCTGGTGTTAACATTCCATCAGCAAGTAATGCAGATCCACCAAGCATTGCTGGTATTATAAGCCACTTTGCTCGATTACGAACTAACGTAAAAAGTGAAAAGATTCCACCTTCACCGTTATTATCAGCTTTTAAAGTGATAAGAACATACTTTACTGTTGTTAAAAGTGTGATTGTCCAAAAGACTAGAGATAATGATCCAAGGATAAAATCATCAGATACATGCTCCAAGCCTCCATTACCGTTTATAAATGATTTCATTGCATAAAGTGGTGAAGTTCCAATGTCACCATAAACTACTCCTAATGCTACTAGAAGTCCAGCTGCGCTAAACTTGGTAACATCAGTATGCTTGTTAGTTGATTTCATGTTTATTCTCCCTTTTCATTTTAATTGTTTTATATTTTGAATTTATTTATAGTAGTATTTGCATATTTTAAAGATAATATCATAATTAATACCAACTAAAATAAAATACTTAATAAGTGGTTGTACTCTCATTTGAATATTATATACCAAAATGAAATATTTTGTAATAAAAATGAAATGTGGATTTAATATTTTATTTTTAGTGCTTGTTAGAATAACAAATATATTTTAAGAAATAATAAAAAGAAAGTATTAACTTATAAATACATAATTTTTAAAATATTAAGAAAAGGAGATATGAATTATGGATTATAAATCAGAAGATAAGAGTGATAGTGGAGATGTACTTCTAAGCAATCTTACCAGTGCTATTCAAAATTTTCATTATAGAGGAGAGATGCTTGGAAAAACAGATTATGAAAAAGTGAAAAGAGAAAAAAGATAAGATTTGTGCCTACGAATTATCGTAGGCAATAGTTTATTGTTTCCAGATATGCCACAATGAGTTGTTTGTACCTCTAGCAAATACATCGGTTCTATTAGGTCCCCAAGAAACAGCAGATGGATCAGAAGTAATTGTTCCATCAAGGTTCTGCCAGTTGGTCCAGCGAGATCCATTCCATGATTTTGTGATTAATTGATTATTTTGATTTCTTGAAAAGACTTCAAGTCTGTTAGATGTTCTAGACGATGCAGCAGGTGCTGAAGTGAGGCTATTACCAAGGTCTTCCCAATCGCTCCAACGAGAGCTATCCCACCATTTGTGATATAAATGATTTCCTTGACCAAGAGCAAAAACATCAATTCTATTAGGTCCCCAAGAAACAGCAGCTGGAGCTGATTTTAAATTTCCCCCAAGGCTTTCCCAATCATTCCAACGAGAACCATCCCACCATTTATGGTAAAGAGCATTATCAGTTCCTCGAACAAATGTATCAATTCTATTTGAACTCCATGAAGAAGCAGCAGGAGCAGAAGTTAAAACTCCACCAAGGTCTTCCCAATCGCTCCAGCGAGAACCATCCCACCACTTATGATACATTGAATTAGTAGTACCTCTACCAAAAACATCAATTCTATTAGGTCCCCAGGAAACAGCAGCAGGAGCGGAAGTTAAATTTCCACCGAGATTTTCATAATCGCTCCAACGAGAACCATCCCACCATTTATGGTAGAGGGCGTTATCACTTCCTGTTACAAACGTATCAAGTCTATTTGAAGCCCAAGAAGAAACGGTAGGAGAATATTTTAAAACTCCACCAAGGTCCTCCCATTGACTCCATCTATCGCCAGGTGAAGGAGGAGGAGATGGAGGAATATTATTATTTCTAAGAGTAAATTCAATTATATATTTAAAGGTACTATTAATTAAATTATTAGGGACACCAGCAACTCTAAGAGATGAGAAAATCATATCATATCTTCTCCTAAAATCATTAAATAAACGATTTGTTTCTTGATTTATATTTCCAGGATATCTTCCAGCGTTATCTAATGCAAATGAAATTGCTGTTCTAAAATAATTATCTATTAGAATTTGAAAATCATCATGAAGCTGAGGCTGTTCATTATTAAGTGTTGTAAGTATTCTATTTACATCCGTTTCGGAAGCTCGTGTGTAATTTAAGTAATCTTCTTCAAAAAATAAGTTATAATCTTCGAAACTATCAAAATTTTTATAATTATCAGGTTCCTGCAGCTCTTCATTTAAGAATGGGCAACTAGTGTTTTGCATACAAAAAGGACAATAGGAAGTATTTTTATCATTCATTACAAATCTCCTTGCATTTTGTTATGGTTATGAAACCCTTCAGTTTCATTCTATGACTACAGCTAAAGAGTGTTACACAAGTATTAAGCAATTATAATGAGATATTACTATTAATATATACTCAAGTTTAATTTTCTATGTTGTTAATAAATTGATTAATAGAGGGCAAACTATTAATAGTATATTAAACATTAATATAGTATTAATAAATATCATCATTTCTTTTTATTGATTGTCATGTTATTAAGAACATTAATTTAATAAGGAGGATTTTATTATGGGTAACCAAAATAAAGGAGATAAATATCGTGAAATTATGAGTATAGGGAATTTTACTAAGCATGCAATAGAAAATTTTGAACATAATATAGTCGAACAAAAAGATTATCTAGAAAAGGTTAAATCACATGAAGCATTTGAAAATTTAAAATAATTTATTTAGGAGGTGTAAATGATGGAAAATGTAATGGGATATTATTTAATGCCACATCCACCAATAATTATTCCAGATGTAGGTAAGGGCGAAGAGAAAAAGATAGAAAAAACAAGTTTGGCCTGTAATAGTATAGGAAAAGAAATAGGAGATATCAAACCAGAAACGATAATACTTATAACTCCACATGCTACAATGTTTTCAGATGCCATAGCTATATCAGATGAAGAAAGAATTTCAGGCGATTTAAGTCAATTTAGATGTTCTAACATAAAGATGGATATTCAAATAGATAAAGAGTTTAATATTAAGCTTGGTACAGCATGCCATCTAGAAGGAATACAATCAGTTCTTGTGGATTCAAAACTTTTAAAAAAATATAATTGTACTTATGGATTAGACCATGGAGCTATTGTTCCACTGTACTTTGTTAATAAATACTATAAGGATTACAAACTTGTTCATATTACTTATTCAGCTATAGGAGATATAAACTTATATAAGTTTGGAATGGAAATAAAAAAAGTAGCAGAATCATTAAATAGAAAAACTGTAGTAATAGCTAGTGGCGATTTATCTCATAAACTTAAAGAGGAAGGTCCATATTCTTATTCACCATATGGTGAAAAGTTTGATAATGAACTTTTAGAAAGCCTTCAAAAAGGTGATATTCTTAAAGCTTTTAGTATGGATAAAGTTATGATTGAAGAAGCTGGACAATGTGGATTAAGCTCAATATATATATTACTTGGAGCAATGGAAGGAAAACAAATAAAGGGCGAACTTTTATCTTATGAAGGGCCTTTTGGTGTAGGTTATGGCGTAATGAAACTTAGAAGGGAAGAAAACAATGTAAGTAATTTGGATTTATTAATAAAGAACAAAGAGGAGAAGTTCAAAGATAAATTAAATAATAACAATCCTTATGTAAAACTTGCAAGAGAAAATTTAGATCATTATTTTACTTATGGTAGAAGTATAAATGATATATCGAGTTTATCTAGTGAACTTTTAAATCAAAAACATGGAGTGTTTGTATCTTTAAAGAAGTTTGGTCATCTTAGAGGATGTATAGGAACAATAATGCCTACAACTAATTTTGTAGGAGAAGAAATAATAAGAAATTCAATAGAAGCAGCTATGCATGATCCAAGATTTCCAAGCGTTAAGAAAGAAGAATTAGATGATATTGATATATCTGTAGATGTACTAATGGATTCAGTTCCATGCGAAAAGGATGAATTAGATCCTAAGAAATATGGAGTAATTGTATCTTGTGGTATGCGACGTGGACTGCTATTACCAGATCTTGAGGGAGTAGATACAATTGAAGATCAATTAAGAATAGCTTGTGATAAGGCTGATATAGATTTTGATGAGGAATATAAAATAGAAAAATTTGAAGTTATAAGATATAAGGAAGAATAATCATAATATATAAAAGAGGTGATTTTTATTTTAAAATAAATTATTAAAATTGACACATCACCTCTTATAATATATAAAAAACAGATTCCAATTTAAAATAAAAATTACTGTAAAAATATTAGGTAATAATATTAATCAAAAAATTGAGATATACCTATTACAATCATTAATATACCAGCTATAATGTTAGGTTTATTTCCTACATTTAGTTTATTAATATATTTTAACATGTAGTTGCCGGAAAAGAATATAGCTAAACTAATTACAAAGTAAGGAAGAGAGACTATAAATGGGCTATATCCTATTAATCCAGAACTAATAGAACTACTTATATCATCAAGTGCTAAAGCTATTCCAACAGAAATTGATTCTTTATATTTTAGTTCTTTTATATTATTATGACTATCATTTTTTTCATTAGAAAATGATGAATATATCATTTTTATTCCCATTAAAACTAGAAGCGACATGCTAATAATTGAACACTCATTATCATTGAGATAATAGGATATAAATTGTCCACATAAACAAGCTAAATAAGAAACTGCAAAAGCAAGAAAAGCTATAAGTAGGTTTTTAGACAATTTAACTTTTATACCAGCAATGCTATAAGTAGCTCCTACCCCAATGTTATCTATACTATTGAGAATTGCTATGATAAATAAATATATTAATTGCATAGTTTTTACCTCCTTAAATAAATTAAGTAAGATAATAATTTATAAAAACAAAACTTGATTAAAATTTATAAGTTCTAATAAAAATTCACTTTAATCATTTTTAATTAAACTTATATTATTAATCTAAAAATACATTTTTCCGTGAACATTTATATTAAGGATATTAATCTATGCAATTTTATCTTTTCTACATTATATGCAATATAAAATATTATGTTATGAATATTGATTAACCTGGTTTGGCATATATTACATATTAAGGAGAGGTGAAAATTATGGATGCAAAAGTATTATTTAATGAAAAATTTAAAGATAATATTAAATGTAGAGTATGTCCACATAATTGTATGTTGAGCGAAGGTAAATTTGGAATATGTTCAGTTAGGACGTTGAAATCTGATATACCCATTGCCATAAATTATGGAGAAATTGCATCTTGTGGAGTTGATCCCATTGAAAAGAAACCATTATATCATTTTAAACCATCAAAGAATATTTTATCAGTCGGAACATTTGGATGTAATATGACTTGTACATTTTGCCAGAATCATGAGATATCTCAAAACAGACCTCAAACACAATATATAAGCACAAATAAATTAATTAATATTATTAATGAAGTAGAGAATAATGCAGGAATTGCATTTACTTATAATGAACCTTTTATGTGGTATGAATACATTTATGATGTAGCAAAAAGTATAAAAGAAGTGAATCCGAATACAAGTGTTGTCATTGTAACTAATGGTTATATAAATGAAGAACCACTTATGAAGCTGCTTCCTTATGTTGATGCTATGAATATTGATTTAAAGGGATATACAAATAAATATTATAATAAAATTTGTGGTGCGAAATTGGATCCTGTTTTGGAAACTATAAGAAGATGTAATGACCACTGCCATGTTGAAATAACAACTTTGCTTGTTAGAGATGAGAATGATTCTATAGAAGAAGCAAGTGAAATAGCTAAGTTTATAGCTAGTGTTAATGAAAATATTCCACTTCATTTAAGCAGATATTTTCCAAGATATAAAATGAATAATGCTGCAACAAAAGTAGAATGTATAATTGAAGCACAAAGAGAAGCTAAAAAATATTTAAAATATGTGTACGTAGGAAATGTAGATGGAATAGATAACAACACATATTGTCCAAAGTGTAATGAATTACTAATTAGAAGGAACGGATATAATACAGAAGTTATGATTGAAGATAATAGATGTAGAAAATGTGGTGAAGAGATAAATATAATTATTTAGTAATACCTTTTAAAAATATACTTACGAAATTATTATCAATTAATAAGAATAATTTCGGATTATAAACAATAAATTTTAGCTTTAAGCAAAAAAATGAAAATATGTATTCTATAACAAAATAATAATAAGTTCATCTGCCAGCCTATTTTCTATTAGAGGAAATTCGACTTTCATACGCTGACTGAGTACCCATAGAGTAAGAGAACACCATAAAACCGTACATTTGGGTTCTCTGTTCATTTGTAAAATAGGATAATAGTTCTGCTATGATAGTACTTTAATTTCTTGTCTTATGAAAAATAGTCATGGCAGTTTTGAACTTGTTATTTATTTTCAGTTATCTAAGAGAAAAAGGATTAAATTTAATAGCACTATTATATTGATAAGGGTAAAATTGCTTTAAGTGTGCAAGATAATCTGTCCATTGTAGTGTTAAAGCTTCGTATACTCTAGTAATATCAATTTTAAGATGAGCACAATCATCTCGTGTCAATACTTCCTTTTGATTCATAAATAATATTTCATCTCTTAAATGCATTAATGACATAAGTAAATCAGCAAAGGTTTCATGCTCTAAAATATTTTCATTACTTATGAGACTTGATAAAATATCTCTACCGCATATAACAAGCTCTTTAAGCTCATCATAATCGATTTTTTCAAAATCAATTTCATGTTTATAAGATTTTAATTTATTTTTACAAGACTTTAAATCATTAAAATCTAAACCTAAATGTTGAATTTTTTCATCTCCATAGGCTATTAACTTTAATAAAGTAAAACCAATATCACTAAAAAATAATCCAACCAACATATTTAATTTGCTTAATCGTTCAACTTTAGCACGTCTTTCTACAAGTTTTTCAAAAACAATAGTAACTGCAAGTATATTTATAGGAATAAAACAAAGATCCATTAAAGAATAATATTCTGTATTTTCTAATTGTCCAAATATTAAGTAATGTATTAAAAACATTATGGATGATAAAAAAATTAACGTAAACGAAACAAGTAAATAATGTTTTAAATTTTTCATATGTACTCCTTTAAAATTAAGTTTTAGACTTATGCAGTAATTTACCGAACTCAGAAATGTTTTTGTTTCGTAGGACTATGAAAATGTCGCTGAAGGTTCTAAGTCGCAGGTTGTGTCCACTTTAGCTTGCTCCCATTTTTAATGTGACAAGCTAAAGTGGAACAACCTACAACTAAGAACCTTTAACAGCTCATTTTCAAATGCCTACTGCACAAAAACATTTCTGAGTTCTAGTGTGGAAACACATCTTAATTATAAATCTAAGTCTTATACATGGATAAAGTATTAAATTTAATATATAACATTGTAACAGAAGTTACTTTAAGATGTAAATAAACCAAGTAAAATTCAGGATTATATGAGACTAACCGAAATCAGAAATATTTTGCGTAGTAGACATTTGAATGTGCCTAATATAAGATGTTAAATCTTCATGATTTTTAGTATAGATGTAAATTAAAGTTTTGTAAGGATACAGATATTGTAATCATAAGGATAGTGCTTTTAGGAGGATGTGATAAAGTACATTCATCATAGCTATAAATAATCGCTAAAAACATAAATTTATAAGGTTTTGTCAAATGTTAAATATTAGTTGATTACATCCATCTATTGATAAAAAACTATAAACTAAATTTAAACTTTGTAGTATATTCAATACTAGAAATAAGGGAGATTCTTTTGCGTAGCGTTGCATTTATAATATCGCTGTAGGTATTTCTTCAGCAGATGTTGTTCAATTCTTGCATGTACTTAACTTGTTTAAGGAGCATGCAGGAATTGGCACAACATCTGTTGTTAGAAATCCACAGCTATATTATATAGCAACCGAGCAAAAGAATCTCCCTTGTTTCGGTAAGTTACTACACAAGTCATAAGTGCTATTTATATATGTTAAAAAAAACACAAAGTATTCTTAATTTACAAAACTATATTTAAATTTGCTAAATATTTTAAATATTCAGAATAAATGCTATTATTTAATCACAGACAACAACAAGAAATTGAAAATATAAATATTCGAAGTATAAAAGGAGTGTTTTAAATGAATTATTTTGAAGAAAGCTTAAAATTACATGAAGAGAAAAAAGGAAAGATTTCGATAACATCTAAAATTAAAGTTGAAACAAGAGACGATTTAAGTCTTGCATATACACCAGGAGTTGCAGAACCTTGTAGAAAAATTCATGAGGACGAAGAAAACGTATACAAATATACTTCAAAGGGAAATTTAGTAGCTGTAGTTACAGATGGATCAGCAGTGCTTGGACTTGGTGATATAGGACCAATGGCAGGGATGCCTGTAATGGAAGGAAAATCAATATTATTTAAAGAATTTGCAAATGTTGATGCATTTCCTATATTAGTAAACTCAAAAGATGTAGATGAAATAGTTAATACAATTAGATTAATAGCTCCAACATTTGGAGGAATAAACTTAGAAGATATTGGAGCACCAAGATGCTTTGAGGTTGAAGAAAAATTAAAAAAATTAATTGACATTCCAGTATTTCATGATGATCAACACGGAACTGCAATAGTAGTACTTGCTGGTGTTATAAATGCATTAAAGGTAGTAGATAAGAAACTTGAAGATATAAAAGTAGTAGTGAATGGAGCTGGAGCTGCTGGAACTGCTATAGCTAAACTTCTATTATCTTCGGGAGTAAAGAATTTAATAGCTTGCGATAAAGTAGGAATATTATATAGAGGTATGGAAAAAATTGATGATGCAAAAGAAGCTTTGGCAGAAATCACAAATCCAGACAACGTAAAGGGAAGTCTTTCAGATGCTTTAGTTGATGCTGACTTATTTGTAGGGGTATCTGCTCCAGGAATATTAAAGCCTGAAATGGTTAAGTCAATGAATAGGGATGCAATAATTTTTGCAATGGCAAACCCAACACCAGAAATAATGCCTGATGAAGCAAAAGCTGCTGGCGCAAGAGTTATAGGTACAGGACGTTCAGATTTCCCAAATCAAGTAAATAACGTTTTAGCTTTCCCTGGAATATTTAGAGGAGCTTTAGACGTAAGAGCAAAAGAAATTAATGAAGAAATGAAACTTGCTGCAGCATATGCTATAGCTGGTTATATTAAGGATGAAGATTTAAATGAAAATAATGTAATTCCAAGTGCTTTAGATAAAAATGTTGCTATAAAGGTAGCAGAAGCAATTGCAAAAGCTGCAAGAGAAAGTGGAGTTGCTAGAAAATAAGTTAGTAATAATAATTATTGATAAATTAAGCAGTTTGTACATGTTTCTATGTTATCCGTTTTAAGGAGCTATAGAACATGTACAAGCTTCAATAAGAAAACTGAAAATTACAACAAATATAAACTGATTTAATTTATGATTCCCACAAGATAATGAAGGTATTATGTATAGGTATATTCGATTTTAATTACAGCAAAATGTAAAGGTTTAAATAAGCGATGGATTTTAAATTTTAGGAGGTATGAAAAATGCAAATTCCAATTAAGAAAACACTTGATAAAATTCCTGGCGGTATGATGGTTGTTCCACTTTTCTTAGGAGTATTGGTTAATACATTTTGTCCACAAGTTTTAAAAATTGGTGGCTTTACAACAGCATTATTTAGTTCTGCTGCATCATCAACAATTTTAGCATGCTTTATGTTTCTAATTGGTTCACAAATTAATTTCAAATTAGCACCAAAGGCATTAAAAAAAGGTGCACTACTAATAACAGGAAAATTTATAGTAGGTGCTGGTATTGGTATATTTGTAGGTAAAGTTTTTGGTCCTGCTGGAGTATTAGGTTTATCACCACTTGCTATCCTTGCAGCATTAACAAATTGTAATGGTGGATTGTATGCATCTCTTGCTTCACAGTATGGTGATGAAACTGATGTAGGTGCTTATGCTTTATTATCTTTAAAAGATGGTCCATTCTTTACACTAGTTGCTTTAGGTGCATCAGGACTTGCTCAAGTTCCTTTTATGGCACTTGTAGGAGTATTAGTTCCAATAATAATAGGAATGATACTTGGAAACATTGATTCAGATATGAGAAAATTCCTTGGAAGCAGTAAAATGTTATTAATACCATTCTTCTCGTTTCCATTGGGTGCAGGAATGAATCTTGGAACTATTATAAACGCTGGAGGTCCTGGTATATTATTAGGAATAATAGCTTCTTTTACAGGAATAGGAGCTTTTGTACTTTTAAAAATATTTAAAGAAGAGCCTATAATTGGCTTAGCAACAGGATCAACTGCAGGAAATGCTGTAGCGACACCAGCTGTTGTTGCAGCAGCAGATCCATCAATAGTAGCTATAGCAGCAATAGCTACTGCACAAGTTGCAGCAGCATGTGTAATATCTGCTATCCTTTGTCCATTCATTGTTTCATTTGTATTTAAAATGCTTCAGAAGAATAAAGTAAAAAAATTAAATAGTGAAGCTACTGCATAATAAAAAATGAATACAAGTCACCCCTTGTTATATAGATATTTAATGATCTAATATACAACAAGGGGAATTGTATATTTGCATAAAATTAAAATATTGGAATGAAATATATTTAATGTGGAATACTATGTTTAATATTCTAAAAATAAGGGAATATTTAAAATGCATATTATAAATACAAACGTAGGGGAGGAAAAGATGTGAAATATAAATTATTAATAATAAATCCAGGTTCTACATCAACAAAGATTTCCGTATATCATGATGAAAAGCAGATATTTCAAGAAACATTAAGGCATTCTTCAGATGAAATAGGAAACTTTAAACATGTAGTGGATCAACAAAATTTTAGAACAGAAGCTATATTGAAAATCTTAGAGAGTAAAAAAATAGATATACAAGAAATTGATGCTGTAGTTGGTAGGGGAGGGCTTTTGAAACCTATCATTAGTGGTACTTATAACATAAATGATAAGATGCTAGAGGATTTAAAAGATAACATAAGAGGAGAGCATGCATCTAATCTTGGAGCTATAATAGCAAGTAAAATTGCTACAGATATCCAAAAGCCTGCTTTTATAGTAGATCCAGTAGTTGTAGATGAGATGGAAGAAATAGCAAGAATATCAGGAATTTCAGAAATTCGGAGAAAAAGCATTTTTCATGCGTTAAATCAAAAAGCTGTAGCTAAGAGATATGCTAAAGAAAGGTCAAGAAATTACGAAGATGTAAACGTTATAGTAGCTCATATGGGTGGAGGAGTTTCAGTAGGAGCACATAGAAATGGAAAGATAATAGATGTGAATAATGCTCTTGATGGAGATGGCGCTTTTTCACCTGAAAGAAGTGGTGGAGTTCCAGCGGGTGATTTAGTTAGAATGTGCTTCAGTGGAAAACATACAATGCAAGAAGTGTTAAAGAAGATAACTGGAAAAGGAGGCTTTGTAGCATATCTTGATACTAATGACGCTAGAATTGTAGAAAATGCAGCACTAAAAGGAGATAGAAAAGCTAAATTAATACATGATGCTATGGGTTATCAAGTTGCAAAGGAAATAGGTGCAGCAGCAACAGTTTTAAATGGAAAAGTAGATGCTATAATTTTAACTGGAGGAATGGCTTATGGAAAGCCAATGGTGGATTTTATAAGTAAGAAAGTAGGCTTTATAGCACCTATAGTTGTTTATCCAGGGGAAGATGAAATGCTTGCTTTAGCACAAGGTGCTCTTAGAGTTTTAAATGGAGAGGAAAAGGTTAGGGAATACGAATAATTGAGACACATTGAGTTGTTATTTTTTAAATGTATTCTATTAAGAAAAGAGCGGATTCTTTAGAATTCGCTCTTAATTTTATGGTATAATAAAAAATGTGAAATTGATTTCATTATGATAATTATATTAATTTATCTAAAGAAACAGATAAATTAATAAGAGGAGAGAATTTATGAAGTTAAGAGAAAAAATAATTTCATTTGTAATAATTATTCTTATAATTTCAATTGGAAGTATAACCATACTTTCTTTTAAGCAAATGAAAACTTTATTAATGGAACAAATAGATAGAAATATGTTAAATATAGCCAACTCTTTTGCTTCAACTTATGAAGTCAAAGAATACTTAAAGGGAAACAGAAATATTTCAAATGAGTTGTTAAATTCTGAAATTGAAGAGGTGCGTTTAAAGAATAACGTAGAATTTATAGTTATTATGGATATGAATGGGACAAGATATTCGCATCCCGTAAAAAGTAATATAGGCGAAAAATTTGAGGGAGGTGATGAAGAAAGGGTATTAAAAAATGGTGAACAATATATATCAACTGCCATTGGGAGCCTTGGAGTTTCAGTAAGAGCTTTTACACCTATATATGATGAAAATAATAAGCAGATAGGTGCAGTGGCTGTGGGTATGTTATATAATAAGTTTGACAATGAATTGTATACAAAAATGTATAAATTCATTCCAATTATAGTACTTGGGTTAATTTTAGGTATTTCAGGTGCTATAGCTATCTCGTATAATATAAAAAAAGCTATATTTGGACTTGAACCAGAAGAAATAGCATTAATTTTAAAACAAAAGGAAATAGTAATCGAAAATATAAAAGAAGGTATAATTGCTTTAGATAATAATGGACGTATAACTCTGTTTAATAAAGAAGCGAGCAGAATTTTAGGCTTAGAAAAAGGTCATATAGGCTCTCCGATAACTGATTTTACATATGAAAGTATTGCAGATTCAGTTTTAAAAAGTGGTGAGCAAAAGAAAAATATAGAAATAAAAGTACGCCCAGGTCTAAATATTATGTGCAAATATAATCCTATAAAAGGTTTTAAAAATGAAAGCTTAGGATTGGTTATAACTTTTGAAGATTTAACAGAAGTACGTAAAATGGCAGAAGAACTTACTGGAATAAAAAAAATGGCATGGTCACTTAGAGCTCAAAACCATGAATTTATGAATAAACTGCATACGATTTCAGGGCTTGTTCAATTAGAAGAATATGATGAAGCAGTTAAATTTATTAATGTTATAGCTTCAAGTAAAAAAAATATAACTACTATAATATCAGATAAAATAAGGGATGTATCACTTGCGGCATTAATATTAGCGAAATATAGTAAATGTGAAGAAGCTAGAATAAATTTATTAGTAGATGAGAATTGTAAAATAACTAAATTACCGGAGTATATGACATCAGAAGAACTTGTATCAGTTGTTGGAAACTTAATTGAAAACTCTATAGATGCAGTTAAAAATGATGGGCAAGGCGAGATATATGTAAAAATATATGAAGAAGAACAGAAGTTGAAAATTATTGTAAAAGATAATGGTTGTGGGATTCCAGAAGATATAAGAGAATCAATTTACAATATAGGAATTACAAGTAAAAGTAGTGGACATGGATTTGGTATGTATATTGTTAAAAAAATTATTGATGAAGCTAAAGGAAGTATTAATTTCAAGGTTAATAATGGGACTGAATGGAATATATCTATACCTATGGAAAGGAGTTAATATATGATTAAAACTATGATTGTTGAAGATGATCCAATGGTTAGGCAAATAAATTCTAAATTTTTAGATAAAGTAGAAGGTTTTGCATTAAAAAAAGCTGTTGCAAATCTTACAGAAGCAAAAGATTTTATATCTAATAATACTGTTGATTTAATTCTTTTAGATGTTTTTCTGCCAAATGAGAATGGGATAGATTTTTTGAAATGGCTTAGAAAAGAAGAAATTTCATCAGATGTTATATTAATTACTGCTGATAAAAGTATGGAAAGAATAAGGGATGCTTTTAGATATGGGGTAGTTGATTATTTAATAAAGCCATTTACATTTGAAAGATTTAGAGAATCTCTAAACATTTTTAAAGAAAGACTTAATAGTTTTAAGCATCATGAAACTCTTGAACAGTGTGAGCTTGATAAGTTTATTTTAAATAGCAAAAATAATGCAATAAATAAGGAAAAATCAAATTATACTCTTGAAAAAGGATTTAATAAATATACATATAAATCAATAGTAGATGAGTTAAGTAATATTAACCAAGAATATTTTACAACAGAGGATTTATCTGAAAAGCTTGGTATAGCAAAAGTTACTGTTAGGAAATATCTTGATTATATGAGTAAGCAAGGACAGCTTGAAAAAATTATTGAATATGGCAAAGTTGGACGCCCATTATATAAATATAAAATAAATAATTAAGCCATATTAATTGTTATAAAAGTTTTTAAACATATTGCTTAATATAAGATTTAGAGTTACATTAAATAAGTATTAAATTCAAAGATGTACTACTTAAGATTAATAAGTTATTTTTAGATAACTTATAAAGTATTGTAACTTAAAGGAGAATAAAATATGAATAAAGATTTAATGGATTTTTGGAGAAGATGGGTAGATGGAGAAGAAGAAATTAATATAACTATTGATGGTGCTATTTTAAAATATTCTATGATTAATAAGAAAAGCAATGATGGTGTTAGAGATTGGGTTTGTTTTACATCTAAAGATAAGTTATATTCATTTATTAAGTATATACTATTGCCATCTATTCAAATTACTACTAACATAGGAATTAAAGACTCGATGGTATATTTTGATGTATGCGAATATGACCAAACAATTAAGTTATTAGAAACTTTTAAAATAAATACATATAAAGAGGATATAGAGGAATATAAATCTTGGCTTAAAGAATTAGAAATACTAGAGAATAATGATTATAATTTTAAAAATATAATAGATTTTATTAATAATATTAGTGCTAAAGTAAATAAAAATGAAAATTTAGAGTTGGAATTAAAGATATTTGAAAACATAAAGTCGGTTGGAAACTATATAACTAATGAATATGAAAAAGATAATAATATTGGTGAGCTAGAAAGTAAATTTGAATTAAATAAAAATGAAATTAAAGACTTATTTGATAATATAGATAGTAATAAATTTATGCAGAAAAAAATACTTACATTATTAAATGAAAAATCTATTTAAGTAAGAAGTGATAATTTAGAAGTTTATTTATTTAAGTTCTGAAAATAATTGAATCAGTATTTTAAATTTATCCAATTAAAATAAGTGTTAATAAAATACCAATTGTAATTGATATTGCAATTGGTATTAATTATATAATTATAGTGCATTATCACAACAATTTAATGTAACTTCTGTTGTTAAAAATAGATTCAAAGGAACATAAGCAAATACATCAGAATTATGTCCAGAAGAACTAGATAACTGTTCAGAATTAAAAACTTCTGATAGTATAAGCTTGGCAAATGATATGATTAACCTATATAATAAGTTTAATCTTAAAGTTTTTGGAGGATGCTGTGGTACTGATAATACACATATAGAAGAAATAACCAAAGATAAGATTAAGAAAGGTGGATTTTAAATGGGAAAATTAAGAGTTATAGGAATAGGACCTGGAAGTATAGAGAACATGAGTTTAAGAGCTTTAAAAGCAATTGAAGATAGTGATGTTATTGTTGGATACAATAAGTATATTGATATGATAAAAGAATTGGTAAAAGATAAAGAAGTATATTCAACGGGAATGAAAGCAGAAGAAGATAGATGCAAAGAAGCTTTAAGTTTATGTAAAAATAAAAATGTAGCATTAATTAGTACTGGTGATGCTGGAATTTATGGAATGGCTGGATTAATTCTTGAGCTTAGAAATGATGAAGATGTGGAAATTATTCCAGGAATAACAGCATCAAGTGCAGCCGGTTCAATAATTGGTGCACCACTTATGCATGATAATTGTAATATTAGTTTAAGTGATCTTATGACACCATATGAGGATATAAAGAAAAGAGTTAAGCTAGCAGCAGAAGGAGATTTTATAGTATCATTATATAATCCTAAGAGCAAAGGAAGACCACATTATTTAAGAGAATGCATAGATATAATAAAGGAATTTAGAGAAGATACTACACCTGTTGCAGTTGTGAGACATGCATTGAGAGAAGGTCAAAGTTATAAATTATTTACAATTAAAGATTTTGATACTGAAATAGTAGATATGATGTCAATTGTAATAATAGGAAATTCAAAAAGTTATTATAAAGATGGAAAATTTATAACACCTAGAGGTTATGAAAATAAAAGAAAGAACAGTTAGGAGATCTTTATGTTTGGGTTTATTTTAGGAACCTCAGAGGGAAGAAAAATTTTATCATTAATAAATAAGTATACTGATGATATTGCAGTTACAACGGCTACATCATATGGCGGACAGCTTCTTAAAGAATTTAGAATTAAGAACTTAAACACAAAACCCTTGAATAAAGAAGAAATGATAAATTGGATAAAGTGCAATGAAATTAATATTTTGGTTGATGCGTCACATCCGTATGCACAGGAAGTTACTAAGACGGCTTTGGAATGTGCAAATGAGCTTAATATCAAATATGTGAGATATGAAAGACAAGGAGCTTTAGAAGATATTTCTGGCGAAGATATAATAAGAGTTAAAAATTATGATGAAGCAATTAATATTATAAAAAATATCGAAGGGAATATTCTAAACACTACAGGTGGAAATAATGTTTCTAAGTTTTTAAATTTAGATTTTGAATATAGAGTAATACATAGAATTTTACCATCTCCAAGTGTGTTGGCTAAAATAGTAGAAGCAGGAATTAAGCTTAAAGATATTATAGCACTTCAGGGACCAATATCTTATGAATTAGAAAAAGCATTTATAAAACAATATAATGTTAAGGCTGTTTTGACCAAGGATAGTGGAATTGAAGGTGGAGTTTTAGAAAAGCTTAAAGCTGTACGACATTCTAAAATTAAATTAATAGTGATTGAAAAGCCGAGATTTAATTATGATTTAGAATTTAATGATGAAGAGAAATTAGTAAAATTTTTAGTGAAACATAAATTATAGAAAAATGCTGGTATAGGTTAAAGAAATTTATAAAAAGCATGTTAAATAAGTAAAATAGGTTATTTTATAATTGATTGCATTCTATGATGAATTTAGTTCATTTTTGAATGTAGTCAATTATTTTTATTTTGCTACAGAATAATTTTTGTTCTTTGAATTGTTATTAAATTAATTATTTATTAAATATTTATATTTAAACTTTAATATTAAGATTATTTATTATAGTATAATTAGTGGAGAAATAAAATGAAAAATTTTAACCTATAGTAAAGTATTTAGGAAAGTGCAAAAAATTAATTTTTTGACGAAAGCTATATAAATGCTTATACGCGTATTAAATGGTGAAAAATTAATAATGAATGATTAATTATTAGGAATGAAAAGCTTGCAACTTTTCAAAAAAAACGATTAAAGGAAATTACCTAGTAAAAAGTGATGCTTCAACTTCAATTATTAATTATTAATTAAAAGTGGTGTAGTTACTTTTGTTCTTAAGTATATGGGGGAATTTATAGTTATTAGAGGACTGCTTACAAGAGATGAAGGAGAGTTATAAGAATGAGTATAAGAAAAGAAAAAAAAAGTTTTTTCAGGTTTATGACTAACATTATAGGTTTGATTTTTGTAATAATTGTTGGGTTAGCAATTTATATGTCATATGAAGCAAAGTACAAAAATATTAATTTAAATCAATTAAATACAAAACTTTATATACAAGCCGCAGATGATGCTAGCAAGGGAAAACTTCAAGTTAATTGGAAGTATATGGCTGCAATTGATGGAGTTAGATATAAAAATGATTTTTCTAATATCAGTGACCAAAGTTTAAATGAATTAGCAAATATGTTTTTAGAAAAAAATAGTACAAGCAGCAAGATTAAAAATAGTGAATATGAGCTAGTGGATTTAGATGTAGTATTAGGTAAATTATCATTGGATGAGAAGCAAAAAAAGAAAGTATATAATTATATAGATGATTTAAAATATACAGGATCTAAAAAGAATAACTTAAAGGATAATTCCAAAGAGCAATTTATTCAACAATTATATCCTCAAGCAGCTGAAATATATGATAAATACGGCGTCCTTCCATCTGTAATAATTTCTCAAGCTATACTAGAAAGTGGATGGGGAAAATCTGACTTAAGCATCCAAGCGAATAACTTATTTGGAATAAAAGCAGATTCCAGCTGGAAAGGTAAAAAGATTAAAATGAATACATCGGAATATTACAATCAAAAGATTAAGGATGATTTTAGAGTATATAACAGTGAAGAAGAATCTATGAAAGATTATGGTGAATTTCTTAAAAATAACAAAAGGTATAAGCAAAGTGGAGTTTTTGATGCTACGGAGTATTTGGATCAAGCAAAGGCTATAGAAAAAGCGGGATATAGTACTGTACAGAATGATAAGGGAGAGGAAATTTATTCAAAATTATTAATTGATATTATTCAAGAACAAAATCTTCAACTTTTAGATTATGAGTGTGAGATGAATTATAAAAAAACATCTTGATATAGTTTGTTTTTTTATAATTGTATTCCAAAGGAATAGAGAGAAATGTATTGTATTAGGCACAATACGTTAATACACATTGAAATGGTTACTTGTTTTCACGTGTTTAAGTTAGAGGAGGAGTATATATGAAAGTAAATGATTTAACACATATTATATCTTCAAATATGCCTGTTTTTCCAGGAACTGAACAGCCAATTTTAGAAAAAGTAAGTACGATTGAAAAGGATGGTTTTCGAGAATCTAAGATTACTATGTGCTCACATACAGGAACACATGTGGATTCACCAGCGCACATGCTTGATGATGGAAATTATCTAGATGAGTTAAGCATAGAGAATTTTATTGGAAGTGCTATTATCGTGGATTTTTCAAATCAAAATAAAAATTTAATAGAAATTAGTGATTTTAAACTTTATGATGAAAAAATAAATCAAGTTGATTTTATCATATTAAAAACAGGGTGGAGTAAATATTGGGGGCAAAGTAATTATTATAAGGGATTCCCGAGTTTAAGTGAAGAATGTGCAAAATGGTTATCAAAATTTAATTTGAAAGGCATTGGTATTGATGCTATATCAATTGATAGTATAGAGTCAACAACATTTCCAATTCATAAAATATTGATGAAGAAGAATATAATAATTATTGAAAACCTAACAAATATAGATTCTATCATTAATGAAAGTTTTATTTTAAGTATTATGCCATTAAAAAATAAAGATGCTGATGGATCACCAGTTAGAGCTATTTCAATAGAAAATATATAAGGCACAATCAAAAAGATAATAGACCAGTATGCTTACCTATTTTGCGTCATACTGCGTCAGTAAGTTTTGCCAATAGGCTCGCTATTACCAAAACTTACTTCCTTGCCTGACACCAAATATGTATCGCATCTTTGGTCTATTATTTTCTTTCATGTGCCTAAAATTATAGACGATGCAAGTGAAAATAGGTTGGCAAATGGAATTGCTATTTTTTTGAATGTGCCTAAACAACTTATAATAGAACTTACAGAAAGAAAGGGGGAATATTTTATTTTGTTGCTAGATAATTTCGTTGTGGATTTCTAGCGGCAGAAGTTGTACTCAATAAATTACATTTTAAATAATGTTGATTGTTAAAAAATGAAAAGAATTATAGTAAATATAGTGAAAAGGATGCGATTATAATATGATGATTGATTCCAACGCAGCTAAAAAGTATCTTAAAGATATACGGAAGGCTATTTTAGATGCTAGAAATGCGCTATATACTGAGGAAGAAATGCAATCAGGCATTGATGCATTATATAATGAACTTCAACCAGAATTTAAAGGGAAATTTTTTTTGGTAAATTCATATTGGGATGAATCAGCAAAGAGAATGACTGTACAATGTTATATAGAGGGTATTATAAAACCTGCTATAAAGCAGTTAAATAAGGAATTAAATTGGGATTTAAAAATAAAGGGCGATATAGAGGCATAATGAAACAAAATTAAATAATATTAGGGCAAGTTTATTCATTATGTAGATATTAAATTATGAAAAAGTATAGCTAATATTTAATAAGTTTGTTTTGTATGTACGTAGAGAAAATATATGTTAATTTTTAGTGCAAAAATATAGTGAATTTTGCACTATTTTTTTATTTGAAAATACAATAAAGCTAAATTAATTGATGAGAAATAGATAAAAAGATTTATATTTTTTAGGTTAGTTTAGTAGTATAATTTATAAGGCACATGGACTTGTTATTTATTTGATTGTGCCTAATTATAAATAAAAAGAGATTTGGGGAGATAAAGATGGACAAGAATTTAAATCAATTAAGAAACATAATTCAAGGCATAGAAGATTTACATAAAGATTCTATACTACAAGCTACTGATAGAATGACTTCACTTGCTAAACCATTAAAAAGTTTAGGAAAGCTTGAAGAAATAGCTATAAAGCTTTCTGGAATTACAGGAGAAATAAAGAATAACATCAATAAAAAAATTGTAATAATTATGTGTTCTGATAATGGAGTTGTAGAAGAAGGTGTTGCCTCAGCTCCACAGTCTGTAACTTTAGCGCAAACTATTAATTTTACAAAGGGATTAACAGGGGTTGCAGTTTTAGCTAAGGCTAATAATACAGATCTTATGGTTATTGATGTAGGGATAAACTGTGATTTTAATCATCCAAAGGTTATTAACAAAAAAATAAGGAAATCAACTAATAACATTGCAAAAGGCCAAGCTATGAGTTACGAAGAAGCTATAAAAGCTATTTTAGTTGGTATAGAAGCTGTTAAAAAAGCAAAAGAAGAAGGATATGAAATTCTTGGGGTTGGAGAAATGGGAATAGGAAATACCTCAACAAGTAGTGCAGTCTTATCAGTTTTAACAGGAGCTAAGGTGGAAAATGTTGTAGGCAGAGGGGGAGGAGTAACTGATGAAGCATTTTTACGAAAAATAAATGTAATAAAAAAAGCAATAAAAATAAATGCACCACTTAAAGAAGATCCAATAGATGTTGTTTCGAAAGTAGGTGGATTTGATATTGCAGCTATGGCAGGGGTATTTATAGGAGCGGCTTATTATAAAGTTCCTGTTGTTATTGATGGATTCATATCAGTAGTAGCAGCATTAATTGCTTTTAGATTAAATAACAAAACTAGAGACTATATGTTTACATCTCATGGTTCAAGAGAAATAGGATTTAAAGTTGCTATGAAAGAGTTAGAATTAAGTCCAATCTTAAATTTAGATATGGCACTAGGAGAAGGTAGTGGATGTCCATTATCATTTTCGATAATAGATTCAGCATGTGCAGTAATGAATAATATGGCTACATTTGAGGAAGCGGAAATTAATGATAGTTATTTAGATGAACTTAAGATTATGGATAAGAGGAGTATTTTTTAATTAATCTGATTGAAAATTAAAATTTAGGCGAATGAAAGAAAACAATCATGCCAAATTGGACTTGTTATTTATTTTCACGGTCTAAAGGTCATGTTTGGAATAAATGAGAAAATATATTGATTATAAATTAGTTCTATTCTATAATAATGTAATGTCATTTTACTTAAACATTAAATAATATAATTATGAATTTATTAGAGTTAAATTTACAAATATTAGAAGGTAGAATTGGCATTAGGACGCACTTGAAAAATAAGAGATTAGTATTTTGGTGAGTCTGAAGTTATAGGGGAGGGACAAAGTATGAAAAAAGAGATTTTTGGCATCAAGACAATTGTTGCTATTGGTATTGGATCAGCTGTATTTATGATTTTAGCACGTTTTGCATCAATTCCAACTGGTATTCCTAATACAGAAATTCAAACTGCATATGCATTTTTAGCATTAATGGCAGTAATTTATGGACCAATTGCAGGAATAGCTATAGGATTTATTGGACATGCAATAAAAGATTTAACTGTGTATGGTTCACCATGGCTTAGCTGGGTAATAGCTTCTGCTGTAGTAGGATTAATTATTGGACTTTCATGGAATAAACTTAATATAAGTGAAGGTAATTTTGGAAAAAAGAAAATAATTGGATTTAATATTTGTCAAGTGTTAGCAAATGTAATTTCATGGTTTATAATTGCACCAAGCTTAGACAGATTAATTTATGCAGAGCCATCCAATAAAGTTTATTTACAAGGAGCTGTAGCTGGAATTACCAATATAATTACAGTCGGAATTATAGGAACAATTTTAATATTTTTATATTCTAAGACTAGAATTAAGAAAGATAGTTTAAATAAGGAATAATTTTAATTGAGTACATATGAACAAGGTTATTTTTAATTATATATTAAGTAACCTTGTTTTTTTATATGTAATAATCTTTATGGCAATGTTCTTAAGAATATAGATAATTTGGAATATTATCATATACATATTAAAAAAAATAGTTTATCATATTGTAGTATTATATTTTATATTAAGAAGAGAAGGAGATTTGTATGAAAAAACCTGTAATTGAGTTCGTAAATTTTAGTTTTAAGTACAGAGCTCAAGCAAAACCTACATTGAATAATATAAATTTAACTATATATGAGGGTGAAAAGGTACTTATTGTTGGGCCATCAGGTTCAGGTAAGAGTACTATTTCTAATGCGATTAATGGATTAATACCTTTTAAGTATGAAGGGGATGTAAGCGGAAGCTTAAAAGTTAATGGCAAGGAAACTAAAGATCTTAGTATATTTGAACTTTCTAATATGGTTGGAACTGTTCTTCAAGATCCAGATGGACAATTCATTGGACTCACAGTTGGCGAAGATATAGCTTTTAAATTAGAAAATGATTGTGTAGAGCAAGAGCAAATGAAAGAAATTGTTAGAGAAGCAGCTAAAGTTGTTGATATAGATAATAGGATTGATTCATCGCCACACAGACTTTCAGGAGGACAAAAGCAAAGAGTATCACTTGCGGGAGTTATGGTTGGAGATGCGAATATATTATTATTTGATGAGCCATTAGCTAGTTTGGATCCTGCAACAGGTAAAACTGCAATAGAGCTTATTGATAAAATACAAAAATCAAGCAATAAAACAGTTGTTATTGTAGAACATCGTTTAGAAGATGTTCTTTATTCAAGTGTAGATAGAATTGTAGTAGTTGACAATGGAATGATTATTGAAGATTCTAGTCCAAATAAATTGCTATGTTCAAATATATTAAGTGAAACCGGAATAAGAGAGCCTTTATACATAACTGCGTTAAAATATGCAGGTTGTGAAATTAAGCCAGAGCTAAAGCCAGAACATATTACTTCTTTAGAAATAAATAAATGCAAAGATGACCTTAATAAATGGTTTGAAGATAGAGAAGAAGAGAAGATTAAAGATAACGATGAAATTATTCTTGAACTTAAAAATATTAATTTTACATATAACAATAAGAAAGATACTTTAAAGGATGTATCTTTTAAAATACATAAAGGTGAAATGGTAAGCATAATTGGAAGAAATGGTGCAGGCAAATCAACAATATCTAAGTTGATATGTGGATTTTATAAGCCTTCTAGCGGAGAGATATTATTTAAAGGAAGAAATATAGATAAGGATACTATAAAAGAACGTGCAGAAAAAATAGGCATAGTTATGCAAAATCCTAATCAAATGATATCTAAAACTATGATTTTTGATGAAGTAGCATTGGGATTGAAGGTAAGAGGTGTACCAGAAGAAGAAATTAAAGAAAAAGTTTTTGAAACTCTAAAAATATGTGGATTGTATGAATTACGTAATTGGCCAATTTCAGCTTTGAGCTTTGGTCAAAAGAAGAGAGTAACTATAGCTTCTATATTAGTAATTAATCCAGAAGTTATAATATTGGACGAGCCAACAGCAGGTCAAGATTTTAAACACTATACTGAAATCATGGAATTTCTTTGTGAGCTAAATAAAAAAGGTGTAACAATAATAATGATTACCCATGATATGCATTTAATGCTTGAATATACAAATAGAGCTATTGTACTTTCAGAAGGAATGAAACTAATGGATGATAGTGCAGCTAATGTTCTTACTGATGAAAAAATAATTAAAGAGGCAAATCTTAAGGAAACATCATTATATCAATTAGCAGTTAGAGCACATTTAAGTAATCCAAGAGAATTTGTAAAAAGATTTATAGATTGTGATAGGAGGATAAGAAAAATATGAATGAAGCAATGCTTGAGTATTCAGAAATAGATTCACCTATTCATAAATTAACAGGGGCAACAAAGCTTATATGTTTGATATTATGGTCATTAACATCAATGTTAACTTATAATACGTATATTCTTGTCTTTATGGTTATATTTGGTGGATTCGTATTTAAGTTATCTAAAGTGAAATTTAAACAAATATCTTTTGTAGTTTATTTTATATTATTATTTTTACTTATAAATAATATAACTATTTTTATATTTGCTCCATATCAAGGTGTTGAGATATATAAAAGCAGAACAGATTTATTACATTTAATTGGTCCATATACAATAACGGTTGAGGAACTTTTTTATCAATTTAATATTACTATAAAGTATTTTTCCATAATCCCTATAGCATTATTATTTATGGTTGCAACAAATCCAAGTGAATTTGCAGCATCATTGAATAAAATTGGTGTTAATTATAAAATAGCATACTCAGTAGCTATAGCATTAAGATATATACCAGATGTACAACATGAATATATGGATATATCATTTGCACAACAAGCTAGAGGAATAGATATGTCAAAGAAAGCAAATTTATCAGCTCGTATTAAAAATTCTGTTTCAATACTTATGCCACTTATATTTTCTAGTTTGGAAAGAATAGAAACAGTAAGCTGTGCTATGGAGCTTAGAGCTTTTGGTAATAAGAAAAAACGTACATGGTATAGTGAGAGGAAATTTAAAAAAAATGATTATATATCAATGATAGTACTATTGTTATTATTTTTTATATCTATAATAATTACATTTAAAAATGGAAGTAGATTCTATAATCCTTTTATATGAACATAATAAGGCACAATCAAATAAATAACAAGTCCATTTGCCAGTCTATTTTCCATCATAGGAAGCTCGACTCGCATACGCTCACTGAGTGCTCTCTGAGTAAGCGACCATCATCAAATCATAAATTTTGGTTCACTGCTCACGTTGGCAAAATACCATAATAGGCCCGCTATGATAGCACTTTGTCTCCTTGCCTGATAAAAAATACCCATGGTAAATTGGACTTCTTATTTATTTTCATGTGCCTAAGTTACATTCAAAAAAATAAGCACTATACATATATAAGGCGTTGAAAAATATATTTTTGATGATTTGTTATAATTTGAATATGGATGAAAAGCAATGAATTAAGATATTATTTCATTTTTTATACGATTACATTGAGTTTTGTGATATACTTTAAATAAATACAATAGGAATTACCAACCACAATATGAAAATCTTTACAACTGAAAAAAGAGAAAAATAAATTTATTTTAATAAGAATTTATAGAAGAACAAAAGAAATATTAATATTTGTTAACTAGAAATATATGAATGAATATTGATATCGTAAAGCAATTTTATATTGGGTGTATTAAAGAAAATATGTTAGGATGCTGACGTATTGTTTGTTTAATATGCCGTATATATTAATAAACTTTTTTAAATAACATACAATTTAATAAGTAAATAAATAGTATGTTAAATACAGTAAACACGAAAGGACTGATTTTATGGAATTAGGATTAATTCATATTTATTGTGGTGATGGTAAAGGAAAAACAACTGCAGCTATGGGGCTTGCCTTGAGAGCTGTAGGTCATAACAAAAAGGTGTTATTAACTCAATTTCTAAAAGACAATGAAACTGGTGAATTAAATTCCATTAAAAAACTTGGAGACAACTTTGAAGTTTTTAAAGGAATTCCAGTAAAGAAGTTTTTTAAATTTATGAGTCCAGAAGAACAAATGGTAACTAGAAAAGAGCATGAAGAAAGATTTAGAGAAGTAATCAAAAAAGCTAAAGATAAAAATGTTGATTTGCTTATATTGGATGAAATAATGGCAGCAATTAATTTGAAATTAGTGCCTTTAGATGAAGTGATGGAATTTCTTAAAAATAAACCAAAGGGATTAGAAGTTGTTTTGACAGGTAGAAATCCAGATAAGAAATTAATTGATATTGCAAATTATGTGTCAGAAATAAAAGCAGTGAAGCACCCATATGAACAAGGAATAACTTCAAGAATAGGAATAGAAAAATAAGTTTTACAAATATTAAATTTAAGTGGAAACTTACCGAAAGAAGCTGTATTCTTTTTCGGAGTGTTGCATTTATAATTTGGCTGTGGATTTCTAACAGCAGAAGTTGTACCAATTCCTGCATGCTCCTCAAACAAGTCGAGGACAAGCAAGAATGGAACAATTTCTACTGAAGAAATACCTACAGCCAAATTATATAGCAATCGAGAAAAAGAATACAGCTTCTTTCTAGTTTAGATACATTACAAAGCAAGAGCATAAATTTAATTAGTAATTTGTCTATCTGAAAGAGGATGTTATTAACTTATAAATTAATGATAGCTTCACATATTTAGAACATTGTGAACTACTGAAAATAATATTCTCACAATACACACTAATTCAAATAAATATAAACTGAACAAGTAACATATAAAATATTGTACCCCCACAAATGCTAAGTAGTGTATTTATCTTCCATATATGAATAATTGCATATGACAGTACGCTACCTAAGTATACTATGTATTTAGGAGTTTCCTTATTAGCTGGAAATAATATAAATGGAATTAATCCTCCTAATTTAAAAATCATTATGCACAGTTATATGTGCTTTTATTCTGCCAATACACAAATAATAAAATTAATAGCCTAAATTTTCTCCTACAATAATTACTTTGATTTTATCTTTTGGATTACAAAGCCTTAATGTAACCATAGATCTACATATAGAATCTGGTGATTTACAGTCTGCACATTCTCCAGTTATTCTACATGGTGTTTTTGCATTACCAAAGCGTTGGCAGTTTATTGGAGCAGCAACATTTCTGACGCGCTTCATTGCATCTTCAGCTGTTTTAACCACTTTATTTATTCCAACAATTACAATAATATTTTTAGGCCCAAAAATAAGTGAAGCTGCTCGATTTCCTGTTCCATCAATTAGGCAGAGCTGACCATCCTCACTTACTGCATTTACACTTGTTAAATATGTGTCCGAAAAATAATGTTCTTTTTCATAATCAGATCGACTTTCAAATGGAACTGTATCTCTATCATAGACTATGTAATTTCCTTCTTTCACCTTTTGAGTTAAGCCAATTGCACGAATAGTATCAGAACCGCCCCAAGTAATACTGTCACCATCAGGTATCAATGCTAATGCCTGTTGCAGTGCATCTTCTTTATTTGGACAATAGCATGCAGAAAAATGACGACTATTCAATTCCTTTACCAAACTTTGTCCTAATTTTTGATTTCTTTCCTGTTGTGGTGATTGCTTCATTTCTCATTTCTCCTTTTTCTTTTAATATATTTAGCGTTATAATTAGTATAAATACTAGGAAACAAGCATACAAGTACGCACATTTTTGTGCCTTAAACAGGAGGAGTTTATGCCAAAGAATGAAGAACAAGAAGTTATTAATGAGAGAAACTGCGTGATGATATATTCCATGGAAATTCTAGGTGGAAAATGGAGAGTGCCAATAATATGGAAATTATATCAAAATAAAGCTATGCGTTATAATGAGCTTAAAAGAAATCTAGTAGGGATTACGAATATTATGCTTACAAGGTCACTGAAAAGTTTGGAAGAAAATGGGCTTGTGAGCAGAGTGGAGTTTAACCAGATTCCACCACGAGTAGAGTACTCATTAACGGATAACTGCTTACAACTAGTGCCAGCATTAGAAACTATTTTTAATTGGGGAAAAGAGAGGATGACAAAAGAAAATTAGTTCACGTTCACAAACTGGATAGCCTATTATATTTTAAGACACTATACAAGTATTTAAACCTATGTGGTGTTTTTTTAATCATTAACTTTTTCTAAATAGTAAATTCCAAAAATCATAAGAGCCTTTCTGTTCTTGATGTTGCGCAATAATTTACAATTGGAAATTAGATTTAAACCTTGTAATATACTCTAACTAGAAAATAAGGGGACTCTTTTGCGGAGCATTGCATTTAGAATATGGCTATAGGTATTTCTTCAGTAAAAGTTGTTCTATTTTTGCTTGTCCTTAGCTTTAGCTGAGGAGCATGCATAAATGGAACAACTTTTACTGGTAGAAATCCATAGCAGTATTCTATAGCAATCGAGCAAAAGAGTCCCCTTACTTTCGGTTAGTTACCACATAAATTTAAATATTAAGCTGTTTATATATTATGAATTTTGTAAATTGTACAGAGATTTTGTGAAGATATAATTTCTTTTATGTGGTATAATCCTTAATAAGAAAATATTGAATATAATACTAAGTATACTCAGAGAAGGAAAGATAGGAATAATAAACAAGTATGAATTATTTGATAATTGGTGGGTCAAAAAGTGGTAAATCAAAGATTGGTGAAGAAATATCATTAAAATTGAATAGAGATAAAGTTATTTACATTGCAACTATGAATCCATATGATAAGGAAGATGAAAAAAGAATAGAATTACATATTAAGAGTAGAGAAAATTTAAATTTTGTAACAATAGAAAAGAATAAGAATTTACATGAAATTGTTAGATTACTTAATAAATATGATACTGTATTATTAGACAGTATAACATCTCTGTTAGCAAATGAAATGTTTGTAGAAAATGAAATAATAAAAAATTCATCAACTAAAATATTAAAAGGAATTAGTGAGATTATTAATAAGGTGAGAAATACTGTTATTGTATCTGATTATATATTTAATGATTCTATAATATATGATGAAGTGACAGAAAAATATAAAAAGGAATTAGCTACTATCAATAGGAAGGCAGCAAGTTTGTGCGATCATGTTATAGAGTGCAGCTTTGGAAATATTAAATATTATAAATAGAAAGTTAATATTTGTTTTCAGGCACATGAAAGAAAACAACAGGTACAAAATGTGCCGTAGTTACATAAGTGATTCACAATAATACAATTATATTTTGTGAATTTTTAAGAAATAGTTTTATTTCGTGAAAATGCTAAAAAGTACATAATACGAAAGGAAATAATACAATTATGAAAAAACTATATAAAGGATTTATTATGGCATTAAGTATGTTCACTATACTTCCAACACCATATATAGAATGGGATGACGATGGCGTTAAGAATATGATGAAATTTTATCCTATTATTGGACTTATAGTTGGAGGTATATGGAGTTTAGTTTATTACTTAATGAATCTTTTAAATTGCTCTATTATTTTAAATACAGTAATAACAATGATAATTCCATTTATAATAACGGGAATGATACATTTAGATGGGTTTATGGATGTATGTGACGCAATTCTTTCTAGACGTGATAAAGAGGAAAAGCTTAGAATATTAAAGGATTCTACAACAGGGGCATTTGCAGTGGTTTCTTTAGTTATGTTATTCTTTTTACAATTTGGAAGTGTATATTCTGTTATCGAGAAGAGAATTCCTTCGTATGTGCTGATTCTAATTCCAATAGCAAGTAGAAGTATTGTTTCATATTTTCTTTTGAGTATATCAACAATAAAGGAAAGTTCATTAGGAACATATTTTAAAAAAGGTACTGGCAGTTTAGATAAGCTGCTTATGATATTAGCATTAATAATAACAATGTTAATTTCAATTATATTGCTTAAGTATAAAGGAATTTTAATGATTGTATTCATATTTATAGCGGTTAGTTTATCAGTATTAAAATGTATTAAGGAGTTTGGTGGTATATCTGGTGATGTAGCAGGATTTGCGTTAGTTATGGGGGAAGTTGTGGGTATTTTGGCACTAGGTATTTTTTAAATAAATTTGTTATATATTTAAATGTACCTTGTATCAGTAGAATAATAATTACAGGCCTGAAAGTAATTAACTAGATATTTTATGAAAGTATATACATAAAATTAGTGGACTAATTTCTAAAAGAGATTGAAATTGGAAGAGATTAATTTGCTTTGTGTGATATATCTAACATGGAGGGAAAAATAGTGATTTTAATATTTGGTGGAGCATATAATGGAAAGCTAGAGTTTGTAAAAAAAAAGTATGAATTATTACAAGATGAAATATTTTTTTGTAATGATGAAAACTTAAGATATGATAAAAAAGTTATATGTGGTTTACATTTGTTTACAAGGAACTGCATTTTAAAAGACATAAATCCATTAGAAATATTACAAAATAACATTGAACGTTTGAAAGATAAAATAATTATTTGTGATGAAATAGGATCTGGAATAGTTCCAATGGAAAAATTAGATAGACAATGGAGAGAAGATACTGGTAAGGTATTGCAATTTCTAAGTAAACATTCATATAGTGTTTCTAGAATATTTTTTGGTCTTGAGGAGAGTTTGAAAAATTAATTTAATCACGTAAAAATGAATAACAAGTCCAATTTGCCATGGATATTTTTCTGCACGCAAGGAGGTGAATTGCTCTCATAGCGGACCTATTAGAGCAATTTAACGACGTAGTGTGATGGGGAATAGGCTGATAAATAGAATTGTTACTCATTTGAATGTGCCTTAAGCATATAGTATTTTATGTGATTAAAAGATTTAGGAGAGAGAAGTATGAAGGAAATTAAGCTATATTTAATTAGGCATGGAAAAACATACTGTAATGAACAAAGATTATATTACGGTAAAAGTGATGTTAATTTATGTGAATCAGGAGTAAAGGAATTAATTGAGAAAAAAAATAATATTATATATCCAGAATGTGAATTTTATTTTACAAGTGGAGCGAAGAGAGCAAATGAAACATTAGAAATTATATATCCTGGAGTGAAATATAAGATTTTGGAGAAGTTGTTTGAATATGATTTTGGAGAGTTTGAATTGAAATCATATGAAGATCTTAAGGATAAAAAAGAGTATATTGACTGGATAAATGATGATGAAGGCCACATTAAGTGTCCTAATGGGGAAAGTAAATTTGAGTTTAAAAAAAGAGTTATAGAAGGTTTTAATGAACTTATAAAATACTTGAAAAAAGAACATATAGCAACTGCATTGGGGGTAACACATGGTGGAAGTATTGGCATAATATTAGAAACAATGTATGATAATAGTCTTAAGTTTTATGAATGGCAACCTAAAAATGGAGAAGGATATGAACTTATTATACAAATAAAAGATGATGGTGAATTTAATATAGAAAGGATACAGCAATTCGGAGTGGAGATAAATAAAAACTAGAAGTTTTATATAAGGTGAAAATGAAAAACTTAAGTGGTTTATGTACACATAAGAAAGTCTAACAAAGCTATTTTAGTATAATTAGATTGAGTTATTTTAATTACGAATTGATAAGTGAATAACATGGAATTAACAATAGGATTTATTTTAGATTTAATAATAGGAGATCCCAATAATCCATATCACCCTATAAGGGGAATAGGATTGATTGCAAATAGATTAGAAAAGTTTTTTAGAATAGTTTTAAAGAATTCGCTAAGGTTTGCTGGATTAATAGTATGGATACTTACAGTTGGAATAACGTTTTCAATAACGCTTGGAATTGTATATACAGCTAAAAAGTTAAACGCGCAACTTGGAATGATAGTAGAAGGTATTTTAATATATTTTTGTATATCATCCAAAGGACTAGTTGTAGAAGGATATAAAGTAATACGATTTTTAGTGAAAAATGATATTGAAAATGCAAGAAAGCAATTATCATATATTGTAGGACGCGATACTACAAGTTTAGATAAAGAAGGAATAATAAGAGCAGTTATTGAAACAATAGCAGAAAATATGGCAGATGGAGTTATAGCACCATTATTTTATGCAGGAATATTTGGAGCACCATTATCATTTGCTTATAAGGCGGTTAATACTCAAGATTCTATGTTTGGTTATAAAAATGATAAATATATGGAATTTGGATATTTTCCAGCAAAGTTAGATGATGTATTTAATTATATTCCAGCAAGAATAACAGGAATATTGATAATTATTTCATCTTTTATTTTAAGATATGATTATGGTAATAGCTTTAAAATTTATAAACGAGATAGATATAATCACACAAGTCCAAATAGTGCTCATCCAGAAGCAGCAATGGCAGGAGCATTAGATTTGCAGCTTGGAGGCGATAACTATTATTTTGGGAAGCTTGTAAAAAAGCCAACAATTGGAGAAAAGATTAAAGAAATTGAAATTGAAGACGTAGATAGGACAGCTAAAGTACTTTATTTATCTTCATTTTTGGGATATTTATTAGCATTAGCTATGAGATTTATAATAATTAGATATATTTAAGGCATAATTAAAAAATAATAGAAGTAGCCTGATTTTTAAAAATAGTAAAAGGGGGGAGTGCTATGGCAAGTTTCGGACATGGTGGAAATATTAAAGAGATAAGCAGGCAAAATGGAATTGATTATAATAATATAATTGATTTTTCTGCTAATATAAATCCATTAGGTATGCCAGTTAGTGTAAAATCAGCAATTATAGAAGGTTTGCAGCAAATAGAAAAGTATCCAGATATAACTTATTTTGAACTTAAAAATGCAATAGCAGATTTCGAGAATATAAATAAAGATAATATAATATTAGGAAATGGAGCAGCAGAAGTTCTATTTAATATAGTTAGAGGAATTAATCCAAAGAATTCATTGATTTTGGCACCTACTTTTTCAGAATATGAAGAAGCAATAACGTCTGTATCTGGAAGTATAACTTCATATGTTCTTAAAGAAGAGAAAAACTTTGAGATACAAGAAGATATTTTAAATTACATAAATGAAGACTTAAATTTAATATGCATATGCAATCCTAATAATCCAACAGGGGTGGTTACATCTAAAGAAATATTAGAAAAGATTTTAATTAAATCAAAATCAAATGATGTAATGTTACTTATAGATGAATCATTTTTAGATTTCATAGAAGAAGATTTATCAATGATGGAGTATGTAAAAGATTATAAAAATTTAATTATAATAAAATCATTGACTAAGTTTTTTGCATTGCCAGGTATAAGAATTGGATATGGAATATGTAGTGATGAAACATTTCTGGAAAAGATTAATAAAATAATACCAGCTTGGAATATAAATATTTTTGCAGAAATAGCTACAAAAGAATCTCTTAAAGACGAAAATTATATAAAAACAACGCTAGAATTTATTAGAAATGAAAAGCAATATGTATATAATGAATTAAAGAAAATAAAGCAAATCAAAGTTTATAAACCAAGTGCAAATTTTATTCTATTAAGAACAAAAGATAAAGTGGATTTGAAACAAAATCTTTTGCAAAATAATATATTAATTAGAAGTTGCAGTAATTATGAAGGCTTAAATGAAAATTATTATCGAATAGCAATAAGAAGTCGTGATGAAAATGCCAAATTAATAAAATATATTAAGAAGAATTTACAAAAATAATAAAAAATAAAGGGTTACTTTTAATAAAAATTTGTATTATAGTAGAGGTAAGAGATATGAAAAAGCAAAAAATTGTAGTTTCTTTTAGCGGAGGAAAAGATAGCACTTTATCACTTTATAGAATGTTAAAACAAAATTATGAAATTATTGGATTAGTAAGTACATTTGATAATGATGGAGATTCTTGTTTTCATAAAATACCCAAAAGAGTTATAGGAGCAATTTCTAAATCATTAAATATTTCATTGATTGAGGTGAATTGTACAAAGGGAAATATATATGAAGAAGAATTTGAAAAAGCATTAACATTTGCAAAGGATAAAGGGGCTGAAATTTGCGTATTTGGTGACATTGATATTGAACATCATAAGAAGTGGGGATTAGATAGATGCGCTAAAGCAGGTCTTGAAGGAGTATTTCCTCTGTGGCAACAAGATAGAGAAAGTTTAACTAATGAATTTTTAGATTATGGTTTTAAAGCCATAATTAAAAAAGTTAATTTAAAAGAACTAAATGAAGAATTTATTGGAAGAGAATTAACTAAAGATGTTGTTAACAAAATAAAAGAAAATGGTGCAGATCCAAGTGGTGAAAATGGAGAATATCATACACTTGTATTTGATGGCCCAATATTCAAAGAAAAAGTAGAATTTGAAGTATTAGGCAAAGAAATAATAGGACAATACGGATATTTAACAATCAGCAATGAATCATGTTAGGCACATTGGACTTGTTATTTATTTTAATGTGCCTTAAAAAATAGTAAGTCAATGTTATAGTCTATATTGAACAGTGTTAATTCAGGCTCACGTAATAGATAAGTTATATGATAAACATAACTCCTTGCCTAACACAAGATATGCATGAAATTTTTGACTTATTATTTTATTTCATATGGTTAAACAATAAATTTGTAATTCAACATTGAGAGGGATAAATTATGAATAAGAAAAGTATCATGTTTTTAGGTACAGCATCTTCTGTTGGAAAAAGTACTTTGGCAACAGCGCTATGCAGATTCTTAAGAAATAAGGGCTTAAATGTAGCTCCTTTTAAAGCTTTGAATATTTCATTAAATTCATATGTTACAAAAGAAGGTTTGGAAATGGGAAGAGCGCAGGTAGTTCAGGCAGAAGCTTGTAATCTTGAACCAAATGCACTTATGAATCCTATTTTATTAAAGCCAAGTGGTGGCCATACACAAGTAATTGTTAATGGAAAGGTTTATTGTAATATTGAACCTTATAAGTATAAAGAATTAAATGAAAAGTTAAAGTATTATGTTAAAGAATCTTATAATAAATTAAGTGAGAATCATGATATTATTGTTCTAGAGGGTTCTGGAAGTTGTGCAGAAATCAATTTAAGGAATAGTGACATAGCTAATATGGCTATGGCTGAGATGGCAGATGCTCCTGTGATTTTAGTTTCAGATATTGATAGAGGAGGCGTGTTCGCATCCATTGTTGGAACACTGCAATTATTAACAGAAGATGAAAGAGCTAGAGTAAAAGGTGTAATAATAAATAAATTTAGAGGAAATAAGGATTTATTTAAATCTGGAGTGAAACAATTAGAAGAAATTATAAAACTTCCTGTTCTTGGAGTTATGCCATATGAAAAATTTGATATTGAAGATGAGGATAGTGTAACTGAGAGAATTAAAAATGAAGAACAAGAAGGAACTTTAGATATTGTAGTTATCAGACTTTCACATATGTCAAATTTTACTGATTTTTCTATGCTAGAAAGAATAAGTGGAGTTACAGTTAGATATGTAAAAGATCCTAAAGAATTAAAAAATCCTAATTTAATAATAATTCCTGGTACTAAAAATACAATAGAGGATTTAAGGGTTTTAAAGGAGAATAAATTATTTTATAAGATAAAAGAAGCAAAAGAAAATGGAATACCTATATTTGGAATATGTGGAGGATATCAAATGCTCGGAACTTTTGTCCTTGATAAGTTAGGGGTAGAAGGGGAAATTTCACAAGAAGAAGGTTTTGGATTCTTAGATATAAAAACAAGATTTAATGAAAATAAAATTACTAAGCAAACAAAAGCAGAAGTATTATGTAATTTGACGCATGTAAATAGGATAGAAGGAAGCATACTCTGCGGTTATGAGATTCATAATGGTATAAGTAAAATAGGTAAAAAAGCAATTCCTTTTATTAAAGATTCAGAAGGCTCAATCATAGGTGTATGTGATAGCAATAAAATTGTGGCAGGGACATACTTACATGGTATCTTTGATTCAGAAGAATTTATAAATTCATTTGTAAAATCTCTTAAGGAAAAAAATAATATTATGGTGTCAGAAGAAGATATCATAGTAAAAGTAAATGAGTATAAAGATAATGAGTATGACAGGTTAGCAAAAGTTTTTGAAGAAAATATACAAATTGATGTATTAAGAAATATGATTGATATTTAATTGGGAGTATATAAATGATAGCAGAAACAGAAGAAAGATTATTAAATTATATAAAAGAACGTGCCAAAAAGAATATTGAAGGAAAAAGTTTTTTTACAATAACAGATTTGTTAGAGGAAGCATTTTATATGCCTAAAGATAGAGCATATGAAGTTTTAAAAAACATATTGGCTAAAAAAGATATAGGCAATTCTCAAAATGCAATAATAAATGAGTATATAACTATGCTGAGAAATGGATTTTCTTCAATACAAGAACAAGTAGAGGTCTTTGGCGGAGATAAGTTATCTCGTGTAATATCTACAGCAGAAAATAGAATTAAAAAATATAATGGTGGTACATTTTTTGAAGTTCTTAAATATGTTTATAATGTTTCAGAAGAGGATATTTTGATGTTAGTAGAGAAATATTTAAATTTCTTAAAATCACCATCATTTGTTTTTAGATTAGATAAAGATTCTTTTCATAAATTTTTAGAGTCAGATTTAGAAGAATTGGATAAACAATTTCAAAGATTTCTTGATTTGTAATGAAAAATATATATTTAAAAAGTTAACGAGGGGGATACTTAAAGATGGCATATGACAATCAGGAATTATTTAAGTATATAGAAAAACGTGCTAAGTATAATGTTAAGGACAAAAAGTTTTTTAGAAATACAGATGTATTAAAGGAAGCGTTCTTAATATCTGAAGATAAAGCTTATGAGATTTTAAAAGATATAATGGCTAGAAAAAATATTGGTAATTCTAAAGAAGCTATCATAGATGAGTATATGAAAATGTTAGAAAATGGTTATTCGTCATTAAAAGAGCAGGTAGAGTTATTTGGAGGAAATAAGTTACTAGCTATAAAGAAAGAAGCAGATAGTAGATTTAAGGAGTTTAAAGATGGAACAATTATAGATATATTTAAGAATATTTATAATGTTGCAGATGAGGAAATAGGCTATATATTAGTTAAGTATATGGAATTTTTAACTTCTTACGAGTTTTCATTTAAGGTAAATCAAGAAACTTTTTATAAATTTTTAGAGGAAGATTTAGATGAATTAGATAAACAAGCCAAAAGATTTGATTTTTAAATTATATTAGTAAGTAAATTTTTGAATCAATATATTATGTACTATACTATAAAATTAATGGGCACTCTTTTCATAAGTGTTACTAAATGTAGTTATGATTATTTTTTCAGTAAAAGTTATCTGATTTCTGTTTGTCTTTAAATTATTTAAAGAAAGGCAGGAATTAGTATGACTTTTAATGTTAATAAATCACAGTTATATTATACAGTAACTGAGTAAAAGAGTACCCTTTTTTGTTATTCATTATATAAGTTTAAATTTATTTATCCACAATAAAATAATAGATTTTATTTCATAAATCGTATTATAGCTAATATTATAAGTAATACACCAGACAACCATGATAATTCAAAATGTAATTTTTCAGCAAATTTATGACCTAGAAATACTCCAAAAGTTACTGCGATAAGTCCGACTATAAAGCACAATACTAGAACTTGGGTATAGTTAATACTACATAAGCTAGAACCAAAACCAACAGCAAGACTATCTAAAGATAGTGCAGTAGCTAAATAAAATGATTCTTTAGGGCTTAAGGATTTAGATTTGTCGAAGTCAGCCTTTGTTTCATCTGCATAAACTTGTAATACGAATTCAAAATCAAATATTTTAAAAGTCAAAGGTATATCAGCCTTGCATTTTTTTGAAATATATGATTTAAATATGAATTCAAACAAACGATATATACCAAGTGCCATTAAAAGTAGAAAACCTAAAGTCATAGGAATATTTCCAGGAAGAAAACTTTTAACGATTGATCCAAGTAATAAAGAACAAGCTAAAGTAGACGTACATACTAAATTTATTATTATAGCACAAGGTGGAGGAATATGAATTTTAGATGCTCCATATGCAACGCTTGCAACAAATGAATCTATACATAAAGATGATACTAATAATAACGATTCAAGCATAACATTACCTCATAAATTTATAGAATAGGATATACAAGAAAATAGAAAATCAATAATAGCTACGTTTTATTTTAAACAAGATTTGATGGAATTTTGATTTGCTATTTTGGGGACATCCTTACAGTCCATAATATGAAAAAAAACTACTATTAGTTACAATTTTAGAGTCTACAATTGAAAATGTTAACAATTCAGTGTAAACTAATATAAGGTACATTCAAAAAAATAACAAGTCCATTTGCTAGCCTATTTTTCATAAGAGGAAGCTCGATTCACACACGCTCACTATGAGGAAAATTAGTTTCCTTGTCTGATGAAAAATATACATGACAACTTTGTGGGCTTATTATTTATTTTCATGTGCGTAAAAAGTGATTATTACTTTTTATAAAGAGGTGGAGAAGATTGAGGAATGAAAAAATTAGATTTGGAATTATTGGAACAAGTAAAATTACTGATGAATTCTTAAAGGCTTCTAAAAAGGTAAAGGATTTTAATTTAAATGCTATATATTCTAGAAAAGAAGAAACTGCAAAAGAATTCGCATTGAAATATGAAGTGAAAAATATTTTCACCAATATAGAAGAAATGGCTAAGAGCGATTTGATAGATGCTGTTTATATTGCATCACCAAATGCATTTCATTATGAACAAGCTAAAATATTTTTAAGTAATAAAAAACACGTATTTTGCGAAAAATCAATGGCATCTAATTCTAAAGAGATTGCTGAAATGATAGATATTGCAAAAAAAAATAATGTACTTTTAATGGAAGGTATGAAAACAACACTCATGCCTAATTTTCTACGAATAAAGGAAAATCTTTATAAGATAGGTAAGATAAGAAGATATTTTGCAAGCTATTGTCAATATTCTTCAAGATATGATAAGTATAAAGAAGGTATTGTATTAAATGCATTTAAAAGAGAATTATCTAATGGAGCAACAATGGATATAGGTGTTTACTGTATTTATCCTATGATATGCTTATTTGGATTGCCTAAAGAGATAAAAGCAAATAACTTTATGTTAGAGTCAGGGGTGGATGGGCAAGGTTCTGCTATATTAAAATATGATGATATGGATGGGATAATAATTTATTCTAAAATAGCAAATTCTTATTTACCATCAGAAATTCAAGGTGAAGATGGGTCTATAATTATAGACAACATTCATAATATGTCTAACATAACAATTAAATATAGAGACGGCAAGAGTGAAGTGATTTCAACAGAGCAGGTAGAAGAAAACATGATGTATGAAATTGAAGAATTTGTTAATTTGATTAATACAAATTTATTTGAGTCAAAAATAAACAGTTATGAGAATTCATTAAATACAAGCAAAGTTATGGAGGAAATAAGAAAGCAAATGGGTTTGGTTTATCCAGCAGATTTAGAAGAGCTGTTTAAGAACTAAGGTGCTTAGTAATTGTAAAGATATTTAATTTCCGTACCTGATGAAAAATAATAATAACATTTGGGAATTGTTATTTTTTTATGTATTTAAAGAAACAGAAATTTTGTCGAATACAAAGGCACATTATCTGCAAAATTTATTTGCTTATGGTATACTATATTAAATATAATATAGATAGATTTTTACTATACAATGAAATGTGATAAGATATGGAGGATAAGTATGTATAAACTAATTGCGTTAGATATGGATGGAACATTACTTACAACTGATAAGAAGGTATCAGAAAAAACTAAGGCTGCTTTAAAAGCTGCTGAGGAAAAAGGCGTTAAAGTAGTATTGGCATCAGGAAGACCTTTAGATGGATTAACAAGATACCTAGAGGAACTCGATTTATTTAAAGGTGAAGATTATGTACTTAGTTTTAATGGTGGATTAGTTCAAAATACTAAAACTAAAGAAGCTGTATCAAAGTGTTCTTTAAATGGGGCAGATTTAAAATATGCTTATGAAATTGCTAAAATGCTTAATGTTAATATTCATGCATTTTCTGCAAGGGAAGGATTAATAACACCTAAAACTAGCCAATATACAGAATATGAAGCTGATATGAATGGAATTAATCTTACAATAAAAGATTTTAATGAAATTCCTGATGATGAAGATATAATAAAAGTAATGTTTATAGACCCTCAAGATATATTAGATCCAGCTATAGAGAAGTTACCTAAAGAAATATATGATAAATATAGTGTTTTTAAGAGTTCACCATTCTTCTTAGAAATTACTAATAAAAATGTAGATAAAGGACTTGGACTAAAAAGATTGGCCGAGCATCTTGGAATAAAACAAGAAGAAATTATTGCTTGTGGAGATGCGGGTAATGATTTATCTATGGTAAAATATGCTGGATTGGGAGTTGCGATGGAAAATGCGACTGAAGACGTTAAGAAAGTTGCACAGTTTATAACTACATCAAACGATAATTATGGAATAGCAAATGTAATAGAAAAATTTATTTTAGAATAGTGCAAAAATATTTATAGAGATGATATAAGTTACCGAAATAAGCTGTATTCTTTTTCTCGGTTGCTATATAATTAGGCTGTGCATTTCTACCAGCAGAAGTTGCACCCATTCATGCATGCTCCTCAAGCAAGTTAAGGACAAGCAGGAATGGAACAACTTCTACTGAATAAATACCTACAGCCTAATTATAAATGCAACACTCCGAAAAAAATACAGCTTCTTTCTAGTTCAGAATACATTTCAAAGTATAAATCTAGTGCAAAGTTTGTTTAGGAATATTCAAAAAAACATATAATTTATAATAGATTCAATGATAATGCATAGAATTCCTTGCTCGTGAAAAAATTTAAATCAATATAATTCTAAACATGGAATGATATACTGGGTTAATATGAATAGAAAAGTATAATATAATATAAATTAAAGAGTAGAATGTAAAATTGATTATAAAATGCTAAAGATGTGTTAAATGGATTCGATAATATAAATGCTAAGCAGTAGGTTAGATATCCTCCTGCTTTTGTTATTAATATTTAATGCACATGAAAGAAAATAACAAGTCCAAAATGCCATGATTATTTTGCATCGGGCAAGGAATATGCTAACGTAAAATAGGCTCGGCAGATGGGCTTGTTATTTTTTGAATGTACCTAAATACAAGTTATAATAATTATCAAACAATAATGATATTACACTCTATTTCAAATATATTAATTTAAGCGTAAGTAATAAATTAAGTATTTATAAGGGGGGAATGTAAATATGAGGCTTATGCCTATTGAATTTGTAAGACCTAATACAGTATTAGGAAAGACATTATATGATATAGATGGTAGACTTTTATTAAGAGCAGGTTCTGTTTTAAATCAAGCTACTATAAATAAAATAAAAGAGATAAATATTCTATCTATCTATATAGTGGATAAATATAGTAATGAGGAAATTGAAGATGTTATTAAACCGGAAATACGACAAAAGGCAATTATAATGATAAAAGAAGCTTTTTCTAATATAGAGAGAATTAATACAAGTAATAAAATTAGAAATAGTGAAAAAGATTACACATGGCAAGAACAAAGTTATTTTTATAATATAGGAAAAATGGCGGAAAGTATAATAGAGGATATATTAAATCATAAAGATGTGGTACTTGCTTTAGTTGATATAAGAAGCATGAATAACTATGTATATTCTCATTGTGTAAATGTTGCAGTAATATCACTTACTATTGGGGTAGCATTTAAGTTGCCTAAAAAGAAATTAGAAGCACTTTGCATAGGTGCATTAATTCATGATATAGGAAAAGCATTACTTCCTAAAGAAATATTAAACAAGCATGGAAATTTAACTGACGAAGAAAAAGAAATTGTAAAACAACATCCTCGACTTGGATATAGGTATTTATCAAGTACTTATAACATAAATAGTTTAAGTAAATTGGTAGTATTACAACATCATGAAAGACCAGACGGTTTAGGATATCCAGATGGATTAACTAAGGAAAATATAATTGATTTAAGCAATATTGTGAGCATTGCAGATGCATATGATAACCTCTCAACAGATTTGCCAGAGAAAAGAGCTATGTTTCCTAGTGATGTTTTAGAATATTTGATGTCAAATGCGGTAAGCAAGTTTGATTATGAAATTGTTAGTGTTTTTTGTAGAATAGTTATACCTTTCCCAAAGGGAACATTAATAGAACTTAGCACGGGGGAAGTAGCAAGGGTAGAAGAAACAGTACCGAATTTTCCTCTTAGACCAATTGTAAGGATAATTAAAAGTTCTAGGTCAAGTAGGATAGATATGAAAGTTAGCTTGATTTCTGAACTTTCAATAGTTGTTACTGCAATTAAATATGATATGAACTAGTGTATAAATATTTGGAACTTAAAGTTATTTAGTAATTAACCGAAAGAAGCTGTATTCTTTTTCTCGGTTGCCATATAATTAAGCTGTGGATTTCTAACAGCAGAAGTTGTTCTATTGCAGCGTGCTCCTCAAACAAGTTAATGACAAGCTGCAATGGAACAACTCCTACTGAAGAAATTCCTATAGCTTAATTATAAATGCAACACTCCGAAAAAGAATACAGCTTCTTTCTAGTATAGATGCAATCTTAAAATTTAGTGAGTATATATAGTAGATAAGTCAATAGCATAAATTGAATACTATATAAGATTCCATGATTAAAATTCAGTTTATAATATTGGAAAATTTTTGATGTAGCTAATATTTTACTCTACAGAATTTGAATTTATTATTCGAAAATATCAATAAATTTAAAATTGATAACATCAAATAATCCTTTATCAGTAATTTTTAAATCTGGTATTACTGGTAGAGATAAGAATGAAAGTGTTAAAAATGGATTGAAATCAATATTTGGTGCTATAATTTTTACAGCTTTATGAAGATCTTTTAAATCATGTTCAATTTCTGTATATTTTCTATTTGTCATAAGACCACCAATCTCAAGTTGAATAGAGGCAAGAACTTTTTCATCTTTTACAACTATGATTCCACCATGCATTTTTTCTAATTCTTTAGCCACAAATAGCATATCTTTATCATTTGTTCCAGCAATTATTAGATTGTGGGAATCATGAGCAATAGTAGTACCAATTGCACCTTCCTTTATTCCTAATCCTTTTAATATTCCAAGCCCTATGTTTCCAGAGGCTTTATGTCTTTCAATTACAGAAATTTTTATTAAATCATCGTCAGGTGAAGCTATAAAAAGTTTTTTGTTTGTGTTTTTTATTGAATCAATATCACAGATATCAAGCTTCAAGTGAAGACTTTCTAATTTATTTGGAATTATTTCTATTGCATTCAACTTTTTGAAATTTTCATCATCAATGTTGATTTTAAAATTATCTTCAGTTAAAGAAGGAAGATTTATTGAATTATTGCATTTAGATTGTGTTTCATAATCAGATTTTGAAACATCATTATGTTTTATAATTGAATTATTATCAACAATAAGTTTACCTTCTTTGTATACCTTAGATATTTTAAAGTCTTGAAGATCATCTAATAAAATAAAATCTGCTATATAACCAGGAGCAATTGCACCCTTATTTTTTAATTTATAAACATTTGATGTATTAATAGTTGCCATTTGAATAGCTGTTTCAGGATTAAGTCCAGCATTTATAGCAAATTTAATAGAACTATTAATTGAGCCATTATTTTTTATATCATCTATATGTTTATCATCAGTACAAAGACAAAATCTATTGCTATTGCTTTCATTAACAGCAGGAAGTAAGTCTTTTAAATTCTTAGCTACAGTACCTTCTCTAATTAAGACATACATTCCACGTCTAACTTTTTCAATGGCTTCTTTTACATTATTACATTCATGATCAGTTAATATATTAGCGGTTGTATAAATATTTGTCATCATTGGAGTAAGACCAGCACCATGTCCATCAATAACTTTGTTATTGATTATTGCATCATAAATCTTATCAATAATATCTTCTTCGCAGTTTATTACTCCAGGGTAATTCATAACTTCAGCTAAACCTAAAACTTTATCGTTATCATAGTAATTTCTTAAATTATTAGCATGTAATGTTGCACCAGAACTTTCAAAATCAGTTCCAGGCACACATGATGGAAGCATAAAATACATATCAAAAGGAAGATTTTTTGAAGAATTGAGCATAAAATCTATGCCATCTGTTCCCATAACATTAGCAATTTCATGTGGATCAGTTATAACAGAAGTTATACCATTCAAAAGTGCAGCTTTGCTGTATTCTTTTGGGGTAACTAAGCTCGATTCGATATGACAATGAGCATCAATAAGTCCAGGGCACATGTATTTATTTGTACCATCAATTATTTCATGTCCATCATATTCACCAATTCCTATTATATATCCATCTTTTATACCAACGTTGTCTATAAATCTATCTTTATTAAATACATCAATTATAGTTACATTTCTAACAACTAAATCACATTTTATACTTTTGTTAGAAGATTTAATTTGTTGTATTAATGTTTCTTTCTTCAAAATAAGTTCCTCCTCAAGGTAATTGTATAGTATATTTTACTTATGTATATGTTGCAATATGATTTATTCATTCATTTAGTGATACCCTACGTAGTTTTAATGAAGATTTCAATTTTCAACATATATAGTTATAAAATATATATTTTTTCTATTATAGTGAAGTTAATTAATATTGTCAAAGTTGAAAAAGGTTTACAATAGAAAATTTTTATAAAAAAATTAAAATTTTCTTTCAGCATAGTTTAAATTTGAAAATAAAATAGAGAACAAGAATTCAAACATAATTGTTTAAATAGTTGTTCTCTATTATTAAAGATTTATATATTTATTTAATATTGATTACAATCAAATAAATTTTATACATGTAGGAGTTGGTACATTTATAGAAGTAATAAACGTTAATTCACCAGTTAATTGGTCAATAGAAAATATGGAAACATTATTAGAATTTTCATTAGCACAGAATAAAAAGTTTCCAGTTGGATCTATTTGAAAATCTCTAGGTGAAGACCCCTTTGAAGAAAATGTATTTATTAGTCTTAATTTACCATCATCTGGATCTATAACACATAAACTTATTGAATTATTTCCTCTATCTGAAGTATACAAAAATTTATTATTTTCATGAATACATATAGCAGAACCAGACTTATCCCCATTATAATTTTTTGGTAAACTGCTCAAACTTTGAATATTAGTGAAAGGAACTTTATCCTTTGAACTGTATTTGAAAACAAAAATTTCGGAAGTTAGTTCGCTTAGAACGTAATAAAAAGGCTTAGATTTTAAATAAGTTATATGCCTTGGGCCAGTTCCAGCAGGAAAGGAGAAGCTAATGTCATCTCTGTTGACCAAGTTATCATTTTCAAAAGTATAAACATTAAGCTTATCAGTGCCTAAATCAATGCATAAAATATATTTATCATCTTCAGTGAATATAGAGCAATGAATGTGAGGTTTTTCTTGCCTATCGGTATTTATGCTTGAACCATTATGTCTTCCGATTTGAGGATAATTTAAAATTATACCTTCTAAAGTATTATAAACAATCATTTTATTTTCATGATAATTTGAAGAAAGTAACACTTGTTTATTATTAGCTATACTTACATGGCATGGAGGTTTTACTTCAGATAGATTATAATTAATTAAATGAAGTTTGTCTTGTTCTTGCCAATATTTAAATGATGATACCCCAGATTTATCATCAATTTTACAACTAGAGTAAATAATATGCCTTTCTTTATCAATACATAAATAGGTAGGATTACCTATTTCATAGGCCAAGTTAATTCCTTCAACTTTGTTGGATTTAACATTGAAGTTAAGTCTATAGATTCCTTTACTGTCATTTTTAGTATAAGTTCCAATATAGCCAACAACAATATTTTGCTGCAATATCATTATGTAGTGCCCCCTTTTTGTGTTTATATATTTTTTAGTATATCATAAATAAAATTACAATATGCTAATAATATGGAATAGAACTTTGTGTTTGAATTTAATTTTAATTAATTAATTATAATAAAGCAGAATATCATCATATTGGCAATTATTCAAGTGAGTTTATATTAAAGTAAAATTAAACAACTATAAAATTTAATAAATATTAAAATTTATTAAAAAGATAATTTGATTAAATACATAAAAATAAAGAGAAAATATTGTGAATTTTAAAGTCAAAGTCTATAAATATTGATAACATATGAAATTTTGATATAATAAATAGTAAAGCACATATAAAAGCAATATGCAAACAGAAGGGGGAATTTAGGAATGCCAATTAAAATTCCAAGAGAATTACCTGCATTCCAGGTATTATCTAATGAAAATATATTTATAATGAACAATGAAAGGGCTAATACTCAAGATATAAGACCATTAAAAATAGCAATTCTTAATCTAATGCCAAAAAAAATAGTAACTGAAAATCAATTGTTAAGATATTTATCAAATACACCATTACAAGTAGAAATAACTCTTATTCAAACAAAAAGTTATATTTCCCACAATACTCCATCAGAACACTTGGACAAATTCTATAGCTATTTTGATGAAATAAAAAAAGAAAAGTTTGATGGACTTATCATAACTGGGGCGCCAGTAGAACAAATGAAATTTGAAGATGTAACATATTGGAAAGAACTTACTGAAATAATGGAATGGAGTAAGACAAATGTATTTTCAACGGTACATATATGTTGGGCATCTCAAGCGGGATTATATTATCATTATAATGTACCAAAATATGAACTAGATAAAAAAATGTTTGGAGTATTTGCTCATTGGGCAAACGATGAAAAAGCAGAACTTACAAGAGGTTTAGATGATGTATTTTATGCACCACATTCTAGACATACAGAAGTTAAACGTGAGGATGTAGAGAAAGTTTCAGAACTTGAAATTTTGTCTGAATCAAAAGAAGCAGGCGTGTTTATTGTAGCAACAAAGGATAGAAGAAAGATATTTATAACAGGTCACATGGAATATGATAGAAATACTTTAAAAGATGAATATATAAGGGACAAGGAAAAAGGTTCAGAGGTGGACATTCCAAAGAATTATTTCAAAAACGATGATGTAAATGAAATTCCAAGCTATACATGGAGAGCAACTGCTAACATAGTTTTTGGAAATTGGTTAAATTATTGTGTATATCAAAATACACCATATGATCTTGAAACACTTTAAAGTTATATATTTAATTAGGCATATTTAAAAAAATAACAAGTCCATCTGCCAAGCTTATTTTCATCATAGGAAGATAGACTTGCATTCGTTCGCTGAGTGCTATCTGAGTAATATGCTTAAGTACCTAATAAAAGAATAATCATGGCATTTTGGATTTGTTATTTTCTTTCATCTGTCTTATGAAATTTAAATTAGCCAGAAAATGAGCATATTTTCTGGTTTCATTTTATATATTTTATTTTTTTAACAGAAATAAAATAATAGCAAATTGAGCTATGAGTATAGCAGGCACACCTAAAGTGAATTTTTTATGTTGAGTCTTATGTCTAAATGTAGACATACCAATAAGCATACCTATAGAACCACCTATAATTGAGATATTTATAAGAGTACGTTCTGGTATTCTCCATTCTTTATGAATAGCGCGCTGCTTGTCTATAAACATTACAAGAAATCCAATAAGGTTGACAATTGCTAAATATAATAAAAAAACTTTAAGCATAATATTCACTCCAGTAAATTAATAAATTACAGGGTTCCGCAATGAGAATAGAGCTTATGTGAAGCTTAGTCGAAATTAGATACATAGTTGTTTTATAGGACTATGAAAATTTTGCTGAAAGGTTCTAAATGTGAGATTATCGCATTTTTGTATGCTTCCAATATAAAAGCTCACAGAGAAAGTTCGAATAACGAAATATAAAATTTCGATTCTCACTTTTGTGACACGCAGTAAATGGAACAAACTCACATTAACACTCTAAACAGATTATTTTCAAAGACCTATTCTATTACACAAACATATATCAAATTTCTCTGTTTGTGATATATTAAATTCTCAATGAGGAACCATATGGCATATACAAATAAAAATGTTTTTAATTATAATATAATCATATCGTAAAGATAAATAACTGGGAATTTTATTTAGTTTATAGCTAACTGAAGTAGAGAAAAATTTTCTATATAATAATTATTAATTTTAAAATATCTTAGTTCATTAAATTTTATTGAAATATAGATTGAGTTTTTAAGTTGTTATAATTAATTAAAGATATTAATTATATAATTTTTAGCCACCAAGAGTTATATCCTGACTATCATACCATGATAATGCATCATAAAAATCTTGTTCCTTAAAAGATGGCCAATAATTATCTATAATGTAAAAATCAGAATATACAGATTGAACAGGCAAAAGGCCACTTAATCTTCTTCTACCGCCCCAACGTATAATTAGATCTATTCGAGATATATCTTGTGAATGTATATAAGGCTGAATTCTTTTTTTTGAAGCATCAGACTTCTTTAGTAGATTTAAATCCCATTCCCAGCCATAATTAATTAGAAAATTTGCTTTTAGTCCACCAGTACCAAATTTTTTTCGCTTTGTAAAAGGTAATAATTCTTTTGGAAAAGAAGGGGATTCAGTATTTCCTAAAACTAATATTTCACAATTTTCCTTTGTTAAAAGCATAACGGATTCAATGCAAGCTTTAGTAAAAGCTATTTTTTGTTCACTTGGTCTTTTTGTGTTATCTACAGTAAAACCATAAAAGGTTACTTCTTCAACTTTTTCTTTTTGACATAATTTAAAAACTTGTAAACCAGGTTTTATTCCGTAATCATAACCTTTATCTTTGGTTAAATCATTAGATAAAGCCCACCTTCTATTTCCATCAGGAATAATACCTATATGTTTTGGTATTCTCATAAATATTTCTGTTAGCAAAAATTTATGAAAAGATAATAAATTTAGCTAAACAGTACCTCCCATCTTAAATTTTAATATCAGCATATTTTAACTATAAATAATAATTTAATATATTTTTGGATGTATAACAAAATATATATTAAATTATTTACTAAAATCTTTTTTTATATGCATTTATTTAAAATAATTTTCCAATTAAATTAAAAAATCCCTTGAAGTTGACATAAAAAACTAAGTATCAGATTAGGGGTTCTGATACTTAGTTTTTTATTATCCTCTGTATAGGATAATCTTATTATTTAATAAGGGGTAAATAATAATTATTAACTACTTTACAAATATTATTATAATTATAAATTGTGTCATTATAATGTCAAAAAAATAAACTCAATATAAATTATTTCTTAAATATATAGATAATGGGATTTATTTTCTTTTTATTCCTTATTTTGTAGGTTTAATGAAAAAACCATTAACATTTATGTGTAATTATGGGAAAATTACAAAATGTGAAAAATAATAATTCATGACATACAGAGATTACTATAATTATGAGGAAATTGAAATCGTAACTAAAAACTTTATATATTTATAAGAGGGGGAAAAGGTATATGTCAGAACGAGTTGATGAAAAGATTTTAGATTTTATAAATGAATCAGAAAAAAGAGAAGCAAAGAAAGATATTTGTAAAGGTCCTGTGAAGATTGGAGAAAGATATTATGAATTTGAGGAAAAAGATTTTTTTGATAAAAAGTTAAAAATATGGATTCCTAATGATTTTGAGGAGATGTCAGAAGAAGCTAGAAAATTTAAATATCCTTCAGAGAATAGACCAGAAATAATAAAATGTAATGAAGATGGAAGTATTGTTATAACACTAAATATTATTGATAGTCCATTAGATGAAGAATGTGTAGGTGAATTAAAGGATGGTATGAAAATGATAATAAGAAAAACTAATCCATCCAATGTATTCTATGATGATGGAATAATTGAAGTTAACTCTAAAAATATAGGATTTTTTGAATTTAAAAGTTCTGCAATAGATGATTATATATATAATTTAATGTTTTTTCTTGAATTTGAAGGTAAGACGTTAATGGGAACCTTTAGTTGTATTCATAATGAATGCAAAGAATGGAGAGATGTTGTATTTCAAATTATTAGGAACATTAAAGAAAATAACAAGTCCAAAATGTCATGATTATTTTTCATCAGGCAAGGAAGTGGATTTGTCTCATAGCAGGCTATTAGATGAATCTGCTAACACAGCAGGATGAAAAATAGGCTTGGCAGATGGACTTGTTATTTTTTTAATGTGACTTAAAACTATAAAAGTAGTAAAAGAGGATGAAGGAGATGAAATTTAATGAGTGAAGAATATGTTTATGCTCAAGGAGATATTATAGTAGAACCTTATAAATTTCAAAAAATAACAAAACTTAAAGTAGTTAATGAATTAAATGAACATTCAAAGCTTTGCATTAGCGGAATCATAAGTGATGAAAATATAGACAAGTATGTTGAATCAGCAGGAGCACAGGATACTATTAATGTGTCATTAAAAGATGATGAAGGAAATGAAACTGTTTTATTTAATGGGTTTGTAACTAAGATTGGAATTAAAGCAAAAAATGATGTAAGAACACTAGAGATTGAAGGATTAAGTAAAACATTCTTAATGGATATAAGAAAATTTAGTGGTTCATATCAAGATGAAAATCTTACTTTCAATGATATTTTTAAACAGAAAAATAGTGGATATGGCGATGTTGTAATGATAGATAATGCTACAGATGGAGCTAAAATAAATAAATTTATAGTTCAATATAAGGAAACAGATTGGGAATTTTTAAAAAGACAAGCATCGTATTTTAATTCAGTATTAGTACCTGAGTGTAGAATGACTGGAATAAAATATTCAATAGGTGGAGCTGGAGAAAACAAAGTTTATGATATTGATGAATTTAACTATTCTATAGAGAAAAACTTGCAGGAATATAATATGAGAGATTCCAATGAAGCATATGCATTGAGTGATTTTAATTTAGTGAGCTATGAAATAACTACTAATAAGTTAATGAAACTATATAATAAAGTCAATTTTAAAGGAAGGCAGCTTTTAGTATATAGAGTTGAAACAGAGCTTAAAGGAGGAATAATCACAAGTGAATATATATTAAAAGATGAAAATGGTATGAAGGTAAAAAGAGTATATAATGACAAAATGATAGGAATTTCTCTTCAAGGCAGAGTGCTTGATACACAAAAGGACAGGGTTAAGGTTTCATTAGAAATAGATGGTAGTCCAACCGAACGTGATGGTGCAAGATGGTTTGAATTTGCAACTATATTTTCACAACCAGATGGGACCGGACAATGTCGTCAACTTAGTAAAATAGTAATGAAAAAATTACTACAAATTTCGAATAGCGTATGCTATATTTCTTAAAAAATGGTATAATTAATAAACCTACTGGCAAAAGTAGAATTTTGGAAATATTTAGTTTTTACAAACTTATATGCAAGATTTCCTTTGAGAATGATGCTTTTTCCTTGGGTGCTTGTTTTTTCGCTCACAATTACGGTTTGGACGTATTTGTGAGCGTATTTTTTTAGCTTTTTCTAATATATGTTCTAATATTCTTTTTCCTGAAATAGGCTTTACCATCATAACTATTATCTTCTTCAAAACGTCACATAATATAAAATTTCTATTTGCTTGATATTCTGATTTTAAATTTTTATCTTTATTTTTATTTGCTATTGCAGCGTCGGCATCTTTCTTTATAAGTGCTGCAACCATAGATATATAAATAGATGCATAAAAATCTTGTTCAATTGCAATTGGCTTAGTTCCAGAAAATTCTTCTATTTCAATACTACTTTTAAGTTCTTTATATTTGCATTCAACTCCCCATCTAAGAAAATACAATTCTTTAAATTGATTAGGAGTAATAATTTCATCAAATATATTAGTTACTAATATTTCTGTGGTGTCAGCAGAAAGTTTTATTTTTATAACTCTTACTTTTTTCAATTCTCCTTTTGATTTATATTCAAAAATACAATCTTCAGAAGAAATAGATTGTATTATCTTAAATGAAGATGATATTCTCATTAAGAAAAATAAATTTCTATCGTTTAAATAATCAAACATATCATAAGAAGGATAGCCCCTATCAAAAATTACAATGCTATTATTGAGTAATTTTTCATTATTAAGTGTATTTATATGTTGTTTGGCCATTTCTCTTTCGCTAGTTCTAAATTTAGTTACAGACGCATCAATTATTATATCATTTAATACATCATATAAGGCTGACGCCGACGCAATAGCAGTTTGTACTTTATTTTGATTTTTACTTAATCCAAAATATTCACCACATTCAATTGTATCAGGAACTTGCAAAGAGGTTCCATCGACAGCAAGAACATTAAATCCATTCCACTTTTTTAAATTGTTTGTTGAGCTATAAAAAGAATCAACAAATAATCTGCATAATTCTTTAAATGCTTCAGGGGAAATATTTTGTCTTGCTTTAGAAAATGCTTGTTTTGATATACAAGGAAAATCTAAATATGTATGCTCTTCAATGAAATTACTTATTTCTGTAGCCATAGATTTTCGTAATGCGGAGCAAATAAAATGTACTGCATTAGAAAAAGATAATTTTCTTTTTCTTGAAAATGAATTACCTAAGCTATACGCTTCTTTAAACTCATTGGAAATAATTAATTTATTTGTTTTCTTTAAAATTTGGGATAATAATTTAATATTTTTCATAAAATCAAACCTCGCTATAAATTTAATATCTATAACGAGGCTTCATTTTTTCTAATTATTGTCAAGTGTTTTTTTTATTAATTTTATATATTTCTTTAAGTTGACGACATTGTGGGACCGGATGGTATTGTATGCCTGAAATTGAGGATGTAGTTAGACTATATTTTCCAGATAATGAAGAAAAAAATGCATATGTAGTAAGTTCAATGCATTATGAAGGAATTGATGATAGTAAACGTAGCGATCCTTCTGTAAAAAGCTTGAGTACAAAATATGGAAAAGAAATAGTAATGAGTCCAGATTCTGTAGAAATAATAGGAAATGGAAATCTGCTTATGAGACTGTCTGATAATGGAGGCATAGAAGTAAATAGTGATAAGAGCATAGTTATGAATGCAGGCGGAGATGTATCAATAAATGGAGGCGGAAAAGTAACTATCCAAGGTGATGCAGGAATTAATTTAACTCAGGCGGGAGCTAACATGACAATACAGGATGATGTAATAATGAATGGAGGAAAAGTAAATATTCAAAGTTAGATGGAAATTTTGAATATGTTAAAAATATGATAATAAAAGCTGATAAAAATAAAGTATTAAAAGAGTTTCAAGAGAAATATGTAGTTGATAGATATAAAGAAGAATTTACAAAAATTATAGAAAAATATAAAACAAACAGAGAAGAGATTAAAGAAAATTTAACTACAAAATTTAATTCTGTCTGCAAAGAGGCTATTTCACTTCAGGAGAAAGAGCTAAAGGGAGAAATAAGATATATTTATTTTTCAATGCTTAGAACAAGGCTTCTTGAAGACAAAGGGATTTGGAGAATTGATTTATATGATGAAAAATGGTTCTTGGATAAAGAAGAATGTTCAATAAATATTGATTTAGATTTTATTTATGAATCCTTATTTAATCATATGAAAGAACTTGCAGAAAAGAAAAAAGAATATGGAAGAACTATAAAAGAGAAAGATATTCAAGTTATAAAATTAAGAGAAGCTAATAAATATCATAGTTTTACTTTATATTTAATTAAAGATTTGTTAAAAAGTTTTTTAGAAGATAGTTCATATAAAGAAATTAAAAAGAAAGATGATATAAGTATTATGATAGGTGAATATATGGATACAGCTATGATGATATATCCTAAAATGATAAAGTAATTAGAGCAAATTAATAAATATTATAGATAACATATTGGAGTGGAAAATGGATTATTTTTTGTTAAAGCAAGATGAAGAGTATACAAATGTACCAAGGTTAATGGATGTATTTAATACAATTGATGTTAGAAATATAAACTTATTAAAAGCACATAAGATTGATGATGTTGTTATATTTAATGTTAAATGTGATGATGAAACTGAATTTTTGGATATTTTAGATAGAAATTTATTTCTTATATCAAAGGAAATGAAAAAGATAATTGAAAAGTATGATTCAGAAATTTTATTTAAAACTACTCCGCTTATAGATTTACCTCATGAGAGGCAGGAGAATTATTACATGCCAATATTTGAAGAAGTTGAGTGTTTAAGTGAAAATGCAGAATTAAATTTAAATAAGACGGTAGTAAAAAAAATCATATTGGACAAAGAAAAAATTAAAGGAAAGAAAATTTTTAAGATAAAAGAAAGTTCAAAAAGTTTGGTTATAGTAAGGTTAGATGTTGCTGAAAGTTTACTTAGAAGAGAATTTAAAGGTATGTGTTTAGAAAGATTAGAGGTAAATTAGAGAATTAAGTCACAATAAAAAATAATAGATTAGTATATTTGTCTAGTATTCTCTTTAGACACGTGAAAATAAATAACAGATGGATGTGCTAATTATTTCAATGTGCCTTAATATGGCTAATAAAAATAGGAGATGGTAAAAATGGCACAAGCATATGTAGTTAGAGGGGCTAAAATGAAATGTGATAAAGGAACTCACAAAAAGAGAATAAATCTTCCTGTGAGTCATGGAGCATATTCAAATGGAAATCCTATGATGAATGAAAATGATAATGTGATAGGAGAAAATATAAGTTGTTTTGGAGTATGTAGAGGTGGCTGTCCATCAAGTGGAGATGTTACTTTAAAAAAAGAAAAGGGTGGAACAGTAACAGGAAAAAAGTGTCAGATAAAAGTGTTGAAAGAATGGATGAATGCTAAGGAAGATACTTTAGTAGATGGAGCACCAGCTTTAACAACAGATTCGATTTTAATATGTGCATATGGAGGAAAAATAAAGTTTGTTACAGATGGACAAGCTTAAATAAAAACTTACAGAGTATAAAAGGAGGAAAATAGATGGGAGAAATTCATAAACTAAGGGTTAAATCACCTTATGAGTTGACGAAGATAGTAGATATAAAAATTGAAAATAAACCTAATGAGCATGGATATTTATATTTAAAATGTTTAATAGATGAGAGTATAAATTTCAATTCTACTATAAAAGCTTCCACAGAAGATGAAATAATTGTTTACGAAGAATTAGAAAATACAGAGGATGAAAATAAAAGTACAGGAAATGATACAGAAAAGATTAATATAAATGAAGTTAATGAAAGAAACAGCAAAAGATTATTCAATGGGATTGTTCAAAACGTTAAGACAACAAATGTAAATGGAATTTATTATTTAGAAATTCAAGCTTTAACTTCAAGTATTAAATTAGATATTGAAAAAAAGAGCAGATCTTTTCAAAATGTTGATATGACATACAGTGATTTAATAAATAATATGCTGTCATATTATCCAGGCTATGGTTTTAGCCAATATGCCGGCAAAGAGCAAAAAATAGGCAAGCCATTATTTCAATATAAAGAGTCAGATTGGAGTTTTTTAAAGAGAATTGCAAGCGAATTAAGCTCAGAATTGTATTGCGATGTAATAAATTCAAATTTCATGTTTAATTTTGGAATACCAGATGATCACAGATATGAATTAAATGATAATGTTAATTATGATGCTTTCAAGGATTTGAAAAGTTTTCACGAAGCTGGTGGCTATGATTCAGGATACAATAATACAGACTATTTTTATTATAAAGTAAAAATAAGAGATATTTTAGAAATTGGATCAGAGATATATTATAGGCAAAAAGAGTTATATATAAGAGAATATGAAGCTTATAAAGATAAGGAAGAAGTATTTTACAAGTACAAGCTATGTAGAAAAAAGGGAGTATGGCAAAATATAATTTACAATAAACTTTTAAAGGGAGCAACTTTAGAAGGAAAAGTTATTGCTGTGCAGAATGAACAGGTAAAACTTCACTTAAATATAGATGAAAATCAAGATGAAGGAGAAGCTTATTGGTTTGATTATGCACCACCATCAGTAAACATAATGTACTCAATGCCATTAGTTAACGAAAGTGCAAGATTATATTTTCCAAAGGAAAGCAGTGAAGATCCAATTGTTACAGGATGCGTAAGAAAAAATGGAGACACCTGTGAAGGAACAAGTGATACAACAAATAGATATTTTTATACAGAAAACGGAAGTGAAATAGCAATGCTTCCAGGAGCTTTGAACATAAAAAGTGGAAGTGAAGAAAATTTAAGTATAAACTTTGAAGATGAATCAGGAGTAACGCTTACAAGTCCAACTGGATTAAACCTAAATGCAGGTGGAGGAATAGCAATAACAACACCAAATAACATAAACATAAGTGCTCAAAGCCAAATACTAATGACTAAAGGAAATACAGAAAATGGAGTTTCAATAGAAGGTGACTTTCATATTAAAGGAAATAATGTAATAAAAAATGGAAGCTGTAGAGAAACTTTTGCTCCATTTGTGGAAGAGGTGTAATAAGTATTGATTTTAGTATTGGAAATTTGGTAAGTGCTGTTGTAGGAGCAGTTGCAGCAGTAGCAACTGCAGTATCTTCCATGGGAAATGCATTTTCAAGTGTAGCAGAAGCAGTTATTGGAGCAGCAGCAGCGATTTCAAATGCTTGTGAAGATTTTGCTGAAGATGCTGAAGAACTGATTGAAGAGGAATTTAAATTGTTAGTTGGAGCTTTTATAGCAGAATTTGGTTCTTTTAAATTAGGATCGGAAAGTGATGATTATGATAACAGTAATACTGGAATAATTGCAGCTATATTATCTACATCTAATTGGTTTGGATATGATCATTATCTTGTTCAACAATATATTTTAACTAATAGACCTAATGAGTTCAAAGATAGCATTAATTTGCAAGGCGAAATTTTTATACCAAATGGAGGTAGATATGGTGTAGACGGTAGAGCTGATGTAGTTGATACAGGAACAGGGGAAATATGGGAAATAAAATCAATAATAACAAGAAATTATGAAGAATCTATAGGATCTGATGCTTCTCAAGAACAGTTACAAAGATATATTGACAATTATCCTACTGGAAATGCTTATAATGGAAAATTTATAACACAATTTTCATTTCCAAAGGATGATAAAACAGATATTGTAGTTGCATCAGACATTGATAAGCCTGGTATGTTATACTATTGGGAAAGAAATAGAAAGCATGAACAAGACCAAGAACAGGAACAAGGAGAAACAAGTACAGCAAATGAAAAAGAATCTAGTTCATCACAAATATCAGAAGATTCTTATGATTATCCAACAGATCATTCAAAAGACTTTTGGGAAAGAATGAAAGTGGCAACTGGGCTTTCGGGTGCAGCTTTAGTTACATATATAATAATATCTGAGGGATCTCGATTGTTTCCTCCGAGGAATTTAGTACCAGTACCATAAATTTATAAGAGGTGAAATTATGAATAAAATAGTAGAATGTGGCAGGCGTATTTATGGATGTATTTCAACATATGATTCTTTACTGACTAGGGGGTCAGTTGTAATTAGTATTGTAGAGGAATTTGTAGATAGTATAGTAAAACCAATAAACAAAGAATTGAGATATTCAATTAATTTGAACAAGAAGAAATATAAATATGAGACTTCTGATTGGGAAAAAACTAAAATCTTAATTAATAAAGGGAAGGTGGAAAAAATAAGTTTTGTTCATTTTGATGAAAAAATGATTGAGGCAAAAATGAAAGGAATTGATTGTCCAGAGGCATATACACCTCCAGAACTTATTAATATTAATATTCTATCTAATAATGAAAATGCTAAAAGAGCAAGTCTTATAGAGTTTTCAGTAAACAAATGGACTTGTGCAAAAAATAATTCACAACATGTTTGCTTGGAATATCAAAAATTAATAGAGATGGTGTTGTCAAATATAGATTGTGTAGGAGGATTTATCACATTAGATTGCGTAGGGGCTTATAGTTCGTTTAGTGCACACGAAAGATATATTGGGCTTGATTATATGAATGCTTCAGAGAAGTTTGATAAATATTTTAGAGGATATAGTTGGGGAAATTATTTAAGCAAAAAGCATGTAGAGTTATTGGGAGGAATAGAAAAAATTAAGAAAGAAGCACCTGTATATTTAGTTAAAAAATTAAGTGATGATGGAGCGTATTTGCAATTAACAAAGGAAATTGATGAAGTTTCAGATGAAGATTTAAGAAAATTAAAAAAATATTTTCAACCGATATTGCCAAAGGCTTCAAGAATGCTTTTTTCATCTGAAGCTAAATATAGAAGAATGATAATTGATGATGATGATGAATTAATTTATTTAGAAAATAAAAAGTAAGTATTTGCTATATCGCAAGCGTTGATTAACTAAAAAGTAGAAGTAAGAATATATAAAAAATAGAAACATTCTATATTAAGATTAAAGTGCAATCCACAGCAATAAGCAAGAAAAGTAAGTGGAATTTTAGGATATATTTATAAAGATACATTTTGAGATTTGCACACATATTTTAGATTGTGCAATTCATCTACAGTTGTAGATGAAACAAGTTTTGCAAATGAATGAGTAAAGATAGTCGATAGAGAGGCTGATGGGAGTTGTGATCCAACACCAGAATAAGAATAACATTGAGGACAATCGTCCTATTCTAATATAAATAATAATAATTTTAAATTTTGGATTTAAGACAAGGTCAGGTTAACATCGGGAATTAATTTTAGGAGAGAAGATGCAGATAATTATCCTACAAAATACGTTAAGTCTAAAAATGCAGGAAATAATTAAATGTGTATTGGGTTTGATTATTGTGATTTCAATATCAATTTTAATTTTAAGAATGCCTATTAAGCATATATAAATGCAAATAGATGTTACTGATGGAACAAAACAAGATTTAGATAAAGATGAAGTTACACAAATTTATGTTGGTAATTATCCAGAAGATTAAGCTGGATTGTATATGGAAAAGATTGTGTAATGTTTAAAAAACAGCTAATAATAGTCAAGTGAATTTTAAAAAATATTTTTTAAAAAAGGGTATAGCAACCAAACCATTTTAAAATACAAGCGGTTACAAAAATTGGAATGTAGTTAAGAGATTTTGTTTAAAGAGCTATTTTCTAAAAATATTTGTTTATGTATTCTAGGATCTCTTTGCTCAAACGAAGTTTGATTTCGGAGAACAGCAAAAATATAGTTTATAATTTTATGCTTTCTGCCTTTCATGTTTATGTAATAACAGTCTAATAGGATTTTGTTTATAGAAATTCCATTACGATTGTTATGAATAGAGGCTAATGAAACAGCATATAATGCTCTTCGACCGATTCGAGTTCCTCTTTTTGAAATTTTATTATCATCGTCATTAAAATTACCTGATTCATTAACTCAGCTATCGATACCAAAGAAAGCAACAAGGTGTTTTAGTTTTCGAAAAACATTGATATCACCTATTTCAGCGGTTAAAGTAATAGCTGTTAAGCGGTCCTATGCCAGCAATTAAATCAATTAACTCAATGTTATTTCTAATTGATTCAGGAAAAGTTTCAGATTTTATAAAAGTATTAATTTGCTCTAGTTGTTGGATATGATGCAGGATACAATGATACGGACTATTTCTATTATGAAGTAAAAATAAGAGATATTTTAGAAATTGGATCAGACATATATTATAAGCAAAAAGAGTTATATATAAGAGTATAAAGATAAGGAAGAAGTATTTTATAAGTACAATCTATTCAGAAAAAAGGAGTATGGTAAACTATAATTTACAACAAGCTTTTAAAGGGAGCGACGTTAGAAGGAAAAGCTTGCTGGTTTGATTATGCACTACCATCAGTAAACATAATGTACTCAATGCTATTAGTTAACGAAAGTGCAAGATTATATTTTCTAAAGGAAAGCAGTGAAGATCCGATGTTTACAGGATGCGTAAGAAAAAAATGGATACATTTGTGAAGAAACATCAGATCCAGCAAATAGATATTTTCATACTGAAAGTGGAAGTGAAATAGCAATGATTTCAGGAGCCTTAAATATAACAAGTGGAAGTAAAGCACCATTAGGTGTAAGCTTTGAAGATGAAACAGAGTAACTTTTACAAGTCCAGCGGGATTAAATTTAAATGCGGGCGGAGGAATATCCATAACAACACCAAATAACATAAACATAAGTGCTCAAAGCCAAATATTAATGATCAAAGGAAATACAGAAAACGGAGTTTCAATAGAAGGTGATTTTCATATTAAAGGAAATAACGTAATAAAGAATGGAAATTGTAGAAAAACTTTTGCTTCATTTGTGGAAGCGGTGTAATAAGTATGGATTTTAGTATTGGAAATTTGGTAAGTAGTGTTGTAGGTGCAGTTGTGGCAGTAGCAGAAGAAATATGTTTAGTAGCAGAAGTAGTTATTGGAGTTGGAGCAGGCAGAGATTAATGAAGCGATAGAAAGAGCGAATAAAGTGCTGGCAGGGGCTTTTATGGCGATGTTTGGGTCTTGATTATCAGAAGTGGAAAATGAAAGTGATAATAGTGAAAACAATGATAAGTATAGAATTAATAAAGGAGAATCAGGAGATGGATTCTGGGGAAAAGTTGCTGATGCATGGGTATCTTCTTCAGTATATGATTCATTGGCATCAATGGCTGAGTGGGAAGATGAAAATCATGAGGCAATTCAATTTGTATTAGATAATGACCAAAATTATTATGCACTAGTACCTAAAGATGCAGATGTTGAAAAGATGTATGAAGTTGATATTGTGGATGTAAAATAAATTTTAAAAAAGTTAAGCAGAATCAATATATAATACCATAAAATATTTTTAGTATTATATATTGATTTTTTTCTATAGAATATTTGATTGTATTATTATTTTTCATGTGTCTAAATAGACAATAAATAGTTTTTTGTTGAATAATAAGATATACTAGAATATTGGATATACAATTAAATGATTCGATTTATTTGTAATTAACAATGATTATCTGTTAAACTAATATTGTTGGAAAGAGTCTGTGAGGTGAAAATAAGTGATAGGATTAATAGGGATTAAAAGAAATACGCCAATTGAGATAAGAGAAAAAATTACAATTCAGCCCAAGAAGTATAAAATATATACAGAGGAATTACTTAAAATAGTAAAAGAAGTTGTTATTTTAGGAACTTGTAATCGAACAGAAATTTATTTTAATGCTTTTTTATGCGAAGAAGAATTATTAAAAAAAATTTTTAAGATATTTGGCTGGAATTATGAATATAGAGAATATATTTTTATGACAAAAGATCAAGACGTGTGCAGGCATTTATTTGAGGTATGTTGTGGATTTCATTCAAAAATATTAGGAGAAGACCAAATTTTAGGACAGGTTAAAAATGCTTATGAAATAGCTTTGGAAGAAAATTCTGTTTCATTAGAATTACATAGATTATTTCAAGAAGCTATAACATGTGGCAAAAAGTTTAGAAATGAATCAAAACTTTTTGAAATTCCGGTATCATCAGCATCAATAGTGGTTAATGAAAGTATTAATAATGGATGTAAGAAAATTATGGTTCTTGGATATGGTGAAGTTGGACAGTTGGTAATTAAATATTTGCTTTCTCATAAAGTAGATATTGTATACTTAGTTGTTAGAAATGAAAAAGTTAAGGATGAGATAGAAGATAATAGAATAAAGGTGATAAGTTTTCAAGAAAAAAACCAATATATAAATGAAGTAGATTGTATAATTGGTTGTACATCAGCACCACATCCAGTAGTGAAAAAAGAGGACATAAATGAATATGGTCACAAATTGTTAATATATGATTTAGCAGTCCCTAGAGATATAGAAAAAGCTGTTTCTAGTTTAGGTAGAACAGAAGTATATAATATTGATACAATAAGTTCTATAAATGATGATAATAAGAAATTGCGCACAAAAAAAATGGAAGATAATAAGTACATATTAGTTAAATATTTAAATGAATATAGTGAATGGCTTAAACTGAGATCAATATCAAGTAAAATTCAAAACTTGAAAGAATTAGGTGATAGTGTTTATGAGATGAGAGCACAAACTTTTGAAAATAAAGCGAAATGCAAAGAAGATGTTCATATAGCTAATAAGCTTATTAAGAGTACATCTGATTTTTATATAAATAGAGCAATTAAAATCATGAAGGAAGAAACATTAAAAGGGTGTGGTGAAGATTGCATAAAGATAATAGAGAAGATATTCAAAATGTAATAAGTAATTACTCGTATATTGGATTATTATCTAATAAACTTAGAGTTGGCATAATTGGTGCTGGTAAAGGTGGTACAATAAAAATTAAACATTTTGTGAATAATAAATGTTATGTAGAAGTATTATCACAGAATTTTAATGAAGAAATAATTGAGATTTCTAAAAAGTTTCCTGAAAGAGTTAAACTTGTAAAAGAAAAATTTACAAATGACTTTTTGAAAGATAAGCATCTTATTGTAATTGCTGTAGATGATGAAAAATTAAGAATTATGATAAGAAAATATTGTGATGATAATTATAAGATATACATAGATTCTTCTAATTTTATGGATGGCATGGGAGTAGTTCCAGTTGAAAGGAGTACTGAAAATATTAGTTTTGCATTAAATACCAAAGGTGGAAATCCTAAAGGGGCAATTTTAGTATCTAATAAAATTAAAGAAATGTTGTTAGAATATGATGAATTTATTAGTTTTACAACTAAGATAAGAAACAGAGTTAAAAAATTACCCACATACAAAAATGAAGTATTGCAATTTATTGGAACTGAAAATTTCATAACATCATTTAATGAAGGGAATTTTAAAAAAGACTTAGAAAGTAAGTTTCCTAAAGAAGTTGTTGAGTATTTACTCAATGAAAAATAAAAACAAGAAGAATGGAGGTATGTTGATTAATGAATAAATTAGTCATTGCAACAAGAAAGAGTAAGTTAGCTCAAACCCAAACAGAGATAATAATGAAAAGTCTAAAAGATAATTTTAATATAGATAGCGAAAAACTGCTTATAGTTACAGAAGGAGATAGAAAATTAGATGTTTCCTTAGCTAAGATAGGAGGAAAAGGACTTTTTGTTAAGGATATAGAGATTGCACTTTTAGATGAAAGAGCAAGTGCAGCAGTTCATAGTATGAAGGATGTACCTTATGAATTAAGTGAAGAATTTGAAATTACAGCAATAACAGAAAGAGAAGACATTAGAGATGTGCTTATTTCAAAAGATAATATACCATTTAAAGAATTGAAAAATGGAGCTAAAATAGGAACAAGCAGCATAAGAAGAGCTGCTCAACTTAAACTTCTTAGAGAAGATTTAGATATAGTTTCAATTAGAGGAAATGTTCAAACAAGATTAGAAAAAATGAAGAGTGAAAATTTAGATGGAATTATATTAGCAGCCGCTGGGTTAAAGAGATTAAACCAAGAAGATATAATAACAGAATATTTTGATCCAAAAGTATTTTTACCAGCTGTAGCTCAAGGTGCGCTTGGTGTTGAATGCTTAAAAAATAGTGATGTAAGAGAATATATAAAGAAATTAGAAAATAAAGAAGCAAAATTAACAGTAGAAGCTGAAAGAAGTTTTATGAGAGAGCTAAATGGAGATTGTCATAGTCTTATTGGAGCATACTCAGAAATTCAAGGAAATGATCTTTACATGATTGGAATATATGATTTAAATGGGGAAATAGTTAAAAAGGATATTTTAGGAAGTAAGGATAATCATATTGAATTAGGAAAGCAGCTAGCACAAAAGATATTAGGCATACGAAAATAAAAGTTAACTACAAGGAGGAAGAATATGAGTAAAGTATATATAATAGGAACTGGTCCTGGAGATGAAGAATTACTAACAGTAAAGGCAGTTAATGTTTTAAAAAAATGTACTGCAGTGTTATATGATAGATTAGTTTCAAATAATATTTTAAATTATTTAAATCAAGATTGTGAAATTTATTATTGTGGTAAAGAGCCTGGAGCACATTATAAAACTCAGGAAGAGATTAATGAAATGTTAGTTAAACTAGCAAAGAAAGGTCATATCGTTGGAAGAGTTAAAGGGGGAGACCCTTATGTGTTTGGAAGAGGTGGGGAAGAAGTGCTAGCCTTAAAGGAAGAAAATATTTCTTTTGAGGTAATTCCAGGAGTAACTTCGCCTATTGCAGTTTTGAATTATGCAGGAATTCCAATAACTCATAGAGGAATAGCTCAAAGTTTTCATGTTATAACAGGTATGAGTGCAAAAAGTTTAAATACTAATTTTAAATCACTGGCAATGGAAGAAGGAACATTAGTATTTATGATGGGATTAAGTAATTTAGAAGAAATAGTGAGTAAACTAATATCTAATGGAAAAAATCCATCATGTCCTTGTGGAGTTGTAATGAGAGGAACATCAAGTAAGCAAAAGAAGGTCATAGGTACACTAAAAAACATATCAGAAAAAGTTAGAGAAGCTGGTTTGCAATCACCATGCATAATTGTAGTTGGTGATGTTGTAACTTTAAATGATAGCTTAAGCTGGTATGAAAATAAGCCTCTATTTGGCAAAAATATATGTGTTACAAGATCAGAAAAACAATCAACTTCTTTGAAACAAAAATTAAGAGAGCTTGGTGCTGAAGTAACAGCAATACATTCTATAGAAATAAAAAGTACTGCAAGCAACTTAGATAATTATATAAATAAATTAGAAAAATATAATCATATTTTATTTACATCAGTTAATAGTGTAAATATATTTTTTGATTATTTAAAAGAAAAACGATATGATATAAGGGGATTAAAAGCTAAAATTTCGACAATAGGAAAAGCAACGTCTGAAGAATTAGAAAAAAGAGGTATAATAAGCTTTTTAATGGCTAGGGAATTTATCGGAGAAGGATTAGTGGAAAAATTGAAACCTCATATTAAAAAAGGAGAAAAAATACTTTTACCATGTTCATCTAAAAGCAGAGCTTATGTTTATGATGAACTTATAGAAGCTGGAGCAGAGGTTGATAGAGTATTTATATATGATACAGTTTGTGGAAATGTAAGAAATGCTAAAGCTTTTGATGAAGTAGACGCAGTATTTTTTACAAGTCCATCTACAGTAGCTAATATGGTTGAAATGGTTGGAATAGAAGCAATAAAACAAAAGAAAGCTATTGCAATAGGAAGAAAAACCAATGAGCCACTTGAAAAATTGGGAATAAAAGCTCATATATGCAAAGAACATTCTGAAGAAGGATTTTTAAAAGAAATAGAGAGCATACTTAAATAATCTATATCTAATATGGTTGAAAAATTTATATTTGTAAAAGTAAGTTATGTATAGAGTATAATATATGTAGTAATGATTGATATAAGGCACAATCAAAAAATTAATAGACCAGTATGTTTGATAGTTTCGTGTCATACTGCGTTAGCAAATTCTACAAGCAGATAAGTTGTTAGTAGAATTTGCTTACTTGTCTGAAACTAAAGATGAAGCGGTGTATATTGAGTCTATTATTTTCTTTCGTGTGCTTAAAATTTATCATTTATGTAATAATGAAAGGTGTTTATAAGATGATTAAAAGAGGAAGAAGACTTAGAGCTAATTCAGCAATTCGTGATATGATTAGGGAGACAACTTTAAATACTAAAGATTTTATTTACCCTATATTTGTTGTAGAAGGGAAAAATATTAAAAATGAAATTTCTTCATTACCAGGAAATTATCATTATTCAATTGATAGATTAAGTGAAGTTGTAAAAGAAGTTGAACAAGCAAATATTGCAGGGATACTCCTTTTTGGAATACCAGAACATAAAGATGAATGTGGTTCTGAAAGTTACAACGATAATGGAATAGTTCAACAAGCTATAAGAGAGATAAAGAGGTTGAACAAAGATTTATTGATTATTACTGATGTGTGCATGTGTGAATATACTTCGCATGGACATTGTGGAATAATTCATGAACATGATGTTGATAATGATGAAACTTTGGAATATTTAGGTAAAATATCAGTATCTCATGCTAAAGCAGGTGCTGATATAATTGCACCTTCAGATATGATGGATGGAAGAATAGGATTTATTAGAAATGCATTAGATGAAAATGGATTTAAAAATGTAAGTATAATGAGCTACTCTGCAAAATATTGTTCAGCATATTATGGTCCATTTAGAGATGCAGCTGGATCAGCGCCTCAATTTGGAGATAGAAAAACTTATCAAATGGATCCAGGTAATAGGTTAGAAGCAATTCGTGAAACTCAAATGGACTTAGATGAAGGCGCTGATTTTATAATGGTTAAACCTGCTCTTTCTTATTTGGATATAATAAGAGAGTGTAGAGATAAGTTTAATGCTCCTCTTGTAGCGTATAATGTAAGTGGAGAATATGCAATGGTTAAAGCGGCAGGAAAACTTGGTCTTATAGATGAGGAAAGAGTAATGATGGAAACTTTAACTTCAATAAAAAGAGCAGGAGCAGATATTATCATAACTTATCATGCTTTAGAAGCATCAAAGATTTTAAAGAGATAGAATATTAGAATATGCTTATATAATGTTGGCTAAGGAGGAATTGCAATGAAAAATCTTGAAATATTTAAAGAATCAGAAAAATATATGCCAGGTGGAGTTAACAGTCCAGTTAGATGCTTTAAGGGGTTAAATTTTAATCCACCTATAATAAAAAGTGGAAAAGGCGTAATAATTAAAGATGAAGATGATAATGAATATATAGACTTTGTATTAGCGTGGGGACCATTAATTCTTGGGCATTGTGATGAAGATGTTGTGAAAGCTGTTCAAGAAACTAGCAGTAAGGCTTTAGCTTTTGGAGCACCAACAAAGCTTGAATTAGATTTAGGGAAGTTTATGTGTGAAAACCTAGATAATGTTGATATGATCAGAATGGTTAATTCTGGGACTGAAGCAACAATGAGTGCTGTAAAGCTTGCTAGAGGATATACTAAGAGAGATAAAATAGTTAAATTTGCAGGTTGTTATCATGGTCATTTTGATGGATTTTTAATAGAAGCTGGTTCTGGAGTAATGACAAATGGAATACCAGGTTCACTTGGAGTTCCAACAGGAAGTATAGAGAATACATTAATAGGTCAATACAATGATAAAAAACAAATTATTGAGTTATTTGAGAAGTATGGAAATGAAATTGCTGGAGTTATTATAGAGCCAGTAGCTGGAAATATGGGAGTTATTAAAGCAGAAGAAGATTTCATGGAAACATTAAGAGAACTTTGTGATAAATATGGTGCGCTATTAATTTTCGATGAAGTTATGAATGGATTTAGAGTTGCATTTAAAGGTGCACAATCTTTATTTAATGTAAATCCAGATTTAATTACATATGCAAAAATAATGGGAGGGGGACTTCCATGTGGAGCATATGCTGGAAAAAGAGAAGTAATGGAAAACTTAGCTCCAGTAGGAGGAGTATATCAAGCAGGAACTATGTCTGGAAATCCAATAGTAATGGCTGCTGGACTTGCAACACTAACTAAGTTAAAAAACAATCTAGAATATTATGATCATATAGAAAAGATGGGAAGAAAACTTGAAGAAGGTGTATGTGAAATATCTAAGAAATATAATCTTCCTGCAGTAATGAATAGAGTAGGTGGAATGCTTACAGTATTCTTTACAGATTTAAAAGAAGTTAAGACTTATGATGATGTTAAAACATGTAATGTTAAAAGATTTAATAGATATTTTGAACACATGCTAAAGAGTGGAATTAATTTAGCACCATCACAATTTGAAGCTGTATTTTTAAGCGTAAAACATGAAGAAAAACATATTGATGCTTATTTAAAAGCTTTTGAAGAATTTGCAGCCAAAGAAATTCATTGCTAAAATAGATTATGATACATTCAAATGTGATTAATTTATTGTATTTTATATAATATTTATAAGCGAATTAGTAAAGGGTGAGATATATGGCAATAGGTAGAAGTAAAGTAGTAGTTGTTGGTACAGGAGCTGTTGGAGCTGCTGTAGCATTTGATATAGTTATGAATCATGTTTGTGATGATTTAGTGTTGATTGATATTAATAAGGAAAAATCATGGGCAGAAGCAACAGATCTTCAACACTCTCTTGGATATAATGGAAACAAAATGAAAGTAAAAGATGGTGAATATGACGATTGCAAAGATGCGGATTTAGTTGTAATAGCTGCAGCGTTACCTTATATCACAGGACAAACAAGATTAGATATGATGGAAAAAGCAGCTGGAATAATGGAAAGTATTGTGCCTCCTATCATGAAAAGTGGATTCTCAGGAATTATTGTTGTAATAACAAATCCTGTAGATGTGATGTCATACTATGTGCATAAGCTTTCAGGTTTACCAGCTAACAAGGTAATAGGAACAGGTACAGCTCTAGATTCTGCACGTTTAAAGTATCATTTGGCAGATGTTATGAATGTTGATCCTCAAAGTGTGCATGCATTATGTATGGGTGAACATGGGGATTCTCAAGTAATTCCATGGAGTCAAATTACAGTTGGTGGTAAGAAATTTTTAGATATAATCAATGATAACAAGGTACGTTTAGGAGAATTTAATATTGATTCTGTATCAGAAGACATTAAGATGATAGCATATCGTATTGTAAATGCTAAAGGAGCTACTACATTTGGTATTGCTGCAACTACAGTTCAAATCATTAAAGCAGTATTGCGCGACGAAAATAAGGTTATTCCTGTGTCTGCAATGCTTAATGGTGAATATGGTGAAAAAGATATATATGCAGGAGTACCAGCTGTTTTAAATAATCAGGGGATAAAAGAGTTAGTCGAATACCATTTATCAGAGAATGAGATGGCAGAATTAAAAAAATCAATTGCAATAATTAGAGATTATAGCAAAAAGCTTAATTTATAATATAGACTTATGTGATAGCTAACCGAAATAAGGGGAATTCTTTTGCTAGGTTGCTAGATAATTAAGAGACCACTGAAAAAGTCCTTCTGTTATGACTTGGCCATGAAATGTTATTAATAATATTTCATGGCTTTTATAATATAATTATGGTATTAAATTTAAGTAGGTGTTTATATGGATTAAGCAACAGCAATCTATAATTTTAAGTTCATATTCAGGTATATATGACATAGTAGTTCCTAAAGATAATTTATTAAGAAAAATAAACGAATTAAAGTCCATAGTAAATAAAACTATGAAATCAGGTTTTAAAATTGATACCATTATTGGAGAAGCTGCATATTTTGAAAAAGGAAATATTTAATTTGCAAATGAGAATAGTATACAACTTGTTTCAAAACTTAACACTGCTGTAACTCAAGGTCATAGAAAAAAAGAAGATGAGTTTGAATTTAATAAAGCTGTTTCATACTATTTTTATGATATTTTAAAAGTTGTTACTAAAAAACTATAGTTTTTTAGCGACCTCATTATAAATTGGATATCTATAGTTCCTTGATAAAAACTAAATATATGTATGGAGAAAGGATAGTTGTCATCTTATATGGTAGCTACAAATAAATCTCCTATAGATTTCTAATTTACTTTTAAAAAATATTAGAAACACTAGATGCTTTAGAATATTTACTTGATATGATAGCATATTAGTATTTAACGAATTCTATATGGATAAACAAAATACGAACTAGAACTAAACTTTGAAATATATTCTATACTAGAAAGAAAGAGGATTATTTTACGTAGTGTTACGTTGATAATTTGGTTGTAGGTATTTCTTCAGTAGAAGTTGTTCAATTCTTGCTTGTCACAAAAGTGACAAGCGAAATTTTACATTTCGTTCTTCGAACTTTCTCAGTGAGCACTTGTCTTGGGAGCATGCGGGAATGGGTACAACTTCTGCTGTTAGAAATCCACAGCTAAATTGTCTAGCAACCGAGTAAAATAGTCCCCTTTCTTTCGGTTAGTCACCACAAACCTGAGAACAAAGCTGTTTATCTATAAGGGATAATTGATAAAGTTATATGGCAATATAAATAATGGTGTTTAAATGAACATTCCAATAACGAAAGAATAAAATAACATTATAAATTATAGGAGTAATAATTATGAATGAATATTTATTAGATAGTAATATTGTTATAGGACTTTGGAAGCAGTATCCTTTTGTAATTGATAAACTTATTAAAGATAAAAAAATTAAAATATTAAAAGAAATAAGTGAAGAACTTGTCGTAAAGGAAATGCGACAATATAAAGGGCAGCGAATATTATCACAAAGATTTTTAAGCTTAATATCTTTTATTATAGAAATAGATAAAAAGAAGATTAAAGAATTTTATTCAATGATAAATGTAAAATATTCCAATAAAGGTAATGCTTATTACGCTACAAATAAGCTTTCTGAAAATGATCTATTATTGCTATATGCTTGTTATTTAGATAATGATCTTATATTGGTAACAGAAGATAAATATTTATTTAATACTGGAAAATTTGTATTAGGTGAGCATAGATTAATGACTTTAAGGATGTTAGTTGAGAGCATAATATAGATGTGATAATAAAATAAATTATTTAAGACATATTATATAATTGGCTTGGATTAAATTACCGGTCTTATAACAATTATTAACGTTAAAAAGAGCAAATAATTTATTTTAAGTTTAGGCATAATAATATAGGGGCGTTATTATGAAACAAAAAAATAAAATGTTAATAAGTACTAATAAATGTTTTTTTACTTTTCTTTCTATATGCTTTTGCACAATTATTTTTTATATAATAAGTAATTTTTATTTATTTCCTACAATAAGTTGTAGTAATTTTTTAGAAAAAAATGCAGAGGAGGTAAAGATAGAAGTTCCGGAAGAACTTAAAACATATATTCTGGAGTTAAAAGAAAGAGGAAATAACAAAGAACAAATTACAGCAACTGATATTGGTTTAAAATATAGTTCACAGTGGAAAACTACGCATATTAAAGATAAAAAAAGTTCTTTCCAATGGCTTTTTACGCTTTTTGATACAAGAACTTCTAAAATAACACAAGTGGTGGATTTTGATGAGGTCTTATTAAAAAAAGCTTTAGATAACTTATCATGTTTTGATGAGAATAATATAATTGAGCCTCAAAATCCAATATTTAAATACACAGAAAATGGTTATGAAATTATAGATGAAGTTTACGGAAATAAAATAAATAAAGATATTTTATATAACTATGTGAAAAATGCAATTCTTAAAGGAGAAACAATAATAGACTTAGAATCTATTAATTGTTATGAAAAGCCACAATATACTTCAAAATCTCAAGAAGTTATAGCTGCCAAAGATATGCTTAATAAGTATGTAATGTCAGAGATTACTTATAAATTTGGAGAAAGTAAAGAAGTGTTAGACAAATCTATAATAAACGAATGGCTGACAGTTGATGATAATTATCAAATAATATTTGATAAAGAAAAGATAAAAAAATATTTACATGTGCTGTCAAATACTTATGACACAGTTGGTAAGATTAGAAATTTTTCTACTTCATTAGGAAAAATGGTAAAAGTAAGTGGCGGAGACTATGGATGGGCTATTAATATTGATAACGAAATGAACGAATTAATTAATATCATAAAAGAAGGAAAAACTATAACAAGGCAACCTGTATATAAGCAAACAGCAATATATCATGATGATAATGATATTGGGAACACTTATGTAGAAATTAATATGACAAAACAGCATTTATGGTTTTATAAAAATGGGACATTAGTTGCTGCTGGGGATGTTGTTACAGGTAATATAAGTAGAGGTCATTCAACACCGGTAGGCATTTATAGATTAAAGTTTAAGCAAAAGAATGCTGTTTTAAAAGGCGAGAGTTACAGAACACCTGTTAAGTTTTGGATGCCATTTAATGGTGGTATAGGAATTCATGATGCAAGCTGGAGATCACAATTTGGCGGTGATATATATAAGACAAGTGGTTCTCATGGTTGTGTAAATGCACCTAATTATTTAGCGGGTATAATATTTAACAATATTGAGGAAGATACTCCTATTGTTTGCTATTATGAATAATTTAGATTATTAAGATAAGGGATTTGTTATGTGAAAAACTCAGTGATATTTTTTATATTGCTGAGTTTTTAATATGTGTAAATATATATTAATGGAAAATTTAAAAAGATTGAATTGGCAACAGTAAATAATTATATGACAATATTATCTAATAGTAGTTACTTGTATAAGTTATGAATATAATCTTTTTTTATAAAGTCTTATGTAATATAATAGTCTTTAAGTAAAAAAATGCTTGTTGGGAGATGTTTTTTTGAATAAATCAACAGTTTTAATTGTAGATGATGACATGGACATAAGAGAAATAATAAAACTATATCTTATAAATGAAAATATTGAATGTATAATGGCAAAGGACGGAAGTGAGGCGTTAGAGAGAATACAAAACAATGATATAGATTTGATTGTATTAGATATTATGATGCCGCAATTAGATGGTATACAAGCTTGCTTAAGGATTAGAAAAAATAATAAAATTCCTATAATAATGATTTCTGCTAAAAATGAAGATAGTAGTAAGATACTAGCATTAAATATTGGAGCAGATGATTATGTGACAAAGCCTTTTAACCCGTTAGAACTCGTTGCAAGAATAAAAGCACATATTAGAAGAAATACTGAATTTAAAGAAGTTGCAAAAAAAGATAAAAGTAAAATACAAATATATGATTTATCAATAGATTTAAAAAGTAGAGATGTATATAAAGGTGATGAATTTATAAAAGTTACACCTACAGAATTTGATATTTTAAAGATACTTGCTGAAAATAGGGGAAGAACTTTAACTACAGCACAAATTTATGAGATGGTTTGGAATGAGCCTTTTATAAATTCTAAAAATACAGTTGCAGTACATATAAGAAATATACGAGAAAAAATTGAAATAACTCCTAAGGACTCAAAGTACATTAAAGTAGTGTGGGGAGTTGGATATAAAATTGATAAAGAATAGAAAAATAGCAACCAAATTGTTAACATTAAATATAATTTCAGTATTTATTATTATATTATTTACTTTTATTGGTATTGATACTAGTTTAAAAGACAGAGATAATACTGAAAATTTAATATTATGTGCGGATAGGATTTATGTTGAACTTAGTGAGCACTTTAATATTGAAAATACTAATAATAAAAATTACATAGAGTCGTTAAAGAAAGAATATAATAATTTGGAAATTATTATATATGATAAAAATGAAAATATAAGATTAAAAACGGATGGTGTAGATGAGGCAAAAATAGATCTTAATCAAATGCAATATATTATGCGGAATAAAAATGGTGATTTCAATCCATTTATGAAAGAATACAAATTAATAGATAATGGACAAACTTTTGAACTAGTAATTTTTAAGTACAGATCTTCAAATAGCACTGTAGAAAGCTATATAATGAGAATATTGTTTCCTATAATAATAGTATTAATTATTGAATATTTAATAATTAGAAGAAAAGTAAAACAACTTATATACATTACTGATGGAATTATAACCATGTCTAATGAAAATTTAGAGTACAGGTTAGAATTAAATTCTAATGATGAATTTGGAATCTTAAGTCATGAAATAAATAAGATGTCATCTAATCTAAAAATAAAAATAGATAATGAAAGAAATATGTATAAATTAAAAAATGAACTTATAGCAAATATTTCACATGATTTAAGAACTCCATTAACAAGTCTTATAGGTTATATGGAGATTGCTAAAAATTTAGATTTAAAACTAGAAGAAAAGAATGATTATATTAAAAAAAGTTTAGAAAAAGCTGAAAGAATTAAAATATTAATTTGCGAATTATTTGAGTATTCTAAACTTGAAAGTGGCGAAGTAACCATAAATAAAATTCCCATAAACATAATTGAAATGCTTGAACAAACAATAGGTGAATATTCTAATTTAGCCTATAACAATTATCTAGATATAGTAAAATTATATAAGGAATTTGAGATTATAACAAATATTGATGGAAATATTATGATTAGAGTTTTTGAAAATTTATTAGATAATGCAATTAAATATAGTAAGAAAAACTCAAAAATATATATCGATGTTATTAATGATGAAAATTATTCAATAATTACACTTGAAAATACAATGGAAGAAAGTATAGAATGTGATTCCAATATGCTTTTTGAAAGATTTTATAGGGGAGATAAATCTAGAAATCAAAAAATAAGTGGATCTGGATTAGGATTATTTATTTCTAAATCAATAGTTGATCTTCATGGAGGAGAAATACACATAGAAACAGAGGGACATAGATTTAAAGTTTATATTAAATTACCTAAAGGTTAATTTTAGTTATTACATAAATCAAGACTTATACTTATGTAATAACTAACCGAAATAAGGGGAATTCTTTAGCTCGGTTGCTAGATAATTTGGCTGTGGAAAATGAAACTCGACTCACATATGTTCGCTGAGTAAGTTCGAGAAACCAAATGCAAGATTTGGACTCTCACTTAACAGCAGAAGTTGCCCCATTCCTGCATGCTCATTAAACAAGTTAAGGACAAGCGAGAATAGAACAACTTCTGCTGAAGAAATCCTACAACTAAATTATCAACGCAACGCTACGCAAAAGAATTCTCATTATTTCTAGTATGGAAATACATTCTAATTATAAGTCTGAGTCTTAAATTGGATATCTATATGATGAAAGAAACATAATTGAAATGATGTTTATGTAAATAGAGAAAAATTAAAATTTCATAATATAAGTATTATGTGCTTAATATTTTGTTAGTATAGTAAAAACAAATTTACTAAAACTTACATATAATATTTTTAGATTAATAATTAGGAAGTTAAATATGAAAATTTTATGCAGACTTTTTAGAAATAAAGAATGTTATAACAAAACCAATAGAGCAAATGATGTACAATCGAATTCTGATATAACAAAGTATGTTAATTCAAACAATCTTTCAAGTGCAACAAAGTATCTAATATTAGTAACTCTTAGTAATTTTAAAGTTAATATTTTTCAAGGAAGCACAAATAACTGGACTTTAATTCATAGTTATTTGTGTACAATAGGAAAAAAATCTACACCAACTCCAAAAGGATCTTTTACAGTTGGAGCAAAAGGACTTTATTTTGGGGTAGAAAAGGGATATAAATGTTGGTATTATACTCAGTTTAAAGGAAATTACTTATTTCATTCAATAATATATAATTTAGATGGTTCAATAAGAGATGGGAGACTTGGAATGGCATTATCTGATGGTTGCATAAGGTTAACTAAAATAAATGCTAAATGGATATGGGATAATATCCCGCAAGGGACTAAAGTAATAATAAAATAAATTTTATTTTATTAGCCAATATACCTTGTTTGAGGATAATTGAAATCCAAGTTTTCTTTGCAAAGCTATGGAATTAGTATTTATTTCGACAATTTCACCATAGGGGTATCTATGATTAGCTAAAGCATAATTAGTAGCAGCAATCTGTAGAGCGCAGCCAATCCCCCTTTTTCTGTATTTAGGAAAAACTTCCAACATACCTATGGAGCCTTCTTCATGACTACCTATAAAACCGCATAAATTATTATTGAGGAAGGCACCAAACATTTCATTTGCATTTAATCTATTTTCTATGTAAGTATCTTTTACAATTTCTGCTTTACAATAATTTTTAGTTATAATATTCGTATATTTATTTGTAAGGAATCTAATTTCTACAATCGGATTTTTTATTTCTATATGTGTTTTCTTTATATAAACGCTATTATAACAGAGTATTGTTTTTTTAAAATTGAATTTTATTTTCAATAAATTATAAGAAAATTTATCATGTGCAACAATAATATCAATATTTTGAGGTATAGAATGAAGTAACCTTTTGGCTATTTGATAATTAGTTGTAAAAATCATATAAATTTGAGATGGAATATCAATTAAAAGTACACCATCATGTGAAGCAAACAAAATTTCGGCACTGCCTCTTCGTATACATTCAAGCATATCTACATTTAATAAAAAATCTTTAGATAACATATCGCTAGCAATATTATTAATCATAATTTATGAATCCTTTCTTAATAAGCAAAGTAATGCTTTTAATAGTGATACTAATTAAAATGAGTTAATCCAAAATATAATTAGTATTTTAATGTAAAGATTACGAAAAGATGAATTATTACAGTATATTTTACCTTTAAAATTATATTATAACTGTTTAATATAATGCAAATTTATAGTGAAGTATTAGATAAGAAATAAGATAGGTAATGTGGAAAAATTAAATTAGGCAGAAATTAAGTAGATATTGATACTTTTCAATATAACTAAGTATTGATATAATACCAATAAATAGAGGAATATAAGTTTGAATAAAAAAGCTCATTATATATAAATAATTTCACTTATTTTGGTTAGGTATCACATAAGTCTAATAAGTAAGTTATTTATGTATAATTAAAAATTTTATTTGATGCTATGTATATTTATATCAAACAATGGATAATAAGATAAGAAGGAATGAAATTATGAACAAAATTAATTATCAAAAAGAATTAGATGCATTAATAGATACTTTAGTTAAAGAAGACAAACAACCTAAATTATTATTACATAGTTGTTGTGCACCATGCAGCAGCTATATTTTAGAATATCTATCTCAATATTTTCATATAACAGTTTTCTTTTATAATCCAAATATCTATCCTAACGAGGAATATTCAAGAAGGGTAGAAGAACAAAAAAAGTTTATTTCAGAGCTTAAAGTTAAATATCAAATAAAATTTTTAGAAGGAAAATATGATACTGATGCATTTTATGCTCTTTCAAAAGGATTAGAAGCTGAAAGAGAAGGCGGAGAAAGATGCTTTAAATGTTATGAATTAAGACTGAGAGAAGCTGCAATTATAGTTAAAGAGGGAGATTACGATTATTTTACCACTACTTTATCTATAAGCCCACATAAAAATTCGCAAAAATTAAATGAAATTGGTAGGAGATTATCACAAGAGTATAATGTAAAATACTTATATTCAGATTTTAAGAAGAAAGAAGGATATAAACGTTCAATAGAGCTTTCTAATGAATATAATTTATATAGACAGGACTATTGTGGATGTGTATTTTCTAAAAATGAAAGGATTAACTTTTTAAAGAATTCTGCTCAAGAATAGCGATGATAAAAAAATATGAACAAATACATATTTTGTATTATAAACTATTATATAATAGTAAAAAGGAGAGGATTAGTATGTCTGATAGAATTATAGATTTCAATGAGTTGAAAAATAAGGCCAAAGAAAAAGATGTAGATAAGTTTGAAGACTACATATACTCTATGTATTATCAAATGGCTGAAGGAAAAATAAATATGGCTGATTTTTCTAAACAAATAATGTCTTATATGCAGGAAAATAATATTTCTCAAGATAAGTTGATTAATATACAAAAAAAATTTTTAGAGAGATATGGATTTGATTCCGCTATGTTAGAAGAACAATTTAAATTATCTGGACTTGATATGAATAGTTTGGGATTAAATTATAGCAATGTTAAAAAAAGCATAAGCTTTCAAGATAAATATAAAGATAAACTTTCAAATAAGTCTATATCTGAATATTTCATAAAAAATGAAAAAAATAATTTAAAGGCATTATTAGAAAATGAGAAAGTAATATTAATAAGTGAAAAAAATATAGATTTGAATGATAATGAATTAAATGAATTTCTATGTTCATATAAAAAGATATTAGAAGATAAGAAAATACAAATAGTGCTATGCGAAAATACAAGACATTATGAGTACTAATTTTTAATATATAAAGTATGTAAAAATAGGAAAAGCAGATACAGGTATTTATGAAGCAAAGAAATGTTAAAAAATGCTTCTATAACACCATATATCTGCTTTTTATATTGTTTAACGATTTTTTATAAATGTTAAAGTGGTGAATTTAAAACTATAAATGATAATAAACCTTTTGACATAGATATAATATCATCACTTGAAATATCTGATAAATCATGAGCGCTACTATCCAAGCTTATTAATTGAGCTTTAACACCAGATTCGTTACATTTACTATAAAGTTCTTCAGAACTTTTATAAGGAACTATTGAATCCGCTTTACTATGAATTATCAATGTTTTAGGTGTATTAGAGTTAATGTAATTTATAGGATTAAATTTATCGATTATTTCACTCTTGTTAGTAATTGATGAAAATATTCTTGATAAATCTGCATTTAAATTAGATGTATTTAGTAATCCTAAATCGGTAGGACCAGAAAAATCAATTAAGTACTTAACTTTTGATGAATAAGCAGTTAAATCAGGATCATCTGTAAAATCTTTATCATTACTGTATCCAGCCATAAGTGAAAGATGAGCACCAGAGGAAACACCTAGAACACCTATTTCATTTGTATCAAGATTATAAGTAGATTGATTTTTATATATCCATCTAATAGTATCTTTAACATCACAAATCTGTTTGTTAAAGTTTTCTTTGTTTCGCATAAGCTCATAAGATGTACTTATAATTGTATAGCCTTCACTTCTAAATGTATCTAAAACAGGGCTTAAAGCATCAGGAATTGTTTTATCACCGTAAGCCCAACTACCACCATGAACATAAACAATTACAGGAGAGGATTTATAGATGTTTTTTGAAGGACCATAAATATCTAGAGTTAATGGGACACCATTAGTATTTTTATATACAACATTTTTATAGTCCATAGAATTTGAAGCAACTCTAATATCCAAATTTTTTGTTGATGATATATTTTTTTGTAACGAAATATATTTTTCTGCAATTCCATAACATAACAGCAATCTCTTGTGAAAGATTAATATAAATATCATAATAACTAAAAATAAGATTAAAAATAATTTTTTTAAAAATTTTTTCATAAAATATCTGCCTAATTGAGACAAGGCACATGAAATGAAATAACAAATCAAATATAATACTGAATTATCATTTCTGAATATGCCTTAAGACCTAAGTAAAAATAGGTGTACAAGAATTAAGCTTATCTCCTTTCAATTAAAATTAAAATGCATATGAAAGAAATAATAGGCTCATCAACTATACTGGTCTATTATTTTTTTAGTACTAAACATTTATGAAAACAATAAATATTTAGAATAAAGTATATGAAAATAAATAACAAGTCCAAAATTTTTATCAAGCAAGCAGATAAATTTATTTGTTATTTATGTCATTGTGCCTAATAATCAAATCAAAAATATTTTATGTAAAAAATAAATAATATATTCTAAAGATATAATTCATATGCAATATATAAATTATATCACTAGACTATATAAGAATTTATAAAGTAAGAAAATTGTAAGTTTTACTCTTCATTGTTTAAATAAAACAATAGTTAAAACTAATATTGATAGGTTTTATTTATATATTTTTGTATGTGCTTAATCCTGCAAGGAATATGACAAGAAAAATACTAATAATATATAAGTATAAGCTAATTAGTTATTAATCCTTTCGAAAGGAGAAATCATGGACAATCTTTTTGATGTACTTGTTTATTTAGATGAAAATTTAGTTAGAAATCTATCTTCATTAGTATTAACAGGATATATAGAAACCACAACTTTAACTCAATCATTTGATAGAACTTTGTCTGCAGGAATAAGAGATGGAGATAAGAATGAAAATTTTAATCAAGGAATTTATACTAAAACTGAAAGAGAAGGCTATAAGGATAAGAATAGCCAACAGTCTAATAATGCTTTGATTAATTATCATGTAGATAGAGATTTTGATGCAAAACAATGCGTAAAAGAAGAAAGACAGGTAAAAACAACATATACAACATTTGTTTTAAATGGAAATCTAATAAATCATCTTAATAAAAACAACCAATTACATCATAAAGATGAAACAGATATAGAAAATAATAATGTCTATACGGGTGATTTAATAGAAATTGAAGGAACAATTACTAATGAATGCATTTTAACATATATTGATACATTAACAAATTTGCTTAATATTTTTGGATGTGAATACTTAAATAGCTTATTAGGCAAAAAAGAGACTAAGATTAATTTTTCTATGTTTTTAAAGATGCTAACATATTTACAAGATATTTTAAAATGTAATAATACATTGGATTTGATAATGAAGACTGGGAATGGAACAGTAATTTTAACTGTAAATAAAGATAATTTTATGAATGGACAGTGTAATATTTTTGATAAGATAAATTGTCATTGTAAGGTTGTTGGCAAAGTAATTAAAACTTGTAGTGCTGAAAGTGATACAATAAGTCTTCTTAGAAAAACAGGACAAGAGAAGTTTTATGAAAATTTTTTTAAAAAATGCGAACCGCTTTTAGAATGCTTGACAAAGAATGACATTGTTATACCACAATGTCCTAAATTGAGACTTGAACAATGTGCTATACAAATAATGCCGTTTAATATTTATATGTAAAAATTAAAATTTAAAAATTAAAAATAATTATGCAATGTTTTGGGAAAGAATATAATTAATGAAGATATGAAAAAATTATTATGTATTTAACAGAAAAACACTTGTATATCAATTGTATACATGATAATATATAGTACAAGAAGATTATGTATATATTTTTAAATATTTGTCAAGTAAAAAAGAATATGTTCATATAAAATACAAATTTGAGGTGATAAACAATGAAGTTTAGAAGTACTAGGGGTCTAGAAAAAAATGTATCTTCGGCAAATGCAATAATTAATGGAATTTCAAAGGATGGCGGGCTATATGTTCCTGATGAATTTCCTAAAATTTATGATGAATTAAAAAATAATACTAATATTAAGTATGAAGACTTAGCATTCAAAGTTATAAATGAATATTTTACAGATATTGATGATGCAGAGTTAATGGGGGCAATTAATGATGCATATAATGACAGATTTGATGTTAAAGTTAAAAATAATTTCTTAGAATTATATCATGGACCAACATGTGCATTTAAAGATGCAGCATTATTATTTTTACCACAGGTTATGAAGAGAGCTAAAAAAATTTGTGATGTTAAAGAAGATATAACAATACTTACTGCAACATCAGGAGATACAGGAAAAGCTGCACTTGAAGGCTTTGCAAAAGTTGAAGGTTTCAAAGTTGTAGTTTACTATCCTAAAAATGGAGTAAGTGCAATCCAAGAAAGACAAATGTCAAGTCAACAAGGAGACAATGTTAAGGTCATTGGAATAAGGGGCAATTTTGATGATGCACAAACAGGAGTAAAAGAAATCTTTGGGGATAATAAATTCAGAGAAAAATTAGTTGAAAAAGGATTTGTTTTATCATCTGCAAATTCTATTAACATTGGAAGACTTGTACCTCAAATAGTGTATTATTTTTATGGATATTTTAACTTAATAAATCAAGGGGTTATAAAAAAGGATGAACTTATAAATGTAGTAGTTCCAACTGGAAACTTTGGGAACATATTAGCAGGCTATTATGCTAAACAAATGGGATTACCTATTGATAAATTTATTTGTGCATCAAATGAAAATAAAGTATTAACAGACTTCTTCGAAACTGGGGTATATGATAAGAAGAGAGAACTTGTTTTAACAGAATCACCTTCAATGGATATACTTGTTTCATCAAATCTTGAAAGATTATTATATGAAGCAAGTGGAAGAGACACTGAAGTTGTTAGTGAATTAATGAAGGATTTAAATACTAAGGGTGTTTACGAAGTTAATGAAAAAATTAGAAGTTTCGTAAAAGAATTCTATGGAAACTTTGCTAATACTAAAGAAGTATATGATGCAATAAAAGAAGTTTATGAAAGAGACAATTACTTAATGGATACTCATACAGCTGTGGCATATGTAGTTAAAAATAAATATGTAAAAGAAACTAAAGATGATAAACCAGCTTTAATTCTTTCAACAGCAAGTCCATATAAATTCCCAAGAAGTATTTGTAATGCACTTAACATTGATGTAGAAGGAATAAACGATTTTAAAGTGTTAGAAAAATTATCAAATGAAACAAAGACAGAAATACCAAGCAGCTTAAGTAAATTAGAAACTGCTAAGGTATTACATGATGAAGTTTGGGATAAGTCTGAGATGAGAGATGCTCTACTTTCATTCTTAAACGCATAAGGGGCGATGCGCATGATTAAAGTTAGAGTGCCAGCTACATCAGCAAATATGGGACCTGGATTTGATTCATTGGGAATAGCATTAACTTTATATAATGAGTTTGAATTCAGAGAATTAGATAATGGCTTAAAATTTAATGGAATGCCAGAAGAATTTTGTAATGAAAAAAATATAATTTATCAAGCAATGAAACATTGTTTTGATAAAGCGGGCTATAAAATAAAAGGATTAGAAATAAGTGAAATTAAACAAGATGTACCAGTATCAAGAGGTCTTGGAAGTAGCTCTACATGTATAGTTGGGGGACTAGTTGGAGCTAATGAAATTCTAGGTGGAAAATTTTCAGAAGAAGAATTATTAGATATGGCTGTGGAAATTGAAGGTCATCCTGATAATGTTGCACCAGCGCTACTTGGTGGCATGGTTGTTTCAATAACCGAAGAAAACAAGACTTTTTATGATAAGGTAAATATAAAAAATGGATTAAAGTTTGTAAGCATAGTGCCAAACTTTAGACTATCTACAGAAAAAGCGAGAAGTGTACTGCCAAAAGAGATAAGCATGAAAGATGGGGTCTATAATGTTTCAAGAGCAGCTCTTATGGTAGCATGTCTTAGCAGTGGTAGATATGAGTTAATAAAATATGCATGTAAAGATGCCTTTCACCAAAATTACAGGAGTAAATTAATTCCTGGTTTTGAAGAGGTGTATAATAAGAGCTATGAACTTGGAGCTTTAGGCTGCTATTTAAGCGGAGCAGGTCCAACAATTATGGCACTTATCGACGAAAACAATGAGCGCTTTAGCAATAAGCTTGGGGAATTTTTAAGAGAAGAAGGATTGGAATGGGATATATTAGAATTATCTTTAGATGATGCGGGGGCAACCATTATAGAAGGTATGAGCTAATGAGTGGAAATTACTTAGTTATAGATAAGAGAGTATTACCAGATGTATATGAAAAAGTTCTATTTACAAAAAAGCTATTAAAAGATGGAAAAGTGAAAGAAATTACAGAAGCTGTAAAGATAGCTGGAATAAGTAGAAGCGTATATTATAAATATAAGGATTTTGTATTTGATTTTTCAGAAACTTCAGAAGGTAGAAAAGTTACTTATAATATTATATTTAAAAATGAGAAGGGACTTTTATCTGCTATTAGTAATTTTATTGCAGAACAAGGAGGAGATATCTTGACAATAAATCAAGGTATACCTCTGAATGGATATGCTAATTTAAGTATAACAATAGATTTATCAACTGTTGATGGAGATATAAAAACATTGACAGATGGCTTGCTTAACATTAGAAATGTTGAAAAAGTTGAATTTATCGGAATGGAATAAAAAATAAACCTTAGAAATTAAAATTGAATTTCTAAGGTTTATTTTTTATTTAAGTTCTACCTTCAATATTTTTATATATGAATTATTATCATGAAATGGATGTATTATACGAAAATTAGGAGATGTATTTAAACAATAAACAATAAAAAATGTTCTAATAATAATTACATAACATATATTTATTTATAGTTAGATAAATTATTTTAAGTAAGAAATATACATAAATTCAAAAATAAATAATTTTTGTAATATGGAGGAGAAAACATCTATAGTATAGAATATTAAATTTAAAAGATAGAAAATGGGAGTGATATGAAAATGATTGATTACAAATAATGATTTTTTATATAATTATCTAAAATATTACTATTTAAATAAAAGTATAGTAATGTTCTAAGTAAATATGATGACGTAATAATTCTATGGTAAAGGGGAAAGTAAAATGGGGAAAAAATATATAATGTTTGTAAGTGAAAAGGGTTTCTTGGATAAGGATAATAATTTTTCAATAGCTGGAGTGGTTTTTGATCAGGATTATTGCACTAATGTAGAAGATAAGGAATGTGAATTATCAAGTAAAGTAAATTACTGCAAAGAAAGAATACTTGGAAAAAATGGATTTGAAATTTGTATTGATGATATTCTATTACCACAAAATGAATATAAAAATATAAATAATGATAATAAAAAAGAATTTATAAATCAAATGCCAACGTTATTTAAAAAGGTAAAAACTAATTTAATATTAAGTTCAATAAAACAAAGTGATGGATTAAGAGATGATTCTTATAATAAGGTGGTCAATAATTTATTAAAAAATTTCTATTCATTTTTAATTAGGAAAAAAGCAACATGTGGTGGAATAGTTATAGAATCTAAGAGTGATAAAGAAAGTTGTATAATTCAGCAAAAGTTTTTTGATATATATAATGAACGTCGCAATAATTTGATTATGACAGAAAATAGTCAAGAAAAGATAAATAGTTTTATTGTATGGGAAAAGGCAAATAAAAAATATGGAGTTGGAATAGAAGCAGCTAATTTACTAAATAATATATTATATAGAGTTTCCAATGGATTAACTGAAGTCGATAATAGTGTAATTTCTTATATTGAATATGGTAGTGAAAATAAAATATTTAATATAATAGAAAATAAAATATATAGAGATAAAACAATAGATGCATCCAACAAATTTTCAGAAAAAGACTTAAATACTATAGATGTGTTTGTTAATAAAGTAGAAAAATTAAAAGAAGAATTAGAGTTAAAAAATATAAAAATTGGTGATAAAGAAAGAGAAATAAACAAATTAACACAAGAAATGAGATCATTAAAACAAAGATTAGAAGATGCTATGAAAAGTAGAAAAAATGATAATATAATATTAGAAATTCTTTCAGATATAGATATGAAGATGAAGGGGTTTGAAATGACAGCAAGCGCAATGAAAAGTTGATTTTCTAATTAAACAAAATTTTACAGCCAGCAAATAGTTATAAATCAATATATCAAGTAGTCAATTTTCTTATAATTTGTTGTGTAAATTGAAGACGTAGTAAGAATGATTTATAGGGTTCCGCAATGAGAATAGAGCTTATATGAATCTCAGCCGAAATTAGATACATATTTGTTCCATAGGACTATGAAAATTTCGCTGAAAGGTTCTAAATGTGAGGTTGATCCATTTCCGCATGCTCCCAATATAAAAGCTCTCAGAGAAAGTTCGAATAACGAAATATAAAATTTCGATTCTTACTTTTGTGACAAGCAGTAAATGGAACAACCTCACATTAAGACCTTAAACAGCTTATTTTCAAAGGCCTATTACACAAACATGTATCCAATTTCTCTGTTTGTGATATATTAAATTTTCAGTAACCGAAATAAATGCATGATCTCTATTTCTGTTAACTATAGCATAAGTTTAAGTTGTTTATCGATATCAGCATCTTCATTTATTTTATATTTTTATTGAAAATCTTTTGGGGATTTACCAAACATTTTTTTAAAGGAACGAAGAAAGCTAGAATAATCGTTAAATCCACAATTGGAACAAGCTTTTATAATAGGAGAACCATCTTTTATTAGTTCTTTTGCTATTAATAGTCTTTTTTGCAGAACATAATTATGAAGTGTGTAACCTGTTTCTTTTTTAAATTTGTGCATTAGATAATATTTGCTAATATAGAATTTCTGAGAAAGAAGCTCTAGAGAAAGTTTATTACATAAATTGTTATTTATATATTTTAAAATTTCTTCAATTTGTTTATCATACTTAAGAGATTCTTTATCGTCTATATACATGTTACCAAGATGTACTCTATTTAAGTAAACGAGAAGTTGAATGAATAAAGAATTACTTAGAAGTTTACTGCCAAAATCAGAAGAATCTAAAGATGATTCTAACATTTCTATAATTGCTTTTATCTTGTTTTGAAATTTAGCTTCAAGCCTAACGAGATTGAAGCTTTTTTCATTTGCTAGTTTAAAACATGTTGATAAGTCACAATTCTCATAATTATGTTTTTTTATAAAATCCGAATTAGCCCAAATAATTATTCTTTCATAAGTTTCAGAAGGATCAATAACAGGTTTATGAACGTTGTGATTGTTCACAAGTAGAATATCCCAAGGTTTTAGAAAATATGCTTTTCCTTCTATTAGATAGGTTACTTTTCCTGAAAGAAATATTATTATTTTATTAAATTCGTGGTAGTGAAATTCAAATTCTTGATTCTTTTTATCTCTTATATGAAATAATTGGAAGTCGTTATTTAAATATCCAGATTTTTTATTATGATATTTATCATCCATTGCTATATAATCCTTTCCAATTTTAGTTGAATGTATCTAAGTAAATCATATAGCACTTTTTACAACATATCAAGCAATATATGCACTATTTATAGCTAAAATGATGAGTATAATAGAAACATAAGACATCGCAAAAAGTTGTTTGGAGGTTTTTAAAATGAAGTTATATGATTTACTGGATAATATGGATTATATGATTGTAAATGGGCAGTTAGATAAAGAAATAGAAAGTATTAGTTATGATTCGAGAAAGATAATGAAAAATTCTTTATTTGTATGCATCAAAGGCAATCATGTTGATGGACATGATTTTATAAAAGAGGGGATAAAAAAAGGCGCTTTAGCAATAGTAGTAGATGAAGAAATTCAAATTAAGAATCGTGAGATTACAGTTATAAAAGTTGAAAATACAAAAATAGCATTAGCAAGTATAGCAAATACATTTTATAAATCACCATCTAATGAAATAGAATTAATTGGGGTTACAGGGACTAATGGTAAAACTACAGTTATACATTATATTAAAGATGTATTAGAGGGCTATGGAAGAAAAACAGGAATAATAGGTACTTTAGGATATGAACTTAAAGGTGAAGATATAAATATAGACAAAACAAATCCAACAACACCTGAGAGTTTGGAATTACAACAAGTATTTAGGGAGTTTATTAATAAAGGGGCTAAAGATATCGTTATGGAGGTAACGTCTTCAGCATTAGCTCAATATAGAGTTGATAATTGTGATTTTAATGTTGGAGTATTTACAAATTTCTCTCAAGATCACCTTGAAGAGCATGGAACTTTGGAAGCATATAAAAATGAAAAAATAAAGTTATTTAAAAGATGCAAAGTAGGGATTATTAATCTGGATGAGAAAATTTCTCGGGAAATAATCAGAAAATCAAATTGTGAGATTTTAACTTATGGAATTAAGAAGGACGCAGATATTAGAGCAACTCAAATTAGATATGATAATAATAAAGTAACTTTTAATGTTAAATTTAAAAATTTACGTGAAACTGTAAAAATAGATACTCCTGGAAAATTTACAGTTTATAACGCTTTAGCTGCCATAGGGGCTTGTTATGCATTAGGTATAGACATTAAAGAAATATTTAGATTGATACCCAATGTTAAACATGTTCCAGGACGAGTAGAAATACTAAAAAACAGTTTAAATAAAAATATAATAATTGATTATGCTCATACTCCTGATGCATTAGAAAAATTGTTGATGATGGCTAAGGATATAGCTAAAGGAAGAATTATTACTGTATTTGGTTGCGGGGGAGAAAGAGATAAAACAAAGAGACCAATAATGGGAATGATAGGTGGAATAATGTCAGATTATTGTATAGTAACATCTGATAATCCAAGAAGGGAAGATCCAGAATCTATAATTTGGGATATTGAAGAGGGAATGAAAATTATAAACTGTCATTATGAAAAGGTTGTTGATAGAAAAGAAGCAATAGTAAAAGCAATAAATATGTTAAAGGACGAGGATTTATTAATAATAGCAGGAAAAGGTCATGAAGATTATCAAGTTATAGGAGGCAAGAAGTTACATTTTGATGATAGAGAGGTAGTAAGACAATTTATATAAAATAATATTATAGGTTTAATAAAATGTAATTACTAAAAAGACTTGAAAAAAGTACATTAATTTTAATATTAATTTCAAGGAGGTAATAAATTTGAAGTTTATAAAAAATTATAAATCATCTTTAATTTTATTAGTTGCAATTATAATTGGAGGATGTATTGGACTTGTGATGGGGGAAAAAGCCAGTATATTTGAACCTCTTGGAAATTTATTTTTGAATTTAATATTTACAATTTTGATTCCAGTAGTATTTTTTAGTATATCATCAGCAATAGCTAATATGAATAGTTCAAGAAAGTTACGTAAAATATTAGGAGTGACTATAATTGTTTTTGGTGCTACAGCAATTGTATCAGGAATAATAGGAGTAATAAGTTTTAAATTATTTGATCCGACAAAGGGATTAAATCCTTCTGTTTTTAATGGAATAATGAGCGGATATAAACCAGAAGCAACGGAAAGTACAGGGATTTTAGAAAAGATAGTTTCAAGTATCACAGTGGGAGATTTTTCTCAATTATTGTCTAGAAGTAATTTGCTTGCATTGATATTATTTTCTATGTTAATAGGATTTGCTACTATGCTTTGCAAAGAACAAGGAGAATCATTTAAAGCTTTTTTAAATAGTGGGTGTGCAGTAACTATGAAGGTTATTACTATAATAATGTATTATGCGCCAATTGGGCTTGGAGCGTATTTTGCAAATGTTATTGGTAAATTGGGAGGACAATTATTAAGCGGATATATAAAGGTGTTCATGATATATATAGGTGTTTCTATAATATATTTCTTTGGATTTTTCACATTATATTCATATATAGCTAGAAGAAAACAAGGAGTAAAGATATTCTGGAAAAATGCTATGGAACCTTCAATAACAGCACTTGCAACATGTTCAAGTGCAGCTTGCATTCCAATCAATATAGAATCAGCTAAAAAAATGGGGGTATCTGATAATCTTGCAAAAATAATAATGCCTTTAGGTGTTAACATTCATAAAGATGGATCTGTTATTGGTGGGATATATAAGATAATGTTTTTGTTTGCTATATTCGGAAGAGATATGAATAGTCTGAGCTCATTATTAATAATATTATCCTGTGGATTATTAATTGGAGCTGTTGTAGGGGCAATACCAGGAGGCGGAGCTATAGGAGAAATGCTAATTTTAAGTATATTTGGATTTCCGCAAGGTTCTCTTGCTATAATGCTTGTAATAGCTACAATAATTGATGCACCAGCTACATTGCTCAATTCTGCTGGAAATACAGTTTGTACAATGTTAATATCAAAATTTGTAGAGCATAGTTAAATTATAGAAGCACATGATTAGGATATATAGAAATTGAATTTATATGATTAATTTATAAAGTGATTATAAAAGCTTTGATAATATTATTAGTAATGTTATCAAAGCTTTTTATTTGTAGAAGTAATAAATAAAAAAAATTCAAAAAATTGTGAGCATTTTAGCTTGTTAAATCATCTAATTATTGTAATACTTAGTCATATGAATTAAAAGGAGGAAAAAGATGGAGTTGATATCATTTTTACATTATAGAAAGAAATCAGCAGTATCTAAGGCCAAAAAGGGTAATAAAGAAGCTTTTTTGGCACTTATAGATGAAAATAGATTGAATCTTTATAGAGTAGCTAGGGGGATTTTAAAAGATAAAGAGGATATTGAAGATGCACTTCAGAATACGATAGCAAGTTCATTTCAAAAATTAAATTCATTAAAGAAAGATGAGTACTTTAGAACTTGGATAATAAGAATTTTGATTAATGAGTGCAATGAAATATTAAGAAGAAATAAAAAGACTATATCGTTAATTGAAAGCGAAGATCAGACAACATATAGTGATAGCTATGAAGATATGGATTTAACAACAGCAATAAATGAATTAAGTGAAGAACTAAGAATTACAACAGTATTATTTTATTTCGAAGATATGAGTATTAAGAGTATTGCGAGAATATTGGAAATTCCAGAGGGAACTGTGAGATCAAGACTTACGAGGGCACGAATAAAGCTTAGAGAAGTAATGAGTGAGGTGTAATATTAATGAAAATGAGTGATGATTTGTTTGATGATCAAATAAGAAAAAAATTAAAAGATGAAATTAACTGCGTTCCAGAAGATATCAATAAAAAAATTGATGAGGCAGTTAAAAGGATAGAAAAAAAGAAACTAAATTTCAAAAAAATCAGTAGTATATGTTCTATTTTAATAATTAGTACTTTATTGTTTGGAATTACAATACCAACTTATGCAAGTAATATTCCTATTATAGGTAGTATTTTTAAAATGTTTAATGATAAAGCTTATGAAAATTATGATAAATACACTTCAGATTTAAATATAACTAAAGAAAGCAATGGACTAAAAATGACAATTAATAAAGTTGTGTATGATGGATTTGAACTATCACTGCTTTACACTGTTGAAAGTCAAGAGGAAATTAAAGAAGAACCTAGATTTCCTGGGGCAGAATTAAAAATAAATGGAAAGAAAACAACTTCTGGAGGAGGAGGAACTGGCAAGTTTATAAATGATAATAAGACTTTTGTTGGTGTTATGGAATATGATGTAGGAGATAAGAATTATGGTGGAAAAGACGTAAAAGAAAAAAACGATTTAGGCGATTATGTGGAAATACCAGATAAATTTGTATTGAGTTTGAATATAAATGAGATTGGTGTAGAAAAACCAGTCAAAGGAGAATGGGATTTTAATATTCCAGTAAGTAGTGAGAAAGTTAATGGTAAAGTTAAGGAGACAGAATGCAATATAGATTTAATCGATGTCCCTGCTGGATATCATATAAATAAAATTATTACAACTCCATTGAATACATTAATACAGGGAATTAGAAAAAATGAAGAAGAGCAAAAATGTTATTTGAAATATGCTGTATTTGATAATAAAGGAAGATACATTGAACAAAAATCTGGATCAACCAGAGGAACGAAGGATGGTATGTATTTTAATGATACTTTCAAGGAAATATATGATGATACAGAGTCGCTAAGATTTATACCGTACAAACAAAAGTTTGATGGTGAATCAGAATCAGAGCATAGTGAGGATAAGATTGTTGCCAAACTTAATTTACAAGGAGAAACAAAATTATATTCTAGTGATGGAAAAGAATATGCTACAATTACTAAGATTGAATCTGAGGATGGAAAAACAAAAATATATTATAAGTCGGCATATGGAATTTGTATTGCTCCAATTAAAATTGTAAACAATAAAACTAATGAAGAAATGCTATCAATTGATGGAATAAAACAAAAAGAAGATGTTACTTATATTAATAGCAGTGATGAATATGTAATTAATTGTGATAAAGCAATTTCAGATGGAGACTTTTCAGTTATAGCTAGAGATGAATCAAAATCGATACAGCCTTATAACGAGGATAAATTTACAATAAAGATTAAATAAAAAATTATGATTAATCAAAGTGAAAAGTTAGGAATGTTGTACGAATAATGTACATTTTAATAATAATGCTGAGTTTAAATTAATGTAGTATAATGTATTTGATATAAAAAAATAATTTTCTATATATGGATAAACAAATTATGAACTAGATTTAAACTTTGAAATACATTCAATACTAGAAAGAAATGATGAGCTTTTGTGAAGTATTACATTGAGAAAAGAACGGTAAGATTTCTTTAGTAACCGGAACAACAGAACACCATTTTTTTCGGTAAGTTATAACATAAGTTTAAAATCTAAGTTGTTTATCTATAATTTAGTACAGTAATTTCAAAAAAAGGAGTACATTAATAATGAAAAAAGGCTTTAATATAGATAGATTTTTGTTAAAGTATCCATATACAAAAGAAGTGATTTTGAAAAATAATATTAGTACTGATAATCTCAAGGAAATATATGAGGATTATATAGAGTATGAAAATTCATACAAAAATCAAGCAGAGTTTATAGCTAATATATTACGTTCACAAAAGTCAGTTCATTCAGTTAAGTCGAGAATCAAAGATCCTGACAGATTAGTAGAAAAGGTTATAAGAAAAACAGAAGATAGAAAAAGAAAATATGGCGAAGATTTTGAATTTACGGTAAGCAATTATAAAAAGGAAATTAATGATTTAATAGGAATAAGAGTTATACATATATTTAAAGATCAATGGCAGGAGATACACGAATTTATTATAAAGACATGGAAAGTAATAGAGATAACTGCTAATGTTAGGGATGGAGACAACGTAAAGGTTTTTGAAGATCCACGAATTGAAGTGAGATCAAAGGCTTCTGGATATCGGTCAGTACATTATTTGGTGGAATTTTATCCTACTAATCAAAAAGTTATAGCAGAAATACAAGTTAGAACAATTTTTGAAGAGGGGTATGGAGAAATAGATCATAGGCTTAGGTATTCACATAACGAAATTCCTGAAATTCTTCAATCTAATTTACTATTATTTAATAGGATTGTAGGAAGTGCAGATGAAATGGCATCATTAATTAATAATCTTAGCAAGGAGTGGGCAGAAAAGGAAAAGAGTTATAAGAAGGTTATAGAAGAGCAGAAGTTAGAAATAGATAGATTAAAGAATAAATAATATTAATTCAATTATTAGTCAATTTAAGGGGGATTGTAAATTTAAGTTCTAAGATAGTTTAATTCTAGAATAAATATATACAAATTTGCAAAGATAATCTAGAAATGTAATTATTATCTTCATCTAGGATATAATTATTATATCCTAGATATTTTAGATTTACTTTCAACAATTATTTGAAAGTAGTTTTGGTAGAAGGCTCATCGCTTCCAAATGGACTTTTTTCATTTGCTTTATTTTTCATTTTTTTAGAATAATTTTGAGATGATGGGTCAGAATTAGGTGTTTCATGTGAGCTGTTATTATTATTGTTTTTCATTTAGAACCCTCCTTAATGTATGCATAGTTATGCTACTATAGTATTTTATCCATTTATTTTTTAAATATTAATATCTCAATTTTATTATAAATTTAATACTAAGAGTAATCATAAAGTGAAATAATTATTAGTATTTAGAGAAGGAAAGTATATTTCTAAATTAGTTAAGATAATAATTTAAAAATGTAATTTAAATTATTGTGATAAATATAACATATTATATACTATTTATAGTATATAATTAATTTAGCATTTGAATGAAATGATATTTTATTTAAAAATAATAAGAATAAAGGGGGAAAAATTAGTGGAGTTTGAGCAAAATCACTGCCACTAAAAAATGATATGAAAGAAAAAACAAGTACTATAATAAATGAGATGATTAGTTACTATGCGGGGGATGTAAGAAGGATAAATCATTTTTTGAAGGTATTTTCATTTGCAAAATCAATTGGAGAATTGGAAAGTCTAGAAGATGATACTCAATATATTTTAGAAATAGCTGCAATAATGCATGATATAGGAATAAAAGTTAGTGAAAAAAAATATAATTCATCTGCTGGAAATTATCAAGAAATTGAAGGACCACCAGTCGCTAAAAAAATTCTTACAAAATTGAATTTTGACGAAAATTTAATTGATAGAATATGCTTTTTAATTGGGCATCATCATACATATAATAATATTGATGGAATTGATTATCAGATATTAATTGAATCTGATTTTTTAGTTAATATTTACGAAGATGAAATAGAAGTAACTCAAGTTAAAACAATAAAAGATAAGTATTTTAAAACAAAAGCAGGAATTGAATTTTTAACAAATATGTATTTTAAAAAATAGATATTAGGTATATGGATTTTTTATTTTTGAATGTGCATTGTTACAAAGACATGGATTATAATGTAGAGTTTTGAAGATTATGATATATATTACAAAATCGAGATAAAAACTTTAGAAATAAGATTAATTTCTAAAGTTTTTTTATTATGCTGCTAATATTTAATAAAATCGTTGAAAATAATATTAAACTTTATTAAAATATAATGTGAGTTAAATTTTAGAAAAAAGACATATTATTTCAAACTTAATATATCTACATAAATTGATAAAAGTTTACAATTGAATCAAAATCAGGAGGTAATTAAATGGTTTTTGTGCCTCAATACAAATTAAAAAGTGGGATGAAAATAGCTTATGATATAAGATTAGATATTGACGGAAAATCAAAAGCGATTCTATTAACTAAAGGAAGTATTTTAACAAAAAATAATATTAAAAAATTAATAAAATTTCATGTGCCAGGAGCATATATTGATGATGGTGTAGAAAACATTATTTTAAATGAAAAAACAAGAAAAGAATCTCTTTCGGCAATTAAAAGAGCTTTTGATATGTGTGAAAATACTTGTGAAATTTTAGATGAAGACACTGTCAATCAAATACAAATTATCTCCAAAAATCTTGTTGATAACATATGTATGAATGATGAAATTACAGTGAGTATAAGTGATTTGCATTCATATGATGAAGATACATATTTACATTCATTAAGTGTTACACTTATATCAATTGCAATTGGAACATCATTAGGATTGAATAAAGAAAAGTTATGTAACTTAGGCGTTTGTGCTATGTTACATGATATAGGAAAAGTAGAAATTCCAATTGAAATAATATCAAAACCATCAAAGCTTACTGAAGAAGAATATAATATTGTAAAAAGACATCCGCAATTAGGTTTGAATTATATCAGATTAAGTAAGGTTATAAATAAAGATATATATTTAGGAATAGTTAGTCATCATGAAAAATTTGATGGAACAGGTTATCCAAATGGATTAAAAGGAGAAAAAATACATCTGTTTGGTAGAATAATTGCTGTTGCTGATGTTTATGATGCTTTAACTGGTAGAAGACCATATAGAGATCCGATAAAGCCATCGGAAGGAATAGAGTATATTATGGGTGGTATAGGAACTAGCTTTGATTACAATGTAGTTAAAGCATTTTTGGAGAAAATTGAACCATATCCTATTGGTTCTCATGTAATATTAAGTGATAAACGTCGTGGAATTATAATGAAAGGCAATATTGATAATCCATTAAGACCTATTATTAAAATTATAGGAGAAAATGAAGAGGTATTGGATCTTTATAATAATTTTAATCTGAAGAACATTGTAATATCAGGCATCGATTATAGTTATCTAAAAAATATGTAAAAAGGGCTATGCACATAGTCTTTTTTTGTTATAATAAATATAGAAATCAAAGTAAAGTTATAAGAAAAGTATATATTTGTGAAAAAACATTAGTATATATGCATATTTAATTCTTATATATTGTTTAAAAGAGGAGATAATTAATGGAAGTTTATTTTGATAATAGTTCAACAACAAAGCCTTATACTGCAGTTATTGATGAAGTGGTTTTTGGGCTTAAAGAATTTTATGGCAATCCTTCTTCGTTACATAATTTAGGCTTAAAAAGTGAAAAAAAATTAAGAGAATGCAGAGAAGTTATTGGAAAAACTATAAATGCAGAAGAAAATGAAATATATTTTAATGCTGGTGGTAGTGAAGGGAACAACTCAGTTCTTAAAGGAATTTTAAAACCAGGAAGTCATCTTGTTACAACACCATTTGAACATGCATCTATTTTAAATACAATAAAAGGATTGGAAACAAGTGGAGTAAAGGTTACATTTTTAAAATTAGATAAAAATGGAAAAATTGATTTAGAGCATTTAAAAAATTCCATTACTAAAGAAACAGTATTGGTTTCAATAATGCATGTAAATAATGAAATTGGTATAATTCAAGATTTAAAATCAATTAGTGAAATTATAAGAGAAAATAGTAATAGGGCTAAGTTTCATGTAGATGCAGTTCAAAGTTATGGAAAGCTTCATATAGATGTAAAGAAAATTAATATTGATTTTTTAACCGTAAGTGCGCATAAGTTTCATGGACCAAAGGGAGTTGGATTTATATATATAAAAAAACCTAATGTTTTGTTGCCACTAATAGAAGGTGGTGCTCAAGAATTCGGTTTAAGAGCTGGTACACAAAATATTGCAGGAATTATGGGACTTAAAACAGCTGCAAACATTGTTAATGATAATATAGATGAAAATTATCAAAAAGTTTTGGATATAAAAAATAAATTTATTGAAAAGTTAAAGGATATAAAAGATATAAGAATAAATAGCTTACCAACTGATGAATTCTCACCGTATATTTTAAATGTTTCATTTAGAGGAGTGCGAGGAGAAGTATTACTTCATTTCTTAGAGGAATCAGGAATATATGTATCAACAGGATCAGCTTGTTCATCAAAGGAAAGAGCAAAAATAGGTGGAAGCTATGTGTTAAAGTGTTTGGGATTATCAGCTGATGAAATTTCAGGTGGGATTAGATTTTCTTTTTCTGATGATAATAAAATAGAAGAAGTTGATTATGTAATACAAACTTTAGATAAAGGACTTAAATTTTTAAGGAGGATAAAAAAATAATGAAGGATTTAATATTAGTTAAATATGCACCAGAAATATTTTTAAAGGGATTAAATAGAGGTAAATTTGAAAGAAGATTAAGAGACAATATAGGAAAAAAACTTGAAGGTATAAAGGTTGAATTTATTCATGATAGTGGGAGATATTTTCTTAAAACTGATGAAATAGAAGAAAGTATAAAGCGAATTAGTAAAGTATTTGGAATTTTAGAAGTATGTTTAGTTAAAGAAGTTGAAATTGATATACATGAATTAGAACAAGTTGCTTTTGAAAAGGTAAAGGAAGCAGAAGGAAAAACATTTAAGATTGTAACTAACAGAGCAAATAAGAAGTTTGAACTAAATTCAATGGAAGTTTCAAGAAAAATAGGTGGATATGTTCTTCAAAATTATGAAGGAGATATAAATGTTGATGTTAAAAATCCAGACATATTGATAAATGTTGAAATAAGAAATAATTATGCTTACGTTTGGTCTAATGATGATATAACTAAGGGCGCAGCAGGTCTTCCTTATGGAATGAATGGAAGTACAATGCTTATGTTATCTGGTGGGATAGATTCCCCTGTAGCAGGTTACCTTATGGCTAAAAGAGGTGTAGAGGTGAATTGTGTTTATTATCACAGTCATCCATATACATCAGAAAGAGCTAAAGATAAAGTCAAGGAATTAGCTAAAATATTAGCACAATATACAGAAAAAATAAATTTATATATAGTTCCATTTACTGATATCCAAATGGAAATCATAGATAAGTGTAGAGAAGATGAGCTTACTATAATAATGAGAAGATTTATGATGAGAATAGCATGTAAGCTTGCAGATAAATATGGAATCAATTCAGTAAGCACAGGCGAAAGTATAGGTCAAGTTGCTAGTCAAACTATGGATGGTTTAATAGTAAGTGATGATTGTGCAGACAGACCTGCATTTAGACCATTAATTGCAATGGATAAAACAGACATTATGGATATAGCAAGAAAAATAGGTACATATGAAACATCAATTCTTCCTTATGAGGATTGTTGCACAATATTTGTTCCAAAGCATCCTAAAACTAATCCAAAACTAGATCCTATTAGAAAGCAAGAAGAAAAATTAGATATAGATGAACTTATCCAAAAATCAATTGAAAATATGGAAGTTGTAACATTTTAATCTGTTTTAGGCAAATTAAAATAAATAACAAGTCTGGCAAATGGACTTGTTATTTTTTGAATGTGCTTTATTTAAGGGGAATATGAAATGTAGTTACTGCATTTTATATTCCCTTTAATTCATAGTGATAAAAGTGTTATCATTATAAATTAAAGATTTTTTTAAAAATCAGAATTTCTAAATCTGAAATCATCTATGGTAAATAAAATAAGTGCTATAGTTAATATCATAGCTGCAAACCATATTGATTTCCCGCCTAGGCTCAAAGTTAGCATACCGCTTAGAGCACCACCAGTTATAAAAGAAAATACTATTTTTATATATCGATTTGCTTTTATTGTTAATTTCTTATCTTTTTTTCTAAATGCTGCATAAGCTGATTGACATGCAGATCTTAGATTAGCAGTACACATTGCTGTATTATAAGGTGAATCTACTAATTTTGTGAAAGAACATATTTGAACAGAGCAAACAAAGGAAATGACAACTGTAACAAATATATCTGGAACAGTATCAGGTAAAAAACCTATAGTGATAAGAACTATAATTTCTATAATTAAAATAATACGTTCTGAACCAGTAACTAAAGTAATTGAAGGTGAAGTCAACTCTTTTATAAATTCACAAACTATTGCCCCTAAAATAAATGCTAATATAGGTAAAAGTACCATAAATGCTTGTCTAAAGTTTCCCTTTGCAATATTTATTCCCAGGAGTACAATATTTCCTGTTTGAGCATTAGCGAAAACACCACCTCTGCATATGAAAGTATACGCATCTAAAAAACCTCCAACAGTAGCTAGAAGAATTCCAAGACGCATAGATTCAGCTGTTACAGTATGTACTTGTGTTTTGATTTTAGTGTTTTGGGATATACTTATGTCATTAGTAACCAAAGTAAAAATGTCTCCTTTCTTTTTAATATTCTTAAATATATATAAATTATTATAACAATAATTTATATATAAACTACCGTATATTATAGCATTAATTAATTTATATAGGGAATTATATAGGTATAATTCTTTATTATTTAATGTAAGGCACATGAAAATAAATAACGGGTTCAAAATTGTCATGAATATTTTTTATCACGCAAAGAGGCAAATTGCCCTCATAGTAGGCCTGTTAGGACAATTCACTCATGCAGGATGATAGAAAATAGTGTGGCAAATGGACTTGTTATTTTTTGAATATGCCTAAGATATTCATAAACTGTATGCAATTTATTGACAAACTATAAAAAATAATATATTATCAAGATAACGATAATTTAGCACGCTAAATTGATAAAACGATGTAGTAGTCAAGCAATAAATGATAGGCGGGTGTAAAATGAGTAAAAAGAATATACTTCCTGAGGGAACAAGAGATTTGATTTTAGATGAATGTATTATAAAAAGATTTTTAGAAAGAAATATAGATGGAATTTTTGAAAAGTGGGGCTATAAAGAAGTTATAACACCAACTCTAGAGTTTTATGAAACATTTAATTATAATTCTCAATCTTTAAAAGAAGAAGATATGTATAAGTTTTTTGATAATAGGGGACGTATTTTGGTATTAAGACCAGATATGACAATTCCAATAGCTAGAGTAGTAGAAACTAAACTTAAAGACTCAAAGATTCCAATTAAATTGAGATATACATCTAATGTGTTTAGAGTTCATGCAAGCCTTGGGGGGAAGAGAAATGAGTATACGGATTGTGGTGTTGAACTTATAGGACTTGAAGATAAAAAATCTGATTTGGAAGTATTAGTATTAGCGTTAGAAGCATTAAAGAAGTTAGAATTAAGAGATTTTAAACTTGAAATAGGTAATATAGGATTTTTTAATGGGGCATTTAAAAATTTAGATATTGATCAAGAATATAAAGAAAATATTGCACAATTTATAGAAGATAAAAACATGAAAAGCTTAGAAGACTATCTAGATACGCTAGATATCAAGGATGAGTATAAAAAATTTTTTAATAAATTACCTTGGATGTTTGGAGATAAGAAAATATTAGAGGATGCAAAAAATATAGCATTCAATGATGACATTAAGGAAAATTTGGAGTATTTAGAAGAGCTTTATGAGCAGTTAGATGAATTGGGTTATGGAGAAAATGTTACTTTTGATTTGGGGATGGTTCCAAGACTTAATTATTATACAGGAATTATTTTCAGAGGGTTTGGTGAAGGCGTAGGAAATACTGTTTTAAGGGGTGGAAGATATGACAGCTTGATACAAGCATCTAAAAAGTATATTCCAGCTATAGGTTTCTCAATAGATATTAATTCTGTAATTCCAAATGTAAATATTTATAATGATTTAAATAATGATGAAAATTTATGCAAAGTATTTTATGGGGCAGAAAATAGAATTGAAGCAATAAAAAAGAGCGAAGAACTTAGAAGAGAAGGGTTTATAGTAGAATTATTACCAACAGAAAATATAAACGAAATAAAAATCATTAAAGGTGGGGAAAAATAAAATGAGCATAAGCATAGCATTAACAAAGGGAAGACTAGAACAAGAGACAATTAAAGTTTTAGAAAAGGCTAACTTTGATCCATCAGAATTAAAGAATAAAGGAAGAAAACTTGTATTTAAAGATAAAGTAAAAGATATAAAATACTTTTTAGTAAAAGCAGCGGATTCAATAACTTATGTTGAACATGGGGTAGCGGATATTGGAGTAGTTGGTAAAGATACTATATTGGAAAGTGATAATAATTGCTATGAGGTATTAGATTTAGGGTTTGGGAAGTGTGGATTTATAGTAGCATCTCTACCACAAAATGATATTTTTAAAAAGGTTGGACATATAAAAATAGGAAGTAAATATCCACATGTTGCAAAAGAATATTTTAAAAAGAAAGATATGGATGTAGAAGTTATAAAAATAGAAGGATCAGTAGAGCTTGCACCAATTTTAGGACTTTGTGATGGAATTGTTGATATCATGGAAACTGGTACTACATTAAAAGAAAATGGATTAGTTGTCTTAGATAGAATTTGTGAAATAAGTGCAAGGTTAATTGTAAATAAGGCAAGTTTTAAAATGAAACAGAGGGAAATTGGACAGTTTATTGAAGAAATTAAAAAAGTGATTAATAATTGACAAAATTCGTAGAATGTTGATAATTATAAGTAAACTATTTTGAAAAAATAGCAATAAAATATAAAAAGATTTGATGAATTAATATTTATTAAGCAGAGCAAGGGGGCCATTTTATGTTGAACTTGATGGAAATTACAGAAAAGAATAAAAAAGTTTTAATTAATGAATTAAAAGAAAGAATTGGGGAAACAGAGCAAGAGGTAATTTTAAGTGTAACAAATATTTTATCAAATGTAAGAAAACAAGGAGATAAATCTCTGTTTGAATTTACTAAAAAATTTGATAATGTTGAGCTTAAAAGTTTAGAAGTCTCAAAAGCTGAGATAGATGATTGCTTTAATAAAGTTGAAGAAGATTTTATTAAAGCATTGGAGGAAGCAAAGACAAATATAGAAGATTATCATAAAAAGCAAAAAAGTAACGGATTTTTAATGGCTAAAGATAATGGGGTTTATTTAGGACAAAGAGTACTTCCTCTTGAAAGGGTTGGAGTTTATGTACCAGGTGGAACGGCTGCTTATCCGTCATCTGTTTTGATGAATGTAATACCTGCAAAGGTTGCAGGAGTAGATGAAATAATAATGGTTACACCACCAGATAAAGATGGTGGGATAAATCCATATATAGGAGTGGCAGCGAGAATTGCTGGAATAACTAAGATATATAAAGTTGGAGGAGCACAAGCTATTGGTGCATTAGCTTATGGTACAGAAACAATTGAAAAAGTAGATAAGATAGTAGGACCGGGAAATATTTTTGTAGCTATAGCTAAAAAGTTAGTTTTTGGTCAGGTAGATATAGACATGATTGCTGGACCTAGTGAAATTTTAGTGATTGCAGATGAAAAATCCGATCCAGCATTTATAGCAGCAGATTTGATGTCGCAAGCAGAACATGATAAATTAGCTTCATCTATATTAGTTACAACTTCTAAAGAATTATATGAAAAGGTAGAAATTGAATTAGAAAAACAAGTTAAAACTTTGGAGAGAGAAGATATAATAAGAACCTCACTTAAGGATTTTGGTAAAGCAATTATATGTGAAACTATAGAAGATTGTATTGATATTTCTAATACTATTGCACCTGAACATTTAGAAATTATGGTCGATGAACCTATGATGTATCTAGGACTTATTAAAAATGCCGGCTCAGTGTTTTTAGGAAGATATTGTCCTGAACCTATAGGTGATTATTTTGGAGGAACAAATCATGTATTGCCTACAAGTGGTACAGCAAGATTTTTTTCACCATTATCTGTAGATAGCTTTATAAAAAAATCATCATTTATTTATTATTCTAAAGAAGCTATTATGAAAAATGGCAAAAAAATAATAACATTGGCGAATAAAGAAGGACTAACTGCTCATGCTAATTCAGTAAAAGTGAGGTTAAATAATGAGTGCTTATAAGGAGTATATTAATATCTATGATGAATATAAAATAAATTTAGATAGCAATGAAATTTATATGGCTATGGATGAAAATATACTAATGAAAATGAGATCATGTTTAACTAATATACAATTACACAGGTATCCTGCCAATGATATGAAAATTATTAAAGAATTATATGCTAATTATGCGAAGACAGATGCTAAAAATATTATAGTAGGAAATGGTTCAGATGAAGTTCTTGAACTTGTAATAAGCAAGATTATTAAAAGTGGAAAAAAGGCATTGAGTTTAGGACCAGACTTCACAATGTATGATTTTTTTGTGTCTAGATTTGGTGGACAATTAAAAAACTATGATATTGGGAAAAGGATAGAATTTAATGTAGATGAATTTATAAAACTTGGGAAGAAAGAAAATGTAGATTTGATTATATTTTCAAATCCTAATAATCCTACAGGAATAGGAATAACTATAAAAGATATACTTAAAATATTAAATGAATTTAAAAATAAAACAATTTTGGTTGATGAAGCTTACTATGAATTTTATGGAGAAACAATGATTCCTTATATTAATAAGTATAAAAATTTAATAGTAACACGAACACTTTCAAAAGCATGGGGACTTGCAGCTTTAAGAATAGGTTTTTTGATAACTAATGAAGATAATGTAGAAGAATTATTAAACTATAAGGTGCCATATACAATAAGTACTTATTCTCAAAATCTTGCATCTATTGCTTTAAAGTATCCTGAAAGAGTTGTGAATAATGCAAAGCAAATAGTTGATCAAAGAGAAAAGCTATATGAAGCACTTAAACAAGTAGAAAAAAATGCTGCGATGAATATAGAATTCTATCCTTCTAAAGCAAATTTTATTTATGGTAGAACTAATCATAAAGAAGCATTGATTAATGGCCTTAAAGATAATGGGATTTCTATTAGAAATTTTAATGATGATACGTTTAGAATTACTGTTGGATCCCCCTTAGAAAATAGAAAAGTTGTAGAGGGGATTAAAAATATCTTCGTATATTAGAGGGAGTAAGTTTATGGTTGACAGATATTCAAAAAAAGAAAGAATAACTAAAGAAACTAGTGTTGAGCTAGAAATTAATTTAGATGGAAGCGGAAAAAGTGAAGTAAATACCCAAATAGGTTTTTTTGATCACATGTTAACATTGTTTTCTTTTCACAGTAAAATCGATTTGAAGATAAAGGCTAAGGGCGATTTGGAGGTATGTGATCATCATACTGTAGAAGATGTGGGAATAACTCTTGGAGAAGCTTTTAAAGAAGCAATTGGAAATAAGGAAGGTATAAATAGATATGGTACATTTTATGTACCTATGGATGAAACTTTAGCATTAGTATCATTAGATATTAGTAATAGACCTTTTTTAGTATTTGATTGTGATTTCAAGAGAGAAATGGTCGGAGAAATGGCAACAGAAATGGTTGTAGAATTTTTTAGAGCTTTTGCATTCAATGCAGGTATAACGCTTCATTTAAAAGTTTTATATGGTGAAAATGATCATCATAAAATAGAAGCTTTATTTAAAGCATTCGGTAGAGCACTTAAAGAAGCTAAATTTAGAAGTGAGGAAAATGGAATACCATCAACTAAAGGAAGTCTTTAACTAGTTAACTGAATTAAAGGGGTGTTTAAATGATAGTAATAATAGATTATGGAATGGGAAATCTGAAAAGTGTAAGAAATGCTCTTAACTTTCTTGGGCTTGATAATAAAATATCTTCAGACGAGGAAGATATAAAAAATGCAAAAGCGCTAATATTACCAGGAGTAGGAGCTTTCCCAGATGCCATGGATACTATTGAAAAATTATCTTTGGATAAGATAATAAAGGAAGAAGTTAGAAAAGGAAAACCTCTTCTTGGAATATGTTTAGGAATGCAGCTTTTATTTGAAAAAAGTTTTGAAGGAATTAAGAGAAATGGTCTTGGACTTCTTAAAGGTAATATTGTTAAGATGACAGATGATAAGGAGAATAACATTAAGGTTCCACATATTGGATGGAATAGTTTGATATATAACAAAAATGATGAATTAATTAGTTCAATAGATGAAGGAAACTTTGTTTATTATGTACATTCTTATTTTGCACAAGGCTATAATGATGAAGATTTAGTTACATATAGCGAATATGGAGAAAATAAAATTCCGGGAATAGTTAGATGTAAAAATATAATGGGTGCTCAATTCCATCCTGAGAAAAGTGGAACTGTTGGATTAAGCATTTTGAAAAATTTTGGGGAGTTGATTAAATGATAATTTTACCTGCGATTGATATAATGGATGGCAAGCCAGTAAGATTATATCAAGGGGATTATGACAAAAAGGAAATAGTTGCAGAAGATATATTTGAAACAGCAAAATCATTTGAAAGAGCAGGAGCTAAGTACTTACATTTAGTTGATTTAGATGGGGCTAAAAATGGCAGCAATCAAAATCATGAGTTAGTTATAAAAATTGCTGGCATGCTAAATATTCCTGTAGAATTAGGTGGTGGAATACGTTCCTTTGAGACCATAAAATATTTATTAGACAATGGTGTGTCAAGGGTAATTCTAGGAACTATAGCAATAGAGGATGAAGAATTATTAACAAAAGCTATAGAAGCATATGGAGAAAAAGTAGCTGTTGGAATTGATTGTAAAGATGGAAAAGTATATGGAAGAGGATGGCTTGCAGGAAGTAATTTAGATTACATAGATTTTGCAAGGAAAATGGAAAAGCTAGGAGTTAAAAATATAATAGTAACAGATATAAGTAAGGATGGAACCTTAGAAGGACCAAATGTAGAAATGCTTAGAAAATTAAAAGAAACAGTTAAAATTGATATTACAGCTTCTGGTGGAATTCGTGATATAGAAAATATAAAGGATTTGTTGGAAATAAATTTATATGGAGCTATAACAGGAAAAGCTATTTATGCTGGAACTTTATCATTAGAAGAAGCGATAAAAATGTCTGATAAGCAGGCATAAGAATTTGTATTTTGCTATCAAATATAAAATTATTGATATGATTTAAATTAAAATAGGTAATAAGAAGAAAGGGGCATTCCTTATGCACACAAAGAGAATAATCCCATGCCTTGATGTTAAAGAGGGAAGGGTTGTTAAAGGTATTAACTTTGAGGGGTTAGTTGATGTCGGAGATCCTGTTGCACTTGCAGAGTATTATAATAAACAAGGTGCTGATGAATTAGTTTTTTTAGACATAGGAGCAACTCATGAAAAAAGAGGCATTATGGAAAAAGTTGTTGAAAGAGTAGCTGAAAAGATTTTTATTCCGTTTACAGTAGGCGGAGGATTAAGAACATTAGATGATATAAAGTCAATACTTAGAGCAGGTGCAGACAAGGTTAGCTTAAATTCAGCTGCAGTTAAAAATAAGAATCTTATCAAAGAGGGAGCATTTTACTTTGGAAATCAATGCATAGTATTAGCTGTAGATGCAAAGAGAAGAAAAGATAATTCAGGATGGAATGTTGTAATAAATGGCGGAAGAATTGATACTGGAATGGATCTGTTAAAGTGGGTTGAAGAAGCAACTGACTTAGGAGCTGGGGAAATTCTTTTGACATCTATGGATGCGGATGGAACTAAAAAAGGATTTGATTTAGAATTGACCAAAGCTGTAAGTGATATGACAAATGTTCCTGTGATTGCATCAGGTGGATGTGGATGCTTAGAAGACTTTTATAAAGTATTTCAAAATAATATAGCAGATGCAGCTCTTGCAGCTTCATTATTTCATTATGGAGAATTAACAGTAGATGAAGTTAAAGAGTATTTAAAAGGTAAAAATATACCAGTTAGATTTTAAGGCACAATGAAAAAATAACAGGTCCACATGACAGCTTATTTTCAATCATTCTGCGTCGGTAAAATTCCATAATAGAATGGATATGATGGCATTTTACTTCCTTATCTGATAAAAAATAGTCATGGCAGTTTGGAAGTTGTTATTTTTTAATATGATATATTGGAGGAAATATATGGACATTACTGAAAAAGTAGAGCAAGTTGATTTTGAAAAGTGTAATGGATTGGTACCAGCAGTTGTTCAAGACTATAAAACAAAAGAAGTGCTAATGTTAGCTTACATGTCTAAAGAAAGCTTGACTAAAACAATAGAGAATAATGTTACTTGGTTTTATAGTAGGAGTAGAAAAGAACTCTGGAATAAAGGAGCAACATCAGGCCATTTTCAATATGTGAAGGAAATAAAAATAGATTGTGATAATGATACAATCTTAGTTGTTGTAGAGCAAAAAGGGGCTGCATGCCATACTGGGAATAAAAGCTGTTTCTATAGAGAATTATAGTAATTTGTTATAAGGCATATTCAAAAAAGAGCAAGTCCATTACTTAATGAAAAATATCGATGGTGGCTTTGAACTTGTTATTTATTTTCATATGATTAACATATAATTAATAATTCTAAAATAAATATACAGTACTAAATTAAGTTATATTTAACGAGTGTGTAGTAAAAATATTGGAGGGTGTAAAATGGAAGAAAATTTAAGTGCTTTATATGATGTTATTTTGCAAAGAAAAAACAATGGTGAAGAAGGATCTTATACAAACTATCTTTTTGAAAAGGGATTAGATAAAATATTAAAAAAAGTTGGAGAAGAATGCACTGAAGTAATAATTAGTTGCAAGGATGATAATAAAGAAGATCAGATTAATGAAATTTGTGATCTTACATATCATTTACTAGTTTTAATGGCTGAAATAGGTATATCTACGGAGGATATATCAAAGGAACTTGGAAATAGAAGAGCTAAAATTAATAATTTTAAAGGTGATAGGAAGCCTATAACAAATGTTTAAAAAATAATTATTACATTTTGATGTAAAATAAAAGATAACCTTTCTGATGTGATATAATATGAAATCAGAAAGGTTATTTTAATACAATTAATAAACGTCAATTTAAGAAATGGAATTATTTATGGAATATAAATTATAAAGAATGTGAAAGATAGAATTTAGGAGGGAGTTTATGATTAAAATAAAAAAAGAAGAATTATTAAAAGATACAATAGATTATGAAGATTATTCAGAAAATGTTTATAAACTTACAGTCGAAGAATTAAAGAAGGAAGGGCTATTACAATGTGGAGGATGTTGCACGAAAGATTCAAATAAAAATGATAAATGTAATGGATGTAATAAAAAAAATAACTGTAAAAAATAAAAATGTAAAATATATTGTGGATTTAAGGAAAAGAATAATATATAATAAGTTTGTTTAATTAAAATAAGTCACATTAAAAAATAATGGATCAGTATGTTTACGTATTTTATGTTTTACTGTTTTGGCAACTTGTGATGATAGTTTACTATAAAATAAAAGTTGTCTGGTTATTTGATGCAAAATATTCATATAACTTTGGTTTATTATTTTCTTTCATGTGTCTAAATTACAAAGATTTGGAGGGGACATCTTTGGGAAAACCAAGTATTTTTAGTAAAGAATATGAAAAGAAGATGAAGAGAAGAAAAAGAAATGTAATAATAGTTTCTTTAGGAATTATCGTATTCTTAGCAGCATTAATAGTTAAATTTGCTTATCACCCTATAGATTATTCTAATATTAAACAAAACATACAAGCGTGGATTGATAGTGATTCAACTAATGCTCCACAAGAAAACCAAACTGTAAGCAAAGAAGAAGTAACAAAAGAGGAACCAGTACAAGAGGAAAAACAAGAACCAGTAGAACAATCAATGGATATTAATTTGCTTAGTGGTAATGTTGCAAAAGCAATTTATATAGATGATAGTAATGGTGGGAAAATATTTAAAGAACTTAAAGATGCAGATACTGGTGTTAGTTATGATATAAGTTCATCAGGAAAGCAAATGATTGTAATGGATACTAATTCGGTAATAACTTTATACAATGTAGATGGAACTAATAAAGTAATATCAAAAGATCAATATGTGTCTACTAATGGTAGTGTATTTACAAAAGATTCAACATTGCAAAATCAACCTCAATATTTATGGAATGCAAGTCCTAAGTTTATTGGAGAAGATAAAATCATTTTTGTGACAAATAGACCATACTTTGGAACTAAAGCAGCAAAACAATATATTTGGATGAGTGATATTCAAAGTGGTCAAGATAAGGTGTGTTGGGAATTGGCTGGTACCAATATACAAATAGATGCAAAAGAAGAAAAAGGTGTAAAAATTACGATTGATGGTAAGGTATATTATATGAATGAAAGTGGTAATTGTGTTCAATAAAAGAGAAAATTAAAATTATTTGATAAAATTTAAAAGTTTATGGTATAATAACCTAGTTAAATTAGATGTAAACTATTTTAGGAGGAAAGAATAAAATGAAAGCTAAAGTGGAAAAAATAGAAACAAATGTGGTAAAGTTAGAAATAAAGGTTGAAGCAGAAAAATTTAATGCTGCAATAACTAAAGCATATAACAAAAATAAGAGTAGATATAATATACCAGGTTTTAGAAAAGGAAAAGTTCCAATGGCAATGGTTAAAAAATTCTATGGAGTAGAAGTATTCTATGATGATGCTATTAATTTTGCTATTGATGAATCATATGGCTTAGCGTTAACTGAACAAAATATAAGACCTGTAGATTATCCAAAGGTTGACATAGTTGATTTAGGAGAAGGAAAAGAATTTGTTTATACAGCAACAGTTACAGTTTATCCAGAAGTTGAACTTGGAGAATATAAAGGTTTAGATATAAAGAAACCTACATATGAAGCAGATGATGCAGAAGTAGAAAAACAAATTAAAGAAATGCAAGAACAAAATGCTAGAGTAGAAGTTAAATCTGAAGGAAAAATAGAAAAGGGAAATATTGCTGTTATCGACTTTAAGGGATATGTAGATGGAACTGCATTCGAAGGTGGAGAAGGAACAGATTATGCATTAGAAATTGGTTCAGGTACTTTTATCGATAATTTTGAAGATCAATTAATCGGATTAAGTGTTGGCGATAAAAAAGATGTTAATGTTACATTCCCAGAAACTTATGGAAAAGAAGAATTAAATGGAAAAGCTGCAAAATTCGAAGTTGAAATTAAAGCAATAAAAGTTAAAGAATTACCAGAATTAGATGATGAATTTGCTAAAGATGTAGCAGCAGTTGATACATTTGCAGAATTAAAAGAAAATATTAAGAAAACTTTAGAAAAGAATAATGATCAAAAGGCTGAAAGAGAATTTGAAGAAGCAATAATAACTGCTATAATTGAAAATACAAAGATGGATGTTCCTGAAGTTATGATAAGCAAAGAAATAGATGCTATGATGAAAGATCTTGAAGGAAGATTACAATATCAAGGTTTAAGCTTAGATCAATACATGGAATTCACAGGAAATACAACTGAAAAAATGAGAGACTTCATGAAAGAAAACGCTGAAAGAAAAGTTAAAGCAGATTTAGTTCTTGAAGCAGTTGCTAAAGCAGAAGATATAAAAGCTACTGAAGAACAAGTAAATGAAAGAGCGTTAGAATTAGGAAAAATGTATGGACCTAAGGATCCAGAAAAGATGGCTAATATTTTAGTTAAATCTCAAAAAGGCATGATTGAAAAAGACATAATAATTGAAAACACTCTTAAATTTATAAAAGAAAATTGCAAATAATAAAATTTGAGATATAATATAAAATAGGATGTTAAATAATTGCCAGAAAAAGAATTTTTTCTGGCAATTATTTCAAACAATAATTAACAAATTATAAAAAAAAATATATAATTAAAATAACGTTAAATAAAAATTATAACGGTGAAAAGGGAGGATTAGTATGAGTTTAGTTCCAATGGTTGTAGAACAAACAAGTAGAGGAGAACGTTCTTACGATATATTTTCAAGACTATTAAAAGAAAGAATAATTATGCTAAGTGGAGAAGTTAATGATGATACTGCTAACTTAATAGTAGCACAATTATTATTTTTGGATAGTGAAGATCCAGATAAAGATATTTCATTATATATAAATAGTCCAGGAGGATCAATAACAGCAGGAATGGCTATTTATGATACTATGCAACACATTAATGCAGATGTATCAACAATATGCATAGGTATGGCAGCTTCAATGGGAGCATTCTTGCTTTCATGTGGAGAAAAAGGAAAGAGATATGTTCTTCCACATGCAGAAGTAATGATACATCAACCTTTAGGCGGTTTCCAAGGTCAAGCAACTGACTTTGAAATACATGCTAAGAGAATATTACAAATAAAGGATTCTTTAAATAAAATTTTAAGTGACAATACTGGTCAGCCACTAGAAAAAATAAAAGAAGATGTTGAAAGAGACAATTTCATGACTGCAGAAGAAGCTAAAGCTTATGGATTAGTGGATGAAATAATAGTTAAATCTAAAACTAAAAAAGAAAATAAATAAGAAGTTATAATTTATATTTTTTAAGCGAGGTGAATATATGGCTAAATATGATGAAAAGAAACAGTTAAAGTGTTCATTCTGTGGAAAGACTCAAGAGCAAGTAAAAAGATTAATTGCTGGGCCTGGAGTATACATTTGTGATGAATGTATTGATTTATGTGCTGAAATTATAGCAGATGAATTCCAAGAAACTGTTGATTTCGATCCAAAAAGTGTACCAAAACCATTTGAGATTAAAGAATATTTAGACTCTTATGTAATAGGTCAAGACAGAGCAAAAAAATCTCTTTCAGTTGCTGTTTATAACCATTACAAAAGAATTAATACTAATAAAGAAGATATGGATGTTGAATTATCAAAGAGTAATATTTTATTATTAGGACCAACTGGTTCTGGTAAAACATTACTTGCTCAAACATTAGCAAGATTTCTAAATGTACCATTTGCAATAGCTGATGCTACAACATTAACAGAAGCAGGGTATGTTGGAGAAGATGTTGAAAATATTCTTCTTAAGTTAATTCAAAATGCAGACTATGATGTAGAAAAAGCTGAAAGAGGAATAATTTATATAGATGAAATTGATAAGATTGCAAGAAAATCTGAAAATCCATCTATCACTAGAGATGTTTCAGGTGAAGGTGTGCAACAAGCATTACTTAAAATATTAGAAGGTACTGTTGCATCAGTACCACCACAAGGTGGAAGAAAACATCCACATCAAGAATTTATCCAAATAAATACTTCTAATATATTATTTATTTGCGGTGGAGCTTTTGATGGAGTTGATAAGATAATAGAAAATAGAACAAGAAAGAGTTCTATGGGATTTGGAGCAGAAATTCAATCTAAACATGAGAAAGATATAGGAAGTTTATTCAAAGAAATTATGCCAGCTGATTTATTAAAATTTGGTTTAATTCCAGAATTTGTTGGAAGACTTCCAATACTTGTTACATTAGAATCTTTAGATAAAGATGCTCTTATAGAAATTTTAACTAAACCTAAAAATGCTCTTGTAAAACAATATAAGAAATTATTTGAGCTAGATGATGTTAAGTTAGAATTTAATGATGAAGCTTTAATTGCAATTGCTAAAGAAGCTATTAGCAGAGAAACTGGAGCCAGAGGATTAAGAGCAATCATTGAAGATATAATGAATGAAGTTATGTACGAAATACCTTCTGATAATACAATAACTAAAGTTATAATAACTGAAGAATGTATTAAAGATAAAAAACAACCTATTATTGAAAAGGTAGAAGAAGGAAAAGTTAGACCAACTTTAGTAAAGGCAAGAACAAAAAAAGATATTGAATCTGCTTAGATTATATGAACCTAATTTTAATAACTTAATAGTTATTAAAATTAGGTTTTTTTAATGCTTGCAAAAGTATAAAAATTTTGATTTTTGGACTTTCTCTCTGAGCTTAAACATTAACCATTTATTTTCAGCATTCATCATTAATTAAATGTGGTGCAGCCATTTGTTATATTTAAGATTGCTTTAAATGAATAAAATTATTTAGTAATTTAGAATATATTTGTAACATTAAGTAAATAATACTAATAGAAAGAATGGAAGGAGGAAAAATATATTTACACTGTTACAAGAGAATTAAACAACAATAATCTAAATAAAAATGTAAATATATTTATGGATTATGGAAAATATATTAATGATTTTACAAGTAATAGTTTTAATTCTTATGGTTTATGTATTATGTAATGTTAATAATAAGTCTCAAAAAGTTAGAAGTATTGTAATTGACAAAGAGAATACAAAAGAACTAAATAATTTAAAAAAACTTCGTCAAATAACTTTATCCGAACCATTAACTGAAAAAAGCAGACCAAGTACTTTTGATGAAATAATAGGACAGGAAAAGGGTATAAAAGCTTTAAAGGCTGCACTATGTGGTCCTAATCCTCAACATGTTATAATATATGGTCCACCAGGGGTAGGTAAGACTGCAGCTGCAAGACTAGTTTTAGAAGAAGCCAAAAAATCAACAGTATCGCCATTTGTAGATAACTCTAAATTTGTTGAATTAGATGCAACCACTTTAAGATTTGATGAAAGAGGAATAGCAGATCCGTTAATAGGCTGTGTACATGATCCAATTTATCAAGGTGCAGGTTCTTTGGGAGTTGCAGGAATACCTCAACCAAAGCCAGGAGCAGTTACTAAAGCACATGGAGGGGTTCTGTTTTTAGATGAGATAGGAGAACTTCATCCGATAGAATTAAATAAACTTTTAAAAGTATTAGAAGATAGAAAAGTATTTTTAGATAGTTCTTATTATAGTCCGGAAGATCCTAATATGCCAAAGTATATCAAAGAAATATTTGATAATGGTCTTCCAGCAGATTTCAGATTAATAGGTGCAACAACAAGGTCGCCGGAAGAAATAATTCCAGCAATAAGATCAAGATGTGTGGAAATATTTTTCAGAGCATTATTGCCAGAGGAAATAAAAAAGATTGCTATAAATGCTGTTAATAAGGTAGGATTAAAAATAGATAGTAAAGCAGTAGAAGAAGTTAGTCGTTATTGTACCAATGGCAGAGAAGTTATAAATTTAATACAATTAGCTTCAGGGATTACCATTAATGAGCAGAGAGAAGAAATAAAATTAGATGATGTAAAGTGGGTATTGGAAAATGGTCAGTATACTAAGATAATAATGAACAAAATTCCAGACCAATCAAAAGTTGGGGTTGTTAACGGATTAGCTGTGTATGGAGCTAATATAGGAATGATTATGCCACTTGAAGTTAGTTGCAAGAAAGTAAAAGATAGAAGAGGAGAAGTTAAAATAACTGGAATAGTTGAAGAAGAAGAGATAACTAACAATAAGAAAAAAATAAAAATGAAGAGCACTGCTTATGCATCGGTTCAAAATGTACTTACTGTTCTAGATAATTTATTTGATTTATATACAGATAACTACAATATACATATTAATATACCTGGTGGAATACCAGTAGATGGACCTTCAGCTGGGATAAGTATTGCAACAGCTATATATAGTGCAATAAAGCAGAAAAAGGTAAATAGATTTGTTGCAATGACAGGTGAAATAAGCATATTAGGATCTGTAAAACCAATTGGTGGAGTAAAGGCTAAAATATCCGCAGCAATTAAAGGTGGAGCACAGAAAGTAATTATTCCACAAGATAATTATGATGACTCTTTAAGTGAAATAGGAGAAATAGAAATTATTCCGGTAACAAATTTTAAAGATGTTATTAAAATTGCAATTGAGAGTGATGAGGAAATGGCCCATAATAATAAAGAAATATTATCCGCTCAAGGTGGTAATGTATTATAAAAAATAATTTCAGAAATAAATAAAGTTGAATTTTAATTTATAAAAATATATAATTTAATTTAATATAAGATAAAGGGTGAAGATAATAAGTTTTTTTAGCTTCATACCTTTTTCTTTGAACAGCATTATATTAATAATAATTCAATATGTAAAGAAATTTTAAATACTTGCATAAAATATGCGCTATAATAGTAATCTTTTTATATACAGAATGATTGAAAAAGTTATGTATTATGTGTATACTAGATAATGCATATTTAGAAATAATATAAAAGTATTATTTTATTATTATTTTAAAATTAAAATAAATAATGTAATTATAATGGGGGGAAATAGTACTATGAAAAAGTTGTATACAATTCCGCTAATTCCTTTAAGAGGATTGACTGTTTTTCCTAATGTAGTAGTACATTTTGATGTAGGAAGAGAAAAATCTACAGAAGCTATCGAACAAGCTATGTTAGATAATCAAGAAATCTTTCTTGTAGGTCAAAAAGATTCTAGAGTAGAAGAACCATGTCAAGATGAAATCTACTCGATTGGAACTATATGTAAAATAAAACAAATCCTTAAAATGTCGGATAATACTATTAGAGTTCTTGTTGAAGGAAAAGAGAGAGCTGAGATAGTTGAATATATGGAAGAGGAAAAATATATAAAGGTTTCAGTAACAACAATGAATAATCAATCAGCTAAAAGTGATGAAGTAGATGCTTATGTAAAATTTTTAGACAAGGAGTTCATAAAATTACTTAAACTTGCCGAAGATAATTATTCAGAGATTATAAAATCAATAGATATTTCAAAAGATCCAGAAAGTTTTGTTGATATGGTAGCTTCTTATGCAATAACAGATGAAGAAATAAAACAACAAGTTCTAGAAAGTTCTGATATAATTGAAAGAATCCAAAAGGTTTTAGAGAGAATTAAAACAGAGATTTCTATAGCAAAAATTCAGAAAAAAATTGCTAATAAAGTGAAGAATATAGTTACTAAAGAACAAAAGGAATTCTACTTAAGAGAACAGTTAAAAGCGATTCAAGAAGAACTAGGCGAAGATGATGAATATAAAAAGGAAATAGCAAAATACGAGGAAAAAATATCTAAAGCAAAATTAAGCAAAGAAGTTAAAGAAAAAGTTAATTACGAATTATCAAGATTGAAAAATATGAATTCAACATCATCAGAAGGTAATGTAATAAAAGCTTATTTAGATTGGATGTTAAACATTCCTTGGGGAAAATATACGAAGGAAAGTATAGATATTATTAAGGCTAGGAATGTTCTAGATAAAGAGCATTATGGTTTAGATGATGTTAAAGATAGAATAATAGAATATCTATCTGTAAAGCAATTTAGTAAGTCACCAAAAGGTCCTATTTTATGTTTAGTCGGACCTCCAGGTGTAGGAAAAACATCTATAGCAAGATCTATAGCTCATGCTATAAATAGAAAATATACAAGGATTTCTTTGGGTGGATTAAAGGATGAAGCGGAAATTAGAGGTCATAGAAAGACTTATGTTGGAGCTATTCCAGGTAGAATTGTTTATGCAATGAAAGATGCTAAATCAATGAATCCACTAATGTTATTTGATGAGATAGACAAGATAAATTCTTCTTATAAGGGAGACCCATCTGATGCTCTGTTAGAGATTTTAGATAGTGAACAAAACAAGGAATTTAGAGATAGTTATTTAGAAGTTCCTATGAATTTATCTAAAGTAATGTTTATAGCTACAGCAAATACCTTAGAAACTATACCAAGACCACTTTTAGATAGAATGGAAGTCATTGAAGTCTCTGGATATACTTATGAAGAAAAGTTTAATATTGCTAAGAATCATTTGCTAGTTAAAATATTTAAGGAATTAGATATTCCAAAGGATACAATAAAGGTAGAAGATTCTGCGATTACAGAAATTATAGAGGGATATACAAGAGAATCTGGAGTTCGTGGACTTGAAAGAAAAGTAGGCTCAGCTATAAGAAAAGGATTGGCAGAAATGCTAAAGAAAAATCAAAAAGAACTTATAATTGATAAAAAGATGGTTGAAACACTTTTGGGAAAAAGACTATTTGATTTTGATAAAATTGATGAGTTCGATAAAGTGGGAGTAGTAAATGGAATGGCATGGACAGCTTATGGCGGAGATACACTTCCTATAGAAGCTACTGCCATGACTGGATCAGGAAAACTTCAACTTACAGGAAAGCTTGGAGAGGTTATGCAAGAGTCAGCTAAAACAGCATATAGTTATGTAAGAGCAAATGCTGCTAAGTTTGGTATTAATGAAACTTTCTATAAAGAAAAGGATATCCATATACATGCACCAGAGGGCGCAGTACCTAAGGATGGTCCGTCAGCAGGTGTTACTATGGTAACAGCACTTGTATCAGCATTATCTGGTAAGAAAGTTAAGCATAATGTTGCAATGACTGGAGAAGTTACACTAACAGGTAGAGTACTTCCAATTGGTGGATTGAAGGAAAAATCATTAGCAGCATTTAGAGCAGGTGTAGATACTATAATAATTCCAAAGGAAAATGAAAAAGATATAGATAAGATACCGGCTTCAATCAGAAGTAGTTTAAATATTATTTCAGCTAAAGAAGTAAATGAGGTATTGAAAAATGCGTTAATTGGGGAGGATACTAATGAGAATTAAACAATCAGAATTTATTATTTCTGCAGTGAAAAGAAATCAATATCCTTCGGATAATAGGGCAGAAGTTGCTTTTGTTGGAAGATCGAACGTTGGAAAGAGTTCTTTGATAAATTCTTTGACTAACAGGAAGAAATTGGCTAAGGTTAGTCAAACACCAGGAAAAACACGATTAGTAAATTTTTTCCTTATTAATAATGATTTTTATTTAGTTGATTTACCTGGATATGGATATGCTAAAGTATCTAAGTCTGAAAAGGATACCTGGGGAAAGACTATAGAAACATATTTAACTGATAGAGATGAATTGAAAAGAATAGTGCTACTTGTAGATTCGAGACATAAGCCAACTGGCGATGATATAATGATGTATGAATGGGCTAAGCATTTTAATTATAATGTTGTAGTAGTTGCAACAAAAAGTGATAAGCTTAAAAACTCTGAATTCAAAAAAAGTGAAAAATTAATAAGAGAAACATTACAGTTAAATAAAGATGATAAATTATATTTTTATTCATCTTTAAAGAAAAATGGAACAGAAGAGTTAGTTAATAATCTTTTTTTAGAATTTGCAACTGATATTGATTAATAAGGCATAATCAAAAAATAACAAGTCTATTTTTCATAAGCATAATATAATAATAGGTTCGCTATGAGACCAATCTGCTTACTTGTCTGATGAAAATAATCATGGCATTTTGGACTTGTTATTTTATGTGTCTAAATAATATTTGAAATTTCCCGTAAAGTTATACTTTACGGGTTTTTTGATTAAAAAAACATTTAAGTAATTTATCTATAAGTATAATTTTAAGAAAAGCAGTGTCAAAAATTCTCGTTGAGAATAGTATATAGTATAAAAAAGAAAAAATATTTCCAAGGAGGAATAAATATGGAGATGAATGACATCCTAAATGGCTTAAATTCATGCGATGATAGTGGCTGTGAATCAATGTCTAATAACAACTGCTGTTGTGAAGGACCTGGTATTGGAGGACCTAGCTTCGGTGGAAATTGTGGATTTGGTGGCTTTAATGGTTGTGGTTGTGGATTGAATAGCTGGATTTGGATATTATTGATATTATTTTATTGCGGTTGTGGTAGAAGTGGATTAACAGGTGGCTATGGTGGAAATAATAATGCTTGCTGCTGTGAAAGAAAACATGATGATTGCTGCGGTTGTGGTGGAAATTATGGAGGTGGATTATTAAATAGTGGATTGTTAAATAATTGTACTGCATATCTATTCTTATTAGTAATCTTATTCCTTTGTAATGGATTCGGTAGAAACGTAGGTGGCTGCGGAGGTTTTGGTAATATAGGCGGTCTAAATTGTTGTGGAAATAGCAATTTTAGTTGTTAGAATTCTTAATTTTTAGGAAGGAGAGATAAATATGTCTAAAAAGAAGAATAAATGTTGCTGCGAAAAGAAATGCTGCTGTGAAAGAAAAGAGCAGGATGTATGCTGTTGTGAACACAGTAATCCGGGTATGGGATTTTTAGGAGGCGGATGTGGTCTTGCACCAATCATTTTCTTATTAATTGCATGTGGATCAGGATTATTAAATTGTAGTTCATCATATTTAATTATTTTACTATTTATACTATTCGGCGGATGCTTATGCGGTTCTGGAAAAGGAATGGGAAGCTGTTGCTGCTAAAATAGTGGATGGAGGGCTTTTAAGCCCTCCAAAAAAATGTTTAAAAATATAAACATTTTTAAATTCAAGTACATATATTAAAAAGAGGTAATTTAATTGGGAGGATTTTTAATGGCTAAGCATAAACATAGAGAACAAGAGCCGGTTATGAATGATGTTAATGCTAAAAGTAGTAATAATATCAATAATAATCCTTTTGGTATAGATCCAATGCAGTTAATTGGATTGCTTGGGGGAAATTTTGATATGAATAATATGGGAAATATGTTAGCTTCAATGAATACAAATGGATTCAATTTAAATAACTTAGGACCATTAGCTCAAATGGTAGGTTTAAATTTAGATAATAATTTTATGCAAGGAAATAATAAAAATAATTCGAATAATGACATGAATTCAAATGTGAATTCTAATTTTAATCCCAACATGAATCCATATCCTAATAACAGTAACAATATAAATAATAATTCTAATATGAATACTAATATGAATACTAGTAATATAAATAATAAAAATGAAAATAAGAATAAGAATATTAAAAATACGAATACTAATAATTTAGGTAAAAAGGCTGATAGCAAAAATGATAAAAAGAGTACTAATATTAAAAATGATAAGAAGAATGATGCTGATTTACAATTTTTAATGTCTTTAAGGTGTTATGTTCATCCTGATAAAATAAAATTTATAGATAAAATAATAGAATTGTATAATTCTGGAGCATTTAAAGATGTTTAAAAAACTAAAAAGTTTTGATTATGAAAAATTTCAATATGGTGTATAGAAAAAGAAATTTTGGTAAGAATATTAATGTAATGGAGAAAGCATTCTCCTACAAGCTTAATGAAATAAATTTTTATTTCATTAAGCACCCCCCATCCCCCTTTTAGGCCGCATATGCGGCCTTTGTATTTTTACAGACTATTTAGATTTTTGTATAGAAGAAATTTTATAGGATGAATTACTTTTTACCACATCTACTAATATAACAAATTCACTTTTATCATTTATAGAGCCTTTAAGTTTATTTTTTTCGAATGATAATCTCCATTTTATAGCTGTTGGTTCTCCTGAGTTATTCCATTCATAATCATAGAAAAAAGCATTTTGAAAAGTATAGGAAAAGTTATCTTTATCTAAATTCCAAAGTAAAGATAATTCATCGCTATTTATGCTAGTAGTAAATATATCAGGAGTTTCGTCAAGGTTATAAGGTATTTCAATTAAATTAATAAAACTTGTAACAGAGTCTAAGGAAGGAACTGTAGGATTCTCAGATGTTGTATCTAATATATTATCATTAATAAGCATGAAGCTATTTAATGAACTTATACCTTCACTAGAAGATATTGAGTAACACTGAGGTGTTTTTGTGTTTTTACAATCTAATATACCTAAAATATTTTTATTAGTTGAAGATATTAAGGAAAATTTTTTCTTATCCCAGCTAAATATATAGTTTACACTTTTATTATTTTTTGAACCTTGAATAATAATTTCTGGTATAGAATCTCTAGAAATATCATGAATAAAAACTTTAGGTGACCAATGATTATTAATAGTAAAAAGTATTTTATTATTAATTTGTTTAGATAGATAATAGTCTTTGTCAAGAGATTTTATATTAAAATCAATTTGGTTTTGACCATCTATAGTTTCTATAGTATCTTTAACACCATCACCTGTAAGATCATATTGAATATCTTTAGAAAAATTTAAGGGATAAATAGTCTGGATTGAAGTAAATTTACTTGAAGTTAAGTAAAATACTACAAGGAATAAAAACAGTAGGCATGTTATAACAATTATATTTATTATAATTTTTTTCTTTAATATTAATATTTTCATTGCATATCACCTCAATAAATTATATGTGAATAATGAGGTGTATATTATGCAAAAAGGCTATAATTTAAATAATAAAAAATATATTATTTAAATTATAGCCAAAATTAAATGTTATTGACAATTTTTACAATAGCCATAGAAATAAACTTTATTAGAGACTATTTCATAGTCAGTATGTTCCTGTGCTAAAGAATTAAGATTGTCAAGTGAAAAATTATTAAAATCATCAACTTTCCCACAAGTCAAACACTGTAGGTGGAGATGAGGAGTTGGATTTCCATCATATCTAAAATTACCTTCTCCAACGTTTAGTTCTTGAATTAACCCTACTTCTACTAATGTCTTTAATGCTTTATAAACTGTAGCTAAGCTCATAGTTGGGTATTGAACATGAATATCTGTATAAATAGTATCTGCAGAAGGATGAGCAGTAGTATTTATTAGATAGTTATATACAGCAAGTCTTTGTGGGGTTAATTTTAGCTTTTTTTTATTAAAAATTGAAGCTATATGTTCCATTGTTAAATACCTCACTTATTATATTTTCATACAAAATTATATCATAAAAATGTATATATAGTCAATGATATTAATTAGTATTATTGTTAGATAATCATTATTAATTGGCGAATGTTATTTATGAAAAGAATAAATAATATATATAATGAGAAAACTAAAGTAAATTATAGATTAAATGTAGATTTAAAAGTGGTATTAAAAAAATTATTGTATCTCAAGGTAAAGTTTGTTAAAATGTAAATAAGAAAATTACTAATTAATTATTAAGTTAGTAAAAAAGTAGTTTAAATACTAGTTAATTTATACATTGAGAGATGTTATATAATGAGTAGTTTTACTACATTTATTAGATGACGTTACTGATTATAAAATAAGTGACTAATCATTTAAATTAGGAGGCGTATTTATATGGGTAAGTATAAAGTTGGAGAAGAATTAATAATTGTTAATGATCCAAGTAAGGATAATGAAAAATTAAAAGATTTAACCACTTTGAATGTTGAGGGTGATTTTGCTCAAATTTCATGGGGAATAAAGATTTTGGAAGTAGAGTATGATAAGCCAAATGTTACTTTAACTTATAAAAATGTTAAAGGACAAAAAAATAAAGTTTTTGCAGAATGTAAGGATATAGCAAACTTTGATAAAGAAAAAGTTTTAGAAAAAGCATTACTTAAAGCATTCCAAAATGAAATTATAAATATTACTGTTACAAAGAATATATAATAAAAAAGATTTTAAAGGAACAATCAAGGATGGTTGTTCCTTTTTTTTGTAGAAAAATATATTTATGTAAAATGTTTACTTTTTATGACTTGTGTAATATAATGAATTCATAAATTACGGATTTATGAGTTATTAAAGTATGAGAGTCAATTGAGAAAAGGGTGGGGTTTATGAGTAATAAGTGTCCATTTTGGTCGACACAAAAGCAAACAGTAAAATGTTATGGAGAATGTCCTATGTTATGTGGAGAATTAGTACAAGAGCAAGAAGGAGAACAATGTATTTTTTGTGAATGTACAGGAACATCGTTAAATAATATAAATTTTAACGCAAGAAAGTCACAAGAATATAGTTTTTTTAATTTTTCAATTTATGATGATGAGAAAAAAACAAATATTAATTACTAAGGCACATGAAAAAATGATATACCAAACGCGACGTATATTTGATGGTAGACAAGGAAACCAATTCTATTCATAGTTTGAGCTATTAGTAAAACTCTATGAAGCAGTATGATGCGAAATTAACAAGTGTACTGGCCTATTATTTTTTGAGTGTACCTAAATAAAAAGAGATTAGAATAAAGCTTAATGATGTTTTATTCTAAATCTCTTTTTTGTTAATTATTTTTTTGGGTTAAATAATTCTAAGATTCATATGAATCAGTATATTTATGAAGCAATGATTGTTTTAATGACCAAAGATTTTGGGATAAATCTACATAATACGTATGTGGATTTTCAAATCTTAATACTTCAGGCCACAATTTATTTGTTTCATTTTTTGCAAATTCCTTGATTTCTAAAACGCTAGGAGATTCATATACACATTTTCCATTTTCAAATATTTGAACTTGTAGATCTTTAGTATAATAATTTGTGATTTTTTTTCTTTTCCAAGTATGAACAGGATTAAACAGTATTAATGGTTCGTCTTCATTAATTTTTTCATCTCTTAAAGTAATTAAATCAGCTAATGCTTTATGAGATGATTTATCAAAAATTCTTACTATTTTTTTGAATCCTGGATTAGTTATTTTTTCATCATTTTCGCTTATTTTAATTTTAGGGATTATATCACTATTGCCTTCTAATGCAACTAGTTTATATACACCACCAAAAACTGGTTCGGATTTCGCTGTAATAAGTCTTTCACCAACACCAAATGAGTCAATGCAAGCACCTTGGTCTAATACATCTTTTATGATATGTTCATCAAGAGAATTAGAAATTACTATGCTACAATCTTCATAACCAGCTTCATCAAGCATAGATCTACATTTTTTTGTTAGATAAGTAATATCACCAGAATCAATTCTAACTCCGAGAGGTCTCTTTCCAAGAGGCTTTAAAATTTCATCAAATACTTTAATCGCATTTGGAATACCAGATTTTATAACATTATATGTATCAATTAATAATACACAATCATCTGGATAAATTTCAGCCCAGGCTTTAAAAGCTTCAAATTCAGTATCATATAGTTGTACCCAGCTATGAGCCATAGTACCTACGGCTGGTATATTAAACATCCTATCAGATAAAGTACAAGCTGTTGAATTACATCCACCTATAATAGCAGCTCTAGCACCATATATAGCACCATCATATCCTTGAGCTCTTCTAGAACCAAATTCCATTACAGGACGACCATCAGCTGCACTACAAATTCTGTGAGCTTTTGTAGCAATTAAAGTTTGATGATTTATAGTTAAAAGAATCATTGTTTCAACAAATTGTGCTTGAATTACAGGTCCACGAACTGTTACAAGTGGTTCGTTAGGAAATACAGGATTACCTTCTGGTACAGCCCAAACATCACAAGTAAATTCAAAGTTTTTCAAATAATCAAGAAATTCTTCAGAAAAAGTATTTTTATTTCTTAAGTATTCGATATCATTATCAGTAAACTTTAAATTACTAAGATAGTGTATTAATTGCTCAACACCAGCCATTATACAGTATCCGCCTTCATCTGGAATTCTTCTGAAAAACATATCGAAATAAGCTATTTTATCTTTAAGTCCTTTATCAAAATATCCATTGCCCATAGTTAATTCATAAAAATCAACTAGCATTGTTAAATTTCTTTCGTCTTTTACGTTGAAATGTGATTTATTATTCATAATAATCTCCTTTTTAAATACACAAAGTAATTAAATTATATAACATTAGTTTCTGAAATACATCTATTTCAAATGTATATATAAAACTATTTTACATCTATAATAGCTTGATTACAATATATTTACCTACCACTTGATTTTGAATATGCCTTAAATTTTATAGAATATGAAAATAAAATAAAAGAACATGATTGTTACTATATGAAATGTTATAATTATTAATTATATAAAAAATAGATATGGATACAATTAAAAATACAATTGTTTAGAAAGAAGGATTAAATAGTGGGGTATAACCTTGATAAATATCAGATGAGTGCAATAAAATGTGAAGACAGAAATGCTTTGATAGTTGCTGCACCAGGATCTGGGAAAACGACAGTTATAATAAATAAAGTAGATCATTTAGTAAGTGATAAAAAAGTTTCTAATGGAAATATAATAATAATTACATTTACAAAAGCAGCAGCAGAAAATATGAAAAAAAGATACGCGCAGATAGTTAGTGAAAAAAGATTTTTACAAATGTCTAATGTAAATAGGTCACCGTTTTTTGGAACATTTCATGGATTATTTTACAAAATGCTTCTAAAGTGTGGGAAAAAGATAGATATAATTGATGGTGGCATTGCTCATAAAATAGTAAGCAATGTCTTGAGTAAATATTTTGATGATGTTAATGATGATAAGGTAAAAGAAGCTATAAATAATATATCATTATATAAAACTTCAAGAGCGGATATATCTACATTCAAGCCATCTCTTGCAAAGGAGATTTTTGAGAAATGTCTTGAGAAATATGAGGAGTATAAAAGAGAATATAATAAATATGATTTTGATGATTTAGCTATAGAAGTATTGGATTTACTTAGAAAAAATAAAAACATACTTTTAGGTTACAGAAAATTATTTAAGTATATACTAGTTGATGAATTTCAAGATTGTGATGAAATGCAGATAGATTTTTTGAAATTGATTAATGATGGTGATAATAATTCACTTTTTGCGGTTGGAGATGAAGATCAATGTATTTACTCATTTAGAGGTTCTAAGCCGGAATATATGGTTAGCTTTCAAAAAATATTTAATGAAGGTAAAAAGTATTATTTATCTGTTAATTATAGAAGCAGGATGAATATAGTAAATAAATCAAAGGATGTAATAAAGTTTAATAAGGAAAGAAATAATAAGGAAATAAAATCTAACAAAGATAGTGAGGGGATCATTAGGTGGTTTAATTCATATAATGAAAAAATGCAAGCTGAGAGTTTAGTTGATATTATTATGCAAAATAAGAATTTAAATATACCTTATGAGGATAATGCTGTATTGTATAGAACAAATGTAGAATCTATGACAGTGATAGATGTCTTAACTAAGCGTAAAATTCCTTTTACATTATTAGATAGGGAATACAATTTTTTTGAGCATTTTATATGTAGAGATTTGATTGCGTACTTAAGATTGGCAATCAATCAATTTGATAGAGAAAGTTTTCTTAAAATAATAAATAAACCATTTAGGTATATAAGTAAAAGCAATTTAAGCTTTATAAAAAATTATGTTAAGGAAGAAAATCCTTTTGACATAATAATGGGAAAGGAAGACATGCCACCATTTCAAAGGAAAAAGCTGGATGAGTTGAAGAAAGATATTAATTATTTAAACAAGATTTCATTATCATCAGCAATTGCATATATAATTATGGATTTAGGATATATAGATTATTTAAAAAGCTATGCTGAAAAATCTAAACAAAGCTTGGATGATTTTGAGGATGTAATAGAAGAATTTAAATTAGCAGCAGAAGGGTATAAAACTATATTTGAGTTTTTAGGACATATTGAAGAGGTAAAGCAAAGTATAGAAGAAAGTAAGTCAAAGACTAAAAAAGAAGGGGTAATACTTAGCACAATCCATGGAGTAAAAGGTATGGAATTTAAAAATGTCTATATTATTAATTGTGTTGAAGAAACAATACCACATGCAAATAGTATAAAAGAAAATCTTGAAGAAGAACGTAGATTATTTTATGTTGCAATAACAAGAGCAATAGATAATTTATATTTATTTTCTCCAAGAAGCAGAAAAGGCCAGTTTAAGGATATTTCAAGATTTATCATAGAAGGAAAGCTAAATGATATGCCAGTTGATACATATGGATATGAAGTTGGTGATAAAGTAGCTCATAGAACTTATGGAATTGGAGAAATAGAAGAATTTAATGAAGAAGATAAGGATAAGATTAAACTTAAGTTTAGTGATGGAACTTTTAGGAGTTTTTCTTTGAAAGTTTTGATTGATAATAATTTGATACAAAAGGTTGAGTAATAAAAAAGATATGAATCCTAAATTTATACAACTGAATAGAAAAATAATGGATTAAGCTAACGTTTAGATTACTATTATATACTTAACTCAAATAATAAACTTAAATATATTTTGGAGGTATAGATATGGTATCTAAAAAAATCAAAAAATTAATTTGTATATGTTCAATAATTTCAATTATAGGAGGTGGATTTACAAATTTTACTGTAGCTAATGCAGCTACGGATAATTATGCAACTCCTTATTATGAAAATGTACAATCATCGAATTCTACTTCTACACAAAATAATTCTGATAATGGAATTCCACCAGAAATGCCTACAAACGGTCAAGGTGGAGAAATGCCATCGGGAGGATTTAGTGTGGATAAAGGAAGTGAAGTAAAAACTACGGGAGTACTGTTGGTTGATGGAACAACAGAAACAAAGAATGATCAAGATATTATTTCTTCAGAATCAAATGAATCTACAGTTAAAGTTACAAATAGTGGATCATTAACTCTTTCTGATTCTACTTTAAATAAAAAATCTGGAGATATGACTGTAGAAGAAGCAAGTGACTTCTTTGGCGCTAATTCAGGATTCCTTGCTGATTCAGGTTCTACTGCGTCTATTAAAGATACTGAAATAAGTACAACAGTATCAGGTGGAAATGCAGTATTTGCAACAGGCGAAGGTACAAAGATAAATTTACAAAATGTAAAAATAAACACAACAGGAGATCATTCAAGAGGATTAGATGCAACGTATACAGGAGAAATTGATGCGGATAATGTAACAATAAATACAGCAGGAGCACACTGCGCAGCGGTTGCTACAGATAGAGGAGAAGGTACTGTAACAGTTAAAAATAGTACTCTTAATACAAGTGGAAATGGATCTCCATGTATATATTCAACAGGAGATATCAATGTCTCGGATACAACAGGTTTATCAAAAGGTTCATCTATTGCAGTTATAGAAGGTAAAAATTCAATAGAATTAAATAAATGTGATTTAACTGGATATGCAATTGGACGTGGTACAGGCGGTGTTGATGATACAGGAGTTATGATATATCAAAGCATGTCTGGAGATGCAGATAATGGAAATGGTACATTTTCAGCAACAGATTCAAAATTAACTATATCATCAGATTCAAACAAATATGAAACAGCACCTATGTTTTTTGTAACTAATACTAATGGAGTAATTAATCTTTCTAATACAGAACTTTCATTTGGAAGTGGTGTTCTTTTAAATGTTGCAGGTAATGATGGAGAATGGAGTCAAAAAGGCTCAAATGGTGGTAATTTAAAATTTAATGCGGATAATCAAACATTAGATGGTGATATTACAGTAGATAATATCAGTACACTAGAACTTAATTTAAAATCAAGTACTTTGAAAGCTACAGTAAATAATAGCAATACTGCAAAAGAATTAAATATATCATTAGATGAAAATAGTACTTGGGATGTAACTGGTACATCATATGTTTCAAGTATAGCTGATGCAGATAGTTCACTTGAAAATATCAAAGATAATGGTAATACAATATATTATGATAATACTAAGGGTAATAATTCATGGCTTAATGGACAAATAATTACATTAAGTGATGGAGGAGTATTAGCTCCTTCAAAATAGTAAAAAATATATATTCTAATTGCAAATTACAATTTATACTTATTTATAACTAAGCGAAAGAGCACCATTTCTTTCTGGTTTAGAATATATAGATATCTAATTTAAGAACGAAGCCACTGAAAAAGTCCTTTTATTATGAATTAGCCATGAAATGTTGCTACTAATATTTCATGGCTTTTATGATATAATTATAGTATTAAATGTAAGTAGGTGTTTTTATTGATTAAGCAACAACAAACTATGATTTTAAGTCCGTATTCAGGTATATATGACATAGTAGTTCCTAATGATAATTTATTAAGAAAAATAAATGAATTAATTGATTTTTCATTTATTTATGACGAACTTTTGGACAAGTATTGTTTAGATAATGGAAGAAATGCTATCGCTCCGACACGTATGTTTAAATATCTTTTGTTAAAAACTATATTTGATTTATCAGATATAGATATTGTTGAGCGCTCTAAATATGATATGTCATTCAAATATTTTCTTGATATGGCACCTGAAGATGATGTTATTGATGCAAGCTCATTAACAAAGTTCCGTAAGCTTAGACTAAAAGACCTAAATCTTTTAGACATGTTAATAAATAAAACTGTAACAGTTGCATTAGAAAAAGGAATCATAAAATCAAAATCAGTTATTGTTGACGCTACGCATACTAAGGCTCGTTATAATCAAAAATCACCTCGCGAAATATTACAAGAACGTTCTAAAAAGTTAAGAAAATCAGTTTATGAAATAGATGAGACAATGAAAGATATATTTCCAGTAAAAAACACAGTTGATAAATTAGAAGAAGAAATTGTTTATTGCCAAAAATTAATTAAAGCAATAGAAAGCAATGAACTTTTGGCTTCATTTCCAAAGGTTAAAGAAAAATTAAATTTACTGTCTGAAACTTTAGATGATGATATTGAGCGTCTTAATATTTCGTCCGATGCGGATGCTAAAATAGGGCATAAAACAGCAGACTCATCATTTTTTGGATATAAAACACATATAGCAATGAGCGAAGAAAGAATTATTACTGCTGCAGCTATAACAACTGGTGAAAAAAGCGATGGAAAAGAATTAAAGGCACTAATAAATAAAACTATGGACTCAGGTTTTAAAATTGATACTATTATTGGAGATGCTGCATATTCTGAAAAGGGAAATATTGAATTTGCAAATGAGAATGGTATACAACTTGTTTCAAAGCTTAACACTGCTGTAACGCAGGGACATAGAAGAAAAGAAGATGAGTTTGAATTTAATAAAGATGCTGGAATGTATGTGTGTAAAGCTGGCCACATGGCCTTTCGTAAAGTAAATCAAATTAGAAAAAATAAAAACTTAAATAAAGCTGTTTCATATTATTTTGATATAGATAAATGTAAATATTGCTCTTACAAGGAAGGATGCTATAAAGAGGGCTCAAAAAGCAAAACTTATACCGTAACAATAAAAAGTGATGTACATAAAGCACAGATGGATTTTGAAAAAAGTGAATACTTTAAAGAAAAATCTAAAGAACGCTATAAAATCGAAGCAAAGAATAGTGAGTTAAAACACAGACATGGGTATGATGTTGCATCATCTTCAGGTCTAGTTGGCATGCAATTGCAAGGTGCCGTCGCAATATTTGCTGTCAATTTGAAAAGAATAATAAAACTAATTGGGGGAAAATAAGCCCCCTAAATAACTAAAATACTCAAAAAATAGTATTAATAAAATCAATTTGAATTTTGTTAATACTATTTTTGAATATTTTAAAAGTTTCTACTAAAAAACGATAGTTTTTCAGTGGCTTCTTTAAGAACGCAACTTATACATGATTTCGGTGAGTTACCACATAAATATAATTTTTGATTTGGATATCTATAAATTATATTTAAAACAAATTCTTCAAATCATTGTATCAAATTAGCTTATAATATATAATTTATAGTAGATTTAGGCACATGAAAAAAATAACAAGTCCAAAGTTGTCAGGAATATTTTTTATCAGGTAATGAGGAAAATTGTCCTCATTGTGGGCCTATTAGGTCAATTAGAATGTGCCTTATATGGCAAATAATATGTTGAAATATGCAATAAAGGTTGTGTTTATATGGAATTAAAGAGATTTAATCAAAAAGATATAATTTTTTCATTAGATATAGGAACTAGATCTATAATTGGAACAGTAGGTATAATAAAAGATAAAAAGTTTCAAGTAGTATGTGAAAAATATTTAGAGCATGAAGAAAGAGCTATGGTGGATGGGCAAATTCATGATATAAATTTAGTTGCTTCTGTAGTTGGAAAAGTTAAAGCAGCTATTGAAGATGAAATTGGAATACAATTAAATGAAGTATCTATTGCAGCAGCCGGTAGATTTTTAAGAACAGTGAATGCAAGAGCAGATATTGAGCTAAATGAGGATGAAGAAGTAAATAAGGAAATTGTAAGAAGCCTTGAATTAAGTGCAGTTAAGAAAGCAGAAGAAGAAGTTAATAATACAACTGAAGGAAAACTATATTGTGTAGGGTATTCAGTTAAAAGTTTTTATCTAAATGGATATTTGATATCTAACTTAATTGGACATAAGGGTGATAATATTGGAGCAGAAGTAATTTCAACATTTTTACCAAGATCTGTAGTTGATTCACTTTATTCAGTAATGAACAAAGTAAATTTAAAGGTTGTTAATTTAACACTGGAACCAATAGCAGCAATGGAAGCAGCTGTGCCTAAGAATTTGAGATTATTAAATATAGCGCTGGTAGATATAGGGGCAGGAACTTCGGATATAGCAATAAGTTCTAATGAAAGTATTTCAGCTTATGGAATGGTGCCAATGGCTGGAGATGAAGTTACAGAAACTATTGTTCAAGAATATTTAGTTGATTTTAATACTGCTGAAAAAATAAAAAGGTCAATAAACACTGAAAAAGAAATTACATATGTGGATGTATTAGGTATAGAAAATACAGTGTTAGCAGAGAATGTATTTAAGTTAATAAATAATATTGTAAAAAAGAGTGCAGAAGAAATTTCTAAAAAAGTTTTAGAGTTAAATGGTAATAAATCTCCTAGTGCTGTGTTTTTAGTTGGAGGTGGAGCTCATACACCAGGTATATTGGAGGAAGTTGCTAATAACTTAAATTTACCACCTCAAAGAATAGCAGTAAAAGATAGAAAAGCTATAACAGAGTGTGTTTCAGATAATGAACTGGGATCAGCAGGGGTAACTGTTCTTGGAATAGCTTTGATTGCTATAAGAAGTTTGGGAAATGATTTTATAGATGTAATATTAAATAATGAACCAATAAGTTTATTTAATTCACATAAACATACAATCATGGACGTTTTACTTCAAGCAGGAATAAATCCATCTCTTCTTATTAGTAAAAATGGAAAAAGTGTCAGATTTACTTATAATGGATGTAAGAGAATTGTTTTTGGAGAATATGGAGTTAATGCTAAAATTACAATTAATAATGAAGAAGGTGCACTTGAAACAGAAGTTACAGCAAATGATAATATAATTTTAGAATATGCTCAAAATGGTAATGATGCAGCACCAAAATTATCAGATCATATCGTAAATATAAATTCAATTTCTATTTATATAGATGATGAAATAATAAATATTGATCCAATAACTTGCGCTAATGGAGAGATTGTAGATTTAGATTATATAATTAAAAATGGAGATCAAATTGAAGTATTTTTACCATGTAAGTGTGCACAGTTAAAGAAATATGTATTGAAAGACAACGTGAATCTAATTAAAGATGGATTTATGTTAGAGGATGATTACGAAATTTCAGAAGGAGAAAGAATTACTAGAGAAGTTAAAGAAATAACAGAAGATGAAGTTGGAACAACTAATACAGTTGAAAAAGAGATATTAGAAGAGCAAGCAGAAAAAAATGTTGATCAAAATTATATAAAAGATAATAATATAGAAGAATTTACTGAAGAAAAAATTAATCCTGTAGTTAGAAGTGATGAAAATGCAAGTATAACAGTTGATATAAATGGAAAAAGTTATGTGCTTAGTGGAAAATCTCAATATGTGATTGTAGATGTATTTAACTATATAGATTTTGATTTAACAATACCAAAAGGAATAATAAATTTAATTCTAAATGGAGAAAAAGCATCATATACAGCAAACATAAAAGATGGTGATAAGATAGAAGTTTTTTGGACTAATTAAGGTACAATAAAAATAACATACGAGTATATTTTATTACATAATTAATTTTAAATGTGGAGGAGAAAGAATGATAGATTTTAGGAAAGAAGCTAATAATATAAAAGAAGAATTAGTAGAGATAAGACGAGATTTACATGAACATCCAGAAACAGGATTTGAAGAATATAGAACATCTAAAGTAATTAAGGATTTTTTGAGTGCTAATGATATTCCTTATATTGAAGTTGCAAAGACTGGAGTATGTGGAATTATAAAAGGAACAAAAGAAGGTAAAAATAAAACTATAGCATTGAGGGGAGATATAGATGCTCTTCCTATTCAAGATATGAAAACATGTGAATTTAAATCAAAAGTAGATGGAAAGATGCATGCTTGTGGTCATGATGCACATACAACAATATTAATGGGAGCAGCAAAGTTATTAAATGAGCACAAGAATGAGTTTTCAGGAACAGTAAAATTATTATTTGAACCAGCAGAAGAAACCACAGGAGGGGCACCAGACATGATAACACAGGGCGTATTAGAAAATCCACGTGTTGATTGTGTACTTGGTCTTCATGTTGATGAAGAAACAGAATGTGGAACTATAAAAATTAAAAAGGGAGTAGTTAATGCGGCTTCAAATCCATTTAGCATAAAAATAACAGGCCAAGGCGGACATGGAGCATCACCACATACTACCGTTGATCCAGTTGTTATTGCAAGTCATATTGTAATAGCATTACAAACAGTGGTAAGCAGGGAGATAGCACCAGTTAATCCAGCAGTTATAACTGTAGGAACTTTACATGCAGGAACAGCCCAAAACATTATTCCAGGAGAAGCTACTTTAAGTGGAATGATAAGAACTATGACAAAGGAAGATAGAGCATTTGCAATACAAAGATTAAATGAAATCGTAAATGGAATAGCTACAATGTCGAGAGCAAAGGCAGAGATAAAGGTAGATGAAAGTTATCCTTGTCTTTATAATAATGATGAAAATGTAGATTTAATAACTGAAAGTGCAAGTTTAGTTTTAGGAAAAGAAAATGTCTTAGAACAAAGAGCTCCTAAAATGGGAGTAGAAAGTTTTGCATATTTTGCAAATGAAAGACCAAGTGCATTTTATTTCTTAGGTTCAGGCAATAAAGAAAAGAAGACAACAGAACCTGCACATAGTAATTTATTTAACATAGATGAAGATTGTCTTCCAATTGGAGTAGCAATTCAAGCTGATGCTGCATTTAACTATTTAATTAAGTAAATTATATTTTGAAAGAATAACAAGGAAGTATGGCGGAATTTATGAAGCTCTCTGACTTGTTATTTTACTTAGTGATATAGATGATTAAACAAAAGTTGCAATAATGTGATTGACAATATGGCAAAAAAACTAGATAATGCTAAGAGTGTGAATGTAATTGCATACGTTAGATTTTTGTATTTTACATAAGGAACATGAAAGAAAATAACAAGTCCAAAATGTCATGATTATTTTTCATCGGGCAATGAAGTGTAGTTGTTGCATAGCATGCTATTAGTGGAATCTGTTAACGACGCATGAGAAAATGGGTATGGCAGATTGAATGTTATTTTTTGAAGGTACCTAAAGACTTTTAAGTTAAAAATGGAGGGATTATATTTGAAAATAGAAATAGGTCCAAATGAAGCGGGTCAGAGATTAGATAAATTCTTAAGAAAGTTATTAAAGGATGTACCATTAAGTGCTATATTTAAAGCGCTAAGAAAAAAGGATATAAGAGTTAATGGTAAAAAGCAAAATGAAAAGTACTTCTTAGAAGAAGGAGACATAGTAGAAATTAAATACATACAAAGTAAAAAAGAAGATAAGACGAAAAAATTCATAAAGGTTGATCCTAAAGGAATGAAAATCGCTTATGAAGATGAGAATATGTTAATTGTTGAAAAATGGCCTGATATATTAGTTCATTCAGATAGTAATGAAAGTGAAGAACCAACACTTACAGATTATGTTCTTTCATATTTAAATGATAAGGGTGATTATGTACCAGAAAATGAATTAACATTTACTCCAGCAGCATGTAATAGATTAGATAGAAATACATGCGGAATGGTCATTTTTGGAAAAAGTTTTGATGGATTAAAATGTATAAATGAAGCTATTAGAGAAGATGAAATTAGAAAATATTACTATACTCTAGCAAAGGGGAAAATAAAAGATGGACTTTATGAAGCATACATCTTAAAGAATCCTAATAACAATGTATCAAAGATATATGACACTCCAGTTGATAATGCTAAAAAAATAGCAATGAAAATAACAACTGTAGAAAGTAATGGAGCATATTCCCTTATAGACATAAATTTAATTACTGGCAGAAGCCATCAAATAAGAGCTCATTTATCACATTTAGGAAATCCTATAATTGGTGATAATAAATATGGTGATAAACAATTAAATTCATTTTTTGAGAATAAGTATGGTTTAAACTATCAATATTTATATGCGTATAAATTAAATTTCAGAAGAATTAATGGTAAACTAGAATATTTAACAAATAAAACTATAGCAGTAGCTTTACCTCCAATGTTCAAAAAAATAAAACAAGATGTATTTAAGTTTTCACTTAGATAGGAGGTAAATATGGAAGAGAGATCAGCCAATAAGGGCTTTTTAATTCTTTCGATAGCAGGAATTTTAACGAAAGTAATATCTGTCTTTTATATTCCACTTCTTCAAAGAATAATAGGTATAGATGGATATGGAATATATCAAAATTGCTATGAAGTATTTTTATTTGTATATGCGGTAACTAATTTAGGAACTCAACCAGCAATTGCAAAGGTTGTTGCAGAACTTATAGCACTTGGTAAACCAGATGATGCAGTAAGAACACTTAAAATAGCCAGAAATATTTTATGCATAGTTGGTGGAATATTATCTATATTTTTAATGATATTTGCATTTCCTATTGGTGATGCGATTAAGAATCCAGCAGCATCTTATGGTATTTTAATGTTGGCACCAAGTATATTTGTTACATCGCTATTATCATCATATAGAGGATATTTCCAGGGAAGAAATAGCATGACTGCAATTGCAATATCTCAAGTATTAGAGCAGATTATAAATATAGTAATAAGCTTGGTATGTGCATTTTTATTAGTAAAAATAAGTGTTGAATATGGTAGTGCTGGAGGTACAATTGGAACTTCAGTAGGAGCTTTTGTAGCTTTTTTATATATGATATATATATATCAAAAGAAAAACTATGAAGAGGATGCTATTGAAGCTCAAGGAAATACAAAGCAAGTAAATACTAAACACATAATAAAGAAATTAATAAAATATGGATTGCCAATTACACTAAGTTCTGGTCTTCAAAACTTTGGAAGCCTTGTGGATATGGTAAATGTAAATAGTAGACTTGCAGCAGCTGGGTTTACTTTGCAGGAAGCTCAAGTTCTGTATGGATTACTAGGAAGATATAAAACTCTCTTATCTGTTCCACTTATAATTGTAACAGCACTTGGAACAACTGTATTACCAGCAGTTGCGGCAGCAATGGCTATAAAAGATAAGAAGGAAATAAGAAGAAAAACTAATTTCGCTTTTAGAATAACATTTATAATAACAATACCAGCAGCAATAGGGCTTTCATGTTTAGGTCAAGAAGTATTTGCATTGTTATATGGAACTGATCAAGGATATGGATTAATGGTAATTGGTTCAGTCGTATTGATTCTTATGGCATTTGTACAAATACAAACTATAATATTACAAAGTATGAATAAACTTTATTTTGTACTTGGAAGCTTTTGTATAGGTATTGTTGCTAAAATAATTGCTAATTATATTTTAGTAGGTATACCAGATATAAATATTTTAGGTGTAGTAGCAGGTAATTTTTTATGGTTTGTAATTCCAGCTATACTCAACCAAAGAAAGCTTAAAAGGGCATTAAAAGTAAAAATACCGATGTTAAGAAATATAACAAAACCGCTTATTTCATCAGCAGCAATGGCTGGTGCAATTTGGTTATTAAAACAGCCAGCCTCAATTTTAATAAATATAACAAATGGTGGGGGATTATTAAAAGGAATAACAACACTTATTATAATTTCAGTAGGAGGATTTGTTTATTTATATTTGATGATAATGTTAGGTGGACTTAGAAAGGCTGATATAAATAGTATATCACCTAAAATTATTAGTTTATTACCTAGATTTTTAAGGCGGAAATTAAAATAAATCATATAAAATAGCACAAAGAGGTGTTTGGAAAAACTTATTTTCAAGTACACCAATATTAACAACGTTAAAAATTAAAAAATCATTTGCTTTAAAGGTATCAAAGACAAGCCTGTAGCAAATGATTTTTTGTTTATTATAAAGCGTATTAAGGAAGTGAGAATATCATTTTTAAATATTTATTATACAGCTTTTTATTATATTTGTTATTAAAAAATAATATAAAATTAGATTTCAGATTCACCAAATTTGCCAAGATACATGAATAATGAAAAGGTTAGTGCACTAATTACAAAATTATTTATCAGTGGAGTGTTTATGAGTAAATGCTTTGATAATATATTTAGAACTAAGAATGTTAAAAATCCTAATAATAAATATATTATGATATTTGATATATTTAAACTTATATCTATGTGTTTGTTAACTTCGTGTATATTAAGTATAAGACCTATGCCACAGCATATGAACATTGTAATGCTATATCCAAATATATTAATCGAAGGTATAGCTGTAAAAATGTATAAACATACTAACTCAAGTAATGCTTCAATTAAAGAATTTCTTAATATTATCCCTTGTCTATTTAAACCATTCAATATTCCAAACATAGTTAAGGAAGTAAAGAAAATAGGGGCTGGAATTGAAGCAAATCTAATGTAGGGTCCCAAGTCATTTCGGCCATAAAACATTTCTCCTAAAGAATTTGGAATTATATTGCAAATAATAGTGGTAGATATTCCAAGTAGAAAAGCTAATTTAATTACTTTATGAATTCTAAGAGAAGCTTTATATTGTTTTCCTTCACTTAAAGTTTGAGAAAGATCTGGTATAAGTAATGTATTTATAGTAGATACAACTATTAAGGGAATCGTTATTAAAGTCATTGCCATTCCATTGTATTTACCGATTATACTTAAAGCTTCAGTATGTGAGAAACCTGCAATAATCAAACGTCTAGGTACGAGTAAAGTTGCAAGAGTACCTAAAATATTAGTTAAAAATCCATTCACACATAGTGGTATGCATATGATTATAACATCAAAGAGAAGCTGAAATCCACTTTCAGGCTTTTTAGTGGATGGTGGAATTTTATTTATAGAATATTTATAGTAAATATATAAGCATATTAGACTTTGTAATTCTCCAATACATAATGCTACGGTAGCTAATGTTACCATACCCTCAAGTGTTTTGGCTTGAGTTAGAAATATAAGTAAGCTTACAGTTATTACTCTCATGGCTTTTTCAAGGATATCAATAATAGCAGGAACTATAATTTTAGAAGTTCCATAAAAGTATCCTTTAAATATGTTTGAAATTGCAATACATACCATAGCAGGACATATAACTCGAATAGCTTTTATTGTTCTTGTATCGTTAACTCCATACGTCCCAATAAATGAAGAGCTGAAAAAAACAATAATTCCTATCAAAAGTGCCCAAGATATATTAAATATAGCAACAACTTTAATAGTCTTTGCTATATTATTATATTCACCTTTTTGAGTATAAATTGCAGCGATTTTAGAAATAGATGCAACTACACCTGCAGCCATAAGACATATGAATAAATTGTAAATTGGCATTACCAAATTATAAAGTCCCATTCCTTCAGGACCTAATATTTTAGAAAGATATATTGAAAATATAAAACTAAGAATACCAGTAGTTATGTTTGAAGCTGTTAGTAAAAAGGTATTTTTAAAAAAATTATCCTTATCTTTATTCAAAGTATATTCACTCCTTTAAATGTGCCTTAATTAAAGAATATTCTAAATAAGATGTAAATATGAATTGTAGATAAACAACTTAGATTTATGATGTAATTTACCGAAACAAATGCATGACCTATATTTTGGTTACTCACCACATAATTCTAAGTCACAAGTTGTTTATCTATAATTAAGGTACAAATAAGATTTTTAAATAAAGGTCTTATTTTTGTATTTTTAAAATATAAATTAACATAGGTATTATATTTTATACAAAGGTATGTTTGGATAGTTATTTTTTCAAATGCCAAATTGAAGCAGTAAGGGGAGAGTGAAGTGAAAAGGTTTCTGAAATTTTTGATTATTTCTGTTGTAATTGTTGTAGGAGCATTTGGAGTATTTAAATTTTCTAATCAATATAGAATGAACATTTTAAAGAATAATATAAGTTGGAGTGTAGCATATAGGAATTGTAAAGACTCTGTAGCTTTTGATGAAGATGAAAATAAAAATTTTTATATAGCTTATGAAAATTATATAAAGGTTATTAAAGAGGATGGAAGAGAAGAAAATTTAATTCAAGATAAGTCCTTAAAAATAGAAAATATGATTTTTTATAATAATAAATTATATTTTATTTCTAAATCAAACTTGTATGAGTATGACTTAGAAAGTAAGAATTTAAAATCTATATTGAAAGATATTCCTTGTGAAGGCAAATATTTAGATAGAAATCTAATTGTAAAAGATTCAAAACTTCTTTTATCAATTGGATCAGCTACAAACTCAGGTATAGCTTCCCCTGACAATAATTATCCATTAGATAAAATTCCTTATGATAAAAGTTCAATAGATGTAACATTAAATGGCTATAATTATGGAGAAAAGAAAACTGGTGCTTTCATGGCATATGGAAATTCATCAGAAGATGGACAAAAGATAAAAGCGCAAGAGATTGCAAATTCTTGTGTGTTAGAAATAAACTTAGACAATAATAAGGTATCATTATATGCTTCAGGTATAAGAAATATTAAAGGCTGGGATCTTGATAGTGAAGGAACATTAGTTGGAATAGTTGGAGGAATGGAGAATATAGGAGAAAGACCTATAAATAGAGATTTTGATTATCTGTATAAGATAGATAAAGGAAAATGGTATGGTTGGCCAGATTTTAGTGGAGGCGATCCTATAAGTTCACCTAGATTTAAAGGTGAAAAAACAGTTCCACCTCTTATTTCGAATCCGCCTAATAAAATTGTAGCTGCACCTATGTATCAATATTCTGATGTTGGAATTATAAGATATTTGGCGATAGATAAAGAAGGAAAAATATTAGATAAGGATACAAAGGTATATTTTGATAGCAAAGAAAATAATGTGTCATCTATAAGTAAAGAGAATGTTGTATCAAATTTATTAAGTTTAAGAACTGAAAGTAAGATAAATGGAATAAAATACTTTGAAGGAGATATTTATATATTAGATAGTGGAATAGGGTGTATTTATAAACTTCAGACAAGCAATTCAAGTTTAGTATTTAGCTTACCAAAACCAGTTTTGATATTTATTTTTGTATTATTATTTGTATTACTATGTTTATGGATAGCTAGAATAAATAAAAACATAAATAAATAATTTGGGATTTAGACTTGTGATATAAATTACCGAAAGTAAGGGAACTCTTTTGCTCGATTGCTATAGAATATTGCTATGGATTTCTACCAGTAAAAGTTTGTTCCATTTCTGCATAATCCTCAGATGAAACTGAGGACAAGCAAAAATAGAACAATTTTTACTGAAGAAATACCTATAGGAATATTCTAAATGCAATGCTCTGAAAAAGAGTTCCCTTATTTTCTAGTTATGATATATTTCAAAGTTTAATTCTAGTTCGTAGTTTATTTATCTATAAGAGGCTGTGAAAGTTAATGAGAGATTGTCAATTCTTGCTTATCCTTAACTTGCTTAATGAGCATGCAGGAATGAGGCGATATCTCATTTAGAAACTTTCAACTAATTTTTATAGTTATGTGGAACAAAATGTGTTTGATCTCCGTTAACCGTTACATAAGTCTAAGATTTAATTTGATATTTATAAAAGATATGAAAAGTATATATTTTAAAATATGTAAAAAAATGTTAAAATGTTTATATATCTTGAGGAGGTAAATAAGTATGACGAAAACATTAGTAATTAATTTAGAGGATATTAATTTACAAGGAGACATATTAGATGTTGGAGAAAAGAATTCTGGTATTATATACAATATATCTAAGGAAGTTGAAGAGGAATTGAGTTTAGATTATGTATGTGAAGATACAAAAATAGAGTTAAAAAACAGACAATATGATGCATGTACTTTTTTCTTTGAGTTAAATAAAATATGGACAAATACTCAAAAGGAAAGATTAATAAGTGAAGTAAGTAATTATGTAAAAGAAGATGGTGAAATTTATATTTGGGATATAAATAAAGAACGAGGAAAAGTATTTAATAATAAGATAAGAGTTATATTACCTAATAATAAGATAAAAGAGTTTGCATTTAAAAATTTAAATATATTATCGCATTCAAATATTGAGGAAATAAAAAAAATTCTCAAAAAGCATTTTAAAGTAGAAGTAACTAAAGTATGGGAGGATATTTTTTTTATACGAGGAAGAAAAACACAAATAAAACAAAAAGAAGCGGAGAATTTTAAATATGAAGGTGCTAATTATAGTGATTAACTAACGATAACGTGTGTCAATATGTAATTGAAGGAGAAAAAACTTATAGAGATTTTATTTAATATAAATTATGTCAAGTGGATAGAGACACAATATTTGTTTATGAGCAGAATGATTTTTAGTGGAGGGGATTAATTTGCAAAGAGTTATTTGTGTTGGCATAGGAGGAGGTATAGGCGCAATAATTAGGTATTTGATTACAAAACAATCAGCAGGTTTATTTAATTGCAATATTCCTTTAGGAACATTAATAGTAAATGTACTTGGTGGTTTTTTAATAGGAATGATAATGGAATTAAGTGTATCTACAGATTTTATATCCCCAAACTTAAAGCTTTTTTTAACTACAGGGATTATGGGAGGACTTACAACATTTTCTACATTTAGTTATGAAACAATTACTCTAATGAATGATGGAAGATATCTATTAGGGTTTAGTAATATATTTCTAAATTTATTTTTGAGCTTAGGAGGCGTTATTTTATCAACATTATTATGCAAGGTTATTTTTTAAGTAGGTTAAAGAAATATTTAAATATGTTTGTTTTTGTGAATATATTACAAAAACTCAAGTGATTTAATTATCGTGCTCACTTGAGTTTTTATTTAAATAAATTTATGCATTTTTCTTTTTTCTATAAGAAGCAAGAGTTGATTCCTTAGGGACTTTAATTAATCTGCTTTTACTTATACCAATCTTTTGAGATGTATAAATTCCAGAATGTCCAGAAAATAAATAACTTATAGCACAAGTCATAAACATAAATTCCATACCTGTTGAACCAAACATTTCTAAGCCTAAAATAAAAGAAGTTATAGGTGCATTTGTAGCTCCTGCAAATACTCCTATAAGACCTAAAGCTGCTAAAAATGATGGTGAAACATTAAGAATACTTGCTAAAGCATTTCCAAAGGTTGAACCAATTACAAATAATGGAGTAACTTCACCACCTTGAAAGCCTGTACCTAAAGTAAATGAAGTAAATATGATTTTTAATAAAAATGCAAATGGGCTAACATGTCCAATAAATGAATCTGACATTAATGGAAGACTAAGCCCAAGATAATCTCTTGTTCCAACTATGTACGTAAAAGCGATTATTATAATTCCACCAATGAAGCTTTTTATTGCAGCATTTTCAAAGCTAGAAGAAAAAACTTCTTTTAATTTATGAGTTAACTCACTAAATAATTTACTAGCTAATCCAAATAGAATTGCAGCAATGATAACTTTCAATACTATAATATATGTAATATCTGGTATTTGTAATATAGAATAGTGAGCATGATGAACATTAAATGATTCTGTTACAAGATTTCCAATAAAAGCTGAAAAGAAACAAGGAATCAAGCTAATATAGTTCATAGTTCCAAGAGCGGCTACTTCTAGTCCAAATATTGTCCCGGCAAGAGGAGTACCAAATATAGAACCAAATCCACTACTAATACCACACATTAAAATAATTTTAGTGTCCATTTTATCTAATTTTAATAACTTTCCAATACTTTCAGCTATGCTTGAACCAATTTGTACACCAGTACCTTCTCTACCAGCGGAACCTCCGAATAAGTGAGTGATAAAAGTTCCAAGAAAAACCAAAGGTGCCATACGTAAAGGAATATGATCTTTACTAGTATTAATTTTATCAATAATTAAATTATTACCTTTTGATGAGTTTTTTCCATATTTAGAATATAGAAAACTAACCAAAGCACCTCCAATTGGTAAAAGAAACAATATCCAAGGATTATCGGTTCTGAAGTCTGTAGCGAATTCTAGACTTTTTAAAAATAAAGCCATAATAGAGCCTGTAAGAGAACCAACAACTGCACTTATAAGAAACCATTTTAAAAATGATATTCCTAAAATTGCACTTATATTTAAGTTTCTGATAAATAAGATTGATCTTAAGATTTTTGAATTACTTTTTTGCATTATGTTTCTCCTTTTCTTATTTTAATTGTAAATAGGATTTTGTAAGTATAATTACTGCATTTATTTGGAAAATTTAAAATGACTCCTACAAAAAAGCGGATTACCGCTATTTTGTAGGAGTCATTAGCATTACGCAGTTAAAGGCGAACTCCATCACCTGAAATATATTTTTGATGATAACATAATTAATACATGTTTAACAATGTGAACGTTAGCTAATAATTTTGAATGTATCAAATTAAATACAGTATTAAACGATATCATTACATATTTCAACAATAAATCTTTTATAATTTATTTTCTTAAGTACATTTTCAACAATACTAAAATTTAAATAGGTATTGTTAAGATTTTTAATTAGTTATTCATTTTTTACAAAATAATGATGTTAAAATAAATAATTTAGTAAAGATTATGAAGCATATACTCATTAGTTTATACAAAAGAATACTTAATTCATATTATAACAGGTTTTATAGTTTCAGTTCTAGAAGCAGTAGCAATTCCTGCATTACTTTCAAAAGATTTTCGGTATCAGCAGGAATAAGTGGTCTATTTATGTAATTATAGGGGAAAATTTGAATTTAATGTGATTTTAATTTAACAGTAATATAATTACTATGGGGTTAAATGTAAGTGTGATTAGAGTTAGAAATGAGGCGTGTTTATGAAAAATAAGAAAATTATATATATTATAGGAGTAGTAATTATAGGAGCATTAACTTCTGGATATTTTATAGAACATTATTATAATATTACTAAGAAAACAGATATAAAAACTGAAGGTATGCAAAATAGCAAAATAAATCTTGTAATAGACACGGAAAATAAAGATGTGTTACCAAAAAATTTTAGAACTACAAAAGATGAAATTAATAGTGAAAAATTAGGGGATACTAGTTTGTTAGGACTTTCAGATCTAAATATATCTGGTAGTGGTGCACTTTCAGAAAAAGGTTTAGCTATGATAAAAGAGAAAATAGGTAATAAAATTACCATGGATATTGATTTACGTCAAGAAGATCATGGCTTTGTCAATGGTATGGGGATAAGCTGGTTTGGAAAAGATGATCAAGCTAATAAAGGCCTTTCTAGAGATCAAATTATAGCTGATGAGAAGAATAAATTAAATGAAATATCTAAAAATGGATATGTTATGTTTGATACACTACCTAAAGGAAAATCTGTAAACACAATTAGTGAAATCAATAACCCAGAAAATGTACAAACGGAAGAAGAGTTAGCTAAAAGCCTTGGAATGAGTTATTTGAGAATTACTGTAACTGACCATGAAAAACCATTAGATGATCAAGTAGATTTATTTGTTGAGTCAGTAATAAATCTTCCACAAGATACTTGGCTACATTTTCACTGTAGAGGAGGAGCTGGGAGAACTACTACTTTTATGGCAATGTATGATATGATGCATAATGCAAAGAATGTTAGCTTTGAAGATATAATGAAACGCCAAAATTTGATTGGAGGTTCAGATTTATTGAAAAGTGAAGATAAGGATGAAAGTCAAGATAGATCAGATTTTATTAATAAGTTTTATGATTACTGTAAGGAAAATCAAGATGGATTTCAAACATCATGGTCCCAGTGGATTAAAAAATCTGAAAAAAAATCATAACCAAATAGTTTAAAAAACCAATAATTCATATAATTATCTCTTTTAAATCAAATTATTTGCTATCTTATATAATATAAAGAAACTAAAAATATAAATGTAATTGAATTAAAAGTTGCTTTTGAGAATATACCTAAAAAGACTAGCATTAAATAAGTGTTAGTTCTTTTTATTAAGTTCTTAATAATGTATACTATAAAAAGTATTGAAAATTATTATTGTTTTCAAATTTAATAGATACGTGAAAGGAAGATTTAAAGATGAAAGTACTATTAACAGCAGTTGACTCTAAATTTATTCATAGTAATTTAGCTGTTAGATATTTAAAGAATTTTACAAGAGATCTTGATTACGAAGTTAAGATAAAAGAATTTACTATAAATGACAGAGAAGGGAGAATATTAGAAGAAATAATTAAAGAAAAGCCAGATATTGTAGCATTCTCAACATATATTTGGAATGTTGAACTTATTTCAAGAATTGCGAATTTAATTAAAAGAGTTGATTCTAATATAGAAATTTTATATGGTGGACCAGAAGTCTCATTTGACTCAAGAACTTTTCTAAAAAATAATGTAGGAGAATATGTTATAGAAGGTGAAGGGGAAAAAACTTATAGGGACTTTGTTTTACATAAATTAGGTAAAGTTAAACTGGAAGACGTTAAGGGTCTTCATTATAAAATTGATGAGGTTGTTTACTCTAATGAAAAACGCCCACTTATGTCCATGGATGAAATAGTTTTTCCATATGAAGAAGGCGAAGATTTAAGTAATAAAATTGTTTATTATGAAGCATCTAGAGGATGCCCATTCAACTGCAAATACTGTCTTTCATCAACAAGTCATGGAGTTAGATTTTTAGATATTGACAGAGTATTAAATGATTTAATGTACTTTATAAATAAAAAAGTCAGATTAGTTAAATTTGTTGATCGTACCTTTAACTGTAATTCTAAATTTGCTATGGCAATATGGGAGTTTTTAATTAAACAAGATACAAACACTCAATTTCATTTTGAAATATCAGCAGATATATTAAAGCCTCAGGAAATAGAACTTTTATCAAAGGCTCCAAAAGGAAGATTTAGATTTGAAGTTGGAGTTCAAACAACTAATGACGAGGTTTTAAGAAATATAAATAGGTTTGTTAACTTTAGTGATATAAAGGAAAAAGTTTTAGAAATTGAAGCGTTAAGGAATATTGACCAGCATTTAGATTTAATAGCAGGACTTCCTGGAGAAGATTACGAATCATTTGAAAAGTCTTTTAATGATATGTATGAGATAAAACCAGAGGAAATACAACTTGGTTTTTTAAAATTATTAAAGGGATCTTCCATGAGAGAAGATGCAGATAAATATGGAATGGAATTTTCACCATATCCACCATATGAAATTTTAAAAACAGATAAGATATCATATGAAGAACTATTGAAGTTGAAGAAAGTAGAAGAAATGGTTGACAAGTATTACAATTCTCAAAAGTTTAAGCTTATAATCAAGTATTTTGAAAATAAATTTGAGAAACCTTTTAATTTTTATTATAGCTTAGGTATGTTCTTTGAAAATCAAGGATACTTTAATAAAAATATAGGAAATGCGGAATATTATAAAGTATTTTTAGATTTTAATGAGAGTATATTAAAAGAAAGTAATGAACATTTAAAAGAGATTGTTAGATTCAATTACTTAATATTCAATAAAAGACGTGGATTACCAGAATTTTTAAGAAGTGATATGGAAAAAGAGGAAGAAAAGAGCATAAAGGAAAAACTAAAAGAACAATATTCGTTTAAAGAATATCATTTGGAAAAATTTAAAATTGACTTAGAAAAATATATTGAAGCTGGAGAAATAGTACAAGAGAATACTTATTATTTATTTAATGATAAAGCTGATTATATTAGATGTATTTAAATAATATAAAAAATGATTGATTAGAATACCACATTATTCAGAAATGGATTTGTGGTATTTTTGTAATTATTTAAATATATTTGATAACCAATATAATAGTATAATGTCAAAATTAACATTTATAGACTTTTTTATTTTAAGATATTATAATAGTCATAATATTATTTGAAAATTACAGGGGCTATATAATTTTTAGATGATTATTTGAGATTTGGGGGAATAATTTATGGATAAAATGGATTATAAAATATTAAAATGTTTAAAATCAAATGCAAGAAGCAAAGCATCAGCAATAAGTAAAGAAATTCATTTATCAGTTTCAGCAGTTATTGAACGAATACATAAGATGGAAAATAATGATGTAATTAAAAAATATACAATAATTGTTGACCAAAAAAAATTAGGAAATGATATGACTGCATTAATGGAAGTTAGCCTTGAACATCCGAAATTTTATGAATCTTTTACTAAAGCTATTAAGTGTAATGATAATATTGTTTCATGTTATTATTTAACAGGAGATTTTGATTTTATGATCAAAATTATTTGTGCATCATCGAATCAACTTGAACAAATCCATAGACAAATAAAAAGTTTAGAGGGAGTCTCATCAACAAAAACTCACTTTGTTTTGAAAAGTATAAAAAATACATTCAGTGTTATACCAGATACAATTGAATAATCAGCAATACAAAATAGATAAACAACTTGGGATTTAGAATTGTGTGGTAATTAACCGAAAGAATGGTGATTATTTTACTCGGTTGCTAGATAATTAAACTGTGGATTTCTAACAGGATAAGTTGTACCCACTTTAGCTTGCTCCAATTATTCAATTGGACAAGCAAAAGTGGAACGACTTATTCTGAAGAAATACCTACAGCTTAATTATCAATGCAACACTACGTAAAATAGTCACCATTTTTTCTAGTTTATAATACATTTCAAAGTTTAAATTTAGTTTATGTTTTTTTATTTATATAGATATTTAATTCAATAACTTGAATCATACTAGAATATATATACATGTTTATTAAACTTAATGTAGTTTATATATTATAAATCAACTACATTTTTACAGTTCTGTAGAAAAAAATATATTTGATTTTATTAATTTACTATATAAGTCTAAGTTCTATGCTAGATTAGATATCAATACGTGTAAAGTTTAATCAATAATCACTAAATTTTATGGGTAATTGAATATTTTATTATGTTATATATTAATAATACAATCTATTCTGAATTGTATTATTAAATTAGCATTTATATCTTCACAAAAACTTGCTATATTTCTTAATGATGGATTTTTACGACTATACCTTTTAAAGGTGAATGATTTGTAATGTATCAAAACTAGAAAGAAGCTGTATTTTTTTCGGAGTGTTGCATTTATAATTTGGCTGTATGCATTTCTTCAGCAGAAGTTGTTCTATTTTTGCTTGTCATCAACTTATTTGAGGAGCATGCAGGAATAGTGCAACTTCTGCTGGTAGAAATCCACAACCAAATTATATAGCAACCGAGAAAAAGAATACAGCTTCTTTCGATAAGTCACCACTTAACTCTAAGATTTAAGTAGTTTATCTATAAGGAGTAAAAATTTCATGTTTTTAGTTTCAATTGTGGAAAATATAGAAAAAATTTTTGATTAAATATTAAAAACAATAAAATTTATTGAAATTTCAAAAAATATTGAAAATTTTTATTTGAGAATATAATATGTATGTATAACATAGATTTGAGCAAAAGCCAAATATGTTTTAGACAATGGGGTCGATTTTAAATGTCTAAAATATATTTGGCTTTTTTGTTTTATTTAATAAATTTTAGGAGGCAATTATATGAAAAATTTAGGCTATTACAATGGAGAATATGGTTTATTAGAGGAAATGAAAATACCAATGAATGATCGTGTGTGTTATTTTGGAGATGGAGTTTATGATGCAACTTATAGTAGAAATCATGTAATTTTTGCATTGGACGAGCATATTGAACGTTTCTTTAATAGTGCAGGATTATTAAGAATTAAAATTCCTTACTCAAAGGAAGAACTTAAGGAAATTCTTAAAGATATGGTTAAGAAAGTTGATTGTGGAGAACAATTTGTTTATTGGCAAGTTACAAGAGGAACTGCAATGCGTAATCATGCATTTCCAGATACACCAGCGAATTTATGGATTACATTAAAGCCAGCAAATATTAAAGATATGTCAGAAAAAGCAAAATTAATTACTTTAGAAGATACAAGATTTTTACACTGCAACATTAAAACATTAAATTTATTACCTAGTGTAATTGCAGCACAAAAAACTGAAGAAGCAGGATGCCAAGAAGCTGTATTCCATAGAGGGGATAGAGTAACTGAATGTGCACATAGCAATGTTTCAATTATAAAAGATGGAATTTTCAAAACTGCACCAGCAGATAATTTGATTTTACCAGGTATTGCAAGAGCTCATATTATTAAAATGTGTAAGAAGTTTGAGATTCCTGTAAATGAAACAGCATTTACATTAAAAGAATTAATGGAAGCAGATGAAGTTGTTGTTACTAGTTCAGGTCAATTCTGTATAACAGCTTGTGAAATAGATGGAAAACCTGTAGGTGGAAAAGCTCCAGAAATTATAAAAAAATTACAAGATGCATTATTAAATGAATTCTTAGAAGAAACAAAAGAAGAGTAGGAGGTTGGGTAGAATATGAATCAAAAAGAATTAACATTATTTAATATAGGCGAGAATTTAGATAATTTAATGAATTTAGATCCTAGAGGATATGGTGTTTGTCGTATATTGTACTCTGCATCAAGGGAGTATACTAAAGAACCTTTAACTACAAATGCAGCAAAGAAGCTGTTAGATACTTTAAAAGAAGGCGATTTAGTTTATATAATGACTGGATTTGTATTACTTCCATTTAAAAAGGCTGAAATGGATGGAATAGTAAGTTCTATTCTTCTTGCAAGATCTTTGGTTAAGGCGTTTAATGTAAAACCAGTAATTATATGCCCAGAGGAAAATATGTTAGCAGTAAAGAATTTATCTGCTGTAGTTGGATTACATTGTTATGATAGTATTGAAGAATTAAAAGAATATCCTATATCTATGGCTGCTATATCATTTACAAAGGATGCAAGTAAAGCAGAGCAGCAAGCAGATGATATTATGTCTAAAGGATTACCTAGTGCAGTTATTAGTATTGAATGTCCAGGAGCTAATTCTGTTGGAAAATATCATAATGCAGTTGGTTTAGATGTTACAGAATTAGAAGCAAAACAAGATATTTTATTTACAAAATTACAAGACAAGGGAGTCCTTAATATAGCAATAGGTGACCTTGGTAATGAAATGGGAATGGGAACTATTAAGGAACATTTAGAAGAATATATTCCATATGCAGCTAAAGGTAGATGTAATTGTGGATGCAATGGTGGAATTGCAGTTGCAACAAAAGCAGATAATATTATAACTGCTACTGTATCAGATTGGGGATGCTATGGATTAATTGCAGCAATTGCCTATTTAAAGAAGGATCTAGAAATATTGCATACAAAGGAAATGGAAGAAGAAGCAATGGTTGCAGCTTCAAGAAGTGGAATGATAGATATGTATGGATGGTTAACACCTGCTATAGATGGTTTTGGATTATCAATGAATCTTTCAATTGTTAATTTAATGAGAGAATGTGTATCTTATGCTATTAAATTAGAAAAAACATGTGCTACATGGTTTGAAAAAGTTATTGAATTAGGATACTATGACAATGTTATTGATACAAAGGATAGCAATGAACGATTAGTAATGCTAAAGTAAAGGAGGATAAGTGTAATGAATTATTCACAAATGGATCCAGCAGAAGTTCGTAGATTAATACGTGAAGGTGAAATTACAGGTCCAACATCTGGAATGTGTGCAGGATATGCACAAGCTAATTTAGTTATTCTTCCAAAAGATTTAGCTTATGACTTCCTTTTGTTTACTCAAAGAAATCAAAAATCTTGTCCTATATTAGAAGTTAGTGATATGGGAAGCAGAAGTCTTAAATATATAGCTAATAATGTTGATATTGCTAAAGATATTCCTAAATACAGAGTATATGAAGACGGAATACTTACAGGTGAATATACAAGTGTGGAACATTTATGGAGGGATAACTTTGTAAGCTTCTTAATAGGCTGTAGTTTTTCTTTTGAATCAGAGCTATTAGAAGCAGGGATAAGTATAAGGCATATTGAAGAAAATTGTAATGTTCCTATGTTTAAGACAAATATAGAATGTGAACCTGCAGGTATTTTTAATGGGAAAATGGTTGTCAGCATGAGACCTATTCCATATGATCAAATTGTTAAATCTGTAATGGTAACAGGAACAATGCCAAAAGTTCATGGAGCACCAATTCATATAGGAGATCCATCTGTTATTGGAATTTCAGATGTGACTAAACCAGATTTTGGAGATAGTGTACAAATAAAAGAAGGAGAAGTACCAGTATTCTGGCCTTGTGGTGTAACACCACAATCTGTAGTAATGAATGTAAAGCCTAAAATTGTTATTACACATTCTCCAGGTCATATGCTTATAACAGATGTTAAAAATGTAGATTTAAAATATTAAGGTGGGAAAATTTTATGCATGAAGTAGATTTAAATTGCGATTTAGGCGAGAGTTTTGGGAATTATAAACTTGGATTAGATGAAGAAGTAATATCATATATATCTTCTGCTAATTTAGCATGCGGATTTCATGCATCAGATCCTCTTACAATGAGCCATACAGTTGAATTAGCTAAAAAGGCTGGTGTTTGTGTTGGTGCACATCCTGGATTGCCTGATTTAGTAGGGTTTGGAAGGAGAAATATGAATATTTCTCAAAAAGAAGCTAAAGCTATGGTTCAATATCAAATTGGTGCATTGGATTCTTTTTGTAAAGCGCAAGGAATCAAAATGCATCATGTAAAACCACATGGAGCTTTATATAATATGGCAGTAAAGGATATAAAGCTTGCTACAGCAATTTGTGAAGGTATATATGAAGTTAATCCACAACTTATTTTACTTGCTTTATCAGGAAGTGAAATGGTGAATGCAGCAAATAATGTAGGCTTAAAAGTAGCAAGGGAGGCCTTTGCTGATAGGGCTTATGAAGAGGACGGTACTTTAGTTGCAAGAACCAAAGAAGGATCAATGATTACTGATGAAGATGAATCTATTAAAAGAGTTATTAGAATGATTAAAGAAAACAAAGTTAAAACGATTACTGGAATTGATATACCAATTAAAGTAGATTCTATATGTGTTCATGGAGATGGTGCAAAAGCATTAGAATTTGTAAGAAAAATTAAAGCAGGTTTAGAAGAACAAGATATAAAAATTACACCGTTATATAAATTAGTTTCTAATTCTTGATTTATAAGAATATCTCAAAGTACTATTTGTATTTAAGAACAGTTGTATATTAAAAAATATATATGTTGAAATATGATTTACTCATTAATTTAATGATATAGTATATAGTTTTAAATTTTCAACATATATAAATAAAAATATTAAATTAAAAGAAGGTTTTTTTATGGAAAAATATTTTAGATCTTACGCAAGAATAGATTTAGATGCTATCTCGCATAATATAAATGAAGTAAAGAAACGAATAGGACATGGCGTAAAGGTTATGGCAGTAATTAAAGCAGATGGCTATGGTCATGGTGCTACTGTCTTAGGAGATTTTCTTAAAAACGAAGTTGATTATTATGGAGTTGCTACTATAGAAGAGGCTATGGAGCTGCGTGAATATGGAATAAAAGTACCTATATTAATCCTTGGTTATACATCTCCAAGTCAATATTTAACTCTAGTTGAAAATGATATAACTCAAACTGTATATAATATAGAAATGGCTAAAGAAATGTCAAATGCAGGAGAGAAATGCAAAAAACAAGCTAAAATTCATATTGCATTAGATACTGGTATGACAAGAATAGGATTTCAGCCTAATGAAGATGGTGCTTTAGCCGTTAAAGAAATCGCAACTTTTCCGAGTTTAAATATTGAAGGTCTATTTACTCATTTTGCTTGTGCAGATGAAAAAGATAAGAGTTATAGTGAATTGCAGATAGATAGGTATGATAAGTTTGTAGAATTATTAGAAGAAAAAGATATAAATATTCCTATTAAGCATATGTGCAATAGCGCAGGAATAATGGAATTTGACCACCATCGTTTTGATATGGTTAGATCAGGAATAATAACTTATGGATTATATCCATCTGAGGATGTTAATAAAGATGCTATTAAATTGAAGCCAGCTTTACAATGGAAAACACATGTGGTCAATGTTAAAAATGTTGATTCCGGACATGGTGTAAGTTATGGAGCAACTTATATTACAAAAAATAAAACTAAAATTGCAACAATTTCTATTGGATATGCTGATGGATATCCAAGAGCTCTATCGTCAAAAGCAAAAGTATTGATTCACGGTAGTTATGCACCAATTATAGGTAGGGTTTGTATGGATCAGATGATGATTGATGTCACTAATATTGATAACGTGGAGATTGAAGACGAAGTAACTTTAGTTGGACAAGATGGTAGGAATGCTATTTCTGTTGAAGAATTAGCTGATATAGCTGGAAGTTTCAATTATGAGTTTGTTTGTGGAATAGGAAAAAGAGTTCCTAGAGTTTATGAAGGCGTAGAACAAGAATGTATATAAATTGAATATTAATTAGTTTAAGAGAAAATATTAATATTGAATTGTGAATTTAATAAATATGTTCTAATAAGTTATGATTTTTTTAATAAAAAATATTACTACTGAACTAGTATGCTAGAAATTAATTTTAAAGAAGAATAAATTAAAAATAATATAGAATATGTTTCTGAAAAGTATAGTAGAAATTGTTGGAGGGGGAAGCGCAATTATGAAGAAAAATGAATTTAAAACTGAAATTTCTCAAATAAGTGAAACGTGTGCGCTAATTGAATTTGGTAAGGAAATTAATGAAGATATAAATAAAAAAGTTAGAATATTATGCGCATATCTTGATAAACACCCATTTAATGGAATGACAGAATATGTGCCAGCCTTTTCTAGTGTTTCTATTATTTATGATCCTTTATATATGAAGAGCGAATCTCCTTATGAAGTAGTAAAAGATATTTTAGAGGATATGATATCTGATCTTGATTTCTCATCGAGTGATGAAGAACATATAGTTGAAATTCCAGTATGTTATGGTGGAGAATTTGGTCCAGACATTGAACATGTAGCTGAAATAAATAATATTACTGTTGATGATGTGATAAAAATTCATTCTGAAGGAAAATATTTAGTTTATATGATAGGATTTGCACCAGGTTTTCCTTATTTAGGAGGAATGTCAGAAAAAATTGCAGCTCCAAGACGTGAATCTCCAAGAACAGCAATACCAGCGGGATCAGTAGGAATTGCCGGAATGCAGACAGGAGTATATCCAATAGAGACTCCTGGAGGTTGGCAGCTTATAGGTAGAACTCCTATAAAGATGTTTGATTTAGATGGGAATCCTAAAAGTCTTTTACAGTCAGGGGATATAGCTAAGTTTTATCCTATTTCCTATGAGGAATACTTAAAGTTAAAGGAGGAAGAATAGTGAATATATCTGTTTTAAATCCAGGACTTCTTACAACAATTCAGGATTTGGGGAGAATTGGATATCAAAAAGATGGAGTTATAGTTAGTGGAGCTATGGATAGTTATGCGATGAGACTATCTAATATTATAGTTGGAAATGAAGAAAATGAAAGTGTTTTAGAAATAACTTTAGTTGGACCTTCATTACAACTTAATGAAGGAACTTTATTTGCTATAACTGGTGCAGATCTTTCTCCTACTATTAATGGGCTAAAGGTTCCTAGTGGAAGACCTGTTTATGTAAATAAAAATTGTACATTGAAGTTTGGTTCGTGTAAAGCAGGCTGTCGTTCTTATTTAGCTGTAGCTGGTGGGTTTGATGTTCCAAAAGTAATGAATAGTAAAAGTACATATTTGAGAGCGGGATTTGGTGGTTATGAAGGAAGAGCATTGAAAAAAGGAGATATACTTAGAATTGGTGTTAAAAGTTTAGAGTCTACTATACTAATAGAAAAATTAAAAGAGATTAGTGATAAAGATGATTTTGTAACACTAAAATGGTATGTAAAAAACTTTATTAAAGAAATCTCAGAGAATACAGTGATTAGAGTTTTTCCAGATAGGCAGTTTCATAGCATTTCAGAAGAAAGCATAAAAAAATTCTTTGATTCAAAGTTTAATATTGATGCTAGGTCTGATAGAATGGGATACCGTTTATGTGGGGAAAAAATTCAATTTAAAGAAAAGTTAGAAATGATATCTGAAGAAGTTTCTGTGGGAACTATTCAAGTTCCACCTGATGGAAATCCAATTATTCTTTTAGCTGATAGGCAAACTGCTGGAGGGTATCCTAAAATCGCTCATGTAGCTTCTGTGGATATTCAAAAAATAGTGCAACTTAAACCAAATGATAAAATAATATTTAAGAAGATAACATTAAAGGAAGCTGAAAAATTATATTTTTCTAGAGAAAGATATATATCAGAGATAAAAAAAGCTATAAAGTTAATAACTATATAGAAGAGATAAGGGGTAAAATTAATGATTAATATAGATGATATAGAAAAAATTATTAAAGTTGTTGATAAATTTGATGTTCCTCATTTTGAATTTCAACATGAAGATAGTAAGATAGTAATAGATAAGAATAAGACATGTGAAGGTTTAGCTAGTACAAATACGTTTGCTAAAGGTGAAATTAAGGATGCTCAGTCTAAAATTAAGAAAAGTATCAATGAGGACGTTGAGATAGAAATTACAGAGAAGGAATATATTAAAGCCGCTTTTGCAGGTACTTTCTATTGTTCCAAAGAAAAAAATGAACAAGCCTTCGTTAAAGTTAATGATGAGGTAGAATGTGATACTGTTGTTGGATTGATTGAAGTGATGAAATTATTTAATGAAGTTGAAGCTGGAGTTCAAGGAACTATAGTTGATATATTAGTTAAGGATGGAGACTTTGTAGAATACGGCCAACCACTATTTGAGATAAAAAGTAAGTAATTTGAAAAGGAGAAAGATATGTTTAAGAAAATTCTTATAGCTAATAGAGGAGAAATTGCTGTTAGAATCATACGTGCTTGCAGAGAGCTTGGAATTTCAACAGTTGCTATTTATTCAGAAACTGATAAAGATGCATTGCATGTGAAAATTTCTGATGAAGCTTATTGTATTGGTAAAACATTTGTAAAGGATAGTTATCTTAATGTACAAAATATATTGAGTGTCGCTATACATGCTAAAGTAGATGCTATTCATCCAGGTTATGGTTTCCTTTCAGAAAACACAGATTTTGCTCAAATGTGTGAAGAATTTGGAATTAAATTTATAGGTCCATGTTCTGAAATTATAAGTTTAATGGGTGATAAATCTAATGCAAGAGATACAATAAAAAGAGCTGGAGTGCCTACTGTTCCTGGGACAGATGGAGAAATACAAAATATTGATGAAGCAATAGCAATTGCAAAAGAAATAGGATATCCAGTTATAGTTAAAGCATCAGCAGGAGGCGGAGGTAAAGGAATGAGAGTGGTTAATTCTGAAGATGAATTAATAAGCTCCATTGAAACTGCTCAAAAGGAAGCACAAAACTATTTCGGAAATCCTATGGTTTATTTGGAGAAATATTTAGAGTATACTAGGCATGTAGAAATTCAAATAATTGGAGATAATTATGGAAATGTAGTTCATTTAGGTGAAAGAGATTGTTCAATACAAAGACGTCATCAAAAGCTTGTAGAAGAATCACCATCACCAGCATTAAATGAAGATTTAAGAAATGCTATGGGTGACGCGGCTGTAAGAGTAGCTAAGGCTGTAAAGTATAATAGTGTAGGAACTGTTGAATTTCTTTTAAATGAGGATAATAATTTTTATTTTATGGAAATGAATACAAGAATACAAGTTGAGCATGGTGTTACTGAAATGATAACTGGCATTGACCTTATGAAAGAACAGATATTAGTAGCAGGTGGTGAAAAATTATCTTTTACTCAAGAAGATGTTAAGATAAATGGATGTGCTTTAGAATGTAGAATAAATGCGGAAGATCCATCTAGAAACTTTATTCCTTGTCCAGGAAAGGTTGAAAATTATTTATCACCTGGTGGAATTGGTTTAAGAATAGATAGTGCAGTTTACCCAGGATATGTTATCCCACCATTTTATGATTCAATGGTATCAAAAGTGATTGCTTGGGGAAGAGATAGGGATGAAGCAATTCTAAGAATGAAAAGAGCATTAGATGAATTTGTTATTGAAGGAGTTAAAACAACAATTCCTTTTCACAAAAAATTGATGGACAATGAAACTTTTAGGTCAGGAAACTTTAATACTAAGTTTTTGGAAATTAATAAAGATTTATTTTAATGTGTTCTTTAAGGTATATTCAAAAAATAACAAATTCATATGTTAAGCATATTTTATATGCTTGATTAAATTTAATATAGAAAAAAGTGATTTTATTTTGTTGACGCATAGTAAAAAATAACAAGTCAGTATAATAGTCTATTTTATTTTAAGTTATATTTTGTCAGTATGTTTACTTAAATACATGTTATAAAGTAAACAGTCTGCTAATTATATCGAAGAATATGTAGTGTGTTTGCTGGCTTGTTATTTTTTTACTATAATTAAAAAAATAATAGCAGCAGTATATATTAAATCAAATTTAATATAGGGATTGAGGTTATTTCAGAGTATTTTGTATGGAAAGGTAAAACATTGAAAAAATTATATGTAGAGTTTATAATAAACGTTATGAAGTAATTGATACTATATAAAGTATTGATATATTTTATTTCGTACGTTTATTTTAAGGCACAATCAAAAAAATAATAGACCTGTATGTTTGTCTATTTTGAGTCATAAGGAAGCTCGACTCGCATACGCTCACTGAGTAAGTGATTTATGCAAAATCATAAATTGCACTGTGTAAAAGTTCTGCTAATCAAATATAAAATTTGGAGCATCACTTTTGGTTCTCTACTCACGTAAGCAAAATCACCTAATAGGGCCTACTATTAGCTGATTTTACTTCCTTGTGTAGCACTAAATATGCATCACATCTTTGGTCTATTATTTTCTTTCATGTGTCTAATGCTTTTTTATAGATAAGGAGGTATATTTTGGCGATAGGTGCGATTAATGAAATTAAAAAAGCTGAAGACAAAGCTGATGAAATTATAAAAGAATCAACTGTTGAAGCAAAGAAAATTATAGAAAAGGCTAAATTACAAGCACAAAGCAATTATGATGATGCTTTAGAAAAAGCAAAAGTTAAAGCTGACAAGATTGTTCATGAAGCTATCTGTTTAGGAAATGAGGAAGCAGAAATTATATTAGAAGAAGGAAAAAAAGAAGTACAGGAAATATTGAATGTATCTGAAGAGAAGAAAAACAATGCACTTAAATTAATTGTTGAGAGGATAGTGAAGATTCATGGCAATAGTTAAAATGAATAAGTTCACTTTGTTAGCTTTCGAAGATAAAAAGGATGCATTGCTTAGAAGATTGCAAGTTTTTTCAAATGTTGAGTTCATTGATTTGCAAGATGAAAATTTTATAGAAAATAATAGTATTTTTAATGATTTAGATAAATCTGAAGTAGATTCCCAAATAGCAAAATGGGAAGAAAAGTTATCAAAAGCTAAATTTTCAATAGAATTTTTAGAGAAATATGTTCCTAAACAATCGTTATTAAAATCATTATACAAAGAAAAGCTTTCTTTAACTATGGAAGAACTTGAAAAAACAGTTTCAGATAGCAATTGGGAAGGAAGTTATGACAAAGTAAAGAGTAAAGATAACAAATTAACTGAATTAGAAAATGATAAGAATAGGTTTAAAGGTTATGTTGAAAATTTACAACCATATGAGCAATTTGATGCACCTTTATCTTCGCTGGAAGAACTAAGACAAACAGCATATTATTTAGGAAATGTATCTAATCAATATGAAGATTCTTTGCAAAGTGCTTTAGATGATTGTTATTTAGAAATAATATCTAAAGATAAGCAAAATACATATTTTATTACATTATGTAATAAAGAAAATTCGAAAAAAGTAGAAAACATACTAAGAGGATTTGGATTTTCTCAATTTAAAACAGAGGAAAAGGAGAATCCTTTAAAATTAATTCATGAATATAATGAGAAGATTTCGCTTATTGAATCAGAGGAATTTATAATCAAAGAAGAATTAGCTGGGTATGATCAGGAATTAAAGGCAATGCAGTTAGTTTATGAATATTATAATAATTTGTTGTCTAGAAAAATGGTTAACAACAATTTCTTAAAAACTAAAAGTACAGTATTAATGCAGGGATGGGTACCTATTCATGAGAATGAGCAACTTATTCAGATAGCGCAACAAGTTTTAAATGATGATTACTATTTAAATTTTGAGGACGTAAAAGAAGAAGAAATTGATGATGTTCCTATTAAATTAGAAAATAATGATTTGAATTCATCATTTGAAGCAGTTACTGAAATGTATAGTCTGCCTAAATATAACGATATAGATCCAACTCCGTTTGTTGCACCATTTTATTTGATATTTTTCGGAATGATGGTTGCAGATGCTGGATATGGTATATTAATGCTGATAGGAACTCTTTTATCATTGAAATTCTTTCATTTTGAAGAGAAAACAAATAAGATGGTTAAATTTTTTATGTATTTGAGTTTTCCTACAATTTTATTTGGAATGATTTACGGGTCGTTCTTTGGAGATTTAATTAAATTTAAAGGTTTGATTGATACAACAACAGATGTTATGACAATACTTGTTATATCTGTTGTATTTGGTGTTATTCAAATTTTCTTCGGGCTAGGTATAAAAGCAACTGTTTTAATAAAAATAGGACAACCACTAGAAGCATTTATGGATGTTGGATCTTGGGTTATTACTTTAATATCGTTTGGAGGTATTGCAGCAAGCATATCATTCAATTTGTCAATATTAAAGATAATATCTATAATAGGTGCAGTTGTTGGTTCAATACTTATTGTTTTAACTCAAGGAAGACAAATGAAGACAAAAGGTGGACAAATAGCCCAAGGATTTTATGAATTATATGGAATTACAAGTTATGTAAGTGATTTAGTATCCTATACAAGACTTATGGCTATAGGATTATCAGGGGGATCTATTGCAGGGGCAATAAATATGATCATGCATATGATTCCTGGAGTAGGCAGATTTATTGCAATACCATTGATATTCTTATTAGGTCAAACTGTAAATTTAGGATTGTCTTTGTTGAGTGGGTATGTTCATACGTTAAGACTTACTTATGTAGAATATTTTTCAAAGTTTTATGATGGTGGAGGTAGAGCATTTAAACCATTTAAACCTAAAAATCAATATATTAATTTAAAACGAGATTAGGAGGATAATTAAAAATGGATATGAGTTGGATTAAGTTTTTTTCAGAAAATAATGGAGGATTTATTTTTGGAGCATTAGGTGTTGCATTAGCAGTTGGATTATCAGGTATAGGATCAGCAAAGGGTGTTGGTTTAGTCGGTGAGGCTGCAGCAGGGTTATTATCAGAACAACCAGAAAAGTTTAGTAAAGCTTTGATTCTTCAATTATTACCAGGAACTCAAGGGTTGTATGGATTTGTTATTGGATTAATTGTTTTTCTTAAATTAAAACCAGAAACAACATTGTCTCAAGGAGTGTATTTATTATTTGCTTGTTTACCAATTGCTATAGCCGGATTATGGTCAGGTATTGCTCAAGGAAAAGCAGCAGCAGCTGGTATTCAAATATTAGCTAAAAATCCAGAACATAATACTAAAGGAATAATTTTAGCTGCTATGGTTGAAACATATGCATTATTAGGATTTGTTGTATCATTCTTATTAGTAAACGGTGTATTTAAATAAGGCACATGAAAAAAATAACAGACCAGAGATGCGTCGAATATTTTGTGCCAGACAAGGATGTGAATATAATGTCTAACATAAACAATTTAACTTCTAAAATTATGAAGGATGCGGAAGATAAAAAAACATCTATATTAGCTCAGGCTGAAGATGAAAAAAGAAAAATTATTAATAAGAAGCAGCAAGAAGCTTATGAAAATGAAGTAGTGATCATAGAAAAAGCTAAAAAAGAAGCTATTTATAAAAAAGAAAGAATAATTTCAGGAGCAAAGTTACAAGCGAGAAATAAAAAGCTAGAATCGAAGCAAAAAGTTATAAAAGAAATTTTTGACTTGAGCATACAAACATTATGTGATTTATCAGACGATGATTTTAAAGAATTTGTTAAAGATTCTATATTAAACATGGATATATGCGGAGAACATAACTTAATTTTAAATGATTATGGAAAAAAGATGATTGACGAAGATTTCTTGATACAAATAAATAATGAACTTAAATCAAAAGTAATTGTGATTCTAAGTGAGGAAACTAGAAACTTTATGGGAGGATTTATACTAGAGAAGAATGGAATAGAAGTAAATTGTACTTTTGAAGCTCTAGTTAATTCACTAAAAGATGATTTAAGAGCTGAAATAGCACAAGTATTGTTAAGTTAAGGAGGTTAACTATGGATAAGATGCAATTTAGCCAAGTTATACCAAGGATTAGAGTATATGAGACAAAGCTCCTTAATAAAGCTCAAATTGATAGGATGATTGATTCGAATTCTGCTTATGAGTCATTAAAAATTCTTAAGGAAACTGAGTATGTTAATGTCATGACTGATATTAATAAAGCAGAAGATTATGAATTGATGCTAAGTAGAGAATTAATTAGAGTATTTGATTTAATGTATTACATAAGTCCAGTAAAAGGCATTATTGATTTGATGAGCATTAAATATGACTACCATAATATAAAAGTGATTTTAAAAGGAATTTTTTTAAAAAAAGATTTATCTTATCTTTTAATAAATGTGGGAACAATTGATGCGTTAAAATTAAGAGATTTAATTAAAAGTGATAATATAAGAGAATTACCTATAATTATGAGAGATGCAATTGAGGAGGTAAATAATAATTTTCAAAATACTAAAGATCCTCAGTTAGTGGATATTATATTAGATAGATATATGTTTAAGTCATTGATGCAAATTAAAAGTGAAATAAAAGATACTTTCGTTGATAAATATATTACAACATTGATTGATTCTACAAATTTAAAAACTTTGTTAAGGATTAAGAAACAAAATAAAGATAAAGAATTTTTAGCTAGAGTTATTATTGAAGGTGGCTCTATAGATAAAAATAAGTTCTTGGAAATTATAAATGATGATCCAGAAAACATATATACTAAATTTGCTCATACAAGTTATGCGGGTTTTATTAAAGTTGGTATAGATGATTATATTAAAAATAAATCTGTTAGTTTATTAGAAAAATTAATTGATAATTACATAATGAGCATGATGAGAGATGCTAAAATAATACCGTTTGGAGTAGAACCATTATTGGCGTATATTTATGCTAAAGAAACAGAAATAAAAATCATTAGAATTATAATGGTTGGCAAGCTTAATAATATTGGTGCAGGATTAATAAGAGAAAGGCTGCGTGATATTTATGTTTAAAAAAATAGGTGTAGTTGGAGATAAGGATTCAGTTTTACCGTTTAAAGCACTAGGGATAGATGTTTTTCCAGTTATACAGTATGATGATGCTAAAAATATAGTTGATAATTTAGCTAATAATGATTATGCAATTATATTTGTGACTGAGCATATAGCACAAGATATTGAGGAGACAATAGAAAGATATGATAAAAAGACTATTCCTGCAATTATATTAATTCCAAGCAATCAAGGTACGTTAAATATAGGAATGCAAAGAATAAAAGATAATGTGGAAAAAGCAGTAGGCATGAATATTTTAGAAAGGTAGGTTGATAAGGTGAAGATTGGAAAGATAATTAAAGTTTCAGGACCTTTAGTAGTTGCTGAAAACATGGATGAAGCTAACATATATGATGTGTGTAAGGTTGGGAAAAATGGCCTTATAGGTGAAATTATCGAAATGAGAAATGATAAAGCATCAATTCAAGTTTATGAAGAAACATCAGGAATAGGACCGGGAGATCCTGTTGTTACTACAGGTGAACCATTAAGCGTTGAACTTGGACCGGGACTTATTGAATCAATGTTTGATGGTATTCAAAGACCTCTTGATGCGTTTATGGAAGCAGCTCAATCTAATTTTTTAACAAAGGGTATATCTGTTCCATCATTAAACAGAACAAAAAAGTGGAGTTTTAAACCAATAGTTAATATTGGTGATGAAGTAATTCCTGGGAATATTATAGGGACAGTTCAAGAAACAGCTGTGGTGGAGCAAAAGATAATGGTTCCATCAGAGATAGAAGGTAAAATAAAGGAGATTAAAAGCGGAGAATTTACAGTTACTGAAACAATATGCATAGTTGAAACTTCTAGTGGAGATAAAGAAATTACTTTAATGCAAAAATGGCCAGTAAGAAAAGGAAGACCATATAAATCTAAAATTAATCCAGTTGAACCTATGATTACAGGTCAAAGAGTAATAGATACTTTTTTTCCAGTTACTAAGGGTGGAGCAGCTGCAATACCAGGTCCATTTGGAGCAGGAAAAACAGTAACTCAACATCAGATTGCTAAATGGGGTGATACTGAAATAGTTGTTTATGTTGGTTGTGGAGAACGTGGAAATGAAATGACTGATGTATTAAATGAATTTCCAGAACTTATTGATCCTAAAACTGGTGAAAGTTTAATGAAGAGAACAGTTCTTATAGCTAATACTTCAAATATGCCAGTGGCTGCAAGAGAAGCTTCAATATATACAGGTATTACGATTGCTGAATATTTTAGAGACATGGGATATTCTGTATCAATTATGGCTGATTCCACTTCAAGATGGGCTGAAGCATTAAGAGAAATGTCGGGCAGACTTGAAGAAATGCCAGGTGATGAAGGTTATCCAGCATATCTTGGTTCAAGGCTTGCGGATTATTATGAAAGAGCCGGTAAAGTTGAATGCTTGGGTGATGAGGGAAGAATAGGTTCAATCACAGCTGTTGGTGCTGTATCACCTCCAGGGGGAGATATTTCAGAACCAGTTTCACAATCTACTCTTAGAATTGTTAAAGTATATTGGGGATTGGATGCAGAGCTTGCATATCAGAGACATTTTCCATCAATAAACTGGTTGAGTTCGTATTCGTTATATGGTGATACTGTTGATAAATGGATGAACGAAAATGTTGCAGAAGATTTTGGAGAATTAAGATTAGAAGCTATTACAATTCTTCAAGAAGAATCTAGCCTTTTAGAAATTGTAAGGCTTGTTGGTATTGACGCACTTTCAGAACAAGATAGATTAAAATTAGATGTTGCTAAATCAATTAGAGAGGATTATTTACAACAGAATAGTTTTAATGAAATAGATACACATACATCGCTTAAGAAACAATATAAAATGTTAAAACTTATTATCAGTTATAAGAGAGAAGCAGAAAAAGCATTAGAAAGTGGAGTTTACTTAAGTGATATATTATCTCTTGAAGATTTAAAAGATAGAATTGCAAGAAGTAAATATGTATCTGAAAATCAATTACATAAAATCGATGAAATTTATACAAATCTAACAAGTTCAATTAATGATTTAATAAGCAAAGTAGGTGAAGTAAATGCTTAAAGAATATAGAACTGTAACTGAAGTGGTTGGTCCTTTGATGGTTGTTGAGGATGTTCAAGGTGTTAAATATGATGAATTGGTTGAAATTCAACTTCAGACAGGAGAAAAAAGAAGAGGAAAAGTTCTTGAAGTTAATGGATCAAAAGCTATGGTTCAAATTTTTGAAGGATCCAATGGAATAAATTTAAAGGGAACTAAAGTAAGGTTTCTAGGTAAACCGCTTCAAATTTCAGTATCTGAAGATATGTTAGGAAGAGTTTTTGATGGTATGGGAAGACCAAATGATAATGGACCAGATATAATACCAGAAAAAAGATTAGATATAAATGGTGAAGTTATTAATCCAGTAGCAAGAGATTTTCCATCAGAATTTATTCAAACAGGAATATCAGCAATTGATGGACTTAATACTTTGGTTAGGGGACAAAAATTACCTGTGTTTTCAGCTGCAGGACTTCCACATGTACAGCTTGCAGCACAGATTGCTAGACAAGCCAAGGTTTTAAATTCAGATTCTAAGTTTGCTATTGTATTTGCAGCTATAGGTATTACTTTTGAAGAAGCGCAGTTTTTTGTTGATGAATTTAAATCAACAGGTGCAATAGATAGATCAGTTTTATTCATGAATCTTGCATCTGATCCAGCTATAGAAAGAATAGCTACACCAAGAATGGCATTGACTGCAGCTGAATATTTAGCGTTTGAAAAGGGAATGCAGGTTCTTGTTATTATGACTGATATTACAAATTATGCCGAAGCATTAAGAGAAATTTCAGCAGCGAGAAAAGAAGTTCCAGGAAGACGTGGATATCCAGGATATTTATATACTGATCTTTCCACACTATATGAAAGAGCAGGAAGATTACGTGGCAAAGAGGGATCCATAACTCAAATTCCTATACTTACAATGCCAGAAGAGGATAAAACTCATCCGATTCCAGATTTAACTGGATATATCACAGAAGGACAAATAATTCTTTCAAGAGAATTATATAAGAAAGGCATAATGCCTCCTATTGATGTTTTACCATCTCTTTCAAGATTAAAAGATAAGGGGATTGGGAAAGGGAAAACTAGAGAGGATCATGCAGACACTATGAATCAATTGTTTGCAGCATATTCACAAGGTAAGCAGGCAAAAGAATTATCTGCAATTCTTGGGGAATCAGCTTTATCAAATACCGATAAAAAACTTGCTAAATTTGCTGAAGCATTTGAAGCAGAATATGTATCTCAGGGATTCGATACAAATAGAACAGTTGAAGAAACTTTAGATTTAGGATGGAAATTATTAAAGTTGATTCCAAGATCTGAACTTAAGAGAATTAGGGATGAATATCTTGAAAAATATATGATAAGAGAGGAAGAATAGTCTATGGCAAAATTGAATGTCAATCCTACTAGGATGGAACTCTCTAAATTAAAAAAGAGATTATCAACATCAATAAGAAGCCATAAGCTTTTAAAAGATAAACAAGATGAGCTAATGAGACAATTTATTAGTCTTGTTAAGCATAATAATGAATTAAGAAAAGAAGTTGAGAGTGAGCTTCAAATCTCACTTAATGATTTTGTTATGGCAAGAGCTGTCATGAGTTCAGAATTTTTAGAAGAAGCCATAGCTTATCCTAAGGAACATATTTCAGTTGAAGTTAGTGAAAAGAACATAATGAGTGTATCTGTACCAGTAATGAACTTCAAGAGACAACTAAAAGAAGATGAAGGTAGTATATATCCATACGGTTTTGTAAGTACCTCCTCAGAACTTGATGATGCTTTAGCTAAACTTTATGATGTTTTGCCAAGTTTGCTTAAGCTTACTGAAATAGAGAAATCATGTCAGCTAATGGCTAGTGAAATTGAAAGCACTAGAAGAAGAGTTAATGCTCTTGAATATAGGACGATTCCAGATCTTGAAGAGACTATAAAATATATTAGGATGAGACTTGATGAAAATGAAAGAGCGGCTACAACTAGATTAATGAAGGTTAAAAATATGATAGAGCAAAGAGGATAATAGAAAACTATTTATTTTCACGTGTCTAAACTTAATAATTTTGTAATTGATATAGAATATCTTTAATAGTATAATCAAATAGGTAGTAAAAACCAAATTTGAGATTAGATATTATGACAAGACTTTCGGCATATTCAAAAATATTATTTATTTTCATGTGCCTAACTAAGGAGTAGATAAGATGGATTATATATTAGAAATGGTAGTTGCAGCATTAATTGCACTAATTACCATGCCATTTCTTATGAAACTAGCTAATAAATTAGAATTTACAGATAAACCAAACAAAAGAAAACAACATAGAGCACCAACACCATTATGTGGAGGAATAGCATTATATTTAGGTTTTTTTATTTCGTATTTTATATTTATACATAATGATATGGAGCAAAAGATTGTTGTGTTTATAGCAGCAACGCTAATATTATTAATAGGACTAGTTGATGATTATTATAAAACAAAGGGAAAAGAATTTCCTATATCTCCCAGACTGATAATTCAATTATTATCAGCGATATTAGTATTTAAATCAGGTATTAGATTTGTTGGATTCACTAATCCATTTACTAGTGAGTTTATTACACTAAGTCTAACAATACAGTTTATACTAACAATAACTTGGATATTTGGGGTAACAACGGTAATCAATTGGTCTGATGGAATGGATGGATTAGCTGGAGGAATATCATTTATTTCAGCAATGACGTTTTTTGCGGCAGCATTAATATTAAACCAAGATCCTCCATCTGCTGATGTATCTATGATATTAGCGGGAACAACTTTAGGATTTCTTTATTATAATAAATTACCAGCACGAGTATTCATGGGAGATTCAGGAGCTAATTTCTTGGGATTTATTTTGAGTATTACTGCATTGGGTGGTGCATTTAAACAAGCGACTGTATTGAGTTTGTTTATTCCAATATTAGCTTTAGCTGTACCTATATTTGATAATTTATTTGTTATATTAAAAAGATTTTTAGAAGGAAAACCTGTATATCAAGCAGATAGAAGTCAAATACATTTTAGACTTGAGGAAAAAGGTTTTTCAAAAAAACAAGTTGTTATATGTATAATGTTACTAAGCTTAATGTTTAGTGCGATTTCAATAATACTGCTATTAATAAAAAGATAAAATTGCTTAAGATTATATCTTGATTATACATAGTTTATTACAAACAATTTAATATATACCAAGGTACTAATTTAATATATACAAGTGTACTGATTTATATAATTTATTATTAAATTTAAATAAATATATTGTAAATTTAATTTTTAAATAAAATTAAATTGTTGTTACTTAGTCTAATATAAATGACTTTTGAACATATATATTATAATTTTATTAACATTTCAGAATAAACTTTACAAAGTTAAATTAGTAAGATATAATTAATTAAATATTAAACTTATCAAGAGTGGTGGAGGGACTGGCCCGAAGAAACCCAGCAACCAATATATTTTATAAATATATGTGGTGCTAAATCCTGCAGTGTAAAGACTGATAGATAAGGTATTTTGAGCTTTTAGCCTAAAGGAATACCTTTAGGCTTTTTTTATTCTTTAGAAAATTAATAATTCAATTTTCTAAGAAAAAGTGTGCTCAATAATTATATTGTTATAAAAAATATATTATTTAAAATATGGAGGAATGAAATATTATGGAAAATAAGAATGTAGAAAGTTTTGAATTAGATCATAACAAGGTTAAGGCACCATATGTAAGAAGATGCTGTGTACTTGATGGAACTCATGGGGATAAGGTAACTAAATTTGATTTAAGATTTTTACAACCTAATGTTGAAGCATTTGGAACAGCAGCTATGCATGGCTTAGAACATCTATTAGCTCATGAATTAAGAAATCATTTAGAGGGAGTAATTGATTTATCACCTATGGGATGTAGAACAGGATATTATCTTTCTGTTTGGGGAGAAAGAGAAGCTAGTGAAATTAAAGAAGCATTGGAAACTTCATTAAAAATAATATTAGATGCCAAAGAAATGCCAGCAGCAAATCCAACTCAATGTGGAAATTACAGAGATTTATCTTTATTTGGTGCTAAAGAATATGCAAAGAAAGCTTTAGAAAAAGGATTTTCATTAAATATTTATGGAGAATAGCAATAAGCGATAAAGTAGGTGATAATAATATGAATGCTTTCGAAATTGATATTAATAAAGAGGAAGTGCTTCGTTATCTAGGACATAAAGGTCAAGTTATTGATGATAACATTATGAATATTATTGACGAATGTAGAGAAGAAATAAAAAGAGTAATTACACCTAGGGAAATTCATCAATATAACGATATAAAAATAATTGATGAAGGTGTTGAAATTCTTACTACAAATTTAGTTTTATATGGTAATGATATTAAAAATCACCTGAAAGATTCTAAAAAGTGTGTTTTAATGGCAGTGACGCTGGGAAATGATATTGAAAAGAGAACACGATTATATGAAAAGACTAATTTGACAAAGGCACTTATATTGGATGCATGTGCAACTACTGCAGTAGAAGAAATCTGTGACATAGTAGAGAATTCTGTAAAAGAAAAAGCAGAAATCCAAGGTAAAGATATAACATTTAGATATAGTCCAGGATATGGGGATTTACCTTTAGAAGTGCAAAATAATTTTTTAAGAGCGTTGGATGCTCAAAAGAAAATTGGACTTACAGTATCAGAAAATAATTTATTATTTCCCAGAAAATCTGTAACAGCAATAATAGGAATCATTGATAAAGGTACTGAAAAGAAGAAAAAAAGCTGTAAAGAATGCAGTAACTATGAAAATTGCAGCTTTAGGAGAGAGGGAGAAACTTGTGGGGCTTAAAGATTATATAAAAGATAATATACTAATATTCGATGGAGCAATGGGGAGCATGCTTCAAAAGAAAGGATTGAAGTTAGGTGAAAATCCAGAACTTTTGAACATAACGAAACCATCAATAATAGAAGAAATTCATAAAGAATATATTGCAAGTGGTGCAAATGTAATAACAACTAATACATTTGGAGCTAATGAACTGAAATTAAAATTATGCAATTTAGAGGTTGAGGTAGCTGTTGATCAAGCTATAAGAATTGCGAAAAAGGCAAGGGAAAATAGTGACACATATATTGCATTAGACATTGGACCTATAGGAGAATTGCTTGAACCTATGGGAACATTAAGTTTTGATAGAGCATATGAGATATTTAAACGTCAGATTGTTCAAGGTGTGAAATCAGGTGCAGATTTAATATTGTTTGAAACTATGACTGATTTATATGAACTTAAAGCAGCCATACTTGCAGCAAAGGAAAATTCCGATTTGCCAGTATTTTGTACAATGACTTTTGAGGAAAATATGAGGACATTTACTGGTTGTTCACCTGAAGCTATGGTACTTGTTCTTGAAGGCTTGGGCGTGGATGCACTTGGAGTTAATTGTTCACTTGGACCAAAGCAATTGGAACCTATTGTTAAAGAAATTTGTGGTTTATCTAATATACCAGTAATGGTTCAACCTAATGCTGGACTTCCAACACTGTCTATAGGAAATGAAACAAAGTATGATGTGACAAAAGAAGAATTTGCGGAAACATTATGTGGTTTCATTGACTTAGGTGTTAGAGTGATTGGAGGATGTTGTGGAACTACACCAGATTATATAAAAGAACTGTGTTCTAGAGTAAAAAACAAAAATCTTCAACCTATAAAACAGCATAATTATTCTGCAATTTGTACACCTTCAAATGTAGTGAAAATTGACGGTGTAAGAATTGTAGGAGAAAGAATTAACCCAACAGGAAAAAAATTATTTAAAGAAGCATTAAAAAATGAAGATTTAGATTATATTCTAAAACAAGCTGTTTCACAAGTAGAAGATGGAGCACACATTTTAGATGTAAATGTTGGTTTACCTGAAATTGATGAGCCTAAAATGATGCATAAAGTTATTAGAGAAATACAAGGAATAATGGATACACCACTTCAAATAGATTCATCAGATCCTAAAGCAATAGAAGCAGGTCTTAGGTATTATAATGGAAAACCTATATTAAATTCAGTAAATGGAGAAGATAAGGTATTAGATAGCATACTGCCACTGGTGAAAAAGTATGGAGCTAGTGTAGTTGGGTTAACTTTAGATGCAAGAGGGATTCCGCCTAAAGCAGAAGAAAGATTTAAAATAGCTGAGAAAATATTAAATAGAGCGATAGAGTATGGTATAAAAAAAGAAGATGTATTTATTGATTGTTTAGTACTTACTGTATCAGCTCAACAAGAAGAAGTTCAAGAAACACTAAAAGCTGTAAGAATGGTAAAAGAAAAATTAGGTCTTAAAACTTTACTTGGAGTTTCGAATATATCTTTTGGACTTCCAAATAGAGAATTTATAAATGAAACATTTTTATCACTAGCATTAGCTAATGGTTTGGATTTACCTATAATGAATCCTAATGCAAGTGGCACGATGAGAGTTATTGATTCTTATAATGTTTTATATAATCATGATAGAAATTCAGAAATATATATAAAAAAATATGCTAATGTTCAAGTGAATACAGATGTTAATATTAAAGATGTAAGCACAAATTCTAAAAAAGAAACAGAAAATGTAAATAGTACTGGGTTGCAGCAGGATTTAAAATATATAGTCGTTAAAGGTTTAAAGGAAGAAGCAAAACAAGCAACAGTAGAACTTTTAAAAGAATATAAAGAACTTGAAATAGTTAATAAGTTTTTAATTCCCGCGTTAGATATAGTAGGAGAAAAATATGAAAAAGGAGAACTTTTTCTACCTCAATTAATACAAGCAGCTGAAACAGTAAAAAATGCATTTAATGTTTTAAAAGCTCAAATAGTTAAAAATGATTCTCAAACTATTTCAAAAGGTAAAATAATAGTTGCAACAGTAAAAGGTGACATTCATGATATAGGAAAAAATATAGTAAAAGTTATATTGGAGAACTATGGTTATGAAGTCATAGATTTAGGAAAAGATGTACCAATTGAGACTGTTGTTGAGGAAACAAAAAAACATAATGTATCTTTAGTTGGGCTAAGCGCACTTATGACAACAACGCTTAGAAGTATGGAAGAAACCATAAAGGCTTTGAGGAAAGATGGTTATTCTGGAAAAATATTTGTCGGTGGAGCAGTTGTTACTGCAGATACAGCAGATAGAATAGGTGCAGATTTTTATGCAAAAGATGCAAAAGAATCTGTAGAAATTGCAAAAAAGATTTTAGGCTAATAAAATTTAAGATGTAATCAACCGAAAGAAGCTATATTCTTTTTCTCGGTTGCTATATAATTGGGCTGTGGATTTCTATCATTATAAGTTGTCACCATTATGCATGCTCCCAAGGCAAGCGCTCACTCAATGTCGTCAACTTAGTAAAATAGTAATGAAAAAATTACTACAAATTTCGAATAGCGTATGCTATATTTCTTAAAAAATGGTATAATTAATAAACCTACTGGCAAAAGTAGAATTTTGGAAATATTTAGTTTTTACAAACTTATATGCAAGATTTCCTTTGAGAATGATGCTTTTTCCTTGGGTGCTTGTTTTTTCGCTCACAATTACGGTTTGGACGTATTTGTGAGCGTATTTTTTTAGCTTTTTCTAATATATGTTCTAATATTCTTTTTCCTGAAATAGGCTTTACCATCATAACTATTATCTTCTTCAAAACGTCACATAATATAAAATTTCTATTTGCTTGATATTCTGATTTTAAATTTTTATCTTTATTTTTATTTGCTATTGCAGCGTCGGCATCTTTCTTTATAAGTGCTGCAACCATAGATATATAAATAGATGCATAAAAATCTTGTTCAATTGCAATTGGCTTAGTTCCAGAAAATTCTTCTATTTCAATACTACTTTTAAGTTCTTTATATTTGCATTCAACTCCCCATCTAAGAAAATACAATTCTTTAAATTGATTAGGAGTAATAATTTCATCAAATATATTAGTTACTAATATTTCTGTGGTGTCAGCAGAAAGTTTTATTTTTATAACTCTTACTTTTTTCAATTCTCCTTTTGATTTATATTCAAAAATACAATCTTCAGAAGAAATAGATTGTATTATCTTAAATGAAGATGATATTCTCATTAAGAAAAATAAATTTCTATCGTTTAAATAATCAAACATATCATAAGAAGGATAGCCCCTATCAAAAATTACAATGCTATTATTGAGTAATTTTTCATTATTAAGTGTATTTATATGTTGTTTGGCCATTTCTCTTTCACTAGTTCTAAATTTAGTTACAGACGCATCAATTATTATATCATTTAATACATCATATAAGGCTGACGCCGACGCAATAGCAGTTTGTACTTTATTTTGATTTTTACTTAATCCAAAATATTCACCACATTCAATTGTATCAAGAACTTGCAAAGAGGTTCCATCGACAGCAAGAACATTAAATCCATTCCACTTTTTTAAATTGTTTGTTGAGCTATAAAAAGAATCAACAAATAATCTGCATAATTCTTTAAATGCTTCAGGGGAAATATTTTGTCTTGCTTTAGAAAATGCTTGTTTTGATATACAAGGAAAATCTAAATATGTATGCTCTTCAATGAAATTACTTATTTCTGTAGCCATAGATTTTCGTAATGCGGAGCAAATAAAATGTACTGCATTAGAAAAAGATAATTTTCTTTTTCTTGAAAATGAATTACCTAAGCTATACGCTTCTTTAAACTCATTGGAAATAATTAATTTATTTGTTTTCTTTAAAATTTGGGATAATAATTTAATATTTTTCATAAAATCAAACCTCGCTATAAATTTAATATCTATAATGAGGCTTCATTTTTTCTAATTATTGTCAAGTGTTTTTTTATTAATTTTATATATTTCTTTAAGTTGACGACATTGAGCGCTCACTGAGAAAGTTCGAAGAACGAAATGTAAAATTTCGATTCTCACTTTTGTGACAAGCGAAAATGGAACAACTTATAATGAAGAAATACCTACAGCCCAATTATAAATGCAACACTCCGAAAAAGAATATAGCTTCTTTCTAGTATTAAATATATTTCGAAGTTTGTTTATCTATAGGAGGATGTTATTAAACAAAATTTTACAATCGGCAAATCGTTATAAAACAACATATTAAGCGATTAGTTTTTCTATAATTTATTCTATAAAATAGACTTTATCCATCCACCTATAGGTTTTCTCGTTTGTATTTAGACTTATGAAACTTAAAAATTACTGATATTTTTGAAATTAAAACAATCTATATGTTTTGTTATGAATATTGAATTCTATATATAAACAATTTACAGTCTAAAAAGCACAGCTATAAAAATTTTCTAAGGTAGCATTATATGAATAAATGTAATATATGTACACTTTTGGATATGTATATTTAAACTATAAGCGTGACTTAAGAATTGGACTTATAATTACAATATATATACATGTTTACTAAACTTAATGAGTTATCTATACTAGAAATCAAATACATTTTTGTGAAACAGGCATTTGAAAATTAGTTGTGAAGTTTGTTAATGAGCCTGTTGTTAATTCTTGCTTGTCCTTAACTTGTTTAAGGAGCATGCAGGAATTAACAATAGCTCATTTAGAAACTTCCAACTAATTTTCATAGTCCTGTGGAACAAAAATGTATTTGATTTCGGTAAAGCCACCACATAAGTCTACAACTAAAGTTATTTATCTATAATTTAGTTGTAATTAAAGATTTATAATGTCTAAATCATCGGGTACATATATAGTTCCATTAAATTCTTGTTTTCCTTCTTTTATATAGAGATCTTTTCTTTGTTCAAGATTTTTATCTTCTGTATGGTATAAAAGTATATTTTTTGCATTCAATTTTTTCGCATTACTACAAGCATCTTTTACAGTGGCATGATGTTTTTCGTAAGGGTTAAATATATCCTTTTGAGAATATAAACAAAATGCTTCATGTAGTAAATAATCTACATTTTCACAATATTTTTTGACATCTTCTCTATAAGGTTCATCGCCTAGAAATGTAAGTGATTTTCCATTTAATAATGTAGTGCTAAATCCGTGCTGAAGTTCTTTTGTGCTATGTATATCAAAAAAAGTAATATTTCTATTTAATATTGTAGTTTTATAATTATCAACTATTTCATGAAATAATATTCTATTATCAAATAATTTTAAAAATTTTTTTTGAAGTACAACACTAGATATTAGTTTTATAGCATCTATTGAATTTTTGTGACAGTAAATATTGAAATTATCATTATATTTATCATTAAGTATACTTTGAGCAACTGCACGAATAACCCAAACACTCCCTAAGATATGATCGTTATGATTATGAGATATGAACATATTATGTATTTGATTAACAGATATATTTAATTTTTCTAAGTTAGTTAGTATAGTATTACCACCACCAGCATCTACAAGAAAATGTTCATTCCCTTGCGATAATGTAAAGCAGGTATTATAACATTTTGTGACCATAGCAGAGCCTGTACCAATCATAGTTATATTTTCCATGTTAAAATCTCCTTTTATATTATAGGTAATAAGGCAAATTTAAAAAAATAACAAGTTCATCTGCCAAGCTTATTTTTCATCATGATGAAGCTCGATTCGCATACGCTTAAATTAGCAGATTTGTCTAATAGCCTGCTATGAGACAAATCCGCTTCCTTGCCTGATGAAAAATAATCATGACATTTTGGACTTGTTATTTTCTTTCATGTGCCTAAGTTACTTTGATTTATTATTTTTATATGACTAAAGTCTAATTAAAACGCAAATAATAATAATACAACCTCAGTTATAAAATAAAGTTTATTATATTAAATTAGTGCATTTATAGTGACTCAGATTAAATCAATTCTTATTATAAAATTAATAGAATGTAAAGGCAAGTATTCTATGTGGAAATAATATGAAGTGAGCGAAAAGTATTTACTTAAATATTATTATACTATATACTTGTGTATATACAGAGAAAACAAGGGGGAAAATAAATGAACACTAAAATTAGACAAATGGTTTATGCGGGATTACTTACTGCGTTAGCAATTATAATACCTATTCAATTTACATTTTTAAGATTTTATGTTCCACCAGCATTTTCAGCTACATTGGCATCACATGTACCAATGATGTTATCAATGCTGATATCACCATTCGTAGCAGTTGTGGTTGGAATTGGATCTACACTTGGCTTTTTATTAGCAGGCACACCAGCACCAGTAGTAGCAAGGGCAGCAACTCATATTATTGTTGGATATATAGGTGCTAAAATCATAATGAAAAATAGAAGTTATGTTAAAGCGGTAGCAATCACAGCACCAATACATGGATTGTTAGAGATGTTAGTTGTAATACCTTTCGTTGGTATTAATCTAAATTTTATATTACTTATAACAACTATAGGGACAATGATACATCATTCTATAGATGGAATAATAGCATATGTGTTAATAAGAGCAATAGCAAAAGCACGCAACAAGAGTATTTATAATGTTTTTGGAGACTTTAGAACACATCAGACTATATAATAGAAAATGAACTATCTTAAAAGTTGATTTCAGCTTGAGATAGTTCATTTTTTTAGGGTTAATTACATAAAAATAATTTAAATTACATAAAAAATATAAAAATATATAGACAAAAATATGAAATATCATATAATAAGGGTATAATACAAAGATGAGGTGAACATTTTGGAAGAAAAAGAAGTTATGTCATTTAGAGATGAAGAAGGAAATAAAGTTGATTTTGAAGCAATAGCAAAGATTTATCTAGAGGAACAAGGATATTTATTATTATCTCCTTTAGATGAAGCATGTGAAGATATGTTTGTTTTTAGAATAGACATAAATGAAGAAGGCAACGAGGAATTAAATCTTGTTGAAGATGACAAAGAGTTTGAAGAGGTTAAAAGAGAATATAAGAAATTAATATACTAATAGATGAGGTGAAGTTTATGGATAGTTTGCAAATAATAGACTATTTAGAAGACAATAACTTAGCTGAAGTAGAAGAGATTAAAAAAACTAGGGATTATGTTCTAATAAAGTTTTATTATGATTTTGATAAAGATGAATTGAATGCTGCAAAAAGTTATTCAAATGATGAAAGTGATTTCGAACCAGAAAGTGATGAATGGTTTAATGAATATTATATTCCATATTTAAAGGATATTGCAGTAGATAATGTTGAATCTATAATTGAAGAAATAATGGATGAGTTTGAGATAGAAGGTAAGTACAAAGAGTTTGGAATGGAAAATGGAGATAATGAATATTTTAAGTTTATAGCTCTATTTTCAGCAGAACTAGATGATTCTGAATTAGATGATATTTTAAACGATTACTATAAGTAAAATAAACGCTAAAACACTATTGAAAATGTATAAGAATGTGGTATAATAAAGACATAGATTTCCTGAGATGTACGCAAAGCTTATCATATTCAACCTACATGACATTATCGGGATTTGCAACATATTCAGAAATGTCGGGCTTCATTTAAATTACTTATTGTATCAGAAGATGACAAGCATGAGTTGAGCTTAACCCACCTGCGAGGCGCAGGTATTGAATATATAGGTGAACGGCATATTGGGAACTATGATATGGATTTTTAACACCTCAGAAATGAGGTGTTTTTTAGTATATAGGAAACTACATAATTTATAACTTATAATAAATAAAGTGATATCATATTCGATTATATTTATATAAAATTATAAACTATAAAAGTCAAAAAAAAGGTTACTTTACAGACAAGAAAGGCTTAATGAATTTTGTTTTCTCCGGAAAAATAAACCCATATGCATAATTGAATGCATATAGGTAAAATATTAAATTCTATATATAATCTAAATACAATATTTATTAAGCAATTTAAAATAAATTTGATATTAAAGATTATAGTACGTATAACATAAATTTGATTTATTATTTATATAAGTTAAATTATGTTATGCTACCATATCATTTATAGAATTGGAGATTTTATTTTTAATTGAGTATGTAAAAAATAATTTTTTTTGATATAAAACAATATACTTGTCCAAATCTTGCGATAAAGTGACCATAAACTTATTAGTAGGAGGAAAAAGTAACAATAACAAATTAATTAAGTACTTTCTAAATAAAATATTGCATTTAAGCTTACAAGGTTCCAAATGTTTCATAATTACACCTCTTTTTACCATAAATGGTTCTTTTTATAGGTTAATTATAAACAAAAAAACAGATTTTGTAAAAACAATTCATCATACAATTAATGACAATCATTGGCAAAAAAATAAAATAAACCATTTAAAAATATTTTTTAAAAAGAAGCGATGGTATTTAATTGTATAAAAGGGGAAAATTTAAAAAGAATCATTTCGACATTATAAAAAGCTTAAATTAGGAAAATGTCGAAATATTTTATATTGATTATATTATTTAAAATGATAAAATTATTCATATATATGCAGAAAGGATGATATGAAATGGATATTCAAAGGATGAAAATTGAGGAAGTTGTAGAAAAAATAAATTTACTATATAAAGTGAGTCAAGAAAGAGACTTAACTACAGAAGAAAAAGATTTGCAAGGTAAACTTAGAAAAAGATATATAGATAATGTTAAGAAAAACTTTAGAGCACAGTTAGAAGGAATAGAACCTAAGGCTAAGGCATGCTCAAAAAAATAATAAATATGTTTTTATTTTGAGTCATGCTCTGTTCTACGGATGAAATGTATTATGGTAACTAATCATAATAATATTATTTGTTAATTAGATAAAAATATACACTACATATTTTAACTATTATTTTCTCTTATATGTATGAAAATAAGAAAAAAGGGTGATGAGTGATGGAAATTTCAGTTAAAAAACTAATAGATGATTTTAATTTAGAGGTTATTGTTGAAGGTGAAGAAAATATAGATATTTCTGTAAATGATATAAATAGACCGGGATTACAGCTGGCAGGATTTTATAATTATTTTGCACCAGAAAGAATTCAAGTTATAGGAAAAGCTGAGTGGAGTTTCTTAGATGATATGCAAATAGAGCTAAGAAAAAAAAGAGTTAAAAAGTATTTTAGTTTTAATATAAAATGTTTAATCATAACTAGAGGATTAGAGCCACATCCAGAATTTATTAAAGAAGCTAGAAAACATAAAGTGTGGTTTTTAAGAACTAAGCTGGTAACAACTCAATTTATAAGCAAAACAACTATATATTTAGCAGATAAACTTGCTCCTGAAACAAGGTTACATGGTGTTCTAGTTGATGTTTCTGGATTAGGTATATTAATTACAGGAGAAAGTGGGATTGGCAAGAGTGAAACTGCTTTAGAATTAATAAAAAGAGGTCATAGACTTGTAACTGATGATGCAGTTGATATAAAAGAAATAGATGGACAATTAATAGGGCGATCACCAAAAATAACATTAGGAATGTTAGAAGTTAGAGGTCTTGGTATTATAGATGTTACAACACTTTACGGGTTAAGCTCTGTTGTTCAACAAAAAGAAATAAAGTTGGTTATGCACTTTGAGCATTGGAAAGATGATAATGATTATGATAGACTAGGTATAGACAATGAATATATGAATATATTAGGTATAGATGTTAAAAAGTTGACAGTTCCAATTAGACCAGGAAGAAATATTGCAGTCATCATTGAAGCTGCTGCTGTTAACTATAGATATGCACTGATGTCTAAAGTTACACCAGTTGATGTAATTGAAACTAGAATGAATAACATTAGTGATTTGTAGTATAACATTTATATAAGGCACAATTAAATAAATAGCAAGTTCATTTGCTAGCCTATTTTCCATCATCATTCTTCGGTAAATTGACCTAATAGCCCGCAATGAGGAAAATTTGCCTCATTGCTTGATGAAAAATATCCATGTCAAACTTTGGATCTGTTATTTATTTTCATGTGCTTAAAATTCTAATATATTTAATATATGCCTTATTAAAGAAAAGGAGTGGATAGTTATGAGTATTGAAAAAAAAGAATCGAGCAAAAATGCATGGAATAAGTATAATGGCAAAGAAGTTGAAGAAGTTTTTGATTTTTGTGAAGGTTATAGAAAATTCATGTCAAAGTGTAAAACCGAAAGAGAATGTGTTAAGGAAGTAATTAGATTAGCAAAAGCTGAAGGCTATAAAGATATAGAAGATATTATAAAGAATAAACAACAACTAAAGCCAGGAGATAAAGTTTATGCTAATAATAAAGGTAAAACACTTGCTTTATTTGTTATAGGAAATGAACCAATGGAAGCTGGATTGAAAATCTTGGGTGCACATATAGATTCACCAAGATTAGATGCAAAGCAGAATCCACTTTATGAAGATAGTGAATTGGTATTATTAGATACGCATTACTATGGTGGAATCAAAAAATATCAATGGGTTACATTACCATTGGCATTGCATGGAGTTGTAGTAAAGAAAGATGGAACTGTAATTGATATTTGCATTGGTGAAGATGAAAATGATCCTGTTGTTGGAGTATCTGATCTTTTAATTCATTTGGCAGGAGATCAAATGGATAAAAAGGCCAATAAAGTAATTGAAGGTGAAGACCTTAATGTATTAATTGGAAGTATGCCTTTAAAGGATACTAAAAAAGATGCTGTTAAAGCTAATATCTTAAAGATACTTAAAGAAAAATATGATTTTGAGGAAGAAGATTTCTTATCAGCAGAAATTGAAATAGTACCTGCAGGAAAAGCTAGAGATTATGGCTTAGATAGAAGCATGATTATGGCTTATGGACATGATGATAGAGTATGTTCATATACTTCGCTTTTAGCTTTATTTGATATAAAACAAACTGATAAAACTTGTTGCTGTCTTTTAGTTGATAAAGAAGAAATAGGAAGTGTGGGTGCTACTGGAATGCATTCAAGATTTTTTGAAAACATAGTTGCAGAAGTCATATATAAAGTAGAAGGATATTCAGATCTTAAACTAAGAAGATGCCTTACTAATTCAAAGATGTTATCATCAGATGTTAGTGCTGCATTTGATCCTAATTATCCATCTGTTATGGAAAAGAAAAATGCTGCATTCTTTGGAAGAGGTATGGTATTTAATAAATACACTGGAGCCAGAGGAAAATCAGGTTGTAATGATGCTAATGCAGAATATATGGCAGAACTTAGAAACATAATGGAAAAGCATAATGTTTCAATTCAAACAGCAGAACTTGGTAAAGTTGATGTTGGTGGAGGCGGAACTATTGCTTATATACTAGCTCAATATAACATGGAAGTAATAGATTGCGGAGTTGCACTTCACAATATGCATGCACCATGGGAAGTTGCTAGTAAAATTGACATATTTGAAACAATGAAAGGTTACAGAGCATTCTTAATTGAAGCGTAGTTAATATATATGCAATTTAAAGTTATATGGTGATTAACTGAAGGAAATGGTATTTTTTTGTTTCGGTTACTAGAGAAAATAGTTGTGGATTTCTAATACCAAAAGTTATTCCATCTTTGCATGTTCCTCAAACGAGTTGATGACATGCGAAGATGAAATAACTTTTGGTAAAAAAAATCCTACAACTATTTTCTCAATGTAACACTACACAAAAAAGTACCATTTTCTTCTGCCTTTGAATGTAGCCCTAATTAAATTAATTCCTGTTTTGAAAGTTATTTATCTATAAGAATTTATACCTAATGCATCTAGTAAGTTCAAAAAGTATTTGGATGGAAGTTCCATGGATCCTATATCTCCATGGCGAGTATCGGATTCAATGTTTCCATGAAAATCAGAACCACATGATACCAATAAATTGTTTTCGTCAGCAAATTTCAAAAAGTTGATAGTTTCTTTAATAGTATTTTGACAATAGATTCCTTCAATCCCATCAAAACTCATACTTAAGAATTCAGTCAGGTTTGATTTAGAGATTAATTTTGGATGAGCTAAAAATACAAGAGCATTATATTTTTTTAAAAGTTTTACTCCTTCAAGTGTAGATAACTTTAGTGTAGGAACATAAGCTTTGCAGCCTTTTCCAATAAAGTTATCAAATATTTCTTCAAATGTATAAGGATAACCAGAATTAATTATAGCTCTAGCTATATGAGGCCTAGCCACGGTATCTTTAGAATCTTTAAGTATTTTTTCAAAGCTTATTTCAATGTTAAATTCTTCTTTAAGTTTATTAACTATAGATTTAGCTCTAAGAATTCTATGGTTTTTAATTTTATTTAATTCTTCAATAAGTTCTTCATTTTTAAAACTGTTGTCTTTAAAGAAACCTAAAATATGTATACTCTCATCGTTATGTTGTGTTGATAATTCAATTCCAGGAATTAATGTAATATCATAATTTAAGGCTTCGTCTATAGCATCAGTTAATCCACTTAAAGTATCATGATCAGTTATTGATAAGCATTTTACATTATTTTTATTAGCTCGTTGAATAACTTCCTTGGGAGATAATGTTCCATCAGAACAAGAGGTATGAACATGAAAATCCACTTTTAGCATATAATAAACCTCCAATATTGTAAATTTTAATATTAATATATGTTATATATAAACTAATATTAGTATGTATTCGCATAAATTTTAATAATACTATGATATCATAACTTGAGGAATTAAGTATACATTATTTAATACTTTTAATAAATGAATATTAATAATTAGCAATAAGTTTTTACGAATTATATTCATTAATGTTATTGACAAATATAAGAACTTGAGTATAATATAAATATACGCAAAGGACTGGTGTAGATCACTAGTCCTATTTTTTTTTATATTTTTAACGTTAAAAATCAAGCAAAGGCTTAAAAAAATAGGGGGAAAGGAAGAAATGGGCTTTAATAAGCATTTGCAAGAATTTTCAGAATTATATTTAAATTGAAATTATTAATAATAAAAAAATCAAAAAGTTATTCATGAATCTAAAAAAATGGAGAGGTGACGATAATTATGAAGGATATTTTTAGAACAAAGTCAATTAAAACGTTAATTAAAGAGACAGAAGGTGAAAAATCATTAAAGAAAAGTTTAGGTGCTTTTGAACTTACAATGTTGGGTATCGGTGCAATTGTAGGTAGTGGTATTTTCGTACTTACAGGAGTAGCAGCAGCTAAATTTTCAGGACCAGCGTTGGTAATATCATTTATTGTTGCAGGACTTGCCTGTGCGTTTGCAGCTCTTTGTTATGCTGAATTTGCAGCAATGATTCCTGTTGCTGGAAGTGCATATACTTATGGCTATGCAGCACTTGGTGAAGTATGGGCATGGATAATAGGATGGGATTTAATATTAGAATATGCTGTAGCAATTGGAGCAGTTGCTATAGGGTGGTCTGGATATATTGTAAATCTTCTTAAAAATATGGGTATTAATTTACCAGCAAGTTTAGTAGCTTCTCCATATGAAGGAGGAATAGTTAATTTACCAGCAATGCTTATAATTGGTGTCATATCAATTTTATTAATTATAGGTGTTAAAGAAAGTGCAAAATTTAATAATCTTATAGTTGCAATCAAACTTGTAATTATATTCCTATTCATATTCTTAGCAGTAGGTCATGTAAAACCTGCAAATTGGCAACCATTTATGCCTTATGGATTTAATGGAGTATTGCAAGGTGCAGCATATGTGTTCTTTGCATATATAGGTTTTGATGCAGTATCTACAGCAGCAGAAGAAGTTAAAAATCCTCAAAAAGATTTACCAAAGGGAATAATAGCATCACTTTTAATTTGTACAGTATTGTATATAGTAGTATCAGCAATATTAACAGGCGTAGTTCCATATTTAAATTATATGAATACAGCAGCACCAGTTGCCTTTGCACTTGAACAAATAGGAATAAACTGGGGTTCAGCATTAGTTTCAGTAGGAGCGGTATTTGGTTTAACTTCTGTTCTTTTGGTTATGATGTTTGGTCAAACTAGAATATTTTTCGCTATGTCAAGAGATGGACTTTTACCTGAAGTTATCGGTGGTATAAACAAAAAAACAAAAACACCTGTGAACAGTACTATTATAGTTGGAGTTGCAACTGCAATTATTGCAGGATTTTTACCAATAGGAATTGTTTCAGAATTAACTAATATAGGTACACTTGCAGCATTTATTATTGTTTCTCTTGGAATTGTTGTATTAAGAAAAAAGAGACCGGATATAAAAAGATCATTTAAATGTCCACTTGTACCAATTACTCCAATAATATCAGCATTAGCATGCTTTGGACTTATTTTACAGCTTGAAACTGCAACAAAAATAAGATTTGTAGTTTGGTTTGCTTTAGGAATTGTAGTATATTTAGCTTATGGAAGACGTCATAGTACTATGAATAATGAAATAAGAGATGAAAAAGCTGGAGAAGGTAAAAGTTGCGAAGCAACCATTACAAATTAATATGAGGTAAGTTGCTTTAAAATTATTAATATTAAATCAAATATAATTTAATAATATTCCGATTTAAATGTTATGTATGATAAAATTTATATAAACACCTAAGTTTTAGTTGTCTGAAACTTAGGTGTTTTTTGTTTATAGATACATGTTTATGGAGTAAAATTGTAAATAATAAATTCTATTAATAATTTTGGAAGGTGAACTAATTCCAACTGAAAGCGGTTAGTTTATTTCGAATGGTAATTTATTTAGTTATAAAAATAAAAAAAGAGTATCTCAAAATATAAAATTATCGTAATATGCTGATGAATAGTTTATATTTTAAACCATTAACAGATTGCATATAAAATTTATTTTGAGACAGATTTTTTTAAATGTTATGTTTACTTAAAGTATAGAAATAGTAATAGTTATTAAGATTATTGAATCGAGTTAAAAGTAAAATTTTAAAATAATAATGTATAAACTGGTTAATTAGATGATGGCTCATTTTGAATGTGTTTACAGAAATCATATAGATTGTATCTTAAAGGTAAATTTTTTATAGAAACGATATCTTCTTTGTAATTACCATCCCATGGACATATAGATACAACAGAGTCGTTAAATACTTTAATAAGATATTTGTCATCTTTGAATACTACCTTTAATCTAAAAGGTTCTTTAGCATCAACTTTATCATCTATATAATTATCATTAGTTAATGTATTAGTGAAGTTTTCAAAAATAGAGTTTTCTTCGCTTGGTACTTCAATTTCTTTATAGAGATTTGTATCAAATACATAAAGCGTAAATTTTTCATTACTTAAAATCTTATTCCGAAGTTCATCAGTATAATAATGATTATTAGGTTTTGTAGAAAAACTTATGTATTTCGGGTCTTGAATATTACATCCGCTTAAAGAAAAAAGCAAAAGCAATAAAATGGAAATATATCTTAAATTTTTCAAATCAATACCTCCTGAAATAATTTTTATACTATATAAATTTATTCATAACAAGATTTTTTAGAACTTTTATCATTTTATTTAATTTGCAATAGTGATTAAAAAGTGATAATTAATGAAGATTTTTAATATTAATAAACATAGTGATAATTTGGAGGAAAACATGTATATAATAGGAACAGTAGGGCCAAATGTAAAAGACAGAAATTCATTAAAAGGCATAATAGATAATGGTGTTAATGCATTAAGATTTAATTTTGCTCATGGAAGTGAAAATGATTTTGATGAGTTCTTGAAAATGGCTAAGGAAATAAGCAGCAATATAGATATAATACTTGATCTTTCAGGAACAAAGGTTAGAGTGTCAAACAAATTTGAATATATATATAAAATTTATGATAATGAAGAAATTTATTTTTGCGGAGAAGATAAATACGAGGAAATAAGAAATAAAATTAATAGAATGAAGATGAAGATAATACCTTTAAATATAAAAAATAAAATGCTAAATGAAAAAGATTATAAACAAATAACAATTAAGGATAATACAATGATATTTAATGTAATTGGAAAAGTAGATGAATTTATAAAAGTTAGTACTATAAAAGGAGGAATAATTAGAAGAGGAAAGGGATGTAATATAAAAGAACTAGATAGAAGCATACTTTCTTTAAGTTCTAAGGATAAAAAAGCTATAGAGTGGGGAATTAGGAATGACGTAGATATAATTTGCCAATCATTTGTAGAGGATATACAAGATATTGAAGAAATAAAATCATTTTTAGATAAAAATATTGATAAGAAGTTTAGTCCAAAGATCTGGGCTAAAATAGAAACAGTAAATGGAATAAATAATATGAAAAAAATTTTGAATGAAGTAGATGGAATTGTTATAGGAAGAGGAGATTTAATTCCAGAAACATCAATAGAAGATACACCTATATATGAGGATAGAATAATAAGTGAAGTAGTTGAAGTAAAAGATAAGGATATTATAATAGCAACACATGTTTTAAACAGCATGAAAAATGGGAAAATGCCATCAATTTCAGAGGTAGAAAGTGTATATAATTTTATAAAATCAGGAGTAACAGGATTTCTTTTGGCAGGTGAAACATCTGTAGGAAAGGCTCCTATAAGAACAGTAGAATTTCTAAAAAACTTAATTACTAAATATAGTATATAAAATAGATCTATAGGGTTCGGCAATAAGAATAGAACTTATGTGAATCTCAGCCAAAATTAGATACATATTTGTTCAATAGGATTATGAAAATTTCTAAATGTGAGGTTGCCCCATTTCTGCATGCTCCCAGTATAAAAGCTCACAGATAAAGTTCGAATAACGAAATATAAAATTTCGATTCTCACTTTTGTGACAAGCAGTAAATGGAACAATATTGCCAAGGAAACTCGACTCACATTTGTTCACTGAGTAAGTTCAATTAACCAAATAATAGATTTGGTTAATTGAACTTAAGAACCTAAACAGCTTATTTTCAAAGGCCTAGTACACAAACATGTATCCAATTTCTCTGTTAGAAATTCACAGCTAAATTATCTAACAACCGAGCTAAAGAATTCCCTCTTATTTCGGTTATTAACCACACAATTCTAAATCCCAAGTTCTTTATCCATATAACTTTATTCAAAAATTATATTTGTGAAATTTATCAATAATAAAGCTTATAAGTAAAGTTAGGGCATAATCGTAAATTAAAAATATAATTTGTGCGGATATCCATAGTAACCACAATGGAAATTTATGTGGGATACTTAAAAAGCTTTTAGCTATTATATAAAATATCATTAACAATACATTGAAAGAAAGCAATTTTAATATTAATTCTATAAGCAAATTGCTAAACCTTTCTATGAAATATTTAATTATCCCATATATTCCAAAGAATAATGTATAATAAATAGCAATATTAATTGATACTAAGAAAAAGCTTAAAATACTTGAAGATAAGTAAATTAAAATTGCATTCTTTATTGATGTTCTAATGATTGAAATTGGAGTTATACAGGAAGCAACAGTTAGTATAGATAAAGTACTAATAGGAAGAATTGAAGCGGAATAAAGTATAACAAGATTTAATGCTATTAGTATTCCGCTTTGTGCAATGTTTTTTGATTTCATAGTATGTGCCTCCTTCTAGCAACATCCAATTAAATCCCCACCCATACATTCACATAATGAATCTAAGCACCAAAGATCTATACAGCATTGACAAACATCAGTACTGTTTCTATTAGTAGTTCTATAATATTGATTAGAGTAACTATTGCTCCTTTGTCTTAATGAATTTAATCCCTGTCTATATTCAAAATTATTAGGATCCATTCTAACAGCGTTTTCCATGTGCTCAAGAGCAGAATCAAACCATCCTTTTTGAAGCACTACTGCACCATATAAATAGTGCCATTCTGCATTTCTTATACTGATAGAATTTAAACGATTTTCAGCAGCAGAAAAGTTTCCAGACTGAACTAATCTTCTTATTTCTTGAAATTCATATGAGTTGTTTGAAGAATTATTACTATATGATGATGAGTCCGTATAATTATTTGAACTGCTATAATTATTGTTACCTGAATTCTTTGTCAAAGTTTCATATGCTTCATTGATTTGCATCATTTTTTCTTCAGCTAAATTCTTTAATGGATTATCTATAAATTTATCTGGATGATATTGTTTAATCAGTTTTCTGTATGCACTTTTGATTTCATCCTGGCTAGCACCAGGTTTTACTCCTAGTATTTCATATGGGTTCATTATAAATCGCTCCTTTTAGGTTTCATTAGTATGTTTAGGCACATGAAAATAAATAACAAGTCCAAAATTGTCATCATAGTGGACCTATGATGACATTTTGCTTACTCAGAATGATGAAAAATAGGCTGGTAGATAAACTTATTATTTTTCTATTGTGCCTTAGTACTATCAATTATTTTAACATATTTGTCCATTAAGCCGAGTTCAATTATATTATATAGAATATCTTTATTTCTTTTAAGATCTAGCTTTTTTAAATTTTCTTTACAATTATATCCACAATTTAAAATTGTAAACTCTAATTTAGGTTTAATGTATTGTATAAATTTATCATATGGCAAGCTTTCTTTATTATACAAAAAGTTTAGCGGATTAAATTTATTTTTTTCAATATCAGATTTTAAATCATCTAAAGCATCAATTAAATAAATCCATTTTCCTAAAGAATAGCCTAATGAATATAATGTATCTCGCAAATCATTAGAATCATCATTTAATTCATAAGGATAGTCTTTAAAGATAGTTCCTACTAGTTTACTGAATGGATCACATATTTCATCGATAGAATTAAAAGATTTATTATTTTCTAAAATATAAAGTTCATTTAGGTAGTGCTTAATACTAGTATTAATATCTAATATCGATTTAGAAAACTTTTTTTTATATGGTGATAAAAATACAATACCAAGTTTACTTTTGAAGTCTTTATCATCATTCACATCATCGATTAATTTGTAATAAAATAAGGATATGTTTATAGAGGCAGCATAAGATAGAGCTTTATTATTATAAATTATAGTTTTCTTTTCAGTAGGATGAAGTATACATCTATGAGAGGTTGCCGTAAGCTCATCAGGATTTAAAGCATCTAATAACAAACCTAAAAAAGTCATATCATAATTTAAAGATACTCTTGGAATATTTCCAAATTCATTTTTTATATGGCAGCATAGTCCACAATAGTAACATTTAAATCTAGCAAAATCTTTTACTTTCATTTCACCTTTCAATGGAGTAACATATCCAAACAATTTAAAACACTCCTTATTAATGTTAAGTATAAGCTCATTATACAGTAAAATTCAATATTAAAACAATAAAGTTTATATATACATAATAAAAATTTCAGAGAATATTAATATTTATAAGATAATCTCAACAGTTCCACAGATATGCAAACTATAAATCATACTTATGTGGTAACTCACCGAAATCATATATATATTTGTTTCGTCGGACTTATGAAATTTTCGCTGGAAGATTCTAAATGGGAGCTTTTGCCCATTTCTGCATGTTCCAAATATTCATTTTGACAAGCAGTAAATGTAACAAGCTGCCATTTAGAATCTTTAACAGTTCAATTTCAAATGCTTACTTTATAAATATATATATGATTTCTAGTAGGGATATTAACCACAAATAAGTCTAATTCTTAAATTGGATATCTTATCATGGAAGAGTTAATAAAATTAACAGTGTCTTCATATAGATATAAATGTCGTAACATTCATTTACATCTATGTTGCAATATGATTTATTAATTAATTCAATTATACAGTAATAGGTTTTAATGTGTTTTAAACTCCTGATGTATATTTTTTGAAAAATATATAAAAAACACTTTACAACGGATAATAATTATTATATAATAATAAATGTAGCAAGGAAGAAATTAACATAGATAAATAAATAAAAATAAAAATAAATAAATTTAGAAGTTTTAGGAGGAAAATATTATGAAAAAATTCGTTTGTACAGTGTGTGGTTATATTTATGAAGGAGAAGCAGCTCCAGAAAAATGTCCAGTGTGTGGAGTTGGCGCAGATAAGTTTATAGAACAAAGCGGAGACTTAGCTTTTGCTGATGAACATGTAATTGGAGTAGCTAATGGTGTAGATAAAGAAATAATTGAAGGATTACAAGCAAACTTTGCTGGAGAATGTACAGAAGTTGGTATGTATTTAGCAATGTCAAGACAAGCAGATAGAGAAGGATATCCTGAAGTTGCTGAAGCTTATAAAAGAATAGCATTTGAAGAAGCAGAACATGCAGCAAAATTTGCTGAAATGTTAGGTGAAGTAGTAGTTGCAGATACAAAGGCTAATTTAGAAGCTAGAGTAAATGCTGAACATGGTGCTTGCCAAGGTAAAAAGGATTTAGCTACTTTAGCTAAGAAGTTAAATTTAGATGCAATTCATGATACAGTACATGAAATGTGCAAAGATGAAGCTAGACATGGAAGAGCATTCAAGGGATTATTAGATAGATATTTTGCATAAAAGCTATAGTTTAGAATATTTATTTTCACGTGCCTTAAAGATATGTATTAATAATTAAAAAATATTTGAAGATTATAATATATATGAGATAAATAGAGCAGATATATTTAGCTTAGAGCTAGAATATCTGCTCTATTATTTTCAAATTTAAATATGTTTTTACTATGTTAGTTTAAAGTATTAATTAAAGATAAGTGCAGTATAAATCATTTTTCTAAAAAGTTTTCATTATATACAGTTTGATATACATTGTAAGTTTTATCATCAAAACATACCATAGCAATTTCATCGAAAGCATCAGGAAAGTTTTTGATAAAAGTTAGCATTTCGTCTAATGCTATGGAAGCTGCTTCTTCCAATGGGTAAGAATAAGCCCCTGTACTTATAGAAGGAAATGCAATAGTTTTAATTGGATGTTCTTGAATGTATTCATTAAAATCCCTGATTAAAATTTCCTTTTTTTTAGCACCTATAAATCCACTATTACTAAAGCGATAAAGATTATTATTCAAAATTTCATTACATTGCTTTGAGTAGTTGTCGGCGTAAGTACTTGCTAAATCAAGAGCGGAGTGATAAGCACTTCTTAAATATTTTTCTTCATTACCATTATGTCTATAAATAGGACCTACAGTGTGTATTACCCAATATACACCTTGTTCCATTAAATCATACGATTTTGTTATTTTAGCTTTACCAGTTAAACATCCGTTTAATTCTCTACATTCTTCTAATAATTTATCACCACAAGCTCTGTGAATAGCACCATCAACACCACCTCCGCCTAGTAATGATGTATTTGCCGCATTTATTATTGCGTCATATTTAATTTTCGTTATATCTCCTAAAATTATTTTGAATATTGTCAAACTAACCACCTCATATCAGTCATATAAATTCTCTTACTTAATAGTTTACACCTATTTACTTAAAATAAAAACCTATAATTACATTAAATGTAAAAAAGCATAAGTAATAGTAAAGAATAACTGCTTGTATGCTAGTATGAAGATAAATATTTCAAAATTGCATTTAGGATTTACATTAATAAAGATCATACATATAAGGTTATTTCTTATATGTATGATCTTTTGGTAAGGATTTGTGAATTTTACAAGATATTATTTTTTATATTTCCTTGATTTCTAAATTTCCTCTTCTATTATCTAAAGGATTTAAATTTATATGGTGAACTTTCATTGATTCATCAGGATTCATGATAAGTTCATCTAAACGGATTCTACCTTCAGGAGTATTAGCAACAACCATATATTCAGAATCTTTTTTATATGTAACCCAGTTATAACCGTCTTTAATAACTTTATTAACATCTTCCATAGAGATTAGAGCTTTTTCTTTTGGATTTCCAAATTTATCTCTTAAAATTATAGCCATTGTTTCATGATCTATTTTTTCACAATCATTTTTTAAGGTTCTATTGTATAGCTCTAAATTTTGCTTTCTATTGTCTAAAGTATTCCCATTTAAATGTTTTATTGGAGCTTTAGGACTAACATCTAAGATAAATGATTGAATGCTTTGTTTAATATTTTTAATTTTCCCATTAACATTAGTAGTAGTTAATGTTTGTACTAAATAGCTGTTAAAATCTTTGTGCCATTCTGCAAACCAAACTCCTGCTTTTTGAACTCTTTCTGCATCAAAAGTATCCATTTTGCAGATAAGTTCAGTTCCATCTTTCTTTAAAACAGTCATTTCGGTAAGGTTACCTTTTGTATTGTATTTATTTTCTTGAGTTTTATAATTTGTATTTATGGTTAAGCACCTCTTTCATAATTTTAATATTTCATTCATTTAGTTTAGAGTAATAAGACTTTGTAAAAAATAAACTATTTTCACGTGCCTAAAGTAAATTATGCTCAAAACATGTAATACTAGAAACATCATATCATTATATCAAATTATCATGATAAAAGATATATATTAGATTGTTGAAAGTCAGGCACATGAAAGAAAATAACAAGTTAAATGTCATGATTATTTTTTGAATGTACCTTATATAGCATTAATTATTCCCTAATTAATCTAATTTGAAACAATAAGGCACATGAAAATAAGTAACAAATCCAAAACTGCTATGACTATTTTTTATCAGGCAATGAAGTAAACTGCCATCATAGTGAGCATATTATGGCAGTTTACTGACACAGAATGATGGGAAGCAGGCTGGTAGATAGATTTATTATTTTTTTGATTAGCTTTATTGTAGAAAAATAAAGTTCTATTATCTGAATTTTAACCATACCATTAATATATAGAAAATAACATTTATTAATCACAATAAAAAAATAATAAAAATTAAGAGGTGTTGTTCATGGATACAATTTCAAATTATTCTTCTAATTTAATTAATATTATAATAGACGCTAAGGAAATAAGTTATTATGAATTAAAAAGATATTTTCAAAAAAATAAAACACACGTTGATGACAAAGAAATTAAAAAATTTAATTTAGAAAATGAATTAGATAAATTAGAACGTATGGGAATAGTAAAAGAAGAAGAGGGGATGATTATTTTTCAAGGTATGTAAAATGTTTAATAATATTAGGTGAAGAATTTTATATTAAAATAATGCGTTGTGATAACGGTTTAATATTATTACAACGCGTTTAAAATAATTAGTTTTACATAAAAGATGATTTGAAATGATTCATTTTTAATAAGGCACATGAAAGTTTTCTATGTGCCTAAATATAATTTTTTGAATAAAAAATAAAATTTTTATTATAATAAAAAATGTAATAGTAAATTTGGAATATAATATTTTTATAAAATGTTAATACGGAGAATAATATGCTAAAGAATAAAAAACTTTTTTTATTAGATATTGATGGTACAATAGCATTAGGAAATGAAATAATTGATGGAACTTTAGAATTTATGAATTATGTAATAAATATAGGTGGAAAATATATTTTTATAACCAATAATTCTACTAAGAGTATTGAAGATTATGTAACAAAATTTAGCAAGTTAGGACTTAAGGTTGATAAAACAAATTTTGTTACATCTTCCTATGCTACAGCTTTATATTTAAAAAAACATTATGATGAAAAGAAGATTTTTGTGGTTGGAACTACATCATTTGTGGAGGAATTAAGAAGTTTTGGATTAAATGTTGTAGAAGAATTACAAGAAAGTATATGTTGCGCAGTTGTCGGATACGACAATGAATTGAATTATAAGAAGATAGAGAATATATGTCATTTGTTAATTACTAAAAAAATAGATTATATTGCAACAAATCCAGATTTAGTCTGTCCAGTAAAGTTTGGAGTTGTTCCAGATTGTGGAGCATTATGTGAAATGCTACAGCATGCAGTTAAAAAAACTCCGTTTTTTATAGGAAAACCCAATAAGGATATAATAGATATTTGTCTTAAGCAAACTAAACTAAAAAAAGAACAAACATTAGTAATTGGAGATAGATTGTATACGGATATTGCTTGTGGAATTAATGCTAATGTTGATACTTGTCTTGTGTTTACTGGAGAAGCAAGTGAAAAAGATTTGATAGATACAGAATTTAAACCTACTTATCATTTTAATGGAATAAAAGATTTATATAACGAATTAAAATCGTAATTTTTAGACTTATTATTTATTTGAATATGTCTTAAGAGTAAAACAACTTATTAATAATAAAATTGTAAACTAAGTGAGAATACAAAATATAATTTTTTATGTATTCTCACCTTTTATTTTCATATGATTATAATTTATTTTGATAGCACACTTCTATTTAATAAAGCACTTCTATTATTATAAGAATTTAATCTGATTTTGCCAATAAAGTTAGGAATTCTAACAATATGTAGCTTAGAATTTCTCGCAAAATTAAGAGCAAAAACAGCAGAACATACTATAGAACTGATTTCAATACATTTTTTTATATCCCACAAATATGAATGTTGACCATTAATATAATTAGATAGTACATTATCTATTGAGTTTTTTATAGAAGAAAAACTTACTGATTTCATATTTGTAGTATCCATATTATTAGCAGAAGTATTTTTTTCTGATTTTTTCAAAGTATCAAAGTTTTTAAGTAAATATTTTTGTATTTCACGTTCATATTTTAAGTGATAAGAAATGTTGCCGATACATCCATTTATATGAGAGTAACAACAAAAATCGCAAAGATAATGCACAACTACGCCAAGTTGTATAGAATGATAGCTATTGAATCTTTTTATTGAAAGAAGGTGTTTGATTTTTTCTTTTATATATTCTAAAGAGTGTTGCATGTAATGGGGATGAGTTTTTACTAACCAACTTTGATCAACCATTACAAGACCAAAATTAAACATAGATTTAGAAAATCCTTTTGGAATATTATTTATATTTTTAATAAAAGCTAATTCTGCTAATTTTACATGAGTTTTAACTTTCATAATTAATCTCTCCTTTTAATAATGTGTTTTTTACTATAAATTAATTAGAGCATATAAATATTAAAATTACATTAAAATAAGTAACATTTAACTAAATTATGCAAATTATAATTATTTTTCTTTCAAGTATTGTTATTAACATATTAAATTAATATGATTTTATATTACTTTATGTTTATGATAGAATATTGTATTTAGTATAAACATAAGTTGTTACTAATATAAAAAATTAATATATAATAGTACTGGGAGGAAATTAAATATGACTAGTGATAAAATATTAAATAATAGATTGAAATATATAGATGATTTATATAAAACATATCCAGTATTAAAGAAGATTGATAAAGATAATAATAATATAATAAGTACACAAGCAATTTTTAAAACTGTACATTCAGAGGATTATATAGGATCAACAGATGGGACTTGTGAGGGTGTCTTGTTTGTATTAAGAGGAACAATAAAAATACAAAAGATAAATCACGAGGGGGAAGAAACTAACCTTTATAATATAAAAGAAGGAGGGTTTTGTCATGAGGCTTTAAGTTGTTTATCAAATTTGAAATCTTTAAATGTAACCGGTAAAGCAATTCAGGATTCAGAAGTATGTATAATACCATCTGATGTGGTTAGAAAATATTTTATGAATGATACTCAATTTTTATTATATATGTACAAAGATTTGTACAAAAAATTCAACTTTGTTATAGAAAATAAAGAAGAGATAATTCATGAATCTTTAGAATCAAGGCTAATTAAATTACTAATTAATAAAAATAGCAAAATAATTTATGCAACTCATAGTGAGTTGGCTTTTGAAGTTGACTCAGTGCGTGAAGTTATAAGCAGAAAGTTAAAAAGCATAGAAAAAAAGGGATATATAAAATTAGAGAGAGGGAAGATAGTAATTATTAAGGATTTGAATGAAATGTTAAAAAAATAAAAATAATTATTTTAACTAGAGATTTTAAAGAGTATAGATATATCAGTATCAAATAGTCTATCTAATAAATATAATATTCTAAGAAAAAATATAAAGAGGAATGTTATGGATAATATAAGTAGTGGAAATGTTACAACAAATGCGGGAAGCGGTACAACAAACGCTGAAAATGTTACAACAAGTTCTGGAAATGTTATAACAAGCGTTGGAGGGAGTACTAGAAATACTGGTGCGCTAAAAGTTCAATGCTTTAGAGGTTATAATTATGTTCCGATCGATAATGCTAAAATAACAGTAAAAGGAGCATCGGAAAATGTTAGAGATATTGAACTTACCACAAATTCATCAGGATTAACTCAAATAATAGAATTACCAGCGCCACCTTTAGAATATTCTTTAAATGAAAATAGTAATCAGATACCTTATAGCTTATATGATATAACCGTTGAAAGAAGCGGATTTAACCCAATAGTAATAAGGGGATGTCAAGTATTTCCTACCAGAGTTGCATTTCAAATATGTAATTTAGAGATTAATTTAGGAAGAGGGCCTATGAGGCAGTCATTTATTGACATACAGCCTAATACATTAAATGGAAATTTCCCTCCTAAGATACCTGAAGAAGAAGATAAACCAGTACCACCACCAAGTTCAGGAGTTGTGTTAGCTCAGCCTGTAGTACCAGAATTTGTTGTTGTTCATCAAGGAAGTCCAAATGATCCATCGGCACCAAATTATAAGGTACCGTTTAAGGACTATATTAAAAATGTTGCTTCATGTGAAATATATTCAACTTGGACAGGATCAGCATTAAGAGCAAATATTTTTTGTATTGTATCTTTTACGTTGAACAGAATTTTTACTGAATGGTATAGAGGAAAAGGCAAGAACTTTGATATTACAAGCTCTACAGCTTATGATCAGGCATTTAATTATGGTAGAAATATATACGATAACATAAGTCAAATTGTAGATGAGATTTTTTCCACATATGTAAGAAGAATTGGAAAGAAGCAGCCGCTTTTTACACAATACTGCGATGGAAAGAGTGTTACTTGTCCAGAATGGTTAAGTCAATGGGGAAGTCAGCAATTAGGTGCTCAAGGCTACGTACCGTATGATATATTAACACATTATTATGGATATAATATTGAATTAGTTACGGCTGAAAAAGTTGCTGGAATACCAATGTCATATCCAGGAGAACCGTTAACTATTGGATCATCTGGTGCATCAGTAAAAGCAATTCAAGGTCAATTAAACAGGATATCGAGGAATTATCCATTAATTCCGAAACTTGCCGAGGATGGAAAATATGGACAAAAGACAGCGAATTCAGTAAGAATATTTCAACAAATATTCACACTTCCACAAACAGGTGTAGTAGACTATGCAACATGGTATAAGATATCGGATGTTTATGTTGGAGTAACAAAACTTGCAGAGCTTACTACCACTGAATCAAGTAGACAATGGTTAAAAAATGAATTTATACCACCAGTTATACCAGGAATGGATGATGAAAAAAGAGTTCCTAGATTTTATTATTAAATATATTTAGGCACATTCAAAATAATAAGACGCGTGAAAATAAACAAGTAATAAAACCACTAATCATATTTAATTTGATTAGTGGTTATTTGAGTGCCAAACTGTATCAATTGAAGAATGTGTTTTTGTATTAGATTCTAATAAATTTACACTTTGGCAGAAAAATTAGATAGGGAAGTGTTAGTAGATGATAGAAGAAAAATTAGTAATGAAAGAATCATGTAGGAAGCTATTTCAACCAGTGGTGGAGAAAATAAATGAACTGCTAAAAACTAAAAAAACACCTATAATGATAGCTATTGATGGAATGTGTGCTTCGGGAAAAACAACTCTTGGTTATTATTTGCAAAATAAATTTGATTGTAATATTTTTCACATGGATGATTTTTTCCTTCAAAACGAGCAAAGAACAGAAGAAAGATTAGCTGAAATTGGTGGTAATGTTGATTATGAACGTTTTAAGAAAGAAGTAATTATTCCAATACTCAATAAGAAAAGTATAATATATAGACCTTTCCGGTGTGATATCAGAGCGATTGAGGCTGGAAAAGAAATAGGTAGTAAAAGACTTAATATCATTGAAGGTTCTTATAGTCAACATCCGTATTTTGGAGAAAATTATCAGATGAAGATATTTATAAGATTACCAAAGGAAAAACAGATAGAACGAATTCGAGTACGCAATGGGAACGAACTATTAGAGAAATTCATATCTGAATGGATACCAAAAGAAAATGCATATTTCAAAAGATATCATATAGAGAAAAATAGCGTGATCATTAGTAGTTAATCTATAAGATAACATAATAAACAAATTATAATATCATAGATAGAAATTTATTATAATGTTGACAAGTTCTTGGTTTAATAGTAATATAGTTAATAATAATATTAAAAGAGATAATTATAACCGTATTTATAGGGGGAGTAACTGCCTGTAGTTATACAGGATTCAAAGTCGTCATTACGGAGAAATCCCGGCTTTGAAGGTAAAATGCTTAGTGAGACTCTATAGTTAGAAAGTTTTCTAACTATAGAGTCTTTTTATTACAATAAACCTTAAACTTAAGAAGAAAATGTTGAATTAAAATTACTAAGATTAAAAATATCAGAGTACAAGGAGGAAAATAAGATGAATAGTTTAGGAAATCAAATTAAAACTCTGCTTTTAATGAGTGGTTTAACTATATTATTAGTATTAGCAGGCAGAACTTTAGGTGGTCAAGGAGGAATAATTATTGCTTTAATAGTATCATTGGTTATGAATGGAGGCAGTTATTGGTTTAGTGATAAAATTGCTCTTTCTATGACTGGAGCTAAGCCACTATCAAAACAAAGTAATGTTGAAATTTATGATATGGTGGAAAGACTGACATCAAATGCTAAAATGCCAATGCCAAGACTTTATATTACACCATCTATTCAGCCAAATGCTTTTGCAACAGGACGAAATCCAAAACACTCAGCTGTTGCTGTTACACAGGGTTTATTAGATATATTAAATTATGAAGAATTAGAAGGTGTTATTGCTCATGAATTAGCACATATTAAGAATAGAGATGTGCTTATTAGCACTATTGCGGCTGTAATGGCAGGCGTAATAACAACAATTGCCGATTGGGCACAGTGGGCACTTATGTTTGGCTGGGATAATAGTGAAGAAGAAGGTGGAGGAATATTAACTTCTTTACCAATGATAATTTTAGGACCTATTTCAGCTATATTGGTACAGATGGCAGTATCACGATCTAGAGAATATCTTGCAGACAGTACAGGAGCTAAAATAGCAGGAAATGGCAGAGGATTGGTCGATGCTTTGTTAAAGCTGGAAGTATATTCAAGAAGGGTGTCTATGGATGTTAACCCTGCAGCAAGTCATCTTTTTATAGTGAATCCATTAAGTGCTAAACGATTAATGAATTTATTTAGCACTCATCCATCTATAGAGGACAGAGTACGCAGACTTCAATCTTTAAATTAAAGATATTAATATAAATGTCTTACAAAAAATGCATGTTGCTCATATTAGATAGATAATACTATTTATTAAAAATATATAATAAACAATAGTTAATAATAATTATTTTGGAGGTATGTAAATAAATGAATATCTTAATGGATATCATCATTGTGTTTTTACTTGTATTTATGAATGGATTTTTTGTTGCAGCTGAATTTGCTATGGTAAAAGTACGAAAATCTAGAGTAGAAACATTAGTGAGTGAAGGAAATACGAACGCTAAACATACTTTAAAGGTTGTTAATGATTTGAATTCGTATTTATCAGGATGCCAATTAGGAATAACTTTAGCATCTTTAGGTTTAGGATGGGTAGGGGAACCAGCAGTGTCAAATATGTTAAGTCCAATTTTTAATATGTTTAATCTTTCAGAAGGCACTATCCATTCAATCTCGTTTGTTTTAGCGTTTTCTATTATCACAGGTTTCCATATTGTACTTGGAGAGTTAGTTCCTAAATCATTAGCTATTATAACTGCAGAAAAGATAGCAATGTATACAGCTTTGCCGTTGATTATGTTTTATAATTTAACTTATCCGATAATGTGGTTGTTCAATCATACTACTAATTTTATTTTGAAGATATTTGGATTTTCTCAAATGGATGAGCATGAGGAGGCTCATACTGATGAAGAAATAAAGCTGTTGGTTGAAGAAAGTTATAAGCATGGTTTAATAGATAAAACAGAATTAACTTTTGTAGATAATATATTTGATTTTTCTGAAAAAACTGTAAAAGATATAATGATACCTCGTACTGATATGACATGTATTTTTCTTGAAGATTCTTTTGATGAAATAATAAAATATGCTTTAGCAGAACAGTTAACTAGATATCCAGTATGTAAGGACAGTAAGGATAATATTAGTGGTTTTATACATATAAAGGACCTATATAGACTTAAGATTGAAGGAAATAATGAGAATATACAAAGCATCATTCGAGAGATTAAATTTATCCCAGAATCTATGTCAATAAGTGAATTGCTAAAGATATTCAAGAAAGAAAAAATACAAATTGCCATAGTCATTGATGAGTATGGAGGAACATTTGGATTAGTAACAATTGAAGATATTTTAGAAGAAATAGTTGGTGAAATTCAAGATGAGTTTGATGAAGAAACAGAAGAAATCAAGAAAACTAAAGAGGGTAATTATATAGTAGATGGAAAAGTTCATATTGAATATATAAATGAATTGTTAGATATAGAAATTGAAATGGAACATATTGATACTATAGGTGGGTGGATTTATTCAAAGTTAAAATCCTATCCACAAGTTAATGATAAAATTAATTACAAGGAATATGAATTTATAATATTGAAATGTGATAGTAAAAGAATAAATAAAATTTTGATTATTAAAAATGAGTAGTCAACGTGAAATATTAACTTAATAAACAAATTTGCATCATAACAATTATTCAGATAAAAGATATCATTCTTTAAATGGTATCAAATGAAAGTAAATAGAGAGACTGCAAGTAATTGATATACAGATTTATCAATTGCTTGCAGTTTTATGTTATACAGAAAGATATATTTTGATTTATTGTTTTTATAAATATGTTTTATTTAATAACAATTAAGTCATATTTACGACTACCTATACCAATCTTTTCTGCATGATTTAAACATGTCCGCCATTCTGATTCAGGAGTTGAGTTTGTAAAGTGGTCATGATGATCAACGAAATCAGATTTTGACATGTTGTCGGATAGCTGACTATTTGCTAATGGTTTTGCTGCCATACAAGCATCCACACATGCCTGATCTAGTGCCAAAGGATCGAATGATGCAAACATACCTATATTAGGTAGTATTGGAGCATCATTTTCGAAGTGGCAGTCACAGTTAGGTGAAACATCTATTACAAGAGAAATGTGGAAGCTAGGGCGACCATCGATTACTGCTTTTGTGTATTCTGCCATACGGCAGTTTAGTTCTTCACTGGCTGACCAGTTTGAAAATTCAATTGCATTAAAATTACATGCACCTAGGCAGCGACCACAACCAACACAATTTGTTGTATTTATAGTCATTTTCTTTTTTACATCATCAAACAATAGACCATCATTAGCACATTCACGCTGGCATCTTAGGCATCCTCGGCATTTATCTTCTATGACATGTGGTTTACCATTAAGATGTTGATCTTTTTTTCCAGCACGAGATCCGCAGCCCATGCCAATATTTTTAATAGTACCACCAAAACCAGTCATTTCGTGACCTTTGAAGTGAGTTAGACTGATAAAGATATCAGCGTCCATGATTGCATGACCAATTTTAGCTTCTTTTATATATTCTCCCCCTATTACAGGTACATTGATATCGTCAGTACCTTTTAATCCATCAGCGATGATAACAGGGCATCCTACTGAAAGGGGAGTGAATCCATTCTCCCATGCACATTCAAGATGTTCAAGGGCGTTTTTGCGGCTGCCTGGGTATAATGTGTTGCAGTCAGTTAGAAAGGGTTTGCCACCCAGTTCTTTCACCATATCGGCTACGGCTTTAGCGTAATTTGGACGAAGAAAACCTAAGTTACCAAGTTCGCCGAAGTGCATCTTGATTGCAACGAACTTGTTATCCATGTCTATTTGTCCTATGCCTGCATCTTTAATAAGTCTCTTTAGCTTGGTTGGTAAACCTTCGCCAAGTTTGGTACGGAAATCTGTAAAATAAACTTTTGATTTTTCCATATTTAGTCACCTCTGTAAAATATTAAATTGGTTCATATTTATTATAAAACTTAGAGTTAACTCTAAGTCAATACTTATTTTAAATAAAATAGAAAAAAATTGCTTAAAGAGAACGATGACCTCTTTAAGGTAAAGATAAATGACAGTTATATAAACATTCTGTTTGAAATCATTAAGAATAGTAAGAAAGCTTGATCCACTTGGGCTAACCTTTCTTATGCAATAGGGGAAGTAAATGAAAATGAAGATTCAGCAACAGTTCAAACAAAAATCGCTAATCAGGATTTATCAAATGTAAATAAGGATATATTGAGTTATAAAGATGCAGACAATTCGCCAATTGAAGCAATAAAAAATGCTAAATGATTGATATTAAAATTACTTTTTTACTGAAAGCAACTTTGGGTTGTCAACTTTGTTATATTTAAGTGGTAGAAATATGATAATATTGTCAGTATACTGATATTAGGAGGGATTAAACTATGAGTTTTCAAGAACAATTGCAAACACTTAGAAAAGCGAAAGGTCTATCACAAGAAAAATTAGCTGAATTTTTAGGTATATCAAGACAAGCAGTTGCAAAATGGGAAGTAGGACAGTCTTATCCTGATATAGCCAAATTAATTGCATTAAGTGATTTCTTTAAAGTAAGCATTGATAAATTAGTTAATGACTATGAAGAAAATTGTCGCTTGTATATCCAAGAAAATAAAGTTAACCATATAAATGAAAGTATAATCGATTTTCTATGTAGGGCTAAAAGATCTACATATGCTGGAAATGGGGCAGAGCATAAATCCTCAAGGCCGAAATCTCATGACTTAGAATATGTAGAGGGAAACTTAAAATATATTGACACTTATTTAGGTGGAGAAAGATTCTCAGGAGAAGAAGGGTTATGGGAAGATGATGTTCCATTTTGGTCAATGAATTATACTGGAAGAGTTTTGGATGAAAGATTTTCAGGCAGTTTTTTAAAGGAAGCTTTGAGCTTAGTGACTGAGGAAAATTCATATAGAGGCCCTATTATTTATCAAAATGGACAGTATAAATATCATTGTATTATAAATGGAGAATTTAAGTGGTTTCAAGGATATGAGGAAATATATTTTGATGATATTAAAGTTTATGAATGTTATTTTCACGGAGGATCAATTAAATAGTTAAAATAAGGAGTAATATCATGATGTTAAAAAGGAATGATTTATGTTGGTGTAAAAGTGGATTGAAATATAAAAAATGTCATTTAGAATTTGATAAAAAATTAAGTGACTTAAAAAGAAAAGGATATATAGTACCAGGGAAAAAGCTTATAAAAACAAAAGAGCAAATTGAAGGAATAAAAAAGAGTGCTGAAATTAATAATGGTCTTCTAGATTTAATTAGTGAGAACATCAAAGAAGGTATGACAACAGAGGAAATAGATAAATTAACATATGATTATACAATATCAAAGGGTGGAATACCAGCAGATCTTAATTATGATGGTTTTCCAAAAAGTATTTGTGTGTCAATAAATAATGAGGTATGTCATGGAATACCAAGTAACGATGTTATTCTTAAAAATGGTGATATTGTAAATATAGATGCAACTAGTATATTGAATGGATATTATTCAGATGCATCAAGGATGTTTATGATTGGCGAAGTAAATGAAGAAGCCAAGAATTTGGTTAAAGTGGCTAAGGAATGTCTAAATAAAGGATTGGAAGAAGTTAAACCTTGGGGATTTTTAGGAGACATTGGAGCAGCAATTCAGGAGCATGCAGAAAGTAATGGATATTCAGTAGTTAGAGAATTTGGAGGACACGGAGTTGGATTAGACATTCATGAAGATCCATTTGTTTTTCATTTTGGAAAAAGAGGAACAGATATGGTTTTAGCGCCTGGAATGGTATTTACAATTGAACCAATGATAAATGCTGGAAGTCATGAAATATTCATAGATGAGAATAATGGATGGACAGCATTGACCGCTGATGGATCTCTTTCAGCACAATGGGAACATACAGTTCTTGTAACAGAAGAGGGAGTAGAAGTTATTTCAAAATAACTATGTGATTTTGAGAAAGTGATGTATACTTCAAAATCATTAATAACAGATGAAATTAGCAAAAAGCATTAATATCAATTGGGAATAATTAGATTTGATGTTCCTTATGGTTGTATTAGAATGTTTAATAAAGATATTGAGAAATTATATGAGAATGTGAAATACGGAATCACAGTAACATAAATTGTATATAATAATTAACCTAAAATAGTCTATTTCATAATATAAATCTGTGTATATTATAAAAAAAATGGAATACTAAACATGAGGTGATTTACATGGAAAGTGTATGGAATTCTGAGGTTAATTTTAGAAAAAGAGAAGCTTTAAGTAAAGATATAGAATGTGATATTCTTGTAATAGGGGCTGGAATGGCTGGATTACTTACAGCCTATATGCTTACTAAAAGTGGGAGAGAGGTTGTTGTTATTGATGCTAAAAGTACAGCTAGCGGAGTTACGAAAAATACAACAGCAAAGATAACATGCCAGCATGACTTAATTTACGATAGTATAATTAAGGAATTTGGAGAAGAAGGAGCAAGTCAATATTTTAAGGCTAATCAACTTGCAATAGAAAAGTATAAAGAAATAATTGATGAGGAAAATATTGATTGTGATTTTGAACGCAAGGATGCATATGTGTATTCAGTAGATAATACTAAAAGCCTTGAAGATGAATATATTGCAGCAAAAAAACTAGGAATAGATGCAGAGTTAGTGGATGAAGTAAATCTTCCTTTTAAGGTTAAAGGAGCATTGAAATTTAAAAATCAAGCACAGTTTAATCCACTTAAATTTTTGCAAACAATTTCGGAAAAATTGACTATTTATGAAAATACAACAGCACTTGATATTACAGAAGAAATTTCTGTAGTTACAAAGGATGATATAAAAATTAAGGCAAATAAAATAATAGTAGCAACACATTATCCATTTCTAAATACTCCTGGATATTATTTTATGAGAATGCATCAAGAAAGGTCATATGTTTTAGCTTTAGAAAATGCTCAAGATGTAAATGGAATGTATAAAGGTATTGATAAAAATGCATATTCATTTAGAAATTATAAAAATTTATTAATATTTGGTGGTGCAGCACAAAGAGCTGGTGAAAACGAAGAGGGCGGAGCTTATGAAAAGCTTAGAAAAGCAGCCAAAGAATTTTATCCTAATTCAATAGAAAAATATCATTGGTCAGCACAAGACTGTATGACTTTAGATAATATACCTTATATAGGTCATTATTCATCAAAGACTCCGGATATTTATGTTGAGACAGGGTTTAAAAAATGGGGAATGACAACTTCAATGGTAGCTGCAATGATAATAAGTGATATGATTCTTGGAAAAGAAAATGACTTTTCAGAAATATTTTCACCTGGAAGATTTGATATGTCAGCATCAATGAAAAATGCGGCTAATGATCTAATGATAACTGCAAAGAACTTTATTGCACAGAGAATAGATATTCCAGAGGAAAGTCTTGAAAGTATTCAAAGAGGTCATGGCGGTATCGTAGAATATAATGGCCAAAAAACTGGAGTGTATAAGGATAACGATGGAAAGGTATTTGCAGTATCAACAAAATGTGCACATCTAGAATGTGAACTTCATTGGAATGATGATGAATTAACTTGGGACTGTCCTTGCCATGGTTCAAGATATGATTATAAGGGTAATTGGATAGAAAGTCCTACAAATAAATCTCTTGATGAAATATAGTTTTATAAATAAGAATAAATTCAAATTAGCTAGTGGATTAACAGAGTTTTTTGATTACTTAAAAGAAAGTAAAAATCCTTTTATAATTGCGACAGCTTCAGGAGTGAATAATGTTAAATTATTAATAAGAGTATTGAACTATTCATAACTAAAAATACATTTGTGATATTTTTTATAATTTTAATAAAGATAAAGCAACATTTCATAATGGTATGATATGTTGCTTATTTACATTTATAGAGTAAATATTTATGAAAAAAATCATTATTGTATTTATAAGCTTTATTATAATGTAACAGTGTGGAAGAGCAGTGAGAAATTCAGACTATGATTGTAAAAGCTTAACAGTGCTATATTTACAAAATATGTTATAATCAACCAAAGGATAAATTGTAATTTGTAAGAGAGGAAAATTAAAATATGTGTACTGATTTTGTAAACTTAACAATAGAAAACTGAATTTGGTGAAGTAATAAAACAGAAGTAGGAATTTCAACTTCTGTTTTATTGTTTTGCTAAACGTTTATAAGGCTGTCACAATATGTACATTCAACAATATTAGCTAAACAATATATGGTAAATGTTATATAATAATTATTTTTTGTTAAAAATGAACCAATTGAGAACTTAATGTCTCTAATATATAGATGCATCGATAAGAATAGAAGGGAGATAGTAAATTGTGTGAAGAAGAGCTTGTCATAAAAATCCAGTCTGGTGATATAAATGCATTAGGTGAATTGTTTGAAATATATAAAAATGAATCATACAAATACGCATATCTTATTACAGCTAGCAAGCATACAAGTGAAGATATTGTACAAGAAGCATTTATAAGCTGTTATAACAATGTAAAAAGTCTTAAAAATCCTGAATCTTTTAAATCATGGTTTTTCAAAATGCTTACACGAATTGCATGGAGATATGCAAAAAAAGATAAAAAATCTTTGCCAGTTGACAATATATTTGAAAAGGCAGATGAAAAAAGTATTGATACTTCTATAGATCAATATTTAAGGAAAGAACAAAACAATAATCTTCATGAAGAAATTGAAAAGCTTGATTTAAAACAAAAAACAGTAATTATTCTATATTATTTTAATGGTCTTACAGTTAAGGAAATTGCAAAAATAATGGGATGCTTTGAAGGAACAGTCAAATCGAGACTTCATAGTGCAAGAAAAAAATTAAAAAGCAGTTTAATTAAATGTGACGATGAATATAATCATAGAAATTTAAAGAGGGTGAGACTTAATGAATAAAAATTTTAATGAAAATATAGATCAAAAAATTAAAGAATGCTTAATTGATAAAGCAGATAATGCTTCAATACCCGAAAATATGTTTTTTAAAATTAGAAATGAAATATTAAAAGAAAAGGATAATAAAGGAGTTTTTATTATGAAACATAAATTATTAAAAGCAAAGACATTTATAATTGCGGGGATGTTGATTGTTGCAACAACCGTAACATGCGTTGCAGCAACTAATAAGTCTGCAATATTTGGTTCATCATCTCATCTAACTGAAGTTAAAACTTTTCCAAGTGAAGATAAAGTAAAAGAGAGTGTTGGCTTTACACCTAAATATGTTGGATCCTTTAATAATGGATTTAAATTTGATACATTTAACTATAGAAACAATGAGGTCCGTGATGATAAGGGAGCTGCTGTTGAGAAATACAAGAGTGCAGATTTTGATTATAAAAAAGAAGGTTCTAAAAAAAATCAGAGTTTGGGTATGTCTGCTGCGAAAGTAGATCAGAAACATTTCGATGAAAATATTTCAAACAATGCTGTATCAGTAGAATATAAGGGAATAAAAATTGAATATACTAGCAACCAATACAAGTCAGTTCCAGAAGGATATGAGCCAACAGATGAAGAAAAAGAATTAGAAAATAAAGGACTTCTTGAAATTGGATATGGAAGTGACAAAGACGAAATAGAAGTTAGTCAAAATCAAACAGTCATGTGGTATGAAGATGGAATATCTTATTCTATCCTCAATATGGATTATACTGAATTAAGTCAGGATGATATGATTAATATGGCAAAAGAAGTTATAGGATAAAAAGACTATCCCTGAGGAATTATATCATTTATTCCTTGGAGCTTAATGTATTTTTATTAAATTTACACAAAATTTTTATAGAGTCTATAAACTTAGAAAACAATTCACTGAAAGTAAAAAATGCTGCATTAAATAAAAGTTTTATTAAAGGCATAAGATATAATAAACAATTTAAGATTAAGTAAAAATTTTAGGTAAAATATAATTAGGACAGTAGATAATTTTGTAAAAAAGCAAAACTATCTATTGTCCATTTTTTATTTAAAGTACGGAAATTTATTTATATGATATATAATATTTTATAGGAAGGAGATGATTTGTGATTATGGATGATAATCAACGAGTTCAGGCATCAAAAAATCCATTTATTTTAATGCCTATTTTATTACTTATGTGGGGATCGTTAGCAGCAACAAGTAAATTGCTTTTGAATCATTTGGATAGCTATCAAGTTTTGTCTTATATGTATGGGTTGGCTGTTATTGTATTTTTAATAATTTTAATATTCAAAGGAAGTTTAAAAGATATTTTATCATGGAAACTATCAGAAATCAGTTTATTAGCTCTATGTGGTATTCTAGCCTTTCTCTATGATATATTATTATTTAAAGCGCTTGAGGTCATTCCAGCAATAGAAGCATCTATGCTCAATTATTTATTTCCAATTTTTATTGTTATTTTTGCTATACCTATAAATAAAGAAAAGTTAAATATTTATAAGGTTAGTTCAATATTAATTGGATTTATAGGAACTGTTCTTTTAATAACAAAGGGCGACTTAGTAAGCTTGAAATTTACAAATTTTAAGGGAGATATGATGGCGATGATAGCTGCTATAAGCTGGGGACTTTTTAGTAATCTTGTTAAGAAAAATACAAAAGACATGTTGCTCAGTACATTTTTTATTACAGTTATATCTTTTGTTTTATCTATATTTGGTGTCACTTTCTTTTCAAGTTTTAAACTTCCGCAAATTACTGATTTATATGGCCTTTTATGGTTAAGTATGAGTAATATAGTCGCTGGATCCTTTCTTTATTTTCAAGCTTTAAAATATTCACCAGCTTCTTTGATTGCAAGTTTTACATTTTTTACACCATGTGTTACTTTATTTTTTATTTTTCTATTGTTAGGGGAGAAGTTAACAATGATAGAGTTTTTTGCATCTTTATTGATATTATCAAGTGTACCTGTTCAAAAAATCAGTGTTTTAATAAAGAACAAAAATAGAAAGAAGTTAATGTAGAATAGAAGTATATTATTTTATAACTAAATTACATATATAGAAGAACAGTGGTATAATAAAAAGATGTTTCTGATTATATAATAAATACATAAATTATAAAAGATTTGAGACGAGTAATGTGAGCAAAGACAAAAAATATGGTTATAGTGGTAAATGTGAAGAAAAATATGAAGTGACTTTTGAAGAAGAAAAAAGCAAAGTAGATTCATCAAAGCTATGTGATCTAGCCAATACAGATTACCCATGGACATCATGTGGTATAGATAGAAAAACTAAAGAGAGTGAAGAAAAGTAAAATTACAAGACAAAATAACATACCCAGAAAATATATTGGTTAAACCTACATAAACTTCATTTGAAAGTTTTATTTATCATCTGAAGTTTATGTGGGTTATTTGTAGTTGCTAGAATTTAATTTTAATTAATATATAACTTTTGTACATTAAATTTATTTTGAAGTATCTGATGAATCGGAAGAATTTGTTGTATTACCTTTTTTAGAAGCAGATTTTTTAGCACTGCCAGAGTAAACGCTGCTAGCGGAATTTTGTACTGAATTGTTTGAATTTAATATCTTTAAACCTTCGACATCATATGCATTTCTAACCATAATTATGATCTCCTTTCGTTTTTTGTAAGTGTTAATTACAATAATCAAGAATACCTAATGTATTTAACAAATATATTTTTCCTTTATTGCGTTAGTTTATACTGGAAGTTTATCACTTTAAATGACTATTATAATTATAGGCACTACAATACAACACAAAGAAGAGGAAAAGTTATGATTATTGCAGAAATAAGTAAAAAATTGACATTTTCATTCAAACATTTCGATATTATGTAGATATTATGAACGTATAGGACTGTGTCCGTTAGTCAACCGAGATACTAAAGATTTTATTGAGAAATACTTTAATAACGTAAGTATAAAAAGGAAAGTGAAAAATTTACTCCTGTATGCATGTTTTGTTGTAGTTTCTAATTTAATTGTTAATTATAAAAAGGGAGAAACATGTTGGATAAATTATTTGAGTGTACTGTGTTTTTGTTTTTGATAGAAATTTTATTAATCTTTTTTTAGTATAGATTATATAATAAACAACGATTAAAGCAGTATTGTGAAAATTGATACTGATATTCATAATAAATGTCAAGAGAGATGTAACAAATGGAATAACAAAGAAGAGAATATATATTGATATTTAAAAATAAGTTAATAGGATAGGGAAGGGAATTGTTATAAAGATATGTTTTAGTATTTAATGTATTATAAAATCGTGTAGAAACAAACAAATAAAAAAAGCTGTACTACAAGGTATGTAAACCAAGTAATACAGCAATTCATCTAAATAAATGGTGCCGCTGGCCGGATTCGAACCGGCACGATATCACTACCAGAGGATTTTGAGTCCACCACGTCTGCCAATTCCATCACAGCGGCATGTTAGCTGACAAAACATATTCTAGCATGTATTAGAAAATATTGCAATACTTATTTTTAAAAAAATATATTTTGCTTTTTACATGTTTTTATAAAGTTACAGTTATCATTGATGATTAAAGCTCAGATAGCAAAAATATCTGTTTTTACGTTTCTGTTTCATAATTTAATTTTAATCCTATATTTATATTAAACAATAAATTAGTCTTTTAATATTCATACAATTAAATTTTACAACAACAAAGTTATATGCAATATTGTGTTAATGTATTTAAGAAGTTGAAAAAAATACAATTTTTAAAAATTAAAATAACTTTTTGTAGATTTCTTAGAGAAAATTTCAAATAAAGGTTGTTACAAGTTAAATCATTTGCTAAAATAGCAGTAGGGGAAAAATGCCCCACTGGGTTATTTTATGTCCAGTACAATTAGAAAGCTTAGAAATAAGGTTTAAAAGTTGTGATTATCTATTAATTAGGGAGGAGCAAAAATATATGATGTATTCAAAAGAAGTTGAAGAAATGTGTGTACTTGCTAAAGGTCCTAATCACGGACCAGCACCAATTCCTGCAGAAGGAAAATGGGTTCAATCTAAAGAAGTAACTGATATATCAGGATTAACTCACGGAATAGGTTGGTGTGCACCACAACAAGGAGCTTGTAAGTTAACTTTAAATGTTAAGGATGGTATCATTCAAGAAGCATTAGTTGAAACAATTGGATGTTCAGGAATGACTCATTCAGCTGCTATGGCTTCAGAAATATTACCAGGAAAAACTATATTAGAAGCATTAAACACAGACTTAGTTTGTGACGCTATAAACACAGCTATGAGAGAATTATTCTTACAAATCGTTTATGGAAGAACTCAAACTGCATTCTCAGAAGGTGGACTACCTATCGGAGCAGGTCTTGAAGATTTAGGTAAGGGATTAAGATCTCAAGTTGGTACTATGTACGGAACTCTTGCAAAAGGACCTAGATACTTAGAAATGGCAGAAGGTTATGTAACTGAAGTTGCTGTTGATGAAGATAAAGAAATCATTGGATATAAGTTTGTTAACTTAGGAAAAATGATGGAAAATGTAGCTAAGGGAATGGATGCTAACGAAGCATTAGAAGCAGCTAGAGGTCAATACGGTAGAGTTGCTGATGCAGCTGAATTAATGGATCCAAGACATAAATAATTATTTGTAAAGGAGGAAATATTATTATGGCATTATTTGAAAGTTATGAAAGAAGAATTAACCAAATCACTCCTGTATTAGAAAAATACGGAATGAAGACTCTAGAAGATGCAAAGGCAGTCTGCGCTGAAAAAGGAGTAGATGCTTATACAATTGCAAAAGAAACTCAACCAATCGCATTTGAAAATGCTGGATGGGCTTATACTTTAGGAGCTGCTATAGCTATAAAGAAAGGTTGCACAAAGGCTGCTGATGCTGCTGAAGCAATCGGAGAAGGATTACAAGCATTCTGTATCCCAGGATCAGTTGCAGATGACAGAAAAGTTGGTTTAGGACACGGAAACTTAGGAGCTATGCTTTTAAGAGAAGAAACTAAATGTTTCGCATTCTTAGCAGGACACGAAAGTTTTGCTGCTGCTGAAGGTGCTATTAAAATAGCAGAAAAAGCTAACAGAGTAAGAAAAGAACCTTTAAGAGTTATCTTAAATGGTCTTGGAAAAGATGCTGCATTCATTATTTCAAGAATTAATGGATTCACATATGTTCAAACTCAATTTGACTACTATACTGGAGAAGTTAAAGTAGTTAAAGAAAAAGCTTACTCTACAGGAGAAAGAGCTAAAGTTAAATGTTATGGTTGTGACGATGTTAGAGAAGGTGTTGCAATAATGCACAAAGAAGGCGTTGATGTATCAATCACTGGTAACTCAACTAACCCAACTAGATTCCAACATCCAGTTGCAGGAACATATAAGAAAGAATGTATCGAACAAGGTAAGAAATACTTCTCAGTAGCATCAGGTGGTGGTACAGGAAGAACTCTTCACCCAGATAACATGGCTGCAGGTCCAGCTTCATACGGTATGACTGATACTATGGGAAGAATGCATTCAGATGCACAATTCGCAGGATCATCATCAGTTCCAGCTCACGTTGAAATGATGGGTCTTATCGGAATGGGTAACAACCCAATGGTAGGAGCTACTGTTGCAGTTGCTGTTGCTGTTGAAGAAGGTATGGCGAAGTAATTGGTATTACTGGCTTTACAGACTTTAAGATAATTAAATACTTAAAATAATATATAGCACACATCATATTTTTTGAAAAATAATTTTTAAAATATGACGTGTGCTATTTTCACGTCTATTTCTTGGAGGGATTTTATGAAAAAATTAAAGATGAACTACAGAAATGATAAAACTTTTAAGGAAGGATTTGAGGAATATATCTTAAACTGTAGATCTAGAAATTTACGTGAGGGAACTATTAAACATTATATTGAATCATATAAGCAGATAATCAAATATTTTGATGAAAGTATATTATTATCTGATATAAACAAGAAAACATTTGAAGAATTTATTATAAAAATCGAAAAAAATAAAGATGTAAGTTCACAAACGTTGTATACTTATTGTAGAGATCTTAAGACAATAATTAATTTTTTTATAAATCAAGAGTATACTGCTGCATTTAAGATAGTGTTACCTAAAGTTGATAAACATCCTATAGAAACATATTCTGATGAAGAATTAGATAAATTGCTTAAAAAACCAAATTTAAAAAAATGTGATTTTTGTGAATATAGAAATTATGTTATAACAGCTTTTTTCTTATCTACTGGAATAAGATTAACTAGTCTTATAAATATTAAAATAAAAGATTTGAAGCTTAATGAAGAATGTGTGGATATAATGCATACGAAGAATAGAAAAGCTCTCACAATTCCTTTAAATAACCAAATAATAAAAATTATAAAAGAATATTTGAATTATAGGCAATATTCAAATACTGAAGATTATTTGTTTTGTAATATCTATGGTAAACAACTAACTAAATCAGCACTCACACAAGCTTTAGGTGGTTACAATAAGAGTAAAGGAATAAAACATACAGGCATACATAGATTACGTCATACATTCGCTAAGAAGTGGATTTTGGCAGGTAATAGTGTTGTGAGTTTAAGAAAGATATTAGGACATAGTAGTTTAGAAATGACTCAAAATTATATAAATATATTGGTTTCAGATTTGAAAAAAGATGTAGATAATTATAACATTCTACAGGAATTTAATAATACTTTTATTAAAATAAATAATAAAAAGAAATAATCTTACATAATTAAATATGCAAGATTACTTCTTTATTATTTTATAATTATTTACAAGTTCATGTATTTTGAATAAAAATTCCTTGGTGTATTTATCTAATAAATTGAAATTATGTTTTTCTTCAGTTCGTCCCAATAAATAATCCAAGCTTACATTAAATACATCTGCTATCTTGACTAGAACGCTTAAACTAGGTTCAACACCACCATTTTCATATCCATTTATGCTTGATCTAGATACATTTATATATTCCGCAAGTTGGTCCTGTGTAATGCCTTGGTCTTTTCTTAGTAATTTAATTCTTTCACCTAACAATGCTATATGCTCCTTATATTCTTTTAATTATAATTATACAGGAGCATATTGTTAGACAATGGCTATTAAATAATCATTTTGATGTAAAAAAGGTGATATTATAATCAAATTGAGTATGGTTTGATAAATTAATTGTTTTAAAGCAAATCTGTTTTTTTAAAATATCCACAATCAATATCTGCAAAAAATATAAATAATTGTACAGGGCAACATTTCAATTCTTTACTTAATTCTTTTATCATATACAAATTAGGTTCATAGCCTTTTACTTTTCTTTCTAGTCTACTGACGTAACTTTTGCTTTTTCGTATTCTTTTTCCTAATTGTGATTGATTTAGACCTCTTATTCTTCTTTTGTGTTTAAGTATAGTTAACACCTCACTTTTTTTAGTGTCTTATTGTGGGGAAATGTTGTAATATATACAACCCTTTTGGGTGTATAATAATTTTAAAGCAAAACAGACAAGCTTTGCAATGTAAAAAAATACAAGTAGTTAAGGAGACACTAATGATGAATGCTGCAGAAGAATATTTATTATATATTTTAAGTAAAAAAAATGGACAACTATAAAAGCTACTTTTTCTATTTTGATTATATATTGCTAAAAATAACATAAATATGCTATAATATACATAATCTTTCAAAATAGGTAAGGTAATTTTATTATAAAAGTTGATGTTAATCCATATTTTTAAGAGACGCAAATTTATTATACATAGAGATTTAATAGACCAATAGATCAATATAATACTATTAACATCTTTATTATAAAATACTTATTGAATTTGAAAGGGGACATATCAATGATCAAGTATAAAGAAAAAGAAAATCAGCTTAATGAAGCTGAGGAATATTATCTAGAGATAATGAAAATACTTGAAGAACATAATAAAAAGAAAGCACAACATACAAATTAATGTTGTGCTTCTTTTAATTTATTGCTTATTTCTTTATCTAACATAGTATGTAATATTATTTTTATTTTCTCATCATATGTACCATCTTGTTTTATATCTCCGCTTTTTATAAATGTATCTATTAAAGTATTTAGAGAAGCCAAGCCTTTATATTCATTTTCACCAAAAAGCCACCAATGAACACTCTTTCCACTCATTTCTGACAAGGCTTGAACCAATGTATTACTTGGAGGAATCTTTCCTGTAGCTACATTACTAACATATCCTTTAGTTACATTAGCCTTATCTGCTATATCAATTTGTTTTATTCCATTTTCTTTCATCCATATTTTTAAACGATTATTAAAATCCATTACATTCACCTCACTTTTTATTATACATATTTATTGACTATAGTCAATAAAAGTAAACAAAAGTAAACAATAAATATATAGAGTATATAAAAGTATATAAAAGTTTAATTACGAAAAATGAAGTAAAATAGTATAAAGTATTGTAAAATAAAGTAATGGGAACATAGTTTCGCTAGATTAATGTATATAAAAGTATATGAAAGTTTATAAAAGTAAAATATGAGTTTATAATAAAAACATACCAAGTGAGGGGAGGTAAGACAAATGCCTATAAACATAAACAAAGTTAAAGAAATAATGTTAGAAAAAGGCATAGCACCAAGTAAATTAGCTGAAAAAATGGAAGTTTCAAAAAGTAGAGTTTCGCAGATATTAAGTGACGAATCATCAAGTTCAAGAATAAAAACCATTCATTCTTTAGCAAATGCACTTGATGTAAAACCTACAGATATTCTAAAGGAGGAATAAGCATATGAATGAATCAGAAGAATACTTATTGGAAATTCTATATAAAAGTATACAAAAGTATACAAAAAGTTAACATAATTAAATATTGGTCAAGCCTAGTAAAAACCACACACCGCTAGGGCTAACATGGTGAGGAATTGGAAAGATAAAAAGCAATTATTTTAAGGAGGACAAAGTTATGAAGAATACTGGAATAGTAAGAAAAGTAGATGACTTAGGAAGAATTGTAATACCAAAAGAGTTAAGAAAGACTCTAAACATTAATGAAGGTGATGCATTAGAAATATTCACTGAAAGCAAGGACATAATCTTAAGAAAGTATCAATCAGGCTGTCATTGCTGTGGAGAAATGAAAAACTTAACAACTATATTAGGCTTAGATATATGCCCTAAATGTTTGCAAGAATTTAATAAAGCTGCAGAAGAAGTAAACAAAGTAAGAAAGGCTGAATAATTATGAAACCTACAGGAACTAAGTTTAAAACTAAGGACGGAAAAGAATGGGAAGTTGTGAATACTAATTTGGGTTTGTTTTTAACTTGCGTTCATAGAGGTAAAACTCTAGAATTTAGAGATTTTGATTACGAAGAATTGGAAGGGGTTGAGTTTTATTGAAAAAATTCAATATTAAAGGTGAAGAATACAGAGTTATAAAAGATTACAAAGATTTTTATTTCTGCGTTAGTGAATTTGGCTTTAACTTTAAGAGGATACCTAAATTGGTAAGGGTTAAATAGGTGGCAGTATGAAGCATGGTAAAAAATTAACTGTGGAAATGAAAAAGTTTCTAAGATCTAAAGGGTATGAAGTTGGGTGCTATTTATTTGTAAAAAATACTTCTGATGTTTTAGTTATTTTGAATAAGGAAACTGGACAAACCGAAGAAGTTAGGAGGTAGTATGGGGAGCATTGCAGCAATAGTACAAATAGCATCCAATAGAGCAAAGGCTAAAGAGATCGCCTGTAGAGTTCAAATGAAAAGAGAACTTAATCAAGATTCAAGAGCATTTGGAGATATTCTAAATGAAGAAATAGACAAACTTTATAAAGAAAAAGCTATCAAGGATGACCGCCAAGAAATCCTAGATAGCAAAGAAAATCAATCAAGAATATTATAGCACATACTGGAGGTATGTAAATGTCAATAAGTCTTAAACAATTAAATCAAAAAGCAGCAGCAGTAAGTTGTATTGTTAAAGATATTACTGTCGCTAGAGTTCCTAAAGTGGAAGATTTAGAGGACTTAGAAAGAAACTTTGAACAACTTTATAGCATGATTTTAGATGTTGGTGAAACATTAGATGCAGTTTTATCTGATATAGAAAAGTAGGTGTTTGTATGAACATTCTAAAGGAAACGCATAGCAGACTTGAATATCAATGCTTAAAGTTAAAAGATTTACAAGAGTGCTTAGAACAACCAGTCACTAATGATTGTGCAAAATATTTAAAAGGTAAAATTTATAGCACTAGTAAGAGTATTGAGTATTATCAAGGATTAATTAATATTTTAGAAAAAGTTAAGGAGAGTGAAAATTAATGGGATTACCAGTATTAATTATGGGGGAAAGTGGAGCAGGAAAAAGTGCAAGCTTAAGAGAGTTTGAAATTGATCAAGTAGGAATATTTAATATAGCAGGCAAACCACTACCTTTTAGAAAGAAACTTAATAGATATAATAATGTAAATTATGACCGCATTTTAAAGAGTCTTAAGACACCTAAATTAAAGTGTTATGTAATAGACGATAGTCAATACCTAATGGCATTTGAAATGTTTGATAGAGCCAAGGAAACAGGCTATAACAAGTTTACTGATATGGCATTGAATTTTAGAAATTTAATACAGTTTATCATTACAGGCACACCTGATGATGTGATTGTATATTTTCTTCATCATATTGAGACAACGCCAGAAGGTAAGATTAAAGCCAAGACAGTAGGAAAAATGTTAGATGAAAAACTGACTCTAGAGGGTTTATTTAGTATAGTTCTACTTTGCAAAACAGATGGCGAAAGACATTATTTTGAGACTCAATCAGATGGCTATACAACCTGTAAGAGTCCAATGGAAATGTTTGAGAAGGAAATAGATAATGACTTAAAAATGGTTGATAAGACCATAAGAGAATATTATGAATTTGAAAGTGAGGATAAATAGTTATGATTAAACCACAAGATTTCGATAATGTACAAGCTTTTGAAGGGTATGAAAAATTTGAGCCAGGCGGACATGTTTGCAAAATTATACAGGTAAGTGAAACTGAAAGTTCAAATGGACATAGACCAATGATAGTTGTATTACTTGATGCTGATACAACAGATAAACAAGCAGGATATTGGAAGAGAAGATTTGACAGTGACCAAAGACAAAATAAAAAATACCCAAACAATGCAACAGTTAGACAACTTGTATATGATGCAGACAATAACACAAATAGAGGTTTCAAGACGTTTATAGAAATGGTAGAGAAAAGTAATCCAGGATTCCAAGTACAATGGGGCAATAACTTTGCAGCTTGCTTCAAAAATAAGTTAGTTGGTGGAGTATTTGGAGAAGAAGAATACTTGGATAAGAATACAGGAATAAGTAAATTTGCAGTTAAATTTCAAAATTTCAAGACAGTTGAAGAAATAAGAAAAGGTGTTGAAGTTCCTAAAAAGAAATTGCTTAACCCTGGTAGCAATAGTAATAACTCATTTAATTATGACACAGAAATTACACCAGTAGATGATGGGGACATGCCATTCTAGCCTATAGGAGGTAATAAAGATGATTTTATTAAGAAAGCTTAGGCAAGAAAAAGGATTATCGATTGAAAAATTAGCTAAAGAAATTGATATTAAAGAATCTACAATACGTAATATTGAAAATAAGATATATAAAGCTTCAAATGAGAATTCGAAGAAATTTGCAAAATATTTTAATGTTAGTGATCCAAAAAAATTAACTGAAAATGTTGATGAATTAATTAAAGAGAAAAGATGTCTTAATCAAAGATGTCCACTTAATAAAGAGTGTTATTGCCAATCTGACCAAGTAATAGCAGGCGAATATTGCAAAAGCCAAAAATTAATTACCGATAAGTCTAAAAAAGTTAGCTTTAATAATACACAAGCTTTATTTGTAGAATAGGTAAGAAACTATAGATATTATGTGTTAATAAAGGAGAAAAAATGTATATTCAAGATATAGATTTGAAACTTAAAGATTGGGCCTTTAGCCAAAGAAAAGGACTACCTTATGAATTGAAGTTGCTACTAACAAAAAAGAGAATTGAAGATTGGTACAGCTATTGGCAATGTGATGTATATGTAAGTTTCTCAGGTGGTTTAGATAGTACAGTTCTTTTACATTTAGTAAGAGAACATTTATACAATGATATACCTGCTGTATTTGTTGATACTGGACTTGAATATCCAGAGCTAAGGGCATTTGTTAATACCTTTGATGATGTAACAATATTAAAGCCTCAAAAGTCATTTAGGCAGGTTATAAAAGAATATGGATATCCAATAGTAAGCAAAGAAACAGCAGCTAAAATAAGAAAATTAAGACATGGAAATTTATCAGATAAGTATAGAAATTACTTAATGAATGGTGATGAAAGAGGATCATTAGGAAAGTTAGCAGATAAGTGGAAGATTCTTTTAAATGCTCCTTTTGATACAAGTGAAAAATGTTGTGATGTTATGAAAAAGAAACCTTTCAAAGAATACCATAAAAAGACCAATAGATATCCTTACATTGGAATTACTCAAGATGAAGGATTCCAAAGACAAAGACAATATGAAAAGACTGGCTGCAATGTTTATGAAGCAAATGCTCCTAAAAGTCAACCAATGGGATTTTGGACTAAACAAGATGTATTGAGATATGCATTTGAAAATAACCTTAAAATATGTAGCGTTTATGGGGAAATAGTTTGTGAAAGTGGGATTTATAGAACTACAGGAGTAGAAAGAACTGGTTGTATATTTTGTGCATTTGGATGTCATTTAGAGAGATGTCCTAATAGATTTCAAAAAATGCAAACAACACACCCACAGCTCTACCAATATTGCATGAAGGATTGGGAACAAGGTGGATTAGGATTGGCAAAAGTTTTAGATTATATAAATGTTCCATATATGAATAATGTCAAGGTGTTAAAAGAACCAGGGCAAGGAGCATATCAGCAATTTAAAATGACAATTTAATGAGTAATTTGAGCATTTAACAACATTGTTATTTGCTCTTATTATCAAATGATTTCAAGTGAGAAGGTGATTAAATGGAGGAAGTGTGGAAGGATATAAAAGGCTATGAAGGACTTTATAAGGTTAGTAATTTAGGTAGAGTTAAAAATATAAAAAGAAACAAATTACTAAAATTGCAATTACAAAAAGATGGATATTTAAGAGTTGGTTTATATGATAAAAATGTAAATTATAGCACTAAGAAGGTTCACAGACTTGTAGCGGAAGTATTTATATCTAACCCTAATAATTATAAATGCGTAAACCATAAAGATGAAAACAAGTCTAATAACAATGCTGATAACTTAGAATGGTGCACTCATCATTATAACAATTCATATGGGAGTAGAGGAAAAAGAATAAGTAAAACAATGCTTAAGAAATATAAAGGTAACCCGCTATCACATAGACATAGACCAGTTATTTGCATTACTACAGGAGAAAAATTTACTACTACAAAAGCAGCAGGAGAAAGATATGGTTTAATTCCAAGCTATATAACTGCCATGTGCAAAGGGCAATTAAAACAAGCTAATGGATATAAATTTAAATATCTAGAGGAGGCACAAAATGAGATATCGTTTCACGGATAAAGAGATAGATAGAATACAAAAAAATTTAACAATATTAACAGATACAAGGGAACAATCCAATAGTCATATTATTAGATTTTTAGATAGTAAAAAAATTAATCATAAGTCTATGAAGCTTGATTATGGTGATTATTCGATTATGTTGCCAGCTAATAGTTTTAAAGGACAACAAAGAGATATATATTTCACTAATGACATTGTTATAGAAAGAAAATTTTGCATTGATGAAATTGCTATGAATTTTAAAGACAAAAAAACAAACATCAATGAAGTTAATAAAGAAATAGTTGAATTACTTGGAAAAGAATATTTAGCAAAGGTTTTAAAATCTGATTACAACAGATTTAAGCAAGAATTGACTGGTATAAATAAAAATGGAATTGAGTTCTTTATATTCATTGAAGATAAGAATTTTGATGAAAATATAAGACAAGCCAATTATAGGAGTCAATATGATCCTCAATCATTATATGGAAGAATTAAATCTTTAGAAAGAGAATTTAGAACAATTATACGACCTATAGGCAAAGAATGTATGGGAAGTGAAATATTCAATACTCTTAAGTATGGTGTTAGAAATAAATTTGTTCATGAGGGTTATATAGACGAATTTACATGGGATGTAGTTAATGATTATGAAAGTGGAGGAATTAGTTAATGAGTAAAAAGTTAAATATAATCGAGGCTATGAAAATGCCTATAGGAACAGAATTTGAGGTTATTTTTAATGGTGAAAAGATATCTAATAATACAATGATAATTTCATTAGCTTTGACAAGGACTAAAGAATATAAAATTATAGACTGGAAATTCCATCCTAAAGATACTGTTATGAAGCCATATGACTTTTTAATTAATGGAGTATTCATCCCAATTCAACAGCCAGTAAGCTTTATGGAAGTAGTTAAGACTAAAAGAAAAGTTAAAGTTGAATGTGAAGGATATTTCAAAGTTCGTGAATATAGATGTTTGCATGAAATATTGCAAAAGATAATTGATAATAATTTCGGAGAAGAAGATAAAGCACTTAATAATTTCATTACTAAAGGCAAATGGTATATAGAAGAGAGTGGGGCTGATTCTAATGACCAGTAAAGAAGAAAAAGAGATACTTCAAAAGGCAATCAATACATTTGGAGCCAATCAGCAGATTATAAAAGCTATGGAAGAGTTAGGCGAATTAAGCACAGCATTAGCAAGATATTTTGATAAGAATAAAATTGATTGCAATAACATTTATGAAGAGATAGCAGATGTTGAAATAATGTGCAGTCAGCTTAGACTAATATTTGATAACTATGTAATAGATCATTACAAGGAAATGAAATTAAATAGGCTCAAAGGAGTTGTTTGGTAGTGAAAGATTATCTTAATAATTCAGAAACAAAAGAAATGATAATACTTAGCCAAGCAAGAAATCTAATCAAACACTTTGTTGATGGTGATGTAATGACGAAAGAGGAAAAAACTAGTCTTAAAAAGGCTAGTACCTTTATTAAAAAGAGTTTAATTAGTTTAAATCAACGTTTAGGAGAACAGCAAGCTAAAAAATTTGTTAGATTAAACAAAAACTCAAGGGTTGTAGTAATTACCAATAGTGAATTAGAGGTATTACAAAAGCGTAAAAGTGCTGAGCTTGATGCAGCCTTTGAAGATAGTAAAGAGTATTTTGATCTAGTGGAAATAACAATGGATATGAATTGCAAGAATTGTACTAAGTGCTTTAAAGATTGTGATTTGTACAAGCACTTTGATGAACAGGAAGTAATACCTTTTGACGAGGGAACGGATTTAAAAAACTGTAAATTTGCCTATATAGGTGATGATATTGCAAAGAAGTGTGAATGAAATAATAGACCAAGCTATTAAAAATACGCTCTTAAGACTAAGAAATAATAAACCTATAGAGATTGAAATAAAAAGGACAGGCAATAAAAAAGCACTACACCAAAAAGGTAAAAATAAAATCAAGAAATTTAGTATATAGAAAGGAATGAAAAGCTATGGAAAAGTTTAAAGAATTAGTTGAATTAGCAGCTAACAAAAACGTAAGAGCAGAAATATTAATTCGTAATGATAGAGATAGAGGTTGGTTCGTACATTTGTTATTCCCAATAGATAGTTTTAATGGAGAACATGAATTTAAAAGTCTTTTTAAAGAGTATTCACATGACCTAGATGCTTTATTAAATAGGTTGGAATTGTTTATTCACAATACTCAATTTTAAGGTGAAATCATGGAAAGTTTAAATGATTCAAAGAAAAAATATAATGCCTTACTAGATAGAAATAGTAAGGCAGAAGCCTACTTAAATACTCATAGTTGGTTAGAATATGAAACTCCATTAAAAAATAAGGATGGCACATACATGACTAAAGATGATGGAAATGGTAATCCAATGTATATTAGTGCTCATACTATGTTTGATGATTTAGTAGTTGATTTAAGTCAAACTAAGAAACAGATTGAAACTTTACTCTATAGAAATATGACAGAATATGAAATTTGGAACGGATTTAAAGTATAAAAGGAGGTGCAAGAGTTGAAAGAAATACAAGACATTGATTTAAGGACATTGATAGAGCAGGAAACAGGACAAAGATTTAATAAGGATAATAAGATAAATTCTCCATTTACAAACGAAAAAACACCTTCATTTGCAATATATTTTGATAGTAACGCTAATAAGTGGAAATTTAAAGATTTCTCCAATAGTGGTAAGAATGGTGATGCACTTGATTTCATAATGGAATATAAAAATTTTAACTATAAAGAAGCTAGGCAATATCTTGGTTTAGAAGTGGAAAAGACAGAAGCTGAAATCTTTGAAGACCAAATTAAAAAGCATATTGATATTCAGCTACAGGATTTTAAGAGAGGTTATAAATTATTAGGATTATTTACTTTTGTAGATGAAAATAACAAACCTATATATTGCAAGGCTAAATTTCTTAAGCCAGATGGCAAGAAAGAAACTCCTTACTATTCAGTTCGCAATGGACAAGTAATTGATAAAAGGGGACATGATGAAGTTCCTTATAATTATTACAACCTACTTAAAGGCATAGCCGAGAATAAGACTATAGTCTTCTTGGAAGGGGAAAAAGATGTTAATACGATAAATAATACTCTTAGCAAGAAAAACTTTGTAGCAACTTCAATAAAAGGCTTTAAGGACTATGACAAAATTAAATCTGAATTTATGAAGATTGCAGCAATTGGTGATACAGGAGCAGCAGGACAAAAGTACATTGATAATATTAAATTCAACTTTCTAAAGGGTGCCAGTAGCTTCAAAATAGTTAATCTTCCAGGTATAAAGTCTTTAGGTGACAACAAGGATGTTACAGACTGGCTAGAGGCTGGACATACTAAATACGATTTATTAAATGCTTTTAAAAGAAGCTTAGATTTAAAGAATAAATTTGAATTGCAACAAGATGGTCAAGGAGTTTACCAGCTAAAGAAAAGTAAAGATGAAGAAGACAACTTTATAAGAAATTATTTGACAGACTTTAATATACTTGAAGCTAGTAAAATAGATAAATTAGACGAAGGTATACAATGTATAAAACTTAAAATTAAAAGTTGTGTAGATGGTAAAACAATGGAGAAAGAAGGACTTTCTAAGATATTTGATGATGTAAGAGCCTTTAGAAATTACTTAGGTATGGATTTTAGTTTTACTGGTAAGAGCATAAATGATTTAGTTGAGTTAAAGAGATGGATTAATAAGTATTTTGCAATAGATAATGAAGAAATTCATATTGGATCTAAAATATTGCCTATAGATGATACAGATAAGTTTAAATTAATCACATCTAAAGGCACAATATATCAAGATAAAGTTGACAATAGTACAGTATGCGAAAAAAGTAATATTTACATTGCAGATACAAAGCCTATAGAGAAGCAAGAGCTCCAGGAGTTAATGCAACATTTGTTCAGATTTATAAATTACAATCAAGCAATTTCAATAATAGGAAGTGCACTGAGCTTCTTAGAAATAAGTCAAAATATAGCTTTAGATTCCCAGTTACATCATTTATTCATAATTGGAGAAAGCCAAACAGGTAAAACTACAATACTAGAAAAAGTAGTCATGCCACTTCTTAATTATCCTAAATGTGACAAAAAAACAATGTCTTCCACAGCCCATTCAATCAAAGAAGAGTTAGCCATGGGAAATTATCCAATCGTATATGAAGAATTTAAACCGAGTAAAATGACAGATTATAAAAAAGATGAATTAAGTAATATTTTTAGAAGTGCATATGATAGGGATGCAATATCTAGAGGCGATAAAGGTTTTGGAGTTAAAGATGTAAAGTTAACAAGGCCTATGATAATAGCAGGTGAGGAAACAATACCAAACAATGAAAAAGCTATTATTACTAGAAGCTGCATAGTGTACATGGGTAGAAATGAAAGAACACCAGAAACTAGCCAGTCTGTATTTTGGTTACAGGATCACAAAGAATACTTAGAGAAGTTAGGCAAAAGCATTGTATTAGAAGTATTAAACTTGCCTGTAGATGAATATAAAAACTTACGTATTAGCTTAAGAGATAAATTCACTATAAAGGATAGACCACTTAATACAGCTATCAATATTGCATGTGGAATTGAATTATTAAATAAGGTATTAATTAAGCATGGTTTACAGCCTTTAGAAGACTATTATGGTGCCATTGAACAAAATATATTTGATGAAGTTTTAAATGGCCGTGATGACACAGAAAACACTATTGAGCAAATGATAATTTTATTTAATGACATTCTACAGGATAGTAATTATATAGCTGCATATAAAGCAGTAAAAACCGAAAGAGGTAAAACATATATAAGATCACAAATGCTAGTTGATACATTGTTTAAATATCAAAGAGATTACCAAAGTATAGACATTAATATGGTTAAGATTAAAGATTTTAAAAAACAAGCTAAGAAAAGCGGTTATATTATTAAATCTAATGCTAAGCAATTTAGAGATAATAATCCAAATTCAATTAGTTATGGTACTAATGCCTGGTATGACGAGTATGACACTAATAAATTAGTTGATTTAAAGGTAGGGGAAATTGTCGATTGCGAACTAATGGAAGAAGCAGTTAGCATGGCAGAGAAGAATATATTTGGTGTTGCTAAGTAATGCGGAATGTGTTTATTTTGCGTATTAGCAAAGGTAACTTCATGAATATCTAATGCATAACATTATTTTTAATTTATTAGTGTTTCACATACTTAAATTAATATATAAAAATTACTCAAATCGAGGTGATGTCAATGTTTGAATTAAATAGGCTGTACAATATGGATTGCATGGAAGGTATGAAGCAAATACCAGATAAATATTTTGATTTAGCTATAGTAGATCCTCCATATTTTAAAGGACCGAATAAAAGACAGTATTATGGCAGGCGTGTAAATAAATTAAAGATTAAGAGAAAAGATTATAGTGAAATTAAAAGATGGGATGTACCAAACGAACAGTACTTTAAAGAGCTATTAAGAGTATCAAAAAATCAAATTATATGGGGTATAAATTACTATGATTTCTATTTAGGTCCTGGAAGAATAATATGGGATAAAGTAAATGGAAAGAGTTCATATAGTGATTGTGAGATAGCTTACTGCAGTACCCATGATTCTACTAAACTATTTAGATATATGTGGAATGGTATGAATCAAGGTAAATCAATAAGTGAAGGTCACATAATGCTAGGCGATAAAAGTAAAAATGAGAAAAGAATTCATCCAACCCAAAAGCCTATTAATCTTTATAAATGGTTGCTAATGAACTATGCAAAACAAGGAGATAAAATTTTAGATACTCATGTTGGTAGTGCATCAAGTTTGGTTGCGTGTCATGAAATGGAATTTGATTTCCTAGGATTTGAACTAGATAAAAATATGTATGAGCTGGCCAGTAATAGATTAGAAGAAGTGATGAATCAAATAAGTATGTTTAATATTATATAGATTTGAAATAAATATTTGATAATAATAACTATCGATTATATTTTCATTGAAATAGGAAAGTGGATACAGCAGAGTTATTTTTAATTTATCTTTAACTCTGTGTGCACAGTCATCAAATAATTAGTTTAATGCTGTACGGGGCTTTGAAATAGAAACAATTAACTATTTTGCTATTAAAGCGAAACTATTTATCAACATAATAATTAATAGTAAAAGCGCTACTAAAGCAAGAAGATTTTTTTGTTTCATGTTCCCCACCACCTTCCTGTGAAAAACAATATTAAATTTTCTGTTTATAAATTCTACATATAGTTAGAATATATAAATCAAATTGTATCAAAGATTAAAGAAAAAATATAGTGGAAATAAAAGGACACTAATATTCATAATTAAAAAATAAAATATAGATAATTAAATTGGAGTAATTCTAGATAAAAAGTGTGCGTACACCTCCAGACGTGGAGGGAAAGATGAAAATATTATTGGTTAATGTAGATTCAAAATTTAACCTAGCAATAAGGCGAATGTATAATTATTTCAAGGAGGATCATGAAGTAGTTATGAAAGATTTGAAACTAGATGGTTATCCAGATAGAAAGAAAGTAATAGTTGATGCAGCTGGATTTGATAAAGTTTATTCCAGTAATATCTTTGAAATTAATCAATATAGATTTGAAATAGTAGGTTGTAGCAATATTGAATATGGTGGCATAGGTTCAATTAATCCATCATTAAAATTGCCTATAGAGATAGAGCAAACAGAGCCATTTTACTATCCAGAAGAAGATATAAGTTATGGTTTTCTTACTAGAGGATGTATAAGAAATTGTTTCTTTTGCAAAGTTCCAAAATACGAAGGAAAATTAAAGGTTTATAACTCACTAGAGAGCATAATCAAACATCATAAGGTTAAGTTTCTTGATAACAATATACTAGCTTATGACAAGCATATGGAAGTATTTCAGTATCTTATAAATCGTAATATCAGATGTGAATTTAACCAGGGATTAGACTTTAGATTGATTAACGAAGATAATGCAAAATTACTATCGGAATTAAATTATATGGGTGAATATATATTTGCTTTTGATGATCCTAAATATCAACCACTATTGGAAAAGCAATTAAAAATCATAAAGAAATATATTCCTAAGGATTGGAAAGTTAAATTTTATATATATCAAAACAAAGATATGGATATAGGATTATTAATAAATCGTGTGGAATGGTGCAGAAAAAATAAGTGTCTGCCTTATGTTATGAGGGATATTAATTGCTGGGATAGTGAAGAAAGAAACTTTTATATAGATTATGCAGCATATTGTAATCAGCCAAGTTTTTTTAAAAGCATTGATTTTGAAACATTTTTAAATAAAAGACATAAGAATCAGGAGCGGATCAGAGAGAGTTTAAAAATTTATAACTCTAATAGCATTTTTGAATGTGCTATCTAATTCGCAATACTACTATTTGATGCAGAAAGAAGGAGATTAGATGGATATTATTCAAGAAAAAATAAAAAGTCTTGCTGAACAATTAATTGATTTTTTGAAGAGGTTTATCAAAGAAGTAATAGAGCCAGTATATAGAATGTTTGAAAAGATATTTAATTCAATATATTGGAACAAATATAAGAGGTATTTAAAATACAAGAAAAGAGTTGTTAACAGAAAAAGGCTTTATGCTAAACGTAAATCAAAATATGGCAAATCCTAATACTAATTACGGATGCAGAAGATATTATGTGATAAGTAAACAGAATTTCAATACATTGCCTATTGGAATCTAGGAATATTGCTAGTAGGTTATGTGATTCAAAAACAGAAGTTGCAAAAGAACCAAAAAGCAAAAGGCTTGCCAGTAGTCATAACAAAAAAATAACAAACTCATACCAAAAATGAAAATATTTTTGTTACAGACTCAAAGCAAGTCGTACCAACGTCTAAGGACTAATGTTAGAAAATGGATATAACAAAATTGATTTCGGTTTTGTTACAGACCTCAGACGGCATGCCTACTGGCTTTACCTTATATATATATATAAATATAACAAAAAATATAAATATATATATATATGATGAGAAATATATATACGTGTCTTATATATATAAGATGGGGGTATTTTATAAAAATTTTTGTTATTTTGGTATGAGTTACTATAAAGCTAGTAATATCAACAGTTTCAGACGTAACAAGAATTTAAAATAGTTGTTATTTTCTTGTTATTTTTTGTTACAAACTTGTTATTTTTATAAAAATGAGGTGATTAACATTAAAATTGATATGTTAGAAGTCAAAAAAGATAGACTTAAAGAAATAGATAAACAGATTAAAAAAGCATTTAAATGTAAATGTGCTATTAATTTAAAACCATTATATGATGAAAAGAAACAATTAAAAGCTGAAATCCAAAAGATGGAGGATAAAAGAAATGGAAAAAAATAATTTTAAGAAAACAGAATATCACTTATACAGTTATAAAGATATAGATAAATTAAATCAATTAGCAGATATAAAGATTAAGCAGCTACTAAATGATGTATCAGTCAAAGCTATAAGTTATGAAGAGAAGAGTAGTCCAACTAATGCATTTAATTCAAGTGTAGAAAATGAAGTTATTAAACGTGATGAACATATTAAGGATAAGATAGAGCAGCTTAAAAAGGATAAAGAAAATAGGACCATTGAAAAAGAATTAATAAATACTACATTAGATCTATTAGAAGATGATGAAAGAAAACTTGTTGAGTTAAGATATTTTAGTAAACCAACAAGAAGTTGGACGAGTATCGCACAAGATCTTAATCAATCAGTAGATAATTGTATTAAGGTTAGACGTAAAGTAATAGAGAAAATATCTACATATATATTATAATTTATTATTACTTTATTATATTTTTATTATTACATTATTATCATAACATTACTATTTTCAATGGTTTTAAGGTTATATAATAGTATCATAGAAATAAAACAAAAGGGCACTTACTTAATTAAATAGTAGGTGTCTATTTTAATGCACTTAATTAGCTTATACAAAGGTTTTATTTTTAAATGAAGAAGTTATCGAATAAACATATAAAGCTTGTCTGTGAATTTAATAGATAGGTAGAAATTCATAATAAGTGTTACATTTAATATAAACATATGTGACAATGTGATAATCATAATTAAGGAGGTGTTTGAGCATTATGCTGACAGAACAACAAAGAGAATGTATAGATCAATTATGCATTGGAACAAAGACAGATCAAGAGATTGCAAAAGATATAGGTTGTCGTAGAGAAACAGTAAGTAGATGGAAGAATCAAAATAAAGAATTCAAGGCTGAGCTTAACAAACGCTCACATGATTTTGAAAATGGGTTAATAGATGAAGCACAAACCCTTCTTAAACGTAAATTAGGTATAGCAATAGACAATATACTTAATATAGCTAATGACTCTACAGTAAAAGAAGAGACACGCTTAAAAGCTAACCAATATCTAGTTGATAGAGTCTTAGGTAATACAACAACTAAGATAGAGCAATTCAATACAGACTCTACTGGCAAGAATACTAATGTTAATATTGAAGATATGCTTAATGAGATCAAAGAAGATAATGTTATTGCATTGCCTAAGGATAAAGTTAAGTAGTATCAAATCATTGTTTCAATAGAGTATACTACAGTGAAACAATTAAATAATAAGTAATTATATTTCAATAGAGTGTTAAAAACAATTTTGAAATATTTCAAAATAAACATTGACTTCATTGAAACACTTGCATATAATAAGAGTATAGAAGATGATTGAGAGTCTAGAAAGAGGGGGTACCTTCTAATTCTGAAAAGCCTTTTCGACTGGCGACGGACTCCATAAAATTTTCTAGTATTTTTTAGAAGGAAGTGTTCTTATGAGAATATATGGTTATTCAAGAGTTAGTACAAAGGATCAAAATTTAGATAGACAATTAGTTGAACTTAAGAAGTTTGTAGAAGATAGATTTATATTCCAGGATAAGTTAAGTGGAAAAGATTTTGATAGACCTCAATATCAGTTAATGAGAAAAGTTGCTCAAAAGGGCGATATTATATATGTCAAGTCTTTAGATAGACTTGGAAGAAATAAGAGCCAGGTAAAAGAAGAACTTGAATACTACAAAAATGAAGGTGTCAGAGTAAAAGTTTTAGATATTCCCACTACTATGATGGATATTCCAGAAGGCCAAGAATGGTTAATGGATATGATTAATAATTTACTTATTGAGGTTCTAGCAACTATGGCAGAACAGGAAAGAGTTAATATTAAGCAACGTCAAGCTGAAGGTATTGCAATAGCAAAAGAAAAAGGTGCATATAAAGGCCGTAAGAAAATTGAGGTCGATGATACTTTTAAAGATGCATATGATAAATGGAAAGCCGGAGAGATAACTGCTGTAAAAGCTATGGAGATTACTGGACTTAAAAGAAATACATTTTACAGAAGAGTTTCAGAGTATGAAGAAAACAAATAATATAAAATTAAGCATTTGGCGAAATCTAGGTGCTTTTTTTTATGCCTAAATTTTAAATTCATATAAAGAAAGGTGGTGCTATAGCACTGTGATATATTTTGATAATAAGCAATTTGATACTGAAATTAAATATGATGTGTATTTATTAAAAAAATATTTAACTGAACATTATGATGAAGATACGGCTATAGCTCTACTTAAAAATAATAGTTCCGATATTGATAAATTAGCTGAAGCTTTAGGTGAAATTGATGTAGAATTCTTTTGTTTATATTTTATGAGTGATACATTTGTTCCCAAAGGAGTTAATGATGATGGAAGTTATCCAGAAGACCATACACCTAATGTTGCTAGAACATTATCCAGAGGTCACTATGAATTGTGGGATATTGCAAATGAAATATTTATAGAAGATAAAAGAGATAAAGCAGCAATTATTGAGCCTAGAGGGTATGCAAAAACAACTATTTTTGATATGGCTGTTAGCGTATATCTGCATTGTTATAAAAAGTCTTTGTTCACTCTATTGGGTGCTAAAACTGATACAGATGCAACTCAGTTCTTGGATTCTATTAAGAAAGTATTCAATGAAAATAAGAAAATAATTAAAAACTTCGGCAAGCTTATTGATATTAAGGCAACTAAAGTTAATGGTGAAAGGTACACAGTTAACGCTAATGAGGTTGAGTTCACTAATGGAACCTATATTAGAACCGTTGGTAGTGGAACATCTGTCAGAGGTGCTAACTGGGGAGGAATTAGACCAACTGTATTTATTGGTGATGACTTCCAAGATGAAAAGAACATTTTAACAGATGCAGCAAGAGAAAAGCAGTACTCTAAATGGACTAAAGAAGTTGAAGAAGTTGGAGATAAAGCTGTATATAGAAATGGTAAGAAGATAAAAGCAGCCACTAAGATTATTGCTATAGGTACAGTATTGCATATTGATTGTCTTATGAGTAAACTAGCTAGAAATAATGATTATTATACAGTTTTAAGGCGTGCAATTATACTTGAACCAGGACAAACTGTTGAAGATATTTTTGAATATGGAGAAACAATTGAAGGCGAATATAAACCTGGTTTATGGCTACAATGCCATGATATTTATTTTGATGAAAAGCTAAATGAAGATGAGCGAAAAGAAAAAGCAAGGCAATTCTATGAGGACCATAAGGAAGAAATGCAATTTGAAACCTGGTGGCCCGAAAAATGGGATTGCTTTAATGATTTAGCGATAAAATATTGGGAGAATAGAGCTGCTTTCATGAGTGAGTTGATGAATGATGCAAGTTCTATAGGTGAAAAGTGGTTTAAATCTGTTGCCACTAGAGCCAAAGAAGAAATTGAAAACCATACATTCACTAAAACAATGCTAAGCATAGATCCTGCCAGTACAACTAATAAAAAATCTGACTTTACAGCAATGGCAGTTGGTTCAAAAGCAACAAATGATTTTACATATATAAGGGATTTACTTATGAAAAAGCTGGGGTATGAGCAATATTGTAAAAAGGCTGTTGAAATACTTGAAAGAAATTTAGATGTTACCCATATAAACATTGAACGAAATACTTTTCAGGGGGCTGATGTTGTTAGAATTAAGGAACTAATAACTGAAAGCCCTATTTTAAAAGGTAAAAAGTATGAGTGGATTAATGAAATGCAGAAAAAAAATAAGGATGAAAAGATAAGTACTGTTGTAGATCCTATGAATAATGGCCAAATAATAATTTGCTCTGATTGTGAAGATAGCAAAGAAGCAGTTAAACAAATATTAGAATTCCAAGGTCAATTGTATACACCTCATGATGATATGATTGACTGTATTTCAGAATTAGAGAATAAAATAAAAACTATAAAAGTTACAACTACAGTTAAAATACTGGATAGAAAAAACTTTGGATTATAGGAGGTGAGTAGATTGAATTTTAGTGATTTGATAAGAAAATTGGTTACGAAACAGGTATTATTAGACTTAAATATTCCGGATCACTTAACATTAGTTAAAAAAATTTATGGTACATATTATGCTTATAAGCATATTTACAATAAAATGTACAGTTACTATAAAGGTGACACTGATGCTATGAAAAAATATAAATTCGTTACTGAAAGATCTAATCTTAAGATAAATACAAATTATATTAAGAAGTTTATTAAAGAAGAAGTTTCATATACGGTTGGTAATTCAATAACATATGAATCTAGAAATGATGATGCTAATATAATAAATGATATTGAGTATTATACAGCACATTGGGATGAATTGCATGATACAGATTTAATGAAATATCTTTTAATTTTTACTAAAGTCTATGAAATATATTATTTAGATAGTAATGCTGATTTTTGCAGCAAAATTATAAAACCCACTGAAGGATATGCATATGTTGATAATGCTTCAGGTAAGGTTTTATTTTTTATTCATGCATTTAAAAATGATTTTGATACTATAAACACTTATGTTGATATTTATACAGATGAATTTATTTATCATTATGATGGACATTTTAAGGAAATAGCGAATCCAACTGAAAATATATTTGGAGAAGTTCCAATAAGTGTTGGTAAATTAACATTAGAGGAATACCATGATAGCTTATATAAAGATATTAAGGGATTGCAAGATGCTTTTGAAACAAATTTGTCTGATATAGGCAATGAAATAAGTGATTTTAGAAATGCTTATTTAGTATTTATGGGATGTCAAGTTGATGAAGAAAAAATTCCAGATATGAAAAGACTAGGCATATTAAATGCAGATGGTGAAAAAAGCAAAATTGAATGGTTGATTAAAAATATCAATGATACATTTATTCAAAATACTTTAGATAGGTATGTAGATACAATGTATCAAATAAGTTGCCATATTAACCACAATGAAGGTATGGTAAGTAATCTAAGTGGTATTGCTTTAAGATCTAGATTAATTGCGTTAGAAAATAAATGTGAACTTGAAGAAAAAGCTCATAAAAATATAATTAAAAATAGGATGAAATTTTTATGCAAATATTTAGATTTAAAGAAAAATAAAAATTATGATTATAAAGATATTAAAGCTCTTTATACACCTAATATTCCAATAGATGATTTATCTACTGCTCAAATGTTGGCACAAATTCCCGAAGGTGTTATTTCAAAAGACACTGCTAGAGGTTTATTCAGTTTCATAAATAATAAAGTAACCGAAGCTGAAAAAGTTAAGAAAGAACAGCAAGAAGAATTACCAGAAACTAATTTAGACAAGGTGGCTGATTAAAATGAGTGATAAATATAGTGATTGTGATGAAATATGTAAAGATTATTATTATGATAATGATGAAAAAGAATGCATTTTTAAAAGACTATGTGTTGCAGCTGAGTTACCAATAGTGGTGAAAAATAATGAGTAAGAAACTTACTAAGAATCAACAATTATTTATTGATAAAACTTTGGAATTTACTGAAAAGTTATATAGTGAAGATGATAATAAAATTAATGAAGTTTATAAAAATCAAAAGAAGAATAGAGATGATATTTTAACTGAAATAGCTAAAATATTACTAAGTTGTAAGATAGTAGATTCTCTATTATCTTTAACTTTAGTAGAAAGAAAAATCTTAAATTTAAAGTTGGGAAATATAATAGATGATGCTATTAAAAGTGAACTTAAAAATGAATCTAATATAATGAAGGATATTTTAAGTGATACTTGTTTAGAAAAGTATAGCACTAATAATTATATCTATTCATTGGGTACTAATTTTAAATTAACTCAAGTTCCAGATAAAGTTTTAGATAAGATTATAAACGGAAAAATTGATAGTGACTTGTGGTCTGATAGATTGTGGAGTAATAAGAATGAAATAGCTAAGAATTTAAAAGTTCAAGTCAAAAAATTTCTACAAGGTGATATTAATGTTAATGATATTGAGAAGGTTATAAAAACTAAATATAATACTAATGCTACTAATACAAACAGGCTAGTTAAAACTGAAATTACAAGGGTTCAATCAGCAAGTAATGATTATTGGGCAAAAGAACATAATATCAATCAACAGTTATTTATGGCTACTTTGGATAGTAAAACTAGTGATAAGTGTAGAGGATATGATGGACAAGTATTCGACATAGATGATTCAAGTAAACCAGTTCCACCTTTACATCCTTATTGTAGAAGTTGTCTTGTAAATTTACCCAATAAAGATTGGAACCCAAAGCAAAGATATGATAATCAAAATAAACAGAATATAAATTGGACTACTTATAATGAGTGGAAAGATAATCAAGAGTCTTAGAAATAAGGCTTTTTATTATGCCTTTAAGCAATAGGCATTAAACAGGTTTAAACTCGTCTTGTGGGTGTTTCATGTACAAGGAGTGTAATTATATTAAATAAACTAAAATTTGTGTCCTAGGGTAATTTATATAGTCTAGGGGATAGGAGAAATATATGTTAAAAAAAGATTTATTAAAAAAAATTGAAGCTGCTAAAGATGATGAGGATATCAATTCTTTACTTACTGGAACTGATATTGAAGAAACTTTCAAAACAAGTGGGTTAACCTTGGATGCATTTAAGGAAAAGATTAAATCTGATAAGGATTTTAAAGCATATGTCGAAAGTGAGCAGGATAAGTATCATAATAAGGCCCTTAAAACTTGGAAAGAAAATAATCTAGAAAAGGAACTTGAACCATTTATAAAAGAAAAATATCCAGATTTAGTTACGGATCCAACTCAAAAGAAGTTACTAGAATTAGAAAAGCAATTAGAAACTGAGAAAGCTGCAAATGCTAGAAAGGATTTATTAACTGAAGCTGTTAAGTATGCATCTGAAAAGAAAATACCTACAGGATTTGTGGAAAGATTCTTAGGTGATGACTTAGATTCTACTAAAACTAATTTAGATGGATTTGCTGATGCATGGTCAAAGGGGTTAGAAGATGGGATAAATGACAGAATGAAAGCAAAATCATATGTTCCAGGAGGAAGTAATCCAGATGGTTCTAAAATATCAATTGGTGCTTCAATAGCGCAACAAAATAATAAATCAACTACTGCTGCAAGTGATCCTTGGGCAAGCAAATAAGGAGGAATGAATAAATGAATTTTACAAGAACAACTTATGACAATGATATGGAAATATTGTATAGCAATGCAAATTTAGTTACTTTTAGTGGAACTGTTTTAGCAGCTAATGTAACTGAAGCTGATGAACATGGAAAGAAATATGTTGCATCAGGAAGTTTAATTGATAAGGATGGTAATGTTGTAAAACAAACTGGTGCAACAGGATCAGAAACATTATCTTCAACACCAGCAAGTATTTTGTATAAAACAGTAGATGTCACTAATGGTGATGAAGCATGTTCTTTAATTGTAGAAGGTTATTTAAGAGCAGATAGAGTTTTAGATGGTTTTTCAGATAAAGTAGTAGCTGCAATTAAAACTGCATTACCAAATATTAAATTTATATAATGAGGAGGAATAAGTAATGCCAAGAATAGAAGAAGTTTTTAATACAGAGGAATTAATAAATTATTTTAAGGAAAGACAAGTTACTCCAATGCTTGGAGAAAGTTTATTTCCAGAAAGAAAAATTCAAGATATTGAATTTGATATGATCTTAGGATCTGGAGGACTTCCAGTAAGTGCAGAAGTGCATGCTTATGACACTAAAACTCAATTAGCATCTAGAGAAGCTATTGAGAAGGGGGTTGCAAGTTTAGCGCTTATTAAAAGACAAATTAAGATCGCTGAAAAAGAAATAATTAAAATTCAAAACCCAAGAACTGATGCTGAATTAGCTTTTGTTTTATCTCAAATTTATAATGATGCTGAAAAAATGGCAGACTCAGTAAAAGTTAGAGTTGAAGCTATGAGAATGGAATTACTTTCTAGTGGTAAAATTGCTATTAATGAAAATAACATTAAGGTAACAATGGATTATAAAGTTCCATCTGATAATCAAAAGCCATTCACTTGGAAGACACCAACCACAGATACACCTTTAGATGATTTAGCAACTTTAGCTGATGCTGTTGAAACTACTTCAGGATACAGACCAACAAGAGCTCTAACTTCAAGGAAAATTGTAAAGACTATTTGTTCATGTGATTCTGTAAGAAAAGCTATATATGGAGTCAATTCAGATAAGATTGTAACTTTAGCAGCATTAAATGAATTATTAGCACAATTGGAATTACCAGCCTTTGTAGTTTATGAAGGTAAGTATAAGAAGGAAGGAGCTAAAGGATTTACAACTAATAGGTACTTCCCAGAAAACAAAATCGCAATGTTTGGAGATGACACTTTAGGTGAAACAATCTATGGTTTAACTGCTGAAGAAGTTAAACTTATCGGAGATGGGAAAATGGAAGAAGCTTCAATGTTAGATAATAAAATCTTTGTTGGAACTTATACAAGTATAGATCCAGTAGGTGAATTCACTAAGGCAGTTGCAACATCATTACCTACTTTACCACATGGTGAAGAACTAGGTATAGGAACTATAACATTGTCTTAATTTAAGAGAGATTAATTTCTCTCTTTTATTTTGAAGGAGGGGATTTGATTGGTCACATTTACTGATGAAGACTATGACCAAATGGCAATTCAAGCAATAAAAGAATATAAAAATAAAGATTTTACAGATGATGAGATAAGGAATAAATATCCTTTAGCAATTAAATTGATAATTGAAAATATAAAACAATCTTTAACTATAGATAGAAACATTAAAAGTGAAACTCAAGGACCACGTAGCAGAACCTATAAAGATGATGTTGTATTAATAGATGGCACTGTAAGAGTACTCTTAGGTGCTCCATATATAAGGATGTATTAGGTATGGGATGGTTTTATAATAAGGAAATTTTTATCTATAAATATAGTGAAACAGATGATGAAGATGGAGTTGCTAGGGAAGGTTATACAAAAGTAATAACAACAAATCCTATTTTAGTAGATGTACAACCTTATAGCTCTGAAAAAGCTAAGAAAGATTATGGATATGATATTGAGACTACTAAAAGAATATTTTGCGATATTATTCCCGAAATTATTGAAAGTGCAGTAATCAAATATCGAGAACAATTCTATTCAATTCAAAAAATTGTTGAGTGGGATGATTATCTAGATGTAATGCTTTTTGAAACTGAGGTGGATATCAATGAATGATGTTAGTGGATTTGATGAATTAGAAAATGCTATAAGACAAATTGCTGAAGAACTTAATGAAGGAGCTACACAACTATTGGAAGAAACTGCAACTGAATGTGTTGGAGAAATACAAAGTCGTACTCCTGTAAAAACTGGTAATTTAAGAAGATCGTGGACATATGATGAAGTTAAAACTAATGGAACTGAAAAATCTGTTCAATTGGGAAGTGCAGTTGAATATGCCGAACCAGTTGAAGAAGGATATAGACGTGGAAATACATTTGTTGAGGGTAAACATATGATGAAAGATTCGATTTCAATAGCTCAAAGAGAATTTCAAAAAAAAGTAGATAACATGGTTAGTAGAACATTTGGGAGGTAGATATTAATGAAATTAAGTGATATTCAAAAATCTATAACTAAATTATTAAAATCTAACTTTCCAGATTACAAAATAGTAGTTGATAATAATAATAAAAAAGATATAGAGAAACCTACTTTCTTTGTACAAGTAAGACCTGTAAAATCTTATAACTACAAGGTTTACAAAGAAAGACTTGTAAATGTAACTATTACATATGTAAATGCAACTATTAAACATGAAGAGAATTTAGATATTAGTGATTCACTAGAAGGAATATTTAATTTAACTTTAGATGTATTGGACAGGCACTTACTTATAAGTAATCTTACATTTAATGAAACAAATGACTTATTAAATTGTAGCTTTGGTTTAGATTTTAATGATGATAGTAGAACTTATATTGTTATTGAAGATGAAGACAAAGATTTAATGGGAGAATTAATTTTTAAAATATAGAAAGGTGTGTGATATGAGTGGGTATGCCAGAAGTTATAATTTCATTTACTGAAAAAGCAAGTACAGCAAAAGCAAGAAGTGCTAGGGGTGTAGCGTGTATAGTTCTAAAAGATGCAACAGTAAGTGGGATTTATAAATATAAAAGATATAAAAATGTAACACAAAGTTATTCTGATGATAACAAAGCAATAATAAAAGATTGTTTTGATTTAGGGGTTAATACATTGGTGGTTTGTGCTATTGCAACAGCAGGAACTACATCTGATGCTTTAACTTCTTTAGCTAAAGTGAGTATTAATTATTTAGCATTTGGATATGATGTAACAGCAGATGAAGAAGCAATTAAAACTTTTATAGAAAATAGAAGAGAAAATAATATGAAATTAAGTGTAGTAACAGCTAACTTTGCAGCAGACTATGAAGGGGTAATTAATTTTACTGCCGAAGAAATTAAAGTAAATGGCATTGCTATGACAACACAAAGATTTACTATTAGAGTTGCTGTTATTTTAGCAGGTATTCCACAGACTCAAAGTGCTACATATTATGTGTTAAGTGATGTTACAGGAGTTAAAGATAAGGTTGATGAAAATACTTGTGTTGATAATGGGGAATTATTTATTACATTTGATGGTGAAAAATATAAATTGAGTCGTGGCGTAAATAGTCTTAAAACAATAACACTTGGTAAAAAAGAGTGTATGAAGAAAATTAAAATTACTGAAGGTATGGATTTAGTAAGTGGAGATATTTATACAACATTTAGAGATAATTATACTGGGAAAGTAATTAATGATTATGCTGATAAAATGTTATTCGTTGCAGAAGCAAATGAGTATCTTAGAAACTTAGGAAAAGAAGGTGTTTTAAATAAAGATGCTGATAACTATGTTGAATTAGACGTTGAAGCAACTAGAGATTACCTTGAAAGTGAATTAAAAGTAGATACTACTGATATGGAAGATGAAGAAGTATTAAAGCAAGACACAGGTGCTAAATTATTTTTAACAGGACAAATTACACTACAAGATACAATGGAAGATTTAGAACTTTCAATGTTCTTTTAATAGTTAGTTTATTTTATTTGAACTAGCTATTTTTATGCAAAATTTTATAGAAAGAGAGAGTGATTAGATGTCAAAAAAAATTAAAAATGTGTGTAATGGTCAATTCGGGCATTTATATCTAAATGGTGTTGAAGTTTTTATGGTTCAGTCCTTTAATGCAGAATTAAAGCTAGACTTAGAAGAATTACCATGCAACGGTGGCTGGGAAACAGGTTTTAAATTAAAGAAAGTATCATTAGAGGGAAAATTCAAAGTTTCTTATGTGGATAGCATGGGGTTACGTGATTGTGTAAACATGATGAAAAAAGGTATTACACCAACTTTCAAAATTACTTCATCTTTACAAGATCCCGAACAATATAAAGGGCAAATTGAACAAATTTATATTGGCGAAGCATTTTTGGAAAACCTAATTGTTGCAGATTGGGAAATCGGTAAAATGGTAGAAAAAGAATTTAGCTATAAAGCAAATCCAATGAGTTTAAATGTATTAAAAGAAATATTAGATAGTGAAGGGGTTAAGGTAGCTTAATATCTTAATATAAGGAGGATTATAAATGAATAAAGAACAACAAAAAAGATTAACTTTAGCTGATGTTGTGGCTAAAAAACAGGCACGAGAAAAAGATGCTAAGAAAACACAGGAATTAAATATAGGTTCTTATGACATGTATATTTTAGTTAAAAAGCTAGATGATGAATTATTCTCATATTTGAATGAAAAATACAAAGATGATGAAATGGGAATGATAAATCGTATTGTTTATGAATGTGTAGTTGATCCTAAGTTAAAAGATGAAAAAACTCAAGAAACTTTAGGTATTACATGTGAACCATCACAAATTATAAATGAAACTGTAAAAGCAGTATTCCCTTCAGTTAAGGAACGTGGTGGAATTGCTACAGAAATATTAAACCTTAGTGACTTAGCAAAAGGTGGAGTATCGGTGGTACAACACATAAAAAACTAATTTTGACCGACAATGACATGGCTTTATATTGCGTATGTTTTGCTAAAGGTCATACATTTGAAGAAATGTCTAGTTGGTCACAATATGAAAAAAATATAGCAAGGGCATTTGTTGAAATTGAAGCAGAAAGACTAAATAAGCCTCCGTCTAATGAGGAAGAATAGTCTTTCTTTTAGATTGGGGGTGAAATATGAGTAATTATAATATGGAAGCTATTATAAGGGTTAGAGATATGTTTACTAATCCTTTGAATAGCTTTAGGGATAAAATACGTCAAGCTAGATCTGATGCTGAAAATGCTAGTAGTGGAGTCAGAAGTTTTAGTAATTCTGCTAATGAAACTGGTGGTATAAGTGGATTGACAAGCAAACTTGCAGGTTTAGCCGCAGGATATTTAAGTATAAAAGGGGCAGTAGGTATTGTTAAATCAGCAATAAGCGAAGCTAGTGATTATGAGAATTTAAGAAATACTTTAAATGTAGTAATGAAGGATTCAACATTAGCAGGGCAAAAGTTTCATGATGCAGTTGTGTTCGCAAACTCGACACCCTTTGATACCAAAGAAACAGTTGAAGCTTTTGTTAAATTAAAGTCTTATGGACTTGATGCAAGTAATGAGATGATGACACAAATTGGTGATATGGCAGGGGTAATGGGAAAGCCATTGAATCAAGCAGTTGAAGCTATTGCAGATGCTCAGACTGGAGAGCTTGAAAGACTTAAAGAATTTGGTATAACTAAAAATATGATTGTTGATCAAGCTAATAAAACTATGCAAGGTAAACAGATTGTAAATAATAAAGGACAAATTACTGACCAAACAGCATTTAATACAGCTTTATTATCTTTAATGGAAAGCAAATTTAAAGGTGGTATGGAATTACAATCTAAAACTTTGTCTGGTACTTTATCTACTTTAAAAGGTAACTTTTCAACTACACTTGCTACAATTGCAGGTGTTACTGATGATGGAACTGTAAAAGCTGGTGGTGCTTTAGATAGATTAAAAGGTGTAGTTCAAACCGTAGCTGATAAAATACAAGCTTGGGGAGATGATGGTGGAGCAGAACGTGCATGTGATGCCATTGGTAATGCTTTTGATACACTTGGAAAAGCTATTACATTTGTTAAAGATAATTTTAGTACAATAATGCCAGTAGTTGTAGGAGTGGCAAGTGCATTTGTTGCATTTAATGGTATTACTAAAGTTATAACAATATTTAACGGATTATCTAAAGTTGTAGGAGTAATTAAAACAGTTATTTTTGCATTTCAAGCTTTTGTAGGTGGGGCAGGAACACTTGGAGAATGTCTTGCACTTATAAGTAATCCAATTGGACTGGCTGTTGGTGCTATAGCATTATTAACAGGTGCTTTTGTTTTGGCTTGGAATAAATCTGAAGCATTTAGAACTGTAGTAACAAATGCTTTTAATAGTGTTAAAGCTAAAGTAGCTGAAGTTATAGCAGGTATAAAAGCTAAAATTGATGAGTTTAAAGCAAAACTTGATGAGAATAAAGAAGCAGTATCTTTAATAATGTTTGTTTTAAATGCTATTTTCCAAACAGGGGTAGCTACTTTGGGAGCGATTTTTGAGACTTTAGCAACTACAATAGGAAATGTTGTACAAGATATAGGTACTATTTTGGGTGGTATAGTTGATGTTTTAGGTGGAGTAATGGATATTATACAAGGCATTGTGACAGGTAATTGGTCTAAAGTATGGGATGGTATAAAAGAAGTAGTAAGTGGAGCAATTGATATTATTAAAGGATTGTGGAAGGGGCTTGTTGATTTATTAAATACACCGATTAAAGCTGTTGTTAATATAACAAAAAAAGTATTTGGTGGAAAAGATGACAGTGGAGAACAAACTGAAACTGTTGGAGAAAACTATACTGGAACATCTAACTACCGAGGTGGATGGACTAAAACAGGAGAACGTGGCTATGAATTAATGAATCTTCCATCTGGAACACAAATTATAAATCATCAAGGCTCTGAAGCTTTATTGGATAAAATTGCAAATAGTTCTAGTAATAATACTAGAGATATCCATGTTCACATGGAAGGTTCTGTATTTTCTAAAGAAGTTGATATGGATAACTTTATAGATAAATTCGTTTCTGCTATAAAAAGAGAGCAACTAAAGATGGCATAAGCTTATAGATTAATACCTATAGGCTTTTTATTTATTAATTTTTGGAGGATGTGATTAATATTAAAATACATTATATCAAAAATGATATAGAAACAATACAATTACCAATTTCTCCTTCATCCTACAAAATAAAAAGTAGTAAAAATAGTGCAAGTATTAATTTGCTTGGGTTCGGTGAAATAAGTGATGGTGGTACACCAACATTAAAATCATGGACTATATCATCTATATTCCCCTCAAAAAAATATAATATTTGTACTTGTACCCCAAAATCAAACCCCTTTGATTATTGTGACTTGATTGAAAAACTTAAAGACAATAATATTGTTTGTACTTATGTGATAACTAAAACAAATGTGAATATTCAGTGTACTGTAGATGATATTGAATATAGTGAAGAAGATGGAAGCGGAGATGTTTATTTTACTATTACTTTTAAAGAACACAAAGAAATAAAACTTACTACCAATTCAAGTACTGAAACTTATTATACAGGAGTTGACCAAATGGCAACACCTAGTGGATATCATAACTTAGCAACACCTTATACGGTATCTAATTTAGCACAACCTAGTGGATATAGTAACTTAGCACAAGCTTATACAACTTCTTACACTGTTAAAGATGGTGACACTTTGGTTAATATTGCTAAAAAGGTATATGGAGATTCTAGTAAATACACAAACTTAATTTCAAAAAATAATTTGGAAAATGTTAATGATATTTCTGTAGGACAGGTTCTAAAAATATGATAAAAGTATTTTGTATTTATTATGGAAACACAGTAGAAATAACAAATCTATGTGAAAGTATAAAGATAAGTGGATCATTGACAAATGTGTGTAGAGAATTGGATATAACAATGGGTTATGGTGTGTTTAATACTAATATTTCAAGAACAGATTTAAGTGCTGGAACTTTAGTTTGGGTTACTTTAGATGATGAAGAAATATTTAGGGGAAAGTTGATAGAAGATACTTTAAAAACAGATGATACATTGACATTTACTGCTTTTGATTTTGCATGGTATTTGAAACAAGATGAAGTTACATTTAATTTCAATGGTACAACAGCCGAAGATGCAACTCAATCTATATTAGATAAAGTAGGGGTTAGTAGTGATTATATATATCCTACAGGTATAGCTATAAATCATTTAATAGCAAAGCAATCACCTTACGATGCAATAATGGAAATGTATACGCAAGTTAAAAAGCAAACAGGAGAAAAGTTTTATTTATGGATGAGTGGCGATAAAGTTATGGTTACTCAATTTGGAGGTAAAATTGCAAATACTATAATTAAACCTTGTACTCAAGGATTAAGTTATGCAGATGGAAATTTAATAAGTTTTGAGTATACAGAGACTATGGCAAATATGGTTAATAGAGTTGAAGTATATGATAACAATAATAATAAAATTGATACTGTTAACTCAGATTCTAGTGTTCAAAATAGATATGGAATTATACAAAAGAATTATGTTCAGGAAGACGGAAAAGATTATAAAACAGTCGCTAATCAAATGTTACATAATTTAGATATAACAATTAAATGTAAGGTTCTAGGTAATTATGATGATTATTTTACAGGTAAAGGTGTAACAGTTCAAATTCCTTGGATTAATAAAGTTTCCAATACGGTTTTATATATTACTGAAGATTGCCACACTTGGGATATTGGCACAGGTACTTATACAAGTGAATTAACATTAAATTTAGAAAAAGTAATGGATGAAAAAGAATATCAAGAAAGTTCTAATAATAGTTCAAGTAATAGTAGATCAGATGTAAATGCTATTGTTGAATACGCTAAAACATTTATAGGAACACCTTATGTATGGGGCGGAACTACACCTGATGGCTTTGATTGTTCTGGATTTGTACAATATGTATTTAATCACTTTGGATACAATCTACCACGTACAACTTATGAACAAATTGATTGTGGTTCTAGTGTAAGTCAAGATGAATTACAACCAGGAGATTTAGTATTCCCAGGTACAGGTCATGTTCAAATTTATGTTGGAAATGGACAAGTTATACATTCGCCACATACAGGAGAAAGTGTTTGCATAATTGATATGTATGGATTCTATGCAGGCAGAAGAATTGTAACAGACAGTAGTGATAGTTCAAGTTCTAGTGGAGATGTAGATTTAAGCAACGCTACTCAGATGCAAATGAATTTAAGTTTTTATACAGGAGCAGCAAGTGAAGGTGGAAATGAGTCTGCTAGTGGTAAGACATTGCAATATGGTATGTGTGCAAGTAATGTTTATTCATTCGGGACTCAATTTTATATAACTGGTATTGACGGTTTAGATGATGGAGTCTTTACGGTTGAAGATCATGGAGGAACAGATTTTGATTCTGCTAATAGGTTAGATATTTATGTAGGTGTTGGGGGAGATTCTGTAACTAAGGCTAACAATTTAGGGAGACAAACAGTAACAGCTTACAAATTGAATTAAAAGGGGAATTGTATATGAAACAAAATAGTAAATCTGAATTTATAAAAATTGTTAGAGATGAAGGTAGTAAATATAATCCTCCTATGATTCAAAAAGGAACAGTTAAATCTGTAAATCCAATGCAAATAGTAGTTGGAGAATTACCTTTATTTGAAAATAATTTAGATATGGACAAAAGATTATTAGGATATACAGAAACAGTAATAATTAAAGATGATACAGGAACAAAAAGTGCAACTATTGTACATGAACCAGTATTAGATATTAATGATGTTGTATTTCTTTATCCTATAGAAAATGGACAAAAATATATTGTGTTTGGGGTGGTGTAGATGAGTATTTTACCATCAGACAGTTCTAGTAGTGCGATAGATTCAACTATAACTACTACAGATTTACCAATATATCGTGATTATGCTTGGGACTTTGATAATGATGATTATATTATACAGGATGCAGAACTTGTAATAATCGAAGAAGATGAAGCTCTTAAAGTTTGGATATATAAAGCTTTAAAAACTCCTCGGTTTAGATATTTAGCTTATTCGCTTTATTATGGCAATGAATTTGAAACATTAATTAGTCAAAATTACGATAGTGATATTGTAAATATAGAATTAAAAGCACTTATAGAACAGTGTTTATTAGTAAATCCATATATTAAATCTATTGATACTGTAAATATTGAATTTGATGATGCAAAATTAACAGGAACTATATATTTAACAACTATATATGGTTCTATTGAACAGGAGGTAAATGTAGATGTCTGATACTGATACTTATTTTGAAAGTAGCGAAACGATTTTAAATAGAATGAAATCGGGTATAACTAATGTAAGTACAATAGAAGGTAGTGATATACATAATTCACAAGCACCAGTAAGTGTTGAATTAGCAAATACTAAATTACAGCTTGATGAAATTTTCAAGAAAGTATTTGCTAAAAGTGCATTAGAAAATGGTTATTCTGAATGGTTAGAAAAAAGATGTGAAGAATTTGGAATTTATAGAAAAAGTGGAGATAAGGCAACAGGTTATATAACATTTATTGGACAGGCAGGTGCAACTATTTTAGCTAATACAATAGTCCAAACACAAACTGGATTAAGGTATTTTACTATGGATAATGCAGTTATAGCGAATGGTACAACTTCTATAAAAGTTAAAGTAGCTGCTGAATATATAGGTAGCGCTTATAACAAAATAGCTAACACTATTACATATTTACCTATTCGGCTAATTAATATTACTAGTATCACCAATGAGGAAGCCTTTGAAAATGGTTATGATGTAGAGAGCAATGAAGATTTATGTAATAGATATATCGTTAAAATTCAGACTCCTGCAACAAGTGGAAATGAAAATCATTACAAAAACTGGGCATTAGAAGTTGTAGGTGTTGGAGATGTTAAAATATTTTCTGAAACTAATTTAGCTGGAGAGCATCAGAATGGATGTGTAAAAGTAGTAATTGTAAATTCAAATAAACTAGGTGCTGATTCAACATTAGTTAGTAATGTATTAACTCATATAGAAGAAAATAGACCAATAGGTTGTACTCCATATGTTGTGAGTGCAACTGAAAAAGCTATTAATGTAAATGCAGCTATTGTGTTATCAGATGGCTATTTAATAGATAACGTAAAAACAAATATTGAAAACCAACTAGTGGATTATTTCAAAAGTGTAGCTTTTAAGAAAACTTATGTTTCTTATAATAAGATTGGTGCATTAATTTATGAAACAGAAGGTGTCGAAGATTATAGTAATTTAACAGTTAATAATGGAACAATTAATATACCATTAGGAGATATAGAAATTCCTGTAATTGGGAGTGTGGTGGCAGCATGATTAGTAATTATGTACCACCTTTTTTATTAAAATCATCAATATTAAAAAAATTATATGAGAATCAACAAAATGAAATTGATGATATTAACTTAGATATTGAAGATTTATTAAATCAATGTTATGTGCAAACCGCTACATGGGGTCTTAAATATTGGGAAGAAGAACTAGGAATAGTTACAAACACCCAAAAGACCTATGAGGAAAGAAGAAATAAAATACTTTCTAAATTAAGAGGGCAAGGAACTGCAACAGTACAGGCTATTAAATCAATTGCTGAAACTTATGCAGATACAGCAGATGTAATAGAAAATAACCCAAATTATTCTTTCTTAATAGATTTGGTATCCAATAAGGGATTTCCTTATGCAATAACAGATTTAGAAGAAACAATACATGAGATTAAACCTGCACATTTACAGGCAAATTATAAAATGACTTCAAAAACTAATGATGTTTTTAATGTTAGAGCCTTTATGTTATGTGGCGAAGAAATAAGGGTTTTTCCTTATCAAATAACTCAAATTAAAAGCACAGGAAAAATAAATGTAGCAATTGGACAAACAAGTGGAGCTGAAACAATAACAATACTACCGAAAGGGGGAATTTAAAAAATGGCAGAACAATTTTATACTATACTTACCAATAGTGGTAAAGCAAAAATAGCAAATAGTGTAACTCTAGGAACTAAAGTAAATTTAACTACATTAAAAGTGGGGGATAGTAATGGAACATACTATAATCCAAGCGAAAGTCAAACAGATTTAGTACATAGTGTTTACTCTTGTAATGTAACTAGCGTTGCAGTAGACGAAACTAATTCTAACTGGATTAATGTAATATGTGCAATTCCAAGTGACGTAGGAGATTTTTATATAAGAGAAGCAGGGGTGTTCGATGATACTGGTGCATTAATAGCTATAGGTAAATATCCTGAGACTTACAAACCTACTGCAACAGATGGAAGTACAAAAGAACTTTATATCAAAATGACTTTAGAAGTTACAAATACAAATTCAGTTGAACTTAAAATAGATCCGACAGTTATACTTGCAACTAAGAATGACATCAATATTTTAGCTAATTCTATTGCTTCAATTAGTACACAATTGTCTAATAAAGCGAAACAAACTAATCGTGATTTACTTACATGTGGTTATAGAGGATTAACTATTAGAAACTATACTAAAGGATTATTTTATACGGATTATTATAAGAAAAAAGCGATAGAAGTTGCAAAAGAAGTTGGAAGTGATACTATTGCTATAGTTTTTAATGCTTATCAAAGTAATATTAGCTCAAATGATATAGAGTATTTAAAAGAAGATAATTCAAGTAGGTGGTGGACAACTTATCAAGAAGTTTACGATTATTGCAAATATATAAAGCTTTTAGGTTATAAAATAATGTTAAAACCTCATGTTGAAGTATCTGATGCAAGTGTTCCTAGAGATAAAATAAAGCCAGAAGATGTGGCAACGTGGTTTTCCAACTATACTAATTTCTTATTGCCTTATGTAAAAATGGCAGAAGAATTAAATATAGAAGTTTTTTGTATAGGTTGTGAATATAAAGGACTTACAACATATGCTGATGGACAAAATAATGATAATTATTGGATTAATTTAATAAAAACTGTTCGAGAAAATTATTCGGGATTATTAACGTATGCATCTTATTTTACTGTGAATTATTATGAGGAAGCGGAATGGATTACTTGGTGGGATAAATTAGACTTTATTGGAGTAGATTTTTATAGACTAAGTACAGATGAAAAAACTTATGATGAATATATACAATTTTTACATGATGATGAAACACATTCAAATACTGTATCAACTCTAAACTCTCTGCAATCAAAATTTAATAAACCTATTTTTTTTACTGAATATGGTTGTACAGTCGCTACAGATGCTAAAAAAGCAGATTGGTATAGAGCTGTTTTAAATACATTTAATAAATATAATTATTTTAAAGGGTGTTTTATCTGGGAATTTAATATTGAGAACATGATAACAACAACTATAAATGACAATACTCCATTAGCCAAAGAAGCTATAAAAAGTTTATACAAAAATATCGGAAAAAATGGAGTTATAAATGATGGTTATTATATAATATCGAAAAATGATCAAACTGAATATTGGTATGAATTCGCTGATATAAATTTAACTAAGGATTATTCTAAAATTATTGCAAAATTTTATTTTGAAGACAATGTACCATCATTATTTTCAAGTAAAAAAGGATATGTTTCAGCAGAAATATCTTATACAAACTCACTAGCTGTTAATGCAATTATAGATAGCAATAGTACATTAGATAAAAATAACTTTGGTTTTTCAATAGAAGGAAATTTAGTAAGACTGTTTGTTAGAGTTCAACAAGATTATTCTTATATATTTAAATTAGTTGATTGTAATAAAAAAGATTTAGTTAAATTAAAATATTTCAATGCTACTAATCAAAAAACAAATAATACAAAAATTCCAACAACTTATTTTAGCAAGACGGATCTGTCAAAAGGTTATAATTTTGAAACTTTAACATACTCAGGAAGTATGACAAACGGATTATTAGAAGTAAACTTAGCATTGCCATATGAATTTTCATTTTTGGCATACACAGGAGTAAATGTATCAATTGTTAATTCTGGAAACACATCCGATGTTAGTGCAAATGTTACAGCAGTTGATAATAATAATATTAAAATAAATGCAAAACATACAACAGGTACAGGTGATTGGTTTTGCAGCTTTAAAATTTTAGTGTATGGTGTAAGAAAGTAGGCGAAACAAATGTTATATGCAATATTAAATGAGAACAACTTTGCTACAAGTATAATTGAATATGAAACTAAATTAATTAATAAGCCATCTAACTATATAGAAATTGAAGATAACTCCGTTTTACATCATAAATATTTAGATGGAAAGTGGAATTCTGACACTGAAACAACTATTCAAAGTATATCTAAACCATCTTTAGAAGAAAGAGTTTCAAGTATTGAAAGTGTGTTAAAAACATTTATGGGGGTGTAGTATATGTATGATTTTATAAAAATTCAATGGATAATGCGAAAATATAGTGAAACTAATATTGCTAATTGTGTAACTAAAAAATATATAACACAAGCACAAGCAGATGTTATTTTAGCAATGCCACAAGCTTCTGTATAATAAGAATAATATGGATATTTATGAACTTAATGGTGATATTTTCAAACTAATATGGTAATATAATAATATGAAATTTGAAAAAGAGGTAAGTTTATGAATAAAAATAATATTAAGGAAATTTATGCATATATAAACATTATAAGGTCAATACCATTATTAATTGCGTATAAATTTTCTAAAAATAGAACTATAATAAATAAAGATATAGTAGAAAACATGAAAAGAAGAGATGGAGATATACATCATAATTGGGGGAATATACAAAGTTTAAATTATCTATTAGTATGTTATCCAGAATTTAGAAATGTATTTTATTATAGGATAGGACTATTGTCACAGATATTAAAATTATTCTATCCAAAAATGAAACCGCTATATATTACTTCTAATGGTATTGGAAGTGGACTTGTTATGTATCATGGATTTAGTACAATAATTTATGCTAAGTCAATTGGAGAAAATTGTACAGTATATCATAATGTTACAATAGGAAAAACTGATGATGTACCCACAATAGGTAATAATGTTACAATTTGCACTGGAGCTAAGGTTATAGGCGGAATTAACATAGGTAATAATTCAACAATAGGGGCAGGAGCAATTGTTACAAAAGATGTGCCTAATAATTGTGTAGTAGTTGGAAATAATGAAATAATGAAACGAAATGGAACACGAGTAAATAAAAAAATACAGCTAGTTAAATAGATACTTATAGTATTTATTGTTACGCAATAGGAATAAATTGTGTAAAAGTAAATTAAATATCAAAGCAATAATCAAGAGCTTTTTAAGGGTTCTTTTTTATTTAAGAAACATTATATTTTAGATATAAAAAATTACTAAAATTCTTATATTTAATAGAATTTGTATTATGATTTTTCTTGGATTATATTGGGACAGAAGCTATAATAATCATTGAACGCGTTCATTTATTATGAAAATTACATAAGGGAGAAATGATAAATGAAAAATTACTTTAAAAAGTTTAGTATAATGTTTGTAATGTTATTAGCTGTTATAGGTGTTGGAATAATTCAAGATGGAAGTGTTGCTAATGCGGCGACTCTTGGACAACAATTGACTTCGCCAGAAGCTGGATGGCAAAGAATTGATGATACTGATAGTAGAATAAAGTATGATGAATCTTATGTAATAAGTCAGTCTAGCACAATGAATTATAATTATACTGAACATAATTCATCTGTACTAAATAATAAAATGTCATTTAAATTTTTTGGAACGAAACTTAGATTAATAAATAGGATACATCCAAATAGAAGTATTAAAGTACAAGTGAAGATTGATGGAGTTGTTAATGGTAATAATGATGTATACAGTATCTCAGATACAGCGAATACTGTAACATTTGAAGTAATGGGATTGGAATCAAATTTACACACTGTAGAAATAGAAAATTTAGCAAGTGGATATATGGTTTTTGATGCTCTTGATATAGATGCTACAGGTTATTTGGTAAATCCAAATACTCCAATTAGTACAATAACATTAAATCAATCATCAATAAATTTAAATATAGGAGATTCACAGCAATTAACAGCAACAACAACCCCAGCATCTGTAGGAGTAAAATGGACATCAAGTGATTCTTCAATAGCAACAGTAGATCCAACAACAGGTAAAGTTACAGGAGTAAAAGAAGGACAAGTTAAAATTACAGCAATAACTGCTGATGGTTTAACTGCAACATGTATTGTGACTGTAACTAAAAAAGATGATCCACAACCAAGTAATCCAGGCGGAGGAACAACTACAGGTGATGCAAATTTATATATAGAACTAGTAGATGGACAGATAAAACAATATTCTGTATCACAAGATGAAATAAATAAATTTACAACATGGTTTGAAAATAGAGATAAAGACCATTCTTTATCAGCAACATATAAGTTGGCTAAGGGAACTTATACTGATTATGTAGTGCATGACCAAATAGATTGGTTTGAAGTAAGATAATTTAATATAAATAGTTGTTTAGGACACTTGCAGAAATGTAGGTGTCTTTTGTTATACAAAAATTTGAAATAAGGAAGGTGAAATATGAATGATGAATTAGTAAAAGATAAACTAGATACACATGAAAGGAGACTTAATAATCATAGCGAAAGAATTGATAAACTTGAGCAGGATGGAAGAGAACTAAAGACAGAACTTAAGAATTTATGTGAAAATCTAAAATCATTAACTAGCATGATGAAGTGGTTTATAGCTACATTAGTAGGGGCTTTAATAAGCTTCTTTTTTTATGCAGTTCAAACAGGAATATTCAATAAATAAAAATGAAAAGGTGGAATGTAAAATGATAAAAACAATATTGGTATTAATCGCAAAAGTATTAGAAAGTAAATTAGTTAAAAGTGGAGTAGAAGAAATTATTTTAAAGAATCAAAATTATATTACTGTTGCTAAGCAAGTTTGGAATACTATTGAAGAGAATTTTAGGATCACAGAAAAAGTAGAAGATAAATTAAAATCAAAAGCAGATGAATTTGATAAAATGTTACTTATTCAATTCCCAGAGTTAACTCAGTCAGATGTTGTAACACTAAGACAAAGTATTGCTGGAGAAGTAAATAAAGATAAACAAGCTGTAGTTGATAATTCTGCATTATTGCAACAACTTCAAACAACTATTACACAATTACAAGCAGAAAATGCAGCACTTAAAAATAAAATATCTCAAATTCAATCTACAGTAGCAATTCCAGAAGAAACTACTAATGTAAATCAACAAGCAGTACAAGCTTAATTCTTAGAGTAGCTTTTAGAGGTTGCTCTTATTTTTTATATTTAAAGGAGTTGATTATATGTCACAATGGAAATGGTGTGCAACAGATGGTAATGGAAAAGTTATAAAAGGTTGGTATCAAGATAGTAATGGTATCTGGTATCATTTAAATGAAGATAATGGAACAATGGATACTGGTTGGTTTCATGATAGAGATGGACGTTGGTATTATCTTGCTGATAATGGAGCAATGCAAACAGGATGGATACAGAGTAAAAAAAGTAATAAGTGGTATTATCTAAATCCTAATAGTGATGGATATATGGGAGCTATGTTTACAGAAGGTACCTATGCTATAAATGAAAAAGAATATTCCTTTGATAGTGAAGGTGCATGGATTGAAAACATAAATCTTTTAAGTGATAAAGGTGCAGATTTTATTGGCAGTTGGGAAGGATTTTGGAGTAAAGCAGATTATGATCCATGTTATCCAGGCGTTGAAAAATATATAACTATTGGATATGGAACAACCATGGAAGCTAGACCTGATGTATTTACTGATGGAATTAATACAAAATGTACAATTGAGCAGGCTAGAGAATGGCTTGAAGAAGAAGCACAAAGTTGTGCTAAAACAATAAAATCAGATTTAGATATTAGAGGTGTATCTTTAAGTCAAAACGAATTAGATGCACTTATTTCTTTTGCGTATAATTGTGGTGCAGGAGCTTTGCTTGGGTCTACATTATATAGAAACATTTGTGACAATATTAAAGATGGTGATACTATTACATCTAATTTTCAAGCATGGAGTAAGGCAAATGGAGCTACAGTTCAAGGACTATATAAGAGAAGAACTTCAGAAGCTGTACTATTCTTAAATGCAGACTATACAGGAAATGTATAAATTAAAAATAAACATGTTATAATATATTTGGCTAAATTGCACAAATACTAGCCATTAAGAGGTAGATTAGGTAGAAATACTTAGTCTACCTTTATTTTTTTGAAAAAATATAAATTTTATGTTTACATTTTTGAAAAACGTTATCTCTATTTTTTATGTTTAGATTATTAGACTACATTAGCATTATTGACTAAAATTTTGAACAATATGCAATGAGGCAATAATTGTTTATTGTATATTTGTTTGACATATTAGATATATAATGTAAAATTATAGTATATATAAAACATAAGGGGGAATAAAAAAATGAAAAAAAAGATTGCAGCTTTATTACTTGTATGTTCTATGTTTTCTTGTTTTACTGCAAATGCAGCTACTAATGATAATGACAATATGCTATTAGGTAATCCAAGCGGGGCAACCAGTAGTATATCTGATTCTAATAATTATTTAATTACTAAACCGCAATATGATTTTTCCTACAATGACAGCAAACATGAGCCTAACTGGACAAGCTGGCATCTGTCTTCAGGTGATATCGGCAGTGCTTCACGTCAAAATGATTTTCGTCCAGATACAAAGCTACCATCAGGATGGTATGAGGTTACCGCGAATGAATTTTTTGCTACTGGATTTGACAGAGGACATATGTGTCCTTCTGGAGATCGTACAGCTTCGGCTGGTGATAACCAAGCAACATTTTTGATGGATAATATGATTCCTCAAGCTCCCAAAAACAATCAGATTACTTGGGCAAAATTAGAGGAGTATGAACGTACACTTGTAAAACAAGGATATGAGCTATATATTATCGCTGGAGGTTACGGAACTGGAGGAACTGGATCTAAAGGATACATGACTACTGTAGGAAACGGTGTCGTGGTACCAGCAGAGACATGGAAAATTATCGTAGCTTTACGTGACGGAAATGATGATATTAGCAGGATAACAACTGATACCAGAGTAATAGCAGTGTTGATGCCAAACAGTCAGGCATGTTCAAGTAAATGGGCTAACTACAGAGTAAGTGTAGATGACATTGAGTCTTTAACTGGATATAATTTCCTTTCGGAAGTACCGACTAGCATTCAAGATGTTATTGAAGCTAAAGTTGATAATGGTGCTACAAATTAATATAATACTTATTTAAAATTTAAATACATAACGTATAAAGAATATACGTTATAGTCATTAATTTTGCTGTATTTTTTGCATGAAAATAGAGATAGTATCTATGGCAGTTTGAGGTGAGCCATAGATACTATCTCTTTTTGAATACTATGAAAAAAATTATGCTTATCTTAAGTATTACCACTATATGCAGGAATATACAAACAAGCCAATAAGAATTAACATAAATTTAATCTTATAGAACTATTTTTCATTATTAATTAGCTTGTTTGTGATATATTTGACAAAAGTTCCAAATAATATACAATTATCTTATAGAAACTTAAGGGGAGGGAAAATAATAGTGGATGGTATTATATTAATTTTAGTTGTAATATTTTCATGTTGTTTAATTTTAGGTATTATAGACCCAATATTGGTAATAAAATGGGGTCCGGAAGAAAAAAAGACTAGAAAAAATGTATTTATGTATTTTGGAGTTGGTTTAGTTATAGTTTCGTCTTGGTTGTCGCTTACAAATTATAATAATGAAAAAAAGGCAGCAATAATTAAAATACAAAATGAAGCTGAAGTCAAGAAAAAACAAGCTAAAGAAAATGAAAAATATACAACATTGCTTGATAGTGGAAAGACATATGAAGCTATGACTACTCAGGAAAGAACTGATATAAATGAATTACTACAGACCTGGAATGAAAAAAATCAAGAATTTAAAGATAAGTATCAATCTAAAAAGGAACTTGTAGAAAAGAGCAAGGATGAAGCTATGGCAAAATGGAAGGCTGAAAAAGAAGCACAGGATGCTAAAAAAGCTGAAGAAGATAAAATAGGATATGATACAGGAATAACTTATGATCAATTGGCTAGAACTCCAGATGATTATAAAGGAAAAAAAGCTAAATTTAATGGTAAAGTAGTTCAAGCATTAGAAGGAACTGGAGAAACTGATTTGAGAATAGCTGTAAATGGAAATTATGATACAATATTATATGTTGCATATGATTCTAAAATTAGTAGTGTAAGAATATTAGAAAATGATAATGTAACAGTAAAAGGAGTATCGCAAGGAATATATGCATACACATCAACTAGTGGTAGGAAGATAAGTATTCCATTGTTGAAAGTGGATGAAATAACATTAAATAAATAGTTTGTATGTTAAAAAAGCTAGGATTAAACTCCTGGCTTTATTTTTTTGTTCCAAATCTGAAACTTATAGTAAGTTCTATTTTTGAAACTTTAAGTATAAAATATTAGTTTCATTTTTAGAAATTCAAATGAGTTGCACTTTTGGAACTGCATATATTACTTAAGCTTTATATTAATTACTTGTTTATACTACTTAGCATTTTGAGTAAAAAAATAAGACACTAGATTAATTTCTAATGTCTTTATTTACGACTCTTATAAATATCAAATAACTTTTCTATAAATTCACCCATAGAGCAATCAAGATCAACAATTTCTTTTTTCATATCTTTTTTTACATCTTTATCTATAAGAACAGTTAGTTTTTCTCTGTTTTCATTTTTAGATATTTTTTTATCCATTTAATCAACTCCATATTTAACTTATAAATCAATTATATCATAAATTTAATAAAAAGTATAATTAAAATAGTTGACTTATACGGCAAAATGATTTAGTATTAATTCATACAGTAAAATGATTTATACGGTAAGTTAAAGAGAGGTGGATTAAAAATGACTAAAGACTATTTAAAGTTTAGAAATGCAATTAAAAAAGATACAAATCTATCTCTAGAGGAATCTTATATGTTAGAACTTATCTATGATTATTACAACACATCTCTGGGATATGCTTATCCAGGTTATGACATATTAATGGCAGATCTAAAAACAAAAAGAAAAGCAAAAGTTTCTAAATTATTAAAATCTTTGGTTAAAAAAGGTTACATCTTAATAAAGAAGAGTGGTAAAAAGAATACTTATAAATTATTAAAGTACTTATTTTTAAATCAACCACCAGTAGATTCAAATGGTAAGCCACCACTAGATGGACAAATACACATTTCTGAATTAACAGAAGAAGAAAATCAAGTAATTCAATTAGGATTTACAGAAAAACAAGCCAAGAGCCTTTTAAAGGTTGCTAAAGATAAGATAGATAAAATAGTTCAAGCTTTAAATTATGCAAGTGATAAGGGAGCAGATAACATATATAGTTACACTCTATGGGCAATTAACAACATAAATAAAATCAAGAATACTTTTAAGCCTGTAGTGGAAAATACTCAAGGATGGAATCCAAAAACTAAATTTGATAATTTTAGACCTAGGGAATATGATTGGGATTCATTAGAAAAAAGATTGTTAGGGTGGGAGTGATTATAATGAGAAAAACACAAGAATTATTAATAGAATTAAGCGGGATTAATGACAACATAATATCACATAGAATTAATGTAATTATAGATTTCCATAATGAATGGGTAGTCCGCAGAAATGAAATAATAAAAGAATTAAAATTATTAGGCATAGAATGGTAAATTAAAAAAGGCAGCAGCCTTAAGCTACCACCATGCGCAACATTAGTATAGCTTAAGTTGCTCCTAAAATCAAGGAGGGATTTTATTATGACATTAGAACAATGGATAGAAATTGCAGAAGTATTAATTACATGGGGATTTTGGTTTATAATCTATGGAGCTATAGCAATGTCTTTAGGATTTGGAATTTTAGCTATAGTTAATAAGCCAATTAGATTTTTTAGATAGAAGGAGTATAAGAAAATGAGTAATAAAGTAAAAATATTAATATCAGTAATAGATTTAGGAAATTACAATGTTAAGGTTTTGGATGTAGAAACAGGAAATAAGATAGTATTTTCTAGCAAAGTATCAAGAGAACATGAAAATACTCCAGAATTATTTAATTGGGTGAAGCATGAAGGAGTTACAGTTTATTTTGAAAAAGGTAATTATTCAATGGAGAATGTTAAAACTAATAAGGAGTTTACAACACAATTATTATATAGTTTGTCTAAAATACATGAACAACAGGAATTTGAAACAAAACTTTGCTTACTGCTTCCAACACAACAGATGACAACAGAGAATAAACAAAAGTACCTGGATCTGAAAGATAAAGAATTTAAATTTGATGCTAGAGCAAATAATATTACTGGCACTAGGAATATAAAAATAAATGATGTTATGATACTTCCAGAAGGATATGTAACATTTTTTGCTTTGGATAAGGAATTGCAAAGTAAAAGTATACTTATTGTAGATATTGGGGGCAGGACAAGCAATTACTGCTCATTTATAAAGGGAAAGCTTGAAGTAAATAAAACATCATCTATTGGATGCTTAGATTTCTACCAAAGGATAAGAGAAGCTAATTCAGCTAAACAATATGATTTGAAAGACATGGAAAGATTTATAGAAGATGGATATGTAACAGTTCATAAGAAAGATTATATACAGTTCTATAATGACATAATAGAAGATATTCAATCTCATAATTGCATTTTATCTCACTTTGATCAGATTATATTTACTGGTGGTGGAAGTTCTTTGTTAGAGCCTATAAAAGATAAACTATCAACTAATTCAAGAATATTAGAAAATAATATATACACAAATGTAATAGGTGCTGGTGTTGTAGCTAAAATGAAATGGGGCGAATCTAACAATGGCAAGGCAAAAGAGTAGCGAAAAGCCTATAAGAAAATCATTCACATTAAATTCAGATAATAATAGAGATAGAGTTATAAGGCTCTATCTTTCAAATTTAGGTAATGAAGCTGAGTTTATGAAAAATATAATATATGACTATATAATGAATAATGGTGTCAAAAATGATACCAATGATGGTAGCAATATTAACACCAATATTAAGATTATAAATAAAGATACCCCCAAGAATGATATCAAAAATGATACCATGTATAATAATGATGTGAAAATTGACACCAATATTAGCACCAATATTAAACCTAATGGAAATTTCATAATTAATATAGATGATTCAGATGATGAAATTGTTGAAATAAAAAAAGATGAAGAAAAAGAACAGGATGAAGCTTTTTCAAATGCTCTTAACGGATTAGGAGTATAAGTATATCGTACCGATAATTGATAAGTTTAAATATACACAGTACAATAATTATAGGACAATTATGTAAGGGGATGTTGTTATGGAAAATAAGATTGAGATTTTTAAGAATGAAGAATTAGGAGAAGTAAGAAGTTTAACTATTAATGGAGAGCCTTGGTTTGTTGGTAAAGATGTAGCTATTGCTCTAGGATATAAAGATACATCGGATGCTTTAAAGGTTCATGTTGATGAAGAAGATAAAGGGGTCGGTGAAATGCCTACCCCTGGAGGAAAGCAAAATATGATTACTATAAATGAAAGCGGATTGTATAGTTTGATATTTAATTCAAAACTTCCAAGTGCAAAAAAGTTTAAGAGTTGGGTTACTAAAGAAATATTGCCATCAATAAGAAAACATGGAATGTATATTACAGATGAATTGCTAAAAGATAATGATAGGCTACAACATGAAATTAAGTATTTGCAAGATAAAGCGAATTTATCTGAAAAATTACTTTATGCTCATAACTTTATAAATACTCAAAAGAATGTTAATAGCTATATGCCAAGCATAATTATTAATGTATTAAATGCCTGTAGAAAAGCAATTATAAGACAAGATGATACAGCCTATTATTTTAATGCAGAAGATGTTAAAAAAGAGTTTAACAAATATGAGATAAAACCAAGAAGATTTAAAGAGATACTTGATTGTATGGGTGGTTATAAAGATTCTATTTTTCTTACTGGAAGAAATGATCGTAAATATAGGTATGAATGCTATATAGCTCCTAAATACTTAATTGATTGTAAACTATAAGACCAGGAATTAATTGCCTTGGTCTTTTTCTATGCACACAGAACCTATTTATTGACTTTAAATTTAAGTCTAAATAGTATTAATGATAAATTTATACCTATATAAATAAAACTTCTCTAAAGACAGGCTAATATACGCCTTAAGAATGCTAATTTAATTTTGATTGGGTAGCACTGTTTTGAAGCAACCAAGTAAAATAAACATTTTTAGGATAACTCCATTTTGGCATGACCCTTGGTAGCCCTCACTTTGAATATAACTTTATTCCGTATAGAACATAATAAATCTCATCTTTTACATTCATTTTAGCTTAAATTAATTTCATCACAAAAAATAACAAAAAAAATAACAAAAATTTAAATGAATTATTATGCCTGTAGGCTAGTAATATCAAGGCTTTAAGATTTAAATACCAAAATAACAAGAATTTTTACTATATACACCTATCTTTATATGAGTATGATTATATTTACCTCATCATATATATATATATTTATAAATTATTGTTATATATATATTATATATAGGGGTAATGCTAGATATACCAAGGGTTTGAACCTGTAACAAAATCAATTTTAGTTTTGTTATATCTATTTTTTACCATTAGGCTTTAAGTATTGAATTTACTACCCTAAAGGCTGTAACAAGAATTTTTATGTTTTTGGTATGAGTTTGTTACAAAATTACTATTTCATCTACAGGCAAGTTTTAGGATTATTCTATTGGAATTTTAATTTATATTATTGACATTTTATTGACATTAGTTTACTATTGTTTACTATATGATGAGTACTATGAAATTGGATTTTAAAAGTTTAATTCTAGTTATATAGCCATTTATAAGGTATTTAGCCATGGCTCACGTTGAAATGATGGGTCTTATCGGAATGGGTAACAACCCAATGGTAGGAGCTACTGTTGCAGTTGCTGTTGCTGTTGAAGAAGGTATGGCTAAATAGGCTATTTTTGTCTATTAATAATAAAGTTCCCCATCTAATAATAAATATCCCAAACTCATAATAAAGTTCGGGAAAAATAGATAGGGAATACGCCCCGCAGGGAGTTCTTAGGAACAAAATGCGGGGCTTTTTTGCGTCCAAATCAAGCAAAAAATCAAATAAAATTTCCAGTTCTAAAGCATGAAAAAGTTGCAGGAGTTATGCCTGTATCTATTCATGCTTTTCGTTGTTTGTTGATTCAAATAATAGGTTAGATAGCAGGAGAAGAATAAGAGGAAACCGAAGCGAAGCCTTGCGTTAGATAGGATTAAGGAAGAGAAGATGATAGAGCTAAGACAGAAGAGAAAAGATAGGCTCGGCAAGATGTAAAACGCAATAAATTGGACGGGAAGTTATGCGTGGACATCATAATATTGAGATGAAATTGGAAAAAGAAAAGACGGGATTAGAGAGATGTTTTATGCCTGATATTTTTGGGGAACTTTATTATGATTCTGGCATTTTATCTGATTTTCAACCTGTTCATAAGTCGGAAAAAAGGGCGATTTTGACGTGGGGATTTTTAATATGATACAGAAATTGGGGAAAGGTGGAAAGTGAGGCGTAGTGAGGGGCGAGAGGGTGTGGGAGGATTGGGGAGGTTTTTTATGAGGGAACATAGATAGTAGGAGCAAAATTAGAAATTTTGCTAAGGTGGCAAGTTAAAAGGTTCAAGTTTAATTTTAATAAGGAATATATTCAAATATGTGCAAAATGGTAATCGCTGTTAAATAAATTGATATAATTAGTAACATACTATAAAATATAATTTATAGTAAATTTTTGAATAAGAAGGCATTAAGCAATAAAATTTCTAAAGGTAATGTTTTCTAATAGTGGAGGATTTTATGCAGGATATACTAAATAAGCTATTTTACTGGTATACAGTAGAGAAATTTTCATCGTTTAATGTTGAGTATGATAGAAACTCATATTTTAATAAATTGCCATGGATAAAAGAAAAAAAGAATAAACATTATGAAGTATATTTGGGATTATACAATAATTCAGATGTGATAGGTTTTTTAGCAGATAAATATGGTGATAAGGATAACTTACCTGAAAGGGTTTCAGGGATTTCATGTTTAGGCATTTTTAATGTAGATGAAAATGGAGAATATATTGAAAATACATTTAAAATTTCAATGTTGCCATATGTTATAAATGAATTGTTAAGTGACAATATAAAAACAACTAATAGTTCATTAGAGTTTGATAATTTAACTAAAATAATTGAAGGTACAGCGATAAATGTACTGAAAAAAGTTAATTATGCTACTGTTAATGAAATGCTAAGTAAGCTATTAAAACATTTTGGATGGTTTAATGAAAACTGGTTTTCTAAAATGGGAAAATTTAAAATAGAAGAAAGATCAATAGGGAAAGAAAGCAATCAAGATGAAGAGGATAAGTATTTTAATAGTTTTTACCTGAGTGATATTGAAAAGTTAATTGTTGAAGCTAATAGAAAAAACTATGGTAGTGCGTTTAAAAACTTTATATTACAATATAAAAGCAATAATAGAGTAGATATTGAGAATGATAGAAAATATATAGAGGATATACTTCAACCTAATAATATACCTATGGCAAAGTGGCCTTCAAAATATGGATTAAGTTTAATGCAACAAGTTTCTGTAAACTTAGCATTAAAAGAGTTAAAGGATAGCAGTGATATTTTTTCTGTAAACGGGCCACCAGGTACAGGGAAAACCACATTGCTTAGGGATGTCATTGCTAATATTATAGTAGATAGAGCGAAAAAGTTATCTAATTATGATAAGCCTGAAAATGCTTTTAAAAAAGCAAATGAAGTTATTAAGGTAACTATGAAAAATGGAGTCGAGTACCCTTATAATCCATATATAATTGATGATGAATTAAAAGGATATGGAATAACTATTGTATCAAATAATAATAATGCTGTTGAAAATATATCTAAAGAATTACCAGAGATGAAAGCAATAAATGGATTTGATGATTGTTTAGGAGCTGATTATTTTCGAGATACTGCAAGCAAAGTATCTGGATTAGAAGCTTGGGGCTTGATTTCAGCTACATTAGGGAAGAAAAATAATTGCTCTGAATTCTCTAAAAACCTTTGGGGTGGGGGCTTTTCAGAATTTGCTAATCAGATAAATAGTAAAAATGAATCTTTAAATTGGGAACAAGAAAAAGAAAAATTTTTAAACGCTTATGAAGAAATTGAAAATTATAAAGAAGAATTGAATGAATTAAAAAATGCAATAGAGGAAGAAAAAAATACAAAAGATCAGATAGAAAATATAAATAACAAAATAAATATGAGATTAGACGCAATAGGCCTTAACGATATAAAATATAAGTTGATAAAAGAAGCTATTGAGGATGTTGAGAACAGAATAGAAGTGTTTAAAGAAATAATAAAATGTCATAAAGAAAATCAACCATCTTTATTTATTAGAATTTTTAGAAGAAAAGTTTATAAACAGTATAATTCTGAATTGCAAAAGCATAATCTTGATAAGAAAGAAGCATTAACTAAATTACTGGATTTAAAGAACGATTTAGATTCCTCAAAAAACTATAAAAATAAACTTGAAAAAGAGAAAAATGAATTTTTAAATGAAATGAGTATATATACAAATAAGCTTGATGAAATTATAAGAATAAAAGAAAAATGGAATAATAAAATAGGTAGCTTATATCCAGAAAAGTATTGGGATAAAACAATAGATGATCAGCAATTAGAATGTTTGTGGATTACTAAAGATTTAGATGAAAAAAGATGTGAACTGTTTTTGTTAGCATTACAGTTACATAAAGCTTTTATTCTTAATGTCCATCAACCTCTAAAAAGTAATTTGTCTATATTTACGAATTACTTATCAGGGAATGAACTGCAAGGAAATTATTTAAGATATATCAATGATTTATGGAATACATTGTTTTTAATTGTTCCAGTTGTATCAAGTCCATTTGCGTCTATTGGAAGAATGTATAAGCATTTAGGTAAAGAGGAGATAGGATGGTTGTTAATAGATGAAGCGGGGCAAGCTTTACCACAAACAGCACTTGGAGCAATTTGGCGTTCCAAAAGAGTTGTAGTTGTTGGAGACCCACTACAAGTTGAACCAGTAGCTACAATACCATTAACATTAATCGAACTTATAGGAAAAGAGTGGAATGTGGAAGATGTAGTATCAAAAACTTTATCGGTTCAAAAAATGGCAGATAAAATAAATAAATATGGTACATATCGTGAAGATTTGTGGATAGGATGTCCTCTTAGGGTTCATAGAAGATGTGAAAATCCTATGTTTAAAATAAGTAATAAAATAGCATATGATAATAAAATGATATATGGAACATTTAAAAATAATACATATCTACCTATTAGAGAGTGCAGATGGATTGATTGTATAGGCAGGAGTAAAGGTGGTAAATCTCATTACATAGAAGAGCAAGGAGAAGCGGTATGTAAATTAATAAAGCAATGTATGAATGATGGTGGTGAATTGCCAGAATTATACGTGATTTCCCCATTTAAAACTGTTGTAGGTGGAATAAAATATAAAATAAAAAAAGAATTTAATTTTGTAGAGCCTAAAATCTTAACGAAATGGATTAATAAGTCTATTGGAACAGTCCATACATTTCAAGGAAAAGAAGCGGGTATGGTAATAATATGCTTAGGTGTAGACAAAGACCATGAGGGTGCTGTAAGATGGGCTTCAAAATCTCCTAACATTTTAAATGTAGCTGTAACAAGGGCAAAGAACCGACTTGTCATTGTAGGAGATAAAGAATTGTGGGGCGATAAGCCTAACTTTAAGGAAGCACTTGAAGCTTTAAGTATTGGTAAATCTTAAAAATATAAATCAGTTTAATTTGGATAAAATAAAACAGCTATGGACAATACATCCAAAGCTGTTAGGAAAATGACACAAAGGTTGTAGGAATTTCACACACACATTTGATTGATACAGGAAATATTTATTTAGGTTAGTTTATAGAAATATTATAACAGTGATTATATTTGTTTGTAAATAATACAATAGACAACGCAAATACTGTTATAGATAATATTGGAGATAGTAAGAAGAGACCTCGTAAGAGGTCTTTTTGTTGTTTAATCTTTTTGATAACATATTTTCAAAAAGATGGTTTTCTGACAAGAACTATTATAAAGAATACTTGTATCTTAACCAGAGAGTAGGCTAATCGCCCACTTGTTATGAGGATTTATTATTATATCTGGAAATTATAATTGACAGAAAAGTGATATTTATTGAAAACAAAGCTACTGAGTATAATACATTATCAAATAAATAAAGTAGGAACTGCTTAATGCAGTAATTTATTAACAGGAAGGATGATGTAAAATGAGTACATATGGTAAATTATTTGGTGAGGTAATTAGAGAACTTAGAATACAAAAGAATATGTCGTTAGATGAATTATCTAATATCACCAATGTAAGTAAATCTTATCTTTACAGATTGGAGCAAAATCAGAGAAATAACCCAACAATATACGTAATTAATAGGCTGTCGACTGCCCTGGAACTCGACATTAAAGCGATGGAAAAATTGTTAGTAAATGAGGAGTGCAAAGAACCGAAAGAATATATAAGCAATATTGATGGAATGTTATTAAATAATACATATACATTTGCTGAAAATGTAGCAACCATGGAAGTACAGTTAAGTCTTAGGGATGTAATTAAATCGCTCGAAATGTATTGCATTAAGCAAGATTTAAGTAGAGAAGATGACAAAGCTTTACTGGAATTAGTTGATAAGTTAAGATGTGAAGTGTCAAAATTAACTTAATGTTAATTTTAGATTAGGTACTTTTATATAATTAAATTTAGACTGCATTTATGGAAATATGACCATAATGCAGTTTTTTTAAATCCAATAAATTAATATGAATATTGGAAATTATAATTTACAACTAAATGAAAGTAGTGAAAGTGAATGAAACTTTATAGAATATATTATTAAAAATAATTAATAAAGGTGTTGCATGGCAACTAATTTGCAAAGGAAGGAAGTTGATAAATTATGTCAGGAAAGAGTTTTGGTTCTATATTAAAAGAAATGCGGGAAAATCAGGGTTTAAGTATGCACGATTTGGGTAAGGAGGTAAATATTAGCCCAGGTTATGTTTGCAGGCTTGAAACAGAGAGCAGAGACAATATTTCTATGGATTATTTTTCCAGGTTGGCCAAACGTCTCAAAATGCCTGCAAGTATAATATTAGAAATTTATCCAGATTGTTTTGTAGACGATATTTCAGGAGTAATTTTTACATTGGATGAATTAATAGTACATGGTAATTTTATATTTGCTAAAAAAGATAGTGACATACATATAAAACTTGGGTTACAAAGAATTGTGCAAGAATTAGAGAGGCATATTTTATGTAAAACAAGAGAGTCAGAGGCGAGGTTATTAAGCGAAATAGATAAGTTTAAGGACAAATATTAATAGAAAAGTTGAATTTTAAAGTTAGCATAGATGTAAAAGTTTATATTTATGCTAACTTTTTTAAGAGGTGATAAGAATGGGACAAAGGAATAGTCGAAAAAAGGAATTAATACTAAATTTATACTGCAAATTATACCCTCAAAAGCTTAACAAAATTTTAAGGACAAACCTTAGTAGTATAATGTTGGAAAGAGATTTTGATAAAAGGCGGATAGATATTACTGCAATATCTGATGATGGCAAGAAATGTTATATAGAAGTATTATTGAAAAAAACAGATGATATACATTATGAGCAGGTTAAAACAATAATTGAAAGAGTTATAAATCCTCAAATGGATAATTTAATTGTGTGGATAGCACCAGAGTTTAATCAAAAGCATATACAGGAACTATTCAAATTAGTAGCTTCAAATTATTCATGTAGAAATTTAGAACTTAAAATTATAAGATTAAATGGTGAAGCGGTTATTCCGATACTTGAAGATATAAATAAGGCAAGTATATTAGAGCAGGTGGAAAAATATAATCAAATAGAATCTATAGAAGACCTTTTTTTCTTTTCAAATGAGATAAAGTGTTCTGGTAATACTGATAATATATCATTTCATGGTAAAGATAGATATGTAGAATATACAAGAAAACAGAATTTGCTCATTAAAGTTATAGAGAGGCTTAGAGAAGATTTTTGGATGAATCCTAATGTACATCAATATAAAGATGTTGAAAATGGTAATTACATCTCAATGGGGAGCGGTATTAGCAGTGGAATAGAATATAGAGTTGTAATTAATAAAAGTAATAGTATGGGAGTTGAAGTGTGTTTTGGCTACGATTATAAAAATATATTTTATAAGCTGTTATCCGAAAGTAAAGAAGATATAGAGGAAAGCCTTGATTTTGTACATTTAGTATGGAATAGTAAGCACGAAAAAATTGGGTGGTATCTTGGCAATACTTTTATGTATGAAGAAGATTTGCTTATAAAAAGATTAGCAAGAATAACCAAGCAATATATATGTATTATGGATAAATACATAAGACAAGCAATATAATTTATAAAAATGCACTTTAAAATAGAGTGCATTTTTATTGACTTTATTTTATGTATTAAATGCTATAATTTATGTATATAGAATAATAGGGGGTAGGAGCTATGTATGATATATGAGGAGTGTGTTAAAAAGTGGAGAAAATCAAAAGAAAAAGATGTATTAGATAGATTTTTTCAAAAGTTTACGTATTCATCTAATAAAATAAATAACAAAGAAACAAAGTTAAGAGATGTTGAAAATATTTTTAATGGAATAGACATTAATACGAGTGAGAAAACAATTAGAGAAATAAAAAATCATAAAGAACTTTGTGATTTTGTTTCAAAATTGATTAAAGATAATAATTCAGAACTATCAGTAGAGTTAATTAAAAAGTTTCATTATATTTTAATGAAAGGTTGTTTTGGGGAAGAACTTTTAATGGACGGTGAAAAGCCAGAAGAGCTTAGGAATAATCAATATATTGATGGGATAGATGATAGAGAAGAAGTATGCCAATTAAACGTTGAAGAGAGCCTAAGAGTTTTAGTAGATGAAATTAATGCTATACAAATAAATGAAGATAATGCGTTAAGAACTGTAAGTTATTTTGTGTGCTGTTTTCATAGAATCCATCCTTTTCGTATTGGAAATAGGCGTATAGCAGGAATGATAATTAACTATTTACTTATTAAGAATGATCTTCCTCCAATTATCGTATTTTACCATGATATAGAAGAATATCATCAAGCATTAGAACAATTCAGAAATGCACAAGGACACTTAAAAATGGAGAAGTTTTTAAGTATTCAATCATACAAAACATGGCTTAAAAACTATAATGTGAGGATGAAAAAGTTAAAGGATTTTTTAGGAGAGTAAAATTTGGGTAGTAGTATTTTGGGGATTTTATGTAAAGGTATTAGAATAGAAAATCTTTATTGCCACTGTTATATATACAATGTATAATAATAACATAGGAGCAGAGAAATACTGCTTTAAGTAAATGGTTAAATATTAATGGCTATTTTTACAATACTTTATATAATCAAGATATTGTTAATTATTAATAAAAATAAATAAGGTGATTAAATGAATAAATACTGTTGTGTTATACAATTAAATATAAATTTTGAAAAGACATCCTAAATTTTTAGGGTGTCTTAATTTTTGTGTTGACAATAGTAAATATTTTAGGAAAGGATAAGTGATTAGTAATGAGTGAAACGACAGGAGTTTTTATTTTAGCAATAGCAGGTGTGTTAATTATGAGTGTGACCTCTATATACACTATATGTTTGATGATTGAGTTGGTAAAAAAAGATAAGTAGAGTTGCATTAGATATTTATAATTATGGTAAAACGAGAATTAGTTACAATAAAATGCTACAGAAAGCAGAATAAGAAAGGACGTGAACTTAGTGTTATTGGTTGGTGTACATTACCAAGATGAAATGGCTTCAAGAATTTTAGCTGACAAGATCAAAGATATATTAGTTGAAAATGATAAGGTATTGGTTGTTTGTATTGGTTCAAGTAAATATATGTGTGATTGCTTAGCACCATTGTTGGGAACATTGTTGAAAGATATTAAAATACCATTGAATGTATTTGGAACGCTTGAAGACCCAATTCACTTTTTAAATGCAAAAGATAAGATTAGAGAAATTTCAAATAATTTACCAGACCATAAAATAATATGTATTGACGCATGTCTTGGCGATAATGTAGGTTGTATACATATTAGAAAGGATTCAATAGTTCCAGGATTAGGTGTTGGTAAATCACATGATCCAATAGGCGATTTTTCTATGGAAGTAGTAATTGAAAACAGAAGAAAAAGTAAAAAGATAATGGAACTACCCATAACTTTAGATTATTTAATGTGCATTGCATTTGTTATAAGGAGTTCGTTTGTACAAGCTTTTAATAGTTATATGGCAACTAAAGGAAATAATGATACAAAGATATAGAAAACTCAGCAAAGAATAGAGAATTCTATGTTTTTAATTGTATTATCTGCTATTTCTAAATATATGCAAAGATTATCGGCAAGTGTATTAATAAAGCCAATGACATTGATTAATATATGGTTTTGGGTAAACTCTGTAGTTAGGTTATTATTCGTAGTATTACTTATTGGGATAATTGTGCTAATAACATAGATAATTTCACTGATAAGCAAATTGTATTTATGCTTATCAAGGTCTTCAATATTTAAGTTTAGGAACTTTTTATCAAGTTGCTCTTGTATTAAATATAATGCGTGATTCATCATTTGTATCTCCTTAAAATTATTATTTATACTTTAATTATATTAGGAAGTCAATGACTTGATAAGCTTTAAATGGTTCTATCATGTTTTAGTGTCGCAATATAATAAATATAAAATCTTTTGTTGCAGATAGTCAAAATTATGGAAACTTACGTTCTGTTAATGTAAAATAATATTATAAAATACTATTTTGTAGGTTTCATATGACAAGTAGATTAGAAATTAAAGTATTGGATGTGTTAGAAATGATTTGGATTGAAACTGGACTTGCTATAGATGAATATAAAAGGTAATTAATAGAGAGGTGGATTAAGCAATGAGAATGGAAGAAATGTTATATGGTGAATTGAGCAAGATTAAAACTGACGCTTTTATTCAGAATGAGATATTAAAAAGAGAGATGGAAGAGAAAGCCAAAGAAGAAGTGGTTTTTGCAATTATGGCAGAGCAAGTAAGAATTGCTTGTCAGCTTATAGGAATTTTGGAAGATGATATTATTTCAGAAGTTACAGGAGTTAGCATATCGCATTTGCAATGTATGAAAAATTAAGTATAACGTCTAAAGGGATTGAAATAAAAGCTATGATTTGGTAATTAATGTGTTTTAGGTAACATAGTAATTAGTGAATTGTAGCTTTTTTATATTAGGAAAATAATGAATATTTTATGTATAAAAATACAAAATATGAGTATAAAAATAAAATATTCAGAATATTCACAACTACTCTCGAATCATAATCCTATATAGAGTAAAATTATTGATTAGTAATTAACATAAAATGGAAAATAAAAATTGTTTGTTCTTGCGAACAAAGGCATACTGTAAAAGTGATTGTTATAGGTTCAAGTATATATATATTATAGGAGTAAGTTCTAAATATTTTAGGAATAATAATCATAAATTAAAAAATGAGTTGAATTAAATAATTATACAGGTAATAGGAACAGGATTAAACAAAATTAATATTACATGAAATACGGAGCAGGTACAATTTGCTATCAAGAAAATATAGTTTATACGAATTCATAGCCAGGATTGTCAATTTTGAAACATAAAATAGCAATGAGTGTAAATGCAACAACATTTTGAAGCATTGCTGTACGAAGTTGCAACAATTCTTGATAAAGATATTTAATTCCTAATACTGGTAAGACAAGCTCGAACCGTTTTAGGGTTTAATACTCTCAATTATCTTTGTACAATATAGAAAATACAAAAGATAAAAGGAGAAATTAAATATGGCAAGACTTACTGATACGCAAATACAAGAGGCAAGAAGTAAAGATTTTAAGGAATTTTTGGAAAGGGAAGGTTTCAGTTTTAGGAAACATGGAAATTCTTATGAATGTGTTGAGCATGATTCTCTTGTTCTAAATAAAAAAGGAGATTGTTTATGGTATCACTGGTATTCGAGAGATGAAAAAGGAAATATAATAACATTTGTACAAAATAATATAACTAATGGAAATTTTAGACAAGCTGTAGCATATATATTGAATTGTAACATCGGTTCTTATAGTATTGAAGAAAGCTATAGCAATGAAAATAAGAAAAATAGTCTTGGTAGTAATTTCAAAATTGACATTGGTAGCGATATGAAGAGATTATTTGCATACCTAACTACGACACGAGGAATTGATAAGGATTTAGTGAATCAACTAATAAAGCAAGATAAGATTGCTCAGGATTCAAAAAATAATATTGTCTTTAAGTATATGGATGAAAGTGGAAGAAATGTTGGTGGAGAGTTAAAAGGTACTTGCAGTAGTAAATCATTTAGTGGAGTGGCTAAGAATTCAGATGAAAATTATGGATTTACAATAGTAATAGGAAATAACAATAATATAAAAGAGATTAAGGTGTTTGAAGCGAGTTCTGATTTATTGAGTTATTATCAATTATTTGGTAATGGATTAAAAAATACAATACTGCTATCATTAGGAGGATGTACAAAAATTAAAAAAATAAGCACTTATTTAAGACAATATGAGAATCTTAGTTTAATATCTGCATGTGTTGACAACGATAAAGCAGGAAACACATCATTTGACAATATAAGTAAAGAATATAGCAATTATGAAATACATGACGAAAGGGAACTATTACTTAATAATGGTGTTAAAGATTATAACGAGTTACTGAAAAAAGGCATTATAAAATAAATAGATGAAATGACACTGCTGACATATTGGTTACGGTGTCTTTTTTGCTTATTGAATACAATTTAATGAAAACAGTACATATATTTTGTAGTCTACAATTTAGAAATGCTTAAACTCATTATAACTAAATTTTCAGTAAAACCAAATATTTATAATTATTATAGGCTTAATTATTAATCATAGAAGATTTAGCTGTAGTAATATTTGTTCTAACAGAATTTATTAGCTAAAATTAATTGCTTCAACTTCATAATTATTCTTTTTTGTAGCCTTTAATATCTTTAAATATAGTTAAACTTTGTTGAGCAATATTACTATATGAATTACAGTAATTGTTTTGTAAACTTATTTTAAAATACTTCTAATACGTTAATCTATAGGTAATAGTAAATAAGTTTTAAGTAAAAATTTAAGATATTTAACAACTAACTTTCTTATAGGTAATCGTTCGGTTTAGTAAATGAGGAGGAAATTTATGGATAGGATTGAAAGCATTAAGGATATATTAGATAAAAGAGAATTAGCCATTGCAGAAGATGACAGACGAGCAGTTAATAAAGCTAATAAAGCATTAAATAGTACAATTAAAGCCAATGTTATTAAAGCACAAGAGGCACTTGGAGCAGATAATAAATATAAAGAATACTTTGTTAATAATATAGAACATATAAAGGAGTTATTGGTTATCAATAAAGAGATTAACACAATAGAGGAAGCTATTGGTCTTATTCATCAAGTCGATTTTAGATATATTTTTGGATTAGATGTATTAATGGAAGAACCATTCGCTTGTGAATTTATCAATAGTGAACGTAGGATTTCTTTAGCATTTACGACAGAAGAAAAAGCCAATGTAGGTGTAGAGAAAGAAATGGAGAGGTTTAAGGGAAAAGAAATAATTGTTTCAAGCTATGAAAGATTTGGAATGTATATTAAGGAGCTTGTAGTAAGTGGAGAGAATACAGAAGCCTGGATAACTTACAATCTTACCAGAAATAAGTATTTATATATGGTTGGAAGCAAGAAGGAGGACAATCCATATGTGATTATTTCTTTTGACATATTGGATTTGTGCCAAATCTTTATGAAATGTGATATTAGTAAGGCAATACAAGGTCTATGCGAATTGTTAGGAATAAGGATTAAGGAATTTGAGGAGGTTAGAGGTAGGTATGAGAGATGTAAAAGCTTTGTTAGGAATAATTTAACTAAAGATAAATTTCCAATACTATTTGAACTTATAGGTGAGCAAATTCCTAAATTAGAAACAATATTTGAAGAAGGAATAGATAAATTATACTATCACGGGGAAAGTAAAGAAGGCATGGTATTTTCAGCGTCGATGCAATATCTTGCCGATACTATGGGGAAAAGGAAAAGCACAATAAATCCGATAGTTAATATTTTTGCTCTTCTGGGATTATTGCAAAAGCCAGATGTTAGAAGTGGTATATATGGTAAAGGGTGCAATAACGATATAACATATTATTACATTCCAGAATATAATAATGAGATATTTCAAAAAGCTGAACAATTAGCAATGATACTGCTTTATAATGGTGAGCGTGTTACTGCAAGTTCTTTTTCTTATTCAATCTGTATAGAGAAGTTCGGACAAGAAATAGCTAATAAAATATTTAAAGATAAAGTTACAAAGGCAAGAGCAAGTTAATGTTTCTTGCTTTTTTTGTTGCAAAGAACCTTAAACAGTATAGAGCAGTTTATCAGTATGAAAATTATTGACGATGTGAGAAGATTAATTTGTAACTAAAGAAAAAGGAGAATTTATAAACAGATGAAGAAAGTTAATAAAGATAATGAATTAGGAATTAAAGAGAACCTTATAAAAGAATTCAACATTAGCAAAGAAGTAGCTGAAAAATTGATTGCGGATTATGGTGCAGATATAGCAAATATTATTACAGATAAACCTTATATATTAAGTCATTATTTAATGCCTTTAGAAGAAGTAAAACAGATAATTGAAAAATGTAGTACCAATAAAAATGAAGATTACAAAAATAGGAATATAGTTGCGGCCCTAATAATTTATGTGATTGAGTCTATGGCTGAATTTGAAGGGCATGTGTTTTGCTATAAGAGTGAATTAGAGGATAGGGTTAAAGGTTTGGAAGTATTCAGTAATGAGGAGAAATCATTAAATGAAGCATTAGAATTGTTAAGGATTGAAAATGAGATAGTTATTGATAATGATTCTAATGGAGAAGTATGTATATATTTAAGTAGATTATATAAAGCAGAGGTAGAACTGGCAAATGTAATGAGCTACTTAGTTAAAATGAACCAATGTACTAATTGGAAAATAAACAATCAAAATAAAATAGGAGAATTAATTAACAGTTATAACAATTCGGATATTAAATTAAATAAGGATCAAATAGACGCTATTAATACAGCGTTAAACAACGGTATTAGTATTGTTTCAGGACTGGCAGGAACAGGGAAAACTACAGTTATAAAAACTATTGTAGAGGGCTTTAAAGCTATATTGCCAATCCACCAACCTGAAATACATATTGTTGCATATACTGGAAAATCTGTAGATGAACTAAGTAAGAAAACAGGTATACAGGGTACAACTATACATAGATTTTTAGGCATAGGAGTAGATGTTAACTATAAAATCGAGAGTAAAAAAGTAGATGTAATTGTTGTTGATGAAAGTGGTTTAATTGGAATTGAATTAATGAACCAGTTAATTTGTAGTGCTGTTAAGGAAAATCCAAATGTAAGAGTTGTTATAGTAGGAGACCCTTTTCAGTTACAATCAATTGAGCCAGGTTGTATATTAAAAGAATTATTAAAAAGTGAAGTAATTCCAGTGGTAGAGCTAAGAGATGTTGTACGTCAAAAAAAAGAGAGTTTGATAACTAATAATGCTCATAAAATAATTAAAGGCACTGGGCTTGACGAAAGTAAGTCAGGCGTAAGGCTAAAAAGAAGTGAGTTTGAATTTATTGAAACTGAAAGTTCAGATATTAAAGAAAAAGTATTAGGAGCAATAGATAAATTGCTTAATGAGGGTACAAGCATTTATAACATCCAAGTTATGTCTCCAATGAAAAAAGGAATTAATGGAGTGGAAGAATTAAATAGGGAAATAGCTGATAGATTTAATTATGTTACTGAAAGAGATATTTATAAATTTGAAGTTGTAGACCCAATAATAGTAATAAGGAGTATGTCTTCTAAAGGTATCTTTAATGGACAACAAGGATGGGTTAAGAAGGTTGAAAAAAGCACTAATGGGGTCGAGCTTATTACAGCAGATTTATTTGGAATAGAAGTGAGTTTTAATAAAAATGAAATTGAAGAAATAGAACTTTCATACGCTTCAACTATACATAAAATGCAAGGCAGTGAATGTGAAGTGGCGATAATAGTTGTAGATAAGGCACATGAAAGGATGTTAAGCAGAGAATTATTGTATGTTGGAGTAACACGTGGAGTTAAGCAGGTAATATTGGTAGGAGACAAGGAAGCTTTTAATGAAGGTGTGAGAAGCGTAAGCAAGGAAAGGAATTCACTGTTAGCAGAGAGATTAGTAAGGATAAGTAGTTAGAGTGAAGGTAATGATAGATGTGAAGCATATTGAGTATGCTTTTGGAGGATAACTTAGACGAAATAAAACAAAAGAGGAGAAAATGAATGAATACATATGACAAAGTCTATTTTGAGAATTTTAGAAAGAAGTTTGCCTATGAAAAGGCTATGAACTTAATTAAGAAAGTAAATGAAATAATTGGAGTATGTGATACCAAGGAGAAGGCAAATCTACTAAAAAATACAGCAAGAGTTGCTACAGAAATTGCATTAGCAATTGGCAGTATTCTTTCATATGAAAGACGAGACTTCCATTATAAAGTAGCTATAGGACAAGCGTATACTCTGTCAAAGTTATTGGATGAAATGCAATCAGAAGATTTAAAAGATTGTACTGAAATAATTGAGGAAATTATAAAGCTATTAAGAACATACAGAAAACAATTAAGAACAAAGGAGAGCAAACAAATGAAGAAAGTTACGGTTGGAGATAAATTAGATATAAATAAAATACAGGAAATGGTGGATGGCTTAAAAGACAGCAGAACTCTAAAGGCGTATGAAAAAATGATTGTATTCTATACAAGATTATATGCTGTATTGGGAAAATTACCATTTTTTGAGCAGTATTCGGTTTTTTCTCAAACTCAAAGAGCGGCCGAGAGTATTATTGCTAATTTGGCAGAGGGAAACGCAAGACAACCGTATAAATTAGTGGTGGCAAACTTCTATTCAATTGCTCTTGCCTCAGCAGTCGAGGTACAGGCATGGTTAGATATAATGAGTATTAAGAAATATATTTCAGAAGAAGAGCATAGAGTTTTCGATTCCATGCTTGAAGAAGTAAAAAGGTTAATTATAGTGTATATTAAGAAAGTTGCTGTGGAATAAAGTAAGTAGGGATTTGCCTACTTTTCTGCTGTTGGGAGTTCATCAATATTAATATTTTTGTATTAATATTAATAATATAACGACAGAAAATTAGAAAAATCAATGAAATCAGAACTATTTTATTTACAAAAAATTCTTTAAAGAAATGGCGTTCTTATATATTGATTATAATATATGAATGTTGTATAATTTCTAATAAGATAAGGAGTGATTTTTATGATTACTGATGTTAATACTAATGATAGTGACCTAACTTTTGGTGCTATATTGAGTAGAAAAAGAAAAGAATTAAAACTTTCATTTAAAGAATTAGAGGAAAAGTTAGCAGAGGATGATCCAGAAAATCCTGTGATAACAGCCAGTTATTTAAATAGAATCGAGAATGGAAAAATGGACAATCCGAGTTTTAAAATTGTATGTTTTCTGGTTGAAAAATTAAATTTAGATTTAAATGAAGTAATGAAAAGTTTTGGATTTAAGTTAGGTTTAAGCAATAATAACAAATTTAAGGATATTGAACAATTTATACGTTTATCTGATATTGAAGCTCCGCTTTTTCAAGATGGAGGTGAAATTTATGAAAGAAAAAATTTGACTTTAAATGAAAAGAAACTTTTAAACCAATTAATAGAAAATTTCTTTACCTATGGTGTGGCTTATGATAGTGCTTTAGTAGCAAGAATAAAAGATACAATTGAAATTATGGAAAAGTATAGAGAAAGTAGAGTAAAAATTTATAATGCTGATGTAACTGAATAAAGTTACATCAGCATTATTTTTTTATGTTTTCATTTCTTGTAGGAAATTATATTTAAAAATATTTTTTATAGGCATTGACATTGTGAAAAAAGTAAGTATAATTAAATCATACACTACAGGAAATTAAATGAATAAAAATTTCTTATAGTAAACGGAGGAGGAGATAAAAATGAAAAATAATAATGTAAAAATGAATGAAATTAAAAATAAATTAGGTGTTGAAAAATTGAATGAACTTTCTGAGATGTTGAATAAAGTAGGAATATTTAATCTACCTGCAACTAATGAAGTAACTAAGAAATATGGCATACTTTTGGAATGTAGTTGCTGTGGGGAGTTATATTGCTTAAAATCTTATAATTACAACGAACTGATGTCAGTAAATCTTAAAGAAGAAGTGTACAATTTAATGATTAATGAAGAGATGATATTGCATTAGAAAATACTTAAATTAGTTCCAGATGAATGCTAAAAGGTTAGCGTCTTTTAACGTTAGCCTTTTAAAAGATAATTAGGAAGGGGTTATGATAATATGAAGAATTTAACTACTGAGAGTTTGAAAATATATACAGAAAATATAGGTGGAATGGTGAAAGAATTAGTTAATAAGAAAGCCATTTGTCTCAATGATGAATTTTCTAAAGCCATTTATAAAATGAGTTTCAGAAAATCGGAAGAGTGGGAAGTATTATACATGACAAATAGTGGAGATTATGTATTGCATATAGGAGTACCGCAAGATAGTTATGTTTCTGAGATAGGATTTAGATTTGAAAATCTCCTAAATGAATGTATTGTAGTAATGAACGAAGAAGAAGCCATGGACTACCTTGAATATAGACAATGTACAAGCACATTATTAGAGTTCTTTTCAGATAAACTGGATTGGGATAAATATGAAGTTTCTCAAATAACAAACTGCTTCATCAAAAATAGAAAAGTATACGATTTAAATAGATCGTATTGTCTAAAAGCTTATGGTGAGGATTATATAAGATATGGACAAGAAAGATGTGCAAAAGAAGAATTAAATATTACAACTGATGAAAGATTTTTCTTAGTGGTAATGGGAGATTCGATTCGAGTGGTAAATCCTAATCTATATTTTAGGGCTAAAGAAACTGATGATACTTCTAAGAGGGAAATAGTCCCTATTACTAAACAGGAAGCAATGAAATGGTGGGTCCATAGGACTAATAGTAGGTTAGAGGAATTTGAATTCTATTTAAATAAAGCTAAGAGTTATCTTGGTAATATTGACTAATTTCTTTCAGTAGTTTGGATTAAAAGGATTTAGTCCAAACAATAAATAAACTAAATATGATGGAGGCTGATCAAATGATGAAAAAAGGTAATATGAGTTTGTTAGGTAATGGATATAAGGAAATATTGGGAGCAATAAATCGTGGTTCTATATATGTGGGAATAAATTTTGAAGTTATTATTCTTATAAAGAAAAAGGCAGATAATTTCAAGTATGAGGGCATGGCTTATAGCTTATTAACCTACAATGTTGCGGTATTTGAAGTGAATTTGAAAGAATTAAAGGAAATGTATAAAGACCTGCTATATCAAATTATTGATGAACAATTTGAATTAGAAGATGACCAAGAACATCTTAAAGATAATATGATGACAGCATTAACTGAACTTGGAAATTGGAAGAAGAGTAGCAAAGTAATTAACTTATATTAATGATAAATTCAGAAATATAGCAAATGAGGAGGACTAAAAATGATAAATAATATAAAGAAATATAAAGACTTGATACAAGTTGATGGGTGGATAATCCCTAAGAAAAAATATTATGGAAGATACTGTGATGATAGTGGTAATACTCTTAATGGACTATATCGAAGGGATTATAAAGAAAACTCAGTGATGTTAGCAATAAATAATGGGAATCTTGTACGTAGGTATAAGTACCCCAAAATTGAAATCCCATTTAAATCGAAAATGATACGTTGGGAAAACTTACATTTTTGTGGGGGCTTAGGAATACCAAAACCAGATGGAACTATTGCAGGAGCAAATGATGAACTTTTGCAAGCTGTTATAGATGAACTAAAACCTGTTGGGTTTATTATCACAGATAAACCTGAAATATACATAAATGAAGCTATGAAAAATCAATGTAAATATACTATAAATAATAATGTAACTTGGTTGCAGAATTATAAAGAAGTTGCAATTGCAAATAGTGGAAAGCTGAAAGATAATTTTGACTTGAATTCATTAATAGAGTCATACAGATTAATGAGCATAGAAGTAGGGTGGAATTTACTAACAAAAGAAGATGAAAGTCGGTTATTAAGTAAAGGTAATTGCTATCTAAGTGATTTTTTGGTGAATTGGGATTATGCTAATCCAATAAGTAATTATGATCTTGCTCTAACAGGTTTGCTATTAGGATTTCCAGTTGAATCTACAGTAGCTATAATGATTGAATAATTAATTATATGGATTGTGATAAGAAGGCTATCGAGAAATAGAGTAATAATTAGACATATATAAATATAAAATAAAATTACGAAGGAGAAATGAAATATGAGAAAAGTAATTGAAAAGAAAGTGTATGATACTGAGACAGCAATTTTAATTGCTGAATATTGGAATGGATTAGGACAAGGTGACTTTAGATATTATGAAGAAAGCTTATATAAAACAAGAAAATGTGGTTACTTCTTATATGGCTCTGGGGGACCATTAACCAAGTATTCAGAATCAAATGGGAATCAAACTTGGGGGATTTCCACAATAATACCACTTAGCAAGGAAGAAGCTTATGAGTGGTTAGAAAATAATGGTGAAACCGAAGCAATAGAAGAATATTTCTCAAATGATATAGATGAAGCATAGAGAAAAAGTAGTTGATTAAGGTATTTGGTAATTTGTAGATTAATGAATTTATAAATGACCAGATTAACTATAAAAGACGAGGAGAATTCAAAAGGGAGATTTTTTTGCAAAGTATCTCTTATTGAATAAGTAGAATATTTAGCATTATATGGGTTAAAAGGGATAAGTCGTGGTGGGAGTTTCAATATGGAGTTAAAAGTTGAAACACATGAAATTGTTGAAATAGATAATGTAAATATAATAATAAAAAACAAATGATAAGGAGAATGATAAAAATGTTTGATAACTGTAATTTAAATTTTGAGGTTAAAAATAAAAATAGAGAAGATAGAAAAACAATTATTGTGAGGTATTCCCCGCATGATTACATGCCATCAGATGAAGAATATTTTTATAATATATTTGATAATATAGATGGAATTATCTATTCGTGGCATGATTTAGGGGATTATTATGAAAATAAACTTATTCATGTATTTGTTATCAATAAATCTAACGAAGATAAATTAATTAATGTAATTAAAGAAACCTTGTTAGGGTTATATGAAGACGGTGAAGATGAAGGAGAAATCATTAAGATAGCACAATATTGCGAAGATTATATAGATTTTTCTATAGAAGAAATTGATGGTGAAATATGTGAAATTGAGAGAGATGATATGCTTTTTTACATACCTAATATTAATAATAATTTAGACTACGATGAAGATGTTGAGCAGTTAATAGAGAGAATATTAGATGACTATGCAACATTAAAATGCAATTCTATAGGTGGTTGGAGCGAGATTGTATATTTCTTGGAAGAAAATGATTATAACGAATATATGGCTTTGCAAAGAGAAATATATTCGATTGACAATGAATTAGACGAAATTGATAAGGCTATTGATAAGCATACAGAAAGCAGGAAAGAAGAATTATTGAATAGATTTAAGGAAATCTATGAGATGATTTGTGAGGAATAAGATAGTGAAAAGGTGAAAGCAAACCAATTAATAAGTTAAGGTAAAAGCAAAGCTCTGTAATTATACTACAGGGCTTTTTAACTTAATTTAAAACTAATCTATTATTTCACTTAATTCTATACTATGTAGACAATAAAATACAAGATTGTGGTAAAATATAATAAGTTAGAAAACTGATTATTTGATATTAAATATATACTGCGAGGAGACAAAAGATTATGGAAAAATTGACACTACAGCAATTAGAAACAAAACTATGGGAGTGTGCAGATATTTTAAGAGGGGAACTTTCTGCAACTCAATACATGGATTATATATTTGGAATGTTATTCCTTAAAAGAATGAATGATGAATTTAGCTTTGAAAGAAGTATTAGAAAAAAGGAATTTGAAGAGCAAGGAATGGTGGAAGAAGAAATTGAGGAACTACTGGATGATTCATCAATCTATGAAACTTTCTATATTCCAGAACAAGCAAGATGGGATAAATTAAAAGATTTGAATTTAAATATAGGACCTGAGCTTGATAAAGCCTTTAAAGCTATAGAAGATGAACCTAAGAATAGTGAACTTATAGGAGTTCTGACCACGGTTAATTATAATGATAAGGAAAGAGTGCCAGATAAAAAACTAAGTCAATTATTAATGATATTTGATAGTATGAATTTAGCTAATGAGTATATTGAGTCAGAAGATATTTTAGGAAATGCTTATGAATATTTAATTAAGCAGTTTGCAGACCAAGGTGGAAAAAAGGGAGGAGAATTTTACTCTCCTACAGAAGTAGTTAAAGTAATGGTAGGTATACTAAAGCCACAAGAAGGTGAACGTATATATGACCCAACTGCGGGTTCTGGTGGTATGTTAATTCAAAGCCTTCAATACATAAAAGAACATGGAGGAAATCATAAAAATATCTCTCTTTATGGTCAAGAAATAAATCTTTCAACCTGGGCTATTTGTAAAATGAATATGCTATTACATGGAGCTAAAGGAGCTGATATTCAAAAAGGAGATACCATTCGTGAACCAAAACATACAGAAAATGGCGTTCTCAAAACTTATGATAAGGTACTTGCAAATCCTCCGTTCTCATTAAAAAATTGGGGATTAGAAGAAGCGAGTACTGACCAATTTCATAGATTCCCTTATGGATTGCCACCGAAATCTTATGGTGATTTAGCTTTCGTGTCACATATGGTAGCAAGTTTGAATATGAAAGGAAAAATGGCTACAGTTATTCCACATGGAATTCTATTTAGAGGTGGCTCTGAACAAACAATAAGAACAGGATTCTTAAAGGATGATTTAGTTGAATCTGTAATTGGATTACCTCAAAACATTTTTTACGGTACTGGTATTCCTGCGTCCATAATTGTTATTAATAAGAATAAGAGTGAAGAGCGAAGAAATAAGGTTTTATTTATAGACAGCAGTAATGATTTTATTAAAGATGGCAATAAGAATAAATTAAGAGATGAAGACATTGAAAAGATAGTAAAGGCTTTTGATGAATATAAAGATATAGAAAAATATGCAAGTGTAGTTGATTTGAAAATTATAGAGGAAAATGATTATAACCTTAATATAAGCAGGTATGTTGACACTACAGAAGAGGAGGAAGAAGTTGATATTGATTTGGTATTGCAAGATATAAGAGAGTTAAAGCTAAAGATGGCTGATTCAGAAGAAAAGCTTAATGGTTATCTTGAAGAACTTGGATTTGACAATATTTAATAGGGTTAAGGGATAAGAGTATATGGATGGTACAGAAATTGGGAAAATTATATATCAAGCCATATTAAACGAATCAATTGAAGTATTTACAATATTTTGGGCAATAGATGAATTTAAATCTGCTGTAATTGGAATTCCAGTCTCAATAATTACGTTTAGGATTGTTGGCAAAATTTTTAGTTATGGTAGAGCTTATGGAATATGGTTTGGAAGTTTAGGCGGAAAAATACTTTATTATTTAATCAATACTTTCCTTGTTTGGTTGGTAATGAAGATTATACGAAGTTGAGGTGACGGAATAGTGAAAAAGGTTAAAGAAGGATATAAGATGACGGAGTTGGGGGAGATACCGAATAGTTGGAAGGTTGAAAAGATAGGCAATATATTTGATTTTTATGGTGGTATATCTATTTCAAGAGATAAGCAATCAGAAAATGGTGTATATTATTTGCATTATGGAGATATTCATAAAAAAAATAGGAATTATTTTAGCGTAAAAGAAGATTCTAATTGGCTACCTAAAATTGAAATTGATATTAATGATTTGAAGGAAGGAATATTATTAAATACAGGAGATGTGGTTTTTGCAGACGCTTCTGAGGATTATGAAGGTATAGGAAAAAGTGTAGTAATTATTAACGAGAAGAATGAAGATTTTGTTTCAGGATTACATACGATTGTTGCAAAAGATAAAGGTAAGGAACTTGATACTTTATATAAAAAATATTGTTTTGGTACAACAGAAGTAAGAAAACAATTTAGGACATTAGCTACAGGAGCAACGGTATATGGAATATCAAGGTCTAATATAAAGGATATAAAAATATTAGTTCCAACAATTGAAGAACAAGAACAGATAGCCTTAACCCTATCATCTGTAGATGAACAAATAGAAATAACTGATAACCTTATAGAAAAAACGAAGGAACTTAAAAAGGGGCTTATGCAGAAGCTTCTTACAAGAGGAATTGGACATAGTAGGTTTAAGGATACGGAGATAGGAAGAATACCAGAAGAATGGGAAATAGAGAATTTAGGTGATGTTACTGAAATAGTAAGAGGTGCGTCTCCAAGACCAAAGGGAGACCCTAAATATTATGGTGGAAATGTGCCAAGACTTATGATTTCAGATGTAACAAGAGATGGAAAATATGTAACTCCGAGAACTGATTTTTTAACAGAAGAAGGAGCAAAAAAAAGTAGACCTATGAATAAAGGTGATTTAATTATTAGTATAAGTGGTACAGTTGCTTTGCCAACATTTTTAGCAGTAGATTCATGTATTCATGATGGATTTATGGGTTTCAAAAAAATAGATGAAAAATTAAACAAAGATTTCTTATACTATCAAATTTTATTCCTAAGAGAAAAATTAATAAGGTCTGCAACTGATGGAGGGGTTTATATAAATTTAACAACTGATATTGTAAAAGAATTCAAAATAATAATTCCTCCATTAGAAGAACAAAATCAAATATACTTAATGCTATCATCATTAGATGAACAAATAGACCAGTATAAAGAGAAAAAGGAAAAACTTCAAGAACTTAAAAAAGGACTTATACAGAAGCTTTTGACAGGGAAAATTAGAGTATAGAAGGAACAAGGTATATTTATGGGGATGTTTAATAATAATTTAGAAATTGATATGTTAAATCCATTTAAAAATGATAAATTACAGAGAGACGAAGAAGTGAGAAATCTTACAGCATTATTTGAAATTTTAGATAATCAAATGGTGTTAGCAATAAATTCTCAATGGGGAACTGGGAAAACGACATTTTTGAAAATGTGGAATCAGTATTTAATAAATGAGGGTTATAAGACAATATTTTTTAACGCTTGGGAGAATGATTATGTAGAAGAACCTTTTATTGCATTTGTAGATGAAATAAGAGAGAGTATTAATGATGATAATAAAATTAAAGGATTTATGGAAAAAGCTAAGGACGTTGGATTAGCTTTAGTAAAACAATCACCCAAAATAGTTTCAAAAGCAGTTAAAAATAAGACTGGGATCGATAGCGAGGAATTTATTTCAGATGATGAATTAAGCAAAATAGTCTCAGATAAAATTGATAATTATAATAAAAATAAAAAATCAGTAGTTGAATTTAGAAAAGAGTTAGAAAAGATAGCATTGAAAGAATTTGAAAAGAATAAAAAGCCTATGATTATATTTGTTGATGAATTGGATAGATGTAGGCCAAATTATGCTATAAACTTACTGGAAAGAATAAAACATTTTTTTAATGTACAAAATATAGTTTTTATTTTGGGAATAGATAAAGAAGCAGTATCAAACTCTATAAGAGTGATATATGGTGAACAAACAGATATTAATGGTTATTTAACCAGATTTATTGATTTAGAATATAGACTTAAAAGAAGTAGCAATGAACAATATATAAATTATATGTTAAGCAAATGTAACTTTATTGAAGTATTTGAAAGTAGGAACTTTAGAGATACATTTTCGGCAGAATATCAGTATTATGATTTTTCACGAGTATTAATGCAAGTTGTAATTGGTTTTAATTTATCATTAAGGGATATAGAGAAAATTGTTGTTGAACTATATATGATTTTGAAAGCGAATATAAGAAATTATATATATCCGTATCCATTGATAATGCTTTGTATTATAAAGAAAAGAAACAGGGATTTATATAATAAAATTAAATATAAGCAAATAACTTATAATGAACTTATATTAAAGTTGAAACAACATAATGAAAATATTCAAGAATGGCTTGAAGAAAGTGAAACCTGTGTATTTAAAGCATACTTGATTTGGTTATTAAATGATAGTATTGAGATTGATAGGATAAAAGAAAAAATAGAAACAATAGAGGTAAATAAACGGTATGGAGATAAAGATGTTATATGTTTAGAGAATTATGAAAGTATAGTTTCAGGAAAGGGATATTCATGGGTAAGGTATGACGGAATAAGAGTTAAAGAAAAAATATTTGCAATGGCAGAACTATATGATAACTTTACTTTAATTAACGGTGAATAATTAGGAGGGGATTTGAATGTATAATTTAGGGAATGAAGAAACTCTTGTTGAATTACCTGCAATTGAATATATAAAAGATATTTTAAAATATGATTTTATTCATGGAAAAGATTTAATACCTGAAAAGGGAGAACGTGATTCTTTAAATGAGACTATATTAGTTAAAAGGCTTGAAAAAGCATTAAAAAGACTAAATCCATGGATGGATGAAGGAAATCTCAATAAGGCTATTAGATATTTAAGCAGACCAGAAAATTTAGGTACAAGCCTTTTAGAAATAAATGAAAAGCTTTATGAGTCTATAGTCGATTTAAAGTATACTGTAGACCAAGATATTTATGGTAATGGTCAAAAGAAGCCTCAAACAGTACATTTTATTGATTGGGATAATGTAGATAACAATGATTTTTTAGTAACGAGGCAATTTGAGGTTAAAACTCAACTTGGAAAGTCCATTTACCCTGATATAGTTCTTTTTGTTAATGGTATTCCAGTAGTTGTTCTTGAATGTAAGTCTCCATTTTTAGAAAAAGCTAAAAATGAGAATATAGGTAAAAAAGAAGCTTTTGAACAACTTAGAAGGTATATGAATGAAAGAGATAATAGCGTAATTGAAGGAAATCCAAGGCTTTTTTATACCAATTTTTTTACAGGAATTCTAAATAAATATCATGCTTATGTAGGGACAATAAGCTCTAAATATAATCATTACTTGGAGTGGAAAGACCCGTATCCAGTTAGTAGAGATAAGGTTAAAGATGTAGAAGATAATGGACAAAATATATTCATTCAAGGTTTATTAGAGAAGAATAATCTTTTAGATATAATGAGGAATTTCTTATTATTTGAAGCAGATAATGGAGTTACAATAAAGAAAATCTGTAGATACCAACAGTTTAGGGCTGTTAATAAAGCTATTAAGAGATTACAGGAAGGAAAAGATTCTTTATCAAGAGGTGGCGTTGTTTGGCATACTCAGGGGTCAGGGAAATCTCTTACTATGGTAATGCTTGCAAGGAAGATAAAAAGGACTAATGAACTTGCTGACGCTACTATAGTTGTTGTAACTGATAGAATTGATTTAGATAAGCAAATATATGGAACGTTTTTAAGAACTCTTTCTAAAATTACTACGCCTGAAAGAGCGGATAAGATAACATTAATGAAAGAACTTTTAGGTAAGGCACAGCCTAAAATTATAATGACTACAATCCAAAAATTTGAGAGTGAAATAGAAGAAAAAGAAGCCATTGAAAATGGAGTAAAAGTTAAGAAAAAATTTGTTAAGCCTTATGAAGTTTTAACAACTAAATCTAATGTTATTGTACTTTCAGATGAAGCTCACAGAAGCCAGTATAAAGACACAGCTTTAAATATGAGAACTGCTCTTCCTAATGCAACTTTTATAGGATTTACAGGTACTCCAATTGATAAAGAAGACAAGTCAACTTCAAGAACTTTTGGAGGGTACATTGATAAGTATGGAATTAAAGAGGCTGTTGACGATGGAGCTACTGTAAAAATAGTATATGAAGGAAGAAGACCAGAGCTTCATATAAAAGGGGAGAGCTTGGATGAATTATTTAATCAAGCATTTGAGGATAAAAGTGATGAAGAAAAGGAAGCAATAAAGCAAAAATATGCAAATAAGAGAACGATAATTGAAGCTGACGACAGAATTAATGATATTGCTATAGATATGCTTAAACATTACAGGGATAATATAATGCCAAATGGATTTAAGGCTCAAATTGTTTGTGTAAGCAGAGAAGCTTGTGTTAAATATTATAAAGCGTTAAATGACAATATGAAAGAGATTATAGGTGAAGAGTTAGAATGTAAGGTTATTTTTTCAGGTGATTTAAATGATCCAACTCATTTGAAAGAACATTTCACTACAAAAGCAGAGCAAGAAGCGATAATTAATAGATTTAAGCAACCAATAGACAAGGATAAGTTATGTTTTATTATAGTAAAAGACATGCTTCTAACTGGTTTTGACGCACCAATAGAACAAGTTATGTATCTTGATAGACCACTAAAAGAACATAATTTGTTACAAGCAATTGCCAGAGTAAATAGAACATGTACAATGGATATTACCCGTAAAGTGGATACAGATAAGGTTAAAAAAGATACAATTGCAAAGCAATGTGGATATGTGGTTGATTATTATGGTGTTTCAGATTATTTGGAAGAAGCATTGGCTATATTTGATAAAGAAGATTTAGGACAGCCTATGCAACCGATGGGTGACTTATACAAGGAAATGCTTTCCTATAGAGAAGACGTGATAAACTTATTTAAAGGTAAGGACAAGGCTAATCTTGATGAATTAATAAAAGTATTAGAACCACAGGATAGAAGAGCAGAATTTGAAATTGGATATAAAAGATTTTCAGGTGCGGTAGAAGCGTTACTACCTTCTCATGTAGGTACAGATATTTTGAATGATTTAAAGTGGCTTGGTTATATTAGAGCAGGAGCTAAGGCAAAATATAGTCCACAAGAAGAATTAGATATAAGTGATTGTGGTGAAAAGGTAAGAGAAATAATAGAAGAACACTTAAAGTCACTTGGAATAATCCAGTGGATAGAACCAATCACATTATTTGAGGATGACTTTAAAACAAAGATTAATACTTTAAAATCTGACGAAGCTCAGGCTTCTGCTATGGAACATGCTGTTAAACATGCTATTAGTGTAAAGATGGACGAAAACCCAGTATTTTATACAAGCTTATTAGAAAAGCTTCAAAAAATACTTGATGAAACTATAAGTGATTGGATTGAAAGAAAGAAGAAGCTTGAAGAATTTATTGAAAGAGAAGTTGAAAAAGGTACAAAATCTCAATCTGAAAGCTTAGGTTTAGATGAAAAGGAATATGCTTTCTTTGAGGTTGTAAAGAAATATATTCTTGATGAAGAAGTTCAAGAGGGTAGCGTTAAGGAAGAAAGTGAAAGCTATATTAGTAATGACATTATAGAGTTATCTAAAAATATTGCAATAGATGTAAGAAGAGTGGTTGAAGATAACTATGTCGTAGATTGGACTAATAACCAAACTAAAACATCAGACATAGAAAGAGCAATATTTATGATACTTAATAAAAAATATTTTAAACAAATACCACTTAAAAGCAGAAAAAGTATGACTCAGCCATTACTAAATTTAGCAAAGACACATTTTGCAGTAATTATGGCACAATAGTAATAGTTTAATGGCTATTGATAGATGGAGAAAACAAATATGAGTGAAAATAAGGAAGTTGAATATTTAAAAAAGAAAATTTCAGAGGTGTCATATAATTCAGAACGATTTAAGTTGCACTTTGGGGAAGATAGATTTCTATTTGGTGTAATATCGCCTAAAGATGATGAAGCTCCATTCAGTAAACTAATGAAGTATAAAACTATATATGATACATTGATAGATTTGGATTGGAAATTAAAAATTTCATTTGAAAAAGGCATAAAATATACTTATTCCAAACCAGTACAAGATAATTTTAGTATAGTTCATATTAATTCAAAAGAAGAAAAATTAGCATATTATTATATAGAAAATGCTTTATTTAGGACTTCAAGTTTATGGGATATGTTAGCTCAGTTATATTGTTTATTTTATCAGATAAAGAAAATAGATGAAAAAACGAAAAATGAAGTTTTGATTCAACAGAATGAAGTTTATTATAAAAAAATTTTCAATCCCAAATTGTCGTTTAGCAATAAATTTAAGGATAAGGCTATAAATATTTACAACTATTTATACCAAGAAGATGATACAAGTATAGAAGGAGAATGGAAAGGAAATCATCAATGCACTAATAAATGTAGAAATAAAATGACACATAGAAATTCACCTAATATATCTGTTATTAGTGATTATGATTTAAATTTTAAGAGTCATCCATCAGTCTTATTAAAAAGGATCATTGAAGATTATGTGGTTGTTTCTAAATATATTAACGAAATTTTAGATGAAATAGAAAAGCAAATGATTAGTAATATTGAATAAAATAGCATAAAAATCAAGAAAATATAGAAATTATAACGTATTCTTTAAACCTAACACGGAGGTTAGATAATGAAATTGGAGTTAACATATGGAACAACAAATATAGCATTTAATGTAATCTTTAAAAAAAGAAAAACAATGGAGATTGCTGTAGAACCACCCAATAGTATTACTGTTACTGCTCCAATTGGGACAACAAAAGAGGAAATACTTAAAAAAGTTCAGAATAAAGGGAGTTGGATTATACAAAAGATATATTCTTTTAAACATATGCAGTATAGGCATATTAATAGGGAATTTGTTAATGGAGAATCATTTATGTATTTGGGGAGAAATTATTCTTTACAAATAGAAGTAGATTCAAGTTTTAAGAAGCCAGAAGTTAAGTTATATCGAGGTAAGTTCATAGTTAAAGCAAGTAATAAAAATGATGAAGATATTAGGAACGCTATTGAACAGTGGTATAGAGATAAGTCTAAGGAAGTAATAGGTTCAAGGGTTAAGTATTATCAAAAGTTTTTTATTAAAGAGCCTACAGATATTAGAATTAAGGAACAAAAGAAAAGATGGGGAAGCTGTACATCAAAGAATGAATTGTTATTTAATTGGCGGTGCATTATGGCTAAATCTAATGCTTTAGATTATATAGTGGTACATGAAATGTGCCATATGTACCATAAAGACCATTCAAAAGAGTTTTGGGAACTTGTAGCTTCTGTACTTCCAGATTTTGAACCAAGAAAAGAATGGCTAAGAAATTATGGAGTTAGAATGGATTTATAAATTAGAGATAAAAATAAACGAAATACTTAGTTATAAGTATTTATGTATTACGGAAAATTAAGCAAATTATAGGTATATGAGTTTATTAAATTAAGGGAAAATTAGATGTCTTACAGAAAAGATGTTTTGTATGTGGAGGATAATAGGTTATGAATAAAATAATAGGAAGCCCTGTTGAAGTTAATAAGTTATTTAATAATAGATATACAGTTCATTATTATCAAAGAGAGTATAGTTGGCAGGAAAAGCAGATCAAAGAATTAATTGATGATTTAGCTAATGAATTTATTGAGTATTATCAGGAAGGCGATAGTATTCAAGATGTTGAAAAATATGGAGATTATTTTTTAGGTCCTATAATTCTTACAAATGATAACGCAATAATAGATGGTCAGCAAAGGTTATCATCTTTAACATTGCTTCTTATGTATTTAAATAATTTACAAAAAAATGGTGATATTGATAAAGTCAATGTTGATAATCTTATTTATTCTGAAAAATATGGACAAAAAACCTTTTGCATTAATGTAGATGAAAGAAAGGCATGCCTCCAAGGTTTATTTGAGAATGGAGAATATGATATAAATAATGAGAACTCTGAGAGTGTAATTAATCTTTATAGTAGATACAAAGATATTGAGAAGTTCTTTCCAGATCAGCTTAAAGAAGAATTACTTCCACTATTTATAAATTGGTTAATCTACAATGTAGTTTTAATAGAAATTAGAACTGATTCTGAGCAAGACGCACATAAGGTTTTTGTAACTATGAATGATAGAGGGCTTAGGCTCACACCAACTGAAATGCTAAAAGGATATATTCTTTCTGAAATAAGTGATAATGATACACGAAATAAGGCAAATGATATTTGGAAGAAAAATATATTGATATTAAAAGAGCTTGAAAAAGATGGGGACGCAGATTTTATAAAAGATTGGCTAAGATCACAATATGCTGATTCAATAAGAGAAGGTAAAAAAGGTGCTGAGGATAGAGATTTTGAAATAATAGGTCAGACTTTTCATAAGTGGGTTATGGAAAATAAAACTGAAATGAAATTAAGTAAAAGCAAGGATTTTGAAGAATTTATACTTAATGAATTTAATACATTTTCTAATATTTATATAAGATTAAAACAGTATTCAAATAACTTTAATAAAGAGTATGATTATGTATTTTATAATGCAGATAGAGGATTTACTTTCCAGTATCAAATAATATTAGCCTCAATTTGTCCAAAAGATACATTGGATATAATAAACAAAAAAATAAAACTTGTATCGTGTTTCATCGACCAATTCATTTCAGTACGTGTATTTAATTTTAAGACGGTGGATTATTCTTCTATCAGATATACAATATTTAACTTAACAAAGAAGATAAGAAGAAAGGATATTAATGAATTAGCTAATATCTTTAAAGAATATATTGAAGATATGGAATATACCTTAGATGGCATTGATAGTTTTTATTTAAACCAATTTACAGCAAGATATATGCTTCATATTTTATCAAGAATGACTTATTTCTTGGAAGAAAGTAGTGGAATAAACAGTAGTTTTTACAACTATGTTAATCGTCAACAAAAAAATCCTTATGATATAGAGCATATATGGGCTAATGATTATACACAAGGAAATCATCAAAATGAATTTTCAACAGAGGAAGAATTCCAGAGTTTTAGAAATAGATTTGGTGGCCTTTTAATTTTGTCAAAAGATAAAAATAGAAGTTTTCAAGCTATGGATTATGTAAATAAAGTAGTAAAGTACGATAGTGAAAATTTATTAGCAAGAACATTAAATAATAATTGCTATAGTAATAATCCACTATTTTTAAGGTTTATGCAAAGTAATGGACTGAATTTTCAACCATATAATCAATTTGATAAAGCAAATCTAATTGAAAGACAACATTTGTATAAGGAAATATGCAAGAAAATATGGAATACAGATTTATTTCAAGAAATAATTAAATGATTTTTATAATATAATCAGAAAAACATTAGAAACTAAATTGAGAATAGAGATGTATTCAAAATTAAGAATAAACATAAAAACTTGTTTTAGAATAGGAGTAGAGGTTACTATGGCAGAAATTAAGTTTGACATTATTAAGAATATTGCAGTTCTATCCGAAGGAGCTAAAGGTTGGAAACGAGAAGTAAATATCATCAGTTGGAATGGAAGAAAACCCAAAATTGATATTAGAGACTGGGATGAATCTCACGTTAAAATGGGAAAAGGTATCACGTTGAGTAGTGATGAACTAAAACAGTTAAAAGAGGTTTTAGACCAAATTAATATTGATGAATTGGATATAGATTAGGGTTAAGGATATAAGTATTAGATGTAGAGATTTAATACTTATATCCTTATGTCTATTATTTAATAATGGAGGTTGTTATGAGTAAAATAATTCATATAGTTTTTTCAGAAAGTGCGGAGGGAAGTTTTAGGCAAGCTGTTAAGAAAGAATATATTTCAATGGATAAGCTTATAGCACTTTATGATAATCTTTCAAATGGACTAATAAACAATTTGAAAGACATAAAGAATAGAAAAGAGTGGTGGAATGAGCTTAATGGAGAAGAAGAATATTTTTATTGTGAAATAGATGAATTTGAAGATAATTATAAAAAATTCTATGATGATATTTCTAAAATAAATGATGGAGACATTGTGTATCTTTGGTATGGACATTGTAATAGAGAAATTTGTGGCATGATGTATACTCTTTATTTATTAAAAGATAAGGAAATAGATTCTTATGTTATCAATGTATCAGATAAAATTATAGAAAATAATCAAGGAAGAATTTTTACGTATATTGCAAATTCTGCCTCGGAAATTATACCAGAAAAGTTAGTAGAATACTTAAAATTAGCAAGGAAAATAGAAGTAGATGAATACAAAAAGTTATTGAATCAATGGGATGAATTAACTAAAGAAAATTCATTATTACGTAGTTATATAAATGGAAATATGGAAAGTGTAAGTGAAGACTATTTTGATATAGATATATTGAAATTTACAAATGAAGAATATAGAAAATCAGCAAGAACTGTTGGAGAGGTACTTGGAAATACTGAACCAAGAATTACAGATGATTATATATTTTGGAGAATTAGAAAGCTTGTAAAATTGGGAAAAATAAGCTTCAAGGGTAAATTTGGTATTATGAGAGAAATGGAGATATGTATAACCAATGATGGATTAAAGTATTTAAGTAGCGATAATGAGGCGATGGATTTCTGGAATGAAAGAAAAAAATCTGATGAAAGAAAGTTAGAATTTATTAATGATATTAAAGAACAAGGACGATTAGAGGAACGTATAAAAATAGCTAAGAATTTGTTGGGTGTATTAGACATAGAAACTATCGCTGATAAAACTGGACTGACGATTGGGCAGGTTAGGAATTTGAATATAGAAGAGAAATAGCTTTAGTAGCAAATCGAAGAGAATCGTATAATGACAATTATTTTAGAAGGAGTTGGGTATTAAAATGAGATTTGTATATTTATCAACAACAAGTGAATCAGAATATAAAACTAAAGAAAGTACAATTAATTCATTTAAAGAATATTTGGGAGGAGAATATAATTTTCATATAACTGAAAGAAAAATTGATAAAAACAAATTTAATGTTGCAGAAGACATATTCTTTTTAAGAGCAGAAAAAGAATTTGGGTATTATACTTATAAGATAGTAGCGTACTGTAGATCAAGTTCAAGAATTGAAGAAACTAATGATGGGGGAGACTATCCATATTATTTTAAGATTAATCCAGATTCTTTAAGGATTTTTATAGAAGGAATAGATATTAAGTATATCCAAAACTTTGTTGATGATCCTAACAATACTATTAATTCTGTAAATTTTACTGGGTCTATAAATAATAATAGGTTTACAGGTTCTCAATCATGGATTTATTTTGATAAACAAGATTCAGCTAAAATTATAGAATGGTTTAGAAAAGTTATAATTGAAGAAAATATTCAAATGTTATGCAATTTGTAATGGTAGAGAGGTATTAAGAAGTGCGGGATGTTGTAATATGGTGTGCTGATATTGGCTCAATAAAAAAGAAGAATTTTGGTTGGTGTAGAGGGATAATAGGAGATAAGGACGAGTTTCTAATGGGGAGTAGTATTCAAGATTTCGCTGATGGTATAGCTAAAGATATATCAAATGGATATAAAGTAGCACTGGGATTTGAATGTCCGTTATTTGTTCCTATTTCAGAAAATCCATTGAATTTAACAAGTGCAAGAAAAGGAGAAGGAGATCGTCCTTGGAGTGCAAGTGCAGGTGGAACAGTGATAGCGACAGGTCTTGCAGAAACAGCTTGGATATTGGGTAGGATTAACGAATTAGCAGAAGTAGATATAAAGGTAACGTTTGACTGGAACGAATTTATTAATAAATCCTTAAATCTATTCATATGGGAAGCTTTCGTTTCTAAAGAATCCAAAGCTCAAACACATTCGGGTGACGCAGAAGTTGCAGTCAAAACATTTATTAAGGAGTATCCTGATGTTGTGCAAGCTAATGCTGTAACAGCAGAAAATCCATATAATTTAGTTGCGGCCGCACTATTAAGAACTGGTATTAGTGATGATTTGAGCTTGCTATCTGAATGTTGTATTGTAATAAAAGCATAAATATTAGGATTAAGTAAAAACCTTCTTAAAGCATAAGCTTTAAGCCTACTATATGGAGGTGTATTAATTTGAAGATAACTGAATTCATTGAAAGCGAAATTTATAAGGACTTAGATTTTAAGGTGCAAGAGTTATTAAAAAATTTAATTGAAAAATTATGTGATAATCAAAAGGAATGAACCTGTTTTAGTTTTTAAAGTTAGACCGATGTATGAAATAAATCCAAAATCTAAAGCTAATATTGCAACAATTAGATTGAAGCAAGGATATATTACTGTAGGACCTTAAAAATAATGATGAAAACATAGTGTGTTGCAGAAGTAAAGAGGACATAAATGATAAGTTAATAAAGGAAATAAAAAATATCTATATAGAGAAGATTAAGATGTTTCTATAAATTTAAAAGATGGACAAAGATTAGATTAAGCGTGTCCATCTTTTAATATTTATTAAAATAAATCCTTTATAAGAGATTTATCATCGTTACTCAATGAATTTAGTATATTTTGACTTGTAGCAGTTTGTGAACTACTGTCAAACGAATAATCATTTTCTTTAAGCACTTTTTTTATAAGCTCTTCAATTTTAGCCTCTAATTCTGCATTTGTGATATTTTTATTATTCATTTCAGCTCTGACAAGTTCACATATGTAAAGACTTATATTGTGTTTTGTTTTCAAGTATTGGTATATATCATTATAATGCTCTGAAAAGCTTATAGAAAGCTTTTTAGTCTTCATGCTTGGCCTCCAAAATATTCAAGTAGGATAAGCAATTTGAGAACTGGTCTTCTATTATCGCAAGTGGATATTGAGCAAGAATATAATCTTTCAAAAGCAATGATCCACCACCACAGAAGACGATGTTACTGTTGTTGAAGGTCAAACACCTGCTTCTACCGTAGTTAAAGATTTCATTTACATGATTAGTAATTAGCTTCTCTATAATTTCTTTGCTTTCTGCTTTTTTAATTCCTGCTATATAAAGAAATCCACCGTTTGTAAATATTTCTTCTACGTCCTCGTCATTTACAATCGTGCCATAGATTTCGGTTAATTTTTCGGCTATTTTACCTCTTAAAACATTTATACCGAAGTTCGAGATATTCATGCTATTAAGTTCAGGCACTAATCTATTGAATGTACAGTAATTTACGTTTAAAGACCCTACATCTATAACTGTTACCTTTTTATCTCTAAAGTCATTTATCCTATTAACACAATATATAGGTCCCATAGCTTCTGGTAGTACAACTAAGGAAGCTATTCTAAACGCATATGCTATACCATTAACTTTCAACGATATTATTTCGCTATTATTTTGGATAAATGACTGGTATGAAGTTTTTGAATTACCATTTTTATATAAATTCAATGGAATATTTACAGCTAAATGGATTTTAGGCAAACCCATTTTCATTGCGTCAGTAATTTTTAATATTTTACATATTGCTAAGTAAATGCTTAATTGATGGTCTATCGTGTGTTTGGAAATCTGGAAGTTGCAGGAATTCTCAGATACCATATCCCCAATTAGATAAGATTTTCCTTGAAATTCAATTAAGTGGGTATTACTTGATAAAGTTATATCTAAATTTGAAACTTCCTGTACTTTTGTTCTAAAAAGAACTTTTTCTATTTTTTCTCCTTTTTTAGTAATAGCTTTAGTGTATGATTTTCCTGTATCAACGCTTAATATTATCTCTTTCATCTTTTGTTTTTCCTCCGTTTGTTAGTTTTAAGTATTTTTATATCATAAGCACTTGCAATGCGAATTATTACTACATCATCGCATTAAATAAGTTTTATTCGGACGAAGAATTGCGAATAAGTAGCATGTGTGTGCTTGTTGCCTATTGTGATTTAAAGGTAAGCTATATTGCCAATCTTGGACACCATTATTACATGATATTTGATAAAATATAGTTGAAAGAGTAATAATTAGAGAAATGGTTAGAATTAAAATTAATAAAAGGAGATAAGAAATAAAATGAGTAGGGCTGATACAGTAAATCAGAAAATAATGAAGAATATTAAATATCTGTTTAGAAAATCTGAAATATTGGCTAAAGCATATCCAGGCAATATAGGATTTTATTATATGAATAAGAATATAGGAATAAGTATATAGCGGTTAGGAAAGATATTATAGCAGGTGGGTTACCAACAAGTAGTTTCTGTATCAAGGAGCTACAAGATATAGTTTTACGGATTAAGTAAATAGGTATAAGTAAGAGCTTTCCTTTTTAGGGGAATTGCTAATTAAGTAGGATTAAGGAGAAATAAGTGTTAGAAAGGTGGTTATATTTAAATGAAAAAAATGAGCGATTTAGTTCCAGAAGAAGCAGGAAAGGAAATTAATGTAGGTATTTGGCATGAACATACGCCCTATGAAAATAAGTTAGAGCTGTGGGATGGTGTTCCTTTAGGCGAAGATGGTATACAAAGAGATAGGTTAAGTATTTGTCTTATATATAGTATGGGGCTTAAACATCTATTAGAGATATTGCCCAATGGATCGAAAAGCGAATTACTTAAACTTCTTAAAGAAGAGCAAAGTTAAATAGTAGCTATAGAAAGGGGCTTTAGCAATGGGACAATATATACAAGCAATAGGATCAAGGTAAGCAGATAATAGGAATAAGGGGAAAGGATTAGGTAGTATCAAGATGACTACTATTAGAGACCATAGTAAAAAGATTAACTTGGCTATTAAGAAGAAAACTTCTATAAGTTTTAAGTCTAAAGCACATGAAGAATTAGAAATATTAATAAAAAAATTAAAAATATAACTAAATATATGACTTATAATTTTAGGCTTTGATATAATAATTAGGCGATAAGGTTTAATCAGATTAAATACCTTAAACCTAATTTTGGAGTGGTGAAATAATGGATGAATTTACAAAGCAGATTGCTGATTTAATTAATAATGAAGCGGAGAAAAGAGCTGATAAAATAGTCAAGGAAAGATTAAATGGTATAGTTAAAACTTTAGCAAATAAACTCAGTATCAAAGACATTGCATGGTGTACAGAATTATCTATAGCGGAAGTAAGAGAAATTTTGCAGGAGACGGTGGATATACAAAATAACATTTTGAAGCTTTGCGGAAAAAGTGATGAATTAGAGACAATAGAAACCTATTTTAGATTAGGGAAAGAGAATTTGGATAATAAAATAGATGAAAATAAGCAATGAGATAAGCTCTGGAAATAATCCAGAGTTTTTATATTTTAGATAGATATATCTAATGGTAAATATAGAGTTTATTTAAGATAAATGGTACTATAATAAGAGTTGTAAATTAAACCAATATAGGTTCTATTAAATTATGTAATGGCAAATATCTATATTTTATTATGAAATCAATTTAAAATATAAATATTGTTGGAGGAATGAAATTTATGGAAAACTTTTTAATTAAAGAATGTAGTTTAGAAGATATAGAAAAAATTAAATACATAAGCGAAAAAACATTTTATGAAACATTTTCTAATGAAAATACAAAAGAAGATATGGAAAATTATTTGAAAGAAAACTTTTCTTATGGACAGATAGAGAGTGAAATGAAAAATAATGGTTCAAGATTTTATATAGTCAAAAATAATGAAGAAGTAGTTGCATATATGAAGCTTAATTTTGACAAAGCACAAACAGAGATAGGGCATAATAACACATTAGAAGTTCAAAGAATTTATGTATTACAAGAATATAAAAGTAAGCATATCGGCAAAATGTTAATGAAAAAAGCAACAGAAATTGGGGAAAATAATAACCTAAATTATATTTGGTTAGGTGTATGGGAACAAAACATCAATGCGATAAAATTTTATGAAAAACAGGGATTTGAAAAATTCGATACACATATTTTCAAATTGGGTGAAGATGAACAGACAGATAATTTAATGAAATTAATATTATAAAGTTTATTTATAATAAATAAGATAAGACATAATCTTATTAATTTGTGAATCAGCAGGTGGCTTGAAATTAGAACACCTGTTTTATTATGCTTATATCAGCAATTTAGAGTAACAGATACAAAATAAAAAAAGGAAGTTAAATATGAAATTATGGACTATACAAAATGAAGGAGCATATGAGAAATTTAAGGATACAAGAATTCTTAGAGCTAATGATAGATTTATTTGTGAAGATATGATTTTTCATTATAATTGGATAGCAGACCAAATGAAAAAGAGAATAGGTTTACTTATTTCAGAAAAAATAAAATATCCTATATGGGTTTGGTATCAGTGGAATGGAATAAAACATAAGAAACCAGATTTAAGGTTTTCTGGACATTTAGAAAAAGGAACAAAAGGTGTACTTTTAGAATTAGAAGTAGAACCTCAAAATGCCTTGTTATCTGATTTTCAGGATTTTAATAATGTTCTAAATTATGGGTATATAAGTGATAGTGAAGAAGAATATGATAGTTTTTATAATGAACTTGAACGTTATGGATATAGTCATTATAATTTACAGTCAGCAGATAAAAAATCTGATATTTTAGATGAATACAAATTAAGACTTTATGAAAGTTGGGAGAAAATATTTGATTTAGAGAGTGAGGGGGACGAGAGATGGTCAGGCAAAAAAGAGGATCAATCTATACAAGCGACAATGTGGGAAGTAAGGTGGGAGCAGGTTGTTTCAGTTAAGCATTTTATAGCAAAATAGAATTAAGGAATAAGTGATTAAGGAGCTGTAGATTAATGGTTCTTTATTTTTTTATATATGCTTATAGCTATATTAGATGTTGCCTATCTTCAACTAAACATAATTAAGATTAGATTAATGAAAAATAAGTGCAACAAAATATGATGAAGAGTAAATTAATTATATTTGGTACTATGTATAATTTTTAGTTATTTTTTGTGGTATAATTTGTAATAGTAAACTAATTTAGGAGATAAATCGTACAATGAGAATTTTAGATTTAGATTTAGACTTTTTTCAGAATGATATAGTACATATGGTTAATGATTTTGGAAATAGATTAAATGATACATCTATAGTACCATGGTCTAAAGAGATAGTGAAAAATTATTTGGAATCAAATTTAGGTTTAAATAAAGATAAAAAGATTAAGGGAAGAGTAGTTAAGCACCATAATGAAGTATTTTATTTTTGGAGAGAATTAATATTAAATGGAAAGTTGTCAACTCCATTTGAGGTTGTTCATGTAGATGGACATGCAGATATGGGGTTAGGCGACCTTAGTTGGCATTATATTATGACGGAATATTTATATAGAGATATAAATGAAAGAATATACCCAGAATTATTAAATGTAAGTAAATATGAAAGAATTAATTGTGGAAATTATTTAACGTATGCTATGGCTTGTGAATGGATTGATAAGCTTACGTTTATTATTCATCCAAATTGGCAACAGGATTTAATTCAGGAGATATTTAAAAATTATGATGTAAATAGTGGCTTCATTCAGTTAAAGAAATTTAAAAGAGGAAAAAAGATAGATATTATGAATATTAAACAATTTACACCAGTTAGTTATGAAAATGAGATTGTGTTTGAAGGTATAGAAAAGGATAACTACTTTAATGAATGTAAATTTGATTTTTTAGCATTGAGTATATCACCTGGCTATACAGTAAAAGAAAGTGATGAATTAATAGATGTTATAAAAGAGTATATTGAGGGAATATAGGTATATAGAGGAGTGACAAGAATGAAAATAAATAATGGAATGATTGGATATTTTGTATTTGGAATTAATTCTATAGTTGACGCAGGAGAAATGATTTCAATAGAAACTGCTACAGATTGGGTAGAAAATAAAATTATAATTAATCAGTTGAAAGATAAGTATTCAAATTATTGGGATTGGGATGTTATGGAGAAGTATGCAGATGATCTTTGTGAATTAATGAATAATTATATACAATATATTGAGAGCGATAGTTATAGAAAGTTTGGAATTGCAAATAATGGTTTTATAATTATATCATCTGTAGCTACTCAAATAATTATTAATAAGGAAAGAGATTAGTATGGAAAAATTGAAGTTAGCAAAGCTTGAAGATATATTAGGATATTTATATTCTATAGATGAATGGACAGATATAGCTACATTAAGTCTTAGTTTTTCATATACAAAGTCTACAATGATTAGTCGTATAAACCAATTAGTTTCTTATGGCTATGTTAAGGAGAAAATAGAGGGGAAATTTTACAATTATCATATTACAGATTTAGGTAAAGAATATATTCAAAAGTATGCGATAAAGGTTCAACCGAGAGAAGAACTAAAGCACATAGAATTACAATATGAACCAGTTAAAAGAGCTAATGAGACACTAATGGAAATTGAGAAAATTAAGAATAATCTTGATAAACAAATTGAAGAAGTGGATAAAATTAAACTAAATGTTGATAGAAAAGCAGAAGAGTTAGAAAAAGAAATTAAAAAGTTAAAATCAGCAACAGAAAAATTTTATGGTAGAATAGGGGAAATAATAACATTACTAATAGCTTCAATATCTATAATTGTTTTTAATATAAAAGTTATGGATACTACTAAAATAGATTTTAGTAAAGGATATAGAGAAGCTTTCCTGAATATTATGGCTATTGATTTACCAATGATAGTTTTATTGGTAGTTGCTACAGCCTTATTTCATTATATAGTAGGAAAACAATTAGGAATAAAAAAATTAATTATTCCAATAATTCTTATAATAGTATGTGGAGTAGCTTTAATAATGTAGTTAATTGAAGGGAGAATTAAAATGGAAAATTTACATCAATATGCGGTAAGTTTAGAATTTACTTTAAGAAAGATATTTGAGTGTGACAGAGGTGGATTGGGTGGACTAATTGACGCTGACGCTATCGAAGGGGGAAGCATGTTCACCTTAATAGTATCGGCTCTTAGTCAAAAATATATAGGAAGTTATAATATCAAAAGCATAGATACATTTATTGATAATAATTTTGATATAGAGGGCAAAGGATTTAGAGAAATAGGGGAGGAAAGGATAATAAAAGTAATAGAAGAATTTGAAAAGTTATATAAAAGTTTGGGTTAAATATTTACTGAAATTTTTATATTGTTGATTTTGAAAAAATATAGACAAGCATATATAATAATAAAACTTATATCACATTAATACAGGTATAAGTTTTTATTATTATATATTTGAAGAGCAATAGGTTCACCATGTTGACTAAGTTGAACATTACAATCAATAAAATAATGATATAATTAGATTATAGAAATTAGTTAGTGCAGGATTTTTTAACAAAACTCTGCATTATTTATTAGAATTTTTGAATTTTACAGAATCACAGAAAGGAAAGTAAGAAATGAGCAAATAAGCTATTTCTTAAAAATGTGATTTTTAAGTATCTATTGAATTTTACAAAACACTTTCTTTAATGGGATTATGTAAAATTGAGTATTTTACCGTTTGAAGGGAGGTTTTACATAAATGAATATGACATATCCGTTAAAAGAACAAAAACAGATAGATTTAGTGAAGATGTATTTAAAAAGTAAATCCGTAAGAAATTACCTTATGTTTACAGTTGGAATTTCATCAGCTCTTAGAATTTCTGATATTTTACAATTGAAAGTTTCCTCAATATACGATGGAAAGAAGCCTAAAGAATTTATTGAAGTTAAAGAGAAGAAAACTGGCAAGAGGAAAAGGTTCGCTACCTCACCGAATTTACAAAGAGCTATTAAGGACTTTGCAAAAGTCTATAAACCAGAACAGGAAGAATATGTTTTTGTAAGTAGAAAAGGTGATAATAAACCAATAACAAGACAAAGAGCTGTTCAGATACTTACAGAGGCTTTAGATATGTGTGGGTTAGCTCATATAAATTTTGGAAGCCATGGAATGAGAAAGACGTTTGCATATCATTGTTGGAAAAATGGCACTGATATTACATTCCTAATGAGAATATTAAATCATTCTTCACAGAAAGAAGTGCTACACTATATCTCGGTTGAGCAAGAAGAATTGGATGATATATATGTTAATTTAAATTTATAATAAGATTCATATAAAAATTATGATGAAATCAAAGGTGATATAAATGAAAAATATAGGAAAAAGAATAATGGTTATAGGTTCACCAGGCAGTGGTAAAAGTACATTTTCAAGAAAGCTTTCAGAGATAACTGGAATTCCACTTATTCATCTTGATAAGGAGTTTTGGAATGATGGATGGGTTGAAACTCCGAAAGACCAATGGTTAGAGATACAAAAAAGTTTGATAGAAGGTGACGAATGGATAATTGATGGCAATTATGGAGGGACTATAGATATTCGCCTTGAAAAAGCTGATACTGTAATTTGTTTTGAATTAAGTAGATTGGTATGTTTGTTTAGTTATTTTAAGCGAGTAATTACAAATCTTAATAGAGTAAGACCAGATATGCCAGAGGGTTGTAATGAAAAGTTAGATTTTGAATTTATGAAATATATATGGGAGTTTCCTAAAAAATCAGGTAAAAGAAATAAAGATAGAATTGAAGGAAATAGAAATAAGCAGATAATAATATTTAAAAATAGAAGAGAATCCAATAAATACATAAATAATATTAAGACCATATACAAAAGCAATTGCTGATAAAAAAAATCAGTAATATTGCCTAAAGTATATGGTTTTTTATTTTGTGTAATTTAGTAGAAGCGGAGGCAGGTGTATGTCAAATAAAATAAGTTTTCAAGATAAAGAATATGTCCCAGGAATAAAGATTCAGGATTTTGCTCCAAGAGGACGTGTATCTCGGATAAAAGGAAAAACAACAAATAGAGTACATCATTTTTTAAGTGATTTGGAGACAAATGTATTTTATTTATTGGATTTTGAAGAAAAAATAACAGATATAAAAGAACATTATCCATTATTAGACTTGCATGAGGTAGTAGATGATTTATCTGATATTAAATTAGAGAAATTTAAAAATAAAAAGACTGGCGAGGAGTATACTTTTACAACAACATTTGTAATTACGTTAAAAGGAAATGGTGAAGAAAAATACGTAGCTTTATCTGTTAGAAATGAAACTGAACTATACCGAGATTTACTTATAGAAAAGCTTGAAATTGAAAGGCGGTATTGGGGAAATAAGGAAATTAGGTGGTCTATTATTACTAATAAAGATATTCCTATGACTAAGGTTGATAATATTAAATGGCTCTATTTAGGAGATATAGATATTAGATATGAAGACGAAGCTTATATTAAGGAAGTTATGGCAAATAAAATTACTTACAATAAATGTGCAATGAAAGAAATATTAGATAATGTTGATAGAGAACTGTCGTTACCTATAGGTACAGCTTTGGTTATATTTAAAAGAATGATAATTTCTAATGAAATTATTATAGATTTATATTCTCCTATTAATATTGATATTTCAGCAGAAAAATTTACTGTTAATTATCAAGGAGTGAGGAAAAATGTGCTGTAGCTTAATGGTAAATAGTTTAATAAAGATAGGTCAAGGTGAAAAAGAAATAGAAAGAGTTTTATGGATTTCAAAGGATATTGATGTAGCTTTTATGATAAATATTTTTGATAATTCTTGGCCGCATGAAGCTAAATTATCTGAACTAATTGTACTTATAAATGAAAAGAAGGCTCAGTATATTGCAAATGAGGTACATTATAGATTAGTTATTGAAAGTGAGCTAAGTGAAAAGGATAGAAATAAACGTGATAAGGCATTTAATGCAGTTATGGAATTTTATAAGTATATAGGTGAACCAGATATATTTATAACACATGAACGTAATAAGTTTATTAATAAAGTTATAAAAGAATGTGGGATTAGTAGAAGAACTATTGAAGATTATATAAAAAGGTACTGGAAGCGAGGTATGAATCCTAACTCATTATTACCTGATACCCATAGATGTGGAGGAAAAAATAAAAGTAAGCTATCTGGTGATGTAAAAAGAGGAAGACCAAGGTTGAATGATATAAATAGTGGAATTAATATTGATGAAAACATTAAAAAGATTTTTAAAACGTCTATTAATAAGTTTTACAATAACCAAAAGAAAAATTCATTAGTAACTGCGTATCATCTAATGTTGAAAGAATATTTTACAGAAAAAGTTATAAATGAAAAAGGAAAAAAAGAATTGGTTTTAAACAATAAAGATTCAATACCATCTTTAAATCAATTTAGATATTGGTTTAATAAAGAAAGAGACATAAAGAAAGAAGTTTCGAGCAGATATGGAGCAAGGATATTTTATCAAAAACATAGAGCTGTACTTCATTCAGTTAATGACTTGGTAATAGGTCCAGGAATGGAATATCAAATAGACGCAACAGTGGGCGATGTATATTTGGTTTCCAGATTTAGCAAAGAATGGCTAATTGGACGTCCTGTTATCTATGTCGTGATTGATACTTATTCTCGCCTTGTTACAGGAGTAAATGTAACATTAGAGGGACCTTCTTGGGTTGGAGCTATGGGAGCTTTGGCAAATGCCATGACTAATAAGGTTCAATTTTGCAAAGAGTATGATATTGAAATAAACCATAGTGAATGGCCTATTGAATATATTCCATTTTCTGTAATTGGGGATAGAGGAGAGATAGCAGGTTTCAACGCGGATCATTTAGTGAATAATCTTAATATTAAAGTTTCCAATACACCGCCCTATTTCCCTCAATGGAAACCAATCGTAGAGCAACAGTTCCGCCTTATAAATTTACAGGTTCGACCATTATCGCCAGGAGCAATAAATCCAGATTTTAGATTACGTGGTGCAAAAGATTATCGCTACGACAGTGTCCTAAACATTAAGCAATTTACTAAAATAGTGATACTTTCCATTATGTACCACAACAATCATAATGTTTTAAAAGGTTACAGAAGAGAAAAGGGAATGATAGAAGATGAAATTGAACCAATCCCAATAAATATATGGAACTGGGGAATAAAAAATAAAAGTGGGATGTTAAGATCAGCACCAGAAGAACTTATTAAGCTAAGTCTCATGCCAAGAGATACAGCAAAAGTAACAGAAAATGGAATACGCTTTAGAGGTATATTTTACAGCTCTATTACTGCAATAAAGGATAGGATTTTTGAAATTGCCCGTTCAAAGGGTAATTTTAAGATAGATATAGCATATGATCCTCGAAATCTTAATGATATTTATTGGATAGATAAAACTGGAACAAAATATGAGAAGTGTTTTCTATTAAAAAAGGACTATAGATATTTAGACAAGACTATTGAAGAAATTGAATATCTTAGACAAAAAGAACTTCTAATGGTTAAAAATATTGAAAGAGATGAAGTAGAAAAAAGAATAAATTTAATGGATGAAATAGAAAAAGTCGTAAAAGAAGCAACAGAGGAAGCTAAGGGAATTAAATTAAATAGCTCAAATGTCAAAGGAATAAGAGTTAATAGACAAGCTGAGAAAATTATAAATGGAAATGAAGAAGCTTTTGTTATTGGTGAAGATGAAATAATAAATTCAGGAAAGATTATAGAATATCCAATATCAGATTTTGAAGAAGACGATGATATGTTGTTGCTAAGGAAAAAACAAAAGGGGGAAAAGAATAATGAATACTAATTATGCAGTAGAGGCTAATTATAAGGAACAATTAGTTAATGAATATGAAGGAAATCCTTTTATAGAGGCTCTTCCTCTAATATTTAATAAGGAGGATGTTATAAATAAAATTGCATTTTATCCTAAGTTTGATATAAGAGAAAGAGAATATGAAGCTCATATACGTCTGCACCTAATTCAGAGATTGTTCACTTATTTTCAACCATTGCCAATACATTTAGAGCTTGAAAGTAGAATGTCAAGAATTCTGAGAATGGGATATGCCATGAGAAACCCCATTATTCCTAAATATGTTAGAGATTTAAACAATGGATACAAGGATATACTAAATGAACAAATTACTTTAGGCAATGGAGAGAATTATGTAACAACTTCAAGTGGATTTTCGCTTATAGGGGTTAGTGGTATGGGGAAATCTACCATATTATCAAAGCTGTTAAGCACTATGCCACAAGTAATTTTACATTCAAATTATAGAGGCAGACCATTTTCTATGACACAATTAACTTATTTGAAGCTTGATTGTCCGTTTGATGGATCACTTAAAGCACTTTGCTTGGAATATTTTTCATGTGTGGATCGAATCTTATCAACAAATTACTTTGAAAAATATAGTATGGCAAGACTTTCAGCCAATGCAATGCTTCCAATAATAAATCAGATTTCCAGAAATGTAGGGTTAGGATTATTGGTTGTTGATGAAATACAGAATTTAAGTTTAGCTAAAAGTGGAGGTTCGGAAAAGATGTTGAACTATTTCGTTTCTATGGTTAACCTTTCAATCCCAGTTATTTTGGTTGGAACTCCAAAAGCTATGCCAATTTTACAAGGTGAATTCAGGCAAGCACGAAGGGGACAAGGAGATTTTGTATGGGACAGATTAAAAAAAAGCAAGCAATGGGATTTATTAATTGAAGGATTATGGGATTATCAATGGGTTAGAAATCCACAGCCATTAACAAAAGAAATAAGTGATGTTTTGTTCGATGAATGTCAAGGAATAATAGATATTTGCATTAAATTGTTTTTTATGGCTCAGGTGAGAGCTATATCTTCAAAAAAAGAAACAATTACTTCTGAGTTAATAAAAAAAGTAGCAGATGAAAATTTAAAATTAGTTAGACCTATGTTACAGTCACTAAAAAATGGAGGGAAAGGCTTATCTTTATATAATGACATTATGATTTTAGATATATCAAATTTCATAAATAATGAACATAACCAGATTAATCTAAATAGCACAATAGAGCAGTTTAAAAAGATAAAAGAAGAAAAAAACAATATGCAAAGTTTCGATTTAAAAAAAGAAGTTACAATTAGACTTTTAGATTTAGGATTTAAGGAAGCGGAAATAAATATTTATTTGGATCAAGTTATAAATATAGGAGAAACAGATATAAATAAAATTACACGAACAATGTTAGGTTTTCTTATGAAAACAGGCAATAACGGTAGTATAGTGAAAAAGAAAGCGAAGAAAAGTAAAATCGAGCTTAAAGATAAAAATGACATAAGATATATAGCTAAAAAGTGTAAAGAAGAGGAAAAATCTATTTATGATGGATTAATAAATAACAATTATATTAAAGAGTTCGATAGTTTAATAATGGAGGTTATTTAAATATGGTTACATTCTTCCCTATGCCATATCAAGGCGAAACATTATATAGTATGATTGCACGTTATCATATTTGGAGCGGAAATTTAAATTCTAAAGCTACATTAAGAGATTTATTTAATACAACATCAGTAACAGCAGGTAGGGAACTACCTGCTAATATTAATTTATTGATAAATAACTTACCAGATAAGTGTACACTTACAGTTGATGAAATTATTAAAAAGCACACATTATACAAGTATTATACTGCATTTTTACCAAGTGAAAGAGCCACTTATATATATGATTTAATGTCAGAAGGAAATGGTTCTTTAATATTTACAGCGTTAGGTTTGTGTAACAATAATATGAAAATAGATTCCTCTTTGAAGTATTGCAATCAATGTGTTGAAAGCGATAGAAATAACTTTGGAGAGGCATTTTTTCATATAGAACATCAAGTGCCAGGTGCTTTAATGTGTCAAAAACATTCTGCTGAACTTTATATATGCAATAAATCTACCCAAATAAAAAATAGGCAAGAGTATTTAAATTTAGAGTTTAGTATAAGTGAGAAAGATACCGTAGTAGCTACTTTAAATAAACAGATTATAGAACATCAGAAAAAATTCGGTAAAGACATTGATAGCATTATAAATGGAAATTTTAGATTTAAAGAAATGAATTTTTTTAGAGAGCATTATTTAAAAGAATTAATACATAAAGGAATGGCTGAAAGTAGAATGAAAATTTATCAGCAAGATTTACTAAGAGACTTTAAAAATTACTATGGAAATGATTATTTGACGCTTTTAGGATGTAATTTTGATGTTGATAATAAATATAATTGGGTAACTGCTATTACCAGAAAACACAGAAAGAGCTTTCATCCAATTCAACATTTATTAATTATAGAATACCTAAATATTGATATTAAAGAGTTATTTAATTCAGAATACATGGAAGTTAGAAAGAAAATTTATAAAAGTAAGACAGATGGAGAAAAAATAAGTTATAGGGAAAGATGGTCAAAGTTAGGAAAGGATTATCCAAATGAAAATACAAGTTTTATTAGAAAATTAGATAAGGCTACATATATATGGTTAAACAAATATGATAAGAAATGGTTAGCTGAAAATTCACCTGTAAAAAAGACTTATGGACATAGCAAAAAGATTGATTGGAAAAAGAGAGATGAAGAAATATTACAGGAGGTTAAAGAAGTTGTAGAGGCTATATATAATAGTAAGGAAAAACCAGAAAGAGCTACTGTTGGGGTTATTGGAAGGAGGATAGGAAAAGCTTATTTATTGCAGAAATACTTAGATAAAATGCCTAAGACTAAGGAATATTTACAAGAGAAAGTTGAATCAGTTAAAGAATATCAGAATAGAAGAATTTCATGGGTAAGAGAAAATGTAACTATTAATGGAGAAAGTGAGTGGATTGTAATGAGAGAAGCAGGGGTTAGATAAATAATATTTTAGTAAATATCTTATAAATTAGAGGTGAATTTATGTAATATTAATACTTGATTATATGAACGTCGATATGTTTACAATTGAAGCTTACAATTATATACTATTAATTAAGATAAAATGTAAAAAATTATTGAAAGATGAAAATTTTGGAGAGAGTATATTTACAATTATTATTTTATATAGTGTATTTGGAGATGATTACCTATGAAGTTAGAGGAATTGCAAGCACCTAAATTGCCTGAAAATTATAATCCATACACAGGGATAGCTATAGCTCCATTAGATAGATTAAAAATAATGGATGATGGTGAATTTGAGGATTTAATAATAGAATGGGCTAATGATTATTTAAAAAAAGTATATATAAAAGTAGTAGGGATGGCGGGTTCAGGTGATAAAGGAAGAGATGTGGTAGCATATTATAATAAAACAGAGTTTGATATTTACCAATGTAAACATTATGCGGAAGCATTATCCCCAAGTAAATATTGGGTTGAATTAGGAAAGTTATGTTATTACACGTACAAGCAAGATTATAGAGTACCCGTGCATTACTTTATAGTAGCAAGCAGAGGAATAGGACAAGCATTAAGAGACCTTTTAGACAATCCAGAAAAGATAAATAAGGAACTTATAAGTAATTGGGATAAATATTGTAAGAATAAAATAACTTTAAGTGAAAAAGTTGAGCTAAAAGGAGAATTAAAAAAATATGTTGAAGAATTCGATTTTTCAATTGTAGATGACATTCCACAAATTAAATTATTAGAGCAACATAGTCATACAAAATGGCATAAATTTAGATTTGGTGGAGGATTAAGGAAAAGACCAAAACCAGTTATACCAGAGAATATTGATGAAAAGGAAATCAGTTTATTGTATGTGCAACAACTATTGGATATTTATTCTACAATGTCTAAAGGGGAAGTAATTGATATAAATACATTAAAGAAGAATGATACTTTATTTGATCATTTTAGTAGGCAGAGGCAAGATTATCATTTAGCACAAGCATTAAAGAGGTTCACAAGGGACGAATATATAGATTTTGAACCTTATGATGATATAAAGGGTGAGGTATATCGTGGAGTTGTAGATACAACTTTAGAAGAGTATAGTAATTTAATAAAAAAAGTAAACAATACATTAAATATGGCAAGAAACTTACCAGTGCAAAGCGTTGAATTAGGAATAATAAACCCAAGTGAGAAGGTAGGAATGTGTCACGAACTTGTTAATGAAACTAAATTGAAGTGGGTGAATAAATAATGGTTGAGCTTAAACTATATAATACGCCTATTGAAATTAGTATAAGAATATTACTAATATTAAATAGGTTCAAACGTGCATTGGAGATAAATTCAATTATAATATATGATCATTTAATGCTACACATAGGAGATGTTGATAAAAATTGTCTGAGCTTACATCCTGCGAATCCATATCATGCTACAGAACTGTTAGCAAAAAGAAGAACAGTTCAAAGTGCTATAAATTTATTGATGAAAAAAGGATTAGTTAATATTATTTGTTCTAAGGACGGATTCAAGTATAAAGATAGTGAGATAGGAGAATATTTTTTATCCTATTTTGAAAGTGAATATTATTTTAAATTATGTAACAATGTTGATATATTAGCAGAAAGATTTAGTGATTTTACCGAAGCAGAGCTAAATGAATTTATAAATAACAACATACATATGTGGAAAGATGAAACTAAAACAGATATTTTATTTAGGGGTGAATTTATTGACTGATTATGGTTTTTATATAAAATTATTAGTAATTAAAGGAATTGATAAAGATAGTGCTGAAATAAGGTTGTTTAAAGGATTAAATGTTATATCTGGTGCTTCGGATACAGGAAAAACCTATATATTTGAATGTATAAATTTTGCTTTGGGAAGCAAAGATGTTCCAAGGGCTATTGATGAAGGATATAATGAAATATATATTGAAATTGAAACATATAAAGGTGAAATTGTAACAATAAAAAGGAATTTATCTGACAAAAAAATGTTTTTGTACAAATGTACATTTAATACAATTGATACTAATGCACCAGTTGAAATAAAGCAAAAGCATGATGAAAATAAGAAAAATAATATATCAACAATTTTGCTGAATATTTGTAATGTTGATTATAAGAAAATACTTGCAACTAAAAAAGGTACATTTGAAAATTTTACATTTAGAGATATTGCACACTTAACAATGTTAAATGAAGAAAGTGTAATTTCCAAGGCTTCAATAATCTATTCAGGTAAAGGAGGGTTCAAGAAAACAAGAAATGAATCAGTTTTTAAAACTATTGTAACAGGGATAGATGATTCATCGAGTATTATTGATTGCGACCCTACAAGTAGAAAGATAGGCATACAGGCTAAGATTGAAATTATTGATAAGTTTATATCTGATACAGTGAAGGAAATTGAGGAATTAGAAAAACACATAAGGGATTACAATACCTCTAATAATAGTATGAATGAAGCAATTGATGGATTAGAAAATATGATTGAAGGTAAGAAACAAGCTCTCGATACGTTAGAGCATGAAAGAAGAGCAATTTGGGATGATGATATTAAATTAAAGCAGGAAAATTTATATAATACGGAACTTATAAAAAGATTTACATTGTTAAAAGAAAACTATTTATCAGATTTGGAAAGATTAGATTTTATAGATGAAGCAGGTTTCTATCTGGGACAATTAAATGACATTAAATGTCCCTTATGTAATGGAGAATTAAAGAATGGTTTTGAGGATAGTAATTTTGAAGAAGAAGCTGTTGAGCAATCAATAAAGAGTGAAAGAGTTAAATTAAAAAAACAAATTAATGACTTGGTAGCTACTATTAATGACTTGCAAGAAAAAATATTAATTAGAGAAAAAGAAATACATAAGCTTGATGAATGTATTAATAAAATTGATAAAGAGATAAATGATGAATTAAAACCTATTATAGATAAATATTTAAGTCGATTGGATAGTTTTTTACAAATAAGGGATTATGTTAAGAAAAAAGAATATGCAATAAAGAAGATAGAACAATTAAAAGATGAAAAAGAATATTTATCTGTGGATTTGAGCAAAGATAAATATATTAAACCAGTAGTAAATGAAATAACGGATGTGAATTATGAAGATTTATGCGAAATTATGAAAAATATTTTATCTGAATGGAAGTTGTATGAAAGTGTGAATGTAACTTTTGATAAATCAATCATGGATTTTATTATCAACAATAAACATAAAGAGAACTATGGTAAGGGGTATAGAGCATTAATTAATACAGCTTTTGTTATTGCAATTATGAAATATTCTATTAAATTTAGCTTACCTCATTCAAAGTTAGTAATAATAGACTCACCTCTAACTACATACAAAGAAAAGGATAAAGAAGTTGATAATAATGAGATAAAAAGTGAAGTAAAGCAAATGTTTTATCAATATTTAAGTAAAGAAAGTGAAAACATGCAAATAATTATGTTGGATAATGTTGATCCCAATATAGATAATCAAAGTAATATAAATTATTATCACTTTAGCAAAAATAAAGAAGTTGGTAGATATGGTTTTTTACCAATATAAGATATTAAACTAAAATAATATTTTTTGTAATATTATTTATAGGAGGTAAAACTTTGATATTAAAATATTTATACATCAAAAATTATAAAAAATTTAAAAATATAGAAATAGAGTTCTATGACAATAAGAATGAAGATAATATTGAATTAATGAGTAGAATCTATGGGAATATAAATTTTACTGTATTTGTTGGTGAAAATGGTGTTGGTAAAACAACAATTTTAAGTTTTATTGCTCATGTTTTTGGAAAATTGCAAAGGTTTCATAATAGAATACCAAGTGATTTTAAAATGATTTATCAGCTTGATGAAAATAAATGTGACGATATAATAATTGAAAAAATAGAAGAAAAAATATTTTTTACTGTAGATGGAATGAGAAGATTGTTATTAGAGTTTGATGGAAGGACAAGAACTTATATAGGTAAAAACTGTGAACAGACTGTAACTTATGATGAAATTAAAAAGCACCTACCTACGAATGTTATAGTATCATGTTTTGATGTGGATTATCCAAGTGATTACAGTTGGAATTATATAGGGGATAGGATGATAAAAATAAAACCTATTGATAAAATGTATAAAAAAACAGGCTTTGGCATGGATATATCACAAGGAATAATAGAATTTTTACAAAAGTATTTTTATGAAAATAATAAATTAGAAGAATTTTTTATTTCGTTAGGATTTGAATTTTCAGAAGAGTTGTATATATTTAGAAATTTTATTTTATATGATAATTATTCACATGAGATTTTTGAAAATTTTTATGAAGAGGAAGGATTTAATAGTTGGGAGGAGTTCTTAAAAGATAAGAATTTTAAATGTGAAGATGATTTTATAAATTATGTTATGAGTGAAGAATTTTGGAGTGAATATTGTGAAGACATAATAGATGATAAAAGTAATACGAAAACTTATTCAAATGAAAAGTTTAATTTTAAAAAATTTGTTGAAGGTAATTCTTTTAATACAAGTTTATTATATAGACTTATTTTAAATGATAAATTGTATATCAATGAATTTTTTATAAAAAAAGGTAGTAAAATAATATCCCTAAATAAAATGAGTACAGGAGAAAAAATATTTTTGTGTAGAGTGTTTTTTGTATTATCAAAGATAGAGGATGACTCATTAATAATATTAGAAGAACCAGAAGTTCATCTTAATTATTCATGGATAAAGCAATTAATAACAGTAATAAAGATTTTATTTGATGAATATAAAACACACTTTTTAATTAGTACCCATAATAATGCTTTCATCAATATGCTTTTTACTCAAAATATTTTAGTTTTAGAAGATGATACAATAAGACATCCTAATTTTAATACATTTCTTGCTAATGAAAGAGAAATTAATGGGAAGTTGTTCAAGAATAGTAATGTTAAAAATATTATAGAAAAAGAAATATTATCAATGATTGATACAGCAACTAAAGAAGAACTTGAACACATAATGAGTAATATGGGTGAGTCTTACTTTAGATACATGCTATTTAGAAGATTAAATGAAATTGGTGATAAAGATGTGGAAAGTGACAAATGAAGTTAATAAAGTAATTTTAGATGATTTTAGAAATAAATTAATAGAACCATTGTTTGAAGAAATAATTTACTATAAAAGACAGTCTCTAAATATATCGTTTTGTGAAAATATAAAGAATGGCATAGATGTAAAGCGTGGCAGTTCAAGAAGTTTAATAAATTATTTAAATAAGAGAAAGACAAAGAAAGTTACTTTTGGAAATTTAATAGATAAAATAATAAGTGACAACTCTTTAAATGAACTTGAAAACTATTATAGTATATTCGTATTTCAAAATAATGAAATAAATAGTGGCAATTATAATATTAAAGAAGAAGTGATTAGTAAGGAATTTAAATTCCTTTTTGCTGATTTTTTTTATGAAATGTTTTTTGATTATAAAAAAATATGGATATTAATTGATAAAAAGTATGAAAAAAGTTCTTTTGATAGAAATATTTTTCATATAAATTTTAAAAGAGAGAATAACATAGAGATATGCCCATATTGTGATATTGATTCTACAATTAGTGTATTTAATAATGAAGTAGAACATTTTCTGCCAAAATCAAGGTTTCCATTTTTGGCTATGAATGCCTATAATCTTATTCCATCTTGTCATGCTTGTAATAAGAAACCAGATGGTAAAGGTAGTGATGTTTATATGCCTATATATTCACCATATAATATGCAAATTGGAGACAAGCTCAAATTTGAGAATGATATAGTAAAACGTAAGATAGAATTAAGCACAGATGATAGTTTTATAGAAAATTATTTAAAATTGTTAAATTTGAAATCAAGATATAGCCCAAGGAGAGTATATGACTATGTTGAAGCAAAGGCAGAATCAATTTATGAAACATTAAATGATATTGAACAAATGGGGAAAGTCAGTTTAACGCAAAAACAAATTGAAAATTATATATTGGAAAAGGGTATTAAATTTGCTAAGAAAGAACCCTTAACTCTTGCTGTAAAATATGCGTTTAGTGAGTATGAATTATATTTGAGTTATAGAGATAAACATATTGTAGATTAATTTTATAAAATATAGCTATTTTTAATATAATCCTTGAAACTATCTATGTCTATTAATAATAAAGTTCCCCATCTAATAATAAATATCCCAAACTCATAATAAAGTTCGGGAAAAATAGATAGGGAATACGCCCCGCAGGGAGTTCTTAGGAACAAAATGCGGGGCTTTTTTGCGTCCAAATCAAGCAAAAAATCAAATAAAATTTCCAGTTCTAAAGCATGAAAAAGTTGCAGGAGTTATGCCTGTATCTATTCATGCTTTTCGTTGTTTGTTGATTCAAATAATAGGTTAGATAGCAGGAGAAGAATAAGAGGAAACCGAAGCGAAGCCTTGCGTTAGATAGGATTAAGGAAGAGAAGATGATAGAGCTAAGACAGAAGAGAAAAGATAGGCTCGGCAAGATGTAAAACGCAATAAATTGGACGGGAAGTTATGCGTGGACATCATAATATTGAGATGAAATTGGAAAAAGAAAAGACGGGATTAGAGAGATGTTTTATGCCTGATATTTTTGGGGAACTTTATTATGATTCTGGCATTTTATCTGATTTTCAACCTGTTCATAAGTCGGAAAAAAGGGCGATTTTGACGTGGGGATTTTTAATATGATACAGAAATTGGGGAAAGGTGGAAAGTGAGGCGTAGTGAGGGGCGAGAGGGTGTGGGAGGATTGGGGAGGTTTTTTATGAGGGAACAATTTTAGAGGGTTTTACCTAGTTAGGTAGACGGTTCTAAATACGCACATCTAATAGATTTTATTATCTATAGATGTGCGTATTTTTTTATACATAAAAAGCTACTCCCATCTATAGGTGTGCGGAGGTGTATTTTATTGAGGAAAATAAAGATGAAAGCTAAAAGAAATAATAAAACTTTTTATAAAGGTTTTGAATGATTTTTAATTGAATTTAGTAAGAATTTTTAACTGAGAATATATAAGAAATATCTTGAGTTTAATTAAAGTTTTTCTAAACATGGACTATAGGTTATTATATTTAAATTCAAGATGAGGGTATGAAAGATACATATGATAAAAAATCAAAAAATAATAACAGGATTATTATTAGCAGCATCTTTAATTACAACAATACCAACAACATCTGACGGTTATCATGTAGATAAAAATGGTGTTTGGACGTCTTAAAAATATAATGAATAATAAAAACTCCCCAAATTACTAGGGAGTTTTCTCATTATAATAGAGGATTTTGGATAATTTTTGTTATTATTTACCTGTATTTAAAATTATCTTATAATTAATAGCGTTTTTATATTGTTCATCAGTAATGTAATTATATTCTTTCATCTTTTCTAATACTAAATTTCTTCGTTGTAAAGTATTATCTAGATGTTTTATTGGATCATAATATTGTGGCTCATTAGGAATTGCAACTAAAAAACATATCTGTGAAAGATTTAGTTCTCTACAATCTTTATTAAAAAATTTTTTGGCAGCAGTATTAAGACCATAAGCATTATTACTGAAATATATATTATTAATATAAAATTCTAATATTTGATCTTTTGTGAATTTTTGTTCTAATTTAGTGGCAATAAACATCTCTTCAACTTTTCGTTCATAATTCTTGTCAAAGTTTAAAAAAACATTTCGTGATAGTTGCTGAGTAATGGTGCTGCCACCTTGTGTTATTCTCCAATCATTAGTGAATATAGAATATATTGATCTAAAGACAGCTTTTACGCTTACACCTCCGTGATTATAAAAATCTTTATCTTCAATAGCAATGAAAGCATTTTTAACATCTTGGGGAATAAATGATGATTTTAAATATAAGGGATCTTTGTTATTTAAAGTATTTAAATTATTTGATTTATTGGTGTTAAAGGTATCTATTGTACAATTATTTACTTTTTTAGTTGCATCATTATATAAAAATGAAATGGTAGGCCAATATTTAAAATAAATAAATCCACTAATTAAAATTATTATTATAATAAGAAAATGTAAAACCTTTGATAATGTTTTATTTTTAAAATTATTGCGATTATTTTTTTTCTTTTTCATTAAAAACTCCTTTTATTTCTATGGATATATATTATAATTTCCGTTTTTATTTATAATTATTTGTATATTATGTAAAAAGGCATGATTGACTATTTTTGAATATTAGGCTATTTATTAATTTGTTTATATTATATCTAATTTTATGTAATAGGTATAATATAAACATACTAATTTTCTATAAATAATATATTAGATGATTTCAATGAGTGATATTAAATTGATAATAGGACACTTAGGTGGAACTAATTGATTTGATGCAATTAAGATGACAAAAGAAACTAAAAATGTTGAATAGAAAGCTCAATGTGAGGTTGATTTTTAGCTTGAATTGAGTTTTTTTGCTGTTTTTATTTTATTCTATTAATCGTATAACTGAGAGTTGTATGTGGAACAATACATGTATTACACAAAACTTAGGAGGTGATATTATGGAGGAAAATTATTTGGGACCAAATGAAACAATGCAGATTCATGAAATGCTAAATTTCAAAACTATATGTATGACCACATCTAAAATGATGGAAGGTGTAGTTTTTGATCAAGATCTTAAAGCACTCTTAGAAAAGGATGTGCAACAGTCTATTGCAGAAATAAGCAGTTTACAAGGTTTATTAAAAAAAGCTCCTAAAATAAGATGAATAAAATGGTTGATTTAGATATAAAGTGATATATAAACAGAGGAGGAAAAAATAATGATTAATGATTATTTAGAAATTAGAAATGCAGAGGGTATGCCTAAACTTGTTGATGCAAATATGTCACTTGGATTTTTATTAAATGCAAAAAGTGGTGTTAGAAATTGTGCAATAGCATTGACTGAATCAGCAACTCCACAGGTTAGAAGTGTTTTAAAAGAACAATTAGATCATGCAATTGACTTACATGAAGAAATATCTAATCTCATGATTGAAAAAGGATGGCTTCATCCTATTGATTTAGAAAAACAATTTAAAATGGATATAGAATCATCTACAACAGCGTCCCAAATTGCAAGTTTGGATTTATTTCCAGGTGACACAAGTAGAATTGGTACATTTGCAACACCAGAAAAATAATTACGGAGGTAGTGTAATGAAGGCAGTAACATTTCAAGGAATAAAAAATGTAAAAGTTAAGGAAGTTCCAGATCCTAAAATTCAAAAACCTGATGATATAATTGTTAAATTAACTAGTACAGCAATCTGTGGTTCAGATTTGCATTTAATTCATGATATGATTCCTAATGTATATCAAGATTATATTATAGGTCATGAGCCTATGGGGATTGTTGAAGAAGTAGGACCAGACGTTAAAAATTTAAAAAAAGGTGATAGAGTTATTGTCCCTTTTAATGTGAGTTGTGGCGAATGCTTTTATTGTAAGCACGACTTAACGTGTATGTGTGATAATTCAAATCCAAATGGTGAGAGTGGTGGTTTTTTTGGATATTCAGATACCTTTGGTGGTTATCCAGGAGGGCAGGCAGAATATATGAGAGTTCCCTATGCTAATTTTACTCCTTTTAAAATTCCAGAGAATTGTGAAGTAGAGGATGAGAAATTATTATTAATGTCTGATGCTATGGCTACTGCCTATTGGAGTGTTGAAAATGCAGGAGTTAAGAGCGGAAATACAGTTATTGTATTAGGATGTGGCCCAGTTGGTTTATTAGCACAAAAGTTTTGTTGGCTTCATGGGGCAGAAAGAGTTATAGCAGTTGATTATATAGATTATCGTTTGGAACATGCAAGAAAGCATAATAAAGTAGAAACAGTTAATTTTGAAGCACATGATAATACTGGAGAATATTTAAGAGAAATTACTCATGGTGGTGCAGATGTAGTAATAGATTGTGTAGGTATGGATGGAAAAATGACACCAATGGAATTTTTAGGCTCCGGATTAAAACTTCAAAGTGGATCATTAGGTGCTTTTGTTATGGCTACTCAAGCAGTGAGAAAAGGTGGAATGATTCAAGTAACAGGAGTATACGGAGGCAGATATAATGCTTTTCCTTTTGGTGACATAATGAATCGTAATATTAATATAAGAACAGGTCAGGCACCTGTAATTCCGTATATGCCAACCCTCTATAAGTTACTTTGTGAAGAAAAGATTGATCCAAGTGATATCATTACGCATAGGTTACCATTAGATAAAGCAGAGTATGGGTATGAAGTTTTTGATACAAAGACAGATAATTGTATTAAAGTTGTATTAAAACCATAAAATCTATTAAATTTAATTAAGGAGGTTAGGATAAATGAATGAACAAGATATTACACCTAATGAAGTGATGCAATTACATGAAATACTAACATTTAAAAATACTTGCTTAACAAAATCAGTTACTATGTCACCATTAGTTTCTGATGATGAATTAAAATCAATATTACAAAAAGATGTGACTCAATCACAAAATGACATTGAGGAATTAAGAAATCTTATTGAAAAATCTAATATTGCTGTTTCACAAAATATTAAATCGTAATTAATAAGAAGAAGGTGAATAATTTATGAATGGATTAATAGAAACTCTTACAGGAATGGATAAGATGACTGATCAGGTTATTGCTACAGATTTTTTGATTTCTGCTAAAAGTGGAGTACAAAATTATGCTGTTGCAATAACAGAAACAACCTCCCCAGAAGTAAGGTTAGTATTGAGAAAACAATTAGAGGATGCCATTGTTACTCACGATAAGATTTCAAATTATATGATGGAAAAGGGATATTATCATGCTTATAACATGCAAGAACAATTAAAAGTAGATATTAATACTACAGATGTGGCTTTAAACCTTGTTAAAAAATTTAAGTAAGGTGTATTTCTTCATTAAAATTGAGATTTTAGTAAATAATTTTTTCTTATCTATATATTTAAGAATTAGAAGTAAGAAAAATTTGATTCTATTAAAATGAAAAATTGCATGAAATAAAAATATATAAATAACACTTTTAATAAGTTATAAATTACCAACCATAATCAAATTAAAAAATATATAAATAAAGATACATAGTAAGTACAAGCTTGAAGGTGCAAAAGATAGAAATAAACTGTATAAATAATCAATTAACATAAAAATTGTAATGAATTATATTATAAATTAGAATCATCCACAGGAATAATATTTATGTTATTTTATTTTGAATTAATTTTATTTATTGAAATTGAAGTAGCATATATTCACGGCATTTTGAAAAAATAAAAATATAAGGTATATAATTAAAAAATAGAAAAATGTATCATGAATGATTTATAATTAAGGATAAACATAGCAAAAATTTTTAAAATAGTATATATTATAGTAGTACTAAATAGTGGGCTAATAGCTCACTATTTTCTTATGGAGGTGGTAATTTGAAAGATTTTAAAATTCTTTTAGTAGAAGATGAAAAACAGATGTCGATGTTTATTGAGATGGAGCTTACTCATGAAGGGTATGAGGTTGATGTAGCATATGATGGAAGAGATGCTTTGAGAAAAGCAGAGAATTCGGATTATAGTTTAATACTTATTGACATTATGATACCAAGTTTAAATGGAATAGAGGTTTGTAGAAGAATAAGGCAATTTTCTGATGTGCCAATTATAATGCTAACAGCTAAAAGTGATGTACCAGATAAAGTTTTAGGGCTTGATGCTGGTGCTAATGATTATTTAACCAAACCTTTTGCAATAGAAGAATTACTAGCAAGGATAAGAGTATATACAAGGGAAAAGACACAAAAAAATGTATTGGATGAGATTAAAGTAAAAGATATTTTAATGGATAATAAAATACATCAAGTATGGAGAGATGGTAAGGAAATTGAACTTACTAAAAAAGAATATGATCTTCTAAAAGTTTTATTGATAAATAAAAATATTGTACTTACAAGGGAACAATTAATTGAAAAAGTTTGGGGATATGATTATGTAGGAGATACCAATATAGTGGATGTATTTATTAGATATCTAAGAAGTAAAATTGATGATGGATTTGAAGATAAAGCTATAACTACCATAAGAGGTGTAGGGTATATCATTAAAGGTGAATGAATATGAATTTTAAGATAGTTAAGAACGCAAAAATTTCAATAAAACTTACTATAGTTTATGCATTTATGTTTTGTGTAGTATTACTATTACTAAATGCTTCAATCTTATATGGAGTAAAATATCATTTATATAGGCAAGCGGATAAAGAAATAGAAGATATACAAACTATAGTGTTAAATAAGGTAACTTTGCAGAATGAAAAAATAGATTTATCTGATAGTGAATTATTTTTAGAGATTCCTTTTAAAGAAAATATATCAATAAGAATAATTCAGCAAGATGGTAAAGTACTGAATTCTACAAAAAAGTTTCCGTATGATGTTGAAGAATTTCAATTAAATGCAAAAAGTTCACAGAATAAAGAAAAACATATTGAAGATAAAGAAAAGCATTTAGTATATAAAAATGTTAGATTTGAAAGTAAAGCATATGGGATTGTATTTTTTCAAATAGTAAAAGATATGGGTAATGAATATGATTTTATGAAAATATTATTTGCAGTAATGGCTATAGCTGATTTTATAGGTATAATTGTGTCTATAATATTGGGATATATGGTAAGTAAAAGAATGTTAAAACCTATTGATAATATAATTGAAACAGCTGAAAATATAAGTATTAATAATTTAAAAGAACGAATAGATATTAAAGGACCGAATGATGAACTTAAGAGGCTTGCAAGTACATTTAATAATATGATAGATAGGCTTCAAGCTTCATTTAATAGGCAGGTACAGTTTGTGTCAGATGCATCTCATGAACTTAGAACACCTATTACTGTTATTCAAGGATATGCTAATCTTTTAGATAGATGGGGAAAAGATGATAGGAAAGCTTTAGAAAAATCAATTTATGCAATTAAATTAGAAGCATCTAATATGGCTAATTTGGTTGAAAAGTTATTGTTTCTTGCAAGAGGAGATAGTGGAACTCAACTCATAGAAAAAAAGGAATTTTTACTTAATGAATTAATTGATGAAGTAGTTAAAGAGACAGAAATGATAGAAGAAGGTCATTTAATATCTAACAAAAAAAATGAATTTGTTAGAATTGTTGCGGATTATAACATGATAAAGCAAATGCTAAGAGTATTCATTGATAATAGTTTGAAATTTACTCCTAAGAATGGAAATATAGATATAAGTTCTGAAGTAAAAGGAACAATGGTAGAAATAACTGTTAGTGATACAGGAATTGGGATACCTGAAGATGAAGTTGAAAATATATTTGATAGATTTTATATTGTAGATAAATCTAGATCAAAAGAAAAAGGTGGAACTGGGCTTGGTCTTTCTATAGCTAAATGGATAATTGATATGCATAATGGAACTATAAATTTAGAAAGTGAAGAAGGTAAAGGAACAAAAATAATTGTTGGTTTAAATATAAAAAATAACAATTTAAAGTAAAATATAATTATTAAAATAACTGTTTATTCATATATAAAGTTTCTTAATATAAATATAAGTATTTTTTAAGCTAATTTTAATCTTAAGGGTGAATAATATAAAACATCATCCAACACTTTTAAGGAACTAAAATACACCTTAAATTAATGTTAATAAGTTGGAGAGAAATAAATATGTTTTATAGAAAGGGTTTTTAAGATGAACATAGAATTTTTTAGGTTAATAAATAATCTGGCTAATAAAAATAGTATTTTAGATAAAATAATGATTTTCTTTTCAAAGGATGCATTATATATATTTATAGCAGCTCTTGCCATAGTATTTATTTTGGGAGCTATACAGAAAAAGTCTGATTATAGAAAAATAGCTGTAAGTACTTTTATTCTAACATCAATAAATTTAATTTCAAGTTTTCTTATCGGAAATATATATTATGTCGATAGACCATTTGTAAATAATAAGGTGAATCTATTATATCCCCATGTAAAAGATGCATCATTTCCAAGCGATCATTCAATAGGAACAATGAGTATAGCGTTAGGACTTACAAGGTACAATAAGGTAATAAGTTTTTTGTTAACTGTATTGTCAGTAATGGTTGGCTTTTCAAGAGTATATGTAGGACATCATTATCCAATGGATGTTATAGGAGCATATATAATTGCTTTTGGAGTAAGTTATGTTTATAATTTGAAATTAAGAAATAAAGTTGAAAGTTTATATGAGGCAGTTGAAAGGAAGCTGGTATTTAGATTTGGATTAGGAAAATTGTATGAAGAAATATAGAAAATAATATATTATGAATATAAGATAAAATATAGGTGCTAATAAATAATAATTTTATGTATTGAACAAGATGTTAAAGGGTATACTTGTTATATGCGAGGTGAAAAAATTGGGACTTATAGTAGAATTATTTAATAATTATGGATATATTGTATTAATGGTAGCTTTAATATTAGAATTGATAGCATTTCCTTTACCAGGTGAAGCTATTATGACATATTGTGGATATGTTATTTATGAAGGAAAGATGAATTTCATATTTAGCATATTAATTGCTACTATTTGAGTTGGAATAGGAATTACTGTATCTTATTTTTTAGGTAGAGTATTAGAAGTAAAGTTTATTGAAAAATATGGTCGTTATATTCATATGGATAAGAGTAGGCTGGATAAGATATCAACGTGGTTTGATAGATATGGTAATAAGTTGTTGGTAATGGCCTATTTTATTCCAGGAATAAGGCATGTCACTGGTTATTTTTCAGGAATAAGCAAGTTATCTTATAAGAAATTTGCAGCCAACGCATACATGGGAGCTTTAATATGGACGACTACATTTATTTCATTAGGAAGAGTTTTTGGAGTTGATTTTCAGAAATATCATCTATTGATTAAAAAATATTCATTGATAGGGACACTAGTAGTTATTACTGCCATAATTTTTGTATATATTTATAGAGCATATAAGGAAGATTCGTTTAAAATTGCAATATTTAAATGATGTGGATGTATATTAATATCTTAATTTAAATTGCATATAAATTAAGATATTATCAAAAAATACATTTGGTAAATTGATATTTATTTAGGCGCATTCAAAAAAGAATAAGTCCATTTGTTGATCTATTTTCTATCGTGCTATATAGGTAAGTTAACCCAATAATCCACTATAAGGATAATTTATATTTTTGTCTGATAAAAAATATCCACGGCAAATTGGACTTAATATTTTTTTCATGCGTCTTAGGAAGCAAGGAGTGAACATTATGTATTCACATGAAATTGAGTATAAGATTTATGGAGATGATATGCAGTTTGTAGAAATTGAACTTGATCCAAGTGAAACAGTAATAGCAGAAGCAGGTGCTATGATGATGATGGAGCCTAATGTACAAATGGAAACTATATTTGGAGATGGTTCAAAGCAAGGAACTGGAGGCTTTATGGGAAAACTCTTTTCTGCGGGAAAAAGGGTATTAGTAGGAGAAAGTTTGTTTATGACAGCATTCACTAATATTGGCCAATTAAAAGAAAAAGTATTTTTTGCGGCACCTTACCCTGGAAAAATAATACCTATGGATTTGAGTTTAATGAATGGAAAATTAATATGTCAAAAAAATGCTTTTTTGTGTGCGGCTAAAGGTGTATCTGTAGGAATTGATTTTAGGAAGAAATTAAGTGTAGGTTTCTTTGGCGGTGAGGGATTTGTCCTTGAAAAGTTAGAAGGAGATGGAATGGCCTTTATACATGCATGTGGTGCTATAATGAAGAAGGATTTAATAGATGGTGAAATATTGAAAATAGATACAGGATGTTTGGTGGCGATGACTAAGGATGTGCATTATGACATCCAATTTGTAGGCGGTATTAAGAATACTGTATTTGGTGGGGAAGGAGTATTTTTTGCTACAGTAAGAGGTCCAGGAACCGTATGGGTTCAAAGTCTACCTTTTGGTAGATTAGCAGAGCGTGTATTTGCTTCAGCACCAAGTACTGGCGGAAAAAATAAAGAAGAAGGTAGTATTTTAGGAGTGCTTGGTAACTTCTTAGATGGAGACAATTAATCATTAGTATGAACTGTAGTTCATATTTTGTTTATTTATATAGATAAACAAAATATCAGTTAGACTTATGCTTTGAAATATATGATATACCGGAAAGAATGGATACTCTCTAAGCAGATGAACCAAGAGAGTATCCATTCTTTCGGTAAATCACCAAAAAAATCTAAGTCTAAACAATTTTATTCAAAAGGACGTACTCTTAAAGTAACTCCTATTTTATCACATATAGCCTGGCAAGCATTTATTTCTTCTTGCCCAATACAATCTACTACAGTCATAACAACATTTGGAATATAAGTTTTACAGTTAACTGCAAATTTTAACATTGCATCAAAAGATTCAAGACCAAAATTATTACGAGTCAAGTTTAAATAATCTTTAGCATTAGAGGCATTTAAGCTTATTGATATTGTGTCTATTAACCCTTTAAATAATGGAGCAATTTCTTTTTTATAAACTAAATCACATAATCCATTAGTGTTGATACGAATTGTAAGATTAGAATTTTTGTTTTTTAAGTAAGTTGCTATCTTAAGCAATGTATCAAGTGCCATTGTAGGTTCACCAAAGCCACAGAAGATTATTTCATTAAAATTATTCAAATCATATTTTTCAAATTCAAATATAACTTCGTCAGAAGTTGGTTCTCTATCTAGCCATAAGCTGTTTGATTTGTCCATTTCCTTAGTATTCCTTAAGCAAAATGTACAAGCACAAGAACATTTATTTGTTAAATTAACATAAACATTATGTTTGATATTCTTTTCTTCTTTTAGGATATCATTAAGATTTGTATAAGTACCATTTTTTGCTGTATATAAAATAGTCATATATTTTTCTCCTTCTAATATTAAATTGCTAAAAAATTGTTTTGATTGTACCTTATGATGCTATAATTCAGTTAAATATTCTTCAAAGCAAATTCCATTATGTATTGGAGTACCAAGTTTTGTTGTATATTCAATAGTTTTGCTGATAAATTTAGTAGCTTTTGTTACTGAAGCGACTAAATCTTCACCTTTTACTGTACTAGCAGCTACAATTGAAGTAAACACATCACCAGTACCAGAACGATCTTCTCCGATTTTTTCTACATTAATAACATTATAAGGTTTGTTATGTTCATAGATGAAATTTTGTATGTGTCCATTATTTTGTAATCCAGTTATTACAATTTTACTTGGACCAAGTTTATGAAGTTTTTTGGCAATAGTTTCAAGTTCAACAATAGTTAGATCTTTATTAGGATATGGAATATCAAGAAGTCTACATGCTTCAGTAAGATTAGGTGTAATCACATCAGCATATTGCATAAGACGTTTCATTTCATCACACATTTCCTTTGTATAGGTAGAATAAATCTTGCCATGGTCTCCCATTACTGGATCTACTATAACTGTAGTGTTATCTGCTTTAAACATTTGTATAAATTTTATTACTATATCAATTTGTTCCTTAGATCCTAAAAAACCTGTATAAATTCCATCGAAACCTATATTAAGTTCTTTCCAATTATCCATATATGCTTTCATATGTGGAGTATAATCATCAAAGAAAAAATTAGGAAATCCAGTATGAGCCGATAAAATTGCAGTAGGTAAAGGACAACATTGTATTTTCATTGCTGATATAATAGGTAATGAAACTGAAATTGAGCAACGACCAAAACCAGTTAGATCATTTATAATAGCAATTCTCTTCTGTTTTTCAAATTTCATAAGACTACTCCTTCATTTTTTTTTCTATCTTTTATTATAATGCAGTAATATGAAAAAAGAAAAGTGTACCGATACAAAAAAGAAACATATATAATAGTTAATAAAAAATAGCGTTTAAAAGAATGTGTTAATAATATATTTGTATAATGACACTATGTATTTACATAGATAAGGCACATTCGACTTATTATTTATTTTCATGTGCCTAAAAAGAAGTCTTAATTAGTCAGAAAATTCTAAAAATACATTGTAATTATTGAGTAAATGATATATAATATATTTAAGATAAATATTTAAATTTATCTTAGTGTACTGACACTATCAATCCGGCAGAAGAGTATATCGTAATAGGTATACAGTTGGTGACGGGCAACGTAAAAAACCCGAAAGCAATGTACGACATGAGGGCGTACCCAGTTGGCGGACAACGTAAAAATCAGTTACTGAGCAAGTGCATTTGATGCACTTGCTTTTGCTTTTTATAATAAAAATTAAGTTGAAAATAGTTTGGAATAATATTACTATAAATAAAATTTATAATCTCATAATTAAACTATATTTCTTATTAAATCATTGTAGATTTATAATAGATTTATAATAAGGTACAATCAAAAAATAATAGATCAGTATGTTAGCATATTTGACATATTATTTTCTTTTATGTGCTTAATCTAATAAGAAAGGAGTTTCATTATGGCAGAAGCTTTAAAGAAGCATATATTTTCTAATATATATATTAAATTTATTATTATATTCATAGTAGGCGTTATAATATGGCTTATGCCGGTACCAAAAAATGTAGAAATAAATGCTTGGCACATGATGGCAATCTTTATTTCTACAATTTTAGCTTGTATATTAAAACCACTTCCAATAGGTGCAGTATCAATAATAGGACTTACAATATCGGTTTTAACAAAAACATTAGATATGAAAAATGCACTTTCTGGTTTTAGTGAAAGTAGTATATGGCTTATAGTCATGGCGTTCTTTATTTCTAGAGGATTTATAAAGACGGGATTAGGTTCTAGAATAGCATATCAATTTGTAAAGAGATTTGGAAAGAGTACTTTAGGACTTTGTTATTCAATATTATTTTGTGATCTTGTGATAGCTCCAGCAACGCCAAGCAATACCGCAAGAGCAGGAGGAATAATTTATCCTATTATAAAATCGCTTTGTGAAGCTTTTGGTTCAAGACCGGAAGATAAAACTGAAAGAAAAATAGGATCATTTCTTATATTTTCGGAGTTTCATGGTGATATTATAACTGCAGCTATGTTTATGACAGCTATGGCGGGTAACCCATTAGCTCAAACTTTGGCAAAAACATTTAATGTTAATATTACATGGTTTGGTTGGTTTTTAGCGGCAGTTGTGCCAGGGGTTATTTCTTTTATAGCAATACCTTTAATAATATATAAAATTTATCCGCCTGAAATAAAGAGTACTCCTAATGCAGTTGAATTGGCTGATAAATCTCTTAAAGAAATGGGACCATTGAAAAGAGAAGAGAAATTCATGGCGATAATTTTTATGGTAATTTTAGTTTTATGGATTACAGGAACTTTAACCCATATTGATGCAACACTTACAGCACTTGTAGGTCTTTCACTTCTTTTAATTTTTAGAGTCTTGGATTGGGATGACATAAAAAGTGAAAAAGGTGCTTGGGATACTCTTATTTGGTTTTCCGTTCTTGTAATGATGGCAGATCAACTTAATAACTTGGGACTAATACCATGGTTTGGAAACCTGGTAGGAAATAATGTACAAGGCTTTAGTTGGCAAGTAATATTATTAATTTTACTTTTAGTCTATTTTTATAGTCATTATATGTTTGCAAGTGCAACAGCTCATGTAAGTGCTATGTACAGTGCATTTCTTGGGGTAGCAATAGCAGAAGGCGTTCCGCCAATGCTTGCAGCTTTAACTTTAGGTTTTTTTGGAAATCTATTTGCATCAACAACTCACTATGGTAGTGGACCTGCACCGATACTTTTTGGATCAGGATATGTGGATCAAAATAAATGGTGGAGTTTAAATTTTGTACTTGGAGTTGTATATATAATTATTTGGCTTGGAATAGGTTCTTTGTGGTGGAAGTTTATTGGAATATACTAAATTAAGTAAGGTTTACAACTTAAGGTACAATCAAAAAATAATAGACCAGTATACGTGTAGATTTCGCGTCATACTGCGTCGATAAATTCTACTGATAGCCTGCTATGAGCAGAATTTGCCTCATTGGCTGACAAGAAATATTCTACGAATCTTTGGTCTATTATTTATTTTCATGTGCCTAACATATAAAAAATAAAACGAAAATATTGTAATATGTAAGTAGATTTTAAATCATACTTATTAAGAGGGAGTGTTAAAAATGAACAATTTAAAAGGACAAGAATTATTAAGAAATCCATTCTTAAATAAAGGAACAGCATTTACTGAGGAAGAAAGAAAAAAATATGATCTTGTTGGTTTGCTGCCTAATGCAATAAGAACTATTGATGAGCAAGAAAAAATAGTTTATGAACGAATTAAATGTTTTGATGATAATCTTGAAAAACATCTTTTTGTAATGAATTTATATGACACAAATCGTACATTATTTTACTATGTTATAAGTAAGCATGTTAAAGAATTATTACCTATTATATACACACCAACTATAGGAGATGCAGTTATAAATTATTCAAAGAAATATGATACTCCAAAGGATGCTGTATTCCTTTCAGTAAATAATATTAAGGATATAAGAAAATCAATACAAGCTTCATTAAAAGACCTTGATGAAATAAAACTTATAGTTGTAACAGACGGAGAAGGTGTACTTGGAATCGGAGACTGGGGAGTTCAAGGGGTTGATATTTCAGTTGGAAAGCTTGCAGTTTATACTGTAGCTGCTGGAATTAATCCAAAGAATGTTCTTCCAGTAGTAATTGATGCAGGAACAAATAATGAAAAACTTTTAAATGATCCATTATATTTGGGAAATAAACATGAAAGAGTTACTGGAGAAAAATATGATAATTTTATAGAGGAATTTGTTAAGGTTTCTATGGAATTATTCCCAGAAGTACTTATGCATTGGGAAGACTTTGGACGTGGAAATGCAAGCAGAATTCTTGAAAAATACAGAGACAAAATATGTACATTTAATGATGATATTCAAGGGACAGGAGTAATGATGGTATCTGCACTTAATGCAGTAGCTAAAGTTACAAACATTCCAGTGAAGGAACATAGAATATTAGTGTTTGGTGGTGGTACTGCTGGTGTTGGGGTATCAGATCAAATTTTCTCAGAAAAATTAAGAAGTGGATTAACTGAGGAAGAAGCTGCAAAGCATTTTTATCTAGTAGATAGATATGGACTTGTTACAGAAGATATGGATAATCTAACAGAAGGACAAAAGAAATATGCGCGTAAAAAAGGTGAGTTTGAAACTCCTTTAACAGATTTAGCACAAATAGTAGAAGAAGTTAAGCCTACAGTACTTATTGGAACTTCTGGAGTACCTGGAGCATTTACAGAAGCTGTTGTTAAGAATATGGCGAAGTTAAATGAAAGACCAGCAATTATGCCTATTTCAAATCCAACAAAACTTTGTGAAGCAAAAGCAGAAGATATAATAAAATGGAGCGATGGTAGAGCGTTGGTTGTAACAGGAAGTCCATCTAATCCGGTAGAATACAATGGTGTGACTTATAACATAGGTCAAGCAAATAATGCATTACTTTATCCAGGTCTTGGATTTGGAATAATAGTTGCAAAGGCAAAAGTAGTTACAGATAATATGCTATCTGCTGCAGCACATGGAATTGCATCATTACAAGACCTTTCAAAACCAGGAGCACCAATGCTTCCACCAGTAGCAAAACTTAGAGAAGCATCAAAACTTGTAGCAACAGCAGTAGTAAAACAAGCAATAAAAGATGGTGTTAATAGAGCAGATGTTACAGAAGAAACTGCAATGGATGTAGTTCAAAAGCAAATTTGGGAACCATACTATAGATAAACAACGTAGAATTTAGAGTTATGATATAATTTATCGAAAAAAGCTGTATTCTTTTTCTCGGTTGCTAGATAATTTAGCTGTGGATTTCTACCATCAGAAGTTGTACCCATTCTCGCATGCTCACAAGGTAAGCGCTCACTTTTGTGACAAGCAAGAAAGGAACAACTTCTATTGAAGAAATGCCTACACCTAAATTATTAATGCAACACTCCGAAAAAGGATACAGCTTCTTTCTAGTGTAGAATATATTTCAAAGTTTGAGCATGGTTTGTAGTTTGTTTATCTAATAGATATCAAATACATTTGTGTGAAATTTTCATAGTCCTGTGGAACACAAATGTATTTGATTTCGGTAAGTTACCACATAAGTCTAAATCCTGAGTAGTTTATCTATATTGATATCGAATTTAAGTATTTGCTTACTTTTAATAAATGGTGTATTCTTATTTCTAAAGGGGACGTGTAGGTATGAATCTTAAGGATTTAGAGTATTTTCACTATTTATGTGAATTTAAAAATTTTACTAAAACAGCAGAAAAATTTTATATTTCTCAGCCTTCTATAACAATGGCAGTAAAGAGAATAGAAAAAGAATTGAATACAAAACTTGTAATAAGAAATCATTCAGAGAAGCAAATATCACTAACAAAAGCTGGAGAAATTTTAAAAAAGCATACGCAAAATGTACTTGGTGAAATTAAAGAAATAAAATTAGAAATATCAAAAATAAGTGGTGGAAATATAAGATTAGGAGTTCCTCCTATGATAGGGGCATATTTCTTTCCAACAATCATGGAAGAAATAGTTGTCAATGGATTTGCTAGAAATATTGAACTTGTTGAAAAAGGTTCTGTAACAATGAAAGAATTGTTATTATCTAATGAAGTTGATATGGCACTTATAGGTTCACTTCAACCATTAGAAGAAGAAAACTTAGAAGCAAGTATTTTGAAAATAGATGAATTTAAGGTATGTATGAGTCATAATCATAAGTTTTCTAAAAAAGAAAAGATAGATTTTAAAGATTTATTAGATGAACAATTTATAGTACTTGGAAATTCATATATACATAATGAAGTTCTTGAAAAACTTTGCAAAGAAAATAATTTATCAATGGAAAATTTTTATTATACAGAAGAAATACAAACAGCAAAATCACTTATTGCTTCAGGACTTGGGATTGGGATAATGATAGATATGGCTGTTAACAATATGAATACAATAAAGACTATACCACTTTGTAAGCCGATAAAATTTTATATATCATTTGCATTGAAAAGAAATGGTTATCTCACTTTAAATGAACAAAGGATAAAAGAGATAATTTTAAACAATTCGATTGAAAGAGAAATTTATAAGGAGCACACTTTATGAAAAAATTTAAAAAAGTCTATATAGAAATAACTAATGTCTGCAATTTAAGCTGTAACTTTTGTCCTAAGACATCTAGAAAATTAGAATTTATGGATAGAAACTCATTTCAACATATTATAAAAAACATCAAACCGTACACAGATCATATTTATCTTCATCTTATGGGGGAGCCGTTTTTAAATAAAGAACTTGAACAGTTTTTGGACATAAGCAGAGAAAATCAATTACGTGTTAATATAACCACTAATGGTACATTGATAGAAAATGTTAAAGATATATTATTAAAGGCACCAGCCTTGAGACAAGTGAATATTTCACTACATAGTTTTGAAGCTAATGAAGAAAATGTTGATTTTGATGTATACATAGAAAATATAATTAATTTTGTTAGGGAAGCAACCGAAAAAACTGAAATTATATGTTCTTTAAGATTATGGAACTTGGATACTAAGTATACAGCTAATAATGATATGAATGTAGATATATTTAAATTGTTAGAAGAAAAATTTGAACTTAAAGAAGATCTTAAAAAGATTCTAAAAGAAAAGAATAGTTTTAAATTAAAGAAAAATTTATATCTTAGTATGGGTGAAAAATTTATGTGGCCATCTCTCACGGTTGAAGAACTAGGGGAGAGAGCTTTTTGTTATGGATTAAGAGATCAAATAGGTGTTTTAGTTGATGGAACAGTAGTACCGTGCTGTTTAGATAGTGAGGGAAGTATCAAACTTGGAAATATATTCAAACAAGATTTAGAAGAAATATTAAATTCTAAAAGAGCTAAAGATATTTATGATGGATTTTCAGGGAGAAAAGCAGTAGAAGATTTATGTAAAAGATGTGGATTTATAAATAGAGTTAGATAAGGCATATGAAAATAAATAACAGGTCCAGAGTTGTCATGGATATTTTTCATCAGGCAAAGAGGTGAATCGCCGTCGTAGTAGAACTATTATGTCAATTTGTCGATGCGGATGATGAAAAATAGTATGGCAAATTGACTTGTTATTTTTTGATTGTGATTAAAGTAAATAATTTATTTTAAATAATGTATATATATGATTATAGTAGTCAATACTCCTAAAAAGAGGAGTGATTATTATGATAAATAAGAAGAAAATATTAATTTCAATGATTATATTATTAGCACTTATATTTTCCATAAGTTATTATTTGACAGGTAGATATTTCAAAAATAAAAATGCTGATACAACTAATAATACTACAGAAGTAAGTCAAACTAAAGGGCAAAGCGGATTAGATGATAGTACAAAGATATATTTGTTCGCAGGTGAGAAGAAAGAAAAGGAATCAACTATAGCAGAGCTTAAAAAAGAGTTAAATATAGATGGCGACTTGACTCAAGCACAATTATCAAAAGCATTGAATCAAAAAGGATATGCGTTAGAATTAGCATCTAATGGTGAACTAACATATAAAAGAGATGCTTCTAAAGCAGTTAAACCTAATAAGTATTACATTGGAGAGAAAGATGGGTATTTAGCTATATACAAGACTGATAATACTGGAACATTAACTATCGAAAATAAAGAGGATGTATATTCAGACGGTAAGAAATTTGATAGTTTAACAGAAGGAGATAAAACAAAGATAAAAAATTTTGAATTTGAATATGATTCAAAAGAAGATGCGGAAGAAAACTTATCAGAATTTTTATCATAGTTAATTTCAATATAATATTACGTACATGAATGAAAATAACAAGTCCAAAATAATCTTGGCAGATGGACTTGTTATTTTTCATGTGCATAAATTGCAGGTTGAAAGATTTCTTGTAAAATGATAAAGTATAAGTTAGATTTGGAATAAATGCGTTATATGATACTTGGTTATAAAGAATATAAGGAATATAAGGCATATTAAAAGTAACCCAATAATAGAAAAGCTATGCTAATCTACTTTGGGTTGTATTCTATTGTATAAATTTAGTTGGTTTTTTAGGTACATAAAAATAAATAACAAGTCCAAAGTTTCCATGACTATTTTTCATCAGGCAAAGAGAAAAATAGTCATCATAGTACGCCATTAAGTGGATTTGACAAAGAAGGATTATGAGAAATAGGCTGTCAAATGAACTCGTTATTTATTTGATTGTGCTTGATGCTTAAATAAATCTTGGAGGAAAAAATATATATGTATGAATATATTAAGGGAACATATATAGGAATGAACAAAGACTATATAGTTGTAGAAAACAACGGAATCGGATATAAGATATTTACGTCAGGTGCTACAATGTCTTCAGTGCCTAAATGTGGCGAAGAAATAATGTTATATTTAGATCAAATTGTAAGAGAAGATTTTCTTGGGTTATATGGATTTGAGTCTAAAGAAGAACTAGAAATGTTTAAGTTGCTTTTAACAATTAGTGGAGTAGGTCCTAAGGCAGCATTATCATTGTTATCTATAAGTAGAGTTAATAATTTAAAATATGCAATAATGACTGGTGATGAAAAGCATATATGCAGAGGTGTTGGTATAGGCAAAAAAACAGCAGCTAGAATTGTTTTAGAGCTTAAAGATAAATTAAAGCCAGATGAATTGTTAGATAATGTAGGTGAAGATGGAATTCTAGATAATGAAAATACTATGGTTTTATCGGAAGCCTTAAGTGCATTAATAGCACTTGGATATAGTGAAAAAGAATCTGAAACGGTTCTTAAGACTGTAAATAAAGATGATACTGTTGAAAATATAATTAAAGCTTCATTAAAAGCGCTAATGGGATAATATTTTAAGAATATAAATTTTGAATGTAAATGCATCAATAATATAATATAAGAAAAACAATTAAAAATTAAGGGGGCATTACAATATGGAAAGAATAGTTATGCCGAGTGAGCTTCAGGAAGATTCTAAGTCAGAACTTAGTTTAAGGCCTCAAAAAATAAATGAATATATAGGACAAGAGAAAGTTAAAGAACGATTAGATATATTTATAAAGGCAGCAAAGAAAAGAGAAGAAGCTTTAGATCATGCACTTTTGTATGGACCACCAGGTTTAGGTAAAACTACTTTAGCCAATATTATTGCTAAGGAAATGGGAGGAGATTTAAAGGTGACTTCAGGGCCAGCAATTGAAAGAGCTGGGGATTTAGCTGCAATTTTAACTACCTTAAAAGATTATGATGTTTTGTTTATTGATGAAATTCATAGATTAAATAGGAATGTTGAAGAAATATTGTATCCTGCAATGGAGGATTATGCGTTAGATATAGTCATAGGAAAGGGTGCAGCAGCTAAATCTATAAGAATAGATCTCCCTAAGTTTACTCTTATAGGGGCAACAACAAGAATAGGGATGCTTACATCTCCGCTTAGAGATAGATTTGGTGTACTTTGTGCAATGGAGTATTATACTAATAATGAGCTTAAAGAAATAGTAGTTAGAAGTGCTGCTGTATTTGGATGTAAAATTACAGAAGAAGGAGCATTTGAGATTGCAAGAAGATCTAGAGGTACTCCAAGAATTGCAAATAGATTGCTTAAAAGAGTTAGAGATTATTCGGAAGTGAAATCTGATAAATTAATTTCACTAAAAGAAGCTAAAGCGGCATTAGAATTATTGGAAGTTGATAATCAAGGTTTTGATAAAGTTGATAATAAAATTTTAGAAGCTATCATAGATAATTTTAATGGCGGGCCAGTTGGAATTGAAACTCTTTCTTATTTTATAGGAGAAGAACTTGGAACAATCGAAGATGTTTATGAGCCTTATTTACTTCAGCAAGGATTTATTATAAGAACTCCAAGAGGGAGAATTGCAAGTGATAAAGCATATGAACATTTTGGAAAAGTTAATACTTCTAAAATGAAAAATAGAGATAAGAGACAAAAAACATTTTTTGATAATTAAAGGATATTAAATCATGTTTGGAATAAAAATAATTTACTAGATGAAGTACTTTAATTTACATTTTATTAGGTTACTAATAAAATTAATAATTATGAAATGAACATATTTAATAATTATTTGAAATTAAGATTTATATGTAAATTAGTGTTTTATTTCATATGTGTAAAGTTAGGAGAAGAGAAAGAAATGAACGTTAAAGATTTTGATTTTTACTTACCAGAGGAGTTAATAGCACAACATCCTTTAGAAAAAAGAGACACCTCAAGACTTATGGTATTGGATAAGGAAAGTGGAGAAATAAAACATAGAGTTTTTCATGATGTTGTAGAGTATTTAAATGAAGGGGATACTTTAGTGTTAAATAATACTAGGGTAATGCCAGCAAGACTAATTGGTGAAAAAGAAGAAACTGGTGGTAAAATAGAATTTCTTTTACTTAAGAGAATTGAAGGAGACAAGTGGGAATGCTTAGCAAAGCCAGGTAAGTCCGCAAGAGTTGGAAGAAGATTTACTTTTGGAGAAGGAAAGCTTAAGGCAGAAGTAATAGAAGTTAAAGAAGATGGAAACAGAATTGTTGAATTCTATTATGATGGAATATTTGAAGAAGTTTTAGATTCGTTGGGAGAAATGCCACTTCCACCATATATTCATGAAAGATTAGATGATAGAGAAAGATATCAAACTGTTTATTCTAAAGAAAAAGGTTCAGCAGCAGCACCAACAGCAGGATTGCATTTTACAAAAGAATTATTAAAGCAAATTCAAGATAAAGGTGTTAATGTAGTTTATTTGACGCTACATGTAGGACTTGGAACATTTAGACCAGTAAAGGTCGAAAATATAGAAGAACATGATATGCATTCAGAATATTATCATCTTTCAAAGGAAACTGCAGAGATAATAAATGAAACTAAAAGAAGAGGAAATAAAGTTATATCAGTTGGAACTACATCTACAAGAACTTTAGAAACTATTGGAGATGAGAATGGTTTTGTAAAGGAACAAAGTGGATGGACTAATATTTTCATTTATCCTGGATATAAATTTAAAGTTGTTGATAGATTAATAACAAACTTTCATTTACCAGAATCAACATTAATAATGTTAGTTTCAACTTTAGCTGGAAGAGATCATGTTTTAAATGCTTATAATGAAGCAGTTAAAGAAAAATATAGATTTTTCTCATTTGGAGATGCTATGTTTATTAAGTAAAAGTTAAAGATTTACATAGAGTAGTTAAGTATAAAGCTTTTAACAGTTTTTAAGTAAATATTATAAAAAATAAATGGCAATATTAAATTTATTAATTAGTTGTTGTTTACGCTGATGAGGTGACATTAGTCAAGCGTTTCAATATATAAATATAAAGCATATAAAAATAGTATATTAATATTATGTTTATTATTCTATTTAATATGCTGAATATGTAAAATTATAATTAAGAGGTGACGCTTGTGAGTAAAAGATACACATTGTTAAAAAAAGATGGAAATGCGAGAAGAGGTCAGTTTGTAACTCCTCATGGAACTATACAAACTCCAGTATTTATGAATGTTGGTACACTTGCTGCAATAAAAGGTGCGGTTTCAAGTATGGATTTAAAAGATATAGGATGCCAAGTTGAGCTTTCTAATACATACCACCTTCATTTAAGACCAAGTGACAAAGTAGTTAGTAAATTAGGTGGATTACACAAATTTATGAATTGGGATAGACCAATACTTACTGATTCAGGCGGATTCCAAGTATTTTCACTTTCAGCCATGAGAAAGATAAAAGAAGAAGGCGTATATTTTAATTCTCATATAGATGGAAGAAAAATTTTTATGGGACCAGAAGAATCTATGCAGATTCAAAGCAATTTAGCCTCAACGATTGCTATGGCATTTGATGAATGTATTGAAAATCCAGCTCCAAGAGAATATGTATTAAAGTCAGTGGCGAGAACTACAAGATGGCTTGAAAGATGTAAAAAGGAAATGGATAGATTAAATTCTATGCCGGATACAATAAATAAAGAACAAATGTTATTTGGAATAAATCAGGGTGGAGTTTATGAAGACATAAGAATAGCACATGCTAAAGAAATAACAAAGATGGATTTAGATGGATATGCTATTGGAGGTTTAGCAGTTGGAGAAAGTCATGAAGATATGTACAGAGTAATAGAAGCTGTTGTACCACATCTTCCAGAAGATAAACCAATATATTTGATGGGAGTTGGAACTCCAGCTAATATATTAGAAGCTGTTGAAAGAGGCGTAGACTTTTTTGATTGTGTATTACCTGCTAGAAATGGTAGACATGGTAATGTGTATACTAAAGAAGGAAAGCTTAATTTAATGAATGCTAAATTTGAACTTGATGAAAGACCAATAGAGGAAGGCTGTCAATGTCCAGCATGTAAGAATTATACTAGAGCTTATATCAGACATTTATTTAAGGCTAAAGAAATGCTTGCTATGAGACTATGTGTATTACATAATTTATATTTTTATAATAAATTAATGGAAGATATAAGAGCAGCAATCGATGGAGATTATTTTAAAGAATTCAAGGAACAAAAGTTAAAAGAATGGGAAGGCAGAGCTTAATACTATATGTATACATAAAAATATCTATTATATAATTTAGGATGCATAAATAAAAAATAAAAATGATTTTAAAATCGTGTTTATTTTTTATAATTTAAGATAATAATTTTAATACATTGAGTGATATATTAATAAAACCTTAAAAGTAATAAAATTATGTTGATATTATACTTAAAAAATTGTAAACTACTACTTATAATGGAATATTATATGTGATAAAAAATAAGTATTGGAGGGAAGAGAGATGAACAGTAATATGCAAGCGCTATTTGCTAATATACTACCTTTTGTAGTTATAATAGTTGTATTTTATTTCTTAATGATAGTACCAGATAGGAAAAGAAAAAAGAAATACAAAAGTATGATAGATGAATTAAGAGTACATGATGAAATTGTAACAAGAGGCGGTATAGTAGGAAAGATTACACACATAGATGATAAGTATGTAACTATTGAAACTAGCAGCGCTAATACTAAAATAAAATTTGATAAGAGTGGAATAGCTTATAAAGTAGCTAATAACACACAAAAATAATCATAATACCTTTTACTATCTCATAATATGAAGTAGTAGGAGGTGTTGCTTTATGGAAAATGGAAAATATTTTCGATCAGTATTAAAAGGAACAATAGGAACATTAATATTGAGTTTTGTTGGAATTGCAGTTTTATCTCTACTAATGACTAAATTAGTATTGAGTCAAGGTGTTTTTAGTGCAATATATGTTATTATATCGTTATGCAGCTTGAGCTTGGGTGCAATAGTGGGCGCTAAGAAAAATGAATCAAAAGGTTGGCTTGTAGGAATTGGAGTTGCTATAGCGTATTATTTAGTATTATTTATATTATCGAGTCTATTTAGTGGTGAAATGACATTTAAGCTTTTAGATTTTGGAAAGCTTTGTATATGCTTGGTTGTAGGAACGCTTGCAGGAATGTTAGGAATAAATCTGTAGAATTTTGTTTGGCAGAAATTCACGTTAAATGATTAGAAAAAATTATACATATGCAAAATTGTTTTTGTAAGTTATAGCAATAATAGTATTGATGTAATAATGTATCAACAAAAAACTTTATTAAGAAATTATAGTATGCTATAATGAACAATGTGTTGACAGTATGATGGTAATAAGGTTTAGAATTAAGAATAAATAAATCCAAAAATGATTTATTTTTATATTCTTAATTTTAAATATTTTAGTATTTTACATAACAATGAGAAAAGTTAACAAAATTATATTTAAAGCCTTTTATCTATAAGAAGTGCATAAGGCACATTCAAAAAAATATTCATGGCAATTTTTAAACTGTTGTTTAAGTTCATGTGCCTAAGAATATTTTGGATAAAAGAGAAAATATCCAGAGGGGGATTAAGATGAAGAAGAAAGGCAAAAGTTTATCAATATTTATAGTCATAATTGCTGCTATTCTATTTTTTGCTTTTGCAGGATTTAAAGGATTTGTCCTAGGAGGATGGGAGTTTAAATCATTTGATAAAGTTATAACTAGAGGACTTGACCTTCAAGGTGGAGTTTCAGTACTTATGGAAATTCAAAAAGACAATGTAACTCCAGAAGAATTGGAAAGTACTAAGGAACATTTATCTTTAAGAGTAAATAAACTTGGAGTTGCAGAAACAGTTGTGGCAACAGAAGGTACTAATAGAGTTAGAGTAGATGTACCAGGAAAATCTGATTCTAAAGAAATCGTAGAAGATTTAAGCAAATCAGGTAATTTAGTATTTAAAGGACCAGATGGACAAGAAATTTTAAGTGGTTCAGATGTTAAGAAAGCAACAGCTCAAGCAAACACAGAAAAAGGCGGTTACGAAATTGGACTAGAATTTAATGATGAAGGACAAAAGAAGTTTGCAGATGCTACAGCAAAGTATATAGGACAAAAAATTTCTATTTATCTTGATGATGAAATGATACAAGAAGCTACTGTGCAAACTCAAATTAATGATGGTAAAGCTGCAATTACTGGAAATCAAACTCTAGAACAATGCAAAGCTACAGCTGGATTAATTAATTCTGGGGCACTTCCAGTTCCAGTAAAAGAAGTTTCTGTTACTAATGTTGGAGCTGAACTTGGTGCTACAGCATTCCCAAATGCAATGAAATCAGGAGCTATAGGTATAAGTTTAGTATTTTTACTTTTATTAATCTTATATAGATATGAAGGATTAATAGCGTGTATAACATTAACATTATATACAATACTTTCATTACTTACATTTATAGAAGTAGGAGTAACTTTAACACTTCCAGGTATAGCAGCGTTCTTACTTACTATTGGTATGGCAGTTGACGCCCATATATTAGTATATGAAAGAACTAAAGAAGAGTTAAAGAGAGGTCATTCAATTAAATCAGCAGTTAAAAAAGGAGCTGAGCATGCTCTATCGTCAATTATAGATTCCAATATGACAACTATGCTTTGTGCATTGATCTTATATTTTATAGGATCCGGATCAGTTAAGGGATTTGCTATTACACTTATGGTGGGTATAATAATAAGTTTATTTACTGCATTAATAGTAAATAAATTACTTGTTAGCTTGGCAGTTGAATGTGGTTTGTTAAACAAATATTCACACTTCGGAGTTGTTAAAAAGGAGGCTGAAAAACATGTTTAAGATAATAGAAAAATCAAAAATATTGATTTCAATTTCCTTAATTGTTATTTTAATTGGAATAGGTTTTATATGCTTTAGAGGATTGAACTTTGGAATAGATTTTAAAGGTGGTACTGAAGTATCAATAAAATTAAATGATAGCATAAATAAAGAAGATGTTGATACAATTGTTAAGAGCTATGCTAATGATGCAAACACTAATATATCAGATTCTTATGAATATGAAATAAAATCAGCAGATTTGGATAGTAATAAAGTTTCATCAATCATGAATGATTTAAAGGGAAAATATTCTCTAGAAGATTCAGCATTAATTTCTCAGAATGAAATAGGTGCATCAGTAGGAAAAGAATTAACAAAAAACTCACTTTTAGCTTTATTTGCAGCATTTATAGTAATGCTTATATACATAGCTATAAGATTTGAATTTAAATTTGGAGTTGCAGCTTTAATAGCAACAATTCATGATATATTAATAACTGTTAGTGTGTATGCAATTTTTAATATTCCTGTAAACACACCATTTATTGCAGCTGTGTTAACTATAGTTGGTTATTCAATGAATGATACAATAGTAATTTTTGATAGAATAAGAGAAAATACAAAAATTATGAGAAGAGCAGATCCGACAGAAGTTGCAAATACAAGTTTAACTGAAACAATGTCAAGATCAATATATACATCACTTTCTACTTTAATGACAATAATTGCGATGGATATATTAGTACCATCAGTTAGACAATTTACGATTCCGCTAATAGTAGGAATTATAGCAGGTGCATATTCTTCTATATTTATAGCTTCTCCAGTATGGGTATATTTAAAAGATAGAATTAAAGATCAAAAGAAAAAATTACAAAAAGCTTAATTACTGGAACACAATTAAAGAAGAACCTCCAGCATAAAATGGAGGTTTTTTTATTGTCAAAATCATTATAATCATTTATAATAAAGGTGTTTTCTAATTTTATGGAGGAAGAAGCCATGCGTAAATTCTGGGAAAGTATATATTGTCCAAATTATATTACTGGATATAACCCATTTATACTTAAAGGTATGAACAAAGCAATAGAAAGATTAGCTTTAGCTATAAATAATAGGCAAAAAATTGTTGTCTATGGTACATATAATGTCGATGGGATTTGTGCTGTTTCATCATTGATACTTGTTTTAAGATATTTAAATGCAGATGTAGAGTATTTAATATATGATAGACAAGAAAATGATGCTAGGATAAATTCTGTAGATATAAGAGATAATGTAGATTTTTTGGGCGCTGAGCTTTTAGTAACTTTAGGTGTAGGATTAAAATCACAAGAAGAAGTAGATTTGTGCAAACAATTGGGCATAGATTTGATTGTTCTTGAAAATGAAGAAAGTGATATTGTGAATGATTATATTTACATTAATCCAAATCAAAAGGGTTGTCAGTATAGATATAAAAATTTATCTACAAGTGGATTAGCATTTAAGTTAATGCAAGCTATTGCAATCTATTATAACATGAAGAGTATAAACAAATATTTAGATCTGATACTTATAGGCATAAAATGGTCAAATGTATCAGACAAAGGGGAAAATGGAGTATTGATTAAAGAAGGAAATAAATTTTTGATGAATACTAATAATAATGGGTTAAGGTCAATAATAGAATTTAATAGTATAGAAGAATTTGATGATGATGGCATAAGCAAGATGATAGAATTTATAATTCCGCCTATTGGTGCTGTAGGAATTATGGATAATGCTAGAATAGTCTTAGAACTGTTGACAACAAATGATAAAGACAGAGCGGATCAAATCGTAAAATATTTATATAGCTTAAAGAGGAATAATCCTTTAAAACAAATAAAACATATTTAACAATATATGCTATTTAATCTTGAATTTTATATTAAAATAATTTCTGTGGAGGAATAAAAATGGATTTAAAAGAAAAAATAAGAATAGTTGAAGATTTTCCTAAAAAAGGAATAAGCTTTAAAGATATAACAACATTAATAGGTGATGGTGAAGGATTAAGAGGAGCTATTGATGCAATAGTAGAACATTTAAAAGATAAGAATATTGACTTAATAGTTGGACCAGAAGCACGAGGATTTATTTTTGGAGTTCCTGTAGCTTATGCTTTAGGTATAGGATTTGTTCCGGTAAGAAAGCCAGGAAAGTTACCAGCAGAAACTATTTCTGTAAGTTATGATTTAGAGTACGGACAAGATGTATTAGAAATCCATAAAGATGCTATAAAGCCTGGACAAACGGTAGCAATTGTAGATGATTTATTAGCTACTGGTGGAACAGTGGAAGCGGTTGCTAAATTAATAGAGCAAGCAGGTGGAGTTGTTGCATCATTAGATTTTGTAACAGAATTAACAGAACTTAATGGTAAAGATAAATTAAAAGGTTATGATGTATTATCATTAGTTGAATATGATGTCTAAAATTATTGAAAATAATTCTAAAATAATATATAATTATTAAAAAGCAAGGCTGGTTATTAAACCAGCCTTTGAATTTAGAGATAAAATTGATTAAAGTAGAAGGAGAGCAATCCTTATGATTGATAAGTTGTTAGAAAAAATACAAAACAATTGTCATAATATTGATATTGACATGGTAAAAAAAGCCTATAATTTTGCCGAAGAAGCTCATAAGGAACAAAAAAGAGAATCTGGTGAACCGTATATTATTCATCCAATAGCTGTAGCTGAAATTTTGGCAGAAATGGGTATGGACACTAATACAATTGTTGCTGGACTCTTACATGACGTAATTGAAGATACACATTATTCTTATGAGGAAACAGCAGAACTTTTTAATCCGCAAATAGCGAATCTTGTAGATGGAGTTACTAAGCTCACAAAACTTGGGGAAATGGAATATAAAACTAAAGAAGAGCAGCAAGCGGATAATGTTAGAAAAATGTTACTTGCTATGGCAAAAGATATAAGAGTTATAATAATAAAATTAGCGGATAGGCTGCATAATATGAGAACCCTTAAGTTTATGCCAGCTAATAAACAGAAGAATAAAGCTAAAGAAACACTAGACATATATGCACCTTTGGCACATAGACTTGGTATATCTAAAATAAAATGGGAACTTGAAGATTTATGTTTTAGGTATTTACATGAAAAAGAATATTATGAATTGGTAGATGATATAGCAGAAAAAAGAGTTGAAAGAGAAACATATATAAAAGATGTAGTAAAAGACTTGAACGAAAAGCTAGAAAGTGCAGGAATAGACTCAGATATAGATGGTAGACCTAAGCATTTCTATAGTATTTATAAAAAGATGGTTACAAAAAACAAGAGCATAGAACAAATATTTGATTTGACTGCAATAAGAGTACTGGTTAATTCAGTTAAAGATTGTTATGGTGTTCTTGGAATAGTTCATACAATATACAGACCGATTCCAGGCAGATTTAAGGATTATATTGCTATGCCTAAGCCTAATATGTATCAATCTCTTCACACAACTGTAATTGGCCCTCAAGGTAAAACTTTTGAAATTCAGATAAGAACATTTGAAATGCATAAGACAGCAGAATATGGTATTGCAGCTCACTGGAAATATAAAGAAGGTGATACTGGAAAAAATGAACAAGATAAAGAAATGGATTTTGAAAAGAAGCTTGTATGGCTTAGAGATATGCTTGAATGGCAAAAGGAAACATCTGATGCTGAAGAATTTATTGAAGGATTTAAAATAGATTTATTTTCTGATGAAGTATTTGTATTCACACCAAAAGGAGTTGTAATAAACTTATGTAGAGATGCTACTCCTATTGATTTTGCTTATAGAATACATACAGATGTTGGGAATAAGTGCGTTGGTGCTAAAGTAAATGGAAGGATAGTACCTCTAGATTATACTCTTAAAACTGGAGAAATTGTAGAAATACTTACATCTTCTAATGCTAAAGGACCTAATATGGATTGGTTAAATATTGCAAAGAGTAATCAGTCTAAGAGTAAGATAAAGCTTTGGTTTAAGAAAGCTAAAAAAGAAGAAAATATTTTAAAGGGTAAGGAGCTTCTTGAAAAGGAATTGAAGAAGCAAGGCGTTAATTATGCAGATATTGCTAAAGGCGATACTTACGAAAAAACTGTTAAAAGATATAATATACATACTATAGATGATTTACATGCATTATTTGGAATCGGTGGATTATCTGTATCTACATTTATCTCAAGATTGAAAGAAGATAATGGAATAGATAAAGTAAATAAAGAAAAAGAAAATAAAGAAATTTTAAATAAGTCAATTGAAGAACAAATTGCTAAATCTGCAAGGCAGCCTGAACCAAATAGTTATGGAATAACTGTAAAGGGTGAAAGCAATTTAATGGTTAGATTTGCAAAGTGCTGTAGCCCAGTACCAGGTGATGAGATTTTAGGATATATTACTAAAGGTAGAGGTGTATCTGTACATAGAAAAGATTGTACAAATCTTCAAAATCTTATCGATACTGATGGTGATAGGGTTGTAGAAGTTAATTGGGGATCATCTAAAGGAAATGCTTATTTTGCAGAAATTCAAGTTGAAGCAGACGATAGAGATGGATTACTTGCAGACATAATGAGTGTAATAACAGACCTTAAATTGCAATTAAGTGCTGTTAATGCTAATTTGGCTAAAAAAGGATCTGCTTTTGTAAATGTAAAAGTTAAGATTACATCAGTTGATACGTTAACAGATTTAATGAAGAGAATAAGAAAATTAAAAGGCGTAGTTGACGTATATAGAGTTAATAGTTAAATTTACAGTTTTAATATATTATATAATTAGGAATAAGGTGTTAATGTAGCTGCAAATTAAATATACTAATTTTATTATTTAACGTGAAGTAGTTATATTAATAACTTTATTTCCTAAGTAAAGTATTGTAACAGTAATGTGGATTGAAGGAAGGCGTAATAAGATGAGGGCAGTGGTACAAAGAGTAACTTCATCTAGTGTTTCAGTTGATGGAGAGATAATAGGAAAAATAAATGAAGGGGTTAATGTTCTAATAGGAATATCTAAGGATGATACTTTAGAAGATTTGAAATATATAAAGGATAAGATTATTAATTTGAGAATTTTTCATGATGAGAATGATAAAATGAATTTGTCACTTCTTGATATACAAGGAGAAATACTTGCTATATCACAGTTTACCTTATATGGAGATTGTAGAAAAGGAAGAAGACCAAATTTTATGGATGCTAAGGGTGGAAATGAAGCTAAAGAACTTTATGATGAATTCATAAAAATGATCAAAACATCCAATTTAAAAGTTGAAACTGGTGAGTTTGGAGCACATATGAAGGTTGAAATTAATAATGATGGTCCTGTTACAATTTTGCTAGACAGCAAAAGAAATTTTTAAGAAAATAATGATTGTAATTTATTACAAGTATTATAAATTATAATTTTAATAAGGAGGAAATGATTTTGGTTATAAAAACAATTCCAGCAGGAGTTTATGAAGCAAATTGTTACCTATTAATTGATGAAGATACAAAGGAATGTGGAGTTATAGATCCAGGTGGAGACTATAAAAAAATAGAATTTCAAATAAAATCAGCAAATGTAGATCCTAAATATATCCTTTTAACTCATGGTCATTTTGATCATGTTGGAGGAGTTGTTGATTTAGCGAACTCATTTAATATTCCATTTTATATAAGTAAAGTAGATGAAGATTATATGGAAAAAGATGATTCAGTATTTGGAACATTGCCTAAGGCTAGTGGATATTTAAAAGAGGGAGATACTTTAAAGTTAGGTAATCATACTATAAAGGTATTAGAAACACCTGGTCATACAAAAGGTGGTCTTTGCTTTGTAGTTGAAAATATGGTGTTTACAGGTGATACTTTATTCCAAGGATCTGTAGGGAGAAGTGACTTTATTGGTGGGAATGGTTTAGAGCTTGTAGAAAGCATAAAAGCAAAATTGCTTCCTCTTGGAGATGACGTAGAAGTTTATCCAGGACATGGACCTAAGTCTAATATAGGATATGAAAGAAGAATGAATCCCTTTTTATAAGGCACGTGAAAATAAATAACAAGTTCAATTTGCTATTTGAATGTGTTTAAAATGACACTTAGAAGTTAAAAAGACAATATATTTTTAATATGGATAAAATTATATACAGTATTTTGGATATATTGTTTAAGGAGAAAAAATGGAGATTAAAGTTAATTTAAATGATTTAAAATTTAGGTATGAAGTATATCAACTGTTTAATGTATATTTTCCAATGAATAATATAAAGTTTTTAGATTCTGATAATTCAGATTATATTTTTTATATTGATGATAAAATTATGAAATTTAATCATAAAGAATATAGTAAGGAAGAATCTCTAGGAGAAGATATTAAAAATTCTCTTAGAAGATTCCTTTTTCTGTGTTTAAAGGATATAACAAACGATATATATCCTTGGGGAATTTTAATTGGAATAAGACCTTCTAAAATAGCATTAAAACTACTTAAAGAAGGCAATACTGAAGAAAAGGTAATTGAAATTTTTAAAGAAAAATATTTAGCGGATGAAGACAAGGCAAGGTTATGTATAGATGTAGCAAAAGCTGAAGAAAGAATAGTAAATAAAGATAAGAATAATATTGCTGTTTATATTGGAATGGCATTTTGTCCAACAAAATGTATGTATTGTTCATTCACATCAAATCCTATAAGCGCTCATAAAAAAATGGTAATCCCATATGTAGAAGCTTTAATGAAGGAAATAAGAGAAATAAGTAAGTATGTTAAGGAAAAAAATCTTAATGTAGAATCAGTTTATTTTGGTGGTGGTACTCCAACATCTGTAAGTGATGGCGAATTCATGATGGTTATGGATGAAATATATAATGACTTTATCAAAGATTGTAATGTTAAAGAATTTACAGTTGAATGTGGCAGACCTGATACTTTAAATAGAAATAAACTGCAAACTATGAAGGATTGTAATGTAACAAGAATAAGTATTAATCCTCAAACTATGAATGATGAAACTTTGAAATTAATTGGAAGAACTCATTCTAGTGAAGATATTAAAGAAAAGTTTAAGATGGCTAGAGAGCTTGGGTTTGAAGACATTAATATGGATATAATAATAGGTCTTCCAGGTGAAGGTCATAAAGAAATATTAAAGACTAAAGAAGAATTAATGAAATTAAAACCAGATAGCATTACTGTACATGGTCTTGCTTTAAAAAGAGGATCAATAATGTATGAAAATTTCATCTTGAAAAAAGGAATACAGATGACGTCTCAAGAAGAAATTATGAAAATGTACGAAGAAAGCAGAAATTTAGCACAAGACCTAGGTATTTTTCCATATTATATGTATAGGCAAAAAAATATGGTTGGAAATATGGAGAATTTGGGGTATGCTAAAGAAGGCAAAGAATGTATCTATAATATTCAAATGATAGAGGAAAGACAAACAATAATCGCTTTAGGTGCAGCCGCTGTAAGTAAAGTGGTATTTCTAGAAGAAGATAGACTTGAAAGATTTCCTAATTTAAAAGATCTTCATGAATATGTAACTAGGATAGATGAAATGATTGAAGGAAAGAAGAAATTATTAGATACGTTGTATTAATGTAATGTAGTATTCGAATTATATAAAGAGGAGGAGTAGAATAATGGCAATGGAAATGCAAGCACCAAAGGGGACAAAAGACATGTTACCTCAAGATGCTTATAAGTGGCAATATATAGAAGGAGTATTTAGAGAGGTTGCTAAGACTTATGGAATTAGAGAAATCAGAACTCCTATGTTTGAACATACAGAACTATTTTTAAGAGGTGTGGGCGACACAACAGATATAGTTCAAAAGGAAATGTATACTTTTAAAGATAAAGGTGATAGAAGTGTAACATTAAAACCAGAAGGAACTTCACCAGTAGTAAGGTCATTTGTTGAAAGCAGATTATTTAATGAAGCACAACCTACAAAGTTATGCTATATAACACCAGCATTTAGATATGAAAATGTTCAAAAAGGTAGACTTAGACAATTCCATCAATGTGGAGTGGAAGTATTTGGATCTAAGGAACCTTCAATGGATGCAGAAGTTATTGCTGTAGCTATGGATACTCTAAAAAAACTTGGATTAAAGAGTTTAAGTTTACATATTAATAATTTAGGATGTCCAAATTGCAGACCTAAATATAATGAAGCTTTAAAGAAATTTTTAGCAGAAAACTATGATGGGCTTTGTGATACTTGCAAGAGTAGATTTGAAAAGAATCCTATGAGAATTTTGGATTGCAAAGAAAAGAAATGTAATGAAATTACAAAAAATGCACCAATAATTTTGGATTATATGTGTGAAGAGTGTGATAGTCATTTTGCTAAGGTAAAAGAATATTTAGATATTTTAGAAATACCTTATGAAATAGATCCAGGCATAGTTAGAGGATTAGATTATTATACAAAGACTATATTTGAAATAGTAACTCCAGATTTTACTGTATGTGGTGGAGGAAGATATGATAAACTTATAGAAGAACTTGGTGGGCCAGATATGCCAGCAGTTGGTTTTGCTATAGGAATCGAAAGATTAATCATGACTTTAGAAAAAGAAGGTATTGAAATACCAAATGAAACTTTATTTGATTTATACATTGGAGCTAGAGGGGAAGAAGAGAGAAAAGCAGCATTTAAGCTAGCTAGTCAATTAAGACCTTTAGGTGTTAAATGTGAAATAAACCATATGGGTAGAAGTGTAAAAGCTGAAATGAAGTATGCTAACAAATTAGGTTGTACATTTACTACTATCATAGGAGAAGATGAATTAAGTAATAAAAAGATAAACTTAAAAAGAATGAGTGATGGTGAAATATTTGAAGTTTCATTAGAAAATATTGAAGAAATAGCTAAAAGTGTTAAATAAGAATATGTTTTAAGGCACATATATTTGTTATTTTTTGAATGTGCCTAAACATATGTTCATTTATAATGATTAGATTAAGTTATAGTTTTTAATTAATATTTTAGTAATATAAGATTTTTTAATGTGTTTATATAAACAATCTTATATGCATTTATATAATGTTAATTATTCACCGTAACTGAATTAAGGAGGAAATTACAATGGGTGAAGCTTTAAATGGATTAAAGCGTACAATGATGTGTGGTGAACCTAGAGAATCACATATAGGTAATAAAATTACTTTAATGGGATGGGTTCAAAGAAATAGAAAGCTTGGAGGTCTTGAATTTATCGATTTAAGAGATAAAACAGGCATAATGCAAGTTGTATTTGGTGAAGAAATTAATGGTGAAGCTTTTGAAAAAGCAAAATCAGTAAAACCAGAATATTGTGTAGCAGTAACAGGTGAAGTTGTTAAAAGAGAAAGTGTTAATGAAAACATGCCAACTGGTTTTGTTGAATTAAAATGTGAAGCTATAAAAATTCTTTCAGAATCAGAAACTCCACCAATATATATAAAAGAAAATTTAGATGCAGCAGAAAATATCAGATTAAAATATAGATATTTAGATTTAAGAAGACCAGATATGCATAGAATATTTGAAATTAGAAGCAAAACAACAAAAGCTATTCGTGATTATTTAGAAGAACATAACTTTCTAGATGTTGAGACTCCAATTTTATCAAAGAGTTCTCCAGAAGGAGCAAGAGATTATTTAGTACCTTCAAGAAATTATCCAGGAATGTTTTATGCACTTCCACAATCACCACAAATATTTAAGCAATTATTAATGGTATCTGGATTTGATAGATATTATCAAATAGCTAAATGTTTCAGAGATGAAGACTTAAGAGCTAATAGACAACCGGAATTTACTCAAGTCGATATGGAATTAAGTTTTGTTGAACAAGATGACATAATGGCAATAAATGAAGGATTAATTGCTAATGTATTTAAAAAGGTAGCAGGTGTAGATGTACAGCTTCCAATTAAGAGAATGACATTTAAAGATGCTATGGAAAAATACGGTTCAGATAAGCCTGATTTAAGATTTGGAATGGAAATAACTGATATTACAGAAGATGTTCGTGGTTTAGATTTTGTTGTATTTAAATCTGCAATAGAAGGTGGCGGATCTGTTAGAGCTTTATGCTTAAAAGGTGGAGCAGACCTTGGAAGAAAGCCTTTAGATAAATTAGGGGAGTTTGTTAAGACTTATAAAGCTAAAGGTCTTGCTTGGATTCAACTTAAAGAAGATGGTGTTAAGTCATCAATTGCTAAGTTCTTAACTGATGATGTAACAAATTCTATAGTAAAAACTATGAATGCTGAAAAAGGTGATGCTGTTTTAATAGTAGCAGATAAAAATTCAGTTGTATTCCAAAGTTTAGGTGCATTAAGATTAGAACTTGCTAAACAATTCGATTTAATTAAAGATAAGAATGAATTTAACTTCACTTGGATTACTGAATTCCCATTATTTGAATACAGTGAAGAAGAAGAAAGATATAAAGCTTGTCACCATCCATTTACTGCACCAATGGATGAAGATTTAGATTTTATTGAATCAAATCCAGGAAGTGTACGTTCTAAGGCTTATGACTTAGTGTTAAATGGTGAAGAGTTAGGCGGAGGTTCTATAAGAATTCATGATACAGCGCTTCAAGAAAGAATGTTCAGGGCACTTGGTCTTACAGAGGAAGTAGTTAATGAAAGATTTGGATACTTATTACAAGCATTTAAATTTGGACCACCACCACATGGCGGTTTAGCATTTGGTCTTGATAGAATGATTATGTTCTTAGCTGGAACAGAAAACATTAAAGATGTAATTACATTCCCTAAGAACCAAAACGCATATTGCTATTTAAGTGAAGCTCCAAACATAGCTGATGAAAAACAATTAACTGAACTTGGAATTGCAATACTTCCAAAGGAAGATAAAAAAGAAGAAGAATAGAAAATATTTTGATAAAAAAGGCTCTTTTATAATGATTCATTATCATTTATAGAAGAGTCTTTGCATTTTTTGCTTATTTATTATAAAATGTATTTTAAAAGTATTAAGGCACATTCAAATAAATAACAAGTCCATTTGCCAGTTTATTTTCCATCATGCTGCGTCGGCAAATTGACCTAATATGCTTGCTATGAGGGCAATTCACCTCCTTGCCTGATAAAAAATATTCATGGCAAATAGGAACAGTTATTTATTTTCACGTGCCTAAGTCACATTTAAATAAATAGAAATTGGGGAGGAAATAAAATGATAGGAACTATTGTTAATGCAGGGGCTATAATAGGTGGTTGTTTAGTAGGGTTAGTTGTAAAAGAAAGGTTAACGGAAAACATTAGTACAACCATTATGAATGGTTTGGCTTTATGTATATTATACATAGGAATGAGCGGTGCACTTAAAGGTCAGGATACACTACAAATTATAATTTGTATAGCAATAGGTGCATTAATAGGAGAAGTAATTGATATAGATAAGAAAATTAAGAATTTAGGCGATTTTATAGAAGAAAAAATAAGCAATAAAAAGAATAAAAAAGCTCAAGATAACATTTCAGTATCCGAAGGGTTTGTTACGGCGAGTTTACTATTTTGTATTGGTGCAATGGCAGTAGTAGGATCTTTGGAAAGTGGTCTTCATGGAAATCATGCAACTCTTTTTGCTAAATCTATATTGGATGGAGTGTCGTCAATAATATTTACATCATCACTTGGGATAGGAGTAATATTTTCGTCTATTGCTATATTAATTTATCAAGGAAGCATAACTCTTCTTGCAAGTAGTCTTTCAACTGTATTGAGTGAAAGTGTAATATCAAATATGTCTGCGGTTGGAAGTCTTTTAATTGTAGGACTTGCATTTAATATGCTTGGAATAAGCAAAATTAAGGTGGCTAATTTATTACCTGCTATATTTATACCTATTATATTTGGATTATTTTAAAATTTTGTGATAATTCACCGAAATTAGCCATATTTGTTGCAACAGCTTATTTTCAATGCCTATTTAACAAATATGTGGCTAATTTCTCTGTTTGTAGTAACCTTTAGGTTAGAATAATGATATAGTTACCGAAAGAAGCTATATTCTTTTTCTCGGTTGCCATATAACTTAGCTGTGGATTTCTATCAGTAAAAGTTGTCACCATTTATGCATGCTCCTCAAACAAGTTGAGGACAAAAAAAGTGGAATAACTTCTATTGAAGAAATATCTACAGCCAATTATAAACGCAACACTCCGAAAAAGAATATAGCTTCTTTCTAGTTTGTACATATTAGGCTTAACTAATAGCTAGACTTATGCTTTGAAATATATTCTGAACTAGAAAGAAATGGTGCTCTTTTGTGAAGTGTTACATTGAGAAAATAACTGTAGGATTTCTTCAGCATAAGTTGTTCAATTCTTGCTTGTCATTAACTTGATTAAGGAACATGCAGGAATTGAACAACTTATACTGTTAGAAATCCACAGTTATTTTCTCTAGTAACCGAAACAACAGAGCACCATTTCTTTCGGTAAATCACCACATAAGTCTATTTTCCACCAATTAAGAAATTTTCAACTATTTTTGCTGCATCTTCAATGCAGCCAGGGCATGAACGTTTTACAGGTTCGCCATTTGTTCCTTTAAGTTCTTTGCATATTGTTGTTGAATTCATTTCTCTGAATTCATCAGATAATGTTCTTACAAGTGCATATGTGGAAGCTTTTGAATTCCCACTATCTATTGAACCAACACTATTTTTCAATCCAGCAAGCATAAACATTGCAGTTACAGCACCGCAAGTGTTTTGCATCCCTCCCATACCGCCACCAAATCCTTCAGATACCTTAAAGGCTGTTTCTTCATCCATTCCAAATAAATCGCAATATGTACATACAATTGCTTGAGCACAATTATATCCATGCCTATGTTTATCTAATGCTATTTCAATTCTACTTTCCATTTTAAAATCCTCCATAATAATAATTTATTGTAAATTTGTTAGGCATAGTATACACAAATATAGAATTTAATTCAAGTAGAGATCTTATTCTTAAATTATATTTTAAAATTTAATTTGGCATACTGGGATAAATAAAAGAATAATATTATAAATTTATTTTTATAAATGATTGTTATCTAAATTGGTGAAAATGATTTCGTGTTTAAAATAAGTGGTTATAGGATTTTTAGTATATTGTTAAATTGATGTTTATATAAGAAAATAGTGTTATTTTAATAATTATAAATGTTTACAAATGTTAAATGTTAAAAAAAGTAAAAATTAAGATTTTGTGGAATAAAAGGAATCATAGAGAACATATTAATAAATCATATAGTTAAATTATTAGCAATGAGATGGAGGCCTAATGTGCAAAATTCAATATTAAAAGAGCAAGTGAAAGAGAAACCAATATATGAGATTGCAAAAAGGTTCATAGACATAATTTGTTCCTTAATTGCATTAATAGTTTTAATGCCAATACTAATAATTGTTGCAATTCTTATAAAAATTGAGTCAAGTGGCCCAATAATTTTTTGTCAGAATAGAGTTGGTAAAGGAGGTGCCATATTTAAAATTTATAAATTTAGATCTATGGTTACAAATGCAGAAGCACTTAAAGAACATTTAGCACATGAAAATGAAAGATCAGGTCCAATGTTTAAAATTAAGAATGATCCTAGAGTAACTAAAGTTGGAAGGATTATAAGAAGGACAAGCATAGATGAATTGCCACAGCTACTTAATATTTTAAAGGGGGATATGAGTATTGTAGGACCAAGACCATCGCTTCCTAAAGAAGTTGAGCAATTTGAGGAGTGGATGCTAAAAAGGTTAACTGTTAAACCTGGACTAACTTGCTATTGGCAGGTATCAGGAAGAAATGATATTGAATTTAATGAATGGATGGAATTAGATATTAAATATGTAAATGAAAGGAATGTTGGGATTGATATATTATTAATATTAAAAACTTTCTCGGTATTATTTGGTGATAGTCATGCAAGTTAGAATTCAATATAAAAAATAATTTATCAAAATACTTATAAATTGTTGTAAAAAGGCTATTTTAATTTACAAAGTACCTAAAAAAGAAGTTGCAATAGCAATAATGTGGAATAGGGGATTAAATAATGAAACATGTATTTATTATAGGTTCTAAAGGAATACCAGCAAATTATGGCGGGTTTGAAACATTTGTTGACAAATTAACAAAAGGACAAAAAAGTAAAGAAATAAAATATCATGTTTCTTGCTTATCAAATAATGAGAAGGAATTTGAGTACAATGGTGCTAGGTGCTTTAATGTAAAAGTACCTAATATTGGACCTGCTAAAGCAGTTTATTATGATATAGCTGCATTAAAAAGGAGCATTAAATATATAAAGATGAATAATATAAAAAATTCAATAGTATATATTTTGGCTTGTAGAATCGGTCCATTTGTAGGGCATTACAAAAAGAAATTAAGAAAACTAAATGGGACGTTAATTATAAATCCAGATGGTCATGAATGGAAAAGGGCAAAATGGAATAGATATATAAGAGCATATTGGAAAATATCCGAAAAATATATGGTTAAACATGCTGATTTATTGATATGTGATTCAAAAAATATCGAGAAATATATACAACAGAATTATAAGCAATATAATCCTAATACAACGTTTATTGCTTATGGAGCTGACATTCAAAAATCAAAGTTATCTGATGATTACAATTCTTTGATTCAATGGTATAAAGAAAAAAAAGTAAATAAAAAAGAATATTATTTAGTAGTAGGTAGATTTGTTCCAGAAAACAATTATGAAATTATGATAACTGAATTTATGAAATCAAAAACTAACAAAGATTTTGTATTAATAACGAATGTAAAGAGAAATAAGTTCTATGAAGAATTAAGAAAAAATACACATTTTGAAAAAGATAAAAGAATAAAGTTTGTTGGAACGGTTTATGATCAGGAGCTATTAAAGAAAATTAGGGAAAATGCTTATGGATATTTTCATGGTCATGAAGTTGGAGGAACTAACCCATCCTTACTAGAAGCTTTGGCTACAACTGATTTGAATATTCTACTTAATGTTGGATTTAATAAAGAAGTGGGAGAGGATGGAGCATTATATTTTACCAAAGAAAGCGGAAATTTAGCTAATCTAATAGATAAATTAGATACAATGAATGAAACAAAGATTAAAGCGTTGGGATTTAAAGCTAAAAATAGAGTTAGAAAAGAGTATACATGGAATTATATTATAGATCAATATGAAGATTTATTAGTTAACGGACTTTCATGCTATGAGAATGTGAGTATAACTTGTTAAGGAATGGAAAATGCTTGAAAAGCTATTAATAAGAAACATATTGATAAATATAGGATATGCTTTTGTGAATTAGGCAATGGCATCACAAACTATGGAATAAAGGAGTTTAAAATGATAAAAATATTATATCTCCATGCTGGAGCAGAAATGTATGGTGCTGATAAAGTGTTACTTGAATTAATAAAAGGATTAGACAAGACAAGGTTTAATCCAATTGTAGTTCTTCCATGTGAAGGCATTCTTGTTAACGCACTTAGAAAAGAAGGAATAGAAACAGAAGTAATTCCGTATCCGATATTAAGAAGGAAGTACTTTAATTTAAAGGGGATAATTAAGTATATTATATCATATAGGAAGTATTGTAAGTTGATACTAAAGCTAGTGAAAGATAAAAATATTAACCTTTTGCATATAAATACAACGGCGGTATTAGAAGGAATTTATTTAAGAAAAAAATTAAAGATACCAATGATTTGGCATGTTCATGAAATTTTAATTAATCCAAAGATTATATATAAATTTATTAGTTTTATTATTGGTAAATATTCTGATAGAACAGTGGTAGTATCAAATGCTGTTGGCAATCATCTAATTAATTCCAACAGAGTAAATCCAAATAAGGTTAAGACAATTTATAATGGTGTAAATAATGCTATATTTAATTCTAACAATGAAACAGAATATTTAAGAGAAGAGTTACAAATTCCTAAAGATGCTTTTATTGTAGGCATGATAGGGAGAGTGAATGCTTGGAAGGGACAGAAAGATTTTCTAGCTGCTATTGAGCCAATACTTGCAAAGTATCATAACGTTTATGCAGTTATGGTAGGCGGTGTATTTGAAGGTGAAGAGTGGAGAATGGAAGAATTAAAACAAAAAGTTAGTGAATCTCATTTCAAGGATAGGATAATCATACAAAATTTTAGAAAGGATTGTCCTAATCTTCATAATATTTTTGATATATTTGTTTTACCAAGTACCAATCCAGATCCACTACCTACAGTCGTTCTTGAAGCAATGGCAACTGGAAAACCTGTCATTGGTTATAAGCATGGGGGAATATGTGAAATGGTTGTTGATGAAGAAACCGGTTTACTAGCTGAAGTAAGAAATACAGAAGATATGTCTTCTAAAATTGAATTATTAATTAAGGATAGGATTAAAATGATTGATATGGGAATTCAAGCAAAGAAACGTCAGAAAATGATGTTTTCACTAAAAAGTTATATAGAAAGTTTTTCTAAATTGTATTCTAATCTTGTAAGTGATGGAATAAGACATGTTAGAGAGAATTGATAATAATATAAAAGTCATTGATAAAATTGCTATCTTAGTTTCAGCTACAATTAAGATAATAAGAGGTTTTACTATAAAGCTATTCTTAAAAAAATCTAATGGATTTATTTTTGTAGGGAAAAATGTTTCTATATTAAATAAGCATCGCATATCAGTTGGAAAGAATGTTAAGTTTGAGAAGAATTCTGAAATTCAGGGTTTAAGTTCAAAGGGAATTATATTTGGAAATAATGTAACAATTGGACATACGACAATGATAAGACCATCAAGTTATTATGGTGTTGGAGAATTAGGAGAAGGATTGATTGTCGGAGATAATTCATCAATAGGACCATTCGGGTATATTGGTTGTGCGGGATTTGTTAAGATTGGGAATAATGTCATGATAGGACCTAGAGTTAGTATATTCGCAGAAAATCATAATTTTTCTGATATTAAATCTGACATAAAATCACAAGGCGTAAATAGAAAGGGGATAGTAATTGAGGACAATTGTTGGATAGGCAGTGGAGTTATTATTTTGGATGGAGTAAAAATTGGAAAAGGTAGTGTTATAGCTGCAGGAACATTAGTTACTAAAGATATTTCTGCACAAAGTATAGTAAAAGATTTAAGAAATAGTTATACAATTCATAGAAAATAAAAATTAACGAAATGGTGACAGATAAAATGGAAAATAAAATTATTTTTTTAGGAAAATTAAATAGAACAAATTGTAATAATGGGCCAAGCGGTGTTTTAAAGAGCTTGATGAATGCTGGTAAAAAAATAGATAAAATAGACTTTAAAATAATTAATATTAATAAGGAAGTTCTAAAATTACCAAGGATGCTATTAGATTCAAATTATAAAATTGTATGTATATGTTCAGATGGTTTTTTTCTTACTTTTATTATATTTATTCTTTCGCTTTTGGATAAAAAGAGGAAATATTATCTTATTATACATGGAATCTATAAGATTGAAAGTAAATATAATGGAATAAAACCAAATAGAAAAACTGTGTTGATTGAAAAGATTATCTATAAATATTTTCCGAATGTAATATGTGTATCAGAAAAATTAAAAATAGATATTAAATATTATTTTAAAAGAACAAATAATGTTTATGTAATAAATAATGGTATGGATTTAATTAAATTGAATGGAAGTATTAACAGTTTTGTTAGAGGGAGTGTGTTAAATCTAATACATGTAGGAGGAATTAAAAATAGAAAAGGTATTTATGAGGCATTAGAATTAGTAAGAGCATTAAATGCTTTAAACATAAAAGTATTTCTTAATATATATGGAGATGTTATTGATAACAAAAGTTTAACGAAGTTTTATAATTATATAAAAACTTATAATTTGAGTGACCTTGTTTGTTATAATGGTCAAATTAATGATAAAGAAAAACTGTATAATGCGTATTATAAATCAGATTTTAATTTGTGTTTGAGTAAATATGATACATTTAATATTGCTGTTTTAGAATCTATGAGTGTAGGATGTCCATGTTTTGTTACAACGAATTGTGGAGCTTCTGAAATTGTTGAATCTGGAATGGATGGTTATGTAATTAATCAAGATGACTATATTCAACAAATTGTTTCAATAATAAAATTATATTTAAATTATTCAAATTGTGAGATTAAAAAATTAAGATTAAATGCAAGTATTAAAGCTAGTAAATATAGTTGGAATAATGTTATTAATCAGTATTTTGCATTGTTAGGAAAAGATTGCGATTAGGAGGAAGATAATGAATTATAAAATTAACACAAAATTTAAATTTTCATTGGAAATATTACTTCTGATTGCTTTGGCAGATTGTTGTTTTTATTTTGTTGATTATCAAGAAAAATTATTTGGAGTAGCATCTGGTTATGATATTTCTATGATTATATTTTTTCTATATTTTATTTGGAATTTTGTTAGGTACGGAACAAGCTTGTTTAAAAATAAAAAGTACAAATTAATTATCCTTTTCATTCCGATATTGGCAGTTATAAGTTCAATTAGTGCATTTATTAATTATAATCAAGGCATAGTTAGTGGATTATTAACACATAGATATTGGATTGTAATTTCTTTTTTATATTTTCCAATATCAACTAAATTGCAAAAGGGTAAGTTGAAAATTGAGGAAATAAAAAATGCAATTTTAGTAGTTGCATCTATAGAATTATTATTAGTTTGGTTACAATATTTTTTTGCAGATAAATTTTTCTTTTTGAAGGTAATTCATAATTATCGTTATGGATCTATAAGATTATATATCGATTATTCATATATTATTATGTCCATGTATATTTGTTTTGATGAAATTTTAAAAGGAAAGAAAAAAATTAAAAATATTATATTAGTAGTAATCACTATTTTATATGTGATATTTATTAATAAAAGTAGAATGCTTTTTGCTGCTATTATTGCAACTTTATCACTAAATGGATTATTAGGTAAAGGAAAATTACGATATAGAATTATTTTTGGAGCGATATTATTAACTTCTTTTTCATATATAATGAACACACAATTGATGCAAGAATTTATAAATGCAGTGGTTGAAAAAGGAAATGATCCTACTTATGAGATTAGATTATTAAGCCAAAGTTTTTATTTAGAGGGATTCTATAAATCGCCAGTATTTGGTTATGGATTTCCAAATACATCTGATATTTCAGCATATTATTCAGCAGGAATTGGAAGCGGTTATCTTGTTGCAGATAATGGAATATATGGATATTTGTTTTCGTATGGTTTAATAGGAATTTGCTGGTTTTTAAGTTTGTTTAGCATATTTTTGAAGAATGGTTTTCTTTATTATTATAGAAATAGAAGTAGCTGGATTCTATTAATGACTGCATACTTAATTATAACAATTGCAACGAATTGCACATGGTTTTTTAATTATTACTCTTTTTATGTTGTTCTTATTTTAATTTTTTGTGAATATTCAAATTTAAAGAAAGAGAATATTGTGATTAATAAAAAATAATAAGATTTTAATTTATTGAAGAAATATATAGTTCATTTTTATATTTTATCAAAATATAAAATACTAATTCTAAAGAATGAAATTTGAGAGGTGAAAGAGGAAGTTTTTATATGGAAAACAATTTAGTTATAATCATATTAAATTATAAGAATTACAATGAAACTATAGATTGTGTCCATAATATATTGAAATTTAATATAGGAAACAAAATAGTTATTGTTGATAATTCATCTCCTAATAATTCGTATTCAATATTAAAAGAACATTTTTCTTTAATTAAGAATGTGTTTGTAGTATTAAATAAATACAATTATGGATATGCATCAGGAAATAATTTTGGAGTTCGTTATGCATTAAATAATTTTAATGATGTTAGATATATATGTATTATGAATCCTGACATTCGTATAACATATAGACAAATATTTTCAAACCTAATTGATAAGTTAAATGAAAATAAGAATTTAGCGTTAATTGCTCCAATAATTATTTCATGTGATTTTTTAGATTTTAGAAATGTGGGATGGCTAATTCCAAAAACATGGCAACTTTTTTGTTTACAATCTGCTTTTAGAAAAAATAATAAATGGAGTCCTAAGTATAAAATTGATAAAAATGGATTGATGAATATAGATGTTGTTCCAGGTTCAATGTTTATTATTAAAGCAGATGTGTTTAATAATGTAGATTTGTTTGATGAGGGTACTTTTTTGTATTTTGAAGAAACAATATTAGCTATAAAATTGAAGAGACAGAATTATAAAGAAGCAATTTCAATTGGAGAATATTGCTATCATATGCATGAAATCGGAGAAAGACCAACATTAAAGCAAAACATTTTGCTCTATAAGAGAAATTCCGACTCCTTAATTTATATGGTAAAAAAATATTACAATAAGAATCTAGTCATTCTTTTGAAACTTGAATATTTAATCAATATATTAATCATTATCATTAAATATCCAATAGGTACTATGACAAAATATAATAGATGGTTAAAAATTAATTGTAATAAAGCATTGAGTACTAGAAAGTTCTAAGGAGAATTTTCTGAATTTAGATGATATGAATATATTATTTTAATAAATAGAGGAATGTCCTATAAGTTAATAAGTATTATAAAAATACATATTAAGTGATGGACATTAAGAAGATTTTAACATTAAGGAGGAATTATTAGTGGAAATTTTATATGTATGCTCTTGGGATAAATGTAGAGAGAAAACATGGTCTGGAACTACGTATTCATTATATAAAACATTAGAAGCAAAGATCCCAGTTCAAAATATAGATGTAACATTGAATAGAAAAGATAAGATGTTTATAAAGTTACAAAGATTTACAGATATAAAATTTAAGAATGAAAAAGTAAAAATAATTCACGAATTTTCATCACTAAAAACGAAAATTTATCAAAAAAAGGTTAATAGATTAATAAAAAATGATAAAAAATCAGTAGTATTACAAATTGGAGATTATGGATTATGTGACAATAAAACTTATGTATATCAGGATCTTAGTTTAGATTCATTATTTTATTTTAAGGAAAAATATAATGGACTTTTCCAATATAGCGGATTTCAAAATTACTTAGAAGATGATATGAGTAGAAGAAGAGAGAATCAATTCAAATTTTATAATAATATTCACGGGATTTTTACTATGGGAAAATGGCTAGCAAATAATTTGGTTGAATATTCTAAAATTCCAAAAGAGAAAGTTCATTGGGTGGGAGGTGGGATTAATTTAAATATAAAAAAAGTAAAGCCTTTTCCTAAGTCAAAAAACAAAATTTTATTTGTAGGAAGAGATTTTTTTAGAAAAGGTGGAGATTTAGTATATAAAGCTTTTAAAGTATTAAAGAGGTATTTGCCTAATGTAGAATTATATGTTGCGGGACCTAAAGAATGGCCATTAAAAGATAAAGATGATAATTTAAGATTTTTAGGTGAGATTAATTCAGATGAATTAAGTGATTATTTTAATTTGTGTGATATATTCTGTATGCCTTCGAGATTTGAAGCATATGGATTAGTATTTATTGAAGCATTGGTATATGGATTGCCTTGCATAGGAAGAAATAATTTTGAGATGAAAGAATTTATAAAAGAAGGGTATAATGGTTATTTGATTGAAAATGATGATATTGAACAATTGGCGATAAAAATGTATCAATTGTTAAACAATGATGATATTAAAAGTAATGTTGTTACAAATAGGAATAAATATATTAAAGAATACTCATGGGATACTGTGGCAGATAGAATTATTAATATTATAAATAAGGCATGAGGAGATTATAGATGGGAAGCAAAAAAAGTCTTATTAAAAACACAGTAATTATAGCTATTGGAAAATGCAGTACACAAGCAATATCATTTTGTCTACTACCATTATATACATCTATATTAACAGAAGCTGCATACGGAACTTTTGATTTTATTAATACTGTTGTATTATTTATTGTTCCATTTATAACTCTATTAATGGAAGAAGCTATGTTTAGATTTTTAATTGATGCAGAAAGTGAAAGTGAAAAAAAGCATATAATTAGTCAATCGGTTATATTTATTTTAATTAATATTATAATATCTAGTTTTGTATTATATGTAATATTGAGCTTAGTTAAATATGAATTTAAATTCTATCTTATATTTTTCTTGATTACAACTATTTTAACTAGCTTAACTGAAACTTTAGCAAGAGGATTATCTAAAATTAAATTTTATTCAATACTTGGATTTTTCTCTGGTGCGCTAATAGTTACATTGAATTTAATATTTATAGTATATTTACAAATGGGATTAATTGGACTATTAACGTCATATATAGTAGCTAATGTAATAATTTCAGTTTTAGGGTTATGTAAACTTAAGGTGTGGAAATACTTATCATTAAAGGAAGTGGATTTTTTTAAAATAAAAGAAATGATAAAATACTCATTTCCATTAGTACCGAATAGTATTTCATGGGTAATAATAAATTTATCAGATAGGTTAGTCATAACTACTGCAATTGGAGCTGAAAGCAATGGAATATATGCTGTTGCAAACAAATTTCCTAATTTAATAAATATATTTTATGGTTTCTTTTATACAGCTTGGAAAGAAGAATCGGCTAAAGCTATAAAGCAAGAAGATGTTAATGCATATTATAATATTATCTATAAAGATTTAAAAAGATTTTTAATGGCAATTTCATTATGTTTAATATCTGTGCTACCTTTAACTTTTCATTTGGTGATAAATGCTAAATTTGGAGAATCTTTTAATTATATACCATTATTGATAGTTAGTATGTTTTTTGCTAATATTTCTGGATTTTATGGTGGAATATTTTCAGCTAATAAAGAAACAAAAATAATGGGAATAAGCACTGTATATGCTGCATTAATAAATATAGTTCTTAATATCATTTTTATAAAGCTATTAGGCATATATGCTGCTGTTTTATCTACATTGATATCTAATTTATTGACATATATATATAGATATGTAAAATTGAAAAAGTTTATTTTAATGGAAAAGGATATAAATTTTTATATCACTTCATTTTTAATATTAAGTGTAAATATGTTTTGTTATTATTCCAACATATATTTTCTTTATTTAATAGGATTTATAATATCTTTTATTTATAGCGTTTATATAAATAGAAATATTTTGAAAGGAATATATAATAAACTAAAGACATATAGGGGAGAATTAATATGAGATATATAGGAAATATTACATTTCATTCATCGCATAATTACGGGTCAGTTCTTCAGGCTTATGCATTACAAAATGCAGTTAAAAGTATTATAGATTGTAAGTATGAGATTATAGATTTTTCTAATAAAAATCAGAGAGACATGTATTCAATTTTTTATAAAAATAATTCATTAAAGAATATCTGTAGAAATATAAGGATTATTCTATATAAATATAAAGTAGTAAAATCCAGATATGAATTGTTCAATAAGTTTATTAATAATAATCTTCAGCTTAGTAAAAATAATTATGTTACTGAAAGTGAGTTAAAAAACAATAATTTAAAGTATGATACGTTAATATGTGGAGGTGATCAGATTTGGAATGTATCAGTAAGTGATTTTGATAATGCATATTTTTTAACCTTTAGCGATAGTGCGAAAAAAATTGCATATGCTCCAAGTTGTGGAGGTGAAAATCCTTTTAAAGATGAAAAAATGAAAAAATTAATAATAGAATACTTAAAAGATTTTTCTCACATATCTATGCGTGAAGAAATAGGAAAGGAAATTTTTCGAAAGTTTACATCTAAAGAAATTAATTTGGTCTTAGATCCAACATTATTATTAGAGAAAAAGGAATGGAACAATATATGTTCTCAAAGATTAATATATGAAGACTATATATTTTTTTATTCTATAGATTACAATAATGATGTTATGAAGATGGTAAATATAATTTCAAAAAGACTAAAATTACCTGTAATAATTTTGTATACAACATCTGCAACTTATAAAACAATATTTAAGGGATTTAAAATGTGTAAATATCAAGGACCAAGTGATTTTTTAAGCTTAATAAAATATTCAAAATTAGTTCTTACAAACTCATTTCATGGAACTGCATTTTCAATTATATATAGAAAGTCATTTTATGTGTTGAGAGGAACATATGATGGAAAAATAAACAATGATAACAGAATGGCAACTATATTAGCAAAATTTCATTTATATGATAGAGAAATTAATATTAATATAATTAGTCATTTTAAAATAAAGTTAGATTTAAATTATTCAGAATTAGAAAAATATATAGAAAAAGAACGTTTAAAATCTATACAATTCTTAAAAAATTCAATATATGATTAAGGTGATAAGATATGATATGTAATAAAGATAAATGTACAGGCTGTTATGCTTGTTATAATGCTTGTCCTAAAGAATGCATAATGATGCAAGAGGATGATAATGGTCATATATATCCTAAAGTAAGAAAAGAAAATTGTATTAATTGTAGATTATGTTACAGTGTATGTCAATCTTTAAGCAACGTAAAATTTAATGAACCTAAAAAGGCCTATGCATGTTGGGCATTAAACAACTTAGAAAGAGAAACTAGTACATCTGGTGGAGCAGCATCTGTTTTTTCAAGAAATGTTTTAAAAAAAAATAATGGAATTGTATTTGGAGCAGCAGTAATAAATAAAGATGTTCAGCATATACGAGTAGAAGATCAAGGCGATTTGGTCAAACTTAAGGGATCTAAGTATGTTCAAAGTAAAATAGGTAATACTTATAAACAGGCTAAAATGGATTTAGATAATAATAAAGAAGTATTGTTTATAGGAACACCTTGCCAAATAGCAGGGCTGAAAAAATACTTAAAAAAGGTGTATAGCAATTTGTTGACAATAGATATTATTTGTCATGGAGTTCCATCATATAAGATGTTATCAGATTATATAAAATCTAATGGGGATGTTAATTTTGATAATATTATCTTCAGAGATAAAGATGGATTCAATTTTAAACTTTTAGATAATAATAAAGTTGTATTTAGTGAAACAATGAAAGAAAGTTTATATTATAGGGGATTTATGGAAGCATTATTTTATAGAGAAAATTGTTATGAATGCAAATATGCAACTAGAAAAAGAGTTTCAGATATAACAATAGGAGATTTTTGGGGTATAGGAGAAGAAAATGAATTTTTAAAATCTACAAAGGGAGGAGTTTCTGTATTATTACCATGTACAGAAAAAGGATTAGATTTTATTTATAAATGTCAAGATGATATGTTTTTAGAAGAACGAAGTATAGATGAAGCAATTAAAGGAAATGATCAATTAAGGCATTCATCAATAAAGAATAAAAATTATAATAAATTTAAAGAATTATATAATATAGGAGGATTTAATTATGCGGCTTTAAAATGTATGAGGAAAGAAATATTTTTAGGGAAATTAAAAGAAATTTTATATAAAAATGAATTTACCCACAACTTAGCAAGAGGGATTAAGAAGATAGTAATCAAAAATAATTAAGAATGAAAATAAATATTTACTATAAGAAATCTGACCATACTACTTGTATTATAAAATTTGTAATATGAACAAATATAAAAAGCAATTCTTTAAAATAAGAATAATTCTTATCTAAATTTAAATAAACACATTTCTATAAATACAACATAATCTCATATTAAATTTAAAGGAGTAATGGGTATGAAAGGAATTATATTAGCAGGAGGTTCTGGAACAAGACTTTATCCAGTAACAAAAGCAATGTCAAAACAAATGGTGCCAATTTATGATAAACCAATGATATATTATCCAATGTCTGTTTTAATGTTAGCTGCAATCAAAGATATATTAATAATATCTACGCCAAGAGATATTGTTGGTTTTAAAGAGCTGTTTAATAATGGACAAAGCTTAGGATTAAATATTAAATATGCAGTTCAAGAAAAACCTAATGGTCTTGCTGAAGCATTTATTATTGGAGAAGAATTTATTGGAAATGATAATGTAGCTATGGTGCTTGGTGACAATATTTTTTATGGACAAAGTTTTACAGAACACTTAAGAAAAGCTGCTGCCTTAGAAAATGGTGCATATGTATTTGGCTATTATGTTCAAAATCCTAAGGCTTTTGGTGTGGTGGAATTTGATGATAATGGTAAGGTGATTTCATTGGAAGAAAAACCTGAAAAACCAAAATCCAAATATGCAGTTCCTGGTCTTTATTTTTATGATAATTCAGTAGTTGAAAAAGCTAAACAATTAAAGCCTTCAACAAGAGGCGAATTAGAAATAACAGATTTGAATAAAGCTTATATGGAAGAAGGAACATTAATGGTTCAATTATTAGGCAGAGGAATGGCATGGCTTGATACTGGGACTCATACATCTATGCTTCAAGCATCTAATTTTGTTGAAACTATCGAAAAGACACAAGGTACTTATATAGCTTGCCTTGAGGAAATTGCATATAGGCAAGGATGGATAAATGCTGATAAAGTTATTAAACTCGCTAAACCATTAATGAAAACATATTATGGAAAGTATTTATTAGATATAGTACAAGAAATTGAGATTCAAAAAGCAAAATCTGAAATTGCGGCAGCAGATAAATAAGAGGTGGGATAATGGAAAATTTTAAATTTAATAAAACTCAAATAAATGGACTGTATATAATAGAACCTAAAGTTTTTAATGATACAAGAGGGTATTTTATGGAAGCTTATAATAAGGAACATTTTAAAAAAGCTGGACTCAATATGAACTTTGTTCAGGACAATGAATCAAGATCAAGTAAAGGGGTGCTTAGAGGTTTACATTTTCAAAAAAAACATAGTCAAGGAAAGCTTGTTAGAGTAATAAAAGGAAAAGTTTTTGATGTAGCAGTAGATTTAAGAGTTGCTTCTGAAAGTTACGGAAAATACGAAAGTGTCATTTTAAGTGAAGAAAATAAAAAGCAATTTTATATTCCAGAAGGCTTTGCACATGGTTTTTTAGTGCTTTCAGATGAGGCTATATTTAACTATAAATGTACAGATTTTTATTATCCTAAATATGAGAGTGGAGTCAAGTGGAACGATGCAGATATTAATGTAGAATGGCCATTAGACCAGATAAAAAATATAATTTTATCTGAAAAAGATAAAAAGCATCCCAATTTAAAAGAATTAGATTTAAGTGAATTTCCTCAATTTAATGTATGTGAAAGAGAGGGAAATCAGTAAAATGAAGATATTAATTACAGGATCAAAGGGACAATTAGGAAATGAGCTTCAAGGTATAATAAAAAGTGGAGTAGCTGAAATTGGTAAAGTATCAGATTTTATAAAAGAATCCGAGGTTATATCATTGGATATAGATAAATTAGATATAACTGATTTAGGACAAGTTGTTAATAAAATAACTGATTTAAAGCCAGATGTAGTTATTAATTGTGCAGCAGCTACAAATGTTGACTGGTGTGAAAGTAATGAAAACTTTGCATTTAAAGTTAATTCACTTGGACCTAGAAATTTAGCGATAGCATGTGAAAAAATAAGTGCTAAATTAGTTCATATATCAACTGATTATGTATTTAGTGGAGAAGGAGATAAACCACTAAAGGAATATGATTTAACAGCTCCATGTAGTGTTTATGGAAAAACTAAGCTTTTAGGTGAAAATTATGTAAGGAAGTTTTCTACAAAGTACTTTATTGTGAGAACAGCTTGGCTTTATGGATATGTAGGAAGTAACTTTGTATATACTATGAGAAAGCTTGCCAAAGAAAGAAATATAATAACTGTTGTTAATGATCAAAAGGGAAATCCTACTAATGCTAATGATTTAGCTTATCATATATTAAAGCTTATACCAACAGAAGAATTTGGATTATATCATTGCACAGGTAAAGGAGAATGTACATGGTATGATTTCGCTAATATGATAATTAGATTGTCACAAGAAGAATGTGAAGTTAAACCGTGTATATCAGAAGAATATAAAACTAAAGCAAGAAGACCAAAACATTCATCACTTGACAATATGATGTTTAGAAATACGGTTGGTGATGAAATGAGAGGATGGCAAGAGGCATTAAAATCATTTATATATAAATTAGATAAATAAAAAGGAGTAGAATGATGAAAATATACTTAGTTACAGGTGGGGCAGGATTTATAGGGTCAAATTTTATTTTATATATGTTAAATAAATATAAAGACATTAAGATAATAAATTTAGATAAATTAACTTATGCAGGAAATTTAGAAAATCTTAAATTGATTGAAAATGATAAAAGATATACCTTTATTAAAGGAGATATTTGCGATAACCAACTAGTTTCCAATCTTTTTAAAGACTATGATATAAATTACGTTGTTCATTTTGCAGCAGAATCACATGTTGATAGAAGTATAAAAGAACCAGCAATATTTGCTAAGACAAATGTACTTGGAACAGTTAATATGCTTAATTGTGCAAAAAATGCATGGATAATTAAAGGAGAATTTAAGAAAAATGTTAAATTCCTTCATGTTTCAACAGATGAAGTTTATGGATCATTAGGAGATGAAGGATTATTTACAGAAACAACTCCAATAAATCCACATAGCCCTTATTCCGCAAGTAAGGCAAGTTCAGATTTAATGGTTAAAGCTTATTATGATACTTATAGAATGCCTGTAAATATAACTAGATGCTCAAATAACTATGGACCATTTCAATTTCCAGAAAAGTTAATTCCGCTATTGATAAATAACTGTTTAAATCACAGAGAGTTACCAGTGTATGGAGATGGTCTGAATATAAGAGATTGGCTATTTGTGGAAGACCACGCAAAAGCAATTGACATGGTTATTAATGGTGGCAGGCTTGGAGAAGTTTATAATGTTGGAGGACATAATGAAAGAACAAATATACAAATAGTGAAGACGGTTATTGCATATATAAATGACAAGGTAGATAAAAGCGTTACTGAAAGTTTGATAAAATATGTTCAAGATAGAAAAGGTCACGATAGAAGATATGGAATAGCACCAGACAAGATAGAATTAGAATTGGGATGGCATCCTGAAACTACTTTTGAAGTTGGTATTAAAAAGACTATTAAGTGGTATCTGGATAATAAAGAATGGATGAAAAATATAACGTTAGGAGATTATCAAAAGTATTATGAGAGAATGTATACAGATGTTTAAATTAATCACTAATCAAAATAGAAAAAGTTATAATTAAATTTATATAATTATAATCAATACAGTAAAATCCAATTAAATCTAATCTAATGAGTAAGAAGGAGCTATCGTATTAAAAATATATTATACAATATATTGCACTTGCATTTTGTATTTAAATGCAAGAACTATATATAGTTTAATAGTTGCTTAATACGAAGCTCAAGAATAAAGAATCAAGATATTGTGTAGAGTCAAATCTTGCTTTTAATACATTAAAAATATATTGATTTTATTATATCAAAACTTAAGAAAAAGTATATTATAATATACTTCTAAAATACACTATATGTAAATATATATATAGTGTGTAAACTAGTAATTGATTTTTATTACTATATGTATTTTAGAAAAATATAAGAGTAAACGTGGTATTGAGGTTAAAGCAACGAGTATATCAATGCTTTATGAACATATAAATAAGATTATTCATGTATAGCTTAAAAATATTATAACTATATGATACAGTTAAAATTTAAGTCATGAAGGAAGGGAAGAGAATGGAGGAAATGGATTTAGAAATTAAGGATATATTAAAAATACTAAAAAACAGATGGAAAGTTATAGTTGGAATAACTACCATTATAACTTTAATTGTTGTAGTTATGAGTCTTTTTGTTATCAAGCCTGTTTATAATGTAAGTACAAAAGTTTTTATAGGTAAAGATGCAACAAAAGATGTAAAGTATGATAGTAATGATATTGAAATGTATCAGAAATTACTAAAAACATATTCAGAGTTAATAAAGACAAATGATTTAATCGAAAATGTAATTGACGAAAAAAATTTAGATATAACAGCATCGGCGGTAAATAAAACTTTGGTAGCTATGCCTAGGACAGATACTCAAATATTAGAAATAAGTTATGAGAATAATAACAATGTACTAGCAAAAGAAGTGTTAGAAGGTATAGTTGATGAGTTTGTAAAAGAAACTAAAGTGCTTATACCAAATGGAACGGTAAAAGTTATAGAGACCGCTAAATTACCTCAATATCCAGTAAGTCCTAATTATTTTAAGAATATATCGTTAAGTATTTTTGGAGGACTTATATTTGGAATTCTATTATCTTTCATAATGGAATATATGGATAATACATTTAAGACAAAAGAACAAATTGAAAAAGTAATGGGTATATCTGTAATAGGGGTAATACCATGGGAAGATAAAAAACATAGAAGGTATGATGATGTGCATAATAGAAAAGAAAATAATAAGAATTTAAATAGTCCAGTATGTGAGAACTAAAATAATATGTTTTTTAATTAGATATATTGATAATATTCAGAATTAGTAATTGACTTAATCAGATTGTTTAAGGAGGAAAATATAATGCTTGTATTTGAAGATAAACCAAAATCAATAGATGCAGAAGCATATAGAACATTAAGAACTAATATGCAGTATTTATCTATTGAAAAAGAAATTAAAAGTATTGTTGTTACAAGTGCTTGTCCCAGCGAAGGAAAGTCAACTGTGTTAGGAAATTTAGCACTAGCATTTGCTCAGAACGGGAAAAATGTAATAATTATCGATTGTGATTTAAGACAACCTTCAATTCATAAAAAATTTAATGTATCAAATTTGCTTGGTATTTCACAGGTGTTAATACAAGAAGAGACATTAGAGAATGCAATTCAACACTATAAGTCTAATCTTGATATATTGACAAGTGGAAAAATTCCACCTAATCCATCAGAAATTATCAATTCAACTGCAATGAATAATTTATTAGAAGAGCTTAAGAATAAATATGATATTTTAATAATAGATAGTCCACCATTAGATGTTGTTACTGATGGTCAAATCTTATCTACAAAAGTAGATGGAACGATTCTTGTATTAAAAGCTGGTCAAAGTAAGATACAATCAGTAAAAGAAGCTAAGAATCTTTTAAATAAAGTAGGTGCAAATATAATTGGTTTAGTAATAAATCAGGTAAAAGAAAGTAAAAAAAAGTATTCGTATTATTATGGAATAGATAAAAAAAAGTAATTATGTAAGGTGAAAAATGGAACAATATCAAAAAGTGATAGTTAATCTTTTAAAATCATCTATAGATAGAAAAAAAATTAAATTAGAAGAAAATAGTGATTGTTTGAATAAAGTTATAAATGAAAGCAAGCAACATGAAATTAGTTCACTAGTATATTCTTCAATCGATAGAAATAGTTTTAAATTCGTTGATAATGGTGTTCTAAATGAATGGAGACAGAAAATTTTAAAGGAAAACTTAATTCAAATACAAAATATAAATAGTATTGCAAAGTTAATTGAGGGCTTAGATCAGCAAGGAATAGAAATAATATTATTAAAGGGGGTAGTTTTAAGAAATTTTTATCCAAGACCAGAATATAGAACTATGTGTGATGCAGATATATTAATAAAACCACAAGATTATTTGCTTGTTAAAAACTACCTTATAAAAAATGGTTGTAAATGTTATGAGAATAATCATCCAATTCATGCAGGATTTATGTGTTCAAACCAATTATATATTGAAGTTCATTGGAAACTTATAAATGATTCTTATTTAAATGAAAGTGTAAAGAATTTTGAAAAAGATATTTGGAAAAGGACGATTGAATTTAACATTTGTGGAGTTAAGTGTAAAACATTATGCAATGAAGATTTCCTCATGCATATGTGTTTCCATATGGCTGTACATGCTAAATACAAAGGGTTTGGATTAAGGCAATTATATGATATGGCAGTATTTGTTAAAAATAAAAATATAGATTGGACAAGTTTTGACAACAAAATATCTTTGTATGGAATATCAAAATTTATAAAAGGAATATTTGAACTTTTAAATAAAATATTCGATATAAATATTCAGGAAAATATTTTAACAAGCGAATTTATAAGTGAGCAAGAGATACAATTATTATTAACCAATATTTTTGCTGCTGGAGTACATGGAGAAAAAGAAGAAATAGATGGTTTTAAACAATTGTGTTGGATTGAAGCTAATCAACAATATGTAAATACTAATATCAAAAAATTATTTCGATTTATTTTTCCACCTAGAGCTTTGTTAAGCCATAGGTATAAATATGCAAAGGAGAATTTCTTATTATTACCAATAGCGTGGATACATCATGCGATCAGGGGAATATTTATAAGAAAATATGGAGTTGTTAAAATAATTAAATATTATAAAATAACATTGGATATTATTGATAAAAGGAAAAAATTAATCAAAACTTTTGAGTTATAGATATTAATAATTTGTGATGAATTTAAGGTATAAGGTATTTTTATAATAGAGTAATAAATGTTTGTAGTTGTTAAATGATAGAATATGTAATTTCGGAGGTTAATATGGTAGGTTATAATACAAAAGTATGTCAATCTAAACAAATAGATACTACAGATTTAAATGGAGATAAGGTTATGATGAATTTAGATAAGGGTAAATATTTTGCATTAAATTCAGTTGGAAGTCGGATTTGGGAAATTATTGAACAAGAAATTTATGTAAAAGATTTAATAAAAATACTATTACAAGAATATAATATTGATAAGAAAACTTGTGAAAGTAATGTACTTAATTATCTAGGAGTATTGGAAAATGAAGAGCTTATTACAATTAAGTAAGAAAATTTTTAATTTCAATCAACTAAAGAATTTTAGTCGATTGAAATTAAAAGATAAAATTTTGATTTTTCAGGTTTTTATACTTACAGCCATAATTAGAAGTGCAATACTAATTGTTCCGTTCAAGAATTTACGAAAATATATGGGAGAATTAAATAGAGAATCATCTTTTAATTTAAAAAATAACGAGTATAAGATTGCACAAAAAATATCGTGGATTATAAATAAAGTTTCTAAATACACACCATGGGAAAGTAAATGTTTAGTTCAAGCATTAACAGCTCAGTATTTACTATCGAGAGAACATATACAAAATACTCTATATTTAGGTGTTTTAAAAGAAAATAATATTATAATTAAAAATGCAGAGAGCAAACACGAAAAAAAATCTAAATTGGTAGCTCACTCATGGATAAGATGTGGAAGATATTATGTTACGGGAGGAAATGGAAGTGGTTTTGCAGTGGTCGCGAAATTTTCTAAATAATATATAATTGATAAATGTAGTTCAAATGTTCTTGAATATACTAATATATATTAATTAAGCATATTTTAATAATTTAGAATAAATAAGTGGAGGAAAAATGATACCAAAGGATATTAAGTATTATTATGAGGTATATGGTTTGACAATTAAATCAGATATTGAATTTCCAGAATTACTAAAAAGTATTAATGTAAATTGGGAAATAAATATTTGTATGGGTATTACTCCAAGTAATGTTCTGAATAGTATAAAACAAGGAAGAAATTTATATTTAAGCTCAAATTATAAAGAAATTTGGTTTAATATAAAAGCTGTTGGAACTTACTTAATATATAATGGAAATACTATTGTAGTTGATAAAAATGCAAATGCAGACATAGAAGATGTAAAAGCATATTTATTAGGTACTGCTTTAGGCATGGTTCTATTTCAAAGAAATACTTTAGCCATTCATGGAGGAACTATTGTTATTAATAATAAAACTTTAACTATAGTAGGAGATTCAGGTGCAGGAAAATCTACGTTAACAACGGCGTTAAGATTGAATAAGCATTTATTTATGGCAGATGATGTTTCAGCTATTAATAATAATTTTATGATAAATTCATCATATCCGCAACAGAAATTATGTAAAGATACAATGTTAAGGTTGGGATATAAATTAAATAAATTTAAAAAAATTGATGATGATAGGGAAAAATATAAAATACCAGTTAGAAAAGATTTTGTATCTAAACCTGTTAAAATGGGAGCAATTTGTGAAATAAAAATAAGAAACAATCCTAAAGTAGAAATTGAAGAAATTAAAGGAAAAGAAAAATTGATAATTTTAATTAATAATATATATAGAATAGAGTTGATAAAAAAGAATGGGATCCCTCCAGAATATTTTAAAAAATGTTTACAGATTGCTCAAAATATCAAATTTTATCGTATATATAGACCAAAAGATAAATATACAATTAGTGAACAGATTAAAGTGTTAGAAAATACTTTAATGAATTTATGATTAACACGATGAGGTGGATAGAATGAGTGGAGCTATATGTGGCAAGATAAACACCAATGGAGAATCAGTATCTATTGTTACTGCAGAAAATATGATGGACAGTCTTAAAATGTATAAATTAGATATTCAAAAAACTTTAAATAAAAATAATATGTTTATGGGATGTGGATTATTAGAAATTACAAATGAATCAAAAAAGGAAGTATTACCGCTTTGGGATAAAGAGAAAGGATTAATAATTACTGCAGATGCTAGTATATATAATAAGAAAGAATTATGCTGTCTGCTTAATATTAAATATGATAAGGAAATGAGTATAACTGATAGTCAAGTTATATTATTGTCTTATGAAAAATGGAATGAAGAATGTCCTAAGTATTTGGTAGGAGATTTTGCGTTTGTTATTTACGACGAAAAAGAGAAAAAAGTATTATGTGTAAAGGATCATATGGGGAGTCGTAGTTTATATTACTCTTATGAAAATAATATATTTTCTTTTTCAACTATAATTGAACCATTAAAAAATAATAGAAAATTAAATGAACGATGGATATGTGATTTTTTAGCATTAAAAAGTGTTGTTCATCAATTTGAGCCTGAAGAAACTATTTACAATAATATATATCAAGTTTTACCTGCTACTGCCATAATTATCAAAAATAATAAACTTACAAAATATAAATATTGGAATCCATTAGCAAATAATGAAGTATTAAAATTAAAATCGGATAATGATTATATACAGGAATTCAAAAAAGTGTTTTTTGAAGCTGTAAATTCTAGAATAGATAGTAGTAAAGAAATATCTATTATGCTTAGTGGAGGATTGGATTCTACTTCAGTAGCTTGTGTAGCTGCAAATATATTAAAAAATAAAGAAAAAAATTTAATATCATATACATCAATACCTATGGATGGATACAAGGACGATACTTCTAAGTATAGATTTGCAGATGAAAGTGAATATGTTAATAGTTTAAAAGATGTAATAAACAATTTAGAAATAAATTATTGTAAAAGCGAAAATAAAGATTCAGTTAGTGACATAAAAAAATTCACTAAAATATTAGAGCAGCCATATAAAACCTTTCAAAATATATTTTGGGTGAATGAAATTATGGAGAAAGTAGAAAAAAGAAATTCTAAGGTTTTACTTACTGGACAATATGGTAATTTCTCAATATCATATGGAGATTTTTTAGTTCACATAAAGACATTATTAGGGAGAGGGCATCTATGTAAAGTTGTTAAGGAAGTATTAGAATGCAGTAAATTATATAATCAATCTCCAATTACTACCTCAAAATATATTATTAGAGCATTTAGAGAATATAAAAATACAAGAAAAAGTTTATCCATACAAGATAAATATGAAAACTCTCCATTAAAAATGGAATTAATTAATAAATGGAATATAGATACTAGAATTGAAAAAAGTAAATATGGATTAATAAATTTAAAATGCAAAAACATTAAAGAACTCAGACAATATTTTTTAGATCCAGTGATGTTGACTCAGATTGGAAATATAGAGAGTAAGATGTCATTAGCACATGGAATAGTGCAAAGAGATCCAACTAAAGATAAAAGAGTAGTTGAGTTTTGTTTAAGTTTACCTATAGATCAGTTTGTAAGAAATGGTGAAGAAAGATTATTAATAAAAAGAGCAATGAAAGAAATATTGCCAGATAAAATAAGACTTAATTCTTTTACAAAAGGATTACAAAGTGCTGATTGGATTCAAAGATTATTACCTAAACAAAAATATATATGTGATAAATTAGAAGAAGTTATTAAAGATGAAGAGAGTAGAAAGTATTTAGATATTGAAAAATTGAAGAAACAATTAAAACATTTAAAAGTTAATTCAATTGATAATAATGTTATTGATATGAGGATGATTATAATATCATTAACGCTATATGAATATTTAAATAATGAAGCTATATAAATTTAATGATATAAGGTTAATCCTATATCATTAAGTTTGAGTATATAAAAGGGGGAATTGAAATGAATGAAACAAAATTAATGTGGATTGAACCAGAGATTATTGACTTATCTGTAAAAGAGACTAAACTAGGCAGTCATTTCTCAAGCACTCCAGATGGAGCACCATGGCAAGATGCAAATGGTGACTGGCAAGAACCACATGGAAAATCTTAAGAAAAAAGTTTTTGGAAAACTTTAATTTTAATTTGAATAAGTCACAAGTATAGAATGTAAAGTAAAGGAACTGTTACAAATAAATTGTAGCAGTTCCTTTTAACGTATAAATGATTTAATATCAGTTGTTTGAAAGTAACATATGTAAAAAAAAGGAATATAATATAATATTCTTAATATAGCGTACTTTATATTTAAGCAATTTATATTTTATATAATAGGGGGATAATAGAATGGATAACAATGATTTTTTAAAATCGTTAAATATAACATCTTTAAAAGAAAAAAACATTAAAGGAAAAGGAATTAAAGTTGCAGTAATAGATACAGGTGGAAACAGTTTTGATGGGAATTTAGTTATAAAAGGTGGATATAATTTTATAGAAAAAAGTAACAACTATAAGGATGTAGATGGACATGGTACGGCAGTTGCTAGTATTATATCAAGTAATAACTATGGTGTAGTTCCTGAAAGTGATGTATATTCATTAAAAGTCGATTTATCACTTTCGAATGAAGTCGTAATAAATCAAGTTATAGATGGTTTAAAATGGTGCATAGATAATAAGATGGATATTGTTAACATGTCGTTTGGATTTCCAGATTGTGAAAGTGATGAATTAGAGGCTGTATGTTTAGAAGCAAAGAAAAAAGGAATTGTTTTAGTATGTGCAGCTGGTAATACTTCAATTAATGCATATTTGCCAATTCCGGCTAGATATGATTCAACAATTGCAATATCTAGTGTAGATAAAAATAATATTATATCGAAAACATCTTCTTACTCATTTGGAATAGATTTTTGCTGTTATGGTGAAAATATAGTAGCATTAGACCAAAACGGTAAAAATATAACTGTATCAGGAACCTCATTTTCTTCAGCAATAACTTCTGGAATTATAGCATTAATAAAACAACAGAATTCTAATTTAACTTTTAGAGAGATATATGAAATATTGAAAGATAATTGTATAGATTTAGGTGATAAAGGTAAGGACTTATATTATGGATATGGATTAATTCAAGCAAGCATAGTTCCTACGAATTATAAGAGAGAAGATGAACTAATATTAGAAGATATTCAAAAAAACATTTATTTTCCACAAACAAAACTACAAGTTCAAGAATCTAATCAAATAAATGCTAATATAGTTTTTTTACCTAATGAGATGGCATATGTTAAATTTAAAACAACAGATGAAAGTATTGCTACGGTAAGTGATGGAGGGATTATAACAGGGAAAAAAGTTGGTAGCACTAATTTAATAGCAACTTATAACAATAAGGCAGCGGTTTGTGAAGTAGATGTTGTTGAGTATGTAACTAATGATAGTCCACCAAATGTTTCTACTACGGATTTGTTTAATTTTGAAGATTTAAATGTATATAAATTGCATAATGCAGGAATAAAAGGGAAGGGGATTAAGATTGCTTATTTAGGATATGGATGTATATCTACTGATAAAATTAATGTCACTAAGTATAACGATATTACAAGTGAGAAAAGTAGCTTTGTAGATTCTAATGGATATGGAACTGTATATACAAGTTTAATATCTGGAAAGTTAACAGGATTAGCTCCTGAATGTGAGATATATGTAATAAAGGAATCTGTAGGTTATGCAACTAAGTCATATACAAATTGTAAGAATGCTGTTGAGTGGTGCATTGCTAATAAGATAGATATAATTAATTTTGACAATGGTGTTCAAGATACAGTTGCAGATAGTCTATTAAAAAAATGTTATGATGCAAATATTATTTGTGTGACTAATGGTGGGGGATGGGTTATAGGCCCTCAACATAAATCAATTTATTCACTTACTGTAAATTACGTAACTCCTGATAAAAAATTTATTAGTGGAGATAATAACAAAACTCCATTTACAGGGAATTTTGTAGATTGTGTATCCTATGGTTATGGAGTTACTTGTGTAAATTCAAAAAATCAATATGATATTTATGAAATAGGAACCAATCCACACAAAATATTTTTGTGTGATGTAGCTGTAATGCAGGTGATGGGATTATTAGCATTACTAAAACAACAAGATCCAACAATAAATAATGCTGTAAAGGTTAGAAGTTTGCTTCCAAAACTTTGTGAGCCACTATATGGAGGAAGAAATGATAACACTGGATATGGATTATTAAAAGCCGATATTTTACAGTGATATAAATATATAAACAAACGCTATCACATTTTGATGGCATTTGTTTATATGCAATATGCAAAATTAATTTTTGATGCATGAAATTAAGGAATAAATAATTGGATAATAACTACTATACGTTATATATTTTAGTTTGAATGTATACTACGGGTATGAAGTATATAGCGAAATATTATTATTTTCTAACTTATATATTTTATCACAAATTGAAAGTGCTGATGGTCTATGAGTTATTATTATGCAAATAGGCTTAGGTATTAAATTCTTAATTTCATTTAATACATTTAATTCGGTTTTATAATCTAATGATGAAGTTGCTTCATCTAAAATTAGGATTGGCTTTTTTCTTAAGAAAGCTCTTGCAATAGTTAGTCGTTGAGCCTGTCCTTCAGATAACCCGATTCCTTTTTCTCCTATAAGGGTATTTAATTTATTTGGTAATGAATTAACGAAATCTAATGCAGAAGACATTTTTAATGCCTCAATTATCTCATTTTCGTTTGCATCAGGATTACCAAATTTTAAATTGTCTAAAATACTTCCTGAAAATAAAGTGTTACCTTGGGGAACATATGAAATTAGTTTTCTATGATTTGTGTTGAGGTTTTGACCATCAATATAAATATTACCACTGTTTGGATGTATTAAGCATAATAAAAGCCTTATCAATGTTGTTTTACCTTCTCCAGAAGGACCAATAAGACCAATTGTTTCGCCACAATTAATAGAAAACGAAATATTTTTTAAAATAGGTACAGTTGGGATATATCCGAACTCTACATTTTCAAAATAGATCTCATTATTTATAGTAGTGGCAATTTCATCATATCTATGTTCAATAGAAACTATTGAATCTTCTATGTTAGAAGGAAAGTTTTCTAAAGCCATATTTTCTATTTCTATTAACCGATCTGTAGCAGATAATGCAGATATAAGCTGAGGAAAAGAACTAGATAAACCATAAATGGGAATTTGTATATTTGAGAATAACTGAAACATAGCAGTTAAATCACCAAAGGCTGATACCCCAACAATTGAAAGGTTAATTGTTCCCCATATAAAGACTACAAAATATCCTAATAAAGAACTTAAAGCTAAAAAACCATTAGACATAGAAGAAAAATAACTTTTCTTTATTGAAAGATTTAATTTTTCAATTTGAATTTTTTTTAAATATCTATATCTATTGTTTTCTAAACAAAAACTTTTTACTATAAGAATGTTGTTGAAACTTTCTTGTAAGAATCTGTTATATAAAGTCTCTTTTTTTTGAATTTCAATATAGAAGTAGTGTAGTTTTCTACCATATACTTTGCTTAACAATATTAATAATGGAAATATACTAATAGAAACTAATGACATTGTTAATGAGATTGATAATAGTGCAAAAAACGATGAAATCAACATTACTATTAATGAAATTATACCTGGTAGAGTACTTGTAATCATACTGGTTATGGTATTAACATCATTGTTTATGCGAGTTAGTAGCTCTACACTATGGTATTTATTATGCTCTGACCACGTACTATGAATTATGTGATTATATAGTTTGCATTGCATGTTATTACGTATATTTTCACATACATAAGTTGAAGCGATTGTATTTATGGAACTTAAAGCTATATTCGATAATAGTAATAAGCCAAGGATAATTATCCATCTTATAATTTTATCAGAAGCATTTTGAGTTGCAGCATCAATCAAGGATTTAGAGACTAAAGATTTAATTACATTAATAATGGAAAGTATGGATCCAATCAATACTATGAAAGAAATCCATCGGAATGATGATTTGCATTTATCATATATCCACCAAATATTTTTTGAGATTGTTTTCATCATACTTGCTGCTATGGAATAACAACTTGTCCCTCCTTTTGGAAATATATTTTTAATGTGATGTGAGTAAAATTTTTATTGCAGATGAAAGATTAATGTACTTGATAATTTTAACATATTTAGAAAAAACATTAAATATACCTCGATAAATTTTTCGATTTTATCAAAAGTATGTTTTATATTTTTAATAATAAAATTTATATTTAATTAATATGAAACATAATTAGTTAATATTATCTTAATAAGGCACATGAAAGAAAATACCAAGTATAAAATATCATGATTATTTTTCGGCAGCTTTTTTGACTGATGAAAAATAAGATTTGAAGATGAGTTTGTTATTTTTGAAAATGTCGCTAAAGTAAATATGAAAAAAATATTAACCTTTAGTTAACATAATTTAACGTTAAATCAATAAGAAGTTAATAAATTAAAGCTATGCTTAAGATGAATAAATTAGTAGTTTATATTAAGTTTAGAGAGTGAGGAATAAAGTGTAATAATTAAGTTAAGAAAGACTACTAAAATATAATACAAAGTAATTAAAGTAATTTAATTATTAGATGCAATGGAGGATTTAATGTTAAAAAGTATATTTGAAAATATAAATAATTATGGATTAAACATTAAACAAAAACAGATTAATAATAAGGTTAGTAATTTATTAACTAAAAAATACAAGGAAGTTAATAATTATTTAAAAGTGAGATATAAAGATCATCCTATAGAAAAAAAAATAAAAAGAGGATTTTCTATAATTATAGGAATAAGCATGATTTTTATGTTGGCTTTATTATTAAATTTAGGAATTGTGTCTAATAAAATCAATAGATTATATAATGGTCCATATAGTACTGTAGATACAGCATGGAGTATGAAAACAGGATTAGCTATGATTGATAGATACATGTATAGAGCTATGTTGGAAGATGATAAGAGTAGAATAAAAAAATACATAGAGGCTTCAAACAATGAAGAAGAGTTACTCAAACAAAATGTTCAGAAACTTAGAAGTAATTTCGTTGGAGACATGACATTAATTGATGATTTTGAAAATAATTTAGATATAGCACTTAATTCATAGAAAGTTAATATGTGATTCACTTAATAAAGGAGATAAATATGCCGCAAGAATTATAATGGATAGTGGCTATAAAGCTAAAGTAGAACATTGTGAAAAATCTATATCAGATATATGCAATGATTCCGAATTAAGTTCTAAGAACTTTGTAAAAGATTCTAATATAAGCGCAATTGCAGGATTTATAATTGCATTGCTCGTTATAATTATAATTTCAATAATTTCAATTGTAATTACTAAGATCATTGTAGGAGTATTACTTGAAGGAATTAATCATGTTACTAAAATATCCAATAATTTATCTAGTGGGGAACTTAAGTATGATAATCTTTATGAATCAGAAGATGAAATGGGAAAAATGACCCGAAATTTAAATTCAACTATTGATGGATTAAGTAATTATATTAACGATATTTCAAGTATTTTAAAAGAATTATCTCATGGAAATCTGAAAATAAAGACTACTATTGATTATAAGGGGGAATTTTTACAGATAAAATATTCTCTTGAAAATATAATTAGTTCCTTAAACAAATCTTTTGGAAGTATAAATCAAGCAACTAAAGCTGTGGCTAGTAGAGCAAAGGATATAGCACTAACTAGTAAATCTCTAGCAGAAGGATCAACAAATCAGTCTAATGCAATAGAGGAGGTAGTAAAAAGTATTGGAGATATATCGAGTAAAGTAAGAAATAATACAGAAAATGCAGCAAAAGCTAATGAATTTTCTATAGTTACTAAAACTATGATTGTAAATGCAAATGAAAAAATGAAGGATTTAATTAACTCAATGGGTGATATAAAAGATTCATCAAGAAAAATTTCAGATATTATAGTTACAATAGAAAATATAGCATCTCAAACAAATCTTCTCGCTTTAAATGCAGCAATTGAAGCCTCAAGAGCTGGTGACGCTGGCAGGGGATTTGCAGTAGTGGCAGAAGAAGTGAGGAAGTTAGCAAAACAGTCAGAGGATGCAGTTAAGGATACTACAAACATCATAAAAAATTATATAAAAGAAGTTGCCAGGGGGAATGATCTAACAGAAGATGTTAATAATGAACTAAATAAAGTAGTTCTTAATATTTACAATATGTCTGATTTAGTTAATGAAATATCAACAGCTTCTGAAATACAATCATTAGATATAATTGAGATTAACTCTAGAATAGATCAAATTTCAGATGTGGTTCAAATAAATTCAGCTATATCAGAAGAAACATCAATATCAACAGGCGAATTAGTTATGCAAACTAAGATACTAGAAGAAGAGGTTATTAAGTTTGATTTACGAGAGCAGGTGAATTTCAAATTTCTATAATGATAAATATATTAGAAAAATCATTTGTTTAAATATGTAAGAATATATAAAAGTTCAATTATAAATATGTACAAGACTTCTATAAAAATACGATTTGTTGGTTTAATTTTTTATAAATATGAGAATTATAGTAATAGAGTTTAATTAACAATTATGTTAAATGAATTATAGTTAGTATAATATATTAGATAGAAACTGAGTCCTGTTTATTAAATTTTAATAAATAGATTTTATATACTATTTGCATAATTTAATTAATATAATATTTCTATAAAAATTCATATTATAATATTATATTTACAAATTAACTTGGTTTAGATTGCTGTATCAAACTGAGCTTTATAATAAAGGAAGTTGATGTAAATGATTATAAAAATAATTTTTATATATTGTTTTTTAGTACTTATTATTGTAGGATTCTTTAAAGGAGCACATAAGAAATGGTGAACTATCTCAATGTAAATAAATTATACTTAAAAAGCAATAAGGTGTAACTCTGGAACAAAAATGCTTAGGTTAAATATAAATAAAAAAAGATAGCCAAAATGTAGTATTACAATTATAATTATAGATATAATATTAGTTATAGTATTTAGAACTTAAGGGGGGCATAAAATGAAAAAAATAAAAATAGCACTACTAGGATTGGGGAATGTTGGTCGTGGTGTTTGGATGATTTTAAATTCTAATAAAGAAGAGATAATGAAAAGATGTGGATATGAAGTAGAAATAGCGAAAATTCTTGTAAGAGACAAAAACAAACCAAGAGGAATAGACGTTCCAGATGATTTAGTTACTACAGATTTTAATGAAATATTGGAAGATGGTAGTATTAAGATTGTTGTAGAAGTTATGGGGGGAATGGAACCAGCTAGAGATTATATGCTTAAATGTATGGACAAGAAAAAACATATAGTGACTGCAAATAAAATGCTGTTAGCTACTGGTGGAGATGAACTTTTTGAAAAAGCTGATGAAAAAGGAATTATGTTCCAATATGAAGCTAGTGTAGCAGGGGGAATTCCAATAATAAAAGGAATAAACGAAAGCTTAACAGCCAATAAGATAGAAACACTATATGGTATTGTGAATGGTACTACAAATTATATTTTAAGTAAAATGGAACTGGAAGGTGCTAATTTTGGTGATGTCTTAAAAGAAGCTCAAGAAAAAGGCTATGCAGAAGCAGATCCAACATCAGATATTGAAGCTTATGATGCTCAATACAAATTAGCTATACTTGCATCCTTGGCATTTGGAACTAAAATTGATGTATCAAATGTATATAGAGAAGGTATTACTAAAATTGAAGCTATAGATATGAAATATGCAAGTCAATTTAAAATGGGAATTAAACTACTTGCAATAGCTAAAGAAGTTGATGGAAAAGTAGAGTTAAGAGTTCATCCTACAATGATTCCTAAAAAGCATCCATTATCAAATGTATATGATTCATACAATGCAGTATTTATAAGAGGTAATGCAGTAGGAGATTTAATGTTCTATGGAAGAGGAGCTGGAGATTTACCAACAGGTAGTGCTGTAGTAAGTGACATTGTATCTATTGTAAGAAGTAATGTTAACACTGAAAATGATAATCCTGTTGTAAAGAATAATCTATGGAATAGAGAGATTTTGGATATGGAATCTGTCAAAAGTAAATATTATATTAGAGCAACAGTATTAGATGAATCAGGAGTTCTTGGTGAAATAACAGCCATTCTTGGAAAGCATAACGTCAGCATACGTTCTGTAATTCAAAAAGGTGATGAAGAAGATGGCCAGGTTACAATTGTATTGGTAACACATAAAACTAAAGAATCAGAAATTAACATTGCAATTGAAGAAATTATGAATTTGAAATCTGTATATAAGATAGATAATATTATAAGAATAGAAGATTTTAAATAAAATACATAATTTTAATATTGTGGAAAACTATAACAATATCTATTTATAGTAGAAAAATAGAACACCACCGTTAACGTGGTGTTCTGTTTTTTCATATATTCCATAAAAATTCAAAATAAGTATATAAAGAGTTTTTATGAAAATTAAGGTAAATTATAGTAAAAATATGTTATAATGATTTTGTAATTAAACATTATTTAAAGTTGAATATTAGATATCAGAGGATAAATCGATGAGAAGGAGTGAGGAGTTTTGGCTGGTCGAATAAAAGAAATAATCGATGAAATTATTAGAATAAGATCAAAGGGAAATCCTGCTATTGCAGAAATGACTATAGCCAAATTAATATTAAAAGGATTTAATCCAAATAAATTTGATAAGAACTCTATTGATGATGAAGTGATTATTGAAAAACTCTATAATATAGCTAAACAATTGAATGTAAATAGCTTAGAAAAGAATGAAATAAATATAAAATCTGCAGTTTCAACTAAGCAATTAGAAAAAGAAATTGTAGATGATATTAAGCGGCAGTTGAATATTTCAAAAATAAAATTAGTTATATTTTTTGCTTCTCCTAATTTTAACCAAGCTAAAATTAGTAAACTTATGCAAGAAGAATTTAATGATTGTGTAGTTGTAGGATGCTCAACAGCTGGTGAAATAGAGAGTGGGGAACTACTAGAAAATTCAGTTGTTGCAATGGGGATTAATTCTAATATTATTTCAGACGTAAAAGTTGAAGTAATTGAAAATATGAAACAAGCTTTAAATTTAGAAGCAGCCTTTGCATCTTTTGAGAAGTATTATAATGAAAGTTTGTATAATATGGACTCAAGAAAATATGTTGGAATGACTTTAATTGATGGTATAAGCATGAAAGAAGAAAAAATAATGGACTCAATAGGAAATAGGACAAATGTTTTTTTTGTTGGAGGTTCTGCTGGTGATAATTATAAATTTGCAAGAACATATGTTTGTGCAAATGGAAAAGCATATACGGATGCGAGTGTTTTGTTACTATTAAAAATAAATTGTGATGCTGACTTCGACATTATTAAGACTCAAAGCTTTAAAGCTTTAAATAGCACTCTTATTGCAAATAAGGTTAATGAAGAATGTAGAGAAGTAGTTGAATTTAATCATAAACCAGCGAGTTTGGCATATAAGGAATCCATTGGATTATGTAAATCTGAAGATATAGAAAATTATTTTGTAACTAATCCTTTAGGGCTAGTCGTTGGAGAAAATGATATATTTGTAAGAAGCCCGCAAAGAGTAAATAATACAAATATGTTGTTTTATTGCAATATACTTAAAGGAATGGAAGTAAGATTACTGAAACCTACCAATATTATTGAAGATACTGAGAAAATTCTAATAAATAAAATAAATGAGTTTGGAAACATTGATGGTATTATAAATTTTCAATGTCTTGAACGAACAAGAGAAATTAAGAAAAAGAAGCTTCAAGATCAATATTGCAAAATATTTGATAACATTACTAATATAGGGTTTTCAGCTTATGGTGAACAATATATAGGACATTTAAATCAAACTTCTGTCATGTTGGTTTTTAGAACAAAAAAATAGATAAATAATATGCATATAGTTTATGTAATACTATATTTTCAAAGTTACTTTAGTCATATGAAAACAAATAATAAGCCCAATTTGGTGTGAATCGCTTACTCAGTGAGTGAATGCGAGCCAATTTTCCTCAGATGAAAAATAGGTTGGCAAATGGATTTGTTATTTTTTGAATGTGCCTTATCAAGATAATTAATTAAAATATTTTGAAATGGAGCTATATCTAATGGAAGTAGAATATAAAAATATAAAATCCTATGATGATATTAATAAAATTAATGAACAATTGTTAAAAGAAAATGAATATTTAAAAAATAAAGTGGCTGAGCAAAAAAAGCAACTTGAGGAAATAACCCAGGAATTAAAAGAATTTAATGTTATGCTTGAGGACGAAATTAATGAACGTACAAAAACAGAAGATGCTTTAAAAGAAAGTGAAAGACAATTTAGATATTCTATAGAAGAAGCGCCAGTACCAATGATGTTATATACTGAAGATGGTGAAATAAAAAAAATAAATAGAACTTGGACTGATATTACAGGATATACAATAAGTGATATTCCAACAATTTATAAGTGGGCAGAGGCGGCAGGGATATTAATAAATGACTTAAAGGGGAATTATACAAGTAGGCTATTTAATTTAGAGAAAAGACAAGATGATGGAGAATATTCCATAAAAATAAAGAGTGGAAGCATAAGAATTTGGAATTTCTTTTCTGCATATATTGGAAATATGCAAGATGGACATAAATTATTAATTAAAGTAGCAATAGATATAACTGAAAGAAAACAGATGGAAGAACTTCGAAGAAATGTTCTTGAAGAAAGAAGAAAGCTATATGAAATTAAGGAATATGATAGGATTAAAACAGAGTTCTTTTCTAACATATCTCATGAATTAAGAACTCCTATTAATGTTATTTTTTCAGCCTTGCAGGTACATGACATTAATTTAAAGCGTTGTTCATTTGAAAATAAATCTATAGATAAGTATAAATATACAAAGATAATGAAGCAAAATTGTTATCGCCTTTTAAGACTTGTAAATAATATAATTGATATAACAAAAATAGATTCAGGTTATTTTGATATGAATGAATATAATATTGATATAATAAATCTTATAGAAAATATAACCTTATCAGTATCAGACTATATTGAAAATAAAGGATTGTCACTAATATTTGATACAAGCGTAGAAGAAAAAATTATTGCTTGCGATCCAGAAAAAATAGAAAGAATTATATTGAACATATTATCAAATGCAGTGAAGTTTACTCCTAAAGGGGGAAAAATTATGGTCAATATAGAGGATTGTAATGAAAATATTTGTATTAGGATAAAAGATACAGGTAGAGGTATCCCTAAAGATAAATTAAATTCTATTTTTGAACGTTTCGTACAAGTTGATAAATCTCTTACAAGGGACCATGAAGGTAGTGGGATAGGGCTTTCTCTTGTAAAGTGTTTAGTTGAACTGCACAATGGAACAATAGATGTAAATAGCAAGGAGGGAATTGGTTCCGAATTCATAATATATATTCCTTGCAGAATGGCAGATGAAGTTAATGATGAAATTAGATGTTGTGATCCGACAATAGATGATTTTGTTGAAAAAATCAATTTAGAATTTTCAGATATATATGAATAATCTATAGATTTTATGTAAAAATTCTATGATTAATTATTGTAATAAAATATTGACTATGTAGAATAAATATGTAATACTAAATGAGAGAAAATGATTACATAAAAAGGAGTCATATGGATATTAAGGAATTATTAGAAGAAAATCCGGTGATAGCAGCAGTTAAAAATGAACAACAATTGCAATTAGCAATGAATTCTACAGCAGAAATTATATTTGTATTATTTGGTGATTTAATAAACATTAAAAAATTAGGAGATGTAATAGCATCCACAGGTAAAATTGGAATAATTCATATTGATTTAGTTGAAGGACTTACCAATAAAGAAGTTGTCGTAAAATATTTAAAAGAAGAAACACAGTTTAAAGGAATTATAAGCACCAAGTCTCAAATGGTTAAAATTGCTAAAAGTTATGGCTTAATAGCAATTCAAAGAATATTTGTATTCGATACTCTTTCATTAAATAATGTAAAGAAACATATGGGAGCAGAATGTGATGCGTTAGAAGTATTACCTGGAATAATGCCAAAGGTAATAGGTATTCTTTCAGAATATTCATCTAAACCAGTTGTTGCTGGGGGATTAATTGAAACTAAAGAAGAGGTTATGCAAGCGTTAAGTTCAGGTGCAACTTGTGTATCAACAACTAAAAAAGAAATTTGGGACATGTAGGCGATAGAGTATGTAGAGTATAGCCACATAAAACAATACATATATAAGAAAAGATGAAAATATCTTTACTTATATATTCTAAATTTAATTGAATACTTATATGATTATACGTAAGATAAGTATTTGTTAAAGTTTAGATTGTTTTATGTGGCTATAACTTTTAGACACATTAGGCACATGAAAATAAATTAAGAATAAAAAGGGTGGGTGGCAAAGCTATGAATAAATATGTAATAGCATTAGATCAAGGAACAACAAGTTCAAGAGCGATAATTTTTGACAAGGATCAAAACATAATGGAGGTAAGCCAAAAGGAATTTAATCAGATTTATCCAAAACAAGGTTGGGTAGAACATAATCCATTAGAAATATGGGCAAGCCAATATGGAGTTTTACAAGAAGTTATGGCTAAAGCTAATATTAGTCAAGATGAAGTAGCAGCCATAGGAATAACCAACCAAAGGGAAACAACAATAGTTTGGGATAAAAATACAGGCGAGCCAGTTTACAATGCAATAGTATGGCAATGTAGAAGAACTGCAGCTATAGTAGAGGAACTTAAGAAAGATAGAGAGTTTGGAGATTATGTTAAAGAAAATACAGGGTTATTGTTAGATGCATATTTTTCAGGAACTAAGATAAAGTGGATTTTAGATAATGTTGAAGGGGCTAGAGAAAGAGCAGAAAAAGGTGAATTGCTATTTGGTACAGTAGATACTTGGTTGGTTTGGAAACTTACAAAAGGCAAAGTTCATGTAACCGACTACACTAATGCTTCTAGAACAATGCTTTATAATATAAAAGAATTAAGATGGGACGATAAAATATTAGAAAAACTTAATATACCAAAATCAATGCTGCCAGAAGTTAAAAATTCATCAGAAGTTTATGGATATACAAATCTTGGTGGAACAGGAGGAATTAGAGTTCCGATTGCTGGTATGGCAGGAGATCAACAATGTGCATTGTTTGGACAAACTTGTTTTGAAGCAGGAAGTGTAAAGAATACTTATGGAACAGGATGTTTCCTGCTTATGAATACAGGAGAAAAGATGATTCAAAGTAAAAATGGCTTAGTAACTACTATTGCAGTAGGTATAGATAACAAAGTGCAATATGCATTAGAAGGATCAGTATTTGTTGGTGGGGCTGTAATTCAATGGATTAGAGACGAACTTAAATTGGTTAATGATGCAGCGGATACAGAATATTTTGCTAAGAAGGTAGAAGATAACGGAGGAGTATATGTTGTACCTGCATTTACAGGACTTGGAGCACCATATTGGGACATGTATGCAAGAGGTGCTATATTTGGATTAACAAGAGGTGCAAATAGAAATCATATAATAAGAGCCGCATTAGAATGTATTGCATATCAATCTAAAGATCTTATAGATGCAATGCAAGAAGATTCAGGATGTAAACTTACAAGTCTTAAAGTAGATGGAGGAGCTAGTAGAAATAATTTATTGATGCAATTCCAAGCAGATATTACAGGCGCAGAAGTTGTAAGACCTATAATAACAGAAACAACAGCACTTGGAGCAGCGTATTTAGCTGGACTTGCAGTAGGATTCTGGGAATCTAAAGAGGAAATTGCTAAGAAATGGGCTGTAAGTGAGGCTTATGTTCCAAGTTTAGATGAAGATAAAAAACAAAATTTATACAAAGGTTGGAAAAAGGCCGTTGAAAGAGTTAAAGGTTGGGAAGAGGAATAATAAGAGTATAAAATATTAAAAATAAGAAAATTAATGGTAGACAGGAATACCTTTACATGATATAATTAACACATAAAAAGAAAATAAGTGCTGAGAGAATATAGAGTCAAGCACAAAAACTTTGGTGATTTAGTACACCTTGTTTTTGGCTTGGCTTTTTTGCATAAATTAAGGAGGATATAATATGTATGATATAGCAATAATTGGAGCAGGAGTTATTGGAACTTCAATATTTAGAGAATTAACTAAGTATAATTTAAAAGTAGTAGTTCTAGAAAAAGAAAAAGATGTATCCATGGGAACAAGTAAAGCAAATTCAGCAATAGTACATGCTGGATATGACCCTAAAGAAGGAACATTGATGGCAAAATTCAATGTAAAAGGAAATGAAATGTTTGAAGATCTATGCAAAGAACTAAGTGTACCATTTAAAAGAAATGGATCACTTATCATAGCATTTAATGATGAAGATATGAATACAGTACATGACCTTTATGAAAATGGAACTAAAATCGGAGTAAAGGGATTAAAGATTTTAACAAGAGAAGAAGTGTTAGAAAAAGAACCAAATTTAAGCGATGAAATAGCAGGAGCATTATATGCACCAACAGGCGGAATAGTAGGACCATTTGAATATACAATTGCATTAGCTGAGAATGGTGTTGCTAATGGTGGAGAGATTAAACTTGAAAAAGAAGTTGTTTCAATAGAAAAGAATGATTTATTTAAGATTACAACTAAAGATGGTGAAGTTATAGAATCTAGATTTGTTATAAATGCAGCTGGGCTTTATGCAGATAAAATTCATAACTTAATTTGCAAGGAAAGTTTTAAGATAATTCCAAGAAGTGGTGAATATTTTGTAATGGATAAGAGCCAAGGAAACTTATTTACACATACAATATTTCAATGTCCATCTAAGCTTGGTAAGGGTGTTTTGGTAACACCAACTGTTCATGGAAACTTATTAGTTGGTCCAGATGCGAGAGATATTGAAGATAAAGAAGATTTAGGAACTGTAGGAGAAGGATTAAATTTTGTTAGAGAAGCTTCAATGCGTACAACAAAAAAAGTTAATTTCAGAGAAGGAATTAGAAATTTTGCAGGGCTTAGAGCAAATCCTGATAAGGGAGATTTTATAGTAGAAGAAAATGAGAACGTAAAGGGATTTATAGATGTTGCTGGAATGAAATCACCAGGATTATCATCAGCACCAGCAATTGCTCTTGAAGTCATTAATATATTAGGTAAAGCAGAATGTAAATTAGAAAAGAAAACAAACTTTAATGGAAAAAGAGATCAAGTTCATTTTATGGAATTATCAGCAAAAGAAAAGGCTGAATTAATAAGAAAAAATCCACAGTATGGAAGAATAGTATGTAGATGCGAAAGTATAACAGAGGGCGAAATTGTTGATGCAATCCATAAAAGCTTTGGAGTATTATCTTTAGATGGTATTAAGAGAAGATGTAGACCTGGAATGGGAAGATGTCAAGGTGGTTTCTGTGGCCCAAGAGTTCAAGAAATAATAGCAAGAGAATACAATATACCTCTTGAAGATGTAGTTCAAGAAAAATCCGGTTCATATATTTTATTAGGAAAGACAAAGTAGTAGAGAAGGGAGGAAACTAGTGAAGAATCAAGAGATTTGCTAGTGAATTTAATATGATGAGTTATGAATTAATAGTTGTAGGTGGGGGTCCAGCAGGTCTTGCAGCTGCGTATGAAGCATATAGTAATGGAATAAAGAAAATTTTGATTTTAGAAAGAGATAAAGAATTAGGTGGAATATTAAATCAATGTATTCACAATGGTTTTGGTCTACATACTTTTAAGGAAGAGCTTACAGGACCTGAGTACGCAGGAAGATTCATTGATATGATTGAAGATACTAATGTAGAAGTTAAGCTAGATACAATGGTACTAGATATAGAGAAAGATAAAACAGTTCATGCTATTAATGGTGAAGAGGGTTATATGGAACTTAAAACTAAGGCCATAATTTTAGCAATGGGTTGTAGAGAAAGAACTAGAGGAGCTATTAATATTCCAGGTGATAGACCAGCAGGAGTATTTAGTGCAGGTGCAGCTCAAAGATATATTAATGTAGAAGGATATATGCCAGGAAAGGAAGTTCTTATTTTAGGATCAGGAGATATTGGACTTATAATGGCAAGAAGAATGACACTTGAAGGAGCTAAAGTTAAAGCTGTAGTTGAATTGTGTCCATATTCAAACGGATTAAACAGAAATATTGTTCAATGTTTAAATGATTATGATATACCATTATATTTATCACACACAGTAGTTGATATTGTAGGTAAGGAAAGAGTTGAAAAAGTAATAATCGCAGAGGTTGATGAAAAGAAGCAGCCAATTAAGGGAACTGAAAAAGAATTTGATGTTGATACATTACTATTATCAGTAGGTTTAATTCCAGAAAATGAATTGTCTTATAATGCTGGGCTTGAACCTGATAGAAGAACTAATGGACTAAGAGTTACAGAAAGCATGGAAACATCAGTTGATGGTATATTTGCCTGTGGTAATGTAGTCCATGTACATGATTTAGTTGATTTTGTAACACAAGAATCTAAACATGCAGGAGCTTCAGCAGCTAAATATATTAAAGGTGAGCTTAATAAAGATAACTGTGTAAACATAATTAATGGACAAAATATTAATTATACAGTTCCACAAAGACTTAATGTTAACGCAGTAGATGATAAATTAACTATATTTATGAGAGTAAATAATATTTATCATAATAAAGCATTAGTTGTAAGAAGTGAAGATGAAGTTATAGCTAAATTTAAAAGAGCACATTTAGCACCATCAGAAATGGAAAAAGTGGTCTTAAGCAAAGTGTTATTAGATAAAGTTAAAGGTGATATAACAATATCATTAGAGGATGGTGAATAGAAAATGGAAAAAGAATTAATTTGTATATGTTGTCCTAAGGGATGTCATTTAAAAGTAGATGCAGAAGTAAATAAAGTTACAGGGAATACTTGTCCAAGAGGCGCTGAATATGGGATAAATGAAGTTACTAATCCTGTTAGAGTAATAACTACAACAGCTAAGGTGGTTAATGGATATTTACCAGTAGTACCTGTAAAGACTGATAAGCCAATTCCAAAGGGATTGAATTTTAAGTGTATGGATGAAATTAATAAGGCTACAATTGAAGCCCCTGTTAAAATTGGTGATATTTTAATAGAAAATGTACTTGGAACTGGTGTTAATATTGTTGCAACTAGAAATATAAAAGCAATTTAATTTTATATTCTAGAGGTATTAGCTTTGCTAATACCTCTATGTTTTATTATTTGAAATATAGTACAAATATATTTTGTTAGAATGATTAATATTTACTAAACATAAGGAATATTAATTAATTTAAAATCATATAAAAGTAAAATAGGGGGTTATGTAAGAGAATTTATAGGGAGGGATTATTTTATGTTAAATTTTTTAAAACCAGCACCTTATGTTGAAAGGATACCTGAAGAAAGAATACCGTCAATCTACAAAAGATATCGTTTACAGATGTTCTTGAGTGCCTACATTGGGTATATGTTTTATTACTTTGTAAGAAGTAATTTTGCGTTAGCCAAGGTGTATTTTTTTCAACAAGGATTTACTAAGAGTGAAATTGGGTTAGTTGCATCAGCATTAGGTATGGCATATGGTGTAAGTAAATTTGTTATGGGTAATCTATCGGATAGATCTAATCCGCGATATTTTTTAGCAATTGGACTTATATTATCAGGCGTAGTGAATTTATTTATACCTAATGCTCCTAATTTAGGTATAATGTTTGTTTTAATGTTGTTAAATGGTTGGTTCCAAGGAATGGGATGGCCTCCATGTGGAAGAATTATGACACATTGGTTTTCAGATAATGAACGTGGTGTTAAAATGTCTATATGGAATACAGCGCATAATGTTGGTGGTGGATTTATAGCAACTATTGTTTTAGTCGGAGTATCAATATTTGGATCATGGAAAGGAAATTTTTATTTTCCAGGAATATTGGCAATTTGTGCAGGAATAATATATATGATTTTTGCTAGAGATACTCCTCAATCAGTTGGATTACCACCAATTGAAGAATATAGAAATGATTATCCAGAATCACAGAGTACAGTTGAAGATGCTGAATTAGAGCTTACTGCAAAGGAAATTTTGTTTAAATACGTACTTAATAATAAACTTTTATGGTGCGTAGCAGTTGCAAATATTTTTGTTTATTTTGTTAGATATGGAGTTGCAAACTGGGCACCAACATATTTACAAGAAGTAAGGCACTTTTCAACAACAGATTCATCTATAGCATATGCATTATTTGAATACGCTGCAATACCAGGAACTATAATAGTTGGCTGGATTAGTGATCATATCTTTAATGGAAGGCGTGCACCGATAGGAATAATATGTATGGTTGGTGTTGGAATTGCAACATTCATTTATTGGAAGAGTACAAATCCATTGGCTATAGATTGTGCTTTAGCATCTGTAGGAGCATTAATATATGGACCAGTTATGTTGATAGGGGTTAGTGCTTTAGATTTTGTACCCAAAAAAGCAGGAGGAACAGCAGCAGGCTTTACTGGCTTATTTGGATATCTTGGTGGAGAAGTAGCGGCAGAAGCATTAATGGGAGTAGTAGTAGACAAATTTAGTTGGAATGGTGGATTTACTATGCTAATTATTTCATCAATTCTAGCAATAGTATTCTTATCATTTACATGGAATTCTCATAATATCAAAGAGAAAGCCCAAAATTAAGAAAAATATTCAAAAAAATATTGAAAAAACTGACAATATGTGATATTATGATAACATAATAAATAAGAAAGAGATAATGAGGTCTCGAAAGTTTAAGCCAAGACCTCGTTATCTCTTTTTCGTTTTAAAAGCTATAAATTTAAACAAGCCCCCAAAAGGGATTATTTCTAAAATGTAATCATTGCTTTGCCATTGCTTATGATTTACATTGTATAATACAACTTCCACATTTTTAACGTTGTATTATTTAGAAATACAACCTTTTAATAATATATGAACCTCTGTATTTTAACAGCTTAAATACAGAGGATTTTTTATTTTGAAGATATGATTTTTGTATTAATTTTCGTTTAATAAGTTAAATTTTTAGTATAAATTGTTTCATATTCAACAGAAAAGTCTAGAGATGTAGCTTTTACACAAATGGGCGATAATGTTCAAATGAGTTTTATTAAAGTTGAATCAAGCACATATATTATAGTAAATTCCTTTGTTAATACAGCTTTAGTAAGAATACAAAAACAACAAGATAAGCAAGAAAGTAGTGAAAGTAAATAATGATTTATATCTATATGTAAAAGTATTAAATGATAATATTTACATGTTAGAGAAAATAACAAAATTAAATTTAAAGAAGTAGTTGTAATTAATATGAATACGTGTTATACTTAAGGAGTTCCGAAAGGAATAAAAATAGATAAAAGATTTAATTATATTAAAATTTCTCCTTATGAGAAAATTAGTTAACTAAGTCTTTGAATTTGGAGGAATTAGTAATGGAAGATAAGACTATCGTATGTAAAGATTGTGGAAAAGAATTTATATTCACAGTTGGAGAACAAGAATTCTACAAAGAAAAAGGATTTGAAAATGAACCAGTAAGATGTCCTGATTGTAGAAGAGCTAGAAAGCAACAAAACAACAGAAGATAGTATCTGTTTGTGATTTAAGCTATAAGAGTTTACTCTTATAGCTTTTTTATATGCTTTAGAATTTAACAAAAATCATCTGCTATGCTGGTAATTGTGGTAATTGGTTAATTTATGTTCTTTATAGTATAAAAATTCGTAATTAAATAAAAAATTAAACCTATTAAATAAAAACAACTATGTTGTTATTATTTAATAGGTTTAATTTTCGTGTACAATTTTGTGGTTTTATAGAATTGAATACATATAAATGCAAAATATGTACAGCAAAAATATCTTAATTAAGGTCTAAATGCAAGAAGTTTGTAGCTTCACTTTCAGTTATATCTTTAATAAGAGAAACCTCATCAACTAAAAATTTATGTGCAATATTATATAGTTGTTTTTCACTTGTGTTTAAAGCTTTTTCTTTATTCATAAGCATTAAATCATAAACGACTTCAGCGCTATCTTTTAGAGAACCAGATTTGAATTTATTTGCATTATATTGATATCTCTCTTTAGAAGATAGACTTTCAGAGTTGTTATTCATATTATTAAGACTAGAAAGTATATCATCTAATGTAGAATTATCACTAATCATACGCAAATTGGAATTAGAAATTTTATCGCTTGGAATCATTATTTCAAGATTGTTAGAAAATATTTTAATTATTATGTATTCCTTATTCTTTCCAGAAAAAACTTTGTCTTCTATTTTTTCAACTATACCTATACCTTGCATTGGATAAACGACTTTATCACCGATTGAAAACAAAAAACACACCTCCTAAATGATTTACTTATATAGTATAACATAAATTTAAATAAAAGTAAAATTTATTATAATAACATATATATATAATTATGTCAATAGGTTTAATTAAACAAATTCATAAAAAAATTTAAAGTGCATAAAAGACATATTATGTTAATATATGATAACAAAATAAATCATAACATATTGAAGTTTAACATAATTTGAAAAAATAGATAGATATATAAAAGATATAAAAACTTGATTGCAAAACACATAGGATGTAAAATTAAGGAAACAATTACAAAAAGAGGAGGTTGGGAGCGTGAATAGAGAGACAGAAAGAAGTTTTAAAAAACTAAAAATTAAAGATAAAAAAAACGATAAAGCTATAGATAAAAAAAACAAGGATCTTATGATAGAAAAAATTCTATCCTATAGTCCTATGTTATCAGAAGGTATTGAGAAGTATAAAGATGCGAATACAAATTTTCTATTACTAATATTTATTGGTATTTTGTTAAATAAATTTACTCTAATTGCACTACCTTGTTGTTTATTATCGATGTTTTTCACCGTAAAGATGTTCCAATTTGTAAAATATAAAAGTATAGATGTTATAGTGAGAAGATTGGCAAAAGACTTATCATTTAAAGGGATATATGATAAAGGAAAAGTAGAAAATATGATAGAAGAATTTAAAAATAGATATGGAGAAGATGTAATTGAATTTAAGGAATTAGTTAAAATGGTAGAGGAATATGAAGCTTTTGTAACTAAAATTGAATATGTTTTAAAAAATATAAATGTTAGAGATGAAAAAGAGGATACAAAAGTTAGTACTATCTCTGAAAACGAGATATGTTCTGATATAAATGCTGAAAATAATTTTAATGATGAACCTAAGTCAAAACAATATACTAATGTGAAATTAAATGATCATCATAGAGGTTTTAATAATAAAATATCAATGTTATGTAAAAATGAAAATGGAGAAATAAAAAAGATTAATAGAGCAATAGAATTTTTTGGAGACAAGGATGACGATGATACAAATGCAGTTATGCTTAAAAGCAGAGATAAAGATAATAATAAATTAACTGTGTATTTATATAAGAAAAATTCAGCTTTACAAAAAAATGTTTTGTAAAACTCTTATATATAAACAACTTTAGATTTGGACTTGTGTAGTAACTTATAGAAAGAAGTTGTATTCTTTTTCTCAGTTGCTATATAACTTAGTTGTGTAAAATGAAACTCGACTTATATACGTTCACTGAGTAAGTTCGAGAAGCCAAATACAAGATTTGGACATTCACTTATCAGCCAGAAGTTGTGCTCATTTATGTATGAGTCTCAAATAAGTTGATTACAAGCAAGAATAGAACAACTTCTACTGAAGAAATGCCTACAATTAAGTTATAAATGCAACACCCCAAAAAAGAATATAGCTTCTTTCTAGTATATAATATATTTCAAAGCTTAAATTTAGTTTGTAGTTTATTTATCTATATAGAAAAATATGATTAAATAGAATTGGATAGTCATCAAGTCGTTATAAATCAATATATTAAGTGAATATTTTTTCATAATTAAGTCTATAAAATAGACTTATTAGTATAAATATTTACACATTTATTAAATTTAAGATTGTGATTTTACTTTCTGTAAGTTACATCATAATTCTAAAGGATAAGTTACTTATCTATATTAAATTATAGTATTTTCATATACCAATTGTTAATAGGAGTTGTTTTTTTCTTTCATTTATAATAAAATTTAATAGTTAAATGTCAATAGGGACAGAGATTAAGTCTTATTAATAGGTATTATAAATTAATTAAGACATATTAATTTATTATGGAGGAAAATATGCAAGATGTAATGATAATAGGTATAGCTGGAGGTAGTGGATCTGGAAAAACTACCTTAGCGCAAAGCATAAAAGAAGTTTTTGAAGATAAGGTGAGTATTCTTTGTCATGATTATTATTATAAATCAAATGAAGGAATTCCGATGGAAGAACGTAAAAAACTTAATTATGATCATCCTGATTCTTTTGATACAGATCTTCTAATAGAGCAGCTTAAGAGTTTAAAAGAAGGAAATACAATATATCATCCAGTATATTCATTTGTTGAACATACAAGATTATATGAAACAGTTGAAGTAAAACCAACAAAAGTAATAATAGTTGAAGGAATATTGATTTTTGAAAATAAGGAACTTTGTGATCTAATGGATATTAAAGTATTTGTAGATACTGATGGTGATGTTAGAATAATAAGAAGATTGTTAAGAGATGTTCAAGAAAGAGGAAGGGATCTTGATTCAGTTGTAAATCAATATCTTAGTACAGTAAAACCTATGCATGAAGAATTTGTAGATCCAAGTAAAAGAAGAGCAGACATAATAATTCCAGAGGGTGGAGCTAATACTGTTGCTTTGAGTATGCTCTTAGAGAAGATACGAAACTTTATAAATGAAGTTAATTAAGTACATAATTATACGTATTTTTAGTAATATAAATATAGGTATGAAAAAGGATGCACATATATTTAGTGCATTCTTTTTATTTAAAAATTAATATAATATTAGGGGTAGCTAGTGTTGGAAAAAATTCGATTAAGTGTTACTATATACTGAGAGTAGTGATTAGGAGTTGATAGCATATGAAAAAAATAAAGGCAATAATCTTTGATATGGATGGAGTATTAATTGATACAGAAAGAATATCATTTCAATCTTTTAAAGAAGCTTTTAAAGATTATAAATATGAAATGAATGAAGAGTTTTATCTGAAATTGATAGGAAGAAATTCTAAATCTATAAAGGAGATAATGTTAGAACAATATGGAATTGATTTTCCTTTTGATGAAATATATAAGAAAAAAGTTGAATTGGCCATAAGTACTATAGACAGAGATGGTGTAATAATTAAGTCAGGAGTACATGAATTAATCGATTACTTAAAGGATGCAAACTATAAAATAGCTGTAGCTACTTCAACAAGGCAAGAGAGAGCACATAAATTATTAGAAGAAATAAAAATAAAGGACAAGGTTGATTATATAATTTGTGGCGATCAAGTTGAAAATTCTAAACCGGATCCAGAAATTTTTCTAAAAGCAGCCAAAGGATTAAATATGAATCCAGAAAATTGCATGGTAATTGAGGATTCAACAGCTGGAATTAGAGCTGCAAAAGCAGCTGGAATGATAAGTATAAATGTTCCAGATATGAAATTACCTGATGATGAAATAAGAGAATTAGCGTTTGAAATATGTAATGATTTATTTGAAGTTAAAGAGTATCTAGAAACAATTTAGGTATATGAAAAAAATAACCATGGCATTTGGACTTGTTATTTTTTTTCATGTATCTTAATAAAAGTAAGTATAAGAGGGGGATTAATTATGAATATTATACTTTTATCATTTATGGAAGCTATAATAGTGTCAATATTGGGATTAATAATTTTTATAGGGGTTTTATGTATGCCAAGAAAAGGAATTGTTATTCATAAGGAATTTAGAGTTGATTCAGAAGGATTTTGCTTAAGAATTGAAAGACAAAAAGAAAAAAATAGTTAAAGTAAGAGTTTGTTCTTTTTATAAATTTTAAATTATGATTTTTACTTATACAAACAAACTATCCACTAGAAATCAAATTTGAAATGTATTCACACTACAAAGAAGCTGTATTCTTTTTCAGAATGTTGCAATTATATAGCAACGGAGAAAAATAATGCAGCTTCTTTAGGTAAAGTTATATAGTAAATCTAAATCTTAAGTTGTTTATGTATAAAAAACAGAATTGGATAAATCTAATTAAAAAAAAGTATAAAGAATTTCCAAAATAAACCGATAATAGTGTGGTAAATAAATGTAATAATATATGAAGCTTAAATAATCAACTTAAAAGGAGCATAAGGAAAATGAAAAAAATCTCAACAAAAATAATATTATCGATTGTATGTTTCTGTTTGGCAACATCTATAATAATTACTGGTGTAACAAATATAATGAGTAAAAATGCTATGAGAAAGGAAGCTGAAAACAACTTACTACAACTTTCTAAGAATAATGCTCAAACTGTAAATGAAGGACTCATTAGTACAAAAGATACAGTAGACAATATATCCAATCTTATTTCAAGTACTATAGAATTAAATCAGGTTTCTGGTGATGATAACTACATAACTAACTATACAAAATTTCTGACTCCAATTATGCAAAAAACAATACTTGATAAAACAAACTTACTTGGAGTAGCGGTGATCATAAATCCTGAACTAACAACAAATGCACATCAAGTAATATTTGAAAGGAGTTTAGAAACTAAAAAAGTAACTCAAATTGATAAGTTTAAAAAAGAAGAATTTTATGAAAGTAATCATGATATGAGTTGGTACTATAATCCAATAAAGAATAAACAGGCTGTTTGGAGTGACCCTCACACAGATAAAAGTTCTACAAGTATGAGAATGTCCTACACGAAACCAATATATTTAAATGATGTACTCATAGGTGTTGTAGCTGTAGACTTATTTTTTGATGATTATAAAGATATGATAAATAAGGTACAAGTATATGGAAATGGATATGCATTTTTACTTAATAATAGTGGGGATTATTTAATAAACAAAGATAATAATAAAACGACTAATGTCAAAGATTTAGTTGGAAAAACTATAGATTTTTCATCAAATGAAAGTGGAATTCAAAATTATACGTTTAATGGCAAAAAATCAATATTGGGTTATTCAAAATTAGAGAATGGTAATGTAATGGTGATTACAGCAGAAGAAAGTGATATATTTAAAGAAATAAATCAAACAATATTATATTCTGTGATAATTACATTAATTGTTTGTGCCATTGTCTCAATAGCAGCATTAATTATAGGAAAAAGAATAAGCAATCCAATTATATTTATTACAAAGCTTGTTAATAAAATTGCTAAACTTGATTTTTCATCAGAAGATCAAGAAAAAAGGATAGATTGTTTTAAAGATGAAACAGGAATAATAGGACAATCAGTTTTAAATTTACGTAATATTGTAAAAGAAGCATTAATAGAAATTAAGGGCTCTTCACAAGCAACATTTAATCATTCAAACAATCTAAATTCAATAACTGAAGAATTGAGGGAATCTATAACTTCAATTAATCAAGCAGTATTAGAGTTAGCAAAAGGAGCCGAAGAACAAGCAGGAGAAGCGCAAATTGGGTCTGAGAAATTAGCACATTTAACAGAAAAAGTGGAAAATATGACTGCAATAGCAAAGGAATTTAAAGATAAATTTACAGAAGCAAGAGAAGAAAATGATAAGGGAATAAATTCTATTAATAATTTGATGATTAAAATTCAAGCTACGACTGAAATAGGAAATAAAACAACTGAAGATGTTAATGAGTTAGCTGAAAAATCTACAGTGATTGGAGAAATTATATCTGTAATTGATAGTATTTCAGAACAGACTAATCTTTTAGCGTTAAATGCCGCCATTGAAGCAGCTAGAGCTGGTGAAGCAGGTAGAGGATTTGGAGTTGTAGCAGAAGAAATAAGAAAACTTTCAGAACAAACAGCAGATGCAACTAAGAAAATTGAATCTATAATTAATGAAATTAGAGTTAAAATTGAAAATACAAAAAATAATATGGATAAATCAAATTCTACAATCATTGAAGTTAATGATTCGATGAATAATTCTAAAAGAGCATTTAATGATATAAAAACTTCTTTTGGAACAATGACGGATCAAGTGGCTAATTTAATTGAAAATATTGAAGATGCTGCAGCTAGTAAGGAAGCAGTAGTTGCCTCAATGCAGGGAATAATTGCAGTGTGTGAAGAATCAGCAGCATCAACAGAAGAGGTATCAGCTACAGTACACGAACAATTAAGTTCGGTGGAAAATGTAAATAATGCATCTGAGGAACTTAAGAATGTAGTTGAAAATTTAGAAAATGTTATATCTAGATTTATAATAGAATAGCATAAATATGATGTTAAATTGAATATATTTTTATAATTATTAAGGCACAATCAAAAAAATAACAAGTCCATCTGCTAAGCCAATTTTTCATCATGCTGCGTTAGCAGATTCCCCTAATAGCCCGCTATGAGAGGAATTCGCTTCCTTGCCTGATGAAAAATAATCATGACATTTTGGACTTGTTATTTTCTTTCATGTGCCTAAAATGAAATACAGATAACAGAAATCTAATTAAAAGGTTTCTGTTATTTGTATTTTATTTAATTTTATTGATAAATCATTTTAGGTTGAAGTACAGTTGGATTATATCCATTATCCTTTAACGCTTTTATAATAGCTTTTTTATGATCGTGTCCGAAAGTCTCCATAGTAATATCAAGTTCCACAGCACTCTTACGATTGATACTAACAAATTGGTTGTGATCAAGCTTGATTATATTACCTTGAGCTTCTGCAATTACTCTAGAAACGTTTGTTAATTCTCCTGGTTTATCTGGAAGTAATACAGAGAGTGTACAAATCCTTTCTCTCTCAATTAAGCCATGTTGAACTAAAGATGCAAATGTTATAACATCCATGTTACCACCACTTATAATAGGTACAATTTTTTTATCTCTAACATTAAGATGTTTAAGCGCTGCAACAGTCAATAAACCAGAATTTTCAGCAAGCATTTTATGATTTTCTAACATATCTAAAAAGGCTCCTATTAATTCATGATCTTCAATTGTAATTATATCATCAAGATTTTCTTGAATATATGGGAAAATTTTAGATCCAGGTGTTTTAACTGCAGTACCATCAGCTATAGTATCAACTCCTGGTAAAGTGACAATTTCACCAGCTTTAAGAGAAGCTTGCATGCAATTAGCACCTGCCGGTTCAACACCAATTACTTTAATATTAGGATTTAATAATTTAGCAAGAGTGGAAACACCGGTAGCTAATCCACCACCACCAATAGGAACTAAAATAATATCAACTGTTGGAAGTTCCTTTATGATTTCCATAGCAATGGAACCTTGGCCGGTAGCTACATCAAGATCATCGAATGGATGAATAAATGTATAACCTTTTTCGGCTGCTAATTCTAGTGCATAATTACATGCTTCATCATAAACATCTCCATGGAGAATAACTTCAGCCCCGTATGCTTTAGTTCTATTGACTTTCATAAGTGGAGTAGTTGTTGGCATAACTATTACAGCTTTTGCACCATAAGATTTTGCAGCATATGCAACACCTTGAGCATGGTTACCAGCAGAAGCGGTTATAAGTCCTTTTTCTCTTTCTTCGTCAGTAAGAGTACTGATTTTATAATAAGCCCCTCTAATTTTATAAGCTCCTGTTTTTTGCATATTTTCAGGTTTCAAATAAACTTTGTTTCCTGTAAGGTCGGAATAGTAATCACTATAAACTAACTTTGTTTTTAAAATTACTTTTTGGACAGTTTCATAAGCTTGCTCGAATTTTTCTAATGTCATCATTTTTATATAACCCCTTTTTGTGTATAATTACTTTTTAAAACTTAATAGTTTTATCATAACATTTTGATAATTTATGTCAAGTTGGAATTTTTATATGAATTATTTTAATATATTGTAATAATAATGATTAAAGTATTAGTAATATAGAAATTTGCATGGATATTATTTCTATAGTATAAATATATTGTAAGGATTATAATGTTCTTTAATATCTTTACATTTAGCAGTTTTATGATTGATAATATATGAACAAAAGAAGGAAGGTTATAATTTGAATGATTGGAAGAGAAATTTAACATTTTGTTGGTTTGGAATGTTTGTAACAATGATAGGAATAAGCCAGATTGCACCAGTATTGCCTTTATATATAAAGGATTTAGGTGTTAATGATACAGCTTTAATTGAAAGATTTTCGGGGATTGCATTTGGGGCTACATTTATAGTTTCAGCTATTTTTTCGCCAATTTGGGGAAAGTTAGCTGACAAAGTAGGAAGAAAGCCAATGCTATTACGTGCAAGTATTGGAATGGCTATAGTTATATTCTTTATAGGATTTGTAACTAATGTATATGAATTAATAGCTCTTAGGTTTTTACAAGGAATAATTTCGGGTTATGGAACAGCTTGCACAACGCTTGTAGCCACTCAGACAGATAAAGAGCATGCTGGTTTTGCACTTGGAACATTATCGACTGCATCAATTGCAGGATCTTTGTTAGGACCATTAATAGGAGGATATTTAGAAGATACATTGGGAATGCGAAGTGTGTTTACAGTAACTTCATTTTTATTAATATTATCTTTTATAACAACATTGATATTTGTTAAAGAGGAATTTAAGTGCCCTGATAAAGAAATTCCTAATATGAAAGAAATTTGGGGCAAACTACCTAATCCGGAGTTAATGATTACAATGTTTTTAACTGCATTTATTTTACAATTAGCTTTTTATTCAATAGAGCCAATTATAACAGTATATGTATCAGAGTTATCTAAAAATATGGTTCATGTAGCACTAATATCAGGACTAGCCTTTTCAGCTTCAGGCATGGCTAATATATTAGCAGCACCTAAACTTGGAAAACTTTCAGATAAAATTGGCCCACAGAAGGTAATGTTTGTAGCATTAATTATAGCTGGAATTGTATTTATTCCACAAGCTTTTGTAAAAAATCCATGGCAACTTATGGGATTAAGGTTTGTTTTAGGATTAGCAGCGGCAGGATTATTGCCATCAATTAATATAATGGTTAAAAAGATTGTTCCACAAGATATTACAGGTAGAATATTTGGAATAAGTATTTCAGCTCAATATTTAGGGACATTTTTTGGATCAACTTTAGGTGGGCAGATTGCAGCAACATTTGGTATTAAATATGTGTTTTTTATAACAAGTGGATTGCTACTAATAAATGCAATAATAATATATAAAGGAGTTTATAATAAGGATATATTAAAATTATCACAGGCTTAAGGAACAATCAAAAACAAATAAGTCATTTCTATATAATTTGTTTTATATTGTATGAATTTTAAGCTTATTGTTTTCAGTTATCTTATTAATATTAGCAAAAAAAGTTAAAGAAAAAAGTACATCATATAAAAAATGAGTACTTTTTTCTTTAACTTTTTTCTAGTGACCCTTATGTTTCTCAAGTTTTTTCTTTTGCTTTAAATAAAACTTTCTTTGTTCTTCTTTTTCTTTTTGCTCCTTGGATTTTTTCTTTTGCTCAATTTTATTTTGCTCATGTTGTAATTTCATAGCAATTTGAGCTTTGGTACCTATTCCTTTATTAGAGGTTTCCTTTTTAATTTCTCGTTGTAATCTTTTGGGATTTTGTTTTTTTTCAATAAAATTATTATCAAGAGACAAAATCGAATGACTAAAACGTAGTTTGTAGAACTTATGCAATATAAATTCGTAGGTTTCCTCATCCTTGGGTTCAGCACCAAAAGTAACTTTACATACTTTATATTCGGTATTTTCAACAATTTCAAAAATACCAATCCAAAATGGAGCATCAAAAAGAACTGTTAATTTAATTACTGATATCATAATTAAATCCTCCTGTTTAAATAACTTATGAAGAAAGGACAACCCCAGGAGGGCAGGCTACTGCTATATTAAGTTAATATAGGTTCTGACTACCAACAGAAACTGTGTTTTTATCTCATGTTTATAATTATAAGGCACATGAAAATAAATAACAAGTTATAAAAGTTGCCCTGGATATTTTTCATCAGACAAGGAGGAAAATAGCCCTCATAGCGGGCTATTAGAGCAATTTTCCGACGTAAGCAGTGAACCCAAATCTATGATTTGGGGTGAATCGCTTACTCAGTGAGCGTATGCGAATCGAGCTTCCCATGATGGAAAATAGGCTGGCAAATGGACTTGTTATTTGTTTGATTGTGCCTAACTTAAGATTTGTAAAATAAAAAGAGCCATTTTAAGGCTCTTTCATTTCAAGATTAATTATGTACATTCAATTGGACTTATTATTTTCTTTCATGTACCTTAAATAATTTTAGTTGTCCAATCTTCACAATTCCAAGTTTCAGTTATTACATCTCTATAGAATTCAGGTTCGTGAGATACTAATAGTATTGTACCTTTATATTCTTTTAAAGCTCTTTTTAATTCATCTTTTGCATCTACATCTAAATGGTTAGTAGGCTCATCTAGAATTAATATATTTGTTTCATTGTTTAAGATTTTGCAAAGTCTAACTTTTGCAGCTTCCCCTCCAGATAAAACTCTTATTTGAGACTCAATTTGTTTGGTTGTTAATCCGCATTTAGCAAGGGCAGCTCTTATTTGATATTGAGTGTATCCAGGGAACTCTTGCCAAACTTCTTCTATGCAGGTATTTTTATTATCAGTTCTATCTTCTTGTTCAAAGTATCCTATGTATTGATAATCACCAAGATGAACTTCACCGCTTAATGGCTTAATTATGCCAAGCAAACTCTTTAAAAGCGTTGATTTACCAAGACCATTAGCTCCAACTAATGCTATTTTTTGTCCTCTTTCCATATATAAATTTAATGGTTTTGTAAGAGGAGAGTCATATCCTATAACTAAATCTTTAGTTTCAAATATAACTTTACCAGCAGCTCTAGCAGGTTTGAAATTAAATTCAGGCTTTGGTTTTTCAGCTGAAAGTTCAATTACATCCATTTTGTCTAATTTCTTTTGTCTAGATTTAGCCATATTAGCAGTAGCGACATTAGCTTTGTTTCTAGCAACGAAATCTTCAAGTCTTGCAATTTCTTTTTGTTGTTTTTCATATGCAGCTTCTAATTTCTCTTTATTTATTGCATATAATCTTTGGAATTCATCATAATCTCCAACATATCTAGTAAGTTTTCTTTCATCTACATGATAGATTAAGTTAACTACTGAATTTAAGAATGGAATATCATGAGATATTAAAATAAATGCATTATCATATGATTGAAGATATCTTTTAAGCCATTCAATATGCTCTTCATCTAGGTAGTTAGTAGGTTCATCAAGAAGAAGTATATCAGGTGTTTCAAGTAATAATTTACCTAAAAGAATTTTAGTTCTTTGTCCACCAGACAAATCATCAACATCTCTATCAAGACCTAAATCTAAAAGACCAAGACCTTTTGCTACTTCTTCCACCTTTGGGTCAATTACATAAAAACCATTATGATCAAGCATATCTTGAATTACAGCTGTTCTTTCCAACATTTTGTTTAATTCATCTTCAGTACAATCTCCCATTTTTTCATAAAGGGAATTCATTTCTGCTTCCAAATCAAAAAGATATTTAAATGCATATTTTAATGCATCTCTTATAGTTTGACCTTTAGTAAGTGCTGCATGCTGATCCATATAACCAACTCTAACATTATTTGACCAAGTTACCTTACCTTCATCAGGTTGAAGTTTACCAGTCACTATATTCATAAATGTTGATTTACCTTCACCATTAGCTCCGATAAGACCAACATGTTCTCCTTTTAATAATCTAAATGAAACATCTTCAAATATGGCTCTATCACCAAAACCATGATTCATGTCTTTAACAAGTAGTACGCTCATTTGAGTCCTCCTAAAAATTTTAATTAAATCATATTTATATAGTACAAAGTTAATGAAAACTTAGTAAATAAAAATTACATATAGATAAATAATTTCTAAATTAGACTTATGTGGTAATTAACCGAAAGAAAGGATGCTCTTTTGTTCCAGTTTAGAATATAGTTCCAAAGTACAAATCTAATTCATAAGTAATTTATCCATATAAAAAGTATTAAATTAACTTTAGTTATATATTATATACTGTAAATAGTTTAATAGATAGAAAGCTAGTATGTCAAAGTAAATTTCAGAAATTTTTGGTCTTAGTCACATGAAAGAAAATAATATACCAAACATACCATGTATACTTTGTGTCAGACGATGATATAATTTTAGCTTATAGTGGGATATTAGCTCAAATTGTCCACGTGAGCAGAGAAACAAAAGTAATTCCAAAAATTTTATATTTGTTTAGCAGAAATTTCATATAGTACAATCTCTGATTTTGAATGAATCACTTACTCAGTGAGCGTATGCGAGTCGAGTTTCTTTATGACGCAAAATAGGTTGACATATTGATTTATTATTTTTTTGATTGTGTCTTATAAAAAACAATATGCTTAAACAAAGTAAACATATTATTTTAGGAAGTATAGAATGTAAAAATATTGAATAAGTTTGTATTGATAACCATAGTAGGAGTTTATGTTAATTTAAAACCAACATTTACAGGGTTTAAGATTGTATGAAGTATGATATTATATTAATACAACAATATTTATAGAGAAATTATTTATATTAAGTTTAATTTTTTGGGGAAGAATATTAAACGTAAAAAGCCTTGGTATGTTTTATGCTAAGGCTTTTTCTATTGCACATAATTTAAAATCTAAAATTTGTAATTAAAAGATTAATAAACTTGTATTATTTTGTGATAAATGTTTTTGGTAAAAATATTAACGTTAAAAAGGATGATTTTATTATCTAATATTAATAATGATGTTAACAAATAAGTAAACTGTAGTTGACAATCAGGTTGACAATAATTATAATATGAAATTAAAATGGAATAAAATGTTATGCGAAATATAGAATAATATTTTGTATAAATATATTAAAAAAATATAAAAATTTTAAAATAATATAGTTAGAATTTTAAATTTATGTTTAATGAAAAAATTAATGATATCTTAGAATATAAAAATTACGTTATTTTATGTGTATAAGATAAAAATATTTGGAGGATTTTAATATGAAAACAAGAGAATTAACTAAGATGTCAATATGCGTAACTTTATTGTGTATAGCATCATACATTTCATTTCCACTACCTTTTACTCCAGCAATGATAACGGCTCAAACTATAGTTATTAATTTAATAGCTTTAATATTAGTACCAAAGCAAGCTATAGTTACAGTAGGAGTTTATATTCTATTAGGAATATGTGGAATACCTGTTTTTACAGGTGGAGCGGCTGGTTTAGGGAAAATTTTTGGGCCTACAGGGGGATTCCTTATAGGGTATTTATTATCAGCACCAATTATCAGTTTGTTAAAAGGAAAAGAAAAAAGTTTTAAACGATATTTAGTAGTTACAGTATTAGTGGGTATGCCCATAATATACTTAGGAGGAAGTATTAGTATGTATATTTATCAGAGAACAAATATACTTTCAATATTGATTACGGCAGTATTTCCATTCATCTTGGGTGATCTTTTAAAATGTGCAGCAGCATCTTATATAGGAGTGAAATTAAATCAATCTATAGTAAAAAGTGTTGAAGCGTAAAGTTCAATGTTCATATAAATTTTAAATTATTCAATTATATATGCTTAAAACAATAATATATAAATATGCGATATATTTGGGTAACGCATAAACTTAATAGCACATACTAAGAAAAAACATACATCATAGCTTAATAAAAAATATACAGCGCATCTTAGCATTAAAAATATATGTGTTTTGTAAATTATGAAGAATTATTTCAATTTGTAATGAAAGTGGTGCAATAATGGAAGATGTTTATATTATAGGCGGTTTAAGAAGTAACATTGGACTAAAAAATGGGATATTTAAAAATATGCTGCCTGAAAAACTGGGAGGAGAAATTTTAAAATGTTTAGTTGGTAGATATGATTTGAGTGAAATTGATGAAATAATATGCGGAAATGCGGTAGGCACAGGCGGAAATATTGCAAGATTAATGACTTTATATGCTGGAGTTTCAGAAAATGTACCAGCATATACAGTTGATATGCAATGTGCATCAGGATGTGCTTGTATAGATATTGCTTTTTCTAAAATAAGCAGTGGTCAATGTGATTTGATTATTGCTGGTGGTTTTGAAAGCACATCTATGCAGCCAGCTAGAATTTATAATAAAAATGATAGCAGATATAACGAAGAAAATCCAATATATTGGACAGCACAATTTTCACCAAATGAAATTGGAGAAAATGTTATGTTAAAAGCTGCGGAAAGAGTTGTACAAAAGTACAATATTACTAATGAGGAATTAAATTTTTGGATTTTAGAAAGTCATAAGAGAGCTAAATTAGCTAGAAAAAAAGAAGTTTTAAGTGATATTATTTTATCTTTAGATGAAAGCAATTATGATGAAGGCATAAGAGATAATATGAATCAAAGATTGATAAATAGAATGAAACCTCTTTTATTTAAGGAAGGTAAGATTACAGCAACGAATACTTGTCTTATTAATGATGGTGCAGCATTTATTGCATTATGTTCAAAGAAATTTATTCAAGAAAACAAGGTGAAACCTATAGCTAAAGTTGTGAATACCAGTTTGATAGGAGTAAATCCATTATATTCTCCAGTTTCAGCTATGAAAGCAGCTGATAAACTGATTAAATCAGTTAGGTTAACATATGAATCTATCTCAGCATTTGAATTTAACGAAGCATTTGCTGTAATAGATGTTATGTTTGAACGAGAGCATCCTAGATTAATTGATAGATATAATAAATTTGGAGGAGCATTAGCTTATGGACATCCATATGGAGCTTCGGGTGGGATAATAATGTTACATTTAATTAAAAGTTTACAATCGGTTAGTGGAAAATATGGAGTTTGTGCTATTGCAGCAGCAGGAGGAATTGGTTCAGCAATATTAATTGAAAGAATATAGATATTAAGGCACAATCAAAAAATAACAAGCTCATCTGCCTAAATTATTTATGTCTAATATTTTATTTAAAATTCTGAGAGGTACTGATTAATGAGTATGAATTATTTTAAATTGTTAAAGAAAATACAAAAGGAAAATTCTGAAAAAAGCTTTCTTATTGTTGATGGAAAGTTTTATACATATGAAGATGTTTATAAGAAAACAAGACTATTTATTGATGTGTTGAAAAATATTCAAGTAATTAATGAGGAGAATACAAATGAAAGTTGTAAGAAAACTGTATTAATTTATTCAGATGATTTTTATTTTCAAATAATAAGTTTTTTTGCTATAAATGGAACTCATGCAATACCTATTATTGCACATCATAATTTACCTCATGAAGTTTTAAATAAAATTATTATAAATAATAATATAAATTATGTTTTAAGTAATAAAGAAATTAGTGGTATAAGTGAAGATGGTTTTGTTAAAGAAATTCTTTTACATAAAAAATTGAATTATAAAAAAAATGGTATAGAATATAAAGAAAATATCCAAATTTCTAAGCATGAAGTTTTATGTAATATATATGTTTATGGTCCACAAATGCTGAAGGAATCAATTAACGTAAATTCAGAAGTATGCATGGGAGTATTGACTTCAGGATCAACCGGTGTTCCAAAAGTATTATATAGAACTTATGAAAGTTGGGCAGAATTTTTTGATATTCAAAATAATATATTTAAAATTAATAGTAATTCTAAATTATTTATAAATGGAAGTTTGAGTTTTACAGGAAACTTAAATGCAGTAATGTCGACTTTATATGAAGGTGGAAGTATTGTAAGTTTAACAAGTTTTAAATGCAAACAATGGATTAAAACATTTGAGGAAATGAAGATTACGAATATTTATTTAGTACCAAGTAAATTAAGGATGCTAACTAAACTTGTTAAAAAAAGGATAAATAGTGTTAAGAGTATTTTTACAGGTTCAGAATTATTGATTTACGCGGTTGCAGATAGACTTAAACAAATTTTTCCTGAATCTGAGCTTATATTATATTATGGTGCAAGTGAACTAAATTATATTACATATATTACTTATAAAGAAATGTATGTTAATCCATTAAGTGTTGGAAGACCATTTCCTAATATGGATGTGTTTATAAAAAATGATTTTATTTATGTAAATACAAAATATCATGTTGAAGGAATGACTAATCCTTGTACAGTTTACGATGCTGGATATATCGATGATAATGGATATTTGATTTTTAAAGGTAGAAAAGATGATATTGTAAATAAAGGCGGCATAAAGATTAGCTGCTTAAAAATAGAAACAGAAATAAACAAAATAAACGGTGTAAAAGAAAATGCGGTTATACCATATGCTGATGATAAGAAAGGAAATGAAATGGCAGCTTTTGTAGTTGCAGATAAACAAGTTACAAGAGATTATATTATTGATAATTTAAAAAGTAAAATTATGAATATTGAAATACCTAAGAAAATTATTTTTGTTAAAAATATACCACGTAATTGTTCAGGAAAAATTGACAAGGTTTTTATTAATAATATTTCCGCACTCGGGTAAACTTAATTATAGATAAAAATTATTTTTATCTATATTAAATATTGTTTATGAAAGGAGATATATTATGGGAGATTTAACAGATGGAATAAAGGAAAAAGTTAAGGATATGGGTGATGGAATTAAAGATACTGCAGCAGTAGTAAAGGCAGCAGCACAAGTGGTTGGAGATGAAATAAAAGACAAAACTCATAACATAAGCAATGATGTACAAGAAAGAGTTGGCGAGATGAAAACACGTTTTGACAATAAAAAGGAAGATATGAATGATAGAATTGAACAAAAAATGTTTAGTAATGATTTGAAAGATCAAATGAGAGAAGAATCAAAAACAGAACAAAATGAATATTAGAATTTAGATTCAGCATCTTTTATAAGCGTTAGTGCTAATAAAAGGTGCTTTTTTGTTATATGGAATATATATAAATATATGTTATAATTTTGAAGAGAATGATTGAAGTTTAAAAAAAGAGATGAACTAGAATGAAGGTGTAAATATTAATAGAATAATTAAGATTATTAGATTAAAATTTAAGGAATTAATAAAAAGTAATATTTTAAAAAAAATGATATTAAATTTTTATAATAGAACTTATAATACAAAGATAGATAAGAATGAATTAAAAGAACATTTAAATATAGATAAAGTTCTCAAAGATGAAATAAAAAAATCAAAAAAAAATATAATTGAAGAGAATAATATACATTATAGAAGTTATAATGAAGAGTTTAAGAATCATTTAAAAGCACCAGATTTTTTAAGAAATTATAATCAACTATTAGAAAATACTGAAGTTAATGAGACAATGATGCAATATTTCGAATGGTATTACCCAAGTGATGGTTCATTGTGGAAAAAGGTAAAGCAAAATGTTAAGGAATTATGTAACGTTGGAATTACAGCATTATGGTTACCGCCTGCATGTAAATCATATAATGGGATTTATGATGTTGGATATGGAATATATGATTTATTTGATTTAGGAGAATTTAATCAAAAGGGAACCATTAGAACCAAGTATGGAACAAAAGAAGAATATATATCTGCCATAGAGGAGGCTCATAGGAATAATATAAAAATTTATGGAGATGTAGTATTTGATCACAAGGCAGGGGCGGATAATTCTGAAATTATAGATGCAAGACCTGTATCAGAAAATAATAGAAAAATGTTTATTGGCACCACAAGAAAAATAAGAGCACATACAATTTTTACTTTTCCAGGTAGAATGGAAAAGTATTCTGCATATAAATGGACATCAAGCGATTTTAATGGAGTAGATTTTGATGAGATTTCAAAGCAACATGGTATTTTTAAGTTTGAAGGAAAGGAATGGGAAAAATATGTTGATAAGGAAAATGGAAATTATGATTTTCTTATGTTTGCCAATTTAGATATGAATAATACTTATGTTGTTGAAGAATTAAAAAGATGGGGAAGATGGTATATAAATCAAACTAATGTTGATGGCTTTAGATTGGATGCTATAAAACATATTAAATTTACTTTCTTTAAAGAATGGCTTAAAGATATGAGGAAGTATAGTGATAAGAAACTTTTTGCAGTAGGCGAATATTGGACTCCTGATGTTAATAATCTTAAAGATTATATGAATGCATGTGAAAATTGCATGAGTTTATTTGATGTGCCACTTCATTATAATTTTTACGCTGCTAGTAACTCATTAGGAAATTTTGATATGAGAAAGTTAACAGATAATACATTTCTAAAAGCTAATCCAAGTCAAGCGGTTACTTTTGTTGATAATCACGACACACAGCCTGGTCAATCGCTAGAATCATGGGTTCAACCTTGGTTTAAGCCTTTGGCATATACATTTATTTTGACTAGAAAGGACGGCTATCCATGTGTTTTTTATGGAGATTATTATGGAATACCAGAAAAGAACTTTGAGGGAATAAAGGACAAATTAGATATTATTCTAAAGATAAGAAAATATAATGCTTATGGTATACAACATGATTATATTGATGATAATGCTATTATAGGATGGACTAGAGAAGGAGATTTTAAACATAAAAACTCAGGTCTTGCAGCTCTGATTACTGTAGCACTTGGTGGTGTTAAAAAAATGTATGTTGGAAATCAACATGCATATGAAGTGTGGAAGGATATTACAGGACAAATTGATGATAAAGTAATCATAGATGAAAGTGGACAAGGCATATTTAGAGTCATGGATGGTTCATATTCTATATGGATTAATGAAGTATGAGTGTGCCTAATATAAATTTTTATTGAATTTTAAATAATTTTTTAGTATAACTTTATAAGACACATTCAAAAAATAATATTTATAATTCATCGAAAGGATAAGTTTTAGCATGAGGATAAATAAACTTTTTAGTAATTTAGGTATTTGCTCGAGGAAAGAAACCAATAAGCTTATACAGGAAGGAAGAGTTAAGGTAAATGGAAAGCAAAGTGCACTGGGACAATGGGTTGAAGAAGATGATGAAATTTTACTTGACGGTAATAAGATTTTTACGAACAAGAAAGTTTATATTGCACTTAACAAGCCTATTGGAATTGTTTGCACAGCAGAAAGAGATGTTAGTGATAACATAATTAAATTTTTAAATTATCCTCAATATATTTTTCCTGTAGGTAGATTAGATAAGGAATCTCAAGGTCTTATAATAATGACTAATGACGGACAGCTAGCAAATGAGATTTTAGAGGCTGAAAATAATCATGAGAAGGAATATATTGTAACTGTTGATAAAAAATTTGAAGACGATTTTCTAGAGAAAATGTCACAAGGAATTGAAATTCCAGGAGTTCAAAGTACTGGAATAAAAAGAGTATCTGATACTTTGGGTATTAGGGAAATTAATGGTGATAAAGAGTTTGTTGTACTTGAAGAAGAATTTAAAAATAGAAAGTCATCTGTATATAAATTAAAGGAATTAAAATCAAGTAATTTAAATGAAGAATTGCAGAGTTTGATAAATCAACAAAATACAATAAAGTTAAATGAAAATAAGATTTTGAGTAAAAATAAGGTCAGAACTAAACCTTGCAAAGTTGCTAGAATAAGTGAAAATAAGTTCAAAATTATATTAACACAGGGTTTAAATAAGCAAATCCGCAAAATGACTTGGGCATTAGGGTATAAAGTTGTTAAACTAGAAAGAGTTCGTATTATAAATATAAGCATTGATGGTATAGAATTAGGTAAATGGAGAAAAATTAGTGAAGATGAAATAAATGAGCTTAAAAAAGCAATTCATTATAATGATATAAATAAATCTAATAATAATTGTCTTAGAAATAAAAATATATAATTTCAAATAAGGTACGTGAAAATAAATAGCGAGTTGAGTTTCCTCTGATGGAAAATAAGCTGGCAAATGGATTTGTTATTTGAAAGTGCCTAATACATAATAAAAAATATTCTTAGAAAATTGCACTATTACAAAATGAAATGCGAATTTGTGATTTTTTGTAATGCAATTTTGGATTGGGGTTAAGAATGTCAAAACTAAGGAGGAATTTGTAATGAAAGAATTACAAAAAAAAGTAGAATATTTTTTTATAGATAAGGAATCTGAATTATATGAGAGTGCTATTGATCTCAGATATAGAGAATTTTATGAAAAATTCAATCGTACAAGAGAAAGTATATTTGATGAAATAGAAGACAAATCTTTAAAAATTGTGGCTTGTATTGATAATAAAGTTATCGGACATGCACGTTTATTTATCGATAATTCAATAGGAGAAATAACACAAGTTGTTGTTGAACAAAATTATAGAAGTCTTAATATCGGAGCTAACATTGTAAAAAAATTAATTGAAGAAGGCAAAAAGCAAAGCGTTGAAAAAATATGTTTAGATGCAAGAATATATGCTATTGATTTTTATAGAAAACTTGGTTTTAAAACTAATGGTGAAATTTTTGAATCAAAAAAATCTGGATTACCTCATATTAGGATGGAGGTATATTTGTAGGTAGAAGAAAGAAAAGAGGTAAATAAAATGAATGAAGAGTATATAACGGTTAAAGAAGCTGCTAAAGAATATGGTTTATTTTTAAAGATAGCTACATCGGTAAAGAGTTTTGACTCTTATAACAGTTTTTTTAATATTTATGATGAGTTTGAGGAAGCCTGTAGAAGGGTAGTTATTTTAACTAAAAATGAAAAATTAGAAGAAGTTTATGATGAAGATCCTACTGAGCCTATAAATGAAGGTAGGATTGTTGATGGAATCCTTTGGGTTAAGGATTATTCTTTACTTATAAATCCTGAAAAAATAGAGTTGAATGATTTAAAAGTTAGTAGAAATTTAGTGGAGCAACTATAATAAGGCACAATTAAATAAATAATGAAAGATAAAGGATGAAAAAATGAATAATAATGTAAATTTAGAAAACTTAAATGCTGAACAAATACATGAAAAATTATACAACAAAGAATTAAATACAAAGAAAAATATTTTAGAATATATAGAGATTACAAAAGTACTTAAGAATGGTAATGCTGATGTATATCAAATTGAAACAACATATAATTTTATATATAAAAGTATTGATAGTATGTCAGATGTAATTAAACCAAATACTATAATGTACTTAAAGAATAATCTTAAATCTCAGCTTGGAAAATATGTTACTATAAAAGATCCTAAAAAGGAAAATAATTTTATAAAGTTTTTTAAAGAGGCGTATCCAGAAGGTCATAGAAGAAAAGATTTCACATGGGCACTAATGGATATAAATAAAATAGCAGAAGAGCAAATTTGGGTTACGTTAACACATATCAATAGAGAATGTTTAACTAATAATCGAGTGTTAACAAGTCAAGATAAAGAAGATATAATTGAAATGGTTGAAAAACTAGTAAATAAGAATAATTTAAAATATATAAATCAAATAAAGAGTTTAGATAAATTGCTTAGAATTTTAAACATTAAAATTGTTAGTGCTAAAGATATATTTAAGGTTAAAAATTTAAATAGATAAACAATTTGTAACTTAGATTTATGTGGTGGCCAAACGAAAGAAATGGTGATCTGTTGTTTCGGTTACTAGAGAAAAGGAATGTGGATTTCTAACAGCAGAAGTTGTGTCCATTCCAGCATGTTCTTTAAACAAGGTAATGACATGCAAGAATAGAACAACTATAAACAAACTACGAACTAAATTTAAGTTTTGAAATATATTCAATACTAGAAGGAAATGGGACTATTTTACGTAGTGTTGCATTGATAATTTGGCTGTAGGTATTTCTTTAGTAGAAGTTGTTCCATTCTTGCTTGTCACAAGCTTGTCTTGGGAGCATGTGGGAATGGAACAACTTCTATTGATAGAAATCCACAGCTGAATTATGTAGCAACCAAGTAAAATAGTCCTATTTCTTTCGGCAAGTTATGTCATAAATCTAAATTGCCAATTATTTATCATATTAACGGAATATTATTAGATAAATTTATATGATTATGATAATATAAATTGTATAGCATATAAATTCTAAAATACATATTAGGCACATTCAAATAAATATTACATATGGAGATTACTATGGAAAAAGATAATTATATATTAAATGTAATTAACGAGATAAAAGTGGTTTTGGAAAAGAATAATTATAGAAAAAAAAGGTATAGTAGCGATATATTATGGCTTAATAAAAAAGAAAGCATAATTGAAAAGAATATAATAAGAGTTGCCATTATGGGAATAACTAGTAGTGGGAAATCAACATTGGTAAATTCTCTCTTGGGTGAAAGTATTTTACCAGTGGCTATAAAACCAAGCTCTAGTATCATAATAACATGTTCAAAGGACAAAAAAAGACAAGCAACTATATATTTCAGAGATAAAGAACCTGAAATATTAAGTGGAGAAAAGTTAAATGAAAAGTCTATAGCATATTATGCGGATGAAGAATTAAATCCTAATAATGAATTAAATGTTAGTCAAATTGATGTAACAACTCCATCATTTTTATTAGATGAGGATATACATATAATAGATAGTCCAGGACTAGATGCTTGTGATTTAGAAATGCACGAAAAGCTTACTTTAGAAATATTGCTACCAACAATAGATATTTGTGTGTTTTTAACGACAGTAAAAGCTAATAGTGATGAAATTAATGCTGAAAAGATTAGAATTGTAAATGAAAAGGATAAACAAATCATTTTAGTGCAAAATATGATGGATTCAGTTGAAGAAAAGTTTGGAAAAAGTGGAATAGTTATAGAAGATAAAACAGCTGTCTTAATTAAACATAGGAAGAGAGCGCAAAACCTTCTAAGAGTAGCGATTAATGGAAATAGGAATGATTTTAAATGTAAATCTGATATTGAAAAATCAAAAAAGAATTTAAACAATTGTGAGTTTGAAGTAATACAAATTTCTGCACTTAATGCCTTAAGAGGAATTATACAAAAAAACGATGTTTTATATAATGAATCTAATATTGAAGGTTTTATAGAAGCTGTAAAGTTATCTATAAAAAGAGTTATGCCTAAAATTAATGTCTATAGGGGAAAGAGTTTAGTTGAAAGAATTAATCATATAATCAATACAGATAGAGACATTATACAAGGTAGTGATATTGAGTATATAAATGCATTAATGAATATAACTACTGGTGATATTGATGATATTGTTAGTGATTTTACTATGGCAAGGGAAAAGATATCATCAAAAATTAAGGAAATAGATAAAAATGTTAAAGAAATAATTAATGAAATTAATGAGTCGAAATCTGAAGAAGTTGAAAGTTATTCAAAGATAATAGAAAAGATTAATAACAAGAATGTTAATATGGAAAATGAAATTGTAAATATAGTTAAAGAATGTGAAGAGAAAAAAAATGAACTTTATAAAAGCTTTAACTTAGATATAAGATTTTCATATTCATTGCCTAGTATGGATAGTAAGTATATCGATGTTAAGCATAAATATGAGGAAAGAATAAAATTAATTGAAAAGAATGGGATTTTAAATAAAGGTAAAAGAATTTTATCACAGATATTTGATACTGAGTGGGGATATGAAAAGGAAGAATATGATGAAAAAGTAGTAGATAAAGATGCTACTATTTTAATGATTGAAAATATATGTAACCAGAATAGAAGAAAATATATGAATGTTTTATGGGATTGGAGTGCTCAGTATAATAAATCTATAAATATTTTTTATAGCGAAGTAATAAAAAGAACAGAGGAATATGAAAAGAAAAAGGGTCAAAAAATTGAGCTGGAAGATATAGAAGATGTAATCTTAAATTTAAAGACTATAAATAAAAAACTAAAAGTAAATAAAAATGATAAAATTGATGAAAATGCAATCGATATACTAGATAATCGTTTTAAATATAATAATAAGTCAAAAGCACTGATAAAAGATAAACAATGTAGTTCATATGAATTGGATAATGGTGGTTATAATGATAATAGATATTCTGTTATAAGCACACAATACAATCTTTACAAATTAAGTACTGGAATTTTTGAAAAAAATTATTTATTAGTTGGAAATTATATAAAACAAAAAAGCACAGAAAAAATTGGTTATGAAGGTAAGCAGATTTTTTGGACATGGGATTTAGATGCATGTATAACATTTATTTCAAGGAGTTGTGGAATATATTTAAGCCAGGAACAATGTGAACTGATTAAAAAAGAAGGTATATACACTATTGACAATATAATAATTATTTATGAATTATGTGAGAAAAAGATTGATCTTTATATGATTTTAAAAGAATTAAAAAATAATCTATACAATATGTTTATTATATTTAATGGCATTCAAATAGGAAATTCTGAAAAGCAAGTTTTAGAAAGTTTTATTTTAAAACAATTCGTAATGGAAAATAGTATAATGATAAATTTTGTAATAGATTCATCTAAGGAATTCATAAATGCTAACAATATAAGGGAATTACTATTTATTGTTAATAAATTTAAAGATAAAGTAATTAGTAGATTTAAGAATATTAATAATGGATACATATTAATTAATTCTAAAAATCCAATATATAATATGGCATTAATAGAAGGACAAGAGAAGGAAACATTTATAATAAGTAATTATAGAGATATAAAAGAAAGCTTATTTAAAAATCCCCTATCAAGAGGCAAAGAAGAAAAAGAAACGTTAGAGGAAATCTTAAAGTATTTCTTAAATTAAGGTACAATCAAAAAAATAAATTACATTAAAGAAAATATAAGCAGAAGAATAGTTTGAGTTTTAAATATGTCTAAAAACATAGTAGATTACAATGTGATTAAAAATACTATTTCAACATTAAACTTTGGAGGAGAGCAATGGAAAACAAATCAATTTTAATTCAATCAGATGAAGTAACAAAAAATATGATGAATGAACTGCAAGATGATATGATTGATTCACTTTCGAGAGTAGCTAATAATATGACAGAAGAGGTTATGGGAATATTAAAACCTATTGAGAAAAAGCTTAATGAATTTAAAAGAGAATTTCAAGATTTTCAGGAAGATAGTGGGGACTTTGGTGAACAAATTGATGAACTTAATAATAATTTGTCAAAAGTATCACAATCTATTAAGAATACACTAGAGGATTCAATAAAGAAGATAATAATTGAACAGACTATTGTAATAAATAATAGTGTAAATAAATTAGTAGAAAATACAGAGAAAATTAAAGTTAATATTGAAAATAATGAAAATGAATTATTAAAATCTGTACAAAATTCAACACATTTGATTAGCGAACAGATTAAGACTATAGAGATAGAGAAAATAGATGAAAGAATAGATTCATTAGAAGAAAATATTGAACATAAGATGAAATCAGTAAATCATAATATACAAGAGTTAGATGAAATACTAGAAAAAAGAGCTGAATTATTAAATAAAAATGTTGAAGACAAAATAGCACTTTTGGGAAAATACATAGTAAGAGAAGAGAATATTAACAAAGAAGATATTCTAAATAAAATAGATGGAATTAATATTAATGAAATAGAAGAAAGAATAGAATTAGTTGGAAAAGTTATAGAAAATAATCTATCTAATAGTGAGGATAATATTTTAGAAAGAGTTAATGCTATTAGTGAGAAAATAGATGCTAAGAATATTTTGATAGAAATAATAAGTAAGATGGAAAATGAATTTACTCAAAAGATAAATAAAATACAAGAAGAGGTAGAATGGGGAAATAGATCATTTTTTTCAAGATTATTCGGTAAAAAAAGATAAAATATATATTACAAAAAATAATCTATATACAAAAGAGTAACAATAGCTTAATTCTATTGAAAACTAAAATTTTTTAATATATTAAAAACAAAAATATTGAGTTACATATAATTATTGAAATTGAACTTTTAATTAAAGGAGATTATAAACAATGACATATATTGAATTAGTGAATGATTCACGATTTAATTTATTAGTAGAAAAATATCTTAATAATAACGGGCAAGGAATCGACTATACAGAATATTTTAAGCATTTTGTGGAGAATTTAGGTAAAGAAGAAATAGTAGTACCTGTGCTTGGAATTCAAGGCGCAGGTAAAAGTAGTTTTTTAAATTCTATTTTAATGGAAGATAATATATTACCTACTGATGTAGATGAGACAACTTGTGTGCCTGTTGAAGTTAGATATGGAGAAAATATTAATGAAGCTAGAGTATATTTTAGAGATGAAAGTAGTGAATTAATTAAAATAAATGATTTAGAGAAATATGTGCATAATGATTATAATCCTGCTAATGAGCTTGGGATATCAAGGATAGTTTTATATAATAAAAATGATATCCTAAAGAATAATATTGTGCTTGTAGACTTGCCAGGGGTTGGAAGTTTAACGCCGGAAAATCAAAGAACTACCTTAGAATATGTAAATAAGCTTGCTGCTGGAATATTTATGATAAGAACTAATCCGCCAATTACAAAAACAGAAAAGAATTTTATAAATGCATTATGGCCTAAACTTTCCAATACAATTTTTGTTCAAAATAGATGGAATGATGAAAGTTTAGATGATGCAAACGAAGCTAAAGAACATAATGAAGCAGTATTAAATAGTATAAGTGAATCACATAATGATGAAAAGACTATCAAAGTAAATATAGTAAATGTTTATGAGGCTGTTAAAGGAAAATTTACAGAAGATGAAGAGATTTATAATAAATCAGGGATAACAAGCGTTATAGAATCTATAAACGATATTTCTAGACAATATAACAAAAATGTAGAAAATACGTTGAATTTAAAGATTGATGAAGCACTAGAAAATATTAATGATAAAATAAATAATTTAAAAAACATATCTTTAAATGAAATTAATGATAATGAAGAAGAAAAAGAAAATAAAATTAAACAAATTAAATTAATACTTTCAGAAAATAAGAAGGATTTTAGAAGAATTAGAAATTATGCGTATAATGAAATGGATAATATAATTTCATATGCAGAAAACACTATAAAAGATAGTATTGGAAAATTAAGAAGAGATCTAAGAAGAATTATTAACAATGGAATAGTTGATGGCGAAAAGCTTAGTTTAATATATAAAGAAGCATCAGATAAAGCTATTAATGATATAATGGATGAGGTTTTATGGATAGTTAGTGAACTTGTAACAAAACTTAATGAAGAACTTCAAGGTATAACTATAAGAGGGTTTAATGGCCAATATGAGAATATTTCATTTTTTCATAAGAAGAGTGAATTTAAATTTGAAAAGTCGCTTCCTACAGTATTAGGATTAGGATCTGGAGTGATTGGTGCAGTTGGAACTATGGGAGTTCTAGGAGGACCAGCAGGTGTTCTTGTTGGAATGGGTATAAGTTTAGCATTTTCCATTATAGGAGATTATATGCGTAAAGAAATAGTACAAACTAGAGCAAATTATACAATAAAAGATTTGGATCCTATGATAGAAGATTTAGAAAATTATTTAAAGGAAGAAATTATAGATGATTTGAAAGCAAAGCAACAAGAAGTTGATGACTGCATAAAAGAATTTAGGCAAAGAGTTGAAACTACATTTAAAGATGATATGGAAAATATAGAAGAGCAATATGATACAAATTATAGCGCTAATAATACCAGAGAGTTTGAGAAAGACTTAGAAATTTTAAAGGAAATTAAGGAAAGCATTCAGTAGGGATATATTACAGATTTATTTTATAAAAATGCAGATAGTCTTTTTCTTTTAATAAATTATTTATGTTTTATAGAATGATTAATGTAGGACTAAGAAATATAATGTACTAATTTGCAATATTGATGATAAAATATAATTATGTGCATTAAATTACCGTATGAAGGAATTGTAACTGTTTAGTATCATGTACAGAGCCTTCATAAAAATGGCATTGAGGGAAGGAGATAATTTATATGAGTATTTTTGAAAGTTGTACGAATAGACAAAATAGAATTGATAAAGTTGTTAAGATTCTTGGAAATGAAGAAATTATTTCTAAGAATTTATTAATTAAAGATAGAATAATGAATCCGTCACATTATATAGTTATGATTGGAGAAACAAGTTCAGGGAAAAGTGCTTTGATTAATAGTATTTTAAATAATAAAATGTTAATTGAAAGTGTTAAGCCTACTACAGGAGTTGTAACTGAAATTGTGATAAATAATGAAACAGAAGAAAAATTATTGTCTATAAAAAAAGATGGAACTATTCAAGATGTTGATAAAAATGAATTTGAAACATTAATGGTAAGACCGAATGATGAATTAAATAGATTAAGATATATTGGTCAAAGCAAGGAAAATAAATATACAGGAATGAGACTTTTTGATACTCCTGGATATGGATCTCTTGTAAATTATCATGAAGAAGTACTCAAAGAATTTATTCCAGAGAGTGATTTTATTGTTTATGTAGTTTCATATAGAAGTGGTCTTGGTGATGATGATTATCAATTCTTAAAATATATTGGAGAAATTATCGGCAATAATGTAGAGGTTGTATTAGCTATAAATATGTGCCCTAAAGATATTGAAGAAAATAATAAAAGAATAATTGAAATAAAGAAAAATGTGGATGGGTGTATACATAGAAATGTAAAAACTTTTTTGATAGAAAGCAGCAGTGAGAAAAAGCCAAAATCAATTGAACTATGGGATTATATTTATGAAAGAATAAATAATTCTAAGAAAAAAGAAGAATTAGCAGAAAATCTTAAAAATTATCAAGATTATATATTAGGTGAATGTGAAATAAAAATCAACTCAAAAATTGCTAGTATAGAAGCAAAGCAAGATGAATTAGAAGAGAGAACAGAAATAGCTCATGAATTAATATATAAAAAGAAAGAAATAATAGATGCTATAGAAAGAGGATTTACCAGAGCTAAGGTAAAATCAATAAAACTTATAGATAAGTCAGCAATAACAATTAAAGAGAATATTGAAAATTATATTCATGATGAAAGTAAATGGTCTAAGAAGGAAGAAACTTGCTCACTTATGCAAAATTATTATGTACCAAAGCTTACTAATGAAGAGACAGATAATCTTTTGAATTATATTGAAGATGAAATAATTTCATTAGATAAGACAATAGAAGAAATGGTTAATGATACAGTGAAAAAATTAAAAAATTCAATAAAAATAAGTATCCCATCTTATACTGAAGTAATGGATGGAATATTAAAAAAACACATTGGAGACGCAATAAAACAAGCAACAGGTGAAATGTTTAGAAAAGTTGATGGAAGAAGTTATGGTAGATTAAATCATAATAATTCATCAAGTAAAAATTTAAATAAACTAGAAGGTATAACTAAACACACATTTTCTAAGAACTATAATAATAAGTTAAATAAATTGTTAAAATCAATAAAAGCTGCATCAATAAAAGGAATAACACATTATCTAAGTATCTTTACAGACTCAATATTTTATGTATATGATTCATTAACTTGGCAAAGCAAGATAAATGAAATTTCAATGAAGGCTATAGACAATTGGGCAAAGGATGTTGAAATTGCTATTAGAAAATATTTAGATGAGTTAAGGGAAAGTAACAAAGAAGAAATGATATCCTTGTTTGATGAGTTAGGAAAAGAACTTGGTGAATATGAAGTCGAAATTGAAGAAGAAAATTTAGAAGAATTAATTAGAATAAAAAAAGAGATAGAGTTTATATTGCATAAATGCTTATTTATGTCTTTATAAAAAATAATTAAAAAACCAACTAATTAAATAAAATGGAACCTATGAAATAGACACTTAAAAAAGACTATTTTTATAGGTTCTTTTTTTGTACAATAAAATCAAGTATAAATTCAGTCAGGATGTGAACTAATGAGTAAAAAACTATTTACTAATAAAGAAATTGAATTGTTATCAAAGAATAAATATATAAAAAACGTCACAAATAAAGCAATCACGTATACAGATGAATTTAAAATACTTTTTATCGCTGAGCGTAGCAAAGGTAAACTACCTATTTATATTTTTCAGGATGCAGGATTTGATACAGATGTTATTGGAAATAATAGAATTTGGTGCGCAAGTAAAAGATGGCGTAATATTTATAATGAATCAGGAGCGCTTGGATTGAGAGATTCTCGAAAATTAAATAGTGGTCGTCCACTAAAACGTGAACTAACCGTGAATGAAATAATAGCTAAAAAAGATGCTGAAATTGCTTATTGGAAAGCGGAGGCAGAACTATTAAAAAAAATCGAGCTGCAAGAAAGGCAGGTGAAAAATAATAAATTAAGTTCAACATCAATATTCAAGATCATACAGAGTATAATTTCAAAATACAGTTATAAAAATATAATTTCTCATTTATGCAAAATAGCTGAAGTCTCTAGATCAGGATATTATAATTATTTAAATTCAAGTAATAAGCGTAATTCTAAAGATGAAAAGGATTTAGAATTAAAGCATATAATTCTTAAAGCATTTAATCATAGAGGCTACAAGAAAGGATCACGCTCTATAAAAATGGTTTTAGAACATGAATTTAATAGAGTAATAAATCGAAAGTGTATACAAAGAATTATGAGAAAATATAATATTGTGTGTCCAATTAGAAAGGCAAACCCTTATCGTAGAATGATGAAAGCTACTAAAGAACATACAGTTCTACCTAATACTTTGAACAGGGAATTCAAACAAGGTTTGGTCGGTAAGGTATTATTAACTGATATAGCTTATTTAACATATGGAGCATCTAATAGAGCCTATTTATCTACTATTAAAGATGCTTCTACAAATGAAATTCTCTCGTATCATCTTTCAGAAAGTCTTACATTAGATATAGCTACTGAAACTGTTAAAAAGCTGATGAGGAATCATAAAAAATTACTTGATAAAGATGTTTTTATTCATTCAGATCAAGGCGTTCATTACACTAGTCCTAGATTTCAAAAACTTCTTAAGAAATATAAAATTGGACAATCCATGTCTAGACGCGGAAACTGTTGGGACAACGCCCCGCAGGAATCATTTTTTGGACATATGAAAGATGAAATAGACTTAAAAATTTGTACAACATTTTACGAATTAGAATCAACAATTAATAATTATATGGATTACTATAATAATTACAGATACCAATGGGGACTTAAAAAGCTGGCCCCTGTTCAATATCGGGACCAGCTTTTAGCTGCCTAGCCTTTTTCAAAATGTCCTTGACATAGGGACCATTTTAAAAAGTTAGTTGGTTTTTTAATTAATTATTAATATGAGGTACATTGAAATAAATAACAAGTCCATTTTGCAGCCAATTTGTCATCATACTATGTTGGCAAATTGGACTTGTTATTTATTTTTATGTGCTTAATAGTTTGAATTTTACAAGTATCGATATAAATGTTACTATAATATGCATATATAGCTAAAAACACAATAAGGAGACAATTATGAATAAAAACATAGGACTTATAACTCTTTGTGGTCTTATAATTGGACCTATTCTTGGATCAGGTATTGTTTTGTTACCGCCAATAGCTTATAACAACATTGGAGAGTGGGCAATATTTGCATGGATTATTATAATGATTTTAGGTATTGTATTTGCTTATGTATTTACATTTTTAAGTTTAGAAAGCCCAGGAAATGAAGGTGTGGCAATTGCAGTTGGCAATACACTGGGACTTTTCTTTAGAGATCTTTGCTCAAATTTTCTTACAACTGCTGTTTGTTTTGGACCTATAGCCGTTTTGCTTACTGCTTCAACATTTTTAAAGAATATAAACTTTTTTAAAAATGTTGAAGTTGAATGGATTGTTTTTGGATTTATTATTTTTTGTACAATTTTACTTACAAGAGGAGTTAAATCTATAGGAAAGTTTAATTTGGTATTTACAGGATTGACAGCACTTATACTTTTATTTGGGAGTGCATATACGTTAATATTCTCATCCGATTTTCATTTATCTAAAACTCCTTTTTCATTCTCTGAATTTGGACAAACGCTTTTGCTTTTATTCTGGGCAATTGTTGGATGGGAAGTTGTTGGAAATTATATTGAAAATATTAAAAATCCTAAGAAAACACTTATGAAAGCAATGACAATAAGTCTTATAGTGATTATTGGTCTTTATATTATGGTTGCACTTTCGTTACAAAGCTTTAGGGGAAATACATATGACATTATTTCAATAATGACTCCTTTATTCGGTTCATTTGCTATACCACTAATTACAGTTATGGCATGTGGACTTTGTGTATCAACTTATCTTATGATAGTTGGAGGGGTAACAAGAATGAGTGCAAAACGATCAGAAAATAATAAGTTACCATTATATTTATCAAAAACAAATAAGTATGAAAGCCCAGTTAATGCAATTTTTACTTTAGCTAGTATACACTGCTTTATGTTAATTTTAGTTAGTTTAAATATTTTAACTATTGGTAGTCTGGTGTCATGTGCAAATGTATTCTTTTTAGCGAATGCAATTATAGGATTATGCGCAGGTTTTAAATTATTAAAAAGTATTAAATTTAGAATATCAATTGCCATACTTGTTATATCATTTTTATTACTTATTTTAAGAGCGGATATTTGGAGTCAAATACTTTTAATTATAGTTTTCATATTATCATTATATAATGCACACTCAAAAAAATAACAAGTCCATCTGGTAGCATATTTTTCACTATTATTCATAGGTAGATTGGACTAATAGACCCGCTATGAGACCAATCTGCCTCCGTGCCTGATTGAAAATATTCAGGACAGATTAGACTTGTTATTTTCTTTCATATGCCTAATTATAAAAAGTAAATTCATAAATAAAACATAAGAGATTATTATATCATGTTTAATTACGAACATATCGCTATATTATAAAATTGGTTGCATATGTTGAAATAGAGATATAAAATAAAAATAATGTTTATTATTTATTAAAACGAACAGAGAAAATAATATAAATACATAAGGAGTTTATATGAAAGATATATTTACCATGGATGAGATGATAACTATAGTAATGGCAATAGTTGATAACCTAGAATTTAAAGAATTATATGGATTATATGAAGATCAAGAAATAAATATTCCAAGACCAATAAATGAAAAAATTGAAAATTTAAATCAATGCGAATATCAAAATTTTATAGAGAAAATGACAGAAATAGCAGAGGAAGTCATGATAATAAAAAGTGGAGAATTAAATGAATTGAATCGCTGTCATGAGGAAATAATTTTTTTGATAAACAAGTATTACAAAGTAGTTGGATAACAGGATAAAATATGTATTTATTATTGATTAGATAGAAATATATTTATGAATTATATTTAGGCACATTAAAAAAATAACAAGTAAATATGCCAACATATTTCGATTTGTTATTTTGTTTAATGTACTTTATTGAATTAATATTACGAGGTGTATGACAATGTTAAAAAATGATTATATGAAAGAAGTAGAAAATACTTTACAATTAGTAAGAGATGATGTAGATAAAAATATAGCAAATGGAGATATAGATAAAGCTAAAGAAAGAGTTAATAAAGAACTTAAATCATTGATTGGACTTGACATTAAGACAATAGATGTTTTTTCATTTAAGAGTATAGAAGAGCTGCTTTGTAAAGACGTTCAATATAATAGTGAAAAATTTATTGCTTTTGCATGTCTTATGAATCTTGAAGGAATTATTGCTAGTAGAGAAAATAATGATAATGCAAAAGTTTCTTATTATGAGAAATCCTTAGAGGGATTTTATAAGGCATATATAGACGATGACGATATTAACGCTAAGTATCTAGAAGATGCTGTAGAGGCAGCTAATGAATTAAGTAATTATGAGCTTTCATTAGATTTAGATAGAAAAATATTAAGGCTTTATGAAATGGCAAATAAATTAGATAAAGCAGAAGATACTATATTTTATATGCTTAGAAAAACAAATAATGATGGAAGTATAATTTTAGAGGGAATGAAATTTTATAATAGACTTAAGCAAAGAGAAATTGATGAATTAAAAGAAGGAAATTTACCTATAGAAGAAGTTGAAGATGGAATTTTGGAACTTGAAAGAAGACTTGGACTATAATAAAATTTTATAAATAAGTAAGTAATATTATAAGTTGCGGAAATATGTATATATTTTTATATTCAACTTCAGTTAAAGATATTATTAAAGCTCAAAATGCCTAAATTCAATTTATTGAATTTAGGCATTTTTTCTTTACACAAATATAAGTTTTTTAAATATTAAGGAAAGTATAAAAAAATTATTTTTCAAATAATTTTTCTTTAACTTTTTTCAGATTTGTAACCTGTCTTGTTATTGTAGATACAAATATTACGCCAAGAGCTAAAGCACCAGCACTTGCTATTGTTGTCAGTCCAAGAGATACAGCACCATTTACATTTCCAGTTATAGTTTCATACATGGTATAATACATTCCTGCTCCAGGAACCAAAGGAATTAAAGCACAAACTACAATTGTAGTAACTGGAGTTTTTAAATATCTTGCACAAATTTCTGAATATGTACTAAATATTAAAGATGATATAAACATTGATAAAACAACACTAATACCATTTTGTATAAAAGTTAGATAACAAAACCAACTTAAGCCTCCGCCCAAAGCTGCAAAGATTAGATTTTTTCCTTTTATATTAAAAATAATTCCAAATCCCAAAGATGAGATTAACGCTACGAAAATTTGTTCAATCATTTATTATAACCCTCCAAAAATAGTTGTCTCTCTTTTTAGTTGCATAGTGTTAAAATTATTTTAAGACAATTATTTAATAATTTTGCCTAACAAGTTCATAAAGAAACTTAATACAGCACCAGTTCCAACTGCAATTGAAATAGCCACAAGTACAGCTTCAGCGGCCTTAATTATACCAGATAGAAAATCACCGGCAATAGTATCTCGAATTGCATTTGTTATTGCAAGTCCTGGTACTAATAACATTATGGAACCTATAATTGCCTTATCTAAGTTTGTACATAGATTCAATTTTACAAATAGTACAGCTAATAAAGCACATAGACCACCGCCTAATGAATTAATAAAAAATTCGTTTATATCTAGCTTTTGGCATATTGTAACTAATATTTTAATACAACCACCAATTAATGTAGCAGTAAAAAAATCCTTTAAATTTCCACCAAACATTATAGAAAAACAACCAGCAGTAATAGCAGAAGAAATTAAAGTAACTAAAGAAGAATATCTACTACTATTAGATATTTTAAGAAGTTCTAAATTAAAATCAGAAATTTCTATTGTTTTGCATTGAAGCTTTCGAGATAAATCATTGACTTTATCAATTTTATTTAAATTTACTCCTCTGTTGGTAATTCGTCGGACAAGTGTAGACACTTCATTATTATATGTAGCTGTAACGATTATTCCAGTAGGAATTACAAAACTATCAGCACTATCAGCACCAAAAGAAGTACATATTCTTACGATTGTTTCCTCAACTCTATAAGTTTCTGCACCACTTTCAAGCATGATTTTACCAGCAAGAGTGGAAACCTTTAGCAATTCATTTAAGTCCATAATTATTTTTTCCCTCACATTAATCTTTTTTATTCACATGAATTATAGCACAAATTATGTCGTAGTTATAGGGATGAAATTTAATAATATTAAGTAATTTGAATAAACAATTTTAAACTTAAAGTTAAGTGATAATTTACCGAAAGAAGCTGTATTCCTTTTCTCGATTGCTATATTAAGTTGATTATGGATTTTTAATAGCAAAAGTTACACCTATTCTCGCATACGTTTGCTGAATAAGTGATTCACATAAAATATACATCGTATTTTTAGTTTATTATTTTTTTCATGCGACTATATTATGAATATTTCATTAATTATTTATCTCATTTCTACGTTTATATATTAAAAGAAGATTAAAAAATAGTATTATTTATAATAAAATAACAAAAAATAGTTGATAAATATAGTAAGAAACACTATAATTTGAATATAAAATACAATTGGGGTGATAAAAGAATGAATTTTGAAAACATACAAAGAGAAGATAAAGAAATTTATGATTTAATCGAAGAAGAATTAAAAAGACAACAAAAGGGAATTGAATTAATAGCTTCAGAGAATATTGTTAGTCCAGCAGTTATGGAAGCTATGGGTTCATATTTAACTAATAAATATGCTGAAGGATATCCAGGTAAAAGATATTATGGAGGCTGTCATGTAGTTGATAAAATAGAACAAATTGCAATTGATAGAGCTAAACAATTATTTGGAGCAGAACATGCAAATGTTCAACCTCATTCAGGTTCACAAGCTAATATGGCTGTATACTTTACAGTATTAGAACCAGGAGATACTGTACTTGGTATGGATTTAAGCCATGGTGGGCATTTAACTCATGGTTCACCAGTTAACTTTTCAGGAAAATTATTCAACTTCGTTTCTTATGGAGTAGATAAAGAAACTGAAATGATTGATTATGAAAATGTAAGAAAAATCGCGTTAGAATGTAAACCAAAGCTTATAGTAGCAGGTGCTAGTGCATATGCAAGAACTATTGATTTTGCTAAATTTAGAGAAATAGCAGATGAAGTTAATGCATTACTTATGGTAGATATGGCTCATATTGCAGGATTAGTTGCTGCAGGTGTGCATCCATCACCAGTACCATACTGTGACTTTGTGACAACAACAACTCATAAGACTTTAAGAGGTCCAAGAGGTGGATTAATACTTTGTAAGGAGAAATATGCTAAGGATCTAAACAAAAACATATTCCCTGGAATACAAGGTGGTCCATTAGAACATATTATAGCGGCTAAAGCTGTATGTTTTAAAGAAGCTTTAGATCCAAGTTTTAAGACATATGCAACTAATGTAGTTGAAAATTGTAAAGAACTTGCAGCTCAATTGATTTCAAAAGGATTTAAAATTGTTTCAGGTGGAACAGACAATCATGTATTCTTAGTTGATTTAAATAATAAAGATATAACAGGAAAAGAAGCAGAACAATTATTAGACTCAGTTGGAATCACTGCAAATAAGAATACAGTACCAAATGAAACAAGAAGCCCATTTGTAACTTCTGGAATCAGAATAGGTACAGCAGCAATAACAACAAGAGGGTTTGTTAAAGAAGATATGGCTGAAATTGCAGCTATTATAGATGAAGCAATTTCAAATAGAGAAGGAGACTTGTCACAACTTAAAGTTAGAGTAGAAGCTTTATGTGATAAACATCCATTATATAAATAAATATAGATTATTAATATTTTATAAATTTATTTTTTGAAATATTAAATTTTAAGGGACATCAGATAAAGTTGTTTTTAAACAAATGAATCTGTTGTCCCTTAAATTTTATTTAAAATACTATATTGTTTTTTAAAGTTATCATTTAAAGAAATATTTTCATATAATAAGAGAAATAATTTAATTTGAAAGGTATTGTATGAGGATAAATTGCAAAAGGGGAAAAAGTTGTATTGATAAAATACAAAAAACAGGCCAAGTTATTGAATTTGATAATGACTCTAGACTAGTTTTTATTAGTGATGTTCATAGAGGTGATGGAGGATATGCGGATTCTTTAAGAGTAAATGAAAATATTTATAAAGCCGCACTTTGTTTTTATTACGAAAATGATTATACTTTAATTGAACTAGGTGATGGAGATGAGCTATGGAAAAATAAAAATTGTTTGGATATAGCATATACTTATAGCGAAGTTTTTAACATATTAAATAAGTTTGATCAAAATAACAGATTATATTTGATCTATGGGAATCATGATATAGTAAAATCTAATCCTGAATTTATAAAAAAACAACAAAAAATATTTAATAAGATTGGCTATAAATTTGGATACGAAATGTTGAATCTTTATCAAAATGTGAAGTTTTATGAAGGAGCTGTACTTAGATACACACCACTAAATAAGGATATATTGGCGTTTCATGGACATCAAGTTGATTTTATAAATTGTGAGTTATGGAGAGTTAGCAGATTTTTGGTTAGATATGTATGGAGATTCTTAGAAGGCATTGCAGGATTTAAGGCACCAACGAGCCCAGCAAATAATTATGATAAAGGAAGCAAAATTGACGATATTCTTCAGGAGATATCCCAAAAAGCAAAGAAAATGATTATTTGTGGACATACACATAATGATATATTTCCTGAAGTTGGGAAGGGGCTCTACTTTAATGATGGCTGTTGTGTATTTCCTTCAGCAATATCTTGCATTGAAATAACAAAAGGAGAAATATCATTAATTAAGTGGAAGGTAGAAGTAGATGATGAAAATAGTTTATATATTAAAAGAATAACTATGGGAGGACCTGAAAAAATAAATCAATATTTATATTATGCAAAATAAAAATATTAATAAGTATAGATATTCAAACTGTAATCTGGGATTATGTGGTGAAAATCTGAGATTCGATGCATTTGTGCTATACAGAGATATGAAATTTTCGCTGAAAGGTTGTACCCATTTCTGCATGTTTCTAATATAAAATTAGGACAAGCAAAAATGGTATAACCTTGCACTAAGAATTTTTACAGTTCAATTTCAAATGTGTGGTTCACAAAAATGTATGGAATTTCTAATATGGAAACACATTTTAATTATAAATCTAAATCTTAAATTGGATGTTTATATGTTGCAAGATGATTTATTAAAGCCTTTAGGAGGAAATTTGAAATGAAGTTTATTGATTTACATTGTGATACAGCAGGAAGAATTTTTTATGAAAAATTAAGTTTAAAAGAAAGTATATGCAGTGTTGATATTAAGAAATTAAAAAAAGGGCAAAGTTTAGCACAAGTGTTTGCAATATTTGTAGACCAAGAACTAAATGATAATCCATATGATGAATTTTTAAAAATATATAATAACTTTGTAAATGAAGTTTCTAAGAACTCAGATGATATTGAGATAGTTACAAATGTTAAAGAAATGGATGGGTGCAGAAACAACAATAAAATAGGGGCATTTTTATCTATAGAAGAAGGAGAAGTTATTAAAGGAAATATAGAATTACTAAAAGAAGTATATAGAATGGGAATTAGAATTCTAACAATAACGTGGAATTATAAAAACAAATTAGGATATCCCAATTACTTATTTAAATATCAAAATGAAGGATTAACAGATAAAGGTATAGAAGTGATTAATGAGTGCGAAAACTTAGGAATAATTCCAGATGCTTCACATTTATCAGATGGCGGATTTTATGATTTGATTAAAGTGTGTAAAAAGCCTTTTATAGCATCACATTCTAATGCTAGAGCTATAACAAATCATCCTAGAAATTTAAGTGATGAGATGATAAAGCTATTAGCTAATAAGGGCGGAGTAATGGGAATAAATTTTTGTTCGAAATTTTTAGGAAAAGCTCCTATATCATCTATAGAAGAAATTATTGAGCATATAAAACACATAAAACATGTTGGAGGAATTGATATTTTATCTTTAGGAAGTGACTTTGATGGTATAATTAATGATGTAGAAATAAATAATGCTTCAGAATTTAATAAGTTATATGAAGCACTTAAGAAAAGTAATTTTACAGAAGATGATATAGAAAAAATATTCTATAAAAATGTACAAAGGGTTTTTGAAGAAACTTTATAGGTATGTGCTAAATTGATTTTTTGACAAATGGAAATTACATTATCCCAATGTGGGACTATATTATTACCATAAGAAAAATATTTTGTATAAACCTTGTACATCGAGGCTCATTTAATATTTTTATGTGCCTAAAAAGAAAACATGAAAGGGGTGAAATTTTAGTGAGATGTATTTGACATTTTCACTAAAGAAAGCATATGGGCAAATTAGGTGGAAAAGTTGCATTAGTGACAGGTGCTTCAAGGGGGATTGGAAGAGCTATAGCAATAGAATTTGCTAAAGAAGGAGCTAGTGTAGTAATTAATTATTCAAAAGATGATGAAGGAGCAAAAGAAACTTTAGAAGAAATAAAAAGAATAAAAGGATATGGAATATTACTAAAAGAAGATATTGGTTCATTTCAAAAGTCAAAGTTAATGGTAGAAGAAATAATTAAGACTATGGGAAAAATTGATATTTTGGTTAACAATGCGGGAATAAGTAGTGTGGGGTTATTTATGGAAGCTGAAGAGGATGGGATTCAGAAGATAATCAATACTAATTTATTAGGAGCTATGTATCTAACAAAACATGCTCTTGAATATATGATTCCAAGAAAATGTGGTAATATAATAAATATATCTTCAATGTGGGGAGAAGTAGGTGCATCTTGTGAAGTGTTATATTCAACTACTAAAGGTGGAATAAATTCATTTACAAAATCTTTAGCAAAGGAACTTGCACCTTCAAATATAAGAGTAAATGCAATTGCACCAGGTGTAATAGATACAAAGATGAATTCATTTCTTAGAGATGAGGATAGAAAATCTTTAGAGGAAGAAATTCCAATGGGGAGATTTGGATTGTGCAGTGAAATAGGTAAAATAGCTACATTTTTATGTAGTGAAGATTCCTCATATATTACAGGACAAATTATACGAGCTGATGGTGGACTAATTTAATTTTAAACATAAAATATATAATATAAGATTAAAAAAATAAAATAATAATGAAAAAACTTAAAATTGTGAGAAATATAAAAATTAATTAAAATAATAATAGTTTTTTCTGATATAATTCATAGTATAGAAAAAATATAATAGAAATTTCAGAAATAATATTAAATGTTGATATGTAAATGAAATGTGCAATAAGCAATTTATCTAGGTTACATTAAAAAATAATAAATTAATATTTTATCAATTCTGATTTATGCTCAGTAAATAATTTTATTAAGTAATTTTGAAATGATTGGTAAAGTTTGTTTATTGTTTTATTTTATGTGACTAAATCTTAAGAAGAAGGGAACGATTAAGTTTATGAAAAACATTTTGTTATTAAGTACTGGGGGAACTATTGCATCTGCACCAACGGAGAATGGACTTGCACCAGCAATTCATAGTGATAATATTTTATCTTTGCTTGATAGTGTTTTGTATAACTATAAGGTTACTACAAAAGATATCCTTAGTCTTGATAGTTCTAATATTCAACCTGAAGAATGGAAAGTAATAGCTAAGAGCATATATGAAAATTGCAACAAGTATGATGGTATAGTAATTACGCATGGAACTGATACAATGGCATATACAGCCTCAATTTTATCTTTTATGCTACCTAATATACAAATTCCTGTTGTCATTACAGGATCTCAGTTACCATTATTAAACCCGTTAACAGATGGAATTGAAAATTTAAGATGTGCATTTGCTATGGCTGCAAGTGAAACACCTGGAATATTTTTAGCTTTTAACCGTAAGGTTATATTAGGAAGCCGTGCAGTTAAAGTTCGTACAACTGGATTTGATGCATTTGAAAGTGTAAATTCTCCGTATGCAGCAACAATTGATTCAAGCGGCTTGCATATTAACCATCAAGTTATAAAGAAAGTAACAGGTAAGTGCAAACTTGAAGATAAATTGTGCAAGGATATATTTTTAATAAAACTTACACCAGGATTAAATCCAGAGATTTTTGATATGCTTCTTAATATGAATTATAAGGGAATTGTAATAGAAGCTTTCGGTGCAGGAGGACTTCATTTTATAAGAAGAGATTTAATATCTAAGTTAGAAAAGATTGTTCAAAAGGGAATAACAGTTGTTGTTTGCAGTCAATGTTTATACGAACGAAGTGATTTTTCAATTTATGAAACAGGAAAATTAGCGTTGGAAAAGGGTGTATTACAAGGATATGACATGACTACAGAAGCAACGGTTACAAAACTTATGTGGGCACTTGGAAAAACAAATGATGTAGAAGAAATTAAGAAAATATTTCAAACAAGCTTTGTTGGAGAAGTTACAATACTTTAATATAGTAAGTTACAATAAAAAAATGGTATTACGAAATGTTTTTAGTTACGTAATACCATTTTTTTATTCATCTTCTTTATCTTCAAGTGCAACTATTTTTTCCAAATAGAAGTAGAATTCAACACCACCATTAATATTTTGAAGGTTAAATTCACTATTGTGTAATAGTAAAATATTTTTTACTATTGATAATCCAATACCAGTACTGTTTCGTTGAGTTCGTTCTCTTGATTTATCTAATCTATAAAATTTATCAAATAACTTACTGATTTCACCTTCAGGAATAGTTACACCCATATTTTGAACAGTTATTTTAAATTTTTCTAATCCTTCAGTAATATCTATATTTATATTATTACCTGGAGGAGTATACTTGATTGCATTAGTTATTAGATTTGTAAAAACCTGCTCCATTTGAAAGGGATCTGCATAAACGTAACTATATGGATTAGTTGAAGAGAAGTTAACATTAAATTTATGCTCTTCAAAATCAGGGGTATGTTTTTTTAGTATTTTGTTAATAAGTCTATTGATATTAAAACCTTCAAAATTTGGTTTTATGGATCCAGATTCTAATTTTGAAAGTTCTAACATATTAGTGACTAGAACACTCATTTTTTGAGCTTCATCAATAATTGTTTCTAAATACATTTTAGCATCTTCTCCTGATACAATTCCATCTCTAAGACCTTCAGCATATCCTTCAATTATTCCAATAGGAGTTTTGAGTTCGTGGCTTACATTTGCAGTGAAATCTTTTCTCATAGTCTCAAGTTGTCTTTCTTTCTCAATATCATCTTTAAGTTTTTTGTTTTTTTGCTGTAAATCTAATAATGCATTATGAAGATTATTAGATAAAAAGTTAAGTGATCTTGCTAGAATTCCGATTTCATCTTCTCGATCAGTAGCACAAACCACTGAAAAATCCATGTTTGACATTTTATTTGCAACATGAGTTAAACTTACAAGTGGTTTAGAAATTAAATTAGAATAAAATGACGCAAGAATTATAGAGATAATAATTAATCCTAAAAATAAATAAATTAAAAATTCATCTATAACTTGGGAAGCTTCTTCTATTGGCTGAACAGAAGATACACAAAAGATTAGGCTATCATTTTTATGATTTATGGACATAGGACTGACGACACCTATCTTTTTTAGCCCGCTACTTTCGTTGGTAAAAGTTGTATATTCGATTTTAGAATTATTAATAACATCCGTTATTAAGTCATCATTATTTATTAGTTCTGAACAAAAATTAAAACTGTCACTATCACCTTGAATTTTTCTAGATTGATATATAATATGTCTATTTAAAGAGGTAATAACAATTTGAGCATTATTATCATTTTCGAATTTTTGAAGCACTTGATATAAATCTATATCATTGTCAATATGTAAGGAATATAAATCACGAAATTTACCAACTTCATTAATCAAAGAATTAGTTTTCTTATATGAATAAAATCTTTCAAATAAAGTTGATTCTGCAAAGTAAGTTAAAAGCATTAAACCTATAATTAGAGATAAAGTTATACCAAATAATCTTTTTGATAAACTATGTTTCATTATTTACCTTCAAATTTGTATCCGCTTCCACGAACAGTAACAATGTAATTGGATTTATCTAATAACTTTTCTCTAAGTCTTTTGACATTTGTATCTACAGTACGAATATCACCATAATAATCAACACCCCATACATTATCTAAAATATTATCCCTGCTTAAAGCAATACCATCATTTGTGACTAAATAAATTAACAGTTCATACTCCTTTGGCGACAACGTTATTTCTTTGTCATTAATCTTAACTTCGTGTGAAAGTTTGTTTATAGTAAGTCCGTTAAAATCTTGATAACTAGAATCAACATCTTCTCTAGTTCTTTTTAATAATGCCTTTACTTTAGCAATTAAAACTTTTGGACTAAAAGGTTTGGTCACATAATCATCAGCGCCATAATCATAACCTTGAAGTTTATCTTCTTCCTCACCTTTAGCAGTTAATAAAATTACAGGAACGGTTGAAACTTCTCTTAATTTTTCTAACATAGTCAGACCATCCATGATAGGCATCATTATATCCAAGAGGACTAAGTCAATTTTTTGTGTACTAAATACAAATAAACCTTCTTCGCCATTTGAGGCTTCAAAAATATTAAAGTTTTCCTTAATTAAATAATCTCTAAGCAGGAATCTAATTCTAAGTTCATCTTCTACAATTAAAACAGATTTCTTCATTTTATATCATCTCCTTTTATACCTTTAATAAATATTAAGGTAGATTAATAACGTAATTAAGCATTTCAACATTATTTTAACATTTATTAGGTATAATCACTAGTCAAACATTGAAATAATTTTTAAGGTAATAAAAAAGTAATAATTCTAGTATTTCAAATTAGAAAGTTATAAAAAATAGATAAACCAATATGGTTTCTATAAAGTTGTGATATTAGGCACTATATTTTTAGTGTGATTTACAGTATTATAAAATAAGAGAAGAATAGATATATAATAGGAGAATAGTGAATGATAAAATTAAATTTTGATGTAGAAAGACATACACTAAAGAACGGCTTAGAAGTAATAACAATAAATAAAGACACACAAATTGCGTCTATAAATATAGGAATTAAAGTTGGAGCTTTATATGAAAAGTTAGATGAAAAGGGAATAAGTCATTTTATTGAACATATGTTGTTTAAAGGCACGGTTAGTAAAAGTGATGAAGAACTGAATAGGCAATTAGAAGAACTAGGTGGAGAGTATAATGCTTATACTGACTATGATGCTACAGTATATACAATAAGCTGCTTGATGGAGGAATTTCAAAATGGAGTAAATATTTTGGGAGATATGATAATAAATCCAGCATTTGATAAAGAAGAAATTGAAAAAGAGAGAGGGGTAATTTTATCTGAAATAAGAACTAGCAAAGATGATATTGAAGATTTTAGTTTTAAGAATGTAAATAAAATTGCATTTACAAAGAGTGGTCTAAAATATGAAGTGACTGGACTTGAAGAAAATGTTTCAAGATTTACAAGAAAAGAGATATTAAATTATTATAAAAAATATTATACTCCTCAAAATTCGTTAATAACTATGGTCTCATCTTTAAGTCATAAAGACGCTATAAAGTTAATTGAAGAAGCGTTTAATAAATGGAATGGACAAAAGCCAGTGGCAGTTGGAGTAATAAAGGAAAATAATAATGAAGTAACAAAAATTAGTTATAAGAAGGATATAGAACAAAGTACCATAGTTTATTTATACACATTTAATGAATTAGAAAAATGTGATGAACTTCCTCTAAGAATATTGAATCATAGACTTGGAGAAAGTTCGAATTCATTACTTTTTAGAGAAGTTCGAGAAAATCGAGGATTAGCTTATGATATTTATACTCATCTTGAAATAACAAACAACATAAAAACTCTATATATTTATACAGCAGTAGCCGAAGAAAATATAGAAGAAGCAAAAAAGGCTATTGATGAAACTCTTAATAATGTAATAAATGGTAAAATTCAAATTGGAGAAAGAGATCTTAATATAATGAAAAAAGTGCATAAGACAGCAGTAATTTCAACATTAGAAGATTCAGCAGAATTATGTAATTATATGTTACATCAGGCATTAGAAGATGAAGATATATTTGAATTTGTTAAAGATATGGATAGATTAAATAAGTTAGATACGATTAAGATTAATGGTGTAGGTAAAAAAGTTTTAAATAATCCAACAATTCATATATTAAAATCAAATTAATAATGCACATTAAATAAATAACAATTCAACTAAAATAGCAGGGGAAAAAGTAGAAATGGCAAAGATAACAAAAATAGAAATTCAAAAAAGAAACAAAGAAAGAATAAACTTATTTTTAGATGGAGAATATGCATTTTCTCTTTCTTTGGAGTTGATGTATAAAGAAGGACTTAAAGTAAATCAAGAAGTAGATATTAATATACTTAAAACTTTAGCTAAAAAGGAATCTTATATAAGATGTAAGGAGTCTGCACTTAAAATAATTGAGCGAAACTATAAAACAGAAAAGGAAGTAAGAGATAAATTAAAATTAAAGGGATATGAAGAAGATGATATTGATTCTAGTATAGAATTTCTTAAGAATTACAATTTTTTAAATGATTGCAACTATACAAAAGCATTTATAAAGGATAAGATAAATATTCAAGGAAGTCAGAAAATTAAATATAATTTAATTAAAAAGGGAATTTCTAAGGAAATAGTGCAGGAACAATTATCTTCAATAAACAAGGATGATGAAAAAATTACAGCATTAAATCTTGCAAAGAAGAAACTTAATATAATAAAGAAAAGTGAAAATGATGAGTATAAAATAAGTGGTAAACTATACAGATTTTTAATTTCAAAAGGTTATGGGTACGATATTGTAAAGGAAGTTGTAAAAGAAGTTATGGCATTAGATGACTTTGAGTAACAAAATAAGGTACATGAAAGAAAATAACAAGTCAATCAAAATAACCATAGCATTTTTGACTTGCTATTCTCTTTCATGTACCTAAAAAGGAAATATTGACTTACAACAAAATAAAAAATTTTGGTATAATAATAATATCAATGATAATATATGTATATATAAGTAGTAGTAAGATATCTACAAAAATTAATTGTTTTAGTCTTATATTATAGTTTAAGTACATAAAAATAATACATCAATATGCTGAATTTTTTAATACAATACCAGAATGTTAAATTATTGTGGTTTAAGATGTTTATTGTATACAAATACAGTTATTATATCTTTTGTGTGTTATTTTACTTATGTGCTTTGTGGGGGAAAAATTGTGAAAAAAAATAAATTTTTATTAGCTATTACTGCAATAATGTGTGGATGTTTACAAATATCTATAATAATTGCAGTCTTAGTGTGCCCATCAATAATAACTGATTTAATTTCGACTTTTTCTTTTTCTGATAATGGAATCATACAAGATTCTGCATCAAGCAATTCTAATTCGGACAAGAGTGGTAACAATAGATTTTTTAAGAATAGTAATTTACTAGGTTTTTCTAAAGAAGTTGTTATTTATAATGGAATTACAATTGATCAAGGTATAAAATCAAATGATCAGATTAATGATAAAGCTGTTCAATTAACTAAGACTGCTAAAAGTGATAGGGAACGTGCTAAAACATTATATACTTGGGTTGGAAGCAATATAAAATATGATGACAACAAAGCTGAGAAAGTTATATATGGAAAGAATAGTAATGATATGCCTGATGGGGGAGCCATATGTGCATTCAATAGCAAATGTGGAATATGTTTTGATAAAGCTTGTCTTTATGTTGCAATGTGCAGGTCTATAGGGCTTAAGGTAAGATTAATAGGCGGAGAAGCTTATGATGGAGAAAAATATGTGGGACATGCATGGAATCAGGTTTATTTAAGTGATGAAAATAGATGGATAAATGTGGATACTACTTTTTATGATGGTGGAAATTATTTTGATTCAAATTTATTTAAAAAGCATAATGTAGATGAAATTGTTGGTGAATGGTGAAATTATGAAAGGGAGGAACACTCCCTATGCATTATCAGTATTTTATTTTTGAAATAACAAGGTTGACAGCTTTTTCACAGTCATTATCGTTAGGATCAATTGCCCATGCTATATTAAAAAGACGTAAAGCTTTATCAAAACATTCTTTCATAACATAGCAATATGCTAAGTTAAAGAAATATTTACTTTCATGCTTAAGGGAAATGGCTTTATTAAGCATTACGATTGCTTCATCAAAGTTTTTTAATTTAATGAAACAAACACCAGAATTATAATATGAGCAGGCTTTGTTTAAATTTTTGGCAGCAGATTGTTTATAATAGTCAATTGCTTTTAAATAATCTTGCATATTATAAAATTTATTTCCTTCATTAAAATAATTCATTTTTATCCTCCAAAGAACAGATTGTAAATACGATATCAAATACTTTATAATTATAGACAATAATGTAGATTACTATACATAACAATACATTGAAATAACAGAGTAGGTGAATAAGAAAATATGATTAATTATAAAATTGGCGTAGATATAGGATCAACAACAGTTAAACTAGCAGTATTAAATAATGAAAATGTGTTGATTTATAGTAAATATGAAAGACATTTTTCAGATATAAGAAGTACAATAATAGATTTAGTTAAGGAATGCTATGAAACATTAGGTGATATTAATTGTACAATTAGTATCACTGGTTCTGGAGGACTTTCTGTATCAAAATGGCTTGATATTACTTTTGTGCAGGAAGTAATAGCATGTTCTGAAACTGTTGAGAGACTTATTCCACAAACTGATGTTGTAATAGAGCTTGGTGGAGAAGATGCTAAGATAACATATTTCAGAGGCGGCATAGAACAAAGAATGAATGGAAGCTGTGCTGGTGGAACAGGAGCTTTTATAGATCAAATGGCAATATTGTTAAATACAGATGCTGCTGGAATTAATGATTATGCTAAAGATTATAAGGTGTTATATCCTATAGCATCAAGATGTGGAGTTTTTGCAAAAACAGATGTGCAACCTCTTATAAATGAAGGTGCTAAAAAAGAAGACATAGCTGCATCTATATTTCAAGCTGTAGTTAATCAAACTATTGGAGGTCTTGCTTGTGGTAAACCAATTAGAGGCAATGTAGCATTTTTAGGAGGACCTTTATTTTTCTTATCAGAACTTAGAAATAGATTTATTGAAACTCTTAAATTGACAGGGAAACAAATTATTGTGCCTAAAAATTCACAACTTTTTGTAGCTATAGGAGCTGCATTCTTATCTGAAAAAGAAAAATTAACGTCTTTAAAGAAAATAGTTATTAAGGTTAACAGTATTACAAATATAAAAGATGATGAAGCGTTAAGACTACCTCCATTGTTTAAAGATGATGAAGATTATAAAAGATTTAAAGATAGACATAATAAATCTGTTGTTAGAAAAAGAGAGATTTCAAATTATAAAGGAAAAGCATATCTAGGTATAGATGCAGGATCAACAACAACTAAGGCAGCTTTGATTAGTGAAGATTCAGAACTTTTATATTCTTATTATGGAAGTAATGAAGGAAATCCACTAAATAAAGTTGCAGAAATAATGAAAGAATTGTATGAAATACTTCCAAAAGATGTTGAAATATTAAATTCTGCAGTAACAGGATATGGAGAAGCTTTGATTAAAGCAGGATTTCATATAGATATTGGTGAAATTGAAACTATTGCTCATTATAAAGCAGCTGATTATTTTTTACCAGGTGTAGATTTTATTCTAGATATTGGTGGACAAGATATGAAGTGCTTAAAAATAAAAAATGGAGCGATAGATAGCATACTTTTAAATGAAGCTTGTTCAGCAGGATGTGGTTCATTTATTGAAAGTTTTGCAAAAACTTTAAGTATGAGAGTTGAAGATTTTGCAAATGAAGCATTAACATCAAAGGCACCGGTAGATTTAGGATCAAGATGTACAGTATTCATGAACTCAAGAGTTAAACAAGCTCAAAAGGAAGGTGCTGAAGTATCTGATATTTCAGCAGGACTTTCATATTCAGTAATAAAGAATGCTTTATACAAAGTTATAAAACTAAGGGATGAAAAAGATATTGGTGAAAAGGTAATAGTACAAGGTGGTACATTCTATAATGAAGCCGTGCTTAGAAGTTTTGAAATGATTTCGGGAAGAGAAGCTGTAAGACCAGATATAGCAGGACTTATGGGGGCATTCGGATGTGCACTAATTGCTAAGGAAAGATATGTAGAAGGGGAAAAGACTAATCTTATTTCAAAAGATAAAATAGATAGTTTTAAAATGGAATCATCATTTAGAAGATGTGGTAAGTGTGGGAATAACTGTTTACTTACTATAAACAAATTTTCAACAGATGAGGAGTTTATTTCAGGTAATAGATGTGAAAGAGGACTTGGCATAGAGAAAACTAAAGAAGATAAATTACCTAACTTATACGATTATAAATATAAAAGAATTTTTAATTATAAGCCATTGAAAGAAAATGAAGCTAAAAGGGGAATAATTGGAATTCCAAGAGTATTAAATATGTATGAAAATTACCCATTTTGGTTTACTCTTTTAACTAAGTTAGGATTTAGCGTTAGAATATCAGGGCCTTCAAGTAAAAAGGTATATGAACTTGGAATAGAAACAATTCCTTCAGAATCGGCTTGTTATCCAGCAAAGTTAGCACATGGACATATAAAAAGTTTAATAGATAGAGGAATAAAAAATATATTTTATCCTTGTATTTCATATGAAAAGAAAGAGTTCAGTGATGCTCAAAATCATTATAATTGCCCAATGGTAACTTCTTATCCAGAAGCTATAAAAAACAATATGGATGAGCTAAAAGAAAATGATATTAATTTTATAGAACCATTTTTATCTTTAGATGATGAAAAAGAACTTGCAAAAAGAATAGTAGAAGAATTTAAGATCTTCAACGTTACACTTGATGAAGCTAAAAAAGCGGTTGAAGCAGCAAGTCAAGAAAGAGAAGATGTAAAAGAGGATATAAGAAAAAAAGGACAAGAAGTTATACAATATTTGAAAAAGAATAATAAGAAAGGTATAGTTCTTTGTGGAAGACCTTATCATATAGATCCAGAAATAAATCATGGTATTCCAGATATAATATCATCTTTTGATATGGCAGTTTTAACTGAAGATAGTGTATCACATCTAGGAACCTTAAAAGATAAGTTAAGGGTTGTAGATCAATGGATGTATCATTCAAGATTATATAGAGCAGCGGCTTTTGTTGCTGACGAACCTTGTGTTGATATTATTCAATTAAATTCTTTTGGATGCGGATTAGATGCAGTAACTACAGATCAAGTTTCTGAAATGATTTCATCAAAAGGTAAAATATATACAGTTCTCAAGATAGATGAAGGAAATAATTTAGGGGCGGCTAAAATAAGAATACGATCTTTGAAGGCTGCTATGGATGAAAGAGAAAGAAAGCAATATAAACCTGTAGAAGAAAAAATTCTATATAATAATCCAATATTTACGTCTGAAATGAGAAAAAAACATACAATTTTATGTCCTCAAATGTCACCAATTCACTTTGATTTAATTGAAACAGCAGTAAAAGCATCAGGCTACAATTTAGAAGTATTACCATCTAATGATACTAAGGCAATAGATGAGGGGTTAAAATATGTTAATAACGATGCTTGTTATCCATCAATAATAGTAGTTGGGCAGATAATTGAAGCGTTGAAAAGTGGAAAATATGATATTAATAATACCTCAGTAATAATTAGTCAAACAGGAGGTGGATGTAGAGCTACTAATTATATTGGTTTTTTAAAGATGGCTCTAAAGCATGCAGGGTTTGAACAAGTACCAGTTATATCTTTAAATGCTGTAGGTCTTGAAAAACAGCCTGGTTTTAAAATTACTCCTAAATTACTTCACAAAGCTATAATGTCTTTAGTTTATGGCGATTTATTTATGAGAATTTTATATAGGACAAGACCTTATGAAAAAATTAAAGGTTCAGCTAATGAACTTTACAATAAATGGAGAGAGATAGCTAAAGTTAATATAATAAATGGAAATAAAAGACAATTTAATAAAAATATTAAAGAAATAGTCAAAGAGTTTGATAGTCTTCCATTACTAAATGTAAAAAAACCTAAGGTTGGAGTTGTTGGAGAGATATTAGTTAAATTTCATCCAACAGCTAATAATGATATAGTTGGGATTTTAGAAAATGAAGGTGCTGAAGCTGTAATGCCAGATCTTTTGGATTTCTTCTTTTATTCAGCTATGGATGCAGAATTTAAAGCAAAATATCTTGCAGGTAGCAAAATGTCTAAGAATATATGCAATTTAGCAATTGCATATATGGAGACTTATAGAAAGATAATGAAAAAATCATTAGAAGCAAGTAATAGATTTTCCAAACCAAAGCATATACGAGAGTTAGCGAACATGGCATCACCAATACTTTCTCTAGGGAATCAAACAGGAGAAGGGTGGTTCTTAACAGCTGAAATGATAGAGCTTATAGAAAGTGGAACAACTAACATAGCATGTGTCCAACCATTTGCATGTTTGCCAAATCATGTTACTGGAAAAGGAATGATAAAGACCTTAAAGGAGAAATATCCAAATTCGAATATTGTAGCTATAGATTATGATCCTGGAGCATCAAATGTAAATCAATTAAATAGAATAAAGCTTATGCTCTCAGTAGCCTTTAAAAATCTAGAAAAGGAAACTTTAACTTATAAAGAGCACGAAGAAAGTACTCAAAATCAACAGTTTCATAATGAAGTAAGTTTAACTTAGTTTTAAGCTACTATAATGTGTAAGGCTGTATTTAAAATGAATTAAGAATTAAAATAAATTTTTAGAATGTTAATACCTCAGGAAAATTCCTGAGGTATTATTATAAAAATAAAAAATATTATTAATTTTTTTATTTTTATAAGTATTTATTTTGAAAAAATGGTGTAGTGATTATATAATAAAAATGTATTAATATTAATTTTTATGTAACAAATGAAAAATAACTTTACTATATAATAGAAAATGGAGGATTAGATGAGTACTAAAAGTGATAATCAATTAGGTAAAACAAAGAAGAAAACTTTTTTTAGACCATTAGTATTTTTTATAGGAACTATATACATACTTGCATTTCTTGCAATATCAACACCATTGTTAATATTTTTTGGTCCATATGAAAATACTAGAAAAGCATTTATTTCAACATTGCTTGCAACTAGACATTCATATTTATTAACAAATTATTTGTCACAAGATTCTATAAATAAACTACTAGGAATTAATCAAGAATCGGATAATAAGGAACAAAATATTAAAGAATCTGTTCATGAGGATATAGATAAAATAAATGTAAAATATACAAGTGGAACAGATATATCTAGATATGACATACATACTGATAGATATACGGGATATTTATTAGAAATCAAGAATCCGCTAAATGTTAAGGTCGCCATGACAAAATATCTTGGAAAGATAGGGCAAAAAACTAGTGAAATGGCAGAGGAACATAATGCGATTGCAGCGATTAATGGAGGTTCTTTTGTAGACCAATCTTCTGATGGAACATTATATGCAGGAACAGGAGCTGTACCAGGTGGATTTGTAATTTCAGGGGGGAAAGTTATATATCCTAAAAATAACATTGATAAAGATAAGGTTGAAAATGTAATTGCATTTACAAGAGGTGGACAACTTATAGTTGGTGACCATACTTTAAAAGAACTTCAAAAACTTGATGTTCAGGAAGCTATGTGTTTTAGAAGGCCTAACATTATAATTAATGGACAAAAGCAAGTAACTGATAAAATGGCAGATGGGCTTAATCCTAGGACTGCAGTAGGTCAAAAAGAAGATGGAACAGTAATCTTTTTGGTTATAGATGGTAGAAAAATTACTGCACCAGGAGCAAGTCTATATGATGTCCAACAAATCATGTACGAAAGAGGAGCAGTAAATGCAGGTGCACTTGATGGTGGTTATTCATCAACAATTTATTATAAAGGTGACGTAATAAATTCTCCTAATGCTTGGGATGGTGAAAGATCTGTTGCCACAGCATTTTATGTTGAATAAGGCACATTCAATATTTTCATGCGCCTAAAAGGCAATTATTGATTAGGAGAGGATTAGCATAATGAAAAATTTTATTAGAATAATAGTTTGGACGCTTGTAGCACTGACAATTCAACAATCGATATTCTTATATATAGAAAATGTATATTTAGATACGGATGTACAAATTAAAGCTGAAAAAGTTGAAGAGAAAGAGGATTCCAAAAGTGATAATGCAAATTGCATTAATCTAAAAGATGGAGTTGATAAGGTTTCTGTATCATCAGACGGTAGATTTGTCGCATACTTAGATAACGATAAGCTTAAAATATTAGATAGTAATAATAATACAGAAAATGAATTTAAAAGTGAAGATGAAGGACAAGTAGTTTTCTTTAAATGGTTAACTAATGAAAATAATATGATTGTAATTCAAAAGATTAAAAATAATGGACAATCATATTATCAGCCTGTATCTTATAATGCTAAAAAATGTGAAGCAAGACAGCTTGCTGATTATAATTTAAATGAATTAAGAATTCCAATTGAAGACGAAAATGACAAAATTGAAAATGTAGTATTTTCAACCGCATCAAGTACACTTTATATAAAGATAAAAAAAGATAATGGTTTGAATGATTTATATTATACAAATATAATGAATCAATTATCAAGAGTTAGACATAATAAAGAAATTGGTAATATAGTAGTTCCAACAACAAATACAAATCCAGTAATGGAAATGGGAAATTGTATTACCATTTTAAACAGTTCAGATAATATTAGCATACCTAATGCTGAAATTACCAAGATTTTAGGAACGGATATTAATGATAATGTATATTTTGGTTCTCAAGTTGATGGCAAAATTACAAAAATATATTATACTACGTTAGGCGATAAAAATCTTAAATGGAATTCAGTGAATCTTCAGAAACCAGTAAGTGAGGAAGATATAATGATAGATTATTCAGGTAAGGTTTATGTAAATGATAGTTCAAATAGTACTGTTACTGAAATAATGGGGAATTCAAGTATAAAATATGAAGGTGCTGTAATACAACCTTATTCAAAAGGAGTAATTACTAAAGTTGGAAGTAAATTAATAAAAAATGAGGTTGAAGATAAAAGAATATTAATTAATAAATAATTTACACTTATATGACAATTTACAGAAAGAAGTTATATTCTTTTTCTGGGTTGATATATAATTCGGCTGTGGATTTCTATTAGCAGAAGGTGCACATATTCTTGTATGTTCCTCAATCAAGTTGAGAACAAGCTAGAATAGAGTAACTACTTAGACTGAAGAAATACCTATAATCAAATTATAAACGTAACATTTGGAAAAAGAATATAGCTTTTATGATTGTTTTGTTGTAAAGTTTAACGTGAACAATAAATTTTTATATTAAAAATATATTAGACCAAGCATTTTATTACCTAATACTATATAATTAATTTTATGTGTGGGAATTAATGGAGAAGCGGGGACGATATGATGTTAATAAGAAAAAATGTTTTAAAGTTAGCTATACCTATAATGGTTGAGCAGACCTTTGTTATGTTACTTGGAGTATGTAATACAATGATGGCCGGACATATTTCAGAGGAAGCTGTGTCAGCCATTGGTATGGTAGACTCCATAAATAATTTGTTTATATCATTTTTTGCAGCATTATCAGTTGGTGCTACAGTGGTAGTGGCACAGCAAATAGGACAAGAAGAAGTAAAAAAAGCTAATGAAACAGCTAAACAAGCTATTGTATCAGGAATTATAGTATCAACTATAATAACATTATTTTTGTGGATTTTTCGTGTACCAGTAATTAATTTTTTATACGGATCAGCAGAGGAACTAGTTAAATCTAATGCAAAGTTTTATTTAGAATTCACCTTATTTACATATCCATTTATAGCTATAGAGCAAATTGCAAATGGAATATTAAGGGGGTGCGGTGATACAAAAACCCCAATGTATATTACAATGTTTATGAATGTAATAAATATAATTTTAGGATATATACTGATATATGGAATTGGTATATTGAATATACCTTCATTTGGTATAATGGGAGCATCGCTTGCTATAGCTATAGCAAGAGTGATTGGAACAATAATTATAAGTTTTGTGTTATTTAGAGGTAGCAAGATAATACAAATAAAAAGATTTATCCCATTTACGTTTAATATAAAAATACAAAAAGATATATTTAATATAGGGATTCCAGCTGGTATGGAGCAAGTTATCTTTAATGCTGGAAAATTAATTGTACAAGTATTTATAGTTACTATGGGAACTGCATCTATTGCGTCAAATGCTATAGGAATGTCAATTGCTCAAATTATTAATGTACCTGGAAATGCTCTTGGATTAGCAGCAACTACTTTAGTTGGACAGTATGTTGGAAGAAATGATATTAAAGGTGCTAAAAGTACATTAATATATTTAGTTAAGTTTGCAACTGTGTGTTTAGTATCAGTGGGATTATTATTTATTCCAATTGCAGGGTGGTTAGCGTCACTTTATACAAAAGATTCACAAGTGATAAATCTTACTTCTAAATTGATAATATCCAACAGCATAGCATTGACAGTGTGGCCAATTTCGTTTGTACTTTCTGCAGGACTTAAAGGAGCAGGTGATACTAGATATACTATGATGACGGCTTTTATAGGAATGTGGGTATTTAGAATAGCGGTAGGATACTTTGTTGGAATAGTATGTAAGGTGGGTGTACTTGGAGTATGGATTGGAATGTACTCTGATTGGGCAATTAGAGGCGTAATGTATTGTTTTAGGCTTAATGGTGAGAAGTGGATTGAGCACAGAATTTCGTCGGATTAAAAATAATTTGAAGAATTAAGTTTGCTGGTAAGATATATCTATTTGATTTTGTATCATATTTTTGATTTCTTAATGTGCATAAAATTATTTTAAGTGTACACCATATTATTGAGGTGATATACATGGATGATAATAAAAATAGATGGAAGGATAGGCCTAAGTCAAATGCCGAACTTAGGAAAATTGATCCTAAAGGAAATTCAGATTTAGGAATTATAAAGGGTAAGAAATTAGGTGCACCTCCACATAAAGAAAAGGATCATTTATAATAAATCACGTTAAAATAAATAACAAGTTCAATATGGACTTGTTATTTTTTTAAGTGTGCCTAGAGAAGCAATAACAGTTTAAATTATAACCGTTAGTGCTTTTTTTAATGTATAAAAGATGGAAAAATGTATAAATTATGTAAAAAGTAATTTTTTTGTGATTTACATATAGTTATTTTATTATATAATAAAGATGAATATCTTTAATTCAACGACGGAGGCATATATGAGTAGGGAGTTAAGAGTAAAGAAAAGAAAAAGAAATCGTAAAAAGAAAAAAATGAAGTTTAGACCAGGAATATTATTATTAGAAATATTATATATATTTGTTCTTTGTGGAGTTACAGCACCAATTATATTATTTTTTGGACCATATGAGAATACTAGAAAAGTTTTAGTATCAACTTTACTTGCAACTAGGCATTCGTATTTGCTGACAAATTTATTATCGCAAGACACTATAAATAAGATGTTAGGAGAAAATAATGATGTACCCACCAGTGCACAACAAACTTCACAAAATACTACTGAAGATTTGAGTAAAATACAAGTAAAATATAAAGTCGGTAATGATATAACAAAATATAAAATACATACAACAAGATATGATGGTTATGCTTTAGAAATAAAGAATCCTTTAAAAATTAAAGTAGCAATGACAAAGTATTTGGGGAAACTTGGGCAAAAAACGAGTGAAATGGCTATGGAGCATAATGCAGTTGCAGCAATAAATGGAGGATCATTTGTTGATAAATCTTCTGATGGAGTAGAATATGCAGGAACTGGTGGAGAGCCAGGTGGATTTGTTATATCTGGAGGGCAGCTTGTATATCCTAAATCAGGTTATAATGATAAAACTATAGAGAATGTTATTGCATTTACAAAAGGAGGAACACTTATAGTTGGAGATCATAGTCTTAGTGAGTTGAAAAAACTTGATGTCCAAGAAGCTATGTGTTTTAGAAAACCCAATATAATCATTAATGGTGTAAGACAGATAAAGGATAAAACAACAGAAGGATTTAATCCAAGAACTGCTGTTGGCCAAAAGGCAGATGGAACAGTAATATTTTTAGCTTTAGATGGACGTAAGGTACTTACTCCAGGAGCAAGTCTTTATGATGTTCAGGAAATTATGATGGAGAGAGGTGCTATTAATGCAGGTGCTTTAGATGGCGGATATTCTACAACAATGTATTATAAAGGTGATGTAATAAATTCTCCTAATGCTTGGGATGGTGAAAGATCTGTTGCTACAGCATTTTATGTGGAAGGGTAGAAAGTTTTCAGATAAGAAAGGGGAACGTAATGAAAAAATCAACTAGAATAATATGTTTGACGGTTATAGGTTTACTTATACAACAGGCGGTATTTTTATTTGTGGAAAAAGTATATATGGCTACAGATATAAATATTAATATTTTTAAGGAAGATGATAGTCAAGATTCGAAGAATGAAGCAAAAGAATTTAATCTTAAGGATAATGTAGATGAAGTTAAAGTATCATCAAATGGAAGATATGCTGCGTATTTAATAAATAATAAGCTAAAAGTGTTGGATAGTAGAGAAAATACAGCTAAGACTATTGATTCTGATGGAGAAATGGTGTTTTATAAATGGGTAACAAATTCAGATCGTATAATAGGTGTACAAAAAATTAAAGAAAACGGAAAATATTATTTTCAACCAGTAGCATTTGATGCAAAAAATGCTCAAAAGATAGATCTTGCAGATTTTGATTTGAAAGAATTGAAGATTCAATTATCAAATAACGATGATAAAATTGATAATGTGGTATTTTCGGTTGGAACTCATTCATTATATATAAAAGTTAAAAAAAATAATGGAAAATGTGATTTATATCGTGCAAACACTATGAACCAATTAGAAAAGGTAAGAAGTGATAAGGATATTGGAGATATTTTAGTTCCAACTACTGGTGCAAATGCAATAATGGAAATGGGTTCTAATGTAACCATATTAAATAGCACAGGGAATCTTGCAGTATCTAAATTTTCACAGCCAAAAGTTTTAGGAACTGATGTTAATGATAATGTATATTTTGGAGATGAAGTTAATGGTAAAATTGATAAAATAGCTTATGCTGTTGCTTCGGATAAATATAAGGAATGGAAAACAATTAGTATTAAAACCCCAGTAGAAAAAAGTAATATATCCGTAGATTTTTCAGGAAAGATTTATATTAATAATGAAGGAGAAAATAACGTTTTAGAACTTACTACAAACAAAACAATTAAGTATGAAGGAAAGTTTGTTCAATCATATTCTAATGGAGTTATATCTAGGGTGAAAAATAAATTAATTAAAAATCCATTGTAATAAGATATTTTAATTAATTAAATCATTTTGGTATTTATTAATTTAGGCACAATCAAAAAATAATAGACCAGTATACTTGTCTATTATTTTTTCATGTGTCTTAAATGAAAAAATATTAAGAATAAAAAAAATTAGAATTGTGAAACATAATATTGAGGTGATAGTAATGAGCAGTAATAAAATGAAAGAAAATAATACAAGAAAAAAGAAAAATGTTAATCACAATCCTCAAGCAGAAAGCGTAAAAGCAGTTTTTGGAGAGCCAAAAGCAAAGACATATGATCCAACCGATTTTAAAATTTAATTACATGAGAAAATAACAAATTGAAAATTAATGATTATTTTTCATTAGATAAGGAATCAGATTGGTCCTATAGTGGGCGTATTGGAATAATCTGTTGATGCAGCATAATGAAAAATAAGATTTGTACATCGACTTGTTATTTTTTTGAACGTGCCGTAATAATTTATAATATTAATGAACAATATGATAAAATAAAGCATCATTTTAAAATCTTGATGCTTTATTTTATTTTTTAAAATTTAAAAATATCTTTATTAGCTTGAAAAAGAACAAAAAATAATTCTTAAAAATATAATATAGAAAATGAATTTTTAGGAGTTGTTTTATGTCTGAATTTGATCAGAATAAAGTAAAGACTGAATACCGTGACAACGTGACTTATTTACAACCTGTCGAAGAACGGAAATATACAGTTACACATTCAGATTCAACAGGGGAGATTTTTGTAACTATTGGGACTAAATATGCTATTGATAAAATAGATTATTCCAATAGAGATGAAGTATTGTTGCAGTTGAATAGATTAAAAGATAATTATATTTTTTATGGAGAAGTGCTTATAGATGGAGAAGGTATTACAAAAAATTCAAGCATAAGAAATTATATATTTATAACAGAAATGCCAATGGCACTTAAAGCAATAAGATATGGAGATAGAAGATTTTTTGAATTACATGATCAGTTGGATAAAAGTTCTATTTATATTTATTTTAAATCAACTGATTCAAAATATAATAAATTGCGTTATTTTGGTAATATGGGAATGTATAAAAACTAATAAATAAAAGTTACTACAATTTAAAATAAGTGTAGTAACTTTTTTGCAGATTTAAATTAATTTTTTAATTTTATCTATATATACAATGAGTCTTGAATTCACAACAATCACATACTTTATCACAAGATTCTAAATGAATCATGACGTGGGTAAAGCTTAATGCATTTCCAATATCATTTTCTATTTCGTCACATATATCATGGGCATCTTTAATTAACTTATTTGCAGGAAATACTAAGTGCAATTCTATATATCTAATTCGTCCAGATTTTCTTGTTTTAAGATCATGATAGTTACAATAAACGGATGAGTATTTACTTATAACAGTGCTAATAATTTCAATTTCTTCATCAGATAGTTTAACATCCAAAAGAGGGTTAAATGCAGATTTTAATAATTCAAAAGATTCTTTTAATATAAATATAGCAACAACAATTGCTACTATTGGATCTAAGTAATTTAATCCTGTAAGCCATATAAGAAATAATCCAATTCCTACCCCTAAGGAAGTATATACATCAGCTTTTAAGTGAAGAGCGTCGGCTTCTAATGCTATTGAATCTTCTTCTTTAGCTACTTTATATAATTTTTTAGATACTACTAAATTTATAAGAGCGGATACAAACATAACTATAAAGCCAATTCCAGCAGATTCTATTTCACCAGGATTAAGTATTTTTTTTACTGCTTCAACAATTATCCAAACAGAAGCTGCAAATATAAGTAACGATTCTATTACACCAGAAATATTTTCTACTTTGCCATGTCCATAAGGATGTGTATCATCAGCAGGAATATCTGATATTTTTACAGAAAAAAATGCAATTATTGCAGCAAGCAAGTCCATTGTTGAATGAATAGCTTCTGATATTATACTGACTGATCCAGTAAAAATACCAACAATTAGCTTCATAAATATTAAAATTGTATTTGAAAGTAAAGATAATCTAGCGACTTTAGTTTTAGCATTCATTTAAAATATCACTCCATTTTTATTTATATTTTATCATTTGATAAAATAAATTACTACTATAATATATTAAAAACTAATAAAAAGCAAGGGATTAGTTGGATATAATCATTATCAATTGATAATGAATTATACTATTAAGTGAAGCATCATCAAAATTGTAATTTCACTTATCTAATATTTTTTAGGTTATAAGTACAACAATAACATAATACAACTACATACAGAATTATAGCAGTGAGCATGAACTTATGAAGTTGAAATATATATAGATTTAACAACTAAATATGCAATGTATATTTAGTTGAATTTTGTTAAAAATATAAAAACATGATGTTGGTGTATATTAACATAAACTGAATTAATTAATTATTGATTAAAACAGACTAGTATTGAGCTCATTATTTGATATATGTTTTTTTTATTATAAAGGTGACAAATAAATTATATACATGACTTTCATACTTATTATTAAAAAAGTAAATTAAAGCGATGTAATTAAATAGAAAGGTTTTAAAGTTTCGTTGTTTTTATATTATGAAATTTTAATGTTAGCTCAAATAGCATTACGTAGATCAGTATTTATAGATCAATACATTAATAAAGATATGAAAAAATAACAAAAATATATAATAAATAAGCAAAAAGATGATACAATATTTTTATAAAAGATAAAAGAGGTGGTAAAAAGATGAAATATGAATTAAATGTGTATGAGTTAGGTGAATTTTTAAAGAAAATAGAAAAAGAACATAATTTAAGCATATTGATTAAATCAACGTTAAGTGGGGGATGGATGACTATTACAGGAGAGGCATCAATTCAAAAAATTCCAAGTGAAGAATCACATTGTTGCAGTAAGAAAGATAATATTATAGACATATTAATTAAGGATGAAAATGAACAAGGGATTACAATTAAGCTTACAGGGGCTAAAGGTAAAAAGTTCACTATAGATATTTCAGCAGCAAGATATAGAGAATTATCTTCAAACAATTTAACTATTAATCAAATAAAAGTAAATGAAAATGAATGTAAACTAAGAATAGACGAAAATATCATATTCGCGATAAAAGCTAATGCTGAAAATATAGAAAAATTATTAATAAGTAATTAAGATAGAGGAGAACTCCCATATTGGGGGTTCTTTTTTTGTAAATAATGTATTGAATTTTATGAACTTGAGAAAAATAAATTAAGGCTCATGAAAGAAAATAACAAGTCCAAAATGTTATGATTATTTTTTGAACGTGTCTAACTAAAATTATATGGTAGGAGAAGCAAAATGAGAGTAAGATTGGGTTATGTAGCAATTTCTATGAAATTGGGCAAAACAGTAACAAGTTCTAGTACAGTTACTTTTGCTAATTATAATAAATTGTCTACAGATGAACAAAAATTAGAAAAATTAAAGAAGGTAGCATTATCTAATTTAAAAGATTTGGAAACAATACTTAAATATAATGCAGAAAATAACATACATTTTTACAGGATAACTTCTGCACTGGTTCCTTTGGTTACTCATCCTGAAGTAGGATATTGGGGACATAGAGAAATATTTAAAAAAGATTTTGAACATATCGGAAGACTAATAAGAAAATATAATATGAGAGTAGATACGCATCCAGATGAATTCAATGTTTTAAACAGTATAAATCCAAGAGTTGTTATAAATACAAAGGTAAATTTAATATGTCAAGCAGAATGGTTTGAAGATTTAAATTACCAAGAAGGGAAAATGGTGCTTCATGTAGGAGGTGCAACAGGAGGAAAAGAAGAAGGAATAAAGAGATTTATAAATAATTTTAATCAATATCCAGAAGAGATAACTTCAAGATTGATAATAGAAAATGATGATAAAACTTATACAGCAAAAGAAGTATTAAATTTATGTAAAATATTGAATATTCCAATGGTGTTAGATGTACATCATCATAATTGCAATAATAATGGAGAATCAATTCAGGATATGCTGCAAGAAATATTTAATACATGGAATAGAGAAGAATTGCCACCCAAAATACATTTTTCAACTCCACGAGATCATGAGAAGGATAGAAAGCATTCAGATTATATAAATGCGACTGATTTCATAGAGTTTATAGAAAAAACAAAAAAAATTGATAGAGATTTTGATGTGATGTTAGAATGTAAGAAAAAAGATGAAGCATTATATAGGCTAGTGGAAGATATAAAGAACATAAAACCACAGTATAAATGGATTGATCAAAGTAGTTTTGAGATTTAAGGTACGTAAAAAAATAATATGCAAAAGGATGCAAAATAGGCGAATGCATTGATATGTTATTTTTTGATTATTGTTACTTTATTACTAAAAATGCTGAAGAAATAATAAATTTAATCGATAATAAAGATAAGGTTATAGTATAGCTTTATAATTTAAGCTGAATTGTATAACCTATAACAAAGACAGTTTATTTATAACATTCTGGGGGATGAAGAAAATGAAGAGCAACAAAATAAAAGTATTAATGTTAGCTATTACAGCAATCATGGTTCAAAGTACTTGTGCATATGCAGCAAGTTCAAGTGAAACTGGTTATACTAAAGAAGAATTAAACAATTTAAAGCCAGGATATGAATCGAAAGATCAGGATAAAAGTAATTATAATGTTAATTCTTATACAAATAAGTTTATTAATCCTACTGCTACTAATGAAAGTGATAACAACGATACCAAAACAGAAGATACCAGTACTAATTGGGTAGACAGTATACCAGGCAAAAGTACAGATGATAAATCAAGTGGAAGTATTGTAAGCACTCAAATTAGTACAGGAAATGAAGGAGATTTTTGGGCAAAAACATCTGATGGAAAATGGATGCTAATTGAACAAGGAGTACCTGCATGGGGATGGAAAATGGTATATGGTAACTGGTATTACATGGATCAAAGTGGAATAATGCAAACTGGTTGGTTAAATTATAACTCTAAGTGGTATTATCTAAAAGAAAATGGAGCAATGGAGTATGATACTGTTGTTGATGGATATTATCTTGATAGTGATGGCGCAGCAGTTATATAAGCAATAGAACATAAGTGTGTTATAGAATATTACTGGAAAATATGCTTTCCAGTAATATTTTTTTTAAAAGTATTGTGAAAAATATAATCTATTAAATTAATATTTATAGGAATCGTAAGTTTTAATAATTCTAAAAGCATGATGTATTTTATAAAGCTAACATCATGCTTTTAGAATTATATTATTTAACAAAATATTTGATGTATATCATATTGATTAAATTTGAGTTATCTAAATCATATGGTGAATAATACTGAACATTTTTATCATTAATTAAAATTATACATATAAAGTGTTAAAAAATTAACCATTAAAGTGTTAAAAAATTAACCATGGTATAAAAATAAGTTTTTAAAAAATACCATAAATATATTATTTGTTAATAAAAAACATTATGGTTTGAGAACATTTTTTTTAGAAAATTCATATATATAGATAGTAGAAAAATAATCAGAATATTATAAAAATAATATTCATATAAATATATATAAGATTGATAAAAAAATAACAATTGTTAGATATGGGAGTGAAGTTTATGGTTAAGTTTATTAGTTCAATGGAAGCTGCAAATGTAGTAGGGGATAATTCTGTTATTGGAATATCTGGATTTGCGGGTTTAAGTGTACCTGAAGGATTAATTAAAAGCTTGGAAGAGAGATTCCTTAAGTACAATAAACCTCAAAATTTAACTTTAATGTTTGCAGCAGCACAAGGCGATGGTGATAGTAGAGGGTTAAACCATTTAGCACATGAAGGCTTAATAAAAAAAGTTATTGGAGGACATTTCAATTTAGCACCCAAACTTGGAAAATTGATGATAGATAATAAAATACAAGGATACAATTTACCACAGGGAGTTATGTGTAATTTGTTTAGAGATATAGCACGTAGAAAAATTGGAACAATAACTAGAGTTGGATTGAATACCTTTGTAGACCCTAGAATAGAAGGAGGAAAAATAAATTCTATAACTAGAGATGATATAGTAGAAGTAATAGACGTGTTAGGACAGGAGAATTTATTATATAGGGCTCAAGATATTGATGTAGCATTAATAAAAGGAACATATGCTGATGAAAATGGAAATATTACAATGGAGCATGAAGCAACTTTATCAGAAGCAACATGTATAGCACAAGCTGTTAAAAATTGTGGTGGAATTGTTATTGTACAAGTTGATAAGGTGGTTAATGCAGGAACACTAGATCCTAGAAATGTAAGAATACCAAAAATTTATGTTGACTATGTTGTTGAAATAGAAAATGAGGAAGATAAGGAACAAGTACTTGGATATTCCTATGATCCTTCTCTAAGTGGAGATAAGAGAATATATATAAATAATTCAGAGACATTAGAATTGAATGCTAGAAAAATAATTGGCAGAAGAGCTGCAATGGAACTTAAAAGTGATAGTGTAGTAAATCTTGGGATAGGAATGCCTGAAGCAATATCAAGTGTAGCTAATGAAGAAGGAATATGCGATTTTATGACTTTGACTGTTGAACCAGGACCAATAGGAGGAGTTCCACAGGGAGGAAAAAAATTTGGATCATCTATGAATCCGGAATGCATATTTGATCAACCAACACAATTTGATTTTTATGATGGTGGCGGTTTAGATATAGCATTTTTAGGACTTGCACAAGCTGATAAGAGTGGAAATATTAATGTAAGTAAATTTGGTTCAAGACTTGCTGGATGTGGAGGGTTTATTAATATTACACAAAATGCGAAGAAATTAGTTTTTTGTGGCACATTTACGGTTAAAGGATTTAAAGCAATAGGTGATAATGGAAAATTGAATATATTAAATGAAGGTACAAGCAAAAAATTTGTAGACAACGTTGAACAGATTACGTTTAGTGGTGACTATGCAAGAAAGCTTAAACAACCAGTTATGTATATTACAGAAAGAGCAGTATTTGAATTGAAAGAAGATGGATTGCATTTAACAGAAATTGCACCAGGAATGGATTTAGAAAATGATATTTTAAATAAAATGGAATTTAGGCCTATTATAGATAAAAAAATTAAGTTGATGGATGAGAGAATATTTAAGAATGAATTAATGAATTTAAAGAGGTAGAATTAAGTGTCAATCTAATCTATTTAATATAAATATATAGGGTTAAAGAGGAAAAATGTTACTGGCAACTTTGGACTTGTTATTTTTTTGCATGTACGTAAAATAAAGAAAATTTAGTTATGGAATAAGTTAAGGAGGAGTAAAATATGTTAGAAAATTTAAGGATTAAACTTGTTAAGATAGCTAAGGAAGCAGAAAAATATGGATTGTGTAAAGAAAAAACAGGTAGTTTTAGTATAAAAGATAAAACAACAGGTTATGTTCTTATAACACCTTCACAAGTAAATAGAAGTCAACTAAGACCAGAAAATATTTGCATTGTAGATTCAAATGGAAGTCCAATTGAAATACAGAGCGAAATGAGGCCAAGCCGTGAAATTTTAATGCATCTTGAAGTATATAAAGAAAAAAAAGATGTAAGAGCTATAATGTACACTCATTCATTATATGCAACTATATTTGCAGTAGCTAATAAGGGAATTCCACCAGTTGTTGCAGATGCTAGATATTATGGAGGATACATTTACGTAGCACCTTATGAAAAGGCTCAAACTATTGAATTAGCTAAAAGTGTTATAGAACCACTTCGTAAGAGCGATGCATGTTTACTTGAGAGACATGGTTTACTTGTAGTAAGTGATGATGTAGATAAAGTTTTATTAAAGGCCAGATATGTTGAAGATGTAGCTGAAATATATTATAAGGCATTATTACTAAATAAATTTAAGGAGCCAAATAGATTAGACAAAGACGAATTAAAATAAACGGATCATAAAGTTACAATATAAATGTAACGTGTGATGAAAATAGTGTTAGAAAGATATCTAGCACTATTTTTTATTTATTTATATTATGTGACTAAAAGCAGATGCGCTTTAGAAAAATCATATTAAAGTTATATTTAGAGAAAATAAAATAATATTCATAAAAGAAAAAGTTTCAGTAATATGTTGGTATATTAAAATTTTCTTAGAGTTTAATAAGATGGAATATTTTTGCGAAATAAAGTAATATAAAATTAGGTATACAAAAATTTATTTAAATGTTGAAGGGAGATCATTATGGAATTATTAAAACATGGTGATAGTGTAGGCATAGTAGCTTGTTCAAATGGATTAGATAAAAAAAGTAATATTATTATGAAAGAATTAGAAGAAACGCTTAGTATTTTAGGATTTCAAACTATCTTTAGCAATAATCTATATAGAACAAAATCTATATTTAATGGAAGTAATAAAGAAAAGGCAGAAATTTTAATGGATTTTTTTAACAATCCAGATATAAAAGCTATTTTTGATGTTTCAGGCGGAGATTTAGCTAATGGAATTTTAGATTATTTAGATTTTGAAATAATTAAGAAAAATCCTAAGCTATTTTTTGGATATAGTGATTTAACTGTGATTCTGAATGCTATATATGCAAAGACAGGAATGAAAACATGTCTATATCAAATAAGAAATATAGTTGATGAAAATAAAGATATACAGATTAATAATTTTAAAAATACCTTTATAAATATGAAGACAAACAAAGAATATAATGAAATTACTACTGTAGAAAATAAAAAATCTCTCTTAAATTTTGATTATGAGTGGATACAAGGAAATCATATGGAAGGGATTGTTATAGGCGGAAATTTAAGATGCTTATTAAAACTCGCAGGAACTAAATATATGCCGGATTTTGAAAATAAGATATTGTTTTTAGAAAGTATGGGAGGAGATGTACCTAAAATATCAACGTATTTAACTCAATATAAACAAATGGGTATATTAAAAAAAGTAAAAGGAATTATTCTTGGAAGTTATACGGAGATGGAGAAAGAAAATTATGAACCCAATATAATAGAGTTAGTAATGGAAGTTATCGATGATGATTGTATGCCAATAATAAAAACAAATGAAATTGGTCATGGAAAAGATTCAAAGTGCATAATTATAGGTAGTGATATAAGTATATTTTAAAATCGATTTTTTGTTTTTTAACATGCTAAATATTAATGATTTGTTAAGGTTAGGTTAAGAATATATTTTTAAAGTAAAATTTAAGTAAAATATGTTAAAATATATATTGAAGACAATTTATGTATAAAGAAAAGAAGGAATGTAATATGAATCAATTAATATCAGCACAAGCAAAATCATCGAATGTTATAAGTAAAGAATATTTATTTAGCATTTTGAAAAAAGAGTATTTGTTAATTATAGCAATTCTTCTTGCAAGTATAACATCTTGTGTTTCATTGCCAAGTGCAAGTTATATTAACTTTAAGATGCTTATAACATTATTCAATTTAATGGTAGTAGTAGCTGGACTTAGAGAGTTAAAAGTTTTAGATTTTATTGCTACTTCATTATTAAGCAAATGTAAAACATCAAGACATGTAAGTGCAACATTAATTTTTATTACTTTTTTTGCAGCTATGATAATGACTAATGATGTATCTTTACTTACATTCATACCTATCACTTTGATAATCGCTGAAAAAGTAAATATAAAAGTTATGAAGACAGTAATGTTTCAAACCTTAGCAGCTAATCTTGGAAGCAGCATAATGCCAATGGGAAATCCTCACAATATATATATTTATAATCTATATAATATTAATCCAATAGAATTTTTAAAAATAACTTTACCAATAGGTATTTTTGGAGTGATTTTTTTAACATTTCTTATTTTTAATCAAAAAAATGAAAAATTACAATTTAAATTAGAAAAAGTAGAAATAACTAATAAAAATCAATTGATATTTTATGCACTTTTAATGATGGTAACTTTATTATCAGTATTTCGTGTTATTGATTATCAAATTGCATTTATAATAACTGTACTAACAATCTTAATGATAAATAAGAAATTGTTTATGAAGGTAGATTATTCTCTTATAATAACATTTATTGGATTCTTTATATTTATCGGCAACATATCTCATATGACTGTAGTTGAAACATTTATGAAAAGTATACTAAGTGGGGGATTAACCACATATTTTGTTGGAATAATATCATGTCAATTTATAAGTAACGTTCCTACAACAATATTACTTTCTGGATTTACCAATCATTATAGTGAGTTATTAATTGCTACAAATATAGGAGGTCTTGGAACTTTAATTGCATCTATGGCAAATACAATTTCGTATAGATTATATGTTAATCAACATAAAACCGAAACATTTAAATATTTAAAAGTTTTTTCAATATATAATTTTATTGGATTAGCTATTTTTACAATAATAATGATAGTGTTTAATTTTATGAATATTTCTATATAAATTTAAATAGATTAATTTTACTGATAAATAGTGATAGATATAAATATATATCTAATGCTATTTTTTTATTGTAAACAGTGATTTTAATGATAAATAATTAATTAAAAAAGCCTACAGTTTTTTAAAAATCATTTATTAATTTGCAAAATATTATTAATAGAGGAGTGAATTTCATGAATTACGATTTCGAAACATTAGTTTCTAGAAAAAATATTGGAGCAATTTAATGGGGAAAGTTAATGCAAATGTTGACGATAGTATAGTACCATTTTCGGTTGCTGATATGGAATTTAAAAATCTACCACAGATTACAGAAGCACTTAAAACATACATAGATTCCACTATTTTTGGATACACTGAAGCTACACAAGAATATTATAATGCAGTATGTAATTGGATGAAAAAAAGACATGATTGGAATGTAGAAAAAGAATGGATTACAGAATTTTCAGGAGTTATTCCAGCATTACATATAATAATAAGAGCTCTTACAGAAGAGGAAGACAATGTGCTTCTTATGACACCAGTATATTATCCATTTTATACTGCTATTAAATTGAATAACAGAAAGATTATTAAAAGTGAATTAGTGCTTTGTAAGGATCATCATGAGATTGATTTTGAAGATTTTGAAAGAAAAGCTAAATTACAAAATACTAAATTATTTATTTTATTTAATTCACATAATCCTGTTGGTCGTGTTTGGAATAAGGAAGAACTAGAAAAGATGGGGAAAATATGTATAGACAATAACGTTATTGTTGTATCTGATGAAATTCACTTCGATTTAATAATGCCAGGATACAAACATAATGTATTTGCTAATATTTCCAAGGAATTTTCAGATCATTCAGTTACTTGTACAGCACCAAGTAAAACATTTAATTTAGCTGGAATACAGTTATCTAACATGATAGCTTCGAATAAAAAAATTAGGGATAGGATTCGAGTAGAGCGTAGAAAGTCTATTGGAAACTTGGATTAAATATTTTTGGATATATGGCTTGTGAAATTGCTTATAATGAATGTGAAGATTGGCTTGAGGAACTTATAAAAGTAATTAATTCGAATAAAAAACTAGTAAAAGAATTTATAAAGCCAAATATGCCAGAAGTTAATGTTATAAACCTTGAGGGGACTTATATTCAATGGCTGGATTTTAGAGGATTAGAAAAGGATCACAAGGCATTAGAAAAATTTATGATAACAGAAGCCATGTTATTCTTAGATGAAGGATATATTTTTGGCGATGAAGCTAAAGGATTTGAAAGAATTAATCTAGCTTGTCCAACTAAGGCGTTGCAAGAAGCGTTAATTAGATTACTACAGGCAGTAAATAAATGCTATAGGTAATGTAATGTAAAGATATAAGTTATACTTTTGGCTATGTATAACTTATTTTGTGAATTATTGAGAAAGGTAAGATTTTTATGAATGTTGGAAGAAGATCAAAGGTTAAACTTCCATTATCATGGAAGGACAAAGCTTTAATTATATTAGCAACACTTCCTATTATATTTATAATAGTGTATTTAAAAATAGTTTGGAGGGATATTCCTGAAATTGTGCCAACTCATTTTGGATTCTCAGGAGCACCAGATGCTTTTGGAAGTAAAACTTATTTATTTCGAATAATTGGATTTAGCACAGGGATGCATTTACTTATGTTTGTATTAACTAAGATGCCTATGTGTTATAATATTTCAGTTTCGGTTAAAGAAAAAAATTCAGAAGCTTTATATAAGGTTGTACGTCAGTTAATACTTTTAATTGATTTAGAAATGTCATTTATGATAAATATATTAACATGGGAAAGTATACAAGCTGCGCTAGGAAAAATGCAGGGAGTAAGTGGAGGAATGTTAATTGCAATTGTTGGTATTACATTTGCTACAGTGATATATGGAATTATAAGTATGATTAGAGTTCAAGGGCAAAGTAGATAAACAACTTATAAACTTAGCTTTATGCCATCGAAATAGATGCACGGCCTTTATTCCTACTTTGTGATATCTATACAAAAAACTATTATTGACAAAATTTATACTATAAGCTATTATTTTAAGTAAATTAATAAATAAAAGCAATGACAAAGAGGAGTAAAAATTTTTAGGCATTAAAGGATACTCATTCAGGAAATCTGAGGAGTACAGTTCTTTTAGGTAAATCATAGATTTAGAAAGAACCAATAAGAGAGAGGGGATAGCTGAAAACCCTTATGCAGGAAATTTTGAAGGTAGCTTTTGAGCTTCTTTAGTGAAATAGTAGTAGCTAAAGACGGTTTATCTGAATCGTTATTTAAATTAAGAGTCCATTAGAGCATATTATTGTTTGCGTGGAAATAAAGGTGGTACCGCGAGTCTTCGTCCTTTTGTGATGAAGGCTTTTTTTGCGTTGAGAATCCAAAAGTGATGATCCAAATCTTGTATTTGAATAGCAGAACTTTCTCTGTCAGTATCTTGCATTTGGTTATTTCAAGGCCAACAGAGAATGTATGTGAGTTGGACTTATTTTATAAAAGATATATAGCTAAGTTCAACGAAAAATTATTAATTTATTGAGTAAATTAAAAAAATGGAGGAATGAAAATGTCAGAAATTAAAAACATATCAACTACATATGATCCAAAAGAATTTGAAGATAGGATTTATAAAACTTGGGAAGAAAAAGGCTATTTTACACCAGTAATTGATAAAAATAAAAAGCCATATACAATAATAATGCCACCACCAAATATAACAGGTCAACTTCATTTAGGGCATGCATTTGACGATACTCTTCAAGATATGCTTATTAGATTTAAGAGAATGCAAGGATATTGTACATTGTGGTTACCTGGAGAAGACCATGCTTCTATTGCAACAGAAGTTAAAGTTGCAAACAAGCTAGCAGAGGAAGGTTATGATAAAAAAGAAATGGGAAGAGAAGCATTTCTTGAAAAAGTTTGGGAATGGAGTGACAAGTATAGAGCTACAATAAGAAATCAAGTTAAAAAACTTGGAGTATCAGCTGACTTTACAAGAGAAGCTTTTACAATGGATGAAAATCTTAGTGCTGCTGTAAAGCATGTGTTTGTTAAGCTTTATAATGAAGGATTAATTTATCAAGGAAACAGAATTACAAATTGGTGTACTCATTGTCAAACAGCATTATCTGATGCAGAAATAGAGTATGAAGAACAAGCAGGTCATTTTTGGCACATCAACTATCTATTAGCTGATGGTAGTGGATATCTTGAAATTGCGACAACAAGACCAGAAACACTACTTGGAGATAGTGGTGTAGCTGTTAATCCTAATGATGAAAGATATAAACATCTTATTGGTAAAACAGTAATACTTCCATTAGTGAATAGAGAAATACCAATAGTAGGAGATGACTATGTTGATTTAGAATTTGGAACTGGTGCAGTTAAAATGACTCCAGCCCATGATCCTAATGACTTTGAAGTAGGAAAGAGACATAACTTAGAAATTATTAGGGTTATGGATGATAAAGGAATTATTAATGAAAAAGGTGGAAAATATAAAGGTCTAGATAGATATGAAGCTAGAAAAGTTATAGTTAAGGATTTAGAAGAAGCAGGTCTTTTAGTTAAGATTAAAGAACATACTCATAATGTTGGTACTCATGATAGATGCGGAACTACTGTTGAACCGATTATATCTAAACAATGGTATGTTAAGATGGACTCTTTAGCAAAACCAGCAATTGAAGTAGTTAAGAATGGAAAAACTAAATTTGTTCCTGAAAGATTTGATAAGATATACTTTAACTGGATGGAAAACATTCAAGATTGGTGTATTTCAAGACAATTATGGTGGGGACATAGAATCCCAGTATACTACTGTCAAGACTGTGGTGAAATGATGGTACTTGAAGAAGCACCAACTACATGTAGTAAATGTGGAGGTTCTAATATTGAACAAGATAATGATGTACTTGATACATGGTTCTCTTCAGCATTATGGCCATTTTCAACACTTGGCTGGCCAAATAAAACAGAAGATTTAGAATATTTCTATCCAACAAGTACATTAGTTACTGGGCATGATATTATATTCTTCTGGGTTGCAAGAATGATATTCTCAGGGCTTCATTGTATGGGTAAAACTCCATTCGATACAGTTCTTATACATGGTCTTATAAGAGATTCTCAAGGAAGAAAGATGAGTAAATCATTAGGAAATGGTGTTGATCCATTAGAAGTAATTGACACTTATGGAGCTGATGCTTTAAGATTCATGATAGCTACTGGTAATGCTCCAGGAAATGATATGAGATATTATCCAGAAAGAGTTGAATCTTCAAGAAACTTTGCTAATAAGGTTTGGAATGCTTCAAGATTTGTTATGATGAACCTTGATAAGGAAATAATGAATAAATATAGAGATTGCAAAGAATATTCTCTAGCTGATAAATGGATATTATCAGAAATGAATACTTTAGTTAAAGAAGTTACAGAAAATATGGAAAAATTTGAACTTGGAATTGCTATGCAAAAAGTTTATGATTTCATGTGGACTGAATTCTGTGATTGGTATATAGAACTTGTTAAACCAGTATTCTATGGTGAAGATGAAAAAGCTAAGGGTGTAGTTTACAATGTATTAAATACTGTTTTAATAACAGGATTAAAATTATTACATCCAGCAATGCCATTTATAACAGAAGAAATATTTACACATTTAAGCGACGAGGAAACAATAACAACTTCAGCTTGGCCAGAGTTCGATGCAGCATTAGTAAATAAAGATGCTGAAAGTGATATGGCATATGTAATTGAAGCGATAAAAGGATTAAGAAATGTAAGAGCAGAAATGAATGTACCACCTTCAAGAAAAGCTAAAGTAATTTGTTATATTGCAGATGATGCTAAAAAAGCATTTAATGAAGGAACTCTATATATAGAAAAATTAGCTTCAGCTTCAGAGGTTGAATTTATATCTGATAAAAATAATGTTCCAGCAAATGCTGTTTCATTAGTAGTTAAGGGTGGAGAATTATTTATGCCATTACTTGACTTGGTAGATAAAGAAAAAGAATTAGAAAGATTAAATAAAGAACTTAAGAAATTAGAAGGCGAAATTGATAGAATAGATAAAAAATTAGGAAATCAAGGATTCGTGGCTAAAGCTCCAGCAGCAGTTGTAGATGCAGAAAAAGAAAAAAGAGTTAAATATGTAGAAATGCTTGATGCAGTTAAAGTAAGAATTGAAGCTTTAAACTAATAATAAATTACACTAAAAAATAACTAACTAAAACATAAGATAAATATTTTTATAGTAAGAAAAAAGTAGTTTCCTCTGTTTTTACGTTGTTAGAGTAAACTACAAATTTTAATGTTATGGAAATAGATTGTCATTAAGATTAGTTAGTTTTACATATTTGAAAATTATTGAACGATTAATACTAAGATATTGTAAATTACTTATATTTTACAATATCTTTTATTTTTAACCACGTGAAAGAAAATAATAAGTCAAAATGCCGTGCATATTGATTTGTTATTTTTGAATTTGCTTTATTAAAATATGATAAAATCCCTTTAGTAATTGATAATTTATAGTGGTAAGAATATTAAGTAATATATTAACATAGATTTAAATATAAATTAAATTATAATATTTTCTTAAAGAGAAACATAACAGAAAATAAGGCACATGGACTTATTATTTATTTGAATATGTTTAATAGAATGTGTAGTATAACTTATTATGAACTGGAGGATTTTGATTTTGAAAACAAAAAAATATTTATTCAATTTAATTTTTTGGATAACTTTATCAATATTATTTAATATTCTTATATTTTATACAAGAGGTGAAAATTCAGCAGTTGAATATTTTGGTGGTTACATAGTAGAAATGTCATTAAGTTTAGATAATATATTTTTATTTCTAATGATATTTTCAAGTTTTGGAATAAAAGAAGAGTATCAAGAAAGAGTTCTATTGTATGGGGTAATAGGGGCAATGGTATTACGCTTAATATTTATTTTACTCGGTGTGACAATAATAAATAAATTTCACTCGGTATTATCATTGTTTGGAATAATACTCTTATATAGTGGTATGCATATGTTTTCAAATAAGGATCAAAACGTGGAATTTGGAAATAATTTCGCAATAAGAATATTAGGAAAATTAATACCTATATCCAATGTTTTTGATGGACATAAATTCTTTATAAAAAGAAATAAAAAGATTTATGCAACACCACTTTTTGCTGTGCTTATAATAATAGAATGTTCAGATGTATTATTTGCAATAGACTCTATACCAGCTATTTTTTCCATAACTACAGATACATTTATTGTTTATACTTCTAATATATTTGCAATACTTGGATTAAGAAGCATGTATTATATATTAGAAAAAATGAATAATATGTTTAGATTTATGAAGTATGGAGTAGGTTGTATATTATTATTTACAGGTGCAAAACTTATATTACTTCTTTGGAGAATTGAAATATCCGTCACAAATTCAGTATTAATTATAATTATGATTTTACTTGCCAGCATTTTATTATCTTTAATATTTACGGATAATAAAAGAATGAGAAATAAATTTCCTCTACAGAAATAATAAATTGATTTAGATGTAATTAGCTATATAAAAGCAGTCTTTACTTTTATATAGCTTTTATGTTATGAATTTATTTGGAATTGAAGTATAATGGAGTAAGGCACATTCAAAAAAATAACAAGTCAATTTGAAGGCCTATTTTTCATCATACTACGTTGGCAAATTGAACTAATAGACCCACTATGACGGCAATTTGCCTCCTTGCCTGATGAAAAATATCCACAGCAAATTGGACTTGTTATCTATTTTCATGTGCCTAAAGAAAAAATGTAAAGAGGTAAATAGAAAATGAGTATGACATATGAAGAGGCGATGAATTATATATCAAGTGTGGGTAGATTTGGTTCTAATTATGGACTTGAAAGAACATTTAGACTTTTAGAACTTATTGGAAATCCACATGAAAAAATTAAATTAATACATATAGCAGGAACCAATGGTAAAGGATCTACTACTGCTATGATTACGAAGATATTAAGAGGATTTGGATATAAGGTTGGGATGTATACTTCTCCTTATTTGGAGGAATTTGAAGAAAGAATGCAGATAAATGGAATTAATATTCCAAAGGATATTTTGGTTAACTTATTAGAAAAAGTTAAAATAGCTATAAATAAAGTTATTGAGGAAGGGTATGAGCATCCAACAGAATTTGAAATTATAACAGCACTTATGTTTTTGTATTTCTATAATGAAAAGGTAGATTATGGGGTTATAGAAGTTGGTCTTGGAGGAAGATTAGATTCAACCAATGTATTAACGCCTGAAGTAAGTGTAATAACATCTATAAGTTTTGATCACATAAATATTTTAGGCAACACTTTAGAAGAAATTGCAAAAGAGAAAGCTGGAATAATTAAAGAAGGAGTTCCAGTTGTGTTATATCCCCAAGAAAAAGAAGTAGAGGAGATTATATTAAATATAGCAAAAGAAAAAAAATCAAAAGTTTATTTAGTTGACAAAAATAGTGGCAGACTAATGGATATAGATTATGAGAATGCATACCAAAAAGTACAAATTAAATGTAATAGAAATATATATAATGTTGATTTTCCTTTACTTGGAGAGCATCAAATATTAAATTTAAGTGTGGCTTTAAATACCATAGAAGTATTGAGTAATATAAATAATATAGATTTAGATAAAAAAATTATAGAAGAATCTCTTAGGGATGTTAAATGGATTGGAAGACTTGAAGTATTAGGCAAAAAGCCACTTATAGTAATTGATGGAGCACATAATATAGATGGAATAAGAGCTCTTAGAAAAAATGTAGAGAAGTATTTCAAATATGATAACATGTATCTTTTACTTGGAATTTTAGCGGATAAACAAGTTGAAGAAATGATCAAAGAAATAACTCCATTAGCAGAAAAAGTGTATGCATTAACTCCGCATAGTGAAAGAGCAGAATTAAGTGAAGATTTAAAAAATGAAATTTTAAAATATAATTCCAATACTATAGCATTGGAAAGTTATGAAGAAGCATTAAAAATCGCATTAAGTGAGTCAAAAGAAGAAGATTTGATTTTAGTAAGTGGATCATTATATATGATAGGAGATATGAGAAAAATTATAAATTCAATAATTAATTAATATTATAGAAAAGCTATGTATATAAATTTATATATAGCTTTTCTATAATATTAATTAATATGGTAAAATAGTGTTATTATGTTTTCTATCGATAAATAAATGTATCAGTAGAATTCATAAAAGAATATAAAAACGTAGGAGTTATAAGAAGAAGGGGGTAATGAAAGTTATATGGTTAATGAAATTAACGGAAATTTAATTTACAATAAAAAATCAATCTATCGTGATTTAAAAGAGTTTCATGATAGAAATCAGGGAGAACTTTATAGCTATCAGGACTTCCAAGTAGCTGGAATAAAGGAATTCAAAAGTATTACTAATAAGGTTAAAACGTTGCAAGAATATGAAAAAAATAGATTGGCGAGTGAGCTGATGAAGATATTTATTGACGTTAATAGCAGTGATGATATATCTAATATAGATGGATATGTTACATTAAATCCAGCAATTAATTACTATGAAAGTATATTTAGGCTTTTTAAAGTTTTAATAAGAAGCGACAAAGAAATAATGAAAAAGCTAAGTTGTATTATAACTAAAATACTATTGGAAAGTTGCTCGGATGAGACAATAAAACTTGGGTTAATACTTGCTCCGATTTGCAATGTTAAAAAATTAGAAGAAATTTTAGATGTATTTTCTATCCATAATGAATATATATTTTATGTAGTTATGGCTTATAAGTATATTGGTAAAACTAATAATTATATTTTTCAATTAAGTAAAAGATCAAAGGGATATGGAAAATTATTTTGTATAAGAGTGCTTCAACCAACAACAAATGAAATAAAAAAATGGATGATAGAAGAAGGTTCAGATAATGATGAAGCTGTAACAGAACTAATAGGTTATAGCATGCTTTCTCAAGACCTTTTAGATTATTTTGAGAAGACTAAATTTGATAAATCAGAAATTGAAAAAATATCAAAATCTTTTAGTATGCTCCTTTCAGATTATGGATTAGATGATATTAAAGATGGCTTGAAGGTGTGTTGTAAACTATTAAAAATTATTGATCAATGTCCTGGAGGAATATATTCATTATATTCAGTAATTTCTATATTATATTCAATAGAGACTATTATAGTTGAGTATGATATTGAAGATAAAGCTAGGAATTTATCAAAATATATGGATACTTACAACGATATAATTAAATATTGTAAAGAAATATGCAAGAAGAAAATATGGCATGACATAATAAAAAATGAAGTATGTAATATAGAGATTGAAAGCAGTGTTTTAATAAGTTCAGCAGAAAAGACTGGATATAAATTAAAAAAGAAGGAATTTGAAATAATTATAAATAGAGATTTTACTAATCCACTAATATATAAATATGCTTTTTCTATTGGGAATAAGGCGATAAAGAGATATGCATTTGATTTTGCTTTGAAAAAATTACCAATGGATAAAATACTGTGTGGACAAGATGAATTGACTATGGATAATTTAGAATATGATGATATAGAACATGTTTGTTTTTTTATAATAATAAAGTATTCTAAATATGAGGAGTTTAAAGAGAAATATAAGGAATTTAATTTAGAGGCACTAAGATCTCCATTAATTGAAACGAGAACTCAAGTGATACGTAATTTATTAAAGTTTAAAAAAGAATTTAATTCATTAGATGAAGAAATTATAAATGATGCCATTAATTCAGAGATGGTTGACAATATTAGAATTGGACTCAACTCACTAATAACTAAATTAGATAAAAAAGAAAAAAAATATGTTGATGTTAGCAAGTATACAAATTTAGGGATACATGTTAAAGATATATATTTAAACTCAATTCAAGTTACAGGAACTAATTACATTGATATGAGCGAAATATTTGATAAACTCTCAGAGAATGATACAGTTTTTCTGATAAAAGAATCAAACAATTTAAATGGTGAAAAGAGAATTCAAGTTGTAACAACTCAGGGGTATATAATTGGATATATACCTAAAGAAGATAATGTTGTATTAAATAATTTAATTAATAATGGAAAATATATTTATGGTAGTATAAAAGAAATAACAAATAACTATGAATATATAAAAATTGATTTATATTTAAGTTACAAGGATGTAATGGATGAGATTACTAGTACATTATCTTTACTATCAAGAACAAAGGAAGAATATCTACAATAGTGAATAACTTGTAATGATATTTTAGAAATTGATGTTTTGTTATATTTAAGCTTTAAACAATTATATTTATTAAAAAATATATCTAAAAATTACTGGAAGATAAGTTTTCCAGTAATTTTTTTGTTATGCACTACTATAACTTTAGAAATCAACTATACGGTTCCTAGTTGAGAATTTAATATATCACAGACAGAGAAATTGGATACATGTTTGTGTAATAGTTCTATGGGACAAATGTATCTGATTTCGGCTGGGATTTATATAAGCTCTATTCTTATTGCGGAACCCTATATTATTAATTTCTTGCTAATTTTGCTTTTTCCAAGCTAATAAAGCTTTAGATAATTGATCAGGACATGATGTTCCTTTACCCCTACAATCAATTCCTTTTAATCTTTCTATAACTTCGTCTACAGTAAGTCCTTTTACTAGACTTCCAATACCTGCAAGATTTCCAGCACAACCACCTACAAATTCTACAGATTTAATAGTGTTATCTACTATTTCTAAATTAATTGTAGATGAACACACACCAGATGTTTTGTATGAAAACATAAAATTCACGCTCCTTATTAATGTAAATATTAAGGCACAATTCCAAAATAATATACCAGTATGTTTGTATATTTTGCATCATACTATGTCAGCAATCTAAATTAATATACCTGCTATAAGGATAAACTGCTTCCTTGTTTGGTACAAAATATGTTTTGCGGCATTGGTCTATTATTTATTCTCATGTGCCTAAGAAAGTATTAGTTATAAACATAATTTTAAACCAATGTATGATTTAAGATTAAAGTTTTACGTATACTTGTCTATGTTCTTATTATAGTAGGAATTTGTCAACAAATAAAGATATTACAGAAAATAAGTTGTACCAATAATATATATTTGGAATATATTATAAGTACAAATATGATTATCCAAAAGGAGGGAATGGAATGAGTTACGTTGTTTTATGTAATACTGGTTCAGATAGTTTAAGTAAGATTAACACTGAAAGTTTAAAAGTGCAAGACCTATATTTATCTACTGGTGAAAATCCATTTGGTCCTCATGGATTATCATTATATGAAGATAAAATTTTAGTAGCTAATAATTATAATAATAGTATTTCAATAGTGAATATTTTTGATTTTAAAGAAGAAAAAAATTTATATATAGGAGCACATCCTAATGATATAAAAGCCTATAATGATTTAGCATATGTAGCATGTGGGGAATCTGATTCATTGATAGTATATGATTTGATTAATGAAAAAGTAAATTTTGAAATTCCTACCGGCAAATTTCCTCATAATATATCACTACTGAAACAAGAAAACCTTATTTTTGTAAGCAATATGAGTGATGATAGTATAACTGTAATTGATATTTTGAAAAATACTATAATAAAAAGAATTAAAGTAGAAAGTACACCTATAAAAATAATTATATCAAAAAGTAAGCAATACTTATATGTATGCATGAGTTATCTTGGTCATGATAAAAAAGGAAGTATAGGTATTATTTCATTAAAAAATTTAGAATTGATAAATAAGATAACTGTTGGTTTTTCACCAGTTGATGTATTTGAGGAAGGGAATCATATATATGTTTCAAATTTATGCGATGGAACTATAAGCATAGTTGATTTAAAACAATTTAGAGAGGAAAACATAATAATTGTCGGAGGAATGCCTAGAGGAATAGTTAAAGTTAAAGAAAACATGTTTGTAGGAGATTATTTAAATGGAATATTAAAAATAATAAATCTAAAAAATGGAAAAATAAAAGTCATACCAGTGGGCATAGAACCTAACGATATAACTTTTATCGAAAATTGAATTTATATAATTTTTGGTACATGTATTAAATAACAAATCAAATATTAAAAATATAAAGACATACTGTTCTGTCATTTTATGATGTGCCTTACAAAAATAGAGTATTAAAATCAATTATAATAAGAAAAATATTAACTAAAGTAGAATAAGTTAATATAAAAGAAGATACTAATCAATGCTTTAAAATAAAATTTGTGCCTTAAAAATATATTAGTTAATTAACACGTTAATTATGTTGGTATATATTTCAGAAGGATTCTCTTTCCATTTATTACAAATAGAATTAGCTTGATTTTTTGATGGAACTGTTAATTTCAATTCCATTAGTAATGCTTGATTTTCTATTGCTTTTAAATCAACTATAAAGCTATCATTTGTACCTATTGTATAATCAGCATGTATAGTTAATTCTTTTTTTATTGATTCTATTTTTTCTTTTATATATTCATCAACAATAGAAATTTTTGAAGGTGATAATCTGTCTTTAAATAAAGATAGAACAGTATCACCTTTTTCTGTTAATATTAATAATTTCTTATCATTAGCCTCACGATATTCAACGAATTTAGAATTTTCTAGCTCAGACAAATATTGTTGAAATGTAAAGTAATTGATGAAGTTATTTTCAAGAATTATTTCAGTAAGCTGAGTGTTCGATATTGGATTTTTTATTGATTTTAATACATATAACATTAATAACTTATTTTCTGCCAATTCAGATGAACTTTCGTACATAATTACCTCCATGACTAATGAAACTGTAATTTTATTATAGCATAAATTAGTAAAGAATGAATATAGTTAATAATAAAACAATGTAAACTTAGATATATGAAGGAAAATAGAAGTTCAAAATGTCATAATTATTTTTTATCAGGCAAGGAAGCAGGTTTGTCTAATAGCGAGCTATTAGAGAAAAGAATAAATTAATTAAGGAGGATAGATTGTGAGATGGAGAGTAGGTAGAATTGGAATAGATTTATTTTTGATTATTTGTTTAGTTTTTATATCAATTGGAATTAATAGAACCATTAAAGTAAGTGCAAGTGAACACGAAGAAGAGCCAATTTATTCGGTTGATACCCAAGATAAGGTTGTTAGTTTAAGTTTCGATGTAAATTGGGCTGAAAAAGATAACCTTGAAAGCATATTAACCATATTAAAGAAATATAATGTAAAAGGGACATTCTTCATAATGGGAGGATGGGTAAATTATAGTGAAGATAATGTAAATAAATTAAAATCAATAAAAGAAGGGGGACATGAAATCGGTAATCATAGTTATAAACATCCTAGCTTTACTAAAATAGGAGAAGAAAGAATGAAAGAAGAACTTAAAAAAACTGATGACATTATTGAAAAATACACAGGAGATAGGCCTAAATTATTTAGGTTTCCAAGTGGGGATTATAATAAGCAGGCATTTTTAAAAGTAAGAAACTTAGGATATATGGCTATACAGTGGAATGCTGACTCTGTAGACTGGAAAGAACTTGGAGCAGAAACTGAATATAAAAGAGTAATGAAAAATATAAAACCAGGTTCAATTATGCTTTTTCATAATAATGCAAAGTATACACCGGGCAATTTGGAGAGAATAATAAAAGAATTGCAATCTGATGGATATACGTTTAAAACAGTAGGAGAAATGATATATTCATCAAATTATAGTGTAGATAAAGAAGGGATACAACACAAAAATAATTAATATTTTTTAAAAAAATTAATAATTATTGGAAAAAAATTAGCTTTTGTATTATAATGGTAATATATGCTAGAGAGGGCATATATTATACGAAATAAAAATAATTTCCGATAGAGAGAGGGATTACAAATGGATAATTTAATGCTAAATAACAAAATTTACCTAGAAGGTAAGGTGACATCTAAATTAGAGTTTAGTCATGAAATGTATGGTGAAGGGTTTTATACATTTGATTTAGATGTAATGAGATTAAGTGATTCAGTAGATACATTAAACATTACTGTTTCAGAAAGATTGTTGAATGATGTAAAATTAGACATAGGAACAGAAGTGATCGTTGAAGGGCAGCTTAGATCTTATAATAAATTTATAGATGGATCTAATAAGCTTATACTTACCGTTTTTGCAAGAAACATTGAACCATGCATTGAAAAAAGCAAAAATCCAAATGAAATATTCTTAGACGGATATATATGCAAAGAACCTATTTATAGGACAACTCCTTTTGGACGTGAAATTGCTGATGTATTACTTGCTGTAAATAGAGCATATAATAAATCAGATTATATTCCAACTATTGCATGGGGTAGAAATTCAAGATTTTGTCAAACATTAAGTGTGGGTGATAATATTAGAGTATGGGGAAGACTTCAAAGTAGAGAGTATCAAAAAAAGGTATCTGAGAACGAAGTTGTGAAAAAGATTGCATATGAAGTTTCAATTTCCAAGATGGAAAGAGCACAAAAAGAAGAAAGCCAAGGCGAAGAAGGTGCCGTATAAAATTTTGATATTACCATTTTTAATCTAGTGAAGAAAAGAATTAAGAACTTCAGAAAAAGCTATAATTATCAATGGTCAATAATTAATTATAACTTAAAAATATGTTCAGGTACTATTTGAACGTTAAAATAGAGGGCTTCGTATTATGTGTTTGGGCGAAGTCTTTTATTTTATAGTCCTTGTAAATCGAAAGCAAGTATTTAAATTTATTTCTTTTGGTTTAGTATTATTAATAGAATAAGGTATGTTTACCTATTTGGTAAACATACCTTATTGTGTTATATGAACATACATAGTATATTTAAATTATTATTTTTTCATATTTATTATGTAAATTCAAGTTAAATTGATGAACTCTATTTTCTTAAATCATCTAAAAGTTGTGTTTTGTCCTTTGTTTTATCATCTACAGATTTAATGATTTTTGCTGGTGAACCTGCAACAACTACTCCGTCTGGAACATCTTCAGTAACTACAGAACCTGCAGCAACAACTGAACCTTTACCAATTTTAACACCTTCAAGAATTACAGAATTAGCTCCAATTAATGTGTTATCCCCAACCATACATGGTTCCTTGCTTGGTGGCTCTAAAACTCCAGCAACAACAGCGCCAGCACCTAAATGAACATTCTTACCTAATTGGCCTCTTGCACCAACAACAGCATTCATATCAACCATAGTTCCATCGCCAATTTCAGCTCCAATGTTAATTACAGCACCCATCATTATTACAGCATTTTTACCGATAGTAACTTTATCTCTTATTATAGCACCTGGTTCAATTCTAGCATCTACTTCAAGTAAATCTAGCATAGGAATAGCAGAATTTCTTCTATCGTTTTCTATTCTAAAATGTTTAATAAGATGTTTATTATCTAATATTATCTTTGTTATAAAATCAGATTCCCCCATTAGAATGTAAAATCCGTTAGTACCATACCATTCTACATCATTCATTTCAGCATTGCTTAAATCTCCGTTTACATAAACTTTTACTGGAGTTGATTTTTTTGATTCCTTAATAAATCTTGCGATTTCATAAGGATCTGTTAAATTATATGACATTATATCACCCTTTCTAAAAAACATTGAAAATCATTTTTATTATAATAAAAAATCAAGTAAAATAAAAGAAAAATAATTAAAAAATACAAATAGTTTGAATGAAGCTTTAGAATGATGTAAAATAAATTAATAAGTTTTTAATGAAGATGAATAAGAATTAGACGTTGAAGATGCAAGATACTTAATCAGTTTGATAAAGATTCGTTATAATTTGACTATGTACTAAAAAATCAATGGCATAGCGTAATTATTAATAAATGATTTTTTAGTATCTCTTAGATTATCTAAAGGTTAACAAATAATTTGTTAGAAATTATATATACTATAAGGGGGCAGAATAAATATGAATAGCAGAGTAGAAAAAATACAAATTTCAGGTATAAGAAGATTTTCAGAAAAAGTAAAAAAAGTTGATGGGGCGATTTCATTAACAATAGGACAGCCGGATTTTAATATTCCGACAGATATAGCTAAGGCTATGATTAAGGCTATAGAGGATGGAAAGACGACTTATACATCTAATGCTGGTATAGATGAGCTTAGAGAGGAAGTATGTATATATCTAAAAGGCTTTAATATAGACTATAATAAAGATGAAGTGTGCATAACAGTAGGTGGGAGCGAAGGGTTATATGCAGTTTTATTTGGTTTAATGAATGAAGGGGAGAAGATTTTAATACCAGGGCCAGCATACCCAGCGTATGAAAATATATCCATAATGATAGGGGCGGATGTTGTAAATTATTCGTTGAATGATGATTTTACATTAAATATAGAAGAAATTAAAGAAAAGTTAGATAAAGAAGATATAAAATATTTAGTATTATCTTTTCCTTCAAATCCTACAGGAGCAATTCTATCAAAAGTGCAGAGAGATGAATTAATTGAATTAATAAAGGAAAGAGATATTATAGTAATAACTGACGAAATGTATGCATCTATAATTTTTGATGAGTATTATTCTATAGCTCAATCAAAAGAGATAAAAGATAAAGTCATATATGTAAGTGGTTTCTCTAAAATATTTTCAATGACAGGACTTAGAGTTGGATATGTAGCGTGTGTAGAAAAATATATGAAAGAAATAATTAAAGTTCATCAATATGGTGTTTCTTGTGCTCCTTCAATAGCTCAATATGGTGCTCTTATAGGATTGAGAAAATCAATGAATGATGTTGAAAGTATGAGAAAGTCATTTGAAAGAAGAAAAAATTATTGTATTGATAGATTAAGAGCGCTTAATATTGAAGTTTCAGAGCCTAAGGGAGCATTTTATATATTTCCTTCAATTAAAAAATTCAATATGCCATCAGAAGAATTTTGTGAGAAACTTTTAAATGAAGGAAAATTAGCATGTGTACCAGGAACAGCTTTTGGGGATTTAGGAGAAGGATATATGAGAATATCTTATTGTTATTCAGATGATACTTTAAAAGAAGCATTTGATAGGTTAGAAAAATTCTTGAAATCAAATTTTCAAAATTGCTAATTGATATATGCTAAAAACAGGAGGGCGTAATCATGAAAGAATTTAAAAATGTGACAATAGTAAAAAAAGCAAATGTATATTTTGATGGAAAAGTTACTAGTAGGACAGTTATTTTTGAAAATGGTGAAAGAAAAACGTTAGGTATAATGTTACCAGGAAATTATGAATTTTCAACAGGCGATAAGGAAGCAATGGAAATTTTAGCTGGTTCATTAGAAGTAAGATTACCTGGTGAAGATAGGTTTGTTACATATAAAGAAGGAGAAACTTTTTTTGTACCAGCAAATTCTAAGTTCAGTTTAAAAGTAAATGAAGCATCAGATTATTGCTGTTCTTATATTAAAGAATAAAATAATTTTATTAAAAAAATAATAAATTATAAAGATAGATTACATAAAGCACAATAAAGAATAATAGACCAGTATGTTAGTATATTGGGTCTATTATTTTTTGATTGTGATTAATATCTCAATTGTTTTTGTATTATAAAATTTTGTTTTACAGTAACAGTTATGTTAATTAAAACATAATATATATTATTAAAACAAATGATAATTAGGAGGTCTATCTATGTTTAATTGTTATGATTTTGGTCAATTAAATAATCAAGTTGATCAATGTGGAAATAGGAACACATCACCTAATCAATTTGATCAATGCGGAAATAGGAACACATCATCCAGACGAGAAAGATGCAATAGATATCCAAACCTAGAATATGCAAGACTTGTTAATCTTAGTCCAGAGCAAACCAATATTCCAAATGGAGGTTCATTAGTATTTACAGATATACTCCTTAATTGTGGAGGTATAGTGACATTTACACCTAATACAGGAAATATAAAACTTGAAGAGGGCGGTGTATATTTTGTAATATATGAAAGCGAAGTTTATTCGACAGAAGCTACAACAGCTAATCATACTTTGGGCCTAATATTAGAATTAGATAATGATCCAGTACTTGGTTCAGGGACTACAGTTGTAGTAGGAGCTATGCAGAGGGCTGAATTGGTATCTCATGCCATAATAGTAGCACAAAGAGGAAATCCTAATTTATTAAGATTAATTAATCAGTCTGGAAGAAATGTAAATGCATTTGGTGCTAATATATCTATAATAAAAATAGCAGAATTAAGAAGATAGATAAACTTTAGGCAAGTGAAAATAAATAACAAGTTCTATTGTCGTGGGAATTTTTTATCAGACAAGAAGGTGAATTGCCCTCATAGAGTGTCTATTAGGGCAATTTGTTGACACAGAATGAGGGGAAATTGACTATCAAATTGATATGTTATTTTTTTGAATGTGACTTAAAAGGGGGTATCTCAAAATATAAGATTAGTACAATATGTTGATTATTTTATATTTTAAAATATCAATATATTGTATTTAAAATTTATTTTGAAATACCCCAATACTTAGAATTAAAATATCACTATTTTTCAATTCCTATAACATTATCCATATTGTATAAACCAGGATTTGTTACAGTAGCCATGTATTCGCAGGCTTTTAAAGCACCGATTGCAAAAACCTCTCTTGATATAGCTTTGTGAGTTAATTCTATTACTTCACCAGTTCCAGCAAAGATAACATCATGGTCTCCTACAATAGAACCACCTCTAACTGCATGTATACCGATTTCATTCTCTTCTCTCTTAGATGAGCCTTCTCTTCCATATACATATTTAGTTTCATCTTTTATAGAATCCTTTATAGTATCAGCAAGTAATATTGCAGTACCACTAGGTGCGTCCACTTTTTGGTTATGATGTTTTTCTATAATTTCAATATCATAATTACCATAAAGCAATGGAGTTACTTTCCTTAAAAGAGAATTTATTAAATTTATTCCAAGAGACATATTAGCAGATCTAAATAAAGGAAGAGTTTTACTTTTAGTGTCTATTAATGCTAATTGTTCATCAGAAAATCCAGTTGAACAAATTACTAGAGGTTTATTTGTTTTCTCTGTCAATTCTAAAAGACCAGAAAGAGCATCTGCTCTAGAAAAATCTAATAAAACATCATAATCAATATCTAAATCTTGAGGAGTTGCATAAACAGGATATGAATGTTGCCCTGAGAATCTGTCAATTCCACCAACAATTTCAACACCTTTAAAATTAGTTGCGCATTCTGTTATTATTTTACCCATTTTACCTGAGCAGCCATTTAATACTATTTTAATCATTTTATCACCTTACATTAATTTATTATCGTTTAAAACAGCTTGTAATATTTCTTTATCACTTAGCTCCATTTCGCAAAGAGGAAGTCTAAGTGGACCAACTTCAAGGCCCATAAGATTCATAGCTGTTTTAACAGGAATCGGATTTGTTTCAATAAATAAAGTATTTGCTAAAGACAGAGTATTTAATTGAATGTCTAAAGCCTCTTTAAAATTATTGTCTAAACATTTTTTAGCCATTTCATGAACCTTTTTAGGAATTATATTAGCTAAGACTGATATAACACCTTTTCCTCCAAGAGACATTATAGAAACTACTTGGTCATCATTACCAGAGTATATATCTATAGTGTCCTTACATAATGCTTTCATTTGAAGGACTTGGCTAATGTTTCCGCTAGCTTCTTTTATTGCTTTAACATTACTTAATTGTGCAATTTTAACTAAAGTCTTTGGAGCGATATTCACTCCGGTTCTACTAGGAACGTTATAAAGCACTATTGGTGTATTAACTTCATCATTTATTGCTTTAAAATGTTTTACTAAACCTTCTTGAGTAGTTTTGTTATAGTATGGAGTGATTACAAGTAATCCATCCACTCCAACACTTTCAGCATATTTACTCATTTCAATAGCTGCCATAGTATTGTTTGAACCAGTACCTGCAATTACTGGAATTCTTTTGTTGATTACATCAACTGTAAACTTAATTGTATCTTTTTTTTCTTTATCTGTCATTGTTGTGGCTTCACCTGTAGTACCACAAATTACAATAGCATCAGTACCTTCTTTAATGTGCCATTCTAATAAAGTTCTAAGCTTATCAAAGTTAACTCCATTTTCAGTAAAAGGAGTAACTATAGCTACACCAGAACCTTGGAATATTGACATTTTAATTCCTCCATTTCAAAATTGGTAGAACTTTGGATGCAAAAGAAAATAACAAGTCAAAGATGCAGAGTATATTTTGTATCAGGCAGGTTGGTGTATTTGCCTCATAGCGGACTATTAGATGAATATACCAGCGTGGTATATTCATCTAATAGATTAGCATTCTAACTTGTTATTATTTTGAACATCTCTTAGGCACTTTAAAAATAATTTGCCAACATTTATAGTTGACAAATTATCGTATTTCAATGCCTATTTGTTGTCTTTGATCATTAATTCTGCAATTTGAATAGCATTAAGAGCTGCTCCTTTTCTGATGTTATCACCAACAACCCATAGATTTAAACCATTGTCAACGCTAAAATCTCTTCTGATTCTTCCAACGTAAACATCATCTTTTCCTGAAACTTCAAGTGCAGTTGGATATTTTAATTCCTTAGTATCATCATATACAGTTACACCCTCAGTGTTTCTTAATAATTCAAATATATCTTCTATTTTAAATTCTGAATTAAGTTCAACATTAATGCTTTCACTATGGCTATTTAATACTGGAACTCTTGCAGTAGTAGCAGTTACTCTTAAATTTGGTTCGTGAAGTATTTTTCTAGTTTCTTTAATCATTTTTTCTTCTTCTTTAGTATAACCATCTTCTAAAAATACATCTATATGAGGTAAGACATTACCTGCTATAGGATAAGGGAATTTTTTAGGTGCTACCCCTTTAATTCCATCTTCTAAATCTTTAATACCTTGAACACCTGCTCCAGATACTGCTTGATAAGTAGAGTAAACGATTCTTTTAATTCCATATTTATCATTCAAAGCTTTCATAATAGGCATAGCTTGAATTGTTGAACAATTTGGATTAGCAATTATTCCTTTATGAAGTTTAATGTCATCTGGATTAACTTCAGGTACTACGAGTGGTACCTCTGGATCCATTCTCCAAGCGCTGCTATTATCAATTACAACAGCCCCATATCTAGCGAAAATAGGAGCAAATACTTTACTAGCATCTCCGCCTGCTGAAAATAGTGCATAATCTATTTTTTTATCCTTTATATTTTTTTCGCAAGTTTCCTCAACTACGTAATCCTTTCCTTTAAATGGTAAAGTTTTACCTTCTGATTTTTTTGATGCGAAAAGATATAAATTTTTTACTGGAAAATCTCTTTCCTCTAAGATTTGTAAAAACTTTCTTCCTACATTTCCAGTAGCCCCAACTATTGCAATATTATACACAATAATCCCTCCTAAAATTAATTATAAAATTTTTATACATACAATTACTATAGTTAAATATTTGATAAATATCAAGTCAATAAAGAAAATAAGTAAAAAAAACTTGTCAACTTAAAAAATATATATATAAATTACAACATATTTTAGGAATAATTGTATAAATAATTAATGATTTAATAAAATATGGTTCTCATATTTTCAAGAAATTTATTATTTAAGAATAGGAAAACAACTAGTAGGAAATAATAAGATAAAGAAAAAAATTAAAGAGGGATGATGAGTTAAAATGAGTAGTACACCATTAAAAAAAATTATAAAGTCAAAAATTAAGGCAAATAAAGAACTCACAGAAGCAGAAAAAATGAGGGAAAAGTTAAAATATGAAATTGCGGAAGAGTTAGGATTAAGTGATAAGGTAAATAATGAAGGGTGGGGAGGACTTTCAGCAGAAGAGACAGGAAGAATAGGTGGTCTTATGACTAAAAGAAAAAAGATTCTAAAAATGCCTTCAAATAACGAAATATTAGGAAGAACAGATGAAAATAAAGAAAGCACTGAATAATGCATATAGGTTGGAAATTGTTTCTATAATATACATTACACCGTTGACTAAGTTAAAATTTAAGATATAATATATTAGATGATTTAGTATATTAATTTAAGGACGTGATAAAATACATGGCATACGGTGAATTTGCAAATATATATGATGAATTAATATATGAGGATATTAATTATGATAAAGTTGCAAATAAGATTATAGAATTATGCAGACGAAATAATATAGATTTTGACGATTATTTAGATTTAGCATGTGGGACAGGTAATGTTGCAATAAATGTAGCTAAATTTTTTAAAAGTACATATGCAGTGGACTTGTCTGATGATATGTTAAATATAGCTTTTGATAAGTTTAAAAAAAATAAAATTAAGGCAAGAGTAATATGCCAAGATATGTGCGAATTAACTTTGAATCGAAAATTTAATCTTATAACTTCTGTTCTTGATTCAACTAATTATATAACAGAAGATGATGATTTAATTAGATATTTTGAAAAAGTGTATGAACATTTAAAAGATGAAGGGTTATTTATATTTGATATAAATTCATGTTATAAATTGTCTAATATTTTAGGAAATAATATCTACACATATAGTTCGGAAGATATTTTTTATACTTGGGAAAATTCTTTTGAAGATAATATATTAAGCATGTTTTTGACTTTTTTTGTAAAGCAAAAAAATGATTTATATGAACGATTTGAAGAAGAACATTTTGAAAGAGCATATGATGAAACATATATAGAACAAGCTTTAAAAACGTGCAGTTTTAATCTTATAGGAAAATTTTCAGGATATTCTGATGATAAAGTAAAAGAGGATAGTGAAAGAATACTTTATATTGTCAGCAAGTAATATTTATAATTAGGAGATGAAATTATGGAAGATAAAATTATTAAAGCTACAGCTAAAGATGGAATGGTTAGGATAATTGCGGGAATAACAACTAACTTAGTAAATGAGGGAACTAAAATACATGATTGTACACCAGTTGCAAGTGATGCTTTTGGAAGAATGCTAACAGCAGGAACTTTAATTGGAACAACTTTAAAGAGCAACAAAGAAGTAACTACTTTAAAAATAAATGGAAATGGAGAAATTAATGGTATAACTGTAACAGCTCATAGTGATGGGACAGTTAAAGGAGTTATAGGCAATCAATATATTGATAGACCTCTTAATGAAAAAGGAAAATTAGATGTAGGTGGCGCTGTTGGAACGAATGGAATGTTATACGTAATAAAAGATTTAGGATTAAAAGACCCTTACGTAGGTCAAGTTAAGATACAAACAGGAGAAATTGCGGAAGACTTTGCATATTATTTTACAGTATCAGAACAAACTCCATCAGCAGTATCGCTTGGAGTATTAGTAGATAGAGACTTATCAATAAAAGCAGCAGGTGGATTTATAGTACAGATGTTACCAGGAGCTGATGAGTTACTTGCAGATGTAATAACTTATAGATTGCAAGAAATACCACCAATAACTACTATGATAAACGAAGGAAAAACAATAGAGCAAATATTAGAGTATATATTCGAAGGAATGGACTTGAAAGTTTTGGATTCTATTAAGCCTGAATATAAATGTGATTGCTCAAGAGAAAGAGTGGAAAAAGCATTAATTTCAATTGGAAAAGATGATCTTCAAGAAATATATAATGATGGAAAAACAGAAGAAATAGTATGTAATTTCTGTAATAAAAAATATGAATTCACTAATGAAGACATTGGTCAAATACTAAAAAATAAATAATAAAATATAAATAAAAGTCAGCAGGCAAGGGAAATCCCAAGTCTGCTGACTTTTTTTGGAGGCACCACCCAGATTTGAACTGGGGAATAAAGGTTTTGCAGACCTCTGCCTTACCACTTGGCTATAGTGCCCTGAATATTTGATCTGTTGTTTATATAGTTTAGTATATGATTTCTTTTGAAAAAAAGTACTTAATTTTATTTAGACATATAAATAAACAAACTACGAATTATATTTAACTTTAAAATATATTTAATGCTAAAAAATGAAAATTATTTTACGTAGTATTATGTTGATAATTTCGTTGTAATCATTTCTTTGGTAGGAGTTGTTCCATTCTTGCTTATCACAAGTTTGTCTTGGGAGCATGCACCAATGGAACGACTTCTGTTGTTAAGTGAGAGTATAAATCTTATATTTACCTTCTTGAACTTACTCAGCGAACGTACAATGTCGTCAACTTAAAGAAATATATAAAATTAATAAAAAAAACACTTGACAATAATTAGAAAAAATGAAGCCTCGTTATAGATATTAAATTTATAGCGAGGTTTGATTTTATGAAAAATATTAAATTATTATCCCAAATTTTAAAGAAAACAAATAAATTAATTATTTCCAATGAGTTTAAAGAAGCGTATAGCTTAGGTAATTCATTTTCAAGAAAAAGAAAATTATCTTTTTCTAATGCAGTACATTTTATTTGCTCCGCATTACGAAAATCTATGGCTACAGAAATAAGTAATTTCATTGAAGAGCATACATATTTAGATTTTCCTTGTATATCAAAACAAGCATTTTCTAAAGCAAGACAAAATATTTCCCCTGAAGCATTTAAAGAATTATGCAGATTATTTGTTGATTCTTTTTATAGCTCAACAAACAATTTAAAAAAGTGGAATGGATTTAATGTTCTTGCTGTCGATGGAACCTCTTTGCAAGTTCCTGATACAATTGAATGTGGTGAATATTTTGGATTAAGTAAAAATCAAAATAAAGTACAAACTGCTATTGCGTCGGCGTCAGCCTTATATGATGTATTAAATGATATAATAATTGATGCGTCTGTAACTAAATTTAGAACTAGCGAAAGAGAAATGGCCAAACAACATATAAATACACTTAATAATGAAAAATTACTCAATAATAGCATTGTAATTTTTGATAGGGGCTATCCTTCTTATGATATGTTTGATTATTTAAACGATAGAAATTTATTTTTCTTAATGAGAATATCATCTTCATTTAAGATAATACAATCTATTTCTTCTGAAGATTGTATTTTTGAATATAAATCAAAAGGAGAATTGAAAAAAGTAAGAGTTATAAAAATAAAACTTTCTGCTGACACCACAGAAATATTAGTAACTAATATATTTGATGAAATTATTACTCCTAATCAATTTAAAGAATTGTATTTTCTTAGATGGGGAGTTGAATGCAAATATAAAGAACTTAAAAGTAGTATTGAAATAGAAGAATTTTCTGGAACTAAGCCAATTGCAATTGAACAAGATTTTTATGCATCTATTTATATATCTATGGTTGCAGCACTTATAAAGAAAGATGCCGACGCTGCAATAGCAAATAAAAATAAAGATAAAAATTTAAAATCAGAATATCAAGCAAATAGAAATTTTATATTATGTGACGTTTTGAAGAAGATAATAGTTATGATGGTAAAGCCTATTTCAGGAAAAAGAATATTAGAACATATATTAGAAAAAGCTAAAAAAATACGCTCACAAATACGTCCAAACCGTAATTGTGAGCGAAAAAACAAGCACCCAAGGAAAAAGCATCATTCTCAAAGGAAATCTTGCATATAAGTTTGTAAAAACTAAATATTTCCAAAATTCTACTTTTGCCAGTAGGTTTATTAATTATACCATTTTTTAAGAAATATAGCATACGCTATTCGAAATTTGTAGTAATTTTTTCATTACTATTTTACTAAGTTGACGACATTGAGCGAACGTATGTGAGCCGAGTTTTGTTTGCTATAGCAAAATTATCTAGCAACCAAGTAAAATAGTTTCCTTTCTTTCGGTAAGTTACCACATAACTCTAAATATACTCAAAGATTAATTTTATGGAAAAGTAACATAAAAATATAGAAATCATATGATATAGTGGGTGTGATTAAAGGATAAGTAAGCTACCTCTATCGATTAACTTGCCATTTCTTAGATAAACTGGAGCAACATCGTATTTAAATAGAAAATCTTTTATTTCATTTCCCCATTTATAATAATCTAGATTACCAAAGAAAGCCATTTCGTTATTAGAAATCATGCCGCCAACACCACCTATAAAACCATAGTTTAAACTTGGCAGCAATATATCTCCAGGTGGAAGCAAAAGAATATCAAAATTATAATTTTTTAAAATATTAAAAATTCCTTTATCACTTGTTATTAAAGCATTTTCTCTTATTGGTAGTATAGAACATTTTGTATATCCTTGAGGAACATTAATATGTACTTTTAAACTTTGAGATTTAAGGAGATTTTCATCAGTATACTTCAAGTTGTGAATAAAATGGTTATCTAATATTAATGAATTTAAAATAATGTCATAAGGATATGTATTGGACAATGATGATTTTGAAACAATATAATTTATGGAGTTTGCTTCAAGAATCTTTTTAAAACAATTTGGAATATCTTTTTGAATAATAATTTTATTTTTAGAATTATTTTTAAGAATATTTAGTTGAATATCAGGATGACCATCAATTGCTTCATAAACTTTAGGGCATTTTGGAACCAATATTGGATTCAATTTTAATTGTAAAAGAGCATCTAATTCTTCTGAGCTAATTCTATAATCAACAAAACAATGCATAATAATTTCTCCTTTAAAATATGAATTATAAAATTTTGATTTAGATCATAACTGGTATTTATTTTGAACCTAAAATTCTGGGATGTCAATTACACAGTTTTTAATTGAAAGTTTAGAAAAGTAAATTATTTTATTTTAAAATGGTTTTATTAAAATAAAATATAAAATCCGTATATCAATAAAATTTTCATACATACTAATATTAAGAAGGGAGTGAAATCCATGCTTATTTTAAAATTAGCTTATAATGATGATTTGACTTTTGCTCATGACTTACAAGAGCTAAGAGAATTACTAAAGAAAAAAAACATATTGATAGGATTAGTTGAAAGTATAGAAGGAAAAACTCATATAATTAAGATTATGTGTGAAGAAAATTGTTGTGATGAAAAAATAAAAGAGATTATTAACTTATATGTTAGTAATATTTTATATAGAATAGTTATTGATAATTATAGACAAAAAGAAATGCTTGAATTTTTAACTGATAATTATTTTTTCTTAAAACAAAGCGAAATATTAGAAGTAGAAGATGAAATAGTAAAAGTGTTAAAATGCGAAGAAATGGTTAAAAGTGAAGATTCAATATATTGTTTAAATAGAATAAATTCTATTATAGAAAAAATTAGAGAATGTATAAGTGAAAAACAAGAGCTTAATATTAATGGTTTTATAACTTTTAGAATGAGAAAACTTAGAGAAGATATAGAGAAAATTATAGATAAAGTAGTAGAAGGATATATGGTTGAAAAAGAATATAAAGAATTTGTAAGGCTTTTAAAATATTTTGTTGACATACAAGAGTGTAAAATAGAAAGAATTAATATAATAATAGAAGAAGGAAATAATTATATTGTAAAAGATGAAGAAGGAAAAGATTTGTACAAAGATTTTTTGAGAGATCTTACAGGTGAACAAAATAATTTAGAAATAAATATTGAGGATATATTGATAAGTGGACTTATAACAAGTGCACCTAAAAATATAGTGATTTATGATAAAGAAAATTGCAATAATAAAGAGTTTTTGGATACTATAGAAAATGTCTTTGGAAATAGGGTGACATATGTTTCTAAATATATTAAATGTGAATTAAATAAAAATGTGACTAAAAATGTTGACATATATCCATAATGATGATATACTAACTTTTGTTAAGAAGAAACAGCCGTTTCTCACCCTGCAGTGTTGAATACTACTAGTATGGGTTATGTGGATATCTATGCATTAAGTATTGATAATATGAGACGGCTTTAAGGCCGTCTTTTTATTATGTATAGAGTTTTTCGGAGGTGAAAAATATTAGTAAAGATTATTCTATTAATGAAGAAATAAGAGAAAAAGAACTTAGAGTAGTTGGAAAAGATGGAGAGCAACTAGGTGTTATTTCATCAAATGAAGCAAGAAGACTTGCAGAAGAAAGCGACTTAGATTTAGTTATGATTTCTCCTAATGCAAAACCACCAGTTTGTAAGATTATGGACTTTGGTAAGTATGTATATGAGCAATCTAAAAAAGAAAAAGAAGCTAAGAAAAAGCAAAAAATAGTAAGTATTAAAGAAGTAAGAGTTAGTCTAACTATTGAGGAACATGATATTGACATAAAAGCAAAAAATGCAAGAAAGTTCCTATTAGATGGAGATAAAGTTAAAATCACTGTTAGATTTAGAGGTAGAGAAATGGAATTAGGTCATATTGGCCAAAGAATTCTTGATAATTTTGCAGCTAAATTAGAAGATGTTTGCCTTATAGAAAAAAGAGCTAAAAGAGAAGGTAGAAACATGACAATGGTTTTAGGGCCTAAAAAGGCATAACTTGAGAGGAGGATTTTATCATGCCAAAAATGAAGAGTCATAGAGGTGCAGCAAAGAGATTTAGAAAGACAGGTACAGGAAAGCTTAAAAGATCTAAAGCGTTTAAGAGCCATATCTTAACTAAGAAGAGCTCAAAGACTAAGAGAAATCTTAGAAAAGCTGGATACGTATCAAAGACACAAGAAAAAGTAATGAAGAAATTATTACCATACCTATAATATAGAGTGGTACAGGAGGTTTAAGTAATGGCAAGAGTAAAGAGAGCAAAGAATTCTCGTAAAAATCATAAAAAAGTTTTAAAACTTGCAAAAGGATACTACGGTGGAAAAAGTAAGTTATTTAAAACAGCTAACGAATCAGTAATAAGAGCATTAAGAAATGCTTATGTTGGAAGAAAGAATAAGAAGAGAGATTACAGAAGTGTTTGGATCGCAAGAATTAACGCTGCTACAAGAATCAACAATCTTTCATATTCAAAATTCATGAATGGAATCAAATTAGCTGGAATCGACATCAACAGAAAGATGTTATCTGAAATAGCTATAAATGATCCTAAAGCATTTGCTGAATTAGTAGAAGTTGCTAAAAAATCAATAAACGCTTAATACATAAAATGCGGACTTGTCCGCATTTTATTTTTATAAAAAATTATAAATTAGTTAAGCAGGTTTGAGGTGTTGAACTTTGATTTATATTGAAAGTAAAGAAAATAACTTATTTAAGGAAACAAAAAAACTTAAAGAAAGAAAAAATAGAAATAAAAGCAATAAATATATAATTGAGGGCTTTAGATTAGTTAAAGAAGCGTTTAAAGCGAAGATTGAGATAGATTGTCTAATCATTACAAAAGATGCAGGTGAAAAACTTGAAGAATATTTATCGGATTATATAAACGAAGATATAAAGATATACGAAATGAGTGATGTTTTATTTAAAGAACTTATTTCAACAGAAAAACCTCAAGGAATAGTTGCTGTTATAAGCATGGATTTAAAACCGCTCAGAGAAGAAGGATGTTTTTATTTGCTTTGTGATAAACTTCAAGATCCGGGAAATTTAGGTACTGTAATAAGAACTGCACATGCAGCAGGAGTTCAGGGGATAATTTTAACTAAGGGAACTGTAGATATATATAATGAAAAGACAATTAGATCTACTATGGGGTCATTGTTTTATATTCCAATTCATTATGATGATGAAAATTTATCTTTGGTTAAAAATTTAAAGGAACAGGGTTTTAACTTAGTTGTGACTTCTCTTGATACTAATAAAGATTTTTTTGAAGAAGATTTAAGAGGAAAAGTTATTTTAACTGTTGGAAATGAAGGAAATGGTGTAAGTGATGAAGTTTTAGAACTTGCAGATACAAAAGTTAAAATACCAATGCCAGGTAATGCAGAATCATTAAATGTAGCGATAGCTACATCTGTTATAATATATGAAAAGGTTAGACAAGATAGATTGTAAGATACATTCAAAAAATAATAATTGCATTTTAGAATTGTTATTTCGTTTTATGTGGCTAATAATACTAAAATATGCTAAATATAAAAATAAACTATTGAATTTATTTTTATTTATTTGTATAATTAGGTTTGTTAAGTGAATAATTAAAAACTGTGAATGAGAGAGTACATATCATGTGGTTTCCAGGGAGAAAAGGTCATGGACTGTAAGCCTTTTTAAGCAAATTGATATCGAAGTTCACTCAGGAGTTCTAGCTGTGAAAATTTATAGTAGTAGCTAGCGGCATAAAGTCGTTAATATTAATTGAGTTGGGTAGCTTTTGATAAAGCTCCAATTAGGGTGGTAACGCGGATTTTTTCGTCCCTTTCATAGGGGCGTTTTTTTTATGCAAAAAACTGATTTATGAACAGAGTTACATATTGTTAAATTCTTTTAGGATTTAAATTGTTCATTTAAAAAGATAATTCAAATTCAGAAATGAGTTTGTTGAAAGGAGATCAAATTATGAAAGAGAAACTTAAAGAACTACAAGAACTTGCATTAAAGCAAATTGAAACTGCTATAAAAAGTAGTGAATTAGAAGATATCAGAGTTAAGTTCTTAGGAAAAAAAGGAGAACTTACTACAATATTAAGAGGTATGGGAGGACTATCTCCAGAAGAAAGACCTTTGGTCGGTAAGTTGGTAAATGAGACTAAAGCTATAGTTGAAGAAAAGTTAGATAGTGCTATAAAGAAAATTAAAGATAAAGAAAAGGCTGAAAAGCTTGCTGGTGAAACTATAGATATTTCGCTTCCAGGAAGAAAAAAAGTTATAGGTAAAAGACATCCTTTGGATTTAACATTACAAACTATGGAAGATATCTTTGTTTCAATGGGATTTACAATTGAAGAAGGTCCAGAAATAGAGCTTGATCATTATAATTTTGAAGCGTTAAACATTCCTAAGGATCATCCAGCAAGAAGTGAGCAAGATACACTATATATTAATGATAATATTTTATTAAGAACTCAAACTTCACCAATTCAAGTTAGAACTATGGAAAAGCAAGAACCACCAATAAAAATGATTTCGCCAGGAAAAGTTTATAGATCAGATTCTGTAGATGCGACACATTCACCTATATTTTATCAAATGGAAGGCTTAGTTATTGATAAAGGAGTTACTTTTGCGGATCTAAAAGGAACTTTGGAGTTATTCGCTAAGAAGATGTTTGGTGATAAGGTTCAAACTAAGTTTAGACCACATCATTTCCCATTTACAGAACCATCTGCTGAAATGGATGCAACTTGCTTTGTCTGCGGAGGAGAAGGATGTAGAGTATGTAAAGGTAGCGGATGGATAGAACTTTTAGGTTGTGGAATGGTTCATCCAAATGTCCTTAGAAATTGTGGAATTGATCCAGAAGTATATAGTGGATTTGCTTTTGGATTTGGTGTTGATAGAATGGTAATGTTAAAGTACGGTATAGATGATATAAGATTATTATATGAAAGTGATATGAGATTCTTGAATCAATTTTAATTTGTATTATTAAGGAAAATATTATTAAAAATTAGTGTCTAATAAAATGAGTTTACATGTATATGTTAGCTCAAGGTTAGCAACTAACGAGCAATTTAAGGAGGAGAAAATATGAAAGTACCATATAGTTGGTTACAAGATTATGTTGAAATAAATGTAAGTCCTAAGGAATTAGGAGATAAATTAACTTTAACTGGATCTCAGCTTGAAGAATTAATAATTCAAGGAGATACAATAGATAAGGTAGTTACAGGAAAAATTACAAAGATAGAAAAACATCCAGATGCAGATAAATTAAGTATATGTCAAGTTGATATTGGAAGTGAAACAATACAAATAGTTACTGCAGCAACAAATATGAAGGAACAAGATGTAGTGCCAGTTGCACTTCATGGATCAACATTAGCTGATGGAACTAAAATAAAAAAAGGAAAACTTAGAGGGATAGTATCAAATGGTATGTTCTGCTCAGAAGAAGAACTTGGAATTGCTGGAGATGAACCAGTACATGGGTTGATGATATTGCCTACTGATACTAAACTTGGAGTAGAAATTAAAGAACTTTTAAAATTAAACAAAGCTATTTTAGATTTTGAAATAACATCTAACAGACCAGATTGTTTAAGTATGATTGGTATGGCAAGAGAAACAGCAGCAGCATTTAGAACAACTTATAAAATGCCAAATTTAGAATATAAAACAGCTTGTTCTAAAAAGATAAATGATGAATTAAAAGTTGAAATAAAAGATGAACTTTGTAATAGGTATATGGCAAGAGGAGTTAAGAATGTTAAAGTTCAACCATCACCAGGTTGGATGCAAGAAAGACTTCTTGAAGCAGGAATAAGACCTATTAATAATATAGTTGATATTACAAACTTTGTTATGCTTGAAATTGGCCAGCCAATGCATGCATATGATAAGAGGGAAATTGCTACTAATATAATAGTAGTCGAAAGAGCTAAAAATAATGAAAAATTCACTACATTAGATGACGCGGAAAGAGAATTAGATGATTCTATGCTTTGTATTAAAGATAGTGACAAAATCATTGGATTAGCAGGAATAATGGGTGGATTAAATTCAGAAATAAAAGAAGACACAGCAGAAGTTATTTTTGAATGTGCAAATTTTGATGGAACTAATATCAGAGTGAATTCTAAAAAATTAAACTTAAGAAGTGAAGCTTCAAGCAGATTTGAAAAAGATATAGATCCAAACTTAACACAAACAGCAATTGACAGAGCTTGCAGTTTAATATGTGAATTAGGTGCTGGAGAAGTTATGGAAGGCACAATAGATATTTATAATAAGAAAAAGGAAGCTGCAACTGTTGTTGTTGATTCAAAGTGGATTAATAAATTTTTAGGAACACATATTTCTAAAGAAGAAATGAAAAGATGCTTAGATAGTGTTGATTTATTTACAGAAATAGATGGAGATAATTTAGTTGTAACAGCTTCAACTTTTAGAGTTGATATTGCAATAAGAGAAGATATAGCTGAAGAAGTAGCAAGAATATATGGTTATGATGTTATACCAACAACAATATTTAGTGTTTCAACTGGAAGAGAACCTAAATATAGAAAGAGACTTTTAGATGAAAGAGTTGTATTGCTTGCAACAGGTAGTGGTTTAAATCAATCTATCAGTTACTCGTTTGTGTCTCCAAAGGTATTTGATAAAATTAATTTACCAGAAGACAGTGAACTTAGAAATGTGGTTAAAATTAAAAATCCATTAGGTGAAGATTATAGTGTGATGAGAACATCAACATTACCTTCAATGATGGAATGCTTAGGAAGAAATTATTCTAGAAATAATACTTATGTTAGATTATTTGAAATGGGTAAAGTATATATCCCAAATGAAGATAGTACAAAACTTCCAACAGAAAAGAATATATTAACTATAGGTATGTATGGTGAATGTGATTACTTAGATATTAAAGGTGTAGTTGAAAATGTAGTAGAAGGTCTTGGAATATTTAATGCTAAATATGAAAGAGAAAGCGAAAATGTAAGTTACCATCCAGGTAAAACAGCTAAGATAACTATAGGTAAAACTGTAGCAGGTACTTTAGGAGAAGCTCATTTAGATGTATGCGAAAATTATGGAATTGATGTACCATGTTTTGTAGCTCAATTAGATTTAGATGTATTATATGAAAATGCAAATACAGATAAGAAATATAAGCCATTACCTAAATTCCCAGCAGTAACAAGAGATATTGCTTTATTAGTGGAAGACTTGGTTCTAGTTCAGGAAATTGAAGAAACAATTAAAAAAGCTGGTGGAAATTTAGTTGAGAAGATTGAGCTGTTTGATATATATAAAGGAAAGCAAATACCAGATGGTAAAAAGAGTATAGCTTATGCTATTTGTTATAGAGATGAAAATAAGACACTAACAGATAAAGAAGTTAATAAAGTACATGATAAAATACTAAGATCTCTAGAATATAAGCTAGGAGCCACATTAAGAGATTAGAATGTGAAATAATATAAAAATTAAATATTAATTGATTTATTATTTTTGAATATAAATTAATAGTAGAATTTGAAAGATGAGCAATTACTTTTTATAAGTAATATGCTCATCTTTTGGTTTAGAAATAGTTTTTAAATTTAAAGAATTTTTTTATTATATAAAAATATTATAGAATAAAGAAATAAATAAATTTAGGGGTGACTTGCTTTGGATTTGGTTATAGTAATATTGATTACAATGATAGTTATTTGGAAAAGTATATATACACTTTATTTAGTAAGAAAGTTTTTTAAAGAAAAAAATAGAAAACATATGTGGATAAATATAGGACTATTAAGTAACTATATTATATATTTTTATTTTTTATTTGAAGCTTCAGCAGGATCTATACAGTCTCCTCTTGAAGGTCCTTTATGGTTAATAATAATTTTTGTTGCATTAACTTTTATCAATGTTTTTTATGATTTTAAGACTAGTAGGTTTAGAGAATAGGTTAAAAATTAAATTAATTTATAAAAAAAGAATATTTTTCTTAAAAAATTAACTTTTTAAGGAGGAAAAATTAGTTTGTTATAGAATAGATATTTAGATAGAGTGGTAAAAATAGAATTTGAATATATGAAGTTCATAAAAGTAAGAGCTATCAAAAAACTTTGCCTTTGACAAACAAGAATGCTAGATCTTTTGTAACGTTCTTTTTTCTGGAGCTTGTAAATTGAATTAGACAAGCAATATAGAGAATTAATTCCACAAAATTTAAAGGAATACGCAGGAATAGAAAAGGACATAGTAAGTATTGGAGTATTATCTAGAGTAGAAATATGGAGCAAGGAAAAGTGGAGTAAATACAATGAATCAGATATTGATTTTGAGTCTATCACAGAAAAAATGAATGAGTTAGGAATATAAGGAGTTTTATTATGGAATTTAAGCATGTTTCGGTTTTATTAAATGAGTGCATAGAAGCACTAAATATAAAAGAAGATGGTATTTATGTTGATTGTACCTTGGGCGGAGCTGGTCATTCATCTCATATATTAAAGCATTTGTCAAAAGAAGGAATGCTCATTGGGATAGATCAAGATAAAGATGCACTAAAAGCTGCAAAGGAAAGATTAAAAGAGTTTGATAATGTAAAATATGTTCATAGTAATTTTTATAATATAGATAATATTTTAAATCAATTGGAAATTGAAAAAGTTGATGGAATCTTAATGGATCTTGGAGTTTCATCTTATCAACTAGATGAAGCTGAGAGAGGCTTTAGTTATATGCAAGATGCACCTTTAGATATGAGAATGAACAGAGATAATGATTTTTCAGCTTACAATATTGTAAATAATTACACTGAAGAAGATATATATAGGATAATAAAAGATTATGGTGAAGAGAGGTTTGCTAAAAGAATTGCTAATTTTATAGTTAATAGAAGGGCTGAAAAGCCTATAGAAACAACTTTTGAATTAGTTGATATAATTAAAGCAGCAATTCCAGCAAAGGCTAGAAGAGAAGGCCCGCATCCAGCAAAGAGAACTTTTCAAGCTATTAGAATAGAAGTAAATTCAGAACTTAAAATATTAAATAAGACTATAGAAGATGGTGTAAATAGACTAAATAAGGGTGGCAGAATGGCGATTATAACATTCCATTCTTTAGAGGATAGAATTGTAAAGCTTAAGTTTAGAGAACTAGATAATCCATGTATTTGTCCTAAGGAATTCCCAATATGTGCATGTGGGAAAAAGCCAATAGTTAAGCTTATATCAAGAAAAGGGATAGCACCAAGCAAGGAAGAAATAGAAGAAAATCCAAGAAGTAGAAGTGCCAAAGTTAGGGTAATTGAGAAATTATAATTTTTATTATGTTATAAATGAGCAGGGATGTGAATAAAATGGTAGGAAGAGAATATGATTATATTAAAGGTAATACAGCAATAAAACCAAAAAGAAAAAGTGGAATACGCAGGCCAGATGAAAAACAGAAACAAATACAAAGAAAAAAGATAAATAGGAAAAAGAGTATTCTTTCTAAACACAGAAGACAAAATGATAGAAAATATATGTTTACTGTAGTTGTAGCAATATTTACTCTTGGGTGCATAACGATTGCTGGGGATAGTAACGTATATAAAATGCAAAGTCAAACTAGTACAATAGAAAGTCAAATTAAACAAGCACAGGAAGAAAATGAAGCATTAAAAGTAACATTATTAAAATTTTCATCATTAAATAATATTGAGGATAAAGCTAAAGCAAAATTATCTATGCATATTCCTAGTAAAGAACAAACTGTAACAATTGACTTTTCAAAAGATTATTTTGAAAGTTTAGAACATGAAGAAACTACTAGTAATACAGGAGATAAAAGTTTGTTAACAAAATTAAAAAATTTAATAAAATTTTAAATGTACCAATAAGTGGTGAACTAACTTAATAATTTTAGGAAGTTCTTCTAAGGCTCATGTGGAGAACATGTTTTTGCAAAAAACTCCATCTGAGCCTAAGATATTTCGTGGAAAAGAAAGTAGATGGGGGAGGAAAAATTGAAAAAGAAAAATAATAAAGATAGAGCGAAAATGCGTAGAAGAATGAGTGCTATAGTATTCGCATTAACTTTTGTTTTTGCAATATTGACCATTAGGCTATCTTACATAATGATAGTAAAAAGGGCAGATTATGCTGCAAGAGCAGAAGAACAATGGACAAGTGAAGTAAAGATAGATGCTATAAGGGGAAGAATTCTAGATACGAACGGAAAAGAACTTGCTGTATCTGCAAATGTATATAGAGTAGATTTTGATTTGAATTCAATAAGAGCTTACTTCGATTTAACAAAATTATCAAAGGATGAAATTGAACATTTAAAAGGAATAGGGATTTCAATTTCAGCAGATCAAACAAAATTAAGTACTAGTGATATTGCTCCTTTAATTGCAAAAGCTTTAAATTTAGATGTAGCAGAAGTTCAAAAAAAGTTAGATACAAAACTTCCTAGTGGGGCAGCAGCAGGATCGGCAACTCTTGTTAGAAGAATAGAAAAAGAACAAGCAGATAAAGTAAAAGAGTTAAAAATACATGGAGTTATAGTTTCACCAGATACAAAAAGGTACTATCCTAATAATAATTTCTTAGCCCATGTTCTTGGAAGTACCAACATTGATGGTAAGGGTTTGACTGGCGTAGAATTACAGTATAATTCTTATTTAGCGGGTGTTCCTGGAATGAAGATTGCAGAACTTGATAAAAACAATAGAGATTTACCTTATACAATATCTCAATTTACATCTCCTGTAAATGGAAAAGATGTTACTCTTACTATTGATGAAAATATCCAAAATTTTGCTGAGAAAATAGCACAGCAGGCTTATGAAGATAATAAGGCTAAAGCAGTTTCGATATTAGTAATGGATCCAAAAACTGGAGAAGTTTTAGCTATGGTTAATAAACCGGATTTTGATCCTAATAATCCATATGATGGTGCTGATAAATTTGATGGAGCAAATCAAAGTGATAAATTACAAAAAATGTGGAGAAATAGATTGGTAAATGATACTTTTGAACCAGGGTCAATATTTAAAGTAATTACAGCGATTACTGGATTAGAAGAAAATGTTGTTAATAAGGATACACAGTTTGTGGACAATGGATCGATATCAGTTGGCGGAATTACCCCTAAGTGTTGGAAACCAGGTGGACATGGAGTGCAGAATTTCCCTGAAATTATTCAAAATTCATGTAATGTAGGATTTGTTGAATTAGGTCAAATGATTGGTAAAGAGAAACTTTGTACATCTATTGATAAATTTGGTTTTGGTAAATTAAGTGGAATTGACTTGCCTGGTGAAGCAAAGGGGATAGTTAAACCAGTTAATAAAGTTTCGGATGCAGATCTTGCAACAATAGCATTTGGACAAACCAATACAGTAAATTCAGTTCAATATATGGCTGCCTTTAATGCTGTTGCTAATGGAGGAACTTTAATTGAACCTCATGTTATGAAAGAAGTTACTCATACTGATGAAAATGATGTTAAAATAGTAGATGATACTTTTAAGCCTAAGACTTCCACAGTAGCGAGTGCAGAGAAAACTGCAGAACTTAGAAGTTATCTTGAAAGAGTTATTACAGGCGGATCAGGAACTGGAACATTTATAGAAGGTTATCATATTGGTGGTAAAACTGGTACAGCTCAAAAAGTTATTAATGGAAGATATGAAGATGGTAAGTATATTTCTTCTTTTGTTGGAATGGCGCCAGTTAGTGATCCTAAGGTAACTGTTATGGTAACTGTTGATGAACCTAGTAATGGTGCATATTATGCAGCTCAAGTAGCAGTACCATATGGAAAACCATTATTTACAGATATTTTTAATTATTTAAATAGTAAATTCTCAGATGAAAACTCAAATCAAATTACTAGAGATGTGGTAATTCCAGAAATTAGAGGAATGAAATTAGAAGATGCTAAGAAGGCATTGAAGGATGCAAAATTAGATTTTAATATAGATGGAGCAGGAGATACAGTTGTTTCTGTAAAACCATATCCAGGTTATTCAGTAAAAGAAGGTGCAAAAATAAATCTTTACACAACAGGGGATGCGACTTATAATAATAATGTTGTAATGCCAGATGTTAGAGGATATTCCAAGGATGATGCGACAAAGTTATTAACAAGTTTAGGTATAACACCTACATTTGATGGAACTGGAATGGTAATAGACCAGGATGTTGCAGAAGGTGAAGTGGTAACAAAAGGAACATCAGTCAAGTTGAGTTTGAAACAAGACTATAAAGACTAGAATATGAGGCACATTCAATATTTTTATGTGCCTAAAGTTAGATGTTCTAAAAAAGTTTTTAAAGCAATATCTAATTGAGTTATTTAGTCTAAGCAATGTAATTTCTAATTGTTTGATTAAAAATTTACAGTAACTTAGATAAAGGATAAAACAATAGCATGTGGGTAATGCTCACATGCTATATTTTTTATAAAGTTAGGAGAGATTTAATATGAATTTAAATACTATTTTAAATGGAGTAGATTATAAAGTTGTTCAAGGTGATATTAATGTAGAAATAAGCAAGATAAATTATGATAGTAGAAAAGTTCAAGATTCTGATATTTTTGTATGTATTAAGGGATATACAACAGATGGACATAAATATGTTAATAAGGCTATAGAAAATGGAGCTAAAGTAATTATTATACAAGATGATGTAAGTATTGATAATAAGGAAATTATAATTATAAAATGTGAGGATACAAGAAAAGCTTTAGCGATGATAGGTGCTAATTATTACGATAATCCTAGTAAAAAAATGAAAGTGATTGGAATAACAGGGACTAATGGAAAAACTACTACTGCATTTATGATAAAAGACATATTAGAATCTTATAATAAGAAAGTTGGATTAATTGGAACAATTGCAAATTACATTGGAAATGAGAAAATTCATACTGAAAGAACAACTCCTGAATCATTGGAATTACAAGAATTGTTTGCACATATGGTAGATAAGGGAGTAGAATATTGCGTCATGGAAGTATCATCTCATTCGTTAGCTTTAGATAGAGTTTATGGTGTTAAGTTTGAAGCTGGTATTTTTACTAATTTAACTAGAGATCATCTAGATTTTCATAAAACTTTTGAAAATTATTATAAGGCTAAATTTAAATTGTTTGAAAGATGTGGTATAAGAATTGTTAACATTGACGATAATTATGGAAAGCAAGTTATTGAAGATTTAAGTAAAATAAAAGCAAATAATGTATACTCTTTCTCATCAAGAGAAAATGCAGATTTTAAAGTATTTGATGAAGAAATGGGAAGTAAAGAGATTAAATTTAAGATTAATTTAGGAGAAGAGGAACAATTCGTTTTAAATATCCCAGGTGAATATAATATTTATAATGCTTTAGGTGCTATTGCAGTATGTTTTAAATTAGGTGTTCCTATAAAAAGTATAAAAGAGGGAATAGCAAATGTTGTAGTTCCAGGTAGATGTGAAAGAGTTGGAAAAGAATATAATTTACCTTATGAAATAATCATAGATTATGCACATACTCCAGATGGACTTGAAAATATATTAGAAACAGCAAAAGCTTTTACAAAAGGAAAGTTAATAGCTATATTTGGATGTGGTGGAGACAGAGATAAGGTAAAAAGACCACAAATGGGTAAAATTGGAGTAGATATTGCGGATACAGCAATAATAACTTCTGATAATCCAAGAAGTGAAGAGCCAATGGCTATTATAAAAGATATTGAAGCTGGAATTGATAAGGACAATTATATAGTTATAGAAAATAGAAAAGAAGCTATTAAAAAAGCTATTGATATTGCATCTAAAGATGATGTAATAGTTATTGCAGGTAAAGGGCATGAAACATATCAAATTTTAAAAGATAAAACTATACATTTTGACGAAAGAGAAGTAATTAAAGAAATACTCGATTCGATGGAAAATAGAGCATAGTTAAATGACTATAAATTAATGAGTTATTGATTGAAGATTATTTGTTGCAAATAAAAAAGGGGTGTGGAAGTTGGATTTAACGCTAAATGAAATAATTAAAGCAATAGAAGGAAAAATATTAATACAAAATAATGAAGGAAAGTTTAACAAGGTTTCAACAGATACAAGAAAGATAGAAAAAAATGACTTGTTTATTGCATTAAAAGGAGAAAATTTTAATGGAAATAATTATGTAGTATCAGCTATTGAAAAAGGTGCAGCTATAGTAATAATTGATGAGATTAAATTTAAAGAAGAAGAGTTAGGAAGCAAAGGAACAATTATCGTAGTTGATAATACTAAAAAAGCTTTAGGGGATTTAGCAAGATTCTATAGGCAAAAACTTGGCATAAAAGTTGTTGGAATAACTGGATCAACTGGAAAAACTTCAACTAAGGATTTAATTGCTGCATTTTTAAGTGGAAAGTATAAAGTATTCAAAACTAAAGGTAATTTTAACAATGAGATTGGATTACCTCTTATGATATTTGAACTTTCAAAGGATTATGATGTAGCAGTACTTGAAATGGGTACTAGCAATTTTGGAGAAATCAATAGACTTGCTCGAATTGCAATGCCAGATATAGGTGCAATAACTAATATTGGAGTAGCGCATATAGAATATTTAAAGACTAGAGAAAATATACTTAAAGAGAAGATGTGTATAGCAGACTTTTTCGAAAATAAAAATTCACTTGTTATAAATTGTGAGAATGACATGTTGAAAACAGTAAATGAATATAATAAAGCTAAATTGGAAAAAATAGGTTATGATGAAAGCTATGACCTTTATGCCAAAAATGTAAAATTAACATGTGAGAATACATCTTTTGATGTTATAACTAAAGATAATAAAAGTCACACATTTACTTTAAATATGATCGGAGAACATAATGTATTAAATGCATTATTGGGAATACAAATATCTATAGATTTAGGTCTTACATTTGAAGAAATGGAAAGAGGACTTGAAAATTTTCAAGCTACATCTATGAGACTTGAATTTATAAAAAAGAATGATTTTACAATTATAAATGATTCCTATAATGCAAATCCTGATTCAATGAAGGCAGCATTAGAAGTGTTAAAAAATTATTCTGGTTCACGAAAGATAGCAGTTCTTGGAACAATGGGAGAATTAGGAGAGCATGCTAATGAAGCACATAGAAGTATTGGTGAATTTGCAAAAGAAAAAGCTGATATTTTAGTGACCACAGGAGAATTTAAAGATTATTATAAAGAAGGTTTTAAGGAAGGAACTATAACGTTTGAAACAAAAGAAGAGCTTGTAGAAAATTTAACTAATATCATAAAACCAGGGGATACTATTTTAGTTAAAGCATCTAGAAGTGCAAAATTTGAAGAAATAATTAAAGGTATAGAAAAATAAAATAAAACGAAGGAGGTGACCTGCCTTAATATTAGGCAGCACTAGATGGGGGAAACAATAACAGCAATTTTTAGTTCAAGGGTGTTAACACCTTTAATAATGGGATTTATATTTTCAATAGTACTTGGACCAATATTTATACCTGTATTACACAAGTTAAAGTTTGGTCAAAATATTAGAAAAGAGGGTCCTAAAAGTCATCAAAAGAAAGCGGGAACTCCAACAATGGGAGGCCTTATATTCTTTATTTCAGTAGCAGCAACCATACTAGTTATGGGACATAGATTTATGGATAAAGAAATGATAATTCTATATTCGTTTATTGCATTTGGGTTTATTGGATTCTTAGATGATATGTTAAAAATAATACATAAAGATAATCTAGGATTAAAAGCGGGACAAAAAATGATTCTTTTAGTTTTGTTTTCTATAGCTCTAGCATGGTACGGATATAGATATATAGGTAGTGAAATTTTAATTCCTTTTGTGGGAAATAAATTTTCTATAAATTTAGGTATATTATATATACCATTTATAGTTGTTTATTATGCAGCAGTTACTAATGCGGTTAATTTAACAGATGGTATAGATGGTTTAGCTACTTCTGTTACAGTAATAGTTTTGACATTTTTTGCTATAGTTGGATTTAAAACAGGAAATGCTGAAGTAGCAGTTTTTTCAATTGCACTTGCAGGAGCATTACTTGGTTTTCTTAAATATAATGCTTTTCCAGCAAAAATATTTATGGGAGATACAGGTTCTTTAGCTCTTGGAGGAGCTATAGGAACTTTAGCATTAATGCTTAAAATGGAAGTGTTTGTAATAATTGTTGGTGGAATATATTTAATTGAAACTTTATCTGTTATAATTCAAGTTACTTCATTTAAATTGACAGGTAAAAGAGTATTTAAAATGTCACCTATACATCATCATTTTGAACAATGTGGATGGAGTGAAGTAAAAATAGTAACTGTATTTTCAAGTATCACAACAATTTTATGCATTATAGGTTTTATAGCTATTTAGTAATTAAGTTTGGAGGATTTATGTATGAAAGTTACTAGTCCAAAAAGAAAAAGAAAAATGGGTGAAGTAGATTATGGTATTTTCTATACTGTATTATTACTTTTAGCAATTGGGACGGTGATGGTATATTCTGCAAGTTCATATTATTCAATGTTCACATATAATGATAGTATGTATTTCTTAAAAAAACAATTGATTTGGGCACCTCTTGGAATAGTTACAATGTCATTTATGATGCATTATGATTATCATAAATTGAGAAAATATACACCTGCAATAATTATAATTTGTGTGCCTTTATTAATTGCAGTATTTTTTTTCTCAGGTGTAAATGGTGCACAAAGATGGATTACGCTTGGACCTTTAAGCTTTCAACCATCAGATCTCACAAAGTATGCTGTAGTATTATTTTTGGCAATGACTCTTGATATGAAAGGTGAAGGGGTAAAGGAATTTAAAACCGGAATATTGCCATTTTTGGGTGTGGCAGGTTTTTTCGCAGGGTTAGTATTGTTAGAAAAAAATTTAAGTATTGCTTCAGTTATAATGATTGTAACATTTATAATGTTATTTGCTTCGGGTGGAAGAGTTAAACATTTATTTGGAATTGTAGCTCCGGCAATGGTAGGGGCAGCACTATTTTTTACTATTTCAACTGCATATAGAAGAGCTAGAATGTTGAATTTTATTAATCCATGGAAAGATCCGGCTGGAAACGGATATCAATTAATACAATCATTTTATGCACTTGGAGCTGGTGGAATTACAGGATTAGGTCTTGGACAATCAAGACAGAAGACGTTATATATGCCAGAGCCGCATAATGATTTTATACTTTCAATAATAGGAGAAGAGTTAGGGCTTATAGGATGTGTGTGCATAATAATATTATTTGTAATATTTATTTGGAGAGGTATTAATGTAGCTATGAAAGCTAGAGATACTTATGGAACACTTTTGGCTATAGGAATAACTTCAGTAATAGCAGTACAATCTTTAATAAACATTGCAGTTGTAACAGGATCAATGCCTGTTACAGGAGTGCCATTACCATTTATTAGTTATGGTGGTACATCGCTCGTCATAAATATGACGGCAATGGGAATTCTTTTAAACATATCACGTCAAATTGAAGGAAAGCAACAAATTAAAAATTTATAAACACAATATTAAAAATTAAAATGGCATCGTGCTATGCTTTGATTTTATTTTAGGCACATGAAAGAAAATAACAAGTCCAAAATGTCATGATTATTTTTCATCAGGCAAGGAAGTAGATTTGTCTTATAGCGGGCTATTAGAGAAATCCTCTGATGAAGAATAGGCTTGGCGGATGGACCTGTTATTTTTTGATTTACCTTAGTATAAAACTAAAAACAAATCAAAGTGAAGTATGATGCCATTTTGATTTTTATAATAAATTTTTTAATATGACATAATAAATAGAATGTTTAAAAATTTAATGAAAAAATTTTATTAAAGTGGTATTATTATATATGGAATTTAAAGTAATATTATATTTAGAATATATTTTGTTAAAAAAATAGAATGCAAAGAGTAGGACGATATATGGTAAAATCAAGTAACAAACTTATTTTAAAAGCACGACGAAAAAAACGAATAAGAAGAGTAATATGGATATTTGTTATATTAATAATTGCTGGTATAGTTTTTGTAACTAAATCAAATTTTTTTGTTATTAAAAAAGTAGCTATTTTAGGAAATCCAATTATGAGTGGTGAAGACATAAAAAAGAAAACAGAAAATTTAATTGGACAAAATCTCTTTTTTATTAATAAAAGTAATATATTAAATGAAGCTAAGAAAAATCCTTATATTGATAGCGTTGAGATTAGCAAAGTATATCCAAAGCAGGTTAATATAAAAATTGCTGAAAAACAGGGAGTATATTGTACCGAAAAAGATGGACAGTATTATGTTTTTAGTAATAAAGGAGTATTGTTAGAAAAAACTAATAATATTGAAAATAGAAATTTAATTAACATAAAGGGAATAAATCTATCAGATGGGGAACTAGGACAAGAAATTGTAGATAATGATAGAATTCTAAGCTTTTTAGAAGTATTTAAAAAGATTGTAGATATAAATCCAACTAATTATAATATAGAATCAATTGATCTTAGTGATTTAATGAATATAAGAGTATATATTGGGGATATAGAAGGCAGAATAGGTAATGATGAAAATATACCCAATAAAATGAATAAGTTATTGCATATAATTGAAAGTCCAGAGATTGGGATTAAAAGCGGATATGTAGACGTGGGGTTTGATGGATCTCCTATATATTACAGTAAGTAGGAAAGGTAAGGTAAGAATGAAGATATCTAAATCGCAATTATTTGTAGCTGTTGTTTGTAGCCTATTAGGTTTTTTATTAGCTTATCAATTTAAAGTTTTATCAAATAAAAATATTCAAGGAAGCATCAGTAATTACGATAAAAATGATATAGTGTCTGAAATAGAGACACTTAAAAAAGAGAAGCAAGAACTTTCAAAAACAAATACTAATCTATCAGAAGAGCTAAAGAAAATGGAGGAATCTGCATCTAAAGATGGTGATTTGGACAAAGAGATAAAGAACCAACTAGATGATGCTAGAATGCATTTAGGAGTAGTTGCTGTTAGAGGACCAGGAATAACTCTTACAATATCTCCTAAGAGCTCAATATTTGGTTCAAATTTAAATGATAAAAGCAGAGATTTAGGTGAAGATGAAATAGTTCATATAGTAAATTTACTTTGGTATTCAGGAGCAGAAGCTATTTCAATAAATGACATACGCATAACTCCGCAAACAGGAATTAAAACTGCAGGGAATGGAATAGCAATAGGATCTGCTGGACGAATATATCCAAAGGAAAAAATAGTGATTAAAGCTATTGGTGAAAAGGGCAGACTTAATGTGGGATTATCATTTCCAGGTTCAATGGAATATCTTGCTCTTCCTAATTACAATAATGAAATAAAATCTGAAGATGATATATTTATAGGTAAAGCAACACAATCATTAAAAAGTGAATTTATTAAATCGGTTAAGGAATAGGGGAGAAACATAGTGATTGCATTAATAGGACTACTAATTGGGATAATACTTGGATTTGTGCTGGATGTGAATATATCAGATAAATTATCACCGTATATGTCAGTAGCAATACTTGCATGTTTAGATTCTGTGTTTGGAGCTATTAGAGCTAATCTTTCTAAAAGTTTTAAGGCGGATATATTTATATCAGGTTTTTTTGGGAATTCTTTACTAGCGGCAGGACTTGCTTATTTAGGAGATAAATTAGGGATACCAATATATATTGCAGCTGTAATAGTATTTGGAGGAAGAATTTTTGATAACTTTGCTATTGCAAGAAGATTGTTATTAGAAAGCTTTAGAGAAAAGAAAAATCAAAAGATAAAAAAAACTGAACATAAAGAGAATAGTGAACAGAGTTAAAGAGGTGATGTGATGAAAAATAGTAAAGACTTTTTCTTAGTTTTCATTGCAGCCATAATATTAGGCGCTTTAATTTCAATGAATTTTAATTTTAAAGGAATTCAATCATATGAACAGTTAAATACAACTCAGTATCAAAATGCAGTAGAAGAGAGAGCTATATTATATACAGATATAGCAAATTTAAAAGAGAACAATTCGGAAATAAGACAAAAATTTAATGATTATACTAAAAATGATACTCAAAAAGAAAAAATTGTTGAAGATATAAAAGCGCAAATTAGTGATTATGGAATGTTCACAGGAACAAAACAGGTCGAAGGACGAGGAATTATTCTTAAAATAAATGATGGAAAGACCAATGTAGAAGAAGAAGGTATAGATGAAGTTATGAGCAAGCTTTTGCATGATAGTGATATGGCTTTGGTTTTAAATGAACTTCGTAAGGCAGGAGCAGAAGCAATTAGTGTAAATAACCATAGGGTAGTGCCATGGTCTGGTGCTGTATGTGCATGGGCATTTATACAATTTGATGATGGCACTATGGAATCCGCACCATTCAATATTTATGCTATAGGAGATCCAGAAAAATTAAAGGCAGCCATTTTGGAGGATGGAAGTCATGTTAGAGAGTTGATGCTTAGAAAATTATATGTGGAAATCGATGAAAGTGATAAAATCACAATGCCTCCAACAACTGCAAATACAAATGTTAAATACATGAAAACAGCGGAAGCTAATAAATAAAATTAAATTTTAATTATTTTTGAAGGAAATTTAATTTTTTTAGAGAATATAAAATATTGAGATGTAAGAAAGGAATAGTTTTAAAGGTGTTAGGTAATGGGAATTAAACAAAATATAGAAGAGATAATAACCCAAATTCCAGAAGGAGTAAAACTTTTGGCTGTTTCTAAAACAAAGCCATTAAGTTATTTAGAAGAAGCATATGAAGCTGGAATGCGAGATTTTGGGGAAAATAAGGTTCAAGAACTTGTGAAAAAAAGTGAAAACTTTCATGAGGATGTAAGATGGCATCTTATTGGGCATCTTCAAACCAATAAAGTTAAATATCTAGTAGATAAAGTTTATTTAATACATTCTTTAGATAGTGTTAATTTATTAAATGAAATAGAGAAAGTATTTGGAAGAGTTAATAAAACTGCTAATGCATTAATTCAAATTAACATTGGAAGAGAAGAAAGCAAAACTGGAATTTTAGAAGAAAATTTATATGAATTTATAAATAAAATAGAGAAATGTGATCATGTTCTTGTAAAAGGGATAATGGTGATTATTCCACAGGGAGATGAAGAGAGTAATAGAAGATATTTTAAAAGAACAAAAGAAATATTTGAAGAACTAAAAACTAAAAAATTTAAGAATATTAGTATGGAGATTTTATCAATGGGAATGACACATGACTACATGACAGCAATTGATGAAGGATCTACATTAGTTAGAATAGGAACTGGTATATTTGGGGAAAGAAATTATAATGCAGGAGGAGAAAAAAATGAGTAATGTTTTATCAAAAGTTAAGTCTTTATTAGGATTTGAAGATTATGAGGATTATGAAGATTATGAAGATGAAGAGTATGAAGATGAAGTAAGAGAAGAAGAAGAGTCAATAGAACCTGTTATAACAAATAAGAAAAATAGCAAGGTTGTAAATATTCATACATCGTCAGCTACTAAAGTAACAATTACAAAACCAGTAGATTATGAAGAAGCAACTGAAATTTGTGAAGCTTTAAAAAACAGAAGAATTGTTTTGGTAAATACAACAGTTTTAGAATTGAAAATTGCTCAAAGATTATTAGACTTTATAAGTGGATCGTGTTATGCATTAGGAGGAGAATTACAACAAATTGAAAAGGGAGTATATCTTCTTTCGCCTTCAAATGTTGAAGTGACAAATGAGTTGAAAAATGAACTTAGTTCGAAGGCATTGTTTAATTGGTCAAAATAGGAGGTATAGATGGGAATAGGTATTGTTGTAAGAATTCTTGATACGTTATTTAATTTGTTGGATTTTGCTATATTAATTGAATGTATATCTTCGTGGATTCCACAAGTTAACAATAAATTTATAGATCTAATACATAGCTTTACTTATCCAATTTTAGAGCCATGTAGAAATTTACAAAATAAATTTATTCCTGGATTGCCAGTAGATTTTTCACCTATACTTGCTCTATTTATTATTAATGCAATTAGAAGACTCATAATAGGAAGTATTTTTTAATTATGAAGGAAAGAATAAACCAATATTTTGCAAGTGAAGATAGAGATGAAGCATTGAATTTATATGAAAGATATTTATTAGCAAGAGATAAAGATATACCGGTATTTGGAAAGAATTTTTATCCACCAAATATTTGGAAGTGGTTTCAAGAAAATTTATCAAGTAAATCGTTAAAAATTGAAGCAGATGGATTTTTTGAAGATGCTGAAAGAAGAATGATTTTATTTAATAATTTATATGATAATCCATTTCCTATGAAGTTGATAAAGATAGAAAATAATTCTAAGTTTTCAAATCTTATTCATAAAGATTTTTTAGGTGGAATATTGTCATTAGGTATAGAAAGAAACAAGATTGGTGATTTATTAGTAGATAACAATATATGTTATGTGCCAGTTCATGAGGAAATAGAAAGCTTTATAATATATAACTTAGATAAAATTGGTAAAGTAGCTTGTAAGGTAGAAGTGGTTGAAAACAATATACTTCTTCCTAAAGCAACTTTTAAAGAAGAAGTAATTTTGGTTTCTTCTTTAAGAATAGATGGAATAGTTTCCAAAATCGCAAATATATCAAGAGCAAAATCACAAAAAATGATTGAACAAGGGCTAGTATTAATAGATTATTGTAAAGTTAAAGATAAAAGTTATGAAATTAAATATCAAGAGAGAATTACTATAAGAGGAATAGGAAAGTTTATTTTAGAAAATCAGGTTGGAAATAGCAAGAGTGGAAAAATTAAAATTGCTATAAAAAAATATACATAGTTGAGGTGAAGACATGAAATTAACACCAATGGACATAAATAATAAAGAATTTAAAAGAGTACTAAGAGGTTATAATTCAGATGAAGTTGATGAATTTTTAGATGAAGTAGTCGATAGTTTTGAAGAATTATTCAAGGAGAATGCTAATTTAAAGGAAAAGCTTAATAATTTAAATGAAAAGATAGAGCATTATTCTAAAATTGAAAGCACTATACAAAATACTTTATTACTAGCACAAAATGCTGCAGAGCAAGCTAGAAATTCGGCTAAAAAAGAATCTGAATTAATGATAAAAAATGCAAATGAAACATCTCAAAAGATTCTTGATAAAGCTCATAATGATGTTATTGTAGTTAATGATGAATATGAAAAAGTTAAGCAAGAGTTTATTAAATTTAGAGCTAAGTATAGAAATTTTATGAATGCTCAATTAGAAACTTTTGATGATTTAGAAAAAGATTTCATTAAAAATTACAATGTTTCTGAACCGGTTGGGGATGAAGAAAATAAAGACGAGGATAACAGTATAGCTGAATATGCAGCAACAGAAGAAAAATTTGAAGCAGAACAAGGTATAGATTCAGCTATATTAAGTGATGAGTTAAATGAAATAAAAAGTTTCTTTGTTGAAGGAGAGTAGATATACATAAAAAAACCACTCATCGAGTGGTTTTTTATATATTTACCCTCCTTCAACACTTATGTAATTATTTGGTGAAAGCTCTCTGTTGTGAATTGATGTAGAAATATTTTCTTTTAAACATAAGTTATTTATGTGTTTATAGATATTTATTATTAATCAGTTTTGGAAAGTGGTATATTCTACAATATTTTCACTAAATAAGTTTACATTGTAAATTATATATTATTATATTATAATGTTGAGAGAATATATGAAGAAAGGGTTTAATTTATGAATAGAACTGTTTTTATAGTTGATGAAAAAGAGCAAGGAACAAGAATTGACAAATATTTAGCACAAGCTCTTGAGGAGAAATCTAGATCTTTTATTCAAGGTCTTATTGAAAAGGATAGCATATTAGTAAATAATAAAATTATTAAAAGTAATTATAAATTAAAACCTTTTGATAGAATTGAAGTAACATTACCAGAAGCAGAACTATTAAAAGTCGAGCCAGAAAATATAAAGTTAGATATTTTATATGAAGATAAAGATATTATAGTTGTTAATAAAGCTCAAGGAATGGTGGTTCATCCAGCACCAGGAAATTATAATGGAACGTTGGTTAATGCATTATTATTTCATTGTAAAGATTTATCTAGCATAAATGGAGTGATAAGGCCAGGAATAGTTCATAGAATTGATAAAGATACTTCAGGTGTTTTAGTAATTGCTAAAAATGATGATGCTCACAATAAGCTTTCTGAGCAGTTGAAAGATCACTCAATGAAGCGAGAATATTATGCGCTAATTGAAGGTAGACTTAAAAATGATAGTGGAAGAATTGATAAGCCTTTAGGAAGAAATAAAAAAGATAGATTAAAAATGGGAATAGTTGAAGATGGAAAGAGAGCAGTAACTCATTATGAAGTTATTGAGAGATATAATGGATATACATTGATAAAATGTATATTAGAAACAGGAAGAACACATCAAATAAGAGTTCATATGGCATCAATTGGATTTCCGCTAGTTGGTGATCCACTTTATGGTTTTAAAAGACAAAAATTTAAAGTTCAAGGACAGATGCTGCATGCAAAAACACTAGGATTTATTCATCCTGGTCAGAATAAGTATATTGAATTTACAACTGATTTACCAGAATATTTTAAAGATATAATAGATAAATTAAGAAATGAAACAATATAAAACGAATTCCATAATAAGAATAAAATTTATTTATTGTTATAAGAAGAGAAAATAAATAATATATAAATGTTATTGGAGGGAGAATATGATATTAAAAGCGGGACTGTTAGATGAAAAAGCTATAAATAGAACATTAATTAGAATTTCCCATGAAATAATAGAAAGAAATAAAGGTGTAGATGATATTGTTTTAATTGGAGTTAAGACAAGAGGTTATCCTTTAGCGCAAAGAATTGCTGAATACATAAAAAGTATTGAAGGAAGAGAAGTTCCAGTAGGACATGTAGATATAACTTTATATAGAGATGATTTATCTACTGCGCATGATACGCCAGAAGTGAAAAATTCAAATTTAGGTGTTGAAATAAACAATAAAAAGGTAGTTATAGTTGATGATGTTTTATATACGTGTAGAACAGTTAGAGCAGCAATAGATGCTATTATAGATGTAGATAGACCTACTGTAATACAATTGGCAGTGCTTATTGATAGAGGACATAAAGAACTTCCAATAAGAGCAGATTATGTAGGAAAAAATATTCCAACATCAAAAAGTGAAGTTATTGCTGTTAAATTAAAGGAAATAGATGATGAAGATTCAGTTAAAATATATGACGCTAATGGAAAATAGCTAGAGGAGTTAATAAAGGGAGGAAAATAACATGATGTATGACTTAATTGCAACAAGTACATTTGGTATTGAAAGTATAACAGCTAAAGAACTTAAGGCATTGGGATATGAGGATTTAAAAATAGAAAATGGAAAAGTTTCTTTTGAAGGAGATGAGATGGACATAGCTATTGCTAATGTTCATTTGAGAACAGCTGATAGAGTTCTTATAAAAATGGCTGAATTTGAAGCAAGATCTTTTGAGGAATTGTTTCAAGGAACCAAAAAGGTAGATTGGAGCAAGATAATTCCCGTGGATGGAGTTATGCATGTTGTTGGAAAGTCTGTTAAATCAACTCTTCATAGTGTTCCAGATTGTCAATCTATAGTTAAAAAAGCCATTGTAAATAGTATGAGCGAAAGCTATGGAATAGAGCAATTTAGTGAAAGTGGTCCTGTTTATAAAATTGAAGTTGCAATATTAAAAGATGTTGTTACTTTAACAATTGATACAACAGGTCCAGGATTACACAAAAGAGGCTACAGAGAGCTTGCTGGAATTGCACCATTAAAAGAAACATTAGCAGCATCAATGCTCTTGATATCAAGATGGAAAGACGAGTTTGAATTAATAGATCCGTTTTGTGGTTCTGGAACTATATTAATTGAAGCTGCTATGATAGCTCAAAATATTGCACCAGGAGTAAATAGGAGCTTTGTTTCTGAATCATGGCCTTCAATGAGTGGAAATGTATTTAATATAGTTAAAGAAGGTGCGAGAAAGTCGCAAAAACAAAAGGATTTAAAGATAATAGGATATGACATAGATTATAGGACTCTTAAGGTAGCTATGGAGAATGCTGAAAAAGCAGGCGTAGATAAATACATACAATTTCAAAAGAGAGACTTTATGGAATTCTCTACTTCTAGGAAATATGGATTCATAGTTTCAAATCCTCCATATGGAGAAAGAATTGGTGAAAAGAAAATTTTAGATGAACTTTATAAGCATATGGGAAGAGTAAAGAAAAAGTTGGATACTTGGGACTTCAATATATTGACTTCATTTGAGCCGTTTGAAAAAACTTTTGGAATAAAGTCAACTAAAAATAGAAAGCTGTATAATGGTAAAATTAAATGTTATTATTATCAATATTTTGACAATGATAAAATAAAGAATTTTGGTAATACATTGATACAGGAATTGATAGGTTAATACATTTTAGTTATATTTTATTTGTCTTTGTAAATTCGTTATGTAATATTTAACAATATATGAACTAGGTTGAATATATTCCTGAAAATGCATTTACAAATTATGATTTACATGATAAAATATAATTAAATAAATTTTAAAGCAAAGATGCTGAAGAACTATTAAAAGTTTTTCGGCGTCTTTTTTTATTTCTAAATATATTTAGAATTTTGAATTATAAGTTAATGAGAAATAATTTATATTATAAAGTTAGCGGTTAGAGTCTAGAAGCATTTTTATTATTGTAATATAGCGTTAAAATTATGGATAAGTAAGGGAGTGGAGTAATGGCACAAGTATATAAAAAAATAGCAGAGAAGATGCCTAATATGAGTAAAGCACAAGAAAAAATAGCAAAATACATACTATCACATCCTAATAGTATACCTTTTTTGACCGTTGAAAAATTGGCTAATTTATCTGGGGTTAGTATTGCAACAGTTACAAGATTTGTGATTTTTTTAGGTTATAAGGGATATCCTGACTTTCTAAAAGATACACAAGAATCAATGCAGCAACAAGTAAATAAGGTTGAAAGAAGAAAGCAAAATGTATGTGATAAAGAGAAAGATATTTATGGGATATTTGAGGATGATTTAATTAATATTAAATCAACAATGGAGGACTTAAACTTATATGAGTTAGATAAAGCTGTTAATTTATTGATGAATGCAAAAAAAATATATATAGTTGCACGAGGAAGTTCTTCAGCGTTAGCAATCTTTTTTAAATATTATTTGGATTTAATGTTTAATAATATTAGTTTGATTGAGAGTATTGAACAAATTCCAAAACAAATTAGTGAATTCAGTGGAGAAGATGTGGTCATCGGAATTAGTTTTGAAAGGTATGCTAGAAGTACTGTAGAAATATATGCACATCTAAAGAAAAGAGGTGCAAGTACTATAGCGATTACTGATAATATGTTATCTCCTTTAATACCATATTCAGATACAACTTTAACAGCTATAAGCAAGGGAACATCTTTAATAAAATCATTTGTAGCACCACTTAGTTTAATTAATTCTTTAATAATGTCACTTGAAGAAGAGAAGAAAGATTTATTTAAGAATAATGTTCAATTATTAGAAGAAGCATGGAAAAAGTTTGATTTGCTTATTTAAGTACATGTATTGGGTATTAGATAATATTTAATAGAATTTCTTAAATAACCATAAATTTATGGAGATTATCTATAATATTATGCAAATATAATATTATAGATAATCTTATTTAATTGAATTTGTTGATTAATAAATATCACTGTATACATTGATGGTGTTTACTATTTATTTTGCTCAAATAATTCAGAAAAATCATTTGGGTTTATCATTAAGGTTTTATTTGTGTGATAAATTACCATTCCAGGTTTAGAGCCATTAGGTTTCTTTAATTCTTTTACTTTGGTATAGTCAACGGGTAATTTTAAAGAATTTTTACCTTTACTATAGAAACCAGCAATTATAGCGGCTTCTTCAAGAGTTTTATCTGGCACATCGAAGGAACAGACGATAACATGTGAACCAGGAATATCCTTAGCATGCAGCCATAGATAATTTTTATTCGCAAACTTTAAACTTAAGTGATCATTTTGTAAGTTATTTTTTCCAACATAAATATCAATTCCATCACTAGAAACAAAATGATGAGGCTTAGAAGTTTTTGCTTTCTTTACATTTTTGCCTTGTTTTTTGTAACGTATGTATCCTGTCTCAATTAATTCTTTTTTTATTTCATCAATTTCATCATAACTTTCAACGTTAATGATATTAGTTAATACAGAATTTAGGTAATTTATTTCATCAACATTTTTTTCAAGTTGAACTTTAGCATATTCTTGAGATGTTTTAAGCTTATTATATTTTTTGTAATAACGTTGAACATTTTCAGATGGTGTTTTGTTTTTATCTAATTTAATTTTCATGTATTCTTCTTCGTTTTCGTTGTAGAAATTTAGCAACGAACATTCACTATCACCCTTTTTTATAGTATAGATATAAGAAGTTAAAAGATCTCCTTTTATTTTTAATTCATCTTTTTCTTCGCATTCTTTTAATGTTTCATAAAGAATTTTTGCTTTTTTATTGCATCTTTCAATATTTGTATGAATAAGTTTTTGCAAATCTGTAGATTTATTTTGAAGTCTATCTTGTTTATCTTTCTTAGAATAAAAGTCATCCATTAAAGTATTAGGGTCTTCATAAGGTATAGCTACAAAGTTTTCTTTTAGAGAAGATAATTTTAATGAATAAAAGTCTTTTAAAATACCTAATTTATTTGTATATATATTGTAAGATAAGTTTTCAGATAACTTGCTAATAAATTTCTTAAAACTTTCATAAATTTCTTCTACAGTAGGTGAACTGTTACATTCAATAGTGTTATAATATAAATCATTGGATAAGAGATTGCTTATTCCAGTAAAGCAGTTAAAATAGAATTTTTCATCGAAAATAATAGAATGATTATTTACAAAAGAATTTAATTCTTCGTAAGTTACTGAAATAGGATTTAATTTTGTTGTGGCAGGAGGATAAACATAATTAACTCCTGGATAGAGTACTCTATAGCTATTTATATCAGGGGTAATATGCTTTATTGATTCCATAACTTTATTGTCTCTATTTCTAACTAAAGTAATATTAGAATGACGCCCCATAATTTCAACAATAAGAGAGTAAACACTATCAAAACCTAATTCGTCTCTATTTTCGATTTCTATTATTAAAATTCTATCATTATCTTTTTGAATGAGTTTTGTAATTCTTCCTCCTAGGATATATTTTCTAAGTACCATTAAGTACATAGGTGCTTTAATTGGGTTAGACTTAACTGTATTGGTTAAATGGATTCTTGCAAATCTAGGAGATGCAGAAATCAAAAGTTTTAAATTTTTTCTTTCTTTTCTTAAAGTTAAAATAATTTCATCTTTTTCAGGTTGATTTATTTTATCTATTTTTGAATCTAATAGCGATTCTTTTAAATTATTTATTAAACTATATAAGTAGATACCATCTAATGCCATATTATGTCATCCTTTCTTAGTAAACTAAGAATAGTATAACATTATAAATGCATGATTATCAATTAGGCACATGAAAGAAAATAACAAGTCCAAAATGCCAGGATTATTTTTGATTAGGCAAGGAAGTATATTTGTATTATATTTGAAATGTGTCTTAATAGTATGTTAGATATCATAAGCATAAGAGAGAATTTTAAAATATATTAAATTATATATAGACAGATACTGACAATTAATATATATTAGAAATATTGGCAATAAACATTATAGCAAGGAGGAAATCAAATGAATTTTTATAAAATGCAGGGAGCAGGAAATGATTTTGTATTTATTGAGGATTTTAACAATGAAATAGAGGATGAATGTAGATTGGCTGAAAAGCTTTGTGATAGACATTTTGGTATTGGAGCTGATGGGTTAGTCATAGTTAGAAAATCAGAAGTTGCACAGGCTAAGATGGTTATAATAAATGCAGATGGCTCAAGAGCTAATATGTGTGGAAATGCTATAAGATGTTTTGGAAAATATGTTTATGAACACAATATAGCTAACAGCACTAAATTTTCTGTTGAAACTGGAGATGGCGTTAAGGAAATTGAAATAATATTAGAAGATGCAAATGTAAAATACGTAAAAGTATATATGGGGAATCCATCTTATGATGGACACGATATACCTTTAAATAATTTAGACAGTCTTATTGATACTGATATTATTGTAGATAATAAAACTTATAGAGTTACTACAGTACTAATGGGTGTGCCTCATACTGTTATTTTTGGAAATGATAGGGATTATGATGCTATAGGAGAAGGTTCAAAGATAGAAAAGTTTCATCTATTTAAAGAAGGAAGTAATATAAATTTTGTTAAAGTAATAGATAAAACTCATATAAGAGTTGATACGTGGGAAAGAGGAGCAGGAGCAACACTTGCTTGTGGAACTGGGTGTTCTGCATCAGTAGTTGTAGCAAAAAGATTAGGACTTGTAGATAAGGATAAAGAAATATATGTTAAGGCACCAGGTGGAGAACTTATTATAGACGTTCAAGGAAATGATGTATATATGAAAGGCCCAGCAGAAGTGACTTTTGAGGGAACAACAAATTTGTAAAAAGAGGGATTAGCAATGATGTCATTTAAAAGATGGTATCTGAGTATTTTAGCTTTCATTGTATTTCCTCTGCTTATATTGGGGTGTTCATCTTCTGTGAAAGACGAGAAAGTGCCTAATGCAGCAGAGGATATCAAGCTAAATTCGGGAGCTGTACTAAAAAGTGAAGACGGAAATTATAAAGTTTATAACTATGATAATGGTCAATATAACTTGGCAAACACAGATAATGTTATATTAGCTTATGATAAAAATAGTTCAAGTTACATATGCATTCAAAATGAAAAACCTTTTGTGATCCATAATGGACAAAGATTTTGTATAAAGGATGAAGGATATAGTGAGCTTAAGTTATCGCCAGAAGGAGGTTATATTTCTTATTTCGTAGATGATAATGGTTTGAAGCTGAAAATATTCAAAACAAGTGATAATAATCAAGTTGAGATTAAATCTGAAGTTTCAATATCAGGAACACTATACGATTGGTATGATTCTGACACTTTGGTTTATTATGGTGTCAGTAATGATGGAATAAATGGCTTATTTACTTATAACATAAAAGAAGGACAGGAAAAATTATTATATAAAGTAAAAGAAGGATATTTAGCATATTTAAAGGGAACAAATGATAATGTTTTATTTTTACAGCTGACATTAGATAATAATAGGCAATTAATGATGATAGATAAAAAAACTAAAGATACAAAGATGTTAACAGATAAAATACAAGAGCTTTCCGATATAATTGTAAATAAAGATAAGATATATTTTACTGGAAAAGCTTTAAATAATGTGAACTCATTATATGAAATTAAAGATAATAAACCTAAAAGATTAGTATTTGATTTTCCTGCAAAAGTTGATACGAAAAAAGGATTAGCTATAGATAAAAATGGTAGTGTTCTGTTTGTTGGAGTGAGTGGTGAAGATTCAAGTGATGAAGAAATTTATGCTTATTCTCAGGATGGAAGCGTAAGTTCAATTTCAAAAAAATCTGTAGATTATGTATTTTTAAATTATAGGAATTAATTAGAAGGTGACCCCAAAAGTTATGGGGTCACTTTTTTGTGTTTTAGTTAAATCGGAAGGGTAACAATTTATATTGAATATTATTACATAGTTGTTATAATGTAACTGTAAATAATATTTGGAGGGGTTAAAAATGAAAAAAATAATTAATTTCAAAATTCTTTTATCTTCATTACTTTTATTTTTTTTAGGGTGTGTATTTCAAATCCAAGCTAATGCAGCTGAAGATTCGTCATGGATAAGAGGTGCGAATGTACCTGCTATTTGGTATGATAGCCAATCATATTCTGCTCTTGATAAAGTTGCAAGTGACAAGTTTAATACTGTACGTCTTGTTTGGGATACAAGTGGTTCAGCATCAAGATTAGATGAGTTTCTTACTAAATGTGATAATTTAGAGTTAAAACCAATAGTTGAACTTCATGATGCAACAGGAGGGACTAAAACAGATACACTAAATACTTGTGTGAATTATTGGGTTAGAAGTGATATTTTATCTGTAATGTACAATCATCCTAAGGCTTGGTTGAATATTGCTAATGAATGGGGACCAGCTAATAGCACAGTCTGGAGAGATGGTTATAAGAACGCTGTAAGTAGAATACGTACAGCTGGTTATACTGGAACTATTGTGATTGATGCAGGTGGTTGGGGACAAGACAGTAACGATATATTGAAATATGCTAAAGATATATATAACTGTAATACCAATAAGAATGTTATCTTCAGTATACATATGTATGGTTCATGGAATAATAATTCTAGCATAGATTCATTTTTAAGAAGTTGCAAAAGCAAAGGAATTCCTATTATAGTTGGTGAATTTGGTTATAATTATAATAACGGCAGTAACAATCTTGGATGTAAGGTGGATGTTGCACATTTAATAAACTATTGTAAACAAAATAAAATAGGATTTATTGCTTGGTCTTGGAGCGGCAATGATTCAGATAATGCTTGGTTAGACATGACTGATAATTGGGGTACTTATACTTGGTGGGGAAAATATGTAACAGATAATATGTGGTAATACAAACTGTATCTATTATAGTTTAAAAGTAATATTATAATGGTAGGTTAGGTAGAAATACTTAGTGTACTTTTACTTTGTGGTGGAATGTCACTTAATCATTGGTCATTCTTTGCAAGTTCTATCATATTATCTCTTATATTTACTGATTTTGTTACTGAATATATAAAATTATAATAAATATTAAATTATTAGATACCGTATTATTCAAAATTGAATTTGCGGTATTTTTTATATTTTAAGTACTTCATAATAATATTAAAACATGTGCACCTACTGTATATTTGATGTAGCAATCAATAAAAATTTTAAAAATGCGAATAAGTTATATTTAGATTCCAAACACTAACTATAAAAGATGATTGACGTTTTTAAGGAGATTTTTATTTATGAAAAAAATATTCACTTTAATTGTTATTATAGGTCTTATTGTAATAATCGGATGTGATTCGGGTAGTAGTAAAATTACAACAACAAATATTGTCCAAGGAGAGGATAGGTTACAAACAATAAGAGAAAAAGGAGTATTAACTCTTGCTTCCGCAAATGACAAACCTTTTGTCTATATAGATCCTCAAACAAATAAGCTAAGTGGAATTGATGCTGATATAATAGCTGAAATTGCAAAGCGACTTGGAATTACTAGAATTGAAGAAAAGGAAATATCATTTGTAGATCTATTAAAACAATTAAATGCTGATGATAGTATAGATGTAGCAGCAGATGGTATATATATAACTCCTGAGCGTGAAGAAATAGTATCATTTACTCAACCAATATATAAGGAATCAGAAGTTGTTATTGTCCCAAAAGTTTCAAAAATTAATTTTAAGGATGATTTGAAAAATGCAGTAGTTGGAGCTGAAAGAGGTACAAAATTTGCAGATTTGATACAAGATTGGAAGAAAAATAACTTAGTAAAAGAAGTGATGTTTTTCGAAGACACTACTAAATTATTGGATGCTATAAATAAGGGGGAGATTGATGCAGGCGTATCGGGTTCTGCTTTGGTAAAATATCCTTTAAAAAATGAAAAATTTTATTTAAAGACATTACAAGGATATAATCCTGAAATACATGCAGCTGCAGGAATAGCAGTTAAAAAGAGCGATATTACACTATTAAATGCTCTAAATGAAAAAATTAATGAGATGAAAGCAGATGGTACATTGTATGCTATTCTTGTAGACAATGGATTAGATAGAAATGATATGATTTGAAACTAAGGGTACAAGTATATATTTAACATATCTTCAGATCAACTTTAATTTTGAGATGAAGATATATTATTGATGGCATGTGTGCCATGTAGATAATACCGACTTGATAATTGAATGTAGTTTATAAGATTAAATAGTGTAGTATTTACTGAGAGATAAATTATAATTTGTAGAGTTAAATTAATATCAAAAGATGTAAACTTTAATTTTAGTTATAAGGAACTATAAGAAATAATTAATATAATATCAAAATCAAAAAAATGTTTATTTATCTTTACCTAATAAAGAAATCAGGATAAATTTTTAGTTATCTTGATTTCTTTTATTTTGAGCTAGTGCAATTTTTGCAACTAATATTAAATTTGGTAAGTTCTTTGGTTGAATAAATTGATGTGATCATAAAATGTAGAAAAGCTGGACCTTTGAATTTAGATTAGGATGTGAGAAAATGTTTTATTTATTTTTAGATTTACTAAAATCACAAACTACTGAAGATGAATTTGAAAAAATTCTAAAAGATACAGATGATGATATTAAATTTAATAGAGTTAGTTTCGAAAAGACAACTACTTTAAAAGAATATATTAGAATTTGTGCTATTTGCACCAAATTATATTCAAGGACGGTTAAAAAAATATGAATGACATATTAAATTCATATTCTATTAATAATAAGAGCTGGGTAAGAGTTTATAAAATAGGAAATACAATTGAGTGGTATTAAAAGTTAAAATATTGCAATACATAATCTGGGATAGATGAAATTCAAAATTAAATAAAAAACATTGAATAATAGTTTGTATTTTGGGTTAAGATTAAACTATATTTTATTTTCCTTAAAATGGAAAATGAAATATATAAGATGCAAAGAAAGTTATCAAAATTAGATTGATATATCTACATTATAGATAAGTATAATACTTCAATAGATGATTAGCTAATTATCATTTGGCAGAGCTCTATATGATGTGTAAATAAATGTTATGTAGAATATTTTGTACGTTAGGTATAGATAAACAATTTGAGAATTAGATTCATTTGAGGTTAATATCTTTACTAGAAATTAGAAATATTTTTGTGTAGTAGGCATTTGAAAATGAGCTGCTTAAAGTTCTTAATAGGTGGTTATTCCACTTTAGCTTGTCACACTCAATAGTTGGAACATGCTGAAGTGGAGGCAACCATCTATTTGGAACCCTCCAGCGAAATTTTTATAGCCCTACGTAACAAAAATATTTCTGATTTCGGTTGATTACCACATAATTCTAAATTATAAGTTGTTTATCTATAAGCATAGGAGGGGTTAATATAAAAGAATATGATATCAGAGATGTAGATTTAAAAATAGCGAAAATGATAACAAGAGAGATGTGTGAAACTTATAAAATTATACCAATAAGTGATAGGGAAACGGAAGTTATTGTTTTAGCGTGTGATATTAAGAATGGAGCAGATGAATATTTAGAATTTATATATAATAAAAAAATAAATTTGCAAAGTATTGAGGAGAAAAATTATGAAAAGTTAAAAGAAATAATATTTGGAATTGAAGATAGAAATTTAGAAAAAACTTTGATATTCAATGCGATAAAGAGTAAAGCAAGTGATATTCATTTTGAACCTCATAAAACTTATGTTGATATAAGATATAGGATTAATGGAAGTTTAATATTAGTCCATAAGATGGAAATAAGAGAATATGCAACTCTTGTATCAAAAATAAAGTTGAACTCAAACATGGATATAACAGAAAAACGTCGTCCTCAAGATGGAAAAATTATTGTTAATTATAATAATGCAAAATATGACCTAAGGGTATCGTCTATACCTCTTGTATATGGGGAAAAACTGGTCATAAGGATACTTTATTGTGATAATTTTAATTACAAACTTGAGGATTTAGGTTTTTCATATGATGAAATTGAGATTATAAGAAAAATAATATCAATGAATAATGGTCTTGTAATAGTGAATGGACCAACTGGAGCTGGAAAATCAACTACTTTATATACAATATTAAGAGAAATAGATTCAAGAGTTTTGAATATTACAACATTGGAAGATCCAGTAGAAGTTGTAATGGATAATGTAAATCAAATGAGTTTAAATAGAAAGCTAGATATAGATTTTTCAACAGGTCTTAGAAGTATTTTGAGGCAAGATCCCGATGTTATAATGCTTGGGGAAATTAGAGATGAAGAAACTGCAGCAATGGCTGTAAGAGCATCAATTACAGGACATAAAGTTTATAGTACTATACATTGTAAATCAGCAAGAGATGTGTATTTAAGACTTGAGAATATGGGAATTAAGCCTTATTTGATTGATGATGCATTAATAGGAATTATATCTCAAAGATTAGTAAAAATCTTATGTAGTAAATGTAAAGTGAAAGATAAGCAAAATTCATTTAATGGCATGACAGTATATAAAAAATGCGGATGCAAATCATGTAATTATTCAGGATATGAAGGTCGTAAAGTAGTAAGTTCAGTATATTTTTTACAAGATGAAAATAAGAAGAAAATTAAAGAGCTATATGAAGATAGCAGCTATTTGTCTAATAAAAATATGAAATGTGATTTAGAAAAGTTATTAGCTGGAGGGAAAATACAATATCAAGATTACTTGGAATTTATAGAGGGAGAGAGGTTGAGTGAATAAGGAAAAGGTAAATAAAAAGCAGTTATCGTTAATTGCAGGAAATTTAGCACAAATCTATAAGGATGGAATCCATCTTAATACAGCACTAGAACTAGTTAGAGATCTTGTTACTAACAAATCTTATAAAAATAGTCTATCTAAAGTTTTGTTTTCTATAAAAGAGGGGAAAAGTCTATCTGAATCATTTAGTCAATTCAAATACTTATATCCAAAAGATTTTACAGGCATAATTGCTATAGGAGAAAATACAGGAAAACTATATGAAGTATTAAATGGCTTAAGTATATATTATGATAAAGTCAATTTAATAAAGACAAAAATAAAAAATGCTACAAGATATCCCTGTTTCATATTAGCATCGTTAGGAATAATGTTTGTTTATTTGGTGAAAAAAGTATTGCCAGGTTTCTGTGATATTTATAAGTCTATGGGTATTCCGTTAAAGGGCGTATGTAAGTTATTATATGACTTAAATATAAATTTGAATACTAATTATAGTGTTATAGTTACAGCTTTTATTTCTTGGAGTTTGTTGCTAATAATATTTTTGCGATATTTATTAAAAAAAATTAATACTGAGAAACTTTTGAGAATACAAATAGTGCAAGAATTTTTTGAGTATATAATGATTTTGCTATTTTCAATAATTATATCTACAGGAATTAATATTTCAACAGCTCTTGAATACTGTGAGGAGAGTATTACTACATTTTATTTAAGGGAAAAAGTAAAGGATATAAATAAAAGTATTCTTCAAGGTTATACATTAACCCAATCACTTGAAAAGAGTGGAATATGCTCTAAATATACGTTAGCAATAGTGAGAATAAAAGAAGAAAGCGGAACTATAGAAGAGGGATTTAAAGAATTGTCGAATAGTTTGGAGCGTAAATTATATCAAAAAATTCAAAAGTATTTATCATACATTAATCCTATTTTCATAGTAATAATGGCTGTTTGCATAGCAATATTTTTGTTAGTATTTGTACTGCCATTATTTGATGCGCTTCAAAGTGGGATAAGATAAATGATGAAAAATGGGTTTACATTAATTGAAACAATAGTGAGCATATTTATATTAATCATATTATCGGGTATATGTTTAACATTGTATAAATTTAAAAATAATTTAGAAGTGGATATGAAAGATACAGCATATGTTTATGAAGTACAAAATTTATTATCTTATGGAAAAGCAGTTTGTAAGGAAAAAAATAATTATGGCAAAATCACTGTAAATGGAAAGATAAATGAAATTAAATTCGAAGAAGGATGGGATGGTATAGAAAAGAAAATAGTTTTACCAAGTGAATTAAAATTTATTAGTAACAATATTAATTTAGTTATAACGCCAGAAGGAAAAATTGAAAAGGGTAATACAATAATAATTTTAGATAAATTCAAAAAGAAACATTTCATAACAATAAGAGTTGGTGTGGATTCTATATCTACTGAAGACGTGGAGGATATATGAAGAAAGAAGGCAGCATATTAATTGAAGTGGTTGCTTCATTGATGATTGTAAGTTTAACATCAACATTTATTGTAAAGGCAAATATACAAAATTACCGTATACTTAAAGAAAGAATGTTGTCGGAAGAGGTTGATAGAACTGTATATAATATCATTAATGAATTTAAATATAATGTTGACAAAAATGAGATAAATAATTTATTAGAAAATAATGAAGTTGGATTTCAATACTATGATGATTTTTCTAAAGATTTAATTAATAAAAATATTTCGGATTTTCGAAGAGGTGATGATATTAAAATAATGAAGGTAGGAGAAGATGAAAAAAAGTTAAAGTTGAAAATTGAAGCGAATATTAAAGAGGACAATAATGAAATAAATGTAGAAGAAGACTTCACTAAAAGTTGGTGGATGGATGATGCAGAAGAGGTATGTTAAACAATCAAGAAAAGTTGGATTTACAATCATTGAATCATTAGTATATATTTTTGTAACTACAATTGTACTAGTGGAAGGTATAAATATATTTACATTAATGTATAAGTCTTATATAGAATCAGCGAAGCTTACAACTGAATATAATGATCTTCAAAATTTTTATATAAACTTAGATAATATGATAGGAGAAGATGATTTAAAGGACATATTACTTGAAGATGATTATATTTTATTCTCTTATGGTGAAAAGAAGGGGAATCTACAAAAAATCATAAGATTTAATGATGGTAAGATTGTTTTAGTATATATGAGAAATGGAGTTGTAGAAACTATTAACATTATGCTTGAGAATATAGATAAAATTAGTTTTAAGCAAAAAGAAAAATTGATTTATTTAATTGTAAAGGAGAAGGATGGAAAGGAATTTATTAGATGTATCTGAAAAAGAAAGGAAACATATTAATAAGCACCATGATAATATTATCACTTATGCTTATGATTGGAAACTTTTTATTTCATATGATGAAAAATAATAGAGAATTAGAAGTGTTATATAAACTTGATTCCGATATTTATGATATGAATAGCAATGAAGAAAATATATTAAGTGAATTTATGAAACGACTTAATGAAAATATAGATAGCGTTGATGATGAGAAAAAAGAATATTTTAATGAAGATTTTACAGAGAATATAAATGGAAATATTCTTGAATATGAAAAGGAAGATAAAAAACTTTATTTAGTAACTACTAAAGGTGACAATACAAGTAGAAAACGGGAAATAAAATATAAGATTAAGAACGGTAAGATAATTTTGATTCCAACCTATAAATTTGAAGAAATTGAGAATAAAAGTATAGAGAATAGTTAATAATAAAAATATATGTCAACTTGAATAGGAGCTTAAGAATGAGAAAATCAATAACAATTCTTAAAAGGAATTCTTTTATACATAAAAATAAAGAATATGAGTTTGATAGAATTGATGAAATTATAAATTCATTAAAAAAAGATAGAAAAATCATAATATTAGAGGAAGAACTTTATGCAAAACATTTTGATTTTAAAGAAAAGAATAGATTTAAGATAAATCATTTTGTTGACGAAAAAATAAAAAATGAATTTCCGCAAAATGGTGATATAGTTTATGATTATGACAAAAAAGGAAATGTTATATCAATATATTCAATGAAGGGAGGAGAAAGGATAAATAAGATAAGTGAGGGTGCTAAAAATATTGATGTGATACCTATTCAATTTATTATAAAAGAAGTTATGATTAAAACATTTAACAATAAAATTCTTAATTGTAATATACTAACTAATTTTAATGGATGCTATTATTATATATCGTTTAAGAATGGATTATATTATTGCGGGTTTGTTGAAAAAAGTAAAGAGATGATTTTTAATAAAATTGTTGAAAATCATGATATTGCGAAAATATATATTGATAATATAAGTCAATATGAATTTTTAGAGCAAAAATATCAAATAATAAAAATGAATATGGGAGATTTGATTAATGATAGGATATATGAAAAATAAAGGGTTTATACCAGAAAAATTTTATAATAAAATGCAGGAAAAGAAAACAAAGAATGAAAATGAAATATTTATATTGTTTTTTATGATAAACCTACTAATTATTCCATTTACTATTAAGAGTGTGATGGAATTTAAAGAAAAACCAGTAGAAAGTCAAGTAAATGTATCATATATTAAAAATAATCAAGTCGATTTAAGTAATATTAACACATGGATAAACAATGCAATTAGAGATGATATAGAGGAGGTAAATATAGATAGTAATAATGGTGAAATCATAGTTGATGGTTTAGAAAAAGCTGGTGAATTGGATTCAGAAGAACAGATTAATATTAAAGATGTAACTAGAACTGAAGAAGGAAAATATAAACTAGAGGTAAATTTGAATGAATAAGAAATATAAGCATGTGGCGATAACGGTTATGATTGCATTAAGTTTTGTGCAAATATTTTGTATTAATAAACTTGAAGAAGAGAAAAAAAGTAAACAATGCATGACTCCAGAGAATATAAAAACACATGCAACTTTAGCAGAAATAACTGAAGAACTGAATTGCTTAAAAGGAAAGGAGATTTTATCAGCAAATAAAGTTAATGAAGATTGGCATGTTAAAGTTAAGATAAAAGGTGATAAGGAAGAATTGTTAAAAGAATTATCAAAATTACCTGAATGTGAAATTATCGATTTTAATATTAATAAAAATAAAGATGAAAATTCAATTGTTTTAGAATTAATTGACAAATAAAAGGTTAGAATTAAATTAATTTATAAAATTTTACTGGAAAGTAACCAGAAATAATTGCAATTATTATTCTATTTTGATAAAATATCATTGTTATGTCAACGATCGAGTATTAAGCTTAGCGTTTGAGTGTTAATTTTACATTGTAATTATTTTATAAATTTGGAGGGATATTTTATGATATCAGCAGGAGACTTAAGAAAAGGAACTACTTTTGAGTTCGATGGACAAGTATTTACAGTAACAGATTTTTTACATGTTAAACCAGGTAAAGGAGCTGCATTCGTAAGAACTAAACTTAGAAACGTAATCTCAGGAGGAGTTGTAGATAGAACATTTAACCCAACTGAAAAATTACAAGAAGCTGTAATTGAAAGAAAAGAAATGCAATATCTTTATTCAGATGGAGAATTATATTACTTCATGGATCAAGAAACATTTGAACAAATTCCTTTAAACCATGAAAAGGTTGAAGAAGCAATAAAATTCTTAAAGGAAAATATGTTTGCAACTATTAAATTCTTCAAGGGTGAAGCATTCTCAGTTGAAGCTCCAAACTTCGTTGAATTACAAATCACACATTCAGAACCAGGAGTTAAAGGAAATACAACTACTAATGCATTAAAACCAGCAACAGTTGAAACAGGTGCAATAGTAAGCGTTCCTATGTTCGTTAATGAAGGTGATGTTATAAGAATAGATACTAGAACTGGCGAATACATGGAAAGAGTTTAATCCATAAGTTAAGTTGTTAAGCATATAAGCTTAACAACTTTATTTATATTTAAGGCATAACAAAACAGAAAGTTAAGCATATGAAAGAAAATAACAAGTTCAAAATACTATGAATATTTTTCGTTAGGCAAGGAAATGGATTTGTCTCATGGCTGGCTATTAGAGGAATACGCTAACACAGCATGATGAAAAATAGGCTTGGGAGATAAGTTTGTTGGTTTTTGAAATGTGCTTTGACATTTTAGAAATGCGAAGAGGAAGTGGGAATTTATGAAAAAGCTTAGAAGTGAGATTGAAGGTTTAAAAAACAATTTATCTAAAATACAAAATGACGAATACAAAGAGTGTTTTGATAAAGTATTTTCTATTTTAACAATTATGAGTGATAAAATTGAAGAGTTAACAGTAAATCAAGAAGCTATTGAAGAAAATATGAAATTCATGGATGATGATTTGACAGATATTCAAGACGAATTATTTGAAGAAGTATCTATTGACGAATTAAATGATATGGAAGATGAATACACAGAAGTAAATTGTGTTCACTGTAATAAACCAATCTTCATTGAGCAATCAGCACTAAGCAGCAATGATGAAATTCCATGTCCTTATTGCCATAAAAATATTAAGAGTAAATAATTATATTGTATGTATGTTAAAAAATAATTAAGCTTAAATTATATTTGTACCTTGATTTTAATGAAAAATTAAAATTTTAACATATGTATTATGAATGAACTAAAAAAATATTAAATGGAACGAGTGACATATATTTTAAGAATAATAATTAGACAGATAATTTATTATCTGTTTTTTGTAAAAAGGGCATCTTAAATTAATTTTTAAGATGTCCTTTTTAATTTACATATTTTTATTATTAATGTGTAATATTTTAGCTTAAGATTAAATATTAATTAAATAAGAGAACAGTAGAGGAGGCAGTGAGAAGGTTGATAGGTGAGGATGAGATAATAGGTATGTTTCCGATTAAAATAAGAAATTTACTCGAGGACAAGTTTAATAAAGAAGGGATATATGAAGTAAGAATTAAGATAGGCAAACCAATTTTAGTTTATTCTAAGGATGGAGAAAACATTGTAAACTATTTTCCAACAAGAGAAGATTTAAAAAGCATGATGCAAAAAATCTCTAACTACTCACTATATGCATATGAAGAAGATATTCGCCAAGGATTTATAACTATAAAAGGTGGACATAGAATTGGGATTGCCGGAGAATGTGTTATGGAGAAAGGGGAAGTTAAAACCATACGAAATATTTCATCTGTAAACATAAGAATTTCCCGAGAAGTTATAGGATGTTCAAATAAAATTATGAAATATATAATTTCTCAGAATAGAGTATACAACACTATAATAATATCGCCACCTAGATGTGGAAAGACAACAATTTTGAGAGATATAGCAAGAAATATATCCAACGGGATAAATTCTGTGGGATTTAAGGGAAGAAAAGTAGTTGTTGTAGATGAAAGAAGTGAAATTGGTGCTTGTCATTTTGGAATACCACAAAATGATTTGGGAATAAGAACTGACATCTTAGATAATTGTTTGAAAAGAGAAGGACTAATTATGGCAATACGAAGTCTTTCGCCAGAAATCATAATTTGCGATGAAATAGGAACTAAAGGTGATATTGAATCTCTTATGATGGCATTTAATTCTGGAGTAAATATAATTACGACAATACATGGGTTTACAATTGAAGATTTATACAAGCGCCGAGTATTTTCAGATTTATTAGATAATCAAATTCTTGAGAGAGCAATAATTTTAAGTAATAGAAATGGTGTAGGAACAATTGAAAGTGTTTATTCACTAAAAGGTGGTGATATGACATGCTTAAATTGATTTTTATGATTATGATATTTACTACAAGTTCATATATTGGTTTTATGTATGGAGAAACTTTTAGAAAACGTATGAATGAACTTAAAGAAATTTTAAAGGCGTTACTAATACTTGAAAATGATATTATATACGGGACTACTCCTTTACCTGAGGCTTTAGAAAATCTTTGCTTTAAAGTAGAAGAGCCTATAAAAAAAATTACTAAAGCTATTGAGGAGAGATTAATTAAAGGAAATGTAGAAAGTGTTTATGAAGGTGCTAGAGAGGAATTTAAGGTTTTAGAAAATGAATTTTATTTGGATGATAGTGATAAGAAAATAATTAGTGATTTCTTTAAGTCTCTTGGTGAATCAGGAGTTTATGGACAAGAAAAAATATTCACATTGGCAATTGAGGGAATTAAACTTAATTTAAAGGATGCTGAGGAAATTGCAAAAAAAAATATAAAACTTTATAGATATCTAGGGGTATGTTTTGGAGCAATGATTACTATTTTTTTAATATAGCACATAAAAAGAACAATATGAAAATATTTATAAGTATAAAGTACAAATGAACAATGTAGTAATATTTTAGTTTGGATGGGGGAGAAGAAAATGCATGATATAAATATTCTTTTCAAGATTGGCGGAGCAGGAATACTGCTTGTAGTGTTAGATAAAGTATTAACAAGTAGTGGAAAAGGTGAGATAGCAGCAATCACAAATATAGCTGGAGTTGTAATAATTTTACTTATGATAATTTCTATTATAGGTGATTTATTCAATACAGTTAAGACTATGTTTGTTATGTAGGTGATTACATGTTAATAATAAAAATCGTAGGGCTGGCTTTTGTAGCTTTGTTTATAATGCTTCTATTAAAAAACGCTAAAAACGAACTTAATCCATTACTTGCATTAACAGCTGGAGCATTAATATTTCTAATTATGATAGAACCTCTTAAAGAAATAATTGATTTTCTTCAGACAATTTCAGATAAGGCAAATCTTGATACGGTTTATATTGGAATTGTACTTAAAATTTTAGCTATAGCTTATATAGCATCATTCTCAAGTGCATTGTGTAAAGATGCTAATGCAGATAGCTTAGCTACACAAATAGATTTTTCGGGAAAAATAATGATATTAGTTCTTGCAATTCCAATACTTATGGCTGTATTAAATTCTATATTACAGATAATGTAGGTGTATATTATGAAGATAATAAAGAGATTTACAATAGTTATAATATTAAATTTAATAATTACCATGATTATTTCTATAGTTCCAATGGAAAGGTCTTTTTTAAAAAAATGTGTATATGCAGCTGAAACTGCTGATTATAAAAATAATATAACAATGAATAATGAAACGACTCAGAATCAAGAACAGAGTAAAGGAAATTTGGATAGCAAGGTTAGTATAGACGATTTGGGTGGTAGTGCAAAAGAACAAATCGATTCTTTATATAAGTATATAAACAATATGAAAACAGATGTAGAACTTATGCAGAATTTAAATCCAGTAGATTATATAAAGACATATATTGCAAATGGGAAGGGGAACCTTTCATTTGATGTAATAGGAAAAGCGGTTTTAAGCCTTGTGTTTAAAGAGGTTAAGAGTGTTTTGAAACTTATAATTTCTGTAGTTACAATAGCAATAATATGTTCACTACTCAAAAATCTTCAGGATGCATTTTCGGGAGAAAATATATCCCAGGTAGCATTTTATGCATGCTATGCGCTAATCATAGTTGTGTTAGCTAAAAGCTTCATAATTTCAATTTCAGTAGCAAAAGAGGTAATATCAAATATTTCAGATTTTATGAGTGCGCTTCTTCCAATACTTGTTACTATGATTGGACTTACCGGTGGAGTTGCTCAAGCAACTACTTTAGATCCTATTGTTCTTGCATGTGTTGTATTTATACCAAAGGTATATTCAAACATTATAATTCCAATGATATTAATGGGGTTTATGTTAGAATTTGCAAATAATCTTTCTACAGAACATAAGATAACAAATTTATGTGGATTGTTAAAGCAATGTACTCTTTGGTTTCAAGGTATTATAATAACAATCTTTATAGCACTTTTAACTATAAGAGGCATTACATCCAAAACAATTGATGCAGTAACACTAAAAACGGCAAAGTTTGCAATAGATAATTTTATACCTATAGTTGGAAAAACTTTTTCGGATGCTATTGCATCAGTTGCAGGATATTCTCTTATAATAAAAAATGCAATAAGCTCTATGGGACTAGTTGTAATAGTTTTGTTACTTTTATACCCAATTGTAAAGCTTGTGCTTATGACGTTTATTTACAAATTATCAGCAGCGCTGGTGGAACCAATAAGTGATTCAAGAATTACAAAATGTTTGGAATCTGCTGCTAGTTCAATGATATTAATTACATCATGCGTTTTATGCGTGAGTTTAATGTTCTTTATATTAATTGCAATAATGGCAGCTTCGGGAAGCTATGTAGTTGGAGGGTAGAAAGCTATGTTTATAGAAACTTTAAAGGGCATTGTAACAACTCTTGTGACTATTCTTATATTCATAAGTGCAGTAGAGCTTATATCTCCAAATAATAAAATGAAAAAATATATTAAATTTGTATTAGGTTTAATTTTAATAAGTGCGATATTAAATCCGATTTTACAATTTATATCTAAAGGACAAAAAAATATATCGCAAGGCATTGAAAAATATGAAACTGTATTTTCAGAAAAGCAAAATAAAATTAATTCAGATAATTCTAATTCTATTGATAGTAAAGAAGATAAAAATGATGCCAGAAAGAAAGCATTTATAAAAAATTTCGATGAGAATTGTGATAATTTACTCAAAAATAAATATAAAGATATGAATTTTAAAAGTGATGTTGATTGTGATATTGATTTTACAAATATAAATTTTAATATAAAAAAACTTAGAATAGGTGTAGAAAACAATAAGATAAGTAAGATAAAAAAGGTAGAGATTAATGGAAAAGGACAAGAGAGTACAGAAGATGATAATAAAGAATATGAAGACATAATTAATTTTGTGTCAGATGAATTGAGCGTTTCAAAAGATAAAATAGAAGTTTATAAAATGAAGGAATAGGAGGAAAAAGAGAGATATGTGGAAAGATAAGTTAAAAAATGAACTGACAAAAATATTAAAGGACAAAAAGCTAAACAATTTAATAGCAATATGTGCTGTATTAGCATTTGCTTTAATAGCTATGAATGTACTACTACCAGTTAGTAAGAAAGATGCAACTAGTAAGATTTCGTCATCTACAAACACTCAAAATAAAGAAAATACAAATGATACTTCAGCAAGTAAAACAACTAGTGAAAAAGATTATGAAGAAAGTCAGAAAACAGATTTGAAGAATATATTAAAAAAGATGGACGGTGTTGGAGATGTTGAGGTAATGATATCATTTGAAAATGGAGAACAAAAGGTACCAGCTTATGACAAGAATACGCAACAATCAACTACTGAAGAAACAGATACATCAGGTGGTAAAAGAGTAACTAATCAAAATACTGATGGATCAAAAGTTGTAATGTCATCATCTGATGGCAATAATGAACCAGTCATACTCACAACATATAAGCCTAAGATAACAGGAGTTGTAATAGTTGCAGAAGGAGCAGAAAACAGTAAAACAAAATATGAAATTGAGCAAGCAATTTCCAAACTATATAACTTAAGTTTAGATAAGGTTAATGTATATAGCATGAAGAAGTAGCATATAATTTTAAAGAAAAGGGATGGGAGGTTATTTATTATGACAAAGAAACAATGTGGGATTATTTTTACACTATTAGCATTAATATTATGTGTAGGAATGCTAGCTGCAAAACTTAATAACGGAGGGTTAAACGATCCAACGGATTTAAGTCAAGTTTTATCTACTGAAAATTCAAATCAAGATTCAAATCAAAATTTAACTGATTCTGATAAAGAAGCAATGAATCAACAAAATTCTTTTTATGATTCAAGAAGTTCAAGGGAGCAGCAAGATTCAGCAACAATTCAGACTTTGAATTCTATAATATCTGATAAAAATACATCTAAAGATCAAAAGGATGAAGCGACTAAGGAATTGACTAAAAAAGCTATGGTTAAAGATAATGAAGGAAGAATAGAATTAGACGTAAAAAATAAGGGATATGAAGATGCTTTATGCATGATAGAAGATAAAAAGGTAACAGTTGTAGTTAAATCGCAATCACCACTTCAAGAAAGTGATAGCGTGGCTATACAAGAAATAGTTCAAAATGTATCTAATATAAAAGATGTTATAATAGAAACTCAAAAATAACATAAAAACCATAATATATTTGTAATGTTAAATTATATTTGATATAATGAACATAAGATTAACATGTTTTGTTACTACAAAACCTAGGAGGTTGAATAGCATGGAAGATTTTAATAGAGAAGAAAACATTGGAGTTGTTAAAATTTCTGATGAAGTAGTGAGTGTTATTGCAGGAATTGCAGCTCAAGAAATTGAAGGTATTTTAGATTATCAGAGTGGAGTTGCAAGTAATTTAACAAATATATTTAAAGGAAAAAAGGGCAATGCCAAAGTAAGTAAAGTTACATTAGAAGAAGATAAAGCGATTATAGATATGAGTATAGCAGTGGAATATGGAAGAAAGATTATGGATTTAGCAGCTCAAGTACAAGACAATGTTAAGAAAACTGTTGAAGCTATGACTGGATTGTATGTAGAAGCCGTAAACATTTATATTCAAAGTATCTACTTACCAAAACAGGAAGAAAATGAATCTAAATAGTTTGATTTTCACCCTCTGAAGCTTTCAGAGGGTGTTTCCATGTAAAATAGGGTTTAAAACAAAACAAAAGTGTGTATAATGATAAATGTACATAATAAGTATGATGCATATTTAGGAGGATTACATGAACAGAAAATTATCAAGGGAAAAAACTATGGAGTTATTATTTGCAATGACTTTAAGTAAAGATACAGTTGATGAGACGGTAGAAACATTTATTGAAAACTATGAAAGTAACATAAGTGAAATAGATTTGACTTATGTTAAACAAGCATTGATTGGAGTAGAAACACATAAAAAAGAAATTGATGAAGCAATATCATCTAATCTACATAATTGGAAAATTGATAGAATATCAAAAGTAAATTTAAGCATATTAAGACTTGCAACATATGAATTATTATATGATGATAATGTTCCAACTGGAGTTGCAATTAATGAAGCACTAGAGATTACAAGAAGATATTCAGATGAAAAGAGTGTATCATTTATTAATGGTGTATTAGATAAAATTAATAAAAAATAGAAATTTATTATAACTTGTAGTTTGTTTAATAAGCATGGATTATAAGTTATAAGTTAGACTCAATTAAGGTTAATATATTATAACATTTAATTGAGTCTAAGATTATATTAATTATTTAATGGATACAATATATTTATGAATACTAAAACTGAAGGTGGGGATATATAATGGGGCAAATAATAAATGGTAAGGAAGTTGCATTAAAAGTAAAAGAAGATATTAAGAATTTTGTAAGTTCAAGAAAAGAGGAAAAATTAAAAATTCCTAAAATTGCATCTATATTAGTTGGAAATGACGGTGGTTCTATTTACTACATGAATAGTCAAGAAAAAGTTGCAACATCTCTTGGAGTTGGATTTTTAAAGGTAACTTTACCAGAAGAAAGTACTGATGATGAAGTTATATCAGAAATTCATAAATTAAATAAAGATGAAAATATTCAAGGGATTATTCTTCAATTACCACTTCCTAAAAATTTGAATGAAAAGAAAATAATTAAAGAGATATCTATTTATAAGGATATTGATTGTCTTACATTTGAAAGTCAAGGAAAATTGTATATGGGTGAACCAGGATTTTTACCTTGTACTCCAAATTCAGTAGTTACTTTAATTAAAAGCTTGAATTTAGATATTACAGGAAAAAATGTAGTGGTGCTTGGAAGAAGCAACATAGTTGGTAAACCAGTTGCACAACTTTTATTAAATGAAAATGCAACAGTTACTATATGTCATTCAAAAACACAAAATTTAAAAGAAGTTTGTAAGAAAGCTGATATATTAGTAGTGGCTATTGGAAAACCAAAGTTTATAGATGAATCTTATGTGAATGAAAATGCTATAGTAATAGATGTTGGAACATCATCTTTTGAAGGGAAAATAACTGGAGATGTTGATTTTGATAAAGTTATAGATAAATGCAAATTCTTAACACCAGTTCCAGGTGGAGTTGGTGCGTTAACAACTACTCTTTTAATAAAAAATGCATGTGAGGCTTTAAAGGAAGATGAATATTAAAACTTTAACTGTTTCAGAGGTAACGAATTACATAAAAAGAATGTTAGACAATGATTTCATTTTAAATAATCTCTCTGTAAAAGGGGAGATTTCTAATTTAAAATATCATAGTAGTGGGCATATATATTTTTCACTTAAAGATGATAATGGAAAAGTAAATTGTGTAATGTTTAAAGGAAATGCTCTCTTTTTAGATTTTGTATTAGAAGAAGGTATGGAAGTCATTGTTAAAGGCAGAGCGTCTATATATCCTGCCACAGGAAGCTTTCAGCTTTATTGCGACGAAATAAAAAAAGAAGGACAGGGAGAATTATTTGTTAAATTCGAAAAACTTAAACAAAAATTATCAAAGATGGGTTATTTCGATGAGGGTCATAAAAAAATATTGCCTAAATATCCACAAAGAATAGGTGTTGTAACATCACCAACTGGAGCTGCTATTAGAGATATTATTAATGTTTCAACGAGAAGGAGCAGTTTAGTTGATATTGTGTTGTATCCAGCTAAAGTTCAAGGTATTGATGCGTATAAAGAAGTAATTGAAGGAATAAAATATTTTAATAATAATAAGTCTGTTGACATAATAATAGTTGGCAGGGGCGGTGGTTCCATAGAGGAATTATGGAACTTTAATGAAGAAGAGTTAGCAAAAGCTATTTACATTTCTAAAATACCTATAATATCTGCTGTAGGACATGAAATAGATTATACCATTTCAGATTTTGTAGCTGATGTTAGAGCTGCAACTCCGTCTCAGGGAGCTGAGATAGCAGTTCCTTTAAGTAAAGATATTGAAGAAAAAGTTTGTGATATATCTAAAGCATTAGAAATTAATATAGATAATAAATTAAAATCATGTAAGAATGAATTAAGCAATGCAGAAAGAATATTAAAAATTCATTCGCCAATAACTAGAATAGCAAATTCGTATCTAGAAATAGATAATTTAAAAAATAGATTAAACTTTTTAATGAAAATAAAAGTTGAAAAAGAAAAGAAGCAACTAGAAAATTTAAATAATTTACTTTTAGCATATAATCCTGTTAAGGTTATTTCAAAAGGATATGCTATAATACAAGATGATGAAAAAAATCTAATTACGTCAAAAGAACAGATGGAAAACCCAATTAATTTAGAAATTAGTGTTAAGGATGGAAAAGCGGAAGGAAAATTTATACCATTAAAGCACATAAAATAAAGTAACAAGTCAAATGTTAAATGCATATTGTGCATTAATTAAGTAGGCATACTAAGTGGATGAATTAACCATATTAAAACATATATATTATGATTTGTTGTTTTCTTGAATGTGCCTATAAAATAAGGAGTTTAAGGTATGGCTAAAAAGGAAAATTATGAAGAGATGTTAACTAAGCTTCAAGATATTTTAAATAATTTAGAAAGCGATGAATTAAACCTTGAAGATTCAATGAAATCATATGAGGAAGGAGTTAAGCTAGTAAATAAAATATATAAAACTCTTAACTCATATGAAGGAAAAATTTCTATAATAAAACAAGAAAAAGAAGTGGAGTTTAGTGAAAGTGATGGAGATAAATAATATAAGAAAAGATATTAATGAATATCTAGAAAATTATTTTAAGGAAAAAGGAACTTATAATAAAGTTATATATGATTCATCAAGTTATAGCTTAAATATAGGTGGAAAGAGAATTCGTCCTATATTATTTGCGTTATCTTATTTTATATACAGAGAAGAATATAAATCTATTATGCCAATGGCTTGTGCTATGGAAATGATTCATACATATTCTTTGATTCATGATGATCTTCCATGTATGGATGATGATGATTTAAGACGTGGTAAGCCAACCAATCACAAGGTTTATGGAGAAAACATAGCAGTGCTTGCAGGTGATAATCTGTTAAATGAAGCAATGATACTTATGATGAATTATTCCTTGAAAAATGGTGGAAATTCCTTAAGAGCAGCTTATGAAATAGCAAAAGCTGCAGGGGCAGAAGGAATGATAGGTGGTCAAGTAGTTGATATTATTTCAGAAGGAAAGGAAATTTCAAAAGAAGAATTGGAATATATGCATTCAAAGAAAACTGGAGCTTTAATAAAAGCATCCATCTTAGGCGGAGCAATATTAGCAGGTGCACCAGAAAGAGACTTAGAATATTTAGAGAAATACGGCGAAAAGCTAGGATTGGTTTTTCAAATTAAAGATGATATATTAGATGTTGTAGGCGATATAAAAGCATTAGGAAAGAATGTGCATGCAGATGAAGAACACAATAAGACTAATTTTATAACAGTATATGGTTTAGAAAAATGTCAAGAATTATGTTCAAAGTTAACAGAAGAATGTGTAACAATATTGAGAACATTAACTGTAGATGCAGAATGTTTGGTTGAATTGACTTACAGTCTTTTAAATAGAGAAAATTAATAGAGGGAATGGTTATTATGAAATTATTAGATAGTTTAAATTTCCCAGAAGATTTAAAAAAATTAGATAAAAGAGAAAATATAATCTTAAGTCAGGAACTTAGAGAATTTTTAATTAATAGTGTTTCCCAAACAGGTGGACATTTAGGATCTAATTTAGGGGTAGTAGAACTTACTTTAAGTCTTTTTCAAGCATTTGATTTTGACAAAGATAAAATAGTATGGGACGTAGGACATCAAAGTTATGTATATAAGATTTTAACTGGACGAAAAGATGGATTTAAGAAGCTTAGACAACTTAATGGAATGAGTGGATTCCCAAAGCTAAATGAAAGTACATATGACTATTTTGGTACAGGTCACAGTAGCACTTCAATATCAGCAGCTCTTGGAATAGCAAGAGCAAGAGATTTGAATAAAGAAGATTACAAAGTAATTGCAGTAATTGGTGATGGTGCATTAACAGGTGGAATGGCACTTGAAGCTTTAAATGATGTAGGATTTAGAAAAACAAATCTTATAGTTATATTAAATGATAATCAAATGTCAATTTCAACTAATGTAGGTGGTCTTTCAAGATATTTAAACAAATTAAGAATTGCACCAAGATATAATAGGTTAAAAACAGAAATAAATGCATCTTTAGAACAATCTGGAATAGGAAAAAATATTGCTGGAAAAATATCTAAAGTTAAAGATAGTATAAAACAATTAGTAGTACCATCTATGTTTTTTGAAAATATTGGAGTTAAGTATATAGGACCTATTGATGGGCATGATATAGATGCAATGACAGAAGTATTAAAAATGGCAAAAGAAGTTGAAGGACCAGTTATAATACATACTTTAACCCAAAAGGGAAAAGGATATGCATTAGCAGAAAAAAGTTCAACTAAATATCATAGTGTTGGTCCGTTTAATTTAGAAAGCGGAGAATTAAATGTATCACCTAAAAATAGTTATTCAAAAGCTTTTGGAGAGGCACTTATAAAGCTTAGTGAAAAAGATGAAAAAATTGTAGCAATAACAGCAGCTATGCCAGAAGGAACGGGACTTAAATGTTTTGCAGAAAGATTTAAAGAGAGATTTTTTGATGTTGGAATAGCAGAACAGCATGCAGTCACGTTAGCTGCAGGGATGGCTAGTAATGGATTAAAACCTGTTTTTGCAGTGTATTCTACATTTTTACAAAGAGCTTTTGATCAAGTTATACATGATGTATGTATTCAAAACTTACCAGTAGTATTTGCAATAGATAGGGCAGGTATTGTTGGAGATGATGGTGAAACACATCAAGGAATTAATGATATTTCATATTTATCAATGATACCTAATATACATATAGTCGCCCCTAAATGCCTTGAAGAGGTAGAAATTATACTTGAATGGGCATTAAACAAAAATGCACCAGTTGCTATTAGATATCCAAGGGGAGGAAATGTAATAGATTCTCTTGTTCCTATTAAGAAAGTTGAAGAAGGAAAATGGGAAGAGATAAATTCAGGAGTTAAAGTTTGTATAATTGCAACAGGAAAAATGGTGCAAAATGCAATGATGGCTAAAGATATATTATATGAAAAGGGATTAAATCCAAGTATAGTAAATGCAACTTTTATCAAGCCAATTGATAAGAATTTCTTGCAAAATCTTAAAGATAAAGGATATAATATTTTAACAATAGAAGATAATGTGTTACATGGTGGATTGGGTTCATCAATTAAAGATTGTTTAATCAAGATGGATTATAAAGGTACGATAAGATCTTTAGGATATGATGATGAATTTATACCTCAAGGAAATGTGGATGCCTTGTATAAGGCATATAAATTAGATTGTGAGAGTATAAGTAAGGCTGTAATTGAGCTTTATAGTTAAAAGGAGATACAAATGGCAGAAAAAAAAGAAAGACTTGATTTAATTTTAGTTGAAAAAGGCATAATTACTTCTAGAGAAAGAGCAAAAGCATGTATCATGGAAGGGAAAGTTTATGTTAATGGTCAAAAGGTTGATAAAGCTGGAGAAAAAGTTAGCTATGATGCTGACATTGAATATAGAGGAGCTACTTTAAAGTATGTAAGTAGAGGCGGATTAAAGCTTGAAAAGGCAATGAATTCTTATGATATCTCTTTAGAGGGAAAAGTATGTATGGATATAGGAGCATCAACTGGTGGATTTACAGACTGTATGCTTCAAAATGGAGCATCTAAAGTGTTCTCAGTGGATGTTGGATATGGACAATTTGCATGGAAATTGAGAACTGATGAAAGAGTAGTATGCATGGAAAGAACAAACATAAGGTATGTTACTCCAGAAGATATAGGGGAACTATTAGATTTTGCATCAATAGATGTATCTTTCATATCTCTAAAAAAGATTATGCCAGCAACTTTAAATTTACTTAAAGATGATGGAGAAGTAGTAGCTCTTATAAAACCACAATTTGAAGCTGGTAGAGAAAAAGTAGGGAAAAAAGGTGTTGTAAGAGAAAAGGAAACTCATAAAGAAGTTGTTCATGATATAGTGAATTTTTTATTAGAACAGGATTTGAATGTTTTAGGAGTAGGATATTCTCCAATTAAGGGACCTGAAGGAAATAGAGAATATTTAGTCTATTTTTCAAAGGATAAAAATAAAGAAAGTGATTTTAAAAACGAAGATATTGATGTAGTTGTTGAAGCATCACACGTAGAAATTTAACTTCTTTTGGAGGGGCTATGAATAATATTGGAATTGCAATTAATCCGTCAAAGGACAGAGATAATAAAATCTTAAATATGGTTATACAAAAATTAAGAAAAAAATTTGATTTTAAAGATATTTCTATTTTTAATTCTTATGATATAGAAAAACAAGATTTGAGTCATATTGATCTGCTTATTGTTTTAGGTGGAGATGGTACACTTTTAGGAATTGCGAGAGCTTTGAAAGAAGAATGTGATGTTGTGCTTCTTGGCATAAATATAGGAAATTTAGGCTTTTTATCTAGTGTAGAGATATCAGAAATTGATTATGCACTTGAAAAACTAGAAAAAAAGCAATATGAGATTGTTGATAGAATGATGCTAAAATGTTCCGTAAAATCTAGTGGAGAAAATGAAGAGCTTAAGGCGCTGAATGATGTGGTTTTAGCAAGAGGTACATTATCTAGAATGGTAAAATTTAAAATATTTGTAGATGGTAAAATTTATTCGACATTTAAAGGTGATGGACTTATTATAGCAACTCCTACAGGATCAACAGCATACTCATTTTCAGCAGGAGGACCATTTATATATCCAGATTTAGAAATAATAACAATAACACCTATATGTCCACATACTAAGAGTATGCAGACAATTGTGCTAAAAGGAGATAGTGTTATAGAGATATATACAGAAAATGAAGAAGAAAAAATATATCTAACTGTAGATGGACAGAAAGCTGTTGAAGTAAATCAAAAAACTTCAGTTAAGGTAAGTAAAAGTGAGAAGAATATAAAACTGCTTTTATTTGATGATTATGATTATTTTAAGGTTTTAAGGACTAAGATTTTAAACAATTCTAAAGAATGTGATGGTGAGGAATTTTGAAGTCAAAAAGACATACAAAAATATTAGAAATAATAAGTTCAAGAGAAATTGAGACCCAAGAAGAATTAGCAGATATACTCAAGCAAGAAGGCTTTGATGTAACTCAAGCAACTGTCTCACGTGATATAAAAAATTTAAAATTAATAAAAATGCAATCTTCAAGTGGAAAATCAAAATATGTAGTATCTACAGGAGAACAAAAAAATATAATTGATAGATTGAGCAATATATTAGCTAATACTGTATTGTCAGTTGAAAATGTCGATAAAATGGTTGTTATAAAGACTATAACAGGATCTGCACCAATTACAGCAGAAGCCATTGACAATTTAGAAAGTGCAGATATTGCAGGGACAGTAGCTGGCGATAATACTATTTTTATTTTAGTTAGAACACTTGAGAGTGCTGAAGATTTAGTTGCTAAAATAAGAAAAAGAATGTCATCATAATTATAAGGATGGGATGAAATGCTAATTCAATTAAATATTAAAAATTTTGCGTTAATAGAAGAAATAACAATAAACTTTAATGAAGGATTTAATATACTTTCTGGAGAAACTGGAGCAGGAAAATCCATCATGATTGATGCTATTGATTTTGTTTTAGGTGGAAAATTTTCTAAAAGCTTGATAAGAACTGGAGAAGATAGGACATATGTAGAAGCATTATTTACAATTGAAGGTTCAAAGATTAAAGATGTATTAGAAGAGCTTGATATTGAGTATGATGATGTATTAATAATTACTAGAGAGAGTCATCAAAGTGGAAAAAATTTAATTAAAATTAACGGAAAAAGTTTAATAACATCTCAACTTAGAAAAGTAAGATCAAAACTTTTAGATATACATGGACAGCACCAAAATCAAGAGCTATTGCAAAGAAGTAGTCATATATTATATCTGGATGGATTTATTGACAATGAGATAATAAATCCATTAGATACATATGCTAAGTTTAGGGAAGAATTGATATCTGTTAGAGAAGATATCAATAGAATTTCAGGTAATCAAGATAGAGAAAAATTGCTTGATTATTTAAAATTTCAAATTGAAGATATTGAAAAAGCTAAACTTAAAGAAAATGAAGAAGAAAACTTAAAGGAAGAATATAATGTTTTAGCAAATGCTGAAAAGATTAATTTATCCTTAGCAACATCTTATGGAATTTTAAATGGTAATGAAGAATTTGGTGTCATCGATTCACTGTCTAAAGTAATTCAAGAACTATCAAATGTAGAAAATCATTTTGAAAAAATAAAAAAGAATAAAAATGCTATCGAAGAGGCATTTTATATAATAGAAGAAGCAAGTCGTGAATTACGCGATATGGCTGAAGAAATTGTATTTGATAATGATGCTTTAGAAAAGGTAAATTCAAGGATTTATGAAATTAATCAATATAAGAAAAAGTATGCACCAACTATTCCTGAAATATTAGAATATCATGAAAAAATTAAAATAGAGTATAATGAAATAATTAATTCGGAAAAGATAATTGAAGAGCTTAAAGAAAAAGAAAAAGTAATTTTATCAAAAATGGAACAGGCTGCTTTAGTGATTCATGAATTAAGAGTAAGCAAAAGTAAGTTTTTAGAACAAAAAATTTTAAATGAGCTTGCATTTGTAGGTCTTGAAAAATCGAGAATGGAAATAAGTGTTGAGCGTCAAGAGACTTTTAATGAAAGAGGATTCGATGAGGTATGTTTCTTAATTTCTACAAATCCTGGAGAGCCATTGATGCCATTGGAAAAAGTATTATCCGGTGGTGAATTATCTAGAATTATGTTAGCTTTAAAGTGTGTATTTGCAGAAAAAGATGAAATACCTACTTTAATTTTTGATGAAATAGATACTGGAATAAGTGGTGCGGTAGCTCAAAGAGTTGGAGAGAAAATGTATCAATTATCAGGTACACATCAAATCTTATGTATAACACATTTACCACAGATTGCAATATTATCAGATCATCATTATTTTGTAATGAAAAAAGTTGTAGACAATAAAACTTTTACGCAGATAAAAGTTTTAATAAAAGAAGAAAAAGAATATGAAATTAGTAAAATGCTTGCTGGAGATGAAGTAACAGAAGCTACAAGAAATAATGTAAAAGAAATGATAAAATTAAGTGAATTAAAAAAGGCAGAAATTAAAAAATAAATACATATACTAATACAATTTGGTAAAAATAAAATCATGAGCATTCGTGATTTTATTTTTTTTTTTATATAAAAATGAAGTATATTTACAAAAATAAAATGAGGAATATATACTACAACATCATTAAACGCTAAAAAAATTTATATAGGGAATGAAAGAAATAAAATAGTGCATTATTAAAATTTAGTATAGGGTAAATTTTTTGTCTTTAATAACAATGTTCCTATAGGATAAGATACTTTCAAGTGGGAAAATTAAAATCATGAAGTAAAGGAGGAGAGAATATGAAGAAAAAAATTTTTTGTGCTATTAGTCTAATTATAACTCCAATCCTGATTCTGATTTTAATGACTACAATAAATATAAAAAGACTACCAGATAAGATTTATACTAAGGATGAAAGAACTGTACCATCTATAGCACCCATAGGGAATACTATTGACAAGATAAGTAATAGTAAAGATCAATATGAGATAAAATTTCTGGGAATGATTCCTTTGAAATCCGTACAAGTTCAGAATGTAAAAGATTTGGAAGTGTATCCTGGTGGAAATCCAATTGGCGTTAGAGTTAGTAGCGAAGGAGTATTAGTTGTTGGATACTCTGATATAGAGATAAATAGTAAAAAAGAAGAAAGTCCTGGGAAATTAGGTGGACTTGAAATCGGTGATATAATACTTAAAGTAAATGGCGAAAACATGGAAAATGTTACTGATTTATTAAAAACAATAAAAGAATGTCAACAAGAGGATGTAAAAGTAGATATTCTTAGACGTGGAGAAAAATTAACTAAAGTAATTCATTTAAGGAAAGAAAATGATAAAGATTATAAAATAGGATTATGGATTAGAGATTCTACAGCAGGTGTAGGAACAATGACATTTGTTGATGAGAAAACTAAAAAATTTGGTGCATTAGGCCATCCTATTACAGATTGTGATACAAATGAACCCTTCTTAATCAAAAAAGGAGATGTATTAGATTCTACTATAATAAGCGTTAAAAAAGGAGAAAAGGGCGATCCAGGCGAATTAAAAGGAATTTTTATAAATGAAAATACACCTAAAGGAAATATTCAAAAGAATACACAAAGCGGTATTTTTGGAAATATAGATGATGTTAAAAGTATGAGAAAAGAAATAAAACCTCTTAAAGTAGGATTTAGAGATGAAATAACTACAGGAAAAGCAAAAATAATTACTACAATTGATGAAAGTGGACCACAAGAATTTGATATTGAAATTGAGAAACTTCTAAATCAAACTTCTGTTGGTTCTAAAAGTATGGTAATAAAGATTACAGATCCTAGATTGTTAGAGAAAACAGGAGGAATAGTTCAAGGTATGAGCGGAAGCCCAATTATACAAAACAATAAGATTATAGGTGCTGTAACTCATGTCTTAATAAATAAACCGGATACTGGATATGGAATATATATAGAATGGATGCTGCAAGATGCAGGAATAATTAAATAAAGAATAGAAGAATTGCTTCTTAAAATTAAGCAATTCTTCTATTCTTTATTTATTTAAAAACTATATTGAAATTCCAATGCTATTTTTTTATATTTTAAAAAAGTATTATATATATTGTAGAAAAAGAGTTATAATTATATAATAAATATATATTAACTTAATTCTTGATAAATAAGGAAAATTGAATATACAATTTATTCCATAAAAATACTTTTTAAGTATTTTTAAATAAAGTATTTACTTATTCCAAAAAAAAGTGTATAATTTACAAATAGTGGAAGATAAATACATTATAACAAATAAACTTATAAAATACTTTTACAAAAGAATATATCATACGAGATTATAGTTCAAGTATACATACCCTAATGATAAAAAGATTTTACATAAAAATCTAGATATCTTATAAAATATTAATTAATTATATGATTTCCGATATTATATGGTTATAGGGGTCAAAAGTAGATATACAATAATGCAAGAGTGGATAAAGGAGAGAAAAAAATGGAAGATTCAAAAATATCTGTATTAATTGCTGACGACAATAAGGAATTTTGCAGCATTTTAAATGATTATTTACTAAACCAAAGGGATATTGTTGTAACAGGGATTGCAAAGGATGGAAGAGAAGCTTTAGATTTAATAGTTGAGAGAAAACCTGATTTAGTTATTCTTGATATTATTATGCCACATTTAGATGGATTAGGAGTTCTTGAAAAATTAAATACAATGGACTTGGAGAAAGTTCCAAGAATAATTATTTTATCAGCAGTTGGTCAAGACAAAATTACACAACAAGCTATAACATTAGGAGCTGATTATTACACAGTTAAACCATTTGATATGGAAGTATTTACTAAGAGAATAAGAGAGATGTTTAACAGTGCTCCAACATCAGTACCACAAGCTAGTGTAAGAGTATCATATCCAACATCATCAATAATGTCTTCAACTGAAACTAGAACAAAGGCACCTATAGATTTAGAAACTGAAATTACAAGCATCATTCATGAAATCGGTGTACCTGCACATATTAAAGGATATATGTACTTAAGAGAAGCTATTACAATGGTAGTAAACGATATGGAATTATTATCAGCAGTAACAAAGGAATTATATCCATCAATAGCTAAAAAGTACAATACAACAGCTTCAAGAGTAGAAAGAGCAATAAGACATGCTATAGAAGTAGCTTGGGGAAGAGGTCAAATAGAAGCTATTAATAAGCTATTTGGATATACTATTCACAATGATAAGGGCAAGCCTACAAATAGTGAATTTATAGCTATTATAGCTGATAAATTAAGACTTAAGAACAAAGTTTCTTAATCGCAGTAATAGAGCCAAAGTTTGAATTTGATAAGCCAACAAACTACTCAAAAGTAGTCCTGGAATTATAATTTCAAGCCAATAAATATAAAGAATATAAGACCTCTAATATATTGAGTTTATTTCAATATAGTGGAGGTTATTTTTATGCCCAAAATTAGTAAAAATAAAAAATCAATTGATGATGTTATTGTAGATTATTTAGAATTTTGTTCTTATAAGAATCTAACAATAAAAACTATAAAATCATATCATCAAACTCTTATGTTATTTTCTCAATATTTAAAAGAAGAAAAAGAAATTGATGATATAAAGAAAATTACTAAAGAGATTGTAGAAGAATATATTCAATTTACAAAAGATAGGGGGAAATCTTCATTTACTTATACGGAAGAAGGCTCAAAGAAAGCTAATATTGATAAAAGAACTCATATAGGAAAAGAAGTATCTAATGGAACATTAAATAATTATTTGAGGAATATAAAAGCTTTTGCAAGTTATTTAGAAGAAAAAAATATTTCAAAAAATACAAGAATACATGAATGTAAATTTGTAAAAATAGAAAGAAAAGCAAAAGAACAATTAACTGATGAAGAATATAAGAAGTTAATAAAATGTTTAGATTGTAGTAAATTTCATGAATTTAGAGATTATACAGTTATTAATTTGATTTTTGATACTGGAATGCGTTTATCCGAAACATTACATTTGACTATTAATGATATTGATATTGTAAGAAGAATAATTTTGATACCTGCTGATATAACGAAAGGAAGAAAAGATAGAGTGGTTTTCTTTAGTATTAATATGACTAAATTATTACAAAGATGGCTCAAGTTTAAAGATACAATGCAAGAAAATGAATTATTATTTCCAACTCAAAGAACTAATGGAATAATATCGAATCCTAATTTTGAAAGGAATTTTAGGGGATATTTGAAAAAAACAAATATTAATAAAGCAATTACACCACATGGATTAAGAAATAATTTTGCAAGGAGATTTCTTTTAAATGGTGGAAATTTATTAATATTGTCTAAAATTTTAGGTCATTCAAGTGTAACAGTTACTGAAAAAGCATATTTAGATTTACAAGATGAAGATTTAAGAAAAAAATATCAAAAGTATTCACCACTTGAAAACATGAAAAATAAATATTAATTATTATATTTACTTAGTATAAATGATTGACTAGGGTAGTATTCAGTTTTTACCCAATAAAGAACTATATACAAAGAACTCATACAAAGCAATTTCATGTGCATAAAATTTTTTTGCTAGTTGACACTGAAAAATTAGCATCTTAGTATAAATATACAAAAACAAAGGAGGTGAAATCAAAATGATAAACAACAATTATTTTAAAATACCTAATGATGTTTTTTCTCTAAATTTAAAACCTAATCAATTTGTAGTATTAGCATATTTATTAAGACATACTAATAACAATTCAAAAGCTTTTCCGAGCTATCAAACTATTGCTGATAACTGCAATATAACAAGAGTGACAGTAATTAATGTTGTAAAACAATTAATTGAACAGGAGTTAATTATTAAAGAAATAAGAAAAATACCACCTAGCGAGGATAACAAAGTTTCAAATGAAACTAATGTATATAGCATTACAGAGAAAGTTTTTAAAAATTGTAAAGAAGAAAGCCTACTAAATGACAGTAATGGAGTAATTCCATTAAAGGGACAAACTCATATAAAGGATTTTAGTAATAGTAAAATTAATTCATCTAGATCAAAATTAAAATTTAACAATTTTGAACCAAGGGAATATGATTATGATGATTTAGAAAGGAAATTATTAGGGTGGGATTAGAAGAAAAAGATTATTATATAGAAAAGAAAGCATACCTAAATGGCATACTTCCTAACTAGCAATTAAAGTGTACCATTTTGGAAAGTAAAATACAATATTTATAAGTATTTGATTTAATATATAAAAGACATTGGTAGAATATTATGATGTTATCGATGTCTTTTTTATAAGTTTCAATTATATGTTATAATTAGAAAAGACATGATTGAAATGAGGTGATATTATTGTCTAAAAAAATAAATAATTATTAATCTTTGGCAGGGGGTCCTATTCAAGTTGAAAGAAATGGACGAATGATATCTATAAAAAACAATGCTACTGCAGAAGAATATAATAATTTTATAGATGGTCTAGCAAATGGGTATGAATCATATGTACAAGAAATTAATAATTTAATTAATGAAATAAAACAGTGTATTTCAAAATGTAATCCATTAGAATTATTAAAATATGCATATCATAATTTTTTTATGTCTATTTTAGGAATTACATCTGAAGTGCAACAAACGAAAGAACAAGTATATATGGGAAGAGAAATTGAATATATACAAAGTGTATTAGTATCAAGTGAAAGTTACTATGATTTTAGTGTACCTCCAAATGACGACTCTAAAACATTTTATTGTATTTCTGAAAAAATACAAAAACTATATACTTTAGTTGAACGATACTGTATCTTTCATACAGCAAAAATAAAAAAAGAAAAAAATATAGAGTTAGATTTAGAAAAAGAAAAGTTTTTGGTAGAAGCTCAATTAAGTGTATTTGTGCGTGGTGATAGGTATTCTGTATACGAAATACCAACTATAAGAACATTATTACAACCACATAATGATGAATTTATAAAACAATATAATATATCAGTTGATGATTTTGTTAAAGGATTAGAAAGCATAAAAAAGTCTTTAACTCATGGGGTAATGGATACAATGGGTATATTAAATTCGTTGCATGAAGATTTTAAAACATCGATGAGGGAAGAAACAGGAGATATTCGTGAAAAATATAATAACCATATAGAAGCAGATGAAAAATTATCAGAAAGAAAAGAGAAGTTTATTGAAAACTTTTGTGGCTATGGATTATTTGATTTAACTAAATTAACAAACTGGCCCAAGAAGTTACTTGAAGATTTATCTTTTTCACTAAATGAAAATAAAAGATTTTATGAAGATGATTTGTATGGAGGGTGGCCATTAGTTGAATTGCCAGTTTATGAGAGACCATTTATAAATGTTAATGATAGTTTTTATTGTTTTGATTATTATAATCTGTTTGACAATATATATAGAGTTATACAAAAGTTAATTAAAAGGGTAGACCCTTTGTATGCACAAAAATGGAATAAAAGACAGATGGAAATAACAGAAAGTATGGTTGGGGATTTATTTAAAAAAGTTCTACCAGGATGTACTCTATATGAATCAAATTATTATCCTAAAAATAAATCACTAAAAGATTGCGCAGAAAATGATTTAATAGTTATTTATGATGACAATATTATAATAGTAGAAGTTAAAGGCGGGTCTTACACATATAGGTCGCCAATACTTGATATAGAATCTCATATAAAATCATTGGAAACACTAGTTGGTGCAGCAGATAGTCAAGCAGAAAGAACATTAACATATCTTAAGTCTGCTGAAAATGTAAAACTATATGATAGTAAAAAAAAGGAAAAGTGTAATATATCAATAAATGACTTTGAAGAAGTAACCTTAATGTGTGTAACTTTAGATAATTTTAATGAATTTGCAGCCAAAATTGAGAAGTTAAACTTCATGAGCTTAAATAAAAATACAATAGCCTTATCTATAGATGATTTTAGGGTTTATACCGATTATTTTGATTCTCCATTGACTTTTTTACATTATTTAAAAGAGAGGAAATTAGTAACACGAAATAAAGCCTTAAATTTAAATGATGAATTAGATCATTTAGGAATGTATATAAAACATAATATATATTCAGATATGTATAGTAACGAAAATTATAACTATGTTAATATGTATGGTTATAGAGAAGAAATTGATAAGTATTTTAATTCATTGGACAATGAGAGTATTCACATAGATAAACCTGTCCAAAATATTCCAGGGGAGTTTCTTGAAATTATCAACTTCTTGGATAAATCTAAATTAGTTGGAAGAAGAAAGCTATCATCGTTTTTATTAAATTTTGCTGAAGATGCAAAGTTCCAATTGGTTGAGGGAATCAAGAGAATGTTAAAAAGGCAAAAGGAAATTAATAGAATGACACAATTAAGTTTAATGGGAGAAATTCCTATGAGTTTGTTTTGTCATCAGCCAAGTATTTCTGATATGCCAGAAGAAGAATGCAGGGAATATACGATGGCAACAATGTTAAAAGCGAAAGATAAATTTAGATTAGAATTACATTTATTTTATGATAATAATAATGTGTTAATTGATTTGAAATTTAAATTTCATCAATATGAGGATATACCAGACGAGCAAATAGGTCAATTAAAACAAGTGGGAGATAAGATTGTTTTATCAAGAATAGAAAACTTTAAAAAGGTTAAAGGTAAAAAAATAGGAAGAAATGACCCTTGTCCATGTGGAAGTGGTAAAAAATATAAAAAGTGTTGTGGTAAATAAAAATAATATTTTAATTAAATACTGAATTGATAATAGAGTATAAGTAACCAAAGTAATTTTGGAGGAGATAGGTATATGGCAAAGGTTTGGGAGATAGTACTTGCTATTTTAACCAGTATTGGTGGTATTGGAGGATTAATAATTATTATTGTCAAGTTCTCATCTAATATTATTGCTAAAAGATTAGAAGAAAAATATAAGTTGACTTTGAATGAAGAACTGGAAAAATATAAGTCTATATTAAATAATAAAACATATATAAGCAAAACTAAATTTGATACAGAGTTTTCTATATATAGAGAGTTGTCTAAAGCATATTCGGAAGCAGTTAAAGATATTAGTATTTTGATTCCTTCAGGTATGGCGAAATATCCAGTAGATGAGGAAAAAAGAAAAGAATATGAAAATAAACTATATAAAACAGCTTTTAGTTCTATTGTTAAAGCTCAAGATACATTGAGTGAAAATGTTCCATTTATTTCTTGTGAGATGTATGAACAATATAATGAAATATTAAAGCTTTGCCAAATACAAATAAATGTCTTTGAAGACAGATGGAATGTTTATTATTTAGCTTCACAAGAAGAAAAAGAAAGTTTTTCTATGAATGACTATAATCGTACAAGTGAAATTAATCAAAAGTTCAAAAAACTCAATGAAAATATAAGGGAGTATTTATCTACTCTTGATGTATTAGATTAAAGATAATATATGACTTATATGTTAATATTAAAAGATTACCTAGGTGTTTGTTAACCTAGGTGATTTTTTTAATGTCTAGGAAAGTATAAAAATTGCGACCGCTGAAAGCGCGGTGTAGACTTGCATTAGGAAAATATATGTGGTAAATTGATGAAATGATTAAGAGTAAATTAAGAAGAATATTAGAAGAAATTTGGAACGAATTTTATAAAAAATATAAAAATAGAATTAGACCTAGTGTTATTGCAGAAGTAAAAAAAGTTATGAAATGCAAGGATATAAGTAATGGCTACATTGAATTAAAATGTCATGATTGTGGTGAAATAAAGAAAGTTGGTTTTACGTGTAAAAGTAGATTTTGTACATCATGTGGTAAGATTTATGTTGATAATTGGGTAAATGGAATGCTAGGAAAACTAATAAATGTAAAGCATAGGCACATAGTATTCACAATTCCAGAGGAACTTAGAAATTATTTTGGAAGAGAAAGAGATAGATTGAAGTTACTTCCGCAATGCGCAGCTAAAGCTGTTACGAGCTGGATGTTTGATCAAAATAAAAAAGAAGAATTTAGCCCTGGAATTATATCAGTAATACCATAAGTGTTGATTAACCAAAAAATAGAAATAAAAATATATAAAAAATGAGAGCATTCTATAGTAAAATTAAAGTGCGAACCAAAATAATGCTAAGGAGAATGCCCTCATGAAAAATATTACCACTATATTTGATATATTTCAAACATTTTTAACTGATGAAGAAGTAAAAAAAGTAAGTGAAAGCTTAGGATATATAGATATCGCAAGAAAATTCGGGGATGTAGCTAGATTTGTGTAAAACAAATCTACTACATTCTTTTTTTGTATTGTTTGATGGTAGATTTGGAATAATATACTTGAAAATAATAAGGGAGGATTCCAAATGAAAGTACCAGATATTAATTATCAAGAAGAAATTAAAAAGTGTAAAAGCATGGATGATGTTGTAGGTAAGAATGGATTGATGCAAAAGCTATTAAAAGATGTTATGCAACAATTGCTTGAAGCGGAAATGGATGAACATTTAGGCAGAGAGAAGTATGAAAGAGCCGATAACGAAAGTGAAAAGAATTATCGAAATGGTTATTCTAAAAAAGATGTTAGAAGTAGTTACGGGAAGGTACCTTTAGATATTCCACGAGACAGAAAATCAGAGTTTGAGCCAAGAGCAATTCGAAAGTATGAAACAGAATGTAGTGAACTGGATAAAAAAATAATTGGTTTGTATGCACGTGGAATGTCTACAAGAGATATTCAATCCGAACTCGAAGAGCTCTATGGTATAGATGTCTCTCCATCAATGATATCGAAAATAACAGATAAAGTGATGGACGCAGCAGCAGAATGGCAAAACAGAATGTTAGACCCAGTATATCCTATAGTATATATGGATGCGGTTCATTTTAAGGTAAGAGATGAACATAGAATTGTTTCTAAAGCAGCATATATTTGTATGGGAGTTGATATGAATGGCTATAAAGATATTTTAGGAATTTGGATAGGCGAAGCTGAAGGTGCAAAATTTTGGTTAAGTGTATGCAATGATTTAAATAATCGTGGCGTTAAAGACATCTTAATTGCATGTATGGATGGATTAAGAGGCTTACCAGACGCAATTAGAGCTGTTTTTCCAAAGGTATGTATTCAAAATTGTATAATACATCAAATAAGAAATTCGATAAAATATGTCTCTTATAAAAACAGAAAAGAATTTATGAAAGATTTGAAGCTTGTTTATAAAGCAGATACAGAGGAAATTGCGCTAGCGCAGCTCGATGAGTTGAAGAAAAAATGGGATAATCTTTATGATTCTGTAGTGGATTCATGGTATGAAAACTGGGATAAATTATCTACATATTTTTCTTATACTAAAGAAATTAGAAAGATGATTTATACTACCAATACACTTGAAGGTTTTAATAGGCAACTAAGAAAATTCACTAAGATTAGAACTGTATTTCCAACTGATGATTCATTACGAAAGTCATTGTATTTAGCAACAGATCAAGTTATGAAAAAATGGACTTCACCACTTCCAAACTGGGGTGTTACACTTTTAAAATTTGAAATAATGTTTAAAGAAAGAATCAACGAAGCGTTAGCTGTATAGTTTGTCCATTTTATGAAATTATGCATATATTATCTTTTTTGGCACAAACTAAAAATATAATAATATCCAGTTTTAGTATTTCAAAAGAAAGATAAAAATATAACTGGAAATAAAATTTCCAGTTATATAACATATCAAATATTCAATTTACACAAGTTATTCTACATTCTCGAAAATTCACGTTATATGATCTAGTTAAATTTTTTATAGCAGCAGCTACTAATGAATATAAAAGTTATAGACATGGCGTTGAAAATATGGAAGCTGATGGACTAACTCTTGTAGATTATTCAACTATTTCTAAAAAAGCAACTGATGTAAATTATGAAATTTCGAAAACTTTATTTGAAATTATTATATCTAAATGTAATCGTCAAATGCGAAGAATTTTAAATTTACCAAAACAACTGGTAGCTATTGATTCAACTACCGTGACCGTAGGTGAGAATCGTCTTAAATGGGCAAAATTTAAAGGTGAAAAATCAGGAATAAAACTTCATGTAGCTCTAAATATTAGTAACTGTACACCTCAAAAAGTTGTTGAAACTATTGCGAAAAAGCATGATGGACCTATAGGTGAAGAGTTAGTAGACGTAAATTCTATTTTAGTTGAAGATAGAGCCTATGGAAAGCATCAAAGATTTGATATGTTCAAAGAAATAGATCAATCTTTTGTTATAAGAATAAAAAATAATATAATACTCTCACAATCAAGAAAATTAAAAAGTTTTGTAGAAGAAAATTCTTCTGTAGTTCAAGATATGACTTGCTATTTAGGTACAAAAACTAAAAAAACTCAAAATAGATTTAGAGTAGTTGAATTTACTGATTATCATGGTAAATCAGTAAAAGTTTGTACTGACCTAATGGATGTTACTCCAGAAAAAATCGCGAATATATATAAAGAACGTTGGAAAATTGAGACTTTTTTTAAATTTATAAAACAAAATTTAAATGTAAAGAGATTGTTTGGAACAACTGAAAATGCTGTATATAATCAACTTTTTATATCACTAATAACATATGTTTTGCTTAATTTTACTTACGTTGAAACGAATAAAAATTTAAAATACGTGAAATTATCATTAGTTCAATTTATAAGAAAACTTATTAACAATACGCATAAGGTTGAAGTCTATGTATCTATTAACTTATTTTTGAACAACATGAAAAATAAGTTAATAGATTGGAGTTAAAAATTGATTAATCAACACTTATGCAGTAATACATACTTTTGGCCGAGATTTGAAATGGAATCCTCATGTACATATGATGGTTACAGAAGGCGGAAAGGGAAAAGTAACGATATGGAGAAGTTTTAAATATTTTTCATATGAAGCATTAAGAAAGAGGTGGCAAAAAATATTATTAGATGAAATAATAAAAAGAGAAGGAAATAAGGATAGTTTTAGACGATTAAAGAACAAGATATATAAAATAATAAAGATGGTTTCTATGTTCATGCTAAAAATGAAATAAAATCAGCAAAGATAGCAGCAAAATATATTAGTAGATATGTTGGGCGTCCTGCGATAGCAGAATCAAGAATAATTGCATATGACAGTAAAAGTGTAACATTTAAATATAAAAGACATGAAGATAATAAAGAAGTAATAGAAAAAGTACCAGTCTTTGAGTTTATAAAAAAAGTTATATACAAATACCAGATAAGAACTTTAAAATGGCTAGATACTTTGGTTTATATTCAAGAAGGAAAAGAAAAGCTAGAAAATATTCTGGAAATATATGAAATTGCAAAAGGCGTTCTATATGGTAAAATAAAGCCGACAACAACATAGTTGGAGGGATATTAAGTGGAAGATATAATATCATATAAATGCTTAAAATGTGGAATAACAGAAAATATACCTAGGGAGGTTGTAGAATACTTTTATGAGATGGATCAAAGTAACATAGATAAACGGCCTTGTTTCGCGTGGGAAAAATGTGGTGGCGTTATGAGAACTAAAGAATACAATGGGTTATATGGAAAAAATTACAATATATAATAAGGAAAACCATAGAGAAATACAAGTCTCTATGTTTTTTTGTTTAAGCTCCGAGTAATTTCTCCGAAGGAGCGTGCCGCAGGCACTTTGTTCTTTAGAGTGCAAATTTATCTAATTAAGATATTTAACCAAAGTATGAAGTTATGTATAATTATATAAAGGTAAGTTTAGGGAGGAATAATTATGAAAAAAATAAAATTAACAAAAGTAATAGCTAGCACATTAATGGTAGCTTCAATATTAGCATTGAATCCAATAAGGGCAAATGCAGAATGGCGGAAGGATTCAAAAGGCTGGTGGTATGCTGTTGGAAATTCATATTATAAAAATCAATGGAAGCAAATTGGAGGGGATTGGTACTATTTTGGTTATAATGGATATTTAGTACAAAATAGAATTGAAGATGGTTATTATTTAAATTCCGATGGTGCTTGGGCAACTGGTTCAGAAGAAATACAAGCCTACGCAAAGATATTAACGAATCCTAGGCTGCTAAAGGACAAATATGGTTTATCTATTCCTAATTCACTTATAAAAAGCAACACATCTTATAGTGCTGATATTGTAGATATAAATAAAGATGGAATTTATGAGGCGTTAGTTGGTAGTGAAACGAGCCATGCTGATGCGAAAACATCGGTTTTTACATATAAAAATGGTAATATACAATTTGCAGGAGATTTAGGAAATGACGTATACTATTCTGAAAAACAAAATGTTCTTTTAGGAAGCGTAATGTTTCAGGGGAATCAAAATGGTGGCGTTTATAAGCTAGAAGATGGTAAACTTATTAAAGTGCATTCATTTGAACTTATAAATAATCTCTTCAAAGAAAGTTATGTTATAGATGGAGAATCTGTAACTAAAGAACAGTCAAATAAATTTTTTGAACAGTATGGAGAAAATAACATGTATATAAGGAAATAAATATAGATTAGTTATTCAATAGTTAAAGATTATCTAAAGGTATAGTTTTGTCCTAACATTTCTAATGATAAATATGGTTTATTACACCTCCTACACATTATACAAAATACAACTAAGTTTAATATTATTCTTTGTAGTTACAGGAATGATAATTATAAATATGACTTAATATAATTTGATTTCATAACTTAACATTTATGATGTTAAAATATACAAAGAGAAGGCTTTATAATTTTTATTATTAAAAACTATAAAGCCTTCTTTTTATATATTGTTTTATTATCCATATTTATCTATCTCCAAATAGTATGAAATTTATGCGATTTTTTTCATGTTTACTTCTTTATTAATGCTCTTATTAATATTTTTTGAATCCATATTTTTAAGAACATTCCTTAAATGTGCAAATTCAGATGGTCTAATATTTGGATTTGCTAATGAATTATATATCATAGCTTTCTTTAAGTTTTCAGTACTAAATATTTCTTTAATAAATTTTATCATAATTGTTTCCTCCTTGAAATTTAATTTTCTATATTATTATAATATTCTTTTTTGGTGAAAATTTCAAAGGTTGGAAGTGACTGAAATCGTTGCAAGGTATGAATAAATAGTTAATAATATATGAATAAAATGTAAAAAATAATTGAAAACAATTGCATATTTTTATGAAAACGTATATAATTTTATGCTAATTTTCAAGAGTATACTTTTCTAATTGCTAAGGTTTATAACCGATAAGTATTAATAGCAGTAAAATCATAACGCAGTTTCAATACTTGTAATGATGTCAAAAGTTAGTATTATAATATTAGAAAAAATTATATTGGATTTTATAATATTAGATGTAATTAAATAATACTTCATTTATTAGAATGTTAGAAGGAATATACCAATTTTTGTATAATTAGTTATATGTAAGGTGGTGGTATATATGGATAGTAATAGAAACGAGATATCGAAATTATTAAAGGAAAGAACAGAATTATTATTTAGATTGAATGTAGAATATGGTAAGGGAAAAGGAGAAACGCAAGAGGCAAAAGATATATTATATAAAAAGAATAGCATAAGTAAAAAAATTAAAAAACTTGGTGGATACTTTAATGATATCTCGGAAGAATTATTTAATGAAGTAAAGAAAGATTTTTTAGATAAAACATTGGAGAAAATTGATAGAGATATAGCCGAACAAATATCTTACAATCAATTAGGTATACCAAGTAACTTAACTAGTGCAAAATAATGATAGTAGAAAGGACTCTAGAAATAGAGTTCTTTCATTATGCTAAAAATTAGTGTTTATAAATCATATACATTCATATATTAAAAAATGATATATGGATAGAGCTTAATATTTATTTAGAATTGAATTTGTTAGAAGTAATTTTAAGTAATAAAAAAATAGTGTCAGATTTTAAAAACAATTTACGAATTAATAATTAGGACACACTTAACAAAGTAAAAAGTAATAAAATTCAAATACTATTATAATTATTTAGGTTAAGCAATAACAAAGGAGAAAAGAAAATGGGAAATACATATGAAAGGGATATCATTAAGGCAATACTTGAGAGTAATCAGGAGACCATTATGGTATTTAAAAGTAAATTAATGAATTCACAAATTAATTCAATTAATATGATGGCAGGAGAATACAATAAAAAAATAATTTTTGGATCAATTAAGGAAATCTTATTTAATAAAAACAAAAAGATACTAGTGATTGAATAAGTTACAAACTATATTGATTGTATATAGAAAATAAATTTAATATATATGTTTCTATTATGTATATTTTATTTAATATTACACATAATAACTTTGAAAGAGGTGATTCTCATGGATAATGATTTTAATAATAATATTTTAGGATTACTCCGAAAATGATTTTAAAGTCCCCATAAGTACACTTGTTTCTGAATAAACCAGGGTTTAAAAATTAAACCCTGGTTTTATTTGTTTACAAGTAATGAATTTAACAATAAAATAGTTAGTTAAAAAATATTATTCCAATTAAATTTATAGCTTGGTAATTTATGAATATATATGATGATTCAAGCACAAACTATATTTAAATTAATATAAATGTAGGAGTGATTAGCGTGAATTTAAAAAAATTTATAAAGGTATTATGTTGCTTTATTATTTTCAATTTGCTAGGAAGTACTATTTTGGGTGCTGGTATGCCTGATACTGTTAAAATAATTACAGAGAAAGGAACTTTAAATAAAGTTCAATATGATGGCTACGATATTCAAGCAGAAAGAATAAGGATAGATGGAAGCAATGATATTGTGTATTGCTTAGAAATAAATAATAAATATCCATCAGGGCAAAGTTTTTCATTAAATGAAAAGCCAACTGATAAAGTTTCTAATGTTATTGCAGCTGGATATCCTAATAGATCCATTGCAGAATTAAATTTAGATAACGAAAATGATGCATATTTTGCAACTCAAGTTGCTATATGGGTTGCACATGAAGGCTATGATATCAATAAAATAAAAGGTGATAATTCTAAAATAGTTGAAGCAATAAAAAGTATATATAATGAGGGAATAAATAAAAAGTATGATAATAAAATACAAACGCAAGTTTATAAAACAAATGATGAATCAATTCAAGAAGTAATAGTTATATCATATGATGATTTAACAGCTGAAGAAAAAGCAGAGTCAGAACAAATGGAGTATCCTCCACAAGAAGGTTAATTTAAGAAGTTAAATTAGTTGAATATATTTGAAAAGTAAAAATTCACTCTAATTTTTAATGTTAAATTAGAGTGAACTATATTTTTATTAAATTTCAATACTAGTTAAGACTGATATTAAAAAATCAAAAGAACATATTTGTATTTTTATTGGAAAACATGTTTTTTGAATGTGCCTCAATGTTTTTGATTTATAGTAATATCCCTTCCTCTAGATACAACTTGATTCGGTGTATCTTCTTTTTCTATATATGATTTAACCTTGGATTGTGACATATTGCCTGTTTTTAAAATTAGCTTATCTTTTTTGCTTTTTGACAAATTAATCATCTCCTTTTTTATATTATTAGCGTTCTAATAATAGTTATACATATAATTTGCACATGGAAATATGTAACTTGAATTAAGGCATTAGCTTAAATTTAAGTTTTATTATTTACAATAAAATATTGATTAGTTGAAAAAAATAAAAAAAATACTATAAAATTATTGACGAACTATACGTATTTATGGTATCTTTTGAAAAGCATACTTTTAATTTAGTTCAGAGAAACTAAGAAGGGAGATCGGTATGATAAATAGTGATAAAATATTAGATAATGAAAATCAGTTTGTAGACGTTACAGAAAAGATTCCTTTAATGAGGGCAATTCCATTAAGTATTCAACATTTGTTTGCAATGTTTGGATCATCAGTTCTAGTTCCACTTATTTTTAAAGTTGACCCAACTACAGTTCTATTTTTTAATGGTATAGGTACATTATTATATGCGTTTATTACTCAAAAGAAGATTCCAGCATATTTAGGTTCAAGTTTTGCTTTTATAGCACCAGTATTATCATTATATAGTCAAGGATATGATTTCCAAACAATACAAGGTGGTTTTGTATTTGTAGGAATAGCTTTTACAGCAATAGCAATCATTGTAGGTTACACTGGAATGGGATGGGTGAATAAATTATTTCCACCAGCAGCAATGGGATCAATAATAACAATAATAGGCTTAGAGTTAGCTAGTAATGCTGCTGATATGGCCGGCTTTCCAGTAGGAGGAAGTAATACACAAACATTAAATGTAACATGGGTAATTGTCTCTATGGTAACTTTAATTACAGTGATTTTATGTAATGTGTTACTAAAAGGATTTTTGAAAGTTATACCAATACTTATAGGTATAGTAGTAGGATATATTACATCATATTTTATGGGATTAGTAGATTTTAGTACAGTAAATAATGCAAGCTTTTTTGTAGTACCAAATATAAAATTAGCTCATTTTGATATGAATGCAATACTTACAATACTGCCAGCTGCATTTGTAGTAATTGCTGAACATGTTGGACATTTAAAAGTTACTAGCAGCATTGTAGGAAAAGATTTAGCAACTGATCCAGGGTTACATAGATCTCTACTTGGAGACGGATTATCAACTATTATCTCTGGAATGTTTGGTTCAGTTCCTACAACAACTTATGGTGAGAATATAGGAGTTTTAGCATTAACAAAGGTGTATAGTGTATATGTAATTAGTGGTGCAGGATTAGTATCAATAATTTTAGGATTTTCAGGAAAAATATCAGCACTTATTAGTACAATCCCTACACCAGTTATAGGAGGAGTAAGTATTCTATTGTTTGGAACAATAGCAACTTCTGGTTTAAGAACTTTTATTGAAGAAAAGGTTGATTTTTCTAAGTCAAGAAATTTAATTCTTGCTTCAATAATATTTGTAGTAGGAATGAGTGGTATAAAATTAACTTTAGGAAATTTAGAGCTAAAAGGAATGGGATTAGCTACTATAGTGGCAATTGTGTTAAGCTTAAGTTTTATGATATTTGATAAATTAGGAATAATGAACGAAGAGGAATAAGAAAAAATACTCTACCTAAGCAGGTAGAGTATTTTTTATCTCTTAATATATAGTATGAAATTAAATTATACAACTATTAGTAGAATAAAAAAGGATGGTTTACTAGGGTGTAATAAACCATTCTCAAAATAGGTAAATAATATTTTGTAATAGGGATAAATAATTATGCTTTAACTACTTTACGAATATTATTATAAAATTAAAATGTGTCAAGATTATGACAATTTTGAAAACTAATATATAGAAATTATTTAATATTAAAGCATTTACATTGGTTTTAAAGTTAATCATTAACAATATGAGACTATATAATGAAAAATTATATTATGTAATAATAAAAGTTAGATATTTATCAATTTTTATATATTAAACTTTTCATAGTCCATATATATATTTAAGTAGAAATTTAGATATATATGTGGTATTTTTGCTTTTATAGATAAAAAAAATAGAAATGAAAAACTATTAAATTATAAATTTAAAGTTTATAATTTAACCAATAAATAATTTATTTACTAATATTACATAGTTATAGACAGGTTTATGAATAAAATGTAAATATTAAACATAGTATAAATTAGAGTAACGGAAGGAGGAATAAGAGATGAATTTTGCTATTGATAAATTGAATACTACATTTAAGGATAAGAAAGCCTATTTTTTTATTGTATTAATAATGTTTTGTTTAGGAATATCCTTTGGACTTTATACAGTCAAGTACATGGGGGTCGCAGATAAAAGTGATTTGATGAACTACTTCTTAAGTTTTACTAGTTCTATAGGAAATGAACCTGTTAATTATGGAAGCTTATTGTTTGAGGTTATTAAGAAAAACATGCTTCTAATTGTACCTATATTTATATTGGGATTAACTTTTTTTGGAGCGCCTATAATATTAATATTAGATTTAATAAAGGGTTTCACTTTAGGATATACGTTTTCTTTTATGGTGACTACTTTTGAAGGCAAGGGAATAGGACTAGCATTAGTATCTATCATTCCTCAAAATTTAATATACATTCCATGTTTCATAGGACTAAGTGTTATTTGCTTAGCTATGTCAACAGACAGGTTCAAAGAAAGGTTTTTTAAACGCGGGCAAAGCAAAGATTCCTGTTTGAATGGTGCATTGAATAAGTTAATTATAATTATAATATTATTTATAGCAGGTATACTAGTTGAAACTTATATATCACCAGGTCTTATAAAATTTGTGGCTAAGAGATTCTATTTATAAGTAAAATAAATACGTAAGAAACTTGAAATAAAAAAGGAAAAAAGGCAAATTTGTCGAATATAAATTATAATCAATGGGTATAGGAGAGAACGATGATAAATAGTATAAATAATTATAAAAATTATTTGCTAGAGAGTGGTAAAAGTGAAAATACTATATATGCATATGTAACTGATGTAAGTTTATATTTAAGATTTTTAAATAGAAAAAAGATTGATATATACAAGAGTGATAAACTAACAGTTATGTCATATATACAAAATCTCTTGAATCAAGGCAAATCAGAAAGATCAATTAATAGAATAGTAATAAGCCTTAGGAATTTTTACTCATATTTAAAGAATGAGGGCTTAATTAATGAAGTACCTAAAATTGAATATAAAAGCTCTAAAAACAATAGAAAATTACCACAAATTTTAACCATTGAGGAAGTAGATAAAATTATTAGAATAGTTGAAAAGGATTGCCCAAAGGGAATACGTGATAATGCACTATTGGAATTAATGTATGCAACAGGAATGAAGGTTTCTGAACTCATAGCCTTAAATGTTGAAGATGTTAATCTTGATTTGAATTTTGTAAGATGCACTGATAATAAACATTACGAAAGATTAATACCTATAGGTAGAAGTGCTTGTAAAGCATTAACAGAATATTTAAGTATAAGATATAAAATTGCGGATTGTGGTGTATCTAATCTTTTTGTAAACTTAAATGGTAATAAGCTAACAAGACAGGGAATTTGGAGAATAGTTAAAGAGTATGCTAGAAAAGCTGGTATTGATAAAGATGTAAATTTAAATACATTTAGACATTCTTTTGCAGTCCACTTACTTCAAAATGGTGCAAACGTGAGAGCAGTTCAAAAGTTACTTGGAAATCAAGTTTTAACATATATGGACACATATTATGAGATAATAAATAATGATAAAATTAGTTATATCTATATGCACACACATCCAAGAGCTTAAGATGAATAATTTGATAAAAAGATAAAAAGATAGAAATGCTAGTCATCTCTATCTTTTTACTGATTAGAAATAGTTTTAGCGCAGGAAGAAGTTATAGGTATGTTGAAATTGTTTATTATAAATAGAATGTTCTTCTCTTCAATAGTATTAATTTATTAACATGGTATGAAATGTATACATTATTTTGTAATTATTTTTTTATAATGAGTAAAAAATAAAGCTGAGATTTCTATTTTTTTAGATTCTCAGCTTTATAAAAATAATTATTGTTATTTATGTTAGTAATTTATTTTAAGCTGGTATGTTTTGTTTATTTGCCTTATTGATTAATGCTAATATAATAAGTGCAATTACAGCTAAAACTATAAATACTAAAAATCCCATTGAATAACCAGCCAAATTACTACCTGATTGATCTATAAAAGATGCCATTAATGGTGGTATCACAAAACCACCAAGTGCACCTATTCCTCCTATCCAGCCTGATGCACCTCCAATAGCATGAGGTACTGCCTTAGGCACTATCTTAAATACAGCTGCATTAGTAGCACCCATACCAATAGCCAGAATTAATATTCCAACAATTGAGAATGCAACAGATGAACTTAGAGTCATGCATACTGCTCCAATAAGCATTATGAAAAGTGAAAAACGTGCAGTTGATTCTCCACCTTTTTTATCTGCTATTTTTCCAGCATAAATTCTAGTTACGGAAGTTATAATTGAATAAAGAGCAGTCAACAAACCAGCAGATTTTATAGATAATTTAAATAAGCTAGTCCAATATGTAGGAAACCAACTTGTAAGTGCCATAAAACCTCCAAAAGTTGCAAAATATATTAAAACTAATGCCCAAGTCTTCCATGATTTAGCTGACATTCCTAAGCTTTCACTTATTTTGTTATTAGGAAATAATTCTTGTCCATAATCTTGTGATGCTATTTTTTTAGCTTCTTCTTTCTTTAATCCCTTTTCAATAAGTTGAAAATACCATGCATTTTGACCAATAAAAGAATATATTATTGTACCAACGATTAGAAAAATTAACCATGCTAAATATGAACCTGATAAGCCCCAAAGTGGAAGTGCTATATTAGGAATTATAACCATGAATATTCCAGGAGCTATATTACCAACTCCTCCATAAAGACCTAAAGCAACTCCTTGCTTGTTTTGAGGGAACCAGTATGATGTTTGGCTAACGCCGACAGAAAATGTAGCTATACCACAGCCGGATAATAGTGCAAGAATAAATAATATCCAATAATATTGACTTAAGTTTTCTTTAAAAAATGCCATTACGATATATAGTCCAAGCATTCCGATTATAGATAATATAAGTAAGACTATAAAAGGTTTTCTTCCACCAGTAGTATCAACCCAAGCAGCAAACGGTATCCTTAGTAGTGAACCAGATAGCGATGGTGCTGATACTAGTAAAGCAAGTAAAATTGGATTTATACCTGCAAAATTTTGTTTAAATACAGTAACTGTAGATCCATAAAGTGCAACAGCTGCAAATCCAATAAAAAAACCAACTGTAGCACCTGTAAGACCTTGTTTAGAGTTACCCCTTAGTTCCAAGTTATTCATATTATTCCTCCATTATATATGTGTATAATTATTTTCTCCATTCTAGCATATTTGAAGATATAGTACCGTGATATAAATCACGCATACATATTTTTAGATATGTTTATTTAAGGAGAAATTTACAAAAGAAAAAACTAATAATTTTAGGTGAAAATCGTTTTATATTATTTTGTTAAATTTCTCACAGAAGTATGATACAATATAAATTAATATTATTTTTGAATATGTTTAATAAGGAGTACATATGCAGTATAATGAAGAAGAACTTAGAAAATTGAAGGTTTTTTCTGATATATCAGAGAAGTCTATTTCTTTAATTGATAAATACGGAAAAATAAAAAAATATGTAGCAGGAGATATAATATTTTCAGATAAGGAAACGGTAAATATAATTTATATAGTTGTTAGTGGAACTGTATCATTATATAAAATTAATGAAAATGGACAAAAAAAAGTGATTTTTATTTTAGATAAAGGAAAAATAATCAATGAGGTAATAATTCAGGGATTACCATCCTCTGTTAATTGCGAAGTGTTTGAGGATGCAGAAATATTATCAATAAATAAATACAAATTGTTAAAGATAATGGAGGGTGATTTTCAACTTACAAAAGTAGTTATAGAATCATTAGCAAGTAAGGTTAGGCGTATGTATAGACAATTAAAAAATACACCCTCTTCTATAAAGATTGAAAAGAAGCTTGCAGCCAAAATATATAAGTTAGGAAAAGATTATGGAATTAACAGCAATGAAGGAATAATTGTTGATATGAACATAAGTATTACTTATCTTGCAGATTTACTTGGTAGTCAAAGAGAAACAATTTCAAGAGCTGTTAAAGTGTTACAAAACGCTGATTTAATTCATTATAAAGACAAAAAAATATTTATACCTAATTTGCAAAAACTTTCTGATTATTTCAAAACATCGTGATATATATCACGGTGTTTATTTTTTATTTTGTTTATTCTATTAGTATAGGCTAATTATAATAGCTAAAAGAATGTGCTATATCATCAAGTGAAACTTAATTTGGGTGGAGGAGATCACCATCTGAATCTTAGTTGAGCTTATACCCTCAAGGGGTACCTAGTCTAGGAGTGCACAGCAGTTATTTCTACTTTGTATAAGTTGAAACACTACGGATGTTAGCTATAGGATAAAAAGTGAAAAAATTAACAAAGAAAAAAAGGAGTGTTAAAATGGGATATAAAATAATTACCCAAGATGTAAATTCTCTTTTAAGTAAACTTTCTAAAGAATACTTAATTTATGCACCAAAAGTTTTTGAAGGAGATGGATGTTTTTCAGATACTGACACAGTAAGATATGGTGAAATATCAACAATAGAGGAAATCGTTTTTGATAGAAAATCTGATTATTCATTTAAGGAAATATTGTTACCTATAACACAAACTTTATTCTATTTTACAGAGGATGAAGTAAAAGTAGCAGATGCACCTAAAAAGGGAGCTATTGTATTTTTAAGAAGTTGTGATTTACATGCTTTAAAACGTATGGATCAAATTTATTTAAATAATGGTCCAGAAGATTTTTATTATAAAAGACTTAGAGAAAATACAAAATTCATTTTGATGGGTTGTAGTGAAACATTTGATAATTGTTTCTGCGTTAATATGAAAACTAATACGATAGATGAATATGATGCTTATATAAAAGTTAGTGAAGATTTTACATTAATAGATTGTAAATGGGACAAGTTAGATGACCTTATAAAAGAGGAGAAGTTTAAAGAAGAAGGAGTATCGGCAGATTTTGTTACAGAAAACAAAGTTAATGTAAATATATCAGATAATCTATCAACAAAAATTGTTGATTCAAAAATATGGGATGAGTATACAAGCCGTTGTATAGGTTGTGGACGTTGTAATTTTGTTTGCCCAACTTGTACATGCTTTACCATGCAAGACATATTTTATAAAGATAATGGAAAAGCTGGTGAACGTCGTAGAATTTGGGCTTCATGTCAAATTGATGGATATACAGATATGGCAGGTGGAATTACATTTAGAAAACCACAAGGTCAACGTATGAGATTTAAAGTTATGCATAAAGTTTATGATTACAAAAAGCGTTTTGGATATCATATGTGTGTAGGTTGTGGACGTTGTGATGATGTTTGTCCTGAATATATATCTTTCTCTAATTGTATAAACAAACTTGAAAATGCTATGAAAGAGGTGGAATAAATGAAGAATGAATATATCCCATTTTTATCAGAAATAAAAGAAGTTATTAAACATACTGAAATAGAGTATACATTCAGAATGACTTATGAAGGAGAAGTTAAACCTGGTCAATTCTTTGAAGTTTCACTTCCTAAGTTTGGAGAAGCTCCTATTTCAGTAAGTGGTATTGGTCAAGGAACTGTAGATTTAACAATACGTAAAGTTGGAAAGGTTACTAATGAAATATTCACAAATTATGTTGGAGATAAGTTATTTTTAAGAGGGCCTTATGGTAATGGGTTTGATGTAAAAGATTATGAAGGTAAAGAAGTGACAGTAGTTGCAGGAGGAACAGGACTTTCACCAGTTAGAGGTGTGGTAGACTATTTTGCAAATAACACTGATAAGTGTGAAACTTTCAATTTAATTTGTGGATTTAAATCACCTAATGATGTATTGTTTAAAGCTGATTTAAAAGAGTGGGAAAAAAATATAAACCTAATCTTAACAGTTGACAAAGCAGAAGAAGGTTATGAAGGTAAAACTGGATTAGTTACTACTTTTATTCCAAATTTGGAGATAAAAGATGTTAAAAATACAGCTTTTGTAGTTGTTGGACCTCCTATTATGATGAAATTTACAGTGGCAGAAATTTTAAAGAGGGGAGTTCCAGAAGAAAATATATGGATATCTCAAGAAAGAAAAATGTGCTGTGGTCTTGGTAAATGTGGACATTGTAAGATGGATGATACGTACATATGTTTAGATGGTCCAGTATTTAACTACACTAAGGGAAAACAATTAATAGATTAGGAGGTATAGTAATGGATATAAATACAAAGAAACTTAAAAAAAATGCCTTTAGAGTTTCTAAGGTTAGAGGTATTGGTGCTTCAAGAATTAGAGTACCAGGTGGATACTTGAAGTCTGAAATTTTAGGAATGGTGCAGGAAATAGCAGAAAAGTATGGTAATGGGATTGTTCATTTAACTTCAAGACAAGGATTTGAAATTGAAGGCATAAAATATGAAGACATGGAAGCAGTAAATGTTATGCTTAAACCTATTATTGAAGGATTAGAAATAAACCAAGTAGATAGTGAAAATGGATACCAAGCCTCTGGTACTAGAAATGTTTCAGCATGTATTGGTAACAATGTTTGTCCTTTTGCAAATTACAATACTGCAGAATTTGCAAAGAGAATAGATAAAGCCATTTTTCCTAATGATTTACATGTTAAAGTTGCTCTTACTGGATGTTCTAATGATTGTGCAAAAGCAAGAATGCAGGATTTTGGAATAATAGGTATGACAGAACCACAATATGAAGCAGATCGTTGTATAAGTTGTGGAGCCTGCGTTAAAGCTTGTAAAAAATTATCTGTAGGAGCCTTATCATTTGATAACTACAAAGTTGTAAGAAATACAGAAAAATGTATAGGTTGTGGAGTTTGTGTTACTAAATGTCCAACAAGAGCTTGGACTAGAAGCAAAGAGAAATATTATAAGCTAGCTATAATGGGGAGAACAGGAAAGAAAAATCCAAGACTTGCACAAGATTTCTTAATTTGGGCGGATGAAGAAAGCATTACAAAAATAATTTTAAACACATATAAATTTGCTGATAAATATATATCACCAGATGCTCCAGCTAGAAAAGAACATATAGGATATATAATTGACAGAGTTGGTTTTGAAGAATATAAGAAATGGGCATTAGATGGTGTTGAGTTAGGACCAAAGGTAATAAAGAAAGATTGTGTATATTGGAGTGGAATACACTTTAATTCAAACGACAATATATAATTATTAAATAATAAAAACATCATAATGTTCATAAAAAGTGATGAAATAAACTATAAGTTATTAGGAAATAAGGAATAAGTTAAAATTAATTCCTTATTTCTTTGAAATACTTAAAAACTAATTTGTGAAAAGAGGAATAATTTATGAAGAAAGTTCAATCCACTTGCAATTATTGTGCTTTAGATTGTAATTTAGACTTTTATGTTGAAGGCAATAAAATAATTAAAGTTGTACCAACAAAGGGTTATCCGGTTAATAATGGATTTTCATGCATTAAAGGACTCTCGTTAGATAAACAGCAGACAATAGTAAGAGAGTCAACATTGCCTAGATTTAAACAAGAAGATGGTTCAGTTAAAAGAATTCCATGGGATGATGCATACAAAATTGTTGCAGACAAATTTATAGAACTTCAACAAAAGTATGGAACTGAAAGTATTGCAGGTTTAAGCACTGGACAGTTAACAATGGAAGAGTTTTCTATATTTGGGCATGTGATGAGAAATCATTTAAAGACTAATGTTGATGGTAATACTAGACTGTGCATGGCAACAGCAGTAGTTGCACATAAGCAGAGCTTTGGATTTGATGCGCCACCTTACACGCTAAAGGACATAGAACTTTCTGATACAATTATATTAATTGGTGCTAATCCAGTTCTGGCACATCCTATATTATGGGATAGAATCAGAAGTAATAAAAATAAAAAATTAATAGTTATAGATCCAAGAAAATCAGAAACAGCTCAAAATGCTGATTATTGGTATGACCTTAAAGGAAAAACAGATTTAATATTACTTTATGCTATAGCTAATAAGATTATAGAAAATGGATATTTAGATAATGAATACATAAATAATTATACAGAAGGATTTGAAGACTTTAAGGAATTTGTTAAACAATACACTGTAGGAAAAGCAGCAAAAGCAACAGGTCTTAGTGAAGTTTCAATTTTAGAACTTGTAGAATTAATTCACAGTGGTAAAAGAGTTTCTTTCTGGTGGACAATGGGAGTTAATCAAGGATATGAAGCTGTTAGAACTGCGCAAGCTATTATTAATTTAGCATTAATGACTGGTAACATTGGTAAACCAGGTACAGGGGCTAATTCTCTAACTGGGCAATGTAATGCGATGGGATCTCGTGCATATAGTAATACGTCTGTACTTTATGGTGGTGGAGATTTTGATAATGCAGCTAGACGTGAAAGAGTATCAGAAGTTCTTGGAGTAGATGAATCTGTACTTGCAACTAAGCCAACTTTAACTTATAACGGAATTATTGAAAAAATAATCTCTGGAGAAATAAAAGGATTATGGGTTATATGTACAAATCCACGTCATTCATGGACAAATAATAAAACGTTCAAAGAAGCCATGAAAAAATTAGAGTTTTTTGTAGTTCAAGATATTTATGGTGATACTGATAGTTCAGAAGATTGTGATATGTATCTTCCAGTTGTTTCGGGTATTAAGAAAGAAGGTACTTATATTAATACAGAAAGACGTATTTCAGCTATGCGTCCAGCACTTGAAAAGTCTGAAGATGAACGAAGTGATTATGAAGTTATTTATGGTATTGGAAAAGCACTAGGAATGGGAAATCTTCTTGATAAGTGGAAAACACCAAGAGATGCATTTAACTTGATGAAGGAATGCTCTAGAAATATGCCTTGTGATATGACTGGAGTTACTTATGATGGATTAGTAAATTCTAAGGGAATACAATGGCCATTTAGAGAAGGGGAAGTTCTTGAGGATGATCAAAGACGTTTATTTGAAGATAATAAATACTATACTCCTTCAAAAAAAGCTAAGTTTATATTTGAAGAGGTACGTGAAAATCCATTACCAAATACAAAGGAATTTCCTTATACATTAAATACAGGAAGAGGAAGCGTTGGGCAATGGCATACACAAACTCGTACAAGGGAAGTAGCATTTGTTGAAGATGTTAGCATTAAAGATGCATATATCTACATTAATACTAAGCTTGCAGAGGAAATAGGTGTTCAGGAGAATGAAAATATTAAGGTTTCTTCTATAAATGGTAATTCTTCAGACTTTATAGCTAAGCTTACAGATAACATTAGATATGATGAACTTTACGTACCAATGCATTATTTAGAATGCAACAATTTAACACCATCTTTATATGATCCGTATTCTAAGGAGCCTTCATATAAGACTACTCCAATTAATATTAGTAAAATTGAAGTAGGAGGCAAATAATTATGAAAAGAATAAAAATTGATAGAAATAAATGTATTGGATGTTTAACTTGTGTTACAGCTTGTATTGTTAGTCATGAAAGCTGTGATTCGAGAAATCGTGTAACAATCGATAGTAAAACAAAGGCAGCACCAATTTTTTGTCGTCATTGCGATAAACCAGAATGTGTATATACATGCATGACAGGAGCTATGTCTGAAAATAAAGAAACTGGTTATGTTGAATATAATAAAGAACGTTGTGCAAGCTGTTACATGTGTATAATGGCATGTCCATACGGAGTGCTAAAAAGTGATAGAATTGAGCATAAAGAAATCATGAAATGTAATATGTGCACTCATCGCAGCGAAAATAATGAACCAAATCCTATGTGTGTAGAAAAGTGTCCAATGGGTGCAATAACTTTAGAGGAGGCATAAAGATTAATAATCTTTACGTACTAACAAGGAATACAGGGGGATAATCTTATGAAATATGTTGTATTAGGTGCTTCGGCATCAGGAATTAATGGAGTAAGGCAGCTTAGAAGCTTAGATAAAGATGCTGAAATTACATTAATATCAAAAGATGATAAAATTTATTCTAGATGTATACTTCATCACTACATGGAAGGAATTCGCGACATAAAAAAACTTAAATTTGTTGAGGATGATTTTATAAATAAAAATAATATAAAGTGGCTTAAAGGCGTTGAAGCTACTAAAGTTGATGTGAGAACAAAGAAAGTTATAGTTTCTAATGGAGAAGAAATTGAGTTTGATAAGCTGCTTATAGCAACAGGATCTAATACATTCTTTCCACCTATACCAAATTTAAAAGAAGCACCAAATGCTATTGGTTTCCGTAATTTTGATGATTGTGAAAAAATAATGGAAATGTCAAAAACTTGTGATAATATTGTAGTTATGGGAGCAGGACTTGTAGGGATAGATGTTATTTCAGGATTAACTCATACAGGTAAAAGTGTAGCTCTTGTTGAGATGAAGGACCATATGCTTTCAATTCAGCTTGATAAAAAAGCAGCTTCAGCTTATGAGAAAGGTTTTGAAAGCAAAGGTGTTAAGCAATATTATGAAAAGGGAATTAAAGAACTGATTGTTGATGAAACTGGTAAAATAACAGAAATATTATTAAGCAGTGGAGAAAAAATTCCTTGTGATTTATTAATAGTTGCAGCTGGTGTTCGTGCTAATGTAAGTTTTTTAGAAGGTTCAGGAATTGAAACGGATAAGTTTGGACTTATTATTGATGAAGGTGGACAAACAAATTGTGATTATATCTATGGTGCTGGTGATGTTACAGGAAGAAATCCTATTTGGCCAACAGCTGTTAAAGAAGGAATTATTGCTGCAAATAATATGTGTGGAGTAAAAAGTGAAATGACAGACTTTTTTGCAAGTAAATCAACAATGAACTTTTTAGAAATTCCTACAATGTCTCTTGGAATTAATGAACCTTTAGATGAAACTTATATGGTTGAAATAGAAAGTGATGATAATGGAAATTATAAAAAGATAATACATAAGGATGGTAAGATTTACGGAGCTATTCTTCAAGGAGATTTATCTTATGCTGGAGTTTTAACTCAACTTATTAGAGCACAAATAGATATATCAAAGGTTAAGAAATCAATATTTAAAATTGATTACTCAGACTTTTTTAATATTCAAGAAAATTTTGAATTTACGTATTAGAAGAAGAGGCACTTACATATGAAGAAAAAATCGCTTTTTCAACGATTAGAGAATTTACCAGTTCCAATTCTTCAAACCATGGTAGGTCTTGCAACACTTTCTAACATATATTTAACTTTAGGATATACTTTCATAAGACATATTACTATGTGGATGGTAACTATTATTTTAATAACTTACATAGTAAAAATTATTTTTTATTTTGATACATTTAAGAAAGAATATTCTAATACTATATATGCTAGTATTTATTCAGGATTTACAATGCTTACAATGATTTTAGGAAGTTATTATTTTGACTTTAATCCTTTGCTTGGAAAAGGCATGTGGTTTATAGGGATTTGCATACATGCAATACACATTTTGGTTTTCACATATAGAAATGTAATTAAAGGTGTAAATAAAGATACTTTTGTTCCTAGCTGGTTTGTAACTTATAATGGTATAATGGTGTCAACAGCTATTGGTGGAGTTATGAATGAACCAATAATTGGAAAGATAATTGTATACTATGGTATTTGTATATTTGTATTTATAATTCCATTTATGATATACAGATTAATAACCACACCAGTTAAGGATGGAATGTATCATACTAAAGCAATTTTAATTGCACCATCAAGCTTATGTGTAGTTGGTTATTTAAACTACATTAAGGAACCAAATTTAATTTTATTATATGGATTATATACAGCTGTAATATTAGCAGTGATATTTGTACTTTATAAGATACCAAAGTTTTTTTCTTACTCATTTACACCAGCATTTGCAGGACTTACATTCCCAATGGCTATAGGAATAGTTGCATCAACTAAAATGTCAGCATTCTTAACTACAGAAGGCTATCCAGTTGTTGGAGGTATAGTAAAGGAAATATGCGGTATACAAATTTATATAACTACAGCTATTTTTGGATTTATACTTTATAATTTCTTAAAGATGTTATTTGGTAATTGCAGTTGTAAAAAATAAAAGGATGATTTTATGGAAATTAGTGCATTAGTCCTAGTTGGTGGGAAAAGCAGAAGAATGAATGGAAATAATAAAGCTTTTCTTAAATTTGAGAATAAGAGCTTTATTGAAAAGATAACTGATCAATTAACAGAATTTCATAATATTTATATATCGGTAGATGATAAAGAGAAATATAAAAATTTAAACTTTATTTTATTAAAAGATATATGTAAGGATATTGGTCCAATCGGTGGAATATATTCAGCATTAAAAGCAATTGATGAAAAATATATTTTTGTAACTGCGTGTGATATGCCTAAGATTACAAAAGAATTTGTACAATTTATGTGTAATTCTATTATAGAAGATGCTCAATGTGTAGTAACCCAAGATGAAGACGGAAGAATTTATCCATTGGGAGGAATCTATTCTAAAGATATAATTTATATAATCGAAGATATGATAAAGCAAAAAGACTACAAGCTTTTAAACTTAATAAAGAGAGCTAAATCTAAAATTATTTGTTTGTCTGATACTAAGTTTAATAAGGACATTTTAGATAATATAAATAATTTAGAAGAATATAACAAGCTAGAAATAAAAAAATAAATTAAATAATCTCCGTGCAAAAATATCTAAGGAATAAGGCATATGCTTAAATCTATGATATTGCGCCAAAGTGAAAAATTATATGATTAATCACTTTCAGGGTTACTTGGGAAACCATTTGACCTTCCGTATTTGAAAAGGAGAGTTATTTACTTAGGCACAATCAAAAAGCCAATCTACCTAATTATTTAAGAAAAAATATTTATGACAGATTGGATTTGTTATTTTTTTATGTGTCTTTAAAGGATTACTTTATCCTTCAGTAAATAATGAGTGAATTTAGAGCATATTACTTTTGAGTATATAGCTGTATTGTTCGCGCCTTTTTATATGGTGGAATAATACAGTTTTTTTATAGATTAGAATTAATGATAAATCAAAATTTTTAAGTGATTGAAAAATAACAATAACTATTTTTGTTTGAAAAAATTTTATTTTAAAGATAGGAGCATAATTATGAAAAAAATAGCTACAGTTGATGCAGTAGGACATGTAATATGTCATGATATTACTAGAATTGTAAAAGATGTAGTAAAAGATAGAGCTTTTAAAAAGGGACATATAGTTAGAGAAGAAGATATTCCTGTATTATTATCAATTGGAAAAGAGCACCTTTATGTTTGGGAGAAAGAAGAAGGAATGCTCCATGAAAATGAGGCGGCAGAGATTTTATATGATATCTGTAAAAATGAAAATCTTAAGCCCTCAGAAGTTAAAGAAGGTAAAGTTGAAGTAATTGCAGATATAGATGGTTTATTTAGAGTTGATGTTGATAGATTAGATAAGATTAATGAAATGGAAGAAATTATGATAGCTACAAGGCACACTAATTATCCAGTTAAAAAAGGTGATAAACTTGCAGGAACAAGAGTTATACCACTTGTTGTTGAAGAAGAAAAATTAAAGAAAGCGCAAGAAATTGCAGGCAATAATCCGCTTATGGAATTATTACCATATAAGAATATGAAAGCTGGAATAGTTACTACAGGAAGTGAAGTTTATAAAGGAATAATTAAAGATACATTTACACCAGTTGTTATAAACAAACTTAATGAATATAACATTAGTGTTTGTGGCCATAAAATAGTAAATGATGAGAGTGACATGATTGTAAATGCTATCACTGAATTAAAGAATGATGGTGCAGATCTTATTATTTGCACAGGAGGAATGAGTGTTGATCCAGATGATTTGACTCCTAGTTCAATTAGAAAGAGTGGGGCGAAAATTATATCATATGGTGCACCAGTTTTACCAGGAGCTATGTTCTTATTAGGATATTTTGAAGATGAAACACCTATTATGGGATTACCAGGTTGTGTTATGTATGCAAAAGCAACTATATTTGATTTAGTATTACCAAGAGTAGCAGCTGGAGTTAAGATTACAAAGAAGGATATTTCAAAGATGGGTCATGGAGGGTTATGCTTAGGTTGCACCCCTTGTAAATATCCAAACTGTGGATTTGGAAAAGGGGTATAGATTGTGCTTAATGTAGAATTAGAAGAAGCTATTGAGCTAATGACTCAAAGTATAGAAGAAACTACAGATTTTGATGAAATTGAGTTAATAGATGCTTGTGGAAGAATAAGTGGAGAAGATATTTATGCGCCTATGAATAATCCTCCATTTGATCGTTCACCTCTTGATGGATATGCACTTATAGCAGATGATACGAAGGGAGCAAGCAAAGAAAACATTAAAACATTAACTGTTGTAGATGTTATATATGCAGGTGGAGATAGTAAAAGAACTATTAAAAAAGGTGAAGCAATAAGGATTATGACAGGTGCTAAAATGCCTAAAGGTGCTAATTGTGTAATAAGGCAGGAACAAACCAATTATGGAGAAGATAAAGTTGAGATTTATAAAGAACTTTCTGAGTATGATAATTATTGTTTCGCGGGTGAAGATATAAAAGAGGAAGATTTATTAATAAAAAAAGGTGAACTAATTACTTATGTTCATATTGGTATCCTTTCAAGTATGGGAATTACAAAGATTAAAGTAAAATCTAAACCTAGAATTGCTTTACTTGTTACTGGAGATGAGGTTGGAATTCCAGGAGAATCATTAAAAGAAGGTAAAATATATGATAGCAATTTACACTTGTTATATTCTAGATTAAATGAGTTTGGATTAAAGCCAATTATTTATGAAATAATTGGAGATTCTGGTGAAAAGGTTAGTAAAAGGATTTGTGAAATTGTTGACAACGTAGATCTTATAATTACCACAGGCGGAGTATCGGTGGGACAAAAAGACATTTTGCATGATGCATTGCCTTTAATAGGAGCTAAAAGATTGTTTTGGAAAGTTAATTTAAAGCCTGGAACTCCAGCAATGTATTCGTTATATAAGAATAAGCCAATATTATCTTTATCGGGTAATCCTTTTGCAGCACTAACAACATTTGAACTTCTAGCAAGACCTATATTGGGTAAAATAACACAAAATAAAAATTTGTATACTAAAAAAGTCATAGGAATTATGGAAGATGAATTTAATAAACCAAGTGTTAGAAGAAGATTTATAAGAGCTTATTTTAATGATGGAAAAGTTAGATTTGTTGAAAATAAACATTCTTCAGGAATGCTTGCATCTATGGTTGGATGTAATTGTTTAATAGATGTGAGTGAGGGAACACTAAAATTAAATAAAGGTGATAAAGTAGAAGTTATTTTATTGTAAAGAAACTGTACATATTAGATATGTTCAAAAATAGCAATTCTATTTATCTTTTTGTCCAATGAAAAATATCTATGGCAAATTAGGCCTTGTTATTTATTTTTATATGTCTTATTTAGGTGTTTATTTAAAACATAAAAGTATATTTTAAAATGAAAAAGTGAATTTTAAGGATGTGTAATATATGGAAAATAAGTTTAATCATTTTGATTGCAATGGAAATGCCGTTATGGTTGATGTTTCGGAAAAAAACATAACATCAAGAACAGCGATTGCAAGTGGAAAAATTTTTGTGAATGAAAATGTCATGGAAGCAATTTTAAATCAAACTGTTAAAAAAGGAGATGTACTTGGAGTAGCTAGAGTTGCTGGAATAATGGGAGTAAAAAGAACCTCAGAGTTAATTCCAATGTGTCATCCATTAATGATTAGTAAATGCAGCGTAGACTTTAAAATAAATGAAGAAGAAAATTATATAGAGGCTATTTGTACTGTTAAAGTAGAAGGTAAGACAGGTGTGGAAATGGAAGCTTTAACAGGAGTTAATGTAACACTTCTAACGATTTATGATATGTGTAAGGCAATAGATAAAACTATGGAGATTTCTGAAGTTCATTTGACAAGGAAAACAGGTGGAAAAAGTGGAGAATTCATAAATGAAAAATAATAAAAAGCCTATGTTAATTGCAGTAAGCGGTATTAAAAATTCAGGAAAGACAACTCTTATAACAAAATTAATACCAAGATTGATAGATTTAGGCTATAAAGTTGCTACGATTAAACATGATGGACATGATTTTCAAAGTGATATAGAGGGAACGGATTCATATAAACACAAAGAAGCAGGAGCATATGGAAGTGCTATTTTTTCAAAAACTAAATTTATGATAGTAAAGGAACAAAATCAAATTTCTGAAAATGAATTATTTAATTATTTTCCAGAGGCAGATATTATTTTACTGGAGGGGTTTAAATATTCTGATTATCCTAAAATAGAAGTTGTAAGAAAAGGGATATCAAAAGATTATATCGGTAAAAAGGAAAGTTTGATTGCAATAGTTACTGATTTAGAATGTAAGTTTGAGGGTATAAAAACTATTAATATAAATAATATTGGGGAAATTATAGAAGTATTACTTAATGAGTGTAAGGAGGTGCAATGATGATTGACATTTATAATAGGAAGATTGATTACATAAGAATTTCAGTTACTGATAGATGTAATTTAAGATGTATTTATTGTATGCCAGAAGATGGAATAAAGAGCGTAAACCACAGTGAAATATTATCATATGAAGAAATTATTCATTTATGTGAAGCTTTTGCAAAGATTGGAATTAGTAAAATAAAAATAACAGGGGGAGAACCGTTAGTAAGAAGCGATTTAGCATATCTTATTGAGAAAATAAAAAATATAAATGGAATTAATAATGTTACTTTAACTACAAATGGAATATTGTTAGAAGAACAAATTGATTCTTTAGTTAAAGCAGGATTAGATGCAGTTAATGTGAGCATTGATGCATTAGATGAAAGTACATATAAATATATTACTCGTATTGGAAATGTAAGTAGTGTAATAAGAGGAATAAATAAAGCTTTAGAATACAAGAATCTCACTGTAAAAATAAATTGTGTACCTATAGACGGGACAAATGGTAAGCAAATATTAGATATAACGAAGATGGCAAAAAATAAAAAATTAAATGTTAGATTTATTGAGCTTATGCCTATTGGACTTGGAAAAAAAATGAATGGCTTAGGTGAAGATGAAATAAAAGAAATTATTGAAGAAGAATTTGGAGAGCTTACTCCATTTAATAAATCATTAGGCAATGGTCCAAGCCATTATTATAGTTTAGAAGATTTTGAAGGAAAAATAGGATTTATTAGTGCGGTTAGCCATAAGTTTTGTGATAAATGCAATAGAGTTCGTCTCACTTCAAGAGGATTTTTAAAAACTTGCTTACAATATGATAAAGGTATAAATTTGAAAAAAATGATAAGTGACGGAGAAAATCAAGAGGAATTAATAGATGCTATTAAAACCACAATTTATAATAAACCACGAAAGAATAGATTTTTAGAAATCAATTCTCATGAAGATTTTGAAAAACATATAATGTCAGAAATAGGTGGCTGATAAATTTTAATACGGTTAATAATATTTTTGACTATGTCTATTTGAATTTTAAAGATGTAATTTACATAAAGTTAGGAGAATGTATAATGGGTAAAATTATTGCTATTTGTATAAGTGAAAAGAGAGGAACAGCAAAGAAAAATATAGGTGAGTGTAATATTATTGAGGGATTTGGATTAGAAAATGATGCTCATGGCGGAAATTGGCATAGACAAGTAAGTCTACTATCTTATAATAGAGTACTTGATTTTAATGCTAAAGGCGGAGATGTGGAAGATGGAGCTTTTGGAGAAAATATCTTAGTTGAAGGAATTGATTTTAAAACTTTACCTATAGGAACAATATTTAAATGTAATGATGTTGTTTTAGAGCTCACTCAAGTTGGTAAAGAGTGTCATGCGCATTGTGAAATATATAAGAGAGTTGGAGATTGTATTATGCCTAGAGAAGGAGTCTTTGCAAGAGTAATACATGGTGGAAAAATTAAAGTAGGAGATGATCTAGTATGTTCAAAGTAGCTATAATCACTTCAAGTGACAGTGGATATGCAGGTATTAGAGAAGATAAAAGTGGTCCGGTTATAAAAAAAATAGTTGAAGAAAATGAATTTGAAGTTGTACATACAATATTATTGCCAGATGAGCAAAATATGCTTAGTGCTGAAATGAAACGAGTTTGTGATAATCATATTGCAGACCTTATTTTAACAACAGGAGGTACAGGTTTTTCACCAAGAGATTGTATGCCAGAAGCAACTATGGAAATAGGAGAAAGAAGTGTTCCAGGTATACCAGAAGCTATGAGAGCATATAGTTTGCAATTTACTAAAAGAGCTATGCTAAGCCGTGCTGTAGCAACAATACGTAAAAACACATTAATAATTAATTTACCTGGAAGTCCAAAGGCAGTGACAGAATGTCTAGAATATATTATAACTGAACTTAAACATGGTTTAGAAATATTGACAGGACAAGCCACTAACTGTGCAAGGAAATAATTAATTTTTTAGTTTTAGTTTAATTATTTGTAACGCAATATAATTATGGTGTTATATGTATATAATACCATAATTATTTTTGTATAATAGTAGATTAAGAGGTGATTATAAATGAATAACATCCAGGTAATTCTATGGCTTTTTCCTATCATTTTCATTTTTCATGATTTTGAAGAAATAATTTTTATAGAATATTGGATAAGTAAAAATAGGCATTATTTATATGAAAGATTTCCAATGTTATCGAAAAGGTTATTGCCTCATTTTGATAATATTACAACATCATCTTTTGCTTTTGGAGTAGCGGAAGAGTTTATTTTGATTAGTATAATTACAATTTTCTCTTATGTAATGAATATGTATAGTTTATGGATGGGATTGCTTATTGCATTTACTTTACACTTAATAATACATTGCGTTCAAACATTAATAGTAAAAAAATATATTCCTGCCATTGTTACAAGCATTATTTGTTTGCCTATTTGCATTTATATTATCAACTACATGATGAAATTATTTACCATAAATACAGTTATTTTATATTCTATTTTAGGTTTTATAATTATGGTGGTCAATTTAGTTATCATACATAAATTTATGGCATCATTTAGTAAATGGCTATCTTAATATTAAATTTGAATTAGAGAGAATTGTATTAAAATCATATAGGAGAATGTGGTCAAACCATTCCATCATGCTCCTAAATGCAAGCTTGTGACAAGTAAGAATGAAACAACTTTTACTGAAGAAATAGCTATAACAATATTCTAAATTCAATGCTGTGTGAAACAGTACCATTATTTTCGATAAGTTACTACATAAATCTAAATCTTGATTTGGATATCTATGTATAATCTAAAAATAAAATAAATGATCTGATGAAAATTTTAGATATACTGTATCATTTAGCGAAAAGCTCATATTCTTTTTCTCTGTTTTAAACTCGACTAAGTTAGAATTAGGGTTAATACTATTTTTTAAATAAATAGTAAACTCAAATGGATTTTCTACAATATTATCAACTATGTAAGGAAATGTGTTAATCGCATTGTTATATGTACATACCTCTATATTGTGAGCTCTTATACAAATGTATTCAATGTTTTCAGGGACTTCGTTATTTATAGTGTATTCATGTCCCCAATTTTCAGCATAAATGGTATTATTACTAGTTTTTCTAGCTTTTGAGATGTTCTTGCAGCCAGTTAAAGTTGCTTCAGAAAGTGTCTTAGGGTAGTTAAATAAATCTTTTTTATCTCTTTTTTCTAGAGATACTCCATTTTCATAAACAATTATATCATCACAAACTCTATAGGCTTCATTTATATCATGGGTAACAAAGATTACATTACCACTATAATTTTTTACTATATCCATTAGCTCTTTTTCTAGATTATTTCTTAAATGCTGATCTAAAGCAGAAAATGGCTCATCTAAAAGTAAAATATCAGGAGAGGTTATAAGTGCTCTAGCTAAAGCAACCCTTTGCTGCTGGCCACCTGATAATTGCCAAGGATAATGTTTTTCAAGTCCTTCTAAGTGAAATCTCTCAATGTATTCTTTAGTTAGAGATTTACGTTTTTTGCTGCTAATATTAGAAACCCCGGCTTCAATATTATCAATTATATTCATATTAGGGAAAAGAGCATAATTTTGAAAAAGATAACCAACTTTTCTATTTTGACAGTTTAAGTTAATCTTATTTTCAGAATCATAAAAAACTTTATCATTAACAATTATTTCTCCTTTAGATGGCGAAACTAATCCTGATATGCATTTAAGACTTATACTTTTTCCAGAACCAGATGCACCTAAAAAACCTAATACACCTTTTTTATGTTCAAAATTGATCTTTAAATCAAATGAGGGAAGATGCTTTTCTATGTTTACATACAGCGACATTATTTAGCTCTCCTTCCAAGCAGTTTTAAGTGGGATTCAGAAAAATAGTTCATTATTAAAATTAAAAATAATGATAAAGTAACAATTATAATAACCCAAAGTATAGCTTTTTGCATATCTCCACCTTCAGCAGCAAAGAATATTGCAAGAGGCATAGTTTGAGTTTTTCCTGGAATATTTCCAGCTAACATAAGTGTTGCACCAAATTCTCCCATAGCTCTTGCAAAAGATAATACTAATCCGCCTATAATTCCAGGCATAGCTAAAGGAATAGCAATTTTATAAAAAACTTTAAATTCGCTTAAACCAAGTGTTCTAGCAGCAAATAAAATATTAGTATCTATTTGTTCAAAAGCAGAACGAGTAGTTCTATACATCATAGGAAATGAAACTACTATGGCTGCTATTACTGTAGCAGTCCAAGTGAAGATTAATGATGTATTAAAAAGTTCTAATATCCTTCCAACTGGGCCATTTTTACCACAGATAAGCAATAAAAAGAATCCTACAACAGTTGGAGGAAGAATTAGAGGTAAAGTAAATAGACCATCTATTATTCCTTTACATTTTCCTTTGTAATTTGCCATCCAATAAGAAATTGCAATGCCTAAAAAAAATGTTATTATTGTTGCTAATACAGCTGTTTTTATAGAAATCCATAAAGGCGTAAAATCCATATATAATCCTCCTTTTAAATTAGACTTATGTTATAGCTAACCGAAATAGAGGTCATGCATTTGTTTCGGTTACTGAAAATTTTGATAGATGCTTCTAAGATTGCAAGTTGTACCCACAATGCTTGCTTCCCAGATACGCTGTGAGCAAGCATATGTGGGTACAACTTGCAATCTAAGAAGCATAGTTATCAAAATTTTCTGAGGTAACACTACACAAAAGCATGACCTCTATTTCTAGTTTTGGATATATATTCAAACCATAAGTGTGATTCATAAATTGGATATCTAGAGAGATAAATAATTTATTAACTAGATTTATGCTTTGAAATATATTATATACTAGAAAGTAAGTGGATTCTTTTGCGTAGAATTGCGTTTAGAATATTGTTATAGGTATTTGTTCAGTAATAGTTGTTCCATTCTTGCTTGTCACAAGCTTGTCTCGGGAGCATGCTGGAATGGAACAACTATTACTGTTAGAAATCCATAGCAATATTCTATAGCAATCGAGCAAAAGAATCCACTTACTTTCGGTAAGTTACCACATAAGTTTAAGATTTTTTGTTATGCTAATCCATAACCATATTTTTCAAAGATTTTCTTACATGTATCAGTAAATAAGAAATCTTCAAAGGCTTTTGCATCTTCAGAATTTTTGCTAGACTTTATTACCCCAATTGGATAAGTTATAGGAGAATGCTTGTCTTCAGGAACTGTTTCGATTATTTTACAAGAATTACTACTTAAAGCATCACTTTTATAAACAAATCCTACTTCAGTATTTCCAGATGTTGACCAAGCAAGAACCTCTTTTACATCCTTAGCAAAAACAAGTTTTGACGATACAGAATCTTTAATACCAAGTTTAGTAAAAACTTCATCCGCATATTGTCCAGCCGGTACACTTTTAGGTTCTCCAACTGCAATCTTTTTAACTTTGTCACTTGTTAAGTCAGAAAGATTTGTTAAAGTTGTATCTTTTGGACCAACTAAGACTAAATCATTTTTAACTAAATCTTTTTTAGTATTTTCAAGGATTAATGATTTTTTATCTAATGCTTCCATTTGACTTTGACCAGCAGAAATAAATACATCACAAGGAGCACCTTGTTCTATTTGTTGTTGAAGAGATCCAGAAGCTCCATAATTAACAGTTAAAGTAACATTAGGTTTAGTCTTTTTGAATTCAGCTTGTATATCTGTCATTGCTTCTTTTAAACTGGCAGCAGCAGAAATATTTAATTGTATAGAATTTTCAGTAGTAGTATCGTTAGATTTGGTTGATGAAGTATTTGGGGCACCACAACCTATAAGTAATGATGTTATCATTAAAGTTAATATGGTAATAGCACCTATTTTCTTTTTCATAAGTAAAACCTCGCATTCATTATTTAAAATTAATATAGTTCTGTTTTGTTATGTTTTATCATGTTTGGTTTGCTTTTATAATACTAGCATTAATTATAATAAAATTCAATATATTAACTTATTTTGTTATTAGTTTGATATTATTGCTAGAAATTTTATCTTTTAAATGTTAGAATTATATATTATTGAAGAAGGAGGGAATTCTATGGATTCAGAGAAATCCCTAACAGCAGTGGATGTTGCTGAATTACTTAAAATAACTAAAAATACTGTGTACGAATTAGTTAAGCGTGGGGAGTTGCCTGGCTATAAAGTAGGAAAAAAATTAAGAATAGATAGAGATGATGTTGAAAATTATATAAATAATCAAAAGATTTCTAAAAGCAATAGAAATAAAAACATTATTTTAAATAGTGAATTAACTAAGCAAACATATACTAATAATGTTTTAAATTTAGAAAATCCAAATGATATTATAATATCTGGGCAAGATGTAATATTAGATGTTTTGGCAGAACATATTAGAGAAAAAGTTAATGATATGAGAGTGCTTAGATCAAATACAGGAAGTTATGCAAGCCTTTATGATTTGTATAACGATAAAATTTCTGTTTCATCGGTACATTTATGGGATGGTGATACTGATGAATACAATACTGCTTTTGTCAGAAAAATGCTTCCTGGAGTATCTTGTTTTATTATAAATTTAGCATATAGGAATGTTGGGTTTTATGTAACAAAAGGAAATCCTTATAAGATCAATAAATGGAAGGACCTAACTAAATCAAATATCTCTATGATTAATAGAGAAAAAGGTTCTGGAATTAGAATTTTGTTAGATGAAAAGTTGAGATTAAACAATATAAGTAAGGAACAAGTTAATGGATATGATATAGAAAAACAATCTCATTTTGCAGTGGCTAGAAGTATAGCTAGAGGCGAAGGAAATGTTGGAATTGGAAATGAAAATATAGCAAATACAGTTGATGGAATTGATTTTATTCCACTTCAAGAAGAAAGATACGATTTAGTAATTAGAGAATCTGATTTAAAATATCCAATATATAAATTGATACTAAGCACAGTTCGAAGTGAGGAATTTAAAAAGGAAGTCGAAAGTTTAGGAGGATATGATTTAAAAGATATTGGTAAAATACTTGCGAAAACATAAATTATGTTTCAATATACAAAATTAATATAATGTTTTTAATATATAAAGATGTAGATAATTTGCTACATCTTTTTTGCATTTATTAAGAGTGTATTTATATTGTGTAAAAGAAATTATTATATGGTTCATAAATCAAAAAATAATAAAAATTTCCTGTAGAATTTTTAGAAGAAATTAGAGTTACTTGTGATATTATTTTCTTCACATGGTAACACTAATTTTGAAGGGAGGAAGTAAAAATGAAAAATAACATTAAAAGAATCATATCTTTTACTTTGATATTTATTTTTACAATATTGCTTTTACCAATTAGTAATTTAGTAAATGCTGCAACTTTAAAAGATGAAGAAAAATCTGATGGAACTCAAATAGAAGCTAAATCGGCTTTATTAATGGAACCTACAACTGGAAAGATACTTTATGAAAAAAATGCAGATGAAAAATTTGCTCCAGCATCTGTAACAAAAATAATGACTATGTTGCTTACTATGGAAGCTGTAGATAATGGGAAAATTAGCTTAGATGATAAAGTAACATGCAGTGAAAATGCTAAAAAGATGGGTGGAAGCACAATGCTTTTAGAAACTGGTGAAATAAGAACCGTAGAGGAACTTCTAAAAGGTGTTGCAATAGCGTCAGGAAATGATGCGGCTGTTGCACTTGCAGAATATCTCGGAGGAACAGAACCAGACTTTGTTGCTATGATGAACAAAAGAGCACAAGAGATTGGTATGAAGAATACAACATTTAAAAATTGTAATGGGTTACCAGCAGATGGTCACTTATCAACTGCAAATGATATAGCAAAAATGTCTATGGAATTATTAAAACATCCTAAAGTATTAAAATATACAGGAACATACATGGATTCTATATCAGAGGGAAGAAAATCACCAATAGAACTAGTAAATCATAATAAATTAGTTAGGTTTTTTGATGGTTGCGATGGACTAAAAACAGGATTTACAAATGAGGCTAAATATTGTATAAGTGCAACAGCAACAAGAAATGGTGTAAGAATGTTATCTGTAATTATGGGAGCACCAACCTATAAAATAAGAAATCGTGATGCAGGAGTATTGCTCAATTATGGTTTTTCAAAATATGAGGGTAAAAAGATTGTGGCTAAAGATGAAGAATTGCAAAAAGTATGTATGGATGAACAAACAGATAAATTCTTTATAGCTATGGCAAAGGATGATTTGACTGTAGTAGTACCAAAAGGAGCAAGTAATAATTTAGTAAAGAAAATAATTCTAGATGAAACTAAGAAAGAATACAAAGCTGGAGAAGTTATTGGTAAATGTGAAGTTTATTTAAATGATGAAAAAGTAGGAGAAGTAGAAGTATATTCTGATAGAAATATAAAGAAGGGTAACTTCTTAGATAACATAAAATATAACATTAAAAATTTATTTAAAAAGGGTGTATAATGTTATAAATTTAATTTAGATTATAAAAGAATGAATAACCTTTATAGTAGAATGTTTAGTTATACTATATAAGGTTATTTTTCTTGTTTTGAACAATATAAATTGTTATTATATATTGTGAAGTAATTATGACTAAACTTTAGACACATTCAAAAAATAGCAAGTTCATTTGCCAGCCTATTTTTCATCGTCCTGCATCGGCAAATTGACCTAATAGTCCGCTGTGGGGAGAATTTCCATCCTTGCCTAATGAAAAATATCAATGGTACTTTGGAATTGTTATTTATTTTCATGTGCCTTAGCTTTGGAAACCTATGATGGAGGAGGTATTATATGGAACTTCCGAAAATTAAAATTAATGACTTTGAAGGTCCTTTTGATTTATTATTACATTTAATAAAGAAAAATCAAATGAGTATATATAATGTAAAAATATATGAGATAACTAATCAATATCTAAATTATCTTAATACTATGAAAGAGATGGATTTAGAAATTACATCTGAATTTATTGTAGTTGCAGCTACATTAATAGAAATAAAATCTAAGTATCTATTACCTAAGCCAAAAAAAGAAGAGGAAAACGAAGAGGATGAAGAAAAGAACCTTCTTGAAAAGCTTATAGTTTATAAGAAAATAAAAGGTGTATCACAATTTTTTAAGGATAGATATATTAGTGCAGGAGAAGTATATGGAAAAAAACCAGAAATAATAGAAGAAAGGAAACAAAGTAATGCCAAAGAGGATTTATTCAAAAATACAAGTCTTTTAGAATTATATAATATATATAACAATCTGCTAGAGATTTATAATAATAAACAGAATAGAAATAATGTTATACAAAAGAAAATTTATGTTGATAAATATAAAATAGAAGACAAGCAGCAGATAATCCTAGAGAGATTAAAAAAAGGAGATGTTAATGATTTTGAAGATCTTGCAAGAGATTGCGAATGCAAATTAGAGCGAATTGTAACCTTTTTAGCATTACTTGAAATGATTAAACAAAGGATGGTTAAGGTTTATCAAAGCGATAGTTTTATGAAGATAATAATTGAGAGGAGAGAAGAAGATGTCTAATAGTAAAGCAATTCAAATTCCTTTTATAGATGATATGAGAAAAAATTCTTTAAAATCAGCTATAGAATCTTTATTATTTGCCAGTGGTGAACCTTTAAGTTTAAATGATTTAGCAAATCATCTTGAAGAAAAATCTAAACTTATCGAAATTCTTATTCAAGAGATGATGGAGGAATATGATAAACCAATTAGGGGAATAAAGATAATATGCATAAAAGGAGGCTATCAACTAGTTACTAAATCAGAAAATGCAGATTATATTCAAAAACTTTTGAAGAAAAATAAAAGACAATCTTTATCTCAAGCATCAATAGAAAGTTTGGCTATAATAGCATACAAACAACCAATAACTAGAATTGATATAGACGAAATAAGAGGTGTAAAATCTGAGAGTGCTATTCAAAGGTTAGTAGAAAAAGAATTGATAAAAGAAGTTGGTAGATTAGAAGTTCCAGGAAGACCAATTTTATATGGGACTACGGAGGAATTTTTAAGACAATTTGAATTAAGAGATTTAGAAGAACTTCCTTCATTGGACTTATTTGGGCACGAGGATATTCAAGAAGAAATAGATATAAATGAAAATAATTCGAGTCAATTAGAGTAAGGTAGATTGAAAAAATAGAAATAGGTGTACTGAATTTTCAGTACACCTATTTCATTTACAAAATTAAAAAATTAGGAGCTATTTAAATATTATGATTATCACAACAGTTATTATTTTGAGCATAACTGTCAACATTAGTATTATTTCCATTATCAGAATTTTTATTCTTATCATCACAATTTTTATTATCTTTGCTGCTATTTTTATTCTTACAGCTTAAATCTTTAACTAGACTTTTTATCATATCTAAAATTTGAGGAACAGTATCAACAATTCTATCATAAGTAGTATCGGCATCAACAGGTAACATTCTAACGCTATCTTCTTTAACTACTAAAAATGCAACTGGTCTTACAGATGCACCAGCGCCGGAGCCACCGCCAAATGGAAAGATTGAATTATCAGCATTTGGCTTTGAATATTCACTACCGCCAGATGCAAAACCAAATGATAATCTTGAAACTGGTATTATGTAAGTTCCATCTTTTGTTTCAACAGCATCTCCAATTACTGTATTTACATCAATCATGTTTCTAAGATTCTCTATGGTGTTTTTCATTAAATTTTCAACTGGTTGTTCATTTGCCATAATTATCCCCTATTTTAAAGGGGGCACCTCCCTTGTTTTTATTATAAATTTAAACAAAATGAATAATACATATATAATATTTGCAATTGAAAAGAAAAATATACTTGAAGTTTCAAATTTTAGTAAAGGATTATCTTCAAATATAGGATTTATATCATATTTGAATTTAGTGCTTTTAAATGGAATATTAATGATAATGTAAATTAAAGGTATTAATTGATATAATATACCATAAAAAAATCCTGTTTTAGCAGCATCGCTAAGAGAATAATCTAATTTAAAACTTATTCTTAAAAAAGGTTTAAACTTCGAGTTATATAGTTTTTTTATCAAAGATTTATAATTTATATTTTTAAAATTATATTTAGAAAATATTGTTTTTGCTTTTTTATCATAAGGCGTTTTTTCTTTTACAATTTCTTTTTTATTTTTGTTAGAGAAAATAGTAAAGTTGTATAATTTAATATAATAGTTGTTTGTAGTATAATAAGCAGTAATTTTTAATGGAATAGGCATAAAAAATATTAGGAAAATTATAAAGATAATGAGAAATAATTTCATAAAATCCCTCCAAAATTTGTATACTACATAAGTATTTACTATTTATAAAAAAAATAAACCTAAAAAATCACTAAACTAGGTTTAAAAAATGATTTTAAAGAGAAACTAGAATCAAATAGTAAATATAGAGGGTGATTAATTATGAGGAAGAGTATAAAAAGTATTACTATAATATTACTGAGTTTTATATTTGCTCAAATTTTATGTATAAATGTAAGTGCTGATACAAAATTTAGAGTAAATGCGAGATGTGCAATTGCTATGGATAAAGAAAGTGGTACAGTATTATTTGAACAAAATGCATATGAGTTAGTGCCAATGGCTAGTACAACCAAAATACTTACAGCTCTTATTGCTATTGAACAAGGTGATTTAGATAGAAAACTAACTATAAGTAAGAAAGCAGCTAGTATTAGAGGGTCTACTGTTGGATATAAAGCAGATGAAGAAATTACTTTAAGAGAATTAATTTATGGACTTATGTTTAGGTCAGGAAATGATGCAGCTATAGCAATAGCTGAAGGATTAGGAGGTTCAGTAGAAGGTTTTTCAGAAATAATGAACCATTATGCTAGAGGAATTGGAATATTAGATTCACATTTTGAATCACCTCATGGTTTAGATAGCAGTGAACATTATTCTTCTGCTTATGATTTAGCAATACTTACATCAAAAGGAATGGACTATGATTTGTTTAGAGAAGTTGTAGGTTCGAAGGAAATTTCTAAAGATAAATATAATTTTACTAGAGATTATAATAATATAAACAAAATTCTTTGGAAGATTCCAGGTGCAAATGGAGTAAAGACAGGTACTACTGGCCAAGCAGGAAAGTGTTTGGTTTCATCAGTTAATAAAAATGGAAAAGATATAATAATTGTAGTATTGAATTGTCCTGATAGATGGAACGTAACTGATAAAATATATAAACATGTATCAGAAACAGTTGCTTTTGAAAATCAAAATGTTAAAGAATTAATATAATATTAAAATGAGACTATGTTATCTTAGTTAAAATAACATAGTCTCGTTTTTTTAATATATAAAAAATTGTATAATGAGTATTTTCTATAAGTTGTAATATTTAAATTTTTTAGCTAAAATTTTATCATAAAACAGTAGTATTTTAATTATTTATTAAAATATATAGTATATTTTTGGCTAATGCTATTGTTGATGCATCTGAAGTTAACATAGTTTTTGATTGAAAATATTAGTAAGATTAATCTTATCAATTCTTGATTGAATTTCAGCTATATCAGTAGTATAAAGACCTAATTTCTGCATTCTCTTGAAATAGCTAGCTCCTGCGAAAGTATACCTGTCTTTTCTACCTTCCCTTGTTGCTGCTTTTTCATTGGCATATGATATTAAATCACCAATAGCAATAGAAGAAGGAAGGATTAATAGTGGCATACCCATAACTAATTTTACAGCATTGTGACCAGCTAAAGTTCCTGTGCAGATTGCTTCGGTATGTCCAACAAATAATCCACTTTTTTCTCCGGCACAGAATAAATTATCTACACCAGTAACTTTTAAATCATTTGTTCTAGGAGCAACGGATAAATATCTTATTGAATTACCCTTACTGCCTGCATAAGGATCAACATATTTGGCATTTTCTAAACCTTTAATTTTTCTGAGTTTATGCAAAGGATAATAAGTAGTCATAAGTTTAGCATGACCTGTATCTAAAAGTATTATATTTTCTGCAAATTCCTTTAATGCATATTGCTGGCAAACTTTTGTACTTAATTTACCATAATTAACATCTTCTTCTGGAACTTTTAATATTACAACGCCTTTAGAATCAAGTTCATTTCTTATTTCTTCTGATAAGCTTTCTTTAGCTAATTTACATGAACCTGAGAAGGCACCAAGTATATCATCGCCTCTCTCACCTTGAAGATCAGCAACACCACATCTTTGGCTTATACTAATTCTTGGACCAAAAGCAGGGCACCTTAAGACACACATAGAACAACCATTTCCATATCGTAAACAATTTCCCATAGGTCCAGTTGTACCAGTAGTTTCAATAAAAACATCGCCATCTATATAAGTTCCATCGCTAAGATATACTCCATTAATTTTTTTATTATCTAAATTAATATCAGTAACACGGCTTTCCATTAAAAGATTAATATTAAATGAAGTTAAGTATTTACGAACTTCACCTTCAATCATATTAACATTGTATAAAGTAGCATGCTTGTGACCTGGAAAATCTATATTGGTGTGAGTAGAAACTTTATCAGTAATTTGTATCAAGTCTCCACAGCCAAGAGCAATAAGTTCTTCTGATGCTGTGAATCTTCCATTGTTTCTCATTATACCGCCAACGTTACCAAGACCAAGTAAAAGATCAGTCTTTTCTATTATAGTAACATCCGCACCAGCTTTTTTGGCACTTAAAGCTGCGGCACAACCAGCCCAGCCGCCACCAATAATAACAACTTTCATATAAATCTTCTCCCTTCAAATATACTTCTTGGATCAGCTTGCTCTTTACAGAATCGCCTTACTTTGTGCCCAGCAAATCTTGCAGTGCAAGCTCCGCAAATTCCTTCGCCACAACACATTTTGAAATTATTACAACAAGAAAGCATAACATCATTTCTATCAATGTCATTTAAATAATTTATAATATTATAAGTTAATATATCAGCACCAGCTACATGAATGTAATTTACACCATCATTAAGGGCATCTTTTATTACAACTTTAGCATAATCGGATAAGTTTCCTTTATCCAATAATATTTTTTCTGTATATTTTGTTGAGTAATCATTCAAAAGTTCTTTTGCAATATTAGTTTCAAATGGACTTTTATCTATAACAATATTAATCTCGTTATTTTGATAAATCAATTTTCTTATTACAGGCATCATAGGAGCTAGCCCAATGCCTCTAGCAAGAATTAGACATTTATTATTATTTTGAGCTAATATATTTTTGAGTCCAAATACACCATTCCAATATGGTCCTCTAATTGATATGTTTTCGTTTGCGTTTATATTTTTTAATTTAGTGGTTTTTATTCCTCTGATTTCCACAGCAACTGTAATGATATCATTATCTATATCTGAGTTCATAATTGAAATTGGAACATCAAAATACTTATTTTCATCTGTCTTTATAAAAATGTAACTTCCAGGTTTGACTAAATCTAAAGCCAATTTATGTGGGGCTTTGAATTTAATAATAACTATATTATCATCATATTTAATTACATTTTCTACATTACAGTCATAAGTCTTACGTCCTTCTTTTGCCTTATAACCATTATTGTTAAGTTCTTGATATATACAAACCCCCTTCCAGTTTAAGCAATCGCAAAAACATTCACCTTGGCATTGAGAACAAATCAAACATTGCCCAGATTCTGCCAGTTTGCAAGGGCAGTATTCAGTTCCAGCATCTATACAATCAACAGTTTCCTTTATCATTGTATCTCCTTTAGATAAAATTGCTCCTCATAATAGATTATTTAAAAAGTTATAAATTGCTACTATTATATTTACAAAAGATAATATCTTTTTTATTGGCCTTAACATTTTGTGATTGTTTTTATATATATAATATCTTTCATATAAGTAATCAAATTGTTCTTAAAAAAATAAAATATTATATAAAGGGGATGAAATAATATGAAGAATAAATTGTTAAAGGCGGTTATAGCAATAATGTTTACAGGTTTAAGTACATTGGTGTTACCAGTGGGGGTAAATGCAGAGTGGAAACAAAATAGTACAGGCTGGTGGTATGAAGATGGCAATTCATATGCTACAGGGTGGAAATCAATTGGTGGAAATTGGTACTATTTCTATTCTAATGGGTATATGGCTAGTAATACAGCAATTGATGGTTACTATTTAAATTCTAGTGGAGCTTGGGTTCCTAATGCATATGTTGGTACTAGCAAAGGAAAAACATTGTTTTATATAAACAGAGGATATGAAAAGAATAATAAAAAATATATAGAGGGATATTTTGATAGGTTTGTTACTGATTTAGATGAAGCTAGGGATTATGAAAGAAGAACTGGAGATCAAGTAATTGTCCATGATGATACTGGAGATTATATACCAGATGATGGTTTTGATATGCCTATTAGTAATACTACAGTATTAGAAGTTGCGGATAATGTGAATATTAGTGAAATTGATTTTAATAGTAAAGGACAAGTTCTGATTGTTAATAAAGATTTTAACAGTATAATTGTTGGTAAATATAAGGATAGGCCAATTTTTGAAATAACTATTAAAGATGGCATGGTAACAGAATTGCATCAAGAGTATAGACCTTAAAGTTAAAAAAACGCTAGGCTTTGTTATTTTAACTATTATGAGTATTAAAATGTTTTTAAATAATAGAATTTTAAAGCAAATAAGCTCTTAACCATGTATATTCTGAAGAATATATATTCTTCAGAATATGTTTGAAAAATGTAGGGTGATGTGGTTTAACAGTTAAGATAGGAAAAAAAGAGCTAATTTAAATTAAGCGCTAGTATAGTTATTGACTAGTATTAATGCTAAAGGAAAGTATATATTTATGGATAAAGTTTTTTATACTTACTAATTTATAATACTTGAATATTAAATGCATATTGTGTTAATAATTCTTAGATAAATGAAATTTAAGTAATATAGCAAAATATTTGTATAAAAAAGTAGGCGAACAATTATGAAAAATTTATATGAAGGTAAAAAAGTAAAAATAAAATCAATTGATAATATAGATAGGTTAAGAGCCATTCAAATAGGAGATGAAGGTGAAATAGAAAGTTTCGAATATGGAATGGTTAATATAGTATTAAAAACAGGATTGGCAAGAGGCGGTTTATATTGCATAAGTGAGGAACAACTAGAAATAATTGAATGATATTTTATAGGAACTATGGGGATATCCTAGTTCTTATTTCGTATATACAAGTTATCTTTGGGCATTATATTAATAAACAATAGGATGTGCTTGGAGGAATACAAATGATTAAATTTAAAAGATCAATATTATTTATGATAGCTTTAATTATTTCCATGATGTTATTAGGATGTGGAAATATTAATCTTAAAAGTTTTACTGTAATAAATGAAAATGGATATGGAACGGTAAAATTACAAATATTATATGACAATTTTATAAGTTCAAAATTAGGAAATGATATAATTGATCATAAGTGGGCCAAAGAAAATGGTTATAGTTTCAATAGATATTTAAAAAATAATATAAATGTTGAGGAAATTACATATAATTTTAAATCTATTGAGGATTTGCAACAAAAAATAAATTCTAGCGGATTAGCTACAATGACTTATTTAAAAAGATCAGGAATTGGAGAAACTACATATAATATTAATCTAAAAGTAAATAAGCAATCTATTGATAAGTTAATTAAAGATAAAACTAACAATGATGAAATAATATATAATTATATAAAAAATATTAAATTTATTAATGAAGTTAAAGTTCCAGGTGAGGTAATAAAATCTAATGCCGCTGGGAATATAGATGAAAACATAAAAGAATGGACTTATAAATTAAGTCAGATAGATGGAGACACTAATTTATTGATTTCTTATAAAACGAAAAGTTGAATAATTCTAATTTTATTTTACATTTATAATCAATACATAATATAACCAAATTATGGTATAATATGTAAAATGAGAAAAACGAAATTTATACTCAAAGGAGTTGCATAACGTGTTATATCTATATTCAATATCAATAGTATTAAGCTGCATATCTTTAATATTTTTATTTATTAGAGTATTAGTAAATAAGAATAATATAAAATCAATGGGTGGAAAATATAGTTGGAAAGTGTTTATGACTTTAATTATAATTGGACTAATACCTATATTAAACATAGTACTTGCAATTTCAATTGCATATGTTTCAATATTAATGAAAAATGAAAATTTTATAAAACTAATCAATGAATAGAGTTATAAAAAAATTGATTTTATACATGTTCAGCTAATGTCAAGGAAACTATATTATAATATAAATAACTGCTTTACAATTATAACTTTGAGAGAGTAACAAATAGTAGAAATATTATTTGCTACTCTCTTTATTTTTACATTGATTTAATATAAACAAATTAATGAGTTGAGTTATAAATTATATATTGTTTAAAATATATAATGAATTTTGAGTAAATAACAAAGAAAATGATAATTAATTATCAATGTATATAAATGGTATGTTTGATTTAGAAAAAAATTAATAGTAATATTTAGAAGTATATATTCGTGTGAGTAAATAAGTTAAAGAGAATAATTTTAAGAGTTATTTCTTTAGATTAAGTTACATTTATTTAAAAAATTATAATGCACGATTGGGGAAAAAATAAAGTTGTGATTATAAAATTCTAGCAATAAGGATTAAGCTTAAATTAGACTAACATAAGAAGAAGTAATTTACACCTTGCAATTAAGGCATGTTGGACTTGCTATTTTCTTTCATATGCCTAAAACAAATCATAAATGTGATAATTAGATAAGACTCAAACTTCATTTTAACACATGAAAAATTTAAAAAGTAAGGAGTAAAACAAATATGGAAAACACTGAAAAACAGAAAAAGCTGACACTATTGACATTAATTCTTATGATTTTCACATCAGTATTTGGGTTCGCTAATATGCCAAGATCATATTACCTTATGGGATATGGGGCAATTCCTTGGTTTATACTAGGAGCTATAACATTTTTTATACCTTATGCTTTTATGATGGCGGAATATGGCGCAGCCTTCAAAGATGAAAAGGGAGGTATATATTCTTGGATGGAGAAATCAGTAGGGCCTAAATTTGCATTTGTGGGAATATTTATGTGGTATGCATCTTATATAATTTGGATGACTAACATATGTTCAACTATTTGGATTCCATTATCAAATACAATTTTTGGAGTTGATATAACATCAACTTGGAGTCTGCTCGGATTAAGTTCTACAAAAACTATTGGAATATTAGGATCTATTTGGGTAACGGTAGTATTTTTAATCTCAAAAAAAGGGATGAGCAAAATTACTAAATTTACATCAATAGGTGGAATTGCATGTGCATTATTGAATGTAGTATTAATAGTTGGAGCATGTATAGTACTTATTTTAAATAAAGGACAACTTGCAGAGCAAATTACATCAACAATGTCATTTGTTAATTCACCAAATCCAGCATATTCTAGTACTAGTTCCATGCTTTCATTCTTGGTTTTTGCAATTTTTGCATTTGGAGGTATTGAAGCAGTTGGGGGACTTGTTGATCAAACTGAAAATGCTGAAAAGACATTTCCGAAAGGAATAACAATTGCAGCAGTAGTTATATCTATTGGTTATTCACTTGGAATTTTCTGTGTAGGTGTATTTACAAAGTGGAGCAGTGTATTAGTAGGAGATAATGTAAACATGGCTAATGTAGCTTATGTTGTTATGAATAATTTAGGATTTACACTAGGAAATTCACTTGGTTTGAGTAATTCAATATGCATTCAAATGGGTAATTGGGTTGCTAGATTCGTAGGTTTATCAATGTTTTTATCCTTAACAGGTGCATTTTTTACGTTGTCATATGCACCACTTAAGCAATTAATAGAAGGAACACCAGCTAAGTTATGGCCAGGAAAAATGGCTGAAATAGATGAAAGTGGAATGCCAATAAATGCTATGATTATTCAAACAATAATAGTTGTAGTTATGGTATTACTTATATCAATGGGTGGAAAAAATGCTAAAGCATTTTTTGAAATGTTAATTTTAATGACAAATGTTGCTATGACATTACCATATCTATTTTTATCAACAGCCTTTATTTCATTTAAGAAGAAAGATAGTATATTAAAACCATTTGTAGTTTTTAAAAATAAGAACATAGCAGTAATTGTGGCTGTTATAGTTACTGCTACGGTTGGATTTGCTAATATATTTACAATTATAGAACCGTCACTTAAAGGTGATTATACATCAACGATTGTAATGATTGCAGGACCTGTAGTATTTACAATTTTAGCATTAATAATTCATTATATTGGATCAAAAAAATAGTATATAACATAAATTTCTATAAATAATAAACAAGCTGTTACAAAACTGACTATGTTAGTTTTGTAACAGCTAATTTTTTTGTTCAAAATAAGATAATTTTAATTAAATTCTAATTATCAAAGTATATTAACTTTATATATTATTTATAGTTAAGACATATTCAAATTGGATATTATAGTATTTCTAATATTGTTCATTAATAATTTTTCATCTTCTTTTGAGAGAGAATTTGTATATATTGGCTTTCCGTAAACTACTTTTATCTTATTTGGTTTAAATTTTTTATTATCTTCAAATGATCTGGAAGCTCTATCTATGCTCACAGGAACTATAGGTACTTGAGATTTTGTAGCAAGTTTTAAACTGCCTCTTTTAAATTCACCAACCTTTCCTTCCTTATTTCGAGTTCCCTCTGGAAATATTCCAAGACAATAACCATTCTTTAAGTTTTCAACTCCATCATTTATTGATTTAATAGCGCTTTTTGGGTTTTCTCTGTCGATTGGTACACTACCACTTCTTTTTATCCAATAACCTATAAATGGTGTTTTTAAAAGTTCTTTTTTTGCTATAAATCCCATTTTTTTATTTGATGAATAAAGTATTATTGGAATGTCTAGTATACTAGAATGATTTCCTATAAATACACATGGTTCATTAGGAATATTCTCTTTACCAGTTACGTCTAAATCTATGCCTATTATATTTAGCGTAAATTCACTCCATAGATAGGCAACTTTTTGCACATACTTAGAAGCCAAGTCTTGACCTTTAATTTTTTTAAGATAATTATATTTTAGACCTTTCATTCTCATAAATATCATATAAATTACATAGATAATAATTTTAAAAAACATTGTGTCTCCTCCTTTTAGTCAATACTATATTATCATATTATATTTTATTTTGCATAATTAGTGTAGATTATAGTCTTTATGTAAATAAAATATTAGTTATATTTATTTTTTAATCATAAAGAACAAAAAATGCAAAATTTGAATAAGATATATTAACAAAAGAATAGGAGTTGATAAACATGTCAAAATGTTCAAGTGATTGCTGCTGTTGTAATAGATGTTGCTGTCAACCTTCTTGTTGCTGTAACAATAATTTTTCTTGTTGTAATAGAGGCTGTGGCGGATTTGGAGGCTGCGGCAATGGATTTGGCGGTGGCTTTGGAGGATGCGGTGGTTTCGGCGGAGGCTGCGGCGGATTTGGAGGCTGTGGAGGAAGCTGGCTTTGGATCTTATTAATATTATTCCTCGGTGGAGGATGTGGAGGCTGTGGTGGATTCTTCTTGTAAGATTGCTACGCTTAATGAGACAAAGTAATTATAAAATAATCTCATTATGAGATAATAGAGACGCTTATGAAAGCGTCTCTATTATTTTCAGTATTATAGTATTTTAGTGTTAAAAATTTAATAGATATCTACTTGGAATTTTTATAAACATATAACATATGGTTGTAATTAAGTGATAACAATAATTATATAGTACCATAAGAAAAAAGGTTAAAATAATACTAAATAAGATATACCATTAGCATAATAAACATAATTATATGCATTAATTGATATTATGATAAGATATTTTTAAATATTTAAACAATTATTGGTACATGAATTGTTGTATTATAGCATTGAAAAAGATATAATCTAAAATGTCAAAAGATGAAAAATGTATCATAAATTATAGGTACAAAATATGGAGTGAATAAATTATGGAAGAAAGATTACAAAAATATATGGCCAGTTGTGGTATCGCTTCAAGGAGAAAATGTGAAGAGATAATATCTGAAGGCAAAGTCAAGGTTAATGGTGTTTTAGTGAAAGAATTGGGAATTAAAGTGGATCCTTTAAAGGATAAAGTTGAATATGAAGGTACAATAATAACCAAGGAACAAAAAAAAGTATATATAATGCTTAATAAGCCAGAAGGATATATAAGCTCTGTAAAAGATGAAAAGGGTAGAGCTACTATTTTAGATATAGTTAAGGTAGAAGAAAGAATATATCCAATTGGAAGGCTTGATTATGATAGTTCGGGTCTTTTATTATTAACTAATGATGGAGAAATATATAATAAAATAATTCATCCTAGAGTAGAACTTATTAAAAAATATATAGTTGTAATCAAGGGAGAATTTACGCAAAAAGATATTAAAAAGTTTGAAAGCGGAATAGATATAGGTGGTTATGTAACAGCACCAGCACACATTAAAGTTATAAGTTTTGATAAAGATATATCGACACTAGAAGTTGGCATACATGAAGGTAAAAACAGACAAATAAGAAAAATGTGTGCTGTATTAAATCATGAAGTATTATCTTTAAAGCGAATATCAATAGGAAATATAAAACTTGGATATTTAAAACGCGGAGAATGGCGAGAATTAAATAAAGAAGAAATAAGTTATTTAAATGATTTATAATATTGTAGTTACAAAGCTAATAAACATATTACAATGAATTTTTTTCGAAAAAAACTTGCAAACTTTTAATAGTTGAAGCTAAAAATGAGTTATTTATTGAATATTTCAAGTTAAGATGATAGAATTAGAGTAGAATTATTCAATATAGTAGTAACAGGAAGGCAAAAGATGGATGAATTAAAGAATGAAAATAATAAAGATTTAATGAGATTGATTCAGGGGAAATTTATAAGATTAAGCAAAGGTCAAAAATTGATAGCTGAATATATATTAAAAAATTATGATAAGGCAGCATTCATGACAGCAGCAAAGCTTGGTATATCGGTTGGAGTATCAGAATCTACAGTTGTAAGATTTGCAAATGAATTGGGATTTTCAGGTTATCCAAAGCTTCAAAAGGCATTACAAGAGCTTATAAAAAATAAGCTTACTACAGTTCAAAGACTGGAACTTAGAAATGATTATTTTTCAGATGGGGACGCTTTAAAAGGTGTTCTTAAGGCGGATATGGAAAATATTAGAGCGACATTAGAAAAAATAAATCAAAATACTTTTGAGGATGTTGTTAAATGTATATTTGAAGCAAAGAGAATATACATAATAGGTCTTAGAAGTTCAACAGCACTTGCAGAATTTTTAGGGTTTTACTTAAATATAATTCTTCAAAATGTTAAAGTTGTAAGTTATGGTATATCTGATGTTTTTGAACAAATGATTAATGTTGGCGAAGGTGATTTAGTTATAGGAATCGGATTTCCAAGGTATGCAGCTAAAACAATTGATGCACTTGAATTTTCACAAGATAGATCTGCAAAGGTAGTTGCACTTACAGATAGTTTATTATCGCCATTAGCATCTAAAGCAGATTATACATTAATTGCACAAAGTAATATGGCATCTTTTGTAGATTCATTAGTTGCACCTTTATCAGTAATAAATGCATTAATTATTGCTGTTGGAATGAGAGAAAAAGAAAATATATCTGACATATTTGGCGATTTAGAACAAATATGGAAGAATTATAACGTATATTCAATTAATAATAGAAATGTAGCGGATGATTAAAAATATAGTGATATATTTAAGTGATAGAAAGGTTTTAAAGATACTTGTAAATAAGTTGTCTTTAGAGCCTTTTTGTAAGTAATGAACAATATAGTATAATTAAAATAAATCAATTTGAATTTTTAATTATTGACATCTAGTATTATGTTATTATGTGAACAATAATTAAATGTGAATATAATAATAATTTTTTATATTAAAAAGACATTTAATATCTATTATTTAAGATATTAAAAGGAGACGAGGAAATGAATGTTAAATTGAATATGCCCGAAGACGTTAAATATATTTTAAATAAATTAAACAGCAGTGGATATGAAGCATATATAGTTGGAGGATGCGTTCGGGATAGCCTTTTAAAGAAGAACCCTAAAGATTGGGATATAACAACTAAAGCTAGACCGGAACAGGTTATAGGACTATTTGAAAAGGTTATTTTGACTGGAATTAAACATGGAACAGTTACAGTTGTTATAAATAAAGAAGGCTACGAAGTTACAACATATAGAACTGATGGACAGTATGAAGATAATAGACATCCAAAGGAAGTGAAATTTGTAACTAGTTTAAAAGAAGACTTATCAAGAAGAGATTTTACAATTAATGCAATGGCTTATAATGAAGAAAATGGCTTGATTGATTATTTTGAAGGAATAGAAGATTTAAGTAAAAAAATAATAAAAACTGTAGGTAATCCGAATAAAAGATTTAATGAAGATGCATTAAGGATGCTAAGGGCAATCAGGTTTTCAGCTCAATTGGATTTTGAAATTGAAGAAAGTACAATTGATGCAATAAAACATCTTAGAAATAATATAGAAAATATATCTAAAGAACGGATAAGAGAAGAATTTAATAAAATATTAATTTATAAACCTAATAATATAAACCTTTTAAAAGAATGTGGATTATTAGAATATATTATACCTGAAATGATAAAAACGTATAATTTTAATCAAAATAATACTTGTCATATATATAACTTATATGAGCATTCAATTGCAGCTACAGAAATGATAGAGCCTATACTTCATTTAAGATTGACTATGCTGTTGCATGATTTAGGGAAAATAGAAACTAAGACTACTGATGGAAATGGAGTTTCACATTATTATTGTCATTCTAAGGTATCTAAAAAAATATCTGAAAAGATACTTAAAAATTTAAAATATGATAATGATACTATAAATAAAGTGAAGTCATTAATTGAATATCATGATGATACATTAAAAACTAATGTATCAATAAAATGGATGTTAAATAAAATAGGTGAGAGCTTATTTTTAGATTTAATAAAAGTACAAAGAGCTGACATAAAAGCTGAGAATGAAACTTATGCTAAAGATAAATTAATGGAACTTGATTTAATAGAAAACAAATTAAATCATATATTAGAAAAAGATGAATGTTTTAATTTAAAAAAATTAAAGATTAATGGACAGAATTTGATGGATATAGGTTTTAGTAAGGGAAAAGAAATAGGAGATACATTGAATTATCTATTAAAATTAGTTATAGAAAATCCAGAATTAAATCGAAAGGAAACATTACTAGAAATAGTTAAAGTAAGAAATAAAAACAACTAATTTTTTATTAGAAACAATAGTAGCATAAGCATTTATAAATTAAAATAAAGGAGAAAATAATATGAATGGTGTAATTAATTACATGGAAGTATTAGTGGAAGAGCACATGGAAATATTATTGAAAGAGAGCAATAGTTGTACGTGTGATAGATGTAAGAGCGACATTTTTGCCCTTGCATTAAATAATTTAAAACCTTATTATGTGGTTACACAAAGAGGAAGAGTAATGACAAAGCTACAAATGACTGAACAACAATTTGATACAGATATAACTATTGAAGTCACACGAGCAATTGAACAAGTTAAAAACAATCCTGCTCATAATGTAACCATACTATAATATTAGGAAGATACTTTGTTTATCTTAGATTATATGGTATGCTAAAGTAAAGAAATATGAAAAATAAGGGGTACGAATATATGGAAGTACAAATGTTACATACATGCATAAGAGTTAAGAACTTAGAAAAATCTTTAAGATTTTATGAAGATGCACTAGGGCTTATTGAAACTAGGAGAAAGGATTTCCCAGAATATAAGTTTACACTTGTTTATTTATCAAATGAACTTGGAGGATATGAGATTGAACTTACTTACAATTATGATGTCGAGAAGCCTTATGAGCTAGGAAATGGATTTAGTCATACTGCAATTGGAGTAAAGAACTTAGAAGAAATGAGAAATAAACATATATCATTAGGATATGAAGTTACTGATTTGAAAGGATTACCAGGATCAAAGCCAGATTATTACTTTGTAACTGATCCAGATGGATATAAAATAGAGGTTATAAGAAGATAAGTATTATAAGTGATTTGTTATTCACCATATTTTAGTAGACATGGCAAACTTGCTATGCCTACTAAAATATGGTGATTTTTGTTATATAAAAATATTATGTGAATTAAAAAAATATATATGAAATACATAAAAAAGAGTTATAATTAAGAAAAGAAAACTGGTTAATATTGCTTATTATAAAATAAGTATCTAATTAGCAGATATATTATATTAAGTATCATAATAAGGTAAAAAGGAGGATTATTTTTGAAAAAAAATAAAAACATTTACATAATAATTGGTATTGGAGTAGTCATTATTCCTGTTATTCTATGCACTGTGGCATGGTTTATATATAGTAAAGCACATAAACCTGAATATATATTAGAACAATATATTCAATTACTTAATGAAAAAGAATATGAAAAAATGTATGATTTAGTTGATGCAGCGACAAAAGATAAAGTATCTGAAGAAGAATTCGTTGCAAGAAATAAAAATATATATGACGGAATTGAAGCGAAAGATATTCAAATACAAGTTAAAAATGTAGAAACAAGTGGAAATAAATCAACGATACAATATGATATACACATGAATACCATATGTGGAGAACTAGAATTTTTAAATACTGCAACAATGGAAAAGGAATCAAGAAAAGGATATACTTTAAAGTGGAATTCAAAAGATATATATCCAGATTTAACTGACTATGACAAGATTAGAATAAGTGCAACAAAGTCTAGAAGAGGGGATATTTTAGACAGAAGTGGAGAAAAACTCGCAACAGATTCTTATGCATCTAATATAGGAATTATACCGGGAAAATTAGGCGATAATAGAGATGAATCCGTTAAAAAGATTTCTTCAATCTTAGGAGTATCCATAGATTATATAAATAATCAATTAAATTCATCATATGTCAAACTAGACATGCTTATTCCTATTAAAACAATTCAATATGGAGATGATAGAGTTGCAAGTTTAGCACAAATACCTGGTATTATGATAACTCAACAGGATTCAAGAATCTATCCATTGGGCGAAAAAGCTGCACATTTGACAGGGTATGTGCAAACAATAAGTAAAGATGAATTAGAAGAAAATAAAGATAAAGAATATACTGAAAAATCTATAATAGGAAAAAGTGGAATTGAAAAAGCTTATGAAAATACCTTGAGAGGTATAGATGGTATAGAAATATATATACAAAACAGAGAAGGCGAGAAAAAAACTTCTATAATTAGCAAGCCAGTGAAAAATGGTACGGATTTAAAACTAACAATTGACAACAATATGCAAAACTTGTTATATGGACAACTTGGAAATGATAAAGGAACTTCAGTGGCAATGAATCCAAATACCGGAGAGGTTTTAGCACTTGTTAGTACTCCATCATATAATCCAAATGATTTTGTACTTGGAATGGATAATAACAAGTGGAATAGTTTAAATAATGATCCAAATCAACCACTATATAATAGATTTCAAGGAACATTTACACCTGGTTCAACGTTTAAGCCAATAACTGCTGCTATTGGGGTTGATAGTGGAAAAATTAATCCTAGTACTAATAAAAATATAACTGGACTTAGTTGGAGAAAAGATAGTAGTTGGGGTGATTATTATGTTACAAGAGTAAGTGATTATTCTGGAGAATCTAATCTGTTAAATGGTCTTGTTTATTCAGATAATATATATTTTGCTCAAGCAGCTTTAGATATAGGAAAAGATATTTTTAAAGATAAGTTAAATAATTTTGGATTTGGAGATAAAATTCCATTTGAATATCCTTTATATAATTCACAATTTGCTAAAGAGGGTGATTTTAAAACAGAAGTTCAGTTGGCAGATAGTGGATATGGACAAGGAGAAATATTATTAAATCCAGTTCATTTAGCTTCGATATATACATTGTTTCAAAATGATGGTACAATTTTAACTCCGTATCTTTTATATCAAGATACCCCACAGCCAAAACCATGGAAAGCTAATCTTATATCAAAAGAATCTGCTAATACAGTTTTACAAGATTTAGTTCAGGTAGTTCAAAATCCAAATGGGACAGGACACCAAGCGTATACTCCAGGTCTAACTATAGCGGGAAAAACTGGAACTGCGGAAATAAAATCAACTCAAAAGGATAAGAGTGGAACAGAGTTAGGTTGGTTTGTGGGTATGACTACGAATAAAGCACCCAATAATTTATTAGTAGTAATGATGGTAGAAGATGTTAAAGATAGAGGTAGTAGTCATTATGTAGTTCCTAAAGTAAAAACTGCATTGGAAACAGTTAAATAATGTTATAATCAATATAATAAAAAATAACCAGTAGACTGCTCTTCTGGTTATTTTTGCTTATTTGCATAGGTGTAACATAAAAAATTATTCAAGTAGTAAAAAAGAATAGTTTATTCTTTAAAGATTAAATCTACTTCTGATGATGTTACCCATTTTTCATATAGCCCATTATATGAAAAACCCATATCTAAGTTTCTAAAAGCATTGTAATCTGAAGATATGATTTTTAAATTTTCTTCATTTTTTTCTTCTACTAAAAGTTTATAGCCCTGAATTTTACAAAATGTTTGCATTTTAATTCCCCCAATTAATTTCATTTGATTTGGATTTAAATCAAGTCTGCTTATGCTTTTTATAAGTATATCATAAAAATTGGGTATATTAAATTTAAAAAATTTAAAATTATTAAAAACATTAAAGATAAAAGAATTATATTTAATTTATTAAAAAAGTAATTGATTTAAAATGTACGTTCTAGAATGCTAACTTTTTCTTCATCTTTAAAATCTTCTAAAGAAGTTATATTGATATTATTTAAAACATCATCAAGGACATCGCTATGAAGAGGAACTTTTATAGGTGAATCATATGCAGTATTATCAACGCAAATTTTTCCTTTATCAGTAGGAATAATTCTTTTTGGACCGCCAACACAGCCACCAGGACATCCCATACCTTCGATAAAATTAGCATCGATTTTTCCTTGCAATGCATTTTCTAACATCTCCTTGCAATCTTTAACGTCAGAAACTTGAGCTGATTTAAAATGTTTGAATTTTTCTGGATAAAGTTCTTCTATAACTTCCGATATTGCAATTGAGACACCACCACTACGAGCGTATAAACGACCGCCTCTTGATGCATATTCGATTGAAGGAATACCTTTCATTTTATTAGGTTCAATGTTTAAAGCTTTAAATATTTCATCAAGTTCTTGGAAAGTTAATACGAAATCTATAGCACCAGCTATGTCTTTTTCCTTAGCTTCTGCCTTTTTAGCAATACATGGCCCTACAAATACTACTTTGGCATCTTTATTAAGCTTTTTAATAATACGGCCAGCAGCAATCATAGGAGATACAGAAGGTGAAAGATCAGGAACAAGCTCAGTATAAACCTTTTTAAGCATTCCAACCCATATAGGACAGCAACAAGATGTTATCATTAAATCTTTAGGTCCATTTACATGCTTATCAAACTCAACAGCTTCTTTAATTGAGAGTATATCAGCAGCAAATGCTACTTCTATCATATCAGTGAAACCTAATTTAATAAATGCAGCTCTTAACATATCTAAAGTTACATCATCTCCAAATTGTCCGGCAATTGCAGGAGCAACAGCGGCAATTACTGTTTTACTATCATGTATTAAATTCATAACAGGAATAAATTCAACTTTATCTAAAATACGTCCATTAGGGCAAGAGTCTACACATAAACCACAATTAACACATAGATTAGAATCTATGTATGTATTTTTCTTTTTGCTATCGTAACTTATAGCATTAAATGGGCATGCTGCTTCGCACTTAAATTTTTCATTGCCATCTTTAGAACAATTAGCTGAGCAGTCTTCAAGTTTTTTTACTATTCTTTTATTGACTGCGTAATTTGTTATTGCTTTTTTTATGTTATATATATAGTTATTATCAAATTTAATATTAACACCACATAATGAAGTAATAATTTCAAAAGTTTCTTGTGGAGATTTTTCATGACAAACCATAATACTAGAAAGAGTTTCATCAAAATTACCTTCATAATATGATTTAACTAATTCATCAAATAAATCATTATATTTACTATTCATTAATTTACCTCCTTTAATTTTAACATATATATTAATATGTTATTTATACATATATTAAAAACATAAAATATTTATTTATATATTAGTATATATAATTTACCAATAATAATACTAAAATATTAAATTGATAGATTATAGTAGGTAAAATATAAAAATTAATTTTAGTAAATTGATAAATATGAAAAAGTAGTTTTATTGTTTTATTAATATTTATTTCTAACTCTCTTAAAAAATATATTTTAAATAATAAAAATATGTACATTTATGTAATGTTATTCATATATTAAGAGTGTGGTGATGGTAATATGAGAACAATGAATTTTGAGGATTTAAAGATAAATAAATTAGAAGTATCAACATCTATACCAACAGAAATTAAAGTTTCAGGGAGCACTACAATAGGTTCATTAGATATAAAACCAGTTGCAACTAATTTTGATGGCAATAGGGTAAAACTCACTGGAGATTTTAAAGATACTTAAATACAAGTAAGTTCATCTATAGATATTATTATGCTATTGGAGGTAAGGTACTTAGAAAATTCTAATGGAAATGTAAATGAGAGGGTATCGCCAGGAAATAATTCAGTTATATTTATATCTTTAGAAAATATTATTAATTTATCATCTATTTTAAAGGCATAGTTATATAAATTTTTATAACTATGCTCATTTTCTTGAATCATCCCCATATTAAATTCAATAACTAATACATTAGATCTATAAGAAGCTCTTTTCAGTAATGAAAAATTCATAAAATCACCTCCGACTGTTTTAATCATATTATATTCATCATTATCGGAGAGTGTTATTAAGAGTACTTACAATTTAATGTTATATTAAATGTAAAATTGTAGAATGTGTATTGATAAATTTATAAGCTTTGAATATTTGTAGCCATAGGACCTTTTTCATTTTCTTTAATATCAAAAGTAACATTTTCTCCTTCATTTAACTCTTTGTCAGGTCCTTTATCTTTTATTTGAGAGTGATGTGCAAACACATCATTTCCACCATTGCAGGATATGAATCCATATCCTTTTTCTTTATCATACCATTTAACTACTCCAGTTGTACTTGCCATTATTTATATCCTCCTTATATTAATTGATATAGTAATAGTATTTGCTAAAATACAATTTTAACACCTTGATAAATTAGGAAAACATAAATAATAGTCTTACTGATATTTAACTGATATCTATAGGAATATAATTTAAAATCCTGGAAATACTTTTAGTATTGAAAAGGAGGAAGGACAATGAATATAACTAATAAATATAAAAAAAATATAATGATTTCTAATAAATATTCAAGGGGAGAAGATTATATGGATACTATAGAGGGATATGATGATTTGGAAATTAAAGATGAACAGAAGCATAATGATTATGGAGAAAAAAGAGAATTTACAATGAGGATTTTTCCAGATCCAGATTGGTAAAGAATTCAGGAATATGAAAATAAATAACAAGTCAAAAGTTTGTCATGGATATTTTTTATCAGTCAAGGAGGTAAATTGCTGTTATAGCGGAACTATTATGTGAATTTACCGACGTGAGTAGTGAAACCAAATCTATGATTTGATATAGATTACTTTGTGAGTACTCAGTGAGTGTGTGCGAGTTGAGCTTCATTGGATTAAAAATAGACTGGCAAATCGACTTGTTATTTTATATATTGGAAAAAATGTTAAAATATGATATATTTTAAACAGTGATTAAGTTGAATAGAATATATAAGCAAAAATATTTTTAAATGGTTTGTTTTAGGAGGTGCTATAGACATGTATGGAGTTAAAGATGTACAAGCTAAGTTTAGAGCTGGTGAACAACTTGAATATATATTTTTTTGGGGACATCAAAAGACATTAAATGGAACTGTAACTAAAACATGTCTTAGTCAATGGTATCAAGAACCATTTGAAATGAATAATTTTACCTATCAATGTGCAGAACAATATATGATGGCTGAGAAAGCAAGAATATTTAAAGATGAAGAAGCACTTGATAAAATACTCAAAGCATATCATCCTAATCAGATGAAATTGATTGGTAAAAATATAAAAAATTTTGATTTGAAAATTTGGAATGAAGTAAAGTTTGATATAGTTAAAATTGCGAATTTGGGGAAGTTTTCTCAGAATTATAAACTAAAAAAATATCTGCGTTCAACAAAAAATAAAATTTTAGTACAAGCAAACCCTCATGATAAAGTTTGGGGAATTGGATTTTCAGAAAATGATTGTTTATCTCAAAATCCTTTGTATTGGAATGGAGAAAATCTGCTAGGATTTGTTTTAATGAATGTAAGAGAAATTTTGTTATAAATAATATAGATCAATTGAAACATTCAAATAAGAACGTTGAAGTATTTTACTATGTTTTTAAATAGTATTTAAAGTTATTGCATAATAATTATTGAAATTGTGTAATTTATAATGTTAGCATTTTAATAGCAATGCATGATTAGTATGAAATTAAGGTGATATATATGGATGAAAAAATAGATTTTTATAAAATTGATAACTTGTTAGAAGAACATAGTGTTGAAGAAGTTATACAATATAAAAACAAATTTATTCCTAAAAAGTTATATAAATATAATTTATTATTAGATGAAAAATACTTAGATTTTGAGTTGGAGAATAACAAAAGACTAAATTCATTAGAATGTAATACAATTTGGCTCTCGAATCATAAAGCTTTTAACGATCCATTTGAATTTGAAATGCTTGCAATAGATAAAGAAAGATTAAAAAATACTAATTGGGATATTAAGGATGTAGAGGAACAAATAGATATATTTAAAGAGAGAACTTTAGTTTCATGTTTTAGTTCAAAAGTAGATAATAATATGCCTATGTGGGCTCATTATGCTAATAATCATAAGGGATATTGTGTTGAGTATTTAGTAGAGGATCCAAATATGATTTTTCCAGTTTCATATGAAGGAAAGAGGACAAAAAGTGCAGTTATTTTAACTAATTTAGTCTCAGAAATATATAAATCATTTCAAAAAAAATTAACAGAACCAACTGAAAAATTTTATAAATATTTTTTATATTTATATTTTTCACTATGTTGTAAAAATAATTTTTGGGAATATGAAAATGAGTACCGATTATTATATTGTGATTTAGATAAACAAATAACAAGTGGTAAAAGGATAAATATAAATAGAGTAGGATTAAAAGTAGAATCTATATATGTGGGTCTAAAATGTGAAGAAGAATATGCTAAAAGAATAATAAAAATAGGAAACAAGATTAATTGTAATGTTTACAAGATGGAATTTGATAAGTATGGGGAAGATTTTGGACTTATACCTAGGAAAATAAGATAATATATTTATAATTTAAGGCTGAATTGTTTTAAACAACATAAGTTAATGGTATAATATATAAATCTTCATTAAGTATTTAATGATTAAATAAATATGTAGGGTGAGAAATCTAAATGAAATTTGAACAACTTGAAAAGAAAATAAATAAACTAGATAATGATATAGAATCATTAAGAAGAGCTAAGCACTATTTATCTAATAAAGATGAGATTAATGAAATAATTGAGATATTAAATCAAGAGAGACAGGTATATGCAGATGAAATATATATTGGGGATGGCATAGCATATATCGAATGTTTGGAAGTTATAAAAGGATTATTAAATAAAGAATTAGGAAAAGATGAACAAATAGAATTATTAGAAATCATAAAAGAAAATCATAAAAGAAAGTCACCTAACGTTAGTAAAAAGAGCTATGGACTTAATGCATGGCTTAAATTTCTTGATGTTGAATGTACATGGACAGAAATACCACATAAAGACTGGGCTATTTTGATTATAACAGGATTTAAGCCAAGAACTAATCAATAGCAAATTCATATACAATTAATGCATATAAAGCTGTAAAAATTTAATATTAAGGCACATGAAAGAAAATAATAGACCAAAGATGCGATACATATTTGGCGTCAGGCAAGGAAGGAAGTTTTAGTAATAGCGAGCCTATTGGCAAAACTTATTGACGCAGTATGACGCAAAATAGGTAAGCATACTGGTCTATTATTTTTTTTGATTGTGCCTTAATTAAAGAGGCTGCCTCAAAATAAATTTTAGATAAAATATATTGGTTGATTAAAGCACTAAACAATCAACATATTGTACTAATTTTATATTTTGAGGCAGCTATTTTATTGCATGTTAATAGCATGCTCATTTTTTAAAAAGTCAATTAGTGTTTTGGCAGCTATAGATAAGCTTGTGGAATTTTTATAAATGATTCCAATATATCTGGGAGGAATTTTTTTATCAAGAGGAATCTCAATAAGACTACCTTTTTCTAAATCAGTAAGTGAAAAATCCTCTATTATAGATGTGATTCCAAGTCCGGTCTTTGCACATTCGATTAAAAAATCCATATTGCTAGCTTCAATATAAGGTGTTATTTTTAAATTTTGTTTATTAAAATATTCATCAATATGTTCTCTAGTGGCATTAGGTTTTTCTAGAAGCATAAATGAACCACGAGAAAATATGTCATCGATTGATTTATAATTCAATTTTTTTAGATAAGTATTATTAGCTACAAAAATATCTTGCATTTGGCAAAGTTTAATAAATTGAAGATCAGCTTCATTTGGAATTTCATTTTTACATGATGCAATAATACCTAAATCTAATTTATCTTCTTTAATTAAATTGATTGTATCTAATGTAGGTTTATTTATAATATTAATTTTGAAATGTGAGTATTCTTTTGAAAAATTTCTAAATTTGGGTAAAAAATAGCTTTTTCCAACTGTAGTACTCACGCCTAAATTTATATTTCCAATCTCTTTGTTTTTTAACTTTTCTAAAATATTTTCTCCTAAATCGATCTGTTTAAAAGCTTTTTCTATATGAGTGAATAATATTTCTCCTTCAGGTGTTAAATTAACACCTTTTGAATTACGTGAAAAAAGAGTTAATTTAATTGAGTTTTCTAGTGTTTTTATAGATTTGCTTACAGCTGGCTGAGAAACAAAAAGCAGTTCTGATGCACGGGATATATTTTTACATTGAGCAACAACAAAAAATACCTTATAAAGATTCAAATCGAATGTCATGATATAACCTCCTGTTATAATATTTATAACTAATATATATTTCTATTATATATTGATGGGTAGTAAAATAAAATAAATCAAGAAAATAAAATTTGTTCTATTAATAAATTTTATATATTAATTTTATTTATTTTTTTGGATTGTGCCTTATTTACAGGAAAGGAAGGAATGTATTATGAAAATTGGTGTTATAGGTATTGGTGCTACAGGCGGATATATAAGTGCAATGCTTTGCAAAAGTAATGAAAATGTTTATGTTATTTCAAGTGGAAAAACAATGAATGCAATAAAAAACAACGGAATTATATTAAAAAATGAAACAAATGATAAGTTAGTGGTTTATCCAAAGCTTGTCACAGATGATGCAAGTGAAGCGGGAATTATGGATATTGTGTTTGTTTGTGTAAAAGAATATTCGCTCAAGAATGCAGCAAAAGCTATTTCGCCTATGGTTGATAATCATACACTTGTTATTCCTATCATTAATGGGGTTGACGGTGGAAGTAAATTATATTCTTACTTAGGAAAAGGAAAAGTAGCAGAAGCAGCTATGTACATTGTTTCTAAAGTAGAATCACCAGGGGTAATTAAATGTGCGAATAAAAATAGAAAAATTATTATAAGTGCAAGTAAAGAACGCAAAATTTATAAAAAGAGATTAGAAGAAATATATAATATTTTGACAAAAGCAGAAATTATATGTGAAGTGCGTAAAGATGCGGAAGTGATATCATGGGAAAAACATATGTTTAATTATGCATTTAATGTAACAGATTCATACTACACTTCATCATCAAATAAAATATTAGATGATGAAGAAAAATTTAATACTTTTTGTAATTTAGCTAAAGAATGTGAACGTGTTGGGAGGGCTAAGGGAATTAATCTTTCGAAAAATATTTATAATACTACTATAAATATTCTTATGAAACTATATTCTAAGAACACAGCACCTGTAAATAATCATATGAGTGTTGGTAAAAATTTTGAATTGCAAAGATTTTGCGAAGAAGTTTATAGAATGGGACAGGAAGTGGGAATTTTAACACCTTATAGCAAAGAGGCTTATAATAAATTGAAAATTTCGTGAATTATAGATAAATAACTTGATATTTGAACTTATGTGCTAACTAACCGAAAGAAGCTATATTCTTTTTCTCGGTTGCTAGATAATTGGGTAGTGGATTTCTACCAGTAGAAGTTGTCACCTTTCTAGTTAAGATATATTACAAATCTTAGATCAAGTTTGTTTAACTTTCATTCATTTGAATCTTCAGCAATTAAATATTAAATAATCAAGTTAAGAATATTTAATTTATAATTATAACAAAATAATATAATAGAGCAATATATTATTTTGGAGGTAGAAATGAAAATAGTTCACGATTTTTTTAAGAATATCAACAGTGAGTTTACCATTGATAGAAAGATGTTAAATGAGAAGATTGATAATGCAATAATTCTTAATAAAATAATTTTTGTTTTCGCACCTATTGGATGGGGAAAAACCATTGCTATTAGTTATTATGCTAATAAATTTTTAAAAAATGTAGTATGGTATAACTTTGATGAAGAAGATAACAATAGAAGTGTATTAAGACATTTAATAGAGCAAAGAAAAAATACTAAACTAAATATTAAAAGATATATTATTTTTGATAATTTTGATTTGATGAAGGATAATACAGTGTTAGAAGGAATATGTAATTTTATTGATACATGTTCCAAAAATTATAAGTTTATGATTATAAGCAGAAAAAAAATACCATCATGTTTTAGTAGATTTATAATTAGGAATGAAATAAATATAATTAATAAAGACGATTTGGCTTTTAATAATAAGGAAATAAAAGAATTCTATTTAAAAAATGAAATTAGCTTAAGGGACAGTGATATAAAAAAAATTTTTATACATACAGATGGATGGCCAATTTGTATAAATATAGGATTAATTAATCTCAAATTGAATAAAAATGAAACTATAGATGATATTTTTGAGAATAATGAATATATAGAAGATTTTTTAAATAGAAGTATTTGGAACAAATGCAGTGAAAATGCTAAACGAATTTTTCTAATTGCATCACTTTTCGAAGAGATAAGTTTAGAACAATGTATAGAAATTACTGGTGAAATAAGAAGTGAAGAATTTTTAAATTTACTTTTAAGTGCGAATAAAGATAAGTATTATAGTTTCAATCCAATAGTTCTACAATTTATAAGAAAAAAGTACGACCAAATAAGTTCTGAGGAGATAATTAAAAGTTATAAAAAAGGAGGAAAATGGTTCGAAAAAAATGAGCTATATCTTGATGCAGCTAATGCGTATTATAATGCTGGAGATATAGAAAATGAAGCCAAGAACTTGGAAAGATTCTGTAATATACCTAGTTCTGTTACAAGGTTTTCATTAGTAAAGCATTATATAATGAGATTGCCGAGTGAGATTATAAATAATAGTATAACTCTGTGTAGTGTTATGGCAATATTTGAAATTATATATTATAATCCAGATGCGGCAAAAATATGGTATGAGAAGCTGTTAAGTATGAAGAGAAATGCATTACAATATAAGAAAGAAAATGCTAATGATGAAATTGATGAAAAATATAAAAAAATAATAAAAAATATTAATGAAAAAAAAATATATATATGCATTGGATTGCCACAAATGAGCAATTATAATTTAGTTCATATGTTTTATTATATGCATAAAAGAAGAAATAGTAGTAGCGGCAAGATTATTAAGAATATTAGCATAACAGGAAATTTGCCAACCATTATAAGGGGCATTAGAGATTTCAGTGAAATATTAAACAATTATGATTTTGACAAAAAAAATAAGATGAATTTAATATTAGAAGACGTATTAGGAGAATACTCTATAGGGTTGGTTGATTTCGCATGTGCAGAAGTTGAGTATGAACAAAACAAATTAAACGATGCATTAATAAATTTTACAAGAGAAATCATAAAGTATAATGATAGCGCACATATTGACATACTATACATAGGATATATATTACTTGAAAAAACTATGTGTGCAAGTGGCTATATAAAGGATGCTAATATGGTTTTGATTAGTTTAGAAAAAATGGTGAAAGATAGAAATGCGTTGTATCTTATGAATAATATCAAAGCTGCATATACTAGAAAGCATCTTTTAAATGGTGATGTGGATAAAGCAAAAGAGTGGTTAAAAAATTACTTAAATAAAGCGGAAAAAAAATTTAATCTTTTAGGTATGTATGAATATTTTACTAAAGCCAGGATTTATATTGCAACTAAGCAATATGGTAAAGCAATTTGCTATTTAGAAATACTATATACGCTAAATAAAAGTTATAATAATAAAATTAATATAGCTGAATGTTGTATTCTTCAAGCTATTGCATTAAATAGAGATGATCATAAAGAAGAAGCTTTTAAAAAAATTGATGAAGCTATAAATATATGTGAACCGTATAAATATATAAGGATTTTTGCTGATGAAGGAGAAGCTTCATATGAAATTTTAAATCAGTATTATAAAAATGCAAAATTACATAGTAACTTAAGCGAGGAATATCTTAAGGAATTATTGAATGAATCAAGAAAATTTAGTGAAATGTATCCAGAATATCTTAAGAAAGATACAGAAATAAGAAATGTTAAACTTACAAAATCAGAGATAGCAGTTTTAAAACTAATTAATAAAGGTATGAGTAATTCTGAAATAAGTGATTATTTAAACATTACAAAAGATACGGTAAAATTTCATATAAAAAATATATATAGTAAGTTGGGTGTAAGAAATAGACTAAAAGCTGTTCAATATGCAAAAAAAGTTGGAATGTTCGAATAGAAGAATATACATAGTAAGAAAAGATAAAGCTTTTAATGAAGTTAAAGGATGATATTACTGAAATTATCTCTTCGTTAAAGCAAAAAAAATTACAATATGTAAAAAGGCTCCCCTTTTGGGTAGTTATAAAAAAATATATAGTTTAGTATAATACCAAAGGGGTAAGGTATTATAGTTGAAATATAAAATAGGGTTTTCAATTGTGGTTACTGGGTAAAGATGAGAAAAATATGTAGTATTTAAGTTAATTTTATATTTAGACTCTTTAGAATATTTAAGAGTAATTATGACTGCTTTTAAAAAGAAAGAATAACACAATAAATTTATATCAACATTTTGATATAATAGGGGTTTATTTATTGTGTTAAAGATTCGTTTTAATGTGGTCTTTTTTTATTTTTTAGAGATTTATAAGACGTGGGAATATAATATTCTTTTATGCGTTTTAGGAAAGTTATGAAAATTTTACAACAACTTAATAAGCGTATAAACTACCCTTTGGGGTGGTTACATAAAATACTATGATTGCTATAATAAAAGCGTATAAAGAATGTAGATATAGTTAAATAAAAGTAAAATTTTAATGTCGATTTGCAATTTGAAAATATAATTAATGTCTAAATATATTGATTTTGGATTAAGTTTTAAATAAAGTTATGTAAGATATAAATGTTGTGGAAAGTATAGAAAAGACGTTATAGGGTCAAGTGGAGAAGAAATATCACTTAATTTTAAACGAGCAGAGTTAGGCACATGAAAGAAAATAACAAGTCCAAAATGCCATGATTATTTTGCATTAGGCAAGGAAGTGGATTTGTCTCATAGCGGGCTATTAGAGGAATCCGCTAACGTAGCATGATGCAAAATAGGCTTGGCAGATGGACTCGTTATTTTTTTGAATGTGCCTTAAGAAAAATATCAAATGTTATGGAGGATATAAGATGATTACTGGGTGGAAAAGTATTAATAAAAAATGGTATTTCTTTGATGACGAAGGAAATAAAAAAAGTGGATGGATTCAAGACGGAACAACATGGTACTATTTAGATGATTCTGGCGTAATGAAGAGCGGTTTGATTAAAGATGGTGAGGCTTCCTATTTTACTAATGTAAATGGTGCAATACAAACTGGTTGGATAAAATATGGAGAAAATTTATATTACGCAAATCTAAATGGAGTAGTACAAACTGGATTAGTAAACATTAATGGACAACCATATACTTTTTCAGAAAGTGGACAGCTTATGAGTGAAAGTACTTTACCAATAGAAGAAGCATTTATTTCAAATCTTAATACAAATTTAAATTAGGTACATGAAAATAAATAACAAGTCAAATTTGCCATAGAAAATAGACTGGCAAATGGACTTGTTATTTATTTGATTGTGCCTTAATAAAGAATACTAAAACAAGTGGAATGATTAAAACTTCCATTTGTTTTTTTATTTTATAAAGAAATTTCACTTATTTATTTATAAAAAAATAGTTTTATATATTGACTAGATGATGATAATAATGATATTCTTAATTATATGATAAACAATTTCAATTGGGAGGCGTTTTTTATGAGTCTTTGTAATTTAAATCCAGGTGAAAAAGGAATAATTGCATCAATTAATGGAAACGAGAAGTTAACTAAAAGATTACTTGCTTTAGGATGTATTGAAGGTACAGAAGTACAATTTAAAAGATGCGCACCTTTAGGAGATCCTATAATAATAAATTTTAGAGGATTTGACTTAGCTATAAGAAAAAAGGATGCTAAATCAATATTATTATCAGTATAATAAAAATTAAAGTATAAACAAATAAAACATCGAAACTTAATGATAAACACAATTGTTTTGTATTGTATAAAAATATAAATTAGTTGATTATTATTAATACAGAGAGGATTAACACTTATGATAAATGTAGCTTTGCTTGGTAATCCCAATGTGGGAAAAACAACGTTGTATAATGCATTAACAGGATCTAATCAGTATGTAGGTAATTGGCCAGGCGTTACTGTAGATAAAAAAGAAGGATTCTTTGGCGACATAAAAGTAGTAGATTTGCCAGGTATATATGCAATGGACACTTTTTCTAATGAAGAAAAGGTATCTAAACAATTTTTAGAAGAAGGCGATGTTGATGTAATCTTAAATATTGTAGATGCATCAAATCTGAATAGAAATTTATATCTTACAACACAACTTAAGCAATTTAATAAACCTATTATATTAGCATTAAATATGATTGATATTTGTGAGAATAAAGGTATTATAATTGATTATAAAAAATTAAGTAAAGATCTAGATGTAGAAGTTATTCCTATTATTGCAGGAAAAAATATAGGTATTGATAAAATTAAAGAGAGATTACAGAAAGAAAATTTTAATGTTTCTGGGGATTGTGATAAATTTAATTTTTCTTCCGAAAAGGATGCGTATAAATTTATTGAAAGTACCTTGAGAGATAGTCTTAAAGAAAAAGAAAACAATAACGAATCTTTTACTGAAAAATTAGATAAATATGTATTACATCCAGTATTTGCATATCCAATATTTATTGCATTAATGTCATTAATGTTTCAATTAACATTTTCATGGGTAGGACAACCATTGTCTGATGTATTAGATGGGTTATTAAATGATATTATAATTCCTCGAGGACACGATCTACTTTCAAATACTGCTCCATGGTTTCAATCACTTATTTTAGATGGAATAATTTCAGGAGTCGGTGGAATAATAGTGCTATTGCCTATAATCTTAGTATTATTTATATGTATAACGCTTCTAGAAGATAGTGGTTATATGGCTAGAGTTGCTTTCATGATGGATAAATTAATGAGAAAAATGGGGCTTTCAGGAAAGGCGTTTATTCCAATGATAATAGGATTTGGGTGTACAGTACCTGCTATAATGACAGCTAGAACTTTAGAAAGCGAAAAGGATAGAAAACTTACAGCAATACTTGTACCATTTATGTCGTGTAATGCTAGATTACCAGTTTATACAGTTTTTGCAGCAGTGTTTTTTGAAACTCATAGAGGATTAATCGTAGCTTCATTATACTTAATGGGAGTAATAGTAGCATTTTTACTTGGAATATTATTTAAAAATACATATTTTAAAAAAGATGAGGAACCGTTTATAATAGAAATTCCAGAATATAAAATGCCAAAGGTTTCTTCGGTATATAAACAAACAATGGATAAAGCTGGACAGTTTTTAAAAAAAGCCGGAACTATAATATTTGCCATGAGTGTATTAGTATGGTTTTTATCAAATTTTAATATTAATGGGATGGTAAGCGAAGTTAATGAAAGTTTGTTAGCTTCAATAGGAAGTGTTATAGCACCAATATTTAAACCTGTAGGTTTTGGAAATTGGCAATCAGCTGTATCTTTAATTTCAGGATTGTTGGCTAAGGAATCAGTCTTAGCATCAATGCAAGTAATTTTTGCAGGAGATTTAAGCGTTATATTGCCACAACATTTTACTTCTTTATCAGCTTATGCATTCTTAGTATTCATATTATTATATACGCCTTGTATATCTGCACTTGGAGCTATGAAAAAAGAATATGGAATAAAGTTAACATTATTTTCAGTAGTGTTTCAATTGATAGTTGCATGGGTTGCTTCATTCTTAGTATACAATTTGGGAAGTTTAATATTTTAGGCACATGAAAGAAAATAACAAGTCCAAAATGTCATGATTATTTTTCATGTGGCAAGGAAGTGGATTTGTCTTATAGCGATCTATTAGAGGAATCTGCTAACGTGAGCAGATAAGTGAAAGTCCAAATCTATGATTTGATGATGGTCGCTTACTCAGAGAGCACTCAGTGAGCGTATGCGAATCGAGCTTCCTCTGATGAAAAATAGGCTTGCAGATGGCTTATTATTTTTTGAATGTGCCTTGAGAATAGTATCTTAGGTAGGTGAAGAAATTAATGATAGAGATAATTATAACTGTTATAATATGTTTGATAGCTTTTTATATAATAGTAAAGTCTGTAAGAAATTCCTCAAAGGGAAAATGTAGTTGCGGTTGCAAAGGATGCAAATTAGAAAATAAATGTGAATCAAAAGATAAAAAACAAAATTGATTAAGGAATATGAAAGAAATGGTGCTCTGTTGTTTTGGTTACTAGAGAAAATGTAACACTCAACAAAAGAGCATCATTTCTTTTTGGGTTAAAATATATTTTAAAATATAATTAAGGTTAGTAGTTTGCGATTTGCGAGCTGTAAAATTTTGATTAACAATATCTTTTGGGTATTGAATCATAAACCACATATTTCGTAGAAATTTAAGTTTAAATATTATATAAATGTAGATAGAAGGTAAAAATGTAGTATAATACATAAAAGAGATACATAAGAAAAAATCTAATAATGACACTAGTACTAAACAAAAATAATTGTTAATAAGTCAAACAATTAAAGTTTAGTAAAAGTAAAAATAAGTGTTAAAAATAGGAGTACTTAAAATGAATTATAAGACACATGTGAATGGTGGAATATTATTAGGATTGTATATGATATGTCGAGTACCAAAGCAATCTGTATTAACGAGTGGATTATTACTAGGAGGAGCAATTGTAGGAAGTTTATTTCCTGATATAGATCATAAAAATAGTTATATTGGACAAAAAGCTAAATCAGTTTCTAAAGCAATAAACAAGTTTGCAGGGCATAGAAAATTATTTCATGCACCACTTATATATTTATTTTTATATTCTATTGGTATAGGAATGATTAAAGAGAAGCTAGGATTGGTAGCAATTAATGGAGTATTTATAGGAATATTTTCTCATTTAATCTTAGATAGCTTTACTATTGGAGGATTACCTTGGTTTTATCCTTTTAGCAAGAAAAAGGTATCATTAGCGAAGATAAAGACTAATGGTAAATTCGAAGATATATTGTGTGGAATTTTAACTTGTATAAATATTGTTATAATTCTTGATTTACTTCATATAACATCAATATTTACATTTACTCAGATATAGATTAAAACATGAATTTTAAATTGATAAACATTATATGATATAATAAGTCGATAAGATGTGCCTTAATTAATAGAAAAGGCATTTAAGAGAGGAAGATAAGAAAAATGAGTAAAACTCTTGTATTAGCAGAAAAACCAAGTGTTGGGAGAGATTTAGCTAAAGTTTTAAAATGTAACCAAAATAAAGGCGCATATATAGAAGGACCTAATTATATAGTAACATGGGCACTAGGTCATTTAGTTACGTTACTAGACCCAGAAGGTTATGGGGATAAATATAAAAAATGGAGTATGGATACTTTACCTATGCTTCCTAAAAAAATGAAACTTACTGTAATTAAAAAAACTGGTAAGCAATTTAACGAAGTAAAAAAACAAATGTTGAGAGATGACATAAAGGATTTAGTTATAGCAACAGATGCAGGAAGAGAAGGAGAATTGGTAGCAAGATGGATAATTGAAAAAGTTGGCTTTAAAAAGCCGATAAAGAGACTTTGGATATCTTCACAAACTGATAAAGCTATATTGGATGGATTTAAAAATCTAAAGCCAGGATCTTCTTATGATAATTTGTATAAAGCAGCAGTTGGAAGAGCAGAAGCTGACTGGATTGTTGGTCTTAATGTAACAAGAGCCTTAACTTGTAAGTATAATGCTCAGTTATCAGCAGGTAGAGTTCAATCTCCAACTTTAGCTATGATAGTTCAGAGAGAGGAAGATATTAAGAATTTCAAACCTAAGAATTATCATACAATAATAGCTAATAGCAATAACTTTTCTATGGAATGGATTAACAAAGATAATACAAATAGATTATTTAATGAAGAAATAGCTAAGAAAATAGTAGGAGAATGTAGGGGCAGGGATGCAGAAGTTGTTGATATTAAAGAAAGTAATAAAAAACAATATGCTCCAGCATTATATGATCTAACAGAACTTCAAAGGGATTGTAATAGAATTTTTGGATATTCAGCAAAACAAACATTATCTATAATGCAAAGATTATATGAAAATTATAAAATTTTGACATATCCAAGAACAGATTCAAGATATATAACTAAGGATGTAGTACCTACCTTAAAAGATAGATTGAAGGCTATTTGTGTTTCAAATTATGCAAAACCAGCTACTGAAATATTAAAAGGTAATATTCATGCAAGTAAAAGTTTTGTGGATGACTCGAAGGTTTCAGATCACCATGCTATTATTCCAACGGAACAAAGAGTAAGTCTTGGAAGTTTAAGTTCAGAAGAAAGAAATGTATATGATTTAGTAATAAAGAGATTCTTAAGTGTTTTACTACCTCCATTTGAATATGTTCAAACAGGAATCACTATTAAAATAGGAGATGAAACTTTTAGAGCTAAAGGTAAGGTTATAAAAGATAAAGGATGGAAGATGGTTTATGATAGAGTAGATGATCTTGAAGAAACTAATGAAGAGGGAATATTAAAGGAACAAGTTTTACCTAAATTAGTTAAGGGTGATAAACTAAAAATAAATAATGTTGAAATAAAAAAACATCAAACTAAACCACCAGCTAGATTTAATGAAGGAACATTGTTGTCTGCTATGGAAAATCCACAAAAATATATTAACGTGGACAAAGAATCTGCTAAAACACTTGGAGAAACAGGTGGGCTTGGAACTGTTGCAACAAGAGCAGATATAATAGAAAAATTATTTAATTCTTTTGTTATAGAAAAAAAAGGAAAAGAATTAATTCCAACATCTAAAGGAAAGCAACTTATAGAACTTGTACCTAAAGATTTAAAATCGCCGCTTCTTACTGCAAGATGGGAAAAAGAACTTGATTATATAAGCAAAGGAAAAGAAGATGCACATGATTTTATAGGTAGAATGAGGAATTATGCAACAGCATTAGTTCAGGATGTAAAATTTAGTACTGATAAATATACTCATGATAATTTGACAGGTAAAAAATGTCCACAGTGTGGTAAGTATATGTTAGAAGTTAAAGGCAAGAATGGCGTTATGAATGTATGCCAAGATAGAGAATGTGGATATAGGGAAAGTATATCAAGGGTTACAAATGCCAGATGTCCAGAATGTAAGAAAAAATTAGAACTTAGAGGACATGGAGAAGGTGCAATTTATGTTTGTCCAGGAACTAATTGTAACTTTAGAGAGAAGGCGTCTCAATTTAAAAAGAGATTTGATAAAAATGGAAAAGTAGATAAGAGAGAAGTTAATAATTACATGAAGAAAATGAAAAAAGAAGCAGAAGAATTTAATGAAAATCCATTTGCAGCACTTTTGAAAGACTTTAAGTAAATTTAGGTACAATCAAATAAATGACATAAAAATAAGGAGCATGCAACAAATTTAGATGCATGCTCCTTATTTCCGTTCTTATTGCTTATTAAATTAAATATACTTTTTATTATTAGCAAAATATTCGGAAATATATATATTAAAGTATATTTTATAAAGAAAGAACAGTTAATTATATATAGTTCTTTAAATTTAACATTCGTCACAGTCACAGTCACAGTCACAGTCACAATCACAGTCACAATCATTACGGCAATCACGATGTTTATGTCTATGCTTAGGTTTACGATTAGTATCTTGAGCAGGTGATACATTGCCGCAATTTTTACAATTTGCACAATTCTCTACTGCGTTATCTACTAGTTTATCTAATAAGCAAGATAAATTGCAAATTAATTGATTATTTGTATTCATTAAATAATTAGTAGTACATTGGTTACTCCACGAATATAGTATTATTAATAAAATAACTAGAGATTGATATTGTTTAGTTATACACTTTAATTCGCAAAGTGCATCTACTTGACCAGCTTGTACACCATTATTGAAGGCTGTGTCGCAGTTGCTACTGCTACTACTGTTGCTAGTATTACCGTCAAGACCTAAAGTACTACTTAGGTCATTAAAGTCGGCATTTAAATTGTTAAAGTTGTTATTAAGTTCATTAAGATTTTCAAATTCGTCCATTATTTAATCACCTTGTGTTTTTATTGCATAATCCATTGTATGATTATTGCTTTCAGGTGTTTACAAAAATATAAAAAAATTTTAATATATATTTAAATTAAGTAGTAAACTTATGTGATAGCTAATTTAAACAGATATCGTGCATTTGTTTTGGTTACTAAAAAATTTAGTTTTATATAAAAATTAAATTACTATTATTCAGTTTAATGTAAATTATTTTTTGAAATACATATAATATAAAAAACATAACATATACAATCTAATAGCAAGTAGATACAATTGTTAATCTTGTGAATAGTTTATATTATAAAAATAGAATGTATTTACATAGAAATATATGGAGATAGTATATAATGGAAAATAAAAAGATAATAAAATTATCTAATATACCAAGCTCTAAAAAAATAAAAAAACTAGAATATAAAATATACACGCCAGATATGGTTAAAAGATATAAAAATACTTTTAAAATAATATTAAAGATAACTAATAATAGAAATAAAACCTTATTTATTATGTACAAAAAGGTGAAAGAGTGGTATGAACAAGAAGATGATGTCGATTTAAATATAGAAAAGATTCATATTAACACAAAGCTTGGATCATATACTAGCGGTGGATGTGGAATAGGTGCATCATTGTTTGCAGGTCTTTTAGCCAGTGGAGTATTTTCTTATATAGATAATTATGTAAGTAAACTCGGAACAACCTCATTGGTAGTTTATGTTATATCAACATTGTTTTTTGGATTTAAAATTCTGTCTAATGAGGATGATAAGGTAGAAATGTATAATATGTTTTTACAAGTATTAAATACCCTAGAAGAAGACAAGGCACATTCAAAAAAATAGCAAGTCCATCTGCAGTATATTTTCCATTATTTTACATTGACAAAATACCAGAATAAATCCGCTATTATGGCGCTTTGTCTCCTTGTTTGATGAAAAATATTCATGTCAGATTTGGACTTGCTATTTTATTTCATGTGCCTAAAAATGAGAAATAAGGATAATTAAAATAGGGATAAAAGAAGACTATAGTGCACAATATATTTTTGTAGAAAGGAAGTGTATATTATGAATAACCAAAGTAAAAATTATGATAATGCAAAAAATACATGTGGATGCTCTTGTGGTGAAAAGGATATAAAAGATTCTAGTTCATCTAGTCAACAAGAAAATTTAAAAAATGAAGGAAATAATCAATGGGAATCAGTACCTAAAACTTATGACAAAGATGAGTCTTGCCATAAGAATGAAAAAACTGCAACAAATAATCAATGGTGCTCTTGTTCAAAATAAAATATTTAAATTTATTTTATCTTAAATATAAGGAAATATTGATAAGTGAAAATAAAATTTTAACTAAATACTCTATTAAAAATTTAAAAATATTTTAGTTTTCTATGGTACTTTAATTAAAATATTATTTGAAAGTGGGTGCTGTTATTATGAATAAACAAATTAAAAACAATTTTGATGAACCTAATATGCACGATGGATATTACGATTATCAAGGCGGATATATTTCATATGACCCAGCACTATTAACAGAGTATTATACTGTTAAGGGCTTTGAAGGTAAGGTTAGAAAGAAACAGGATAGTGAAAGCCGTTGGTGTTAAACTTATTAAATTTAACAACAAAATTTCTATTTAAAATATAATACAATAAAACCAAATCCTAAGTTGTTTATTTATATAGATAAACAACTTAGGATTTATACTTATGTGGTGATTAACCAAAATCAGAAATGGACACAAGCTCACATTTAGAATCTTCCAGCGAAAATTTCATAAGTCCTATGGAACAAATATGTATATGATTTCGGTAAGTTACCACATAAGTTGAAAATAATCAATAGTAGTATAAAATACTATGATATAATTGAGTGAATAGGGAAAAATTAATATTATAAATATATATTTAAATTTATAATTAAACTATCAGAAGTATAAAATAAGACATATGCAATAGTATAAGTGATATTTTTATTATTGTATGTATCAAATCAGGAGAAAACATGTTAGAACAATTAACTAGTATTTTAGATAATGTAATATATTTAGATATTGAAACTACGGGAATTGATGAAAAAAGTTCTGAAATTATCGAAATAGGTGCTATAAAGATAAAAAATGGAATTATAACTACATATAAAACTCTAATAAGACCTAGAGGCAGAGTACCTATCGAAATCTATAATCTTTGTACCGGATTAACGGAAAAAGAATTATTAGGAGCTAGAAGTTTAAATTTAATAAAATCAGAAGTTTTGGAGTTTTTAGAAGATATTCCGTTGATTTGCCACAATGGAAATTTCGAAAGAAGATTTTTAGAATACAATATTCCAGAAATAAAGAATAAAATATTAGATTCAATGGAACTTGCAGCAATTTTGGAGCCTTGGAAAAAGGAATTTAATTTAGATTCATTAGTTAAAGAAATCACAAGTTTAAATAAGAACGAATTACATAGAGCATTGGATGATTGTATTGATACTCTAAAGGTTGTTAATTCTCTTCTTTGTAGACAATGGGCAAGAGAAGAACAAAATAAAAAGAAAAAAACGTTATATTTTGTATTAAATAATGATTATAATTATCTAAAAAAATGGGAATGGACTAAATATTTATTAAAGCCACCATTTTTTATTGATGAAGATTATACATATGTTAATTATGAAGAATACTCAAAGGATCAGGTCAAGCTAAAAAAAGTTGAGATAGATTATTCATTGTATGAAGAATTGTTAAAACATGAAGATATTTGGAATAATGGTGGAGACTTTGGATATCAATACAGAAAAGATCAAAAAGAATTTTCGAAAAAAATAAGAGAAAATTTTGAAAAACAGGAGAGAATTTTTATTGAGGCGCCAACAGGTAGTGGCAAAACATTTGCATATGTTCTCATAGCAGCGATAGAGACATATTTAAATAAACAAAAAAATAGAAAAGATGATTCCAGTTTTATTATATCTACAAATACAAAGGAGCTTCAAAATCAACTTATTGAAAGAGATATTCCTACTATACTTAAAAAGTTGAGATTAGATGATAAGCTCAATTATGGAGCTATGAAAGGAAAAGGTAATTATCTTTGTATAGATAGATTGAATAAATGTGAAAGTTTAGAATTTGATGAAAAAGGCAATTTAGCTTTACTTTTTCTTAGAAGACTTTGCGAGGATGGTAAATATGGGGATATAGAAAATATCAGTTATTGGGCACAAAAACATTTTGAGCTGGATAAATATTTGAAAGATGTTAACTGTGATAGCGAACAATGTAAATTAGAAAAATGTATTAAGCCTTGTTATTTAAGAACAAGATATAATGATTTACGTAATGAAAATATAACTGTAATTAATCATTCTCTTTTATCTTGCTGGCCGTATTGTGAAAAGAAGAAAATAAATCATATTATAATTGATGAGGGACATAATCTTATGGAAAAGTGCTATGATTTTTTTGCAGAGGAATTTTCTTCTTTTGAATTTTTAGAATTATTGGATATGATAGAAAAAGGACATCCAAGTATTTTAGCTATGCTATTAAATTTAAATGCAAGTTTTGGTTTTAGAGAAACTATAGAAAAGGATAAGTTAAACTATTTAGTGAATGATATTGTAGTCAATATTAATATATTAATCAATGATTTTAGAAGCATGAGGCTTGTAAGTGGTGAATATAATTTTACTACTGAATTTTTTATTCCAAGAGAAGATTTGCAAGGAATAACAAAAGTTTTAGGTTCTGAAATATCGGTATTAAAAGAAAGTATATATCCATTATATAAGCTTATAAATGATTACATTTCTAATATTACTCAAGATGATGAAATAAATGGCGATACTGATTATAAAAATATATCAGACTATGTAGCAAAGCTTAAATCAGCATTTGATATTTTAGATAAGTTTTTAGAAAAATCTACATATTATGCTAAAATATTAGAAGTTGATTCAGAGTACAAGACATTCGTTTTGAAGAATATACCACTTAATGTAGGGGAATTGGTTAATGAACATATGCTAAAGGAAGTTAAAAGTACGACATTTATATCTGCAACATTAAGAATAGAAAATTCATTTAATAGAATGAAAAGACATTTAGGCCAAAATAATGCCAAAGAATTTTTGATTCCATCAACTTTTGATTTGAAAAATAGAACTAAAATATTTGCTTTAAATAATGTTGGAAGATATGACGAATCAGGATTTATTAAAAAAATATCAAAATTTATATTTAATACAGCACAAAAATTAAATGGTCATATTTTAGTTTTATTTAATAATAATGCAAGAAGATTAGCTGTAAATGAAGAGTTGGAAATTCTGACAAGAGGTACTAAAATTGAAGTTCATACAAATAAAAAGTCTATTGGAGCACTTAACGATAAAAATAGAATCGTGATAATTCTGGGGAGTAAGGGATTTTTTGAAGGAATAGATGTTCCAGGGGATGCTTTAAATTGTGTAATGCTTGATAAGCTTCCTAATTACAGTCCAGAATTTCCTATTTTAAGAGCAATTACTACATATCAAAAAAAGGGTTATCAAGATGTTAATTATCCTCAACTTTGTATAAAAGTAAAACAAATTTATGGAAGATTAATTAGAAGTACTTTTGATTATGGGTATTTTATAATTTTAGATCCAGGTCAGAATTCATATACAATAAGAAACTTAGAAAGAGATCTTGGTGGTCCTAATATTGAATTTGCACCAACTAATAAAATACTTTCAGAAATAGAGTTTAACTATAATAATTGGAAGAGAAACAATATAAATATAATTTTGAACAATCTGAAAAAAAACAATAAGAATATTGAGCAAAATTTTAATAATGAAGCTAAAAAGCATAAAATGTTTTGGGAATTATACAAAATAGAAAATGAACAATATTATTTTAAAAATATGAATTTTAAGTTAAAAGGTAAAATATAATTATGGTATATTTACGAAAAAAACAATTACCATATAAAGGAAAATGTGATATAATAATAAATGTGTTCAAATTTTAATTAGTATAAATTGGATTATACAGTGAATAAATAATGGATAATAGCATATAATATGTAATTATACAATAAAAAATTTAATATAAAGGAGAAGTGTTAAGGTATGGAAGAAAATATAACACAATTATTACAAGAATATAAAAGTACAAAGGAATGTTTAGAATGCGGATTAAAGTGGTTACCACATAATGATTATGCTAAATCTAAAATAGAAGTTATAGATATGGTAATACATGATTTAGAACAATTACAAAGTAAAGTGAATTAATTATTGTTAACAATAGTTAATTAAAATATTTAAACATAATTTTTATAGCAAGATGATAAACTAATGATACTATCGTTGTAATAAAAGGTTATTTATATAAGGTGCTTTAAAATAAGATAATTATTATTTTAAGGCACTTTTTATTAATGTCTACAAAAGTATAAAAAATGCATTTGTGAAATCCAGTGATATAAATGCTTATGAAAGTATTAAGCTGTGAAAAATTAATGACAAATAGTGAATACAAGCAATAGTATTTAATGTTTTTTACAAAACAGACAAACTATGATATAATAACCACAAATAATACACAAACTCGTATATTTCCAAATGTATGGTTGGAAAGTTTCTACCTGCTATCCGTATATTAGCAGACTATGAGGTAACTTTTATGATGATTTCTCACATATAAAGGAATTCACCTCTATATTTGCTTTGAAAAATTTATAATTTAAAGATGCAGTAGTTACATATTAGATATAAATAATTTTAATGGGGTGGAAAATTAATGGAAAGATTACATAAAATAATTCTAGAAGAAGGAAATGCTTTATCATCAAATGTGTTAAAAGTTGATTCGTTTTTAAATCATCAAGTTGATCCTGAGTTGATGTATGAAATGGGAACATATTTTAAAAATTATTTTAAGGATAAAGGTATTACCAAGATATTTACTATTGAAAGTTCTGGGATTGCACCATCTGTTATGACAGCAATGCAAATGGGATTAAAAATGGTTACATTAAAGAAACAAGGATCAAAGATTTTAAGTGGGGATGTATATCAAACAACAGTACATTCATTTACTAAAGATATGAATTATGAGTTGACATTATCTAAAAAATTTATTGATAGCGAAGATAAAATATTAATTATCGATGATTTTTTAGCTAATGGAGAAGCTGCATTAGGTGCGGCAAGATTAGTAGAAGAAGCAGGAGCCAGCGTAGCTGGAATAGGGATTGTTATTGAAAAGTCATTTCAACCTGGTCCACAAATTTTAAAAGAAAAGGGATATGATGTATATTCTTTAGCTAGAATTAAAAAATTAGGTGAGAACTTAATTGAATTCGAAAAATAATTCATGTGTAGAATATAGTGAATATGCTTATTTAACAAAAATAAGTATATTTACATGTTTTAAATTGTAATTTAAAAGCATATATGGTATAATGCACATTGGATTTTTATTAATAATAAGTCAGTTCGAAAGCCTCCTGACTATAAATAAAACTACGGTTAAATAAGTGAAATATTAGGCATTTACAGATGATCATGTGAATATCTTTTATTTTGTTGTAATTATTTATCGTAGGATTTTCCTGCGATTTTTTTATTTTTAATAGTATTTAATTTATAAATATTATATTAATTTTAAATTAACCGAAATAGTGTTTTATAATGTTAGAGGAATTTCACTGATTTAAATTTAATTTACTTTAAGTAAGTGGAGGAATTATAAATGAATAATGAAAAAACAGTGGAAAGATTAGTTAGAACAGCTATAATAGCAGCTATATATGCAGTTATAACACTATGTTTAGCACCAATAAGTTATGGTGCAGTACAATTTAGAGTATCTGAAATAATGGTTTTATTAGCATTTTTTGATCCATTCTATATTGGAGGGCTTACTCTTGGATGTTTTATTGCAAATTTATTGGGACCTAATGGGATAGCAGACGTGATTTTTGGTACTATTGCAACCTTTATTAGTGTTTATGCTATTTCATTTACATCAAAATATATAAAGAACAATAATATAGCATTGATAATAGCATCACTTTGGCCAACTATATTTAATGGATTAATAATTGGATGGGAACTTAATTATCTTTATCAATTACCAATTATATTATCAATGTTAGAAGTAGCAGCAGGAGAAATTGTGGTTGTAACAATTGTTGGTGTTCCTGTAATAAAATTACTTAAAAATAAATACAAGAGATTGCTTGTATAACATTAAAGTTAATGCACATAATAAAGAAGGCGGTTTTTTGAAAACTGCCTTCTTTATTATAATTTACATGTAATATGCATAAAATTATTTTTAATCATATATTTTTAATAAAAATAACTTTGATGAAAATCTATAATTATAAATATATAAGTTCTAAAAGATTTTATTTATAAATTGTAAGTCTAAGCAAAGGAAGTATAGAGCAATGTTTATTATTTATTAATTTTAATAATTAGAACTTATATATAATATAAATGGTTTGGATTTTAATTGTAAATATTCATTTAAGATTAACTATATATGTAAAATTTATCTAAATATAGTCATAATTTAGATGAATTAAAAATTAAATTGAAGTATAATTGTATTATAAGTTAATAATCATATATTTAAATATACTGAGAGGATGAAATGGTTATGAAACAAAATAAAATTAAAAAATTAAAAACTTTATCAGAAACCAAGTTTTTAAAGTTTTATGAAGCAGAATATGAAAATAAGTTAGGTAATATGAAAACGTGGACTATTGCATCAAGAAAAAATGAAGATGTTTTAAATGACAGATTTTTTAAGGGGAAAGAAGATTGTGATGATGCTGTAGTTGTTGTTGCTTTACATAAGCCATCTAACAAGCTTGTAATAATAAAGCAGTTTAGAATTCCAATAAACAGTTATGTGTATGAACTTACAGCTGGATTAATAGATCCAGGTGAAGATGCTAAAATGACTATAGAAAGAGAACTTATGGAAGAAACAGGGTTAAAGGTAGTAGAAGTAATCAAAGTAATAAATAAATTATATCTTTCACCAGGAATGACAGATGAATCTGTGATGATGGCTTATTGTACATGTGAAGGGGAGATAAACGATAAAAATCTTGAAGATGATGAATGCATAGAAGCAATGCTTATATCACAAGAAGAATCAAGAAAGTTATTAGAAAGAAATGAAAAAATGGATGCTAAGTGTTTTACTATACTTCAAAGTTATGCATTACTTGGAGAAAAGTTATTTACTGAGTAGCTTTTTGTTAGAGCATTTATTGAATAATCTTGTATATGTTAAACAAAAATAATATATTTTAAAATGATAAAAAACCATACTAAAACTTAGCTGTTTAATATGGTTTTTTTATGTTAAATACTATATATATTTATTAAAATATAACTCAAAATTGATTTGAATAAATTTAAAAAATGATATATTCAAATAAAATATTAACTAATGTATAAAGCTTTGAGCTATAAAATAACCTAAGAATATTAATGAACAAATATACATTTGAAGTGATACTTCTTTACCCTTTTTTACGCATATTTTGCATATAGGATAAAGTACGAATCCAAATGCTATCCCATCTATTATACTATAGGTTAATGGTATTGAAACTATAGTAATAAAACTTGGAAATAATTCGCTCATATCATTAAAATCTAGATTTTTTAAGTTTTGTGCCATTAAACATCCAAGTATGATAAGGATTGGTGCTAACGCTATATTAGGAATAAGACTTATGAATGGAATAAAAAATAATGCTATTAAAAAGATTACTCCACATATTATAGAGGTAAGTCCTGTTCTTCCACCGTCTGCTATTCCAGCAGTTCCTTCCACTGTAGTGACTGAAGGACTACTTCCAAGAAGTGCACACGCTATAGTAGAAAGCGAAATTCCTAAAAGTGCTTTAGAAGTTTTTTGAGGACAATTTAACATTCCGGAAACTTGTCCATGAAGTGTTCCTATATTTTCAAAAATTAATATTAAAGTCAATGAAAATGTAGCTATCCAAAATTTAATATTCAATATAGCATTGAAATTTAAACTAAAGAATATGTTTTTGTAACTTCCAAAGTCTGGCATTGAGTAGTGTAAATTATTTATATTTACAATTCCAAATATTATAGCCAAAATAGTACCAATTATTATTGAAATTAGAAAATTACCACGTATATTTTTTAAGAATAATATTAAAGTAATGATCATAATAACAATGAATAATAAAACTTCAGTACTTGCTATATTCCCAAGTTTAACTAATGTTGAAGAATCAGAGATTACAATACCAGATTTTTGAAGTCCAAGAAAAGTAATAAATAATCCTATGCCAACAGTTATAGCATCCTTCATACTATGTGGTATAGCTTCCATTAGGGCTTTTGAAAGCGGAGTTAAAGCAACAATTGTAAAAATCACTCCTGCAATAAAGACTGAAGCTAGAGCCTGATAAAAAGAAAGACCTAAAGTTTGTACTATAGTATAGGTGAATAATGTATTAATCCCCATACCTGGCATTACAATTAAAGGAGTATTACTTATTAATCCAACCAATAAACAACCGATTATTGATGAGAATACAGTAGCTATAATTAATGATTCCATAGGAACATTACAATCACTTAAGATACTAGAGTTTACAATTATTATATAAACTGCTGCAAAAAATGATGTTAATGCTGCTAGAGCTTCACTCCTAACTGTAACATTATGTTCTTTTAATTTTAAAAAATTTTTCATCCTTTCAACCTGACTTTCAAATCTCCCTCGCCCACCCACGTAAAAACGCAAGTCATATTATAACATTAAGAGTAAAATCATACAACTATAAATTCTGCATTGTAAAAAATAAATAAAAGCGAAAACTTATACATGAGTCAGATTATTATAGAATTATGTATTTGAAAATAATATTAAAAGTTTGGAATTAAAAATCTAAAGTGCTATAATATTTAGTAATATTTGTTTGGATATGGCATACTTAAAATATGATAATTCAGCATGTTAATATATTTTTAATTAAATGTAAATTAATATTACCAATAGTATTTGGTGTTAAGATAAAAATATACGTTACATATCTGAAAAGTTATTTTTTAGGTACCTTATATGTTTAACAAAGCAATATGCAATATTTTCGGGGGGGCAAAACATATGTGTAAAAATTTTGAACAAATTAAAAAAGCAAATATAATGATAAACTCATTATGTGTTTTTACGCAATTAAAAAATGATTGTGTAATAAAGAAATATAAGGATTTACTAGAGTGCTTAAGTAAAAATGAAATATCTGTAGGGGAAGGTGTGAGTCTTTATAATGATTTTGTTTATGAGTTATTGAATAAATCGATGAATACATCATTAAAGAAATATATTATGGATAAAGTTTTTTTAGACTCTAATCCGTTTACTTGTATTATTGATCATAATGATTTGGCAAATAAGAATGTTATAGACCAGGTAGGTTATGAGCTAAAAGTATTACAATATATATGTAACATAGAAACTGATACATTTAAACAAGTAATTTTAGATAAAACAAGAGTAATGAATTATGAAGAAGATATAGTAAAAAATCTTATAGAGTTAGAAGATAATTTTAATAATTGTGATCCAGAAAAGGCCATAGACAGATTAAAGATTAAAATCATAATGTCTGAAGATTGGGGTGAGTGCTTGAATGATATTATAGATTTTTATGTTCAGTATGGAACTGGAGAATTTGGTGAATATAGAGCTTTTGTGTGGGAACATGAAGATAATGATACATATCTAAGGGGAGTGCAATCACCAGATCCAGTGAGATTAAAAGATCTTGTAGGTTATGAGGATCAAAAGGAAACGATAATAGATAATACTCTTCAATTTTTAAGTGGACATCCAGCAAATAATCTTTTGTTATATGGATCTAGAGGAACAGGAAAATCTTCAACTGTTAAGGCTATTATAAATGAATATTATCATAAAGGCTTGAGACTTATTGAAGTTGATAAGGAGAGACTAGTAGATTTTACTAAGATAATTAGAGTGCTTAAAGATAAAAATTTGAAATTTATAATATTTGTAGATGATTTAGTTTTTGAAGAGGGAGAAGCAAGTTATTCTGCATTAAAGACAATTTTAGAAGGTGGAGTAGAAAATAGATCGAGTAATATATTAATTTATGCAACCACAAATAGAAGACATTTAGTAAAAGAAACTTTTAGCGAAAGGGAAAATGACGATGTTCATGCACAGGATGCTATAGAAGAAAAATTGTCATTAGCAGATAGATTTGGAATTACAGTATCGTTCTATTCTCCAGATCAAAAAGAATATTTAAAAATTATTGACGGCATAGTTGATGCTCGTGGACTTGAAGTAGATAAAGAATATCTTCATGCAGAAGCCTTAAAGTGGGTTAGATGGCATAATGCACGTTCTCCGAGAACAGCAAAACAATTTATAAACTGGTTAGAAGGAAACATAAAATAATTATAAATCTAATTTTTAAATTGGACCTGTTGTTTATTTTTATGTGACTAGCTATCAGTATATTAGATTGACTTTTGTTGATACTAACTATAATATTGTAAAGAAGCTAGAATATTTTAATAATAATAAAAGAATTTGATTATTATTAAATCTGGCTTGATAATATGATAGGAAATAGTAAGTGAATATAGCTTATCATAAAACATATTATATGGAGGTAATAATGGCTATTAATAGAAGTGCACCAGAAAATTTTCATTATGACAATGCACAAAAAACTAATAAGAACTTTATTTACAAAAATCTTAAAAGAAGTAAATGCTATAACTGCGATTTTTCAAATTCACATTTTGATTATGCAAGTTTAAGAGGTGCACATTTTAAAAAGTGTAATTTTTTTAGATGTAGCTTTAAGGGTGCAGAATTTATCGGCTCGAATCTAAAAGGTTGTAAATTTAGAGAAGCTAAATTTGAAAATACTATTTTTGAAGGAGCAAGCTTAGATGGTACAGATTTTAGTGAAGCAAGCTTTATTAATACTATCTTTGTAGGTTGTGATTTAACTAAAGCAAAAACTTTTAATTTACAAAATAAAGGTATACGAATATTTGAAAAAATGCCAGAACTAGAGATTGATGATGAATTAAAAAAAGTTATGTTAAATGCTATGGAAAATGAGTTTATTAAAAAATCAAGAGTATTTGATACTAAGGACGGAGAAATAAATACATTATCTTTGATGATTTTATGCGAAAAATTTAATAGAGAAGCATTGATTGAAGGACTTCACTATATTAAGTTTGAAGTGGATAGGGAGTTCCATACTCTTAGTTATATTATTAGACTTATTGAAAATATGTAAATATACAATAAAAAGGCTGTACTTTTTGAGTACGCCTTTTTTATTACTTTTTATTGCGTAAGTAATTTTTATGAATTGCATTAAGAAAAAAATTTGTTATTTCATTATTTTTATCATTATCATGTGAAGAATTATATTTCTTTAATTCTATTACAGGAATTACGGTTGTATTATTCTTTATATTTGAAAATGAATTAGAGATTGAAGAAGGATTTTTTAATTCTTTTTGCTTAAGTGGTATAATTGTTGAATCTGTATTTAAAATATTGTCACCATTTTTTATAATAGAGTGCCTCTTTTTATTTTTATACTTTATATACATAAAATCCATTTTTTAACCCCCTTGTAATATTAACTGAAAGTTTATAATATAAACGTAGACCTATCTAGATCAATATTGAATTACTTAATGTTTTTATATTTAATTATATGGCCAATATTTAGTAAATATTACTGGTTGGTATTATTACTTCTTGGATGGTTACAGCTTAATTCATTAATGTTATAATTTATAATAAGATAACAGACTAGGAGGAACAAACTTTGAAGAATTCAAAGAAGTTAATTCTTATTATTTTTTTAGTGACTACGTTGACGACAGGATTAGTAGGTTGTAAAACAAATCTTGAAAAAATACAGGATAATTTAAATAAAGATGATTATAGTGATGCATTCAATCAAATTAGAAGAGTTAGCACGGATGAAGACAAATCAAAATTAATGGACATGCTCAATAATAAAGTTAATGATATTAAAGAGCAATTTATGAATGGGCAGATAGATGGTACATTAGCAATATCTAATTTACAAAAATTCAAAAATATAAAGGGGATGGAGGATACAATAAGCAATTATATAAAGGAAATTAATGCTTTAATGGATTCTCAAAAAGGATTTGCCGATGGACAAAGAGGTGAAAAAGAGAAAGATTACGCAACTGCTCTTGAAGGGTATAGCAATGTTATATCATCAGATAGTGAACATTATGAAATAGCTCAAGCTAAGTTTAAAGAACTTAGCAATACTGTAGAAGCTGAATCTCTAGCGACTATTGAGAAAACAAAAATACATGTAAATAATACTTCAAATAAAAATTTATATCCAGACCAAATGCAAGTTATTATGAATAATAAATCGCAAAAAATTATAACAAAATTTACTGTTGGAATTTTAGGATATGATGAAAATGGTAATCCTATTGAGATAAAGAATACACAAAATGATTATACAGGTTATGAATTTATAGGTGCTGGCGAAAATATTAGTATTATGCCAGGAGAGGCTTGGGGAGAACAATATGGATGGAATCTTGCAAGTGATAACAAGATAAAAACAATATTAGCATGTGTAAAGACTTTAGAATTTAAGGATGGCTCAAAATGGGAAAATCCTTTATATAATATATGGCTACAGGAACATAAAGAAAAAAATAACAAGTCCAAAATGTCATAATCATTTTTTGAATGTGCCTTATCATAAGTAATGAATTTTAATAAGATAATACGCTAGAAGGGAAGAATTGCTTTCTTAATTGGTCGTATTATTTTTTATTTTATAATGCTAAATATCAATTTAGATAGTAACTTTTTTGTTTGGTTTTATCTAAATAGAAAAATATATAAACTTTAATTTTTAGGCATTATAACCAATAAAAAATGTAAATGAAAGTAGTAAATTCAAAATATTGTTTTTTAATTTGGGCGAAAATGCAATATAATTAGAATCGTGTCAAAAAAACATAAATGGAAGTACTTGACAATGTGCTTTTGATATTGTATATGCAGAAAAGGTGGAATAAAAATGTTAAGAGAAAATTTGAAAAACAATCAGTTAAGTGGTATTTATGATGCAATTCAATATATAGATACTTTTTTTGATAAGGATATAGAAATAATGCTAACAGATAGAGAAAAGGTATTGTACTATAAAGGAAGTAAAGAGATAGATTTTAAGATAAAAAAAGGAGACCCAATTGGGGAATTTGTTAGAGATGCTATGAATAAAGGTGAAACTGTAATTGAAGAGATTCCTAAAGAATTTTTAGGTGTAGCATTTAAGTCATACATGATTCCAATAAAAGAAGAGGGTAAAGTAATAGGTTCAATAGCAATTGGGAAAAGTCTTTCAAAGAAAAATTCTGTAACTGGTATTACAGAAAATTTAATAAAAGCAGTTTCACAAATATCATCAGGAATAAATGATATTTCAGCAAGTTTTCAAGAATTAGCGAGCATGAATACAGAAATACTTATGAAAACTAATGCTGCTAATGAAATGACCTCTCATACTGATGAGATAGTTGGATTCATAAAAGGAATTTCATCTCAAACAAACCTTTTAGGATTAAATGCAGCTATTGAGGCAGCAAGAGCTGGTGAACAAGGAAAGGGATTTAATGTAGTTGCAAAAGAGATAAGAAAATTATCTAATGAATCCAGCCAATCTATAGGTAAAATTGAAACTGTTATAAAAGATATATCAAGTTCAATAAAGATTATAAATGAAAAAGTATCGAATGTAGATAATGTATCAGAAAAGCAATTAACAGCATTAGAGAAAATAGTAGAATCTATTGAAAATTTAAATTCTACTGCTAAATTACTAGGTCAATTATCAGAAGAGTTATAAGAGCTAATAATAGAAGTTTAGGATAACCTATTGTAATTTTAAATTATATAATTTTAAATAAACTAAATGCATATGTGTGAAACTTTTTTAAGTTTATGAAACACATATGCATTTAGTTTTATATGATTTTAACGAAGGGGAGTTTTGGCTTTAATTTAGATGAATATCCGCAACACTTTCTGCGATATTAGTTGAATGATCTCCAATTCTTTCAAAGGCAGTTATTAGGTCTAAAAAAATAGCACCTGCAAAAGCATTACATTTTCCATCATATAATCTTTGAATATGTTTTTCTCTATAACTTTTTTGATAAGAATTAATTTTTGCTTCAACTTGCGTAATAGTCTTAGCGATAGAAGCATCTTTAGATATATAAGAGTTTATTGAAATATTTAAAGCCTCAATAACTAAATTATATATTTTATATAATTCATTTATGGCATCACCACTGTATTTAAGCTTTCTAGTATTTTTTTCAACAGCTAAATCAACTATGTTTTTAGCGTGATCCCCAATTCTTTCAATATCAATTATTATATGAAATGTTGATGCTACTAATACTTTTTCTTTATCCGATAAATCACATTTTGCTAGTTTTACTAAGTATGTAGTTATGCTTTCATCAAGCAAATTAATTATTTTTTCATTTTCATATACTTTGTTTATTAATAATTCATCACCTGATACAAATGCTTTCATTGATAATTCAACATTATGCTTAGCTTTGTTAGCCATTCTGATAGTTTCCTTTATAGCTTGACCAACTGCTATAACGGGTGCTTCTAATACTCTATCATCAATATATTTAGGGCCAGCTTTTTCAATTTGGTCCTCTCCAGGAATTATTTTATTGGCCAATTTTATTATATAGTTACTAAAAGGCAATAATAAAATAGCATTAACTAGATTAAAAATAGTATGAGCATTGGCTATTTGTCGAGTGACATCCAAACTTGTATTTTGCACTAAATCATCTAAAGTATTTAAAAAAGGTATAAAGATTATTGTTCCTGCAAAATTAAAAATTAAATGTAAGATTGCAGCTTTATGTGCAGTTTTATTAGTTCCGATGGAAGCAAGTGATGTAGTTATACATGTTCCTATATTACAACCTAAAAGTATTGATATTGCAAGATTAATACTTATTGATCCAGTTGTAGATAAAGCCATTAACATGCCAGTGGTCGCTAATGAACTTTGGAGTAAAGCCGTAATTGAAAGCCCTAATATTATTCCTATAAACCAATTATTATCAATAGCTACTAATAACTCATTAAAAATAACAGAGGATGATATAGGTTGCATTGATAGGCTCATAATACCCATTCCCATAAATAATAATCCAAAACCAAGAATTATATTTCCAATTTCTTTTCTTTGTTTAGCTTTAGAAAACATAACTAAGATTGTTCCTATGAAAATAAAAATAGGAGCTATCTGATCAAATTTAAATGATATTAATTGTACTGTTACTGTAGTACCTATATTAGCACCCATAATAATCTCAAGTGCCTGAGATAAACTCATAAGTCCAGCATTGACAAATCCTACAACCATTACTGTAGTGGTACTGCTATTTTGAATTATTGCTGTAACAAGCGCTCCAACAGTTAGTCCCATTAATCGATTGCTTGCTAATTTTTCAAGAATAATTTTAAGATTTTCTCCGGCTACGTTTTCCAATCCATCGCCCATTAATTTCATGCCGTAAAGAAATAAACCTAACCCACCCATTAATTCAATAGTAATTTTTATAGTGTCCACAATTTTTCCCCTTTTGTATAATATATTTTATAGTCTATTTTAACGTATTTTTTCTGTAATGTTAACATTTGTGATAAAGATTTAACTTAAATATAATATATTGTTTCTATTTAGATGATTTTAGCAGTAATTTGATACTGAATAAACGTTTACTAATAATATTAAAGTTTCATGTGTAATTAATAAACCAAAGTTGACATAAAATTCTATAGTAATTTATAATACAAAATAAGAGCATTGTATAAATGAATACAATAATTATTATAGAAATTTGGGGAATAGAGATATTAATGTTTTTAGTATCTCTATAAATATTTTAATATTAAATTATTATATAAGTAACAATCAAGAAGCTAATATGATTTTTAAGATTAGTAAGTAAGGGGAATTTAATATGGAATTAGCTACAGGAGCAAAAGTTATTAATGGAAAAATAATAGTAACTGATGGGGATAATCAAGAATTAATTACAATAAAAGCTTTAAATCATATAAATTTATTCATTAATAATAAACCTTGTGAAATTAATCAGGCATATGAGATTAATTCGCTAGACACGATAACGTATACTTGCAATAAAATACCTTCGAAAAGGGAAATTAATGTTATAATTTCAGAAGATAAAATGAGAGCAAACATGACTGTAGTATATACACCAGAAATTCAATATAAGTTAAAGGATAGAGAGTGTTTTTTAAATCTAGCTTTAGCGACTGAAATAGAGTATCAAAAACAACCAGAACCTTTTTCAACTTTAGAATTGCGTCAAATATTAAAAGAAAATGGGGTGAAATTTGGAATTAAAGAAAAAGCATTAGAAAAACTACGGGAAGGTTGTGTAGAAGAAATTCTTGTTGCAGAAGGCGAAATTCCCGTAAAAGATAAACAAAGTGAATTAAAATTATTTTTCACCCCTACACAAATGTTTTTCCCAGATTGTGATTCTGATGAAAAAATTGATTATAAAAACTTATTTAGAATTTCAAATGTTAGTAAGGGAGATAAAATAGCAGAAATAATTCCTGAAGTTATAGGCACTGATGGAATAGACGTATGTGGAAATATAGTAGAAAGAGAATATGTTAGAAAAATACCAATTAATATTAAAAGCGGGTGTATTGTAGAAGAAAATAATATAACAGCAACAATCAATGGAAAGGCTCATGTTCTTAATAGAAATATTAGTGTAAATCCTGTCCATACAGTAGAAAGCGTAAATATGGAGAGTTGTAATATTAATTTTTATGGAGATATTGAAGTATACAATAGTGTTGATGATAATATGTCTGTTAGTGCAGGTGGCTCTTTAGATGTAAGTGAAAATATTAACACATCTAACGTAGTTACTGGTGGGGAAATAAATATATTAGGAAATGCACTTAATTCTAAAATTTTAGCAGGGCAATATGATATGGCAAAAAAGGAGTATTGTGATATCCTAATTAAATATAAAAATATTATAAATAGATTAATATATGTCTCTGAAACTACTAATTTGAAGAAGAAAAATTTAGTGTTTGGAGAATTTATAAAAAACACTGCGGAAGAAATGCAGATAAATCTTGCAAAAATATCGTTGGATGTAATCTCGAGGGGGATAAAAAATAAAATCAAAGATGATAGAATGGCAAGATTTATTAAGGATAATTTATTAGGTTATAATATTTTAAATTTAAAATCTAGTGAAGATTTAGTTAAATTCAGAAATATGTTAGAAAATGATATAGATTATTATGATAAAAATATAATAATTCCACTAGATATACGAATAAGTTATTGTCAAGATTGTGATATAAAATCTACAGGCAATGTTATAATATGCGGTCAAGGACAGTATACTTCTAAGATAACAGCAATGCAGGATATATTATTTACCAAATCTAATTCTGTTGCAAGAGGTGGAAAATTATCTGCAGGAAGAAATATTAGTTTGGGTATAGTTGGAAGTAAAGCTTGCGTACCTACAGTGTTAGAGGTTCCTAAAAGTGGTAAGATAAGTGCAATGCTAGCTTATCAAAATACAATATTTTGTTTTGGGAAATCTAAGATGATTTTAGATGAAGTTATGGAAAATATACATGTATTATATAATGAAGAGAAAAGAAGAATTGAAGTCAGAAAGTCTGGACTATAATATTAATTATATAAAAATATTGATGAAAATTTAAGAAATATTGTATAATGTTAGTAGGAGCATTAGAGTATACTTGAGTTTTGATTATATTTGTAAAAAATCTATTTGTAAGAAAAGAATATTATTAATAAAAGTATTAATGGTGCAATTAACACACAAAATATATTGAAAAATTAAAATACAGGAGAAAATATTATGATGAATTTTACTGGGTGTACATTGTTAATTAAGGATGATTTTGGGAACATATTGGTATTGAAAAAGAAAGTTAAAAAGGGACAAAAAGAAATATGGTCGTTACTTACTCAAAAAATAAAAGGAAAAGAAAGTTATGAAAAATGCATAAATAAATCTGTAAATAAGATTTTAAAAACAATTGTCTTTGATCTAAAGCAATTTAATGAATATGCTATAGATTCAGAAAACAATGAAGGAATTAAGGTATATTTAGGAGACTTAAAGGGAAAATTTGTATTAGATAAAAGTTATGATGAAGCTAAATGGATAAACAAAAATGATTTAGATGGTTATGAATTTGATGAAATAGATAAGAAAATTATTGTAGATTATTATAATTTATAAATAAAATATAACTTTTTGAATTAAACAGCGTTATCGTTTTTATTTAAAGGAGGGTAATAAATGAAGAAGAATGCAGCACAAAGGGAATTTAAAAAATTTAAAAGTCAAATAAATCAAATAGAAGAAATAGTAGAACATTCAAAGCCAGGAGCCCTTTTAGAGCATGAAAGTGCCATAAGAAAAAAAATGATAAAGCTTAAAGAATTAAAAAATGAAGGACTAAGAGAGTTTAATGATGTATGTGAGAGATATGAAGAATTATTAGAATATACGTCAAAGAGAATTCTTAATGAGTATAATAAAAAGAATAATACAGAATTTGATTTTTATGATGTTGTAAGAGGTAATTATAATAGTTTTTTGAATCAAGGAATAATGACATTACTTACAAAGCATGTCATACCTAAATTAATTGCTAATGAGTTTGAAAAGAACTTTCCAGAAAATCCGAAAGATGAGTATATTGCTGCAAGGCGAATGAAAAGAAAGTTTTATATTCATTTAGGAGATACCAATACCGGAAAAACTTATAATGCAATTCAACGTCTTAAAACTGCAAGAAATGGAGTATATTTATCTCCACTTAGAATTTTAGCTTTAGAAAATTTTGAGAAATTAAATAATGAAGGAATAGTATGTAATTTATCAACAGGTGAAGAGGAAGTAATTAAGCCAGGTGCTACTCATACGTCATGTACTATAGAAAAGGTTAATCTTAAAGAGCATTATGATATAGCTGTTATTGATGAAATACAAATGATAAGTGATACGTTTAGAGGAATGGCATGGAGTAAGTCTGTACTTGGTCTTCAATGTAATGAAATTCATATATGTGGAGCTCTTAATTCAAAATATATATTAGAAAAGATGATTAGTGATTGTAATGATGAATATGAAATTAAAGAATATAAGAGAGCAATTCCTCTAGAAGTCGAAGATAAAAATTTTTCGTATAACGATGTACAAGATGGAGATGCAATCGTAGTATTTTCAAAGAAAAGAGTTTTAGAAATAGCCCAAGAATATTCAAATAGAGGAATTAAAACAAGTATAATATATGGAGATTTACCACCAGAAGTTAGAAAAATGCAATATGAACAATTTGTAAAAAAAGAGACAAAAGTTCTTGTGACTACAGATGCTATAGGAATGGGAGTAAATTTACCTATTAGAAGAATTATATTCATGAGTATACGAAAATTTGATGGTGAAGAAGTTAGAGAGTTAACTTCACAAGAGATAAAACAAGTAGGCGGTCGTGCAGGTAGACAAGGAATATATGAAGTTGGATATATTGCAGGAGTAGGTGGAAGTGCAGAGTTTATTAAATCAAAGCTAGAAGCAAAAGACCAAGTTATAAGAGAAGCAGTAATTGGTCCATCAGAAGCTATACTTAACATAAAAAGTTTACCTTTAAATGAGAAACTTGCTCTTTGGAGTACACGAGAAGAGAAATTAGACTATTATACTAAAATGGATGTAAGTGAGTATATTTTGATATTAGATAAAATAAAAAAATATAAACTTAGTGAAGAAGATCAATGGGATTTGCTAAAAGTTCCTTTTGATGTAAGCCGAGATGAACTTATGCAAACATTCTTAGATTATGTTGATGAATTATTTATAAATAAACAAGAAGAGTTATTTATTCCACAATGTTTTAATGGCAATTTAGATGATTTGGAAATTTATTATCAGAAAATAAATATGTATTATTCATTTTCTAAGATATTTAATTTGAAGTTTAATGTAGAATGGGTTTATGAAGAAAGATTAAAAGTGAGCGAAGCTATAAATGAAATTCTTAAAAGGATTTAATTTAATGCATATGAAAGAAAATAACAAGTCAAAAATGTCATGATTTTTTCATCAGGTAAGAAATCAAATTTGTCTCATAGTAAGTCTATTAGAGGAATCTGGTAAAATAAAAATGATGAAAAATAAGCTCGGCATATGGACTTGTTATTTTTTGAATGTGCCTAAAATAATATTATCAGACAATTCCAAAAATATAATAATATATTTATAAATTTTAAATTATAGTATATACTAGTAAGTAGTTTAGTATATCTATATTAAATTAACTACGTAATCTTTTAATTAACCATGAGGGGGAAGACCGATGAACGAATTAAATCATGATCTTGGAATAATAGCATTAGAAAGCTGCGCAACTTTAGGAAATGCAATTGACAAGTATATCCAAGAACAAAGAAATACTACAGAATCATTTTTAATACCACTAGACGAAATAAGATTCGCAAATGGTGAAGGAAAAGTAAAAATTTCTGAAACTGTAAGAGGAAGAGACATATATATATTATGCGATGTTGGTAATTATAGCTGCACATATACTATGTTTGGATTCGAGCATCACAAGGGACCGGATGAACATTTTCAAGATATAAAGAGAACAGTAGCTGCCATAAGAGGTAAAGCTGCAAGAATAACAGTAATCATGCCACTTCTATATGAATCAAGACAACACAGACGTAAAGGTAGAGAATCTTTGGACTGTGCTTTAGCGCTTCAAGAGCTTGAAAGATTAGGTGTAGATGAAATTATCACATTTGATGTTCATGATCCTAACATCCAAAATGCAATCCCATTATTATCTTTTGAAAACATATATCCAACTTATGATATAGTAAAGGCACTTGTGTGTAATGAAAAATCATTAGAATTAGATAAAGAAAAGTTACTTGTAATAAGTCCAGATACTGGAGCTATGGATAGAGCAATTTACTATTCAAGTGCTTTAGGAGTTGATGTTGGATTATTCTATAAGAGAAGAGATCATTCAACAATAGTTAATGGTAAAAATCCTATAGTACAACATGAATATATGGGAAGAGACGTAGAAGGAAAAGATGTTTTAATTGTTGATGATATGATAGCATCAGGAGAATCTGTTCTTGATATAGCAAAAGAATTGAAAAATAGAAATGCTAGAAATGTATATGTAGCAGCAACATTTACATTCTTTACAGAAGGTCTTGATAAGTTTAATAAATTCTATGAAGATGGAATAATATCAAGAATATATTCTACTAATCTAACATACATATCACAAGAATTAAATGATGCAAAATGGTTTGAAGCTGTTGATATGTCGGAATTCTCAGCAAGAATAATCAATAGATTAAATCATGGTAAATCTATTGCTAAATATTTAGATGCTACAAGAATAATACATACTTTATTAAACAAATAATATACATTTAATAATTATTTAATAGTGTTTTTAAAAATAATATATACTATATATAAGTATATATTTGAATTATAAAAACCTGCTTTAAATTTAATAAAAAATTTAAAGCAGGTTTTTTATAATTTAGTGAATTTTATATTTAATGAAGCTAAATTATATTAACTTGCTTTAATTTTTATTTAGCACTAATGTATGTAAATACAACTAAAAATTAAATCTTAATAAAATTGTAAAAAATAAAAGATAATATTGTATTATAATGTATTTAGTGGTACAAATAAATTAAGCTAGCACTACTAACAAAAGAAGTTATTTAAAGATAACTTAATGCATATAATCAATTTTATATAATATACATAGTTAAAGTGAATAAGGTAAAAATCAAGAGTTAACAATATAAGATAATATGAATCATAGTAAATATAAAAATAAAATGATGCGTGTATGAAGTTGATAATGAAGAATATGCAATAAGCGACTAAAGGAGAATATTATGATGAAGAAAAAATATATAACTACAATAGTAGCGACTTTGCTGTTTTTGACAAGTGTAACTAGTGCATTGCCAGCATATGCAGAGCCTAGCGAACCAACGTTAGAACAAGTTGAACAAAATATACAAGAATGTGATAGTAAAATTGAAGATAATATGACTAAGCTTAATGATTATAAAGATCAAATTGAGAAAAAAGAAAAAGAGATAAAGGATAATGAAGATAAGTTAGCTTTAGCACAACAAGATATAGAAGATAAGGACAAGCAACTGTCAGATAGATTGAAATTAATTCAAACTAATGGAGGAATTGCAGCAACGCCAATGAAATATATTGATGCAGTATTTTCATCAGAAGATGTTTTACAAGCTACACAAAAGGTTTATTTAATTTCTAAGATATGTGAAAGTGATAATAATCTTGTAAATCAAGCAAAAAAGTCTAAAGAAAATCTTGAAAATATTAAAGTTAATATAGAAAAAGAAAATGATGAACTTCAAAAAAGTAAAGATGAGGTTGAAAAAGAGATTAAAGATTTAGAGGATCAAAAGCAAGATCTTTTAAAATATGTACAAGATCATAGTGAATTATTAAATACAGAAACAAGCGATACAGTTCCAGTAACATTACCTTCTGATATTTCAGATAAGGCTAAGACGATAATATTGGAATCAGAAAAATATTTAGGAGTTCCTTATCTATGGGGCGGTACAAGCCCACAGGGATTTGACTGTTCTGGACTTATGCAGTATGTATTTAATTCTCAAGGAATAAGTATACCAAGAACATCTCAGGAGCAACAAAGTTTTGCGACAACTGTAACGATAGCTGAAATTAAACCGGGAGATTTAGTATTTAATAATCCTACTGATGCTACGCATGTAGGAATGTATATTGGAAATGATATGTATATTCAAGCACCTCATACAGGAGATGTAGTTAAAATTTCTAAGCTTTCAACTTCAAATATGAAATATTTTGGAAGGGTTTTAAATTAGGAATTTATAGAGTTGAAATGACTCTTAAAATAGATAATTGATAAAAAATACTGTTCGCATTATTTGAATAAAATTTTAAATGATGAGGATGGTATTTTTTATGAAAAAATGTAAATTTATCACTGCTGAGAATTCAGAATTAACTCTTGAAAATAAAAAAATGACTTATTGTGGTGTAATAAGTCATTTGAAAATGGTACAAAAATATGGACAATATTATATATTTGTTGCAATTACATATTCTCATAATTCTTAAATTAAATAAATACTTTTTCTTCTAAACGTACAAAATCATGCATAAACAGAATATTTTTAAAAGTGATATCAGAGTCTATAGTTATTAAGTATGATGGGAAGTAAGAATGTTACATGAACATGATTATTTTTCTATATTCTTTTTTGATATAATAAATAAAAATTATTAAGTGATATTGAATATTTTATAATAATATGTTAATATTGATTTAGACATAATACCCAGTATAACCTAGTAAAATATTATTTCTTGGGTTACAAAGATTTATACCCCTTCCCCAAAATACAACCAAGAAAAATATAATAAACATCTTAATTGATAAGGTAATAAGGAAAAACTTTATTACCTTATTATATGTGTTTTATAAAATAATATTATATGTAAATGGAGTGGCTAATTAAACATGGATAAATATACTTTTGAATTATTAAGAGATATAGATTTGCAAATTGAACAAAATAAAGTTAATGAATGGAATATAGTAAAAAACATTTTTACTAATGCTATTAAGAAAAAAGGTTTGAGTGTAGATCAAGTCAATGAAATAAATAAGAAAATATTAAAAGAAATTGAAAAAGGTAATAATATAGATAAGGGTAGTAGAGAGTAGAAATACTGTTTACTGCCCTTATTTTTTCTTTTTTACAGTACATATGTTACTCAAGATGTTTTGCAAAGATTAGTTAAAATATAAATATTACTATAATTTTTATAGTAGCCATTAAGGATACTTTTGCATAATATGTAGTACAAAAGAAAAGAAGGTGAACCATGGAGATGTTAAATATTGATTTAAAAGCAAGATTGAAAAATAAAGCATTTTGGGTTTCAATGGTTAGTGCTATAGCATTATTAGTTCAACAATTAGGTTTACAACTTCCTAGTGATTATTCAGCAGTCGTAAATGCTATTTTAACAATTTTAACAATGTCTGGAATAATAGTAGATACAAGTACACCAGGAATAAGTGATCAAACTACTACATCAACAAATTCTACAGAAAATAAAACTAAATAATTTTAAGATTGTTAGTTTGATAAATAGTAATTAAGTAGCCATTTTGGCTACTTTTTAATAATATAAGAAAGGAAGGAATCAGATGTCATATATAAAGGGAATAGATATATCAAATAATAATGGAAGTATAGATTTTAGTAGAGTTGCAGATGATGGAGTGAAATATGTTTATGTGAAAGCAACTGAAGGTGCTACTTTTAAAGATAGCGCAATGAAAACTTTCTATAATCAATGTAAAGCAAATAATTTAAAAGTAGGAGCATATCATTTTTTAGTTGGAAGCAGTACACCAGAAGCACAGGCACAAAATTTTTATGGAAAAATAAAAGATTATGATTGGGATTTGATTCCTATGATGGATGTAGAAACTAATTTTTCAGGTTTATCAAATTATGTTAGAAGATTTATATCAACATTTAAACAATTAAGTCCACTAGAATTGGGGATTTATAGCTATACTAGCTTTATAGATTATTTAACAGATGCAGAAGAAACAATAAAAGATATGCCTTTCTGGGAAGCAAATTATAATGATGATCCTTGGAATTTACATTCCAATTTCTTTACAAATAGAGTAGGACATCAATATACTGAAAATGGTTCTATTAGTGGAATAAGTGAAGGATGTGATGTTAATTTATTTACCGAAGGTGTATTATTAGATAATGCTATTATAGCAGGACAATGGATTATACAGAATGGAAAGTGGTGGTACAAGCATATAAATGGAAGTTATACTAAAAATGGATGGGAAAAGATTGATGGTTTATGGTATCTATTCGATAATGAAGGATGGATGCTTTATGATTGGAAAAAGGAAGGAAATAATTGGTACTATTTAGGACGCTCAGATGATGGTTCAATGAAATCAGGATGGTTATTACAAGATAATAAATGGTATTATCTCGGAGATTTAAATGATGGATCTATCAAAACAGGGTGGCAAAAAATTAATGATAAATGGTATTACTTTGACTCTAATGGAGTTATGCAAACTGGATGGATAAGTGACAATGGTAAAGATTATTGCTTATATTCAAATGGTTCTATGATTCACGATTGTGAGATGTATGGGTACAGATTTGATAGCAATGGAGTTGCAACTAAATTAAGCTAAGTTTTTAGGGTATAGGAGCTAATCATATACCCTTTTATGTTTTTAAATATTAAGCTAATGTTTAAAAACATAAAAGGGTATATAATTGATTACTTGTAATTAATCATATATATCAGAAAATTCTATATTAATCATTTCTATGCTTGTTTGCGTGTTTAAATTTTCATCTAATATAGTTTTTTCATTGGAAGGTAAAACACTAATTGGGAATTCCATTATAAATTCACTACCTTCACCATAAGTACTAATAAGTTTAATATTACCCTTATGAAGTTCAACAAGAGATTTTACAAGTGATAAACCTATACCACTTCCTTCTCGATTTCTTGAAAGTGATTTATCCACTTGAATAAATCTTTTAAAAATATATTCCTGCTTATCAAGGGGAATACCAGTTCCGTTATCTTTTACAGATACTATTATACTGGAACCTTTATCATGAATATTTATTAGTATATTTCCACCAGATGGGGTAAACTTAATTGCGTTGGAAAGAAGATTAAGTATAATTCTTTCAATCTTATCGGCATCGCAAGCCATTATTTTTTCTTCAACATCTGTATCAAATATAATCTCTAAACCTTTGTTTTTGGCATAATCAGTTACTGATAAAGTTATATCTTCTATAATTTCTATAATATTTTCATTTTTTAAATTAAGTTTATAATATTGAGTTTCTATTTTTGTGAGATCAATTAAATTATTAACTAGTCTTAACAATCTGTAGCAGTTCTGTTTCATAATATGATAATATTTTGTTACTTTTTCTTTAGTATTATCATTAAAGTGATTTACTCCCATTAAATTCAGTAATTGAAGAGTGCTAAGCATTACATTTAATGGAGTTCTAAATTCATGAGATAAATTTGCAAAAAATTCAGTTTTGAGTTTATCATATTCTGCAGCTCTGTCCAATAATTTGCTTTGCTCTATAATTTTATTTTTTAGATTCTCGGATTTTTTATGTTCAGAAATATCCCTGATTACACTTAATATGCATAAGTTTCCTTTATATTCAATAGGCTCAGAATATATATTAACTGTTATGACATTACCGTTATATTGTATTAGTTTTTCTTCAATTAAAGGTACCGAGGTTCTAGTAGTAATCACTTTTTTAAATCTATTAGCTATAATATTGCTATAGTCATCATGTATAATACCAATATCAAATACATTTTTACCAATTATATTTTTAAAATTTTTAAGATGAAGCATTTTCTCGACGCCTCTATTGATAAACAGTATGTCGTAGTTTTGATCCATAATAAATACACATTCGTAAATACTATCCAAAATATATAAAAGTTGTTCTTTTTTATTTTCGATAAAATTTTTTGTTGTTTCTAGTTTTGTATATTTTTCGTCGATGGAAACTTCAGGTTTAAGCATTCTTTCTGCTCTTTCACATTCTAATTTCCATTCTAAGAGTATTTTTTCTATAAACATATTAAAGTAATCTAATCCTATAAAAAATGAATCATAAGGTATATGTGTATAAGAGGACAATTGGACAAGTTTATTTAGATTTTCTTTACTTATCCCAGTATCTAAAAGTCTAATTTTTTTTCTTGTTTTGAGAAAACTAAGATTATAATCGTTCACTTCTAAGTTAGAAAGCATACCTGATGTTATAATACATAGGTTTTCATTTATAAAATTAGAAATTATATCCTTATTAATAAACATATCGAAACAATGTTCAAATATATGTATTTTACAATTTTCATTATCAGTAACAATATTCTTTATGTTAGAACAACAACTCCCACCTATAATAATTGTTTTACTACATTTTTTTTGGCATCTTTCAATTGTTTCTGTTAAAGAGTTATTTTGATTAGATTTGCTCAAATTACATTTAGAAGAGAAAGGAAAAACCTCTATATTATTTATATTATTTCTTTTTATTATGCAGTTAATTTCTTCAATAAAATTTCCACAGATAACTATGCCTAAGTTATTTTCCATATTAAATCACCCAATCTAAAAAGTATTACAATGTCCATATTTATCCAATATATCTATATTATAATACTTTTTTGGATAATTTTCCATGCAATATTTGTATAAATTAATTGCTGTGCGCAAAATATGTTATAAGTTACATTGAAACAATTCATCATACAATAAGTACATGATTAAAAAATACCTAGACATTATTATTAGATGCCTAAGTATTTTAGCTTATAAAAGTATGCCATTCATTTTTCTCTTATCAAAAGTGAATACATATTTAAATCCTATATCTTTTAGTAAATCATAAACATAGCTAATTCCATCACCAACTCTATCACAGGAATGGGCATCAGAACCGACTGTTAAAATTTCACCATTCAAATCTTTATACATTTGTAGTATTTCTAACTTTGGAAATAGTAGGTTATTAGATAAGCCAGAAGTGTTTATTTCTATTCCCTTGCCTCTAGAAATTATTGTCTTTAAAATAGCATATATGTAATCTTTATAGTCATCTAAGTTATATATTCCTCCAGATTTAAAAGCATAACGTTGAACAATGTCAAGATGTCCAAGTATATCAAAATCCCCCATTTTAGCATAGTTAAGAATTTCTTTAAAATAAGCTTCATATGTATAATTAACACCATTTTCTGAAATGTTTTTTCTAAAACCTTCACCATTAAGATTATGTATTGAACCTATAATAAAATCAATATCATGCTCTTTAAAGTAGTTATCAAAATCTTTCTTATAAAGAGGATATTCTCCTGTCTCGAGTCCTTGCTTTATAAGAATTTTTCCATAATATTTCTGAGAAAGTTTTTTTATCTCACTTTCATAATCTTTAAAATCAAAGAATTTGTAACTATTATCTTTAGGATCAAAGCTAATATGCTCAGTTAAACATATTTCATTTAAGTTCATTGAAATAGATTTAATTACAATATCTTCAATTGTTTGATTAGCATCAAAAGAATATGTTGAATGTATGTGGTAATCACTTAAATATCTCATTTGTAATTTATCATCTCCATTAATATTAGTATTTTTTAATATCTATTCTGTTACTGTAAATAAAAACTAAAATATTATATTATAGAAATTATAGATGTAAAAATCATTTATATAATAACTTGAAATTATTTAGCATATATAACTATATAATTATTAAAAAGTATAGTCAAGTTATAATATAGTTAATAAAATTAATGATATAAATTGACATTAATCTTCAGTATAGCTTTCAATTTATATAACTATAAATTGAAAGATAGTTCATGAAGAATAAGAGAAAAATAATTTATATAAGTTCTAAAAGATTTTATTTATAAATTTTAAGTCTCAGCAAAGCAAGTACAGAGCAATGTTTATTATTTATGAATTTTAATAATTAGAGCTTATATATAAGATCTTTCTTATTATTAATTATATTAATAAACTAATACATGAATACTTTATAGTAGAAATATGCATTTTTATAGCTCTAGATTCATACATTTTATATATAGAAATACATGTGAGGTATAAATGTCTATTTATTTTGATTTCAAAACCATTAGAGAACTTGTAGATAATGAACAATATAGAGAACAAAAAAAATTTACTTTAGATGAATTATCACAGTATGATGGAAGTAATGGAAAACCAGCGTATGTGTCTGTGAATGGAATAGTCTATGATGTGAGCAAAGAAGGCTCTTGGAGCGGAGGAACACACCATGGTATTTTTGCTGGTAAAGATTTAACAAACCAATTAAATTCTTGTCATGGTATGGCTGAAATTCTTGATAATGCACCTATAGTAGGAATACTTTCGGATAACTATGATGTGAATGATTTCTTCATGTCCATGAACAGGCAAGCAAAGCAAGATACATCAAAATTTACTCCAGATGATTGGATTAGGTATATTACTCCATTAGTCAGTTATGCTTTAAGAGAAAGTAATCAAAGTACCATGGGTACACAGGGAAGTACCATGGGTACACAGGGAACTGACATGCAACGTTTATATCAGAGGATTACTTTGATGGGAGTGCTTGTTGGATTAGGAAAAACTCCTCAAGAAGCAATTAACCAAGTTCAAAATTGGCAAAATAGTGGTGCATCTCAATTGCTAAAAGGTGGCATGGGAACAACTACTGGAGGTGGCATGGGAACAACTACCGGAGGTGGCATGGGAACAACTACCGGAGGTGGCATGGGAACAACTACTGGAGGTGGCATGGGAACAACTACCGGAGGTGGCATGGGAACAACTACCGGAGGTGGCATGGGAACAACTACCGGAGGTGGCACAGGAACAACTACTGGAGGTTCTACAGGTACTGGTGGCTTTGGTCCAGGAAGCGGAATGGGTGCAGGTGGTTTTGGTACAGGCACTGGTGGCTTTGGTTCAGGAAGCGGAATGGGCGCCGGAGGCTTCGGTACAGGTACTGGTAGTTTTGGCTCAGGAAGCGGAATGGGTACAGGAGGAAGCACAGGCACAAATACAAGAAATGGGAGTAGTACTGTAAATAAAAGAAATAGATTGTACTACGAGTAAATTAAGCTTATTATAGGATGTGAATTTATATTCATATCCTTTTTTATATACAGAAAATTAAACAATAATATTATAAAAATGTTTTTAAAGTGAAATGCAACAAGTAAAATCGTCGTTAATTTTTTATATAAGTTATATATGGTAGTTTATTTCATTAAGTATATAACTTAATTGATAACGAGTACATATGTTAAGAAAATTAGTTTTTTTGATCTAAAGGTAAAAATAACTTATTAGAATACAAATAAATTGATATAATTCAAAAAGTGAGTAAAAACAATATTCATAAATATATTATATGTAAGGAGAAATTATATGAAAATATTAGGATTAACATGTGGAAGAAAAATGAGTAATTCAGAAATTCTTGTTAAGGAAGCTTTAATGGGAACGGAAGAATTAGGTGCAGAGGTAGAATTAGTAAGATTAAATGATTTGAATATTAAACCTTGTACAGGCTGTAACGCATGTGTCGTAAGTTTGCTTGGAAAATCAAGTTCTGGAGAATGTATTATTAAGGATGATGATTTTGCATTCATTGAAGAAAAGATTATGGAATGTGACGGATTAATTCTTGGATCACCAATTTATGAAAAAGGACCTACTGGATTATTAAAGATTTTAGCTGATAGAATGGGACCATCTCATGATGTAGCATTTAGACTTATTTCTAAAAAGAATCGTGAAGAAAAAGGAATAACTACTGGAACTCCAGTTGATGAAAGATCTTTTAAGACAAGAGTAGCATCACTTATAGCTGTTGGAGGAAGTGAATGGGATAACCTGGCTCTTCCATTAATGCATTTATCACTTATATCAACTCATATGGATGTTGTAGATAAAATATTAGTTAACTGGACAGGCCTTCCAGGAAGTGTAGCATTTAATGATGATGCATTAGCTAAAGCAAGAAAATCAGGACGTCATGTAGCAAAATGTCTATTAGAACAAACAGATAGAACTTTATCTGATAACAAAAAGAAACCAGAATTTATAGGAGAACCAGGAATTTGTCCTCTTTGTCATTCAAAACTTATAGAAATAAGAAATGAAGATAAGAATTATCCAGCAGTATGTGCTGTTTGTGGAGTCAAAGGAACTTTAAATGTAATAAATAATAAAGTTAAATTTGAAATTTCAGAAGAAGATAAGGTTCATTCACATGTAATGCTTTCAGGAAAATTTGAGCATGGTGATGAGTTAAATGATATTGCATTAAAGCCAAATCCTAAAGCTAGTGAATTACCTAAAATGTTAGAAAAATATAAAAACTATTTATCATATTCTAAACCAGAAAATAAATAGAAAATCTTTAATAGATTTTGTTAGTATTGAAACTAACAGTGTTTAGTCATATAATTTAAAATATAGACCAGTCACTATAATAAGTTTGGAAGGTATAAGCTCATGAGAAATAATACAAATGCAAAAGAGAAATTTATTGAAACTGCATATAAACTTTTTGAAGTTAAGGGATACAATGCAACTGGATTAAATGAAATTTTAAAAGAGAGCGGAGCTCCAAAAGGTTCATTATATTATCATTTTCCAAATGGGAAAGAAGAACTTGCTTTAGAATCAATAAAATTAGCAGGTGAAAAAATAACTACCAACTTAAAAAAAAATATAGATGTTTTTGAAAATCCCATTGATGGTATTGTCTTTAATATCAATAAACTTGCAGAAATAATAGATAATAATAAAAAAATGCATGATATGTCTATAAGTTTAGTAGCTTTGGAGACATATAATTCTAGTGAAGTTTTAAGGAATGCTTGTGAAAAAGTTTTTAAAACAATACAGAATATATATATTAAAAAGTTAATTGATTTTGGAATTAGCGAAAAAAGAGCTGAAGATATAGCAATATTGATATTGACTATGATGGAAGGCGCTATTACTGTTAGCTTGACTATAAGGAATGGTGAAACTTTAAGAAGACTTGGCAAGCAAATACCAATATTAATAAGAGAGTAGAAATCTACTAATAGTTATCTTAAAAAGATTAAATACTAAAAAAATAATGTTTTAAGATGATTTATTTGGTTGGAATTTATTATGTAGACTGGTCTAATAAACGGAGGAAATAAATGAAACAAAAAAACAAAGTAAACGCAACAGCAATTATATCAATATTAGTATTCAGTGCATTTATAGCCACATTTAATGAAACTATATTAAATGTAGCGTTATCAGGAATAATGAAAGAGATGAATGTTACAGCTGGAACTGTTCAATGGTTAATTACAGCTTATATGATAGTAACATCTGTTATGGTACCAGTAACGGCATTTCTTATTCAAACGTTTAAAACTAAACAATTATTTTTAAGTGCATTAGGGTTATTGTTAGTAGGAACAATATGTGCAGCATGCTCAGGATCATTTATTATGTTGCTAATTTCAAGAATGATACAGGCATCAGGAACAGGTATGATGATACCAATTATGATGAATACAGTATTATTAGTATCTCCAAAAGAAAAGATAGGCTCATCAATGGCAATATGTGTATGTGCAATTTCACTTGGGCCTGCATTTGGACCAACAGTATCAGGTATCATATTACAATATTTTAGCTGGCATACATTATTTATAATCCTAATTCCAGTTATAGCATTGGCTATGGTAGCAGGAAAATTAGTATTGGCAGATGTAGCAGAAATTACAAAGCCTAAAATAGATTATTTATCAATTATTCTTTCAACGATAGGATTAGGTTCTATAATATATGGAATAAGTAGTATTAGCGGAAGTGATGTTAAAATTACAATATTAAGCTTTGCAATAGGAATAATCTGCATGATAATATTTGTGAAACGTCAAATTATTTTAAACGAGCCTATGCTAAATTTATCTCCGTTTAAATACCCAAAATTCGTAATGGGTGTATTATTAGTAATGGTATCGATGATGATTATGTTTACTATGAATGTAATGTTGCCAATGTTTATGGAAGGATCACTTGGAACAACAAGTTTCATAGCAGCACTTGCATTATTACCAGCTATAATCTGTAATGGGATTGCTACAGCAATAGGTGGAAAAATCTATGATAAGTGCGGTGTAAAATTGTTAGTACCAGCTGGAGTTGGAATAATAGCTATATTTGTATTTGTTTTAGCTAATTGTAGCAGTGAAACATCATTGATTAAAATAATAATAGCTTACATATGTGTTTGCGTAGGTGTTGGATTTACTATGTCACCATGTCAAACACATTCATTAAATCAATTACCAAAAGAATATTATCCTCATGGAGTGGCAATAGTAAATACACTTCAACAAGTGTCAGCAGCAATAGGGTCATCACTTTTTATGGGAATAATGTCAGCAGTTCAACTTAAAACTTTAGCAGCTCAACATGTATCAAATGAAGTTGCAGTAGCCACAGGATTTTCAAGTGCAACAATGGTGGCATTTGGAATTGCTATAGTTGGATTGATTTTATCATTTGTTTTTGGAAAGGATAAAAAATCTTTAAAAAGCAAAGAACAAACAATTTTAGAATAGAATATTTTAATAAGAAAATATTAATAGGGACAGTAGATAGTTTTGTGTAAAAAACAAAACTATCTACTGTTTTTTTACATAATCAGTTGGTAGTTTTGGAATAATATACATAAAGAATAAAGGAGGAATATGTATGTCAAAACCAATTGATGATGACTTTGATTACAAAGCTGAGGTAAAGAAATGTAAGACTATCGATGATGTCATGGGTAAAAATGGTTTAATTCAAAGATTAGTTAAAGATGTGTTAGAAAATATTTTAGAAGGTGAAATGGAAGAACACCTTGGAAGAAATAAATATCAAAGAGCAGAAACTAATGATTCTACAAAAAAGAATTATCGAAATGGATATAGTACCAAAAATCTTAGAAGTTCCTTCGGTGACGTCGATTTAGACGTACCAAGAGATAGGAATGCTGAATTTGAGCCACAAATTATAAAGAAATACGAAACTGTGTGTACAGAATTAGATAAAAAGGTGATTTCTCTTTACGCAAAAGGAATGACCACAAGTGATATTCAAGCAGAAATAGAGGACTTATATGGAATAACAATATCACCTTCTATGGTATCTAGAATTACAGATAAAGTTATGGAAAGTGCTGTTGAGTGGCAAAATAGATCACTAGATAAAGTTTAGCCAATAGTGTATTTGGATGGTATGTATTTCAAGGTGCGAAGCAATGGAAAGATTATGAATAAAGCTGTTTATATATGCTTAGGATACAACATGCAAGGATACAAAGAAATTTTAGGAAGTTGGGTAGATGAAGCTGAGGGTGCTAAGTTTTGGTTAAAGATATGCACTGATCTTAAAAATAGAGGCGTACGAGAAATCCTTATAGCATGTATGGACGGATTAAAGGGGTTACCAGAAGCCATTAAAACTGTATTTCCATCAGTTAACATTCAAACATGTATTGTTCACCAAATAAGAAACTCAGTTAAGTATATAGCATCAAAAGATAAGAAAGAATTTATTAAAGATTTAAAATGTGTTTATAAGGCTTCAACTGAGGAACTTGCGCTAGCGCAGCTCGATAATTTAAAGGATAAGTGGGGAGATAAATATGCTATTGTAATAGATTCGTGGTATAACAATTGGAGTCACCTATCAACATTCTTCACTTTCTCTCCTGAAATAAGAAAAATGATATATACAACTAATACGCTTGAAGGATTTAACAGACAAATACGTAAGTATACTAAATCAAGAACTGTATTTCCAACCGATGAATCTTTAAGTAAATGTGTTTATCTAGCTACTATGGAAATTATAGAAAAGTGGACTCAACCAACACCAAATTGGGGTCGTACTTTAGCAGAATTATCAATAGTATTTGAAGAACAATTAAATGATGAATTAGCTTAATAGCTTGTACTTTTTGCTAAACTTTATGTATAATATCTGATTTTTCACTAATACTATAAATGGATATAAAACATATTTTTAGCATTTACTAAAAATAAAAAAATATTACTGGACCATAAAATTTCCAGTAATATTTAAATAACAAATATACTAATAACACAAAATTATCTAGAGTCCCTATTAATAAGGCCACTAATATCATGAAGCAAGTTATTTCATGAAAGTATGGGCATTTTATTTCTTAAAAATATGTTTTTAAGTATGGTGAAAAGATCGAAGTAATAATTATAAATTATTAGATAGAATAAAAGGAGCACTTCATTTCTGAAGTGCTCCTTTTTGTGAAATTTATTTATATTAAACGTTGAATAACATATCTTCATAAGTTGGTATTGGCCAGAATTTTTCATCAACTAGAGTTTCAAGCTTATCAGCATCTTCTCTTAAAGTATTCATTTGTTCAAATACTTCGTATCTGTACATCATACCTAAATCGAATATATCTCCAGTGAAGTTGTCAGCTTTTTCAACTAATTTTTCAAGAAGTACTACATTCTTATTTAATGAAGCTGTTAATGTTGAAACTTGCTTTAATAATTCAGATTGAACTGAAACATCAGCGCCTATTCCAGTAGCATTTATAGTGTTTATAGATTCCGCAAGGCTTGTAGCAAACTTGATTACAGCAGGTAAGATTTGACGTTTTGCCATTTCAAGTGTTGTTAAAGCTTCTATATTTATAATCTTATTGTAGTTTTCAAGAGTTATTTCGTAACGAGATTCTGATTCAACTCTAGTTAAAACTCCATGTTTTTCAAGTACTGATTGATTCTTTTCAGACATCATAGCTTTAGCAGCTTCTACAGTTGAGTGAATGTTTGGAAGTCCTCTTCTTTCTGCTTCAGCAACCCATTCATCTGAATATCCATTACCATTGAAGATAATTCTCTTATGGTTTTTAACAATATCAGTTAAGATTGCTTGGATTTCAGCATCTAAATCAGTAGCTTTTTCAAGCTTATCTGCAATTTCAGATAAAGTTTCAGCAACTATTGTATTTAAAACAAAGTTACATCCAGCAATTGAAGCTGAAGATGGAACCATTCTAAATTCAAATTTGTTTCCAGTGAATGCAAATGGAGAAGTTCTGTTTCTGTCAGTTGCATCTTTTGGAAGAGCTGGTAATGTATTTACTCCAATAGTTAATTTGCTTGAAGATTTAGAGCTTGTAGCTGGTCCTTTTTCTATTTGTTCTAATACGTCTTCTAATTGATCTCCTAAGAATATAGAAATTATAGCTGGAGGAGCTTCGTTAGCACCTAAACGGTGGTCATTTCCAGCATTTGCAGCTGATACTCTTAATAAATCTGGATATTCATCAACAGCTTTTATTACAGCACAAAGGAATAAAAGGAATTGTTGATTTTCGTGTGGAGATTTTCCTGGTTCAAGAAGGTTCATTCCATCATCAGTTCCCATTGACCAGTTGTTATGCTTACCTGATCCATTAACTCCAGCAAATGGTTTTTCATGAAGTAGGCAATATAAATCATGTTTTTCAGCAACTTTCTTCATTATTTCCATTGTAAGTTGGTTGTGATCAGTTGATATATTTGTTGTACTAAATATAGGAGCTAATTCATGTTGACCAGGAGCAACTTCGTTATGTTTAGTTTTAGCTAATATTCCAAGCTTCCAAAGTTCTTCATCTAATTCTTTCATGAAATCAGAAATTCTTTGCTTTATTGTTCCGAAGTAATGATCTTCAAGTTCTTGACCTTTTGAAGGTTTTGCTCCGAATAATGTTCTTCCTGTTAAGATAAGGTCTTTACGAGCATTATACATTTTCTTATCGATTAAGAAGTATTCTTGTTCAGGACCTACAGTTGTAATAACTTTTTGAGTAGTAGTATTACCTAATGATCTTAAAACACGTAGTGCTTGCTTATTTATAGCTTCCATTGAACGTAATAGTGGAGTTTTCTTGTCTAAAGCTTCTCCATTATAAGAACAGAAAGCAGTTGGAATACATAAAGAACCATCTTTAATAAATGCTGGTGAAGTACAATCCCATGCAGTGTATCCTCTAGCTTCAAAAGTAGCTCTAAGTCCTCCATTAGGGAATGAAGATGCATCTGGTTCACCTTTAATTAATTCTTTACCTGAAAATTCTAGTATAACATTTCCATCAGAAGTTGGATTGATGAAAGAATCATGTTTTTCAGCAGTAATTCCAGTCATTGGTTGGAACCAGTGAGTGAAGTGAGTAGCCCCTTTTTCAACAGCCCAATCTTTCATTGCAGAAGCAACAACATCTGCAACCTCTAGTTTAAGAGCAGTTCCTTGTTCAATTGTCTTTTTTAACGCTTTATAAGTAGCCTTTGGAAGACGTTCTTTCATTACAGCATCGCTAAATACGTTTGAAGCAAAAATTTCATTAATTTTGTTCATTGATAAAAATCCCCTTTCAGATATGCAACATTATTTAAATCGTTATTAACTAAAATAAAAAATTAATAATTTACAAAAAATTGTAGAATATTTATATCAAAATGTCAATATAAATATTACTTTGTCAATAAAAACATAGAATAAAACAGCAGCTGTTACTTAATAAATACATATTTGGAATAAAATTCATATTCAAAAAATAATGAGGCTAAAGAAAGATTCAACATTCTTTAGCCCCATTGCTAAAATTTTATTTAAAATTTGTAAATAATAATCACCAAAACATATATAATTAAAACTGCCATAGCTTTAATCTTTATGAGTTAATTATACTATATTGTTATGGCTTGTTCAATACAAAAAATCGATTTTTTTCATTAAAAAATCAATAAAAGTTCGTGTTTTATATTAAATTTGTTTTTACCATTTCAATATTTTTAGCATTGGGGCTATATAAAAATCTATTTTTAGTATGTACTAAAAATAAAAAAATATTAGTTGGAAATATTTTTTGTATAAAAGTAAGTATGTTCATATAGTAAAACTTACATTAATGGAATTATTAAAATTGATTGCAATATATTATAAATAAGCTTTATAATTAAAATGTAATTATTTGAGTTTATATGTAAAAAAAGTAAGTGACATAGTTCGGAAAATTTAACAATTAAGTTCTTTACAAAATTGTATAAATATAAGATTTGTATATTTGACTATAAAATACTATATATTGTAGTTGGTTGTTTTAGCTTTGAGTTATGAAAAAGCTTATTTATATTCTGCATATTCACAAATAAATTTGCTACAAATTGCTGTAAATTAAGTCTTAGGAGTTGAAGTGATGAAAAAAATTTTATTTTTAGCTATAAGTGGAATTCTAGTAATTTTATTTATAGGATGTGGCATTAATTTTAAAGATAGAAGAAATGCAAATAATAATGGAAGTAAAAATTCGGGTAATAGTAATTTTGTAAATCAAAATTTAGCTGTTGATAATGTAACTGATATAGATATACAGCTTTGTGCATCCAAGGTATCTGTTAGTAGTTATGATGGAGATGAAGTAAAGATAACAGGTGAATTATCTGACAAAAGTAAAGGAATCGATATAAATAGAAACAATAATAAAATTGAAGTGGTGGAAAAAGGATATGAATTTTTTGATTCTAAAATTGGCTCTGAAGATAATGGTTCCAATTTGGAAATTTTAGTTCCTTCTAAAATTAAGGAACACTTTAGCTTTAATCAGGGAGCTGGAGAAGCTGATATAAAAGGAATAATAGTTAAAAACATGGACATAAAAGGTGGTGCTGGAAAGCTAAAATGTGAAAATATAAAATTTGATAAATTAAATTTAAATTCATCAGTAGGTGAAGTTGATTTAAATTTAGATCAAAAATGTGGTGATATTGTTATTAATGGACGCGTAGGGGAGTTGAATCTCAATATGGCAGAAGTAGGTGGTAACCTTATATATAAAGGTGGCGTTGGAAAAAGTAACATCACAATTCCTAAAAATTCACCAGTTAAGTTTATAACAAGTAAAGGTGTTGGAGGATGTGATATCAATGCTAAAACTAGTGGTGAAGATATTTATACATTTGATTTAAGAGTTGGAGTTGGATCAATAACTGTACAAAATTAGATAGAAATAATTTATTTTTATAAAGAGAATATTATAGATAGGAATCTTTCTATCTATAATATTATAAAAACAATGAAAGCTTAAATTTAAAAGAAAATTTGATATAAGTATAAATGAAAAGTAGTTGTTCTAAATTGAATTACATATAGACATGCAATTTATAAATAACACTTATGTTCTGAATATGTATCCTAAAGTAGAAATAGAGGTCATGCTTTTGTGCAGTGTTACCTTAAAAAATTGATAGCTATGCTTCTTAGATTGTAAGTTGTTCCACATATGCTTGTTTACAGCGTGCCTGTGAAGCAAGTATTGTGGGTACAACTTGCAATCTTAGAAGCATCTATCAATTTTTTAAGTAACCGAAACAAATGCATGACTTCTATTTCGGTTATTTACTACATAAGTTTAAATCTTGATTTAGATATCTACATATTAGGATAGCTTAAGTTATTTACATTTTCGATTCTTTCCTCACTTGGCTCGTAATCAGCTTTTGAGGTTGGCAGATAAAGTCTTTTGAATTTTTCAATATCTGAATCTTCAGGTTCAGATTTAGAAGAATTCAAATTATTTAAACGTTCAATTTTTTCTTGACTAGGCTGGTAATTAACTTTTGATTCTGGTAAATAGAGTCTTTTAAACTTTTCAATATCAGATTCATTTGGTTCTGAAAGATGCATGTTATTTATTCCGCTTTGAAGGGAATTTATCTGAGATTGATTATTTGAAATCCTTTCAGTACTCATTATAATCACTCCTAACACAATAGTTATATATATTCCAATAAATAAACTACATATAATTAGCTTATTTGTGTTAATTTAATGTAGCAAATTAATTAGAACTTATATATTAAATAGAACATAATTAAAGTTAAATTTAATTACAAATTTATTATTTGAAAAAACATGTTTAATAATTCAAGAAATATTTAGATTTTAAATAATATAGTGGTAAAGTTATTTGATTATGGAGTGCATAGCAATTCTATTAAGTGTATGTATTAATAAATGAAGATAATTGGAATTTTGGAATGGTTTTATAAAAATTTCTTGATTTTATAGAATATTAAGTACGACAAGTGAGAAGTTAAATTAAAAAAATAAATAGATATATTTTAAACAAGCATTATGAAAGTTAGTGAAAAACATATCTATCTAATTTTGATTTATATAAACAAAAATTCAATTTTCATATTAAACGTTACATATTTTCTATGGGTTGATATACATATAATTCGCAGTAGTTATCTTTTGACATAGAGTTATCGATATATTCAAATCTAAAGGTATCAGCAAACTTATAGCCTGATTTGAAAATCCATTTTCTATATAATTGAACTAGCAATCTTCCTATATGTCTTCCGTTAAGATCATCTGGGCGAAAGAAACCTACAAAGCGAAATACTACATATTTATGAGCAGGTATAGAAATATTTATCATTCCTTCTGGCACTTTTGTTGAATTAGATACCTGGGCACTTGGAATATAATAAATAAATCCATTATTGTTACTACTCCAATCTGTATATCCCAAATATACTTGTGGATTAATGATATTATTAATCTTGTCTTTATGATTATAAAAGAAATCTCGTCCGTATGAATTTGCAGTTTTATCACCAGATTTACTTAATATCTTATGCTTTATACCAATTAAGTTGAATTTTTGCTTAAAGACAAAGTGTGGATTATAAGTAATTGAATTACCTACAGATAAAATATCATTGGTATTTATCTTTTCCTTAATTATTAAACTTAGAGGTTTCTTGTCGGATCTAACTTTCAAAGGGGTACATCCAAATGCTTTCTTAAACGCTCTAATATAAGATTGTTCATAATCAAATCCATAATTTAATGCAATATCTATAATTCTCATGTTAGTATTTACAAGTTCATCAATACTACGTGTTAATTTTCGTGATTGAACATATTCAATGATAGATTCTCCTGTTAAAGATTTAAAAATTCTGTGTAGATAGTATTTGGATACTCCCGCATACTGAGAAATATCATCTAAAGAAATTTTATCATATAAATTTTCCTCAATGTAATCTATAGTTGAAGCAATAGTTTCTTTTAAGTTTTTCATAATTTAAACACCTTTTTCTAATTAACAATATAAATATTATTTATTAAACATTATTAAAAAGTAATAAGTTCATATGTTAATTCTTTGCTTTCATATTATTAAAAGCAATATTTGTTCATTTTAATAAATAATATCTATTACAATTATATTCAAAGGAATCATTCATTTATTTTAATTATTATATACATTAAATTTAATAAAGTAAAGATTAGAAAAAATTCAAATTAATTAAATATAGGAGGAATTTATTATGAGAAAAAGAGTAGTTATTACAGGAATGGGAGCTGTTACATCTCTTGGGATTGGTGCAGAAAATCTTTGGAAATCAATAAAAGAAGGAAAATCTGGAATAAGTAGAATTGAGAGAGTTGATGTTTCAGATTTGCCAGTGAAAGTTGGAGCAGAAATAAAGAATTTTGATCCAAGTAATTTTATGGATAAAAAAGAAGTAAGAAGAACGGATAGATTTGCTCAATTTGCTCTTGCAGCAGCTCAAATGGCAATTGAGAATTCAAAACTTGATTTGGAAAGTATAAACAAAGAACGCGTTGGAGTGATAATAGGAACTGGTGTTGGTGGAATTGAAACTATGCTAGGTCAACATAAAGATTTTCTTGAAAAAGGTTATCGTAGAGTTAGTCCATTCTTAGTTCCAATGATGATACCTAATATGGCATCAGGAGTTATAGCTATAAAGTATGGATTTAAAGGATTTAATGAATGTACAGTTACAGCTTGTGCATCTTCAACTAATTCTATTGGCGATTGTTTTAAGGTAATACAAAGGAATGATGCAGATGTAATGATTGCAGGCGGTGCTGAAGCATCTATAACAGGATTGACTTTAGCAGGTTTTTGTGCAAGTAAAGCTATGACGACTAATGATGATCCAAATACAGCTTGCAGACCATTTGATTTAGAGCGAAATGGTTTTATATTAGGTGAAGGTTCTGGAGTTCTTGTAATTGAAGAACTTGAACATGCATTAAGCAGAGGAGCTAATATTATTGCTGAAATAGTAGGTTATGGATGTACTAATGATGCACATCACATGACTGCACCAGCTGAGGGCGGTGAAGGTGCTGCAAGATGTATGAAACTAGCTATTGATGATGCTGGTGTAGATATTTCTGACATTGGATATATAAATGCGCATGGAACTTCAACTAAAGCAAATGATAAAGGTGAAACTGCTGCTGTAAAATCTGTATTTGGTAAACATGCTTATGAACTTTCAATTAGCTCGACAAAATCAATGACAGGTCATTTGTTAGGAGCATCAGGTGCTATTGAAGCTATTATAACAGCATTTGCACTTAAGGAAGGATTTTTACCTCCAACAATAAATTACAAAACTCCAGATCCTGAATGTGATTTAAATTATGTTCCTAATAAAGGTAAAAAGTCAGATTTTACTTATGCTTTAACGAATTCTTTTGGATTTGGTGGTCATAATGCAACATTAGTTTTAAAAACATTCAATTTATAATTTGAATTTATAAATTCAAGGAAAAGAAAAAATAAACTAAGAAATTTATTTGGATAGTTATGGATTACCTAACCATTGATTTGATATAATATAATCAATATATAGAAAAACATGATTAAGGTTATTAGATTACATTAAAGTGTATACTATTATTATGTATAGATAAACAATTTATAAATCACATTTATGCTTTGATGCATGTTGCCTCAGAAAATTTTAATAGCTATGATTCTTAGAGTGTAAGTTGTTACATTCACGTGACTAAAGCAAATTGTATTAAGAATATGAAAGAGGGATATTTATATTATGAATAAATTTAAAGAAATTAAACCAGAAGAATTGAATGAAAACACATTTAAACTTATAGGTAAGGATTGGATGTTGATTACAGCTGAAAAGGAAAATAAAGTGAATACTATGACTGCTTCTTGGGGTGGCCTTGGTGTCATGTTTAATAAGAATGTAGTTTATATAGTGTTGAGACCTCAACGTTATACTAAGGAATTTGTAGATTATTCGGATACATTTTCACTAACATTTTTTGATGAAACTTTTAAAAAACAATTAAGCTATCTTGGAACTGTATCTGGAAAAGATGAAGATAAACTTTCAAAAGTAGATTTAACAATTGAACATTCAAATGGCACACCATATTTTGAAGAAGGAAAGACTGTAATAATATGCAAAAAATTATATGCACAAAATTTTCAACCTGAATGTTTTATAGAAAGTGAAATAGATAAAAAATGGTATCCAGATAAGGATTATCATACATTATATATAGCGGAGATAGATAAAATTTTTATAAAAGAATAGTTTTTACAATATAAGAATATTGTATTGCATAAAATAGAAAAATACCATAGTGCTCATAACGAACAGATGGTATTTTTGTTATATGTTTAATTTAAGATAAATTATCATCAATTAAAAAATATTAAGCGGCATTTGCATGTTTATCATTTGCCAATATAATTGTAGAAACTAATATAAGAATACTTCCTATCAATAATGCAAATGATAATTGTTCGCCAAGAAACAAGATTCCTAAAAATATGCTTACTATAGGTTCAAAGGTTCCAAGTATTGATGAAGATGAAACACCTATTAGTTTAGTAGCTTTTAAAAGCAAAATTATTGATGCTATAGTTGAAATTACAGATATGCCTAAATAACAACCAAAAGTTTTATAGTTAAAATTGAAAATTATAGAGTTGTTAAAGGTTCCGAATAAAATCATCCCAATTGTTGAACCTAAGCATAAATACATTGTAATAACTCTATTATCTAAGACTTTAATTGAGCGTAGATTAAGAGCAATCATAGTAAATCCATAAGTTACACCAGAAAGCAAAGCTAAAGAAATTCCTAGAATGTTTATAGAGTTATTTTTAAAAGCGATTAAAGAATATACCCCAAGTGCAGAAAGCATTAAAGAAATAATCTTTCTATTGCTAATTTTATTTTTAAAAAAAATAAATCCTGTTATACAAACCACCACTGGATAAATAAAATGCAAAGTAGTAGCAAGTCCAGCTCCTAAATAATTATAAGATACAAATAAAGTTTGAGTTGTTATAGTATATCCAACGATACCGATGCATAACAATAATAATATCTGTTTTCTTTTAAGATTGACACTAATATGATTGTATCTTAAATATAAAAATAATATTAGTGTTGAAATTAAAAATCTAAATACTAAGACAGTAGTTGGATTTGATCCATTGGCATATGCAACTCTTGCTAAAATAGGCATAACTCCAAATGCTGCTGATGATAGAAGTGCATAAGCTATTCCCTTGTAATTATTCAAAGTTTTGTCCCCCTTTGGACGTTAATATTTAATTTTAGGATTTTTTAATCACGTGAAAGAATAGTAGATTAAATATGCGACATATATATGAAGTTAGACAAGCATGCTAATCTATTATTTTTTGATTGTGCTTCATGCATAAGTATTGATACTTAGCAATCAAAACTTATTATAACATAAATTTGAAATTTATCATCTCATAATATAAATATGATTATTAGTTTAAGTTTAAGAATTAAAAGTAAAATTAGGAGGAGTTAATTATGACTGAAAAAGAAAAAATGTTAAGAGGGAAACCTTATAAATCTTTTGAAGAAACATTGTTAAATGAGCGTCAGCATGCAAAAGAATTACTCTTTGATTTTAATGCTTTGAGACCAAGTGAAATAAAGAAGAGAAATGATATTATTAAAAATTTATTTGGCAAAACAGGAGAGAGTTTTTTTATAGAACCGCCATTTCGTTGTGATTATGGATATAATATTGAAATAGGTGAAAATTTTTATTCTAATTATAATTGTATAATTTTAGATTGCGCAAAAGTAACCATTGGAAATAATGTATTTTTGGCTCCTAATGTAGGTATTTATACCGCGGGCCATCCAATCCATTACGAACCTCGGAATGAAGAATATGAATATGCATTTTCAATTTCAATAGGAAATAATGTATGGATAGGAGGAAATACAGTTATAAATCCAGGAGTTAATGTTGGAGATAACTGTGTTATAGGGTCTGGAAGTGTAATCACAAAAGATATTCCAGCTAATTGCATTGCAGTTGGGAATCCTTGTAGAGTAATTCGTGAAATTACTGATGAAGATAAAAATTATTACTTTAAAAAGTTAAAATTTGAAAATGAAGATTAAAATTATTTAATATTAAAATCTCTATTATTTATAAACATGAATACAAATATTAAATAATCATAAAAATATATTATAAATAAAAATTGCAGAGCTCATATAAAAGATACAGTATCAGTAACTTTTAAGATAACTCTGCAGTACCATTACCAAGAACTACAATTAGATAATCATATTGAAGAGGTTTTACAGTGTATTTAGCAGAACTAGGCTCTAATCTTATAAACTCTTGTACAACTTGATCAGAGGCAACTATAAGAACAAGGAGACTAGAGCTAGTAGAAGTATTTCGGATATTATATGAGGTTCCAATTAATAAGTTTGCATCTCTTACATTATAAATTCCTTGAGTAAAAGTTTTTGGCTGAGCAAATGTACAAATTGTATTTAAGTTAAATGATAAAAACAAAAATAAGGAAAATATTGCAATAAATTTTTTCATTAAATGTAACCAGCCCTTCAAGATTTTTGGTTTAATTATCTTATTAATTATTATGTGAAAATAGAAAAAATATATTCAAAATGGGAATTTTAATAATCTAGAAAAAATTTTTCAATTATATCAAATAATAAATTACTAAGATTTAAGAATAATAATTTTACTATGGTGAAAAGATACCTTTAAAGTAAGCAATTAAAATTGGAGGTATTTTCATGAAGATAGAAAGTTATTTTAGTGGGATTAAAGCTGCAAATGAAGCTGTAGAAGCATTAAAAAAAGTAGGTATAACTGATGCTGTAGCAGATATAAATGACCATTTTACGGGAAATGATAACCCAGGAACAAATAGTCCAGGAACTTCTAGTAGTACAAATAGCTTAGCTAATCTTGTACTTAGAAATGATGATCCAGTAGGGGATCCGTCGGTAAGGCCAGCTGCAGCCGCAAGCCCTATGGTAAGTGGTATGGGCGGATTTGAAGAAATTGCAGATGTAAATTATAAAGTTATTGTAAATATAGATGATAATAATGCAGAAAGAGTAAAGCAAATTATTGCTAAGATGGGAGGAGATTTAAGAGATCCTAATTTTAAAATGCCTAAGGGATTTGAAGATAAAAGCTTAGATGATTTACTTACTAATATGATAAATGAGATGAACATGGGATAATAAACATTATTTTTTATTAGAAAATGCTTAATTCTTAAATTTAATTGATATAAAATTTGGTAATATATTTAATTATTAAAAAAGTTTAAATTCTATTATTAAGTAATTTTAAATATGCTAAAATTTAATGAATTTAGTTCTTATCATAAGTATGTATAGAGATATATATAAATAAGTATAATCGAATTATACATAAAAGTTATAAACAAGGAATAATATCTAAAGTTAACTAATAACACTTTTAAATGCTACTTCTGATAATATTTTAATAGAGTATTCTTTATTATAGTGGTTAATATAATAATGTTCAACAAATTAACATATGAGGAGGAAGATATATATGAATAACAGTGGAAGAAATAGAACTTTAGTACCAGAAGCAAAAGAAGGATTAAACAGATTAAAAACTGAAGTGGCATCTGAAATTGGTTTACAAAACTATGAAGGTGCAGATAAAGGAAATCTTTCTTCAAGACAAAACGGAAGCGTTGGTGGAGAAATGGTAAAAAGAATGGTACAAAATTACGAACAAGGACTATAAAAATTAAATATTAATACAAATAATAAAGCCAATACTTATATTGCTTAAGTATTGGCTTTATATTTGTATTATAATATTAAAAATATAGATATTGTGATTTGGCGCTGTATCCTAATGGATTGGTGAGGATTCTTGCATGCATATCAATCATATCTAGGACGGTAAATGATTTTATAAAAATTTATTATAATGTTTTAAATAAACATTGATTTATTATGATAAGATAGGAGTGTTTAAATATTTTTTAGGAGTATATTAAGTTAACTATTATTAGCGTTTAAAATAATATTGGGAGATGAGATTAATTGAATAAATTACATAAAGATAGTGAAATAGAAGAGTTAATAAAAAGCAATAGCATGTCAGTAATATACTTTACTGGAAGTGATTGTGGCGCTTGTGAAGTTATTAAAATCAAGATTGAAGATATTTTGAAAAGGTTTCCTAAGATAAAAAGTGGAGAGATAAATACACAAAAGCATTTAGATCTAGCAGCAAAATATAATATATTTTCTGTTCCAGTATTTATACTTTTTATAGAAGGAAAAGAAAGCATAAGAGTGGGAAGAAATATAAATTTATTAGAACTAGAATTAAATATAAAAAGATATTATGATATGATATTTTAATTTGGAATTTTACTATTAGAGCACGACAAAATGTCGTGTTTTTTGTTGCTTTTTAGGAAGTTATACTAAATTGAAATCTGTAGATAACTTTTAGAGAATTCAGAAATGCATAGTCTGGCAAGATGATTTTTTAATTTTGAAAGTCAGAAATTGGTCTTAATTATGGCAAAGAAAGAGTTGTTTATTTAGAATATATGCTATAATTATTTTAGGAAAAATATGGAATGAAGTATAGCTAGATTATATCATTAAGTCAATAAAATTTAAAAAAATAACTTATTAATAATTATTTATTTAATCTTCAAATTTATTAATATAGAAAGGAAATTTGTATGAGTATTAAAGAACAAAAACAAACTAATAGTAACGATGATAATAAGTTAGAAGGTGAGAAAAAGAATACTAACATGTTAGTTGCTGCTTTTATGATGTTTATTCTTCCAATAATTTCTGTATTTCTTGGTGCATTTATAGGAGGTTATATTGGGAAATATATTGGATGTAATATTAAAATTTCTGAAGTGGTTGGAGGAATAGTAGGTTTTGTAGTATCGGCAATAGCCATAAAGTTATTTGATAAGTCTTCAAAAGCAGATGAAAATGCAGATAAAATTCACTGGGATGATCTATAGAAAGCAAATGCTTATTTATATTTTACGATAATGATATTCAGAATATGATATAATAGTACACAAATCGGTAAAATATAGAAAGAGTGATATTAATGAAAGATACAATAAATAGAATTAGAAAGTTTAGGAATGACAGAGATTGGAGTCAATTTCATACACCAGCTAATTTGTCTAAAGCAATTTCAATCGAGGCAGCTGAACTTTTAGAAGAATTTCTATGGGATGAAAAAAATTATAATAAATAACATGTTTTAGAGGAACTTGCTGATGTCATGGTATATTGTATACATATGGCGGATTGTTTGGGTGTTGATTTAGAAGAAATTATAAATAGTAAGATGGATAAAAATGAAAGGAAATATCCAGTTGAAAAAGCAAAGGGAAATAGTAAAAAATATACTGAATTATAATTAGTCTTTGATTTTCATAAGAATAGATTAGAGCATATAGATATCCAAATCAAGACTTACACTTATGTGGTGAATAACCGAAATCAGAAATATTTTTGTTACGTAGGACTATGAAAATATCGCTGAAAGGGTTTAAATAGATGGTTGCATCCACTTTAGCATGTTCCCACTGTTCAGCGTGACAGGCTAAAGTGGAACAACCATCTATTAATAACTTTAAGCAGCTCATTTTCAAAGGCCTACTACACAAAAATATTTCCGATTTCTAGTTGAGATATTCACCACATAAGTTTAGGTTATAAGTTGTTTATGTATACTATGTTTATTATTAAAATGTAATAAATTATATATATTGTAGATGTATCTAAAAATCTAATAAATGATTTTTAGGCACATGAAAGAAAATAATCATGACATTTTGGACTTGCTATTTTTTTGAATGTGCCTTAATTTACTGAAAGATAGGATGAGAAAAATGAATTTAAAAAAATTAGATAATGAGGAAATTGTAAGCGTATATAATAACCATATGAAAATAGATTTTCCTGCTCAGGAATTAAAGCCACTTGATGTAATACAAAAACTTATTAAGAGAAAAATTTATATATGCTATGGTTTGTATGATAATGATAAATTGTTAGCTTATGCATTTCTAATTACTTCAGATTTATATTTGCTACTTGATTACTATGCAGTATGTAGTGAATGTAGATGTAAAGGTATAGGAAGTAAATTTTTAAATATGTTGAAAGAAAAATGTAAGGATTATGAAGGTATAATAATAGAAGTTGAAAAAATTGAGTATGCAGTTAATGAAAGTCAAGAAGCTGAGCGTAAAAGAAGAATTGATTTTTATAAGAGAAATGGAGCGTTAATGACTAAAATTAGTAGTGAATTGTTCAATGTAAATTTTTCTATTATGTGTTTATTAATATGCAGTATTAGAAAAGATGATTTTATTATATGTGAATCATTAAAAACAATTTACAAACAAATGGTTCCAAGTAGCCTTTATTCAAAATATGTAAAGATTACTTATGACGAAGAATAATTGTAAATTTCTACAATTTAAAGTATATGGAGAATTAATATGAAGGAACTTTTAACAATATATAACAAGAATCTAGAAGAAATAGGAATTAAGACACGAGATGAAGTTCATAAAAAAGGACTAAGACATAAGGTTGTTCACTGTTGGATTATAGAAAGACTTAAAGAAGAGTTATTAATATATCTTCAACAAAGATCTTATAGAAAATCTGATTTTGCAGGATTATATGATATTTCATGTGCGGGTCATATTGATGCAGGTGAAGAAGTAGAAAATTCTATGATACGTGAATTGGAAGAGGAATTGGGACTACATGTAAATAAAAATGATTTAAAATATATAGGAAGAAAATTTGAAACCTATGAAATGAAAAATTTTTCTGATGATGAAATATGTGAAATGTATATTTTAGAAGTAGATAAAAGTACTATTTTTAATTTGGGAGAAGAAGTTGAAAATATGGTAAAGTTACCGTTTAGTCAATATAAAAAATGGGTTAATGGAGAATTGAAAATTCTAGAAGCCACATCAATTAAAGATAATAAGAAAGTGAAAATTTACGATGAAAATATATGCCCTCATATTAAAGAATATAATAGACAATTATTTGAAGAATGTAAAATTATTTAAAGAAAAATTAATATCTTATAGATAAATAACTTGATTTTTAAACTTATATCGTAATTAGCTCAAATTAGGGATATGTTTTTATTTAGTTTTCTAAGGAATTTTCATGGGTGATTCTAAGAGGATAAAAATTCAAATGAAACGCTTCAAAAAAGCATATCTATAGTTTCTATTTTGGTAAATTACTACAGAGGCCTTAGAGTTATGTGATAGCTAAATGAAATAGAGGTCATGCACTTATTTATGTTAGTTGCTACAACATAACTTTAAGTTTTAACTTATTTATCTAATAAATCCGAAAATTGTTTTTTAGACCATTGTTCAATTATTTTTAAGGCAGGAACTAGTTCTTGTCCTTTTTCGGTTAGTAAATATTCTACTTTTGGCGGTACTTCTGCATATATATGTTTAGTTATTATTTTATCGCTTTCAAGTTGTTTTAAAGATTCACTTAATACTTTTTGACTTACTCCACAAGTAATTCTTTGTAATTCTAAAAATCTTTTTGGTCCATCATGTAAATGACATAGGATCACGGCTTTCCATTTACCTCTTATCATTTCAAATCCAAGATCCAAAGCACATATGTATGATTTACCCTTATATTCTATCAAAAATATCATCTCCTATACTTAACAAGTATTTTAATCACAATTATATTATAAAATAGAAAAATTTAAAATAAAAGTTGTGGCTATTGTAAAAAATATTTCTGTATTAAAGTATTGAAAATTCAACAATTCCTACTTTAAAGTAACTTGTCTAACTTTAAAGTGCGTACTTGTTATTAAAGATTGTGCACAATATACTATACCTAGTGCTAAAAGCATTTATTATTAAAAAACTTAAAGGATAGGTGAAAAGATATGAAAGTAGTTGCATTTAATGGAAGTCCTAAACAAGAAGGAAATACATTCCATGCTATAAAAATGGTTGCACAAGAATTGGAAAAGGAAGGAATAGATGTTGAAATTATTCATGTGGGTAACAAAAATATTAGAGGCTGCCTCGCTTGTAACGGCTGTGCAAGAAATCAAAATGAAAAATGTGTTATTAAAGATGAAGTGAATGAATGGATTCAAAAGATGAAAGAAGCAGATGGTATAATATTAGGCTCTCCGGTACATTATGCATCAATAGGAGCTACAATGAAGGCGTTTTTAGACAGAGCTTTTTATGTTGCAAGTGCAAACAATTCTATGTTAAGACATAAGGTTGGAGCATCAGTTGTTGCTGTAAGACGTTCAGGGGGAGTTCCTACTTTTGAACAATTAAATCAATATATTAATTATTCTGAAATGCTTATGCCAACTTCAAATTATTGGAATGTAATACATGGAACAGCACCTGGTGAAGTTAAAGGCGATGAAGAAGGAAAACAAATAATGAGAGTTCTTGGTAAAAATATGGCTTGGCTTATGAAGCTAGTTGAATTAGGAAAAGATCAGATTAAAGAACCTGAAAAGGAACAGAAATTATTTACAAATTTTATCCGATAAAGAAATTTATCTATTAAACATAAGAACAAATAGAGTGAATAATGAAATATCAAAACGTCATCTATGCAAATTATTATTAAGCAATTTTAAATCTTAAAAAATCATACAATATTTTAAAAGATAAAACAAATATATATGTTGCAATATGATTGATTTATTCTTTAGTGATACGGTACCTAGTTTTAATGTAGAATTCAATTTTTAACATATATATTTTTAGATAAAATTAAAAATCCAATGCTAATTATTAGCATTGGATTAAAAATTACTAAAAATATATCCGAAAAGTCGGTACTCCAATTTTGACGCCTATCTCCCGATAGGTGGGTATCCTCACAGATGCTTAAATCAATCTCAATGCCGTAAAAGGACTCACAAGAAAGTACATTTTTACATCTAGATATTGAATTCCCTAAATTAATATGTAGGTTCAAAATAAGAGCTTAACGAGTATTTCAGAAATTATTCATTTGTTATGAGTATATAATAACATATTTAAGTTTCTTGTACAAGGAAAATGCAAATTAAATTTATTGGAAATATATATAAATTTAATAGTGTCATTTATCATAGAAAATCATATTATGAAGTAGTTAAGGCATATTAAAAAAAATAATAAGTAATGATAGTAATATTTTGCGATCGCTTTACAATAATGTTGACCTAATAGATAGTCTATAGGGTAAACATAATTCCTCCTATTATATAAATATAGAAGTTGAATTTTAAGATGAAACTAACTTATTATTTCATCTAATTCTGATTAAACTTAACCTTCAAAGTGCATCTCGTTTTATAGCAAAATATACAAAGGCTCTTCTTATTATTTTTTTATGTGCTTAATTATTTTGAAGGGAATTGAATAATGTATCGACTAGAATATAATGATATCTGTAAATTGAATGATTATAACAGTGAAAAATGTGAAAATAATAGAGTTAGAGTTTTTGGACAAGGCATAGTAAATGTAAAGCCTGATGCAGCACAAGTTGTAATTGGTGTTGTAACAGAAAATTTGGAATTAGAAGCTGCACAAGGTGACAATGCTAGAATAACCTCTCAGGTTATAAACAGTATCTGGGGGTTAGGTATATTACCACAATATATACAAACGCAAAATTATAATATAAGACCTAACTATGATTATGTAAATGGAAAACAAGTTTTTAGAGATTATGAAGTAACTAACAGCTTAAATATACTTATCAGGAATATTAATTCTGTAGGAGAAGTGATTGATACAGCAGTAAAAAATGGTGCAAATCTTGTAAGTGGAGTCAATTTCATTGTTTCAGATGCAAAAAGATATTATAATGAAGCACTAAGATTGGCTTTAGAAGATGCTCAAAATAAGGTTAGAGTTATAGCTAATAAACTTAATGTAAATATGGACTTTATACCAATTAAAATAAGCGAGCAAGGAAGAGAAAATATAATACCATTAACAGCAATGGCATTTAAATCCACAAATGGAACAACGCCGATTGAAGCTGGAGAAAACAAAATAACGGCAGAAATTGAAGCTGTATTTGTTTATGATTAGTAGTAGATTATTATATATTCGAAATTAAATTATTAAAATACTTTAATTAGTTATAGGCAGTAAAGTCACATAATAACTTTCTGCCTTTTGAATAATTTTAATTAATATAATACATAAATTGCTATTTCTTTAACTTTTTATCTTTCTGTTGTTTATCTTTACCATTACCTTTTCCATTATTATTATTATTATTATTACTGTTGTTACTGTTGTTATTAGAGGGAGTCGCGTAGCTATTTTCAGTTACATTCTCGTTAGATTTGGTTTGAGGTTCAATATGGGTAGTCTTTTGCCCTAAGCTGATAACTAAATCAATTTTTGTATCTTTATCACAGGATTTATCTGCTGAAGGTGACTGATTGATAACTTGACCAGAGGGAATAGTATCATTATATTCACTAGTTATATTACCCAATAAAAATCCACTATTGGTTATAATGTCTTCAACAGTATCTTGATTTTTTCCTATAAGTAAAGGTACAATCTTTTTTTCATCCGTTGTTGGTTTTATACTTTCCTTTTGTTTTGTAATGTCTTCAGATGAAATGTCTTTTGAATTTTTAGAAGAATCAGCAGTATAATCATAAGTATATTTAACTAAAATGCTAATAATAATTATTAAAATAAATGATCCAATAGTTAATAAGGTTTTCCAGTTTTGGTTTAGAAAATTATGTTTAGATAATTTTGCTTTATGATCTTTAAGTACTAACGTTTCTGATAGTGTTGGGTCATTGATAGAAATTGTAGAATCATCAATTTCATCACGTAATAATACAGTTTCATCTGTTATCATAACTTTTGTAGTATTTGTCGATTTATTTTTAAAATCTATTTCTAAATTAGGATTAATTCTAATTTTTTTTAATATTTCAATAAGTTCTTTAGCTGTTTGAAATCTGTCTATTGGATCTTTCTCTAAAGCTTTTAAAATTATTTTATTTATATTTTCAGGTATATTAGTAATTATTTCTTTAGGCGGAACAATAGCTTTTTGAATATGCGCCATGGCTATTGCAATTGATGATTCACCATCATAAGGTACTTGACCAGTTATCATTTCATACATTACAATTCCTAAGGCATATAAATCTGTTCTACAATCTACAAGATTTCCTTTGGCTTGTTCTGGAGAAAAATAATGTACAGAACCCATAGTTTTATTAGAATTAGTTATAGTTAATGAATCTGAAATTTTAGCAATTCCAAAATCAGTTAACTTAATGATGTTATCAGTTGTAATTAAAATATTATCAGGTTTAACATCTCTATGAATTATGTTATTTTTATGGGCATATTCAAGTGCGTCTGCAATTTTTAAAGTGATGTTCAATGCAGTTAAAAGATCAAGTTTAACATTTTCTTTTATTACTTGTTTTAGAGTTTTTCCATTAATATACTCCATAACTAGGAAATTAATATTATTTTCTGAACCAACATCATAAATACTTACTATGGTTGGATAAGATAAACTTGCAATTGAATTTGCTTCCCTTTTAAATCTAGTGACAAAATCTGCATTATTATTAAATTCAGGTTTTAATATTTTAACGGCCACAAATCTATTGAGCAATGTACACTTTGCTTTATAAACAATTCCCATACCGCCTTCTGCAATTTTTTCTAGTATTTTATATCTATTTGAAAGTAATGTTCCTATCATGTATATCTCCCTGTGAAAAATGTTAATACAGGTATTATATCATATATAACTAAAAAGAAAACTTGTGTTTAGAAGCTATTGAAATTGTGTTTTAATAAAACATGTATTTGTATAAAAATGATTGCAATTTGAATTATGTATCAAAATACTATATACTGGTTAAGTATGTAAAATTATTAATAAATGCCCAAATATAATGTGGAGTAAGTTATAGAGTTTCATATTGATATCAAAGCATATAAATTGTTGCAATTTCAGAAATGTGAGTGATTTTTTAATTTCACAAATTTGAATCTTAATGAAACCCTATATTGATTCAGAAATGAAGATACCATTTATAAATGACATTTTTATTTTGAATAAAAGATTAACAAATAATTAAACTGTAGAACATGGAGGAAATCATGCAAAAAGCAGAACGAGGAAGAAGATTATTTTTAGCAATGGCAACAGTATCTATGATATTAAGTAGCGTTGTAACTTTATTAAATATTATTTTAAATGGACAAGTTGAAAGATTAGGTTCAGGAATTATAAGTATAAGTATTCAGGGAATTCTTTTATATAAAATTCATAATGGCAAAAAGTGGGCTAGGAATATACTTAGCATGTTAGCCTTTTTTGGATTAATTTCAATATTAGTAATATGTGTAGATGGACCGGTTAAGGAAAAAAATTTATTAATAAATTTGATTATGGGTTGTATGTTGGTATTATATAGTTGGATAGTATATGTACTAGCTTTATCGCCAAGTTTTAATGAGTATTTTAAATCTCAAAACGTTTAGTACAAACTGTGTTGAGGTTTTAAACGGAATAAATATTACATAGGCATTTATATTATTTTTAAATTTTAATAATTAAATAAATAAATTAAAAACTCTAGCAGTATTATCTATGGAAATAGAAATTGTTAGAGTTTTAATTTTTCTTATAAATTTAATTAATTACTAATAGTCAATCAAATCAACCTTTTGGTTGATTACAAGTTGTATGGTTAAGGCGTAGTATAAGTTCTAGAGGTGATGATTATGGAATCAATATTAGAAGTAAAAGATTTAAAAAAATATTATAAAGAAAGTAAGGCTGTAGATGGACTAAGTTTCAATTTATATGAGGGAGAAATATTAGGGCTTTTAGGACCAAATGGTGCAGGAAAAAGCACTACAATAAACATTCTTTCAACTATATTAAAGCATGATGAAGGAAAAATAACGTTTTTGGGGATTGACATAAATGATAATAAAAAATGCATTAAGTCTCAGCTTGGTATAGTGCCTCAGGAATTAGCAATTTTTGAAGAAATATCAGCATATAGAAATGTTGAATTTTTTACATCTTTATATGGATTAAGTGGAAAAAAGTTAAAAAGTGCTGTATTAGAAGCATTAAAAATGGTTGGACTTGAGGATAAAAAGAATAGTAAACCAATAACTTTTTCTGGTGGAATGAAACGAAGACTTAATATAGCTTGTGCAATAGCGCATAAACCCAAAATACTTATATTAGATGAACCTACTGTTGGTATAGATCCGCAGTCTAGAAACCATATATTAGAGTCAATTAAAAAATTAAGAGATTATGGAACAACTATTATATACACTACTCATTACATGGAAGAGGTTGAAGAAATAGCAGACAGAGTAATAATAATGGATAAAGGTACTAAGATAGCACAAGGAACTATACCTGAATTAATGGAGAATTATAAGAATACAAGGATATATAAAATATGTATAAATACTTTTTATAAAGAAAATTTTAAATATGACTTTTTATATGAAATAGAAGGTGTCCAGAAAGTAGAGTTTACTCACAATTGTTTTAATATAACAACAATTAAGGAAATAGAAAATTTGGATAAGATAATTGTAAGTTTAATTGATAGAAATATGAAAATAAGTCATATAACAAGCGAAGAAGGAAATTTGGAAATGGTATTTTTGAAATTAACAGGAAGAAAATTAAGAGATTAGAGGTGAGGAAAATGACTTTATGGAAGCTTGTTAAACAAGATTTTAGAAATTTAATAAAAACACCAGTCATTGTAACATGTTGTGTTATATATCCATGGCTGTTAATTACCTTATTTGGTTTTATATTTTCTAGTCTTTATGGTGGAGAAGGGGTGAGCTCATATGATTATTATGGTGTGACTATGATGATATATTTAATAGTGGCTTCACTTACTATAACACCAAATACTTTTATGGAGAAAAAGCTGCGACAGGGCAACATTAGAATAGCGTATGCACCTGTTTCAAGAGTTTCGATTTATATTTCAAAAATAATATCATCATTTTTATTTATGGGCATTAGTTTTTCTATAAATATGACATTGATGAACTATTTTAAATTTGTTAATTTTGGTGGAAGCAATTTTGAATATGTAATAGCCTTATTTTTAGTATTTTTATTATTTTCAGTGACACTTGGAGGAGCAGTTTGTGTGATTTTAAAGACAGAGGAGTTGACTAATATGATTCTTTCAAATGTAGGAAGTGTTTTTGCATTGCTTTCAGGTATGTTCTTTCCTGTTGATAGTTTAGGTGATATGGTAAGTAAACTATCAAATTTATCACCTTTAAAATGGATATTAAATGTAACTTTCAGTGTAATATATGATAATGATTTTCAAAATTATAGTTGCATAATTTTAGGGTTAATTTGTCTTTCAATTATTTTTATAATAGTTATGCATTTTAACTATAAACCAGAAGATTATATATAAAAGGAGAAAAAATATGATAAATGTTATTAAAGTAATACTATATAGAATGATAAAAAGCAAATCATACCTGGTGATGCCTATTTTTATAATTCCAATTGTAATAGCCTGTTCTATTTATTTTTCAAGCAGCTTTGTAACAAAAGCTAATATTGGAATTGTGGGAGATTACAATATAAATTTTAATAGTGAGGAAATTAATATAATAAAGCTTCAAAATAAAGTGATGCTTTCAGATTTAGCTAAGAATAAATATGATGCTGTTATATCATTTGAAGATGGAAAAGCAGTGGTAGATACGATAAAAGGAAATGACTTTAAAAACAAAGTAGAAAAAACTATAAATGGTGAAAGTGTTACATTTAAGGATGGTGAAAAAAGAGGTGTAGCAGCCAATATAATTGGATACATAACTATGTTTGTAATCTTATTAGGAGTAATGCTGTATAGATTCTTTTTAGATGATAAAAGAGGCATAGCAAAGAGAATAATAAGTGCAAATATATCTTATGGACAGTATATATTAAGTCATCTAATTTCAGTATTTATTATAATATTTATTCCAACATCAATAGTAACAGTACTATGTAAAGAATTGTTTCATTTAGATACAACTGTAACTATATTTCAACTAATTTTCATAATATTAATTTTATCATTATTATCATCAGCTTTTGGACTTCTTATATCTTCGTCTGTGAAAGAAATGCAAAGTGCAAGTATGTTAAGCGTTATGATTAATATTATAACTACTTTGTTTGCGGGAAGTTTTTTCACTGTATCCAATAATAATCTAATAACTAAGATAGGTAGTTTGTTACCTCAAAAACATATCTTAGATTTTACAATTGCGTTAGAGAATAACGATGTAATAACGTATGGTAATGTAGCTAGTGTTATTGCAATCACCATTATAATGATATTTTGTTCATTTTTAATAAACAAGTATAAATCCTATTCGTAAAAATAGATATAGATATCCAAACTATAAATCATACTTATGTGGTGAATAACCGAAATCAGAAATATTTCCGATTTCTAGTGGAGATATTAACCACAAATAAGTTGAGTTCTTAAATTGGATATCTATATTAGTGAGGATGTTTAGATATTTTTTTATGTTATTTTATGCTTTAGCGTTCAGAAAACCACCTGCTAAGCGTGTGGTCCTGACTTTTTGAATGTGCCTTATAAGAATGAAATGTAATTGTGATTGGATAATATGATAAAATGTAGTATGTGGAATAAATTATTAAGGGTGATTGAAATGAAGAATATTCTGTATACAAAGTTAATAAGACCGAAAAGTAAAGATATAGTTCATAGAAATAAAAATATAAAAGATAAACTTATGAGTATATCAGAAAATAAATTAACAATAGTAAAAGGTGGCCCAGCTGTTGGTAAGAGTACTCTTATTTCTAGTTATATAGGTGAACAAAATAATTACATGTGGTTATCGCTTGATGAAAATAGTGATGATTTATCTTATTTTTGGACTTATTTGCTTAATGGATTAAAAGAGAATATTGAGGATTTAAATTTTTATATTGATATTATAAATCCATTGGTTAAGAGAGAAGATATTTTTGAATTAGTATCATCTTTAATTAATGAACTTATTTATAAAGAAGAATTGTTTATAGTATTGGATGATTTTCATTATATAGAAAATAAATTTCTTTTAGAAACTATTGAATATTTTATATGCAATTCATCTGATAACATACATTTTATATTAATATCAAGAAGAGAAATTAATATTTATTTGGGTGATATTCTTATGAAAGGTGGAATTGTTGATATTGGTGGAGAAGATTTTTATCTTTCCTTAGATGAAGCAGAAGAATTTATAAAAAATAGTAGTAAAAAGATTATAAGTGATGAATTAATCAAGGAAATTTATTTGAATACGGAAGGATGGATAGGAGCAATTAAGCTATTATTAACTATATTAGATACAAATAAGACTATAAAAAACTTACCTAAAAACAACAAATTATTTATTGATTATATGAATAAGGAAATCATAAATAGTTTATCAAAAGATGAAATAGATTTTTTGGTTAAAACATCACCTTTAAATTATATAGATCCAAGTATCTATGAGTATATAGCTAGTAAAAATGGGTTTGAAATTATAAGAAAGTTAATAGAAAGGAATATGTTGATTATCACAATAGACGAGGATAAAAAGATATTTAGATATCATAATATATTAAGACAATATCTAATAGAACTTTTTAATAAATATCCAGTGAAAATCAAAAACGAAATTATAGAAAATCTTACACGTTTTTTAATAAATGAAAAGAATTATGATGAAGCTATAAGTATTTTCATAAATTGGAATGTATATGATAAGGCATTAAAAATAATTGAAAGCAATGCAGATAAGATTGTATCAATTAAAGTTGTAAATGAGTTTCCACTGCAATATTACAGGAAAAGCATTGATTTAACTTTTATATCAATCTTTTTTAACTATTTAAATTTGGATTATGAAAGATGTTATACAATAATTAATTCATTAGGAAATGAGATAAATAATGAATGCTTAAAAGCAGTTAAAATATTTGATATTTTAGCAGGCAATGGATCAAGGAGTGACTTAGATACTGAATTCATAAGTGAAATTGATAGCGATTTAAATATATTTACTAAAATAATATATTATCTTTTATATTCATGTGCATTAGGGATTAGAGGAGAATATATAAAAGCCTTAGATATGATGAATATAATAAAAAGATATAATAAAGAATTAAATAATAGCTATGTTGATATAATATGTCAATATAATAAACTTAGTTTATTAGAGGAAATCGGAAAACTAAATCAAAGTGAAGCAGGTTATGGAGAGCTATGTAAACTAATAAGCAATAAAAATTATAGATATTGTTTTGACATTTTTAGAAATGTAGGGTTACCTGGTATTTATATAAAAAAGCTTGAGGATCAAAAAGCGGAAAATTTATTGATTGAAGCAATAAGGATACTCAATGAATTTAATGGAAGAACTGCTTTTGCTTTAATAGAAAAAAACATTGAATATAATTTAGCAGAGGTAAAATATATTCAAGGAAATATAGTTGAATGTGAGCGATTAGTGAATAAAATAATTCAAAATTGTGAAGACAATAGTTCATATATAGAAGCATTGTCTTTGAAAATTATACTGTTGTATTCTGAAAACAAAATAAAGGAAGAGGAGTATAATGAGTTTATTAATCTTTATGAAAAAAATTATATGAAATCAAATTATTATTCCAGGATAGAGATAACATATGGAATTGTTCTTTATAATTTAAAAAGATATGAAGAAAGTTTAGAAGTATTCAATAAAGTTATATTAATATGTAGAAAGAACGGAATAGGATATTCACTTGTATGTTGCTTGTTATGGAAAGTAATACTATTAAATAAGTTAAATTCTGATAATATAAAAGAGTGTATAAATATATTAAAAGAAGCTATGTTTTATTCGAGAGATGAAGATATATTATTTCCTTATTATAACAATAGAAAATATTTAAAGGATATTATAACAAAGTTTAAATTACAATTATTAAATGATGATAACAATAAAGAATTTATTAAAAAGCTGATTAATTTAATGGATATAAAAGATGAAAGTGAAATTTTAAGTCCGAGGGAGATAGAAGTTCTTGAATCTTTAATAGCTGGACTGAGTAATAAGGAAATTGGTGAAAAGCTATTTATATCTATCTCAACAGTAAAAACGCATATTATAAATATATATTCCAAACTTGGTGTTAAAAATAGGGTGGAGGCAGTAAACAAGGGGAGAAAAATAATTTATTAAGGCAGATGGACTTGTTATTTTTTTATGTATCTAATATCAAAACATACAACTATTTCGTATAATATATTGTTTTTATTAATTTATGAAGGTAGGCTAATTCATGAGAATTCCTCTTAGATTTGATTCTTATGGTAATTTTAAGATTGTTCAGTTTACAGATTTACATGAAGGACCAAATAAAGATAAGGCAATAGACATTATGAACAAAATTTTAGAGTATGAGAAACCTAATATGGTAGTATTAACTGGAGATATTATTGATGGTAAATGTCAAAGCGTAGATGATGTGAAACTAGCTATTAATCATGTTGCAGAACCAATGGAAACTAGGAATATACCGTGGGCTATTGTTTTTGGCAATCATGATGATGAGCACAATATGATGAGTAAAGAAGAAATGATGAAGTTTTATATGAATTTTAAATATAATGTTAGTCAAATAGGTTATAAGACTTTTGATAGAGTTGGCAATTATAATATCCTTTTAAAAAGTTCAAAGGATAATTCTATACCTAAATTTAATCTTTATTTCATGGATTCAGGAAAATATGCACCTAGATTTATTGGTGGATATAACTGGATCAAATTCACACAGATTTGTTGGTATAAGAAAAAAGCACTAAATTTAAAAATTAAATATAATAAAAATATACCAGCTCTTATGTTTTTTCATATACCATTACAAGAATTTAAAAAAGCATATAAAAATGGTGTGATTAACGGTAAGAGATTTGAAGAAGAAAGTTGTCCTAAAATAAATTCTGGTCTTTTTGAATTTATTTATAATGTTGGGGATGTAAAAGGCGTATTTGTTGGACACGATCATCTAAATAATTATTGTTCGGTGTTTAAAGAAATTAAACTAGGTTATGGTGGATATGCTGGATATAGAACTTATGGTGAAGATTATATACCACGTGGAGCAAGAGTATTTCTTATTAATGAATTAGATCCAGCTAATTTTAAAACATGGGTGAGGCAAGAAGGGGATAGTGAATTGAATTTATGACGAAGTCTAATTTGCTAAGTATAAAAGTCACATTAAATTGCAATGTATAATTATTTAATTAAATGTTGATTACAAAGTTAGATAGTCTAAATGTAAAATTTGGATTTTAACTTTTTATTATTTTATAATTTAATTGAATTGCATATTAATTTAATATAGCATAATCACTTAAAAGAAAAAAATAAAATATTAAGCTCTAATAGTATATATAAAAATATAATGCTATTAGAGCTTATGTTTAGTTTGAAAGCCAATCTAAGACAGCTGAATTTGCACATGCTGAAGATTTTGCATCTACTTTTGTTACGAACACAATATCACCTTTATTGGTTACAGAATTAACTTCATTAAAAATATCTTGAGCAGATAAATTTGTTTTAACCAAAAATCCTTCAGGCATAAATTGAGCCCAAGCACCAAGAGATTTGATTTTTCCTATTATATTAATATCTACATTGGTGTTTTTATGTGAATGTGTGTCATCTTTACCACATCCGCAGTTTTCATGCTCATGAGAATTTGAGTGATCATCATTGCATCCACAATCATCATGATCATGATCATGACCTAAAGTATCGCTTAAAAAATATGTAATCATAAATGTTGACATAATGTTATCTCCTTTGAATCTAATGTTTATTTGAAATTGCATAATCGATAATAATTAAACAAAAATGATAATTGTTATCAATTAAATTATATATCATATATTATTTTTGTCAACATTAATATATATTGTATTATCAATAGCAGCGTGATTATTTAAATAAAATACATGAGTAATTAATAAAATCCTTGATATTACTAATTTAAGTAGTATTAAGGATTTTATAGCTTGCATACAGATATAATGTTAATTCAAATTTTTTTGAATAGAATGAAGTATTATAGGTATGTTTTTCTTTATTTGTTTCTCATTCACTTCACTTATAGTAATTCTGAAATAATTATCACATTTGTATTCTTTAAGGAAACATTCACGTGTGTCAAATATTCTTATATTCTTATGATATAGTGAAGTAATTATTTTATCATAATTTACTGAACCATTTACATGAATACAGCTAAAGTATCCAGACTCAGGGATGTTATATTGTATATTTGGATATTCGCATTCTAATAAGATATTTTTTAAGCAATTGATACGACTACTGTATAGACTAACTAATTGTTTCATATGGGAATCAAACATTCCGTTCTTTAAGTATATTTCTAAGGCTCCTTGAGATAGTATTGGACTGTTCATATCAGTCCATTTTTTATATTCTAAAAAATTATTAATAAGTAAATCAGGTAATATAAGAGCCGCAACCCTTAAACCTGGCATAATTATCTTTGAATAACTTTTTAAGTATATTACCCTTGATGAAGTATCATAGGAATATAGAGGGTCATTCTTTTTATTTATATCTAAATCTGCTGAAATATCGTCTTCGACAATGTACACATCATATTTTTCTGCTAATTTAATAATCTCTTGTTTTTCAAATTTACTGTATGAAGTTCCAGTTGGATTGTGAAATCTAGGTATACTATAGAAAAATTTAATATTGCCGTATTTAAACAACTTCTCTAATTCATCTAAATTTATTCCATTGAAGTCTCTATTTATTCCTAGAGTAGGGATGTTATTAAGTTCAAGGAATTTTATCATTCCATAATATGTAGGCTGTTCAACAAGAATATTAGATTTACAATTTGGAAATGGCATGATTGATAAAATATTCAATGCTTGTTGAGAGCTTGATGTAATAAGTATGTTATCAGGTTTTGTGAATATTTGATAATTTTGAATATGTTTTGTTAATACCTTAATTAAAGATTTTAATCCTCTAGGATCAGAATATGTAAAAAGTTTTTCCTTGTATAAATCTATTGATTTATTTAAACAATGTTGAAAATTCTTATATGGAAAAGTTTCAGAGTTTAAATTTACAGCTGAAAAATCTACCATTGGCTGCTTAGAGGAATTTGGGTTATGAAAATCATCAACTATATAATATCCACTTTTAGGTACTGAATAGATAATATGATCCTGCTCAAGTTTTTCATAAGCTTTTAGAACTGTACCTGTACTACACTGAAACAGTTCTTTAATTGATCTAATAGAAGGTAGTTTTTTTGGAGTATTGAGTTTTTCAGACTTTATATTATTTTTTATGTATTCTATAATTTCTTCATATTTTAACAAATTAAGCACCTCCTCTAAAATTGTGCTAGTACAGATGACTATTTTATTCGTTGATATATAGATTACACTATAATAACATAATTGTATAGTAAATTTTAGTTAAGGGGGGGATGTGTTATGGAAAAGAAGAAGGCTCATGATTTGAATTCAGATAAAGTTTTATTAAGGATTTTGTTGAAAAAACTGGGGTATGAAGAAGAGGTTATAGATAAGGTATGTGAAGTTATTAAATAAAAGGGGGCATTTTATATATGAATTTTTCAAATATAAAATACTAGAATAAATATGCATAAAATATATGAAAATGATTGAATTATTTAAAAAATGAGAAAAATTTTCTGTATTTATAATTTTTCTTTATAAAATGAATCAATTATATAAGTATTAACGATTTGGAGGCATGTTTTTATGAAGAAAACAATATTTACTGGTGCAGCAGTTGCTATAGTTACACCTTTTAATGAGAATGGAATTAATTTTGAAGAATTAAAAAGACTGATAGATTTCAATATAGATAATGATACAGATGCAATTGTAATTGCTGGAACTACAGGTGAATCATCAACTATGTCAAATGAAGAGCACAAAGAAGCAATTAGATTTACAGTAAAATATGTGAATAAGAGAATTCCTGTAATAGCAGGCACAGGTTCAAATGATACAGCGTATGCTGTTGAACTTTCAAAATATGCTGAAAATGTTGGAGTAGATGGAATATTGGTTGTGACACCTTACTATAATAAAGCAACTCAAGGTGGTTTAGTTAAACATTTTACATATATAGCAGACAGAGTTAATGTACCAATGATTTTATATAATGTTCCATCAAGAACTGGGGTTAATATTCTTCCAGAAACATATGTAGAATTAGCTAAGCATCCAAGAATAGTTGCAACAAAAGAATCTAGCGGCGATTTATCTCAAGTAGCTAAAATCAAAGCTTTATGCGGAGATAATCTTGATATTTATTCTGGAAATGATGATCAAATAGTTCCCGTATTATCATTAGGGGGTAAAGGAGTTATTTCTGTATTATCAAATGTTATGCCTAAGGAAGCACACGAAATTTGTAGCCTTTACTTTGAAGGAATGATAGAAGAGAGTACAAAAATGCAGACGGATTATTTAAAACTTATAAATAATTTATTTATTGAAGTTAATCCTATACCAGTAAAGACTGCTTTAGGACTTATGGGATACAATATTGGAGATTTAAGAATGCCTCTATTTGCGATGGAAGGTGAAAATTTAGAAACATTGAAAGAGTGTTTAAAAGAATATAAATTAATTTAGAAAAAGTATTAAAACCTATATAAAATAATTCGATATTTGACAATGGCTGTCTATTCTGAAATATGTTTGGCAGCCATTTTCTATATGTAAAAATTTAAGTTTGGTAAATGTGAATATTTATTCTATTTGTTTATTTTTAGAGTATGGGGGGAATTATTATGAATATTAAAGAATTAATTAATTTCTTAAAGGTGTGTAAAATGAAGAGTATTTCTAAAGCATCAAGAGAACTTTTTATTTCACCACAAGGTTTGAGTAAATCAATAAAAAAATTAGAAAAAGAGCTAGGCGTAATACTATTTATACGCTCTTCAATTGGAATGTCTCTTACGAAACAGGGAGAAGTATTGAAGAAAAATGCTATAAGAATTATTCAAGATTTAGAAAAACTTAAATATGAAATGTATAATGCAACAAAATTTAATAAGGAAAAAATAAAATTAGTTTCATCTTATGGTGTAATAAGATTATTAGAGCCTGAATGCATTTTAGAATTTAGTAAAAACAATACTAATATATCATTAGAATATGAGGAACATCCTGATATGTATATTGATGAATATGTTAAAGAAAATAAAGCAGATATAGGATTTGCCATTGAGCCTATAGATGATGCAGCGTTTAATAAAACAGTTATTAAGACATTTGATATTAAGCTTTTAGTACATAAGGATCATCCTCTAAGTAAAAAAAAGGTCATTACTTATAAAGATGTTGATAATGTAGATATGGTTATTGAAAGTAAAGTATTTAAAGTATATCATATTTTAGATGAACATTTTAAACAAGCAGGAGTAGAACCTAATATTATTTTTGTGACAAGTGGTTTTAGTCTTTGTCATAAGTTATGTGCTGAAAATAAATGCATATCTATTACTATGGATTTTATAAGCAGAGATATTAAAAATAATGACATTGTGGCTATTCCTTTTGAAGATAAAAGTTTAAAATGGACAATTTGTATGATAACTAAAAAAGGGCATATATCAAGCACAATCAAAACATTTGAAGATTATATATTAAGTTGGATAAATCATATTTAATATGTATAAGCTATTAACCAATAGTTTATGCATATAAAATTACTGGTGCTACCCAAGTAAAATTTAAGATGATATACTAACATCAATAAATGACTTACGTAAGAATTTATAAAAAGTGATAAGTAATAAATAAATGACAAAGGCGTCTTAAGTATTAATGAAATATACTTGACACGTCTTTTTTGGTTAAATTAAGGAGGATACAATTATGTCAAAACAATACCCAAAATTCAAAGCAGCAGCAGTTCAAGCTGCACCAGTATATTTAGATTTAGATGCAACAGTTGAAAAGTCTTGCAAATTAATTGATGAAGCAGCATCAAATGGAGCAAAGTTAGTAGCATTTCCAGAAGCATTCATTCCAGGTTATCCTTGGTTTGCATTTATTGGACATCCAGAATATACAAGAAAATTTTATCATGAATTATATAAAAATGCAGTTGAAATTCCAAGCTTAGCAATTCAAAAAATAAGTGAAGCAGCAAAAAGGAACAAGACCTATGTATGTATTTCTTGTAGTGAAAAAGATGGTGGTTCATTATATTTAGCACAATTATGGTTTAACCCAGATGGAGATTTGATTGGAAAACATAGAAAGATGAGAGCATCTGTTGCTGAAAGATTAATATGGGGTGATGGAAGTGGAAGTCTAATGCCTGTGTTTGAAACAGAAATCGGTAATTTAGGTGGATGTATGTGTTGGGAACATCAAGTACCATTAGATCTTTTAGCTATGAATTCACAAAATGAACAAGTTCATGTAGCTTCATGGCCAGGATATTTTGATGATGAAATTTCAAGCAGATACTATGCAATTTCTACTCAAACTTTTGTATTAATGACTTCATCAATTTACTCAGAAGAAATGAAGGATATGATTTGCTTAACACCAGAGCAAAGAGAATATTTTGATACATTTAAAAGTGGACATACTTGTATCTATGGACCAGATGGAGAACCAATTAGTGAAATGATTCCAGCAGAAACAGAAGGAATAGCTTATGCAGAAATAGATGTAGAGAAGATAATTGATTTTAAATATTATATTGATCCAGCAGGTCACTATTCTAATCAAAGTTTAAGCATGAATTTTAATCAAAATCCTACACCAGTTGTTAGAAAGTTTGGAGAGAGTAAAAATAAAGTTATATCATATGAAGAAATTAATTTATCAGTAGGTAGTGAAGAATAAAATTCAGTACTGCATATAAAAAGTAAAAGACGCAGAATTCTGCGTCTTTTATATTATATAAGGAAGTTTTTAACTATTAGTTTCTGATTTAGGTCGGACTTCTAAGCGGAATAAATAAATAGCTAGTATTGCAGAAATCAGGGCAATCGTTCCAAATACTATAAATGCTGTATTAATACCGAACTTAAGAAAATAACTAAATACCAAACTTCCAAGTCCCATACCTGTGAATAATGTAAATACATTTAATCCCATTGCTGCACCACGTTTTGGACTAAGAGTTGTTACAATTCCAGCTAAAAGAGGTTGTGTCATGTCGTATCCTAAAGAAAGAGTAGTTACAAAGAATGTAGCAACATAAACTGGTAGATTAATTGTAAGTGCAACAGTTGATAAACCAGCTATTGCAAGACCAGCAGGAATTAAGTGATTTCTTCCAAAGCGATCAGCTAGTCTACCAATTACTGGCCCAAGTAAAAAACCAGGTAATCCATAACCTATCAAAGCAAGTCCAATACCAAATTCACTTAAAGCATAGTTTTTTGCAAAATATAAACCAAGCCAAGTATATACACCAGAATGGAATATTGCATTAATCAATACATAAGCATAAGTTTGTTTACTTCTTCCTGAATTAAGAATACTAAAATAAGATGATATTACATTTTTGATACTAGCGTGTTCACCAGTTTGTACTTTTGTATTTAAGAAATTCCTGTATGGTAATAATATAATTAAAACTATAGAAGCTAAAATAGTAACACTAAGGAAAAGACCACGCCATGTAATGAACGGTTCAAGGATTACTCCAGCAGTAGAACCAAAGGCCATTCCTCCTGCCATAGCTCCAAAAATCCAGCCAAGCGCCCTGCCTCGTTCAGTATATGGAAATAAATCACCGATTAAAGCAAGAGAAATAGGTACTACGCCACTTGCTCCCATGCCTGTTAATATACGAATATATAGCATTGATGTTGCAGAAGAAGCAGTGACAGTTAAAGCTGTAAGTAATATGAAGCATATAAAGGAAGAAAGTATAATGGCTTTTCTTCCGAAGCGGTCTGATAATGGTCCCCAGATAAGTGTAGTCATTCCATAAGGAATTAAGTATGCTGGAACAATCAAACCAATATTCTCAGCTGATACCCCAAATATATTTGCTAACTTAGGTATAATAGGTGCTACCATAAAAGCTTGGTAAAAGATTAAGAAAGTTGCTCCAGCTAATATCATTATTAAATTTTCTCTTTGTTTTTGTTCTAAATTATTTGAATTCATTTTATCCTCCTGTTAAATATTGTTAAGTAGATTTAATCATTCTTTTTATTTGTTTTTGAAATTTTAAAAGATTATAATGTTTAAAAAAACACCCCCTGGGGGTGGCGTATATATATTTTAAATTACAATTTGATTTATTTCTATAAAAAAAATTCTTATCTGTACTAATACAGACAAGAATTTTTGGTAAAACTTAAGCACAACAAGATAGTAATTATATATTTAGTATCATATTTTTTATTTGTAATGAGATGTATCTCCATGTAATAGAATTTTATATGTTCCATTGCAGATACATATTTTAGAAAGACTCGCTGGATCTATATCTGGGTTATTACAAATTTCATGCATGTCTTGATTTTTAAAATATGACATTATAACTTTTAAAGTAATTCTATGTGTTACAATTATTATATTTTTACCTTGATTTGAATTAATAATATTTTCAAGTGCAGGTATAACTCTGTTTTTTAAGTTTGGATAAGATTCACCTTCGCCAGTTGGAGAATATTTTATAGGATTATTCCAAAAATTATTCCAAGCTTTAGAATATTTATTAATAATGTCAATTTGTTTCATGCCTTCCCATTCACCCATGTTAATTTCTTTTAATTCTTTGCATATATGAAAAGGAATGTTTTGATTCCCTTGTATAATTTTAGCTGTATCATAAGCACGTTTGCTTTTACTAGAGTATATTAAATGAAATTTTTCATTTATAAGTCTGTCATGTAATTTTTGGGCTTGAATTATGCCAAGCTTTGTTAGAGGTGAGTCCTTATGTCCTTGCATTCGTGTTTCTAAATTCCACTCTGTTTGTCCATGTCTAATCAAATATATAGTAGTTTGTATCATATTTTTCTCCTAAATAATTTATTATAAATAATGCCGACAATGATTTATATAAAGAGTATAGCAAAAGTGAATATATATGTATAATATATGTTATTATACTATTCATAAATAAAATATATAAATAGGAGCAAATATGAATTTACATGCATTAAGATTATTTTATATGGTAGCTAAAGTAGGAAGTGTAACAGTTGCAGCACAGCAACTAAAAATTAGTCAGCCAGCAATTACAGCACAAATTAAAAAATTTGAAAAAGAAAATGGTGTTATATTATTTTTACCCAAAGGTAGGGGGATTTACTTAAGTGAAATAGGTGAGCAATTAGTAAAAGAAGCAGATGCAATTTTTAAAATAGAAGATAGAATAGAAACAATAATAGATAATTATAAACAAGGTAAAAATGGAACTTTGAAAATAGCGGGTAATTATCTCTCAACTAATTTTTTAATACCTATGTGGGTTACTAAATTAAAACAAAATAATAAAGACATTAATATTGAAATTAATACATTGAATACAGAAAGTGCTATTAATCAGCTTGTGTCATATGAGGTGGATGTTGCAATTTTAGGTAGTGGAGCAAAGAAATATATAGATGAAATTAACATTACTAAAATAATGGATGATGATTTATGGTTTGTAGCATCTTCAAAGCATAAATATGCAAATAAAAAAGTTAGTTTAACTGATATTATGTTAGAACCGTTTATAATGAGAGAAAAAGGAAGTTATGCAAGAAGTATTTTGGAATCACTTTGTTATACTTATGGTATTGAACTACCTAAAATAGCACTTGAATTTAATGGATTACATGAAACACTTAGGGCATCTATGTCTGGTTATGGTGTGAATTTTTGCTCATCAATAGCAGCGAAAGAATTTATTGATATGGGAAGATTATCTAGAATCTATATAGATAATATAAATCTTAAAAATGAGATTGTTATTTGTATAAGAAAAGATGAAGAAAAAACAAATTTAGTTAAGAAATTCATTTCAGTTATAAATGCTTAGTGATTAACTAATTTTACACCCTTTTATAATATATAGGTAATTTTTATACTAGCACAGATGATGTTTTTATTTCTTGATATTTACATGGTCATAATATAAATTATAAATTGCAAATGGAGAATATTATGTGAAAAACTATCTTTGCTCAAATAGCCAGTAGGCTTAGTTTTACTTAAGAGGGTGATGTTTATGAATTTGAATATAAAATTAATTGAAAAAGCTGAGAAAAATCATTGTTTAAGTGAGGAAGAATTAATATCTATACTTAAAGATGATAGTATAAATAATATACTTTTTGAAGCAGCTGACAGAATAAGAAAAAAATATGTTGGGGATGAGGTTCATTTAAGAGGAATTATTGAATTCTCTAATATATGCAGACGCGATTGTTTATATTGTGGGCTGAGGAAGTCTAATACAAACATTAAGCGATATAGGTTAATGCCTTACGAAATAATAGATTTGGCACATAAAGCAGCTGGATATGGATATAAGAGCATCGTCTTGCAGTCGGGAGAAGATTTATATTATACAGTGGATATCATGAAGCACATAATATCAAATATAAAGAAATTAGGTGTAGCAGTAACTTTAAGTTTAGGCGAAAAGACTTTTGAGGAATATAAAGCTTATAAGGAATCAGGAGCAGATAGATATTTAATGCGAATAGAAACTACTGATAAAAAACTGTATGAAGAATTAGATCCAAGAATGACGCATGAGGAAAGAAAAAGATGTCTTAGAGATTTAAAACATTTAGGTTATGAAGTAGGAACTGGCAATTTAGTAGGGCTACCTAATCAAAGCATAGAATCACTAGCTAATGACATACTCTTTTTTAAAGAAATAGATGCAGATATGATTGGCTTAGGTCCGTTTATTCCAAATGAAGATACTCCGCTAAAAGATTATAAAGTAGATAATTTTGAAATAAGCATAAAGGTAATGGCTTTGGTGAGGCTTTTATTACCAGATGCAAATATACCTGCTACAACAGCAATGGAAAGCTTAAATAGAAATGGTAGAGTAATTGCACTTTCAAGTGGAGCAAATGTTGTTATGCCTAATATTACAGAAGGTGAGTATAGAAAACTATATGCTATTTATCCAGGTAAAATATGTGTAAATGAGACACCAAACCAATGTTGGAATTGTATTACAGGAAAAATAAGTTCTATAGGAAGAACTGTTTCAAAAGAACTTGGATGCAGAGAAAAAAGGAATATGGCATAATTTATTGTTTTTAATTGTGAGAGAAGTTTAATATAACTAAGAGAGGTTAATTATGATTAAATACTATAATAGAAAAGTTAATAAATATGAAGTTGAAAAAATTGCAGGTGATAAGTATCTTAATTGGATTTATTCCTCCCCTATTGGGATGAGTTTCTTAGAAATAATAATTAAAAAAAAGTTCTTTTCAAAAGCTTATGGGCTTTTTTGTGATAGTAAAGTAAGTTGTAAAAAAATTGATTCATTTATTAATGATTTTAATATAGATGCTTCAGAGTTTGAAAAGAAGATAGATGAGTTTAAATCTTTTAATGATTTTTTTACAAGAAAGTTAAAAAATAAATTTAGACCAATAGATACAAACAGGCAAGTAGTAATTTCGCCTGGAGATGGGAAGTTAATGGCTTATGAAAATATTGATTTAAATAAAATAGTTCATATTAAAGGTGGTATATATAAGTTTCATGAACTCATCAATAATAAAGATACTTCCAAAGAATTTTTAGGTGGAACTTGTTTGATTTTGAGACTTTGTCCTACAGATTATCATAGATATCATTTTATAGATAGTGGAGCATGTAGTACAAGCTTTAAAATAAGTGGAGATTATTATTCGGTAAATCCAATAGCTTTAAGCAAAGTGCCAGAGATTTTTTGCAGAAATGAAAGACAATGGAGTATTTTTGATACTGATAACTTTGGACGTGTATTATATATTGAAGTTGGTGCAACCTGTGTTGGGTCAATAGTACAAACGTATAGGGTTAGTGAACATGTCAACAAGGGAGATGAAAAAGGATATTTTAAATTTGGAGGCTCTACAATTATAATGATGTTTCAAAAAAATAAGATAAAAATAGATAGTGATATAATATATCAAACTCAGAATGGATTTGAAACTAGTGTGTTTATGGGAGAAAAAATAGGAATGCAGATAACAAAATAAATATAAATGTCATCTGTACTAGCACAGATAGGAATTTTATTTGTTGATATATAATTCATACTATATTACTATGAATATGAGGATAAGAATACTTCTCATCTTTTACCAATATAAAGGGCTATTAAGTGAAACTTGATTCAGGTGGAATTCACGTTTAAATCTTAGTTGAACTTATCTATGATAGCACCATTTTGTTATCTTTAACTTAAGGAAGAGAGAGTATTATAGTGGTTACACATGAGATAAAAATATTTTTATTTATGTTATTCATAAAGTAAATAGAAGGGAAAGACAAATAGATGAATTTAAGTCTTTTAATGCAATTGTGGGAATTTAAATCTTTTAGTGCAATTATGGGAATTTATAAAGAAAGGCTGATAGAAACTTATATGATAAGACCAAGAATTCCAGGTGGATGTATAACATTGAAGCAACTGAAAGCAATAAGTGAAATAGCAAAAAAATATGGAGGCAATCAAATACGTTTTACAACAAGACAGGATATTCAATTTCATTCCGTAAAAGCAGATGACTTGAATAATTTATTAGAAGAACTTATGAAAGCTGAATTAACAACTAAAGCAGCAGGTGGAGATGGAGTAAGAAATATTGCGTGTTCACCTCTTTCAGGTGTGGCTACAGATGAAATTTTTGATGTTACACCATATATGAAAGCTGTTGCAAATTATATGATGGATGACCCTAAAAATCTTAAATTACCTAGAAAGTATAAAATAGCTTTTTCAAATAGTTTAGAAGATACTGTTAATGCAACTATAACAGATATAGGATTTATAGCAAAAATAGTTGATGGAAAAAGAGGATTTGAAGTTTATGGTGCTGGTGGACTTGGCAGAAATCCAAGTGTAGGAATAAAACTTGAAGATTTTATTGATCATAATGATGCATTATATTATGTACAAGCTATGAAACAAATCTTTGAAAGAGAAGGAGATAGAACAAATAGACATAAAGCTAGATTAAGATTTGTTCTCCAAAGATTAGGTGAAGAAAAATTTAGAGAAGTGCTTAAAATTGAACTTGATAAAGTTAGAACTGAAAAAGATTTAAAACTTAACATAGATTATAAAGATGAAGATTTAGAAGATATAAAACAAATTAATCAAAAGCAATGGGATGAAAAATATCAAAATAGAATTATTAATCAAAAGCAAGAAGGTCACTATTCAGTATATATTCATCCAATTAGTGGTAATGTGACTACTGATAATTTAGATATTATATTAGATTTCTTAACTAATTTAAATTACAAAGTATCCTTAAGGTTAACTATGACACAAGGATTTTTTGTAAGAGACTTAAAAGAAAATGATGCTCAAAGATTAATTGATATAACATGCGGTTTTTCTTCTATATTTAACATAGATAGTTCAGTAGTTTGTGCTGGGGCTAAGACTTGTAAATTTGGAATTAATAAATCTCAAGGATTATTAAATAAAATTATTGAAACTTTCAAGGATAAATCTTTTGAAATAAAAAATGTTCTTCCACAATTATTTATATCAGGATGTCCAAATTCATGTGCTCAACCTCAAAAAGGCATTATTGGTCTTATTGGAAAGAGAAAGCGTACAGAAGATGGAATGATACCAACATACGCTATTATGTTTAATGGCAAAGTGGGACCTAATATAGCAAGGGTTGGGCAAGTATATGGTGAAATTCCTGCTAAAAAAATACCTAACTTTCTTGAAGAATTAGCACAGCTTAAAGTTAATTCTGGATATGAGGATTTCGTTCAATTTGTAGGAAATAAAGAAATTGAAATAAGAGAATTAGTAGATAAATATTCTACATTAGAAAGCATTAGTGAAAATTCAGATTTATATTCTGATTTTGAATAAAATAATTAAAAATAAGGAGAAGGAAAATTATGAATATAGCTAAATATATAGATCACACAATATTAAAACCAGAGGCAATGACTGAGGAAGTTAAAAAATTTTGTAAAGAAGCAAAGGAATTTGGTTTTGCTTCAGTTTGCGTTAATGCTTGTAATGCTATAAATGTATTGCAGTATTATTTATTTAAATAATAAGGAGTAATAAAGTATGAAGAAAATTGAATTACTAGCACCAGCGGGAAATTTAGAAAAACTTAAAACAGCTATAAATTTTGGTGCTGACGCAGTATATCTTGGAGGCGACAAATTAAATCTAAGAGCAGGAGCGGATAATTTTACAATAGAAGATTTAAAAGAAGGGGTTGAATTTGCACATTCAAGAGGGAAAAAAATTCATGTGACATTAAATGTAATTCCACATAATGAGGATTTATTTGGAATAGAAGAATATCTTAGAGAATTATATGATATTGGTGTTGATGCTGCACTTATTGCTGATCCTGGAGTTATAAGCATAGCAAGAGAAGTTGTGCCAAACCTTGAAATACATTTAAGTACTCAAGCTAGCAATTTAAATTATCAATCTGCTTTATTTTGGCATAAGGTTGGAGTGAAAAGAGTTGTAGCAGCAAGAGAAATGAGCTTGGAAGATTTAAGAGAACTTAGAAATGTATTACCAGAAACTTGCGATGTAGAAGCTTTTGTACATGGATCTATGTGTATGGCCTATTCTGGGAAATGTTTATTATCAAATTATTTGAATGGAAGAGATTCTAATAGGGGAGTTTGCTCACAGCCTTGTAGATATAAATATAATTTATTTGAAGAAGGGGAAACAGGAGATTACAATAAAATTAATGAAGGCTCTGATGGAGTATATTTAATGAATTCAAAGGATTTATGTATGATAGAACATATTCCAGAGCTTATTGAATCTGGTATAAATTCTCTTAAGATTGAAGGAAGAATGAAAAGTTCTTATTATGTTGCATCTGTAGTAAAGGTGTACAGAGCAGCTATTGATAAATACATAGAAGATCCTAAAAATTATAAGTTTGATCCTAAATGGATGGACAATCTTATAAAACCTAGTCATAGACCATATACAACTGGTTTTTATTTTGATAAAGAAATAAGACAAAATTACGAAAGCTCATCATATATACGAAATTATGATATTGTAGGTGTTGTAAAGAATTATGATAAGGAATCTCATATTGCAAATATAGAACAAAGAAATAAAGTTTACAATGGAGATTTTGTTGAAGTTTTGGCGATAAAGGGAGATAACAAGATTATAAAGCTTGAAGATATGAAGAAAGAAAATGGTGAATCTATAGAAAGTGCGCCTTCTGCTAAAATGATTTTTACTGTAAAATGTGATAATGAACTTAAAGATGGAGATATACTGAGCAAAAGTAAGAATTAAGATTTATTAGGACATTTCTAAAAAGTATGTTTTTATAAAAAATAATATTGTAAACAAATAGATTTTAATAAATGAAAATAATTATGAACATAGAATGGTTAATCAATTTATTGAGTTTACAAAGATGATTAAAAATAATGATTTGGAAAGATGCTACAAAATGTTAGACCATAGCTTAGTGGTTAGTAAAATACAAACAATTGCAAGGTATAAAGGTGAATAGTATTTACAGCTGATAATGATATAAGATAAAGCTTATAAGTGAGATTCTTTAAGCAAAGAAAGTATAGTATCCTCGATTCAGAAATTTTTGAGTCGGGGATATCATTGTATATAGAATATAATTAAGTATCTGTTGATTTAGAGTAAAAGTTTGTGTAAATTATTACGGTTTAAAATATCTAAGATAGTTATTCTTAAAAATATTTAAAAAGTGTCGGGCAGCTGGGGAGAGATATCTATTCTTTATCCATATTAAGGCAGTACTGGTGCTTAGAGATTTTTCATTAATTTTTCTGTAGTTCAAATTCAAATTTGGAATGAGATCAATCCAATCCATTGGCATAACGGCAACACCCATGCCAAAGCTTGCTAATAAGAGTATTGATCTAGTATCATCAATTTTACAAAGTATATTAGGTTCAAATCCTGCATTTTTGCAAGCCTCTGTTATAATGTGTTCAAGTCTGAAGTGAACTATTAATGGTTTATTTGAAACCTCAGTCAGCATTATGTTTCTTTTATGTTTACTCCAATATAAATTGTCCGAGGCTGCGACTATCATAGGCTGATTCTGTAAGTATAGAAAGTTATACATATCTGAATTTAAAGGAGTTCTGATTATTCCAATCTCTATAATTCCAATTTTTAAAGATTCTAATATTAAATTAGTAGTCATATTTCTTATTTCAAATTTTACTTTGGGATAGGTCTTATGAAAATCATTAATTATTTCAGGTAAAACTACATTTACTGATGTCGGTATAGCTCCAATTGTTATAGTGCCATAAATACCTTCTTCAAAGTTTGTTAATTCATCAATGGTTAAATCCATCAAATCCAACATTTGTTTGGCACGAAGCTGAAGATTTTTACCTGCATCTGTTATTTGAAATTTTCTCGTATTTCTTATTATTAATTTAACTCCTAATTCATTCTCAAGTTTTTTCAATTGATTACTAAGATAAGGTTGGGCTATATGCAATTTTTCAGCAGCCTTTGTTATATTTTCTTCTTCAGCAATAGCCAAAAAATAATTTAATTGCTTATTATCAATAATAATCACTTCCAATATTTTTATTTATATACATTTTATTATAAGTAAGATACTTATTAAGTATTACTGTAATTTGAATTAAATCATATTTTAATTATTGAAGAATAAAGTATGATTTAAGGAGTTGTAAAATTTTAAATGAAGTATGAAAAAGTGGATTGTATTGATGCAGGAACTGAATACTGTCCATGTAAGCTTGCAGAATATGGGCAATGTTTGATATGTTCTCAATGCCAAGGAGAAATTTTGTGCGATTGTTTGAATTGGAAGGGGGTGTGCATATATCAAGAACTCTATAATAATGGTAATAAAGCAAAAGAGGGACGTAAAACTTTTAAATGTCATGTAAAGGAAGCATTAAATTATGATAACAAATTATTAGTAATTAAGTTTAAAGCACCTCATAAACTAATTATAGATTTGGTTAGACCAGGAAGTTATATATTTATAAGAACAACTGAAAATACTTATTTTGATATTCCAATCTCTATTATGAATTCAGATGTAGAAAATGATATTATTACAATTGCTGTTGAAATTAAAGGAATAAAAGCAGTTAAATTATTAGATATAAAAACTGGTGGAAGTATAATCATACGTGGTCCTTATTGGAATGGTGTTTTTGGTGTTAAGAATATATTCGATGAAAAAAATAATAAAGCACTAATACTTGCAAGAGGAATTGGACTAGCTCCTATGATTCCTGTAGCAAGAAAATTAATTTCACAAAACAATGAATTGCAGGTAGTAATAGATAAAAGCCCATTTAAAGAAAACTTTGCTAAAGAATTTTTAAATGAATACAACATAAAAATATCTGAAAATTTTTTATTAGATAAGGGTAAACTTTCAGATCAGGCAAAAAGAATAATTAAAGATGCTCTTGAATATGGTACAAATTATATTCATATAGCAGGAGCTGATATTCTAACTTATGATGTAATTAATTATTTAAACAAGATTAACAGAAATGATGTTTCTATTTCGTGTTGTAATAATTTTAAAATGTGTTGTGGTGAAGGAATTTGTGGAGCATGTACAGCAAGATTTTCAGGTCATAGAGTAAAAAGATTCTGCAAAGAACAGGTTGATCCAAGAAGTATTTTTGAAGAGAGAAGATTTATATAAAGTTTTTATTTAATAATATTAGTTGACTAATTTAGTTTAATTAGTTAACTAAATGGAGGATATATGTATGGGAGGAATAAATGTTGAAAAATTTATTGGCATATTAAACAGACAATTTTAAATGTAAGACGAACATTAAATTCCATTTGGTGCCAATTAAAGATTTAATATATGAAAAAGGTATGTTATTTATTTCTTTGATTTATGAAGTTTAGCTCTCTTTTTAGATAGTATCTTACTTTAAAGTGCATACTTTAATTATTAACTATCTCGTCATATAATGAGCATAGGAATAAAATAACAAAAGGGGAAGCGATAAAAATGTCATATTTAATTAAAACATTAGATAACTGTAAGTTATCTTTGAAAAATAGATTAGTCTTTCCACCTATGGCTACTTCTAAATCAGAAGGTAATGGAGAGGTAAGTAAGGAATTATTACAATATTATGATGAAAAATCTCGAGGTGGTTATATATCATTGATTATTATTGAGCACAGTTTTATTACACCTCAAGGTAGAGCTAGTAAAGGGCAGTTATCTGTAGCAGATGATAGTACTGTTGAAGGTTTGAAAAAATTAGCTGATATTATTCACAAAAATGGTTCCAAAGCAATAATGCAAATTAACCATGCAGGAAGTGCAACTAATACAGATGTTACAGGCGGATACGCGAATGTAGGTCCTTCATCTATAGTTAATCCACGTTCAAAATCGGAAGTGCCAAAGGAACTCAGAAAACAAGAAATAAAAGAAATAATTCAAAATTTCAAAGATGCAGCAAAACGTGTAAAGGATGCTGGTTTTGATGGTATAGAGATTCATTCTGCTCATGGATATCTTTTAAATCAATTTTATTCTCCACTTACAAATAAAAGAAATGATGAATATGGCGGTGATGTATTAGGTAGAATTAAAATTCATTTAGAAGTCATAGAAGCTGTAAAAGAGGCAGTAGGTGGAGATTTTCCAATTCTTCTTAGACTTGGAGCTTGCGATTATATGGAGGGTGGAACAACAATAGAAGATAGTAAAATAGCAGCGTTAGAATTTCAAAAAGCAGGAATAGATATACTAGATATTTCAGGTGGATTATGTGGGTACACAGTTCCAGGTCTTGTTGGACAACAAGGATATTTTTCTGAGCTTACACAGTCTATTAAAGAAGTAGTGTCAATTCCAGTTATATTAACAGGTGGGATAACTGAAGCTAATGCTGCTGAAAAGTTATTAACTTCAGGTAAAGCTGATCTTGTTGGAGTAGGAAGGGCTATGTTTAGAGATTCAATGTGGGCAAAAAAAGCGATTGAAAGCTTGGGATAATAAATAATGTAAGTGATGCAGATAAACAGTTATTAAAAAATTCAATACATAATTGTTTCTTTGTGTTTTAATATTAAGTTAATGTATTATCAATAAACTGGAAAGTGTATAAATAACTTCTAAAGAAAGCATTATTGCTTAAAGTTAAAGTTTTAGACTATCTAAAAATATATAGATAGTCTAAAATTTTGTTCTAAATTATTAAAATATTAACAAATAGCTTTAACATAAGAAAAAATCAAAAAAATCATTAAATGTAAAAAAATAAACAGCTATGTGATTTCTAGCTTCAAACAATGCAGATAATGTAATTGTGTTTGTTATTGTTTTTCAGTTTGAAATTCATCTTGCAAATATGAAGAAATTTGATTCAATGCTTCGTCTGCTTTATTTGTGATCTTATCCATTGTGATAAATCCATGAGTAACACCATTAAATCTTATAACTTCAGATTGTATTCCTGCATCTTTTAGTTTTTTACTATAATCTTCTCCTTCGTCTCTAAGAGGATCAATTTCTGCTGTTATAACAAGTGTATCTGGTAATTGATCAAATTTATTAGCTAAAAGAGGAGAGACATATGGATTTTTTAGATCTTCTTTTTGTGGTACATATAATGAAATATATTTTTCCATTTCTTCTTTTGAAATATTGAAACGATTAGAAAAGTAAAGCCAAGATTGAGAATTTAATTCATATAAGTTTGTAGATGGATATATTAATACCTGACAAGTAATGTGAGGACCGTTTTTATCTCGCGACATTAATGAAACTGCTGCAGAAAGATTTCCCCCAGCACTATCGCCAGCAAGAGCAATATGTTTTTCGTCGCCATTTATGCTTTTTGCATTTTTGCTAGTCCATTGTAATACATTATATACATCATTTAGTGCAGCAGGAAAAGGATTTTCTGGAGCAAGGCGGTAATCTACGGATACAACTATTGCTTTTGTATTTTGTGAAAGCTTTCTACAAACATTGTCATGGGTATCAAGGTTTCCTGCAATCCAGGTGCCACCATGTGAATAAATAATCACGGGAAGTATCCCTTCGTATTCAGGTGTATATATTCTTATTGGTATTTTCTCAGAGTTTTCTTCTATGGTAATGTTTTTTATGTTTGAAAATGGTATAGGTTGCTTAGAAGACTTAGTAGATTGTTTATTTAAATTTTCTCTAATTTGTTCTATAGATTTATCGTCGATTGATTGTGGATTAAGAATTTTATCTAATTGTAAGTTTAATGCAATATATGTATTAATTTTACCATCAAGTGTTTCAGTCAAGTTTTTTATAATAAAAAAGCCTGCTATCATAAGTGTTAATATAAAAATTAATATAATCGTACCTTTTTTTTTCACATTATTTACCTCCATTAATTATAATGACGACATTAACTTAGTCATTTGTAAAATAAAGAGCATCTATAAAAATACAAATGCTCTTTAGAAATAAAATCTATAATTATTTATAGAAAATGTATTTTATTGTTGCACTAGATTGAAGATAGATCCTATTGTATCTATTTCAGTTTGTGGTGCTGGAGATAAAGCATAAAAACCATTTTTGACCATCCATTGCCATACTTCATAAGCATGATTACAACTCATTGTAAAGGCATCCTTTAAAAATTCTCGAAGTTCTGGATTACTTGCTTCCATAGCACTCCATGCATATTCTCTTCCAGCTCTTTTTAAAGTTAAAAGATATCCTGTAGCTATTTCCCTATCATTTAATTGTTGTATATCTGTTCTAGGTGTAACTGGAATTGTTGCAACTGGTGCTTTAGTAAAGTCTTGTAGAACTTTTGATAACACTGGAACATTTAACTTTTCTGTAGGTGCAGTTGCTTCTTTAACAAATTTAACTTTCATATTGTAATCTTGAACATGAACTGGAAAATGGGCTTCTATCATAGCCTTTAATTCTGGATCTGTAACTGCATTTTTATACAATGCCATATTAGTTATGGAATTTACGCAGCTTAAAATTAATTCACTTAAATTATGTAATTCACCACATGATAATTGCATATATATTCCTCCTGTTAATTAGATATTTTATATATTAATATTAGACTTTATTTTCTAGGATTTTCAAATGAAGGTGGAGTTGGGTTTGGAGCTTCATGTGAAGGTCCTGGTTTAGATAGATCAAAGTAAAGTTTAGAATCTTGTGTAACACCAAAATCTTTATTTGACCCTGTATTTTGAACTTTGTTTAAGGCTTCTCTAAATAATGCATTATGAGCTTCCTCTCTGTTAAGTAAGAAATCAATTGTTGCTCTAACTTCTTTGTCTTCAATTTGGCGATACAAGTATTCATATACAACTTTAGCTCTTTGTTCAGATGCTATATTAGATAATAAATCTGCAACTAAATCACCAGTAACAGTTACATAATCTGCTGTCCATGGTGCTCCAGATGAATTAATTAATACAGGTGATAATCCGCATTGAACATGAGTTTGGATTTCTCCACTATTAATTGCTGTATTATTTACATCATGGCCATTTAGCAAGTTTATTGTTTGTGCTACCATTTCCATATGGCTAAGTTCTTCTGCACCAATATCCAAAAATAAATCCTTTATTTCTTGATCTTTTATTCTAAAACTTTGAGAAAGATATTGCAGTGCTGCTTTAAGTTCTCCGTTACCTCCACCTAATTGTTCCTGCATTAATACTGCGTATTGTGGATTGGGTTTCTCAACTTTTACTTCATGTAATAATTGTTTTTTATGTTCAAACATATATAATACCTCCAAGCAATAAATTTTACTCTCATAGTATTTGTCTTTCTATTATTAATATTCATACATAATTATCAAAAAATGAGTGGATTTTATATAAGGGTAAAAGAAAAGTAAGCAAAAGCATGTGAAAATCTATCATAAGATTTGGAATGATTATAACTGAGTAGAATGTTATTAATTTAGAGTGTAATTATAAATTATCATCGTAAATAAATCAGAGATATATGTTGCAATATGATTTATTCATTCCGTAGTGATACTATACATAATTTCAATGTAGAATTCAATTTTTAACATATATATTAACTAAAAAAGAGGATTAATAAATTCTAATCCTCTTTTTTAGGTTAGTCAGTTACTACAACAGAAACACCATCTGGTATAACAACAACCTTTGCATCATTTCCTTTTAATTTATAGGCTTTATTCAATGCTTCTTCAATTGTAGACGCATGATCCATATGCATGTCCTTTATTATTTTAGTATCACACATATCTGTCACCATAATAACTTTATTTTTACTTAATATTCTTGCTAAAATTTGAAATTCCCATTGATCTGGTTTTGTTTCGTTCTTTGAAACTTTAAGTACTTTATCTAATACTTCTTGAGGGCTTTTTGCTTCTGCCATATTCTTATAAAATGATTCTCCACCATGACCATCATTACAAGCAGATACCATTATTATTACAGAACCATCTTTACAACATGCTTCAGCTGCTGTCATTCCTTTAACAGACTGATATATATTTTGATCAAGTGGATATCCACCATTAGAACTAATTACTATATCTCCCTTTACACTTTTAATACTTGAAAGATTTGAAACAAATTTACATCCCTCTTCATGTGCAAGTTTACTATCTCCACTAACAGCATGTATAATTTTTTTATCCTTGTCTATAACTACGTTCATTATAAATGCTAAACCTGCTTTTTGAGCTGCAAAAAGCATATCTTCATGTATAGGATTTTTTAAAAGTTTTCCTGTTCTTGCATTATTACTATTTATAAATTCTGAATTATGATTCCACATAATTGTTCCAGCAGCGGCTATTCCTGGTAAAATACTTTTCCTGCCTCCAGAAAAACCAGCAAAAAAGTGTGGTTCTATAAATCCTTCAGAGATTACAAGTTCAGCTTCAACCGCTAATTTGTTTATCCATAGTTCTCCACCTGATGGAAGGGTTCCTATAAGTGCTAGGTCATCTTTATTTTGGGAAAGATGATTTATTATTTGTTCATTATTTACAATATTTTCACCAAATTTATCAATCATTTCTTCTCGGGTTGTTGGTCTATGGAATCCTGTTGCAATTAAAATTTTTATATCTATTTCAGGATTTACTTTTCTAATTCTTCTTAATAATATTGGCAAAGTAATTTTGCTTGGAACAGGTCTTGTATGATCACTTGTTATAATAACCATATTATTTTTTCCCTTTACCAATTCTTCTAAACTCTTACTTCCAATAGGATTATCTAATGCTTGTTCGACAATTTCTTCTTGTGTAAGTTTTGTTGTGTAACTCTCTGATCCTGATTGAAGGACAGCTGCAAGATTTTTATCTGGAATATCTACCTCTAACATTTTTTTGTTGTATGGAATTTTTATCTTTGCCATTTTATCTTCTCCTTTACATATAAAATTTAATAAAAAACACTTTGATAAACGATTACAAAATAAGACCAAATTTATATATTTTTTTATTTGATCAATTCACTTTAATTAATTGTATCATAGCAATACTTTTTTTTCCATATGTAGTTTTAATATCTATAGGAAATATTGGTGATCAAAGTTTTATTTGGTAAAAAACATTTCGGGTTGACTTATCTTATTGCATTAAGTTGTAATATTCGTACACTAGGAACAGATAATATAAAACCATATTATCTAGTTGTTAATGTATTATCATATTGGAGACCATGATGCGTACAGCCCCTTGAGCAAAACTGAATATCTTGAAAATTATGTAGATGTTAATTAATATATTAGATCTTTTAGAATAAATTCCTCCCTTGGAATTTGAAGGAAGAAAAATAAAATGAAATTATTAATTTGATATGAATTATAAAATTATATTGACATTATGATAACATATTGGTATTATATGTTACAGAGTGATGATTAAGGTCACACGAAGGGGTACACCACCACGGGTGTAAGTCTTCGTGTGGCCTTTTTTGCTATTTCCAATTTTTAGGAGGTGAATTATGATATACGTAAATGGCAATAAAATAAGCAATGCAGATAATCTAAGTTTAGCGCATTATTTAGTGCGAGAAGGTTATAAAATTGCTTTTGTTGCAGTTGAATGTAACGGCTCAATTGTGCCTAAAACTCAATATGAAGAAAAAATATTAACAGATGGTGATACTATTGAAGTTGTAAGTTTTGTAGGAGGTGGCTGATTTGAATATAAAGATTAATGGTAAGAAAGTAACAACTAATTGTTTAAGTCTTCATGATTTGCGTAAAGAGCATTATGATGATGAAAAAAATATAATAACTATTTTAAATGGATTTCAAACTTTTAATGATTATAATCTTAATGAAAATGATGAAGTAAGCTTTATTGAAAAAGGTAAAATGCCACCACAAGATGAATTTGAAAGCTTGATGTGTGCAAGACATACTCCACATGTATTTGAAAAAGTTAAAGCTGCTAAAGTAGCGATTGCGGGACTTGGCGGTCTTGGCTCTAATATAGCAGTAAGTTTAGCAAGAACAGGAGTGGGACATTTACATTTAATTGATTTTGATATAGTAGAACCAAGTAATTTAAATCGTCAGCAATATAAAATTAAGCATCTTGGATTATATAAAACAGAAGCATTAAAAAATGAAATTGAAGAAATAAATCCATTTATTGAAGTAACTATTGATACTGTACAAGTTACGGAAAAAAATGTCCAAGCATTATTTAAAAATGATGAAATTATTTGTGAAGCATTTGATAATCCAAAAGCTAAGGCTCTGCTTGTAAATACTCTTATTGAATATTATCCGCTAAAAAAAATTGTATCAGCATCAGGAATGGCTGGGTATGAAAGCAGTAATACAATAATCACGAAAAAAATAACAGATAATTTTTATTTATGTGGGGATAGGACAACTGGAGCAATGGTAGGACGAGGCCTAATGGCTCCACGTGTATCTATTTGCGCAGGTCATCAATCAAATATGGTTTTAAGATTAATACTGGGGATAGAAGAAGTATAAATCTAACAATTTAATAGAACATGAAAGTGTTACAGTGACTAGATATCTTATCAAGTAAAACCTGATTAAGGTTAGGGTTGATCCCCATCTGAATTTTAGTTGAACTTATACACTCAATGGTACCTCGTCCAGGAGCGTGCAGCCGTTATCTCAACATTGTAGAAGTTGGAGTGTTACGGATGCTAGCTATGAAATAAATTTAAAATTTGGAAAGTGAAGGAGAATAGAACATGGAAAATAATACTGACAAACTTATTATAGGTGGACATGAGTTTAATTCAAGATTTATATTAGGATCAGGAAAATATTCACTTGATCTAATTAATGCAGCTGTTGAAAATGCTGGAGCTGAGATAATTACTTTAGCATTACGTCGTGCTAATTTAGGTGGCAGTGCTAATATTTTAGATTATATACCTAAAAGTGTTACATTACTTCCAAATACATCAGGGGCTCGTAATGCTGAGGAAGCAGTTCGTATTGCACGTTTAGCTAGAGAAATTGGATGTGGAGATTTTGTTAAAATTGAAGTTATTCGTGATTCAAAATATCTTTTACCAGACAATCATGAAACATTAAAAGCTACTGAAATTCTTGCAAAAGAGGGATTTGTAGTAATGCCTTATATGTATCCAGATTTAAATGTTGCAAGAGATATGGTAAATGCAGGAGCATCAGCTATTATGCCACTTGCTTCACCTATTGGATCCAATAAAGGTTTAAGTACACGTGATTTTATTAAAATTTTGATTGATGAAATTGAACTTCCAATTATTGTTGATGCGGGAATTGGACGACCTTCTCAAGCTTGTGAAGCTATGGAAATGGGAGTGGCAGCAGTTATGGCTAACACTGCAATTGCCACAGCAGGAAATATTCCAGCTATGGCATCAGCTTTTAAGAATGCAATAATTGCTGGAAGATCTGCATATCTTTCAGGGCTTGGTCGTGTACTTGATAAAGGTGCTTCAGCTTCATCACCATTAACTGGATTTCTTGAAGATTAAGGAGGGGATTTAAATGGAACAACGTGTTGATCATATGAAGTATATGGAGGGCATGGAGGTGATTGAATCTAATGTTATGGATACGGTTATCTCAAAAATGGAAGCATATGATTATGAAAAATATACAGCTCATGATGTGCTTACCGCTCTTAAGAAAGATGTATTAGATATTGAAGATTTTGCAGCATTATTATCACCTGCAGCTCTTCCTTTACTTGAAGAAATGGCTAAGCGTGCGAAACTTGAAACACGCAAGCATTTTGGTAATTCAATTTATATGTTTACTCCGCTTTATATTGCTAATTATTGTGAAAACTATTGTATTTACTGTGGTTTTAACTGTCATAATAAAATTAAGCGTGCGAAACTTAATGCAGAAGAAATAGAAAAAGAGATGCAATGCATTGCAAAAACTGGATTACAGGAAATATTGCTTCTTACTGGTGAAAGTCGTAGTATGTCTGATGTTTCTTATATTGGTGAAGCATGCAAGATAGCTAGAAAATATTTTAAGGTGGTTGGCCTTGAAGTATACCCAATGAACTCTGATGAATATGCATATTTACATGAATGTGGTGCAGACTTTGTTACTGTATTCCAGGAAACTTATAATTCAGATAAATATGAAACATTACATTTAGCTGGACACAAACGTATTTTTCCTTATCGTTTAAATGCACAGGAAAGAGCATTAAAAGGAGGAATGAGAGGAGTTGGATTTGCAGCACTGCTTGGATTAGATGATTTTCGTAAGGATGCATTTGCAACAGGACTTCATGCATATCTTCTTCAACGTAAGTATCCACATGCTGAAATTGCTTTGTCATGTCCAAGGTTACGTCCAATAATTAATAATGATAAAATTAATCCAAAAGATGTACATGAGAGACAGCTTTTACAGGTAATTACTGCATATAGAATATTCTTGCCTTTTGCAAGCATTACTATATCAACTCGTGAATGCGCTCGTTTTCGTGATAATGTAATTGGACTTGCAGCAACTAAAATTTCAGCTGGAGTTTCAGTTGGAATAGGGGGCCATAGTAATGATGAAGAGGCTAAAGGTGATGAACAATTTGAGATTTCAGATGGACGTACAGTAGAAGAAATAGCACAAGCAATTGATAATCGGGGTCTTCAATTTGTTATGAGTGATTATATATATGTATAAATTACTATCAATTACTAATCGCCATCTTTGCAGGAATGACTTTTTAACACAGATACAAAACATATGTATATTGAATGAAAAAAACACAATGATTAAGTCTGTAAGTATAGTTCTTAGAGAAAAAGATTTATCTGAAAATGATTATAAAAAATTAGCCGCTGAGGTATTAAAAGTATGTAGAAAAAATAGTACAGAGTGTATATTACATACTTATTATAAAGCAGCCAAAGAACTTAATTGTAGAAAGATTCATCTTCCATTACATGTTTTAAAATCTAATCTCACTATTTATAAAGAATTTGATGAAGTTGGAGTTTCAATTCATTCAGTAAATGAAGCAATAGAAGCTATGAATTTAGGCGCAACTTATATTACAGCAGGACATATATTTGCTACTGATTGTAAAAAAGGAGTTCCGCCAAGAGGTTTAGACTTCTTATCATCAGTCTGCAGTTTTGTAAATATTCCTGTTTATGCTATTGGGGGTATTTCACCTGTAAATGCCCAAAAAGCTATTGATGCAGGTGCAGAAGGTGTTTGCATTATGTCAGGGCTCATGACTTGCAAAAGTCCTGAGTTAGTATTTGAAATTTAATGTATGATTTAACTTACTTTCTAGTTTTGAATATATTTCAAGGTTTAAATTTAGTTAGTAGTTTGTTTATCTGTATCATGCTTAGACTTTATCAAATAAGAACTAGAATTTTAATACAATGCAAAGCCATTAATAATTTCAATGTTTTTTGGGATAAGCCTTGGTAGGCAATTTATAGATTTATAGATTTTTTAGAAAGTTTTTAATTGTATATGTTATAGTATTAATATAAAGTTAAAGGAAGGTGATTAGAATGATTAATAGGGAAACATTATTAAAAAAGATAGAAAACTTACCACCTTATCTTTTGGAAGAAGTAGATGACTATATACATTTTATACAATTTAAAAAAGTGAAAAATAATAATGTGAAAATTGATAATATAACTTTAGCGAGTCAAGACAGCTTAAGTAAAGACTGGCTTAAGCCAGAGGAGGATGAAGCTTGGGCAGATTTATAAAAGGAGATATAGTTGTTGTTCCATTTTCATTCTCAGATTTATCACAATCTAAAAAAAGACCAGCACTAGTTTTATCAGATTTAGATGGGGAAGATTTAATATTGTCTCAGATAACAAGTCAAAATATTTATGACTCATATGCTATTGAGATATCAGAAAATGATTTTGAAAAGGGAAGTCTTAATAAAATAAGCAATATTAGACCAAATAAATATTTACAGCAGATGAAGGAATAATACTATATAAGGTTGCACATTTAAGTGAAGAAAAAATTCAAGAGGTAATTGATAAAATAATTAGTATATTTACTGAAGGTTAAAGTTTAAATTATAATGAAATATATGATAAATAGCATTCAATATTATAAATTGAGTGCTTTTTATTTTTTTACTTATCCCTTAGAATGTGGAAATGTAGATATTTAGATGTTATACTAACTTTTATATAATATTTATATATAGTTATGTAAAGATATTAACACAGGGGAAAGTGTTTAGTTAATAAAAATATAGAAAAAAGTGTGTAAATGTGTTAATATGCGCTCATAGGAGAGTGGGTATATTGAAACATATCACAAATTATAAACCAAGTGATTTTGCTGAATTATTAAATGTATCAGTAAAAACATTGCAACGCTGGGATAGAGAAGGAATACTTCATGCAAAACGAACTCCAACTAATCGAAGGTATTATACTTATGACCAATATTTAAAATTTAAAGGGTTAGACAATCATGTTGATAGGAAGATAGTTATATATAGTAGAGTTTCTACTAATAATCAAAAAGATGATTTAGCTAATCAAATTGAATTTTTGAAGAATTTTGCAAATGCTAAAGATATTATAGTAGATGAAGTTATAAAAGATATAGGAAGTGGACTTAATTATAATCGTAAAAAATGGAATAAACTATTGGAGGAATGTATGGAAAATAAAATTGATTCTATATTGGTAACTCATAAAGATAGGTTTATACGTTTTGGATTTGAGTGGTTTGAAAGATTTATAGGAAAATTTAATACAAAAATTATAGTTGTAAATCAATGAAAGTTTTTCCCCACAAGAAGAATTAGTTTAAGATATAATATCAATACTTCATGTATTTAGTTGTAGAATATATGGTCTGAGAAAGTATAAGAAAAAGATTAAGGAGGATAAGGAGATTGAAGAAAGCATACAAAATTGAAATTAAGCCGACAGGAGAACAAATAACCAAAATTCATCAAACTATTGGTGTGAGTAGATTTATATATAATTTTTATATTGCACATAATAAAGAAGTTTATAAGAATGAAAAGAAATTTGTTAGTGGAATGGATTTTTCTAAATGGCTTAATAATGAATATATTCCTAATAATCAAGATAAAGAATGGATTAAGGCGGTATCTTCCAAAGCTACTAAACAAGCCATTATGAATGGTGAAAAAGCATTTAAGAAGTTCTTTACTGGTGAAAGTGGTTTCCCTAAGTTCAAGAAAAAGAAAAATCAAGATGTCAAAGTCTATTTCCCAAAGAATAATAAAACAGACTGGACTATTGAAAGACATAGAGTAAAAATCCCAACATTAGGATGGATAAGGCTTGAAGAATTTGGATATATTCCAGTTGATTCTGTAGTTAAAAGTGGTACAGTAAATCAAAAAGCTGATAGATATTATGTATCAATTTTAGTAGAAGAAAATATTATATCTAAATCTAAACCATATTCAGAAGGAATAGGTGTTGACTTAGGTTTGAAGGATTTTGCAATCTGTAATAATGGAATATCTAAAAAGAATATTAATAAAACTAAAATAGTAAAAAAAGCAGAAAAGAAATTAAAGAGAGAACAAAGAAAACTTTCAAGGAAATATGAGAGTTTAAAGTTAAGGAATAAAAAAGAGAAAGGAGAAGCTACTCGTCAAAATATCCAAAAACAAATAGTCAATGTACAAAAAATTCATCAAAGACTTACAAACATTAGAACTGATTATATTAATAAAACAGTAAGTGAGTTAGTAAAGCAAAAACCAAGCTTTATTGCAATAGAGGATTTAAATGTTAAGGGAATGATGAAGAATAGGTATTTAGCTAAAGCAGTAGCACAGCAAAAATTTTATGATTTTAGAACTAAGCTTATTTCAAAGGCGAATCAAAATAATATTGAAGTGAGAATAGTTGATAGATGGTATCCATCATCTAAACTATGTTCGTGTTGTAAAGCATATAAGAAAGATTTAAAACTTTCAGATAGAATCTATAAATGTGAATGTGGAAATGTTATAGATAGAGATTTAAATGCTTCAATAAATTTAGCTAATACTAAAAAATATAAGATAGCTTAAATTAAACAAGTTCTTATATATGTACCCAAGGCTATTTGGGGAATTTACGACTATGGAGTGTTATATAAAGCTGTAGTAGCTATAGGCAAGACAGAACACGTTGAAATAGTAATAATCTCGATATGGGTATGTTTGTCCGTATTTTGAGTAGCAGGTAAGATGGATTCTAAATTTAAAGTTAAGCAAGTTACAAAATTGTACGAAAGTTGCAATAAATGTGGGCTACCAACAATAAACTGTATTTGCAATATTGTGCCTAAGATACAAACTAAAACAAAAATATGGATATTATCAACGGAAAGAGAATTCAGTAGGCCTTCAAATACAGCTAGATTACTGAAACTTGTTAATCCAGAATCAACTGAGCTAATTCTATGGGAGAGAACAAATGCTCCTGAAAAATTGATTGAATACATTAATAGTGAAGAGTATGAAATATATATACTATTTCCAATGGAGAATGATGAGTTATCAGAAAGCAAGTTTGAATATAAAAGTTCGGAAAAGATTCCTGCATTTATTATCTTGGATGGTACATGGAAAGAAGCTAGGAGGATATTGAGAAAGAGTGATTATTTAAAGAATTTACCAAGAGTTTCGTTAAATACAATTCATAAGTCAGAATACACCTTGAGAAGAGGTGCATCAGAAGGAGAATTGTGTACTATAGAAGCAGCAATTGAAGTACTTCAGTTAAATTATGAGCTTGAAAATGCAAAGTTAATTAAAGGCGTCTTTGATTTGTTTATAAAAAGTTTTAAAGCAGGAGCTAATGGACTAAAGTTAAAAGAGTAATTGTTTCTCTGGTCTCATCAAATATGGAACTCATAACTAATACTTTAGGTCTTGGAACATTCTTTAGTGGATTTTTTGCTATTGCAGCCCAAGGAAATGATGAGATTAGAAATTTTCTTCATCTTGAGGAAAAGAAAGAAATTGTTATATGCATGGTTATTTGATATCCTGATCTGAAATATTTTAGAACCGTTCTAAGGAAAGATTCATTAATATCATGGAAATAAAAAAATCATGGAAATAAAAAATACATGGTATTAGCAAAATCTGCTATTACCATGTATTTTTTTTGATATTATATAAGACACATCATATTTTGTACTTGTTATTTTCTTTTATGTGATTAACTTAACTATTTTAATCATATTTTGCATAGTTAATTTTTCTAAATGCGTCTTTGTTTTTCAGCTTAGAAGTGATGAACTAAAAAGCTATATATTAATTTCATTTAACCAGTTTTCAATTAAATGTTTTAGCTCATTAGGATTTTTCGATTTACTGTTAGGAAAATCTATGCCTTTAAGAACTGTGGAATTAGGGCACATGCTTTTGAATTTTTCGAAGAAGTTCCCTGGATTTCCTCCATGAGTACAGAATGGAACTACGGTTTTATTTTCTAAATTATATTCTTTAAGAAAAGATGCAATAGGAGGTGTAAGTGTAAAACACCATATAGGTGATCCTATAAATATAGTATCATAATCTTTTAGATTGGATAAATGATTTTTAAAAGATGGTGTATGACCAGTTCGTGTGTGCACAACACCAATAGTATAAGAGGTAAATAAATTATAAGGTTTTTCAAGTTCTATTTCAAAAATATCTGCGCCTGTAATATCTTTAATTATATTAGATACTTCTTTGGTATGTCCCTGAAGAGAGTAGTAAACAATAAGAATATTCTTTTTCATGATAAATCACCTTTCTTTCAAATAATTTTAATTAATATAGCAAATAAAACCAAATATAGTTTATTGTACTACTTTAAGTTCACTATAAGTCAAGTTTTTATCTTAAATTCTTTTTTTAATGCGAATAAATTATTGAGTCATATAGGAAATATATCTATTCCTTTTATATGCAACAATAATATCTTCCTTTGGTGCAAAGGTTGCTAAAGGTTCACCTCATTTGGTTGAAATGTCATTTTGCTGCTCATATTGTTTAACAAAGATTTGTGTCATTTTAGTGGTTTTTTATTTGGTGTTAAACCACATAACTTCTTTCTTTAATTTCAGCTTGTCTATTATATTAAAAACATTACTCAGCTTTATTTTTATAAGAAGTTCCCCATTCAATCATTGAGTCAAGAACAGATTTTAAACTATATCCAACTTCAGTTAATGTGTAGTCAACTCTTGGAGGAACTTCAGCATAAACTTTACGAATAACTAGTCCATTTTCTTCCATGTCTCTTAAATTTTGAGTAAGAACCTTCTGTGTTATTGAACCAACAGATTTCTTTAGTTCTCCAAAACGTTTTGTTCCTTCAAGCAAATCTCTCATTATTAATACTTTCCACCTATTTCCTATGAGCTGCAAAGTTATTTCAACAGGGCAGGCAGGTAATTCTTTAGCCATACAAACACACGTCCTTTCTTAATAGTATCCATTTGAATACTATAGCACTTTTAGATGCTTACATTACGCTTGATATTATAGAAATTATTATAAAATTAAAGCTAAAGAAAATCAATATAAATTGGAATTGATCTAATACTTAAATAATTTGTATAAGGAGTTTTTTATGTGTCTTAAGTATAGATGCATTTTCAATAGTATCCTATTGGAAACTATACCACTTTAAAGTGCTTACTTCACAGTAGTAATGTAACTAATTATAATAAAACCATAGGAAGTGGCCACTTCGCATTATAAGGAGCTTAGAAAATGAGTTTTAAACAAATAATTAAAAATGTTTTTATAAATAAAGGAGATAACAAAATGAAAGAAGTAGTTGAATTTTTACAAGCAAATTCAGTTCAATATTTAGCAACAGTAGGTCGTGATGGAAAAGCAAAATGTCGTCCATTTATGTTTTGTTTAGAAATGGAAGGAAAGTTATGGTTCTGTACAAACAATACTAAGGATGTTTATAAAGACATGCAAGCAAATCCTGAAATAGAAATATGTGTTTCAAGTCCTAAATATGCTTGGATTAGATTAAATGGAAAAGCTGTATTTGAAAACAACATGGCTGTTAAAGAAGCATGTATGGCAAACCCTATAGTAAAGGGACAATATAATGAAGCTTCAAACCCAATTTTTGAAGTATTTTACTTGGAAAATGCAAAAGCAATAATAGCAGATTTCTCTGGAAACCCACCAAAGGAATATAATCTATAAGAAAATTAAGGCAAATGAAAATAAATAACATATAGTTTTTAGGTGTAAATATAACAGACAGCCTTGAAATGTATTCCATTTCAAGGCTGTCTTAATTTTAAGAATATTAAATTCTTTAAGCATAAGTACTTATATAATCATGAAGTTTTTTAAAAGTAACTTTCTTTCTAAGATTAGCATCAGAATAACACATGTTTTTTAAATAAGCGTAATTTTTTAATGCTAGTTTGTCATAATATTTGATTGGTATATATAAAGTTTTTTCACAAGTGCCATAGAAAAGCTTATACATATTTTTTATTATATTTGCTAAAAATATAGTTGTTAATTTACTATAATTTTTATAAAAAAGAGAAGTAAAAACGAATAGAAGTAAAAAGATTAGAAATGGTAAAGAAAATAAATCTATAGAAAATATTACTGAAATTAGAAGTCAAAAAACAACTTTTCATAATTTTTATACTTCTAAAAACAAGCAAGTATTTTTATCTAAAAATACACACAGAGTCTTAGACTTTGCGTGTTTAAAGTAAATTCTTAATTTATTAACGATAATGAACAATGGAGGAATAAAAATGAATGAAAATCCTAAAAGCAGAATTTTATTAGTAGGGCTCTTATTGGGTATATTTTTCTCCTCATTGGATCAAACAATTGTTGGAACAGCAATGCCTAGAATAATAGGTGATTTAGGCGGTTTAAGCATTATGGCTTGGGTAACAACAGCTTATTTGCTTAGCTCAACAACAGTAGTACCTATAGCGGGAAAAATGTCGGATTTATTTGGACGTCGCATAATGTATGTAGGAGGACTTGTTCTATTTATGATTGGTTCTATGCTATGTGGAACAAGTCAGAATATGACACAGTTAATTTTTTATCGTGGACTTCAAGGAATAGGTGGAGGAATTTTGATGCCAATGGCTATGACTATAATTGGTGATATCTTCCCACCTGAAAAACGTGGTAAATGGCAAGGAGTAATAAGTGCTGTATTTGGACTTTCATCCATAGTAGGACCTAGTATTGGTGGATGGTTTGTAGATAATGCAACATGGAGATGGGTATTTTATATAAACCTACCTGTAGGATTATTAGCTGCAATTACTGTTTTTATAGGATTAAGTGGTGAAAAGCGTGTTGAAGAAAAGGTAATAATAGATTATGCAGGTGCTTTGACTCTTGTTATATTTATTGTATCCTTACTATTAGGCTTAAGCCTTGGAGGAAAAGATTATCCTTGGATTTCATGGCAGATTATCGGATTATTTGCTCTATTTTTGATATTTTGTATTGTATTTATATTTATTGAATTAAAAGCAGAGGATCCTATTTTGAATCTTCATCTTTTTGAAAACAAGGTTTTTGTAGGTGCAAATATTGTTGGATTTCTAATGGGACTAGGCATGTTTGGTGCAATGATGTTTTTACCACTTTTTATGCAGGGTATAATCGGCATAAGTGCTACAAAATCAGGAAATTCAATGATCCCAATGATGTTAGGAATGATGGTAACAAGTGTGGCTGGAGGACAATTGGTTACAAAAGTAAAGTTCAGAACTTTGTTTATTTTAGGTATTGCCTTAATGGGAATCAGCTTGTATTTATTAAGCACTATGAATGTTGATACAACTAGTTTTACTGTAAGCTTATACATTATTATACTAGGTCTTGGACTTGGATTAATAATGCCAACAATAACATTAGCTGTACAATCAACCTTTTCTATTGAGCAACGTGCAGTAGCTACATCAGCAACTCAATTTTTCCGCAGTATAGGAAGTACTCTTGGTGTAACTATACTTGGAGTTGTGCTTAATAATCGCTCAGCAACTATATTGGATGAAAGTTTTTTTCCAATAACTGATAAGATTGCTGCATTACAAACTGGAGCTTTAGGTACAATGCTTCAAAATGCTCATAATGATCCACAAAGCTTATTCAACACTTTATTAAGTCCAGAGATATTAAATAAAATTCCATCACAATTACAACAGATTATGATTCCACCTCTTAAATCAGCATTAGCAGATTCACTTCATACTGTGTTTTTTGTTTGCACAATTATTGTATTGTTAGGAATACCTGCAAGCTTTTTATTAGGTGAATCAAAAATAAAAAACAAAACTAAGATGAGTGGAAAAAAATAACAGACTAAAAGATGCAATGTATATTTAGGCAGGCAAGAAAGTAAAATCAGCTCATAGTGACCCTATTAGTTGATTTTACTGATGTAGTATGATGCAAAATAGGCAAGCATACTGGTCTAGTATTTTTTGATTGTACCTAAATACAAATAAATAACTTATAATTTGGAATTAAGTGGTGACTAACTAAAAAATGATGCTCTTTTGGTTTGCTTACTAGAAAAAGGACTATAGATTTTTAACAATAGAAGTTGTATCATTTTCAGTATACTTTTTAAGAAAGTTAATGACATGGAAGAATGAAATAACTTCTACTGAATAAATTATACAGTCAAATTATCAACACAATTCAAAAGAATTCCTCATTATTTCAAGTGTACAATATATTTCATAGCATAAATCTAGTTAACATTTTGTTTATTTATAAGAAAATAATATCTACAGCTAGTATATATAGTTTAGAATCATATATATTAGCTGTAAAATATGAAATTTTATTATGAGGTGAAAAATTTTTTAGGGGTTTATCAAAATGAACAATTTTATAATAGGAGTTAGTTATACTGCAAGTTGAAATGTTGGATATGGAATTATTGATCAGTTTGATGAAACAATGCTAATCGCGACATTGAAGCTTTAGTTGTAGGAAAAATTATATAGTGTTAATAGCAATTTTATATTTAAGAAGTAGTAATTAAAATAAAAAATTACTACTTCTTTTATTTTCAAATATATTTGAAAGTAAAATATAGTTTCATCCAACGATTAATATTTTTTTAAAATAGTGAATAAAAAATTTTAGAAAGGTAATACTGACTAATGCGTTAAGTTGCTATATTAGTTAATACTAATGAAGTTATAAAGATGTGAGAAAAAATATGATTAAAGTAATAAAGAATACAGGAGGAAGATGTTACTATAGAAATGCATAAAGAAAAAAAGATTAGTAAAGTTATGATAAAGAAAAAATAGATATTTTAAGACATTATTTTAATTAATATCAACATTTATTAATGTATTTAAATTTAGTTTTAACTAATATTTTTGATTAACAACAACATTTGGATGTATATTAGTACCTTTATTTACAAATAAATACATTGATAGTAAAATTATAACGGGAGGTGTAAAAATGAATGTTTTTCAAATAAAGCTAAAAATATTTGTGCTAAAAGATATACCTATAGAAGATTCACAAGGAACAGTGAGCGCGTTTATTGATAGTGGATTGATTAAAGATGAGAAACTATTAGAATTTCATGAAAGTAATAAATTTAAAGGATATTGCTTTGATGCTCCATATCCATTAGAAGATGATAAGATTTATAAAAAAGATAAGATTTATACAATAACTATTAGAACTATAGATAAAAATTTAGCAGAATTTTTTGCAAATAAGTTAGTAAATGAATTTAATGAAAATGTTAAAGGTCTAACATCAGAAATAAGAATATTACCTAAGAAACATATTGAAAAGCTCTATTCAATAACTCCAGCAGTTATGAAAAATGAAGATGGATATTGGAAGAATAAAATTAAGTTGGATGATTTTGAAAGAAGATTAAAAGAAAATCTTATTAAGAAGTATAATAGTACAATGAATCTTAAGATTGATGAAGATTTTCAATTATATACATCGATTGAATTTAAAAATAAAAAGCCAATATCAACTAAATATAAAAATATAAAGTTATTAGGGGATAAGATATCTTTAAATATAGCGGAAAATGAAAATGCTCAAAAGTTAGCTTATATGAGCCTTGGAACAGGGATTTTTGAAATGAATGCTAGGGGATATGGCTATGTAAATTATAGATGGCTTTAAGGAGGTGAATATGATTTGCTAAAAGAGTGTCTTGAAGTATTTAAAAAGAAGTTGGATGAGAATGGTGATAAATTTATAATAGACTCATATGTACTAGAACAAGGAACATATCTTTTGATTGAACCAAAAGGTGATTCATATCAAATTAGAGAAAAAATTGACATAATATTTGATAAAAAAACTAAAGAAATAAATGGGAAAAGTAATTCTAATTTTGAAAATATATGCAACTATGATTATAATAGTAGAATTATAAACACTAATAAACCAATGGCTAGTGGAACTTTTGTGAATAAAAGGATAATTCATAGTAATAATTATTTTTCATTTATTGTGAAAAAAGAAAGTCTAATAAATGGAAAATTAACAAATGAAATCATTGATAATTATTATGAAACACTATCTGATCCATTTATAAAATATTCGAAATCTCAAAATGCTATGAAGATATATGAATCTGTAGAGAAAGAGCTAGGGAAAGTAGATAAAGAAATAGTAGAAAGAATAAGGAATTGGATAAAAGAAAATATATTTAATTTAGACATTGATATTAAAGGAAAAGACTATTTAAAGATATTTTTTGAATATCCTATTAAAGATTATAAAAGAGAAGGTAAGCGGTATTTAGTTCCCAATATTTACAACAGTAATGAGTTTAATATTATAGTTAAAGATAAGATATATGGACTTCCTAATGACAATATGGGACTTAATTCTAAAAAACCTTACTTAGAAAATAAAACAAGAAAAATCATAGTGCCATATTTGATAGATAATACAAATATATTACTACAAAAAAAATTTTTCGATTATTTGATGAATTTTGTAGTTATAGGTAGGACTAATGTTTATATTGATAACTGCAATAATAAAATTTATGTATATGAAAATGAAGAATTACCAGATAGAAATTTTAAAGGTATATTTCTAAGAATAAAATTAATATCAAATAAAACTGGCAAAGAAGTAGAAATACAAGATTATGATATCATAACTGGATACAAACCTAATTTAACTAGAAAATTTAAATTTAAAAATATTTTAAATATAGAGCAAAATTCTAAAAGTGTATCCATAAAAGAATATGGAGATTATGGAAAAATAAAAGAAATGCAGCAATTATTAAATGATATATTTTTTCAAAACAAATTAATAAAAAATTATTTTAAAGAATCCAAAGATTTGTTAATTGATGATAGTTCATTAAAAAGCAATCTTTTATTATCTAGAGAGACTATATTTAATTGGATTTATAAGGGAATAGATAATGATATATTTCCTGTATTAAATAAAATTTCCTTAAGCCTTTTAAAAGGTTCAATTAAAAATGGATATATTTCAAAGGCAAAGCATCAATTTAATTTACGATGGTCACTAATTTATTATTTTAAGGAGGGAAAAAGAATGGCTGAAATATTAAATGAAGTTAATGAAGTGTTAAGAAAGAAAATTAATTCAAAAGAATATGATCCAATAGAAAATGATGAACAATATTATTTTTCGGTTGGGCAAGTTGTAGCATTTTTGTTATCAAAATATAGAGGAAAAAACAAGCCATTTTCCTTGGCAAAACCTATTGTTAATTCTAAGAACAACGAAATTATAAAAGAAAATTTAAGGAAAATGTATAACAAATATAGTTATGATCCGAGTATAAACATAAAAAGATTTAAAAATTTTTATGTAATGATTAGCGGATATATTCCAGAAGGTAAGGTTAATCAGGATATGATTATAGCTGGATTTTTAAGTAATAGTTTGGTGTATGAAAAAGATAAGGAGGAAAATAAATAATGGATAAGAGAATATATGGGGTATTAGGAATTTCATCTATAATGGGTAATTGGAATGCAGATTTTACTGGATACCCCAAAACGACTTCTGATGGAATAGTATTTGGAAGTGATAAAGCATTAAAATATCCAATGAAAAAAATGTGGGAAAATAACGGAGAAAAAGTATTATATATAAAATCTATGCGAATATCTAATGAAAAAAAAGGTGAAATTCAAGTTGTACCAAGAAATTTGAAAGAGCGATACGAATACATCTTTAATACTGAAAATTTAAAATACTGTAAAGATACAAAGGAAATACTAACAAATTTATTTAAAACAATTGATGTTAAAAATTTTGGTGCCACATTTGCAGAAGAAGGAAAAAATATATCAATTACAGGTGCAGTACAGATAGGGCAAGGCTTTAACAAATATATAGGCACATATTCTGAAACACAACAAATATTATCTCCGTTTAGAGATGATTCAAAAGCTCAAAAAGAAGCGAAAAAGAAAAAAAATGAGAATTGGGAAGAAGAGGAGGATGCTAAGAATTCAACCCTTGGAAACAAAATTGTAAGTAATGAAGCTCATTATTTTTATCCATTTACTATAAATCCATTAGCTTATAAAGAATTTGTAGAACTTGGGGTGACTGATGGTTACACAGAAGAGGATTATAAAAAATTTAAGAAGACATCTCTAGTGTCAGCTACATCTTTTGCTACAAATTCAAAGATTGGATGTGAAAATGAATTTGGTTTATTTGTAGAAACAGATGAGGATTTATACCTGCCTAATTTATCTGAATATATAAGTTTTAATAAAGGAGAAAGTAAAAATACAATAGAACTAAATTGTTCAGATTTAATAAATTCAGTTGTAGATAAAGTTAAAGCAATAGAAATTTATTATAATCCTTATACAACTGAAATTAAATCTGATATAAAAGGAGCAAAAATTTATAATATATTTACACAAGAAGAGGTGTAAACAATGAAAATTTTAAAATTTACACTAAGTGGAAAGACTGCATTTTTTAAAAAGCCAGATGTAAATACATATTTGTATTTTACTTATGGAAATATTCATAGAGTGTCTTTACTTGGAATGTTTGGGGCTATACTTGGATATGGTGGATATAATCAGATGAAAAAAACTGATATATCAAAAAAAGCCAAGAAAAAAGACGACGAAAATTCTATTTTTCCAGAGTTTTATGAAAAGTTGAGAGATATAAAGATATCAATAGCTCCTAACAACAAAAAAGGATTTATTCCTAAAAAAGTACAAACATTTAATAACTCTGTAGGATATGCATCAAAAGAGCAAGGTGGTAATTTAATAGTTAAGGAACAATGGCTTGAAAATCCTTCTTGGGATATATATGTTTTAATAGATAGTGAAGAAAGCGAAAAAGTCTCAGAATATATATTAAATCACAAGGCTATATATCAGCCATACTTAGGTAAAAATGATCACTATGCTAATATTACCAATATAGTAGTAATAGAAAATAGTGAAATTGTAGAAATTAATAAATTAAATATAATAAATTCTCTTTTTCCTAAGAAACTTTTTGAAGTAGACCTTGAAGATGAAGACGAAGAAGAGGATGAATTAGCAGACGATGTTTATATAGAAGCATTTAAATATGAAGAACAATTACCAATAGCCTTAGACAAAAAAACTAATATGTATATATCAGAAGGGTTTTTATATACAAATATGAAAGTAAGTAGTCATAATAATGTTAATGTATATAAGGTTGGGGAAAGAAATATAGTTTTTTATTAGTACTAGGAGGGGAAACCCTCCTTTAAGTTTAGATAACAGATTAATTATACGTTAAATTAATTAATGGGAGGATAATTGATGTATTTTAATGAAAATTACTTTATTAATATAGATAATTTGTTGAGTAAAAAATATTCTTTTTATGCTCATTTAAAAAATGATAGGAAAGAGACGTTAAAAGAACATACAGAATTATGCAAAAATTATTTTAATAAGTTAGTAGACTCAAAGGGATTAGATAGAATATTTTTAAACTTTGAAGAAATATATTTAAAAAATACAAGTGAAAAAGGAAAATTATTATTTAGAGAATTATTGATGAATACAATTGTGCTTCATGATATAGGTAAGATAAATCCATTTTTTCAAAGCAGGAAGATGGGAAATAATTCAATAGAATATTCGGAGAAATTTTGCATAATTGATTCACAACATTCTATTATATCCGCTGTCTTATATTTAGACTATTTTATGGATAAAGTATTAAAATTAGAAAAAGATGATAAGAAGTGCATTAGATTATTTATGTTTTTAAATGCTTATATAATATCTAAACATCATGGAAATTTAGAAGAATTTAAGAAATTCCTATCTAGCTTTGATGATGACGAAGTTGGATTTAAGGTTATGAGTATTTTTAATAATACTTACAAGGATATATATTTAAAAGATTTTTCTTTATCTGAAGTTAAAATGAAAAAAGCATGCAATAATACAAATAATTATTTAAAAAAGATAGATAAAGAGAAAGCAGTATATCTGTATACTTATGAAAGATTACTATATTCACTACTTGTAGCTTGCGACTTTTATGCAACAACCGAATTTATGAATGGCGTTGAATTAAATGAGTTCGGTGAAATTGCAGAAATTAGCGAATTCTATGATATTTATAAAAGTACTAGTGTGTATAGAAATATAAGAAAATATGAAAATGAAGACTATTACAAAGATAGAAAAGATCTTAAGAATGAAAAAAACATAAATATTTTAAGGAATGAAATGTTTTTAGATGCAGAAAAAGAGTTATCTAAAAAGATAAATGAAGATATATTTTATTTAGAAGCACCTACTGGAAGTGGAAAGAGTAATGTTTCTATAAATTTGAGCTTCAAGCTTTTTGAAGATAATCCTACTTTGAAAAAGATATTTTATGTATATCCATTTAACACATTGGTAGAGCAGAATTTAAATACATTAAATGAGACTTTTGGTGAAAATGAAGATGTATTTAATAGGATTGCAGTTATTAATTCTATTTCGCCTATAAAGATGGATGAGAATAGTAAAAAGGGAGTAGATAATGAGGATAATTATGAATATTATGCTAAGGCTTTATTAAATAGGCAATTCTTGAATTATCCAATCATATTAACTACTCATGTAAGCTTATTTAATAGTATGTTTAATTCATTAAAAGAATCGGCATTTGCATTTCATCAACTTGTGAATAGTGTAATAGTATTAGATGAAATTCAAAGTTATAAAAATATTATTTGGGCAGAAATTATTTTATTTTTAAAGGGATTTGCCAAGATATTAAATATGAAGGTTATTATAATGTCAGCAACTTTACCCAATCTCAATATTTTAACTAGTAGCAAGGAAAGTACAGCAACATTAATTGAAGATAGAAACAAGTATTTCTCTAATTCGCTTTTTAAAGATAGGGTAAAGGTAAGTTATGAATTAATGGATGAAGATGATACTATAAATGCTTTATTAAATCATGTTATTGATAATAGTTATAAGAAGAAAAAGATATTGATTGAGTTCATAAAAAAAGAAAGTGCCTATAATTTTTATAGAAAAGTAAAAGAGTCTATAGATATGAATGATAGGATAAATTGTAGTGTTGAACTTATGACAGGCGATGATAATTCTATAGAGAGACAAAGAATTCTTAAGAGTATAAAAAGTTCAAATGCAGAAAAAGAAGGCATAATATTAGTTGCTACTCAAGTCATAGAAGCAGGAGTAGATATTGATATGGATATAGGGTATAAAGATATCTCTAAATTAGATAGTGATGAACAATTCTTGGGCAGGATAAATAGATCATGTAAAAGAAGAGGCGTAGTTTATTTCTTTAATTTAGATAGAACAGATGGAATATATAAAAATGATGTAAGAGTAAATACAGAATTAAGTCTACTAGATGATGATATGAAGAGAATATTAGTAGAAAAAAACTTTGAAGACTACTATCTACCAGTACTTAACCTAATACAAGAGAGATTTAATAATACTTTTAATGACAGTAATCTAGAAAAGTTTTTAATAGAAGATGTTGGACAATTAAACACTAGGAAAGTTGAGGAGAGAATGAAACTTATAGAAGAAGATAATTGGAACATGTCTATTTATTTAGCTAGGATTATAAATAAGGAAGAAGAAAACACTACAGTAAATATTGATGGAAAAGAGGTTTGGGAAAGTTACAAGGATCTATTAGCAAATAATTCTATGCAATATGCTGAAAAACAAGTTAAATTATCAGAAGTAAAAAGCAAAATGAATTATTTTATTTATCAAATTAATAAAAATAGTGATTTGCTTTATAACGACAAAATTGGAGAATTGTACTATATAAAAAATGGAGAAAAATATTTTGATGGGGAGAAGCTTAATAAAGATAAATTTAAGAGAGAAGTTGGGATTTTTGTATAATTTCAATAAAAAATATATAAATTTTAGGATTATAATTGCAGAAAATGCGTGCTGATTTTAAGATTTTAATGAAAATTTATATAAATTTTGGACACGGAATTTATACTTAATTAAGTTGAATTATAAATTAAACAAAGCGGGTTATTGCAACGAATAAATATGGTATAAGGAGGTTTTATGTATTGAGGATAAACGGTACTTTAATTAACTATTACTTTCATTGTAGAAGGCAATGTTATCTTCATGGTAATAGACTTAACTTAGAAGATAATAGCGAGACGGTAAAGATCGGGAAAGCTATTCATGAAGAGAAAGCTTCTGGATCGAAAAATGCTGAAATTTCAATCGATAATATTAAATTGGATAGACTTACATCTGAATATTTAACAGAAATAAAGAAATCAGATGCAGATATTGAAGCAGGCAAGTGGCAGCTGATTTATTATTTGAAAGTTCTTAAAAGTAAAGGAATTATAAGAAAAGGAAAATTGGAGTGTGTTGAAAAAAATAAAACTGATAAGAAAATTATGTATTTTGAACTAAGTGATGAACTTGAGAAGGAACTGGAAAAGTACGTTAAAGAAATAGAAAATTTAATTTTAAGTGAAGAAATACCTAAAGTATTAAATAAATCTAAATGCAAGAAATGTGCATATTATGAGTATTGTTATATATAGGAGGATTATATGGGAAGTACAAGATATATATCATCCATGGGTGAACTTACAAGAAAGGATGATTCTTTATGCTTTAGAAAAGAAGGGAAAAATGTTTATATTCCAATTGAAAATACAAAAGAGATTTATTGTCTAAATGAAGTGAGTATAAATACAAAACTATTAGATTTTTTATCGCAAAACAATGTAGTAGTGCATTTCTTTAATTATTATGAAGGATATAGTGGTACTTTTTATCCAAAAGCGCAATATAATAGTGGAAGATTATTAGTAAAGCAAGTAGAGAAACATAATAATTCAAGAATGACAATTGCTAAGGCTATAGTAAGTGGAATAGGAATTAATATAAGAGAGGTAGTTTATCATTACTATAAGCATAACAAAAAAGAAGTTAAAGGAACTGTAGACTGGATTAAGAAAGAATTTTTTGAAAGGATAGAAAAAGCTCAAAATATTAAAGAGCTTATGTCAGTAGAAGGGGAAGTATGGCAGAGATTTTACAGTGAATTTAAAAACTTTTTGCCAGAGGATTTTATTATGAATAAAAGAGTAAAAAGACCACCAGATAATCCCATAAATGCTTTGATTTCATTTGGAAATACATTGCTATATACAAAAACAATATCTGCAATTTATAGAACTCATCTAGATCAAAGAATAAGTTATTTACATGAACCTTCAGAAGGAAGATTTTCATTAAGCTTAGATATAAGTGAAGTTTTTAAGCCTGTCATTGTATATAAAACAATTTTTGACTTGGTAAATAACAAGAGACTTCAGGTTAATAAGCATTTTGATAAGAAGGTAAATTATTGTTTGTTAAATGAAGAAGGTAGAAATATATTTATTACAGCTTTTGAAGAAAGACTAGAATCTGTTTTTTTACATCCTAAATTAAAAAGGAGAGTTAGTTATAGAACAGCTATTAAACTAGATTGTTATAAATTAATAAAATACATAATGGAAGAGAAAGAATTCATTCCTTTTAGTTTAAAGGAGGGAATGTAGTGAGTAAAGTTAGTAATTATAATTATGCTTTTGTATTTTATGATGTCAATGAAAAACGAGTACAAAGGGTTTTTAAAGTTTGCAAAAAATACTTATCTCATTTTCAAAAATCAGTATTTAGAGGAGAAATGTCTCCTTCAAAGCTAATAAAGTTTAAAACAGATTTAAATAAAGTTATTGACAAAAATGAAGATTTCATTTGCATAATTAAGTTAATGAACGACAATGTATTTGGAGAAGAAGTATTAGGTGTAACATCGGGAGCAAATGGTGAGGATTTAATAATATAATTTACCAGGCAAAAACAAATTTATATCTACGAAAAACAAGGTGTAATGCGGATTAACATAAATATATTTAAAAAATTAATTTAAGTTGAGGGTGCTTGGTAAATTTTTAAGGATGTGTTACACTAACTATAATGAAAGCATTATCTTAATATAAGAAGTGGCTTTTTTCTTAGGGGATTAACATTAACATGAGATGTATTTAAATCTCAACTGACTAAATGTAAAATCAGAATACCTTGAAGATTAACATTAACATGAGATGTATTTAAATTGATGAAATATGCACTAAGAGGATTTGATTGATAGATTAACATTAACATGAGATGTATTTAAATATAACAACTAAAGTCTGATGTTCTTTACCCAAGTCAGATTAACATTAACATGAGATGTATTTAAATTTGATGGAACAATGGGCAATTGATTTAGGATTAACCGATTAACATTAACATGAGATGTATTTAAATAGTATAAATACGTTTCATTCTAATAATAGTTACGTGATTAACATTAACATGAGATGTATTTAAATGATATTTTAATATTTGCGATTCTTATTTTCTTTATGAGATTAACATTAACATGAGATGTATTTAAATACGAACTGAATTACCTGACCTTACAAAAGTGAGTCGATTAACATTAACATGAGATGTATTTAAATATTCTATTCTCTTGAGTTTTATCTATTTCTAAATGATTAACATTAACATGAGATGTATTTAAATACAGAAAAAGAAAATCCACTAACAGAGCAACCATAAGATTAACATTAACATGAGATGTATTTAAATTATGTTTTATCATATGTTCAACCTCACTTTTACTAGATTAACATTAACATGAGATGTATTTAAATCTACCACTTTTTGTATAACATATAGTAACATGAGTGATTAACATTAACATGAGATGTATTTAAATAACATAATAATAATTTCCTCCTTAAATTAAATTTGCGATTAACATTAACATGAGATGTATTTAAATGCTAATTTTAAATAAATATCAACATTTCCGGAATAGATTAACATTAACATGAGATGTATTTAAATTTAGGAATTACCATGTAGAATTTACCACCATTATGATTAACATTAACATGAGATGTATTTAAATGTTTTAGTATCAGTTTTAGTGTTTGTATCAGTAAAAGATTAACATTAACATGAGATGTATTTAAATAAAGCTTCTTAAAATCTACTTAAATATGCCTACCTTGATTAACATTAACATGAGATGTATTTAAATATATAAAAGGTCAAGATGGAAAAATTAACTGTTGGGATTAACATTAACATGAGATGTATTTAAATTTCTGATAATGTTAAGTTTAAGTCTGTTGCACAAGGATTAACATTAACATGAGATGTATTTAAATGAAGGAGCAGGGTCACTTGGATTATCAGTTTTCGGATTAACATTAACATGAGATGTATTTAAATTACATTGATTTAAAAGATGATGAAATTAATATAGTTGATTAACATTAACATGAGATGTATTTAAATCTCATCATTTATCACCTCTCTATTTTAAATACTTTGATTAACATTAACATGAGATGTATTTAAATTTTGCATCGAATCCAAGTTGAGTAAATCCATCTATGATTAACATTAACATGAGATGTATTTAAATTGTAGATAATAGTTTAGTACGAGCAAAAAGAATAAAGATTAACATTAACATGAGATGTATTTAAATTTCCATCTATTTGTAATACACTAGCATTAGCTGGAGATTAACATTAACATGAGATGTATTTAAATATCTACAATAGATAACTTAAGCCCAAGTAACTATGTGATTAACATTAACATGAGATGTATTTAAATTTGTATAAAAAAAAGAAGACTAAAACAAATCAAAGATTAACATTAACATGAGATGTATTTAAATAACCATAAGATACCTATGTATCCAAAAGGCGGTTTAAGATTAACATTAACATGAGATGTATTTAAATGCAGTAATTACACTCTTTGGTAATAACTTTAACCTGATTAACATTAACATGAGATGTATTTAAATTTATTTGAAATATCTATACCTTTCATTATTCATCTTGATTAACATTAACATGAGATGTATTTAAATTATTTAATAAGCTTATCTATAACTGGCTCAAAGTGATTAACATTAACATGAGATGTATTTAAATAAATTAGCCAATATAGCAAACAGAAAAGGAAGAAATGATTAACATTAACATGAGATGTATTTAAATAGTAAGCCATGGGGTAGCTACAGAGTAAGTGTAGGATTAACATTAACATGACATGTATTTAAATTTATCTAAAACATACTTGTGCTTTGTATAATTTAAAGACTAACATTAACTATGATGAAACCAATTGTAAAAGACATATTGTTTTTAGCATAAAAATCAGAAGAGGCAACTGAAAATGTATGGTAGTAATTATGGATTTAATAGATACATTAAGAGTAAGCTTAGAGAATTTAGGATTTAAATTTACGTAAAATTATGAATTAAAAAATAAATAGCAAATTATAAAATCGCATTATTCAAGAATGAAACAGCAACCTTTTTAATTTATTGCGTCAGTTGCCTTGTATTAAGAAAGGATGCATTTGCAATTTGGTAATATTACGTTATTCGTTACATGGAAAGTTTACAATTATTTACACAACATGTAGACTTGGCGCGGTAAACAAACATTGTTCTTTGATAAATAAGCACTATAATATTTACAAAATATGCTATAATTGATTGAAAGATAGTAATTTGTATGAGCGATTATATGAGGAGATGTATTATGATTAAAAATAATAAAAGAATTAAGCTTGTCATTGCTGCAGGGGTATGTGCTTTTATGGGATTAAGTGCAACAATAATGCACTTGGTAAATACAAATAATAATAAAAATGAGCAATCTGCAGAGGTGTCAAAATCTGAAGAAAATCCGCAATCTAAAGATGATGAAAAAAATAATGAAGAAAGTGCGTCTAAGCCTGATGTTAAGGAAGATACAGATAAAAATAAATCAGAAAGCAAATCAACAAATAATGTTGAAAAACCTACAGAAAATAAAAATAAGCAAACAACAGGCGTAAAATCAAAAAGTTCAGCTGATAGTAAAACTTTCACCAAAGTAAAAGGCGGCGGTGATTATATTAAAACTTTAAATGCAATTAATAGTATATTGGATGATCCTAATTTACTAGATGGAAGCACTTTAGAAATGAAGAGTAAAGTTAATCAGGAATATGATCTATGGGATGGATACCTAAATGAAATCTATAAAGTTATAAGTTGCAATTTACCAGAAAGTGAAAAACGAGATTTAGCCAAAAAAGAAAATGCTTGGATTAAAGAAAAAGAAAGCAAGGCTAAACTTGCAGGAGATAAATATAAAGGTGGTACAGCAGAGAACCTAGCATATAGCATATCTGCAGCAAAGTCAACAAGAGATAGATGTTACGAATTAATAAATACTTATATGGTAACAGATGATTAGAAGACTAGTTAATGCCAATAGTGTATTTACTAATCAGTGATTATAATAAATTAGTAAAGATTTATGCAAAGAAGAGGGACATATAGATAGAAGCATTTAAGATAAACAATGATTTACGAAGGAGATTAAAATGGTTTTATTAGTAATTGATACACAAAACTTAATAACAAATGAGAAATTATATAAATTTGATACGTTTGTATCCAATGTTAAAGAAATAATAAATAAGGCTAGGAAAAATAACATTGAAGTAATATATGTGCGTCATGATGATGGAGAGGGTAGTGAGCTAACAAAAGGAACTGACGGATTCGAAATATATGAAGAATTTCAACCAATAAATGGAGAAAAGATATTTGATAAAAATGTTAATAGTGCTTTTAAAGGGACAGGCTTACTGGAGTATTTAAGAAAGAAGGATGAAAAGGAAATAATCATTGTAGGGCTTCAAACAGACTATTGTTTTGATGCTACTATAAAATGTGGATTTGAACATGGATTTCATATGATAGTTCCAGCATATTCAAATACAACAGTAAATAATAAATTTATGTCAGCAGAACAAAGCTATAGATATCATAACGAATTCATGTGGAATGGAAGATATGCAGAATGTATTTCCTTTGATGAAACAATTAAAAGAATGAAGTAGTTAAAGTGTAAGAAAGGTTGTTTAAGTATGCCAGATTATAAAAGTAAGCAAGAATTAATTAATGAAATATCAAGTCGTGCAAAACTATTTATTGACGAATTTTCTGATATTAAAGAAACAGATAAAGATAAATTTATCGATGGTATAGATAGAACTCCAGTACAAATGATAGCTTATCAATTAGGGTGGCTTAACCTCATTCTTGATTGGGAAGAGCAAGAAAAACAAGGAATCACAGTAATAACTCCACATGCTAATTATAAGTGGAATAATCTTGGTGGATTATATGAGGACTTTTATAAACAATATGAGAATTATACTTTGCATGAATTATGCAGTATGTTTGAGGAAGCAAAAGAAAAAATTATCCATCTAACAGAAGGGTATACCGATATGGAACTTTTTCAATCTGGCGGTAGGAAATGGGCTTCTTCAACTCCTGCTAATTGGGCACTTTGGAAATGGATTCATACAAATACAGTTGCACCTTTTAAGTCATTCAGAAGTAAAATTAGGAAGTGGAAAAAGCTAAATCAAAGCTAATAAATTTCAATTTAAATATATAATTTTTTCTAACCTACAGATTATTTAAAATCTGTAGGTTTATATTTTTATCCAATTTTAGAAAATGTGGCATAAAGTATTATCCTGAAGTATCGATATATTAATATAAATAAAAAACTGTTGTATATTGTAGAATAAATACGAAACAACTCTTTTAATGTACAATTGGACTTTCTATAATGAATAGTATATAGAGGCGGGGATAAATTTGATAACATTATTTAAAAATTTGAAGGTAATACATAAGTTAATTTTATGTTTTGGTATAGTGATTACAGTTGTAATTATAAGCGGAATCATGAGTTATCATAAGATGAGAGAGGTTAATGGAAATCTAGATGTAATATATTCTGAAAGTTTGGTGAAATTATCAACAATACAGGATATTAGAGCTCATATGGCTGATTTAACTTCAGGATCACTTATTTTAGTTAATCCTGATAAAAAAGCAGTTGTTGATAAAACTATTTCAGATATGAATGGTTTAATAGAAAAGGATAATGAACTTACAAAAAAATATGAAGCGCTAATTAACAATGAAGATGACAGAAAGATATTTGCCGAATATTTAGAAAATCTAAATAGTTACAATAATGCAAAAGATAAATTTTTTGAAGTTGCAAAGGGTGGCGATTATGATGATATTAAAAATGAATTTGCTATTTTTGATGGCTACAGAGCTAAAATAAATGATTTACTTGATGAAGAAATAACATACAATGAAAAAAATGCAAAATCAAAATATGAGGATAGTCAGATAAAGTGTAAGAATGCTCTTTTTATTACAGTTATGTTTACAATAGTTGCTATCGGATTAAGTATCATATTTTCGTATTTACTAGTAAAAAATATTGATGATGCATTAAAGAAAATTAAGCAATTTGCTGGACGAATTGCAAAATTTGATTTTTCAAGCAATATAAATATAGTTGGGAAAGATGAGTTTGGAGAAACATCAGCATCATTAAATGAAGCACAAAGTAATATAGTTCATTTGTTAAAAAATATAAATGATAATTCAGATGATTTAAAGTCAGATAGTGAAGAACTATCTTTAACATCAAATGAACTTATGTCAAAAATGGAACATATGAATAGTGCCTGCAAAACTATTAGGGGAACTATAGAGGAAAATAGTGCTGCTTCAGAAGAAATAACTGCATCTATTGAAGAGATAAATTCAGCAGTAAATGAATTGGCTCAAAGGGCATTAACGGCAAGAAATGTAGCAAGCAAGGCAAAAGATAATGCTGAAAATATTCAAGAAAAGGGAAAAATTGCTGTAGATACTACTGAAAATTTATATAAAGGAAAAAGAGAAGCAATACTTAAAGCTATTGAGGAAGGCAAGATAGTTAATAAAATAAAACATATGGCAGAAGCTATTGAAAGTATAGCCGACCAAACAAATTTACTTGCACTAAATGCAGCTATTGAAGCAGCAAGAGCAGGAGAAAATGGAAAAGGTTTTGCAGTTGTAGCAGATGAGGTAAGAAAATTAGCAGAAGAATCAAAATCTGCGGTAAATGATATTAATGAAAATATCGGTAAGATTGATGAGGCTTTTGATAATATTTCTTCAGGCAGTAATGATATTTTAGTGTTTATAAATGAAAAGGTAATACCAGAATTCAATAGCTTTGTTGAAAGTGGAGATCACTACTATAGAGATGCAGACTATATTAATAATTTGTCTGAAGAATTAGCCTCAACATTAGAAGAATTTTCGGCAACTATAGGGCAAATAAGTGAAGCTGCTCAAAATGTAGCACTTAATGAACAAAAATCTTCAGAAGAAGTTGAGGTTGTAGGAGATATTGTTAAGGATACTACAAAAATAGCAGTTAATGTATCAGGTACATCACAAAATCAAGCCAAGTTAGCTGAAACATTATATGATCAAGTAGGTAAATTTAAAATAAAAATATAACTTAAAGATATATTAGTGAATATAAATAATTTAATTTTTAAGGTAAGTGATAAATGTCTGTAAATGCAATAGAGCATTTGTCACTTACTTTTTTGTGATATTTGATTTAGTGTAATTTTTAATAAAGCTTATTGAATTAATTATGAAGAAAACTTTTAAGTATTAGTACAATTAACATGAAATTTAAATTTAATGAAACAAGTAAAAAAAGGTTTAGATAATTATGGATGAAGGCAACTTTGTTTAAAGATTTAAGTAGAATTAAAAAAACATAAATTTTTAACCTATCAATTAACCATCACAGAACTTCTTATAAGACTAGTAAATTAGGAGTTTTATGAAGATAAAAATGCACAGATTAACCATAAGACTAACCATCCACTAACCAAGGGTTAACCAAGAGGTAACCAAGTACTAACCAACGCCTAACCACTAACAAGAATGATAAGAATTATAAGAATGATAAGAAATATAATAGATATAAATAAAAGAATTTAATTTTATGTTGCGTAAAATATTCAAGTAATGTAAAATATTACTATGGTGTAAAAATAGGGGGATAAAATAGTGATTACAAAACATTTAAATAAAATTATAACTTTATGGATAATGGCTGTATTGTTATTAGCATTTAATCCAATGGGGGCTTCAGCTAGGGTAAGTGAAAATGAAGCAAAAGATTTAATACTTAGGTATGGAAATGATGATATTTTTAGTTATGATTATAATTATTTAAAAACTAATTTAGTATTTAGTGAGGAAGTTTCAAAAGACAAGTTAGATGACGGTCTATTAGGAAAGGGACTGTATAAAATTACAAAAAGTAATGAAAATTTATATTATTTTCAATTAGAAACAGATCATTATTACGTAGGTGTAGATAGTGGGCAAATATATTTATATGATGGTGGTTCTGGGTGCGGAACATTTCATTGGATTGAAAATAATAAAGTAGTTAAAGTATGGTATTGGGGGAGAAAAGAGATAGATAAAGATGGACAGTTCGGTGGATGGGAGTATAGCGATTGGCAGCAAAACAATGGTTGGGTATTGCTAAGTGATAATACTTGGTCTTATTATGTTGATGGATTACAGAAAACTGGCTGGATTTATGATAATGGTAATTGGTATTATTGTTATAGTAATGGTCAAATGGCACATGATACAACTATTGCCGGATATTATTTAGGTTCCAATGGTGCATGGACTAATAATTAATATAGGATCCAGCGGAGATTATAATGAGATTGCTCGTCACTCTGCTAAGTTATACATAGTTGTATGACCATGAGAAATTATGTATTATTTCCATTGTATCTTGTGAAATTCCAGAGCTTTATTTCGCTATATACATATTCAACCTGTTTAAATACAGTTTTGCAATTGAATCTATATGTGATGGATTATCGTTTTTTAAAAGAAATAATAAATATAAATAGATTACAGAAAAGAGAACGTGTTACTTACAAAGATGGAAGCTTATCTAATGAAAAGATGAGCTTCTATTTTTTTATAACGAAGTAACTTCATACTTAGTAGCTGTTATTTGAGTACTGCATTTTTTAAAATCACTAGAATTAGTTTCAAAAAAATTTAGTAATTTTATTTTGAGTTTGATTGATTCAATTATGGATATACAATTAAAAAAATACATTAATAGTATAAATATGATACAATATAGATAAATATGTATATCAATGTAGAAAATATGAAAAATAAAGATAAAACATCAAAAATATGAAATACGTTTTTATCTTAATTCATTAATTTGACAAGGAGGAAATTATGAAAAGTATAAAATCAAAATTAGTATTATATTTAGGGGTACTAATAGTAATTATATGTATAGGACTTAGCGTAGTTTCATATATAAACTCATCAAATGCACTACTATCGAATTTAAGTAAGACTCTTCCTAGCATTGCAGAGCAAACAGCTAGTAGTGTACAAGGAAGAATTGAAGGAAAGTTAAATACATTAGAGTCTATTGCCGAAAGGTCTGAAATAAAAGATATTAACAATTCATGGGGAAATAAGATGTCTATTCTTTCAGATGAAGGTAAAAGAATAGGCAGTGTTAGATTGGAAATTGTGGATAAGAACGGAGATATAAAAAAAGCAGATGGGAAAACTTCTAATGTTAAAGAGAGATCATATTTTAAAAATGCAATATGTGGAAAGAGTAATGTGTCAGATCCACTTGTAAATAACACAGATAAATCTGTAGTAGTTATATATGCAGTTCCTATTAAAGATAATGATAATCAAATTATAGGAGTGTTAATTGATACACAAGATGGTAATGATTTGAGTGAACTAACTAACAGAGTTAAAGTTGGAAAAACAGGCTATGCATTTATGATAAAAAAGGATGGAACCAATATTGCTAGTACTGATAAAAATAAGGTGATTAATATGCATAATCCAGTTGAAGAAGTAAAGACAAATCCAAGTTTCCGAGCAATAGCAGATATTGAAATAAAAATGGGTAATGGCGAAACTGGAATGGGTGAATATTTCTCAGGAGCAGACAAATATGTAGGATATGCTCCAGTAGAAGGTACTGAATGGTCAGTAGGAGTTATAGTATTAAAAAGTGAAATATTATCAGAATTGGACACTTTAAAGAGTTGGACTGTATTAGTGTCTGTATTGTTTTTATTAATTGGATTTTTGATTATTTACATTATTTCTAGCAATATAGTTAAAGGCATAAAATCAGCTTCAAAACATTTAGATTTATTGGCAAATGGTAATCTTTATAAAGAAGTTTCTATTAAATATTTAAAACAAAAAGATGAAATTGGAGCTATGACTAGCTCTATGAAAGCAATGCAGCAATCTCTAGAAAATATGATTAAAAAAATAGAAGAGGATTCTGCTAAAAAAATAAAAGAAACTCTTAAAATTCAAGATGAAATATTCGCAAATGTATCACATGAACTTAAAACTCCTTTGAATGTAATTTTTAGTGCTAATCAATTAACTGAATTGTATGTAAAAAATAGTTTAATTGAAGATGATAAAGAAAAGATTTTAAAAAATATAAATATAATAAAACAAAATTGCTACAGGTTTATGAAACTTATAAACAACATAGTAGATATATCAAAAATGAATTCGGGCTTTTTTAAAGTAAATCTATCCAATGAAAATATAGTTGATGTTACTGAAGAAATTGTGCAATCAATATCTCAATATATTAATGCAAAACATATAAATATTATTTTTGATACAAATACAGAAGAAAAGATTATCGCTTGTGATCCTGAAAAGATTGAAAGGGTTATTCTAAATCTTATTTCAAACGCAATTAAGTTCACTAATACAGATGGAAGTATTTTTGTAAATGTAATTGATAAAGGTGATACTGTTGAAATATATGTAAAAGATACTGGTATAGGAATTGAAGAAAAGCACTTAAAGAATATTTTTGAAAGATTTGAGCAGGTGGACAAGTCTATTTCGCGTAATGCTGAAGGAAGCGGCATTGGATTATCTTTGGTAAAATCAATTGTTAATATGCATGGGGGCAAAATAAGCGTTGAGAGTGAAGTTGGCAAAGGAAGTATATTTAAAATAGAACTTCCTGTAAAGATTGTAGAAGAAATAGAAGTTTGTGAGCAAACTAAAGCGTGTAATAATAAAATTGAAATGATCAATGTTGAATTTTCGGATATATATTCAATATGATAATTATGATAGAGTAGAGGACATGAATATCGTTTTTGACCTCTGACATATAAATCCTTGACAATTCCAATGTAATATTATCAAGGATTTTTTAAAATTTTTAAGATGAAAGGTGCATTAGAAATATACGATTAGGTATGTTTCTAATGCACCTTTGTCTCAGTTATATAGTATATATTTATTTTATATTTTGTTGATTATTTACCGCTATCACCATAGTTTGATAATACTCTGGCACTAGGGTCATTTACGTTACAGCCTTCCCATTCTTTGTTTGGCATCCAATAATCTACTATCATTTCAGCTTGTTTTGGATAATGCTTTTCAAAAATTTCTCTATATAATAATGATTCTTTTGTGAATGGTTTAGCATGATATGCATATTTTTCACATAGTTTTTCAAAGTCGTCATCAGAGTAGCATTTTTCGGCATATTCTTTCAAGTAATCTACCATAGAATGACCTACAGCATCACTGAATGCAGCTTTATCACGATATAAAATGCTGTTTGGTAGATAATCGCCTTCAAATGCATGTCTTAAAAGGTATTTACCCATGTTGTAGGTATTTAATTTCTTTTCAGGATCTATTGCCATAACATATTTTACAAAATCTAAATCTCCAAATGGAACTCTTGCTTCTAGAGAATTTGAACTTATACAACGGTCTGCACGAAGTACATCATACATATAAAGTTCTCTTACTCTCTTTTGAGATTCTTTTTGGAACTCACCTGCATTTGGAGCAAAATCAGTATATTTATATCCGAATAATTCATCAGAAATTTCACCTGTTAGAAGAACTTTTACATCAGAAATTTCATGGATTTTCTTACAAAGTAAATACATTCCCATACTTGCTCTTATTGTTGTAATATCGAAAGTTCCAAGAAGCTTAATAACTTCATCAAGTGAATCGATAACTTCTTCTTTTGTCATATAAACAGCAGTATGATCACTACCAATATAATCTGCAGCTTCTTTTGCGTATTTTAAATCAATTGCATCTTCAGTCATACCTATGCAGAATGTTTTAATTTTCTTTTCAGGATATAATTTTTGAGCAACTGAGCATACTAATGAACTATCTAAACCACCGCTTAATAAGAACCCTACAGGAGCATCAGCATCCATACGTTTTTCTATAGCAGTTACTAATTTATCATGAATGTTTTTACAAATAACTTCTAAATCATCTTTGCAATATTCACCTTCAGTTGCTGCTATATCACAATAACATGTGAATTTACCGTCAGCATAATAGTGGCCTGGTGGAAATGCAATTATCTTGTCTGTAAGACCAACTAAATTTTTTGCTTCACTTGCAAACATTATTTTACCACTTTCAGAATAACCGTAGAATAGTGGACGAATTCCAAATGGATCTCTTGCTGCAATGAAAGTATCATTTTCACCATCGTAGATAACAGTTGCGAATTCTGCATCTAGTTTTGCAAACATATCTAATCCATATTCATAATACATAGGAAGTAGTACTTCACAATCACTATCAGAAATAAACTTATGTCCTTTTTCCATTAGTTCATCTTTAAGTTTACGGAATCCGTAAATTTCACCGTTACAGATAGATGCATCTTTTTTTCTTGTGAATGGCTGCATTCCACTATAACTTAAATCCATAATAGCAAGTCTTTGAAATCCTAAAATACCAGATGGCAAAGTAAGAATTTCAGTCATATCTGGTCCTCTTGACTCAGTTCTTTGTAATGATCCTGCAAATTTTTCATGTTTCATGTCTGTACCTGTATAACACATAATTGTACACATATTAAAATAACCCCCTCAGATATATAAAAATAGCGTCAATTCGTTCTATTAATAGGACGAATTGACGCTTATCCGCGGTGCCACCTAAATTACCATGTTGGTCTCTTTTTTTCCAGCTACTACTGGTATTCAAATAACGCATGAAATACGGCGCACCTAGTTTATTTGAACCTAAATAAAACATTAGTTTAAATTACAGTTTACAAATATTTCAGTTTGCAACTCCGGAGTGTTATTCAAAAAAACTCTGCCGCTGGGTTCACACTATCCCCAACTCACTAAGGGTGAATATTCTTTTTACTTCTCTCCATCATTGTTTTTGTCTTTGTTGAATCTAATTCTAAACTCAATATATTGCTTTGTCAATACTTTTTTTATTTAAAAATGACGAAACTTAGATTATTAAGTTATATTAACACGACAGCAGGAAAAACTTTATTAATAGTCTTTATATTGGTAGAAAATATTTTGGCAAAAAAGCTTATATTTAAAGCAATACAAGTAGATTTTCCATTATTTTTTACTTATCATCTGCGTTAGTATTTGTATTTTTATTATTTATATTAACAGACTTTTTAAAGTCTCTTTTTATAACTAAAAAATCCTCTAAATCATTTAAAAACTGAAATAGTAATGCTCTATTTTCAAATTCATTTCGATTTTTAGGCAGTTCCATATTAGCATAATCTTTTCTTAGTAAATTCAGTTTATCAATCAGTTCGATGCAATCATTATCTTCATAAAGATTCATTGCAACATTATTGGTGAATTCTGATAATATCTTAGTTTGTTCGTAAGTCATGTAAAACCTTGAGAAATGCCTATTCATTTTTTTCATAGCATCTAATTGAAGTATTCTCATGTCTATATAATTTACATAATAATCATTTTTCTTAAATAATTTATTGTTATTTATTGCTCTAGCTATATCTTTAGATTTCTTTACGAGATTTTCAACTTCCAATAATAGTTTTTGTTCATAAACTGGTATCGCGTGAGTAACTAGCGTAACAGCCATATCAGATAATAATGCTCTATAGCAGTCTTCTATTCTTTTTTTATTCTTTTCAAATTCATCTTCCAATGAAGCAGTATAGAAGTTAAAAAACATTGCAACTCCAATACCTATTACTGTTAGCTTAGCTTCGTTTATAATCCAAGAAGCATTGATATTAGCACTTGTTAAAAGATGAGTTGAAAGTACTGCACCGACAACCATACCTTCTTCCATCTTTAAAACTTTAGTTAATGGTATAAATATTAGCAAGAACAATCCAAATACAACTGGGTTATTACCAAGTAACATGTATAGCACGAAAGATAAAAGAATCGCTATGGTAGATGTAATTATTCTTCTCCCTCCAATTAACAATGCTTCTTTCTTAGTATCTTGAATTGTAAGTATTGCAATTACTCCTGATGTTACTCCAAATTGTAAGCCTATGTAATTTGATATAGTTATTGCTATTGTAGCTGATAAAGCCATTTTAAATACTTTTGATTGTAAATATTTTTTCATATGTATTTCTCCTGTATCAATCATTTAATTTACCATAGTTATGTAATTTGTAAGATAATAGTTTAAAGGATAGTTCTAATTTTAGCAAGTTATTACCATTATCAAATGATGTATCAAGCAAATTTTGAATTTTATTAAGACGATAAAAGAATGTACTTCTGTGTATATTAAGTTTGCTTGAAGTGTTATTAGCATTCCTGTTATTTTCTAAATAAGTTTTCAGAGTTATAAATAATTCAGCTTTGTTTTCTTCATCAAATTTAATAAGTTTTTTGATCCAAGGGTGAACTAAAGTTGATAAATTTATTTTATGTAGATCATTGGTAGTATTATTAGCCATATGAAATAAGTAATACTCAACATAATCTTCAAAATAGTTTAGATTTTCATTAATTTTCATATATGAAGATAGTTGCAATGTATTTATAGATTGATAAAAATAGTCTTTTATATATGATAAATTTTCAAAAACAAAACTAATACCACACCTTAAGTTATTTAATTTCAAAAATTCTAAGAGAGATGATTTTATACTCTCACTAATAACTTGTTGATGAGAATTGCTTATAAGAAAAATAATCATATCTTTGTGATATGTTGAAATACAATTTCCGAGTATTCTCTTTAATCCATTAATTATTTGCTTCAATCCAAAATTATGCCTATAATCTTCATATTTTTGTTTGTATGGTATTGAAAGTATAAGAAGATTTTTATCTAAGATAAAATTACCATGTTTTAATCGTTTTTCAGCGTATTCAAGATTATCTATTTTATTTACTATAGGTTGTTGAATAAACAAAATTTGTAAAAAATAAATAAGTCATTCCTTTGTGATATAATAATTTCGCGAAAAACCTAAAAATATCACATAAGGAATGACTCAAATATGATTATATCATTAAATATTAAAAGCGAAAATGACCATTATAAAATTTTTGAAGCTGTCAAAATTGCATTTGCTAAATTAAATTCAAATATTCAAAGTACTAAAGGCCGACCACGCAAGTATTCAGATGAACAAATAGTTGCATGTATATTATATGGCGTTAAAAGTAGTATTTTCAGTTTAAGGGAACTTGAATACCGTATAAAGCAAGACTTTGTGTTTCGAACTATAATTCAACTTAATCAAGTACCAGATTATTCTACATTCTCATTAAGAACTAAAATTTTAGAGAAGCATATATATTATGGTATTTATGCTATGTTTGTTGAACTTATCAATCCTGAAACTAGACTGTGTGCAATAGATGGAACTGCTTTAAGAAGTTCAAAATACGATAGCGAAGCTAAATCCGGCAAGGGTACCCGCCTTGGATACTATAAAGGTTATAAATTACACTGTATTGCAGCGGTTAGTGATATTATAATTCCTTTGGTTTTTGATTTAACAACCGCCAATGTTTATGACAATCAAGTCTCAGATTTACTATATGAAGCTAAAATTTATAATCCATTTTTAATACTTGCAGATGCAGCATATGATTCAGCAGGATGGTTTGAAATTGCTTCTAGCTTAGAATTTAATTTGTTAACTGATATAAATATGCGTAAGGCTAAAAGTATTGAGTCATTTGCTGATAAACGATATGAAAATGCCTTGTTTCTTCAATCTCCTATCGGATTAAAATTATATAAAAACAGATTGAAAATAGAGCAATTATTCTCTGTATTAAAGGGATTATATAACTTAGAAAACCCAAGACTTTATGGGCAAGCCCGATACGAACGTCATATAAAATGGGTCTTATTAGCGTACTTAATAGATGAATTTAATAAAAAACAGCAAGGAATAAAAACTAGAAAATATCCTTGGAATCTATAATTTCTAAGAATACTTTCTTGAATAACTATTTGTAAAAATTAGTTATTCAACAACCTATACTAGTAAATCCATCAAATAATACTCTTCGTCTAATCCAGAATTACTTATAAATAAATGTTCTTTTTGTATTTGAATAGAAAGTATGTTAGATAATATATTAGTTAATTCTAAATCTTCTTGCTTAAACTTACGCTTACTTTGTAGTACACAGATATATGCAATGGTAAGCGTATTGATTCTAATTGAGCAAAATATTAAAGATTGATCAGAATAATAGAAAAAGGAATTAGTTGTTTTATAAATGGTATCTATGCATTTATCTTTTTTCATTAAACTAACAATATCTGATAAAAGATAATTTTCCTCATTGTGTGTTTCTGTACTTGAAATTTCATCTCTTGCAAGTGGGGAACGAGAGATAAATCGATAGCTTGTATCTAAAATGAAAACAGGATTATTTAAAAAGTTCTCAACTGTCTCAAGAATTCCATCTATGTTATTTTGAGTGAATAAACTATCGTAAAGTTCATATTTTTCCTTGTATAAATCATATTCTTTATTCATAAGTTTCTCCTTGTTTTATTGAAATTGAAAAAATGTCTAAATATTATAGAATTTAGAGCGTTATTTTAAGACTTATTTTTGATATGTTACATTTCTTAACATGTTAATATTATAGCAAATAGCTTACTTGTGTAAGAGAAAATTAATTATTTAGCTAAAAAATAATTATAAATTAAAAGTATAAATGATTTTTGCAAAAATATTAAGCAATTGGAAGGATGATATTTTATGACATTTACAGTATTAGGTATTACAGCAGGAAGAAAGGATTCAAATTCTGAAATTTTATTAAAGGAAGCATTACTTGCGTGCCAAGAACAAGGTGCAGATGTTAAAATGATAAATCTAAGAGATTATAACATTATTGAATGTACAGGCTGTACAGCTTGTACACATGGTATGAGTAGTGGAAAAAATGTTGGATGTACATTAAGCAAAAAAGATGATAAGCAAGCAATCATGGATGTTATGTTAAATGTAGACGCTATAATTGCATCAGCACCAACATATGATTTAATGCCAACTGCAACATTTTCAAAATTTATGCATAGAAATCTTGCATATGAATCAGCATTTTTAGAATCAATTGGTGCAATCGAACATAGAGATAGAGTTGCAGGATTAATTGCAGTTGGAGGATCTACTCGTTCATGGCAATCAATGGCTTTGGAAAGTATGCAAGCTACATGTTTTACAAATGACTTTAAAGTAGTAGATATGTATTTAGCAACAAGAGTACCAGCACCAAAACAATGTTTATTACATGATGATATGATAAAGCGTGCTCATAAGATGGGTGAAAATATCATGACATCATTAAAAACACCGGTAGCAGAAAGAGGCTGGTTAGGCGACGAAGGTATGGGATGGTGTCCAAATTGTCATTCAAATGCACTGATTTTAGGAGAACCACAATGGGATGGATTATATTTCCCAGTTGAATGTCAAGTTTGTGGTGCAGGTGGAAATTTAGAAAAGACAGAAGAAGGTAAGTGGAAGTTTGTAATTCAAGAAGATGGATTAAGCCGTGATCGTACTGATACTGAAGGAAGAGGACATCATGTAAAGGAAATAATTCATACACAAGGTGGCTTCTATACAGAAGAAAATCTAGCAATTGTTAAAGAGAAATTTGGAAAGTATAAAGATTTAAAATTTCCTACAATTGAAATTAATAAATAATAGAACAAAATGGGTATCTCAAAAGAGATGCCTATTTTACATTATATGTATAAATTTCTATTGGAAAATCATATGAACCATGTTTTTTTGTTTCTTGTAAATTTTCGTCTACTTCTATTTTTGAGGATTGCATTTTTATCAACTCGCTAATATAGTTTTAATTTTAGGCAATATATTAATTGATATTCTGCTAAAATCATACTAAAATTATTACAGATTAATTCAAATAAATCAATATATTTGCAACGAGTTTTAATATTATAGTCTTACTAATGATAATAAATTTACACATTTAAAAGTTATTTATATATTATAATCTCTGGCAATGTGTGTTTAAACTTATCAATATGTAATCCAATATGTTATAGTGTTACATATTGAGGAATATACATTATCATAATTTAAGGAATATCAGTGAGTTTTAAAATTCATAAGCTTGAATCTCGATGAGTAATCCTATAATTAATTATTACAGTAAAACTTGTTAAGAATAATTGAAAAGAAAGTGAGGAAAATTTAGTGGAATTAAAACCAAGAATAAAAGGGATATTTCTTGTAATCATAAGTGCTATGTTATGGGGAGTATCTGGGACTTTTGCTCAATATTTGTTTCAGGATAAAGGATTTAGTCCAGAGTGGCTTGTTGAGATTCGTCTACTGTCATCAGGAATAATTTTATTATTATATGCTTTTATGAAAGGTAACCAAGATATGTGGACAATGTGGAGGTCCAAACGTACAATATTGAGTCTTATTTTTTTTAGTGTTGTAGGGATGTTAGGTGTACAATATTCGTATTTTGCAACTATAGAGTACAGTAATGCGGCTACAGCTACAATACTTCAGTATTTAGCACCAGTAATAGTTACATGTTATTTAGCTATTTCTACTAAGAAAATCCCTAATTTACAAGAAATTTTAGCTGTTATTTTGGCAATGTTAGGAACATTTTTTTTAGTTACAAAAGGTAATATTCATAGCATATCAATTTCTAAATTAGCATTGTTTTGGGGAATTATTTCTGCTTTTACAGCGGCTTTTTATACATTTTATCCTCGATCTCTTCTTGATAAATTAGGATCTACACTTGTAGTAGGATATGGAATGTTCATTGGTGGACTAGCCTTTTGCTTTATACATTAGCCTTGGAATTTTACAGGCGAGTGGTCTATTTCTTCAATAATTGGTGTTATATTTGTAGTGTTATTTGGAACTCTTATATCTTTTCATTGTTATTTGGAAAGTTTAAAATATATAGAGCCCACAGAAGCAAGTGTGCTATCTTCTATGGAACCTTTAACAGCAGCTTTTTTATCTGTGTTATGGTTAAATGTCCATTTAGATGTACCGCAATGGTTAGGAATAATATGTATTATAGTTACTATAATAATCTTATCTCGTGCAAAAAATATGGAAAGTGTAGCTGAATTATAAATATTCAAATTAATTTTTGAATTTATGTGGTAACTTGTCGAAATTATAAATTATAATATAATTTAATTGTAAACTTTATTGTATTGCAATTGGTAAATAATTAAAAAATAAACATAGAAGTGGGGAAATTAAATGCAAATGAATAATGAAAAAACTGCAGGTGTAATATATGCAGTTACAGCATATACATTATGGGGGATTCTGCCTATATACTGGAAGCTTATTGATAGTGTGTTTTCGATGGAGATCTTATCCAATAGAATTGTATGGGCCTTTGTATTTACAGCTATAATTATTGCAGTAACTAAACAATGGGATGAATTGAAGATTATAGTTAAGGATAAGAAACAAATGTTGTATATCTTTATTGCATCAATTCTGATTGCTTTTAACTGGGGGTTATATATTTGGGCTGTTAATTCAGATAAAATTGTAGATGCAAGCCTTGGATATTATATAAATCCATTGTTAGCAGTGGTGCTAGGAGTGCTAATATTTAAAGAAAAGATGAATCATTGGACAGCAGCTGCTCTTATTATTGCCTCTGTTGGCGTGTTAATAAAAACTGTGCAATATGGTAAAATTCCTTGGATTTCTTTGGGGCTAGCTATTTCTTTTGGATTATATGGTGCAATTAAGAAATCGGTCAAAGCTAGCTCTATAGTTGGATTAACGATTGAATCAGCTATGGTTACTCCATTTGCTGCTGCATATATAGTGTCAAGGCATATAAGTGGAATAGGTGCTTTTAAGACACAAGGTTTACTCGTAATTCTTATGCTTATAGGAGGTGGAGTAGTTACAGCTATTCCATTGCTGCTTTTCGCAAGTGGTGCAAAAAGACTTCCTTTATCATTGATAGGTTTCACACAGTATATATCACCAACCATAAGCCTTTTTATTGGAATCTTCGTGTATCATGAAGGTTTTACAGCTGTTGATATGATAGCCTTTTGTTTTATATGGGCAGCAATAGCTATATATTCTTTTTCACAAATAAGTTTAGTTAAAAGCCCGAAGAATATAGAACAAATTAGTTAAATATTATAATATCGCAAAGAAAAGTAACAGATAATTTAATTAATTAATATATTGAAAGTAGTATTTGAATATTAAATTAGGAGAAATTAGCGTGTTATCAAATAGAAAATTTATAAAACAATCTTTGGAGTTACATCTTTTCTTTACAAGAATCATGAAGGAGCACTCATTTTTTTTAGAAGTAGGCTTTACACCAAAGGATTCAAATTATATAGAGATGGCAGATGCTTTTAGAATGGAGTTTGATAAACTTTTAGCTGATGTAATTTCTATTTCTGAGGGTGTTATAAGCAATGAAGTAATAGAATCAGGGGAAGCAGTAACACAATTTACAATAGCAGCCGAACAAGCATCAGCATATTACACAGGAGTAAAAATTGCAGTTAATCTTACTAAAGTAGAATCGAAATTAATGGGCTATTCTCTAAATAGAGATGGTTGTGATGCTCTTGAACAAAAAGTATTTGATATTAACGATAGAGCAATGGAGCTAACTAGAGGGTTAATAGAATATAAGAGTAAATTATTATCGGATGTTTTATCATGTAATGTATTTACAGTTAATTATCCTTTGCTTATAGATCATATTTTAAGAGAAGCAAAACTTTATTATATACTAGTTAAAAGACTTCAAAATCGTGAAGAGATTGATATAGATAAAGAAGCTTATGAGCAAGAAGTTTTCTGGAATAGAATTATGGCTGAACATTCAAAATTTATTCGTGGACTTCTTGATCCAACTGAAGATGATCTAATAAATACAGCAAATAATTTTGGACATCAATTTGATGAACTGGAAAAGGATGCAAAACAAGCTATGGATGAATCAATGTCAAATTCGCAACTTACAAATGATAGTTACAAAGCTACTTTAGCAATAAAGAAATTTAAGACACAAGGTACACAAGGATTGTTGCAATGCAAAATTCAATCCATAATAATACCACTACTTGGTGATCATGTTTTACGTGAAGCAAATCACTATTTACGTTTATTAAGGATATTTAAAAAAGAGTCAGATATGAATTATGATTAATTTTAGAGTTGAAAATTTTTAAATATAAACCTGCATAAAGTTTTTATGCAGAATTACTATAATAATATAGTCGTAAAATTTATTCGACATATATGAAAGTAGTAAAAATATAATATAAATAAATGTTTCAAAGGAGACGATAGGCAATTTTGCTTATAAACATCTCCTTGGAAATTAATAACTCCTGCTATAATAAAATATAGTAGGAGTTATTAATTTAGAATATAGGTAACTAGTAGAATTATTTAACATAAGTTTTTAGTACCAGTTAATTAAATTATATGTTGCTACAGTTTAAAATATACTTATATTATGAAAATCATACCTATAACAAAAGCTACATAGAACATAGCCACAAATGATAAGCGTTTAACTGATAAATGATGCTTTCTTAATGTCATGTATAAAAATAAAATAGCTATAAATGTTATAATTGCTGAAAATGCTAAACTTTTATCAAAAATCCATGACGTAAACATAATACCTAATCCACTTGGCACTGTAGCTTGAATCATCATAGAACCACTAATATTTGCAAGAGCCAGGTTTTCTTTTCCTTGTCTAACCCATATAATAGCATTAAGTATTTCTGGTAACTCTGTAGCTACTGGACTTAAAAATAAGGCAACAATATGAGCTGGTATACCAAGAGCTGTACTAAAATTGTTTAAATTATGTACAAACAATTGCGAACCAACAAATATTAATGTTAGTGAAAATAGAGTTTGAAACAATATAATTGATTTTTTAGGATTTAAACTTTTAGAAGCAAATTTTAAAGGTTCAAGTTTTTCGTCTATTTCTTTACTTTCACCATTCATTTCAGTAAAAAAGTAGAATCCATAAGCTATGAAAAATAAAATTCCAAGATAAGGTTTAATTGCAAATGCAACAAATCCCAAGCCAACTTTGAATACAAAAATAAATAAAAACCAAAGTTGATCATGTCCGAGTTTTCTTCCATCAATATTAAGATGACTTCCAAGTTTCCTATTGTTACGAAAAATAATAATACTTATACCCACAACAGCATAAGCAAGTGTACTTAAAACTAGAGGACCTCCAAGTGCTGCTCCAATTCCTACGTCTTTTTGACTTGCATTAGTTCCAAAAGCTACGGCTATTAAAGTAACAACACTTTCTGGCAAAGCAGTACCAAAAGCCGCAAGAACAGTTCCTACAGCATTTTGCGAAATATTAAATGCTTTGCCCACCCATTCAATTGCATTAACGAATAATTCACAACTAAAGTAAATTAAAAGTGCAGCAGCAAGCATAATTAGAATAGTGATAATCATTTTTATTCCTCCTATAAATAATATGTAATAAAAAAAAGACTCCAGACGTATTACAAAAAATACGCCAAAAGTCTTGTTTCACAAATTTGTGGATAATGCCAGGCAACAAGCCAATATGTTGACATTATCTAATAAACTACTCCCTTTTGCCTATATAACAGCAAATATATTAAATAACTGTATTAAAATATATCATAGTAATTATATAGTGTCAACAACGTTTACAATTTTTGCCTAAAAATTTAATAAATATAGTATGGATTAAAGTATAATTATCAATAGTTTTCTTTTAATCGCAGAGGAGAATCAAATTTAAGTGGATTGAGATCTCCTTCTTTATTTAAAAGAAAATGTTGGCAATAAATATTGTTAATGTTTTAAGGAATAAAATCTTTAAAATAACAAAGGCTAAATTTAGAAAGTAATTTTTGTTAATATGCAAACTTATTAGAATAATATGGAGGAATAATAATGCCAAAAAGAGTAATTCGTTTAATAACATTTGTAATATTTATAACATTATTTATGAGTAATATAGCATATGCAGAAACACCAATTAAATCTCAACCTTATGGACCTAAAGTATCAGATTTACAGAACAAAGAAGATATTCTTAATAGCTTTGAAGAAATTAAAACGATACGAGGAAATTTAACTGTAATTAATATAAAACCTAACACGCCATTTGAAGACTTAAAAATAATAGATAACAACTTAGAGGGATATATTGGGCAACTTAGAATTATTAGAGCAAATTTAGTAAAGCATGCTGATACATATGGAAATTCAATTTCTGATGTATTCTTTTCAGAGCAAATGGTGGCTATAACTGATTGCTATATTATAAGTTTAAAACATCAACAACTATTGGTAAGAACACTAGAAAATAATGTAGAAGAAGCATCTACGCTATTTTATTCAACTTATATGATACCGGTATATTATTACATTACACAAGGTGATCAACTGGTAGCTTATACTCAAACATTTATGGTAATTTCTAAATAAATATAAAATTAAAGTGTAGGAATGTGGGAATTTTCTTAATTTGAAGGAGAGTCGGTAAGAATACTACCTAATAAAGAACATAGATTTAGGAATGACACATATAAGGATATACGATTGGAATGATCTATTACACTTAAGAAGATCATTCCTTTTTTGTGAAATTATATGAAGACTTTTATATTAAAACAAGAATTGGTTGTTAAGAATATATGTAAGTTTATTTAAGAAGAACTTAAAGCATAAATGAAGTATTGAAGAACAAAATTCATTGTATAGTGAAAATTAATGCTAGAAAGAAATAGACTTTTAATTATATATAGTATATAGATGAGATAATAATGAAAGTGCTACTAGGAAATTAGTGATTATGAAAAAATAGTTAAAAAAATATCAAGTAATAATAATTTTATAGGAATATATTCAAAATATATAATTATAATTCATCAATATATACTATGTTTTGATTTGTACATCGAGAAAATATCAATTAAATTATAAAAAAATATAATTGTAAATGAATACATTTAAGTTTCACAATAAATTAATTGTGCAAAAAGTCTAAATTTTCAGAAAAATTGATTGACAAAAAATAGACAAAGAATTAAAATATAACTATAGAGATTGATAAAAAAATAACAATAAATATAAATTTTGGGAGTGATATTTATGGTAACAAAAATTAGCTCTAAAGAAGCAGCAGATTTGGTAAAAGATAATGACGTTTTAGCAACATCAGGTTTTGCATTATTAGGAGTTCCAGAATCGCTAATCAAAAGTTTAGAAAAAAGATTTTTACAGGAGGATAGTCCACGAAATTTAACTTTAATGTTTGCAGCAGCATCAGGTGACAGAGAAAATAAAGGATTAAATCATTTAGCACATGAAGGATTAGTTTCTAAGATTATAGGTGGACACTTAGGGCTAGCACCTAAGTTAGGAACATTGATTAGACATAATAAAACATATGCCTATAATTTGCCTCAGGGAGTCATGTGCCATATGTTTAGGAATAAAGCAGGCAAGAAGACAGGCACAATAACTAAAGTTGGTTTAAATACCTTTGTAGATCCGAGAGTAGAAGGCGGAAAAGCAAATTCGAGAACTGAAGAAGATATAGTTCAAGTAATAGATATTTTAGGTGAAGAAAATTTAATATACAAATGTCCTGATATCGATGTGGCTTTTATAAGAGGAACATACGCAGATGAAAATGGAAATATTACAATGGAGCATGAGGCCACTTATTCAGAAGCTGCATGTATAGCACAGGCAGTTAAAAATTGTGGTGGGATAGTTGTTGTACAAGTTGAAAAAATTGTTAAACCAGGAACACTGGATCCAAGGGCTGTAAAGATACCCAGAATTTATGTTGATTATATAGTTGAAGCGGAAGATAAAGAAGACCAAGCACAGATATTAGGATGTAGTTATGATCCTTCGTTAACTGGAGAAGCTAATATGGTAGCAGATAGATTAGATTCATTAAGTTTAGATGAGAGGAAAATTGTTGGAAGAAGAGCAGCAATGGAATTGGTTAAAGGACAAGTTGTAAATATCGGTATTGGAATGCCAGAGGCAATTGCGAATGTTGCCAATGAAGAGGGAATAGCAGATTATTTTACTTTAACGGTAGAACCAGGAGCAATAGGTGGAATTCCACAAGGTGGAAATAAGTTTGGAGCATCAATAAATCCAGAATGCATGTTTGATCAACCAACTCAATTTGATTTTTATGATGGTGGAGGTTTAGACATAGCATTTTTAGGACTTGCAGAAGTGGACAAGTATGGAAATATAAATGTAAGTAAATTTGGGACAAAGATTCCTGGATGCGGTGGATTTATCAATATTACTCAAAACTCAAAAAAAGTAGTTTTTTGTGGAACATTTACAGCTAAGGGGTTAGAGATAAAAGTAGAAAATGGACAATTAAAAATTATAAATGAGGGTAGGAACAAGAAGTTTGTAGATTCTGTTAATCAAATTACTTTTAGTGGAAATCGTGCTAGGAAGCTTAATCAACCAGTTATGTACATTACAGAAAGAGCAGTTTTTGAGCTGAAAGGTGATGGCATGTATTTAACAGAAATTGCTCCAGGAGTAGATCTTAAGAAGGATATATTAGAAAAAATGGATTTCACTCCAATAATAGATGAAAATCTTAAATTAATGGATGAGAGAATATTCTTAGATGAAGTAATGGAATTAAATAAATAATTGCTAATTTTAAAGGACGAGCAAAATAATAAAAATAAATCTAAGATGAAATAAATAATTTTTAATTTTAAAGGAGGACCTATTATGTTAGAAAATTTAAAAATTAAACTTATAAAAATCGCTAAAGATGCGGAAAGATATAATTTATGTACAGAAAGATTAGGAACTTTCAGCATTAAAGAAGAAAGTTCAGGATATGTTGTCATAACACCAGCAAAAATTAAAATACAAGATTTGAAGCTAGAACATATTTGTGTTGTAGATTTAAATGGAAACAAAATTGAAGCAAGTGATGGAATTGAACCTAATAGTGATATGCTAATGCACCTTGAAACATATAAATCTAAAAAAGATATAAGAGCTTTTATGCATGTTCACTCAGTTTATGCAACTACTTTTTCTGTTGTTAATAAGGTGATTCCACCAATAACTTATGATTCAGCAAAATATGGCGGATACATTTATGTGGCTAATTATGGAAAAGCAAAGAGCGTTGGAGTAGCAGATGAATTAATAGAAAATTTAAATATAAGTAATGCATGTCTGTTAGAATGTAATGGAGTTGTTGTTGTAAGCAACGATATAGATGATGTATTATCTAAGGCAAGATGTGTTGAAAGAGTAGCTGAAATTTATTATAGAGTATTAGAATTAAATAGATTCAAAGAACCTAAAAGATTCACAAGAGATGAATTAGCGTCACACATTCAAAATCAATAAAAATATATCATTTCAATACTTTAACATTTACATGAAATATCACATTATTCAGAAATGAATTTGTGATATTTTTTGTTATGCAATTATATTAATTGATTTTATACAAGAATGTAGATACTAAATAATTACTATCGTATTGTCAAAAGTATACCACTTACAAGGAATAACTAACCACTTACTTCTGTTATGTTTACAATGAAAAAAACAATTAATATAATAAAAAATGTGGGGAGTGAAAATATGAAGATACAAGTTGAAGTAGACAATAAAATTAAAGAAAATGAAGTTATTATTAGATGCAGTAAATTAAGTGAAGAAGTTAAAAATATTCAAAGTATGCTTGATGACATGCTGTCAAATAATAAACGTATAACTTTTTACAAAGGTGATACTGAGTATTATCTTTCTTTGGAAGAAGTTTTATTTTTTGATACTGAAGAAAATGGTATTTGTGCACATACCATTAACAATATTTATAATGTAAAATATAAACTTTATGAACTTGAAGAATTATTGCCAGGATATTTTATGAGAGTTTCAAAGTCAACAATTTTAAATACGAATCATATTTACTCTATAACACGTAGTTTATCATCATCAAGCAAGGTTGAATTTCAAAATACTCACAAACAGGTATATGTATCAAGATATTATTATAAACCTTTAAAAATTAAATTATTAGAAAAGAGGAAATGATATGAAAAAAGAAAGAATTTTTTGGGGAGTTTTATTTATACTAGCAGGTATTTTTATGATTATGAGTAAACTCACATACTTTCCAAATGTGAATGTGTTTAGTTTATTGTTAACAGTTTTTTTGGTAATAGTTATTGTGAAGAGCGTACTTCATTTAAATTTTTCAGGAATTCTATTTCCTATAGCATTTATTTGCATAATATATGATAGACAATTAGGAATTACAAATATTACACCTTGGACTGTACTAATCGCAGCATTACTTGGTAGTATTGGCCTTTCTATGATTTTTCATAAACAAATTAAATGGAATCATCACAATTATTATCATAATAATAATGAAGATTATAAGTTTGAGAAAATTGATGTAGAAGATGAAAGTCATGTTAAATTTAAAAATTCATTTGGTGCTAGTATAAAATATATAAATACTGATAAGTTTGAGCAAGGAGAGTTTGAGTGTTCATTTGGTGCCATGAAGTTGTATTTTGATAATGCAGTAATGAGTAACGAAAATGCCGTAGTTAGGATTAATGCTTCTTTTTCAGGAATAGAATTATATATACCAAAAGCTTGGAATGTTGATGATAAAACTAACGTATTTTTGGGTTCTGTCAGCGAAAAAAATAGAAATAATCAAGTAACAACAAATACTTTAACATTAGTTGGTGATGTCAGCTTTTCTGGAGTGGAGATAATTTATATCTAAATGATAATAAAATTTGTTAAAAAATAATAGTAAACAATTTTGAATTTTAATATAGAATTAGATAAAAGCTGAGATTTTTTATATATAGAAAATCTCAGCTTTAGTTATGTTATAATTTTATAGATTTCTACTCCACTTAGAAATAGCTTTTATATCTTGGGGTGTTGTTCTGCAACAGCCACCTATTAGCTTCGCACCTTTTTCAAACCAGCCTTTAGCACTGCAACAGTAGGATTCGCTAGAAGAATGGCCATGCCATGTTTTTGAATTAGCATCATATTCTTCACCAGAGTTTGGATAAACTACTACAGGTTTATTAGAATTATTTTTAATTTCTGTAATTAGTGATTCTACATATTGAGGTGCAGTACAATTTAATCCAATTGCTGCAACTTGATCAAATTTATCTAAATAATTAGCACATTCAGAAATATTAGTTCCATCACTTATTTCATAAGCGTTTTTACAGCTAAAGCTTATCCAACAAGAAATCCCAGGGAATTCTTTGAGAAGCTTAACAAGAGCTTTTGCTTCAATAAGGCTTGGAATGGTTTCACAAGCAAGAATATCTACGCCTTCTTCTACTAAAATTTTTATTCTTGGTCTATGAAAATTAATTATTTCTTCTTCTGTGATTTTATAATCACCGCGATATTCAGAACCATCAGCGAGATAAGCACCATAAGGACCAACTGAACCAGCTACTAAAGGAGTTGGTCTATTTTTTCTATTTTCAGTATTATTCCAAAAGTCATCTCTTGCTTTTTTAGCAATTTGCACAGATCTTTTTATAAGAGATACTGCTTCATCTTCAGAAAATCCTTTTTGTATAAAACCATCAATAGTAGCTTGGTAACTTGATGTTATTGCACAATCAGCACCAGCAGCAAAGTAATCATAATGTACTTTTTCTATCATTTCAGGCTTTTCAGCTAAGATTTTAGCAGACCAAAGAGAATCGTTAATATCGCAGCCTCTATTTTCAAGTTCTGTAGCTAATGCACCGTCTAAAATTATTAATGGAAAATCATTCAAAATGTTATTAATTGGATTCATAATGTAATACCTCTTTTCTATGTAATAATTATAAATTAAAGATTATAGAGTTCCATATTGATATCAAGATATATAAATTGATACAATTTCAAAAGTATTAGTGATTTTTTAATTTCATAATTTTGAATCTCAATGAGTAACTCTATATTAGTGTATTTATAACATTATATGTTAATTTGTTAATTCATTCAATTAAATTCGTCTTATTTGCTTTTCATTCCTAATTTTATTCGTTTAGAGAAAATTGTATTTCTTTTATTTGAATATTATGACAATATATAATTAAAAGTTACTTAATATATCATTAATTTTCAATAAACAATAAGGGGTGTAAAATTATGAATAAAATAGTAAAGGCAGGAATGTCTGTCGCGGTATTCACAACAATATTAATGGGTGGTGGAGCTGTTAAAGCAAGTGCAGCAACATGGTCAACAACGGATAAGTATGGTTCGTGGAGTAATAGTGGATATACTCTTAATAATGACGTATGGGGAGAAGGCTCAGGAGCTCAAACTATATGGGGTAACTCATATAGTAATTGGGGTGTATGGTCAGCACAGCCTAATACTGGAGGAATAAAATCTTATCCTCATGTTGAAAAAGTAATAAATAGAAAGGTAAGTGCTGTAAATACTCTTAAAAGTAGCTTTAATGTCACAGTTCCTATAAGTGGAACTTCAATGGAAACTGCTTATGATATATGGTTACATGATCCAAGTTATTCTAATCGTGATTCTAAAAAGAATAAGCATGAAATTATGATTTGGATGAATAAATTTGGAGACGTAAATCCTATTTCATATGGATGGAATGCATCAGGTCCAATACCAGTTTATAGAAATGTATCAATAGGTGGTCAGACATGGAACGTGTATTATGGTGATAATACTCAAAATATGGTTTATTCATTTGTAAGAACTGGTGGAAATGTTAGTTCAGGGTCTGTTGATATAAAGGCAATAACTAACTGGATTAAGAATACACCAAAGTGGTATGGAGATATTCAATTTGATAGTGTTCAATTTGGATATGAAATCACATCAAGCTATAATAACGGTAAGGGCCAAAATTTTAACACAAATAATTTTTCTGTAACATTTAATTAAAAAGCATAATGGAAAAGAAGCTGTAACTTTAAATAAGAAATAAGTTACAGCTTTTATTTTCTGTACATACTTTATATATTATGGTAACATTAAAAACAATATCATTATTTATTACAAAGTTTATAGGATAGGTGGGGATATTTATGAAAATAGATAATGAAAAAGAATATAAACTAAATAGAAGTTTAAAAGCAAGGCATATGAATATGATAGCTATAGGGGGCTCTATAGGTACAGGACTTTTTTTTGCAAGTGGAAGCGCTGTAAGTACAGCAGGACCAGGAGGGGCATTACTAGCCTATATAATTATGGGAATAGTTGTATATCTATTAATGATGTCTCTTGGAGAAATGTCAACATTATTACCTATTTCAGGTTCATTTGAAACTTATGCTACAAGATTTGTTGATCCTGCACTAGGATTTACACTTGGGTGGAATTATTGGTTTTGCTGGGCTATAGGTGTAGCAGCTGAGTTGGTTGCAGGTTCGCTTATTGTAAAGTTTTGGTTTCCAGACACAAATGGAACTATGTGGAGCATAATATTTTTAGCAATTATTTTTGTTTTGAATTTTTTATCAGCTAAAGCTTATGGCGAAAGTGAATATTGGTTTGCAAGCATTAAAGTAATTACAATAATTATATTCATTATAGTTGGTGTTCTAATGATAATTGGAATATTAGGAAATGGTTCTCCAGGATTCACCAATTGGGGATTATCAGATGGAAATGGAAACAAAGGGCCTTTCATTGGTGGATTATTAGGAATTATAAATGTATTTTTGGTAGCGGGATTTTCCTTTTCTGGAACAGAAATAGTTGGACTAGCAGCAGGGGAATCAGAAAATCCACAAGAAAATGTACCAAAAGCAATAAAGACAGTTTTTTGGCGTATATTATTATTTTATGTAGGTGCGATTATAGTAATAGGATTCATAATTCCTTTTACAGACGAAAATTTATTAAAAAGTGGTGTAGATAATATAGCATACAGTCCATTTACAATGGTATTTGAAAAATGTGGAATAGCATTTGCAGCAAGTGCTATGAATGCAGTAATTTTAACTTCAGTATTATCTTGTGGAAACTCCGGACTTTATGTTTCATCAAGAATGTTATATGCTTTAGCATTAGAGGGAAAAGCTCCTAAGTTTTTACGAAAAGTAAATAAAAGAGGAGTTCCAATGAATGCACTATATGTTACAACTATAGTAGCATGTTCAGCATTTTTTGCATCATTAATTGGAGATGGAAAAATATATTACATACTTTATAATGTTTCTGGAATAATGGCATTCTTCGCGTGGCTTGGTATAGGTATTTGTCATTATAGATTTAGAAAAGCGTACATAGCTCAAGGCAGAGATTTAAATGACTTAAAGTTTAAAGCTAAATTCTATCCATTTGGACCAATAATATCTGTAATTTTATGCGTAATTGTTATATTTGGATCTAATATATGGGTATTCCAAGGTGATACTTTCAGCTGGTTTGATTTTATTACAAATTATATTACTATTCCTATATTTATTTGTTTATACTTTGGATACAAATTTATTAAGAAAACAAAGATAGTTCCTTTGGAAGAATGTGATTTTGAATTTAAAGAAGAAATAAGGCAGGCAAAATAACAAAGTAATATTAGTAAAGTAATTAATTAAGGCACATTCAACTCTTTTATGTGTTTGAAATCCTTGATAATACTGATGTGATATGCTTATTTTATATATAGACAGTTAAAATAATAAAACTGCTTCTATAAAGTGAGCATGTTAATTTAGTTTTGTCAGGGATTTTTGCATTGTTTTTGAATTCAAAAAAACTAAAACAAGAACAAAATGTTTGATATAATTAAATAAGGATAAAATAGACAATAGTAAAGATAAAACTTATTTATTGCACTAGTAATAAAGGAGAAGGTTGAATGGATATATTAAAAATAAAAGGAAATACTTATTGCATTGATACTGGAATGACCTACATACCATTTTATAAAATTAATGATGAAAAAATTATTATGCTAGATACGGGCTGGAAAAAAGAAGAGCGTGATGGTATAGAGGAAGTTTTGGAAAGCAATAATTTTAAAGTTTCAGCTATTATAAATAGTCACGCACATATAGATCATATTGGAAATAATGAATATTTTAAAAATAAATACAATTCAATTATTGCTATGTCTGATTTTGAAGCGCTTACATGCAGCTCTGAAATTAATCTCAAGGTTTTTTATGGAAGTCAAACATTAGAATCTGTAAAGGAACACTTTGGTCATATGATATGTAAAACAGATATTAGAATATTTGAAAATCAAGATGAAATATCAGTATGTGATGTTAATTTTAAGATTGTTCATACACCAGGTCACAGTCCTGCTCATATATGTATTATAACGCCTGATGATGTTGCATATTTAGGAGATGCTCTTATAAGTTATAACGTAATGAAGGGAGCTAAAATACCATATAGTTTTATATTAAGTGAAGATATGAAGAGCAAAGCTAAGCTTTACGATTTGCATTGTAGTAAATATGTGGTAGCTCATAAAGGCATTTATGACAATATCAAAAAATTGATAGATGATAATATGGATTTTTATGAAGACAGGGCAATGAAAATATATGAAGTAATAGAGGGACAAATGACACTTGAGGATCTTATGAAAGCTGTTATTAAAAAGTTTAATATCAATGTAAATAGTATAGATAGATATTATCTTATAGAAAGAATGTTAAAATCATATGTGGAATATTTATATGATATAAAAAAGCTTAATTTAATTATGGAAGATGGATTTCTTAAATATTCAAAATAAAAGCTAAAAACATGAGAATTCGCAAAGATTTATATATTTGTGAATAACTAATGTTGTTAGATATAAACTATATATATTATAAATTTAGGAGGTTTTATGAATATTTTAATTACTAACGATGATGGAATTAATGCTCCAGGAATAATTTCATTAGCTAAAGAAGTTTCTAAAGAGCATAATGTAATAATCGTTGCACCTAGAGAACAAAAGAGTGCGTCTAGTCATTCTATATCAATACACAATCCTATAAAAATAAAGGAAGAATCTATAGAAGGATTAGATTGCAAAGCGTATAGCGTATTAGGAACACCAGCTGACTGTACTCAAATTGGATTATCCTTTTTACAAGATGATATAGATATTGTAATATCGGGTATAAATAAAGGACCAAACTTAGGAATAGACATTTTATATTCTGGAACAGTTTCAGCAGCTGTAGAGGGAGCAATTTATGGTGTACCATCAATTGCTGTATCTATGGATGTAAATTATGAAAAAGATGATGAAGATTATTCAAAGGCAGTAAAGTGGCTAATGAAAGTTTTAAATGTAGCAAAGGAAAAATATTTAAAGAGTGATGTTGTTTTAAATGTTAATATCCCAGATTTAAATGATAATGATATAAAGGGAATAAAAGTATGTAAGATAGGTAAAGCAACATATAATAATGAATATGTTCTTGTAGAGAGTAATGATGAAGATAAATCATACAAGTTAAAAGGAACAAGAAACAATATTGAAGAAGATGAAACAGATTTATATTATCTATCTAAAGGATATGTTACATTAACACCACTTCATTTTGATTTTACTAATTTTAGTATATTAGAAGATGTTAAAAAAATATTTGAATAATTTTTTGAGGATTTTTATAAATTTGCTTTAGTAATTAATATTGGAAAAATTATAATGGAACAAAATCTATATGATAGAATAATATAAATTAAAGATAAATTATGATTAAGGGGTAGCTATAATGATATGGCTATCTCTTTTTCAATGCAAATAATAGAGTGATTAAAGTAAGGAGCTTACAATAAAATAAATAATATCAGTATATTGTAGTAATTATATAATAATTAACAGCAAAGTAAAAAGTGTTATTCAATATGCAGATGTGATTCAGAAGAAGTAGAGCATAATTGATGAAAGAAGATGATTTTTTATTATGGAGATAGAGAAAAGGAATGAATATAAAAATAGATGGATAATATTAGCTGTAGTAGTTTTGCTACCATTTATGGCAACATTGGATAGTACTATAGTAAATGTAGTATTGCCAGTAATGGTAAATATGTTTTCTGTAACTATGTATTCTATACAATTAATAATAATTTGTTATCTTATTACGATAGTCAGTACAATTTTATTTTTTGGAAGATTAGGTGATATAAAAGGAAAATCTATAATATTCAATTTGGGGTTATTGGTATTCACTATAGGATCTTTACTCTGTGGTTTATCAAAGACTTTTACATCTTTAGTGTTTTTTAGAATAGTTCAGGCTATAGGGGCTTCGGCTGCTATGGCAAACAATCAGGGAATTATAACGCAGGTATTTCCTGCAAATGAAAGAGGAAAAGCACTTGGAATATCAGGAACTTTTATAGCTTTAGGAACAATGATAGGTCCGCCTTTAGGAGGGTTTATAGTTTCATATTTAAATTGGAATTATATATTTTTTATAAATGTTCCTATTGGAATAATTGCTACAATAGTTGGTTTTAAGATGTTACCTAGAAAATTAAACGAAAAGAAAGAAGATATTGATTTTGCTGGTGCTATAATATTTGGCGTTAGCGTTATCTTTTTATTTTATGCTCTTATAGTTGGGCAGACTATTGGATATGATAACAGTAAAATAATATTTAGTTTTTTTATGGCAGCTTTATTGTTTGCTGTATTTATACTTGTAGAAAAGAAACAAAAATATCCTCTTATAGACTTTTCAGTATTTAAAAACTCACTGTTTTCTGTAGGTATAGTATGTACTTTTATATGCTATGCATCATTTAACAGTAATAATATTGTTCAACCATTTTATCTTGAAAATGTGTTAAAAATGACTCCGGATTATGCAGGAATGATTATGATGATTTGTCCAGTTATAATTACAATAATTGCACCTTTTAGCGGACATCTATCTGATAAAATTGGATCAGAGTCTTTAACATTCATTGGTTTAATAGTTATGGGAATAGGAATGGGATTAATGGCAACTTTAAATGAAAGCTCACCTGTTCAAGAATTAATTGTATATATATCCTTAATAGGTATTGGAAATGGATTATTTCTATCACCTAATAATTCACTTGTTATGTCTTCGGCTCCGAGTAATAAATTAGGTATTGCAGGAAGCATAAATGCTTTTGTAAGAAATTTGGGACAATCTTCAGGTGTTGCTATGGCTACATCACTTTTATATTATTTCATGAGTATTAAAATGGGAAAAAAAGTACTTGGATATGTTGAAGGTAGAAATGATGTTTTTATATTTGGAATGAAGTATGTATATATTAGTGCAGCACTTATTTGCTTTATTGGAGTTGTAACTACAGTTTTAAGATTAAAAAGAAAAAAACATATTCGACAAAATCATCTACAAATATAATTTTTCTTTCAAATAGTTAGTGGCAATATTAGCAACATATTCTACGTTTATTGACAATTATTATTCTGTAATATAACATAATATAAAATGGTTAGCAATTTTAATGGCTAGGTCAGTAATAACTTTAGAAAATATATGGAAGACATAACTAAGTTTAGAAAGAAACAATATATATTTTATATATTGTTTTTTTCTGAATTTTATTATGCAGTCTATTTATATCTTAAATTCGTTTGTCTTTTGTAAAAGCATTGTATTTAATATATTATTAAGAATACAGTACTTTATTGATTTATGATATTTATCCAATTATATTTAATAATAAATTTAAATGACATTTATAAACATTAAATTAAAATTATTGAAGGAATTGAAAGAAATAAGTAGAATAATGTTAAATGTGCAAATTTATATGATTTATAAAAATGGAATTGGAGAATATATATGTTGATATTAATCAAGGAAAAATTTAACTCAATATTAAGGGAAAATAGAACTAATTATGAAAGTATTAAAATATCACTAATATACTTAATATTTGGGTTTACTTGGGTCTACTTTTCAGATAGAATGGCAAATTTGCTTTTTAGAAATAGAAAAATTTTATTAATAGTTAATACATACAAAGGTTTCATGTATATTTTTTTGACTTCATGTATTCTTTATTTGCTTATAAATAATCTTTTAAAAAAGATTTATTTGAAAGAAGAACAACTTAAAAATAGCTATACAGAGCTTGAAGCATATGTACAGCAATTAGCTGCTAGTGAAGAAGCGTTGAGAGTTCAATATGATCAGATATATGAAAATGAACAGCAGATAAGTAAAAGTGAAGAAAAAAGCAGGGCGATTATTAAAGCAATACCAGATGTGTTATTTATAATTAATAGACAAGGTGTTTTTTTGGATTGCGAAGCTAATGATGAAAGTATTTTGTTAATGTCAAAAGAATTCTTTCTCGGAAAATCTATAGCAGAAGTTATGCCTAAGCAAGTATCAGATTTGGCTTATGAAAATTTAGATTTAGTTTTTGAAAGTGGTAATTTGCAAAGTTTTGAGTATGAATTGATTGATAAAGGTATAGTGGGATATTATGAAATTAGAATGGTTAAAAAGGGTAAAGATAAAGTTTTAGCTATGTTAAGAGATATCACAAAGAGGAAAGAATTAGAGAAGAGTTTAGAATTTCTAAGTTATAATGATCAATTGACAGGTTTAAGAAACAGAAGATTTTATGAAGAAGAACTAAAAAGATTAGATGTAAAAGAAAATTATCCATTAACTATTATTTTAGGTGATGCCAATGGGTTGAAGTTGATTAATGATTCGTTTGGACATGAAGCTGGAGATGAATTTATTAGAACATTAGCACAAATAATAAAAAAAGGATGTCAATCTGAAGATATTGTTGCAAGAATAGGCGGAGATGAATTTGTTGTTCTGTTACCGAAAACAGACAATTATAAAGCTGAACAAATTATTAAGAACATTAACAATTTAGTACAAAATGAAAAAGTACAGAATATAGAACTATCAATATCTTTTGGTTATGAAACTAAAAATCATGAAAATGAAGACATTAATGAGATATTTAAAAAAGCTGAAGATTGTATGTATAAGAGAAAGCTTTTGGACAGCTCATGTATGAGAGGAAAAACAGTTGATACTATAATGAATACTCTTAATGAGAAAAACAAAAGAGAAGAGCAACATTCAGTAAGAGTTTCAGAGTTATGCAAAAGGATGGGGGAAAGTCTTGAATTAACTGAAAGAAAAATTCATGAACTTAAGATAGCAGGGCTGCTACATGATATAGGAAAAATAGCAATAGAGGAAAATATACTTAATAAGCCTGGTAAACTTACATCTGATGAAGTTAAAGAAATTAGACGTCATCCAGAGATAGGATATAGAATACTGAGTACAGTACATGAAATGTCAGAAATTGCACAATATGTACTTTTACATCATGAAATGTGGAATGGAAATGGATATCCTAAGGGGTTAAAAGGAGATAATATACCAATTGAATCAAGAATTATAGCTATAGCAGATACATATGATGCTATTACAAGTGAAAGAAGTTATCGTAAAGCTTTATCAAAGGAATTTGCGATAGAACAATTGAAAAGAAATGCAGGTATTCAGTTTGATTCAAAATTAGTGGATATATTTATAAAAAAAGTACTAATAAAAGATTAATATTTAGGATAGTAAATTTACTATCCTATTTTTTTATTGTGTCTAAATTAGAAAATCTAATGCATAATCATCATATTTTAAATATATAGGCAATAATCTTATAAATAAAGGGGGCAAAAAGCAAAATGATAAAAATATATAATATAACAATGAAAACTCCGTTTGGAACTCAAAATGGTAGAATTACGTTTGTGATAAATGGTGGTTCTTTGACTGGTGTACTTGAAGGTATGGGATCTAAAAGTAAATTTATTAATGGGAAAATTAATGATGACAATTTTGAGTTTTCGGGAGAAATTAAAACGTTATTAATAAAGATACACTATTTTGCAAAAGGGACTCTAAATAATAATAAGTTAGCAGCATCTGTAAACACAAATCATGGAATCTTTTCTGTAACTGGACATCTTGTATCACAATCATAATTAAAATTTTAAAAATAAGGCATATAAGTCGCGATCTTGAATAATTTAAAGTAGTCTATTCATACAAGTAAAAGTTTATTCCATTCTTGCATGCTTATAAGCTTTTAAGACAAGTAAGAATGGAATAACTTTTAGGATTGTATCTGATAATAATTAAAGCACATGAAATCATTATTTTTTGGATTATGATTAAAGTTGCGTAGTGCAATTTATATGATATTCTTATATTATGAGTTACAGGGAGGTTTAATATGAATGAGTTGAAAAATGCAATAAAGAATAAAAATGTAATATTATTTATTGGTGCTGGAATTTCTATGAATTTAAATATACCATCATGGAATGATTTGATCGATCATATGTCAGAAGAATTAGGATACGATAAAGAAGTGTTTAATTCATATGGTAATTATCTATCATTAGCTGAATTTTATGAAATAAAAAAGAAAAATATAGATTCTTTAAAAAGTTGGATGAATAGAGAATTACATAAAACTTCAATAAATATTAAAGATTCCAAAATACATAAGTTGATTGTAGACATAGATGCCCCTTTAATTTATACTACCAATTATGATCGATGGATTGAACATGCTTATGAGTATTATGGGAAAAAGTATAGGAAAATATCTAATGTTGGAGATCTTGTGAATTTAAGAAATGATGAGACACAAATTATTAAGTTTCATGGTGATCTTGATGATGATAATAATTCCATTGTATTAACTGAGTCTAGTTATTTTGAAAGATTAAATTTTGAGACTCCTTTAGATATAAAATTTAGAGCGGATTCTTTAGGAAAAAATATACTATTTATTGGGTATAGCCTTAGTGATGTTAATATAAGGTTTTTATTTTATAAATTAAGTAAACTTTGGGAAGATTCTAATATTAATAATAGACCTAAGTCATATATTTTTTTAAGAAAACCTAATCCAATTCAAGAAGCAGTATTAAAAAAGCGAGGAATAAATGCAATAATATCTAAAAAGGAAAATATTACAGAGGGTTTAGAAGAACTATTAGAAGAATTGATATATAAATAATATAATTATAAAGCTCTTAAATATAATAAAATAGAATAAGTGAAAATAGGACAGTATCTAGTTTAGTGTGAAAACAAAGCTAGATACTGTCCTATTTTATAATGTAACTTTAAAAAATATTTCAGCCTATTTTCAATCACATTTTGTCAGCAGGTTCACAGGATAGCAAATTAATTTCTTATCTGACAAAAAATATATACATTGAATTTTAAACTTGTTATTTTCTTTGATGTAACTAACTTAATAAAATTAAGATGTCTTTTGGAAAATCTTTCGTTTTTCTTTAGAATTTAATACATATAATCTTTAATTATAAGGAGTAGAATTTTAATATACTCTAAAAGCGATAAATTAAGGCACAATTAAGAAAAAAATAGACCAGTATGCTTGATAATTTTGAGGCATGCTCTAAATAAGCAATTTTAGCTTATAGGCTCACTATGAGGTGAAATAGTATCTCTTTGTATAACACAAAATATACGTCGCTTATTTGGTCTGTTATTTTCCTTCATGTGTCTAACTTACTAAATATTAAAATTTTTATAGTTATATTGAACTCTAAAGGAGATTGAATATGACTAAGTTAATTAAAAAATTTACAAGATTTATGCATGTCTCACTTATATTTTTATTGGTTATTGATATAGTTGTAAGTATTGGACTAGCAGGCATAAGCATACAAGGTTTTAATAAAAGTACTTTAGTATTTGGATTTATAGCTATTGTAGCAACCTTTTTAGGGTATAAATTTATAAATATGAACATGAGTTCAAGAAATAAACTATTATTAATTTTAATAATTGGATTTTTACTTAGAGTATTATGGATATTAAATGTTAACAGCATCCCAACTTCAGATTTTAAATTAATTTATGATAGTGCAGAAAATTTTATTAATGGTGATAGGGCAATGTTTTATGGAACATCTTATATTGGAAGATTCCCGCATTTAACAATAATTACTTTATATATATCATTTATAAGATATATGTTTCCAATAAGCAATTTATTGGTTATTAAGATCATAAATTTAATTTCTAGTATAGTTGTATTAATTTTAATCAATTTAATTATTAATGCACTATATAAAAATAAAAATTATGCGTTAATAGGGACATTAATAGGTTCAATTTTTCCACCTTTCATAAGTTATGTTGGAGTATTTTGCAGTGAAAATTTAGCAATTCCATTGTATTTGTTAAGCATTTATTTATTTTTAACTGCAATAAAATCTAAAAATAAAATTAAATTTTTTATTTTATGTGGTGTGACTTTAGGAATAGGAAATTTATTTAGAATGGTTGCCACGATTGTTTTAATTGCATATTTAATATACATTTTAATTTACTACAAAGACACATTACTCTGTAAGGTTAAAAATATAGCATTAATAATAGTTCCTTATGTAATTATAATTTGTAGTGTAAGCTCAACGCTTCAAGTACTAAAAATTACACAGTACCCTTTGTGGAAAGGGAGTGAACCTAAGATAACCAATGTACTTAAAGGAACAAATTATAATAGTTTTGGTGCTTGGAATGAAGAAGATGCAAAAATTATAGAAGGAAATATTAATGATTATGATAAATTAGAAAACTTAAGTAAAAAAATAATAAAAGAAAGATTAACTAGTGCTTCAATTTTTAAGCTTGGAATATTTTATTTGGAAAAATTCTCACTTGTATGGAGCACTGGGGATTGTTCTGGTGTTCTTTGGTCTCAAAAGGATATTGATGAAAGCACAATAAAGTGTCCGGTGAAAGAAATAAAAAATATCAATGTCCCATTATCTACTACCTTTCAAATAATATATATATTAATTTTAGTGTTGGTCTTATTTGGATTATTTAATAAGAATGATCTTGAAAATATTAAGGAAATTAATTTATTCTATTTAATTTTTTGTGGTTATGGATGCATGTATCTAATAACTGAAGCACAGCCAAGATATTCTTATATTGCATGTTGGATATTTATAATATTATCTATTAATGGATTAGATTATTTAAAAATATTTAAAAGTTCTTCAATTACTTATAATGAATCTCTTTAACAAAAGTGAATGTAATCTTTTTTTGTATTTACAATAATTATCAAAATAGGTTAATTATATAGATAATAAGACTAATTATGTTATATAATGGTATAGCATTAATATATATGCATAAAAATAAGAGAAAAATTGTGAGGATGTTAAAGATGAATTTATATAATGTTTTGATTGTAGAAGATGATAAGGAAATCTGTGATGGTATAGGAATTTACTTAAAAAACCAAGGTTACAATGTATTTAAAGCTAATGATGGTGAAGAAGGACTTCAAATTATTGAAAGGGAAACATTACATTTAGCAATTGTTGATATAATGATGCCCAAAGTGAATGGTACAACAATGGTTATGAAGCTTCGTGAGAACTATGACTTTCCAGTAATAATGTTAACTGCAAAATCAGAAGAAATGGACAAGATTATGGGACTTAATATTGGAGCAGATGATTATGTTACTAAGCCGTTTAATCCAATGGAGCTTTTAGCAAGGGTTAATTCACAATTAAGGAGATATTCAAAATATTTAAATTTAGCAAATAATTTAAAAGAAAACGATAATAGCTATGTTATTGGTGGGCTTGAATTAAATGTAGATAGAAAAGAAGTAAGTTTAGATGGAGAAGAAGTTAAAGTAACTCCAATAGAATTTAAAATTTTAAAATTACTTATGAAAAATTGTGGAAGAGTATTTTCGCCAGAGGAAATATATGAATCAGTTTGGAATGAACAAGCTGTAAACACTGATACTGTAATGGTTCATGTTAGAAATATAAGAGAAAAGATTGAAATTGATAGGAAGAATCCTAAATATTTAAAAGTAGTCTGGGGAGTTGGATATAAAATTGAAAAACAATAAAATTGACACTACTAATTTAAAAATTAAATTTATGAATAATAAAAAGAAAACTATTATAAATTTTGTAACTATAATTTTAATTTTAGTTTTTGGAATAGCAATGACAGGGAGTTACCCTAAAATAGATGCAGCTGGAAAAGGTGATAAATATGAATATAAAGATAGGATAAATGGATATTTATGTACTTATGAGTTTCAAAAGGATTTATCAAAAAATACCTTTGTGCTTTATAAAGAGGCATTGGAAAGTATGCAAGGGAAAGAAATCGAAGCAAGTGATATTTATGTGAAACCAGAATCAGAATTTGAAAGCAATAATGATTATAATATCTTAAAAAATAAGATGAATGATTATTTAAAGGACTGGAAAAAGGATTTTGAAAATAATTTTCTTAATCTTGATTATGTTGTATTGAATAAAGATGAAAATGTAATTAAGTCAAATAACAATAGTTTAGGTGAATTGATTAAGTCAAATAATATTAATAATTTAGGAGATAAATATTCTTTTTGTATTTCAATTAAGTTTGATGAAAATGGAAAATTTGATATAGAGAACTTATATGATGGAGAAGCATTTTCGATAGGTGATAAATTGGTGTTAAGATCACTAGTATACACCGATAATTATGATATTGTAAATCCAATAAAAAATATGACTTTTATATATGGTATAAATAAGCATTTAAAATATACTGATAAAATTTCAATGGCAATAAATAGACACAATCACAGATATGAAACTATAACATATTTCTATATTATTATACTTTCCACAATAATTAGTATTTTAGCATTATTTATTCCATTTAAATTAGAAAATGAGATTATTTTATATAAAAAGCTTTATAAATTACCTTTTGAAATTATATTTGTTTTAATGAGTATTTTTATCAGTAGAATTGCTTCATGGACACCTGATTTAATACGTAATACTATGGACGGAAGTTTTGTAAATTTATTTTTAAATGAGATTTTTAAGATTGAACCTGCTATTGGCAATCCAGCAGCTTATTTATTTAATGTACTTTATTGGTCAGTATATATTACATTAGTATTTATAACTGTAGCTATAATAAAAAATATATTTAGTGTAGGACTAATTAAATATTTTAAAGAAAAAACACTTATTGGTATTATTATAAGATTTGTAAAAAGAACTGTTCAAAAAATATATAATAATATAGATATTGCAATTCATAAGATAAATTTAAATGATAGATCTAATAAATTTATAATAAAAATAGTTGCAATTGATGCCGCTGCAATTTTGTTTTTTTTTATTGTATGGTGTATTGGAACATTATTAACTGCATCATTGCTGTTTTCAGCATTTGTGGGGATATTATTAGCATTTATCTATTGTATAATTATGTTTAATTTATTAAAACAATATGTAAATAAAATAAAGAATAAATATGAAGTACTATTCAATACAACAAACAAAATTGCAGAAGGGAGTTTAGAGGTATATATAAATGAAGATTTAGGATTATTTAATCAACTTAAAGAGCAACTACTGAATATACAGAAAGGTTTTAAAAGAGCAGTAGATGAAGAAGTTAAAAGTCAAAAGCTGAAGACAGATCTTATTTCAAATGTTTCTCATGACTTAAAGACTCCTTTAACATCAATAATAACTTATGTTGATTTACTTAAAAATGAAAATATTACCGAAGAAGAGAGAAAATCTTATATTGATACGTTAGATAAAAAATCTCAAAGGCTAAAATTTTTAATTGAGGATTTATTTGAAGTAAGTAAAGCTACAAGTGGTAATATAACTTTAAATTTAGTAAAAGTTGATATAGTAGAATTAATGAGGCAAACACAAATTGAATTGGAAGATAAGATAAGTGATGCACATTTAAAAATAAAGAACAATTTTCCTAAAAGCAAAGTCATATTAGAATTAGACAGCCAAAAGACTTTTAGAATTTTTGAGAATCTTTTAATTAATGTATCTAAATATGCAATGAAAGCTTCAAGAGTTTATATTGATATAATAGAAGGCGAAGACAGCGTTGAAATTGATATAAAAAATATGTCTGCAGAAGAAATAAATTTTAATTCCTTTGATATAGTAGAAAGATTTCAACGAGGAGATAAATCAAGAAATACAGAAGGCTCAGGTCTTGGTCTTGCAATTGCAAAAAGTTTTGTGGAAGCTCAAGGAGGATCTTTTAAGATAGAAGTTGATGGAGATTTGTTTAAAGTTATATTGGCATTTAAAAAATAATAAACAACTTCCATTATGGACTTATTATTGTAGTTATTGCAGGATTCCTCATTGATAATTTAATATATTACAAATGGAGAAATTGCATACATTTTTGTGAAACATTATTGAAATTGAACTGTGAAGGTTCTTGATACAAGTGGTTACCATTTTTTGCTTGTCCTAAAAGTGAGAATAGAAATTTTACATTTCGTTATTCGAACTTTCTCTGTTAGCTTTTATATTAGGAACATGCGAAAGTGGGCACAACCTTGAACTTGGAACCTTTCAGTCAAAATTTCATGGTCCTGTGGAACAAAAGATGTATGCAATTTCGGTTATTTACCACAGGAGTTTTATTCTCATTGTGGAACACTATATTTATATAATTTATTTACCATATACTTTCCATTCAAGGACTCCTGTTGAGCTGCTTCCTTTAGAATCCATTTCAATTGCAATAGCATTTGTTGATACAGGAGTAAAAGTAGTAGTATTATATTTGTTAATTTCTGTACCTAAACCTTGAGGATTTTTGACATATTGCCAAGACTTCCCGTCCCAATATAATATTCTATATGAAGAAGGCACATCAATTCCTTGGCCATCTTTAAACCAGTATACATCGCAACTTGATATTGTGAAGTTTTTGTTGAATACGTAATTTACCCATTGAGTTCCAGTTTTTGGCCAATTTCCATATACAGCACCACTTCTATCATTTGAGCTTGTAGGATCTTTTCCATCATTTAAAGCGCTTAATTTTTCCCAATCTGATACATAAGAAGTTGAGGCAGTAGCTTGTCCAGCTATATTAGTACCATTACTTTTATCTGGATTTGTTGGGTTTGTTGGGTTTGTTGGGTTTGTACTTGAGCTTCCTTGTACAAAGGTCATATCATTACCTAATTTACTTATTTGTGAAATTTTTAAACCAGATGATGATCCATTCCACCATTTTGAATTTGGATTAGTACTATCGCCGAATGAATCTTTATATCCAGCTCTGAATAAATCTCCACTATCGCCACCATTTTTATTCTTTTCTAAATCAAACTTTCCATCTGCTTGTTCAATAGACACTAAATAGTGATTGTTTGCAGTCATATCATTCTTCGAATTATTGCCGTTTTCATCTACATGCCAAATAGCTAGTCCAGAATCAGGCACATCTGCATATCTTCCTTTTTTTTGAATATTTTCTATAAGATAATATTCTTTTGGATTATTACTTGACCATTTATATGAATTTTGGTTTCCATTTGAATCAGCTACAGCATCAAATTTGGTTCCGTTACCATATGAATTCATGTTTTGTGGTGTATTCCAACGTGATATGATATTTCTACAATATGGATCTGGTGGAGCTGGATTTTTTGCATTTGCACAACTACTCATTAAAGTATATGCTCCAGTACCTTGCGAATCATAGTCATAGTCATATAAATCTGGATAGCCGTAAATCATATGTCCACTTTCATGGCATATTGTATAAATGGATAAATCACTGCCTATGTCAGACATTTCATATTTTTGTATTTTGGTACCATTTATACTATCTGAACCACCATACCAATCTTGATGTGGCCATAATCCTTTGGCCCAACCTGCATCAGCTGTACCTGCATAAAGGATATTAACAGCTTTTACATAACCATTTGCATCTGTTGTTAAAGTTGACATATTGAAGCCAGAAGTTTTTAACCATTGGAAAACTTCATCTGCCAGTTCTTTTGATTTAGCATACGATCCTGTTTCTTCATTAATATCGTCATAATAAGATTTTGGATGCTTTGCAGTATAAAATCCTATTACATTATTTGTATATGTAAGTTTTCCTCCAGACACATCATAATAATAATCTCTTACAGATCCATTATTACCAAAACCAGTGTAACCTACTCCATTAAAGAATTGATTTATATCAGATTTTGATATATCACTTTTGGTATCTGGAAAATCTACTAAAACAGCTAATCCTTTTACATTACTTGTAGAAGAAGTTTGAATTTTAGAATCCAATAGTCCATTAGAATTATTTTTATTGTCTTTTATTGATGAAGGACTATAATCCATTCCATGAAGTTTTTTTCTTACTGTATCCGCTTTTTGTTTTATAGACGCTTTCTTTATTTTTAAATGTTTTTGAAGATTACTTTTTACGCCATTAGTGTTATTTTTATCTATTGCAATTTTCATATCACTAAAAGTGTCAGTTCCTTTATATACTTCTCCAGTTGAAACGTAATCTGTTTCGTCTGCATTTAATTTTGCATAGCATATCCATCCATTTTTATCACGGCAAAGTGTATATCCATCTAAGCTTTCAACTTGTTGAAAGTATTCATCTCCTGAAATTTTTACTTGAACCTTACTTCCGTCTGGTTGAATTAATTCATGTTTTTGATTAATATATGGTGCTGCTGATGCTCCTACATTCATAGTTCCCCAAATAGTTGCTACTGTAGCTGCAGCTGTTAAAAATTTAATTATTTTACCCATTATAAATACTCCTTATAGTTTTTAATCTAGATAGGTTTTTTAAAACATTAAAAACAAAATATTGTTTAAATTTTTATTTCACATTAAAAAAAGTATTATGTTAAAATGTTAATAAAAGTTAAATTAGTTGCGCAACAATTTAATGTTCTCATACTTTTTTGAGTAAATAAACACTTATTGCTTTAAAAGGATATATTTTGTAATAAAAAGTAATTATATTACGAAAAACATAGGAATAAAGTTAAGAAATTAGATATAATGAATATATTGTAGAAAAATGGAGAGATGTAAAGATGTATATTGATGCCCATACTCATTTAGATTTCTTTAATGAGAAGATAGATGATGCAATTTATGAAATCAATAATTTTAGAATACTAACAATTGCTAATGGAATGGATGTAGAGAGTTATTTACAAAATAAAGAATATAGCAAAAGAAGTGAATATATTAAGGCCACCTTTGGAATTCATCCATGGAAAGCAGCAGAATACATTGGAGAGCTTAAAGATTTAATTCCTTATATTGAGGAAAGTGAGATTATAGGCGAAATAGGCTTGGATTTCTTTTGGGTTGAGGATAAAGAAAGTTATGAATCTCAAAGAAAGATTTTTAATTTTATATTAGATGAAAGCATTAAAAGAAATAAGGTAATATCCATTCATACAAAAGGAGCAGAAGAAGAAATCTATAATATTCTTAATAATTATGGCTACAACAAAGTAATTATCCATTGGTATAGCGGTGATATTAAAATTTTAGATAAGTTTATAGAGCTTGGATGCTATTTTACTGTAAGTGTTGATTTAGGTTACTCTGAATTAAGCGAAGAAATATTATCAAGGATTCCAATAAATAGACTACTTGTGGAAACTGATGGACCAACAGCTTTAGAATGGGTAAATGGTGAATATGGTTATCCAAGTGCAATAATTGATGTTGTAAAAAAAATTGCAGAGAGAAAAGCTCTTTCCATTGATGCATTATCAAAAATAATACAAGATAATTTTTTTGAATTAACTGAAATTAAACTTTGAGTGCATATATACACCAGAAATGAAATACATTTGTGTAAAACAGACATTTGAAAATTTCGCTGCTAAAAGCACTTAATAGGGGATTGTCCTAAACTAGCTTGTCACACTTAAAGTGGGAGAAAGCTAATTGGGGTGCAAGCTCTTATTTAGTGCTTTGTGTGAAATTTTCATAGTGCTGTGGGACACAAATGTATTTGATTTGGGTAAGTTACCACATAAATTTAAACTTAAAGTCATTTATCTATAATTTGGAAGATAAAATAGTTCATCTTGACAAATCATCAAAAATGTTTACAATTAATTATGACAACTGAATAAAAAACGGGGAGTTAGTTAAACTATCTGAGAGGAAATTTGTAATTTCGACCCATAACCTGATTTGGATAATGCCAACGTAGGGAAATATATTATAAAGAAACTACAAGCATACTATTTTTAGGAGTTAGAAAATAGTATGCTTTTTTATTCTTTAGGAAATTATAAGGCAGTTAAATCTGTGGATAATTTCTGAAAGTAGTAGAAACACGTAGTCTGCGAAGCAGATTTTCTTATTTGAGAGGGAGGATAATAATGTCAGTATGTAATGTAAGTTTACAAGTAATACCTAAGGTACCAGATGAGATGACATATCCAGTAGTAGATAAGGTCATAGAATACATTCAGTCTACTGGAGTAAAATACGAAGTAGGTCCAATGGAGACAACAATGGAAGGTGAATTAGATTTTCTTCTTGAAATTGTAAAGAAAGCACAAGAAATTTGCATTGAAGAAGGAGCATCCAGAGTTGCTTCTATAGTTAAAATTGACTATAAAAAAGAGGGCGTTACAATTGATGAAAAAATTAAAAAGTACAGGGGATAAATTAATACCAGTATTTTTTGCTCTTGGATTACTCATATTATGGCAGTTAGTTGTTTCAATAGGTGGTATTGAAAAATATATTCTGCCAGCACCTAGTGATGTTATTAAAGTGATTATAAAGGATTTTAATGTCATGCTTCCCCATATATTAATTACATTATATGAGGGAATAGTAGGATTTATTTTATCTACAGTTGCAGCATTAATTTTAGCTATAATAATGGATATGTCCGCTTTAGTAAAAAAAGCACTTTATCCTTTGTTTGTAATATCGCAGACAATACCAATAATTGCGCTAGCGCCACTATTTATAATATGGTTTGGTTTTGGAACTCTACCTAAAATAATAGTTGTTATATTAGTATGCTTTTTCCCTATTGTTATTAGCATATCAGATGGTTTGGAATCTGTAGATAAGGATTTTATTAATCATTTTAAATTAATGGGAGCATCAAGGATAAAGGTGTTTTTACATTTAAAGCTTCCTTATGGAATATTAAGCTTTTTCTCTGGAATGAGAATTGCAGCAACATACAGTATAATGGGCGCAGTAGTTGGAGAATGGCTTGGTGGAGATAAGGGAATTGGAGTATATATGACAAGAGCTAGAAGTGCATATGCTTTAGATAAAATGTTTGCTGCAATAATTATAATTGTTGTAGTCAGCATGGGAATATTTATTTTGGTTACATTTATTGAAAAAATATTAACACCATGGAAAAGAGTTCAAGAATAAGACACAATGAAGAAAATAATAGAACAGTATGTTCATATCTATTTTGATGAGTAAAGCATCACAATTTTTGTTAGTAAATTAATTATGAGCATGAAGGTGTCTCCTTGATTTACACTGAATATATATGTAGTTTCTGACATATTGTTTTTTTATGTGCTTGAAAATATAGAAAATTTAGGGGGAATAATTATGAAAAACAAAAAAATATTAGCATTGGCAACATCAATATTACTAGTTTCAACAGTATTTATGGGTTGTGGTTCTGTTAAAAAGGAAACAAAAGAAGAAAATTTACAAAAGGTTAAGTTAATACTAGATTACACACCAAACACAAATCACACAGGTATTTATGTGGCTAAAGACAAGGGATATTATAAGGAACAAGGAATTGATCTTGAGATTGTTCAACCATCTGAAGGTGCAGCATTGCAATTGCTTTCTGCTGGTCAAGCAGATTTTGCTATAAGCTATCAAGAAGATTTAACTTTTGCTAGAACTTCAGATAATCCATTACCTGTTAAAGCAATTGCTACAATTATTCAAAACAATACATCAGGGTTTGCATCACCAAAGGAAAAGGGAATCAAAACTGTTAAGGATTTTGAAGGAAAAGTATATGGCGGCTGGGGAAGTCCTAGTGAAGAAGCAATATTAAAAACTGTTATGGAAAAGAACGGAGCAGATTTCTCAAAACTTAACAGAGTAGATGCAGGAACAGAAGACTTTTTTGCAGCTACAAAAAACAATATAGATTTTGAATGGGTTTTTGAAGGCTGGACTAATATAGAAGCAAAAGATAAAAATATTGACTTGAATTATATACCACTTAAAGATTTAGATCCTGCGTTAAATTACTACACACCAATAATAGCTACTACTGAAAATAATATTAACAGTAATCCAGAATTGGTAAAGAAATTTTTAGCAGCTACTTCAAAAGGATATGAATATTCAATGGAAAATCCAGAGGATAGTGCAAAGATATTAGTTTCAAATGCACCAGAAATCGATCAAACTTTAGCTACAGATAGTATGAAATTTTTAGCTAATCAATATAAAGCGGATGCAAAAAGATGGGGCGAAATGAAGGATAGCGTTTGGGATAACTACACAAAATTCCTTTTAGATAACAAAATCATAACTAAGGATATGAAAGCAAGCGAGGCTTATACAAATGAATTCCTACCAGAATAAAATACAGCTTACAAAGGTTAAAAAATCTTTTGGCAATATGGAAATATTAAGAGATATAACCTTTAATGTAGGAGAAGGTGAACTGATTTCAATTGTAGGTCCATCAGGTAGTGGAAAAAGTACCATTTTTAATATAATCACTAAAATAATAGATAAAGATGATGGAGACATAGTGGTTAATGGTGATGTCAGTTATATGTATCAAAAGGACATGATGGTACCTTGGAAAAAGGTAATAGATAATATAGGCATACCCCTTGTATTTAAGGGTCATAGCAAAAAAGAAGCTAGAGGACAGGTATTAAAATATCTAGACACATTTGGTCTTGATGGATTTGAATATAAATATCCATCTCAGCTTTCAGGAGGTATGAAGCAAAGAGCAAACTTCTTAAAGACATTTTTAACATCAAAGGATATAATGCTTTTAGATGAACCCTTTGCTGCTTTAGACTCAATAACACGAAGAAAAATGCAGAAATGGCTTTTAGATTTAACAAAAGAGATGAAAACTACTATATTATTTATAACTCACGATATTGAAGAAGCGATATTTTTATCAGATAGAATATATGTAATCTCTGAAAAGCCTGCCACCATAAAAGGAGAAATTACAGTTAACCTTAGTTATCCAAGAGAAGAGGACATTGTAACAGATGTTGAATTTGTAAGGATAAGAAGAGAAGTACTAGATTTATTTAAAGCTTGATAAGCTGTAATAAACGCTACATTAATAATTTTTGATTAATAACATAATATCTAAGAATGAAACTCACGAAAATCTGAATTTTAGATTTTTGTGAGTTTTTTCTATATATGATGCCTAAATGAAAAAACGAAATATAGATATTAAAAGCTAAAGTCTGTTAGATTAAACTGTTGATATGTATTAAAACAGACAATTTATTATTAATTTTCATTTCCTTATAAAATCCTTATAATTACTGTTTATCATTTAATTGTAGGGAGGATGAAAAAATGAATGAAGTTATTTTAGAAACAAAAAAATTATGCAAAACATTTAAGAAACAAGAGGCAATTAAAGATATTTCAATATCAGTTCAAAAAAATTCAATATATGGACTGCTTGGACCAAATGGAGCTGGAAAATCTACATTATTAAAGATGATTACAGGAATGCTTAGACCAAACTGTGGAGAAATTTTATTTAATGGGCACAAATGGAGTAGAAAAGATCTACGTGAAATTGGTTCTTTGATAGAATCAGCGCCTTTATATGAAAATTTAACAGCAAAAGAAAATCTAAAGGTTCGAACTACAGTACTTGGATTGCCAGACTCAAGGATTGAAGAAGTTCTTAATATAGTAGAGCTTGAAGACACAGGGAAAAAGAAAACAGGGCAATTTTCTATGGGGATGAAACAGAGGTTAGGGATTGCTATTTCGCTTATTAATAATCCAAAACTTTTAATTTTAGATGAGCCAACTAATGGTCTTGATCCATTTGGAATTCAGGAATTAAGAGAGTTAATACGTTCTTTTCCAAAGAAAGATATTACCGTAATATTATCAAGTCATATATTAAGTGAAGTGGAACAGATTGCTGACCATATTGGAATTATATCAGGTGGTATTTTAGGATATGCGGGAGAACTAAAGCAAGGTGAAGATTTGGAAAAATTATTTATGAATATAGCTAAGAAATATAGAAGGGATGAATAAAGATGTTTGAATATTTCATTTCAGAGAATATGAAGATAAAACATACATTTGTAAAGAAATTAGTACTGATAGCGCCATTAATGATAATTATTCTTTCAGTATTTCTAGCAACAAACTATTTTCAAGTTGATATTTACAATTGGTGGTATACCTCAATACTTCAAGGAAGTATTGCTTTAGGAAGTTCTCTTTTATTTAGAGTAGATGGATCTATGAAAAATAAAGGAGTAATGTCACTTCCAGTTGATTTAAAAAAAATATGGATTGCTAAAATATTAGTAGGAGTAAAAAATATATCCATTTCTTGTATAATAATTTTTATAGCTGGCCAATTAAGCATATTTATTATCCAAATGGACAGTATATCTAATATTTCAATGATTAGTGGTCTATGCGGAACTTTAGTAATTATTATTACATCAATGTGGCAAATACCAATATACTTTTTTCTATCAAATAAAATAGGAATGTTTCCAACTATTGTGTTAAGCATTATAGTTAGCGAATTTTCCGTAATTACTGCTGTAAATAAATTTTGGTGGGCAAATCCTTTTGATTATACAGATAGGCTTATGTGTCGGATTTTAAAATTACTTCCAAATGGTTTGGTAGCAAAACCTGAGAGTCAAACATTTACACCAGAATTACTTAGTACTTGGGGAATACCATTTGGTATTTTGATATCTATTATGTTATTTATAGCAATCACTTATCTAACAGCTAAGTGGTATGAAAAACAGGAGGTAAAGTAAATATAATGCAAATTTTTCGATTAATGAAGTCAGACTTTTTAAAAATGAAACATACTCCATTTTATTTAATTCACATTTGTGTACCTTTTATAGGAATACTAATGTTTTTAAAGTATTACTCCTTTTCGTCATGGAGTACTATAAATAAGATAAATGGATACTTAGAATCTATATCAATAATTTTCCCTGTATTAATTGGAGTTGTATGTTCAATGGTTATAGAACAAGAAGTAATGGCAGGGAAATTTAAAGAGATGCTGTCGATAGAATATGGAAAAGGAAAAAGTCTTTTAAGTAAGATATTAGTTTTACTTTTTCTTAGTTTGTGTTCACTTATCTTAGCAATAGGAGGATTTTTTCTTGGATTTCAATATGTTTTGAAACAAAATGTATTACCTTTAGGATTTTATATTAATGTAACTTTTATTATATTTGGAGCTCAAATATTTCTTTATTTATTTCACTTATGGCTAACCATAAAGTTTGGAAGCGGAGCATCTATAGGAATGGGCATATTTGAAACTTTATTTTCAGCTTTGTTGATTACAGGACTTGGAGATGGAATATGGCAATGGATACCTTGCGGATGGTCAGTTAAATTTTGTAATAATTTTTTTATAAAGGAACCTGGTTCTGTAGATGTATTTAATAAAATGGCAAATATTAATACGATGATTAGTAATAATGCTGTTGGAGTTAGAAATTGTGTCATATTTACAATTGTTTTTGCAATTTTATTTGCAGTTTGGTTTGATTTTTTTGAAGGTAGAGGAGAGAAGTAAAGTACTTATATATGGTTCTTAGCCACTATAGTTTTAAGAATAATAACGATTAAGGACTATTCAAATAAATAACAAGTCATTTGTTAAATTATTTTCCATCATTCTGCATTGGCAAATTGACCTAATAGTCCTGTTATGAGCACAATTCACATCCTTGCCTGATGAAAAATATCCATGGCAAATTAAACTTGGTGTTTATCTTCACGTGATTAACAGGAAAAATAAGTTATAATAAGTATGGAGGGATGGACATGGCATATATTTTAGCTATAGATGATGAAGAAGGAATATTAAGTATTATAAAAAATGCATTGGCAAAAGAAGGACACATTGTAACTACAATATCTAATCCTACAAATTTTCAAAAGGATCAATATATAAAATACGATTTAATATTACTGGATGTAATGATGCCAGAAATAGATGGCTTTTCTCTTTGCAAAGAAATACGTAATTTGGTTGACTGCCCGATTATTTTTCTTACAGCAAAGACAATGGAACAGGATATAGTGATGGGATTAAGCATAGGAGGTGATGATTATATATCAAAGCCTTTTGGAATTGGTGAGTTAAGAGCAAGGGTAGCAGCACATTTAAGACGTGAACATAGGGAAAAACAAAATGCTTTTTCTATTTCAGATGTAAAATTTAATATAACTGCAAAAGAGGTATATCATAATGATGAATTAATTCCTTTTACAAAAAGTGAATATAGTATCTGTGAATATTTGGCTACTAATCATGGGCAGGTATTTTCAAAGGAAAAAATATATGAAAGCATATTTGGATTTGATGGAAATAGTGATACAAGTGCAATTGTTGAGCATATTAAAAATATACGAAGCAAGTTGAAAAAGATAGGAATAACTCCTATAGAAACAGTTTGGGGGATAGGATATAAGTGGAAAGAGTAAAGAAGCAAAAAAGTATTTCTAAGATTTTTGCAATGTATATAGTTGCTTTTTGTATAGCAGCTATTCTCTTAGTATTGTTTTATTCTGCTTCATTTATAATTGGGATTCAAACAGGATATATTTTACCTGCTAACTATTATGAACAGAAAATTGAGAAGCAAAGAAAGACAATAGAACAAACTGAAGATGTAAAAGATTTGATACCACAAGAATGTAAGTATGCAGTTTATGATTTGAATGGAAATATGCTCCAAGGAAATGTTTCAGAAGCAAAAGCTTTAGATATGTGGAATATTGTGCAAAGCGATTCAAGGAGTAGTGGAAAATATTTTTATAAAGTTATACAAAGGGATAATGGAATATGTGTAGTGGAATATATACTAAATGCAAGTTTTGCTAATCCTATTTTGCATAGATATGTTGAAAATTTTGAAATTGTTTTTTATGTTTTTTTATTTAGTTCAATTGCTATTGAAATTATTATTTTTTCTAAAGCTTTTAAAAGAAGAGTAGTAAAAGAAATGAAAATTTTAAAGGATACTACTGAAAATATACAAATGGAAAACTTAGATTTTAAAATAGAATACTCAAATATAGTAGAAATTAATGATGTACTTAGTGCACTAGATAAAATGAAATTAGAATTAAAAGAAGCTCTTGCTAAACAATGGAACATGGAAGAAACACGTAGGGAGCAAATAGCTGCACTAACTCATGATATAAAAACACCATTAACGATAATAAAAGGAAATTCAGAGCTTTTAGGTGAACTAGATTTGAAGCCAGATGAGACAGAATTTAATAATAATATCTTAAATGAAATTAAAAATATGGAATCTTATATTAAATCCTTAATAGAAATTATGAAATCAGAAAAAGAATGTATCTTAGAAAAAAGGCAGATAAATTTAATGAAATTTATAGATGAGATAGTTGAACAAGGGACTTTAATTAGTATAAATAAGCAATTAAAATTTAAAAGTGAAGTTAAAGATATTCCAGAATGTATTTTGGTCGATGAAGAATTACTGAAACGTTCTATAATTAATGTTATTTCAAATGCAGTTGATTATTGCCCAATAGATGGAGAAATATTATTTTCTGTTAATTGTAAGGATGGGAATATAGAATTTATAATTGAAGATTCAGGCAGAGGTTTCACAAAAGAAGAATTAAATTGTGCTACAGAAGAGTTTTTTCAAGGGGATAAGAGTAGAGCTTCAAAAAATCATTATGGCATGGGATTATACATCACTAAGAAGCTTATAGAAAAGAATAATGGAAATATATATTTAGACAATTCTGAAAAACTTGGAGGTGCTAAAGTTATATTAAAAATATTAGTATGATAAATATATTTATCATACTAATATTTTTATACAGGTCTTTAAGTTCAAATTTAATTATTAGATGTTTTAAAAACTATAACAATGGAATTTAGTATCTGATTGATTATTTTTTAGCAAATTTATCGTATTATGTAATACGAGATAGTTGGATATACTGAAGCACCATGTTATAATAAAAACGCATTTTTATTATAAAGATAATTTTGGAGGCTATTTTATGAATATTAAACAACTTTTTACTAGTTCTATAGTAATGTTAAAAACGGAAGTAGTTTTTACTATTTCATTAGTTTTAGCTTTTACTACATCTATAATTACTAAACCTCAATTAAACTATATAAATTTTCAGGTATTAATATTAATGTTCAACCTTATGATAGTAATAGGCGCCTTTGAAAAATTTAAATTATTAGATAAGGTAGCAGTTGAAATATTAAGAAAGAATACAAGCCTTAGAATGGTTTCAACAGTATTGGTCAGTCTGTGTTTTGTTTCTTCGATGTTTATAACAAATGATGTTGCACTAATATCTTTTGTTCCTCTTACTATGATTATTGCTAAAAAAGCTGGCTTTAATCCAATGAAAATAATAATTTTGGAAACATTAGCAGCTAATATCGGTAGTAGTTTTACACCTATGGGAAATCCACAAAATTTATATTTGTTCTCATTTTTTAATATAAGTATATTAACCTTTTTTAAGAGTACAATATTTTTCGTTATATCAGGTGGAGTGTGGTTATTCATTTTAAATCAAAAAATTTCAAATGTAGATTTAAAATTTGATTTAGATAAGATAGAGATTAAAAATACAAAGGCTGCAACTATTTATTGTGTTTTGTTTATGTTTATATTACTTTCAGTTTTTGATGTGATTGATTATAGAGTGGCATTTATAATAACAATTTGTGTAAGTTTAATTTTAGAAAGAAAATTGTTTAAAGAATTAGATTATATATTATTACTCACTTTTGTATGTTTTTTTATAGCTATAGGGAATCTGTCAAATATGCAAAGTATTAGTGAGATTATGAAAAAACTATTGAATAGTGATAGTGGGATATACTTTTCAGCTATATTTTTCAGCCAATTGATTAGTAATGTGCCTTGTGCTATTCTTTTATCCAAGTTTACAAATTCTTGGCGACCAATCTTAATTGGAGTTAATGTTGGTGGAATGGGAACAATTATTGCTTCACTTGCAAGTTTAATATCTTATAAATTTTATAGTAAGGAATATGATGGAAAAAAGTACTTATATAAATTTATAAAATATAATTTTGGCAGTCTTATAATATTTGCAGTATTATTTTCTATATTTTTATATTTATAAATGCATGCAATGTTATAGGCTAGGGCGTGAAATGCTTATGATTAAATCACGAAATAATATTTAAAATGGTTAAATGTAAGAATAATGCAATTATAATAAATTAAAAAATTGTGGCAAAAAAATGAAAAAATCTTAACATTGTGGTAATATATTATTAAAAGAACAAACAAATGTCTAGAAAAAGAAACAATTTATTAATAGACATTTTTGAAAGGGGACCTTTTAGGTGGAAGAAAAAGAGTTATCACGAGGCTTAAAAGCACGTCATATTGAATTGATTGCTTTAGGTGGTACAATTGGAGTAGGCTTGTTCATGGGATCAGCTAGTACAATTAAATGGGCTGGACCATCAGTATTGTTGGCCTATGGAGTAGCAGGGATTGCTATGTACATAATTATGAGAATCATGGGAGAAATGCTTTATATTGAACCATTGACTGGTTCTTTCGCAAATTATGCACAGAAATACATAAGTCCTTGGGCTGGATATATGACAGCATGGTGTTATTGGTTTATGTGGATAACAGTTTGTATGTCTGAAATTACTGCAATTGGAATTTATATTAATTATTGGTTTCCGAATTTGCCAGCTTGGATTCCTGCTTTAATTGGACTAGCTATTATAGCTGCTGCGAATATGGCTTCAGTTAAGTTTTATGGTGAATTTGAATTTTGGTTTTCGCTCATTAAGGTTGTTACAATTATAGTTATGCTTATAATTGGATTTGGCTTAATTTTTTTCGGCATTGGTAATCATGGTGAAGCTATTGGGCTAAAGAATCTTACAGCAAATGGCGGTTTTTTTGCTGGTGGCTTGAAGGGTTGGTTATTTGCATTATGTATGGTAACAGCATCATATCAAGGAGTGGAACTTATAGGTATTACGGCTGGTGAAGCACAAGATCCAAAAAACACATTAAGAAAAGCAACAAAAAATATAATTTGGCGTATATTGATTTTCTATATTGGTGCTATATTTGTAATTGTAACAATTTATCCATGGAATCAAATTAGTACTCTAGGTAGTCCATTTGTCTTGACTTTTTCTAAGATTGGCATTGCTGCTGCTGCTGGCATAATCAATTTTGTAGTGTTAACAGCTGCAATGTCTGGGTGTAATAGCGGAATTTATAGCTGTGGACGTATGCTTTATACATTGTCAAAAAATGGTCAAGCTCCTAAATTCCTAGGTAAATTAAACAAAGATGGTGTACCAGCAAATGCTATCAAAACAACTTTGATTTGTTTGATAATCGGTGTAATTTTAAACTATATTTGTCCAAATTCTAAATTATTTGTTTATATCTATAGTGCAAGTGTTCTTCCTGGCATGGTTCCATGGATTGTTTTATGCATAAGTCAAATAAAATTTCGAAAAGAACATGCAACTGAAATGGAAACGCATCCTTTTAAATCAAAGCTTTTTCCATATGCAAACTATATTGTAGTAGTATATCTTTGCTTAGTTTTAATCGGTATGTGCGTTAACTCTTCAACTCAGATGCCATTATTTATTGGTGTTGTTTTCTGTGTTATCATTACTATTGGATATTTTGTTTGTGGCATGTATAAAAGGAACCCACCCAAAGTAAAGGAACTTGAAGAAGAAAAATTAATGGGGTAAGATAAGTTAGTATATATGTGCACAAATGTTATAAGGAAGTGAGTTTGAGATGTTTCTAGCAAATGTAGTTAGCTCCATGCAAAGATTATAATATGTGAAAAACTTTTGCTTGGAGCTAATATAAATCTTGAGTTTTTCATATTCTAATTAATCTTTGCATCTTCATTTATATATTAAATGTAGAGTGGAGCGAACAATTTATGAAATATGAAAAAGCACAAAATATACTGCCTCACAATATAATTGAGATGATTCAAAACTATATTGATGGTGGATATATCTATATACCTAGAAAAAATGAAAATAAAAAATATTGGGGAGAAAATACTGAAACTAAAAGTTATCTTAAAACACGAGATAAAGAAATATTTAATAAATATTCATCTGGAATACCTGTTAAAATATTATCTGAACAATATTTCTTGACAGAAAGCAGTATTAGAAGGATAATCAGAAATCAAAGAAGTTTGGATTAAGGCACATTAAAAGAATGGATAAGCATAGTGGTCTATTCTTTTTTTGATTGTATCTCATAAAAAAGCATATTTTTCATAGTTATTACTGTGAAAAATATGCTTTAATTTCGTACAAATGTATATATTTATACAAAGTTGTAATACCCTTCAGATTTTACGTTAGTTTATATATGCTAATTCATGTAGTTATAGACATTACAGATTTATTTATGATCTTGGTGTTTTCGCTACATTAATGATATTATTTATTATGAGGAAACAAAGATATAGATAATATTAACATTTTATAAAAATGATAATTTATATATATTAAAATTACAATATATTAGAAAAGTGTTTTCTAATAATTAGGAGGTAAGTAGCAATGAATAAAGATATAATAAATCTTCCACAAGAATTATTTGATAATACCCCTTTGGAACCAACAAAAGTTTTTGATAATTTATATTGTATTGGTAGCCGAAGCGTTGTAACATGGGTGTTGAAAACATCTGAAGGGATTATTTTAATTGATTCTATGTGGGATAATAGCGATGCACAATTAATTATTGATGGTATGAAAAAGTTGAATTTAAATCCAGAGGATATTGAATATATCATTATTACACATGGACATGGAGATCACTATGGTGGAGCTCAATTTATCAAGGATAATTATAAAGTGAAAATAGCTATGAGTGAAACAGATTATAATTTTATGAATACAGTTAATTCAGGTGCAAATGGACCACGCTCACCCAAATGTTCAGTTGATATTATGATAAAAGATCAACAAAAAATACAATTAGGAGATACGACAGTAACTGTTGTAGAAACACCGGGTCATACACCAGGTTGTATATCTTTGCTTTTCCCTGTTAAAGAAAATGGAAGAATTTGCAATGTAGCACAATGGGGTGGGATTGGAGCACCAAGTGATTTGGAAGGAAAGATAAAATATAGAGAATCAATTGATTATTTTGAAAAGTGTGCAAAGTCACAACAGGTAAGTGCTGAAATTACGGCTCATTTGTTTTCTGAAAATGGGTATTCAAATTTAGAAACCGTAAGAAATAGAAAAGGTAGCGAAGCTAATCCTTTTATAATAGGTGAAGCAGGCATTAAAAATTATTTTGACAATTTGAGGAATGAAATAGATAAGAAGATAGCAAAACAAAAAGGACAAGAGTAGTGATAAGTACGCTTTTGGGATATTTGTAGAAGAGTATACTCTTTTAATATTTTTTAAGAAAATTCATATTTTAGATGCAATGTATAGTATAATATTTGTTATAATGTAAAGTGAGAGTATAATGTAGTGTATTGAACTATAAAAAGAAGAATTAATCTTATTTTATACAGCTTTATACTCTAGAGTCATTAATAGGGAAAATTAATTGCTAGATATAAAAAAGTGTTAATTTGCTTTCTCCAGTGAAAACTATTGGGACTGAATTGCAAAAATAATAACTTCTAATAAAATAATAGGTGGGAATATAAAGAGATGACAATGGAATTAGAAAAATACTATAATAAATTTTGTGAAGACAAAAGATTAACAAGAAGACATGGACAAGTTGAATATATAACTTCTATGAAGTATATTCATGATTATCTAGAAAATAATGAGAACGCAAAAATCTTAGATGTTGGTGCAGGAACAGGTAGATACTCTGTACAATTAGCAAATGAAGGATATGATGTTACAGCAGTTGAACTTGTGAAGCATAATCTAGGTGTTTTAAAGTCAAAAGGAAGTGCAGTGAAAGCATATCAAGGAACAGCATTAGATTTATCAAGATTTTCAGATAATACTTTTGATATGACATTGGTGTTTGGACCAATGTATCACTTATATAAATTTGAGGATAAAGTACAAGCTATGCAAGAGGCTAAAAGAGTAACTAAGATTGGCGGTATTATCTTAGTAGCATATTGTATGAATGAATATAGTGTATTAACATATGGTTTTAAGGAAAATAATATTCGTGCATGTATTGATAATGGGAAACTCACTGATGATTTCCATGTTATATCAGAAGCAGAAGATTTATATGATTATGTAAGGATTGAAGATATCAATAAGTTAAATGATGAAGCAAAAATGCAAAGGATAAAATTAATAGCGGCAGATGGGCCAGCTAATTATATGCGACCTATTTTGAATGCTATGGATGAAGAGACATTTAAAACTTTTATCAACTATCATTTTTCTACGTGTGAAAGACAAGAACTGTTAGGAGCAAGCGCACATACATTGGATATTTTGAGAAAGAAATAAGAGAAAAAGAGTAAGATAATAAAAAGGTATATCTTTAAAATTTAAATATAGAATAGATGGATAAGAAGATTTTATATTTGAGAAGTGCTTATTTTTCTAAAATTTTCATACGCTCCCTTTATAGTATACAGTTAAAATAACAAAACTGTTTCTATATAAAGGGGGTATTTTAATTTAATATAATTAAGAAATAAATGTAGAATTTCGAGACGGATATGAGTTTAAAAGAAAGAAATACTAAAAATTATATTAAATACTTAAAAGATTACGGTTTTAACGTTAAGTGTGAAAAATGAATATATTTATTAGGCGATATAAATGAAGCAAAAGTTATAGATAAAGAGGCAATCAGAGAAATACAAATTTTAACTATAGTTGGTGCGAATGATGGAATTTTGAATAGAAAATGCTTAGTTGAGTGTAACAGGGGGGACTGATAAAGTAAAATTGACATCAAGGTTAAGTAAGTGTAAAAAAATGTCCTTAAATGGATTTAGAATTAAGGCATAAATTAAGTGAAGGATGTGTAAAAATGAAATTACCAAATATTATTTATATTTTCCCGTGTATTATAGTATTAATTTTTATTATTTCAATAATTTCTGCAATAACAAATGGCATAAAGTTGCATAAGCTGAAGAAAATTGGAGATAAATTAATAAATAATCAAACTAACGATTTGGTTGAAGATTATGCGAATTTATTAAAATCTGCACGTGTTATTAATCATCCAAATGAATGGCAAAAACTTAAAAATGTATTTTTTGCTGTTTATAATTCAAAAACAGTATCGGGACATATCAAGAAAAATTTATATAATGAGTTATTAAAAAAAGGATGTAGATTAGGTAGAGATAATTTTAATTTTGAAACAGAGGAAGAAAGAATAAAAAAGAGTGGGCAAGTAGGCGAAAGTATCGTAGCATATAATTTAAAATGGTTACCAGAAGAATATAGAGTTCTATATAACATAAAGTTAAGTTCTATTGTTGGTGTTCAAGAGTTCGATAATATAATAATAGGATCTAATGGTATCTTTCATATAGAAACAAAGAATTTTGGTGGAGAAAGAGGCTGTAAGATTAAAATTAATTCATCAGGTAGCTGGATTAAGCAATATGGAGATATTGAAACAGGCATGGAAAGTCCAGAGTTTCAATTACAAAGGCATGATAAGGTATTGAAAGAAAACTTGGACAAACATTATGGTGCTGGAGAATATGTTCCCCATGGAATTATAGTACTATCTAATGCTAAAACAATACTTGAAGGAACAGAAAATTCAGATGTGCCAGTTATAAAGTCGGATTCTATAGTTAAGTACATAAGTAAATATGAAGGAGATAAAAGACTATCACAAGCAGAAATTAATAGTATATATGAAAAATTACAATTGATAAAAAGATAGATATTAGAGTTCGAACTACATATGTCAAGCGGATATATTAGAAGATAAAAAATTATAAAGTTAAGATTTAATTTCGATATTAAGGCGCATGAAAATAGATTTGCTATTTTCATGCGCCTTAATTGGATTCGGATATTTTGAATTATAATGTAAATTTAAAATTATTTTATAAATATTGAAGTGTTTTATAGTTCTTAATCGTTATAGTTAATGTAAGGATTAAAGAAGGTGGTGATAACAATTGAAAAAGAACAATTTGAAATTTGCATAAAACAATATGAACGTTTAATTATTACTATTTGCTTATCCTTTACGAAAAATTATTTTGACGCTGAAGATTTAGCTCAACAAACATTTTTAGCGGCGTATCAAAAGTGGGAAAGCTTTGATGGTGATAATCTTAAGGCTTGGCTTACTACAATTGCCGCAAATAAGTGTAAAGACTACATTAAGAGTAAAGCTAGGACAACAGTTAGTCTATCAGAAGAGGAATATGGAATCTTAGAGGATAAGGGAGATTCACCAGAAGAAACGGTAGTGAAAAAGAACACTATGGAGAGAATACACAGTGTATGTAATAAGTTAAAAGAGCCTTATAGAACTGTAGCTGTAAGCTATTTTTGCAAAGGTATTAAACTTTCACATTTAGCAAAGAAAACAGGAAAGAACATTAAAACTTTAGAAACACAGCTGTATAGATCAAAAAAATTATTGAAAGATTTATGGAAGGAGGAGTTTATGTGAATGGTGTACTATTTGATAAGGAAGGGCATTTAACTGAAGAAACATTGAAACTACTTAAATTCGGTAATTTAAAGGATGAAGATTTGATTTCTATATTGGATCATATTAGTGATTGTCAAAAGTGTTCTGGTGCATTTGCAGACAGTTTTAAAGATGATGAACTTGCAGACGCTCCTTTAGGATTTCAAGAAAAAGTACAAATTAAAATTAAAAATAAGAAACAAAGCACTATTACGTTTAGTTTTTATTGTGCTAAAGTTGCAATTGCAGCTAGTATAGCATTAATGATGGTTTTTTCAAATGGATTAAATTTTTTGGCTAGTACAAAAACAAGTTATGTAAAGCCAGTAGATTTTAGTGTTTTAAACTCAATTAATACAAATCTTAATAGCTTTTCTCAAAAAATAATTAAATTGGAGGTTTTTAATAATGATAAAGAAAAAAAGTAGATTTTTAACTTTTGTTTTTTCAATGTTGCCTGGTGCAGGACATATGTATATGGGATTTATGAAGACAGGTGTATCTTTTATGTCTGTATTTTTCTTTTTGATATTTTTTTCTTCTTGGCTTGATGTGGGACCATTACTATTTTTAGCTCCACTTATTTGGTTTTATGCATTTTTTGATTGTATTAATAGAATGAGTTTAGATGAGGAAAAGCTTTTACTTTTAGAAGATAAATATCTATTTTCTCTTGATAAGTTGACTGAATTGGATAAAAATGTATTTAAAAAACGTAAACTTGCCATAGGCGTGTTAGTATTATTTTTTGGTGTTTATTTACTATATCAAAATATAATGCATTTCTTAGAACCACTTATTCCAAATGAACTTTATTATAATCTTTATAGTTGTATGAGACAGGTACCTCAAATAATTATAGGAGTAGCAATAGTTATGTTTGGCCTAAAGCTTATAAAAGGGAAGAAAATGGAGAGTGAGGTTGATGATTAAGGGACGTAGAGTAGGTACATTAACTGCAGGTATTGTTTTAGTTGTATTTGGTATACTGTTTTTACTTAGATTAATTAGCACTAATATTAATATTTTTCAAATAGTATCCCTATGGCCACTTATATTAATTAGTGTAGGAGTAGAAGTTATTGCAGCCTACATAATAAACAAAGAAGAAATAATAAAATATGATTTTAAGGCAATAATATTAGTTATTATTTTAGTATTCTTTGCTATGGGGATGGGTGGAGCTGAATTTATAATTACCCATTTGTCAGAGTTTAGAGGAAATATTTAATTAACATTAATTATTTAGAAAATCATGTTTTGCATTTATTATGAAACCCATGAAAATGAACTACCACTGCCAAGCAGGCAATGGATAGTTCGTTTTTGTGGGTTATTTCAGTTTATATAAAATTAAGAAATTTTTCTATGTTGAATAAATAACAAACATAGTTCTATAATTTTCATCAATATAGTGCTTCATAACTATTTCTAAAATGATATTTTAATTTTCTTTTAAGAAAATTAAAATTAAACCTTTATAAATGTTGAAAAGGAATATATAATAAGTAATGTCGAAAAAATGCAACATAATTCACATATTGTAATAAAAAGAAAATCTGCTATATATTTGTATGAATCTAAGGTTATAAAGTAAGACTACAAATTATGGATTGAAGATTGTTAAAAAATAAATATAGCAATCTACTAAAAAGTAAAGTGTTTTTATTGTAGCAGATAGATAACACCATAATATTAAAGTTTTCGTTAGAGAGGAGCATAAATATGAAATATATTATTGGAATTATTGGATTAGTTGTTGTTTTAGCACTTGCATGGCTTGGGAGTTATGATAAGAAAAATATAAAGTACAAGCCTATAATCGTAATGCTTGCATTACAATTCATACTTGGCTTTGCTATATTAAATACTGAAATAGGAAATTTTTTAGTAGGTGGTATAGTAAATGGTTTCCAAGTACTACTTAAGTGTGCTGGAGAAGGCGTGAATTTTGTATTTGGTGGATTAGTTAATGATAATCAGTATACATTTTTTATTAGCGTTCTTTTACCAATAATCTTCATTTCAGCTTTAATTGGTATTTTACAATATATAAAAATACTTCCTATTGTAATCAAATATATAGGGAAAGTTTTAAGCAAAGTTAATGGAATGGGAGAATTAGAATCGTATAATGCAGTAGCATCAGCTATTCTTGGACAATCTGAAGTATTTATTTCAGTAAAAAAGCAACTTGGTTTATTACCTAAACATAGATTATATACTCTTTGTGCATCTGCTATGTCAACAGTATCTATGTCCGTAGTGGGTTCTTATATGGTTCTTTTACAGCCTAGATATGTTGTAGCTGCACTTATTTTAAACTTATTTGGTGGATTTATTATAGCATCAGTTATAAATCCATATAATGTAACAGAAGAAGAAGATATTCTAGTAGTTGATGAAAAAACAAAACAAACATTTTTTGAAGTTCTTGGTGAATATATTATGGATGGATTTAAGGTGGCAATTACAGTTGGTGCTATGTTAGTTGGATTTGTAGCAATAATTACCATGATTAATACAGTATTTAAGATGATTTTTGGAATTAGTTTTCAAGATATACTTGGTTATGTATTTTCTCCATTTGCATTCTTTATGGGTGTACCTTTAAATGAATCAATAAAAGCTGCAAGTGTAATGGCAACTAAATTAGTTTCTAATGAATTCGTTGCAATGAACTTATTAGCAAGCGGAAGTGTAGAGTTGTCAGCAAGAGCAACAGCTATTGTTTCTACATTTTTAGTTTCATTTGCAAATTTCGCATCAATTGGAATTATTTCAGGAGCAGTAAAAGGACTTAACGAAGAACAAGCAAATGTTGTTGCACGTTTTGGACTAAAACTATTATATGGTGCAACATTAGTGAGTCTTTTAACAGGAACAATTGTTGGATTAATTATTTAAAATAAGTAAGATATATTAAATTAAGTTATATAAAAAGTTATTGTTGTAAATAGGACAAACACTTTACAAAAATTAAAAAAACATAAGGTATCTAAAAATAAGAAGATAACCTTATGTTTTTATTTATTTTTTGGGATGGAATTTAATTGAACTGTTTTTTATAGGCAAATAATGTTTATTAGATGCAATGGGAAATTCTGAATCCTTATATATAGTTTCTTGTATTAGATGAAAGTGATTTTCTGGTGAAATTGGATCGGTTTTAGCAGTAAAATTTCCAGAAGTAGAATACTTGATTTCAACTAATATATCGCTGGATATTTCATAAATATCTTTTTCTAAAAACTTCAAAATATTATCTTGATTGTTTAAATCCAAATTAAATTTTGAAATAGTTTCAATAGGTAATAATGTAAAAGTATAAGCTATTGCATGTCCTTGAAATTTATACCATCTATCTATTAAGACTACGGCAGCAGTCTTATTGACTAAAATTTGATTAAAGTAATCTGTTGATGGTTCTATACGAAGCTGAATTTTAACTTCGTCAATTTCATCGTTCATGCATTTGTATACAGGGTGCCCCATTGTTTCAAGACCTACATTTTTTTGAGATTCGGATTTTATTATAAAATTTCCTTTTCCTCGAATATTACGTATTAGGCCATCATCCTGTAATAATGCAAGCGCTTGTCTTAATGTTGTTCTGCTTACACCTATTAATTTTGCAAGTTCAGGTTCTGAGGGCAATCTACTTCCTTCTGGAAAAGTACCTTCATTTATCATTTTAAAAAGTTGATTATATACACTTACATATCGTAATTTTTTTTCCTGTCGAATTATATTAAATTCATTCATAAAATATCACCTTTCCGTATATATAAGCTTGTTTAGACAAGTGAACAAATCAAACATGATTCTTTACCAAATATGGTATTATATTAGGTCTAAATACTATATTTATCGAAATTGAATTGTTATACTTGCTTCGCTATAGCTATTAATTATAGTATGATGAAAGTGTTCAAGTTACATTTTAGCACAGGTTGTTAGCAATGTATAATCCAAAATTTTGAAAAAATGTTAAGTAAACCTTGACAGGAAGAAATAGACATGTTATTCTCTGTGTATAGACAATTATACAAGTTAGTGGACAAGTTACATGATATTCAATATTTTTAACACGTGATTGTAATCGTATTCTAAATTAATTAAATGGAGGGATTTTTTATGACAGATTATACAGAAGGCTCAGGAAAACAATACCATATCAATATTGGAAAAGGAGAAGTTGGTAAGTATGTTATATTACCAGGAGATCCTAAAAGATGCAAAAAAATAGCGGAACATTTTGAAAATCCAAAGTTGATTGCTGATAATAGAGAATATACTACTTATACAGGATATTTAGATGGTGTTAAGGTAAGCGTTACATCAACAGGAATAGGTGGACCATCAGCTGCAATAGCATTAGAAGAATTAGTAAACTGTGGTGCTGATACATTTATAAGAGTAGGCACATGTGGTGGAATGGACATAGATGTTAAAGGTGGAGATGTAGTTGTAGCTACTGGAGCAATTAGAGCTGAAGGTACAACTAAAGAATATGCTCCGATTGAATTTCCAGCAGTTGCAAACTTTGAAATTGCAAATGCATTAGTTCAGGCTTCGAAAGAATTAAATAAAACATATCATGCTGGAGTTGTTGAATGTAAGGATTCATTTTATGGCCAACATTCGCCAGAAACAAAGCCTGTTAGTTATGACTTATTAAATAAATGGGACGCGTGGTTAAAGTTAGGATGCCTTGCTTCTGAAATGGAATCGGCTGCTTTATTTGTAGTAGCAAGTTATTTAAAAGTTAGAGTTGGATCAGTCTTTTTAGTAGTTGCTAATCAAGAACGTGAGAAAGCAGGACTTGAAAATAAGCAAGTGCATGATACAGAAACAGCAATAGAAGTTGCAATTCAAGCAATTAGAAATTTAATAAAAGCTGAAAATCAAAAATAATTCAATAAAAAACTACTCTAATATATATGTTGTAATATGATTTAGCGATTTAGTAATATAGTACTTAGTTTTTATGTGATTTCAATTTTCAACATATATATTAAGAGATTATTGCTAATATCTTTTAATAAAAACAATTTTAAAGAATAAATCTTTTGATATCACAAAAATAATTAACTGAATGAATATTAATTAAGCTGGTTAGAACATAATATTAAAGTTTTCGTTAGAGAGGAGCATAAATATGAAATATATTATTGGAATTATTGGATTAGTTGTTGTTTTAGCACTTGCATGGCTTGGGAGTTATGATAAGAAAAATATAAAGTACAAGCCTATAATTGTAATGTTTGTATTACAATTCATACTTGGCTTTGCTATATTAAATACTGAAATAGGAAATTTTTTAGTAGGTGGTATAGTAAATGGTTTCCAAGTACTACTTAAGTGTGCTGGAGAAGGCGTGAATTTTGTATTTGGTGGATTAGTTAATGATAATCAGTATACATTTTTTATTAGCGTTCTTTTACCAATAATCTTCATTTCAGCTTTAATTGGTATTTTACAATATATGAAAATACTTCCTATTGTAATCAAATACATAGGAAAAGCTTTAAGCAAAGTTAATGGAATGGGAGAATTAGAATCGTATAATGCAGTAGCATCAGCTATTCTTGGACAATCTGAAGTATTTATTTCAGTAAAAAAGCAACTTGGTTTATTACCTAAACATAGATTGTATACTCTTTGTGCATCTGCTATGTCAACAGTATCTATGTCCGTAGTGGGTTCTTATATGGTTATGTTACAACCTAGATATGTTGTAACAGCACTTATTTTAAATTTAATTGGAGGATTTATTATAGCATCAGTTATAAATCCATATACTGTAACAGAAGAAGATGATATTCTAGTAGTTGATAAAAAAACAAAACAAACATTTTTTGAAGTTCTTGGTGAATATATTATGGATGGATTTAAGGTGGCAATTACAGTTGGCGCTATGTTGGTTGGATTTGTAGCAATAATTACCATGATTAATACATTATTTAAGATGATTTTTGGAATTAGTTTTCAAGATATACTTGGTTATGTATTTTCTCCATTTGCATTCCTTATGGGTGTACCTTTAAATGAATCAATAAAAGCTGCAAGTGTAATGGCAACTAAATTAGTTTCTAATGAATTCGTTGCAATGAACTTATTAGCAAGCGGAAGTGTAGAGTTGTCAGCAAGAGCAAATGCTATTGTTTCTACATTTTTAGTTTCATTTGCAAATTTCTCATCAATTGGAATTATTTCAGGAGCAGTAAAAGGACTTAACGAAGAACAAGGAAATGTTGTTGCACGTTTTGGACTAAAACTATTATATGGTGCAACATTAGTGAGTCTTTTAACAGGAACAATTGTTGGATTAATTATTTAAAATAAGTAAGATATATTAAATTAAGTTGTATAAGAAGTCATTGTTGTAAATAGGACAAACACTTAATAAGAATTGAATTGCTATACTTGCTTCGCTATAGTTATTAATTATAGTATGATAAAAATGTTTAAGTTACATTTTGGCACAGGTTGTTAGCAATGTATAATCCAAAATTTTGAAGGAAATATTAAGCAAACCTTGACAGAAAAAAATAGACATGTTATTCTTTTTGTATAGACAATTATACAAGTTAGTAGACAAGTTATATAATATTTAACATTTTAACATATAATTGTAATCGTATTCTAAATTAGATTAAATGGAGGGATTTTTTATGGCAGATTATACAGAAGGTTCAGGAAAACAATACCACATCAATGTTGGAAAAGGGGAAGTTGGTAAGTATGTTATATTACCAGGAGACCCTAAAAGATGCAAAAAAATAGCGGAACATTTAGAAAATCCAAAGTTGATTGCTGATAATAGAGAATATACTACTTATACAGGATATTTAGATGGTGTTAAGGTAAGTGTTACATCAACAGGAATAGGCGGACCATCAGCTGCAATAGCATTAGAAGAATTAGTAAACTGCGGAGCTGATACATTTATAAGAGTAGGCACATGTGGTGGAATGGACATAGATGTTAAAGGTGGAGATGTAGTTGTAGCTACTGGAGCAATTAGAGCTGAAGGTACAACTAGAGAATATGCTCCGATTGAATTTCCAGCAGTTGCAAACTTTGAAATTGCAAATGCATTAGTTCAGGCTTCAAAAGAATTAAATAAAACATATCATGCTGGAGTTGTTCAATGTAAGGATTCATTTTATGGCCAACATTCTCCAGAAACAAAGCCTGTTAGTTATGACTTATTAAATAAATGGAATGCGTGGTTAAAGTTAGGATGTCTTGCTTCTGAAATGGAATCAGCTGCTTTATTTGTAGTATCAAGTTATTTAAAAGTTAGAGTTGGATCAGTATTTTTAGTAATTGCTAATCAAGAACGTGAGAAAGCAGGACTTGAAAACAAGCAAGTGCATGATACAGAAACAGCAATAGAAGTTGCAGTTCAAGCAATTAGAAATCTAATAAAAGCTGAAAATCAAAAATAATTTAATAAAAAACTGTTATAATATATATGTTGAGATATGATTTATTTATTGAGTTAGTAATATAGTACTTAGTTTTTTGATATTTCAATTTTCAACATATATTAAGGGATTATTGCTAATATCTTTTAATAAAAACAATTTTAAAGAATAAATCTTTTAATATCATAAAAATAAATTAACTGAATGAATATTAATTAAGTTGGTTAGAATTAATATTCATTCATTCATTAGGAAGGAATAATTATGAAGAAATATAAAAGAATTTTTACAATTGTAATTGACTCACTTGGAATTGGAGAAGAAGCAGATTCAAAAGAATATGGAGATATTGGTGTTGATACGCTTGGCCATATAGCAGAATCAGTGGAAAACTTAAAAATTCCTAATTTACAAAAGTTGGGTTTGGCTAATTTGCATCCAATTAAACATGTAGAATCTGTAGAAAAGCCTTTAGGTCATTTCATGAAAATGAAAGAAGCAAGTGTAGGTAAAGATACAATGACTGGCCACTGGGAAATGATGGGGTTAAGAATAGATACTCCATTTCAAACATTTACGGATACAGGATTTCCACAAGAGTTATTAGATGAGTTAACTAAAAGAACAGGGCATAAAATTGTAGGAAATAAAAGTGCAAGCGGTACTGAAATATTAGATGAACTTGGTGAACATCAGATGAAAACAGGAGATATGATAGTATATACTTCAGCAGATTCTGTTTTACAAATTTGTGGTCATGAAGAAACATTTGGTTTAGATGAACTTTATCGCTGTTGTGAAATTGCAAGGGAAATAACTCTTAAGGATGAATGGAAAGTAGGAAGAGTTATAGCAAGACCATATGTTGGAATGAAAAAAGGTGAATTTAAACGTACAAGTAATAGACATGATTATGCTTTAAAGCCATATGGAAGAACTGCACTTAATGTATTAAAAGATAATGGTTTTGATGTGATATCTGTTGGAAAGATAAATGATATATTTGATGGTGAGGGTATAACAGAAAGTAATAAATCAAAAAGTTCTGTTCATGGAATGGAACAAACATTAGAAATAATGGATAAAGATTTTAAGGGATTATGTTTTGTTAATTTAGTTGACTTTGATGCATTGTGGGGTCACAGAAGAAATCCTATTGGTTATGCAGAAGAATTAGAAAGATTTGATATTAACTTAGGAAATGTATTAAATAAACTTGGAGAAGATGATTTGCTTATAATTACTGCAGATCATGGTAATGATCCAACTTACAAAGGCAGCGATCATACACGTGAATTTGTTCCTTTCTTAGCATATTCACCATCAATGGCTGAAAATGGAGTAATGGAAACAAGTAATGGGTTTGCAGCTATAGGAGCTACAATAGTAGATAATTTTGGATTACAAATGCCTGAAAATACAATCGGAGAATCTGTACTAGACAAACTTATTTAACACTAAGAAAGGTATTAGTAGATGAACAATACAATTGAGAAACTAAAGAAAAAATCAAATATAAATTTTTTGATTAGAATATTAATATCATTAATTGGAGTTGCATTTGTTGGTTTTGGAATTGCATTTAATTCAGCTGCAATGCTTGGAAATGATGCAGTAGCAATTATATATGATGGAATTAGGAATGCATTTGGATTTCAGTTAAGTGAATTAGGAATGATAACAAATGTGGTTAATTATTCAATAATAATAATCGCATTTATACTTAATAAAAAGTATATAAACATAGGAACATTCATATATACAATTCCTATGGGAACTTTTGTTGGAATAGGTTCTAAAATTCATGAATATATGCATTTTTCTAATATTTTAGAGTCGAGAATATTAAGTTCAGTGCTTGGATGTTCAATGACATTTTTAGGGCTTGGAATTTTTATTGCAATAGATATTGGATTAGATCCATTTACAAGTATACACATGATAGTAAGAGATGCAATAAAATCTCAATATAAAACAGCAAGAGTAATTTGTGATGTTACGTCAGTATCACTTGGTTTTATACTTGGAGGAAAAGCAGGTATAGTAACAGTAATTGCAGCATTAATAGCAGGACCGAGTATACAATTTGCATCAGAATTTTTCAAAAAAGTATTTGTGCTAAATATTAAATTAAATAACGATGATATTTTAGAATGTTAAATAGTAAGTTTTATTGTAAACAATAAGGAAATGATTTTTTTAATACATTAAGATGAAATTAAAGCGCAAGAAAATAAATGGGCAAATGGATTTGTTATTTTTTTGAATGTAATTAAGTAAAGAATAGACTAATACGCTTATAGCTTTGGTCTATTCTTTCTTTAATTGTGATTAAAGCAGGGCATCAATGCCGTTTACATTAGCTTGTTCATCATCGTCCATAGGAATAACAATACATTTTTGTCCATCAATTATTTGTGATTTTATTTGAGGGACTTTTTGAGGTTTTACATGAAGTACAATATCATAATTTGGCGTTGTATGTTCTTTAGATTCTATTTCAGAGTCAGAAGTTGGTTCTAAATTAGTATCAGAATCTATTTCGAAGTCAGAACTTTGTTCTAAAGTGGTAGAATCTATTTCAGCATTTGAAGTTGATTCTAGATTAATATCAGAATGTGTTTCTGATATAGTATTAGTCTCTGATTCCAAAGCTGATTCTTTCTCTGAATCTAATGTAGCAGCTTGCTTTGTTTTTTCAAGTTTTTCTTCTAGTATTTGTACTTTTTTTTCAAGTCTTTTTTCTTTTTTTCTTTGTTCATTTGCGGCAAGTACTTTTGCATCAATTAAATGATCTACTACAGGAGGAGTATCACCAAATTCTTCTGTATATGATTTTTCGATTTTGGCAGTGATTTCTTCAGGAATTCCGCTTTCAATTAGAATATCTTGAATATTATCATTAGTCAAAATTACAGGTTCAGCATCTTTACCATTAACAGTATTATGATCATCTACTATAGTATTAAGAGTTTCTTGAATTTCCATAAATAAATGATCAGATTTTTTTTCATCACTGCCAATTGCATTACGAATAATAGTTTGGAATTTTTCTTTCTGCTCAGTAGCAGTTTGCTTTGAACTACAGCCTAAAACTTCTTCCATGAATTCTGGATGTGGATCTTTTGCATTTTTTGTATAGTACATAACTGAATGAATGTCAGTACTACGGTCTATAAAAGCTGGAAATACAAATCCAAGATCAGGGGGACCAACTGTCCAATCTCTAATACGTGCACCAATTCGATTTTCATCTTCAAGATAACCAAGAGCTGGTTTGGAAAGTGACACTGGACATATTGCACATAAAACATATTCATATACTTCTTCAGATTCATCTAACTTTGAATTATCTGTAGTTTTTATTAGAACATCATAAGCGTCGTGAAAAATGAGTATTAGAAAATTACCAGTGTAATCATAGCTATCTATAATTGATTTATAGAAGTTATCAAGAAGATCATCATCTTTTAATTTGCTTTTTTTTAGTTCCATTAAAGAAAGCTGCTTGCCACCTATAGTTTCTTCATTAAGAGGAAAGTTAAGTTCTAAAATATTATTTCCAATTGTACCGGATAATGTTTTTCTTGCAATTTCTAAGTATTTGAAGAATTCTTCCTCTCTTAAATTTAAAAAAGTTTCTTTAAGATTTAAAATAATATTCTTTTCTCCATTTACATAGCAACCACACATTTTGGTAAATGTACATTCATCCTTTTTTAATCGTCTTTTTAATTCCAATATGTCTTTTTTTCTCATATATAAACCTCTCATTTCATGAATTTTTCTAAGGCACATGAAGGAATGCGCATTAGAACATAATAAAGAATATGCTACTTAATATAGTATAGTGTTCAATGAACAGCTCTGCAAGTGAGAAAATAAATGAAAAATAGAATTGAGCAATATGTGGTAAAATATTGTTGTGTATTAATTAGCTGTAAGTTAATGATATAATATATACTTAAGATTTAAAATAATATTCTTTTCTCCATTTACATAGCAACCACACATTTTGGTAAATGTACATTCATCCTTTTTTAATCGTCTTTTTAATTCCAATATGTCTTTTTTTCTCATATATAAACCTCTCATTTCATGAATTTTTCTAAGGCACATGAAGGAATGCGCATTAGAACATAATAAAGAATATGCTACTTAATATAGTATAGTGTTCAATGAACAGCTCTGCAAGTGAGAAAATAAATGAAAAATAGAATTGAGCAATATGTGGTAAAATATTGTTGTGTATTAATTAGCTGTAAGTTAATGATATAATATATACATATTTAGTTTAAAAGTGAATTTGAACTAGAGATAGATAGGGGGATAACATGAAATCAAGTAAATTAATTTTGCGATTAGCAGTAAAAACTGCAATTATAACTAATTTAATTTTAGTAGGTAATATAAGTTTAGCTTCTTTAAAAGCACATGCTGAAACTACAACAGATAACTGGAAGCTTATGTGGAGTGATGAATTCAACGGAGATAAGATTAATCCATCAAATTGGACTTATGACATTGATGGACATGGATGGGGAAATAATGAACTTGAATATTATACTGATAGACCTGAAAATGCACGAGTTGAAGATGGCAATCTTATAATAGAAGCACGAAAAGAATCGTACAAGGGTAGTCAGTATACTTCAGCACGTCTAAAATCTGAAGGATTGCAAAACTTCCTCTACGGAAAAATCGAAGCAAGAATTAAGCTTCCTGAAGGTCAAGGTCTTTGGCCAGCATTCTGGATGTTGGGTTCAAATATGGCGTCAGTTGGTTGGCCTGAATGTGGCGAAATTGATATTATGGAACATGTAAATTTTGCTGATGATATTTATGGTACTGCTCATTGGAATGCACATGATGGAGAACAATATAAGTCTTATGGTGGTCAAATAAAAATTGATGTTACTAAATATCATAATTATTCCGTTGAATGGAGTCCAAATTCTATTAAATGGTTTGTAGACGATACTAAGTATGCAGAATACGATATTACAAATAGTGTTAATGGCACTAATTCATATCATAAACCATTCTTTATACTTTTAAATATGGCTGTAGGGGGAAATTGGCCTGAAAATCCTGATTCTTCAACTGAGTTTCCTGCTAAAATGTATGTTGATTATGTACGTGTGTATAATGATAGTTCATCAAAAATCCAAACAAGAAATATGTGGCTGAAGGATGAAAGTACTGGCTGCTGGTCCTACTTAGGTGAAGATGGAAACACGAAAACAGGATGGCTTTATGATAATGGAAAATGGTATTATTTTTATGGAAATGGCCAGATGGCAACGGGATTTATAAATCTTGGAGGGGATGCATATTACTATTTGGATGAGAGTAATACAAGCAATATTGGAATTATGCAAACAGGCTGGCAAAAGATTAATGGTTATTGGTATTATTTTAATACTAGCAGCGATAGTGGCGTTACTGGAATGATGAAAAAAGGATGGCAGAAAATAGATGGAGCTTGGTATTACTTCTATTATGGTGATGGAAAAATGGCTTCCAATACAAATATAGATGGTTATTACATAAATTCAAGTGGAGCATGGAGTAAAAGTTAATATATTATTTTTATTATGGAGTATAATTATTTCTCGTGTTACATGAATAATAATTAAAAATATGTTTATAATAATTTAGACTATAAATATACTTTTAGGAATGATGATTATGAATGTTTTAGAAAAGTTTTATTCATATGTATTTAAAAAAATACTACAAACTATAAATCCTGTGAAGAAGCGAATTATGAAAACCGAGTGTATAGTTCATAAATTTATAAATATTCAATCTTTAACGGTGCTTGGAAATGATGGAAATACAGAAGCTTATAAAATTATGAAATCATATATAAGTGATATAGAGGCTGGAGTAGTTTGGGCTGATCAGGATTTAAAAAGCAGTAATCATTTTTATAATCCAAATACTAATAAAGGATTATATGGTAGTAATGATGCAAAAAAAGAATGTATATCTTATTATACTAAGGCGTTAAATGAGTATTTACATGGTGATATTAAAAATTCAATGTTCTATTTAGGTGCTTCTTGTCATTTGATTCAAGACTTGACAGTTCCTCAACATGCTAATGTTAAGTTATTAAATGATCATAAAAGTTATGAAAATTGGGTGATTAGAGCCCATAAACATTATAATGAATTCAAAATCAAAGAAGGGGGAATATATTTTAATTCATTAGAGAATTACATTGATTTTAATAGTAAAGAAGCCATAAAAATATACACAAAATATTCTAGTGTAGAAAATAAGCAAGTCAGGTTTTATAAAATTACTTCGGAAATTTTAACAATGGCTCAGGCTACTACCGCTGGTTTGATGCTTAAATTCTATAAAGATATACAAGAAATTAAACCTCTTATGACTTAAAACAACCATGTCCTCAGTCTGCATGATATGATGATTTGGTGCTAATTTCTGCAGCAGTAGAAAATGTATAATTAACTTAATAAATATTTAAATGCAACATATATGAGGATATTTAATCGTAGTCAAAGTTTTAATCAAAAATTTATATGACTATGTATTATATATCCTCTATTTTATTGTCTATACAAAAAGTTGATTTAAAATTAACTATGCAGATATAAGTTACACCGTTAATCTCTATAAATATATAAAATTTATAGAGTATAATTTAAACTTATATTTCTAATAATTATATTAAGTATTTTATTAGTTAATCATATTATTCGATATAGAATATAGATTTATGTTTTAATTACTTGATTTTTACTATTAAACTAATAATATTTTTTGAATTTGCTTATTAAAAAAATGTTTTGATTTATTTTGAATAAGAATGTATAATAAAGCTGTGGATAATGATTATTAAATAAAAAGGATTATTTATATATAAATTAGGAGGGATTAACATTGAAAGTTATAGTAATAGGATGTACTCATGCAGGAACAGCTGCTGTTGTTAATTTAAAGGAGCTTTATCCAGAAAGTGAAGTAGTAGTTTATGAAAGAAATGATAATATATCATTTTTATCTTGTGGAATAGCCCTAAGTGTAGGCGGAGTAGTTACTGAAACAGAAAAGTTATTTTATAATTCACCAGAGAAGTTAAATTCTATTGGCGTTACAACTAAAATGAAGCATGATGTGTTAGATATTGATTTTAATAATAAAATAGTTAAAGTTAAAGATTTAGAAGATGATAGTATTTTTGAAGATAATTATGATAAATTAGTTCTAACTTTGGGTTCATGGCCAATAGTACCTAAATTTGAAGGTGGAGATTTAGAGAATATACTTTTATGTAAAAATTATCATCATGCAAAAGAAATAGAATCTAGAACAAATAATGCAAAAAATATAGTTGTTATTGGTGCTGGATATATTGGAGTGGAACTTGCAGAAGCTTTTAAAACAAAAGGTAAAAATGTCACATTAATAGATGCAGAAGAGAGAATAATGTCTAAGTATTTAGATAAAGAATTTACTGATATTGCAGAAGCAGAATTCAAAGATCATGGAATTAATTTAGTTTTGGGAGAAAAAGTTAAATTATTTAAAGGTGAAGATAGTAAAGTAACTCATGTAGTAACTGAAAATAAAGAATATGATGCAGATTTAGTTGTATTATGTATTGGATTTAAGCCTAGTACTTCTCTTGTAAAAGATAAGTTAGAAACATTAGAAAATGGCGCTATATTAATAGATGAATACATGAGAACAAGCAAAGAAGATGTTTTTGCTGGAGGAGATTGTTGTATTGTTAAATATAATCCAGCTAATGACAATAGATATATACCATTAGCTACTAATGCAGTTAGGATGGGAACTTTAATTGCTCAAAATATAATTGAACCTAAACTAAAATATATGGGAACTCAAGGTACTTCTGGAATCAAGATATATGAAAAATCTATAGCATCTACAGGACTTACTGAAGAAGTTGCTAAAAATACAACTAATTTTAATGTAGGAGCAGTTGTTGTTAAAGATAATTACAGGCCAGAATTTATGCCTACTTATGAAGAGGCAAGTTTAAAATTAGTATTTGATAAAGATACAAGAAGAGTATTAGGTGGTCAAATAATTTCAAATTTAGATTTTACTCAGTTTATGAACACATTATCTGTAGTAATTCAAAATAATATGACAGTTGAAGAGCTTGCAATGACAGATTTCTTTTTCCAACCACATTTCAACAAGCCTTGGAGTTTATTAAATATTGCAGCATTGGAAGTATTGAAAAACAACAATTAACATTCTATTGAAAATTAAATATAATGTTTTATTTAAAGCTGAGTTTTTTATATTGGAAAAAGCTCAGCTTTATTTATATTATACTTATGTTTGATTAAACTATTATAGAAGAAAAAGTTGACTAGTCAACAATAAAACAATATAATATTGTTGACTAGTCAATTAAATTTACAGGAGGTAAAAGCTGTGGAAAGAGAAACTACTAATTTTATAATGTTCAATAGTAAAATTTTTAGAAATACACAAATTTTTTTAGATAGAATTTTAAAGAAATTTGAATTAAGCAGCGGTTCAATTCCGTACATATTTAACTTAGAAAAAAATGAAGGCATCAGCCAAAATAAATTAAGTAAAGAAGTAGGCAATGATAAATCAATGTCAGCAAGAACAATTACAAAACTTATAGACTTAGACTTTGTATATAAGAAACAAGATGAGAAAGATAGCAGAGCCTATAATTTATATTTAACAGCAAAAGCCAAAGAACTTATACCTGAAATTCGTAAAGAGATTAAGACAGTTTTAGATTTGCTAACAGAAGATTTAACAGAAGAAGAGATGCTTATTACTGCAAAGTCCTTAAGGAAGATCTTGAATAAAACTCAAAGGTTAAAGGATAATGAGTAAAAGGAGGAATTTAAATGGAAAAAGAAATGCAAAAAGAAAATGATAGAAGTAGATGGTCTATATTGATTATAGTTTTAATGTTTACAGTTATGTCAGCATTAGATGGCAGTATTGTAAATGTAGCATTACCTAAAATGGCTATTGCTTTAAATGTATCAACATCTAGTATTCAATTAGTTGCAACAAGTTATTTAATAGTTATTGCCGGGACAGTATTAATTTTTGGAAGACTTGGAGATATGTTTGGAAAATCCAAGATGTTTACTTTCGGATTGGGTTTATTTACACTTGGATCTTTGCTATGTGGAATAACAAGTTCGTTTACAGTATTAATTTTGGCAAGAGTAGTACAAGCCATAGGCGCTGCTGGAACTATGGCTAATAATCAAGGGATTATTACAGAAACATTTCCTAAAAATGAAAGAGGAAAAGCGCTCGGATTTTTAGGAACGTCTGTAGCATTAGGTTCTTTAGTAGGACCAGGTCTTGGAGGAATTATAGTAGGTGCAGCCAGCTGGGAATATATATTTTTAATAAATGTGCCTATTGGTATAATAGCATTGTTTTATGCCATTAAATTATTACCTAAAGGTAATAAAAATGCAAAAGGAAAGTTGGATATTCTAGGTGCTGTATTATTTATATTTGCTATAGTTCCACTTTTTGGAGCTTTAGATGAAGGATTAAACATTGGTTTTACAAATCCAATGATTTTAACAAGTTTTGTTGTTGCAATCATTTCATTCATAGCATTTATTTTTGTGGAGAAGAAAAAAGAAGATCCACTATTACAATTGCAAATATTTAGTAATAAGTTATTTTCTTTAAGTATATTTTGTGCATTTGTAACATTTATAGCAATATTCTGCAACAATATTATTTTGCCATTTTATCTTCAGGATGTAATGAATTATACTCCACAGCATACTGGATTAATACTTATGGTTTATCCTTTGCTTTTAACTGTAGTGGCACCTCTTAGTGGAAGTTTATCAGATAAAATTGGTTCAGAAGTTTTAACATTTATAGGTTTAGTACTTATAAGTTTAGGATTAATATTAATGGCCACTTTAAATGTAGATTCAAGTTTATTAATTACAATAATATTTATTGGAATCATGTCTATTGGTATGGGATTATTTCAATCGCCTAATAATTCTTTGATAATGTCAACAGTACCAAAGGATAAGCTTGGAATTGCAGGAAGTGTAAATGCACTTGTAAGAAACTTAGGAATGGTATGTGGTATAGCTTTAGCTACAACACTTTTATATAGTATGATGAGTTCTAAAATTGGATATCGTGTTACAGATTATGTAACAGGAAGAAATGATGCTTTCATATATGGTATGAAAACTGTATATATAGCTGCGGCAATAATAAGTTTGGTGGGAGCTGCGTTAACTTTTTTCAGATTAAATAACAAAAAAACTAGTGAGAGCAAATAAATAAAAATTAATATTTAATAAGGTTTTCTATAAGAAAATAATAGACCAGTATGTTTTTTAAAATGGAACCTATGAAATAGACACTTAAAAAAGACTATTTTTATAGGTTCTTTTTTTGTACAATAAAATCAAGTATAAATTCAGTCAGGATGTGAACTAATGAGTAAAAAACTATTTACTAATAAAGAAATTGAATTGTTATCAAAGAATAAATATATAAAAAACGTCACAAATAAAGCAATCACGTATACAGATGAATTTAAAATACTTTTTATCGCTGAGCGTAGCAAAGGTAAACTACCTATTTATATTTTTCAGGATGCAGGATTTGATACAGATGTTATTGGAAATAATAGAATTTGGTGCGCAAGTAAAAGATGGCGTAATATTTATAATGAATCAGGAGCGCTTGGATTGAGAGATTCTCGAAAATTAAATAGTGGTCGTCCACTAAAACGTGAACTAACCGTGAATGAAATAATAGCTAAAAAAGATGCTGAAATTGCTTATTGGAAAGCGGAGGCAGAACTATTAAAAAAAATCGAGCTGCAAGAAAGGCAGGTGAAAAATAATAAATTAAGTTCAACATCAATATTCAAGATCATACAGAGTATAATTTCAAAATACAGTTATAAAAATATAATTTCTCATTTATGCAAAATAGCTGAAGTCTCTAGATCAGGATATTATAATTATTTAAATTCAAGTAATAAGCGTAATTCTAAAGATGAAAAGGATTTAGAATTAAAGCATATAATTCTTAAAGCATTTAATCATAGAGGCTACAAGAAAGGATCACGCTCTATAAAAATGGTTTTAGAACATGAATTTAATAGAGTAATAAATCGAAAGTGTATACAAAGAATTATGAGAAAATATAATATTGTGTGTCCAATTAGAAAGGCAAACCCTTATCGTAGAATGATGAAAGCTACTAAAGAACATACAGTTCTACCTAATACTTTGAACAGGGAATTCAAACAAGGTTTGGTCGGTAAGGTATTATTAACTGATATAGCTTATTTAACATATGGAGCATCTAATAGAGCCTATTTATCTACTATTAAAGATGCTTCTACAAATGAAATTCTCTCGTATCATCTTTCAGAAAGTCTTACATTAGATATAGCTACTGAAACTGTTAAAAAGCTGATGAGGAATCATAAAAAATTACTTGATAAAGATGTTTTTATTCATTCAGATCAAGGCGTTCATTACACTAGTCCTAGATTTCAAAAACTTCTTAAGAAATATAAAATTGGACAATCCATGTCTAGACGCGGAAACTGTTGGGACAACGCCCCGCAGGAATCATTTTTTGGACATATGAAAGATGAAATAGACTTAAAAATTTGTACAACATTTTACGAATTAGAATCAACAATTAATAATTATATGGATTACTATAATAATTACAGATACCAATGGGGACTTAAAAAGCTGGCCCCTGTTCAATATCGGGACCAGCTTTTAGCTGCCTAGCCTTTTTCAAAATGTCCTTGACATAGGGACCATTTTATTTGTATATTTCATATCATATTGGTCTATTATTTTTTTATGTGTTTTAATTACCAAATCTATTGAAGTGTTGACTTGAAACACCTTGTTGTTCTACAGACTTATGTTTTGCATTGGGATTATGATTATGGCCTTCTTCAGTTATTGGTATTTGATAATTACATTTTTCCATTCTTGCTACTTTATTATCTGGTTGACTATCCTTTGCCATGAAAATACCTCCTTACATAGTATTTATACAAAATTAGTATGTACACTAGTGCGCATAATTATCCGCTTATCTTAAAAATAACCTTATAAAATGTAGGAACCGTATGTGAGTCTAATTTCATTTTGGATAGACACATCATATAGAAATCAAGCTACAGGATAATGAATTAAATTCATATTTATCACATGTAATAATATTATTTTCTCAATTATTTTGTTTTTCTAAATTTTAATGGAGTTTTTTTATAAGTATTTTTAAATATTTTAGGGAAATAAGGAATATAATTGTATATTTTGTTCTGTGTTTTTGAATTATTTACTATGATATTCATAATTCACCATGAAAATTGTTGATTCGACTTTTGAAATATGATATTATAATTGTGATTTAAGTATAAATTTAAACTTTATTATATATTATCGCTATATCTAAAAAAATATTAAGTAAATCAAATATTGTAAATAGCAAATTCATTGAAAGATGGAGACGCAAAGCCATGAGTCTAAAGCAATAGTTGTTGCCATGATAGTCAGGTTGCCAAAAATATTAGTAGTTTATTTTATGGCAGGCAATATCTTTATTGCCTGCTTATTTTATTAACAAGTTAGTAATAATCGGTAGGGGGAAATAATAATGAAATGGTTTTATGATTTAAAAATTGCAACAAAGTTAATCTTAGGCTTTGTTACTGTAGCCTTTATTGCAGGAGTTGTAGGTGTAGTAGGTATTGTGAATATTAACAAAATTAACAATCTTGATACTGAGTTATATGAGCGTCATACTGCTACAATGCCAGATTTGATAGATATAGTAAATAACTATCGAATAGAGAGAGGAATATTAAAAGACTTATTAATCGTAAAAGATTTAAGTAAAATACAAGAGAATATAAACAGATTTAAAGCCTTAGATGATGAAATTGATACTAGTATGCAACATTTAGAAAGTAATTCGAAAGATTCTGAGGTAATTAAAAATCTAAATGACTTAAAAAAATTATTAAGTTCATTTAAACAATATAGAGATAAGGCGATAAATTTTATAACAACAAATCAGGAGCAGCAAGCAACAGAAATTTTATATACAGATATATCAGGAATAGCAGATAATTTAGACACTACTATTAGTAACTTGACAAGTCTAAAAATAAATTTAGCAAAAAATGCTTCAGATAATAATTCAGCTTCAGCAAGCAGAGCAACTATTACAATGATTGTTGTACTAACTTTTGGAGTGATTATAGCAATTGTTCTTGGGATAGTCATAGCTCGAATTATAGGCAGACCTATAAATAAAATGGTGGAGGTTGCCAATAAAATTGCTTTAGGTGATATGAGCGTTGATGTTGAAACGGACACCAAAGATGAAATAGGCAGTCTTGCAGAATCATTTAGAAGAATGATTGAGAAGAATAATGAGGTCCTAAGTAATATTAGAAGTGCGGCAGAACAAGTAGCATCTGGTTCAAAACAGATATCTTATTCAAGTATAGCACTTTCACAGGGAGCAACAGAACAGGCAAGTTCAATTGAGGAATTGACTGCATCTGTTGAAGAAATATCTTCTCAAACACACTTAAATGCTCAAAACGCTAATAAAGCAAATGAACTGACTGAAGTTGCTAAATTAAATGCTATTCAAGGTAATAATCAGATGAAAGAAATGCTTAAAGCTATGGAAGCGATAAATGATGCTGCAAGCAATATTTCAAAGGTTATTAAAGTAATTGATGATATTGCATTTCAAACCAACATACTTGCACTTAATGCTGCTGTTGAGGCTGCAAGAGCAGGACATCATGGTAAGGGATTTGCAGTTGTAGCTGAAGAAGTAAGAAATCTTGCTGCACGTTCAGCAAATGCCGCAAAGGAAACAACTTACATGATTGAGAATTCAATAAATAAGTCTGAGGGTGGGACAAAGATTGCAATAGATACGGCTAATGCTCTTAATGAAATAGTAAATGCTGTTGAAAATGTAGCAAACCTTATAAGTGATATTGCTATTGCTTCAACTGAACAGTCTACAGCTCTTGGACAAATAAATCAAGGCATTGTTGAAGTGTCGCAGGTTGTTCAAAGTAATTCAGCTACTTCAGAAGAAGGTGCTGCAGCAAGTGAAGAATTATCAAGTCAAGCTGAACTTCTTAGAGAAATGGTTAGTAATTTTAAATTAAAACAAAGTGTAAAATCATATAATACCTTAAATGAACTTAATCCAGAAGTGTTAAAAATGCTTGACGAAATGGCTGAAAAAAAGAAGTATCAAACATCTCATATTAATGAGGAATATAGAGAACCAGCAATTACAAAAACTAAAATTATATTAAGCGATAATGACTTTGGAAAATATTAATTAATATAAGTCTGTGATTGGTGTATTAAGAAAAGGAGTAGTTTAAAATTAAGAAACTACTCCTTTATTTTCTTACATAAGCTTTGTAATATAACTAAATAATCCATTCTTCAAATATCTTGGATTATTTACTATACAACTCATGATTCTCCATAAAATTTATTGATTCGACTTTTAAAATATGCTATTATAATTATGATAATTGTAATTTGTATTTAAATTTAAATCTTATTATATACTATCACTATATTTAAAAAAACTTAGTAAATAAAATATTTAGTAAATCAAATATTGTAAATAGCAAATCCATTGAAAGGTGGAGACGCAAAGCCATGAGTCTAAAGCAATAAGTAATGCCATGATAGTCAGGTTGCCAAAAATGTTAGTGGTTTATTTCATGGCAGGCAATATGTTTATTGTCTGCTTATTTTTTTCTTAATAAGAAGGAGGAGTTATGATAATGAAAAGAGTTCTTATAGTTGATGACGCAGCATTTATGAGGGTTACTTTGAAATCCATGTTGGAGAATAATGGGTTCGAAGTAGTTGGCGAAGCTGAAAATGGAATTATCGGAGTACAAAAATATGTGGAATTAAATCCGGATGTTGTGACCATGGATATTACAATGCCTGAAATGAGCGGTATTGATGCTTTAAAAGAAATGAAAAAGATTAATCCAAATGTAAAGGTAGTTATGATTTCAGCTATGGGGCAAGATATGCTTATACGTGAATCTGTAATAGCTGGTGCTAAATCATTTATAGTAAAGCCTTTTAAAGAAGAATTTATGGTGAAAACTTTAACACAAGTATTAGGAATTTAATATATATTTTGGAACGGAGTGAACTAATTGTCAGATAATTTTATTCAAGAGCCCATGCTTGATATGTATATATTTGAAACTACGCAGCTTGTTGAACAGATTGAACAGGTCATAATAGATAGTGAAAAAGTTGGTTCTCTTACAGAGGAAGCCATCAATGAAGTATTTAGAATAATGCACACTATAAAAGGTTCATCTGGAATGATGATGTTCAATACTATAACGACAGTAGCCCACTCAATTGAAGATTTATTCTATTTTCTACGTGAAAATAAATCAGCAAATGTTGATTGTTCAAGACTTTCAGATATAGTCTTAGAGGGAATAGATTTTATTAAAACTGAAGTGGATAAGATTATTGAAAAGGAAAATCCTGATGGTGATACAGCAACGCTTATTTCAGATATAAAGGAATTTTTATCATACTTAAAAGAAAATAATGTGGCGATCGATGAAGAGAGGATTAATGAAAAAAGTGGTGAACCACAAGAATATATAAATTCAGCAGCTTGTGATAATTTAAGAAAAAATGTATTCAAAGCTACAATTTATTTTGAAGATGGATGTGAGATGGAGGATATCAGAGCGTTCAGTATAATAAATGATCTTAACGGATTGGCAGAAGAAATTTATCATATTCCTGAAGAAGTTTTTGGAAATGAGAAAAGTATTGAAATTATTCGTAATGAAGGTTTTAAAATATCGTTTAATACAGATAAAGGATACGAAGAAATACATAAATTTTTTACGCAGATAGTATTGTTAAAAGAATTTAAACTTATTCAAGAAGAAGATAATGAGGATTTAAATAAGTTTGGTAGGAAAGAGCAGGATTGTATAGAAGAAAATCCGGCAGAGATTCCATGTAGCCCTAAGATTATAGAAGTTCAAAACGGGAAATCAGAAAATACTAATAAGGGCAAGCAATCAAATTCTTCTCACCAAAATATAATAAGTGTAAATGTTTCTAAGCTTGATCAACTCATGGATATGATTGGAGAATTAGTTATCTCAGAAGCTATGGTAACTCAAAATCCAGATTTAAAGGGATTGTCTCTTGATAATTTTCAGAAGGCAGCAAGGCAATTAGAAAAAATTACAGGCGAGCTTCAAGATATTGTGATGTCAATAAGGATGGTTCCTCTAGCTGCAACATTTCAAAAAATGAATAGGATTGTTCGTGATATGTCAAAAAAGCTATCAAAAGAAGTAAAGTTAAAAATCATAGGAGAAGATACGGAAGTTGATAAAAATATCATAGAACATATATCGGATCCACTTATGCATATTGTGAGAAATTCGATTGACCATGGTTTAGAATCCTCAGATGAGAGAAGTGCAAAAGGCAAGTTAGAAATAGGTACAATTACTTTGGAAGCAAGAAATGAAGGCGGAGATGTACTTATAATTATAAGTGATGATGGTAAAGGGTTAAATAGAGAAAAGGTTCTTGCTAGAGCAAGGGAAAATGGACTTATAAATAGACCTGAAAATGAGATTGCAGATAAAGAAGTTTTCTCATATATTTTTCTCCCAGGTTTTTCAACTAAAGAGAAAGTAACAGAATTCTCTGGACGTGGTGTTGGCATGGATGTAGTAACAAAAAATATAAATTTGGTTGGCGGAACTGTTTCAATCGACAGTAAGCAAGATGTAGGAACTACTATAACATTAAAAATACCATTAACTCTTGCTACTATGGATGGAATGACAATAAAAGTAGGTAAATCAAATTATACAATACCAGTTAAAAGTATTAAAGAATCCTTTAGAGCAAAGGAAAATGATATAATAATTGATCCTGATGGTAATGAGAGTATTATGATTAGAGGTAAATGTTATTCAATTTTGAGATTACATAAATTGTATAAAGTAAAAACTAACGTAGTGAATATTTCAGATGGGATTATTGTTATGATTAGCAGCGAAGATAAAAGCATTTGTATATTTGCTGATGAATTAATTGGCCAGTATCAAGTAGTTGTAAAAGCATTACCACAGTATATTAAAAAATTTAATAAGATAAATGGATTATCAGGCTGCACATTATTAGGGGATGGAAGTATCAGTTTAATACTTGATGCCGCAGGATTGATTAATTATTAAATAAGGAGGGAATGAAGACATGGCAAATTTAAATGAAGATAATTTGGAGTCAATAGAAGATACTCAAAAAGGTAGGTATTTAACATTCTCACTTGGCAGGGAAACCTACGGGATAGAAATTAAGTATGTAACGGAAATAATAGGAATTCAGACTATAACAGAAATTCCACAGCTTCCAGATTACGTTAAAGGAATTATAAATCTTAGAGGTAAAATAATTCCTGTTATGGATGTAAGACTACGTTTTAGAAAAGATTCACGCGAATATAATGATAGAACTTGTGTAATTGTTGTAGATATTAATGATATTTCTATAGGTCTTATAGTAGATAATGTGGCAGAAGTACTTACAATTCCAGATGAGGATATTGTAGAGCCACCGAAAATGAATAATGGGACTAATAATAAATATATACAAAGTATAGGTAAAGTTGGAGAAAGTGTAAAGCTGCTACTTGATTGTGAAAAACTTTTATCTCAAGATGAACTTGAAGATTTAAGTGGAGCAATGCAAAACTAATTCTTAGTAATAAGTATTAAGGAGAAATAATAATGAAATGGTTTTATAATTTGAAAATTGCACAAAAGTTAATAATGGCTTTCATTACTGTAGCATTTATTGCAGGGGTTGTAGGGGTAGTAGGTATTATTAATGTTGAAAAAATTAACAATTTGGATACTAATTTATATCAGTATCAGACTGCTACAATGCCAGATTTGACAAGTATAGCAAATAGTTATCAAAGAGAAAGATCACTATTAAGAGATTTAATGATAGTAAAAGATTCAGGTAAAAGACAGGACAGCATAAATAAATTCAAAAGTCTAGATGAAGAAATAAATGCTAGTATGTCACATTTTGAAAAAGGAATACAAAATCCTGATGTGCTTAAGAATTTCAATGATTTAAAAAAGGTAATGGATTCCTTTGAACAATTTAGAGATAAGGAAGTAAGTCTTATAACAACAAATCAAGAACAACAGGCAATAGATGGCTTATATACAGAGGGAACAACAATAGCGGATAAGGTAGAAAGTAGTATTGATAATCTAACAAATTTGAAAACAGATTTAGCAAAACAATCTTCAGATAATAATTCAGCTTTAGCAAGTAAAACAATTACAACAATGATTCTTGTAATAGCTTTTGGAGTAATTATGGCTATTGGTCTTGGATTATTCATATCTAAGATTATAAGTGCACCTGTAAAGAAAATGGTAGAAGCTGCAAATAAGCTTGCTTTAGGTGATATAAATGTTAATGTTGAAGCGGATAGCAAAGATGAAATAGGCAGTCTTGCAGAATCATTTGGAAGGATGATAGAAAATATTCGAGGACAAGCTTTAGCTGCTGAAAGAATGGCTTCAGGAGATTTGAATTTCGAAGTTTCAGTTAAATCCGAGAATGATCTACTTGGAAAAAAACTATCACAAATGATTGAAAGAAATAATGATGTTTTAAGCAATATTAGTAATGCAGCAGAACAAGTTGCTTCAGGTTCAAAGCAGATATCTGATTCGAGTATAGCTCTTTCACAAGGTGCAACAGAGCAGGCAAGTTCAATTGAGGAATTGACTGCATCTCTTGAAGAAATATCTTCTCAAACTCACTTAAATGCTAAAAATGCCAATAAAGCAAATGAATTAGCTGAAGCTGCTAAATTAAATGCTATCCAGGGTGATAATCAAATGAAGGAAATGCTTAAAGCTATGGAAGAAATAAATGAGGCTTCAGGTAATATTTCGAAGATTATTAAAGTAATTGATGATATTGCATTTCAAACAAATATCCTTGCACTTAATGCTGCCGTTGAAGCTGCAAGAGCAGGTCAGCATGGTAAGGGGTTTGCAGTTGTGGCTGAAGAAGTAAGAAATCTTGCTGCACGTTCAGCAAATGCTGCAAAGGAAACAACTGATATGATTGAGGATTCTATAAAGAAGTCTGAGGGAGGGACAAAGATTGCAAGTGATACTGCTTGTGCTCTTAATGAAATAGTAAATGCTGTTGAAAATGTAGCTAATCTTGTAAGTGATATTGCTATTGCCTCAAATGAGCAGTCTACAGGACTGAGCCAAATAAATCAGGGGATTATGGAAGTTTCACAGGTTGTTCAAAGTAACTCAGCCACTTCAGAGGAAGGTGCTGCAGCAAGTGAAGAACTGTCCACACAAGCTGTACTTCTTAAAGAAATGGTTAGTAAATTTGAATTAAAGAAGAATGTAAAATCATATAATGCTTTAAATGAACTTAATCCAGAAGTATTAAAAATGCTTGATGAAATGTCTGAAAAAAAGAAACATCAAACGTCGTATTCTAATGATGGATACAAAGAAAATGAATCTGTAAAATCTAAAATTATATTGAGTGATAAGGAATTTGGAAAGTATTAATATAAATTTATTGGGAGTGGTCGCAAGGCTCTCCCTTATTTTTTAGGCAGGTGAAGCATATGGTTACAATTACAAAAAAAGAATTTAGAAAATTTGCAGACTATATAAAAATTAATTACGGTATTAATTTGAAAGAAGAAAAGCAGGCACTTGTGATGGGAAGGCTTCAAAATGTACTTATTGAGAACAATTTTAAGAGTTTCTCAGAATATTATGATTATGTTATATCAGATAAAACTGGAAATGCAGTAGTTACTCTTATTAATAAGATTACTACAAATCATACCTTCTTTATGAGGGAAATTGATCATTTTAATTATTTTAAAGATAAAGTTCTCCCATATTTGAAGAAAGTTGCTAGCGATAGAGATTTAAGAATATGGAGTGCAGGATGCTCTACAGGGGAAGAACCATATACGCTTGCTATGATTATAGATGAATTTTTTAGCAAGGAAAAAATGTGGTGGGATTCTAAGATTTTGGCTACGGATATTTCTAGCAGAGTTCTTGATTCGGCAATAAAAGGTATTTATGGAAATGAAGAGATAGATTTACTTCCATCTAGTTGGAAGGTAAACTATTTTAAAAAATATGATAAAGAAAATAGTATAATTACAGATAAGATAAGGAATGAAATTATATATAGAAAGTTTAATCTCATGGACGAAATATTTCCATTTAAACGTAAATTTCATGTTATATTTTGTAGAAATGTTATGATTTATTTTGATCCTAAAACAAAAGCGAAGCTTATTAATAAATTTTATGATATGACTGAACGTGGAGGATATTTATTTATTGGTCATTCAGAATCGCTTAATAGAGAGGAAACAAAATATAAATATATAATGCCTGCTGTATATAGAAAGGAATAGAGGGGGATGATACTATGCAAATGGTTAAAAAAATAAAAGTGTTGGTAGTTGATGATAGTATGTTGTTTAGGGAAGTATTATCGAGAGGAATTTCATCTGATCCATATATAGAAGTAGTAGCTATAGCCGTTGATGCTTTTGATGCACGAGATAAAATATTAGAATTTCAACCTGATGTTATGACCTGCGATGTGGAAATGCCTAAAATGAATGGAATTGAGTTTATTCGTAGATTACTTCCTCAATATAAACTTCCTGTAATTGTTGTTAGTACAGTAAGTGAAGCGGTTTTTGACGCTATTAATGCAGGCGCAGTTGATTTTGTTACAAAGCCAGATGTTCAGTCAGCAAAGAGTGTTGAAAGTTTCATTAATGATTTAATAGTGAAAATAAAGATTGCAGCAGTTGCCAAAGTATCAATGTCCAAAAGTATTTCAGCAATTAATTCAGTTACTAGTGAAGCATCTGATACGGATAAAATAATTGCTATAGGAGCATCAACTGGTGGGACTGAAGCTATACATAGATTACTTAGCCATCTTCCTAAGAATACTCCAGGCATCGTTATTGTTCAACATATTCCTCCTATTTTTTCTAGGATGTTTGCCGAGAGACTTAATAATTGCACTAACCTTAAAGTAAAAGAGGCACAGACTGGTGATTTCTTAGAAAACGGTAAGGTGTTGATAGCGCCTGGTGATAAGCATATGATAATTAGAAAAGTTGGCAGCATGTATAAAGTTGAGTGTTTTTATGGTGATAAAGTAAATGGTCATTGCCCGTCTGTTGATGTGCTATTTGAATCAGTAGCAAAAGCTTGTGGAAATAAAGCTATAGGAATTATTCTTACAGGTATGGGATATGATGGGGCTAAAGGACTTCTATCCATGAGAAAATGTGGAGCAAGGACATTAGGCCAAGATGAAAAATCTTCTATTGTTTATGGGATGCCAAAGGTAGCATATAATATAGGTGCGGTTGAAAAACAGGTATCCTTAGATAATTTACCACAAAAATTATTTTCAATGCTTAGATGATTTAGAAATGCAAAGAATTATCGTATAAACTTATAGTTAATTATCAATTTATTAAATTATAAGCACAGTACTAAATACACGTTTAGTACTGTGATTTATTCTATTATTTTCCTCAACACCCATAGTAAAATTGTTGCCTAGAAGTGGAGAGGATTATATAATTTAAAATGAACTATATTTACTGATGAGTGCTTTAATAAAGTAACAAGTCAGCATGCATAACTAATGATAAGTAAAGGGAGAACGATTTCTGTGAATATTAAGGGAAAAACTACTTCATTTGTTTTAACTCTTGCAATTGTGCTGAGTTCTGGTCAAGCATTAAGTGTACAAGCTGCAATTGCTGAACCTCAAACAACATCGGATAGTGCTGCTACTCAATCATCAAATTCAGGCCCAAATCCCGGAACACCTGAAAATAAGCCAAATGTTTTAAATGTTATTTCGAAATACACGACTAAAAACATTAATAATATTGCAAATGGCCCTGCAAATATAACATCAACTATTGGTTGGAAAAAAGAAAATGGATATTGGTATTACTACAGATCAGATAATACTAGAGCAACAGGTTGGATTAAACCAGATAGTAATTGGTATTATTTAAATTATGATGGAAAAATGGCAACAGGTTGGATATATAGTAGTGGTACATGGTATTACTTAGATAAGTCAGGGTCCATGAGTACAGGTTGGAAACTATTAAACAATACTTGGTATTTTTTGAATGAGTCAGGTGGTATGGTAACTGGTCTTAATGTAATAGATAATAATACCTATATGCTATATAGCAGTGGAGCGATGGCAAAAGGTTGGGTTAAGTTAAATAATTACTGGTATTATTTTAATAATAATGGTAGTATGTCAACAGGCTGGGTAAATTCAGGAAGTGATTATTATTATTTAGATCCATCTACAGGAAGATTACTTAAAGATACTATAGCAGGTGGATATAAAATAGGTTCTGATGGTAAGAGATTAGAAGCAGTAACCTCAAGTAATAATAGCAATTCTAGTCCTGCGTCAAGTGGTATATATAAAGGTATAGATATTAGTCATTACAATGGAGATATAAATTTTACAAAAGTGAAATCAGCGGGAATTCAATGTGTATACATAAAAGCTACTGAAGGGACAACCTATGTAGATAATTATTTAGAAACTTATTATAATGGGGCTAAAAGTGCAGGGTTAAAGACTGGATTCTATCATTTTTTAGTTGGAACAAGCGCTCCAGAAACACAAGCTCAAAATTTTTATAATCATATAAAAGATAAGCAAAGCGATTTAAAACCAGTTTTAGATATTGAAACATATGGATTTGATACTATGGATTATACAATAAGATTCATAAATGAATTTAAAAGATTAAGTAATATGGATTTATGTATATATACATATTCAGATTTTATAAATAGTTTAGATACTAGATTAGCTCCATATTCATTATGGGAAGCTAATTACTCTAAGAGGTTATATAATTTACCATCTAATAATATTTGGAGTTCTAGAGTTGGATGCCAATATACAGATCAAGGTTCTATTGATGGAATTAATGGGGATGTAGATTTAAATGAATTTACCCAGGATATTTTTAGATAGGTTTAGGTTAATATCAAATTATATTAAAAAATAAATAAAGTATTTAAAGAGGCTGCCGCATTAATTATTTAGTGCAACAGTCTCTTTATTTTAGCTACTCCGTTTTTGGATGGAAGTTTCCATCAAGGCCAGAAGGTAATTGGATAAGCAGCGATATGTTTAGACTCATCACAGATGTAAGTTATTACTTGCCTGAATTAATAGGTTTTGTAATTATAGGCTATTTTTTTATAAAGCTTTTAAGGAATAGACAAATAAAATATTTTATAAGTAAAGGAAAATTATAGTTTTAACTTCCTCGTTCAGTTTTTAGCTGAGCGAGGATTTTTTTATAAGTATATTACTAGATAAATATCCAAAATTATATTTTATTTCCAAAAAACTAATGAACGTATTGTATTGAACAATGAACGATGTTAATATGGTGTTGTTCAATAAATGAACTTGGATTTTTAAGCTTAAAATTTTTATACTAATTATTTTTAAAAGTTGTTATAAAAACAGCTTAATACTAAAACTGAAAAATGATTTATTTTGAGGGGAGATATTTAATAATGAAAAAAGTTTTAACACTAATAATAAGTTTTCTACTTTCTATGACAATGCTTGTAGGATGTGGAAGTGTAGATTATAAGAGTGCAAATGGTGGTGCTAAATCATCAGACACAATTACAATGGTTTGGTATCCAAATGAATCCGCTGGAGATTTAGCAGAGGCTCGTGATGAAATTGGTAAAGTAATTGAAAAAGCAACAGGAAAGAAAGTAGAACATAAACTTACTACTGATTATTCTGTAGTAGTTGAATCAATTGTTAATGGTACAGCTGGAATTGCATATATGGGACCTGAAGGTTATATCCAAGCGAATAAAAAGAATAATAAGGTTCAACCTTTAGTTGTTTCAAGTGGCAAATCAGGAACTATTGACGATGCTGTTTATTATAGTTGGCTTGCAGTACCAGCAGATATGGCAGATGAATATAAAAAGGATGGTAAATATACGTTAGATAACATCCAAGGTAAGAAGATATCTTATGTATCCAATAGTTCTAGCTCAGGATTTAAGGTACCAGCACAATCAATAGTATCTTATTTTTCTAAACAAGATAAGTGGAAGGACTTAACAACAGATGATTTGATGCAAGGTGGAAATGATAAATTTTTTAGTGAAGTATTATTTGGTGGATCACATCAAGGTTCAGCAGTAAATGTATTAACAGGAAAAGCTGATGTGGCAGCATTTTGTGATATAACTTTAGAAAATTATATTGATGCAGTAAGTGGAAAATTTGATGAACTTGGTACAACTTATAAAGTTAAAGATGGTGCGTCAGAGCCATTTAATTCATTATATGGAAAAGAATTTACAACAATTGCAAATGTACCAGTTTTAAATTCACCATTTGCTATAAATACAGATGCTATAAGTGCAGAAGATCAAAAGAAAATATTAGATGCACTTACTTCTGATGAAGTGGCTAATAACTCTAAAATATTTGTTAAAGAAGGTTCGGATATTAAAGCCTTATTTGCTAAAGAAGGAAATGAAAGATTCTTAAAAGTTGAAGATTCATGGTTTGATCCGGCTAGAGATGTTGTTAAATAAATTTGATTACCTCGTAGTTATCTGCGAGGCAATATTTTAAAAAAGGAGAATTGGGGAAAATGGAATTGCTAGAAGTTAATGATATAAGCAAAGTATATAAAGGTGGAACTAAAGCTTTGTCGAACATTGGTTTTTCAGTAAAAAAAGGAGAATTTGTTTCTGTAATAGGACCATCAGGAGCTGGAAAGTCAACACTCCTACGATGCATTAATAGGTTGATTGATGCAACACATGGAAGCATCACATTTGATGAAACTAAAATACAAGATTTAAATAGAAAAGGCTTAAGAGAACTTAGAACTAAAATAGGAATGATCTTTCAAAATTATAATTTAGTAGAGAGATTAAGTGTTATTGAAAATGTATTACACGGAAGACTTGGATATAAGTCAGTTATAGCAGGTGTTATTGGAATATATACAGAAGACGAAAAACAACAGGCTTTTAGAATTATTGAAAAGCTTGGATTACAAAATGAAGCCTATAAAAGGTGTGATGAGTTAAGTGGTGGACAAAAGCAAAGAGTAGGTATTGCAAGAGCTTTAATTCAAAATCCAAAACTAATGCTATGTGATGAACCTATTGCATCGTTAGATCCCAATTCCTCAAAAATAATTATGGATCAATTAAAGAATATTAACAAGGAAATGGGACTCACTTGTATTTTGAATCTGCATCAAGTAGATGTGGCGATGAAGTATTCTGATAAAATTATTGGAATTAATGGTGGAAAAATAATTTTTAATGGAAGGCCTTCAGAGTTGACTAAGCAAAAGATTCATAAAATATATAAAACGGATCAAGTTAGTATGATAGCAGACTAGAGGTGAGAAGATGAAGATAAATATTTTAAGAAAAAGAAATAGAATAGTGACTATAATTTTTATAACCATTATAGTTTTCTGCATGTTATGTGCTCAAATTACGCAGTTTAGTGTTATAAAGGGAATGAGTTCAGTTCCAAGCGCTATAGCATGGATGTTTGGTCAATTCATACCTAATACAAAATCCTTTGCAAAATTGCCAAGCATATTATCAAAATTGATAGAAACTATTTTGTTGTCTATAGCATCAACAACCACAGCAAGTATTATTGCATTGTTCTTTGGCGTAATGGGCTCTAAGGTTGTTAAAACAAATGGAGCAATACGTGCTTTTAGCAGATTTATAGCATCTATATCTAGAAATGTACCCGATGCTGTTTGGGCAATGATATTTTTATTATCATTTGGACAAAACATATTGACAGGATATTTGGCTTTGTTTTTTGCCTCTTTTGGAGTGTTAACAAGAGCATTTATTGAAACTATAGATGAATCTAGTGATAGTTCAGTTGAGGCTTTAGAATCAATAGGAGCATCGTATCCCCAGATTGTATTTCAATCAGTTCTGCCATCTAGCCTTAGTCAGATGATTAGCTGGATATTGTATATGATAGAAACTAATATTAGAAGTTCTACATTGATTGGAATATTAACTGGTACAGGAATAGGATTTATTTTTGATTTATATTATAAAAGTATGAATTATTCTGTTGCAAGTTTAGTTGTGATTTCTATAGTTTTGTCAGTATTTGCAATTGAATTTATATCTAACTGTGTAAGGAGGAAAATACTATGACAGAAGCTGTAGTGAAACCTTATGATATTAATATTAGAAAAGATATGTTTGGTAAAATTAAAATAAAAGGTAAAGATTCATCTCAAAAATATGTAAAAATTACATTGGGCACATTAGCGGTATTAACAGTATTAGCATTTTCAACTTTTGATTATAAAGGTGTAGATATTATTAAAGCAATTGCTCAGACATTAGCGAATATGAAGAATATGTTTTTTGAAGCAGAATTAACTCATTTTACATTATCTGATGCTATTCATGAAATGGAAATAACAATATCTTTAGCATTTTTAACAACTGTAATAGGTTCAGCAGTTGCATTAATATTAGGATTATTTGCAGCAAAAAATTTATCCATACCTTTAGTATCAAATATAATAAAAGCAATAGTCTCATTTATAAGGGCAGTGCCAACTGTACTTTGGGTTTTAATTTTTGCAGTAACAGCAGGACTTGGAAGTGAAGCAGCAGTAATAGGCATGACTTTTCATACAGTTGGATATTTAATAAAGGCTTATTCAGAAACTTTTGAAGAAATATATGAAGAAACTTTACAAGCCTTAAAAGCAAGTGGAGCAAGTTGGTGGCAAATAGTATTTCAAGCAGTGTTACCATCATCCATGGGGTATTTATTAGTATGGACATTTATGAGATTTGAGATTAATTTTACAAATGGAGTGGCAATGGGAGCAGCAGCTGGAGCTGGAGGAATAGGATTTGAATTATTTATGGCAAGTGATTTTTATTTTAATATAAGAGAAGTTGGATTTATTACCATATCAATACTTATTTGTGCAATTTCACTTGAAATTTTTTCAACTAAGATTAAGGTTAAATATTTAAAATAATGAACTACACTTTATTTTTGATACGAATATAACTATCTTCAACCTTTTAATAATTGTATAAAACTACTATAATGGTTATATATGTAAAATTTGTAACTAAAATAGGAGGTTATTATGATTAAAATTGATTTAAAGGTTGATGAAGGTATTCCTCAATATGGTTGTAGTTCTTGTGGCAATTGTCAGAGTGTTTTTGCAAATAGCTTATGTTCTATAAAAAATAGAGGATGTTGTTGGTATTTCCCTAAATTTACACTGTATGAAATTCATAAAATGGTAAAGGGGAAAGACGGGCTGAAAACATTAAAAAGTATTTTGAGTGTTCCAAAAGTAGATATTTATAATTATTATATTCATGCAAAAGGGTATTTTGATAAAGTAGGTTATAAAAAATATATTAAAACTGAACATTTTAATGATACAGATGTTAAAGATAAATCCATGTTTTTTAGGGCATGTCCATTTGTAAAATCAGGAGTTGGCTGTACGTTACCTAAGAGATATAGAAGTTATGTGTGTAATTTTTTTATTTGTGATGAAGTAATAAAAAAGATAGAGAAACATGATGAATTTAAAAATTATATTAATGAACGTGATAATTATGTTAGATGGATTGAATGGGAGAACTATTCACTTGAAACATTTTTAATTGAGAAAAAATTAAATTTGAAAAATGGTTTTGATGAAATTGTTAATATTCTTAGAGATATGCCACTAAGAGAGTATAAATTTAAAAATTTAGATCCAATTGTAATTTTAGATGAAGTTTATAATAATTTAAATAAAAAATTAGGATAAAAAATGTGCCTTAAAATTATTTTGTTATTTATGTATTAAATAAAATGTATAGCGGATATTAAATGGTTTAAATTATAAAGAATGTATTTTAAAGTTTAGGGGATAATATTCTAGAAGTTATTTTGAGCATCTTTAATAAAGTAACAATAAATTTTTACTTTACTTTTAATCTAGATGTATAAATAGGAGGGGAATATTATGGAGAAAAAACGTCAGGGTTTATCAGCATGGCAGCTTACAATGATGGCTCTAGGAAGTATAATAGGTGGATCATTTTTTTTAGGGTCATCTGTAGCGATTAATGCTGCTGGACCGGCTATTTTAATATCTTATATATTAGGAGGAATATTAGTATATTTTATACTTTATGCTTTATCGGAAATGACTGTAGCAAATCCAGATTCGGGATCTTTTATGACATTTGCAGCGCAAGCTTTTGGTCCGGGAACTGGATTTATTGTTGGGTGGATTTATTGGGTTGGAATGATACTTTCAATGTCTAGTGAGGCTACTGCTGTATCGATTTTATTGAATAACTGGTTTTCTAATATATCAATACCTGTAGGTGGAACTATAATTATAACGGGCGTAACTTTACTTAATCTTTTAGGAGCTGACAAGTTAAGTAAATTAGCGAGTGGTCTTTCTGTAATAAAACTGATAGCTATATTTTCGTTTATAATTATATCATTGTTGCTAGTTACAGGGATAATTCCTGGAAGAGCAGCCATAGGAGTCGGAGAATTGGCAAGGGAACCTTTGATACCATCAGGAATAAGCGGTGTTGCAGGAAGTATGCTTATAGTTATATTTGCTTATGCTGGTTTTGAGATAATTGGATTAGCAGCTTCAGAAGCAGAAAATCCTAAAGAAACAATTCCCAAAGCGATTAATTATACAGTTATAAGTCTTGTAGGATTTTATATACTTTCTGTTATAGCGTTACTTCCTTTAATTCCTACAGCTGAACTTAATGAAAGTATAAGTCCAATGGTAGCTGCTCTTAACAGATGGGGGATTACATGGGCTGGAAGTATTATAAATCTAGTACTTGTTACAGCTATACTTTCTGCATCACTTGCATCTATGTTTGGAATTGCACGAATGCTTAGATCTCTTGCAGATGATGGTTATGCTCCTAAATTACTAAAAGATAAAAAGGATGTTCCTTATAAGGCAATAGTGTTTTCAGGGTTTTCTATGCTTTTAGGGTTAGGATTTGGATTATTATTTCCTAGAATTTATTTATTTTTAATAAGTGCAAGTGGTTTTTCTTTACTTTTTACATATGCAGCAATTATGGCTACTCATATACGTTTTCGTAAAAAAATTAGATATGCTTCAGATGGAAAATTTCAAATGAATGGGATTCCATATATGTCTTACATTGGTCTAATAAGCATGATTATTGTGATTTTTAGTATGCCACTTATTTCTGGGCAAGGAGCAGGGCTTGTTGTTGGGTTAGGAATGATAGCTGTATTTTCATTAATTTATATGGGAATTGAAGTATTTAATAAGCATGAAAAAAGTAAGAGTAATAATATAAGCATAAATAGAAAGATACATCAATCTAGATTAGCAACGGAATTTTCTGAAGAACTGACTCATAGTTCTAAAGATGAAGACAAAAATAAATGTGTAGAAAAACAATGCAACCGTAATAAAAAATAATTAAAAATTGTTTTAATCAACTTAGATGTGACAAATAATAAAATCATATGTAGTAAATTAGAAGCTCAATTATTTTATACTTGGAATAATTGTTAAAAGTAAAACTATTGAATAACTTTTTACATAGTTAATTTTAGATTATGAATATAAACTTTAGAATAAGTAAAAACTAAAATTGAGGTGATAAAAATGACAAACTATAAATTTATTACAAACAATGAAAATGACAATAATGAGTCATCAAATACATCGAATACACGAAAACCAGCGCAAAATAGGAAAAGACATAAACCAGTGAAAGGTCTTCCAAGAGTGTAAAAATAGCATGAACATGAGGAGTTAAATAAACTAAAAACAATGCAGATGCTTTATAAAGCATGATTCTATGATAGTTTATTGTGGAATATAATAATTCTACATAAAAGCAAAATATTAAAGAAGATTTAAGCCTGAAGAAATTATCTTCAGGCTTAAAATTATTCTAACATAAATATGCAGCTTAAAAATAGTATATAGTTTTATTTTCTACACAAAATTATCTACTATTTCAATTAAAATTAAGCAGTCTGTTTGTTTATATATTTTTTGTCTTTTCCATGAAATCTTGCGAATTTACTATATATCTTATGTGAGTAGCTTTTCCAATAGTACCTTTGTCATCACTTGCTTCCACATCAAAAAATAATTTTTTTCTATCTATTTTTGTAAGAGTAGCTTTACATTTTATATTTGCTCCAACAGGCGAAGATTTAATATGTTGAACATTAATCTCAATTCCAACTGTAGTGTAGTTCTGTGGAATTTGTTCTATTACCAAGCTCTTAGCTACGTTTTCCATAAGAGCAATCATAGCAGGAGTTGCATAAACATCTAAGTCTCCTGATCCCATTTTTATAGCTGTCTCATTCTCAGTAACTTTTGATTCTTTAATGATTGAGGTACCTTCTTTTAAATTGAATTCCATCTAATATTACATCCCCTTTCTGTAAGTATAATTATAATGAAATATATGGAAGTACACAATAGGTAAAAGTTTTTGATGTAAATTAAATTATTATTAGATAATATATAATAAATTGAAAGAAAATTTTGAAATCTTAAATTATCTAAGGTATAATATTAATAATAAAGATGATACGTACTTATTTTTATAAGTATGGAATACTATTATTATAATTTGAAAATAGTTATTATAATAGAATAAGCAAAAGAAAGAAGGCGATAGTTATGAATAATAATGCGTTTAGGAACTTATCATATGGAGTTTATATTATTTCTACATGGGATAATGGAAGAGCAACTGGCTGTACAGCTAATAGTGCTATGCAGATAACATCTGATCCTGCAACTATTGCAATTAGTATAAATCATAATAACTATACAAATAAATGTATTGAAGAGAGTGGAAACTTTGCAATTTCTATTTTAGGAGAAAATTCAGATCCATCAATAATTGGGACATTTGGATTTCAATCCGGTAAAGATATAAATAAATTTGATTCCGTAAATTATGAAATAAAAGGAAATATGCCAATAGTAATGGAAGGGTGTGCTTATCTTACTTGTAAAGTAATTAATAAGATGGAAACAGATACACATACAGTTTTTTTAGGTAAGGTTTTGGATGCAGATATTCTTTCAGAGGATAGTCCTATGACATATTCATATTATCATAAAGTTATAAAAGGAAAAAGTCCTAAAAATGCTCCAACTTATATTGCAGAGAATACTCCAGTAGAAAAGAAAAGTGAAAAATATGTATGCAGTGTATGTGGATATGTGTATGAAGGAGATAATCCATTTGAAGAATTGCCAGATGAGTATACTTGTCCAATATGTAAGCAACCAAAGAAAGCATTTAAAAAGCAATAGTAAAATTTATGTAAGTGTTTCAAAGACTAGTTACAAAATTAAAGTAACTAGTCTTTTTATATATTTTTATAATATTCTTATTATTATAATTTTCAGTGTAATATCCTCTGCTTTGTTTAATGAATTAATATTATATATAATATTGATAAAACTATTTTAAATTGTGAATTAGCAGAAGAGCTTATTGAAAAAACAGATGATAAACGAATGAAGCGTGAATTAACTGAAAAAAATGAGAGAAGAAAATCAGCTCTTAAGAATATGAGAAGAGAGATTAGAGATGAAGCAATAGATAAAGAAAATCGATATGAATAAAATTTATTCTTAAACTGATTAATAATCTATATTTAAGAATGTGAAAAAATAATAAGTTACATAATACTATGTATATTTTCTGTTAAACTGAAGTATAAAAGAAAATATAATGCAGATTTATTATGCTTTGAAGATTATTTAAATGAATGAGGTATTTCGAAGTGATTATAAATCATTTTGAAATACTTATACAAACATAGCAAAAGAATTCATAAAAATAATAATTGCCATTATTGACTCTATAGTAACTATAGACTTTATAATAACTTTAAATAAATATATTATTTAAGGAAGGTAAATCTATGTTAAAAAAATTTTTAAAGTACTCTATACCATCATCAGTATCTATGTTTATATCTTCATTATATACTGTTATAGATGGAATATTTGTGGGTCGTGGAGTAGGAAGTTTAGGACTGGCAGCAATAGCGATTGTAATTCCAGCTACAATATTTTTACTTGGATTAGCTACAATGTTTGCGGTTGGAGGAGGTGCACTGGTCTCTAAAAACTTTGGATCTGGAAACAAAGAAAATGCAGTAGAAGTTTTTAGACAAGCATTTAAGTCTATTATAATGTTTAGTATTGGTATTAGTTTTATATTTGTAATATTTGCAGAACCTATAGTAACATTACTAGGAGCAACTGAAAATTTGAGGAGTATGTCAGCAGAATTTTTAAGATATTATTCTTTGTTTTGTATACCGAATTTATTAGGAATAGTCCTAAACGGATTTGCAAGAAATGATGGAAGGCCAAGATTGGCTATGGTGTCAACAATAGTAGGAACTCTTGTGAATGTATTATTAGATTATATTTTTATATTCATTTTGCATATGGGAGTTAAAGGGGCTGCTATTGCTACTGGATTAGGACAAGTAGCTACAATTGTTATAATTTTACCACACTTTTTAAGTATAAGAACACAATTGACATTTGGTAATGTAAAATTAAAAATGAATGTAATCAAAGAGATTATGAGTATAGGCTTTCCATCTTTTTTTGCAGAAATAGCATTTTCAATAATAATATTCTTCTATAATTTAGAATTAGGTATTAATATGGGAGAAAGCGGAATTGCAGCATATAGCATAATAAATTATATTACTACAAATATATATTTAATGCTTTTGGGCGTTGGTTTAGGAGCACAACCATTAATAAGTTATTATTTTGGAGCTAAAGAGATGAAAAGAATGTTAAAAATATATAAATTTTCATTAATAACTTCAACAGTTGTAAGTTTAGTTTTCGTTTTGGCATGTTTTATGTTTGGAAGTAAATTTATAGGCCTATTCACAGGAGATGCTCAATTAATAAATATAACTTATAATGGACTTAATATAACAAGTTTGGCTTATATTATCATAGGATTAAATCTAAGTACATCAATGTATTATCAATCTATAGAAATGCCTAAATTCTCTAATTTAATTTGTTCCTTCAGATCTTTTATATTTTTGCCAATAGTTTTATTTTTATTTGCACATTTTTATGGTATAAATGGAATATGGGCAGGCATGATATTTTCAGAGATATTGTCTTTTATAGCAATAAATATTTTTGCTAATATAAAAACTAATACTAAAAAAGCTATATCAGTATAAGGTAAGATAAAGAAATAAAGGTGGTAATGGATGAATAATTTTTCTATTGGAGAAATGTCAAAACTTCATAATATATCGATTCAAACTTTGAGATACTACGATAAAATAGGTTTGCTCAAACCTAAAGTTATAAATGAAAAGAGCAATTATAGATATTATACTATAGAACAATTTCTTCAGATTGATATAATTAAATATTGTAAGGGTATAGGTTTGTCTTTAGAACAAATAAAAGATTTTATTGGTACAAATTTATCTATGGAAGAAATACTTCATATAATAAATACCCAACAAGAAATTATGGAAGATAAATTGAAAGACATGAACAGAATAAAAAATCATGTAGATTCTATTAAAAGTAGTATATCTTCAATCATTGAACATGAATTTAATAAAGTCTTTATTAAGTATAATAAAGAGAGAAAATATATATGTTATGATTTTATTTCAAATAGTAGTGATGAATTAGAATTCAGTTGTAGAAATGTAATGTTAGGTATCGAAAAAAAATCGGAAATTTTAAATTATGAATTATCGACTATTACATCTTATAATAATAGAGAAGAGAAAATTACATATAAAAATATAATGATTAATATTGATGAAAATGCCTTGAAAGATAAGAGAAATATAATTACTTTGCCAGAGGGAGAATATTTAACAGTATATTTTGAAGGTAAGTGGTTTGAGTGCAATGAGCATTATAATCAAATTATAAAATATATAAATGAAAATAATATCAAAGTAAATGGAGATTTTCATGAAATATACATCTTCCCTAAAATGAATGAAAGTGGTATAGAAAATACTTTGACACAACTTGAAATATTAAAAAGTGGATAATAATAATAATAAAAATATGACAAAAGAATGACTTGTATACTTTACAATTTTTTCATTCAACATAATAATAAGTGGTAAAATAAATACAATTCTTAATATTTACAATATAATATCTTACACTATCTTATAAATTTAAAATACAATACCTTCATCAAAATAAATCAGCGTTTCAATAAGTATTAAGAGATGAATTGAAATATAATGTAAGGGTATACTAATATAATATTATAAATTATTTTGATAAGGAGAAAAAGAATGAGGTACGTAATTGTTTGTATATTAAAAGGAAGAGCAGGAGATTTTAATAACAATTTAAGAAAAGAGCTTATGCAAAATTTTAAGACAAGATCATCAAAACTTCCAGCTCATTTTACTATCAAAGCACCTTTTGAATATGATAAAGAAATTACAGATCTTAATAAAATTCTTGAAGAGTTTTGTCAAAATGAGAAAGCAGAATCTTTTATGATAAACAACTACGGTCATTTTGATGATAGAGTAATATATATGAATGTTAATATGTCAAAAGAAGCTAAAAATGTTCATGATAAATTAATAGATAAGATGAATACATTACATTATATTAAATTTGAAAATAAAGATGGAAAAGATAAAACCTTTCATGTAACTTTAGCATCAAAGAGGCTAAAACCATTGTTTTATAAGGTATGGGAATATGTACATAAATATCCTTGTGAATTTTACTGCTTATTTGATAATATCACTATTTATAAATGGGAAGAAAATACTTGGAAGTTATATAAGGAATATAAACTTAAATAATAGAATTATAATAATTATATTTTAATAGTAAAAAATATAATTATTATTAAATATGTTTGTTAAAAACACATTTTAAATGAGAAAAGTTAATTGTAATTTAGATTTAATTACAATATTTGCACAATGCTGTAATTAGTTCTTGCATAATAGCCTGTACTAATTTTAACAAAAGTGGTACAGGCTTTTTGCAACATTTATTCAAGCAATAGAGCATTGTGCTAGTTTATGTGAATGAGAATTGATTAATATATTTATACTTAAAAAGTGGTTGTAAATTAAACTATTTTAAAATAATTTATATAATTATCTAAATCTTGTGTTATACTACTTAATTGTTCAACCGATAATACAACTTTCTGAGAAGATTCATTTAATTCTTCTACTGATGCAGTTATTTCCTCAGTAGAAGCAGATATTTCTTGTGAAGAAGCAGTTGAAGTTTCAACACTATCTAAAATTTGTTTTTTATCGTTATTTATAATTTCAATAATACTATTTATTTGTGTGATTTTTGGTAGCATGTTTTCTATATGTGAAACAATTTGTTTAAAATCTTTTATATATGTATTGACAACTTTTCCTTGATGGTCAAGATTAGTGTTTACCTTATTTGATGCTTGAAAAATATTAACATTATAATTTGCAATTTGTTCAAATAAAGAATTTATGTGTAAACATGAGGATTTAGATTGTTCAGCTAATTTTGTAATTTCTTCAGCAACAATAGAAAATCCTTTTCCAGCCTCTCCAGCTCGCGATGCTTCTATTGTTGCATTAAGAGCAAGCAGGTTTGTTTGATCTGCAATATCATTTATTAAATCTGTAATTTCGTTTATTTGTGATAAATGATCGTTTAATCCCTTTATTTTGATTATTATATCTTTAAATGAATAAGTAAGATCGTGAATGAACGATTCCAAGTTTTCAAGAGTTTTATGACTTTTTTTTACACTATAATTTATAATTTCACCATGAGAATTTAAATCATATATTAAATTAGCAGTTGATTCAAGCTTTAATCCAAATTCATTCAGGACTTCTGTTATGTTTACCATTTCTTCAGCTTGGACAGAAGTTTCTTTAGCAATATAATCAATTGAATTATTAACGGTTTTTGATGATGTTGTTATATCTAATGACACGTTGCATAAAGTATTTGTTTGCTTTACAACTTTACTTGAAGATTGCGAAACCCTTTGAAGAATATCTAGTGTCTTTATTCTAAAAGTGTTTATATGTTGTGCAATATTTTCTATCTCATCATTACTGCTGATATTTAAAGGTACAGATAAATCACCAGTGGACATTTTATTTAGAACATCTTTTATATTGTTTACATTTGAAGAAATTCTATTTGAAAAAATAATGCTAATTAAAGTAATTGCAATAATCATAATAAAGCTAAGTAGTATATAAATTTGCTTAAATTTAGACACAATATAAGTATATATTCCAACATCAGCATCAGCACCTACAATTGCAATAATTTTACCAGAAGAATTTTTTATTGGTGCATATCCTGAAATAAGCGTGCCGTATTTATCCGTTTTGGATTCTTTTGTAAAGGATACGTTTCCATTAAAAGCGCTAGTCATCGCATCTTCCAAATTAAATTCTTCACCAAAGACAGATGTATCTATAAGTGAACCATCAACCGCCATATAAGGTATATCATCATCATTTTTAACAAGTGTATATATGTATTTTATATTTTGATCATTTTTAAAATTTACCAAGGAACTTTGTATTTCTTTGTAATCAATTGTATCCATAGATTTACTGTTAATTACTTTTTCTAATTTATCTCCATCAATAACATCCACAGCTGAATTAGCGGCATTACCAACTTCAACTTGTAATTGTGAAAAAATATTCTTGAAGATATATACGTTTGCTGTAATAAGTATGCTAATTGAGATAATGTATGTCGCCATGATAAGTTTTAATATTTTTAATCCTAATTTCCCCATAAATATTCTTCAGTACAATACCTGAAGTTTCCCTCCCTTTTAATTTTTCAGTTAAAATAAATCTAAATAAATCATTTATCGACATAATAAATCTTAACATTTATTGATTTACTTGTAAATATATATTGTGGTTAAATTAAATTAAAAAACAAAAATGTGATATACGAAATTGTTAGTTTTCTAAGAGTTAGTATTATAAATAAAAAATCATATAAAACGATATAATAATAAATATAAATTAAAATATGCATTTTTAAGAATAATATTTAGACAAAAGAATATATAATGGTTATAATTTAATAAATGGCAATAAGTAATATTTTAACTTTCTAGTATTAGTTTAAGAGAAAGTTAAATACTATAGAAGTTAAAATAATAAATAATGCTTATACAATTTATATGAAAAGGGGATTAACAATGGCAGTAAATTTACGAGGAAGAAGTTTTTTAAAATTATTAGATTTTACACCAGAGGAAATAAGATATTTATTAGATTTATCTAAAGAACTAAAATTATTAAAAAGAACTGGAATGTTACATGATAAATTGAAAGGCAAGAACATAGTTTTGTTATTTGAAAAGACATCAACTAGAACAAGATGCTCTTTTGAAGTGGCAGGAAGAGACTTGGGACTTGGGGTTACATATTTAGATTCAGCAGGTTCACAAATGGGCAAAAAAGAAAGCGTTGCTGATACTGCAAGGGTTCTTGGCAGAATGTATGATGGAATAGAGTATAGGGGATTCAGTCAAGAGGTGGTTGAAGAATTAGCAAAGTTTGCGGGAGTACCTGTATGGAATGGATTAACTGATGAGTTCCATCCAACTCAAATGATTGCTGATTTGTTAACTATAGAAGAAAAGCTTGGAAGATTAAAAGAAATTAATTTTGTATACATGGGTGATGCAAGAAACAATATGGGAAATTCATTAATGGTGGCTTGCGCAAAAATGGGTATTAATTTTACAGCATGTGCACCTAAAGAACTATTTCCAACAGAAGAATTAGTAGAAAAGTGCAAACAAATTGCAAAGGAAAATGAATCAACGATAACTTTAACAGAAAATGTTAAAGAGGGAACTAAAAATGCAGATGTAATTTATACAGATGTATGGGTATCTATGGGAGAACCAGATGAGGTTTGGGAAAGTAGATTGAAGCTTCTTCTACCATATCAAGTAAATAAAGAAGTTATGAACAATGCAAAAAAAGAAGCAATATTTATGCATTGTTTACCAGCTTATCATGATTTAAAAACTAAAGTCGGAAAAGAAATTGGAGAAAAATTTGGTTTGAGTGAATTAGAAGTTACAGATGAAGTATTTGAAGGTAAACAATCTGTAGTATTTGATGAAGCAGAAAATCGAATGCATTCAATTAAAGCAATAATTTTAGCTACAATTGGAGCATAAAGAGACTTATTAATAACGTAGAAATTAACTTTGATTAATGTGATTATAGCAATAAAAAGTAGATTGTTTAGTATAAAAAACAATCTACTTTTTGTATTTAGAATACAATTTGTTATGAATGGCCCAAATATATTAATAAATTAAATTTATATCATATTGTTGAAGTAAAGTCATAATTGTGTTGTTAGGGACTGCTTCTGTAATTATGCTATTAAAATCAGCTATATTTGAAAAATTAAAAATTCCATCTAAATTAAATCTCTCAGTTGGTGCCATTAGATATAATTCTTTGGATATACTCATAATTGCTTTTTTAGTACCTGCATCTTCAGATTCTCCAGTACTTACATTTCCATCTCTAAGATCGATTCCACTACATCCAATAAACGATTTATTACAACGATAGAGTTTAATTTGTTCATTAGAATGTGAACCTATATTTCCACCTACCAATGGACTGTAATCTCCACCTATAAAAATAACATGTAATTTTGAATCTGAGTTTATCATTGATGATATTTCAACCATATTTGTAATCAAAGTTATATTTCTATTGTTTTCTACTAATAATTTAGTTAAGAGATGGGAAATGCTTGATGCATCTAAAAATATTGTATCACCTTCATGTATTTGTTCATATGCTTTTTTAGCTATAATCTTTTTCAAATCGATATCTTTTTCAACTCGCTTGAGTAAACTTTCACCATTTACTATAGTACGTTTTATGTTGATGGCACCACCATAAGTACGTTGTAATAGATTGTTTTTTTCTAAAACTTGAAGATCTTTTCTAATCATACTTTCACTTACTTGAAACTGTGCACTTAAATCCTTAACTAATACCTTTCCGTCTCTTTCTAATATATCTAAAATCTGTTTATGTCTTTCTTCTATAAACATAGTTGCCTCCAATTCATTCTCATTTATTATTATTCTAACAATTATAATACTAAAATGCAATTAATTTAATTGACAAATGATAATAAATGAAATAAAATGATATTAAACGGTAATAAATTATATAGAATAGGAATAAAATATAAGGAGAGGAAGATGGATTTATGAAAAAGGCAGTATTTTTTGATATAGATGGAACTTTAGTAGATTGTTTAAATGGTATAAAAGATATTACTCCAAGAGTAAAGAAAGCAATACATGCATTGCAGGAAAATGGAGATTATGTTTTTATTGCAACAGGAAGACCATATGCGTTTCTAAATGAAGCTTTACGCAATTTTGGATTCGATGGTTTTGTACTTACAAATGGAGCATATGTAAAAGTAAAAGAAAAATGTATATATAAAGAATTTATTAATAAGGATTTTATAAATGATATAGTGGGCAACTTTGAAAAGTATAATATCCAATATATATTACAGGGCGAACCATATTCATATATTAAAGATGAGCATAAAAAATTACATTCGTTTTATGATTCATTTGGAATATCTAAAAAGTATTTAGAAGGTAATTATTCTCTCGAAAATTTAGATATCTATAAAATAGAAATGCTATGTGATGATAAAAAAGGAATAGATTATTTTTTATCTATAGTTAATGATGAATATGATTATATTCATGATGAGGAACATGGTTTTTTTGAATTGTATTCAAAACGAAATACAAAAGCATCGGGTATATTAAAAGTATTAGATTTCTTAGATATTCCTATAGAAAATAGTTATGCTTTTGGTGATGGAAAAAATGATATAGAAATGCTATCAACAGTAGGATGTGGAATCGCTATGGGGAACGCTAGTGATTATGTAAAAAAATATGCTAAAAAAGTTACAGACACAGTTCACAATGATGGGGTAGCTTTGGAAATAGAAAATTTTATTTTAAAATAACTTTTTTATAAATGCAAATTATAAAAAATAGACTTTAGACTCACCACACAAATGTGTTTTTGACATTTTAAAATTGTCAAGAACACATTTTTATGGTGAGTCTAAATTATAATAAGAAATAATTATAGATAATTTGAGTGTTATGGTTATCTCACAGAACAAACTACATTTGCACATTCTTAATCAATTATTTCATTTTGGTTATCGTCGTCAAGTTCGGCTAGCAATTTGTAAAAAAGCACCAAACTGCGATATAAAACGTATTTTCATGGGACAAAAACCCAAAAAAGGCATACTATATATTAGACATTATTTACTAAGTAAATTTTGATTAAATAAAGTGGAGGAATATTATAATGAGCAATAACAAAAGATTAAATATTGAAAATGAAATGGGATGCTCACGCCAAGAATCTTGTGCAACAGTTGCTACTCAAATTCAACCATTAACTGAACAAACTTCTGTAGCTCCTCCTGTTCCAGCAGGAAGTGTACTTGTTAAGCTTCCTATTGTATTGGCAGAAACTAATATAACAATTCCTATTGAAGCTACTATCACATTGGATCAAACTGTTAGGGAGATTAAAAGAATTAAAAAGAATGTATTTTTAACTCAATCACGTCTTATTCCATTTTCTTCAACTACTACACCTGTTACGAATGGAATATTATTCATAGCAGGTTTTGTAAGAAAAAATATTGAGTATTCAACTCAAACTTGCATTACAGCTGGTACTGCAAATTATTGTGGAAATATAGGACAATGTACAGTTGAAGTGCCTTTTAATTTCACAACTAGAGTTACTTTTATTAGACGACCAATTTTTAATGAGAATACAACTCCAAGTGAATTAGAGTATTTTACAGATCAACTTCAAAGCTGTGACACTTGTTCAGATCCAGTACTTGGACGTAACCCTTGTGATCAGAGTTTTAGCTTTACTGAATTCTTTAACGAAAAGCCTTTTGTTGAATTAGTAAATGCAGTTGTTACTGAAGTTGATATTCATACAAACCCAACTGTAAGTTGCACACTTCCTACAGAACAATTTTTCTCAACACTTACAGAAAAATTAGTTGTTAATTTAACATTAAAAGTATTGCAAAAACAACAAGTAATAGTTCCAGGAACAATAGTATAGGAAAATTTTAAATATAGTAATTTAATTAAGAATTTAATATAAAGTACTCTCACAGAATTATATATTAATTAATTAATTAATTAATATATAATGGCCTAAAACTTGAAGAGAGTTTTAGGCTATTTTTAAGAGGAGGATAAATTATGAAAAAGATATACTGTTCAAAAAGACGATATTGTAATCAGCTTAAGAGAAAACAATATGAAGAATTTCTTAAAAAACGAAAACAGTATTGTTTATTAAAGAAAAGACATAATAATAAAGATTATAATATTGTTTCAAAAGAAAATAGATCTAAATTAGCGGAATGTAAGCCAGTGGATAAAATATATAAAAAACATTATTATAACAAACTATATAATAATGAGCACAAGAATGAAGTAGATAAATGTAATATTAAGATTTGCAAAACAACTGTTTCTTCAGATACATTGCCAATTTGTGAAAATACTCCACATGAATCAGATACCACTTCAGGACCTGTGACTGTAAATATTCCAGTAGTATTGACAGAATGCAATATAACTATAACTATTCAATCTTTACTTAAACTAGAAGATGATGTATTAGAAATTAAACACATTAGAAAAAATGCATATGTAAACCAGTGCAAACTTATTCCAAACTCTGAAAATGACAAGCCTAATACCGGAATATTATTCCTGTCTGGTTTTATTAGGAAAAACATAGAGTATTCTGCTAAAGAGTGTACTTGTAGAGGAATACTAAATGGAAAATTGAAGCATGTTACAGTTGATGTTCCTTTTAAATGTGCTACTAGAGTAGTTTTTAAAACTCTACCAAAGTTTAATATAAATACTCATCAAGATGAAGTAGAAATATTGCAAACTAATATTGGAGTCTGCAAGCCTTGTAAAGAAGAAATAAATGGCTCGGATATTCGAGAAAAAAATTTTAGATTAATTGAATCCTTCAATGAAAAAGTATTCTGCAAATTAATTAATGCTGAATTTATTGAATCGGATATTCTTGAAAATCCAACAAATAAAGAGTATAAATTGCATAATGAACAAACATTTCATGATATTACTGAGAAAGTAGTACTATTTTTAACAATAAAATTATTACAGAAGCAGAATGTGATAATTCCTAGATAAAAGAGCTTTTATTAATTTTAAAGATGTTTATTAATAAAAAATTAAATATATATGTTGAAAATTTAAAGCTACATTAAAACTATATGATGTATTACTAAGTTAATGAAGAAATTATATTGCAACATATATATTTTCTAAGCAAAAATTTAATTGATGCTAAAATGTATAAGACAGTAAATAGTTTTTTCATATGTCAAAGCTATTTACTGTCCTATTAAATAGAGTTTATTATATAGCTAATTTGTTTAGTTCATCTTCATATAAAGATTCTTTTTCTAATAATTCTAAAGCTATTTTATCAAGAGAATCTCTATTTTCTCTTAAAAGTTCAAGAGTTTCTTCATATAATTGATCAACTAGTTTCTTGCATTCGTCAATAACAGGATTTCCATAACTGCTATATAGAGAACCAACACTTGAAAGTTTTATAAGCCCTAACGTTTCGCCCATACCATATTCAGTTATCATTTTTAATGCTATATCAGTAGTTTGAGAAATATCGCCCTCTGCTCCAGTAGAAACTTTATCCTTTCCGAAGATAATTTCTTCAGCAGCTCTACCACCAAGTGAAACTTTGATTTTATTCTTTAAATAATCGATTCTATGATAATTTTTATCCTCAGGAATAGTTAATGTATAACCACCAGCACCGTTAGTAGTTGGTATAATTGTTATTTTAGATACTTTATCCTTTGGAAGCAATAACATACTTACTAAGCCATGACCTGCTTCATGGTATGAAGTAAGAAGTTTGTCCTCATCTTTTAGATAACTTCTTTCTTTCTTCTCATGACCAGCTAAAGTTATAGAATAAGCACTTTCAATATGAGCTGAAGTAATAGAATTACTATTATCTTTGGCTGCTAGAATAGCACTTTCATTGATTAAACTTTCTAGCTTTGCACCAGAGAAGTAAATAGTTTTTTTAGCAATATCCTTTATATCTATATTTTCATGTGGTTTATTTTTTAAATGTAGAGATAGAATTTTTTCTCTAGCATTAACATCTGGTAATGCTACTTGTATATGTCTATCAAATCTACCTGGTCTAAGAAGTGCTTTATCTAGCATGTCTAATCTATTTGTAGCTGCAATTACAATTATACCTTCTTCTTGTCCAAAACCAGACATTTCTGTTAAAAGAGCATTTAATGTTTGATCTTTTTCATCATTGCTAGAACCATTTTTTCCATTACTTCTTGCTTTACCTATAGCATCAATCTCATCTATGAATATTACAGCTTTTCCATGAGATTTTGCTTTTTTAAATAAATTTCTTACTCTAGCAGCACCAACTCCAACATATACTTGTACGAAATCTGAACCACTAAGAGCATAAAATGGAACGCCAGCTTCTCCAGCTACTGCTTTTGCAAGTAATGTTTTACCTGTACCAGGATCACCATAAAGAATAACCCCCTTAGGCATTCTTGCACCATATTTTTGATATTTCTCAGGATTCTTAAGAAAATCGACAATATCCATTAAACTTTCTTTAGCTTCTTCATTACCAGCTACAGCATTAAAATTTAAAGCATCTTTTTTATTTTTGCTAAAATCCTGCATTTCCATAGACGTTACAGAAGAAGCACCACCACGAGCTTTAGATATAAGCATAGCACCAAGTGTTACAAGTGATAATACAAAAATACTAGCAGGAATAGTTTTTGTAAGAGGAGGATTAGTTTCATCTTTAACGTCTATTCCATTTAGTAATAATTTTTCTTTTAATGTATCTGTATGTGGATTATCTGTAGAATATTTATCGCCATTATTTAGTGTTACAGTCATTTTAGGAGAACTGTCTACTACAACTGTAGATATATTGTTAGAATTTAAATCATCTGTAAACATTGAATAACTTTTGTTAACTGACTTTGTATTATACGATGTTGCTACCATGACAATAAGTGATAGTATTGCAGTAATCATAGGAATAATAATGTAATATTTTTTTATTTTATTCATTAAGTACCTCCATATTTTAAATGATAGCTTAAGACATATTAAATTTTTTGCTTTAACAATATGTCTAACATTGATTATACAGATTTAAATTTAGAAGTCTAATTTCTTTCATGATTTTTACCAATGTAATTTTTGGACAAACAATAAAAATTTTCATTGGTAAAATATAAATGTATAAGTTGCTGTAAAGAATTTAGAATTCTGTTTAAGCTTCAAATCTATGTTCAGTACCAAAATACAAAAACTTTATAGCGACATATATATATAAAAGGTAATTTATAACTATATGTTAATGTATAGTTTAACTCAATATGAAATTATATCTTTGTATTAAGGATAGTGTTGCAGTACAAAAAAGGTAGGGGAGTAGCCTTTGCAAAATTACCAATCTAATTAACATTTTAATTAGATAAAAGCAGATAGCTAATAGTTGAATTACAATTTTGGAAAAAATAACTCGAATTTATAATTGTTAAATATTAATAGGATTTAGAATAATTTCTTTTTCAAAAGTACCTATAAGAGTTTGAACAATTAGCTTGTAACTTTTTGTTTGGGTAATTGGCTCAACATTCTGGAAAACAGCATAACCATTTAAATCATTATGTGAACAAATTGTAGTGTTTTTAAGAATATTTTCGGATAAAGTATTTATCTTAATAAATTTAGATTTATCTTCACTTATTAGCGTAATACCATTTTCATTATAATCATCTGTTATTTTTGGGAAAACTGCCAGGTACGAATTGTTTTCATCAATCAGTTTTACTGTTGTAATTTCAATAGTATTTGCTGATTCATTTTCTATGTTTAAGTGTATAATAGTTAATTGATATTTATTATTGCAATAAAGTGAAGAAGAATAACTTCTTGAAGCATCATAAGAGATTTTTAAATTAATAGCAGGAGATGAGTACTTTTTAAGTTTATAGAATAATAAGAAAGTATCCAATGTTATAAATAACATTAATAAAAGAAGTAACATATCTGAATTTGATTTTATAAATGTAATCACTGCAAAACCACCTTTCATCATAATTTTATCATATGTAAAGGTAAATAAAAATAAGGCAGCTATTTTCCAATGAATAGCCGCCTTATTTTCTAATGTTCTTGTAAACTAGTTAAAGAAACTTCTTGTGAATTTGATGGTTTGTTACAAAAGTGTATGTTGGCAGTTTGATTATTTTCGTTAACATTTTCGATGTAAATTTGTTCACCATTATAGGTCACATTAGCCATAACTGGAGAACAAGCAATTTCTTTTGCACGTTCTTTATTCATAATAACAATCTCCTTTCAATACTCAAATATCAAAAATAGCTTTTGTATTAATTTAATTAAATATTCTTATATATATAGAATAATTTTTTATAAATAAGTATAATTTAGTTTAAAAATATTTAGCAGGAAATTATAAATACATTTGATATATGTACCCATACAATTGAAACGATAATTCTAAAGTGCTATAATAGTCACAATATTTACATATAAAAACACAAATTTGAAAAAGGGGGATATTATATGGAAAATAAGAATCATAGAATTGTGAAATTAATGCAGACAGGATTACTTGCATCATTATGCTTTGTATCATTCACTTTTCTTCAAATTAAAATTCCAGTACCAGGTGGAGATGCAGTTTCATTACATGTAGGAAATGCATTTTGTGTATTGGCTGCTTTATTACTTGGTGGCTGGTATGGTGGACTAGCTGGCGCTATAGGTATGACAATATCAGATTTGCTTGATCCGGTATATATGGTAGGAGCACCAAAAACTTTTATATTGAAATTATGTATTGGTTTAACAACAGGTTTGATTGCTCATAAATATGCGAAAATAGATCAAAGTGATGATAAAAAATATATCTTAAAATGGAGTATTATTGCTTCAATTTGTGGATTAGCTTTTAATGTTGTTTTTGATCCTCTTGTTGGATATTTTTATAAACAATATATTCTTGGACAACCACAGGAAATGGCAGCAGTTCTAGCAAAACTAAGTGTGATTACAACTTTAATTAATGCAATAGTATCTGTAATTTTAGTAAGCTTTATATATAATGCTATAAGACCTATTTTAACAAAATCAGGATTATTATTACCTGTAGAAAAGACAAATTAAAACTGAAATTAAAATGTTTGCGCCAATGCTTAATAACAATAGCATTGGCGCAAACATTTTAACATATGAAATCCAAAATATCGGTACTCTGATTTTGCCACCTATCCTTCGATAGGTGGGTGTCTTCACAGATGATTCAATCGCTCTAAATGCCATAATGGACTCACAATAAAGTACATATCTTCATCTAAATATTGAACTCCCGAATTTTAAATGTAGGTTCAAAATAAGAGCTTAACGTATATTTCAGAATTTGTAATCTATATTAGCATATTCAATTACGGCAAGTAATTGTTTCTCTGCCGTGAAACTATGATAACATATTAAAAATTCCTATGCAAGAAATTTATGCGTGGTAATTTAATCCTGATATTTATCTGTTGAATGCAGTTTTGGATTTATATTTATTTTCATGAACCTAAATTTTTATAAGGAAAATAGTAACATTAACTACTACTGATGCATTTTATTATTTTAGAAAGAAAATAAAATCATGAATAATATCTAAGAATATAAAAATTTTTAGATATTTTAAATCGAAAGCAATATAAATACGAACTAATTTACTATAAAGAGAATAATATAATATGTAGAGTGTTTTACAATAATTTTAAATATATTATTATGAAGCAGGTGCTTGGAATGAGGATTGTATTTAATCAAATTATGTTTAATGTAGCACGAGGATATTATAGATATATAGGTTCAGGTTCTGGTAGGAAAGTATTTGATTTAGGAAATGGATATGTAATCAAAGTAGCAAAAAATAAAAGAGGAATTGCACAAAATATGTGTGAATATAGAATTTCAGCTAATGATTATTCTAACTTATTTGCAAAAGTAATACAAGCTTCCAACGACTTCTCTTTATTAATAATGGAAAAAGCGTATAAAATAAATGACATTTCACATGTATGGAAGTATTTCAATGTAGCTAGTAAAAAGGAATTGCTTAATTTAAGGGAATTAAGGAATCTGAATAAGAAATATAATTTATTGTTAGGTGATTTAGCAAGAAAAAGCAGTTGGGGAATTATTAGCGGCAGACCTGTAATTATTGATTATGGTTTTACAAGAGAAGTTAAGAAAAAGTATTATTAAGTTTTTTGATATGCAGAATGATGCAAAGATTGTGCATCATTTTGTATTACATAAACATCGCCAAATAAAAAATAAATTTATTATTAAAAGTATTTTATTTTCTCAAAAGTGTTTATAAATATATTATAAATTCTTAGATTAAAGTTGGAAATCAATGATTGGGTTTTAAAAATTAAATTTGTGATATAATAGGAAGATGAAATTAGTTTATTTTGATAATGTAAAAGGTTATATAAATAATTTAACTATAAGAATATTAATAAATGAGAATAATATAGCTAATTTTTCTAAGATGGTTAAAAATAAGAAGTTTTAAGTATATAATAAAATTTTACATGAGAAAGGAAAAAGAAAATTGTCTTCAAAAATTAAGTTAAAAGTAAGTGGGCTGCTTTTTATATTTAGTGCTATTTTATTTGTATTGTCGCGATACACAGATAATTTTGCAAATTTCTATTACAAATATATTTATATAATGTTAGTTAATACAGTTTCAAGAGGATTTTCTTTATTTTCTTTTTCAATATATGAGTTAATATTATATGGATTTATATTATATGTTTTTATTAAATCAATATTATATATTTTTTTATGGTTAACTAAAAAAATATCGATTAAGAAGATTATATTATGTTCTTCTGCAAATTTATTAATTTATTTATCATTGTTTATATTTTTAAATGTTATAGCTCAAAGTATAAATTCATTTAGATCTAGCTTTGTTACAATAACGGGACTAAAAGTTAATGATAATTCAGAAGAAAAATTAATTGAGCTTTGCAGTTATCTTAAAGACAAGCTCAATGATTTAGACGGGAAAATACATAAAGATGAAAATGGATTTCTAAAGTTGAATAATGATGTAAGGGTCGATGGAATAAGAAATATGAATAATTTAGCTGAAATATATCCGTGTTTGCAAGGATTTTATCCAAATCCAAAACCATATATATTTTCAAAATTAATGTCTTATCAATTGTTACAGGGAGAAACAACTTTTACAATGGAAGCAAATTATAATAATGACATGCCAAGAAGTAATATTCCAAGTACAATTTGTCATGAATTAAGTCATATTAGAGGATTTAATAATGAAGATGAGGCGAATTACATAAGCTTTTTAGCATGTAGCAATTCTACAAATTATGAATATCAATATAGCGGATATTTAATGGCGTATTCTTATTGTATGAATGATTTATATAATTTTAATTTAGAAGCAGTTAAAAATATAAATAATGAGCTTTCTAACAATGTTAAAGCTGAAATGAAAAATGATGTATTATACTGGGAGCAATATAGGGGAGGATTATCAAATTTATATGATAATGTATATGATGTGTTACTAAAAGCCGGTGGCCAACAAGATGGGATTAAAAGTTATAATGGTGTAGTAAAACTTTTAATTTCAGGATATGAAGTTCAGTTCCAATAAATTTGGAATAATCATATAAAGTTTTTGAAAATTATACAATATATAGGGTTCTGCCATGAGAATAGATTTCATGTGAATTCCAACCGAAATTAGATACATATTTGTTTCATATTCTTATGACACAAACATGTATCTAATTTCTCTGTTTGTGATATACTAAATTCTCATTGCGGAACCCTTTATAAATAATACTTATGTTTTGAATATATATCCTTATATACTATATTATATTAGACCATAATGTTTTAAGGCATGTGCAATACCATCATCTTCAATATCTTTTGTAACATATGATACTAAATCAAATAATTTAGGATGGCTATTACCCATGGCTATGCTATTTTTTACATATTGTAGCATTGGTAAATCATTTGTGCTGTCACCAATAGCATAAGTGTTTTCAAAAGGAATATTCAAATGGTTAATCAAAAATTCTATTCCAGAAGCCTTTGAAAATCCTAAAGGAACAAGTTCATAGAAACCTTCACCTCTGTGTATGAAATCAAAAGAGCTTTTAAATTCTTCATAAAAAGCATCAAAATTACTAGTTTCATTAGTCCATATAACTAATTTATCAAAATCAATATTCTCATCATCAAATGTTTTGCCTTTGTAAAAACCTACTTTAATGTGACGTTTTTTAATTCTAATTACTTCTTTAGAGGCAATATTGTCATCATGATCATAATAGATACCATTTTTACCTTCTAATATAGCATCAATATTATAATGTCTTAATTTGAAAGCAAGCTTTTTACTTAAGCTTGGTCCAATACTTTTATAAAATAATTCTTTATCTTCAAGATTAATATATGTACCGCATCCGCAAACATATCCATCAAAGTTAAGTTCTTTAATGCAGTCATCAATTTCAGAAATTGGTCTACCAGTATTGATAAATGCTAAGTGTCCATTTGCTTGAACTTTTTTTATTGCTTCTATGGTGCTATTTGGGATTATGTAAGTTTCTTCAGTTATTAATGTTCCATCAATATCAAAAAAAATAATACTTTGATTCATTGGTATTACCCCCTTCATACTTATTCAAAGTAAAAAAAATGTATTTAGTTTTATATATTTTCATATTATAAGCATTCTGTAAGATTAAAATAATGTCAAAAAAGAATACATTATATATTAAAAATTAGTATTGCATCAATATAATATATTAATACAATACTAATTATATTGATCCTTATCAATTATCCAAAATGTAATCTTTGTTAATAGGGATCATATTGGATTACCGATTTCTGTAATCTCTTGTGTAATCACCTTTTGAATATATATCATATTCATCCATTCTTCTTCGCCATAGACCTAACGATTCAATTTGTTGACCACTTGCATCAGTTACATGTATATAAAGACAAAAGTCATCTTTTATAGTGTCTAAAGAAGCACCTGTTTTAATGTCTTTTAACAATTTAGATTGAGTGAAAGCATGTATACCACAGTTATAAGAAAAACTAACAAGAGCATCAAACTGATTACTAGTTAAGTTAAGTTCATGAGTTAAATCGTTAACTCCACTAACATAGATATTAAGGTCGCTTTTCAATAATGATTTGGCTTCAGCCTGCGTTAAATTTGTAAATGTTTCACCATCCTGAATAACATGTCCATATCCTATTGTTTCATTTTGAGAATCTTGTCCACGGTAGGCCGTAGGGTAATAAGCTTCATAGTCGGCTATAAACTTTATACCTTTATCTGAAATTTGGTGGTTTTTAGTACCAACGCCACTTTCATCTATTATCCAACCATCGATAGAAGTATTAGTTGCCATGGTACCATCTTCATTTAAGTAATACCATTTATCATCAACAGATATCCACATTGAATGCTTCATAACACCATTGTCTGCAAGGTAAAACCATTTACTATCATATTGCAGCCAGCCATTACAATACATAGAACCATCGTCGTTAAAATAATAAGATAAACCATTAATGTTATTCCATCCTTTAGCCATAACTCCATTATCCAGAAAGTAATAATACTTACTATTAACTTGTGCCCAATCGGATTTTTTCATTACACCATTTTCATCTAAATAGTACCAATTATTTTTATCATTGAAGAAAGTTGATGATTTCATTGAACCATCATCCTGCATATAGTACCAATTTTTATCTGGATTAATCCATCCTTTGGCCATAGTACCATCATCATTAAAATAATAACATTTTGAGTTATCTTTAAACCATCCAGTTTTAACAATGCCGTTTGCTCCTATGTAATAATATTTTTCTGAAATTTGAGTCCAACCGTTTCCAGACATCATATTTCCTGACTCATTGAAATAATATAAATTTGAACCATCATTTACAATCCCTGTTGCCATAGCACCTGAATCCTTAAAATAATACCAATTATCATCTATTTTAAGCCAACCAAGTGCCATGATTCCAGAATCTTTAAAATAATATTTTTTACCGTTATAATTAATCCATCCTTTAGTCATAGTACCGGATTCATTGAAATAGTAGATTGAACCATTATCATCAATAAAGCCAGTAGCCATAGAGCCAGAGTCATTAAAATAATACCACTGATTATTTAATTGAAACCAACCTTTGACCATAGAGCCAGAATCCTTAAAATAATATTTTAAACCATTGTCATTAATCCATCCAGTGGCCATTTTTCCGTCATCCTTAAAATAGTACCAGTTGTTGTTTATTTCAAGCCAACCTAATGCCTTAGTATTATCTGATTTGTAGTAGTAGTATGAACCATTATCATTTTTCCATCCAGTAGTATCAGCTTGTACCGTAATTTTTGGGAATAAGCTTAACACACTTATTAAACAAAAAAACGAAATAATAAGTTTCTTTTTAATACTCAATTATTTTCACCCCCTTTTACATATTATATATTAACAATAAAATGAGTTAATTTCAAATTTATGGATAAAAAATAATAATATGTGATAAATTGGGAAAAGAAATAAGATATTTGCATTGATTTATATTTAAAAGATGTTATTGAAATTATGTTTCATTTTACTTTGTATAAATTTACTGTTAAAATTTATACAGATAGGAGGTATTTACATGAAAAAGAAGAGAATAATATCAGCATTGTTGATATGTGTGTTTAGTTTTATGTTATTAGGATGTGAAGCAAAGGATGCAAATACTAAAGAAAATGCTGATAATCAAACTGAAACTAGTAATAACAAAGCGCAGGAAAATGAAACAACTAAAGATGAGAGCACAAAGAAAAATGACAATGATAAAACTAAAAGTGAAGATATCATATCTAAGGATAAAAATAATGATAATACAAAAAATTCAAGTGAAGAAAAATCTGCAGAGAAATTTTATGGAACTTGGATAATATCAAAGGATTTAACAACAAGTAAGCAAATTACTACCTATAGTAGTAATGATATAAAATCAATTATTGGACAAAAATTAATATTTTCTAAGGAAAAAGCAACAGCTTTTGGTGAAAGTATAGACACACTAAAACAAACTATTGAAAATCCGATATATAAGAAAAATGTTATCTCAAAAGCTAAATTTGAAGAAGAATGGAAAATCACATTCAAAGATTTGGGAATACAAGGTAATTCAGTTACTGAAGTTAATGTATCTAGTAGTAAAGGGGAAAACACTTGCGATTTCCTTATTGTAGATGATAATACTTTAGTTCTTAGTGGTGGCGGAGTATTTCTTCAATTAAAAAAATAAAATTAAAGTTTATAAGTAAAATAATAGGCAAGGATAATTGTCTATTATTTTATTTATAAACTATTTAAATAATAAATTATAATAAAATTTAGTTACAACTAATAATTTTATATCAAAGTTATTAAACTAATATGAAATTATAAATTATATTATTTTAGTTGAAAAATTAAAAAAATCAATAATAATTCTATAAATGTATTCTGAAAATAGAGGAATTTGAAATATTAAGGTAGAATAAATTTATAAATAGGTAAAACTTAGAATTTACGCATAAATAATATAATTAATTATTAAAAATTCAAGAAAGTGGGAATTAAAATGTATAAAAAACAAATTGAAGAATATTTTGCTATTCACAAAGATGAAATGTTAAATGATATATGTAGCATGATAAGAATAAGAAGTGATAGAGGTGAAGCAAAGGAAGGAATGCCTTTTGGAGAAGGTCCTGCAAAAGCTTTAAATGCAGCATTAGAATTAGCATCAAATATGGGATTTAAAACAAAAAACTATGATAATTATGTAGGAGCTATAGATTTAAATGATAATGAAAAAGCTCTAGATATATTAGCTCATTTAGATGTAGTTCCGGTTAGTGATGATTGGAAAGTTACAAAGCCATTTGAACCAATTATCAAAGATGAAAAGTTGTATGGTAGAGGAAGTAGTGATGATAAAGGACCAGCTATTGTGGCTTTATATGCATTAAAAGCTGTAAGAGATTTAAATATACCAATTAGTAAAAATGTTCGTCTTATTTTAGGAACAGATGAAGAATGTGGAAGCGGAGACATTGAGTATTATTATAAAATAGAAAAAGAAGCTCCTATGACATTTTCACCAGATGCAGAATATCCAGTCATAAATATAGAAAAAGGTCGTTTAAGCAGTACTTTTGAAAGTAAGTTTAGTGAAGATGTTAGTCTTCCAAGAATTTTATCGATGAAGAGTGGAATGAAAGCAAATGTTGTTCCAGATAAAGCAAGAGCAATAATTGAAGGATTTAGTAAAAATGAAATAAATGATTATATAGAAAAAGCTTCTAATATGACAAAAGTAAAGTTTACTGTTAATGAAGAAAACAATAAACTTATTATTGATGCAAAAGGTAATGGAGCTCATGCATCTACCCCTGAAAATGGTGATAATGCATTAACTGCAATGCTAGAATTACTTGTTACTTTACCAGTAGCTAAAAGTGAAGGCTTTGAAAGATTATGTGCTGTACAAAAATTATTTCCACACAATGACCATAAAGGTGAAGCTTGTGGTGTTAAAATGAATGATAAAATTTCAGGTGACTTAAGTATGGCTTTTACTATTTTTGAATATGATGTTTGTAGTTTAAGTGGAACCTTTGATTCTAGAGCTCCAATATGTGCAACTAATGAAAATCTAAGAGATGTTTTAAAGGACAACATGGCAAAGGTAAATATTGTTTTAAGCAATGAAGATTTAAATCCAGCACATTATGTAAGTGCAGATTCAGATTTTGTACGTACACTTCTAGATTGTTATGAAAAATATAGTGGACAAAAGGGAGAATGCTTAGCAATTGGTGGTGGAACATATGTGCATCATCTTAAAAATGGTGTAGCGTTTGGCTGCTCAATGCCAGGAACAGATAATAATATGCATGGTGATGATGAATTTGCAGTAGTAGATGAATTAGTGCTTAGTGCTAAAATTTTCACTCAAGCAATCATTGATTTATGTAAATAATTATAGAAACTAAAATTAATATGACTAAATTTAATTTGAAAATTATATAAAAAGGAGAGAATAACAATGAAAGCCTATGAACGTTTATTAAAATATGTTAAAGTGCATACAACATCAGATGAATCATCAAACTCTCATCCAACAACAAAAAGACAATTTGATTTAGCAAATATTCTTGTTGATGAAATGAAGGAAATTGGAATACAGGAAGTTAGATGTGATGAACACTGCTATGTTTACGGAGTTATTCCAGCAACTGAAGGATATGAGGAAAAGCCAAGTATTGGTCTTATTGCACATATTGATACTGCACCCGCTGCTAATGGTCAAAATGTAAAGCCACAAATTATAGAAAATTATGATGGTGAAGATGTAGTATTAAAAGGAAATAATGAGATTCTTTCAGTGAAAAAATTTCCACATTTAAGAAATTTAAAGGGAAGAACATTAATTACAACAGATGGAACATCATTACTTGGAGCTGATGATAAAGCTGGTATTTCAGAAATACTAACAGCTTGTGAAACAATAATTAATGAAAATATTCCTCATGGAAAAATATGTGTTGCATTTACACCGGATGAAGAAGTAGGTCTTGGAGCACATTTATTTGATGTGAAAAACTTTGGAGCAGATTTTGCATACACAATTGATGGTAGTGTTGAAGGTGAGATTTCATATGAAAACTTCAATGCATCAGCAGCTGAAGTAAATATTCATGGTGTATCAGTTCATCCTGGTTCCGCTAAAAATACTATGATAAATGCAACAAATGTAGCAATAGAATTCAATGAAATGCTACCATCATGTGAAAAACCAGAGTTTACTGAAGGTTATGAAGGATTCTATTATTTAGAAAGACTTACAGGAAGCACAGAACATGCAACTATGAACTATATCTTAAGGGATCACGATTCAGCCAAATTTGAAAATAAAAAATCAACAATATTATTAGCTGAAAAACTTTTAAATGAAAAATATGGTGAAGGTACTGTAAGAGTAAATATAAAAGAACAATATAAAAATATGGTTGAGAACATTAAACCATGTATGCATTTAATAGATAATGCTTTAGAAGCTATGAAATCTCTAGATGTAACACCTGTTGTAGAACCAATCAGGGGCGGTACAGATGGAGCAACATTAAGTTATATGGGGCTTCCATGTCCAAACTTAGGAACTGGCGGATATGCTTTCCATGGTGAATTTGAGCATATTACAGTTGAAGGTATGGATATTTGTACTAACATAATAATTGAAATTTTAAAAAGATACGCACATTAATAAACTGCGCTTCGCGCAATACATTCATTCCACATTAATAAACTGTGCGAAGCACAATACGTTCTTAACACGTTAATAAACTACGCTTCGCGTAATACGTTCTTAACACATTAGAAAAAAGGACCAATCACACACTAAAATCTGTTATATTAGAAAAAGCATAAAGTATGATGTATTCTTTTGTTCAAAAAGATGAGTAATTATAAACTCTAATATTAAAGATTTATTAATCTAAAATAAATGTGAATATTTTAATTTAAAGGATTGCTAAAAATAATAATAAAGATTATTTTTACAATCCTTTTTAGTCTTAAAAGCAGTATTTATATATAAAATACTGAAGAAAGTTGTGATATAATTTTATTATATAGAAATCAATAACTAAGTAATGTGTAGCATTTATTAATAAAATTAAAATAAAGGATACGATGATATGTTTTTAATAGGAATATTCGGGATAGAAAATAAGAATAAAGAAATAATGACCTTAAAAAATTTAGCTTGTAAGAAATGCAATAAATCAACAAGCGCAAAGTTAATAAAAAACTTTGATTTTTTTCATATATTTTTTATTCCAGTATTTAAATGGAATGAAAAATATTATGTAGTATGTGATCAATGTAAAGCTATATATAATATTTCGAAGGATAAGGGAAAAGCAATTGAAAGTGGTGAAAATGTAGAAATAACTTATTGGGATTTACAAGATGTGGATACAGGAATATATAATAATGAGTTCTATAATTCGAATGTATGTAGCAGTTGTGGTAAAACAGTAGAATCAAACTTTAAATATTGTCCTTATTGTGGAGCTAAGATTAGAGATTAATAATTATCCAAGATTTGATGTTAAGGCATAATCAAAAACAATATAATTATGATTGTAACATTTGATACATACTGTGATTAATCATTTGTATATAATGTATATAGGATCAATGATAAATAAAGATCATGTTATTAATATATAAATTATAAAATTAGGAGGAAAAAGTAATGATAACTAAGGAAATGACAATAGCTCAAGTAATACAAATTAAAGAGGATGCACCACAAATTTTAATGAATTTTGGAATGGGTTGCATTGGATGTCCATCAGCTCAAGCAGAGAGTATTGAAGATGCAGCAGCAGTTCATGGATTGAATGTTGATGAATTATTATTAGCTTTAAACAAATAATTGTATATAAAATTTTAAATGTATAAATGACAAATGTTTGAATCTATAAATTATTAAAATTGCACTAAATATTATTAATACATTAAGTTGTGCTAAATTTTTTAATATAAAGGGTAAGCTTTATATTAAAAGATTTTAAACGACGGAGGTAATAATATAGGTGCAATTTAAATAGTTTGTTTTTCAAATACTTGTCTTATTTATTTTAGAAGGATTTTTATTTATTGATATTAAAATGAAATTTAGTCTATAATAAAGTAATAAATTAATATATAATTCTAGGTTATATAAAATAAGAAATATAGTAGTTTAAACGAGAATAGTTTTATATTAGGCACAATCAAATAAATAACAAGTCCATTTGTCAGCCTATTTTTCATCAGAGGAAGCTCGACTCGCATTCGCTCACTGAGTAAGCGATTCACACCAAATCATAGATTTGGGTTCTCTGCTCATCGGCAAAATACCATAATAGGTCCCCTATGATGGCACTTTGTCTCCTTGCCTTATGAAAAATATGTATGGCAACTTTGGATTTGTTGTTTATTTCCATGTGCCTTATCTAAAAACTTATAATATTATTTGTAAAATTAAACTTATATAAAAATTAGGCTGTAGTTAATAGGAGGAAGTAATATATGAGCTCTGGAAATCTTCAAAAAATCAGAGATGGAAAAAGAACCTATGGAATAACTCCCCATATTCCGGGAGGATTTATCACTGCTGATACAATGCAAAAAATTGTTGACGTAACAAAAAAATATAATGGAGTTTTAAAAATAACATCAGGTCAACGAATTTTAATAACAAATCTTAAAGAAGAAGATTTGGCTAATATTTGGAATGATCTTGGTATGGACCCAGCAGTTAAAACACAAAATTCAGTAAAAAATGTTGAAATGTGTCCAGCAGGATATTGCAAAAGGTCAAAGCACAATACAATTGGAATAGGTATGAGACTTTCGAAAAAGTATCAATGGATGGAAATGCCTTGCAGGACAAAAATAGGAGTAGCAGGATGTAGAAATGCGTGTGGAAGCGTATATAGTAAAGATGTTGGGGTTATAGCTGATAAAACTGGATTTGTTGTAAGCGTTGGTGGATCAGGAGGATATAATCCAAGAATGGCAGATATTATTGTTGAAGGTATAACTGAAGAACAAGCATTAAATCTAGTAGATAACATTTTTACATATTATAAGAATGAAGCAGAAGCTGGAGAAAAGTTAGGCTTTTTTATAGATAGAATTGGAATTGATAAGTTTAAGAAAGAAGTTCTTAAAGATATATTATGATATGCTTTGAAGAAATTTATTATCAATTTTAACGCTTAATAATAATTTAAAGTAGTACTAAAATTAAAGTTTTACGCTAATAAATATTATATATAAAACCTCTAATATATTGATCTTATTTCAATATTTTAGGGGTTATTATTATGCCTAAAATTAATAAAAAATTGATGATTTTATTGAATTTGCAAAGACATAGAGGGAAATATTCATTTATTCGTGCAAATGAAAAAGCAGAGAAAGTAGGTGATACTAATACAGCAACTATTACAAGTAATACAACAAATACTGATTCTAGTACTAATAATACTACTACTATAACTACAAAATGTTAATATTTTGGAATAAAAAGAATGTTTAGAAGAAAATAAATCAAATATGTACATCATTTGCGTTTGGTACATGATTTTGTATGTTTGGAGGAAAAGATATTTATTTAAATTAAGTAGTATGAGAAAATCTAATCGTAAGAACTAAATGATTAATATTGGAAATAATGTGATTTCCATATAATAGTAAAATTGTTAAAGGGGATTTAAAAATGAAAAAAATTAAAATGAAAGTTATTCCTTTAGGAATATCGTTAGCGTTGTCTGTAGGTACTATATTTACACCAGTTTCTGCTTTTGCAGGAACTGAAGATCAGTTAGATGGACAAGTAACAGTATTTCATCAAGGAGAAGAAGGGGATTGTGGAGCTGTTTCAGCAATTCAGGCGTTTGACAACAGTACGTATGGTAAGGGATTTATTATGCGATTAATAAAGCAAAATAGTGATGGAAGCTACACATTAAATTTTGGAACAGGAAAAGTAACAGTATCTAGATATGATGCAATAAATGCAAGAATTACTGGAGATTTTGATGCTAAAGTTATAGAAGCAGCTCTTCAAAATGAAATGAACGTATATAATGGATGTTTTGCTAGTGATGTATTCACAAAAATGACAGGATTTGATCAAAAACAAATTAGAGGAAATAAAGCTAAAACTAATTTGATGAATACTATGGCTAAGAATTGTTATTCAGGACAAGGTATTACAGCTGCTTGTGATTTTAAATATGCAGATGAGAGTAAAGGCATTATAGGGGATGGAGGTCACTCGTATTCAATAAGATGCGTACTTAATGATACTGTAGTATTAATAAATCCATGGGATACATCTAAATATATATACATGCCTAGAAGCCAATTTGAGAATTCAATAAGATACATGACATATGTGGATAACAATTCAAAAAAAGTAACGGTATTTTGGAGTTAAGTTATGTAAAACTTGTTATTTCAATTCTGTAGAACTAGACGAATAATATATTAGTTTAAAAGATTGAACTAAATAATATTAATGTCGAAGAAGATGTTATACATAAAAAGACACTTGCGGAAAATGTAGGTGTCTTTTAGTATTCAAAAAAATTGAAGCAAGAGAGGCGAATAAAAGGGATTTTAAAGGTTATGACTAAGGAATATAAAGTATTTAGATATTTTTTGAATTATTTTATTAAGCTATAAAAATAATATATTTGGGAGTTAAAGGGAGTCAATATTAAATTTAGGTTAAGTTTTATTAAAAATAGTTTAAATTTTAGTAAAAATATAATATACTTAATTCAGATTGTCATGTTTGGCAATATATTTAATGTTTATATTTCATAGGGAGATGTGATCAAATGTTTAATTTTAAACCAAAAGAAGATAAATTTTATAAGATGTTTGAGGAATCTGCACAAAATGTAACTGAAGCTGCAGTGACTTTAAGACAAAGCTTAAACTCATTATCTAATAAGGAAGTTGAGGTTGCTAAGATTGAAGAATTAGAACATAAAGGTGATAGACTAGTAGGAGTTGTTGTTAAAGAGTTAAATGAAGCCTTTATCACTCCAATAGATAGGGAAGATATTTATTCATTAGTTAAGAAAATGGATGATGTGCTAGATTTAATTAATTCAACAATGCATAGATTTTTAATGTTTGATATCAATGAAAGTACAGAAGAAGCTAAACAATTAGCTGATATGATAGTAGAGTGTACTAAACATATTTTAAAATTAATGGTTGGAATTAATTCTGTAAATAATAAGGCAGACTATATAAAAGATAAGATTATAATAATTAATCAAATTGAAAGTGAAGCTGATCGTTTATTTAGAAAAACTGTAGCAGAATTATTTAAGAACGAAAAAAATGTTTTGGAAGTTATAAAGTGGAAAGAAATATATCAAATACTAGAAGATACTATAGACAAGTGCGAAAAAATTGCAAATACTGTAGAGGGAGTTGTAATTAAGAATGCTTAGTACTATGACCATAACAGTATTAATAGTAGTATTTGTATTAATATTTGATTTTATAAATGGATTTCATGATACAGCTACAGCAGTTGCCACTTCTATTACAACAAGAGCACTTAGACCAATGCCTGCTATAATATTATGTTCTATATTTAATTTTATAGGTGCATTTTCTGGAACAGCAGTTGCTAAAACTGTTGGTGAAAATATTGTGAGTCATTCATCAATACCTGAATGGGTTATATTAGGTATTTTAATTTCTTCTATAATTTGGAATTTGATTACATGGTATTTTGGAATTCCAAGCAGTTCTTCTCATGCTTTAATAGGAGCATTAGTAGGTGGTGGAATTGCATATAATCATACATTTAATGTAGTTAATTGGTATAATCTTTTCCACAGTGTAGTGGTGTGGTTATTTATATCTCCAATTATAGGTTTCACAGTAGGATACATATTAATGAAAATATTAAATTATGTTCTAAGACCTTTTAACTATCACTTTGTAAATAAGTTATTTTTAAAACTTCAAGTTGCAGCAGGAGCATTTATGGCGTTAAATCATGGTGGAAATGATGCTCAAAAGTCTATGGGAATGATAACTATGGCTTTACTAAGTGGCGGATTTATAAGTGCAAATGAATTTAAAGTACCTACTTGGGTTATAATATGTTGCGCTTCAGCTATGGCACTTGGAACATCTTTAGGTGGTAAAAAAATTATCAAAACTATGGGAAGTGGAATGGCAAAATTAACACCAGTAAATGGTTTTGCAGCTCAAACGGGAGCAGCATCAGTAATTTTGATGGCAACACTATTCCATGCGCCAGTTAGCACAACTCATATAATTTCAACAACTGTAATGGGTGTTGGAGCATCTAAAAGACTTAAATCAGTAAAATGGGGAGTAGCTAAAAACATAGTTTGGGCTTGGGTATTAACTATACCAGTAACAGCAGTTCTTTCAGCATTGATAATAGATATAATGAAGTTATTTATGTAATTTTAGGTACATGAAAATAACTAATAGATTCAAAAATTAAGTTTGAATTTAAACTTTTTTAGTGATTTTACTTAATAAACTTGTCATTTCTTATAAAATAAGGAATGGCAAGTTTATTTTTTTTATAGTTTGTGAATTTATCTAAATATAATTATTTTATAATTGATTTAATTGCTAAAAGTAAAAAAAGTGCATTGTATATAGAAAAATGAACTTAGCAATACATTTCTCACATTTTAAATGAAGAATATGAATATAGTAAAATAAGGAGAATTTTAATGAGATTATTTTATAAATTTTAATGAAGCAATTATAAAGGAAGTTTAGATTATGGTGAATAAAAATACATCGTTCATACAAAGTTCATTAGGCTCTGTGTTCTCTACCTTTAGTGAAGAAGAGCTAAAACAAATAACTAATAACCAAAAAAGAAGCATAGCAATTTGCGGGAAAATAAATAAGCCTGGAATAATAGATGTACCTGAGGGAGCTACACTAAAACAGATAATTGATATTTGTGGTGGACTTATAAATAATAGTGGTTTCAAAGCGGCTCAGGTAGGAATTCCATTTGGAGGATTTTTGACCGAAGAAAGTTTAAATAAGGAATTAGATTTTGAGTTATTTGATAAAAATGTCAGCAGAAATATTATAATATTATCTCAAGAAGATTGTATTATTCAATATGAAAAATTTTACATAGAGTACTTACTTGGAAAAATTAAAGATGGTAGTTATAAAAAATATATTATTGTTGAAGAAGAATTAGTTGAAATGCTTAAGATTTTAGATAGAATAAGCAAGGGTGTATCAAATATGAGAGAAATTTACTCATTAAGGAATCTTACACAAACTAAAAAGCTTAAATTAAAACAAAGTCATAATATTATGGAAGAGATTATAGAAAAGTTTTATGATGAAATTAAAGAACATATAGAAGAAAAGAAATGTTATACGTCACAATGTAATCATCTAATAAAGCTGACAATTACAAAAAAGTGTATTGGATGCAGTAACTGTAAAAGAGCATGCCCTGTAGATTGTATAAATGGAGAAGTAAAGAAACGTCATAATATAAATTATAAGAGATGTACTCATTGTGGAGCGTGTATTTCAGCATGTCCTGTTGATGCTATAACAGCAGGCGATAATACACTTTTATTTCTTAGGGATTTAGCTACACCTAATAAAATAGTAATTACTCAAATGGCACCGGCAATAAGAGTTGCAATAGGTGAAGCATTTGGGTTTGATCCTGGAGATAATGTAGAAAAAAAACTAGCGGCAGGTCTTAGAAAGCTAGGAGTGGATTATGTATTTGATACTACTTGGGGTGCTGATTTAACTATAATGGAGGAAGCAGCAGAGTTTCAAGAAAGACTTGAAAAATATTTGAAGGGAGATAAAAATGTAAGGCTTCCAATTCTTACATCTTGTTGTCCTTCATGGATTAAATTCATAGAACAAAATTATCCGGATATGTTAGATGTACCTTCTTCTGCAAAATCACCAATGCAGATGCTTGCTATAGTAGCGAAAGAATTATGGGCAAAAGAGAATGGACTTTCAAGAGATAAGGTAACTTCTGTTGCAATTATGCCATGTATTGCAAAGATATATGAAGCCTCAAGGCCAGAATTTTCAGTTAATATGAATTATGACGTTGATTATGTAATTACAACAAAAGAACTAATCAAAATATTTAAAAATTCTGGTATAGATTTAAAAAATCTTAAAGATGAGGAGATAGATTCAGTTATGGGGGAATATACTGGTGCTGGAATTATTTTTGGCAGAACTGGTGGAGTTATAGAAGCTGTATCTAGAACCGTTATACAAAATATAACTGGTAAGAAAATTGATAATGTTGAATTTCAAGGACTTAGAGGATGGGAAGGATTTAGAGTTTGTGAACTTGATGTTGGCAGTATAAAATTAAGAATAGGAGTTGCACATGGACTTAGAGAGGCGGCTAAAATGTTAGATAAAATAAGAAATGGAGAAGAATTTTTTCATGCTATTGAAATTATGGCTTGTGTAGGTGGCTGCATTGGAGGTGGAGGACAGCCTAAAATAAGAAAGAATAAGCAGCGAGTTTTGGAAAAAAGAGCAGAAGGTCTAAATAATATAGATAGAGAAAAATTATCTAGAAGATCAAATGAAAATCCAGAGGTTCTAGCTATTTATAAAAAGTATCTGGATTACCCATTAAGTCATAAAGCTCACGAGTTACTTCATACAATGTATTTTGCTAGACCAAAGAAAAATAATAATGACTAAAAAGACAAATAATTTTATATATAATGAACTATAATTTGTATAAATATTTTATTATTAGGGACTCTAGATAATTTTGTGTTATTAGTATATTTGTTATTTAAATATTACTGGAAATTTTATGGTCCAGTAATATTTTTTTATTTTTAGTAAATGCTAAAAATATGTTTTATATCCATTTATAGTATTAGTGAAAAATCAGATATTATACATAAAGTTTAGTAAAAAGTACAAGCTATTAAGCTAATTCATCATTTAATTGTTCTTCAAATACTATTGATAATTCTGCTAAAGTACGACCCCAATTTGGTGTTGGTTGAGTCCACTTTTCTATAATTTCCATAGTAGCTAGATAAACACATTTACTTAAAGATTCATCGGTTGGAAATACAGTTCTTGATTTAGTATACTTACGTATTTGTCTGTTAAATCCTTCAAGCGTATTAGTTGTATATATCATTTTTCTTATTTCAGGAGAGAAAGTGAAGAATGTTGATAGGTGACTCCAATTGTTATACCACGAATCTATTACAATAGCATATTTATCTCCCCACTTATCCTTTAAATTATCGAGCTGCGCTAGCGCAAGTTCCTCAGTTGAAGCCTTATAAACACATTTTAAATCTTTAATAAATTCTTTCTTATCTTTTGATGCTATATACTTAACTGAGTTTCTTATTTGGTGAACAATACATGTTTGAATGTTAACTGATGGAAATACAGTTTTAATGGCTTCTGGTAACCCCTTTAATCCGTCCATACATGCTATAAGGATTTCTCGTACGCCTCTATTTTTAAGATCAGTGCATATCTTTAACCAAAACTTAGCACCCTCAGCTTCATCTACCCAACTTCCTAAAATTTCTTTGTATCCTTGCATGTTGTATCCTAAGCATATATAAACAGCTTTATTCATAATCTTTCCATTGCTTCGCACCTTGAAATACATAGCATCCAAATACACTATTGGATAAACTTTATCTAGTGATCTATTTTGCCACTCAACAGCACTTTCCATAACTTTATCTGTAATTCTAGATACCATAGAAGGTGATATTGTTATTCCATATAAGTCCTCTATTTCTGCTTGAATATCACTTGTGGTCATTCCTTTTGCGTAAAGAGAAATCACCTTTTTATCTAATTCTGTACACACAGTTTCGTATTTCTTTATAATTTGTGGCTCAAATTCAGCATTCCTATCTCTTGGTACGTCTAAATCGACGTCACCGAAAGAACTTCTAAGATTTTTGGTACTATATCCATTTCGATAATTCTTTTTTGTAGAATCATTAGTTTCTGCTCTTTGATATTTATTTCTTCCAAGGTGTTCTTCCATTTCACCTTCTAAAATATTTTCTAACACATCTTTAACTAATCTTTGAATTAAACCATTTTTACCCATGACATCATCGATAGTCTTACATTTCTTTACCTCAGCTTTGTAATCAAAGTCATCATCAATTGGTTTTGACATACATATTCCTCCTTTATTCTTTATGTATATTATTCCAAAACTACCAACTGATTATGTAAAAAAACAGTAGATAGTTTTGTTTTTTACACAAAACTATCTACTGTCCCTATTATTAAATAAATAATACTTTTTAAATGTGTTAATAAGGCACAATCAAGAAAATAATAAACAAACGTACTGGTTTATTATTTTCTTGATTGTGCCTTAGTTAAATAGAAAATTAAAATGTTTTTTCATAGTAATATGAAAATGTATATTAAAATTTAATATGGTATTTGGTCTATTTGTTTTTTGGTTTACTACAATTATTCGTGTAACTCTAAAGGAAGTCCATCTGGGTCGCTAAAAAAGGTAAGCTTTCTTCCAGTATAATCATCAATTCTAACAGGTTCTGTTAAAATCCCTTTTTCATTTAGTTCACTGATGACATCATCTATATTGTCTACTTTAAAGGCAAGATGTCTTAATCCACAAGCTTCTGGATGTGTAGGTCTTGCTGGAGGATTATTCATAGAGAAAAGTTCTATTTCACTATCACCTAATTTTAAATCTAATTTATAAGAATTTCTTTCTTGCCTATAGTTTTCACGTATTATTTCAAAACCTAATAAATTGACATAAAAATTTTTAGATACTTCATAATTTGAAACTATAATAGCAATATGATGCATTGATTTTAAGTTCATTACACTTGTCTCCTTTTGACATAAATTATATGTTAATTATATTTAAATCTTTATTAAGATGCAAATATTATTAATTTAACATAAAGAACAAGATAACAATTTTGCTTTTTAAAATTGAATGAAAATAATATTCTATGATTACATATTATAAGTTAATCTTTACATATACCAGAAGAATAGAGTAAAATATAATAAAAATAGCAATGGTAAAGAGGGATTAAGATGCAATTTAGTGCAGAACAAATAAGAATTATTAAGAGTAAACCAAATGGTCATAGATTGATTAAAGGAGCAGAGGGAACTGGAAAGACTACTGTGGCAACTAATAAAATTCCAGGATTGCTTAAGCATTATTGTATTGATAAAACTGATAGAGTTTTAATGGTTACTTATAATGAACAAGCTTTGAATTATGTATCTTATATATATGATAATATAGAACAAGATAAATATATTCAAAGTAGTTTTTTTGATGAAGATAATAGCTACAAATTAGAGATTAAAACAATAGATAGTTTAATTATTTGCTATTTTAATGATTATAAAAAATCGCATAATTTAAAATTAGAAATTGCATCTAATATTGAATGTGAAAATATACTTATATCTGCTATAAAGATAGTAGGCAAACAATATAAGAAATTAAAGTTTTTAAATAATGAATATTTTAATTTTATTCAAGAAGAAATTAATTGGATTAAATCTTGTAATTATACTAATTGTGAAGAGTATCAAATTGCACGAAGGTCAGGAAAAATTAACAATATAGAGAATGGCAAAGTTATAAAACTTAGAAGAAATTCTAAGCAAAAAGAAGCAATATATGAAGTTTTTAAGGAATATAACAATAGATTAAGAGAGAGTAATATTGTTGATTCACAAGATGTAATACTTTTAGCATTGTACGAAGCCAATAAAAAGAATTGTAAGAAATATACTCATATTTTAGTAGATGACAGTCAAGCTTTAACAAAAATTCAATTACAATTTTTGAAAGCTATATATAACCCCAAAATATATTCTAGTATTACATTTATAATAGATACGGATGCAAATAAATATCCCAAAGGCTATCTTACAAGAAAAAAAGCTTTTATGAGTTTAGGATTTAATATGAAAGGAAAATCTAATTCTTTAAAGAAAATATATAATAAGTGTGATTTATTGAATACAAATACTTGTTATACTATTAAAAAAGAAAATAAAATAAATAATTATAGAAAGGAACAAGATGATTCAAAAAAATCTTACATGTTAGATACTACTAAGTATATTGATTTGAAAAGAAACGTTTCATATGAATTTATAAGGGATTCTTCAAGTAATAATGAGATTTACATAGAAGAAGATGGAGAAGAAAAAAAGATAGAAGATTTAAGCTATATACCAGTATACAATGAAATTGCAGCAGGAAATCCTATTTTAATAAATGATTTACTTGCTGATAATTATTTGTTGCCAAAATCATGGATAAGGGGATCTTCCAATATTTTTATGCTTAAAATTAAAGGAGATTCAATGATTAATAAGAATATTAATGATGGAGATTATGTGTTAATAAATAAACAAAATTTTGCAAGTATTGGGGATATAGTAGCGGTTGATATTGAAGGAGAAGCAACTTTAAAGACATATAAGATTAAGGATAATAAGATATCATTAATGCCTGAAAATGATAAATATGAGCCTATTATATTAGATGAAAATGAATTCGATATAATTGGAATTGCAGTTGGATTAATTAAAAATTAAATTCATTAGTCTAATATTAATATTTTTTATTTATGTTATATAAGTTCTAAAAAATATTGTTCATCAAACTTGAATTTCTACTTTTATAAATATTCAATTAGTAATCTTACTAAAGCTTTATTAATTAGAACTTATATAATTGGGATATTAAATTAATTTTTAAAATTGAAGTATTGATGAAATTTCAAATACAAATTTAATTATGAGGTGATGATGTGGGATTACATATGAAAAGGAGCTTTATAATTTCTAAAGATACAAAGTTGAATTTAGGTTCTAAAGGTGTAGGAATAGATTTTGGAGAAATGGGACTTGAATATGCACTAAGTTCTATTAAAATAAAAAATGATAACAATTTTAATAGAAAAAAATTAAGTAAACTGAATATTATCAATAATGAACAAGAAACTGGAGAGTTAAATAAGGAATTGAATGTTGATACGTATAATAAATTGTTAAAATTAATTGTAACTGTACATAAGAGAGGACAAGAAATTATTGAATGGCAAAAAATTAACTCTACAGAACCACCATATGATTTTTCAACTGTAGGACCAAATGAACAAAATGCTATTAACAAATATGAAGAATTCAAAGAAACATTTTTAGAAAAAATTATTAAATCCTTAGCCAAAAAGAAAAAAAATCGTTTATTTAATATGATTCAAGAAGCTAAAAAAATGGATAAAGAAATTTATTTACAATGGGAAAATTTAAATATGCTATCAAAGAAAGTAATAGAAGGGGATATTGATGCGTATTTTCAAGTCATTGATGAGATGAATTCATTTAATGAATTGTTGAGTTATGGAAGTGAATTTGAAGTTGGGACTAATGATGGTAGTGCTATAGAAGTAGAGTTTAGAGTAAAATCTTCTAATGTAATACCAATTAACGGTCCATACAAAAATGGAAAACCATGTGGTGAGCGCATGAGTAAAAGAAAATATTATGATTTAGTACAAGAATATGCTTGCAGTGGAGCAATAAGAATTGCACGAGATATTATGGCACTTATACCAGTAGAAAAAGTTGTTGTACATGCAGTTGATACCGTTAAAGATGATGAAACTAACGAAAATTATGATATTACTATTTTATCAGTAGTTTTTGATAAAGAAACATTTGATACATTAAAGTTTGATACTATTGACCCATCTCTAGCACTTAGAAATTTTTTGTGTAATATGAAGCAACAAAAAACAACTGGTTTAGAACCTGTAAGTAGAATAATTTATTATTAAATGTTAGCTTTTAATAATAATTTTATATAAAGATAACATAGCACAATTAAAAGGCGTATTTTGCATCAAGTATCGAATATATAAAGGGCAAGATAGGCTTTTTAATTTGATACATTTATATTATAATATGAACGTTAATTGAAGTATATGTTCTAAGTATGTAGAATTGACAGCGTAACTTGAAAATGATACGCTTTTATTGAGTTATTTGAAAGATAGCTTATTAAGGTGGTGAAAATAGAATGTTAATAAAAGATTACACTGAAGATCAAATTAAAGGCTTAATTAAAATAATTAAAGATTGTGTTTGCGATGCGCGATATACAATATCTTTAGATGATAACAAAATTGAGAATCTTCAGTTCATTGAGGAATATAATATAAATGAAAATAAGCGTATAGATATTTTATATAATATAGAATATACGGATTTTTGTTATGGACTTAAAAATATGAAAGATGGCATATTAAAGAATGATCTTTATGTATTCTGTCCTAAAAGGGAACTTTATAATATACAAGGAAAAAAGGAATTAATAGATATATACCTTAAATTTTCTATAATACGTAATGAATGTGAAGAATACAAAGTTATAGTATCTTTACATAAAAGAAATAAGCCGATTACATATATTTTTAGACATGGCACTCAAAAGTTAGAAAAGGAGGGCTAAATGTGGATGAATTAGTATTGTGTGAATATTGTGAATGTGAACAAAAATATAAATTAAACATAGTGAAAAAAACATCTATTTTAAAAGACGAAGAAATTAGTTACATGGGCAACGAAGCTGTTTGTAAAAATTGCGGTAATGAAATTTTTATTTCTCATATCTGTTCTGAAAATTTAAAATCATTATATGAAGAATATAGAAAAAAGAACAATATTATAAAAGTAAATCAAATTAATGATATTATAATAAGGTATTGTATTAGTGAAGAATGTTTAAATTTATTATTAGGATGGGAAGAAGCTACAATTTTGAGATATTTAGACGGCGATATGCCTACTCATAATCATTCTGACCTTTTAAAAAAAATATATGAATATCCAAGGTATTATTTAACTATATTACAGAGCAATAAGGATAGAATAAAGATTATAGATTATTACAAAAGTATGAAGAGTGTTAAAATATTTTTAGATAATTGTATTGTAGAAGAAAAAATTGATAGTGTAATAAAATATTGTTTAGAAAGATGTGAAGACATTACATTAAATTCTCTTCAAAAGCTTTTATATTATGTACAAGCAGTCTATTATATGTTTACAGATGAATTTTTATTCAATGAAGATTGTAGAGCTTCCCTAGAGGGGCCAGCTTATAAAAGTGTTCATGAACGATATGAAAGATTTGGTTTTTATGAAGTTAATGAACAATTAATGAATAAGAAAAAATTAGTTTTAAATGATTATGAAAAAAACATAGTTGAAAGTGTAATTAAATTTTATAGTTGCTATAGTGGAAAAATATTGAAACAAATGGCGCAAAATGAATCTCCATGGATTTTGTCAAGACCTAGGAATATTGATACGAATGTTTATGCTAATAAAGATTTTAAGATAATAAAAAAGAATGTAATTGGGCAGTATTTTAAAGCTATAAAACAAAAATATGATATGGAAAATTTAGTGGATTTAGATAGGTATGTTAAGGATTCATTTAGTAAAGTATCAATGTAAAAATAAAATACGTAATTTTATATTAGGCACGTGAAAATAAATAACAAGTCAAATTTGTTATTTATTTAAATGTGCCTTAAGAGACTATGTTATTATAAAGAATAAAATAACATAGTCTCTTTTTAAAGCAAGTTGAATATTTTATTAAGGAGATAAATAAATTTGAGAGGATAAAATGAGCAGGTTAAACAATGATGAACTTGTACTTTTAGATAATTTAATATACTTAGATTGGGATGCTGATGAAAATGAAGAATTAAAAGATCTTATTGATAATCTTTTGGAAGATGGTGAACTTGATAGAATTATAAATAAAACAAAAAATTGTTTGGTTAGTATGTGTAAAAACGAATGGATAAAGATATTAAAACAGATACAAAATAAACCTAATTTGCAAGATCTTAAAATCATAGATTTAGTGAATCATAAGAGCGGAATGAGAGTTGCGTGCTTTGTGGATAGTCAAGATAATTGTACAGTTGTTTTTAGAGGAACAGCAACGTCTAAAGAATGGGATGATAATGGTCAAGGGGCTTATGAATATGATACTACAGAACAAAAATATGCTTTGAGTTATATTAATAGTCTCAATTTCGATAAGATTGTTGTAACTGGACATTCCAAGGGAGGTAATAAAGCTCAATATGTAACAATTTTATCTCCTAAAGTACTTAATTGTGTATCAGTCAATGGACAAGGATTTTCCAATGAATTTATAAATAAATACAAAGATAATATTGAAAAGAATAAAAATAAGATTGTAGCTATAAATTCTAAATATGATTATGTAAATTGTCTTTTTAATGGGATAGCAGGAGAAATCCATTATATTAAAACTAAATTTCAAGTTAATCCACTATTTTATCATAAGGCTAATATACTTTTAGATGATAATGGTGATTTAAGGCAAGAGAGTAATAGGGGAATATTCTCCAAAATAATAAATGATTTTTCTACTTCAATTATTTCGGATTTGCCTGAAGATATTAGGAATTTAACAATAGATGGCATAATAAGTGCTATAGAATTTGTTTTATGTCATGATAAAAACAATGATAAATTAATAAAGATAGGGGGGAGTATTTTAATTATGCTAACTTATGGTAAATACTTTAAGTACAAAGAGGCATTTGCTTTAAGTTATGTTATTTTACAAATTTTAATGTTACCTCTATTATTATGGGGAGATTTTATAGATATAGAGGAAACGCATTCCGTGGAATTACTTAATGAAGTAATTAGAAAAATATCAAATGCAGGAGATAAAATAGTAAATAAAATCAATATCATAGATAATAAATTTAGTCCAATGTCAAATACAGTATCAAATGCTATTAATACTTTGATAAATAAACTTAAAGCTCAAGAAATTTAAAATATATAGATATCCAAACTATAAATGAGGCCACTGAAAAAGTCCCAATATTTTTTGTACAAATCATTTGGCAAAATAAGTAAGGTGTCAGAAGGCCTTCTAATAGCCTTGTAACAACTTTTTAGATATAAATGACCTGAAAAAATATACATATATATCTAAATTAGTAATATTTTTTAGTTTTTCAGTGACCTCGTTTTTAAAGAAGCCACTGAAAAACTATCGTTTTTTAGTAGAAACTTTTAAAATATTCAAAAATAGTATTAACAAAATTCAAATTGATTTTATTAATACTATTTTTTGAGTATTTTAGTTATTTAGGGGGCTTATTTTCCCCCAATTAGTTTTATTATTCTTTTCAAATTGACAGCAAATATTGCGACGGCACCTTGCAATTGCATGCCAACTAGACCTGAAGATGATGCAACATCATACCCATGTCTGTATTTTAACTCACTATTCTTTGCTTCGATTTTATAGCGTTCTTTAGATTTTTCTTTAAAGTATTCACTTTTTTCAAAATCCATCTGCGCTTTATGTACATCACTTTTTATTGTTACGGTATAAGTTTTGCTTTTTGAGCACTCTTTATAGCATCCTTCCTTGTAAGAGCAATATTTACATTTATCTATATCAAAATAATATGAAACAGCTTTATTTAAGTTTTTATTTTTTCTAATTTGATTTACTTTACGAAAGGCCATGTGGCCAGCTTTACACACATACATTCCAGCATCTTTATTAAATTCAAACTCATCTTCTTTTCTTCTATGTCCCTGCGTTACAGCAGTGTTAAGATTTGAAACAAGTTGTATATCATTCTCATTTGCAAATTCAATATTTCCCTTTTCAGAATATGCAGCATCTCCAATAATAGTATCAATTTTAAAACCTGAGTCCATAGTTTTATTTATTAGTGCCTTTAATTCTTTTCCATCGCTTTTTTCACCAGTTGTTATAGCTGCAGCAGTAATAATTCTTTCTTCGCTCATTGCTATATGTGTTTTATATCCAAAAAATGATGAGTCTGCTGTTTTATGCCCTATTTTAGCATCCGCATCGGACGAAATATTAAGACGCTCAATATCATCATCTAAAGTTTCAGACAGTAAATTTAATTTTTCTTTAACCTTTGGAAATGAAGCCAAAAGTTCATTGCTTTCTATTGCTTTAATTAATTTTTGGCAATAAACAATTTCTTCTTCTAATTTATCAACTGTGTTTTTTACTGGAAATATATCTTTCATTGTCTCATCTATTTCATAAACTGATTTTCTTAACTTTTTAGAACGTTCTTGTAATATTTCGCGAGGTGATTTTTGATTATAACGAGCCTTAGTATGCGTAGCGTCAACAATAACTGATTTTGATTTTATGATTCCTTTTTCTAATGCAACTGTTACAGTTTTATTTATTAGCATGTCTAAAAGATTTAGGTCTTTTAGTCTAAGCTTACGGAACTTTGTTAATGAGCTTGCATCAATAACATCATCTTCAGGTGCCATATCAAGAAAATATTTGAATGACATATCATATTTAGAGCGCTCAACAATATCTATATCTGATAAATCAAATATAGTTTTTAACAAAAGATATTTAAACATACGTGTCGGAGCGATAGCATTTCTTCCATTATCTAAACAATACTTGTCCAAAAGTTAGTCATAAATAAATGAAAAATCAATTAATTCATTTATTTTTCTTAATAAATTATCCTTAGGAACTACTATGTCATATATACCTGAATACGGACTTAAAATCATAGTTTGTTGTTGCTTAATCAATAAAAACACCTACTTACATTTAATACTATAATTATATCATAAAAGCCATGAAATATTAGTAGCAACATTTCATGGCTAATTCATAATAAAAGGACTTTTTCAGTGGCTTCGTTTTTAAATTGGATATCTATATAATTATTAAAAAATATCCATGGCAACTTTGGAATTATTCTTTATTTTCATATGTCTAAAAATTACATTTAAATATAAAAGGATGTTCAAAAATACGAAATTAGTGCAATATATTGTATTTAAAATTTATTTTGATACAGTTCTTTTGATTTGAAATGCAAAACCATAAAATTATAGCAAAAAATATGATACAATAATTAAGAACTTGCAATTAAATGGGAAATTAAGATACATGAAAATAAATAATAAGTCCAATTTGCTGTGGATATTTTTCATCATGCAATGAGGTTAATTGCAATCATAACAGGTAACTAAATGGACTCGTCATTTTTTGAATGTGTCTAAGAAAGAGGGTACATATGAAAACTACAATATTATTAATTAGGCATGGAGAAACTGAGTGGAATATATTAGGAAAATTTCAAGGATGTACAGATATAGCTTTATCAGAAGAAGGAATAAAGCAGGCTAAATTATTGAGAGATAGACTTAAAGGAGACTTTGATTTCCTATATGCTAGTCCACTTATAAGAGCTTTAGAAACAGCGAGAATTATATCAGAAGAAACTAAGAAAAAGGTAATGATTGCACAAGATATTAGAGAAATAAATTTTGGAGAATGGGAAGGCTTGACTATTAAAGAGATATCTGAAAAATATCCAGAAATATTTAAGTGTTGGAGAAGTGATAAGTTGGAAGGTAAGTTTTGTGGTGGAGATGCAAGTATACAAAACGCCTCAAATAGAGCTAAAGAATGTATTTTGAATATAGTCAAAGAACATAAAGGAGAAAAAGTAGCAATAGTTGCTCATGGAGGAATAATTAAAGCTGCGCTTATAGGTATATTTGGATGGGATATGACTATGTATCATAAAATGGCATTGGGTAATACTTGCATAAATACAATAACATTCGATATTCATTTAAAACCAGTTTTATTAGGTTTAAATGATACTAACCATTTAAATTATAGTGCAAAGACTGTATAAATTTAGATGGTGAAATTAAATTAATCAATATGGTTAAATAGGTTTAATCTAAAAAGTATCAATAGTGTGAAATTAGTCTTATAATATGAAAAAGAGAATTTAATATTAATAACATTAAAGATAGAGTAGTGCGTTTATATCGTACTGCTCTTTAATTTTGCATAAAAACATCGTATACATTATTAATTTTTATAGTTTATATTTGTATATAAATAAGATGATTAAACTTTTTAATATCATCTAATATCAAGAAAATTAATTTCGTGTTCTTACTATAATTTTATTATTTTAATTGCTCGGAAATTTATAATTTGTAAGAATTTTGTGAGTTTATAATTAACTTAATAAAAATAGTTTGATTCATTACTATTTTCTTACAATATATGGTAAAATAGTAATGTGAAATATTTGGTGAAGTGTTAATCTTTAAAAATTTATTAATCATATTATTATATAATAATTTATTATCAGTTTAGTACCATTTTTTGATAAATGATTATAAAGGGGGGGATGATAGTGAAAGAGGTAAATATAAGTAAAATAGTTGCTTTAACACTTTTATCTATGACAATATTAACCAGCATTATGATAACTGGATGTGCTTCTTCACAAGAAACCTTTAATCCAGATGGAATTCAACTAAAAACACAGAATAGTGATAATAATTCCAAAGAGGATAATGTTGTAGAAGATAAAAATACTGAAAATTCAAAAGAGGGTAGTAATAATGCTGTTGAATGGAAATTAATAAATGATACTTGGTATTGTTATGATAACTATGGATCAAAAGAAATAGGATGGATAAAAGATAATGGTAAATGGTTTTATATGGATCCATATTGTGATGGTGCAATGGTAAAGGGGTGGATTCTTCTTAATAATAATAGGTATTATACAAATTCAGATGGAGCTATGGAAACTGGCTTTGTGAGGATTGATGATGTGACATATTATTTTTCATCAAACGGAGTTATGCAGAATATTTCTACTATTGGTAAACCAGAATGGAAAGTAGATAAGAATGATATTTTATTTGAGTACAGTTTATTAAGATATGGTAATTATATAGTATCAACACAAGTTTATGATAGTAATGATAAACAAATAAGAACAGGTAATTGGAATTATAAAAAAACAGTTGAAGAAGAATCAAAGCAGTTTGTATCAATTTCAGCAAGATTAGGTGAAATGAAAAGTGGAGATTATATTATAGCTAATATAGTTCCAGATAATGATCTTACTTTAAATTCAAAATCAGAAAAAATGACGGTTATTGAGAATGCTGCTATGAATATAGATGTATCAAAATTCGAAATATCTGGGTATGAAAATGAAGAGGATAAGGAATATTGTGATTTTACATTAACATCAAATGATAGGTTTAAAGATGGTATTTATGTAATATATGGACAAGACTCGAAGGATTCTAATAATACTTTTATTGGGACATCATATTGCAACGGGAACACAAATACTATAGATTTTAAAAAAGTTACTTCAAAATTTATAGATGGAGAGGTATCAAATTTTAAACTTGCTAGAATTTATGATACCAAAATTGATGAAAATCTTAGCGGTACATGTAAAATCCAAGTTAGTGATAAATTTACTCGATAAAATAGGATATAATAAAAACGATGCATAAATATGAAAATAGACCTTATTGTTGCATCGTTTTTATTATATACAGTTTTTTAACATTTAAAAGAGCTTAGCACCTATAAACATGTAGAATTAAATTTTTATAAGTGTTAAGAAGTATAAGTAAATTTGTTATAGTTCAACAATTCTTCTTGGAATTTTAAAACCAATCTCATCTTCAATTTCTTCCAATGCTTTTTTGTTTTTGGGATCGATGAACATACAAGTATAGCCGCTTTCTCCAGCTCTTCCTGTTCTACCAATTCTATGAATGTAACTTTCAGTACTTTCAGGTATGTCATAGTTATAAATGTGAGTTATTCCACTTATATCTAGTCCACGAGCAGCTACATCTGTAGCGATTAAATATTGAATATCGGCATTTCTAAAACATTTCATTATTCGTTCTCTTTTATTTTGTGGAATACCACTATGTATTTTTACACAATTATATTTACGATTATGCATAATGGCTTCTAAATCATCAACCCTTCTTTTTGTTCTACAGAAGATTATCGCCATAAAAGGATTATCTTCATCCAATACTTTGCATAAAGACTCTCTTTTATTTCTATCAGTTGTTTCGACTACATTTTGCTTTATTGCACTTAATGTAACTTCATCTTTTTGTATAGATACAATTGATGGATCTTTCATATATCTATAAGCTAACTTTTTAACAGCTGAATCCATTGTAGCTGAGAAGCAAAGCATTTGTTTTTTCTTAGGCATTTCCTTCATTATAGTTTCAACTTCATTTTTAAAGCCCATAAACAACATTTGATCAGCTTCATCTAAAACAAAAGTTTTTAAATCACCTAATTCAATTGTTTTTCGTTCTAAATGATCTATAAGTCTTCCAGGAGTTGCTATTATCAAATGAATATTGTTATTTAATTTTTTTATTTGAGATGATATGTCACGTCCTCCATAAGCAGCTAGGATATTAAAATCCTTTAATTCTTTAAATTTATTAGCTTGATCTGTTATTTGAATTGCAAGTTCTCTAGTTGGAGTTAATATTAGAGCTTGAACTTTATTTGATTTAGGATTTATATTTTCAAGTATAGGAAGTAAAAATGCAAGAGTTTTACCAGTACCTGTTTGAGCTTCTGCTATAACATCTTTTCCTTGTTTTATAAAATTCATACTTTCTTTTTGTATAGGTGTTGGTTCAGTAATTCCCAATTTACTCAATATATTTACTATATCTGAACTAAGTCCTAATTCTTTAAAATCCATAATTTTCATACCTTTCTTATTGTGCATATTAATGATTAAGTTACTATTTTAATCAAGCACTAACTTCTATAATATAATTACTCATTCAAGATTGTCAATCACTAAATGTATTTAGAAACTATTTATTTTTAGTGTGCCTATATTATAAAAAATAATTTAAATATTTAAACAAAGTGAATTAAAAAAGTAATTACATTATTTTATTTCAGTATATAATGATGTATCTCAATAAATTGGGAGAAGCATGTATTATTAAAATTAGGTATAGTATTATTGATTTTATAAAAAACTATTAATATAATTAAATAGTAAGGCATATTTTAAAAAAGTAGTTTTATGCCTAAACTAGAAAGGTATGGATATGGTGGTTTTATGAAAATTTCAACAAAAGGTAGATATGGATTAAGAGCTTTAATAGATATATGTTTATATTCTTCAGACGAGATGGTTACAGTTAAAAGTATTTCAGAAAGAGAAAGTATATCGGAGCGATATCTAGAGCAAATTTTTTCATCGCTTAGAAAGGGCGGGATAATTAATGCTAAAAAAGGTGCTCAAGGCGGATATTATTTGGCAAAGTCTTCAAGAGAGTTTTCTATTGGACAGATTTTAAGTGTTTTAGAAGGAGATTTACTTTTAATTGATGTAGAGCATGATGAAAATGAGATAGAAAATTTTATGTGCGATCATCTTTGGAATGTGATAAATACCAAAATACAGAATTTCTTTAATTCAATAACATTAGAAGATTTGGTAGAAGATTATAAGAATAGTGGTAAGGATGATATGTATTATATATAAATAATTATAATTACATCTTATACAAGAAAGTACTATATAGTTTTAAATTTTATTAGAGCTAATGTAAAAATGAGGCATTTTTTTATTGTTAACTAATTTATCTATGAGATTTGACTTGTAAGGATTGAGAGATTTGTACAGTTTTTATAAACAAATAAGGACAAGCAAGGATGTAACAATTTTTACTTGGGAAATATATTATTAGATAATTATAACGACATTATAAAAAATGTCCATTTTTTATGCAAAAAATAATTAAGCATAAGATATTATGATACATTTAACGACGAGTATATTTTTATATAGATAAAGTTTTAATGAATAGTAATCAAATACAGTGATAAATTAATTTAAGGAAAGAGTGTTAAATTAACATCTCATGAAAAGGCAAGATTATTTACAAATTTTATATTTGAATAACCATTAGTAAGTGCAGAAAATGTTATGTTAATATATATATAATTTTATAAAATATAAATTTCTTTTAGTATGCTTTTTTATAAATGGTTATTATATATAATAATTATTATGTAAAGTAAAGTATGCCGAAAAACATAATCTAAAATGTATCAATGATTCATTAGATAGAAAAAATATATAGAATAAATAAAAGGTAGATGATGTGAGAAAAATAATTTATTTATTGTGAATACTAGTATAATCAGTTATTTTAATCTTTTTTTGTACTATACAATGGAATATATCGGAATATTTGTCTAAAAAATTATAAAAAACGCTTGTAAAAATTAGTGAAACATGTTATAGTTTTATCAAGTTAAAAATATATTTTTTAAATAAAGCCAGTGATAAGAATAGTAGATAATACAGCTTAGTGTAAAGAGAGTTCGGAGATTTGGTGAGATTCGAGTACTGTAGGTATTATTGAATGGGTCTTTGAGGTGACATTTTGAAGTTTATAAAGTAGGAATGTACGGGGAGTCAGCCGTTAAAATGACAGGATATAAGATAATTAATTTAGATTATAAATATTTTTAAATTATCCGTATCTGATAAAGTATATACATTAGGTGGTATAGCGAAATTTTGGTATTTCGTCCTGGTAAGGATGAAGTACTTTTTTATTATACTAATTTAAATTTAATATTATTTAGTTGATAACAATATAGTAATTTAATCAAAATAAAATTTAAAAGATGATTATAATTTATTATTTGACAAAGGCTAAATTAATATTAATTATATTTATGAATTAGTATAATAATAAGTTCAAATGCCTATTATGTATTAAAATTTGGGTGGCACCACGAGTCACTTCGTCCCAATTTAATTGGAATGAAGTGGCTTTTTTTATTGTATAAAAGATAAAAAAATGGTTAATGTAAAATTTAATTTAAGGTGTATACATAAAAAGCAATTAAGTATACCAAAAGGGGGAAAAATCATGATAAATATTTCAAGAGAAGATTTTCAAGAAAAAAAGAATGATAAAGCTGTATTTTCTTTGATTAGTGAATTTAGAGGAGATGAAATCACACCTATAAGGCTATTTGACGGCTTTAAAGGAAAGAGAAAATTTATCTTCGAAAGTGGAACCAAAGAAAATTATTTTGGCAGATATTCATTTATGGGAGAAAATCCTTATAAAGAAATTGATGGAAATGGCCAAGAAGAGCTTGATGAAGTTAAAAAGGAAATTAGAATAGAATTTGATAAGAATACCAATCCTTTTTCATTTAAAGGTGGTGCAATTGGATACATGGGATATGAGTCTATAGGATTATATGAAAAAAAATTAAATTTTAAAAATCCAGATGAATTAAATTTTCCAATAATAAGATTCAATTTTTACAATAGATATATTTGTTATGATCATTTTACTCATAAGGTATATGTTATAGATAATATTTTAAAAGATGATGATAGAAAATATGATGAAGTAATTAGTTCTCAAAAAGAATATATTAATTCCTTATTGTATAAGGTAACTTTAACAGAAGAAAGTGAAGAAAAAAGTGATGTTAGCTTTAAATTTCACACTTCTAGAGAAAATTTTATAGAAAATGTAAAGAAGGCAAGAGAGCATATATTAGCTGGAGATATTTTTCAAATAGTATTATCTCAAAGAATGACTTGTGAAACTAATAAATCTTATTTGGAGATTTATAGAAGACTTAGAGAAGAAAATCCATCACCATATATGTACCTTATTGACTATGATACCTATCAAATTATTGGTTCATCACCAGAAAGTTTGGTATCAGTAAGAAATGGTAAAGTTATTACAAATCCTATAGCTGGTACAAGAAAAAGAGGTGAAACTCCAGAAATTGATAGTGATTTAGAAAAAGAATTAATGGAAGATAAAAAAGAGCTTGCTGAACATGTTATGCTTGTGGATCTTGGAAGAAATGATATTGGTAAGGTTAGTAAAATTGGAACTGTAAATGTTAATGAGTTTATGAAAGTTGAAAAATTCTCTCATGTAATGCATATTACTACAAAAGTTGTTGGAGATATTGAAGATGACAAGGACGGTTTTGATGCATTAGCTGCTTGTTTACCTGCTGGAACAGTATCGGGTGCTCCTAAAATAAGAGCAATGGAAATAATTGAAGAATTGGAAGATTGTAAAAGAGGAATCTATTCTGGTGCTGTTGGATATTTTTCATATGGAGGGGACATGGATATGGCTATTGCTATAAGAACTCTTTTATTAAAAGATAAAACAGCAATATTGCAAGCTGGTGCAGGAATTGTATATGATTCAGTACCTGAAAAAGAATTTGATGAAATACAAAATAAGCTAATGGTATTGAAGGAGGTACTAAGATGATAGTTTTAATTGATAATTATGATTCATTTACTTTTAATTTATATCAATATTTAAGTGAATTTGCAGAAACAAGAGTATATAGAAATGATGAAATAAGTGTAGAAGAATTAGAAAAATTAAATCCTAAAGGTATAGTTATATCACCTGGTCCAGGAATTCCTGAAGATGCTGGAATATCTATAGATGTTATAAAGAAATTAGGACATAAAATACCTATCTTAGGTATTTGTCTTGGCCATCAAAGCATAGCAGTAGCTTATGGTGGAAAGGTAGTAAGAGCAAATGAAATATTCCATGGTAAGACATCAAAGATTCAAGTTAAAGGTAAAGACATTTTTGAAGGAATTCCTAGAAAATTAGATGTTATGAGATATCATTCATTGATCGTCGAAAATGCTTCAGTACCAAATTGCTTGGAGGTAATAGGAGCAACTGTAGAGGATAATGATATTATGGCAATTAAGCATAAAGAATATAACGTTTTTGGATTTCAATTTCATCCAGAATCTATATATACACCTAAGGGAAAGCATATGATAGGAAACTTTGTAATTAACATTTGTGATGATAGCACAAGCAATTAATTTAAAAATAAATAAGCAATTAAAGTTTAAGGGGGAGTTTATCATGAAAATAGAGGAAGCAATAAAGAAAATAACATTAAAAGAAGATTTAACAGAAGGCGAAATAAGAGATGTTATAAATCAAATTATGAGAAACGAAGCTACTTCTTCTCAAATTGGAGGATTTTTAATCGGACTAAGAGTAAAAGGGGAAACAAGTGAAGAAATGTTAGGTGCGGTTAAAGCACTTAGAGACAACTTAATACCTGTTAAAATAGAAAATTCAAAGAATTTAATAGATACTTGTGGTACTGGTGGAGATGGAGGAAAAACATTTAATATTTCTACAGCAGTAGCAATTGTTGCAGCGAGCGGTGGAGCTAAAGTTGCAAAACACGGAAATCGTGCAGTTTCAAGTAAAAGCGGAAGTGCTGATGTTTTAAGTGAACTAAAAATAAAGGTAGATTATGATAAAAATGAGAGTAAGAGAATAATAGAAGAAAAAGGAATGGCATTTTTATTTGCACCTAAATATAATGGGGCAATGAAAAATGTAGCTATTGAAAGAAAAGAATTAGCTACAAGAACAATTTTCAATTTAATAGGACCACTTTCAAATCCAGCACCACTTACAGGACAACTTATGGGAATCTATGATGGCAATATTATTGAAAATGTAGGAAAAGTATTATTAAATCTAGGGCTTGAAAGAGCAATGGTAGTTCATGGTGATGATGGATTAGATGAGATAACAACAACAACTAGCACAAGTGTATGTGAAATTAATGATGGAAAAGTTAAATTATATAAATTGAATCCAGAAGAGTTGGGGATTGAAAAAGCAAAATTAGAAGACATACAAGGTGGAACACCTAAAGAAAATGCAGAAATTATAGTAGACGTGCTAAAAGGTAAAAAAGGTCCTAAGCGAGATATAGTTATTTTGAATAGTGGAGCAGCACTTTATGTTGCTAAAATAAGTGATACATTGCAAGAAGGAATTAATAAAGCCAAGGAACTAATCGATAGTGGAATTGCTTATAGAAAATATGAAGAGTTAGTTGAAGCAGAAATTTAAAATTTTATAACTTGTAAGGCATATTCAAATAAATAGCAAGTCCATTTGATATTTTCGCGTACCTAAATATACAGAAAGAACAAATATAAAAGAGGTGATACTATGATTCTAGATCAGATTTTAGAAATAAAAAAAGAAAAAGTTAATTTAAGAAAAAAAGAAATTCCTATAGAAGAATTAAGAAAGCAAGCTATGCAGAAGGTAAAATACGATAGGGAAATTAAAGGCGAAAATTTTGAAAATCCGTTTAAAGCTGCATTAAAAAAAGAAGGATTATCTGTGATAGGAGAATTCAAGAAAGCTTCTCCTTCAAAAGGGATAATTGTACAAGATTTTAATTTAAAAGAAATTTTTCATTATTATAATTTTTTAGGTGTAGATGCATTTTCAATTTTAACTGAAGAAGATTTCTTTTTAGGATGTGATGATTATCTTAAGCAAATTAGGAAGATTTCACACACACCAATACTTAGAAAAGATTTTGTTTTAGATTTTTATCAAATTTATGAAGCTAAACTTTTAGGAGCTGATGGAATATTATTAATTGCAAGTGTCTTAAAAGATTCTCTTGGTAAGTTTTATGAAGAAGCAAAAAAATATGATTTGCAGCCTTTGGTTGAAATTCATAATAAGGAAGAACTTGAATTAGCTTTAAAATATGATTGTGAGATAATAGGAATTAATAATAGGAATTTAAAAACTTTTAAAGTTTCTTTGGAAACTACTAAAGAACTTATAGATTTGATTCCAAATGATAAGATTTCTATAGCTGAAAGTGGAATAATGAGCATAACAGATTTTGAAAAAATGAAAGAACTTGGAGCCGATGGCGTTCTAGTTGGTGAGTTATTCATGAGAAATATTGATAATAAGGAATTTAAAGAAGCATATAAACAATTTAGAAATCAATCGATATAAAAAGGAATATATTTGAGTGAAATTTATGGAGTAATAGATATGATTAAAATCAAAATTTGTGGGATAACTAATAAAAAAGAAATTGAATATGTAAATATATTAAAGCCTGATTATATTGGATTGGTGTTTACACAAAGCAAAAGAAAAGTTAATAATGAAATGGCAGTTGGATTATTAAATGAATTAAATTCAGATATTAAAAGTGTTGGAGTATTTAGGGATAATTCAATAAAAGAAATATTGAAAGTTATTTCTGAAGTTAGATTAGATATTATTCAATTACATGGGAAAGAAGATTTGGCGTTTATAAGAGAACTAAGAAAAAATCTAAAGCAAGAGGTAAAAATATGGAAAGCATTATCAATCACTAATAATGATGAGATCGAAAAATATGTTAATAAAGACAAAATAAATGAAGATTATATAGAAAGTTTTTTGATTGATGGAGCTAATCCAGGAAGTGGAGAAAGTTATTCATTAGAAGATTTTAAATTAAGTATTAATAACAAAAGCAATGAAATGACTTTAAATTTAGATTCAAAAAGAAATAAATTTTTCTTAGCAGGTGGAATAAACGAGAAAAATGTTTTAGAGAGAATAGAAGAAGTAAATCCTATGGGCATTGATGTTTCATCTGGAGTTGAAATTATAGATGAAGATGGACAGCGTATTAAGTCCTTTGAAAAAATGAAAATATTAATTGACAAAGTAAGGAATATTCAAGAATAAGTGTTTAGAAATACTGAAAATAATAGTTAGAATTGCTATAAAAAAATTATTTTATAACATTAAGATATAACAGAAAGGTTGATAAAACAATGAATGGTAGATTTAATGAATTTGGGGGACAATATGTTCCTGAAACTGTAATGAATGCTTTGATTGAGCTTGAAGAAGCTTATGAAAGAGTTAAAGATGATAAAGAATTTATGGAAGAATATATGTATTATTTAAAGTATTATACAGGAAGACCAAGTCCACTTTATTACGCTGAAAATATGACTAAGGATTTAGGCGGAGCAAAGATCTATTTGAAGAGAGAAGATTTAAATCATACAGGTGCTCATAAGATTAACAATGCTTTGGGTCAAATCCTTTTAGCTAAAAGGATGGGGAAAAAGAAAGTAATAGCTGAAACAGGTGCAGGACAACATGGTGTGGCAACTGCTACAATAGCAGCAAAGTTTGGAATGGAATGTAAAGTATTCATGGGTGAGGAAGATATAAAAAGACAAGCTATGAACGTTAAGAAGATGGAACTTCTTGGAACAGAAGTAGTTCCTGTCTTAAATGGAGTAAGAACTTTAAATGATGCTGTAACTGAAGCAATAAGATACTGGGCTGCAAATGTAGAAGATACATTTTACGTTTTAGGAACAGCAGCTGGTCCCCATCCATATCCAACTATGGTTAGAAATTTTCAAAGAGTTATAGGAGATGAAGCAAAAAAACAAATCTTAGAACTTGAAGGTAGACTTCCAGATTATATTTTAGCGCCAGTTGGTGGTGGTAGTAATGCAATCGGAATATTTTATCCATTTATTAAGGATAAGGAAGTTGCTCTTATTGGAGTTGAAGCAGCAGGTAAAGGTATTGAAACAGGTGAACATGCAGCAACTATTACAAAAAGAGAAAAAGGAATTTTACATGGAATGTTAAGTTATGTACTTCAAGATAATGATGGAGGAGTACTTGAAGCTTATTCTATATCAGCAGGTCTTGATTATCCAGGAGTTGGACCTGAACATGCATATTTAGCAAATACTAATAGAGCTCAGTATGTAGGCATAACAGATGATGAAGCTGTAATGGATGGATTTATGTATCTAACAAAAATTGAAGGAATAGTACCAGCACTTGAATCATCACATGCAGTAGCTCAAGCTAAAAAGTTAGCACCAACATTAGGAAGCGATAAAATTATAATTGTAAATATTTCAGGGAGAGGAGATAAAGATATGGATGCTGTGCTTACATATCTAGGTGAAAAATAATGAATAGAATAGATTTATCATTTAATAAAGTAAAAGAAAGTAATGGGAAAGCTCTTATACCTTTTGTAACATGTGGAGCAGATTTTACAATTGAAGAAACTGCTGATTTAGTAATTGAATTAGAAAAGAACAATGCAACTGTAGTTGAAATTGGTGTACCTTTTAGAGATCCTCTTGCAGATGGTCCAGTAATACAAAATGCATATACAAAAGCTCTTATTAATGGAACAAAGGTAAAAGATGTATTTAGATGTGTAGAATTAATAAGAGAAAAGTCAGAAATTCCTATTGTACTAATGGTTTATTTTAATGTTATATACTTTAAGGGATTAGAAAACTTTATAAAAGATGCAGCAAAAAGTGGAGTTGATGGTCTTATAGTTCCAGATGTTCCCCTTGAAGAAAGAGGAGAAATTGATAAAGTTTGCGAAGCTAATGGAATTTATTTAATTCCATTAGTTGCTAGAACATCAAGAGATAGAATAGCAGCTATAACTAAAGATGCAAAAGGTTTTGTATATTGTGTATCTACAAATGGAACAACAGGTGAAAGAAATACTTTAGATAGTGGAACTCATGAATACTTAAATGAAGTTAGAAAAATTGTAAATATACCAATGTGCATTGGCTTTGGAATATCATCAAAAGAAGTTGTAAAAGAAGTAAAAGACTACTGTGATGGGGTTATTGTAGGTAGTGCAATAGTTAAAAGAATGGCAGAAGGTAAACAGGCTGTAATTGATTTTGTTAAAGATTTAAAAGAGGGATTTAAATAGAATTTATTAGTAAATAGCAATAAGCAATAAATTTTAAGGGGAAGATTAATATTTAAACTATTATGCAGATAGGCCAAGCTCAATATATTTTGTTGAAAATATGATAAGAAGCTTAGGTGAAGCTGAGATTTATTTAAAGAGGGAAGAGCTAAATAACAATAATAAAATATATTAAAACCTGTGATGAGAATAGTAGATAATAAAACGTAGTATAAAGGGAGTTCGAAAGTATAGTGAGATTCGAATACTATAGATATTATTGAATGGGTGTTTGAGGTGATATTTTGAAATGTTTAAGAGTAGAAATGTACGGGAAGTCAGCCGTTAAAATGACAGATATTAAAGTGCAAAATAAAAAGTATTTTTATTTTGCAAAGTTTATATTAAAATTTGGGTGGTAGAACGAGTCACTTCGTCTCAAAATTTGAGGATGAAGTGGCTTGTTTTATTTAATCTATTATATAAGTTTAAAATCAAAGAAAGAAGTGGAGTTATATGAAATGTGAAAATTTAGAAGAGGTAAGGGAAAGTATAGATAGGATTGATGGAGAGATAGTTAAGTCATTTATAAATTTTGAGTTGTCTGAATATGAAGAACTAAGACAAAAGGAGGAAGTCTAATGGCATTTGAATTATCAACAGTAGTTCCTTGGGGAAGAACTTTAGACGAATATAAAATGATGTTTGTATTAAGTGATGAAGATTTAAAAAAATCAATTGCAAGTTTTGGTGATGGGCCTGCAAGTTTTAATTTTGAAATGAAAAGATTAAATAATAATGTAGTATCCTTTGATCCAATTTATGCATTTACCAAAGAAGAATTAATAAATAGAATACGAGAAACCAAAGATATTGTAATGGAACAAACTAAACAAAATAAGGATAATTTTTGCTGGACAAGTATAAAAAATCTAGATGACTTAGAAAAAATCAGAATGAATGCAATGAATAATTTTATATTAGACTTTGAACAAGGCAAAAAAGAAAAGAGATATATACCACATGAACTTCCTAACAGAACTAGTTTTTCAGAAAAATGCTTTGATATTGGATTAAGTTCACATTTTTTATTGCTATATTCCAAATTAGGCCTAAATTTTCATATAAAAGCTATTGATGAAATGCTTAGAATTTGCAAAGAAATTCGTATTTTTCCGATATTAGATTTAGATGCAAAGAAATCTAATCTTTTAGAACAAATAATTGAACATTATAATAATAAGTATGACATTTCAATAATGCAAACAAATTATGAATTTCAAAGGAATGGAAATAAGTTGCTTGTTATAAAGCATAATAACTAAACATTATTCATTAATTTTTAGGATCTACATCAAAACGTGTGTTGATATTACCTTAATAAGGCATTTGAAAATTAGTTGTGAAGTTTGTTAATTAGAGATTGTTCCATTCTTGCGTGTCTTTAACTTGTTTAAGGAACATGTAGGAATGGGGCAATCTCTCATTTAGAAATTTCAAACTAATTTTAATAGTCCTGTGGAACAAAAATGTATTTGATTTCGGTAAAGTCACCATATTATATAGATAAACAATTTATAAATAACACTCATGCTTTGAGTATATATCTATTTCGGTTAGTTACTACATAAGTTTAAATCTTGATTTTGATATCTATATGTGAAATTTAAATATCGTACTAAAATCATAAATTCCAATTTTTTAATTGATCTATAATGGCATTATCACTGCAAATACCTTGCTTGTACCAATTACAAGTGCTGCATATTGCATGAAAATTATTTTTATTAAAGTTTTTATAAATATTATCTATAATTCCCCTGAATTTATATTCTTTATTCAGTTTAAGATTGTATATTTTTAAGGTATTATAATCTAAATTATCTACTTTCTCTTTTGTTATGCAAATATTATTTAATTGTTTATTAGGACAATAAAAACATACATTATCACATCCTGTGACAAGTTTAAGTGTAGTATTTGGATCTTTTTTAAGTAAAATTGGAATTTCATTCATTCCTTTTATAAATTCTTTACTATAGCCTAACCCTTTATAAAAAAATAAACAATTTATATGATGTGGTCTAAGCAATAACATTTTTCTTCACTATATTTTGAACACTTTTTTTTACTTTAAATCCTATTATAATTGCAACTGCAGTTGCAATGAAATCTTTAATTATAAATGGATAAACACCAGCAGCAAGTGATGCTTGTATATTCATACCTGTTACCATTTTAAGTTGAAGTGCTCCGATGAAAAAATCAATTGATACACCAAAGTATGATGCTATAAATAATAAAATTTTATTCTCTTTATATGACGCATATCCTATTAAAAATGCCATAATAATATATCCTATAAGATAACCACCTGTCGGTCCAACTATTACACCAAATCCACCTTTCAAATTTGCAAAAACAGGTAAACCAATAGCACCAAGAAGTTCAAAAATTATAAGTGAAAGTGTTCCTATTTTGGCACCTGCTATAACTGATATGATTACCACTGCGAAAATTTGCAAAGTTACTGGTACTGTAGTAAAAGGCAGCGGTAATGAAAGCTGAGAAAAAATAGCCATTAAAGCAGCACACATTCCAATTAGTGTTATTTCTCTTGTTGATAAATTAAATTTCATTTATTTATTCCTCCTTTAATATATTTTAAATAGAATTAGTTAAAGTATTATTTATATTAATTTGATTAATTCTAATATTTAGTATACATTTCTATAAATTAAATGTCAACTAATTAATGAACAAGGTTAACAATTCGAAGTTGTTATATTTAATCTGGAAAAGTATACATTACAATGATATAATTTTATGGAAATGAGGTGCATTAATTATGGCAAAGAAAACTAGTAGAAATACAGATATATTAAAAGATACTAAAAATACAACTTCGCCTAAGATTTACTCATTGCTAGTTGAATTAGTAAATAAAGATAGAGAAGATTTGGCGGAAGATGTTTTAAAAATAGACTATTTTTTAACGTATACTAGCAATTGTATAAAAGATAAAGATTTTAGGGAAGCAAGAGAGACAATAGAAAGAGCCAAAGCAAGAATTGATAAACTGTTAGATAACAATTTTAATGTGGATTATTTACTTTATCTTTATAATGGAATCAATTCTAAGATAAAGTAATATATTTATATGAAAATTAATTATTAGTTATATCTTAAGTTTTATTTATTATTAATTGAATGAATGTGAAAAAAGAACTGTCCCAATTTGAGACAGTTCTTAATTTTTGGATAATTAAGCTCTGTTAACAGAACCGAATAATTCCATTTTTTCTTTAACTGTAGCCTTAATTGCTTCGAATCCAGGATTTAATAATTTTCTTGGGTCAAATCCTTTTCCTTCTAAATCTTTTCCAGCTTCAATATATTTTCTTGTAGCTTCTTGGAATGATAATTGACATTCAGTGTTAACGTTGATTTTAGCAACTCCTAATGAGATAGCTTTCTTTATCATATCTTCAGGAATTCCAGTACCACCATGTAATACTAAAGGCATAGTAGTTCCAACTGCTTCTTCGATTTTAGCTAATGCATCAAAATCTAATCCAGACCAGTTAGCAGGATATTTTCCGTGTATGTTTCCGATTCCAGCAGCTAACATAGTAACTCCTAAATCAGCGATTTGCTTACATTCATTTGGGTCAGCAACTTCACCTTTTCCTACAACTCCATCTTCTTCTCCACCGATTGAACCAACTTCTGCTTCTAAAGAAAGTCCTTTTGCATTAGCAACAGCAACTAATTCTTTAGTTTTTTCTATATTTTCAGCTATTGGATAGTGAGATCCATCAAACATGATTGATGAGAATCCTGCTTCTATACAAGCTTTAGCTCCTTCATAACTACCGTGATCTAAGTGTAAAGCAACTGGAACAGTGATGTTTAATTCTTCAATCATTGCTTTAACCATAGCACTTACAGTCTTATATCCAGTCATGTATTTTCCAGCACCTTCAGATACTCCTAAGATAACTGGTGAATTATTTTCTTGTGCAGTTAATAATACAGCTTTAGTCCATTCTAAGTTGTTAATGTTGAATTGACCTACTGCGTATTTTCCTGCTCTTGCTTTGTTTAACATTTCTTTAGCTGATGTTAACATTGTACGACCTCCGTATACTTGTATATTTATTATAACTATAATATATTGGGAAATTAATTAGTAATACTTTACATATTAATTTCTCTTCACAGATTATTATACTCTAAAATTGTATATATGAAAACAAAAAAATTTAAATGATGTATGGAATGTTTGTCAAAATATATATTTTTAAGTAAAAGCAAAGTAAATATCTAATAAAAAATAATTTCATTTGAGAAAATTATAAATTTATAGTGTCATATGATATAATTACTATAATTGTATTTTTGTAAGAATGAAAATATAGTTTTTTATGCTAAGGATATAAATAACTTAAATATAAGATATATTGGGAGGACTATAATGCTAAATCATAAAGGGACATGCATTTTAGAGACTGCAAGACTGATATTGAGACCTTTTACGGTAAACGATATTGAAGATATGTATTATAATTGGGCATGTGATGAGGAAGTTACTCGATATTTAACTTGGAAAGAGCACAAAGATATAAATAGAACTAGTTTGGCAGTAGCTCTTTGGGTTAAATCTTATAATGAGAAGGAATTCTATAATTGGGTCATACAAGATAAGAAGAATAAAAAAATTATGGGAAGTATCTGTTTATTTAGTGTAGATAATTATAATGGGAATTGTGAAGTGGGATATTGTTTAGGAAAAGAATTTTGGAATAAAGGAATAATGTATGAAGCATTAATTAGAGTTATTGACTTTGCATTTTGTGAAATAGGATTTGAGAGAATTTCAGCTCGACGTCACTTGGGAAATTTAGCATCAGGAAGAGTGATGAAAAAATGTAAGTTTATTTATGAAGGTACATTGAGAAATGTAATAAAGGATAAAGAAGGAAATTTAGTAGACTGTAAATATTATTCTATTCTAAAATCTGACTATATAAAAGATAAACTTTTATTGCATAACAAATAATAAGTAATATTTTAAACATTTATCATCGATAAAATTTAAAAGTAATATATAAGATGGGAGAATATTAGATGATGGAAGAAAAAAGAGATAAAAAAGAGACAAACAAACCTATAAAAAGAAATATTACAGTTTATGAAATGGATTTGTCTCAATGTGCTAAGTATCAAGATATGGAAGGCAGCTGGGTAATTTGGATGTTAATATCGGGTATAATACTTTGTTCTAAAAATTTATATGGCGGAATTTTTCTTATTTTAATATCAGTTATAATATTTATATTATATAAAAATTGTTCTAAGAATGTATCAGCAACACATTATAATCTTGCCTTAGAATATATGGAAAAAAATGATATGATTAAAGCAAAAGAAGAACTTTATGACTCAATAAAATCCAACCCAAACAACAAAGTATCTTATGTTTTACTTTCATCTATATTTTATAAAGAAAGCAATTTTAAAAAAACAATAGAAAATTTATTAAATAGTGGAGTTCTTGAAGTTAAAAATAGTAAATATAATTATCTTATTGCTGCATGTTATTTTAATATGAATGAATATTCAAATTCTATTAAGCATTTAAAATTAGTTAAATATGAAGAACAAGATCCTATGCGAACTATAAGAGATATTCTTCTTGGAAAAGCATATTATTTGAAGGGAGAATATAAACAAGCTCTTAAAGTTTTTAATGAGGTAAAAGACAATAACAAACAAATTAATGAGCATTTAATTGAATTTAATTATTTTTTAGGTATGACGTATTTAAAACTTAATGATTATGATAAAGCAAAAGCAATATTATTAAAAGTATACGAAGAAGATAAAAATTACAAAGAGATAGAAGATTTAATTAGTGGAATAAAGTAATCTATAGACGGGGTAAGATGTAAGAAAGTATCTTATCTCTTTTTTTATATTAAGTATACTTTAAAAGAAATTTAAATTTAATTTATATGATTTTATTTATTGTATGGTACATAATATATAAAATCATATACATAGTAATTACAACCAAAGAATATGCAGTAGTTTACATTTTAATTTTAATCAATATAATAATTATTATGTAAAGTAAAGTATGAAAAAAACTTAATTCAGAGTCTAGTGATAAAAAACAAAAATAAACTAATAATATAAAAAATACAAAACAAGTACAATGATACATTAAAATAAAAAGGTTAAATTTTGGATTATTGCAGTAACTGTGTTAAAATAAATTAATATACACTATTAAGAAGGAGTTTAAAACTAATGAATATAATTACTTTAGAAAATATAAGAAAAACCTATAGTGAGAAAGTTTTATTAAATGATGTTTCACTCGGTATTAATGATGGAGATAAAATAGGTTTAATAGGACTAAATGGTGCGGGTAAATCTACCTTTTTAAAAATTGTTGGTGGTAAAGAAGAATTTTTTGAAGGCACAATAACTAAAGGTAAAAATATTAGAATAGAATTTCTAGAACAAGATCCACCTTTTGACACAAATGCAACAGTTTTAGAACAAGTTTTTAAAGGTGATACTAGAGAAATGAAGCTCCTTAAAGAATACGAAGAGCTATTAGATAAAATTAATTCTTCAAGTCCTGAAGAGTTTGATTCTTTAAATAATAAATTAATCAAGGTTCAAGAACAAATCGATTCATTGAATCTTTGGGATTTAGAAAGTGATGCTAAAACAATTCTTAATAAGCTTGGTATAAAAAATTATACTGAAAAAGTAGGAAATTTATCTGGTGGGCAAAAGAAAAGAATTGCATTAGCAGGAGCTCTTATTACTCCATGTGATCTTCTTATTTTAGATGAGCCTACTAATCATTTAGATTCTGATTCAATAGAATGGCTAGAGGAATTTTTAAATGCTAGAAAAGGTGCTCTTTTGATGATAACTCATGATAGATATTTTCTTGATAGAGTTACTAATAGAATAATAGAATTAGACAGGGGTAATCTTTATTCTTATCCTGGAAATTATACAGCTTTCTTAGAGAAGAAAATTGAAAGACTTGAGACTGAGTCTGTTCAGGAGGAGAAAAGAAATGCACTTATTAGGAATGAATTAAAATGGGTTCGTCGTGGAGCTAAAGCTAGGAGTACAAAACAAAAAGCTCGACTTCAAAGATTTGACGAATTAAAGAGTATAGAAACAGTGAAAAGGCAAGAAGATGTAGATATTTCATTTGTAGGAACTAGACTTGGTAAGAAAACTGTAGAGTTATATGATATATGTAAATCTTTTGGAAATAGAACTTTAATTAAAGACTTTAATTATATGTTTTTAAGAGATGATAGGGTTGGAATAATAGGAGAAAATGGTGTTGGAAAAACAACATTAGTTAATTTAATTAGAGGTAAATTATCTTTAGATAGTGGTACTATTGAAATTGGAGATACTGTGAAGATTGGATGCTTTGCTCAAGATAATACCAATATGGAGCCAAAACTTAGAGTGATTGATTATGTTAGAGAAGGTGGAGAATATATTCCAGTAGAAGACGGAACTAAAATAACTGCATCAACTATGTGTGAAAGATTTTTGTTTGATAGTAATATGCAATATACTCCAATTGAAAAGTTATCTGGTGGAGAAAAGCGACGTCTTCATTTACTTAGAGTGTTGATGGAATCGCCTAATTTCTTAATCTTAGATGAGCCTACTAATGATTTGGACATTGAAACTTTAAAGATTCTAGAAGATTTCTTGGATAAGTTTATTGGAATAGTAATTGTAGTTTCTCATGATAGATACTTCTTAGATAGAATCTGTAATAAGATATTTTCTTATGAAGGTAATGGGCTTATAAAAGAATATAACGGTAACTATAGCGATTTTTTAATTGCTAAAGAAATAGAAAAAGCTAGTTTTGTAAGCAATGAAAAATCTCAAGAAAAAACTAAGGAAGAAAAAAATAAAGTAACTAAGGAAAAGATAAAAGATAATAAGCCTAAATTCACATTTAAGGAACAAAAGGAATTTGAAACAATTGATGAGACAATCGCTAAGCTTGAAAATAAAATTGAAACTCTTGAAACTGATATGGCTAAGAATTCAACAAACTATGGTAAACTTAATGAACTTATGAAAGAGAAAGAAGAAGTTCAAACTTTATTAGATGAAAAATATGTGAGATGGGAATACTTAAATGAGATAGCTGAAAATATAGAAGCTTATAAAGCTAAATGTTAATAGAGATAAACTTATGCGAATTTTAGTTAGAAAGTGAGGAATTACAATGAGATTAATTCATAAAAATAGTGCAATAATCTCATTGTAAAACATATATGGAATTACATATTTATTTAAAAGGCAAGCAAGAACCAACTATATTCACAGGTGAAAGAATAGATGTACTAGATATGGAACTTCAAGGAAATAAATATAAACAGATAAGATACTTTCGAAAAGGAGTTTCAAAATCTCAATACATTAGTGTGGATTTAATTAAAAGCATTAAAGAAGTTAATAAATAGATAGTTAAAGTCAGAAAATATTATCTATAATAAATGCTATTATTGAAAAACGTAGGTGATTAATATTGATAAAACAAATTTTACTAGAGGGGTTTAATAAATGCTTAACCAACGCAATTAGAATTAAAGGAGAACGTGTCTTAAAAAATGATTTAATTAGCGAATTAAATGTTGATGTAGATAATGATAGTATTAATATAAATTCTTCTGTAGTATCTGAAAGCCTTCTTAGTGAATACTCATGTAAAATAGAAATTGATAGCGTAACAAAAGAGATAATTGGAACTCATTGTAGTTGCATGGATTTTGAAAAAAATGAGTTTAAAAAAGATAATTATTGTTGTAAGCATATTGCAGCAGCATTTTATACGTTTTTAAAAAAAATTGATGACGATGATGAGTTAAGAAATAAAATAACCCGTTCCCTTGAAGTGAAAAAGAATATATCTAAATTAAAGAAAGATAAAGATGATGACTTATTGTCATTACTTATTGATGATAATGACAAAGAAGAGCTGAAATTTGAAGTTACCATTAATAAAAATAATTGGTCTTCGAAGCTTCAAGCTGAATTTAAAGTAGGATTAAAAAGTATAAGTAATAAAATGTATATGATTAGAGACGTTAATGGTTTTTTAGTATCTCTTTATAATAAAGTTCCAATTAAATATGGAAAAAGTTTTGTTTTGGATATAAAAAAACAAAGATTATCATATGAAGATAGAAGACTAATTAAATTTATCAATAATATTAAATACTTGGCAGAACATGATAGAAATTTTAGACGATATCAGGATAAACTAATAGATGGTAAGCTATTAACAATTCCAGATATTATGTTTAAAGAATTTTTACATATTATAAAAAATAAAAGAATTTATTTAGGGGATGGTTTTTTTTATAGAATTTTAGAATCTGAAATTATAGAAGGAGATATGCCAATTCCATTTTCTTTAGTAAATAAGAAAGAACAAATTTTCTTAGAAGCTGTCAATGGTATGCCAGAAGCTTTAACTGAAAATGAGGATGTGTTTTTATATGGAACATCAATTTATATACCTTCTATAGAACAATGTGAACGACTTTCTCCCTACTTAAAGATTTTTAATGCAACATCTAGAATTAGTTTCAAAAAAAATCAAGAAGAAAGAATCCTAAAGGAATTAATTCCATCTGTTCAAAAGATAACAAACGATTTGACTTTATCTAAAGAAATGAGAAATAAAGTTGTAACAGGGCCAGTTAGTTTTAAGTTTTATTTTGATAGAGATAAAGAAATTTCGCTACTATATAAGGTATCTTATGAAGGACATGAATTTAATTATTTTGAAGAATATAATGGTAAAGTCATATACAGAGATGTTGAAAAAGAAAGAGAAGTATTTGGTATTTTAAGAAGTCTTGGGTTTGAAGAAATCAATGGAAAGCTATACTTTCTTAGAAACGATGATGATGCTTTTAGATTTTTTAAATATGAACTTGAAAAACTTCAAAGATATGGAGAAGTTTATTATTCTGAAAGATTTAATGGAATAAAATCCATAACAAAATCAGATTTTAAAGGAGAAGTTAGAAAAGGTAAATTTAATTACTTTGAATTTAAATTTGAGATTTCTAACATTTCAGAAGAGGAGACAGCAAAAATACTTCGAAGCTTTAGAAATAATTTAAGATATTATAAGCTTGAAAATGGTGAATTTTTAGATTTAGAAGATGATTCAATGAAGGATGCATTAACTTTACTAGATAATTTACTTTTACAAGAAGAACTGAATAATAATTTAATAGAAGTTCCTATGAATAAAGGTGCATATCTTGAGGATTATCTTGAAGAAAAGGAATTAAGATATATTGAAGGCTGTGATGAAATTAAAGAACTTAAAAATAGACTGCATAATATTAAAGGTAAAATATTCCAACCTCCATATGGTCTTCAAGCTAAACTACGAGAATATCAAAAGGATGGATATAATTGGTTTAGAACTTTAGATTATTTAGGTTTTGGTGGAATACTTGGAGATGAAATGGGACTTGGTAAAACGCTTCAAACTATAACAATGTTGCTTTCCAAGCCAGGTTCAAAAACTCTTATAGTAGCTCCAACTTCACTAATATATAATTGGAGTAATGAATTTAAAAAATTTGCACCATCTATAAAAGTTTTAATATGTAATGGAGTCAAGGAAGAAAGAGAAGAATTAATTAAAAACTACAGCGAATATGATGTAATATTAACAACTTATAATTTGTTAAGAAGAGATTTAAATCATTACACTATGGAATTTGATTATTGTATTTTAGATGAAGCTCAAAATATTAAAAATCCAAGTTCTTTAAGTGCAAAATCAGTAAAAGAAATAAAATCCAAGGTGAGATTTGCATTAACTGGAACTCCTATAGAAAATTCATTAATGGAACTTTGGTCTATTTTTGATTTTATAATGCCAGGTTATTTGTTTACTGAAAAAAAGTTTATAACTAGATATCATAGAAGACTTGAAGAAAGTCCAGAAATTTTAGAAGAATTAAATAGGTTGGTTAAACCTTTTATTTTAAGACGATATAAGAAAAATGTAATTAAAGAATTACCAGATAAAATTGAAAAGAGATTACTTGTACCACTAAGCGATGAACAAAAAATTGTTTATGAGACATATGCTAATTATGCTAAAGATTTAATTGAAAAAAAAGTTAAAGATGATGAATTTAATAAGAGCAAAATTGAAATATTATCTTATATAACAAAACTTCGTCAAATATGTTTAGATCCATCTGTTACAATGGATAATTATGTTGGTGGAAGTGGTAAAATTGATGCACTTATTGAACTCTTAGAACAAAGTGTAGATGAAGGTCATAAGGTGCTTGTATTCTCTCAATTTACATCAGTTCTTAAAAATATAGGAAATATTCTTAGAGAAAAACAATTTCTTTTTTCTTATTTAGATGGATCAGTTTCTTCACTAAATAGAATGAAAATGGTAGATGAATTTAATAATGGAGAAAATACTGTATTTTTAGTATCTTTAAAAGCTGGAGGCACAGGTTTGAATTTAACCAGTGCAGATATTGTAATACATTTTGATCCGTGGTGGAATCCAGCTGTTGAAGATCAAGCTACAGATAGAGCTCATAGAATTGGTCAAAAGCATATAGTTGAAGTTATTAAATTAATTTCTAGTGGAACAATTGAGGAAAAAATAGTAAATCTTCAAGATTCGAAAAGAGAACTAATAAATCAAATTTTAGGAGATGATTTAGCTGTGGGTTCATTTATTAGTAATCTAAAAGAAGATGAGATATTAGATTTATTTAATTAAGTAAGTTAAAAGCGGATTAGCATTTTAATGTTGCTATTATGTATTTTTAAATATTGTGGTTTAATAAATTTTGACTAAATAAGTATATATTGATATAATATCTTAAAACGTAGATGCTTAATTAAGCAAACAATAAATAATAACTAATGTAATATTATTATTACATTAACATTAATTAAATTTAGAAATGTGATAATTAAATACACTAGAGATAAAATATGAGACAATGGGGTCGAATGTACAATTTGCACACATTGTCTATTTTTTTTATATAATACTGATACATAAGAATAAAAATAACTGATTAATAGATTATAGAATTCTATATTTACAATAAAACATGTGAATTATTCTGATTTAAGAAATATCAATAATTGATAAATTGTATAAGTTTGAATCTAAATAAGTAATTCTATATACGAATTTTAATAATAACATTATATTATGTTAATCAGTTATTTATTTAATAACATGAAAAGGGAGGCGTAAAGTTTATGCAGAATACGTTACACAATCTTTCGATATATTTAAGAGAAGTTAATACTGCCTCAATAATCTTAAGACTTGCACTTGCTACTATTTGTGCTGGAATTATTGGTGCAGAGAGAGGACGAAAGAAAAGACCAGCAGGATTTAGAACACATATTTTAGTATGCATTGGAGCGACCATGGTTATGATAACTAGCCAATATATGACAGATGTACTTGGTATGCCAGGGGATCCTGGTAGAATGGGGGCTCAAGTTATAAGTGGTATTGGATTTTTAGGAGCAGGAACAATTATGGTTGTAGGAAGAAATCAAGTTAAAGGTCTTACAACTGCTGCAGGTTTATGGTCATGTGCATGTATGGGACTAGCAATAGGAATTGGTTTTTATGAAGGAGCAATAATATCATGTATCTTTTTACTTGGAGTAGTAACAGTACTTCATAAGTTGGATTTATATTCAAGGACTCATTCTAAAGTTTTAGATATATACGTTGAACTCCAGGATATTGCTGGGGTTACAAACTTTATAAATGTTGTAAAATCAGATGGAACTAAAATATCTAATCTAGAAGTTAAAAGATCTTCAGATATGGACGAACATACTATTGGGTTAATGATGACGTTAACTTTAGCCACAAAATGTGATCATGGGGATTACTTATTGCAGCTTCATAATATAGAAGGAGTTTGTAGTGCTGAAGAAGCTATGTAGTTTTTTTATGGAAGAAAATACAAGAGAAAATCTAGTTATTTTTAAGTTTTCCCTTGTATTTACCCTTGTTAAAAATAAAAAAAATAATAACTCGTCATGTGAGATATATTTTGAGTCAGATATTAATATATGTTTGGTTAATAATTGGCAGTTAATTAAAAATGTGCAATGCAAATGGTATTTGAATTGCACATTTTTTGTGATTGTAGAATAGATTTGTGCAATCAACTTTGCTACATTCTTTTTGTGTAATAAGGATAGAATTAACGAGGCATTAGCAATTTAGCTTGTACTAATTCCATGTTTGTAGTATATAAACTGCTTTTTTGCACATTATAGTAATATAATACTGCTTACTTTTAGTATTTATAGAAAGTTTTAAAATATTCAGTTTCTACAAATTTTTTCATGTAATAAGTTGTTTTAATTAAGTGTTCATATATTTTTGGTAATCTCATTAATTCCGACTCGTCTAATAAATTGATTAAAAGCTTCATTTTCCAGCCTATTTTTTTTATAGAAAAGTATTATTTTTTCAAGAATTATATGAACATCAGCAGATTTTACACGTAAGTTTAGATTTTCAGCAAACTTTCCGTTATTGTTTAATGTGCCGCCAAGCCAAATGGTAAAGGCTTCATCATAGCTATTTTCATTTTTTATAAGTGCACCTTGAAGGCTAATATCGGCTATGTGCTTTTGTCCACAAGAATTAGGGCAGCCAGTAAAATGAATACGAAGCAGTGTATCTAATTTGATTTTGGAATCAAGATATTCAATTATCTTTTTAGCGCGTTCCTTTGTTTCAACAATTGCTAAATTACAAAATTCTTTACCAGTACATGAAACTGTATAGCCAATAAAGGTACTTGGGGTTGGTGATAAATGCTTAAAGACATCTTTATTTAGTAAAGATGGTACATCTTCATTATTTATACCAGTGATAATTAAATTTTGAGATAAAGTAGTTCTAATTTTGCTATCACCATATTTTTCAGAAATCTCAGAAAGCTCAAAAAGTTCATCAGCTGAGATTTCACCAAGTGGCAAGTTAATTCCAATATAGCTTTTTCCCTTTTGTTTTTGGGAATGTACCCCAAAGTAATAACATGCATTCCAAGAAGTTAACTTATCTTCACCTTTACCTGGTATAACTCCGATTAATTCTAATAATTTATCTTTAAATTTTTCTACGCCCCAATCTGCCACTAAGAATTTTAAACGAGCACGAGTACGTTTTTCTCTATAACCATAATCTCTAAAAATAGTACATACACCGATGGCAACTTTAAGTACATCCTCAGGTTTTACAAAGATATCAAGCTTTTGTGCTAGATGGGGAGTAGCTGAAAGTCCTCCGCCAACCCATACGTGAAAACCAATTACTTCATTTCCATCAATATTTTGTATTGCTGGGGTGAAGGAAATATCATTAATTTGAGCATGAGCAGCATTATGAACGCTGGCAGAAATTGATATCTTAAATTTTCTAGGTAAATTAGAAAAGTCTTTATTTAACAAGAAGAAATTATTAACTTGTTCTATTATTTCAGTTGTATCAATAAGCTCATCTTTATCAATTCCAGCAAGTGGATTTCCAACTATTGTTCTAGGGCAGTCTCCACACGCTTCAAAAGAACTTAAACCACATTCTTCTAGTCTTTTAAATATTACAGGTAAATCTTTAACTTGAACCCAGTGAAATTGAATAGCACCTCTTGTGGTTACATTTGCAATTCCACGTCCATAATCTTTAGAAATTTCAGCTAAAGTCTTTGCCTGTACGGAACTCATAATTCCAGAATTTATACGTACTCTCATCATAAAATATCCTTCTTTTGGCTTTTGTTCGTAAACCCCAGCCCATTTAAATCTATTCATATCGTCGGAAGTTATAGAATTATAACCTTCCTTTGAATATTTCTCTACAATGGTTTCAATCACATCCAAACCATCTTTTTCAAGCTTTATATGTTCGACTTCATTTAATTTTTGATCTTTGGTCCAAATTCGTTCATAAGACATTTTATGTCCTCCTTATCTTATAGTTCATTTTTCATATATCTGTAGCCTTTGTTGACTCCATCTCCAAAATATAAAAGATTATCAAATTTTGAAAGGTTTAATGTATCATCAGTGTTTAAATATTCATTTGAAATAAGTCTGCCTTTAATAGTTCCTAAAATATTAGTGACACCTTTATAAGCATCTTTTTCGATAATATCAGTTAAAGTACATTCTATAGAAATTGGACACTCTTCAATTATAGGTGCATTTATAATTGAAGATTTAACTGGTGTTAAGTTAACAGCATCAAACTTTTGGATTTCATGGCCAGATTTAGTGCCACAAAAACTAACTTCTTTTCTAAGGGAACTGTCAGGAATATTAATTACGAAATCATGAACTTCTTTAATTTGATTTATTGCATATCCCTTACTGCTAAAGCCAAGAACCACCATATCTTTAAGGGTATAAGAAGATGAAAGGGTAGTTACATTTGGAACACCATTTTTATCGTAAAAACTTATAAGAATTATAGGAAATCCGTAATACATTTTTTCATAGTTAACATTTATTTTTTTCATTTTCAGATTCCTCCTAAAAATTTTGAATTTAAAGTAAATCGATTTATTTAACTTTATAATATAAAAGGTTGTATTGCTGTGATATAAATCACTTAATTATTAAATTAAGAGCTTGCTTTAAATCATTAAGAACATCTTTAACGTCTTCAAGACAACGGCTAATCTTGAAAAGTAATGACTAATTTATGCAGATAATCTTTCTTGTAATATAAGAATTAATAAATATTTTATTTGGAGATAATCATTATCTTCATAATTTCTACATAATTATTATTTATAATAAGAATCATTTGCAAGTGTTAAAAGAAAGGAAGAAGAAAATGGTTGCTACAATATTAATAATTGCTGTTATTGCATTTATAGTTTTTAGAGTATTTAAAGGTGGTGGTGGATGCTGCCATTAATGAGATACTTCAAAATGTTTGAAAAAATCATTTTGAAGTATCTTCTTTTATTAAGGAATAATCAAAAAATAATAGACGCGCTACTGAACTATTATTTTTTGATTGTTCCTAAGTGTAACAGAATTTGAAATTCAGTATAATAAGAGAACTTCTTTAAAGAATAATTTTATGTTAAGTTATTAAATATATGATAAAGTAATACTAATATTAGCTATATGGAGGGGATGTTATGAACAACATTTTAATAATTGAAGATGAAAAAAGTGTATCAGATGTTATAAAGGCATATTTAGAAAAAGAAGGATATGGGGTATATTCTATTGAAAATGGATTAGATGGAATTGAGATTTTCAGAAAAGAAAGAATTAATCTTGTAATTTTAGATTTAATGCTGCCAGATATTGATGGTGAAGAAGTGTGCAAAATATTAAGAAAAATATCAGATGTATATATTTTTATGCTAACTGCTAAAAGCACATTAAGTGATAAAATAGAAGGATTAAATATTGGAGCTGATGAATATTTAACCAAACCTTTAAGTCCAAGAGAACTTACTGCGCGTGTGAATGCATTATTTAGAAGAGTTGAGGGTAGCAAAGAAAATATACTTTTTTTCAATGATAACAAATTAATAATTGATATTGATAAGAGATTAGTTAAATTAAATGGTGAAGAAGTAAGTTTGACTCCCAATGAATTTGATATACTATATGTTTTAGCTTCAAATAAAGGAAAAGCATTTACAAGGGAAGCAATAATAGAAAGAGTGTTTGGTATTGATTTTGATGGATCAGATAGAAGTGTAGATGTTCATATCAAGAATTTACGTAAAAAAATTGAGGAAGATACTAAATCCCCAAGATATATACTTACTGTTACAAAAATCGGGTATAAGTTTGGTGACAATTATGAAGCAAAGCATTAGAGGAAGATTGAGCTTTATTATAATATTTTGTGCTGTAGTTGCAGTACTACTGTCAGCCTTAATTGTAAATAAAACTATAACTGATACATTCAATAAGTATATGGAAAATATACAAACTCAAAGAAATGAAAGGTTAGTACAGTACTTTCAACAAGTTTACAAAAGTGATGGAGGATGGAATTTAACTTCAGGTGAAGAAATGATGCATGAAGCATACATGAGTAATTATTGTTTAAGTCTTTTAGATGAGAATAAAAAAGTTGTATGGGAAATGAATCATGAAGATATAAAATCCAAAAATTATATGACAATGAACGGTACACAAGAAACAGGAGTTTATATGACTAGTACTTTTGATATAAATGTAAATAATAAAACAGTAGGATATATTATAATAGGTCAATATTCACCTATTTTACTATCACAGGAAGATATAAGTTTTAAGACACAAATTAATAAAAGTATCGTGTTTAGTGGAGTATTAACACTATTAATAGTATCTGTAATAAGTTTAATTCTATCAAAGCAATTTTCTGAACCAATAAAAGAAGTTTCAAAAACTTCTGTAAGTTTATCAAAGGGAAATTATAATTCTAGATCTAATATCAAAAGCAACATTGAAGAGATTACGAATTTAACTGAAAGTATAAATGATTTAGGTGAGAAATTAAATAGTCAGGATTTACTTCGAAAAAGACTTATTTCAGACATTTCTCATGAAATAAGAACTCCATTAAATATACTTCAGAATAATTTAGAAGCAATGATAGATGGAATTATACCTGTAACAACGGATAAACTCAATAATCTAAATGACGAAGTAATAAGATTTGGTAAGCTTTTGAATAATTTAAATGTGTTAAAACAAATAGAGTCTAATGAAATAGCGCTTAAATTAGGATTAGTTAATATAGAAGAACTTCTTTCAAATATAATTAATGACTTTTATATTGCTGCTGATGAAAAAAATATAAAGTTAATCATGAATAAACAAGAAAACAAAAGTTTTATAGTGTTAGGTGATTATGATAAGCTGAAACAAGTATTTATAAATCTTATATCTAATTCAATTAAATTTAATAATATAAACGGAACTGTTTGGATCAATATTAGTAGTGATATAAAGTCAGTTAAAATTAAAATTAAAGATAATGGAATTGGTATAAAGAAGGAAGATCTACCTTATATTTTTGAAAGAATGTACCGTGGAGATAAAAGCAGGCAAAAAATTGAAGGAAGCGGAATCGGCCTTACTCTTGTAAAGAAGATATTAACTCTGCATTCTGGAACAATAGATGTCGAAAGTAAGGAAAACAAAGGAACTGTATTTACAGTATGCATAAATAAAAAGGATTAATGCATAAAAAAAGAAGGTATTCATAAACAATTGGAAAATGATTTTATGGTGCCTTTTTTGTTTTTAATAAAAATTTCATATACTATCCTCATAAAATCTTCATAATTTTTTATTATAATTAATTCATATATTTAAAGATTAGTTATAAATAAAATTTATTATTGGAATAAATTGCAGTAATTTTATGGAGGATAGTATGAGTATTAAGAGAGAAAGTATTAAAGTGTATGATATGACATGCACATCTTGTGAAAACAGAGTGGAAAAAGCATTGAATAAGGTTGATGGAGTTGTAAACGCAATGGCTAGCTACAGTGCGCAGCAAGTTACTGTTGAGTATGATAGTAAACTTTGTACTAGGGAACAATTAAAGGATACTATCAATAAAGCAGGTTACAGCACAAAAAATTCAAATGGAATTAAATTTGCAGGATTTTTAGTTATAGCTGCAGCTGTATTGCTTCTTGGTAATTCAACATCAGGTTTTGATATGAGTGCTAAATTAAATAATGCATCTTATGCAGTATTATTTGTTGTTGGTATGCTCACATCAATACATTGTGTTGGTATGTGTGGTGGAATAATGCTTACTCAAAGCTTATCAAAAAATAGTATAGCAAATGAAAAACAAAACAAATTCAAGGCTTTAATGCCTGCAATTTTATATAATGCTGGAAGAATAACTTCTTACACAATGATAGGTGGTATTGTAGGAGCATTAGGATCTGTCCTATCATTATCACTTAATGTAAAAGCAGGGCTTCAAATATTTGCTGGAGTATTTATGGTGATAATGGGATTAAATATGACTGGTTTCTCTTTATTTAGAAAGTTTAATATTAAATTACCATGGTCAGCATGTAAATTTAAGAATAAGCCAAAGACTCCTTTTTTAGTTGGATTTCTAAATGGATTAATGCCTTGTGGCCCATTACAAACAATGCAGCTATACGCGTTAGGTACAGGTAGTGCAGCAGCTGGTGCTTTATCAATGTTTTTGTTCTCATTAGGAACAGTTCCTTTAATGATAGTATTTGGAGCAATATCAGGTTTTTTAAGTAAAGGTTATACGAAACAACTTTTAAAGTTTAGTGGGATTTTAGTAATAATACTTGGAATAATAATGGGTAACAGAGGTCTTGCTCTTGCAGGAGTTGGGGTTCCAAATGCTAGCACATTAGCACAAAGTCTTTCAAGTTCTGAAGCAAATGCATCTCAAGCAAATATAAGTAAAGCAACTATTGAAAAGGGAGTTCAAGTAATTAGGATGACTGCAGATAATAACGGTTATACCCCTAATGCATTTTATGTACAAAAAGGCATACCGGTTAAATGGATTATCACAGGAAGTCAAATAAATTCATGTAATAATGAGGTGGGAGTTGCATCACTTAATATACAAAAAACTTTGAAATCTGGTGAAAACACAATAGAATTTACACCAAAGGATGGAGATATAAATTTTAGCTGCTGGATGGGAATGATAAGAGGAGTAATTAAAGTAACTGATAATCTTGATTCTGTAGATACATCTAAAGCAGATTCATCCATTCCAACTCCAAGTAGTGGAATGAGCTGTTGTACAGGCGGGACTGGTGCCCCAAGTGCTGCACCACAAGCTCCAAGCATATATGGTAATGATTTAAGTAAAGTTTCTACTGATAGACTAATTAAAAAAGCTAATACATCAGGAAGTACTCAAAGCTTAAATATAAAGGGAACTGGTTACGAGTTTGAACCACTTGTAGTAGTTTTAGAAAATGGAATAAAAACAAATTTAGTTATTGACCTTAATAACTTTGATAATCCTAATGGTGAATTTACTATAGTAAATTCAGATAGTGGTGAGAAGGTAAGTTCATTTACAGGTAAAAAAGGCTTAGTTAATGTTGAATTTAAGATAGATATAGCTGGAACTTATCTTATTATTAAAGACAATGTAGTAGCAGTTGGTCTTGAAGTTACAGACTCATTAAAGACAGCGAACTTAGAGGATATTCGTAAAAAATTAATAAATGAATAAAATTCATTATAAAAAAGAATTTGGTGTATATTGAATAAAATAAATTGATATCAACTTATTTTTTAGAATATTTAAAATTAATTTTTATCTTCATAATATTTATTTATAATGTATTTACAAGGAGGCGATATTGATGGAAAGCTATAGTTTAAGTTTCAAACAAGAGAAGATGTTTTGTCATAGATTTCTAATGAATATTGTAAAAACGTTAAGCTTTCTTCAATGTTTAGCATGGATTGATGTTATTAATTTAGAATCAAAAAAATTAAAGTGATCCTATAAGGGGAAAGAGAGATAAAGAGACGATATTGAAGAAATTGTAAATAAATCAATTTTAAGTGTAAGAGGTGTTAAAACTCGCTAGTTAAATATAACAACATAATTAAGGAGAAATTTATTATGAATTGTTATGGAAATAATAAAAATAGAGAAAATGAAAAACATAATCCAATGAAGCATATGTTAATGATGGTGTTTTGCTGTGGATTACCTTTTATAATTGTTGGAGCACTTTCTTTTATAAATGTAGGAACAGGATTTAAAGCAGCTATAAGTGGAATAGCGCCTTTCATATGTCCTATAATGATGGTGCTTATGATGGGGATGATGTTTAAGGGTAATAAGCATGGAAATTGTTGTAGTAAAAAGAAAGGAGTGAATGAAAGTCAAAACAAAATTGAATAGCAATTTAAGAAAAGGCATTGATATAAATTTGAAAGGAGACATAGAAATGAAAAAGAAAATATTAATTGAAGGTATGAGCTGTGAACATTGTGTGAATCATGTTTATGAAGCATTAGATGAAATTAGAGCAACAGATATAAAAGTCAATCTAAAAGAGGGAAATGCTATTGCTGAAGTTGGAGATATTACTGATGAAGCAATTAAAGCAGCTCTTGAAGATGCAGGATATGATGTTTTAGGTATCGAAGAGGTTTAAATAATAAAAATATTTAAACGAAAATATGCTAAAGGCTCAAGTGTTTGTTTAATACAAGACTTGAGTCTTTTATTTCACGTGTTTTATGTTAATATTATAAAAGTGTAATTAAATGAATATTTTAAGTTAAAATATTAATAAAGGAGAAATCCATGTTTAATGTAGTTAATCTGCTGAAAAAGCTACTAAAATTGATATATCTTTCAAAAATAAATCACCTCAAATTTCAAATTAAAAAATTTAGTAAAAACTATTCAATACTCTAAGTATGTCACAAAGCTTCAATGAAAGATAATAAATAATAAAACCTCCTTCATGAAATAATAATCACAATTAGTAAAATTATATAAAAAAGATGTGATGATTTTATGTGTTTTTGATAATTATTATCATTTCCATTGAAGTTGTTTTATAATATTTAGATATCATTAAGTATACTATAAATAATGTCCTTTAAAATTTGAAGAATAGATATTAAAAATGTATTATAACATCAAAAACGCCATTTGTTATATAAAAGTAATGCATACATTTGGAAATGCATGCATTACTAAGAAATATTTTACTCTTCTAATGTAATTAATTATCCTACCGCTTAATGTGGTGACTCTATTCTTAATATAGAAATAGCGTACGTAATTATAATTCCAAGAACAATGTGTGAGAAGATATGTTAATAGCAACTGCAATTTGATCAATTACTAGCTTCACAAAGCCTGCTATCCACCCGCCCAAAAAACCTGATGTTCCTCTATTCATAAATAATACCTCTTTATTAGCTGCAGCACATAAATTTAATAATATTTTGCTTAATTTATTGTGTATTATACTACAATGCAAAGTATATTTTTATTATGTTAGAGAACAATATATTCTATATTGATAAAAGAATGATTTTATAAATTGTTAAAATAAGAAATACATTTATTTCTATGAGAGTCAAGTTAATAAGGAATTAAGTTAAGTAAATATATTTTAGGACCATTAAGTAAATTAATTTATGTATAAAATTTCAAAATATAATAATTTTTATTATTGAACAATTTTTCTTTATAATTTCTACATAATAAACTTTTATAATAATCATATAAAATAAATTTATAACATAACAGAAAGGATGAAAATAATGAGAAGTAAATATATAAAAGCTATAACAGCTTTTGCAATACTAACAATATTACTAACTGGTTGTGGTAATGCTACAAAAGGCAATAAATCTGCAGATCAAACCTCAAGCCAAAATCAGGCTCAAGGTAATATAGAAGAGAAAACACATTTCTACTATACTGCTAATGAAAGTGGCAGTGTTTCTAAAGTAGATGCTACAACAAATGAAGTTGTAGATATAATTACAGAAGCTGATGGAGCTCCTCATAATGTTCAGGTTTCACCAGATGGAAAAGTGGTTGCCTATACATTACCACCGAAAATGACTGAAAATCAATCTAAAGATAAAAATATGGATATGAATATGAACATGAATGGTTTCGCAGTGTTTTATGATACAGATACAGGAAAACTTATTAAAAAAGTTGAAGTGGGTAAACATCCAGCTCATATAGTATTCACAGAGGATGGAAAATATGTACTTGTTACTAATAATGAAGATAATAATGTATCAGTAATTGATGCAAAAACTTATAATGTAAATGGTACTATAGCAGTTGGTAAAGGACCTCATGGATTCCGTATTTCAAAGGATAATAAATATGCTTACGTAGCAAATATGGGTGAAGATACTATAAGCGTTGTTGATATAAATAACAATAAAGAAGTTAGAAAAATTACAGTAGGTAAAACACCTGTTACAACCGGAATAACAAGTGATGGTAAAACTTTGGTGGCAACTATAAATGGTGAAAATGCCCTTGCTATAATTGATTTATCTACAGATAAAGTTGAGAAAGTAGCTGTAGGAAAAGGGCCCGCTCAAGTTTACATTGAACCTGATGATAAATATGCATTTGTGGCAAATCAAGGGACAGAAGATGCACCATCCAATACTGTTTCAAAGATAGATATGTCAACTAAGAAAGTAGTTACAACAATAGAAACTGGAAAAGGAGCTCACGGAGTAGTAGTTAGCCCTGATAATAAATATGTTTATACTACTAATATGTATGATGGAACTGTAAGTGTTATTGACAATAGTACCGATAAGGTTATTAAAACTACAAAAGTAGAAGGAGAGCCAAATGGAATAAGCTACAGGTAATTTATATTATAATAAAAATGAGTTAAATTTTATTATAATCAGATTCTTGAGTTAGTTGAGTAACCGGTATATCACAAACTACATATTAAAAATCTCAACATACAAGAAAAGTGTATTGAATTCTATAAGAATTAGTTTTCAATACACTTTTTTAATTATACATAAAATTTTATTAGTAATTATTCATATGTTCTACATAGAAAATCTTAATTTATTCATAATTCCTCCACAATTAATATATATAATTAATTTATATAATTAATTTATAGAAAAGGCATATTCAAAAATAATAAGTCAGTAGCTAATATTTTGTTGTATATGTCTAAATTTTAAATACAAGGAGGAATTATTTATGTTTTGTGGTTTTGGAGGATATGGTTATAGTTCTTTAAGTTCTATAGGATTAGGAGGAATGTTTTTAGCTATGGGATTTAGAATGTTAATATTTATTGTATTAATAATTCTAGCTGTTAAATTATTTAGAAACTATACAAATAAATCTAATGATCCAATGAGAATCCTTAATGAAAAATTTGCAAGTGGAGAAATGAATCAAGAAGAATATTTGAAGAGAAAAGCTATACTTTCAGAAAAAAATTAAAGGATTTTGAATATTTATTAAGATTAGAGTAAGATATATAATAAATCTTACTCTAATTTTTATAATAATATAATTAATAAATCAACTTTGGAGATGAGAATGCAGATGAGTAATAAATTTAAAATATTAGTTGTAGATGATGAACAGAATATATTGGATGTAGTTAAAGCATATCTTGAAAAAGAAGATTTTGAAGTAATTACAGCAATGGATGGTGAGATGGCATTAAATATATTTAATGAACAAAATATTAATCTTATAGTTTTGGATTTAATGCTTCCTAAAATAACTGGTGAAGAAGTATGCAAAAGAATTAGAATGAGTTCTAGTATGCCTATAATTATGCTTACTGCAAAGGCAGAGGAAGATGAAAAAATAGAGGGGATATCTATAGGAGCTGATGATTATTTAACTAAGCCTTTTAGTGTGCGAGAGCTTGTAGTAAGAGTTAGGGCACTGCTTAGAAGAGCATATAGAGACTTTATGCCTATGGCGGATATATTAAGCTTCAATAATGGAGATTTAGAAGTTGATAGTAAAAAGATGATTGTGAAAAAGCAAAGTAAGATTGTAAATTTGATAACAAATGAATTTAAGATTTTAAAAATTTTACTTACTAATCCAGAACAAGTATTTTCTAGAGAAAAATTAGTAGAAAAAGCTTTCGGTGTTAATTATGAAGGTTTTGATAGAACAGTCGATACTTATATAAAAAATATTCGTCAAAAAATAGAAAATAATCATAAGGAACCTTTATATATAGTAACTGTATATGGAATGGGCTATAAATTTATTCCGAATGCATATGAGGTAAAAAAATGAAAATGTCTTTAGTAAAAAAATTATCTATGGGATTTATTTTAGTAATTTTAGGTTCGATCATTTTAGCAAGTACTATTTCTAATTATACAGTAGGGAATAAATTTAAAAATTATTTAGTTGACGAGCAAAAAACAAAAATAGATAATGTATTAAAAATTATTGATGATTTATATAGTGGTCAAAAAGAATCTTCAGAAATAAATACAGATGAAATTCAAAGATATGCAGAACTGCAGGACTTGTATATAGAAATTAAAGATATACATGATAATACATTATACTCTTCTGGCAAATCCTATTTACAGAAGAATGGCATGATGGGAAATATGATGGGATCTATGATGAACAATTCTTATGGAATTAATATGGGTGAGTATACTGAAAACAAATATCCCTTAGTTAGTAACAATAAAGAGGAAGTGGGTACCATAATAATTGGTTACTTTGGAACCTCATATTTATCTTCTGCATCAGTATCATTTATAAGTACTTTAAATCATTCATTTATAGTGTCAGCTTTAGTGGCTTTAATATTTGGAATTATTATAAGTATAGTTATGTCAAAACAAATATCAAAACCATTAGCTCAAATAACTGAGACTGCAAATAAAATGAGGAATGGTGATTTAAATGTAAGAGCAAAGGTTAACTCAAATACGAAAGAAATAGTTGAACTTTCTAATTCAATAAATTATCTTTCACAAACTTTAAGCAACCAAGAAATGCTTAGAAAAAGATTAACTTCAGACATGGCTCATGAATTAAGGACACCTTTAACTACATTGAAAACTCATGTAGAGGCATTTATAGATGGTATTTGGGAACCTACTAATGAGAGATTTGAAACTTTTTATAATGAAATTGATAGACTAACCAAAATGGTGAATAATCTCCGTGATTTGGCAAAATTTGAACAAATCAACATTAATTTGAACAAAAGTAAAGTTAACCTTTCCAATGAATTAGGAAAAGTTGTGGATACTTATGAACCACTTTATATTAAAAAAAACTATGAGTTAACTAGCATTATAACTCCAGAGATCAAGGCAAACATTGATATAGATAAGTTTAAGCAGATTATGAATAATTTACTCTCAAATTCTTATAAACATTTAAGGTCAAATGGTAAAGTTAAAGTAGTGCTAAAGAAAGAAAATAATAGTATTATAATTAAAATTATTGATAATGGTATTGGCATACCAGATAAAGATATCCCATATATTTTTGAAAGATTTTATAGAAGTGATCTATCAAGAAATAAAAATACAGGGGGTTCTGGTATAGGGCTTACAATTACAAAGGCTTTTGTAGAAGCTCATGGAGGAAAAATATATTTAGAAAGCACGGTTAATAAGGGAACTACATTTACTTTAGAGTTTCCCAATATATTTTAAGTTATAATTTAATATAAACGAGCAGATATATTAAATTATAACTTAAAATTTCAATTTTATTATAAAATTCAATAAAAATAAAAAATCAATTAAGATTATATTTAAATTAATAAATAATTTCATAAAAGAATAATTTTAGAACCTGTAGTTATACAACTATGGGTTTTAAAGTTATGTCTAAAAACGGATGAATTTCAATTTGTAATTTATTAAAGAAAAGATATATAAGGTTACACATTGATAGTAAAATATATAAATTGCTACCAATTAATAACTCTATAATTAGAAAAAATAAAAAATAGACATTTATATTATTATATTGACATTATTAGACAATATGGTATAATTTCAGCATGAGTAAGTATTCACTCCTCTATCAGGAATTATATGGATTACAATATGAGCGACTAATAAATTTTAGAATTATTTAGAGAATGGATTAAAGTTGATAAAGTTAAAATGCAATTTTTTAGATAATCCAATAAGAGAGTTATAGCATATAGGGGAACTTTTCAGTTTAGTTGTAATAGTATTCAGATTAATATAATCTAGATTTTTAATACTAAAGTAACTATTAATTTTAGGAGGGCATATGAAAAAAAAGTTCTTATTGTGGATGATGCGGTTTTTATGAGGGAAGAACTTAGAGCCATGTTAGAGAAAAATGGCTTTGAAGTAATTGGAGAAGCTGGTAATGGGTTAGAAGCAATTGAAAGTTATACTAATCTAAAACCTGATATTGTTACAATGGATATAACTATGCCAGAAATGAGTGGCGTAGATGCAGTTAGAGAAATTAAAAAAAATAATCCAAATGCAAATATTGTAATGATTTCTGCTATGGGTCAGGAATATCTTGTGAAGGAAGCTATATTGAATGGGGCTAATGGGTTTATTATAAAACCTTTCAAGGAAGAGCATTTAATAAAGACATTGGGAAAAATGTACAATTTACTTTGATAGTATGATAGGAGGAAGGTTAAATGGATGAATTAAAGGATATTCAATATATTGCTTTTGAGTTATCAAATGAAAAATATGCCCTGAAAATTAGTGATGTTTATGAAATTATTAGAATGCAGCAAATATCTCAAACTCATAACAGTAAATTTTTTTTAGAAGGAGTTATAAATTTAAGGGGAAAAGTGATTCCAGTAGTAAATTTACATAAAAGATTTAATCTAACAGAAGAGATGGTTACTAAAGAAACTAGAATTATAGTAGTAAAAAGCAGAGAAGAGATGATTGGAATAATTGTGGACAAGGTTGAACAGGTAATTAAACTTAATGATATTCAGCCTACACCTAATGTTGTTTCAGGTATTGATGGAGAGTATTTTGAAGGAATAGGGATTACAAAAAATGGAGTTATAAGTTTATTAAAAATGGATACAGTTCTTTATGACTAATGGAGGGGTAGTATGTCTGAAATATATGAAAGACCTGAAATGATTAAAGCATTTCTAGATGAACTGGAAGAAGAAATACAGTTTTTAGAAAAATGCATTTTAGAATTGGAAACAAATGAGACAACAGAAAATGTGATACAAGATATTTTTAGAGCAGCGCATACACTTAAAGGATCATCTTCAGCTATGGGATATGAAAAAATGAAACTACTCACTCATGAGATGGAAAACGTTTTTGATAAGATTAGAAATAATTTATTAAAAGTAACAAAACCAATGATTAATCTTCTTTTTAAATGCATAGATTGTTTAACCTTATTAAAGGAAGATTTTTTAGCTCATAAAAATGAAACCCAAATTGAAATTAAGCACCTTGTACACCATCTTAAAGAAATACAGGAAAACAGTTTAAGTAAAAAAGAAGAACATTTGATTAGAATGGATATTAAAAAAGAAGATATTATATTTGATTTAGATATTGAACAGAAAAATATGTTAAAAGCTGCAAATTCAAAAGGTTATTTTAGTATGGTTTGTGAAATTAAGATATTAGAAGATAGTTTGATGAAATCAATTAGAGCTTTACTTATACTTAATTGGTTAAATGAAATTGGAAATGTAATTGCATCACTTCCAAATGTATTAGAATTATCACCTGATGACAATGTAGATACTATAAAGTATCTACTGACTACTGAATTAGATAATGAGGTTATGTTACAGAAAATTAAAGAAAATTTGATGGATATTGATGATGTAAAGGTATTTAGTTATAAAATTCAGGAATTAAATAAAAATGAAACAAATGAAACAATTGTACAGAGTAGAAAAAATAATGAACTAGAAGAAAACAAAGACAAATTTAATCCTAAAAAAAATGATAATAAGATTTCTAAGACTATAAGAGTAGATGTAGATCGTCTTGAACATATGATGAATTTAGTTGGAGAAATGGTTATCGAACAAACCAGAATTGCTCAGGTGAGTAGTAGTTTACATAATAGATATATAGCAGATGATTCTGTGGAAGACTTAATTGGAATATCGGGTCGTATTTCAAGAGTTGTTAGTGAACTTCAAGAAAGTATAATGAAGGCTCGTATGCTGCCAGTTCAACAGTTGTTTAGCAGATTTCCAAGACTAGTAAGGGATCTTGCTAATTCATTAGAAAAGGATATAGATTTAATTCTTGAAGGTGGAGAAACAGAAATGGATAGAACAATAATCGAGGATATAACAGATCCGTTAATACATCTTGTAAGAAATTCCTTAGATCATGGTATAGAAAAACCTAGTATTCGTATAGACAAAGGTAAACCTTCGAAAGGCACTCTTAGAATTAAAGCATTTCATCAAGAAAATCATGTAATTGTGACAGTCGAAGATGATGGTGCAGGTTTGAATATAGAAAAGATAAAACAATCAGCAATAAAGAAAGAAGTAGTTTCAGCTCAAGAAGCAGAAATATTATCAGAACAAGAAATAATAAATCTTATTTTCAAAACAGGGTTGTCGACAGCTAATAATGTAAGTGACGTCTCAGGCAGAGGCGTAGGAATGGATATTGTAAGAAATCATATAGATAAACTTAATGGAATAATTGATGTTGAAACAAAAGAAGGGGAAGGTAGCAAATTTACTATTAAATTGCCGTTAACTCTAGCGATACTCGCAGGCCTTTTAGTGAAAATTCATAATGAAACGTATGCACTGCCAATGAGTAATATTATTGAAATAGTGAGAAAACCTAAAGGTGAAATTGAATACGTTAAAAACCAATCAGTTGTTGTTATTAGAGATAAGGTTCTCCCTATAATTTGGTTGCATGATTATTTTAAATTGCCTAAAGAAAACAAAAAGAAAAATGTATTCATTATAGTTCTAGGAATTGCAGAAAAAAGGTTTGGCATTGTAGTTGACGAATTAGTTGGAAATCAGGAAATAGTAGTTAAGCCACTGGGGGCATATATAGGCAAAATTGAAGGGATATCTGGTGCGACGATATTAGGTGATGGAAGTGTTGCCCACATATTTGATGTTGTAGGGATATCAAGAATGATAAATAATAAAGGTATAAAAGATAACAATAATTTTAATAATAATGAAATTTAATAATAAGCAAAAGTTTATATAATATGGAGGCGTGTGTAATGGGTAGTTTTAAAAGAAATATTGGAATTAAGCTTATAGGAGGTTCAAGAAATGTAGAGAATGCAATTTTTTCATCAAAAAAACTTGATGAAAAGTTAAAAGAGTTATCTCATATAACTGAAGAAGTTACAAAGGGGACAAGTAATCAGGCAGAAGCTATAAAAGCTGCAAATACTTTGACAAATGAAATGTCTAAGTCAATTAATGGAGTCGTAATAAATGCAGAACAATTAACAAACGTTGCTCAAAAGTCGCAAGACTCACTAGAAGAAATAGCTGTATCTGTTAAACAAGTTGCAGCTAATAGCGAAAATGTTTCAAGCTCAGTAGAGGAAATGTCAAGTTCTATAGAACAAATGGGCAAGTCAATTAAAGGTGTGGCTGATAATTCAGAGAAAATGAACGAATCTGCAAAGGAAGTTTCTGAAGCAATTCAAGAAATGGTTGCTTCAATTGAGCAGGTAGCAGGAAATGGGGGCAGTACATCAAAATCTGTAGAAGAAATATCTTCGTCAGTTGAGCAAATGGGAAAATCAGTTAAAGGTGTAGCTGGAAATGCAGAAAGTTTAACAGCATCAGCCAAAGAGTCTACGGCTGCAATTCAAGAAGTAGTAGCGTCAATACAGCAAGTAGCCGGAAACAGTGAAAGTACAGCAAGCTCAGTAGAGCAAATATCTGCATCCATTGAAGAAATGGGAAAATCAATACAAGGTGTGGCAAAAAATGCAGAAAGCTTAAAAAATACAACTGAAAGTGCAGAAGTTTCTATACAATCAATGGTAGCATCAATAGAGCAGGTTGCAAAAAATAGTGAAAGTACAACAAGTTCAGTAGAGCAAATATCTGGATCAATTGAACAAATGGGAAAATCAATCAAGGGTGTTGCAGGAAATGCTGAAAGTTTAAAAGGATCAGCAGAAGAATCCACAATGGCAGTGCAAGAAGTTGTAGCATCAATACAGCAGGTGGCAGGTAATAGTGAAAGTACAGCAAGCTCAGTTGAACAGATATCATCATCAATTGCGCAAATGGGAATATCAATAAAAGGTGTTGCAGGAAATGCTGAAAGTTTAAAAGGATCAGCAGAAGAAGCTACAGCAGCAGTACAAGAAGTAGTAGCATCGATTCAGCAAATAGCAGGAAATAGTGAAAGCACAGCAAGTTCAGTAGAGCAAATATCAATTTCAATTGAACAAATGGGAAAATCAATCAAGGGTGTTGCAGGAAATGCTGAAAGTCTAAAAGAATCAGCAGAAGAATCTACAGCAGCTGTTCAGGAAATGGTAGTATCAATTGAGCAAGTAGCAGGTAATAGTGAAAGTACAGCGAGTTCTGTTGAAGAAATTTCATCATCAATAGAAGAAATGGGTGCATCAATAAAAGGTGTAGCTGTAAATGCAGAAAGTTTAAAAAGTTCTACAGATCAATCTGCGGCAGCAGTACAAGAAATGGTTGCTTCAATTCAGCAGGTAGCTGGAAATAGTGAGAGTACAGCAAGTTCTGTGGAACAAATATCATCATCAATTGAAGAAATGGGAATATCTATAAAAGGAGTAGCTGCAAACACAGAAAGTTTAAAGAATTCAACAGATGAATCAGCAGCAGCTATTCAAGAGATGGTAGCATCAATTCAGCAAGTAGCAGGAAATAGCGAAAGTACAGCAAGTTCAGTAGAACAAATATCATCGTCAGTTGAACAAATGGGTAAATCAGTTAGAGGTGTAGCAGGAAATGCAGAAATTTTAAGAGGTTCTGCTAATGAAGCAGCTGCAGCAGTACAAGAAATAGTAGCATCAATTCAGCAAGTAGCAGGTAATAGTGAAAGTACTACAAGATCGGTAGAAGAAATATCAGGATCTATAGAAGAAATGGGTAAGTCAATTCAAGGAGTAGCTGGTAATGCTGAAGAATTACAAAAAGCTTCAAATGAAACATATAGAACAGTTGAGGATATGGCAGTATCTATAAGTCAAGTAGCTCAAAATGCTAAAAATGTTAATTCTTTAAGTGATATGGTAAGAGGAGATGTAAAAGATGGGCAAGTCGCAGTAGCTAACACTTTAGTGGCTATAGGTGAAATATCTGAAGTTATTCACAAAGCAGAAAGTGTAATAACTAACTTGGGTAAAAGCTCTGATAAAATTGGAAGCATAATTGATGTTATTGATGATATAGCAGATCAAACAAATTTACTTGCATTAAATGCTGCAATTGAAGCTGCAAGAGCGGGAGAACATGGAAAAGGTTTTGCAGTAGTAGCTGATGAAGTAAGAAAACTAGCAGAGAGAACAGCTACAGCTACAAAAGAAATATCCCAACTTATAAAGGGAATACAAGGTGAGACTACTAATGCTATTAAGGCAATAGAGGTTGGAACTGAAAAAGTTGAGTATGGATCAAAATTAAGTAATGAAGTTGGAACAGTCATAGAAAAAATAGTTGTTGGAATAGAAAATGTTACTTCTGAAATTAAAGAAATAACTTTAGCAACAGATAATCAAAATAAAGGAAGCAGTGAAATACTTGAATCAATGAAAAATGTTACAAGTCAAGCAACTATGGTTACACAAGCAACAAAAGAGCAAGCTATAAGTGTGGAAAATGTAATTAAAGGTGTAGCAAATGCAAAAGAACAGGTACTACAAATTAATATAGCAATGAATGAACAATCTAAACAAGGCCAAAATATTGTCGAGGCTGTCGATAATGTAACAAATCAGGCAGATCAAGTTGCAACAGCAGTAAGAGAACAAGTTATTGGAGTAGATGAAATTATAAAAGGTGTTGAAAACTCAAGAGAGCAAGTAAGGCAAATAAGTGTTGCTGTAAAAGAACAAGCAAGCCAAGGTCAAAATATTTCTAAAGCTATCAATAGTGTAGTTAATCAAACAAATGAAGTTACAATAGCTGTAAAAGAACAAGCGGCAGGTGTAGATGAAGTTATTAAAGGTGTAGCAAATGCACGAGAACAAGTAAGACAAATAACTGTAGCGGTAAAAGAGCAGGCTATACAAGGTAAGAATATTACATCTTCAATTGAAAATGTAGTTAATCAAACAAATGAAGTTGCAGTGGCAGTAAAGGAGCAGGCAGCTGGAATTGACGAAGTTATAAAAGGTGTAGCAAATGCACGAGAACAAGTAAGACAAATAACTGTAGCAGTTAAAGAACAAGCAAAACAAGGTAGTGATATTATAGCTTCAGTAGAAAATGTAACTAACCAAGCAGCACAGGTAACTCAAGCAGCCAAAGAACAGGCAAGTGGTGTTGACGAAGTTATTAAAGGTGTAGTAAATGCAAGAGGACAGGTAAGACAAGTAACAGTAGCAGTAAAAGAGCAGGCCAAGCAAGGAGAAGATATAGTAATTGCAGTAGAAAATGTAACTAATCAGGCGGCTCAAATTGCTACAGTAACTAATGAACAAACAATAGGTGTTGAAGAAATAGTAAAAGGAATAGTAAATGCACGAGAACAGGTAAGACAAATAACTGTGGCTGTTAAAGAACAAGCAAAACAAGGGCAAAATATTGTAGTTTCGGTAGAAAATGTAACTAATCAAGCAGCACAGGTAACTACAGCAGTTAAGGAACAAGCTACTGGAGTAGATGAAGTAATTAAAGGTGTAGTAAATGCAAGGGAACAAGTTAAGCAAATAACTGATGCTATGATATCACAAACAGAACAAGGAAAATCAATAACAAGATTGGTTGGAGATGTTACAAGCCAAACAGCAGAAGTAACACGAGCTATGAAAGAACAAGCAGCCGGAGTTGTAGAAATAATAACTGGTATTGAAAATGCAAGAGAACAAGTGAGACAAATCACTGTAGCAGTTAAAGAACAAGCAAAACAAGGTAATGACATTGTAGAGTCAGTAGAAAATGTAACAAACCAAGCAGAACAGGTAACTAGAGCTGTTAAGGAACAAGTAATAGGCGTTGAAGAAATTGTTAAAGGGGTTAACAATTCAAGAGAACAAATAAGACAAATAGCTGTAGCAGTAAAAGAACAAGCAAAACAAGGTAGGAATATAGTGAGTTCAACTGAAAATGTAACAAAGTTAGCTGGGCAAGTAGCACAGGCAGCTAGAGAGCAGGCATCGGGAGTAGAAAACATTATAAAAGGTGTAAGTAATTCACGAGAAGACATGAAACAAATTACTTGGGCTATGAAGGAACAAACAAAATCTACTGATAGAATCACAGATAACTTTAGAAATGTTACAGATCAGTCAAATGAAGTTACATCGGCTACTAAGGTACAAGCAAGGGAAGTGGAACAATTAAAAAGGTATATTGATGATATAAATAATGTAGTGAACTTAAATGTGAGAGATGTACAAAAAACAGTAAATGTAACTAAAGAAATTTCTGAATATACAACAGAAATAAAAAAATCATTAGAAGAATTAATTCAGTAATTAAATGTTATAAACTAAGGAGGAAATTTTAAGTTATGAGTATTATGGCATTAGAACAACTAGCACAATATATATATGAATTCTGTGGTATTGATTACTTGAAAAACCTTCCTTCACTTGAAAGCAAGATAGCATATAGACTTAAAGAGTTAGGACTTAGTGTTTGGGAATATTCTGGATATGTTAAGATAGAAGAAAAAGAAAGAGATATCTTAATTGAATTAATAACAGTAAATGAAACTTATTTTTTTAGAGAAGAAAATCTATTAAATGAATTAAAAAATAATATTTTTCCACTATATAAAGAACATTATAAGGAAAAAACTTTACGTATTTGGTGTGCAGCATGTTCAAGTGGGGAAGAACCATATACATTAGCAATGCTAATAAAAGAAACAATGCTTTTTGAAAAAGGTTCTGTGGAAATAATAGCATCAGATATTAATAAAAAAGTTTTGGATAAAGCAGAAAAAGGTATGTATAATAGTAAATCCTTATCTTTCAGAAAAATGCCTTATGGGATGTTAGATAAGTACTTTGACCTAATTGGTGATGACTATAAGGTAAAGGACGAAATAAGAGAAATTGTGAAATTTAAAAATTTAAATATGTTCGATAACAATATTGAACATAAAATTGGAATGGCAGATATTATTCTTTGTAGAAATGTTTTAATATATTTCGATACAGAATTTATTAAAAAGGCTGCTTTGTCATTTTACAATATTCTTAATGAAAATGGATACTTATTCCTAGGTCATGCAGAAACTGTTACAAGTGTTAATCCTGGTTTTGACACTATTTACACTCCCTCGATTTTTTATTATAAGAAAGGAGAGAATGAATAATGAAACAATATGGTGTTTTGGTTGTAGATGATTCCTCATTTATGAGAAGAAGTATAAGTCTTATTATAGAAAAAGATCCTCAGTTTTTTATAATAGGAATTGCGAGAAATGGCTTAGATGCAATTGAAAAGATACAAAGATTAAAACCTGATGTAGTAACAATGGATGTAGAAATGCCAGAAATGGATGGAACAAGTGCGCTTAAAGAAATTATGAAAATTACTCCTGTACCAGTTGTAATGCTAAGTAATCATACTGAAGATGGTACTAGTACTGCAATAGAAGCTTTAGAATTGGGAGCAGTAGATTTCTTTTTAAAAAGTTCATTAGTAGGCGAAGAAGCGAAAGATGAAACAATCAAAGATTTTCTTAGTAAACTAAAAGTAATTGCCAATAGTTGTAAAGTACAAAAAAATGAAGAAGATGCAGAAGCTATTGTAGATTTAGAGTATATTGAATGTGATAAAAAGCTAATGAAGAGAGAACTACTTGTTATTGGTTGTTCAACAGGTGGACCATCTGCACTTCAATCAATACTGCCAAGATTTCCCAAGGATTTATGCAGACCTATTATTGTAATTCAGCATATGCCTCCAGGATTCACTAAACCGTTAGCTGAAAGATTTGATACAATATGTAATCTTCGTGTCAGGGAAGTTGAAAATGGAGATATCTTGGAACCTGGGAATATATATATTGCACCAGCAGGATTCCAAACTGTATTAGAAAGCGGAAAGAATGATAGTATAATTTTTAAAGTGGAAGATATGAAAAATATTGATAGTTTATATAAACCATCAATTAATGTCACCTTAAACTCAGTAGCACCTATATTTAAAGATAAATTACTTTCTGTAATATTAACAGGAATGGGAAACGACGGATTAATAGGCTGTCAAAAGGTAAAAGATAATAATGGTTTTGTCTTAGTAGAAGCAGAAGAATCATGTATAGTATATGGTATGCCTAAAGTAGTTTTCGAGGCAGGTATTGCTGACGATCAAGTCCCGCTTAGTAATATTTATGAAAGAATAATGTTAAATTTATAATTTAATTGAAAGATATGCTGTTCCTTTAGTAAGGCGATGCCACTAAGTTTTTTACTTAGTGGCATCTTTTTTAAAAGAAATGGAATAATTAAAAGTTATGTAAGAGACTAATTGCATAGTTTCTTTGATAAATTTTTTATGGTATTATTAATATTATTATTTGACTAATTTAGATATTTATATACAGGATATAACTCGAAAGATGAATTTATTAGAGGTGAAATCATATAGATAACAGACGAGAAAGTGTAAAATCAAATCCCCTGAAAGCTTGACTATTCATGATCATGTGTGTTTTATTTGCTCAAGCATTGAAGAAAAAAATAAGATGATGGAGACTCAAGTAAGAGCAGGTATTATTAATAGTGAATTAGGCCTGTGCTTAGTTGAAGAAACTAGGAAAGAAGAAGTTTTCAATTGCTTGAAATTTGTGGTATATATATAAAAGATGCAAAATAAACTAGTAAGTCATTGGTATAATTCAATAAGTGATAATTTAGAGAGTAAGTATACATTATAATTGACATAATTGTTTGTGATGATACAATTATCGACATATGAGTAAGCATTTGCTCAATTCGGAGGTGGAAGATGGGAATATCATTGTTACATAGAAAAGAACGTATAATAATTTCTACAATAGAGGTTATAAATGAGGTTGGACTTCAGAATCTATCAACTAAATTAATTGCTGCACGTGAAGGCGTCTCTGAAGGAACTTTATTTCGACACTATAAGAATAAGGCTGAAATTATGTCTGCAGTAATTGATCACTTTAGCCAGTTTGATAACGCTATTATAGAAACTACTATGGTAAGAGAGCTTAGCCCGATTGAAACTATCAGGCATTTTGTATGTTCTTATGCTGAATATTATGAAAATTATCCAGCAATTACAGCATTAGTCCAAGCTACTGATAGCTTAATGTGCGATCATGAATTGTCAGCAAAGGTAAAAATAATTATAGATAAGCGTTCAGATTTTCTTCGGAGAGCAATCCAAGACGGTCAGAATGGTGGAACAATAAAATCGAATATTAGCAGTGAATTACTTGAAGATTTAATAACTGGTGGAAGTCGAGAAATCTGCTTAAAATGGAGAATTGCAAAATTTAAATTTTCTATTAGGGATAAGACATCAGAAATGCTTGATATATTATTAGATGCTTTTACAGAAAAGAATAATAAATAAAAAAAGTGACACTTAGTTAAGAGTTCGTTTGTAGATATAAAAAATAGAGAGAGTCTTTTAGGTTCTCTCATAATTTTTTTGTTTGCTAATATAATACAAGAGGGCAAACTTTTGAAATTATATAATTAGTGAAGTATATATTGAATAGTTATAACGCACTTAAACAAAGTAATAATACTTTTAGTAAAAAGATTGATACGAAAAAATTTAGAAGGATATAAATTCCTAATTTGAATATATATAAGCTCAAAAAGTATTACTAATACAAATTAATTTTATGTATTGCTAAGGCAAAGTGTGAGTTCATATTATCTATCAGGTTAGATTTAGAAGTGGAGAACGTATTATGATAGAAAAAAAAATCATAGATAGAAAAAATTATTTCTTGTCAGCAACATTATCAAGTATAGGAGATGGAGTATTAGCAACAAACTTAAGTGGAAATATAACATTCTTTAATAAGGCGGCAGAAGAAATAACAGGCTGGGCTATAGAAGAAGTTATAGGCAAAAGTTTTCAAAATATATTTACACTTGTTGACATAAATACTAAAAAAGCATTGGAAGATCCTATCAACAATGTACTTGAATTTTATATATCAACTGGATTAGATGAAAATTCAGCTTTAATTACAAAAAATAAAGAGATAAAGTATATATCTGCAACTATTTCCCCAATAAAAGACGATAACGGGATTGTATTAGGAAGTGTGACAGTCTTTAAGGATATAACTAAAATTAGATCAATGGTACTAAAAAACAAAGAAGAGCAAAGTGATTTTATACGGTTATTTAATTCTGCACCTGTTGGTGCTATAGTTCTCGATGAAAATAGCGTAATTAGTAAAATTAATGAAGTGGCGAGTGAATTTTTAGATAGTAATAACATATTAAGAATAGGTAAAAAATTTGGAGATGCTTTGGGGTGTGAAGAAAGTTTCACAAATGAGCAAGGATGTAGATATGGAAGTCAATGCAATAATTGTGATATAAAAAAAGCCACCTATTTGGCGTTGAATGCTGGTTTATCAACTAACAATATCGAATTTAGCAGAGTCTTTAATATAAATGGAATGAAAAAGAAACTATGGTTTAAAGCGAGTGTTACTCCAGTGATTCAAGAAAATAAAAAAAATGTTGCTATAGCCTTTATAGATATAACAGATAGGAAAAAAGCAGAAAATGAAATAGCAAAATCTAGAGATTATTATTTAGGAATGTTTGAGAATTTTCCGTCTATGGTTTGGAAAACTGATTCTAGTGGAAAAAATGAGTTTGTAAACAAGAAATGTTGCGATTTTACAGGAAAGCCTAGAGAAGAGTGCTTTGGGGATAATTGGATAAGCATTATTCACCCAGAAGATAGAAAAAGATGTTATGAAATAAAAACAAAGTCACTTCAAGAAAGGAAATCATATGAAATAAAATATAGAGCAATGAATAGCAGTGGAATCTATAGAGTGATTAAAAGTATTTATAGGCCATTTTACAATTTAGAAGGTAAATTTGATGGTTTAATTGGTACAGGCATAGATGTAACAGATAAAAAAAATGCTGAAGAATGGCTTAATCGATATAAAATACTTTCAGAAAGTGTAAGAGATATAATACATTTTATAGATATTGAAGGTAATATTATTGATGCTAACCAATCAGCCTTAAGAGCTTATGGTTATACTTATGAGGAAATTCTAAAATTAAATATAAGAGATTTAAGGGCAGAAGGAATTATAACACGTGAATTAATGGATAAATGTTATAAGTATGGGATATTTTACGAAACACTTCATAAATATAGAGATGGAAATACGTTCCCAGTAGAAATAAGTGCTAAAGGAGCTAATATAGCAGGAAAAAGAGTTATAATAAGTATTATAAGAGATATAACTGAAAGGAAACAAATAGAAACTACTATAAGAGAAAGAGAAGAAAAATATAGAAATATTTTTAATAATGCAAATGATGCTATTTATGTTTATGAAATTAATAATGATTTTAAGTACGAAAAGTTCATTGAAGTTAATGATGTTGCCTGCACTTATCTTGGTTACACAAAAGATGAACTACTTAACATGTCTTTCTACGATATAAATGGTGAAAAGACAAAGGAAATAATAGATGAAAAGGTGGATATTGTACGAAGAAATGGAAAAGGTATATTTGAAACTTGCCATAGGACAAAAGAGAATAGGATAATTCCTGTTGAAGTAAATGTTCATACTTTTAATCAAAATGGTAAAAGAGTTGCATTGGCAATAGTTAGGGATATAACGCAAAGAAAAATGGTAGAAAGCAGCCTTAAATTAGCTAAGAAATCAGCTGAAATTGCTAATAAAACAAAAAGTGAATTTTTAGCAAATATGAGTCATGAAATAAGAACACCTATAAATGGAATAATTGGAATGGTAGATTTAACACTAGCTACAGAATTAGGTAATGAGCAAAAAGAAAATCTTATGATTGTTAAGTCGTGTGCTAATTCTTTACTAAGAGTAATAAATGATATATTAGATTTTTCAAAAATTGAAGCGAGAAAGCTTGTTATTGAAAACATCAATTTTGATATAAAATCTTTGATAGCGGAAACAATTAAGGTACATTCACCAGGTGCTATTGCAAAAGATATAGAGCTTAATTATGCATTTTCATCAATTACACCTCAATATGTGATTGGGGATCCAAGTAGACTTCAACAAATATTAAATAACCTTATAAGTAATGCTATTAAATTTACTGATAGAGGGGAAGTTTGGGTAAAAGTTAAGCAAATAAAAAGTAAGAATGATGAGGTTTATCTTAAATTTTCAGTTGAAGATACAGGAATAGGAATTTCAGAAGACAATATAGGAATGTTATTTAAAAGCTTTAGTCAGCTAGATGGTTCTATAACTAGAAAATTTGGAGGAACAGGACTTGGTCTTGCAATATCAAAACAATTGTCAGAAATGATGGGCGGAAAGTTATGGGTGGAAAGTAAAAAAGGATTAGGAAGTAATTTTTATTTTACTCTTAAGTTTGATATAGGAGAAAAAATTAAGCCACAATCAAAAGAAAAAATTCAATTTCAACCAACAAATATTCATACATTACATAATATATTACTAACTGAAGATGATGAGGTAAATCAGATGGTTATTACTCGTATGTTAAGAGAACGTGGATATTTTGTAGATATTGCCAATAATGGTCTGGAAGCATTAGAAATGTGTAAGAAAAAATTATATGATGTTATTTTAATGGACATTCAAATGCCAGTAATGGATGGTATTGAGGCTACTAAAATTATAAAAGAAATTAATAAATCAATTCCTATTATAGCAATAACAGCATATGCACTTAAAGGAGACGGAAAAAAATTCTTATCACAAGGAATGGATGGATATATATCTAAGCCTATAAATGCTGAGGAATTATATAGTACAATAGAAGAAACTTTGTTTTTAAACAAATATAACGAAAATTTGTCTGGAGTCGGGATATGTTTAGATGAAAATGGAGATATTGTTTTAAAACAAAAAGAAGCACCAATTTTTGATAAAAAGAATTCTGAGAAGTTAAATCGGTTATCAAAGGAAATAAAAGCTATAAACAATACATTAGATAAAAAAGAGTTTTTTTTGATTGAATCCTTAGCGAATAAAATAAAAAATTTATCTAATGAAATTGGTATTGAAGAACTAAAAACAACTGCATTTAAAATAGAATTAGATGCAAGGCGTGGAAATTTTGAACAGTTAACTAACAAAGTTCAAAGAGCTAACAGTATATTTCAAGCATTTAAAAAATCAGTATTACAGGAGGAAGAAAGTATATGAGAATATTAATTGCAGAAGATGATATGGTAAGTAGAAGATTTTTATCTAAGTTTTTATCTCAATATGGGGAGTGCGACATAGTTGTGGATGGCATGGAAGCATTAGATGCCTACTTAATATCTATAAAGGAAAGTGAACCGTACGATTTAATATGTCTAGATATTATGATGCCAAAGGTTGATGGCATAAAGGTATTAAAAGCTATAAGAGATTTTGAAAGGCAAAGAGGGGTAATTCCTGATAATAAAGTAAAGATTATAATGATAACAGCTCTTGTTGACACTGAACATATTCACAAGGCATTTGAATTAGGATGCGATGATTATGCAGAAAAACCTATTGATATTAATAAATTAATTGAAGTAATCAATAAGCTAGATATATTAAAAAATGATAAAACTTGAGAGAGATATATAAGAAGTATGATGCTGCTCAAAAATTTGAAATAACTTTAAAAGAAACTTTAGAAAAAACTAAAATTAGAACTTGCATATGTAGTGAAATTTTATTGGGAAAGAAATTGCTTGGCAAATGTGATTTTTTTGAAAGAACAGGACTCAACAACATTTAAAGAACCATAAGGAAAAATGGCTTTTACCGCATATTCTTTTGTGGTAAAGCTACTTTTTTAAGAGTGAATATATAGAAGCTTGCAACTTGTGGAACTGTTACTGATTTAGCCGCATCTGGAGCAAAACCGCTTTATTTAAGTGCGAGTTTTATAATGGCTCTAGTTGTTAAAAAGAATCAAGCAAAAAAAGTATTGGAGATAATTCAATCAATTAATCAAGAAAAATGGGCAAGAATAATAAGTGAATTTGTTAAGGAACTCAATCAGAATATATTTATAAGAACCGGTTTTGGCTCCAAAAGAATATTATCATCTTTAGGGTGGAGTATGTTGCCTAGAATATGTTGAGATAAAATCTATAAATCATCAAATTGAAAAATAAAATTGGATAAAGTAGATTGTGAATTAAATAGAATAGTAGGAAATTATCCATTAATATTACAAATTCTCTATTTTGATAGTCTATATAAAGGCTTATATAATAGGGAATTTTTATTATATAGTGGTTGAAAGTTTTATACTATAGAAAAACAAAAATATAATTCAAGAGTGTGATAAAGTTACAGAGAATTATCCAGATATTTAATAGAATAAAGAAGAACCAAATAATTAAAGCTAAAAATTAATTATAAAGCACTTATTTATTATAATATAACAAATCGGGGGTATTTTGATGAAAAAATTCTTAAAGTTATGGAAGAAGTATTCATTTACACTATTAATCGCGTTTATCGTATTATGTATATTTGATTTAAGGTTTGCAGTAGTAGCTGCAATTTGCATGATAGCACCAGTAATTGTATCTATTTTTAAAGGAAGGTTTTGGTGCGGAAATTTATGTCCAAGAGGAAGCTTTTATGATAATGTGGTTTTAAAATTTAGTAATAAGAGAAAGTCACCTACGTTTTTTAAATCATATTACTTTAGAGCAGTAAATGTGAAAAAAAGTGTTCTATGGGGCTAGTTCCTTATGATTATAAAGGTGATATATTAAGTCATCCAGATTGTATTCAATGTGGTCAATGTGTAACTGCATGTCCTAAAAAAGCAATAGGATATGATAAGATTACTATAAAATAAATTTAATTTATTTATTTAGCAGGTAGCTTGTGTTAGGTTATCTGTTTTTTTATACATATGAACAATTTATGTTAGTTATTAAACTTGTTTTATGAATGTATTTTAAGTGTGTGACTAAATCACATATATTTATGAAAAATTTATATATAATAAAGTCATGAAGGGAAGTAAATGAGAATTAATGATATGACATTAAATTAAGCTTCTTTTTAGTAAGAATATGAAAATATTAATCAAATATAAGGCACTAAGAATAATAATTAAGATGAATTTTGAGGAGGAATAAAAATGTTTGGATTATTCAAAAAAATGAAGGAAAAATTATTAATGTAAATGATATTGATGAGTTAATTGGAAAGGTTGATCTAATTGATATAAGAGAAAAATACGAATATGCAGGTGGAAGTATAAAAAGTGCAGTAAATATACCTATGGGGGAGCTTCTAAATGAGCCAGAAAAATATTTAGATAGAAATAAGGAATACTACATAATGTGTCAATCTGGTGGAAGAAGTTCAAGAACTTGCAATGTACTTGCAGGTGAAGGTTTTAATGTTGTTAATGTTGCTGGAGGAATGGGATCATATTTAGGAACTAAGGCACAATCAAATAAATAACAATTCCATTTGCCAGCCTATTTCCAATCAGAGGAAGCTCGACTCGCATACGCTCACTGAGTAAGCAATTCACACCAAATCTATTTGGAAAGGATGCTGACTCATGAATGAGTTAGCTAAGTTCAAGAAATCAAATCATAGATTTGTACTTTCACTTATCTGTTCATAGGTAAATTGACCTAATAGGCCCACTATGATGGCAATTTGCCTTCTTGCCCGATGAAAAATATCCATGGCAACTTTGAACTTGTTATTTATTTTCATGTGCCTAAAAGAATATAGTATACATAAATTTATGATTTAAATATTGAAACAAAATGATAATAAACATTTAACTATTAGAGTAGGAGGTATAATTTATGAAGAAAAAAATACTAATAGTTGGTGGAGTTGCTGGAGGCGCATCAGCTGCAGCGAGACTTAGAAGACTTAGTGAGGAAGATGAAATAATAATGTTTGAAAGAGGACCTCATGTATCTTTTTCAAATTATGCACTTCCATATCATTTAAGTGGAATAATAGATGAAGCTGATAGATTAGTCTTAATGAGCCCAGAAAAATTCCTAGTTCAATATAATATTAAAGCAAGAGTAAATAATGAAGTTTTATCAATAAACAAGGAAGATAAGTATGTAACAGTTAAGAATTTATTAACTGATGAAACATATAAAGAAAGTTATGATAAGTTAGTATTATCTCCAGGAGCCAAACCAATTGTACCTAATATTCCAGGAATTGAAGAAGTAAATATTTTCACAATAAGAAATGTTGTGGATATAGATAAATTAAATAAATATGTTAAGTCAGTTGATACTAAGGATGTAGCAGTTATTGGTGGTGGATATATAGGAGTTGAAGCTGCAGAAAATTTAAGAGAAGCAGGATATAATGTAGCACTTATTGAAGCAACTAACCAAATATTAAGAACTTTTGATTATGATATGGTTATATGTTAAATATTTGGCTTATTTACATAGGTTTTAGATTTTCGTCAAAAATTACGTCAAAAAAATTTTTTAAAAAATTTTTGATATAGTATCAGTTGCTTTTTTTATCATATCATCTGTAACGTGACTATATGTTTTTATCGTTTGTTGCACACCGTGACCTAAAAATTTTGCAGCAGTCTTAAAATCAATATTGCTTGCGATTAAAAACGTCGCATAGGTATGTCTTAGTTCATGGATAGATATGCCACAAATATTTTTTAAAACTGGATTTAGATATTTTTTTATTTCAGTATGACTATAAGGAGCAATTCTTTGGTTAGTATCGATAACATTCTTTTTCTTATAAGTCTTTAAAATACTTATAGTAACAGGAGGAATAGGTATGCTTCTATAAGATTTTTTACCTTTAACTTCACCAAATGTACTTTTTCTTGTCTTTTTATCAATTTTCCATTGTTTGTTTACTGTTAGAAGACAATTATCAAAATCAATATCTTTCCATGTAAGCCCAAGGATTTCACTGCACCTTAACCCACAAGTTCCAGCTATTAATGCAACAAGATAATATTTTGTCCCTTTAAGTTTTAATAGTAATTCATCAAACTCACTTTTTGTTAAAGCTTTTTTATTAGTATCTTTTTTGTCGCGTGGTATTTTAATATCATTAAAAACTATATATAAAGTATCGAAATTTTCTTTATAATATTCTAATAATATTTTCATTTTATTTGTATAGGTGTATATTGTTTTGGTACATAATCCTTCTTTTATTATACTGTCTACGCATTTTTGTATGTGAGCTTTTTTTATATCATTAACTTTTAATTCATATAAATTAGAAAATTTAGAAAAAGCATATTTGTAACCTTGGATAGTATTGTATTCTTTGTACAAAGCTATATGTTCTAAATAGATATGCATTAAATCTTGTAGAATAATATTGTTATAGCTTTGGTCTGAGATCATACCAGTTTTGAATTCCTTGATTAATTCCAAAACCATTTTTTCAGCTACAGGTTTAGCATCCTTTTTAGCTTTAAATCCTTGCTTGGATTTTTGCTTCCATTTCCCATTAATTTTATAACTGATAATAAATTGCCATCCCTTATCTTTTTGCCTATAAGTTATGTTGTAATCCATACTCATCATCCTTTCTAATTATTTTTCTTCGGAAAATATATCAAGCATTTTCAAAGCTTTTTGTTTATTCTCTTTAGAAAGCTTATTAATTTTCAATATTATATCTTTTATATCATCGTCTAAATTATTAAATGCATCATCAGTAGGGAATGAATCTAAATTGTTATTAAATGTATTCTCTTCGCCTAATAACTCACTTGCAGGAATGCTAAAAGCATTTGCCAATAGCTTTAATGTATCCATACTTGGTTTTCTTCTTTTGTTTTCAATATCAGATATAAAGGATATTGAAATGCTTTTAAGCTTACCTCTTTTAATATGAATTTTACAAGAACAACTTATGACAATGATATGGAAATATTGTATAGGAATGCAAATTTAGTTACTTTTAGTGGAACTGTTTTAGCTGCAAATGTTACTGATGCTGATGAACATGGAAAGAAATATGTTACATCAGGAAGTCTAATTGATAAGGATGGTAATGTTGTAAAACAAACTGGTGCAACAGGCTCAGAAACACTTTCAACAGCACCTATAGGAATTTTGTATAAAACAGTAGATGTCACTAATGGTGATGAAGCATGTTCTTTAATTGTAGAAGGTTATTTAAGAGCAGATAGAGTTTTAGATGGTTTTGCTGATAAAGTAGTAGCTACAATTAAAATTGCATTACCAAATATTAAATTTATATAATGAGGAGGATTAAGTAATGCCAAGAATAGAAGAAGTTTTTAATACAGAGGAATTAATAAATTATTTTAAGGAAAGACAAGTTACTCCAATGCTTGGAGAAAGTTTATTTCCAGAAAGAAAAATTCAAGATATTGAATTTGATATGATTTTAGGAACTGGAGGACTTCCAGTAAGTGCAGAAGTACATGCTTATGATACTAAAACTCAATTAGCATCTAGAGAAGCTATAGAAAAAGGTGTTGCAAGTTTAGCGCTTATTAAAAGACAAATAAAGATTTCAGAAAAGGAAATTATAAAGATACAAAATCCAAGAACTAATGCTGAATTAGCTTTTGTTTTATCTCAAATTTATAATGATGCTGAAAAAATGACTGATTCAGTAAAGGTTAGAGTTGAAGCGATGAGAATGGAATTACTTTCTAGTGGGAAGATTGCTATTAATGAAAATGGAATAAAGGTAACAATTGATTATAAAGTTCCATCTAACAATCAAAAATCATTCACTTGGAAGACACCAACTACCGATACACCTTTAGATGATTTAGCAATTTTAGCTGATGCTATTGAAACTACTTCAGGATATAGACCAACAAGAGCTTTAACTTCAAGAAAAATTGTAAAGACTATTTGTTCATGTGATTCTGTAAGAAAAGCAATATATGGAGTTAATTCAGATAAAATTGTAACTTTAGCAGCATTAAATGAATTATTAGCACAATTAGAATTACCAGCCTTTGTAGTTTATGAAGGTAAATATAAGAAGGAAGGGGCTAAAGGATTTACAACTAATAGGTACTTCCCAGAAAATAAAATTGCTATGTTTGGTGATGATGCTTTAGGTGAAACAATTTATGGTTTAACAGCTGAAGAAGTAAAACTTATTGGAGATGGTAATATGGATGAAGCTTCAATGTTAGATAATAAAATTTTTGTTGGAACTTATACTTCTATTGATCCAGTAGGTGAATTTACTAAGGCGGTTGCTACAGCATTGCCAACATTACCACATGGTGAAGAATTAGGAATAGGAACTGTTACACTAAGTTAATAAAATAGTTTATGGCTATTTTTGTTAGGAGTGATTAGATTGATTACTTATACTGATGAACAATATGAACAAATCGCAATTAAGGCTATTATTGAATATAAAAATAAAAACTATTCAGATAATGAAGTTAGAAAACTATATTCTTTAGCAATACCGCTTGTTATTGAGAACATTAAAAAATCTCTAAATGTAGATAAAAATGTAGCTTCTATGACTCAAGGATCAAGAAGTGTTTCCTATAAAGATACATATTCAATAATTGATGATTCTGTAAAAATGTTAGTTGGATTACCTTATGTGAGGATGTATTAATATGAGTTGGTTTTACGATAAAGAAATAAGTTTATGTTCTTATTCTTCATATGAAGATGACCATGGAATAAAAAGAAATGGTTGGACGTTAACAGAGGATGCAATTCTATGTGATGTTCAGCCTTATTCTTTGGAGAAATGTGAAAAAGAGTATGGATATTCTATTGAATGTACTAAAAGAGCTTTTGTAGATTATAACCCGAATATTATTGAAAGTTCAGTTATTGAATATCAAGATAAATTCTATGAAGTCAAAAAAATTCCGTGGTGTGAAGATTATATGGAATTATTGCTTTTAGAGAGAAAAGATGTGGTTATAAATGCTTAGTTTTGAAGAAATGATAAAAGAAGCACAAAAAGCAATTGAACAAGTAAATAATATTATAGTTGAAGAAATGGAAACTAATGCTACTGAATGTGTAGGGGAAACACAGGCTAGAACGCCAGTTAAAACAGGAAATTTAAGGCGTTCAATGACACATGATGAAGTTCAAAAGAATGGAGATACTTTTAAGGTCAATATAGGAAGTGCTTTAGAATATTCTGAAGCGGTTGAAGATGGTCACAAACAAAAAGTAGGACAATATGTTCCTGCTATAAAGAAGAGACTAGTTAAACCCTTTATACAAGGGAAGCACATGATAAGAGATAGTGTACAGCTTCAACAACCTAAAATGATAGAGGATATAAAGAAAAGAATAGAGGAGGAGGTTTAGATAATTGAATTAATTGACATATTGTATACAGTTACTAAGTTGCTAAAAGATAATTTTCCAACTTATGACCTTATAATAGATGAAGAAGAACAAGGCGAAGAAATCACTAAGCCTACCTTTTTTATTACTGTGAGTAATTTGAGTTCTAATTCATTTAGAGAGTATCAAGAGGAAACAGATAATATTGACATAGCTTATACAGATGCAATAGTAAAACAAGAAGATATATTGATTCTTAAAGACAAATTGAAAAAAATATTCGATTTGTCTTTATTAATTGGTAAAAGGAAACTAGTTTTAGGAACAAAAACATTTAATAAAAAGGATGATTTTTTGACTTTAACAATACCTTTAAATTACTTAAATAATAAAGCAGATGAAAATATTAATCCTAACGATTCTTATACAAAATTAATGGAAATATTAAATTTAAATATAAAGGAGAGTGAATAATTTGAGTGATACAAGAGTTAGTATAACCCTTAAGGCATTAGCAGAAAATGCAAAAAGTAGAAGTTCTAGAGGTATAGTTTGTCTTGTATTAGATGAACCTAACGTAGTAGGCTTACATACTTACTCAAGGCTTAAGGCAGTTAATGATAACTACTCAGACGCAAATAAAGCAATGATAACTAGATGCTTTAGTGGTCATGGGGTAAAGTTATTAAGAGTAGTTTGTTATAATTCCGCAGCTAATACACCTCAAACAATTGAAACAGCATTAACATTGCTTAATAATGTTAAATTTAACTATTTAGCATGTCCTACAGCTAATAGTGATGATAAAAAAATGTTAATTGCTAATTTCATCAAAGATCAAAGAAAAAACAACAACATATTAGTTAAAGCAGTTTTAAATAACTATGTAGGAGATTATGAAGGAATTATAAATTGGATTAATAAGAAAGTTGCCATGTCAGCAGGAACGGTATATACAGGATTAGAATACACAGTAGATGTTGCATGTGATGCTGCTACCTGTAGTTTAGAAAGTTCTCTGACTAATAAAGTATTAGAAGGTGTTGAGTCGGTTGATGATGTTGGTGAAGATCTAGATGTATTGAAAGATTCAGGTAAATTCTTTGCTTATTACGATAATGATTTAGAAGCTGTTGTGTATTATACAGCAGTAAATTCTAAAACAACTGTTGGAGAAAATGAAAAAGCTTCTATGAAAAAGATAAGAGTTATGGATATTTTAGATATGATGAGAGATGACCAAAAGGTAGCATTTAAGACAACTTATCAAGGAAAGGTTGATAATTCTTATTCAAATAAAAAATTATTAATTTCAGCTTATAACACTTATTTAAGGGGACTTATAAAGCAAGGAGCAATAAGTGCAGGAAATGCCCTATTAGATACTGATTCTATAGCTCAATATGTAGAAAAAAATAAATCAATTGATACATCGGGGCTAAAGGATGAGGAAATAAATGCATTAGATACAGATGAAGAAGTATTTGCAACAGAAACTGTTGGTGTACTTGATGCCATGGAGAAATTAAATTTAGCGATAAATTTTTAATAAAGAAGGTGAAAAATAGATGGAAAAGTTTGATGCGAGTCAAGTTCTTAATGGTAAGAATTTAGAGCTGTGGGTAAACTCTGATAAAATGGCTGAAGTTAAATCAGTCAAAACAGATACAGAACTTCAAACAGAAAAAGTTCCTATTGCTGGACAGTTAGGAGAAGATGAAATTACTATAGGTGCTTCTGGTACTGGAACTTTAGTGCTACATAAAACAGTCGATGGATTTGGACCAGATATAAATGCTTCCTTAAAAGCAGGAAAAGCTTATAAATTTGACTTGATTTCAGAATTAACAAATGAAATTGTCGAAAGCGAAAGAGTCATGATAGAAAACTGCAAAGTAAAAAAATATAGTCCAATAAATGCAGATATAGCAAAGGCTGCAACTTAGGATACAATAGAATTTAGTTATAATCCACAAAATGTAACTAATGAGTAGGACAGGCTTTTGAGCTTGTCTTTTTATTTTGATTATGAAAGGAATGATTATTAATGATTACAGCAGAAATGTTATTAGAAAATAAAAAGGTTATAGAAGAAGGAACAGCAGAAAAGGAAGATGTTATAACTTTAAGTAGATTAGAAAAAGTATTAGGCGATGGTGAAATAAAAATAAAATCATTGAGTGTTAATAAGATTCAAAACATTACTAAAATGAACGCAAAGGATGAATATAAAATCACATTAACTATAGTTCAAAATGCGGTTACAAATATACCACTTAAAGATAAGGAATTTCAAAAACAATTAGGCTGTAAAATAAATTCGACTGATATAGTCGAAAAAATATTCTTGCCTAGAGAAGTTAAAGCTATTTCAGAAAAAGTTGCAATTTTAAGTGGAATTTCAGCAGATAAGAATGAAGAAATAATTAAAAAGATAAAAAACTCATCATCCAAGGAGACGAAGATTTCAGAATGATTTCTTATTATTTAGATAAGGGTCATCCTTTGAAAGAATTGCTTTCCTTGGATTATTGTGAGCAAAAAATATATGTAGCATGTATGCTTCAAAACAAAAAAGAAGATATTGAAGAAAAAGTTAGTTTAAATCCTTTTATAGAAAAGAGGTGATTATATGAGTTTATTCGGAAGTACGTTATCTATTTCTGATGGTTTTACTAGCGTATTCCAAAAATTTAGTAGTGGTTTAGCTTCAACTTCTTTACAATTTACAAGCTTTATAAATAGTTTGAATCGAAGTTCAAATGATATTCAAAACTCGGGTTCTAATACTGGCAATAAGTGGACTGATGCCTTTAAAAGTATAAAAGAAAAAGGCGTTAGTGCTTTTAAAGATATTAATAGTAGTGTTAGTACTTTTTCTAATAGTACTACAGGACTCATTACTAAATTAACAGCGGGATTTATATCAGTTGCAGGAACTGTAAAAGGTTTAAAAACTGGATTTAAAACAGCTATGGAGTTGCAAGATGCAAGAATGACACTTGATGCTTTATATAATAGTGAGGCAAAAGGTGGAGAAAAATTCAAAATGGCTACAGACTTTGCCAATAAAACACCTTGGGAAGAAAAAGAAACAGTAGGTTCACTTGTTAAATTAAAAGCTTATGATTTGCCTGATGATGAAAAAATGATGACTATGATGTCAGATTTAGGTGCAACGTTTAAATCTATGGGACAAAACATGGATACTGCAGTTGAAGCAATGGGAGATATGATGAATGGTCAATGGGAACGTATGACAAGTTTCGGTATAAAAAGAGAAACTTTAGATAAATACTTACAAGACAAAGGAATGAAAACTTTTGATAACAAGCAGGGGCAAATAACTGATAAAAATGCTTTGATGAGTGCTTTCACATCTTTTATGAAAGATAAACACTATACAGGAATGACAGATAAATTAGGCGAGACAGCAAGTGGAAAATTATCTACAATGACAGGAAATCTAAAAAAGTCTTTAGCTGAATTGGTTGGAATATCCGAAGACGGAAAAGTTAAGAGTGGTTCTTTATTTGATAACTTTATTAAAGGAATGACCAACTTTATAACTAAGATGAATCAATTTACTACAAGTTCAAATTTTGACAAAATTACAAAGGCTGCATCTGATATAGGCAGTGCTATTTCAAATGATTTAGGTTATTTAGCAGATCATCCCGAAGTTGCATCAACTTTGATGAAGTTTACAGCAGGACTATTAGCTTTCAATGTTATCAGTTCTTTAGTTTCACCTATATTTAGTATAGTTGGAGCAGTAAGCACGTTGTTGCCAATATTAGCACCTATAGTAGGTTTTTTAGCACCAGTCGCGGTAGGGATAGGAATAACTATTGGATTATTTGAAAGCTTAAGCAGTATTCTATCATCAGATGGATTATTACATCAAGGAATCAGTTGGCTTTTAGGCAATATTCCTTTAGTCGGAACGTTTTTGCAGCAATGGTGGGAAGATTCAACAACAACTATAAAAGAATGGTTGAATGATTTATGGAACTGGATAGAAAATAAATTTGGATTTGGTTCTAGCGACAGCAAAGGTGATACAAGTGCTACCAATCCACACATACACCCCAATAATGATACATCAACTTGGTTTACTGGTAATCTAAAAGATAACAAAGTTAATTATCAAACAGCTACAGACTTAAAAAATAATGGTTCTATAGTTAATACTGATGCTAGTAAAAGTACAATTAATAATAAAACAGATGTTAATATACATGTTGATAAGGTGGAGAAAACAGCCGATGTTGATAACTTTATGGATACAGTTGTAAAAAGAATGAACAAATATTCAGCTACAAGAAATAACTTAGGCTAGGAGGTGTTACTTTGGGAAGTTTAAGTGATAATATAGTTGATACTCAAAATCAAGGAGGTTCTATAAGTGGAACTGTAAAGATTGAAGGTATAGCAGGTGGCAACAGAAGAAAATTATGTTTGGTAGAAGAAAATGTATTTCAAATAGTTTTCCGAGTAACTCCAACTTTAGATTGGAATGAATCTTTAAGCACAACTTCACAAGATTTATACGGATATGGTGAAGTAGATACAGGCGAAACAGCTAAATTAACAACCGTAACATTAGAAGGCTTTTTTCCAAACCTTGGGAATGGATATGATTTTCTTATAGAACATAATACACCTGAATTTTATATGAATAAAATTGAAGAATGGATGTTTGATTTCAAAGTATTATTACTAAAATATAAAACAGATTCAACTTTAATGAGGTCTATGTATTGTAAAATAACAGATTTCATACACAAAGAAAAACCCAATAGGGATATGGCTTTCACACTGAAATTAAGGCAACATTTAGATCTAGAAACTTCACTTACTGAATCTAGTGAAAATGATTTAAGTTCAAGTGCAATAAAGTCTTATGGCTCATCTGTTTACTATGTAGGGGACGACGATACGTTAATATCTATAGCAATAAAATTATATGGTGATTCTACAATGTGGTCATATTTGATGCAAAAAAATAATTTAGAAAATCCGCTGTCTATTACACCTGGACAGGCATTAAATATATAGGAAGTGAGTAAATGAAAGATATTCTTTTAAGACGTACAAAGTGGGATACTGGAAGTCAAAGAAATATTACAGATAATTGTATTAGCGTAAAACTTTCTAATTCATTTAAACAAATTTCGGCAGAACTTGAAGTAGACATAATATACAACGAGTACACTATGGGTCAGGGAATGGAACTTGGAGACACAGTTGAATTATTCTATAAAAATGAGTTGATATTTAAAGGCAAAATCGTAGATACTGATGATAAAGTAAAAGGTTCAGTTATGAAATTTACAGCATATGATTATTCATGGTGGATTTGCAAAAGCAATATAACTAAGAATTTTACAAGTGTATCTGTAGATGAAGCTATAAGAGAAATACTTTATGATATAGGAGCTTTTTACGATGTTAGTGATGGACTAGGCGATGGTGGTAAAATAGTTCTTAAAAACCATTTAGTTAAAGATAAACCAGTACATAAAGTTTTATATACTATATTTTCAGAAGCGACTAAAAATACTGGTAAATACTATTATATGCACATGAACCCCGAAGGTTTAATTACTGTGACAGAAGCAGACAAGTATTACTCTAAACGAGCAATTAAATATCATACTTTAAATGCTTACGGTAGGATAGATGGTAATGTAATAGATGCCGAAATCACAGAATCTATGCAGAACATGATAACCCAAATAGCTGTTTTTGATGAAAAAGGTGAAAAGGTCAAAATGTATGCAGATGATGAAAAAGGCGATACAGTAAACATGGTAAGTGGTAATATTGATATTAATAGGTTCGGAATAATCCAAGATACTATGACAATGAGTTCAGATGATACTAATGTTAGTATGATGACGAAAGCACAAAACAAACTAACTGAAAAAGCTACTCCAGAAACAACTGTTACAGTTACTTGTTGGGGTGACATGAATTACAAAGTTGCTTATGGTGTTTTATTAGAAATGCCTAACAGAAAGAAATATGACAATGTATTTATGTACATAATTGATTCAGAATGGACATGGAATAAAGATGATAGTTTTATATCTAAATTAGGATTAGCACCTTCTAATAAGCATGAATTATATGAGTGGTCAGATATTGAAGAAAAACAAGCATCAACATCTAATAATGGTAAAGATGGAACTTCTAGTGATTTATGTAATAGAATAATCGCAGAGTTAAAGAAATGGATAGGAACTCCATATTATTTTAGTTGTAAAGACCCTTACAATTATCCTGGTATGGATTGTAGTGGGTATGTATCTTTTGTTTACAATCAATTTTCTAGTGAATTGGATATAAATTCATCTAATGGTCAACTTGATAGTTACACAGTTACTATGATGGAACAAGGAAAAGATGTAACAAGTGATTTTCCTGATAATCTTAAAGAATGTGATATTATATTTCCGCATTCACAACATGTTATTGCATATATAGGAGATGGACAAACAATTGAAGAACCTAAAACGGGTGATGTATGTAAGATAGCACCATTAAGAGAAAAAGTGTTAAAAGTTATAAGAGTTGTTCCGGATAGTGCATGGACAACTACTACTGATAATGGAAGTGGCGGAGATACTACGGGAACATTTAGTGGCGGAGTAAGTGATCAACTAGTAGAATTTATAAAAGGTTGGGAAGGATATTACAGCACTGCTTATGATGATGGTGGCGGAGTAATGACTATAGGTTATGGTACAACAGATCCTTCAAAAGTTGCACAGGGTACATGTACAGAAAGTGAAGCTACCGAGTGGCTGAAAAATGAAATAAATGATAAAGCAAGTGAACTAAAATCTCATTTGGAAAGTGCAAGCATTTCTCTAACTCAAAATCAATACGATGCATGTGCTGATTTCTGTTATAATGCAGGATTCGGAGGACTTCAGAAGAGTGGTCTTTGGGACTTTGCTATTGGTAAAACTAGTAAGTCATCAAGTGAAGCATGGAATGTATATTTGCATGATGCAAAAGGACATTATTTAGTAGGATTAAAAAAGAGAAGAGATGCAGAACAAGCTATTTGGGATAGCGCAGATTATAGTGGTAGACCATAGGAGGTGATTAGTATTTGCTTAAGTGGGAAGAAGGAATGTTTCAACATATAGAAAAGGCTTCTAATGAGTATATTGATATAAAAGAGGACGAGATAGGCACAATTATTTCAATAAATCCGTTGCAGATTTCAGTTGGTGGCCTACCTTTAACAAAAGATAATATATATATAAATCCAACTTTATTGGAGCATACAATGGGATTTGCTACTTTAACAGGAACTATTGGAGATAGCCAAACAACTATTTCTAATGGTTCTATTTTATTTAAATCAGTTTTAAAAGAAAAAGATTTAGTTGTTTTAAGAGAATTGAAAAACGGAAAATATTTAGTTAGATGCAAGGTGGTTGGAGGTGGTTCTATTGAGTAGTATTTTCCCTATGGATTATGGTTCTGGAAGTAGTAGTTTAACATCTACATCAGCAACTTCAACAGTAAAATTATTAAAAGAATATGCTATAGATTTTGAAACAGGAGCGCCTTTAATTGATGAAACAGGAAAATTTACAATAGTAGAAGGTTTAGAAGCTGTAAAAGTACGATGTTGGTTAGCTTTAAATATTAGACGTGGTAGATGGTTTATATATATGGATGTAGGCAATAAGTTGAAAGATTTAACAGGAAAAGATTATAACTATGTAAGTCTAAATATACAAACTATTTTAGAAGAAGCACTTATTGATGGAATATATATTACTGGTATAGGAGAGATAATAGTAACACAGAAAGATGATGATTTTAATGTTGAATTTACTGTAATAAGTATATATGGATCATATATAACTAACACTGATATTAGGAAAGGCAGGTGAGATAATGTACTTTAAAGCAGCTAATCAATATTATAAAGAAATGACAAGTACTTTGAATGATGTTGATACTAGCAAACATAGTTTAATTTATAATTCACTGATGCCAACTAGTTATGAAATGAGTTATCAAAGTATGATGCTAGATGAAATTGTAAAACAAGTTTTTGCTAAAACAGCTTTAGAAAATGGTTATGGTAAATTTTTTGAAAGAAGATGTTTAGAGCAAGGAATAGAGAGAAAACAGGTAACTATTGCAACAACTGATAGTTTTAAGATTATTGGAATTAAAGGAAGTACACTACCAAAGGGAGCTATTGTTGGCACATCTTTAGGGATAACTTATACTACAGATTCAGCTACAACATTAAATGATAGTGGAGTGGGATATTGTAGCATAACGGCTACAGGACAAGGAAGTAAATATAATTGTAGTGTTGGAGGAGGCCACTGAAAAAGTCCCAATATTTTTTGTACAAATCATTTGGCAAAATAAGTAAGGTGTCAGAAGGCCTTCTAATAGCCTTGTAACAACTTTTTAGATATAAATGACCTGAAAAAATATACATATATATCTAAATTAGTAATATTTTTTAGTTTTTCAGTGACCTCGTGTTGGAGAAGTATGTCTATTATCAGTAAAATATGTTGGAATACTTAGTGTTATAAACGAAAAAGAAATAACTAATGGATATGATCAAGAAAGTGACCAAGCCTTATATGATAGATATTTACTTAAAATACAAACTCCTGCAACATCGGGGAATAAATATCATTATAGAAATTGGGCTTTAGAGGTTACAGGTGTTGGAAGTGCTGAGGTTTATCCTTTATGGGCTGGTAATGGAACTGTAAAAGTAGTAATTACTAATAGTAATAAAAGAGCAGCAAGCACAGATTTAGTACAAGCGGTATATGACCATATTGAAGAAGAAAGACCAATAGGTGCAACTGTTACTGTAGTAAGCGTTAAGGAAAAAGCTATAAATGTAACTGCTAATGTACAAATAAGTTCATCTACTACTTTAAATGATGTTCAGGGAAGATTTATAACTGTTTTAGAAGATTGTTTTAAAAGTACTTTTAACAGTATTAATGTCAGCATAATGAAAGTAGGAAGCTTACTTGTAAATGTTGATGGTGTATTAGATGTAGACTATTCAAGTATTAAACTTAACAATGTGGCTGGTAATGTTACTTTAGGTAATGATGAAATTGCAGTTTTGGGAACTGTCAACTTAGGAGTGATGTGATTTGAATGTAAGTAAATTTAATGATAAATTCAACAAACTAGATGGAAATATCTATACAGTGGAAGAAGAAATTACAGTAATTAATGGAGTATATGAAGCTGAACTTATACATGACAATGTAAATGTTAAGACCATAAATATATATACAGGATCCAAACTTACTGGTGATAAAATCAATACTTATTTAACTTCTACACCAAGTTTAACTCCATGGAAGACTATAATTAAGATTTTTTATACTATGACACCACTTTATATAAGTTATGAAACAACAGGAGATACAGTTGAAGCAGATGATATAAATAATGTACAAGATGCAATTGTTGATACTCAAAATGCATTAAATTCAGAGACTGCAAGAGCAATAGATAGAGAAAATCAAATTGAAAATAATTTGAATTTGTATAAAACCACTAATAATGCAGAAATACAAGGACTAAAAGCTAAAGATATTGATTTAGATAATAAAAAATCCGATTTGTTATATGTAAATGGAGAGTTTAACAATAGATACACAAAAGATCAAGTTTTCACAAAAGATGAAGTGTTACAGAAAATAAAAGATCTAATTGGAAACGCTCCTCAAACTTTAGATACTTTTAAAGAAATTGCAGATGCTTTGGGTGATGATCCTAACTTTGCAACTACTATAATGAATGCTTTAAGTAAAAAGGTAGATAAGATTGATGGAAAACAATTAAGCGCAAACGACTATGATAATACAGAAAAAGCTACACTTGCAGATGTAAATTCAAAAAAGCATACGCATGCCAATAAAAATATAATAGATACAATTACACAAGCTTTATTAGATACTTGGAATAGTGCTTATAGTCATATTAGTGATGTAGTAAAGCATATAACACAATCAGAAAGGGATAAATGGAACAATGGAGTATCTATAGCTAATAATGCTAATAATTCTATAAATAATTTACAAGTTGGTGGCAGGAACTTATGGTTGAGAACTAAAGATTATGATGCAGTTAATGATACAATTTGGATAGATAACAATGATGCTACTAGACCAGATACAAGCTTTTATTCAGTTTCAGGGACATACAATGGATTTGGAGTTATTCGCATATGTCATGCATGGACAGATTTAAGCCAAAACGTTAGTATTGATGCAAATACAAGTTATGTTTTATCGGCATGGATAAAATCAGAAAGTGCTTCAGCTTTAGCTAGTCTGAATTGCTATGTAAATACTGGTTCAACTATTACATCTCAAAACTTTACCCAAAGTCAAAGTATATCTACAGCATGGACTAAATATTATTTTGTGTTTAATTCGGGAAGCTTAACAACATCTACTTGTAGATTTGAAAATGATAATAATAATGCTTATTTGATTTGTGGTTTGAAGCTTGAAAAAGGTAATATTGCAACTGATTGGACACCCGCTCCAGAAGACACAGACTCTCAAATTTCAACTATAAACACAACAGTATCATTTATAAGCAACAGAACAGCATCTTTAGAAACAAGTGTAAGTGGAATAAATGCTAATATAACAACTATAAATAGTAATGTTTCAAGTGTTACAAGCGCTATTAATAGTTTGCAAGTTGGTGGTAGGAATCTAGTAATAAGCAGTCAAGTGAGACAATCTATAGGAAATTCTACTCTTTGGAATACAACTGATAGTTATTTTTCATTAACTGCATTAGGAAATGATTCTTATAAATTACAATGTACAACAAGTAATAAAGATGGTTGCAGAATAGTTTGGCAATCTGTAGTACAAGGAAATACCACTTATACTCTTAAAATAAACAATATTTTATTTAGCAATACAAATGCAAGAGGATTATATGTTAAATTTTTAAATTCATCGAATAATATTATTAATGGTGATGGAAGTTATTACAATATATCTTATGCAGATACATCTTTTGCAAGCAACGGAACGATAACTAAGCAAATTACTACACCAAGTAATGCAACAAATGCTTTGTTTTTTTTAGGAGTTGGTGGGTTAAGTTCGGTTGGGGATAGCTTAACTATATATAATATTAAATTTGAAAAAGGAACTATTGCTACCGACTGGACACCTGCACCAGAAGATATGGTTCAAAAAGGAATGACCTGGAATGATTTAGAGGGGGTATAGCATATGAATTATGCAACAACACAATATGGATTAGCACAGTATGCTGAAAATACTCCAAATTCAACAGACATAGAAAAGTATTTTGTTGATTTAAATAAATATGTACCACCAATTATATATAAAAATATGAAAGCTATCTATGATGCACAAGGTGCTCAATTAGGTAGCATTTATTATTATATGAATGATTTAATAAATCAATGCTTTATTGACACTGCGACATGGGGATTAACCTACTGGGAAGAAGAATATGGAATAGAAACTAATCTGAATTATTCATATGAAGAGCGTAGAGAAATAGTTAAAGCTAAAATGAGAGGGCAAGGAACAACTACTAAAAAGATGCTAAAGATTACAGCAGAAGCTTTTAGTGGTGGTGAAGTAAACATAATAGAAGAGAATGCAAACTATTCTTTTATAGTTCAATTTGTAGGGGTTAAAGGGATTCCATGTAACATGCAAGCGTTTATTAACATGTTGGAAGATATTAAGCCAGCACATCTTGCTTATAGCTTTAAATACACATATACAAACTGGGATTACTTAGATAGTAAAAATTTAGCTTATAATAATGCTGAAAATATTAAATGGGATGACTTAGAAATATACAATTAAAGGAGAGGATTAATAATGCAAAAATCTGCTAACTATGGGCTAAAATTATTCGAAGGAACTGATAATGTAAAAAGACAAGATTTTGTAGATAACTTTCAAACTATAGATACACAGCTTAAGAAAATAAGTGATAACTTAGGAAATTCAGCCCAAAAAGATAGTACGATGCAAAAAGGATTGAATGCTGAAATGGTTGGAGGAAAACATGCTGGTGATTTTACATCTGCTTATGATTCTTTCAATCAAGATTCAACAGATTTAAATTCATATAATTCTAATAAAACATGGACTGCAAGGGCAGGAAGTAACAACCCTAATACACCATCGCCAATATCTAATTATAGTACTGTTTTAAACGTAGGTTCAGATAATAATTCTAATTTTCAAATCGCAGGAGCATATGATGGAAGTAATAAATTAGGTTACAGATGCAGACATGATACCGATGGTGCTTATGGTACATGGAAAAGAATATTAAATGAGGACGATTATAATACATTAAATAATTTAGCGAATTCGGCTTTTCAGTCTGCCAGTAATGGTAAAAATAGCATAGCAAACGCTATTACTGGCAAGGGTGGAAGTGCTAATGGAGGAATGACGTTTGACCAATTAGCTAGTGCTATAACATCGATACCTGGCGTTAAATACTCATCTGGGACTACAACAGAATATGCTTCTAGTGGTGGTAGCATTAGATTCATCTTACCAAATCAATCCTTTACTGTTTTAGCATGGTTTGCTACATGTGGAGTTTATTGGAGATGCGGTTCTATTAGGGATTATAATCTAACTACAGGAGCATGGTTTGAAGTTGCTGATGGGAGCAGTACGCATGGTACTTATGGAGCTACATATAGAACATATGGAGATGTTTATTATGCCGGAAATAGTGGAAGTGAAACTAAAACAGTAACTTGGTATGCTATAGGTTATTAATAGAAGGAGGAATTAAAAATGAATTATTATATTGGAGCAAAAATTTATTATGATATTAAAACTGGTGATGTATTAACCATAACATCAGAAATGCAAGGAAATGTAGAAGAAACTACAAAAGAACAAGATATGGAAATATATCAAGAATTAACAGGAAGAAATATTAATGATGTAGATTTTATAGAATTACAATATGGAACTCTAGCATCTATTTTCACCAATGCAAAATCATATAAAGTAAATTTGGAAACTAAAAAATTAGAAATTGAATATTTAACCCAAGAAGAAATAGATAAGAGAAATACTGAGTATGCAAAGCAAGCTAAAAATGAACAAGCGTTAAATGATAGTATTTCCAATATATCAGAATATTTAAATCAAAATTCAAATAATATTTCAGATATTGAAAATTATATATTACAAAAAGAACAAAATAAAATTTTAGGAGTGATGTAAAAAATGACAAAAATGCAAGAAATAATAGGTAAAATATTAACAAGTAGAATTACAAGAGAGAAAGCTAATAATACTTTAAATGTAGAAGAAGTAACAAATACACTTAATATATTTTTGGCAGGTGAAACTATAACTTCTGAGCAATATGCAGAGTTTACAGAAATGATAACACCAGTAACTACAACTACTCAAACAGCAGAAACTAATACAACTACTACTAGAGCATCAACTATCAACACAGCTGAAGTAACTCAACAATAGAATAAATCAATAAAGTAGCACCAATAGAGGTGTTTTTTTATTGCTCATTTATATGAAAAACAATATATTAAAGAACATTATGCTTTAGTTGTGAAAAAATTACTGAAATTCTTATATTTAATAGAATTTGTATTATGATTTTTCTTGGATTACATTGGAACAGAAGCTATAATAATCATTGAACGCGTTCATTTATTATGAAAATTATATAAGGGAGAAATGATAAATGAAAAATTTAAAATATTATATACATAAAATTGCATTAGTGTTTTTCATGGCCTTGATATTTGGAGTTTCAGGAAATATTAATGCTAAGGCAGAAGACATATCAAATAAGTATATAAACGCAGTGCCTATAATGACAAGTAATACAGGTCCTTCTGGAATAGCAAGTTGTGATGACAACTGGAATAATACACAAGCATATAAAGCTTTTGATGGAGTTAATAGTTATTATTATAATAGTTCTTATCATGCGTGGGGAACTCACAATACTAAAGGGAAACTAAGCTATGAATTTCCACAAAAGAAAGTTATTTCAGCATATGCATTAGACTATAATCATTCATCTTTAACTGAAAGACCAAAAGAATGGACATTTGAAGGTTGGGATGGAAGTAAATGGGTTGTTTTGGATAGTAGAACTGTTACAGATTGGCAAGATATAGATAAAAGAATTTTTGAAATAAACAATACTACTGCATATACAAAATATCAAATTAATATAGCGAGTAATAACGGAGCTACCTCGTATACTGTTAATTTATCTATAGATGAATTAGAATTATTAGAGAAAACAAATAATTCTAGTATTTCATTAGATAAATTATCAATGAATTTAAATGTAGGTGAATCACAACAATTAACAGCAACTACAACTCCAGCATCTGTAGGAGTAACATGGTCTTCAAGTGATACTTCTGTAGCAACAGTAGATTCAACTGGTAAAGTTACAGGAGTAAAAGAAGGACAAGCAATAATTACAGCTACAACTGCTGATGGTTTAACTGCAACATGTACTGCAACAGTAACGAACACATCAGGCACTAGTGGTGGAAATACTACACCAACTAATTCAACAGATAATACTGGTGGAACATCTACAGGAACAGATGAAACAAGCACTATAGTTAATATTGCTCATGCAAAAGGTGATAATACCAATAATGCTGGTGGCGAGGTTTCAATTATATTTCACGGAACAGCTGATACTACATTAAGTGTTGTAAAAACAGCAGATGTGAAAGAAGTATGGGTAGGGGATAAGTTTATTTATACTATAGTAGTTACTAACACTGGTTCAAAAACAGCAAAGGCAGTAGTTGTAAATGATACCGCTCCAAATCATATTCAATTTATACCTAGTGGAATAACAACAACTCAAGGTACAGTTGATTCAACTTCAACACCTTCAAATATTGTAGTTAATGTTGGTGATATTCCACCTTCAGGAACAGTTACAATTAAAGTACCTGTAAATGTAGTTCTTTAGATATAAAATAAATTGGTTTTAAGTAAGATAATACGATATAAATAGTTATTTAGGGCACTTGCAGAAATGTAGGTGTCTTTTGTTATACAAAAATTTGAAATAAGGAAGGTGAAATATGAATGATGAATTAGTAAAGGATAAACTAGATACACATGAAAGAAGACTTAACAATCATAGCGAGAGACTTGATAAACTTGAGCAGGATGGAAGAGAACTAAAGACAGAACTTAAGAACTTATGTGAAAATCTAAAATCATTAACTAGTATGATGAAGTGGTTTATAGCAACATTGGTAGGGGCTTTGATAAGCTTCTTTTTTTATGCAGTTCAAACTGGAATATTCAATAAATAAAATTAAAAGGATGATGTAAAATGATAAAAACAATTTTAGGATTGGTAATAAGAATATTAAAGAATAAAACATATATGGCAGCAGCTAAAGAAGTATGGGGCATAGTAGATGAGAAGTTTAGGATCACAGAGAAAGCTGACGATAAATTAAAGAGTAAAGCTGAAGAATTTAATAAATTATTAATTACTAAGTTTCCGGAGTTAACTGAAGAAGATGTTATGTATTTTAGACAAGCGGTTGCAGGAGCAGTAAACAAAGATAAAGAAGCGCTTATAAGTAATTCAGATTTATTAAAGCAATTACAAGATACTAATGCTAATTTATTAACAGAAAATGCAGAACTTAAAAATAAAATCTCGCAAATTCAAACTACAGTATCAGTAACGCAAGAAGCTGCCAATACAGAAGGAGAAACAGTACAAGCTTAATTTTAGAGTAGCCTATTAGGGTTACTCTTATTTTTTATATTTAAAGGAGTTGATTATATGCCACAATGGAAATGGTGTGTAGAAGGTTTAGATGGAAAAGTAATGAAAGGATGGTACGAAGACAATGGAGCTTGGTATTATCTAAATGATCAAGGAATAATGCAAACAGGGTGGATTCAAGATACAGATAAAAGATGGTATTACTTAGATGAAACTACAGGAGCAATGCAAACAGGATGGATACAATTAAAAGGAATTTGGTATTACTTAGAACCAAATAGTAATGGTTATATGGGGAGTTGCTATATAGATTGTACTTCAATAATAGATGGAAAAACATATGCATTTGATAAAGATGGACATTTAATTGAGAATAAAGCATTGTCTGATAAAGGTGCTGAATTTGTTTCTTCTTGGGAAGGGTTTTCAAGTACTTGGGAAGATGTAGGAGATGGATATTGGACTATAGGTATAGGAACTGCCACTTCTGGAACATTAGGCAAACAATTATACGCTAGTGGAATTACAAGTTGTACGAAAGAACAAGCTTATAAATGGTTAGAGCAAGAATGTTCTTCATGTTATGAAGCTATAAAGGGGAAACTAGATGCTAATAATATAACTTTAGCACAAAATCAAATAGACGCCTTAATTTCAATGGCATATAATATCGGAGCTTGTGGTTTGGTTGACAGTACATTGTTTAAAAATATATTAAATGGCGTAACAGATGAAGCAACTATAAGAAGTAACTTTGAAGCATGGGATAAATGCAATGGGGTAGTTTGGGACGGGTTAAAAAAGAGAAGAGATAGTGAAGCTGATCTTTACTTAAATGCAGACTATATAGGAAATAATTAAGCAAAAATAAAATTAAATATTACAGGAAATTTAATAGTACAACTATAATTGGAAAAATGGTATAATATTGTCGAAAAGGAACTATAAGGGGAGGATACTATGCTTTCAATTATTTTTGGAATAATAATAGTAGGAACAATGTTTGGATTAATTAGTGCAGTTGGGGCAGGAGAAATAATGGAAGGATGTTTGACAGGGATAATTGGAATTGCTGTTGTAATTTTTATTTCTGGACTTTGCTTTAAGATACATCCAATCTTAGGGACAATTGTACTTATAATAGGCCTTAGGCAATTGGGAAGAAATTAGACATAATAAGCATGTTGTAATGTTTAAAGTTAAATTGCACAAATACTAGCCATTAAGAGGTAGATTAGGTAGAAATACTTGGTCTACCTTTATTTTTTTATTCACATAAGTATATGAGTAAACATAATATATACTATATTGAATTACTAAGGGGGAAATTTCGATGGGATGTAATTATAAAAAAGATAATAGTTATTCTAGTGAGAATAATCAATATGCAGAAAATTATTATAGAATAAAAAGGCATAACCATGAATTTGAATCAAGCACAGATTATGAAGAAGATGATGAAGGAGTAGAACACAATCATCGTATTGCTGGCGTAAGTGGTCCTCCAATAAAATATGGCAAATCTCATATTCACAAAATACACGTGTTAACAGATACCTTTGATGATCATTTTCATGAAATTTGTGATACTACTGGTCCAGCTATTTATATTGGAGATGGAAAGCACATTCATGTAATAAAAGGTACAACAGAGGAAGCGGATGGACACACACATGATTACTTTTTTGCTACTTTAATTCAAGATCCTACTAACGTACCAGAAGATAGAAAATGCTAAAAATATAAAAGGTTTTTTATTCTAAGTTATAGAAGTTTGGGTATAGGAGTTAATCCTGTACCCTTTATTTTTTTGCCTAATTTTAGTCACAATAATTTAGATGCAACATATACATGATAGGTATAGGCATAAAAGGAGTGAGAGAATTGGGTAATATAATTAAAATTAATATGTATGTAAAAATGAAAAGAAGAAATAGTGGTGTGCTGAGATTGCAAACTATTGAAGAAACAATTTTTAAATATAAGAGTTGGTTAAAAGAAAACAATATAGATGATAAAATAGAAAACTATGAAGAATTTATACAGGCGATCTTATAAGGTTGTAGACAGTATAAATATTATTTATTACTCGTATTTTTTTATAGAGCAGTAGCCAGGAGGAAAATCCAACTACTGCTTATTTGTGTTCAACATTTTATAATAATTGTGGTTTGAAAGAAAGATAGAGATAGTATTGAACAGTAAAAAGGTGATTTGAAAATTCTATCTCTATTTTTTATGTCTGAATTAGTATACTACATTAGCATTATTGACTATGATTTTTAAGAATATACAATTAGGTAATAATTATTTTTTATATATTTATTTTACAAAAACTCCAAATAATATACAATAATATAGTATAAAATTTAAGGGGGAAAAATAATGTCAAAAATGATTAAATGTAAAACGTGTGGAGCTGATATAGCTTCAAGCGCAAAAACTTGTCCATCGTGTGGGGCAAAAAACAAAAAGCCATTTTATAAAAGATGGTGGTTTATACTTATTGCTTTAATAGTAATAATAGCTGCTTTAAGTTCTGGAGGAAACAATGATAATAATAAAACAGCAACTACTTCAAAAAATGAAAGCGCATCATCAGAGACTGCAGTCAAAGATCAAAGTGTTTCGTCAGCAGATACTTCAAAAAATAGTACAAATTCTAATACAAAAACAGATAGCGTTCCAATTGAATATAAATCTGCATTAAAGAAAGCTCAAACTTATTCAGATGGTATGCATATGTCTAAGGCTGGAGTATATGATCAGTTAACATCTGAATATGGAGAAAAGTTTCCAGCAGAAGCAGCTCAATATGCTATAGATAATGTTAAAGCAGATTGGAAGAAGAATGCATTAGAAAAGGCTAAAACGTATCAGAAATCAATGTCTATGTCACGAAGTGCAATTAAGGATCAATTAACATCTGAACACGGAGAAAAATTTACTGAGGATGAAGCCCAATATGCAATAAGCAATTTAGAAAAATAAATTAAAGCTAGTAGGTTAGATTAGTTTCTATAAAATGGTCCCTATGTCAAGGACATTTTGAAAAAGGCTAGGCAGCTAAAAGCTGGTCCCGATATTGAACAGGAGCCAGCTTTTTAAGTCCCCATTGGTATCTGTAATTATTATAGTAATCCATATAATTATTAATTGTTGATTCTAATTCGTAAAATGTTGTACAAATTTTTAAGTCTATTTCATCTTTCATATGTCCAAAAAATGATTCCTGCGGGGCGTTGTCCCAACAGTTTCCGCGTCTAGACATGGATTGTCCAATTTTATATTTCTTAAGAAGTTTTTGAAATCTAGGACTAGTGTAATGAACGCCTTGATCTGAATGAATAAAAACATCTTTATCAAGTAATTTTTTATGATTCCTCATCAGCTTTTTAACAGTTTCAGTAGCTATATCTAATGTAAGACTTTCTGAAAGATGATACGAGAGAATTTCATTTGTAGAAGCATCTTTAATAGTAGATAAATAGGCTCTATTAGATGCTCCATATGTTAAATAAGTTATATCAGTTAATAATACCTTACCGACCAAACCTTGTTTGAATTCCCTGTTCAAAGTATTAGGTAGAACTGTATGTTCTTTAGTAGCTTTCATCATTCTACGATAAGGGTTTGCCTTTCTAATTGGACACACAATATTATATTTTCTCATAATTCTTTGTATACACTTTCGATTTATTACTCTATTAAATTCATGTTCTAAAACCATTTTTATAGAGCGTGATCCTTTCTTGTAGCCTCTATGATTAAATGCTTTAAGAATTATATGCTTTAATTCTAAATCCTTTTCATCTTTAGAATTACGCTTATTACTTGAATTTAAATAATTATAATATCCTGATCTAGAGACTTCAGCTATTTTGCATAAATGAGAAATTATATTTTTATAACTGTATTTTGAAATTATACTCTGTATGATCTTGAATATTGATGTTGAACTTAATTTATTATTTTTCACCTGCCTTTCTTGCAGCTCGATTTTTTTAATAGTTCTGCCTCCGCTTTCCAATAAGCAATTTCAGCATCTTTTTTAGCTATTATTTCATTCACGGTTAGTTCACGTTTTAGTGGACGACCACTATTTAATTTTCGAGAATCTCTCAATCCAAGCGCTCCTGATTCATTATAAATATTACGCCATCTTTTACTTGCGCACCAAATTCTATTATTTCCAATAACATCTGTATCAAATCCTGCATCCTGAAAAATATGAATAGGTAGTTTACCTTTGCTACGCTCAGCGATAAAAAGTATTTTAAATTCATCTGTATACGTGATTGCTTTATTTGTGACGTTTTTTATATATTTATTCTTTGATAACAATTCAATTTCTTTATTAGTAAATAGTTTTTTACTCATTAGTTCACATCCTGACTGAATTTATACTTGATTTTATTGTACAAAAAAAGAACCTATAAAAATAGTCTTTTTTAAGTGTCTATTTCATAGGTTCCATTTTACTAGCTTACTGGTTTTTTGTTCTAAATCTGAAACTTATAATAAGTTCTATTTATGTAACTTCAAACCTAAAATATTGGTTTGACTTTCAATAATTTATAGTAAATTAAAACAGACTAGGAGAGTAAGTTTGTTATATTTATTTAATAAAATTTCTAAATAATATACAATTAAAATACAAGAATTTAAGGGGATTAATGATGAAAAAAATAATAAGTATTGCGATATGTGGAGCATTAACATTTGGATTAATAGGGTGCGAAAGTATAATACCTAATACTAATTCAACAAAGCAAGATAGTAAGCAACAAGAAGAAACTAGTTCTAATACAAACACTGTAGATGGAATTAAATTTACAGTAAACAGCGTATCAAAAGAACCTGTAAAGGGTGATAGAACAAAAGATAATGTTGCGGCTAAGAATGGGGAATATTTCGCTAAAGGTTCTACAAATGTAAAAGCTTCAGATTACGAATATATAGTGATAGGTTTAAAAATAGAAAATACTACAAACAAAGCGATTGCACTTTCAAAATATGGATGGTCTGCCGAAATGAAAGATGGCTATAAATTAAAGGACAACACAATATCAGATGATCTTAAAGGTCAAATAGCTTCCAATAATTATGTTGAAGGACAAGTTAAAGTTTTAGCAGAGAAAAAATTAAATGTTAAGGAATTTAAATTAAAATATAATATAATTGACTATACCAATTTTGATAAAATGCTTAGTGATGCAGTTTCAGGTAAGAGTGAATCTGAATGCAAATCTAAATATCCAGAATTATTTAAAGAAAATTATGCAAAACTTAATATTGAAGTTAATTAGTAAATGTAAACAGACTAGGAGATAAAGCAGTTTTCCTAGTCTGTTTTGTTTTTCAAATCCTGTTCATTCTCTAGCTCTTCTTTTCTTCTTTCAATATAAAAGTTTACAAAAATTAAAAACAATTCTATTATATCCATTTCTAATTCTTCAGCTAATCGTACTATTGTTTCAACAGTAACTTGCTTTGATTTATTATTTTCTAATCTAGACATAAAACTTTTACTTCGTCCAATTCTTTCTCCTAAAGTTTGTTGAGAAAAGCCTTTATTTTTCCGTAATTCCTCTAACATGTTAATACCTCGACAAAAATAAATATAATAAGCATTAGTTCGATAAAATCTTGATTTTTAAAACGTTGAGAAATTGATTTTATAGTTAACTTTCATTATATATTATTATTTTTGAATAAAATAGAGTACAAAATTTACCATTTAAGATTAATGACAGAATAAAGTGGATATAAATCAATACAATTCTAACTATTTTATAAATGTTAATATTTTGTGAACAGAACTTTTAAGAATAAATATTTATTTAATAATATTTAAGAATTTATTAAAATAAGAATTTCAAAAGGGATTAAACGGTGTTTACTAGGAATAAACAGAAATTTTAATGTCGTTTTATTTTTTTACAATAAAAATGTAAAATGATGGCGAACAGTTGCACCGCATGCAACAACTTTTTTGATATAATAACTTCACAGAGAAGTTGATGCATCGACCTCTTTTTAACAGGAGGTAAACATGAGAAAAAATAAAACGAAATAACTTACTGAATAATTAGATTTATATAGTAGAAGAATTAAAGAAGTGTAAAAATAAAAAAGACCATAAAATTTAACAGTCTTTTGAAATTAGTATTTAGGATAGGGCTTTCTTATAAAAGTTCTACCAAGCAGAAAATCTGTGCTCACATCATAGAAATCAGCTATTAACTCAAGCGTTTGGATAGATGGCTCATATGTCCCATTCTCATAATGAGTATATGCTAAACGAGATATATTTAGTTTTTTAGAAATCTCGTCCTGAGTTAGTTCAGATTCTTTTCTAAGATATGTCAATCTTTTAGAAAACACTAGTATCACCTCAACACAATTTTAACAACAGAATTTACAAATTGTGCTACAATGTTAGCAAAACGAACCAAATTACAAAAAAAAGGAATTAATGATAAGAACACGTGTTTTTATTAACGAAAGATTCTAGGTGAAATTAATATAAATTAAATTATAAAAAACATTGAAAGAAAAGGAGCAAAGAGAAATGTCAAAGAAGTACGTAAATGATGAAGATTACATTTTAGAAATTTTAGAGAAAGAGGAAGATGTGCTATTAGAAAACTTATGTGAAAAGGTTCCAGAAGAACTAAAACATGATTTCTCAAAATTTCTTTCTATTGTTAATACAATAGAAAAAATATATAAAGAAAAATATAATGAAAAATTAAATAAAAATATTATATAAACTATTTTTGACATCAAAAAAACGTCAAAAAACCTTTGTGTTTTACTGTGAAATAGTGAAAAATTAAAAACCGCTAATTTATATGTAAAGTATTTAAAATAGCGGTTTTTAATATATTAATGTGAAGTATTGTTTCAAAATTATCTTTTGATTATGATACTGTAGAAGACTTAAAGGATTTAGAATTATGTTATGCGCCACCATTTTCTACAGCAAAAGATGTTGTTAATTATGCAGGTTATGTTGGCTCAAATCTTTTAAATGGAGATTTTAAGCAAGTAAATGTTGATTTGGTAAGGGGACTTGTAGAGCATAATGCTTACATCATAGATGTAAGAGAAAGAGGAGAATATTCTAATGGTCATATTAAAAATGCACTTAATATTCCATTAAGTGAATTAAGAGAAAGGGTGTCTGAAATTCCAAAAGATAAACCAATATATTTACATTGCAGAACAGGTCAAAGAAGTTATAATGCAACTTTAGCACTTCAAAATTTAGGATTTAGCAATGTTTATAATATCACAGGAAGCTTTTTAGCATTATCCTTTTATGAATACTTTAATGATAAAACTAAGAACAGAGAAAGCATAGTTACTGAATATAATTTTAGATAAACTAAATAAATAATTTGACAGATAGTCTAATTTAAATTTTGACTATCTGTTTTTTTATATATAAATCAAAAATATCTTAGCGATTTTCTATTTTTTGTACATATGCAGTGCTCAGATTTTTAAAAACAAAAATCTTATTTCCAAAACGGTTAAAAGATAGTGTATAATATAAACGAATTATATTAAAATAATTAGTAGTTTATAAAATTGAGAGTTTTATAAATTTAGTTTAATTATACAAGGGTTCCTCATTTAGAATTTAATATAGCACAAACATGTATCCAATTTTGGCTGAGATGCACATAAACTTTATTCTCATTGCGGAATCCTATAGATTATAATTGTTATGAAAGAAGGTTTATAAATTGATACAATTTTTGTGGTTAGTTCCTTTAGGATTTTTAGTTGGATCATTTGGGACGTTAATTGGTGCAGGTGGAGGATTTATACTGGTACCTATTTTATTGCTAATATATCCAAACAAGAGTCCAGATACAATAACTAGCATTTCTCTAACAGTTGTATTTTTTAATGCATTATCTGGTTCTTTTGCTTATTCTAGAATGAAACGTATTGATTATAAATCAGGAATAATTTTTGCAATCGCAACACTTCCTGGATCAATATTAGGATCGGTAATAACATCATATGTACCAAGACACCTTTTTAATGGGATATTTGGTGTAATACTAGTTATAGTATCAGTATTTTTGATTATAAGAACAAAAAAAGAAATAATAAGTAATAATATAACAGCTAAGAAAGGCTATGTTACAAGAACAATTATAGATATTGAAGGTAATGAACATACATTTTCATATAATCCAGTTGTTGGAGTGATTGTAAGCGTTTTGGTAGGATTTATGTCTAGTTTTTTAGGTATAGGAGGAGGAATTATACATGTTCCAGTACTGGTTAACATATTAAATTATCCAGTTCATATTGCAACTGCGACATCACATTTTGTTTTAGCAGCAATGTCATTTTCAGGAACTGTAGTCCATATAGTGAATGGGGTACTTCAATCCAGTATAATACAAACAGTAGCATTATCAATTGGAGCATTATTTGGAGCTCAATTAGGTGCGAAGTTTTCGAAAAAAATTCATGGAGTAGCAATAATTAAAAGCCTTGCAGTTGCATTGGCCATTGTAGGAATAAGAATATTTATTATGGCATTTTAAAGAATAAATATAACAGTTTATTGCTTGGAAAAATATTTAATAAAGATACAACTAATGAAGAAAAATATTAAAATAAGAGATGTATAAAAAAATTAAAGTTACACATTATAAAATTGGAGGTGTTTTATAATGCAAATAACTTTAAGTGAAAAAGAAAGAATGTTGTTAGAAGATCAAAAAAGTCATGAACAAATTTGTATAGAAAAATATTCAAATTATGCAAATCAAGCTCAAGATACTCAATTAAAACAACTATGTAAGAATAATGAACAAATTGAAAGACAGCATCTTGATACCATTAACCAATTGCTTAATGGTACAGTTCCTCAAATGAATGCGCAACAAAATCAAAACCAAAATGCTGGGCAAAATATGAATAATACTCAGATTGCAGGAGTATGTGGTGCATCAGATAAAGATATATGTTCAGATTTATTAATGACAGAAAAATATGTTTCTGGAACTTATGATACTGCTATATTTGAATTCAAAGACACTGAAGTACGTGATGTATTAAACCATATTCAAAAAGAAGAACAAAAACATGGTGAATCTGTATTTAAATATATGGAGAGTAAAGGAATGTATAATGTTCAATAAACTTTAGGCACAATCAAAAAATAACAAGTTGATCTGTCAGCCTATTTTTCATTATCCTGTGTCGACAAAATGCCATAATAGCGAGTTTATTATGGCATTTTTCTTTTTGGCCTAATGAAAAAGGTCTGATTATTATAGTTGAATGTTTACATTTAAGATTAGTAAATATTTTAGAAACAATATTAAAAAGGACATACATGCCCATTTATCACATTATTTTAGGCAGTAATTTAATTGAAGCGGATGAATTAATATTAAATATTATAGGTTAAAATTGACTATATAAGAGTTTTCATGATAATATTTAGTAGAAATTTATTTAATCAAATTAGTAACATATATTATAAGTAATAAAAAAAGATGAATGAATATAAGTTGCTTTATGTTTATAATTACAAATTTGTATTTATTCAAGTTTTTTTATAATAAACATAATATTTATAAAGAAAATAAGGTGCAGATACACTAAGTTTATTTTAAATCTTTCCCAAATTAATGACAAATATTATTATTCGGCTAAGACAAAATGACGTTGAAAAAGTGTACTAGTTCTCTTCGGAATATAAAAAGAATTAAATAAAATTATCGATATAAAAAATTTAGTGGTAGCTAAGTTCTATTTTTTGTGGTCTTAGTTACAGAATAGGAGCCGAAATGATAAATAAGAAAAAAACTAACAAGATAAAAGTCATACCTTTAGGTGGATTGGGTGAAATTGGAAAGAATCTCACTGTATTTGAATATGAAAATGAGATAATAGTTATAGATTGCGGAATGTCATTTCCGAATGAAGAGCTTTTGGGAATTGACTTGATAATTCCGGATATAACATATTTGATAAAAAATAGAGAAAAGATAAAAGGATTCTTTATAACTCATGGACATGAAGATCACATAGGAGGATTACCTTATGTTTTAAAACAAATTAATGCCCCTATATATGCAACAAAATTAACTTTGGGTTTAATTGAAAGTAAATTACAAGAACATAAAATACTTGATGATTGCACACTTAATATTGTTAAACCTAAAGATGTTATAGAAGTAGGCAATTTCAAAGTTGAATTTATTAAAACTAATCATAGTATAGCAGACAGTGTATCAATTGCTTTACATACGCCTGCAGGAATAATTGTTCATACTGGTGATTTTAAAATTGATTTTACTCCAATTGATGGGGAAACTATTGATTTGCAAAGATATGCACAGCTAGGTAAAAGAGGCGTATTACTTTTAATGGCTGATAGTACTAATGCTACTCGTCTAGGATATACAATGTCAGAAAAAACAGTAGGAGAAGCTTTAGAAAATCTATTTATGAATGCAAATGGAAGAGTCATAGTAGCTACATTTGCATCAAATATTCATCGAGTGCAGCAGATTGCAAATGCTTCTGTAAAAAATAATAGGAAAATTGCTTTTAGTGGAAGAAGCATGGAAAGAATATGTGAAGTAGCTATGGAGCTTGGATATTTATTTATCCCAAAAGAAATGATAATAGATTTAAATGAAACAAAAAAATATTCCAATGACAGGGTTACAATAATTACCACTGGAAGTCAAGGTGAGCCAATGGCAGCACTTACAAGAATTGCATCAGGAACGCATAAGAATATTCGAGTAGAAAAAGGAGATATGGTTATTATATCTGCAACTCCTATACCAGGTAATCAAAAAGCTGTTTCCGATGTAATAAATGATTTAATAGAAAAAGGAGCAAATGTAATTTACGAATCAATAAAAGAGATACATGTTTCAGGACATGCATGTGAGGAAGAATTAAAGTTAATTCAAACGTTGATAAAGCCTAAGTTTTTTATGCCTATTCATGGAGAACATATGCACTTAATAAATCATAGTAAGATTGCAGAGAATATGGGAATGAAAAAATCTAATATATTTGTATTAGAGACAGGAGATGTTTTAGAATTATCTAGAAATAAGGCACAAATAGCTGGTAAGGTCCAAGCCGGAAGAGTTTTAATAGATGGAATTGGAGTTGGGGATGTAGGTAATATTGTGCTTAAAGATAGAAAAAATTTAGCCAATGAAGGCATTCTTACAATAGTTATAGCTATAAATAGAGAAAGTAGAACTATAGTGTCTGGTCCAGATATAATTACAAGAGGTTTTGTATATGTGAGAGATTCAGAAGGATTAATTAAAGAAATTAGTGAAGTAGTTATTGAAAGTATAGAAAAATGTTTTGATAATAATGAAACTCAATGGACAAAAATGAAAAACACAATAAGAAGAGAAGTAAATAATTTTATATATAATAAAATTAAAAGAAAACCTATGATTTTACCAACAATTATTGAAATATAAATAATAAACATTAACAGGATTCATGCCACGACAAAATATAATAAATAAAGTAAATGCTCATTTATAAAATAATATAAATTATTTATAGACTTTCAGTCTTTATTATAAGTGATAAACTATGAAATAAATATCAGATCTTAATGATAAAAATAATAATAGTAAAATACTCGTTCAGTTTTTAGCTGAACGAGTATTTTTGTTTAATTAAAAGCTATGCAGCTTTCAGTGAATAAGTATATTAGCTGATAAAGAAATAACCCCTATGAGTCTAGAAGGGAATGAATTTTACTTGTGTTAATTAATCTTATAGTTATTAAGGTTAAATTATTAACAAGAATAATTATAAATTATCAGAAAATTTCAAAAAAACTATTGCTAAAACAATACTATATTTGTTATAATTTATGTAAGGAAATAAATATATTACATGTCTAACTAATTAGGCATTATTATTTTAAAAAACATTGTTAATAAATTAACGTTAAACTTTTAACTAAAGTATATTAGATAGTATAAATAATTTTGAGATTATATAAATAGTACTAATAAAAGGAGTTGTTCTTATGATGATAATAAAAAGACCATTAGAAAGTGTAGTAGTTATAGATAGACAAGGTGATATGGGTGTATTTGATACAATGAATGATGCTATTGAATCTGCACATATTGCTCAAAAGGAATATTCAAAATATAATATATCAAAGAGGGAAGAAATTATTGAATCTTTTAAGAATGAATTAAGAAATCATATAGAAGAGCTTAGTATGATGACTTATAACGAAACTGGAATGGGAAGATATGAAGATAAAATTCTAAAAAATAAACTTGCTCTTGATAAAACACCTGGAGTTGAAGATCTTAATATTATAGATTCAGAAGGTAATAACAATGGTTCATTTTATGAATTAGCTCCATTTGGAGTTATAGGTGCAATTGCGCCTTCAACAAATCCAACTGAAACAATTATAAACAATAGTATCTCAATGCTTGCATCTGGAAATACAGTTGTTTTCTCACCACATCCTGGAGCAAAAAAAGTATCATCATATACAGTACAACTTATTAATAGTGCAATTATTAAAGCTGGAGGGCCTAAAAATCTTGTTGTTACAATAAAAGAGCCAAGCACAAATAACACTAATATAATGTTGAAACATGAAAAGGTTATTATGATATGTGCAACAGGTGGACAAAATATAGTTAAAATAGCATTATCATCAGGTAAAAAGACAATAGGAGCTGGTGCTGGTAATCCGCCTGTAATAGTTGATGAAACTGCTGATATTGAAAAAGCAGCAAAAGATATAATTGACGGATGTAGTTTTGACAATAACTTACCATGTATAGCTGAAAAAGAAATAATTGTTATAAATAAAGTTGCTAATGATCTAAAAAAGCATATGTCAAAAAATTTAGCGTTAGAAATTAAAGATAAGGAAATATTAAAAAGACTTGAAAGACTACTTATCACAAAGAATGGTACTCTAAACAAAAAATACGTAGGAAAAAATGCTGATTATATAATGAATTCTGTAGGTGTAAAAATTGATTCAAATATAAAAGTAATTTTTGTAGAAGTGGACAAGAACCACCTTTTTGCACAAAAAGAACTTATGATGCCAATTCTTCCATTAATACGAGTTTTAAATATAGATGAAGCAATAAAGGTTGCAGTTGAGCTAGAGCATGGTAATAAACATACTGCAATAATGCATTCTAGAAGCTCAGAAAACTTAAATAAATTTACGCAAGCTATAGATACGACAATTTTTGTTAAAAATGCTCCATCTTATGCTGGAATAGGTTATGGTACAAAGTGTACATCAACATTCACTATAGCAGGTCCTACAGGTGAAGGGTTAACAACAGCAAAAACTTTTGCAAGAAAGAAAAAATGCGTATATGCTGATTCTATAGCAAATTAAATCTAATATAATTCTAAGATATTTAAATATCATAAATAGGGAAAATACTTATAAAGTTAAAACTTAAAATTGTACTTAGTACTGTTTTACGGGTTATTAAATTAAGTATTTTCCTTATTTTTTATCTGTTAAAAGTAATTATCTTTGTATAATAACTATACTTAGAGTAATTAATTATTTAATTTAAATAAAAGTTATATTTTGTTTTATTTTTAAAAATATTCAAATTGGTTATATATGCTGTTATTACTTAAATATAGCCATTCTTTTAATTTGTTAAATACATTAAAAGAATATTATTCCAATATATTTTCATTGTAATAAATAAAATAAGATGCTAAAATGTGTTTAGGGTAGTATCAATAGAACTATACCAGACATTTTAGCATAAATTATTTAATACAACTCATATCTATATGAATGAGATTGAAATTAGGTTGTTGTATCACACATTATGGAGGTGGTACTATATAAAAGTTGGATTTATTGGTCCTGGGAAGGTAGGCGTAAATTTAGGACGCTACTTTACTCATAAAGGAATAAAGTTAACTGGTTTCTATGGTGAAACTGAAAAAAGCGCTAGAGATGCAGCTAATATTACTAAATCAAAATTTTATAACAACATAGAAGAAATTATTAAAGAAAGTGATATATTATTTATTACAACACCTGATGATGTCATTTCAATTATAGATAAAAAATTATCAATGTTCGATTTAAAGAACAAATCTGTTTGCCACACAAGTGGTTCTATTCAATCAACTGTATTATATAATGCAAAACATTCTGGAGCATTAATCTATTCTATACACCCAATATGTGCATTTTCCAATAAAAATATGAACTTAAAAGAATTAGAAACTATATATTTTTCTATTGAAGGTGATATTTCTTTAGTTACAGATAACTTTATTAATAGTAGCTTAGAAATTAATAACACAGATAAAACTGGACTTCCTGTGATTAATCTAATGAATAAATTACAGAATAAATATTTTATAAGAAATAGAGAGAACTCTTCAACTTATCACTTAGCTAATGTATTTGTTTCTAATTTATCTCTTTCGTTAATAGAAATTGGAGTAAGTTATCTTAAAAAACTTGGATTAAGTGAAAGTGAATCATTAAAAGCTTTACGTCCATTAGTTTATGGAAATATTAACAGTATTTTTGAAAAAGGATTTGTGAATTCTTTAACAGGACCTGTTGTGAGGGGCGATGTTAATACTGTGAAAAAACATTTAGATTCAGTAAAAAATGATGATATAGAGCTGTATAAAAATTTATCTTTGAATTTATTAAAACTTGTAGCTTTAAAAACTAAGAGCAATTTTAGTAATGAAAATTCAAATGAGATAACAAAAACAAATGAAATTAACAAAGTAGATCATTTAATAGACAATGATAAAGAAAATGCCTTGAATAACTTATTAAATAATTCAAAGAAACACTTGGAAATATATAATCTCTTAGGGGGAATGGAATAGTGAAAAATACTATATTAACATTTAAAAAAGCTAAGGAAGATGGTAAAAAATTAAGTATGCTTACAGCATATGATTATTCTATGGCAAAAATAATTGATGAAAGTGGAATAAATGGAATATTAATTGGAGATTCGCTTGGAATGGTGGTTAAGGGCGATGAAGACACTTTAAGCGTTACATTAGAAGAAATTATTTATCATACTAAAGCAGTTAAAAAAGGTGCAAAAAATGCTCTTATTGTATCAGATATGCCGTTCTTATCTTACCATGTATCTAAAGAACAAGCTGTATTAAATGCAGGAAGACTTATTAAAGAAGGCGGAGCTAATGCAGTAAAGCTTGAAGGCGGAGCTAATGTTATAGGACAAATTAGAGCTATTGTAAATGCTCAAATTCCAGTAATGGGTCATTTAGGATTGACTCCTCAATCTGTTAATGCATTTGGCGGATTTAGAGTACAAGGTAAAAGTGAAGAAACTGCAAAAAAACTTATTGAAGATGCAAAACTTATTGAAGATGCTGGAGCTTTTTCTATCGTCCTTGAGGGAATACCTGCTAAGGTAGCACAATTAATAACAGATTCTGTTTCAATTCCTACAATAGGCATTGGTGCTGGTGCAAATTGCGATGGCCAAATTTTAGTTTACCAAGATATGCTTGGCATGTTTAATGATTTTGTACCAAAGTTTGTTAAACAATATGCTAATATCGGAAGTGTTATGACGGAAGCTATATGCTCTTATATTTCAGAAGTAGAAAACGGTTCATTTCCTGAAGAAAAACATACTTATAAAATTGATGAAAGTGAGCTAAATAAATTGTATTAATATAGTTTATTTAACAATTAGCCTTAATAATTTAAAGAGTTGATTTAATCAAATCATTTATAAAATGAAAGAAGGAAACAATGATGTTATTAAAACAAATTAAAGAAGTTAGAAAGCTTGTTAAGTCATGGAGAAAGGAAGGACTTACAGTAGGTTATGTTCCAACAATGGGAGCACTTCATGAAGGCCATGAAAGTTTAATAAAAAGAGCAGTAGCAGAAAATGATAGAGTAATAGTTTCTGTATTTGTTAATCCAACACAATTTGGGCCAAATGAAGATTATGATGCTTATCCAAGAAATATAGATAAAGATATGCAGCTTTGTATGAATGCTGGTGCTGTAGCTGTATTTAATCCGGAACCAGAAGAAATGTATTTTGATGATAAATCTACAAGTGTAAGTGTTTCAGGACTTACTGATGTTCTTTGTGGAGCTAAAAGACCAGGACATTTTAATGGAGTTTGTTTGATTGTTTCTAAATTCTTAAACATCGTTACTCCAGATAAAGCTTATTTTGGTCAAAAAGATGCTCAGCAAGTTGCAGTTATTAAGAGAATGGTTAGGGATTTAAACATAGATGTAGAAATAATTCCATGTCCAATAATTCGCGAAGAGGATGGACTAGCTAAAAGCTCAAGAAACACTTATCTTTCATACGAGGAAAGAAAAGCTGCTTTAGTATTAAGCAGAATCTTGCAAATGGTAAGGAAAGAATTAGATAATGGGGAAAGAGATGCAAATAAGCTTAGAGAAATGATAGCTGAGGAATTAAATAAAGAACCATTGGCTAAAATTGATTATGTAGAAATTGTAGATAGTGATTCTTTAAAACATGTAGAAGTTATCGAAAGAAGTATACTAGTACCTATTGCAGTATATATAGGAAAAACAAGATTAATAGATAATTTCATTTATGAATTATAGACATCCATTATATTAAGACTTTTATTTATGAGTCAAATGATTTAAATATATATTTATTTTAACAAGATTGCCACAATTCTATTGAACTATTTAATAGCAGGTTGCACTAGGCTTAGCTTGACCAAAGATCAGCTTTAGACAAACTAAACTGAAGCAACCTACTATTAATATATTCTAACACCTTGTTTTTAATAACAATTTTATAAGTTAATATATAATTTTATTTAGAGTAAGGAAATAATAAATATACATATTTTAGGAGGAATGATCATGATATTAACAATGTTAAAAGGAAAAATACACAGAGCTACGGTAACACAAGCTGAATTAAATTATGTAGGAAGCATTACTATAGATAAAACTTTAATGGAAGCGGCAGGGATATTAGAAAATGAAAAAGTTCAAATAGTTGATGTAAATAATGGCGCAAGACTTGAAACATATGTGATTCCAGGAAAAAGAGATTCAGGAGTTATTTGTTTAAATGGTGCTGCAGCAAGATTGGTACAACCTGATGATAAAGTCATAATAATTGCTTATGCACAAATGAACGAAGATGAAGCAAAAACGTATAAACCAAAAGTTGTATTTATGAATGAGGATAATACAATAAAAGAAATCACTAATTATGAATCTAATGAATAGCATTTAGTTAGAAAATGTAATATAATTTTATAAAATAAGGACATAAGACAAGACAATAAGTGGATAATGTAGAATAACTTGTGTAAATTGAATATTTGATATGTTATATAACTGGAAATTCTATTTCCAGTTATATTTTTATCTTTCTTTTGAAATACTAAAACTGGATAATATTATATTTTTAGTTTGTGCAAAAAAAGATAATATATACATAATTTTATAAAACGGACAAACTATATTGCTAACGCTTCGTTGATTCTTTCTTTAAGCATTATTTCAAATTTTAAAAGTGTAACACCCCAGTTTGGAAATGGCGGGGTTCATTTTTTTATAACCTGATCTGTCAATAAATACAATGATTCTCTTAATGAATCATCAGTAGGAAATACTATTCTAATATTAGTGAATTTCGTTAGTCGCCTATTAAAACCTTCAAATGCATTAGTAGTGTAAATAATTTTTCTAATTTCTTTAGTATAAGAAAAGTATGTGGACAACTTATCCCAGTTTTCATGTCATAAATCAATTACAGAATCATAAATATTATGTCATCTTTTCTTCAATTCATCGAGCTGCCCTAGTGAAATTTCTTCTGTATCTGTCTTATAAATTCTATGTTCGCCTCTTACTTTAAAATCAACGGCATCCATATATACTATAGGATATACTGTATCTAACATTCTGTTTTACCATTCTGCAGCTGCATCCATCACTTTATCTGTTATTTTATATAGCATTGATGAAGAGACATCTATTCTATATAGCTCTTTGAGTTGGGCTGGAATATCTATAGGCACCTCCACGTAACTAATTTTCATTATTACGGACAACATCATTCATACTTTTACACTTTTTAATTTCTTCTTAATAATTAATATCTGGTACTTTCATTTGGAATCCTCCCTTATTATTTTCAAGTATATTATTCCAAATATATCATCGAACAACAAAAAAGAATGTAGTAGATTTGTTTTATGAAATCTAGATACATTCCCTAAAATATTGTTAATTGTGCATTAAAAAAACATGGGTCAGCTACGTTTTGTTGATAATTCTATTATATTACTTAGCTTTGATAAAATAAGAACTAAACGTATCTATATTATTAAATATTTTATTGGTGCATATTAAAATTTCGATAAATACTAGTGTACATTCTTCTAATTGCAGTATTTAAATTTCTAACTTTACGCATGAGATATAAAATTTTTATTTCGTCTTGGGAAAGTTCTTCTTTAAGTGACCGTATTTTTATTTCTTTTTCTATATTAAAGTTTTCTAGTAATTTTAATTTTTCTTCTTTATCCTTTAAATTTTCTTGAAGTAGAGTTACATTTTCTTTTAATTCATTCTTTAGAGCCATAAATTTAGTATGTGCTTTATTTATAGCTTTAAACTTTTTTTCGTAGAAAAGATTCTGAGCTTTTTGTTCTTCTAATTCATGCTTCAGTTGAGTAGTTAATTGCTCTTTATCATTTTCATATGATAAAATTACTAAACGCATCTCGTTCATATCGAAAGGATGCTTACTTTTATCTATTGAATTGAAGTTAGACCATTTTTGTAGATTTTTATTAAAGGTTTGATATCCAATTTCATGATTGCCAGCAAATCTTTGATACATAATAATCACATCTTTATTATCTGATGAATAAAGAATAAATGGCACCTCATAATCATATTTAACTATATCAAGCATTTTCGGCTTAGATAATTTATTTTTTTCATCAAGAGCTTGATGGAAAAGTGTTGCAGTAGTATTTTCTTTATTAAAAATACTAAAAATTATTTGGAGCTCATTCTTATTAACAAATGTCTTAAAGTAAATTTTAAATAATTCTTTTTTTTCATTTGTAAGTATTATTTTTTTATTCCATTTTCCTTCAATGTATTCGCTTAGTATTATTTTTCCTTCTAAATCTTGATACAACACATTTATGCTGTTATCTTGAAATAAAGTTACTGAAAAATTCTTTAAAGCCTCCTTAGTAAGTATATGATCTTCCGACCATGAATTTTTTTTAAAGATTTTATATATAATACCCTGATTAGCTCTAAAAGAAAAAATCCATATATCACCTGTAGATTGCTTTATAAAATAAAAATCTCTATTAATCATTATTATTAATTTATCCTCTCAAATCATATTTCCCTATATTAAGATATGATTTGATTAATTAGTTGTGTTTATAAATCTAGCTATATGAAAAAAGAATAAAGTAAAGATATCGTATTACTATTTATCTTAATTATATAAAAGGCATATTCGTAAGATAAAATAAGCCCTTGCAAAATGCAAGGACTTACCACTTTATAGATAAATTGTTAATAGCTTAATTAATCATTTAAACATAGATGCATTATTTTAAAAAGGAACAATTTATAGAAGTTATTCATCAGCTATAGCTGCTGCAGCACTACCCCTTAAAGGCACACAACCTGGTAGAATAAAAGTACCAACTATATTTGCTTCGGTACGGTTTTCGCTAAACGTAATTCTAAAATCTCTTAAACCTATATTGCAAGGATTAGCAGTTATAGTTGCTTCTATAAGTCCACATTCAATAAGAGCTGCTACTCTGTTACATCCAAAGCAAATAGTATTATCTACACATACGGAATCAGAGCAACATAAGAATACAGTACCATCTGGGCGACATTGACCACTTTGTGGTGTAGTAGGTGCATTGATAATAAATTTAATACAACCAACAATTCTTACAGCAAAACTTCTTCCAGTAGCAGCTGAAGGGCAATTGCATGGTTCTACAAAACAGTGTAAGCAACTTACATCGAATGCTATTGGAGCGCTAGTAATGGGCCCGTTTGGAAATCTGAAACCGTTCGGAGCACATATTTTACAAGTAAATGGTACATTTCGTGTTTGGTTAGGGAGTTGACTGCAATTAGTTTCGATTTCACCGCCAGTACCAAAACAGTTATCACTACAGGGAGGGTCTTGAACTGCATTAGCAATTTCAACTGCATCTTCATCTAATGCTACTTCTATTTCATTATTTAAATTGTTCATCTCTTTCATTATATCTTGTATATCTTTCATATAAATTCTCCTTTGAATATATTAAGGTAAATCTTTATAGTAATATATTATGAAAATCAAATAAAATAGTTACAAATATTATTACTTTTAGTAAAACAAAACTAGTGCAGATATAATAGAACCTAAGATTTTTAGAGATGAGTGAGGCTATTTCGTAGAAATATACAATAAAGAACATTTGTCAGTAGCTGGACTTAACATGACTTTTGTTCAAGATAATGAATCTAAGTCTAGTAAGGGTGTATTAAGAGGTCGTGACCCAATGTCGTAAACTAAAAAATTAATATTATTTTATTAGGAATAATACGAAAATTTCTCATGAAATAGTTTAAATGCATATCCTCATTATTTCATATTTCAAATAAAGAAAAAATATTTCGATGTAATTTATAGAATTCAGCGAAATATGAGATAGTTGATAGATTATTGAGTATTTATTAACTATAAGACTTTTTATTATTTACTAGCAAAAGATTTAATATTATACAAGGAAGTGAAAAATAGTTGTTTTAAGTAAAAAAAAATTTAAAGATATATTAGAGATTCATATTCTAAGGATTACTAAGCCTATTACCTAAATTGTAGTTTCTTCATTATAATGGGAAAACAACACTACTTGATATGTTAAATCGTTTAAATGTTGCGGATAAAGGAACAATTCTTTATAATAATCAAGATATTTCTAAAATGGATACTATGAAGTTACGTCGCAATATAGTTATGTTACGACAAAGCCCTGTTATATAGTGGTTCAATAGAAGATAATCTTCAAATAATATAAGTTGTTTCAAAGAGGTGAATAGTGTTTGATTTTATTAAAAGTGAAAATAATGTTTTTGAAAATTTGATAAATGATGAATGAGTTAGTAGTAAAGAAAACAATTATATAGAAATAAACTCTCATATGTTATGTTGTTTTATTGCAATATTAATAATGTTACACCAACAAAAAATAAAAGACTAAATAAGCCTTTTCTTATATGTCTATATATCATAGAATCACCTCATATAATAAATTTAAGAATTCATTATAAATATTGACACATATAACATTAAATATACTAAAATATGATTTGTCTTTGTAATATAGATTATACGTTTGAATATTTACTTAACAAATTATATATACATCCGTTTCTTAAAGGTATGTATGAAAATACACATGAATATCCTGTCTATGGTATGTTTTAAATTACATTTTCAGTTGATAGTACTATTGATGTAATAAATTGAGACATTATACTTGATTGTAAGGACATAAAGGTTGCATAATGGATGGATAATATTGTTCTTACAGGTCAATGGATTAATCCACCTAGTGAATTACTAAGTGCAGCTATTCAGGGAAAGTATTTCATTCAAAGAATTCTTAAAAAAGAAACGAAGTGTTAAAATATAAAAGCAGATTATGAGAGATGCACTTAGGCTAGCAAAATCAACTTAAGATGAGATAATAATATTTATACTCCCGAACAAGCTGACATGCTTTGTTATTCTGCTTGTTATATTAAGAAAAGTTTTTTAGATTATGGCAATTAAATAATGGCTATTATAACTAGTTTTAAAAATTTAAGACAACATAGGATATTCTTGCTTAATTAAATTTATTTAATCAATTAATTTCCAGTAATTAATATGTCAATGATACTTTTTCTTTCTTGTATTTCATTTATAATATTAAAGATTTCATTCCAATTGGATGCTCTAATAATATTATGATTTAGTGGAAATCGATTATAATTTGTATCTATTAATATTACCTTAAAGCCAGCATTTGATAATGAAATTGCATTATCATAACTATCTTCTATAAATACATCACATTGCAGTTCATTTGCACTTGGAACTTTATTATAAGTACCTAATACCAAAACTTTGTCAAAAGAGATTTCATTATTTTTTAAATATTGAAAAGTTAAAAGTTCTAGGGATTTATCTCTAGCAGTTACGAAATAAATATTATTAGATTTATATAATTCATTTAGCACTTTTTTTACATCATCTCTTAATTCTTGCTTGCTATGAATTTCAAATTTGCATTTTTCATAAAATCTTAAATAATCAATATCTTTTACATTAAGTATCTCTGCTATATTATAAGAAGTAATTTGATTTTCAGATACATTAGAATTAAAATAGCTATTTGCGTAGCTTAACCAATAATACGGATCTGTTATAGTTCCATCGATATCAATACAAATATTTAAATTTTTCATTTTTATCACCTTCCTTTATAAAATATTATATATTTTATTTATTAAAACTAAATTAACTTTAGGTTAATAAAGCTTTAATTATAAATAATTTGTTATTTATGTTTTATTAAATACTATTTTTGATTCATCAAAATGTCTGTGGTAAAATAAACTGATATATGAAAAATGAATAATTAATAATGATGAATAATTAAGTAAGAAAAGCCAAAGGCTTTTTAAGACTAAATAAAAGAAATTACAAAGTAATTTCAATCTGAATCATTTATTATTAATTACTTTTACAATTAAAGGAGGAAATTAATTATGGCATTAACGCCAATGATGGTTGAATACATGAAAACTAAGGAAGAATACAGCGATTGTATTCTATTTTATAGATTAGGTGATTTTTATGAAATGTTTTTTGAAGATGCAATTACTGTATCAAGAGAACTTGAATTAGTTCTTACAGGAAAAAATTGTGGACTTGAGGAAAGAGCACCTATGTGTGGGATACCACATCATGCAGCAGCAGCTTATATTCCAAGGCTTATTAATAAAGGATACAAAGTTGCAATTTGTGAGCAGCTTGAAGATCCAAAAGCAGCTAAAGGAATTGTTAAAAGAGGAGTTGTAAAAATTGTTACTCCAGGTACTTATATAGATAGTAATAGCAATTTAGAAAATGACAATACATATTTAATGGCTATATACGAAGTTGATGATAAGATAAGTCTTGCTATATCTGATATTAGTACAGGTGAATTTAAGACTACTTCATTTGATAACATAAAAATTAGTCTTCTTGATGAAATATCAAAAGTTTCACCTAAAGAAATATTACTGGATATAAATATGAGCGATTCCATTATTGAAGATATAAAAGGAGTTAGTTCAGCACTTATATCTAAGAAAGATTTTAATGAATTTTTAGTTTCTAAAGATGAACTTATAAATCAGTTTTCTGACATGGAAGTTGCAGCATTAAATATTCCTCGTGAACTTGCCAGCAGAGTATTACTAAAATACATATATGAAACTCAAAAAATGAGTTTAACCAATATAAATTTATTAGAGCAATATGAAATAATCAATTATATGACTATAGATGGTAATTCAAGAAGAAACTTAGAGCTTACTGAAAGCATAAGAGAAAAGAGTAAAAAAGGATCATTACTTTGGGTTTTGGATAAAAGTGCGACATCTATGGGGGGGAGAACTCTTAGGAAGTGGATAGATGAACCTTTAATTATTAAATCTGAAATTGAAAAAAGATTAAATGGTGTTAATGAAATTTTTAATTCTATAAGCTTTAATGAAGATTTAAGAAGTTCTCTAAAGGAAATCTATGATATAGAAAGAATTGTTGGTAAGATTTCAAATAAAAATGTAAATGCTAAGGATATGTTATCTCTTAAAGCATCTTTAGATAGAATTCCAAATGTTAAAGAGCTTTTAAAATATGCAAATTCAGAACTTTTAAAAGAGTATTATGAAAATTTAGATGAATTAGATGATATAAGAAATCTTTTATCATCATCAATTAAAGAAGATCCATCTTTAAGTATAAAAGAAGGAAATATAATTAAAGATGGCTATAATTCAGATGTTGACGAATTAAGAGAATCTAAAATTCATGGTAAGGAATGGATTGCTGCTTTAGAAAATAAAGAAAGAGAATTTACTGGAATAAAATCATTAAAGGTTGGCTACAATAAAGTATTTGGTTATTATATAGAAATATCAAAATCAAATTATAGTTCTATTCCAGAAGGAAGATATATTAGAAAGCAGACATTAGCTAATGCTGAAAGATATATAACAGAAGAACTTAAAGTTATGGAAGATAAAATTCTAGGTGCAGAAGAAAAGCTTATAAACTTAGAATATTCATTATTTGTTGATATAAGAGATAAAGTCGAAAAAGAAATTTCAAGACTTAAGAAGAGTGCTAGAATAATATCATCTTTAGATGCAATATCAACGTTAGCATCAGTTGCCCTTGAAAATGATTATGTCAAACCACAAATAAATGAAGATGGAATAATAGAAATTAATGAGGGAAGGCATCCAGTTGTTGAAAAAGTAATAGGCAGAGGTGAATTTGTATCAAACAATACAATATTAAATCAAACTGATAAAGAGTTATTACTTATAACAGGCCCTAATATGGCAGGTAAATCTACATATATGAGGCAAGTTGCTTTAATAACATTAATGGCTCAAATAGGTTCATTTGTACCAGCCTCTTCTGCTAATATTTCAATTTGTGATAAAGTTTTTACTAGAATTGGAGCTTCTGATGATTTAGCTGGTGGTAAATCTACATTCATGGTTGAAATGTGGGAAGTTTCTAATATTTTAAAAAATGCTACAAATAAGAGTCTTGTTCTTTTAGATGAAGTAGGTAGAGGAACATCAACTTATGATGGACTTTCAATAGCTTGGTCAGTTATAGAATATATAACTGGAAATGAAAATTTAAAATGTAAGACATTATTTGCAACGCACTATCATGAATTAACAAAGCTCGAAGGTATAATAGACGGAGTTAAGAATTATTCTGTAGCAGTTAAAAAAATGAAAGATTCTGTTATCTTTTTAAGAAAGATAATTGAAGGTGGAGCAGATGAGTCTTATGGTATTGAAGTAGCAAAACTAGCTGGACTTCCACAGGATGTAATAGATAGAGCTAAAGAAATTCTTCTGAGTTTAGAAGGAGAAAATAACTTTGATATACACAAGGTAACAAATACAAATAATAAAGAAATAGCTTGTGATAATATTGAACATGAAGCTGTAAAAGTTGTAAAAAATGAAATTGTATGTGAAGATAAAACTGAATTTATATCCCAAGACAGACATAGTGAAATAGATAACCCTAATGTTTCTCATTCAATTAGCCATATATCAAGTAGTGATTTATTAGAAGAAAATAATTCTTTAAATAAAACTATAAGTAATGATCAAAATCATAAAAAATCTAATAATAAAAAAGAAAAATCTTCAATGGATAATATGCAGCTTGACTTTGCTTTTATGGAAAAGGAATCTTTGATTAAAGAATTAAGTAATGTTGATATATTATCATTAAACCCTATGGAAGCTATGAATACTTTATATAAATTAGTAGCTGAAGCTAAAAAATTGTAATTAGAATGATAAAACAATAATTCCATAATTTGAATTTATTGACAACATGGAAATTGAAGAATATAATTATTAACAAGTTAAACAATAAATACTTTGATTGAGAAAAGTAAATTCTATAACATTTAGTAAGAGAACTTATCATTTGTTGGGAGATAAGATTTGTGAAAGAATTGAAAATCACTCATGAGTAGTTAGCTGAAGGTATTATTATATTGTGTAAGCATGACCGGCCGCAACCGTTATATTGCCGAATATTAAATAGGTTTTCCTAAAGATATTTTGAAGGGTTACTTTTAAGTAACAAGTAGAGTGGTAACGCAGAGTTTTAGACTTTGTCTCTAATTAATTGAGACAAAGTCTTTTTTTATAAAAAATTATATAAACAATCATTATGGGGGGCAAAAAAAATGAGTAATTACAGTGTATTTTTACCAAGTTATAGTATAGGAGAAGATGTTTACAAAGAAATTCCTAATATTTGTGAGCCTTATGGAAAGAAAGCTGTGGTAGTTGGTGGTAAAACAGCAATGCTAAAAGTTAGAGAAGCACTTTTAGAAGGCATTAAAGGTTCAAATATAGAGATAGTAGATTTTGTATGGTTTGGCGGGGACTCATCATATGAAAATGTAGAAATGCTAAAAAAAAATCCAGTAGTTGCAAAAGCTGATATGATCTTTGCAGTTGGCGGTGGAAGAAGCCTTGATACAAGCAAAACAATGTGTGACCAAACTGGACAACCAATATTCGTATTTCCAACAATAGCTTCAAATTGTGCAGCTATAACAGCAACAACAGTGATTTATGATGCTAATCATGTATTTAAAGAATTATATTTTCCTAAAAAACCAGCAACACACTGCTTTATTAATACCAAAATAATAGCAGAAGCACCAAGTAATTTCATTTGGGCTGGTATAGGAGATGCATTATCAAAAGAATATGAATGCACATTCTCATCAAGAGGTGATAAACTAGATCATACTAATCTTTTAGGTGTTGATATAAGTCGTAATTGCGTAGAACCACTTTTAAAATATGGTAAAAAAGCTTATGAAGATTCTAAACTTCACAAAGTATCAGATGAATTAGAACAAGTAATTCTTAACATAATAATTACTACAGGGCTTGTATCAGTTCTTGTAATAAATGATTACAATAGTTGTCTTGCTCATTCAGTATATTATGGATGCACTACATTGGAGAAAATAGAAAAAAATCATCTTCATGGTGAAGTTGTTTCTTATGGTGTTTTAGTTATGCTTACATGTGACAAACAATTTGAAGAACGTGATAGAGTTTATAAATTCAATAAGAGTGTTGGACTTCCAACATGTTTAGCACATATTGAAGTAGAAGAAAAAGATCTTGATAAGATCCTACGTAAAGCAATGGAAACAGGGGATATAAAACATGTACCATATGAGATAACAACAGAAATGATTTATAATGCAATAATGGATTTAGAAAATGTAGCATTATAAATGTAATTATATTGATATTGAAATATAGGATTCCTAAGCACGGAACCCTATATTTTAACACTATTCATACACAATTAGGTTTCCTAGCCAATTTTATCTATTCGGTCTAAATATACAAATAATTCTTCTTACAAACTAATCTGTATATATTTCAAATATCCATATGCGTACAAAAGAAGTTATCAATTAACAAATGATTCTACCACTGAATTATCAGCTATCTATCAACTTGTATGTTATAAATATAACAAAATTTATATATATTGTTATACTTTTTTCAAACCCTCTCCCTCTGTTTTATTAATTCAAATTTAAGTCAGCATTATCTCAAAGTTTTTATCATTTGTAATTAATAAGAATAAATTTAAATTAGTGTAATTAAATTAACAAATAGTAATTTATGTAAATATAATCTTTATATTGAATTATATTGTAATATTTCAATATAATACATTGTTTTTATTTTTATATAAATAAAACAATATACTTACAAATAATCATATTTATTCATAACGATGAATTAATATGCATGGAAAATTATGCTTTTTATTTGTTTAAATTATAAAGTCAAGTTAGATTTATAGTTAATATTATTAAAAATACGAACAATAAAACTATAAAAATCAAAAAAATACACAAAATTATTAAATTACTATTGATTTATAAAACAAAATATTGTAGGATTAAGTATATGAAAAAGAGCTATATTCTATATATTGCACACTTAATATATTACATTGTACAAGCATTATAAGAAGTCCTTAGGGATGTATAATTAGAGAATGTAGTAAATTAGTAGGTTATATATGAATTATGAAAATTTTACCCGTATATGCTTAGAAATAAGGTCTAAGTGTCTCTACCGGACTACCGTAAATTGTCTGACTATGGGTGTTTATAGGTATTTGTTTACTTATAAGCCCCTTTGTAATTACAAAGGGGCTTTTATATTATCAAGTATCTTTAAATTCTTATTGTATTCTTTTATATTTTTTTATATGTTAGTGCAAACTACTATAAAGAAATATTATTTTTGAGTGGCAATTCTTATTTGTGTAGCTCGTAAAATAGGAGGAATTATTTTGGACAATTTATCAAAAAAATCGGTAGAAAGAACGGAGAATAATATGCTAGAAAAATTATTTCACTTATCAAAAAACAAAACAAATGTAAAAACGGAGATGTTAGCTGGGGTAACAACGTTTTTAACTATGGCATACATATTAGTTGTAAATCCAAGCATCCTAAGTCAATCAGGTATGGATGTATCAGCAGTATTTACAGCAACAGCATTAGCTTCTGTTGTTGGTACAGTAATCATGTCACTTGTTGCTAATTATCCATTTGGTATGGCACCAGGTATGGGTTTAAATGCATTTTTCACATTTACAATTTGTTTAACAATGAAATTTTCATGGCAAACAGCTTTAGCAGCTTCATTAATTGAAGGAATTATATTTTTATTACTTAATGTATTTAAAATTAGACAAGTAATTATTGACAGTGTTCCACAAACATTAAAATATGCAATTAGTATCGGTATTGGATTCTTTATATCTTTTATAGGTCTTCAAGATGCTAAAATTATTGTTGGTAGTCAAGCTACTTTAGTTACACTAGGAAATTTAAAAGATATTTCAGTTTTACTAACTTGCTTAGGAGTAGTTATAATTTCGGTTTTATATTATAAAAATATAAAAGGTTCATTTGTTATTGGAATGTTTTCAGTTTATATAATCGGAGTGATATTAGGAGTTGCTAAGTTACCTTCTGGAATAATATCTATGCCTCCATCAATAGCTCCAGTATTCATGCAATTTGATTTTAAAGGTGCAATGGTTGTAGGAATAATTCCAGCTATCGTTTCTATGTTGTTTATAGATGTATTTGATAGTATTGGAACTTTGATTGGTTTAGCTTCAAAGGCAGGTTATTTAGATGAAAAAGGTAATGTTTTAAATGCAGATAAAGTATTAACAGCAGATGCAATTGGATCAGCAGTAGGTGCATGTTTAGGTACTTCTACACCTGTAGCATTTGTAGAATCAGCAGCTGGTATCGCTGAAGGTGGAAGAACAGGATTAGCTGGTTTAACAATAGCTGGATTATTCTTCTTATCATTATTCTTTTCACCAATTTTAACGGCAATACCAATGTTTGCTACAGCTCCAGTTCTAATAGTTTTAGGTGTAGTAATGATGGAACCAATAACAAAAATTGATTTCTCAGATTTTACTGAAGGAATGCCTGTATTTTTAACATTAATATTAACACTTTTAACATATTCAATTACAGATGGTTTAGCATTTGGATTTGTATCGTTTGTATTAATGAAATTATTTACAGGAAAATCAAAAGATATCCCTGTACCAATGTATTTTATTGCAATAGCATTTGTTATATTGTTCGCAATTTAAATATAACAAGTTAAAATAACAAGTCAAGAATGAAATATCTATTTTGTATAATATTATGAATTATTATGCAAAATAGATATGCATGTTGACTTGTTATTTTTTTGTACTAATAATAGATACTCTTACAATTATTATAAGTATAAATGTTATAATAAAGATTGCGATTTCTAATAAATATATAGTTATTTAAACGAAATACCTATTGATTATAAAAATTCAACATTAATTTTTGAATAAATTCAAATACTTGCATTTGTAAAAAAAAATTAAACATGATAGAATATCAATAATTAAAATTTTGAAATAGAATTTCGTATAACTCCAATAATATGGATTGGAGGTCTCTACCAGGAACCATTAATTCCTGATTACGAAGAAGATACAATTATTTGTGTCTTCTTTGTGATTGGGAATTTTTTTATTGAAATTTTAGAGTAAAAGAATATATACCAGTAAACAGGAGGAAATTATGAACTTAAAAACTTTACCTAAGATAGAATTACATTGCCATTTAGATGGAAGTCTTAGACCAGAAACAATAATAGATATAGCAAATAAGGAATGTATTGATATTCCTTCAACAGATGTTAATTATATTCAAAAAGAAATTACAGCTCCATTAGAATGTAGATCCCTTGATGAATATTTAAAAGCATTTGCCATTCCCAATCTAGTAATGCAATCAAAAGAGAGTTTAAGAAGAATCACTTTTGAGCTTTTTGAAGATGCAGCTAAAGAAAATGTGAAATATATGGAGGTAAGATTTGCTCCATTGCTTCATACTATAAAGGGATTAACAGTAGAAGAAATAATCCAAAGTGTAATAGACGGCATTACAGATGCTGAAGAGAAATATGATATTAAAGGAAATGTAATATTATCATGTATGAGAACTATGAGTGCAGATAAAGCTTTTGAAGTAGTAGAAAAGGGAAAAACATTTCTTGGAAAAGGTGTTGTTGCAGTAGATTTATGTGCCTCTGAGGAAGAAGGCTTTTGTAAAAAATTTGTAGAACCTATTAAATTAGCTAAGCAATATGGATATAGAGTTACTATTCATGCAGGTGAAACTGGAATAGGTAAGAATGTATTAGATGCTGTACAGCTTTTAGATGCTGAAAGAATTGGACATGGAGTATTTATAAAAGATTGCGATGAAGCTTATAAAATTGTAAAGGAAAGAAACGTTACACTTGAGATGTGTCCGACAAGTAATGTACAAACTAAAGCAGTTAACAGCTTCTCTGAGCATCCAATATATAATTTTCACAAAGATGAAGTAAAAATAACTTTAAACACTGATAATAGAACTGTATCAAATACAAATATGACAAACGAGATACATATAATAGCTGATACTTTTCATATAGATTTTGAAGATTATAAACAAATTTACTACAATAGTGTAGAAGCAAGTTTTGCTGACTCAAATACAAAAGAAAAGCTGAAAAAATATATATAATTAGTTTTATTTATTATACAAGTAAAGTTAATAATTTATATGGTTCAATATTGATATCAAGACATATAAATTACTGCAAATTCAGAAATATAAGTGATTTTTTAAGTTCATAGGTTTGAATCTCAACGAAGAGCTGATATAAAGAATTGATGATTTATCTAGCAAAATTACAAGGAGTATCTAAATTAAAATGCAACCTACATCAAGGACATTTTAATTTAAGATACTCCTTTTTCTATTGTACATATAAAGAAAATTCACAAAATAGGAAAAGGTATTCATAAGAAAAAACTATGGAAAGTGGGACAAACGTAAAAATATAGCTATTAGTAATATGTTAACGATTTAAATATAATTAAAGTGTAAAAGGAAATAAAACAAAATACCAAGGAGGTAAAGAAATGTCAAAATTAAATGAAACCGAGTTTAAGGCGTATTTAAAACAAATCAGAGAATTAGCAGAAGGTCCTTTTGAAGAGATTCAAAAAGAAGTTGAGGTAACTAACAAGTTTCCAAAGGAATTTTTTAAATTAGCGATTGAGAATAACTTATATAGATGCTGTTTACCAGTTAAATATGGCGGATGGGGATTAAATGAATTAGAAATTTTACAAGTACAAGAAGAGTTTAGTAGAGGTCCAGGAGGAATGCGTATGCATCTTCATTATGCAGCAGACATGAACTGGAGAATACTTGATGATTTTGGAAATAAAGAATTGAAAGATGAATATATGAATAAGTTTGCCGATAAAACAATATTTACTTGTTTCGCATTAACTGAAGAAACAGGTGGCACAGGTGCAGATTTGCATACAATGGCTGTAAAAGATGGCGATGATTATATTCTTAATGGTGAAAAAACATTAATTTCACATACTGATTGTTGTGAATTTGCATATGTAATAGCTGTTACTAATCCAACTGCTCCAAAGGATAAAAGATTATCTGCATTTTTCGTACCAGTTAATACTCCAGGTTATGAAACTGTTCCAATGCCTCATATGATGGGCTGCCGTGGAGCTGGACATGCTGGATTGAGATTTACTAATATGAGACTTAATAAGAAATATTTACTTGGTAAAGAAGGCGATGGCCTTAAAATTGCAATGCACTCTTTATCTGTATCTAGAGCTCATATTGCAGTAAGTAATCTTGGTATGGCTCAAAGAATGTTAGAAATGTCAATTGCAAGAGCAAAAGATAGAGTAACCTTTGGTAAGCCATTAATTAAAAGACAAGCAATTCAACAAACAATTGCTGATATGGGAACTGAGATCTATGCATTAAGAATGATGGTTTATGATTTTGCAAAGGATTACGAAGAAGGTAAAGACATCGAAATGAAAGCTGCTATGTGTAAACTTCATAGCATAAACACTGTTAAATTAGTATCTGATTACTGTTTAGAGATATTTGGTGGTATTGGATACTTTGAAGATAATCCTTATGGACCAGTTGAAAGATTATATCGTGACTGTAGAGCAATGTGGTTAGAAGAAGGACCTAGAACAGTTCAAAGATTAACAGTTTCAAGAAAATTAATCGCAAGTGGCGGAGTTATTGATTAAAACACATAAAATAGTTTAAGCATAATATATAGCCTTTTGAATTTTTTCAAAGGGCTATATGTACAAATAGGCAAAGAACGGGAGGATCAAAATGGAACCTTTAAAAGGAATTAAAGTAGTAGATTTGACTACCTATTTAGCAGCACCTACTACTGTTAGAGTAATGGGTGAATGGGGAGCTGAATTAATTAAAATAGAATCTAAAAAAGGAGATCCAGCAAGAGAACAGGGCTCAGTATTTAACATGCCTTATAGTAATGATGAAAATTTAGCTTTTGATGTAGCTAATATGAATAAGAGATTTATTACTATAAATTTGAAGACAAAACATGGTTTAGAGGTAGCGTATAAGTTATTAGGTCAAGCAGATGTATTTGTTACTAATACAAGAACAAAATCATTAGTTAAGCTTGGTTTGGACTATAATACTTTAAAAGAAAAATTTCCTAAGCTTATTTTCGCCCAAGTATTAGGATATGGGGAAAATGGGCCTGAAAAAGATACCGCTGGCTTTGACGCAACTTGTTATATGGCAAGAGGAGGAGTTCTTGCGACAACTGTAGATAAAGGTGGTTCACCAATGAATCCAAGCAATGGATATGGAGACTTTCAGGTTTCAATGTGCTTATTATCAGGTATTTGTGGTGCACTTTATAACAGAGAAAAGACTGGAAAAGGAGATAAGGTAACAGTTAGTCTTCACCATACAGCAGTATTTATGCAAAGTGTTGCAATGATTTCTGCTCAATATGGAAATAAGTATCCAAAGAGCAGAAAAGAAATTCCAAATCCATTTAATAATTGCTATCGAACAAAAGATAATAAATGGGTTGTAATGTGTTGCCCAGAATATGATAGAGATTTTGATAAAATTATGAGCTTATTAGGAAGAAAAGATATGGTCGGAAACACCAAGTATAATAAGTGTGCTTACGTAAATGCTAATAATTTAAATCATGAAGTAGTAGATATTTTAGACTATGCAATATCTAAAATTAATAGAGATGATTTAATGAAGATACTCAAAGAAAATGACTTAGCATGTGAGGCAGGATATGAGCCATTAGATATATATAAGGATGAACAGGTATGGGCAAATAATATATTGACAAAAGTAGGTTACCCTTCTGGAGAAAGGATGATTCCTACTAATCCAGTTTTATTTGGTTCTTTTCCTAAACCTAAATTAAAAACTTGTAAACCACAAGGCATGCATACTGAAGAAATTATGAAGCAGTTAAATTATAGCGCTGAAGAGATTGAGCTATACATGAAAGAGGGCGCCATAGAGGGATTAAAACTAATTGATTAATTTTAAAAAATAACATATTAGGATTTTATTTTCAATTATTAAAAATTAATGAGAAGGAGGAATTTTAATGAGCTTAATATACACAAACGAGCAAAAGGAACTAATTGCTATGGTAAAAGAAATGGCAGAAAATGAAATTAAGCCATATGTTCAGGAATCAGACGAAAAAGGTGAATGTCCAAGAGAATTATTTAAATGTGCTTTTGATATGGGGCTTCATATGCTTGAAATACCTGAAGAATACGGTGGAACTGGTTTAAGCTATGAAACTACAGCTATGATTTTTGAGGAATTAGCAAAAGTAGATGCTGGTTATGCAATTAGTTTTGTTACCACATTTGTTGCATTAAGAAATGTAATTCTTTCAGGCACTAAAAAACAGGGCAAATATTTTGCAGATGTTATTGGAAAAGGTAATTTTGCAGGTTTTGCTCTTACAGAACCAAATGCAGGATCTGATCCTGCTGCAATGAGAGGTACTGCTGTTAAAGATGGTGAGGATTATATTTTAAATGCAACAAAAACTTTTATTACTAATGGTGCATTAGCTTCTTTAATTGTAGGTTTCTTTAAAACTCAAAAAGAAGCTGGACATAATGGAATTTCTGCATTTATTATAGATGCAAATTCACCTGGAATTACAATTGGAAAACATGAAAATAAAATGGGACTTCGTTTATCTAATACTACAGATGTTACTTTTCAAGATGTAAGAGTTCCAGCATCTAATATGATTGGAGCTGAAGGATCTGGATTTAAGCTAGCTTTAAATGCATTAAATTTATCAAGAGCATTTGTAGCAACTTTGGCAGTAGGTATTATGCAAAGAGCTCTAGATGAATCAGTAAAATATTCAAAAGAAAGAAAACAATTTGATAAGCCTTTGATTAAATTCCAAATGGTACAGCAAATGTTGGCTGATATGGCAATTAAAACAGAGGCTTCAAGGGTTCTTGTAAATAATACAATGAAATTAATGGATAAGGGAGATTTAGTTCGTAAAGAAGGTTCAATAACTAAAGCTTTTGTATCAGACTGTGCGCAAGAAGTAACATCTAATGCAGTTCAGATTTTTGGTGGCTATGGATACAGTAAGGAATATCCAGTTGAAAAACTTATGAGAGACTGCAAGGTATTCCAAATTTTTGAAGGCACTAATCAAATTCAAAGAATGACAATAGCTAGTGTTTTAGAAAAGGAATATAAGTAAGGGGGAGACAAAATGAATATAGTTGTTTGCATAAAACAGGTTCCAGATACAACAGAGATTAAAATTGATCCAGTAAAGAATACATTAATTCGTAATGGAGTTCCAAGTATATTAAATCCATTTGATAAAAATGCTTTAGAACAGGCACTCAGATTAAAAGATCAATATGGTGGTACAGTAACTGCAATTTCCATGGGGCCTAATAATGCAAAAGCAGTCTTAAGAGAAGCTCTTTCTTTAGGAGCAGATAAAGCATATCTAATTACAGATAGAGCTTTTGGTGGATCTGATACTTATGCAACGAGTTACATTTTATCTAAAGCAATTCAAAAGATTGGAACATTCGATTTTATTTTGGTAGGCAAACAAGCAATTGATGGAGATACTAGACAAACTGGTTCAAGTATTGCAGAGCATTTAAATATTAATAGATTAAGCCATGTATTGGATATTAAAATGGAAGGCGATAAATGTATTGTAAAGCGTCAGATTGAGGAAGGTATTGAAGTAGTTGAAGCAAAATTACCTGTTCTTTGCACTATAACTAAAGAAAGTAACAAGCCAAGATATGCGACAATTAAAAGAAAAATTGACTCTTTGAAAGCTGAAATTAAAGAAATTAATTTATCAGATATGCCAGATACCGATATCACAAAGATTGGACTTAAAGGTTCACCAACAAGAGTAAAAGCAACCTTCACTCCAAAACGTCAGGCAAGTGGTGAAATAATAGAAGTTAAAAATCCTAAAGAAACAGCTAAAAACTTAGTTTGCAAACTATTAGAAGCAAAATTGTTATAAGGGAGGCTTTTAATCATGAATTTTGAACAATACAAAGATGTGTGGGTATTTATTGAATGCTTTCAAGGACAGCCAAAAGATGTTGGATTTGAGTTACTTGGTCAAGGAAGAAAATTAGCAGATGGTTTAAATCAAAAATTATGCGCTGTAGTAATTGGAAATAATATAAAAAATGCAGTTAAAGAAGCTAATTATTATGGTGCAGATAAAATTTATGTAGTACAAGGAGAGGAATATTCCAATTATTCTTCAGATGCATATGGTAATGCCTTTTTAAAGTTATGTGAAAAATATAATCCAAATACTATTTTGATAGGTGCTACTATCAAAGGAAGAGAGCTTGGATCTAAAATAGCAGTTAGTCTAAGAACTGGCTTAACAGCAGATTGTACTGCTTTAAGTGTAGAAACAGATACTAAAAATGTTGTATGGGAAAGACCAGCTTTCGGTGGTAATCTTTATGCTCAAATCCTTTGTAGTGATACACGACCACAAATGGGGACTGTAAGACCTGGTGCTTTTAAGAAACCAGAAAAAAATGTAAATAATAATGCTCAAATTATAGAAGAAAACATAAGAATGGACACAAATGATATTCTTACAAAAGTAGTTGATTTTATTAAATCAACAGAAGAATCTGGAATTAAGTTAGAAGAAGCAGAATACATCGTATCTGGCGGAAGAGGAATGAAGAATGCAGAAAACTTTAAAATACTTAATGAACTAGCAGATGTATTAGGTGGAACTGTTGGCGCTTCAAGAGCAGCTGTAGATGCTGGATGGATGCCTCAATCTAAACAAGTAGGACAGACTGGAAAGACTGTTACACCCAAAATATATATTGCCTGTGGAATTTCAGGTGCAGTACAACATCTAGCTGGAATGAGCTCTTCAGATACTATAATTGCAATCAACAAAGACCCATCAGCACCTATTTTTGAAGTTGCAGATTATGGACTAGTAGGAGATATATTTGAAATAATTCCAGAAATTATTAAAGAAATTCGCTCGGCAAAGAATATATATGAATAAATACTCTAGCTATATTCTTTTTATAAGGGAGAAAAAATATGTTAGGTGAAGTAAAAATAAATGATAATCAAAAAAAAATATATGAAGAAATGGGCTATTGGGGAAAGAAAACTCTTATAGATTACTGGAATGAATGTGTAAAAAAGCATGGAAATCGTGAATATATAGTAGATGATATTGGAAACAGGTATACTTATAAAGAAGTGGATGAAAAAGCTGGAGCCATAGCTTCTTATTTTGTGGAAATAGGAATTAAACCATTAGATATAGTATCTTTTCAGCTACCTGTATGGAGCGAATTTATTTTTCTAACTGTTGCATGTATAAAGTTAGGAGCTATAATTAACCCTATTGGTATGTGTTATAATCCAGAAGAAGTTTCTAAGCTTTTAAATCAGACTGAAAGTAAACTTTATATTTGCCCTACATTGTATCATAACACTAATTATGAAGAAGTGATTTCATCAATTAAGAAGAATGTAAAAAAATTAAAAACTATTATATTAGTTGATAAACTTAAAGAAAAAAAGGTAACTATAATGTTTTAAGCGAAATTCTTTTAAAATATTCTCCGCTAAAATATAATACCAATGTGGACAGCAACGATATTGCAGCTGTCCTCTATACTTCTGGAACTTGTGGAGGCACAAAAGGTGTTATGCTTACACATAATAATATAATATTTAGTGAGAGTAATTTTAATAATGAACTAGAACTTACAAAAGAGGATATAATTTTTATGCCAGCTCCATTAAATCATGCTACTGGCTTTCATCATGGAATAATTGCTCCTATGTTTCTGGGTGCAAAAGTCGTTTTACAAAGTAAATTTAAGAGTAAAGAAGCAATTAATCTTATGAATTCAGAAAAATGTACTTATTCAATGGGTTCTACTCCTTTTATTTATGATATCTTAAAAGTCATGGAACAAGAAAACGTGCGTTTGAATTCGTTGAAATTTTATCTTTGTGGTGGAGCTATGATTCTTAGAGATATGATTAGAAAAGCTTATGAATATGGAATTAAATTATGTGAAGTTTATGGAGCTACAGAAAGTGTTCCTCATATATTTGTACGACCAGATGAAGCTGTAGAATTAATTGGATGTACTTCTGGACAAGCAATGAAAGGCGTAGAAGTTCGTATTGTGGATGAGCATAGAAAAAAAGTTCCGCCAGGAACAATTGGAGAAGAAGCATCAAGGGGACCTAACGTATTTGTAGGTTATATAAATGATAAAACCTCTACTTATAAAGCATTAGATGATGAAGGTTGGTTTTATAGTGGAGATTTTTGTGTTATGGATGAAAACGGAAACATAGCTGTTGTTGGACGAAAAAAGGATATAATAATTAGAGGTGGAGAGAATCTAAATTCAAATGATATAAGGAGTTATATTGCTAAATTTCCTGCTATTCAAGATGAAGCTGTAATTGGAATGCCAGACGAACGTCTTGGTGAGCGAATTTGTGCTTATGTTGTATTAAAAGAAGGAATAGAATCTTTAGATTTAAATAAGCTTTTGAAATATATGGAACAAAAAAAAGTTCCTAAACGATATTGGCCTGAACGATTAGAAATTATTAAAGAAATTCCAAGAACTGATAGTGGAAAAGTGAAAAAAAACATATTGTTAGAAGATTTAAAAGTTCGAATGAAAATGCAGGAGGAATTGGTGTGAAACAACAAGAATTTGCTCCAAGAAGATCAAAAGAAACTAAAAAACCCAAGGTTGTATGCCCTAATGTAACATTTTATTATTGCAAGCATTGTAGAAGCGTTTACCAATCTTTAAGCTTAAAAAAAGAAGCTATTCCAATGTGTTGTAATGAAAAAATGAATAAATTACAGGAAAAGACTCCTTCAGAAGTTTCCGATGAAATTTTAATCGATTATAAAATCACAGGAGGATATAATGAAAATGCAGTAGAAGTATTCTGGAAAATAAAAAAAGAAAATGTTTCAGTTGAATGGATTTATCTTAAGACATTTACAGGCGGTCAAATAAAGTATGTAACAAACCCTAAAAAAGCATCCTTTATATTTGCTTTGGCTGATGAAGATGCTTATGTGTACTGCGATGAAAATCCCTGTCTAGAATGTATATTTCTATGTAAAAGGGGATTTGAAATTTATGTACACATAAAAGAAAATGAATTAGTTAAAATTTCACTAGAAAGGATGCATTCTAATTGGAAGTCTTAAGCTTTTGCATTTGCATTATATAGTCTATAAATATTTCCACAGGCCTAGTGTGATAAGTGTTTTTCCTATAACACATATATATAATACGTGAGTTAGACGGTATATCAAGTTTAATAAGCTTTAAATTATTAAACTGACGTAAAAAAGACGTACGAGCAGCAATAGCAACTACGTCCATTGAAGATACCATTCCACCAAGAGTAACTTCGTCATCAAAAGAATAATCTGCATTTAGTCCATCTGCTTTTAGAATTTTCATAATAGTTTTTCCAATAGGTAGTGTTTCTCGATAGGTAATTAGTGAATAACCTTGGATATCTTTAATATGGATAAGTTTTTCTTTTGCTAGCGGATGTTGTTTATTAACGACAAGAACTAATTCCTGAGTCAGAATTGGAATAAATTCGAGATTAGTCTCATTTTCTAAAAGAGAGCAGAAACCGATATCATATTTATCAGATTTTATACCTTCTATAATTTCTAAAGTCATACCAGTAAAAATATTAAATTTGGTTTTGGAATTTACAGTTTTTAAGTATCTCTTGATTACCATAGGTAGAAAATCTCCACAAAAGTGTGGGAACACATCCTATATCAATCACTCCTGCTAAAGCGCCACATTTTTCTTTGGTTACTTCAATTCCTTTTTCAAGTTCATTTATAGCTGTACTGACGTACTTATAGAAGTCTGTTCCGTATTTTGTTAATTTCATGTTTCGTCCATCTTTACGGAATAGTTCAACTCCAAGTTCTTCTTCTAAAGAAGAAATAGAACCACTTAAAGTTGGTTGGGTTATATATAATTCTTTGGCCGCTTGAGTAAAATGCTGTAATTGAGCCAATTTTTTAAAGTAGTACAATTGATTTAAATTCATGGGACACCTCCATGTAAACTATGTTAAACAATATATATTTTAACATTAATTGTATATATTTTCCATAAGTATAAAGAATAATTTTAGGAGGATTTTTTATGACTAATATAAAAAAAACCAATATACGATGGGCAGTAGCTGTTGTATTGGCACTTTCTTATATGGTAATGTTTCTAGGTAGAACCGTATTTTCTGTATCTGGATCTGATATTATGCAGCAATATGGATGGAGCTCTACACAGTTTGGATATGCTTCTACTGCATTTTTTATTGGATATATGATTACTATGATACCATCTGGTGCTATTGCTGATAAGTATGGCGCTACTAAGGTACTTATTGTTAGTTTGTTGCTTTCAGGGTTATTTACATTATTAACACCTATTATTGGGATTTCTATTGGATCTATGATTTTTATTCGTGCTCTTGAAGGTGTTGCACAAGGATGTATTGTTCCTGGTGCAATGTCAAACTTAGGAAGATGGATTCCCAAAAAAGAATCTGGAATTGCATGTGGATTAGTACAAGCAGGATGCCCATTAGGTTCAGCAATTAATATGTATGTAGCAGCAGCTTTATTGCCTATTATTGGGTGGAAAAAGTTATTTTATTTATATGCAGTATTCTTCCCAATATGGTGTATTATTTGGGCATTAGTTGGTAAATCAAATCCTTCGGATCATAAAAAAGTTAATAAAGCAGAACTTGATTATATTGCTCAAAAACAACAAAAGCAGTTATTAATAACAAATTCAAATATCACCAAATCTGATGTTTTGAGAAGTTCTTCTGTATGGTTAATGTGTTTATCTTATGCATGTGCAACTTATATGTATTTCTTCTGTACTACATGGCTTCCAAATTATTTTGCTATTGGACGTGGTATGAAAATAAGTGCAGGAGGCCACTCCTTTTATTGTAGGTTTCTTTACTTATTTTATAGGTGGTTTTGTTTCTGATGCAGCTTCTAATAAATTTGGAGATAAAATAGGACGTAAATTAGTACAGATAGTTGGTATGATTGGAGCTGCAGTTCTTATTTTCCTAGGTGCTAATTTTACTAATCCAACACTTGTTATTGCATCTGTATCATTATCTTATGGATTTCTTTGTTTGACTATGAGTGGATATTTTTCAGTAGCACCATCTATTTGTCCAACACTTGCAGGTGTTTATTCCGGTATTGCGGGAATTTTAGGATCTATTTCAGGAATACTTGCACCAACTATAACTGGCTTTGTCGTTGATGCTGGATTAAAAGCTGGTGCTAGTAATGCAGTTGCATATGGTTATGCACTATGGATATGTGCAGGTATATGTATTTTAGGTTCTATTTTTGCTATATTAGCAAAACTCGATCCAGTAAAACACAAAGAATAATCTAAAAGAAGTTAAAATATTTTAAAGAAGTATAGTATTTATTGTTTTATAGTAAATGTTTAAATAAATACTAAGAATATTAAAAAGAACAGATCAAATTAAGAATTGAATGTGTCTAATTGTAATTTAAATTGTTATTCTCATGTAAATTAGATATAATACATTTGAAAGAATAGCAAAATAAAAATATAGTTGGAGTTATTCAATTCTTTTTTATTACAATACATATAAAAACAACATGTTAATATTCTTTGTAAAATATTTTTATATACCTAAAACGAGAGGAGGAGGACTTGGGTTTGAAAAGAATTAATATTTTAAATGAAGATACAGCTAATAAAATTGCAGCTGGAGAAGTTGTTGAAAGACCATCTTCGGTAGTTAAAGAATTAGTAGAAAATTCAATTGATGCAAATTCAAAGAATATACTGATTGAAATAGAAGAAGGTGGAACATCTCTAATTAGAATTGTTGATGATGGAGATGGAATTTATAAAGATGATATATCCAAAGCGTTTCTTCCTCATGCTACTAGTAAAATTAAGGAATCAGAAGATATTTATAATATAAACACATTAGGATTTAGAGGGGAAGCACTTCCCTCTATAGCATCAGTAGCTAAAGTTAATTTAAAATCAAAACAAGAAGATGAAAAGTATGGATATGAAATTGAAATTGAGGGTGGAAAGTTCTCAGAAGTAACTGAATGTGGTATTAATAAAGGCACTATTATTGAAGTTCATGACTTGTTTTTTAATGTACCAGCAAGAAAGAAATTTTTGAAATCAGTTTCCAAAGAAGGCTCTTTAATTACGGATATAATAACTAGAATTGCACTAGCTAATCCTTCGATAAGTTTTAAATTATATAATAATCACAAAAAAGTTCTTCACACTTTCGGAAATGGAGATCTTAAAGACACTATTAGAACCGTTTATGGCAAAAACATAACTGATAATATAATTTATTATGAGGATACATCGGACTTAGTTACAATTTACGGATATGTAGGAAAAGAAGATATTGCTAGAGGTTCTAGAAATAATCAAAGCATCTTTGTAAATAAGAGATATATAAAAAATCGTAGTCTTGCAGTAGCAGTAGAGCAAGCTTTTAAATCTTTTTCTACTGTTAATAAGTTTCCTTTTTTTGTATTGTTTATAGAGATTTATCCTGAATATGTGGACGTAAACATACATCCAACTAAAGCAGAAGTAAAGTTTAACGATGAAAGAATGATATTTAAAAAGATTTTTGGCGCAGTACATACCTCACTAAAAAATGAAGTTTTTGACACATTTGCTATAAAGGAAGAGGAACAAAACATTAAACAAAGTAATATACCTACTTTTGAAGAAATCACATTTAAAATCAAAGAAGAAGAGGAAAAAGTTAAACTTGCAAATAATGCAGTAAAAGAAGTTATTGAAAGTGGTAAGGTACTTACTATAAACAATGATATAGTTTCTAATAATGTGAAAACATTGCCTATAGACGATACTTCACTAAATGTACACAAGAACGATTCAATTAATTTAGATAATTTAACTGTAACAGAGGTTAGCATCCCTTTAGATTTAAAGTCTAATAGTATAAATGAAGATTTAGTTAACGAATATTCTAATCATAATCATTTAAATATAGATAATAAAAATTCAGAAACCATGACAAAAGAAATTTATAAAAATAGTGACTCGAACAAATGTTCTGACGACAAAAAAAGTTCATTCGATGAGGCTATCACTAATTCTGTTAATTTTTTACAAGATGAAGTCTTTAAAAAAAATCATTATATAGAGCTTAATAATAAAGATGAATTTACTAGTGTAAATAATGGAATAGACGAGGAAATAGCTTTTGATAATCAGAATGAAAAACATACTATAAAACGAACAGCTAAATTCCCTCCAATGACTATAATAGGTCAATATAACAAAACTTATATATTAGGCGAATATGATGGTACTTTATATATGATAGACCAACATGCAGCCCATGAAAAAATTTATTTTGAGAAATATTTAAATGATATTGAAAATGGAGATATTGTAATTCAACCGCTTATGGTTCCAAGTATTATAGATTTAACAATAGATGATTATTCTTACTTTGAAGAAAACAAAGAAGTATTTAAGCAAGCCGGATTTGTTCTTGAAGAATTTGGAGGAACATCTTTGGCATTAAAGGAAGTTCCATATTTTTTAGGAAAGCTTAATCCTAAAAAATTATTTTTAGAAATACTTGATAATCTTAAGAATTTGGGTAATGGTAAGACAACAGAAGTTAAACATAATGCAATAGCAACTAAAGCATGTAAAGCTGCAATAAAAGGGAATGATAAGCTAGAATTAAATGAAATGGTTAAGCTTGTAGAGGAATTACGTTATATTGATGATCCTTTCCATTGCCCACATGGAAGGCCTGTAATAATTAAATTCACAAGTGTAGATATAGATAAAAAGTTTAAAAGAATAATTTAATCAAAAAGGAATGAGACTATGAAACAAAAATTATTAGTACTTGGAGGACCTACTGCAGTAGGGAAAACTGAACTCTCTATAAGAATTGCAAAAGAGCTAAATGGAGAAATTATTTCAGCTGATTCTATGCAAATATATAAATATATGGATATCGGGTCTGCAAAAGTAACAAAAGAGGAGATGAAAGGAATTAAGCATCATTTAATAGATGTTATCTCCCCAGATGTCCCATTTTCAGTAGCTGATTTTAAAGAATATGGAGACAAAGCTTTAAGTGATATCATAAGTAGAAACAAATTTCCTATAATAGCTGGAGGGACAGGACTTTATATTAATTCATTAACTTGTAACATGACTTTTACAGAAGCTGAAAAAGATGATGAATATAGAGATTTATTAGAGCATTTAGCTATAGAAAATGGAAATGACTATATACATGAAATGCTTAAAGAATGTGATCCTATAAGTTATAAGGAAATACATAAAAACAATAGAAAAAGGGTTATTAGAGCTTTAGAAGTGTTTAAACTTACGGGTAAACCATTTAGTTCTTATGATGCAGGAGATGACTTCTATAAAAGCGATTATGATGTATATTATTATGTTCTAACTATGGATAGACAAAGATTGTATGATCGAATTAATAAAAGAGTAGATATTATGTTTAAAAATGGCTTATTAGATGAGTGCATAAAGCTTAAACAAATGGGTTATACTTCAAATATGCAATCTATGCAGGGGATAGGATATAAGGAGATTTTATATTATTTAGAAGACAAAATATCATTAGAAGAAGCAATTGATATGATAAAACAAGGCTCGAGAAATTATGCAAAGCGTCAACTAACATGGTTTAGAAGGGATAAGCGTTGTATATTTTTAGACAAAGATGTAATGAGTGATGAAGATATAGTAAATAAAGTTCTTAATGACATTGGAATAAAGTAGAGTTATAATATGTAATATAAGGCACATTCAAAAAATAACAAGTCCATTTGCTTGCTTATTTTTCATTATACTACGTCGGCAAATTGCCGTAATAGGCCAGCTATGATGGCGATTTACCTCCTTGTCTGATAAAAAATTTCCACGGCAAATTGAACTTTTTATTTATTTTCATATGCCTAATTACTAATTATGGAGGTGTTATATTTTGGTCAATAAGCAACAAAATAATTTACAAGATATTTTTTTAAACAACGGAAGAAAGAATAAGATTCCATTAACAATTCATTTATTAAATGGATTTCAATTGAAGGGTGTTGTAAAGGGATTTGATAGTTTTACTGTTGTTTTAGAATGTGAAAATAAACAAATGCTAATATATAAGCATTCAATCTCAACAATAACACCATCTGAACCAATTTTATTTGTAGATAACGAAAGTACTAATAAATAATAAATAGGCAAATTACTGCCTATTTATTTTTGTGAAGTTTTAATATATCAATACTTAAAGGAGAATAACTAAACATGTTAAGAAAAACAGAAGAATTTTTAAAAGGAAATTATGCTATTAATGAGAAAACATTTGAAATATATAGACAGGCTATCTGTGATATTGAAATGACATTAAAAGAATATGATGAAATAAGAGAATTTAATCAACTTAAGGTTTTAAGAGCTTTTCAAGAAGAAAGAATAAGTGATTCGCATTTTACAAATACAACTGGATATGGTCTTGATGACTTAGGTCGTGATGCGCTTGATAATGTATATGCTCATATATTTAAAACTGAAGCTGGACTTGTTAGACCTCATTTTGTAAGTGGTACACACGCAATTGGAGCAGCCATTGCTGGTAATGTAAGACCTGGAGATAAAATACTTTGTGTTTCAGGACTTCCATATGATACATTACTTGGAGTATTAGGTCTATCAAAAAAGAAGAATCCAGGATCATTAGATGAATATGGAATCAAAACAGATGTTGTAGATTTAGATTCAGAAGGAAAATTTCAGTTTGATGAAATTCAAAAAGCACTTAAGAATGACAAAAGCATAAAACTAATACATATTCAAAGAAGTACAGGATATGCTTCAAGAAAATCGTTCTTAGTATCTCAAATAGCAGAGGTAATAGAATGCATAAGACAAGTTAGAAAAGATGTAATAATCTTTGTTGATAACTGCTATGGAGAATTTATTGAAACTGAAGAACCAACAGAGTTTGGAGCTGATTTGATGGCAGGATCTCTTATGAAAAATATAGGAGGGGGAATTGCACCAGGTGGCGGATATATAGTTGGTAAACAAGAGTATGTAGATGCAGCAGCTAACAGAATGACAGTTCCTGGAGTAGGAGGCGAGTATGGTGCAACTTATGGTCTTATGAGAAGTTTCTATCAAGGATTATTCTCTGCGCCTCATGTAGCTATAGAAGCTGTTAAAACTGCAATCTTTACAGCTAGAGTTATGGAAATTGCAGGATTTAAAGTATTCCCAGCTTCTACAGATAAAAGAACAGATATAATACAAGCTATAGAATTCGGTGATGCTAAAAAATTAGTTAATTTCTGTAGTGGAATTCAAGCCGGTTCACCAATTGATGCTTTTGCAGTTTGTGAGCCATGGGCAATGCCGGGATATGATAGCGAGATAGTAATGGCGGCTGGAGCGTTTATTTCAGGCTCAACAATTGAATTATCAGCAGATGGTCCTGTTAGAGAACCTTATATAGCTTACATGCAAGGCGGTTTAAATTTTGATCACGGAAAAATAGGTGTGCTTATTGGTTTAAGCAAGGTATTAGAAGTTTAATAAAATTTTAATATTAATAAATAAAAGCTTTCTCATTAAATTGTGAGAAAGCTTTTATTTATTAGAATATATCATAATAAAATATAACTATGTAAGTTTATAAGTTGAGATTATTTAATACGATCTAAATATTCCAACTAGTTTTCCTAAAATAGAACAATAATCAACTATAATTGGTTCCATAGTGCTATTTTCTGGCTGAAGTCTAATATGATCTTTTTCTTTGAAGAATCTTTTAATAGTAGCAGAATCTTCAATCAGAGCAACTACTATATCTCCATTCATCGCACTATTAGAACTTTCAATAATAGCTAAATCATTATTATTTATACCAGCTTCAATCATGCTTTCTCCTGATACGCGCAAGATAAAAAGCTCTTTATTATGTTTTACAAAATCTAATGGTAAAGAAAAAGTATCTTCTATATTTTCAGTTGCAAGTATTGGTAGACCTGCAGTTATCTTACCTATAATAGGAATGTTAATCATTTCTCTTTTAGTAGTAGATAATTCTGCTATTTCTAAAGCTCTTGGTTTGGACGGATCTCTTTTAATCAAGCCTTTTCTCTCTAATCTTTTCAAATGACCATGAACAGTTGAAGTTGATCTTAAAGATACTGCTTCACAAATTTCTCTTACAGAAGGAGGGTACCCCTTACTTTCTGTGTAGGTTTTTAAAAACTCATATATTTCTGATTGTTTATCCTTTTCGTCTGCCATTACACACACCTCGCATTCTTATTTGATATTATATCATACCTTATTCTTTATGGCAAACCTATGTTCTTGTGACTATTTCTATATGTTTTACAGAATATAATTTGCTTAATTAAAATACTTTTGATATAATGATAAAATGACTTTATAATAAAGAGATTGAGGTGTTATAAATGAATTATAAATATACTGATGATGATTATTGTGATATATATGAAAATAAAATTTGTGACAATTGCGGTAAGTGCTTAGAAATGGAAGGAATAGATACCAAAGCAATCAAAATAGAAGATATAGCAAAAACACAAGAAGAAAATGCATTATTAGAAGAAGAGTTTTTAAACGACTTAAGATCTTCTTTAGATGAAGACGAACTTAATGAAGTAAATGAAGAAAATCTTGATCTAAAAGAAATATATAATAAATTTGGTAATAATATTAATTCTAATAAAAAAAGCAACTTTGAGTATACAGAAGAAGAGTACGAAGATGCTTTTGATCATATAGAATATATAGATGAGTTAAAAGATATTAATGACGCAGATTTTGAAGAAATGACAGAAGAGGTTTATCCAGGTGTTAGAAGATTTAAAAAGGTTATAGAGTAGAAGCAGAGCTCTGATTAAAGAAGAATAGTTAAGCTTTTAATTTTTGAATAATTTTTCTATTTATTTCGAATACTAATCTCGTAATACATATTTTACTGAGAAAGGATGAGAAATATGAAAAGAAGATTATTTAAAATATTAACTTTTGTTATGATTTTAGGAACTTCAATCCTTACAGTTGGATGTAGCTGGACTAATTCTAATAAAACCGGTAATAATGATAATACATCTAATAATAACAAAATTACCGAAGGCACTAACAAAGCAGGCGAAGCAGCAAAAGAAGGTGCTGATTCTGCTAAATATACTGCTACAAACGTGAAAGATGACATAGCAAAAGCTGGTCATGAACTCAAAGAATCACCCAATAGCAAGAAAAATTATTTCAAAGGAACTGAAACAGATTATACGGCAGGTAATGACTTGGTCAGAGTTTACGAATATGATTCTGCTGATGCAATAAAATCTGATATAGATACAATTTCAAAAGACGGAATGACTGTAAATGGAGTAAAAACTGACTTTAAAAGTAAGCCATATTATTATAAAAGAGGGAATACGTTGATAGTGTATGAAGGTAATGACACCGAATACGTTAATAATTTAGAGAGTTTATATGGCAAACCACTAATTTAAACAAAAGCTACTTTTTATATTTTTTATAGAAAGTAGCTTTATTTTTTGTATTATCGCTAGAATTGACATAAAGTTAGACACAATCAAATAAACGACAAGTCCAAAGTTGTTATTTATTTAATTGTGCCGCAAAACCAATATTAAAATAATTTTTATGTTTTATATAAGTGTAAAAGTTTAACGTAATAGGAGAGTGATTGTATGATTTCAAACTATAATTTAGAAAGTGGATTTGATTTTACTGCATCCCTTAACGCGTCATCATCAACATGTGTATAAATTTGCGTTGTTGATATATTTTCATGACCTAGGATGCTTTGGAGACTTCTTATATCTACATTTCCATACTTGTACATAAGAGTAGCTGCAGTATGTCTCAATTTATGAGGCGTATATTTTTCGTCTGTAAAACCAGCATTAGTAACGTGTTTTTTTATCATGATTTCAACAGTTCTTTGGTTTATAGGACTGTTTCTAGTTGAAAGAAATAAAAAGCTTTTATGTTCTGGCAAAGCTTTTGTATCATCTCTAACAGTTAAATAATTACTAATAGTTTTCAAACAAGCCTCGTTTAAATATACAGTTCTTTCTTTATTACCTTTACCTATGATAGTAAGAGTATCATTTTTGATTTTATTTATTTGAATTCCGCAAAGTTCCGAAAGTCGCATTCCACAATTCAAGAATAGAGTTAAAATACAATAATCTCGAGCATAATTCTTATTGCTTTTATCCAATGAATCTAATAAATGCAAGCTTTGATTTAGTGTAAGATAAATAGGGTGTCTTTTGTTTATTTTTGGGGTTTCTAGCTCCAATGTAGGATTTTCGTCAATGATTTTAGCTTTGCCTTGAAGAAATTTAAAATAAGACTTCAACGTTGCAACTTTTCTAGATCTTGCATAAGAGCTATTATTTCTATATTTTTCTGTAAATGACATAAATGCATAAAGATCTCTAAGTTTAATGCTTTTTAAAACATCATTATTAATAGAACTTATATCAATTTCTTCAAATTCAATTTTTTCATCTTTTACAAGGCCTTTATATATCGTTATAAATCTAAAGAAAATTGTCAAATCCTTTTTGTAAGCTGTAATTGTATTTTCGGATTTATTTTTGATTGTCTCTAAGTAATTAAGAAAATCAATTACTGACTCTGGTAAATTTACAGTATCCTTAAATATATTCATATTATATTTCATTTTTTATATCTCCGTCGTTATTTTTTAATGTTGATATATATATTATACCAAGAAAACAATTTTTAATCAATTATTTCGGGAAATATACATTTCCCGAAATAATTATATGGATTTTTTTAAAACTAAATCAAATTTTACTTTAAATTAATCGCTCTTTTTAACGGTAAATTTTCAAATCTGCGTATTCACATTACTTATTAAGTATATCATTTACAATTTAAATGTATAATTAATATTAACTTATATCAATAATCACATATGAAATTTAATTATTTTTTATTTTTTATTTTTTATCTAATTAGTTTTGTATATTTAAATAATTGCATATCAATTATGATTTTTATTTTAATTAATATTTTATTATTTTATAACATTTATATAAAAATAATACTTAATTTAAATAAAATAACTTCATATTATTAATATTACATTTTTACTTTAATAATCTATATAAGTAATTATATACCAAAAGTTGAATTTTTATACAGAATAGATTTTGACAAATTTTAAAATTTCAAAAAATATTCAAACTATAAAATCTACATTTGAATTTTTTTCGAATTCCGCAAAATAAAACTAAGGTTTTATGAAAAAACAAATAACTTTAAAGAATTTCGAAGCAATATAATTTTATGTTATAATATAAAAAGTATTTTCAAAATTATTTAATAATATATCAAGGAGGAATTTTTTAATAATGGCAAAAGAAAGTAAAACAAATGCTATGAGAATTTTGGATCGCAATAAAATTATGTATACAACTCATAGTTACGAAAATAAAGATGGTAAAATTGATGGTGTTGCAGTTGCTCACAAGATAGATAAGGATGTTAATTCTGTTTTCAAAACACTAGTTACTCAAGGTCATTCAAAAGAATTTTATGTTTTTGTAATTCCAGTTGCTGCCGAATTAGATATGAAGAAATGCAGCAAAGTTGCTGGAGAAAAAAATATCGAAATGATTCATGTAAAAGATATTAACAAAATTACAGGTTATATTAGAGGTGGCTGTTCCCCACTTGGTATGAAAAAAGCTTTTAAAACATTTATTCAAAAAGAAGCCTTATTGTTTGAAACAATAGTTTTTAGCGGCGGTAAAATAGGCGCACAAATAGAAATGAATCCACTCGATCTCGAAAAAGTTATAGATTGCTCATTTATGGATGTAATAAAATAAGCTACAAATACATAGGTTGAACTCCTCTACTAACTCATAAAATAAATTAAAATTTATAACACAACCTCATATTTTTGTTGAATTTAGAATATATTTCATTGAAACAATCTATAAGGCTATGAGTTAAATATGATCAAAACAATTGAGGACTTATTTAAATATATTAACACAGAGGATCAAATAATTCTTATGCAGAAAAATTATAAATTTACCTCTCCCCTTATCATAGGTAATACTTCTAAAATTATAGGTAATAGCTGCGAATTATCTGGTCTCCTACTTATATGCAATGATATCATTATAGAAAATGTTACATTTTCAAATTCAGAAGATATAATTAATATACGAAGTGATTCTAAAATTAAGTTTAATAAATGTACCTTTATTGGAAATAACACAAATACTGCAATAATCTTAGAACCACATTCTAATTCTTCTGTGTCTTTAAAACAGTGTACATTCTCTAGATTTGTCTCTGTCATTTCTGTAAATGAGAACAATTATCTCCCGTTGCTTAAAAATTGTATTTTTCAATTTTGTACTTTAGCTATAGACAAAATTGTTAGCAATTCTTATATTAATGTTAATTAAATTAAAAATAATTTAATGTTTAATTCTAAAGAATCTATCTTTCTTAAATTTTATGAATTATTCAATACTTATGATTATTATAACTTCTGTTTTGAATTATGCAAGAACAATAATTTTGCAAGAATTTTTGGCAAAAATAATTCCATAATTTTGATACTATTTAATTTTATGCAAGAAATATTAAGGAATTAAATCACTTGTTAAATAATTGTTTCTATTGTACTACTATTTTTTTAAATGAAGGTATCTACTATTTGGATTATAATACCGAAATAAATGGTATCCTTATCACTAAACCAGTAAATTTAATTGGTATAAACTCCCGTACTTTAACAAAACTCAACGAAGATTCAACAAAATATGCTATAACAATAAACTCATCTAATGTTAGAATAAGTAATTTTAAAATAGATGGTAGTGAAAATTTTTTATTTAGAGATGCTATACATTTTGAGGAAAACGGTGGCGAAAACATTGTTATAGATAATATAGAAATTACACGAATAACTAGACGTGGAATTTCATTCTTTGGGAAAAATACAAATAACTGCTTAGTTGAAAATTGTAGATTTTCTTATATAAAGGAACAAGTGAATTTACTGCTAAAATAACATCTTCAAAAATTACTAATATTCCTTGTTCTCTTGTGACAAATTCATTATATCCTAATGACCCATTAAAGAAGACGTTAATAATAGGAAAAATTGATCATTTAAATCCTACAGATTCAGATAAGGCTTTAATAAATTTAATAGTTCCAACAAATGAAACTTATACAATAACAATATACAAAAATGACGTAGCTAATATTAGTGCATCAAAAGATATAAAATTAGTTCCATATAGTGCAATATCAGATCCCAAAACTGATATAACTGTAACAACTACAGGAAATAGAATTGCAAAAATTCTTTTCAAATATCCTATTAGAAATGCATTTAGCAGTGTACCTGTAGATGCTAGTGGAAATCCAATAACTACTGGTACTGCTTCTGGTCATATATTATATAATTTTTATGCTTTATATTACAATAGAGATACCAATTCTTCAATAGATCCTACAAAAGGCGAATGGAGCGGTGCCATTAATCTTGATAATCCATCACTTACTGCAACTTTATCTTCAGATGGAAAAGCCTTAATATTACAAGATACGCTTCTTTCAATTCCTTTAACAGAAGATATATCTCACATTTTAGCTGTAAATAAAGGAAAATATTACTTAGATCCAACAGATAAAAATAAAGTTTTAACTGATTATAGTGAAGAACAAAGAATTATTCCATCAATGGAAGTTGGATTTGACGTAAGTATAACATCAACACCTGCTGTTCCTATTAGTGCTGTTGCACCTGTTAGAAATCAAATTACTATAACATTTAGCAATGCCGTGTTAACACCTTATTTTACTAGCACTAACCCTATTTCTAATGCTAAAATATTATTTTTATCCGATGGAAGCATAGTAAAACTTTCTTCAATTAAAAGAGTTCCTGATACTTTTAATTCACTAATTTTTAATATAGATAATAGCAATCCATTACCATCAGGAATTATTACTATTGGAGTTGGTTCACCAAAAACAGATTCTGGTGATTTAATAGATGCATGTGGATATATAGTACCTTTTACAAAATTAGCTGTAAATGTAGGTAGTATTCCTCCTACTTTAGAATCTGCAGTTCAAGATACTGATTCATCTAATAAAGATAATACTGTTATAGATTTAACTTTCTCAACTTCAATGCTTTCTGATGTATCTGGAAAAGGTGCTAACAATCCGGCTAATTATACTTTCTTAGATTCAAGCGGCGTTTCTCAGCCAATACAAGCTACTGAATTTATAACTGGTTCAAATAATTCAAAAATTAAAATGACATTTAAAAATTTATTAGGTGCAGGATTATACACTTTAAAAATACAAGCTAATGCTATAACTGATAGTATTGGAGAAAATATAGCTTATACAACTTATTCTGTAACAATAGAAGATACAACACAACCTTCTGTTATAGAAATCATTGGATTAAACTCTAAAACTGGTGATACTGCAATAACAGATAGCTCTAATGCTCTTATTATTAAATACAAAACACCAATGAATATAATCGGTGGTACTGCAAATAGTACTTGTGCTGCAGATAAAATTGATAATTATAAATTCTATGAATCAACCGTTTCTGCAACTAATGCACCATTACCAATCGGAACTGTAGCCACACCATTAAAAAATAATAACTGGATTAGATTTATATTACCAGTTGGTACGTATCCAACATTTGATACAGCCGCCCATGATGGAACTCCTAACCCAAATTACAGTATTTATATTGGATATACTGGTCTTGATACTATTAATTATGTTTGCAACACATCCGGTAATATATATCCACTTTGCAGCCTTAAGACAATAACTGCAACAGTTCCTTTAATCGATTTAAGTAAAGGTACAGCTGAAATTATTTCTGATTCTGAACTTGTATACACTTATACAGATGGTTCTATAGTTAATGGTCAATTTTATCATAACGAATTCAACAAAATAGATGCTTCGGATTTTGTAATCGGAGTAAGTGACAAGATTATAACCACCCCAACTCCACTATCAATTAAAGACGTTTCTTTATCACAAGATGGTACAAAAATCACTTTCACTTTTGATCCAAAAACTTTTACTTCCGCTTATAAATACGCATATATTGGCGCTAGCGAAAGTAATACAATAATTGATATTTTTGGAAAAGGATTAACTGGATTACCTTACAATAAAGAAATCATAAATAGCGTTCCTTCAACATTAGTTGGTATAAGTTTAACTGATATTAGCCGTACACCAGTAGCTGGATCAATAGCAAATGGATATCCAGTTACAATTGCATTTAAATTCTCAAATGCAATCAAGAATACAAGTGCAAGTGATTTCCTAATAGCATTTAACAATGCTATTAATATCCCTATAGACAGCGCTACAATTAGCACCGTTAATGCAAATACTATAATTCTGAAAGGCACAATTCCTTATATAGCCACTGATGAATTAATAAATTCTATTGCTATAAGAACTAGTGCAGATAGTTCATTCCTTTCAACTAAAGATATAAACGGAAATACAATTAAATCATTTAATTACCTTTTTGTCGATAATCTATCAGTCGAAATTGCTAATATGACATTCTTAGCATCTGACGATTTAAATGGGGCATCATTAACAGCTGTATTTAATAAAGATTTAGATTTTACTACTAACCCATTACTTTCAGTTGCAAATTCTAAAACTGGTATAGACTTTACTAATTAAAACTTTACTGATAATGCCTCAAATTTAGCAATTGCATCTATAAGCTTAGGAACCGGTATTACTAGCTTGGGTACTATTATTTTAACTAAAGTTACTAAAGCAGCAGGTGGAATATTTACTAATGCAGCTTTAGACACATCATTTACTATTAACGTTAAAAAAGGAAATTCAAATTCTGAATTAATTATAACATTTACAACAACTACAAACGTTCCAGCACCTCTTAATATAAGCAATTTAGCTTAATTGAATATACTGGTGCACCATATCTATTCATGGATAAGACTAACGCTATCTACGTTAATACTAGCTCAGATTACAACGCTAATGCGGCCTTAAAATAATTTGTTTTGTTAAGAAAAATTAAATATTTTTAAATAAAGAAAAAATCTAAGGTAATTAGAATCATTCTAATTACCTTAGATTTATATATTTCCTATATTTATTCAACAACTTCGCCAATTAAAGAGAATGAATTTGCCTTAATTATTTTCACATTTACTAATTTACCTATTAATTCTTTGCAACCTTCAAAATTTACAAGTTTTGCATTTCTTGTTCTACCAGTTAATTTAGCTTCATCATTTTTGCTGTATCCTTCTACTAGTACTTCTACTATTTTACCTTCCATAACTTTGTTACCTGAAATAATACCCTCATTCACTGCTTCTACTAATCTATTAAATCTATTATGTTTAATATCATCAGGGATTTGATTTTCCATTTTATCTGCTGGGGTATGATTTCTTCTAGAGTATATAAAAGTAAATGCAGCATCATATCTAACTTGTCTAACTAAATCAAGAGTACCTTCAAAATCCTCCTCAGTTTCTCCAGGGAAACCAACAATTAAATCTGTTGAGAAAGTTACATCTGGAATCTCTTCTCTTATTTTTTTAGCTAAATCTAAATAATAATCTCTAGTATAGTGTCTATTCATCTCTTTTAAAATTCTATCACTTCCACTTTGTACTGGCAAATGAATTTGCTCACATAATTTTTCACAGTCTCTTATAGCACGGATAACATCTAATGTTAAATCCTTAGGATGAGATGTCATAAATCTAATTCTTTCAATACCTTCTATTTCATTTAATCTTCTTAAAAGATCTGCAAAAGTTATTTCTTCTTCTAATCCATTACCATATGAATTAACATTTTGGCCTAAAAGAGTTACTTCTTTATATCCCTTTGCCACTAAATCTTTAATCTCATTTTCTATATCTTGTGGTTTTCTACTTCTTTCTCTTCCTCTAACATAAGGCACTACACAATATGTACAAAAATTATTGCATCCATACATAATAGTTACAAAAGCCTTAATATCACTTTTTCTATCAATTGGAACCCCTTCAACTATTTCTGTTTCTTTATCCATTATTTCCTTAATTTGAACACCCTCAGTTTTAACTCTATTTAAATATTCTGGAAATTTATAAGAATTGTGTGTTCCAAATATTATGTCAACATATGGGAACCTATTAAGTATTTCATCAGCCATTCCCTTTTGTTGCATCATGCAACCACATATAGCTATTATTAAATCTGGATTCTTTTCTTTTTGCTTCTTTAATCTTCCAAGATTTCCGTAAACTTTATTCTCAGCATTTTCTCTAACGCAACATGTATTAAAAATAATAATTGAAGCTTCTTCTCTAACATCGGTATTTTCATAACCTTGTCTTTTAAGCATACCTGAAAGTTTTTCAGAATCCTCTTCATTCATTTGACATCCCCATGTTTCAACATAAAAGAGTTTTTTGCTTTCAACTTTATCTAGTGTTTCTATATCAAAATTCATTATTTGTTCCTCCATTTTTATTTACAATGTCTTTAGTATTATAACAAATAATTTATTATATTAAAAGAGGTCAAGAATTTAGTTGAATAAATTAACACTATACATAGTTTTAAACTTAGATAAGTCATATATAAAAAGATTACCCTAAATATAAAACATATTTAGGGTAATCACAAAAATTTATTTAGTTTATAATCTACTTAAGAATAGGAATAGTAATTTCTCAATTAAATTGATTATGTATAATTTACATTGCCCTTCCAGGTAAAACTGCATCTAATATTCCTATAACTAAAGCAGCTAATAATGATCCTATTATAGACACTCTCATATTAGGAACTATGAATTGTGCTATATATAATATTATCGCAGCAATAACAAATCCTTTAATTCCCTTTCCAAATGGTGATGCATCAACTCCCATAAATGATTCTACTAAATAATCTAATACTGTTATAACAATTGCTGCTAATAAAAATGACCATAGTCCATTAATACTAAAACCAGGTGTTAAAAATGATGTTATTGCTAAAATAACTGCAATCATAACAAACCTGCCTATCCAACCAGATATACTACTTTTATGTACTTGTTGTTCATTATGTTCTTTATGTGCCATTAATATTCCTCCTTTATAAAAAAATTTTATAGGACCATATGTATAGTATGCTCAGATTATAAATAATTATAATAATTTATTAGAAGTTTTATATAAAAAAAATAAAGACTTAAACAATTTTTAATCTAAGTCTTTACTAAATAATTTTATATATTTTTCTATAGGATCTTCAAATAGATTTTCTTTACTTGAGTTCGCATTTTTAATTCTTTCTAAAAAAGCTCTGTTCACACCATGTGTTTTTGCGATTAGTAACACATTTTCCTGTTGTTTTTTAGGTATATTTTTTATTGCTTCTTTAACTTCATCAATTTGTGCTCGATTCATGTGTTTCCTCCTATTGGATTAGCTTATAATTTAACCTATTCCTTTATACCAAGTTGTAAACAAACCACATTCCCTAAAGCCAATTTTATTATATAGAGCTAATGCTATGTAGTTTGTCTTCTCTACTCTAATATACACTCTATCTATAGAATCTTCATAACATAACTTAATTAAATATTTAACTAACGATTCTCCGTATCCTTTATTTCTATACTCGCTTAGAATTCCAAAGTTAACTATCGTATATATACCTTTGTTGTAAATTATTTGACCATAGCCTACTGGATCATCATAATCATTGTATAAAAATACTGAATAATCATCTATATAATACGATTCATCTTCTTCTGCGTAAATATCATTTATTGTTAACGGAGTTCTTCCTTTATCATTGAATATTGAATTTTGTATATCGCATCTTAATTTTTCATCTCTTTTTTTCTTAAAATGCTTAAAACTTAATGATGTATCATAAAGATTATTATAGCAATTTATACTAGCTATTCTCATTAAAATTGTTTCACATTCACTATTAAATTGTAATTTATTCATAATATATCTTGTTTTCAAATTATCTGTAGTATCAAACTTGAGTGCACAACTTTTTAGTGACGCTAATAAAGATATGTCTATTAATTCCAAATACTCATCTTTTACATATAACGCATAGATATTACTTAAACCTCGATTAGATGGATATTCATACCAAATATATCCTATATACTCATCTTTTATTTTAAATAATTTAATTTGCTTTCTAATAATATATTTTAATATAAAACATTCATCATTGTATATTTCAAAAAAATCTTTATCGCATATATAAGCATTTTCATTTGCATTGTACAGTTTTTTAAAAGATTCGATATTAAAAAGTGATAAATTTTCAACCAAAATCATAAAGTTTCTCCGTTTCTTCTTTAATAAGTAAATTATAATTCTTATATGTATTCTAGTCAACCAACAAATCACCAATTATTACCAAAAAATATCGTATATATAGCACATTCTATATATACGATATTCATATAATTTAAATTAATAAATATTTATTTTTAGATTAAATATCTTTTATGCTTAAGCTGATTCTTTTGTTTTCTTCATCAACACTTAGTATTTTAGCTTTAATTTCTTGACCTACCTTTAAAACTTCTGAAGGATGCTCTATTCTATTATGAGATATTTTAGAGATATGAACTAATCCATCTACTCCAGGTTCTAATTCTACAAAAGCGCCAAAATCATTAAGTCTTACTACTTTTCCAAGAACTATTGAATCTTCAGGATATTTTTCTTTAACATTATCCCAAGGCTTTGGCATTAATTCCTTCATACTTAAAGATAATTTCTTAGCTTCTTTATCAAGACCAATAATTTTAACTTCTATTATTTGACCTTCTTTTAAAATGTCTTCAGCTTTCTTAACATGACTCCAAGAAATTTGTGATAAATGTAATAATCCATCGATTCCATTTATTTCAACAAATGCTCCAAAGTTTGTAAATCTCTTAACTTCACCTTTAACTACATCTCCTAAGTTAAAACTTTCCCAAGCTTTAACATCTTGTTCATTTTTCTCAGCTTCAATTAATATTCTTCTTGATGCTACAATTTTTATAGGATTTTTTAAAGAAAAATCAATTAATTTAACTTCTATTGTCTTTCCAACATATGATTCTTTATCTTTAGTAAATTTATTATCGATTTGTGAAGCAGGTACAAAGATTCTAACCCCTTTATAGTTTGCTACTAATCCTTTTTCCTTAGCTTCTCTAATAGTTATTTCAAAAGTTTTTCCTTGAGTAAATAGTTCTTCAAGTTCTTTAAAGGCTTCTTCTCTTTCATATTCTAATCTAGATAAAACTACATATCCATCACTATTTTGAAGCTTTATAACTTTTGCTTTAATAGTATCACCTACATTAAGTTTTTCTGCTAATTCTATTGGATCTTCTTTTGCTGATAACTCAGAAAAAGATATAACACCATCACTCTTATATCCTACTAATGAAACTAATATAGAATCTCTAGTTTTAGAAAGTATTTCTCCTTCAACTTCATCTCCAATAGCAAATCTTTTATCTAGCTCATTCATTAATGATAATTGATCTTCAAAATTATTATTTTCTGCATTCATAGTATTAAGTACCTCCCTAATAATCCAATCTGGTGTTGATGCACCAGCTGTAACTCCTATTTTTTTTATATTATTATTAATAAAATCCTCTGGTAGTTCTGTTAAATTTTCTATATGAATTGTTTGTTCACAATTTTCTTTTGCAATTTGATACAATTTAGTAGTATTAGAACTATTTTTTCCTCCAATGACAATCATCGCATCTACTTCTTGAGAAACTTTTTCTGTACTTCTTTGTCTAACATCAGTAGCTGCACAAATAGTATTAAAAGATATTAGTTCTTTTACTTTTGATAAGTTTTTTAAAGTATTCTCCCAATTTTTTAATTTCTCAGTAGTTTGGGATACTACACAAACCTTCTGTGGAATATCTTCCTCAAAAGTACCATCTTTAGTGATTATAGCTTTATGATTACACCATCCATTTATTCCTATAACTTCTGGATGATTTTTATCACCTAATATTACTATATGATAACCTTCCTTGGAATATTTCTTAACCTTCTTTTGAATATTTGTAACAAAAGGACAGGTTGCATTTACAACTTCAAATTGTTTTTCTTCCAGCATAGTCAAAATTTCTTCAGGAACTCCATGAGATCTTATAACAATTACATCGCCTTTATTTAATTGATCCACTTCATTTAATTCTATAGAAAATATATTATTTTCTTCTAAGAATTTAACTACATCGTTATTATGTATTAAGGGACCTAATGTATAAATTTTTGCATTATGTTCCTTTTGAATTTTAAGAGCTTCTTTAACAGCTCTCTGAACTCCAAAGCAAAACCCAGCATTATTTGCTAAAACTACTTCCCTCATCGCTTTTGTATCTCCTTATTTTTTCCCTTTTCTTATGTACTCATTAATTTTTTCTACAACTCCATTAATATCAAGTTTGGTGCTATCTATTTCTATAGCATCATCAGCTTTTTTTAATGGATCAGTTGGTCTATGAGTATCTTTATAATCTCTATCTATTATATCTTTTAGAATTTGGTCATATGAACATTCTATATTTCTCTTTTGTAATTCTTTAAATCTTCTATTTGCTCTTTCATCAGCACTAGCTGTCAAAAAGAATTTAAAGCTCGCATCTTTAAGTACAACAGTTCCAATGTCCCTACCATCCATAATAACATCAAATTTATTTGACATATCTCTTTGAAGTTTTACAAGTATTGATCTAACTTCTGGAATACTAGCATAATTTGATACTATATTGCTTATTTCTGGCATAGTTATCTTTTCTTGAATATTTTCTCCATCAACTATTAAATCATCATTTTCAAAATGCATTTCCATTTTGCTTATTAATTTACATATTTCATCGACTTTATTTGAAGATAAACCGTTCTCCTTAGCTTTTAAAGCAACTGCCCTATACATTGCTCCTGTATTTATGTACATAAGGTTATATTCCTTACCAACTAGTTTGGCAATTGTGCTTTTACCCGCTCCTGCTGGTCCATCTATTGCTACTGAAATTTTCAAATTATCCGCCTCATTTCTTCGCCTCATAGTTTTCGCTTACAATAAGATTATACAATTTTTAACTCTTTCTAACAAGGATTAAATATTATTTCCAGCTATAAATCCTGTTGCAAAAGCTATTTGAACATTATACCCACCGGTAAAGGCATCTACATCCATTACTTCTCCACAAAAGGAAAGATTGCTAATTATTTTTGATTTCATCGTTGAAGGATCTATTTCTTTTATATCAACTCCACCTGCTGTAACTATTCCTTCTGCAAGTGGTCTTAAACCTTTAATATCATACGTTAAATCTTTAATTACATTAACTAATTTCTTTCTTTCCTCTTTAGTTATTTCATTTACTTTCTTAGTTTCAGAAATACCACTCAGTTCAATAACAGTTGGAATTAATTTTTGAGGTAGTAATTCATCCAACGAATTTTTAAAGTCTTTATTTAAATACTTATTAAAATCTTTTTGAACTCTCTTATCTAATTCTCCTAAATTTAGAGCAGGTTTTAAATCAATATGTAATTTGTATTCTTTATCCTTCTTTATAAATCTACTTCCACTTAATACAAGTGGTCCTGAAACTCCAAAATGCGTAAATAACATTTCTCCAAAATTCTTATATACTACTTTTTTATCATTTTCCTTAATAACAATTTCTACATTTCTTAACGACAATCCCATAAGTTCTCTTGTCTTAGAATCTTTTATTTCAATTGGAACAAGAGCTGGAGTAAGCGGAATTATATTATGCCCTAATTTTTTTGCAAATTCCTGCCCTTCCCCTCTAGAACCAGTAAGAGGATATGATGCTCCTCCTGTTGCCATAATATAATAATCTCCAACTAAACTTTCTTCATTGTTTATCATAAGTTCAGTTATTTTTTTATCTTTAAATTTAATATCTGTTACTTTTGAGTTTAATCTAATTTTAACATTTGTTCTGCTTAATGCATTTGATAATCCACGTATTATATCTGAAGACTTATCTGATTGTGGAAAAACTCTATCTCCTCTTTCAACTTTTAATTTAATTCCTTCTTTCTCAAAGAAATTCATAGTATCATCATTTGTAAAACTATATAATGAACTGTATAGAAAATGAGGATTACCTGGTATGTACTCAAAAAATTCTGATATATCTTTTGCATTAGTAACATTACATCTTCCTTTACCTGTAATAAAAAGCTTTTTCCCAATTCTTTCATTACCATCTAATAATATCACTTCGTGATTTTTTGATGCCTCTATAGCAGCCATCATACCAGCAGGTCCTGCTCCTATAACAATAACTTTACTCAATTTTTAAAATCAGCTCCTTAATTGTATTTCTTTAGGCATAATCATAAAAATAATAAACCAAAGATGCGATGCATATTTCTTGTCATACAAGGAGAGAATTTATGCTCATAGTGGGTCTATTAGCACAATTTGTTGACGTAGTATGACATGGAATATGCAAGCATACTGGTCTATTATTTTTTTGATTGTGCCTTAAATGTCATAACTTTTTCATTATACTAAATATGTCGAATTTAATCCAACTTAATAAGTATATATAATGAAAATTGATTTATAGCCCAGCCATCTATTAACACATTTCAATTTCAAATTAAAATTTATCTATACAGATCATTATATATTACATTAAATACTTCTAGGGATTCCTGTATTTTAGATTTTAAGATCAATTTTTTATTTTCTAATTCCTTGTATCCTTTTTCAGTTAAATAATATGTCTTTTGGAATTTCTTATCAATATCATCCCATTGTCCCTCAATAAGCTCGTCAGTTTCTAACCTTTTCAAAAGCGGATAAATTCCGCCTGTGCTAGGGGTCCATTTTCCTTTTGTTCTAACACCAATTTTATGTGATATTTCATTTCCGTTAGTTGGACCTAAAGATAAAATATATAATACATATATAGGTAACAATCCTTTTGTAAAAATTTGAGTACCTGATTTTTTTTCCTGCTTAGCTTTTTTTAAAGCAGCAACTTTATTTTTATATTCCTCATATAATCTTTTTTCCTCTGCTTTTATATCTTCTATGCTTTGAAAATCCAATTTGCCACTCATATTCAATCTACCTTTTCTATTGCAAGACCCACTAAACCAGGGCCAGTATTTACTCCAAGCGCAGGGCCTATTGTTCCTGCTAAAGTACATTCAACAACATTTGGTAAATCCTTTATTTCTTTATATAATGCTTCAACTTTATCCTCACCATATCCATCTAAAATCCAGGCTTTGTATTTATGTTTTTCTAAATATCCTTTAAATATATTAGTCATTTTTGATACTGCTTGTTTTGAGCCTCTTACTTTTGCAGCAGTTCTATAAGTACCATCATCAGCTACAGTTATTATTGGCTTAACATTTAAAAGGTTTCCAATTGTTCCTGCAACTTTACCAATTCTACCACCCTTTTGAAGATATTCTAAAGTATCTAATGTAAAAAACAAGTCAATTTTTTCTCTAAATGTAGGTAGGATTTTACATATTTCTCTAAATGACTTTCCTTCTTTTATTAGATTTGCAGTTTCTAAAACCATAGCCCCTTGAGCCATAGTCAAAGTTTTTGAGTCAAAGATAAAAGTCTCGAGGTCTGAGAATTCTTGACATACTAACCTCACAGCATTATAAGTTCCTGAAAAAGCTTTTGATATTGTAATTATAATAGCATGAGTATATCCCTCATCCACAACATTCTTAAGAGTAGTATGTATTTTTTCTATACTTGGTAATGATGTTTTAGGAATTTCAGTAGATAAACGCTCATACATCATTTTAGGCGTTATTTCAGTTCTATCTTCATATTCCCCTTCACTATATATAACTTTAAAAGGTAGTAATTTTATATTATTTTCTTTTAAAAGTTCAACACTAATGTCAGAAGCACTATCTGTTATCAATGCTATCTTTTCCATTATCATGCCTCCTTATATTAAAAATTTATAATTTTAATTATATCACTATTGATATAATTAGCAATAATGATATAAGGCACATTCAAAAAAAATAACAAGCCCATCTGCCAAGCCTATTTTGCATCATGCTGCGTTAGTGGATTCCTCTAATAGCCTGCTATGAGACAAATCCACTTCCTTGCCTGATGCAAAATAATCATGACATTTTGGACTTGTTATTTTATTTCATGTGCCTAATTTCTATTTAATTATTACGCCAAGAAGTTTGCAAAGTTCAACCGCTTGAAGAGGCGATATTATTGCATCTTTTAATTCCTTTCCTGTAAGTAATATTTCAGATATATCGCTATCCCTAAAATCTATATTCTTCAAATATGTATTTGTGAATTCTCCGCCACTTATATTGCATTCCTTAAATGCGATTTTATTAAAACTACATTCTAAAAATACAGCTCCTTGAATATTACAAGATTTGAAATTAATTGATTTCATTTTAGAATAACTAAAATTTGAATATCTTCCAAGAACATTTTCAAATAAAATATTCTGTAGGTTACATCCTGAAAAGTTAGTTCCAATAAGTTTGCAGTCTTTAAATTCAATTCTGTGCAGACTTCCATCTGAAAAATCAACATTTGATAAATCACAATTTTCAAATACTACATCTATCATATCTATATTATTAAAAGAACATTCATCAAAAACAACATTTATAAAATGACAGGAGTTTATTTCAACTCTTTCTTGTTCTATATTATTCAATTTATAATTTTCTAAAGAATAATTTGCTAGATATCTCTCTGTTACTAGTTTATGATCTACATTTTTATTTTCATTAAATAAAATTTCTAATTTAGGTTTCAATACTTTGATTAAATCAGACATCTCTTCGCCCACTTTCATATATAATTTCAAAAAATAATGTTATAATTCTTTTTTAATTTGTACTAATTATAAACTAATAATATAAACTATTCCATATAAATGAATATTCACAAATATAATTAAATCTATATATTTTTATAATAAAACAAACTTTAATACAAAAAACAAAACACACGACAAATTTTAATTTTTGTCGTGCGCTTTTCACATTATTAAATTTCACAATAAACTTTATAAGCAAGTTTTACTAACATCTTATATAATATAGAACTTCCTATTAATATTATAGCCATTGCTATAATAAATATTATTATATAATTTTTTAAAAATATAGATGCAAGTACAAGAATAACACCTAATATAAATGCTATAAGCATAATAATTAATGGCATATAATTGCTTTTTAACATAGCCCTTTCATTATCCCAACTTAACTTAGGAGATCTAAAGTCTAAATATAGACCAAAGAAAGTTATTAATACAATCGATCCAATTGCTGAAATAATTCCTAGTAGCAATAATATTGGGCTAGCTTTTACTAATATTAATCCTAAAGCTATTATTATTGCTCCAATTTCATTTATGCAAAGAGATGATAAAATCTTAGAATATAACTGAATTTTATAGTCAATTGGTATATACTTTGATACTATAAAATCTTTTCCTTCTCTGGAAAGTGCTGTTGATGCTGCTCCACCAGTCATTATGCATATGGTTCCACCTATGAATGAAACTGCTATAGTTATTGAATACCAACTTGTTCCTTGATTTAATAGAACTCTATATTTTGATAAATTATCACCAGAGAACATTGTCATGCCAAGTATCGCAGGCATATAAAATATCATTGCAACACAGTTAACAAAAAATTGAGGTGTCCTAAGTAAAACTTTAATATCTCTTTTAATTAACGCTTTTAATGGTGAATTGGTTCGAATTAATTTAGAAGCTTTTCCATTCTTAATAATATCTTCTCTTCTACTATAAGATTCTGAAATTCCTACTATCCCTTTAAGATACAATTTACCCCCAATGTAATAGTATAAAATGAATATTAAAATACTTAAAGCTAAAGATAATAAAATATATAATAAACCTTTCAATTCATTATTGTATACTAATGCATAAGCTGAAAACTTATTTGTTAAAAAGATTCCTATTGTCATATCCATAACACTATTATTGCCTTCTGAAAGTTTTTTTAGAATTTGATCTGAATTCATATTTCTCCCTGAACCTGAAGTAAAGTAATTAAACAAAATAATAATAATCAATGATAAACATCCAGTTAGCATTTTAAAAGCATCCTTATGCTTAGATAAAGTTGTAAACCTCATAAGTATCATACATATAACTGAAGCAAAAATCATTGGAAGTATAGGTGTTACAATAAGCACAATTATTGCATATATATAATACGTCAAATTTGCACTTGATACAATTCCATAAGCTGCAAGTGGCAAAATCATCATTGCATCATAAATATACATATTAATTAATACTGCAGCAAATTTACCAAATACTATTTCACTACTTTTAAAAGGCAGTGGTAATATTACCTCTATATCCTGAGAAAAATAAAATACATTCATTATTGTATATATACCAAAGAAAAAAAAGACAGCTGATCCAAGTGATAATACTGTAGCTAATAATGTTCCTTCTTGTCCCATAGAATGGAATGATTTATATGATTCACCAACCATAATTGTAAACGGCATCGATAGCATACTAACCGTAAAAATCATAAGAATAACTATAAAAACTGGTTTAAGCTTACTACCAGCGAACATTTCATCAAGAGCATTTCTTATAAAATATTTTGTTATTATCTTAAGCCTTTTCATCTTCAGTAATCTCCAAAAACATTTCTTCTAATGATTCATTTTCTTTAAATTCATCTCTCAACTCACTTAAAGTTCCATTAAATATTAATTGCCCTTTATTAATTATAGCTACCTTATCACACACTTTTTCAGCAACCTCTAACACATGAGTAGAAAAAATTACTGTATTACCTGCATCCGCATGCTCTCTCATCATTTCTTTTAGTATAAATGCTGATTTTGGATCTAATCCTGTCATTGGTTCATCAAGAATCCACACTCTTGGATTATGTACCATTACTCCCATTAATATTATCTTTTGCCTCATTCCATGTGAGTAAGTTTGTATTTTATCACCAATTGCAGAATTCATTTCGAATCTTTTTGACATATCTTTTATTCTTGATGTTCTATCTTCTTGTGAAACATTATATACATCTGCCATAAAGTTCAAATATTCTATTCCTGTCAATCTTAAAAACATATCAGGATTATCTGGAACATATCCAAATTGCTCCTTAGCCTTAATTGGTTCCTTGCTAATGTCAATCTTGTTTATTTCTATTTTGCCTTTTGATGGTGCTATTATTCCAGTTATCATTTTAATTGTTGTTGTTTTACCTGCACCATTCGGACCAAGCAACCCATAAATTTCACCTTCTTTAATTTCTAAATTTAAATTATCTACTGCTTTGTATTTTCCATTATAACTTTTTGTTATATTTTCTATATTTATCATTTATTCCCCTCCTATTTGATATATTATATCAGATCTTACTAGTTTAATATCTTAAATAATACTTAAAATTAATAGAACTTTGAGTTTTAGCTTTGATTTATATAATAAATATTTGATAGTGTTGATAAATCAACAGTAAAATTAAAAGGCTGATATGGTTTATGACTTTCTATAGAACAGAGTATTGTAGAGTGGCATCACGGGAAAAGATATATTAAAATTTCTAAAGATAAAGGTGCAACTTTTAATATATCTTTTCTTACAATCACAAAAGCAATTCCTTTGTCGAACAAATGTTCTAAAGACTAAAAAACCTCATTTAATGAGGCCCTCACTAGTTTTATTATTTTTTACAAAAGGTAAAATACATTATAATAAGCCTTAATATATGTTTTATTATTAGTTATTCTTTGCATATTAAAGTATCTTATGCTAATAAAAAGTTTTAATAATTATCAGAATTATTCACATAGTATTACTAAAGGATTATTCTATGTTTATGCTAAAAAATCAAATATATAATAAAGAGAATAATTAAGCTTAGTACTCTTTATATATGTTAAATTATATATAGGATTAGGAGGAAAATAATTTATTATGACACAAATAGTAAAAAGAGGTTTTGTTTCTTCTGATAAAACTGAATTTAATAATACAAATATAGATTTATTGAAGAAAGCACAAAAGGACATTTGTTTTTTATTAAATAGAGGCTATAAGATTGATAAAACTATTGAATTTATAGGTAATCATTTTCTTTTTTCAGCAAGGCAGAGGTTAGCTTTAAAAAGAAGTTTATGCTCTTATGATGATTTTAAAAAAAGAGAGAATCATAAAATAATAAATGGATATAAAAATAATACAATACATATTGATGGATTAAACATAATAATTACACTTGAGGTAGCACTTTCTAACTCTACTTTAATTAGAGGTATGGATGGAACAATTAGAGATTTAGCTGGACTTCGTGGAACATACAAACTAATTGATAAAACAGATATTGCAATAAACTTAATAGGTTTAAAGCTCAATAAAATGAAACCCAGAAAAGTAATATTTTATTTAGATTCACCTGTTTCAAATACTGGAAGATTAAAACAAAAAATTTTAGAAGTTTTATCTATATATAATTTTGAATTAGAAGTTAATCTTGTGCCTAATGCAGATGTTATCTTGAGTAAATTAAGTTACGTTGTAACTAGTGATGGAATTATCTTAAATACATGTGATAGTTGGATTAACTTAGTATATGAGATCATGAATGAAGAATTACCTAATACTTCCTATATAGATTTTAAAATTTAAAATAATAAATTAACTTTATTTAATAATAAAATAATTACTTTAAAATTCTTTATTACTCTTGTATATAATATTATAATTGGTATTTCTTTTGATAAAAAAAATACAACAATTTAGTTTTTTTGAATATATTATTTATAACTAATAAATGAGGAGTAAAATATAAATGTTAGATAGTAACGATACTACTTATGAAGATGATATTAAATTTACAAACTTTGATTCTTTCAATAAAGAAAAATCATTTTTTATATCACCAGATGACGACAGATTCCCTCAAGGTGGTAATCCTTCACCTGGTTTTAATTATCCAGGCGGATCATTCAATCCTCCTGGAATGCCTAAAAGTCCACCACCTAATTATACTCCTAAAAAAAATGATAAAGGAGTTCAAAAATTCACTCAAACTGGAGCTGCTCCTGGAACTAAAGCTGTAAGCCAGAACTCAATAAAGTTCTGTCTATTTAAATACACATACATTTGGGAAACAAGTGGTAGAAGTTATTGGGCATTCTTGCTTAGTGTTGATAAAATTTCTGTATCTGGATTTAGATGGTTTCGTGGACGATGGGTTTATTTCGGTATAGATTTAAGGAGAATTGATTCTTTTGTATGCTATAGATCAACTTCAGAAAATAATTGTGATGATTGTAGCAATTATAGAAGTGCTAATAAATTATTACAAAATACAAATAAAGAATTTTCTTTAAGCGGCACTAAAGATATATATACTCATATTTTAGCATCAATAGATGTTCCAGAAATAAAAGAAGATTTTATAACTCAAACTGTTGGGTATGTAGTTGATGATAAGATAGAAAGCAATATACCTTGCTTAAAGGCCAGAAACATGGGGTATAGAATTATTTTAGAGATAAAATATCCAAGTGATTACAATACAAGTCTAAAAAAACAAATAAATGAACTAGCTAATAAGGCAAGTATTGATGCATATAAGTCAGTTATGAACAATAATAGATATTCACAACTTGAAATTTTTAAATCATCACCAAAACTAATTCCTGAATTGCTTGAAAACTTTTCTAACTTATTTGATTCTAAACTTAAATCATTAGATTCATCTTCAGACAATTATACCGGAATAAGTTATTCAATTAGAGAAGAAAAAATAAATAATAACTGGAAATCTTACTCTGTATAGTAATAGGCAATTAAAATAATAATAATAAATTTATAAATAACAACTCAAAATAAAATCTCGTGTTAATTCAATTGTGAATTAACACGAGACTTTATTTGATTCGTTATTTATATAGTTCTTCAACTTTCTCCCAATTAATTATATTCCATATGTTCTTAACATACTCAGCTCGTAAATTTTTATATTTTAGATAGTACGCATGCTCCCAAATATCGATTGTTAATATAGGTGTAAAGCCACAACTTAATGGAGTATTTTGATTTAGTGTATTTAAAACTTTTAGTTTTCCATGTTTATCCCTAACAAGCCATCCATATCCCGAACCAAATTGATTTATTGATACATTATTAATTTCTTCTTTTAAATTATCTAAAGTTCCAAATGCTTTATTTATTTCCTTCAACAGCTTGCCTTCAGGATATTTTTTGGGGTAAGGTGAAAGAATTGAAAAGTATAAGTTATGATTTGCCACTCCTCCCCCTTGATTTATAACTGTTTGTCTAATGCTTTTAGGAATCTTACTTATATTTGAAAGTATTTCTTCTAAAGTTTTTCCATTTGTGAATTTTTCATAACCTTCTAGCGCCTTGTTTAACTTATCTACATAAGCTTGTAAATGTTTTGTGTAATGTATCCTTATAGTTTCTTCATCAATATACGGTTCAAGGGCATTATACGAGTATGGTAATTCAATTTTGTCATATTTCATATATATCTATCTCCTCTTAAAATACTATAGTATATATATACAAAACTCCATAAGAATAATTACATTGTTATGAAAAAACTATTTTAATTTATCTTTAACTTTACACGTCATATCAATTTATAAAGCAAACTTTTCAATTATAATTTCTCCATCTTCTTTCATATATGCCTTAATATCTTTTCCAGATACATCTAATATTCTTGATTTTTTATCAAAACAAAAAACAGTATTAATATATGCTATATTAGCAGTTATTATACCAGTTTTAGCAACTTCCAATCGTGTTACAACGCCAGCAGGGCTTCCGACTATTCCAAGCTTTATATTTTTTCCAGCAGATATAATACCTCCTCTAGCAACGGAATCTTTTTGAGTAAATTCTATATTTTCTAATGCTGTTAATGTAGAAACGTATTCTCCTTTACCATCTATAATAATATTACCTGTGGATTTTATTACACAATCTTGACAGTATCCTATTTTTATATCTGCTGGAACTATGATACCATCACTAAAAAAATCAATTTCATTCTCCAATAATTCTTTAAGTTGACTGAGCTCCTCTAAAGATTTTATTTTTAATACATTTAATGCCATCATTTTATTTCTTATAAAGTTAACCAATTCGATATTTCCATCATCTTCACAAATACTATGAGTTATTATGTTTAAAGACAACTTTGGTATAGTTTTAAACCTTTTTTCGATAAGAATTTTAACTATTTCTCCAATTTTTTTAAAATTATTATTAGATTCTAATACTTCATTAACTGTATGAATTATTTGTTCTAATATTGAATTATATTCTTTTAAATTATCTAAATATAATTTTTTTTCCATGTCTATTTGTCCTGTGAATAAAGTAGAATTTATGACATTTCCCTTTACATTTATTTCTCCACTAGCTACAACTTTAGCGCTATCTATGTTTTTAACTACATTTACAGCATTTCCTGCTTTAACCTCCATCCCTTCACTAATGCATTCTGAAATGTCAACATTTCCTGAAAAACGTATATTTCCTGACTTTAAATCAACATTATCAATTGAGTATACACTATTTACACTTACAATACCTTTTTTGCAGCATGGTCTTCCTGTTTTAGTGGCAATTATTTTATCATTGTCTATTTTACACCCCTCACCAATTTTGATAGGCTTGTCTTTTATACTTTTTCGTTTCAATATTTCTCCACATATATTTTTACCATCTTTACCTATTTCACTAGGTATTATTTCAGCTAAAAGTTGTCCCGCTTCTATATTAGCAATAGAATATAGATTTTTATAATCTATCTTATCTTCGGATAATTCATTTAATACTTTTTTCTCTTCAAGATCAAATAATATTTTAATCTCAGTTGGCTTATCATCAACTGCTGGAATTCCAGTTGCAATTAACATATTTTCGCACTTTAAAGAAGAACATGCTTCTATAAGATTTCTATAAATAATTCCTTCAATAATATTATTTTTTTTAAGAATTTCTTTAGCTTCTGAAATTGTATATTTATTTGGATAATTACCTTCAACTCTTTTAGTTTTTAGTGCCAGATTCCTATGAATTGACTTATCTACAAGTTCATATGTGTATTCTGGAATGTATTCAACTATTACATAGCATTTCATTTTATCTTCAGAAGTTTCTATATTGAAATTTCTTATAGCTTCAGTTTTTTTGCTTATATATTCAATTTTATCTAATTCTGTAATAGTATATAACGTTTTATTGTCACAAGGTTGTCCATTAATCAACAACTCAATACCATCACAAGATTTTATTGTTACAGTTTCAGAGTCATTATCAGATGGTTTTTTACAAACAATTATCTTTCCATTCTCGACTTTTGCTCCAACCACTGTTTGCATTTTATCACATTTATTAGTTTCTTTTAAGTTATAATTATCGCTATCTTCTGTCTTAGTATTTAAGTTTTTTTGTAAGAACATTGAACTTATTTTTCCCATATTATCAGCCCCTTGACTTCCATTTATTATATTATAACATTAATCGATTACATTATGTATATTTTTATCCACATTATAACAAAATATTTTATAAATTTGCTAGTACTTTAAATTTTACAATATTAAAAAATAAATTTATTAAAATATTGACTTATATTCAATCGTGTTTATATTAAGTTTAGTGTTATTGAAAATCTTATACTTGAGTTAATTAAAACTCTATAAATAATTTTAGATTAAAGAGGGTAGAGTTATAATCAAATATAATAACTCTACCCTCAATTTCAGTTCGTAATTCATTTATTAGTATGTTAATTTTTTATAATTTTCTAATCTTTCTATAGCTTCTCTTTCAGTCTTTTCGAATAATTTTTCTGCTTCTTCTGGAAATGCCTTAGCAAGAGAGGCATATCTTATTTCACCCATTAGAAAATCTCTAAAATTACCTTTAGGTTCTTTTGAATCTAGTGTAAATGGATTTTTTTCTCCTTTTAAAGCTGGATTATATCTATAAAGATCCCAATAACCACAATCAACTGCCTTCTTTTCTTCTTCTTGTGTATTTGACATTCCAATTTTTATACCATGATTTATACATGTAGAATATGCAATAATTAGTGATGGTCCATCATAAGCTTCAGCCTCTGTTATTGCTTTAATAGCCTGATTCTTATCAGCGCCCATTGCAATTTGTGCCACATACACATATCCATAAGTCATTGCTATCATTCCTAAATCTTTTTTCTTAGTCCTCTTTCCACTTGATGCAAATTTAGCTATAGCTGCTGTAGGAGTTGATTTTGATGATTGACCACCAGTATTTGAATATACTTCTGTATCAAATACTAATACATTAACATTTTCATTACTAGCAAGAACATGATCTAATCCACCATATCCAATGTCATAAGCCCATCCATCACCACCAAAAATCCATTGAGATCTCTTAATTAAAAATTCTTTATCTGCTAAAATTATATCCCCTATTTCACTTCTGTCATTTTCAAGAGCTTCAATAACTTTTTCTGATCTTTCTCTTGAACCTTCTCCTACATCTTTGTTGTCTAGCCATTCCTTTAATATTGACTTAGTCTGATCATCTAAATCATTATCAAGAGCCATTTGAACATTGCTAGCAATTCTTTCACGAATAGTTGTAACTCCTAAATACATTCCATATCCAAATTCAGCATTATCTTCAAATAATGAATTAGCCCAAGCTGGTCCATGGCCTTCTTGATTAATTGTATATGCAGTTGCTGGTGCACCAGCTGCCCAAATTGATGAACATCCTGTAGCATTTGCTATCATCATTCGATCTCCAAAAAGTTGAGTTACAAGTTTTGCATATGGAGTTTCACCACAACCTGCACATGCACCGCTGTATTCAAGAAGTGGTCTTTCAAATTGACTTCCCTTAACAGTTTTTTTATCCATTGGATTCCTCTTAGTAACTTTTTCAAGAGTATAATTCCAAACTTCAATTTGTTCATGTTGGCTGTCTTGTGATTTCATTATCAAAGCCTTCCCCGGCGCTGGGCAAACTTGAGCGCAATTTCCACATCCAGTACAATCAAGTGGTGTTACTCCAATTGTATAATATAGCTTTTCTTCACTCTTAATTGCCTTTGGTTCTACTAACTTTATACTTTCAGGTGCTTTTTCTTTTTCACTCTCATTTAATAAAAATGGACGTATACATGCATGTGGACATACATAAGAACATTGATTACATTGTATACATCTTTCAGGTATCCACTCTGGAACGTTTAACGCTATGCCTCTTTTCTCGTAAGATGTAGTTCCATGCATAAATGTACCATCATCAACTTTATTTTTAATAAAAGTCGAAACTGGAATAGCATCACCTTCTAATCTATTCATAGGTCTTACTATTTCTTTGATAAACTTTGGTAAATCTTCTCTAAGTTCATTATTCTCTTCTTTAGCAATTTTCCAATTTTCAGGCACTTTAATTTTAACTAATCCTTTTATTCCTGCATCTATTGCTTCATTGTTCATATTAACTACTTTTTCGCCCTTTTTACCATAAGATGTTACAACTGCTTCTTTTAAATACTTAACAGCATCTTCAATTGGAATTATATTGGCTAGTTTGAAAAATGCTGCTTGCATTATCATGTTAATTCTTCCGCCAAGTCCAATATCTTGAGCTATTTTTACTGCATTTATTGTATAAAATTCTATATTATTTTCTGCAATGAATCGTTTCATAGGTGCTGGTAATCGTTCATCTAATTCTTCACTATTCCAAATTGTATTTAATAAGAATTTAGAATTTTTCTTAAGTCCCCTTAATACATGATATTTATACACGTATGATTGGTTATGGCAAGCAATAAAATCGGCATTATCAATTAAGTAACGTGATTTTATTGGATTTTTTCCAAATCTTAAATGTGATACTGTTATACCACCAGATTTTCGTGAATCATAATCAAAGTATCCTTGAGCATACATATCTGTATGATCTCCAATAATTTTGATTGCACTCTTATTAGCTCCAACAGTACCATCTGAACCTAATCCCCAGAACTTACATGATGTTATTCCTTCTGGTGTAGCATCAATATGTTCAAGTGGTTTTAATGATGTATTTGTAACATCATCAATTATTCCAATAGTAAATCCATTCCTTGGATTTTCTTGAGCTAATTCATCATATACTGCAGCTATATGAGCTGGTGTTGGATCCTTTGACCCAAGTCCAAATCTTCCACCTACAATTACTGGTGCATCTTCCTTACCTAAATAACTACTTATTACATCTAAGTATAAAGGTTCACCAACACAGCCTGGTTCCTTAGTTCTATCTAAAACAGCTATTTTTTTTACGCTTTTTGGTATAGCTTTTAATAACTTCTTTATAGAAAATGGTCTGTATAGTCTGACCTTAATTAATCCTACACTTTGCTTATTAGCATTTAAATAATCAATTGTTTCTTCAATTACATCTGTTACAGATCCCATAGCTATTATTATTCTATCTGCATCCTTAGCTCCATAATAATCAAAACAATGATATTCTCTACCAGTAAGCTTAGTTATTTCACTCATGTATTTTTCAACAATATCAGGAACATTTTCATAATATTGATTTACAGCTTCTCTAGTTTGAAAATATATGTCTGGATTTTGAGCTGTCCCTCGTGTAACTGGATGATTTGGATTCAAACTATTTTCTCTAAATGCTTTAACAACATCATAATCCACTAATCCTGCCAATTCATCTTGATCTATCATTTCGATTTTTTGAATTTCATGCGATGTTCTAAATCCATCAAAAAAATTCATAAATGGTATTCTAGATTTTATAGTAGCTAAATGTGCAACCCCACTTAAATCCATAACTTCTTGAATAGAACCTTCAGCAAGCATTGCAAATCCTGTCTGCCTAGCTGCCATAACATCTTGATGGTCTCCAAAAATATTTAGTGAAGATGTGGCTAATGCCCTAGCTGCAACATGAATAACACATGGTAACATCTCTCCTGCTATTTTATACATATTAGGTATCATAAGTAATAGACCTTGCGATGCTGTATATGTAGTTGAAAGAGCTCCAGCCTGTAAACTTCCATGTAAAGCTCCAGCGGCCCCTGCTTCTGATTGCATTTCAACTACTTTTACAGGCTGACCAAAAATATTTTTTTTACCTTGCGAAACCCATTCATCAACATGTTCAGCCATTGGAGATGAAGGAGTTATAGGGAAAATTACTGCTACTTCTGTAAATGCATAAGATATATATGCTGCAGCTGTATTTCCATCCATAGTTTTCATTTTTCTCATTTTATTTACCTCATTTTCTTAATTTTAAACATAATAAATAAAAAATAATTATTATTTTTATATGATTTATTATTCTCTAATTTAATGTTTGTTATGTATTTATTCTAAGGTAAAATAAAAATAAGCTAAGTATAGTTTCTAAAATGGAACCTATGAAATAGACACTTAAAAAAGACTATTTTTATAGGTTCTTTTTTTGTACAATAAAATCAAGTATAAATTCAGTCAGGATGTGAACTAATGAGTAAAAAACTATTTACTAATAAAGAAATTGAATTGTTATCAAAGAATAAATATATAAAAAACGTCACAAATAAAGCAATCACGTATACAGATGAATTTAAAATACTTTTTATCGCTGAGCGTAGCAAAGGTAAACTACCTATTCATATTTTTCAGGATGCAGGATTTGATACAGATGTTATTGGAAATAATAGAATTTGGTGCGCAAGTAAAAGATGGCGTAATATTTATAATGAATCAGGAGCGCTTGGATTGAGAGATTCTCGAAAATTAAATAGTGGTCGTCCACTAAAACGTGAACTAACCGTGAATGAAATAATAGCTAAAAAAGATGCTGAAATTGCTTATTGGAAAGCGGAGGCAGAACTATTAAAAAAATCGAGCTGCAAGAAAGGCAGGTGAAAAATAATAAATTAAGTTCAACATCAATATTCAAGATCATACAGAGTATAATTTCAAAATACAGTTATAAAAATATAATTTCTCATTTATGCAAAATAGCTGAAGTCTCTAGATCAGGATATTATAATTATTTAAATTCAAGTAATAAGCGTAATTCTAAAGATGAAAAGGATTTAGAATTAAAGCATATAATTCTTAAAGCATTTAATCATAGAGGCTACAAGAAAGGATCACGCTCTATAAAAATGGTTTTAGAACATGAATTTAATAGAGTAATAAATCGAAAGTGTATACAAAGAATTATGAGAAAATATAATATTGTGTGTCCAATTAGAAAGGCAAACCCTTATCGTAGAATGATGAAAGCTACTAAAGAACATACAGTTCTACCTAATACTTTGAACAGGGAATTCAAACAAGGTTTGGTCGGTAAGGTATTATTAACTGATATAACTTATTTAACATATGGAGCATCTAATAGAGCCTATTTATCTACTATTAAAGATGCTTCTACAAATGAAATTCTCTCGTATCATCTTTCAGAAAGTCTTACATTAGATATAGCTACTGAAACTGTTAAAAAGCTGATGAGGAATCATAAAAAATTACTTGATAAAGATGTTTTTATTCATTCAGATCAAGGCGTTCATTACACTAGTCCTAGATTTCAAAAACTTCTTAAGAAATATAAAATTGGACAATCCATGTCTAGACGCGGAAACTGTTGGGACAACGCCCCGCAGGAATCATTTTTTGGACATATGAAAGATGAAATAGACTTAAAAATTTGTACAACATTTTACGAATTAGAATCAACAATTAATAATTATATGGATTACTATAATAATTACAGATACCAATGGGGACTTAAAAAGCTGGCTCCTGTTCAATATCGGGACCAGCTTTTAGCTGCCTAGCCTTTTTCAAAATGTCCTTGACATAGGGACCATTTTATTCTTTTATCTCTATACTTAGCTTACCTTTATTTTTAAAAATATTTTTTACTTCAAAGATATTTTAGTTCTAATTTTTCTAAAATCGAAACATATTTATCTCTTACATGTAAGTTACTGCTTTCAAATTTACAACAATCATCATCTATAGATTTTAATACTTGATCATCAAGCTCTCTTTGTGCAAATTTATATATAACATTATTTTCTTTTTCAATATGTCTTTCTAATAAATCAGCATAACTAATGGCATTTGCAATTACATCTAAAAGTGCTTCTTTGTTTCCGTTTTTTAAATCCTTTAGTGATTTATCAAGAGTCATTATATAGTATCTTCCTAAATCATGTTCCACGAGCATTCCATACTTTACAGTTTTTTCTCCTAATGCCCCAAGATTTTCTACCATCTTATTGAAAAGAAAATTTTCTTCCTTTTTGTGATGATGACAATCTGCATAATTTCTAATAAAATCTATAATTAAGTAAAAGTCATCATAGTTTACCTTATGATTTTCTAAAGATTCAAAGCAGACTTTTCGTACAACCTTAAGCATGCGTTTTATATATGCATGTTCTTCTACCATTAAATCTACTGCATTCATCAGACATTACCTCCCAACATATACTTTATATGTTCAATTTATATGTTTAATAGATTGCATAAATATATTAAATTATTAAAGTTCCATCTTTATTTCGAATATATTTAGTTAGCACTTTTGTATTGCCATTACGCCATTTTCTTTTTCTATATATTCAAATTCCGGACTAACCTCATTTACAAATGCTTTAATCCAAAGATTTCTTAAATAATAGAAGTATTCCACATCTCCATTTGCTTCATTCCATATATCTTTATGAACACAGATTGTTCTTCTCCATTCAACTATATTTTCTTCCGAAGTTATTACTTCATTAACTCTATCACATGGCATTCCATCTAATATATAATCATTTATACTATTAAATATATCTACCGCAGTTGTAAGCTCGCCAGAATTTTCAATAACTTCTCTAGCTGCTTTAGTTCCTTGATAAGTATATATTTCTTCCATTTTAGATTTTGATTTTTCATTGTTTCTAATAATTTCAGTTGTCCATGCTGCCATTCTTCCTTCAGCAGAATGTATTTTTGATTGTAGCCATCCATGAATATTACCTGTATCAATCATATCTTCTAGAGGTTTATTTGGAAGCTTAGCTCCATATTTTTTTTCTATTTCGTTTGATAAAATTTCAATATTTAATCCTTCTTGTTTTGCAAGACTAATTATTTCATCTTCTAGTCTTTCAAACCATAAAATTTTATTAAATAACCAATAATGTATTTTTCCTAAAAATAAACTCATTTCATATCCTCCTAATTTAAAATGTAAAAAAATATTGCAGTTAAGCCATTTTTTAATATTTATCCCTATAAGCATTTTGTAAAGTATAACAAAATATTACAAAAGTTTTTGACGTTTTTTTGACGTCAAATATTATTAATAATATTATGACCTATCTGTGAACTAATGATACTATAATAATTTATGAATTTATGTAACATATGATACAAACTATAATAAAGAATTAAATTTTTTTATTTTAAATATTAATATAGAGTTGTTCGTTTTTTTGATTTTTTAAGTAAAAACAGATAATTAGGGATAATTATAAAAATCTATATTAATAATCTTTTCTGAATTAGTGAATACGATACTTACATATCAATCTCCAGTATAGCATGGCAGGTAGTTTATGTTTTACACGTGCACAGACTCAATAGAATATAATACTTAATAAAAATAAGTTCTAGTTAAACTTATTTTAAGCAAAACTAGAACTTATTATTTATATTATTACTATTTTCTTATAGGTTTCTTTAATATTGCCATTATAATCATACCAACTATCGCACCTATTACAACTGCTGCAATATATCCAAATGGATTTCCTATAACTGGAACAACGAATATTCCACCATGTGGTGCCATTAGTGTACAATTAAATAACATTGAAATTGCACCTGCTGTAGCTGATCCAACTATACAAGAAGGTATTACTCTTATTGGATCTGCTGCTGCAAAAGGTATTGCACCTTCTGTAATGAATGATAATCCCATGATATAATTTGTTATACCTGATTTTCTTTCATTTTCAGTAAATCTATTTCCAAAGAATGTTGTACATAATGCAATTGCAAGTGGTGGAACCATACCACCAGCCATTACAGCTGCCATTATTAAGAAACCGTTTTGGTTTCCAGCAGCCATTGATGCACTAAGAGATGCTGTACCAAATACATATGCTGCTTTGTTGAAAGGGCCACCCATATCTATTGCCATCATACCAGCAACAACTATTCCAAGAAGAACTTTACTTGTTCCACCCATTGAATTAAGGCCATTTGTAAGTCCAGTATTAATTGCACCGAAGAAAGGATTTACAGCAATCATTATTAATCCAACTAATAATATTCCAAATACAGGATATAACAATGTTGGTTTTAATCCTTCTAATGTTTCTGGTAATGCATTAAAGATTTTCTTTAATGCTAACACTAAATAACCTGCAAGAAAACCTGCGAACAATGCGCCTAAGAAACCGCCACTAACTACTGCTACTTTTGGATCAAAAGCACTTGCAAAAGTTATACCTTCCTTAGCTATAAATCCACCAACAAAACCAACTGCTAAACCTGGTCTATCAGCAATACTCATAGCTATATAACCAGCAAGTATAGGTAACATAAATCCAAATGAACTACCACCAACCTTCATGAAAAATGCTGCTAATGGTGTACCTGATCCAAATCCACTAGGATTTGCAGGGTTAAATGTATCGAAAAGGAATGCTAAAGCTATAAGTATACCTCCACCTATAACAAATGGTAACATATGAGATACACCATTCATAAGATGTTTGTAAATTTGACGTCCAATTCCTTCACTTTCAATTTCTGAGTTATCTTCACTTCCACCTTCGTGATGATAAATTGGAGCACTTCCATTTGTAGCTTTTTCAATTAATTCAGTAGCTTTATGAATTCCATCTGCCACCTTAGTTTTTATAACTCTTTTCCCATCGAATCTTGCCATTTCAACGTTTTTATCAGCTGCTATAATTATACATTCAGCATTTTTAATTTCTTCTTTAGTTAAAACATTCTTAGCTCCTCCAGAACCGTTTGTTTCAACTTTTATTGAAACGCCCATTTCTTTACCCTTGTTTTCAAGACTTTCAGCTGCCATATAAGTATGTGCGATTCCAGTAGGGCAAGCAGTTACTGCCAATACTCTATAACCATCATTACTTACACTAGCTTCTTTTCTAGGTTCATCTGGAAATTTTTCAGCTTCTTTTTCATCTATTAATCTTAAGAATTCATCTTTATCAGTACAGTTTATTAAACTTGTTCTAAAACTTTCATCCATCAATATTGTAGATAATCTTGCTAGAACTTCTAAGTGTAAATTGTCACTATTATCTGGCACTGCTATCATGAAGAAAAGGTGTGCTGGCATTCCATCTAATGAATCATAATCTACGCCTTTCTTACTTACTGCAGCTGCAAGTGAAGCTTGTTTAACAGCCTTAGTTTTTCCATGAGGTATTGCTATTCCATCTCCAATACCTGTAGTACTTAATTCTTCTCTAGCTAGTATTGCTTTTTTATATTCTTCTTTATTATTTAAATTCCCTGTTTTATCCATAAGGTCGACTAATTCATTAATACACTCATTTTTAGATGCTGGACTAATATTTAAATTAATACCTTGTTTGTGTAATAGATCAACTATTTTCATAAAATATTCCTCCCTTAATTCCTTTGTTTAATGTAAACCTTTAAATTGATATTTTATAATAAATTATATTATTATTTCATTTGAAGTAATAATTCTTCAACTTGTTCTTTAGTTGCAAGTTCTTCTGAAAAGGCACTTGCACTACCAGTTGCAATTCCCATTTTAAATGCTTCATCTATATTTTTATTTTTAAGATATCCGCATAAGAAACCTGCAACCATAGAATCTCCTGCTCCAACTGAATTTTTTAATACTCCCTTTGGAACTTCTCTTTTTATTGGCTCTCCATTTTCAGGTAGAAGAATAGCGCCATCTCCAGCCATTGATATAAGAACATTCTTTGCTCCCATTTCTTGAAGCTTTTTACCATATGTAATTATATCTTCATCACTCTTTAATTCTATATTGAACATTTCTGCTAATTCGTGGTGATTTGGTTTAATTAAAAATGGTTTATATTTTAATACTTTTAATAATAAGTCCTTTGTTGCATCAACTACGAATTCTATTCCTTTATCTAATAAACTCTTCATTATGTTTTCATAAATATCATCAGGTACACTATTGGGTATGCTTCCTGATAATATAAGGTAATCACCTTTAGTTAATGAATTTAATTTTTCATAAAGATTTTGTAAATCAGTTTCAGTTATTACTGGTCCTGAACCATTGATTTCTGTTTCTCCATCACTTTTAAGTTTTACGTTTATTCTTGATAAACCATTTTTTAATTTGATAAAATCACAGTTAACCCCATGTTCTTTAACCTGTCTCGAAATTTCTTCACCTGTAAATCCAGCTATATATCCCAAAGCTGTATTTTCTACTCCTAAATTCTTTAGAACAATTGATACATTAATTCCCTTACCACCTGCATATACTTGTTCTTCTAAACTTCTATTTAAAGCATCAACTTTAAAAGAATCAACTTTAACTATATAGTCTAAAGAAGGGTTTAGTGTTATAGTATTAATCATTTTTTACCACTCCTATTACATTAGTATCATAACTATTATTATTGCCATTTATTTTAATTGTTATTAGTGTTGAATCTGTTATTGCTCCGAAAGTTATAAAACTTACTTCTTCTAATTTAGATTGATCTGCTAATACAAAGGATTCACTAGATCTTTTCATGGCTTCTGCCTTAACCATTGCTTCATTCATGTCAGGGGTAGTATAGCCATTTTTATTACTTACGCCATTAGTTCCTAAAAATGCCTTTGAAAAATTAAATTTTTTCAAATCATCTACTGCACTACTTCCTACTATCGCTTCTGTAACGGCCTTCAATTCTCCTCCTAATATAAAGGTTTTAATTCCCTTTTCTAAAAGCTTTTTGGCATGACTTATACCATTTGTAACTACAGTTATGTTTTTTGCCTCAATGAAATCAATTAATAGTTCTGTAGTTGTTCCAGCATCTAAGTATATTACATCATTTTCTTTAATTAAACCTGCTGCATATTTTGCTATTAATTTTTTTTCTTCAGAATTTAAAGTTTGTCTAACATTGACTTGGTAATCATGTTTAGAAGTACTTTCTCCTATTAAAATAGCACCTCCATGAATTTTTTTCAAAAGACCTTCACTATCTAAAGAATTTAAATCTCTTCTTACTGTAGACTCCGAAGCATCAAGTATATTGACTAAATCCGTGACTGAAACTATTCCTTTTTGTTTCAGTTCTTGAAGAATGATATTATATCTTTCTTCTGTAAACATTATCACCACTCCTCTTCTTTATAATATACCATCTTATAAAAAAAATCAATCATTTTCATTCAAAATAATTCACTTTTTTTATTTTTAAATGTTTACATTTTGATTTTTTTGACTAATATCCCTCAATATGTAATTATTTTGATTGATTTCAATCTATCATTATCATAAATAATTTATTTTGAATATTTACCTTATATTTTTTCTTTATAAACGAATCATGCTCTAATGTAATCATATAAAACTTAAATTTATTATTTATAATACAATTCTTTATTATAAATACATTCTATAAACAAGTTAATATATTAATTTCCTTAATTATTTGCCATCACTTTCAATATTACATAGGATAAAATATTTCGCTAAAAATTTCATACATATTCTATAAAAATAATATAATTGTTTACTTTTCAGGTAATATTATAACATGTGAATTTCTACTAAAATATAAAATATGATAAAATTTATTGGATTTTATATAAATAATTAAAATTATGAAATCAAAAAATAACATTCAAATCCCTATAAATAGAGATTTGAATGTTATTTTATAAAAATCTATGCTAATACGCCTAAAGCAGTTCCTATAATTCCTACTACAAATAATCCAAATATAATTAGTAATGGATTGACCTTTTTCTTTAATAAATACATGCATAAGAAAGTTAATAGAAGTGGTACTAAACCTGGCATCAAACTATCTAATACACTTTGAATTGTTGTAGTAACTTGCGTTCCATCACTTTTTGTATATTGAGAAAGAACAAACGGAATGTTAACTGTAGTCCATTTTGATACAAGTCCACCTATAACTAATAGACCTAGAACTGAAGATCCTTCTGTAAGATATCTTAATTTATTTCCAGCCATATCAGAAACTAATTGAGTTCCTTTTTCATATCCATAAAACATTCCATACCAATTTGTTGCAAGTCTTATAACATTGAATCCTAAGAAGAATATTAACGGTCCAATAATACTTCCGCTTAATGCAAGTCCGGCTCCTAATGCTGCAAGTACAGGCCTTACAGTTCCCCAAAATATTGGATCTCCAACACCCGCTAAAGGTCCCATTAATCCAACCTTAACACCACTAATTGATGATTCATCAATAGGAGCACCATTAGCTCTTTGTTCTTCCATGGCTGCAGTTATTCCCATAATTGGAGTTGCAACGAAAGGTTGAGTATTAAAGAATTCTAAATGTCTTTTTAACGCAGCACTCAATTCATCACCCTTATATAGCTTCTTTAATGCAGGGATTAATGTTACACAAAATCCTATTGCTTGCATTCTTTCAAAGTTATATGATCCCAATAAAAAATTTGAACGAATAAACATTTTTATTATATCACTTTTATTTAATTTTTTTTCACTCATCGTTAGAACCTCCCTCAACTAAGCTATAGTAATTCTGAATCATCTACATCATCAACGCCGCCAGTTGCAACTGCTGCTACAGCTTGACCTTGATTAGCAATTGATTTGATATGGAATATTGCTGCAATAACACCTACTGCACCGAAACCAATTAAATTGAAGTTAGTAAATGCTGCTAATAAGAATCCTATGAAGAAAAATGGCATTAAAGCTTTACTATTCATCATATTAATTACCATTGCATATCCAACTACAACTATGAATCCTCCTGATACTTGTAACCCCTTTGTTATAACTTCTGGAATAGCTGCAAGCATTGCATTTACAGCATCAGTACCCGCTAATACTCCTACTATTGCAGCTGGCACAGCAACACGAATACCTTGAAGTGCAAGTCCCGCAATATGGCATATTTCTATTCCTGTTGTATTTGCATTTTCTGCACACTTATCAGCCAAATGTTGAAAGAATACTGTTATTGTTCTTACAAATATAGTAAGTACTTGTCCTGCTGCGGCAATTGGAATTGCAACCGCTATACCTGCACCTATTGATTGCTTTCCAACTATTACTAATACTGCTGAAATTACACTTGCAAGTGCTGCATCTGGTGCCATAGCGGCACCAACATTCATCCAACCAAGTGCTAGCATTTCAAGAGTTCCACCTAATATAATTCCGGTTTGAAGATCACCTAATACGAGTCCTACTAGTGTGCACGCAACTAATGGTCTATGGAATTGTGCTTCATCAAGTACACTACCCATACCAGCAATTGCTGCAACTATTATTAATAAAATTAATTGTAAAGTGCTCATTTGTAATTCCCCTCTTTCTTCTTTAACAAAATATATATAATAATAACGTAATATATTATTTGCAATGTAGAATCAACTTATAGTCTATTCTACATTTTTATTAAATAAAAAATTATATTCATATACTTATAATTTAATCTAAACATTAAATAGTTTAGATAAGATTTAAACTTTTAAGTTTATCAATTAAATCAACCTTAGAATCTTGTGCTAATTTTCTTAATTCTAATTCAACACCTTTTTCGCTAATTTTCTTGAATGATTCAATATCCTTATCATCTACACAAACTGCATTAGTAATTTGTGTTTTACCTTCTTTAAAGCACATTCCACCAACATTTACAGACTTAAAATCAACTCCGCCTTCTATCATTCTTAAAACATCAGTAGGATTTGTAAATAAGAATAATGTTTTAAAACTATCATATTTAGGATTTTTATATGCTGCTATTGCCTTTTCAATTGGTAAAACATATGCTTTATATCCTTGTGGACAAACTTGTAATAATAATTGTTTTCTTAAAGGATCATTAGCGACTTCATCGCTGCAAGCCATTATTCTGTTGCATCCGCTAGCTTTAGTCCAAACTGTAGCTACTTGTCCATGTATTAATCTGTCATCAATTCTCACAAAACTTATTTCCATTTTTGTATTCCTCCATTTTTCTTTAATATAATTCTGTTTTTTCATAATCCTCTGGCAATCTTTTGATAAAATTTATAATTACTCATACTGTTGTCGCAATTACATAGTTATTTTACATCCTAAAATATTCATCCCCTCTAAATCGTTTTCAATATACAAAATAATACACTATGACTTATTTGAAATATATTTAGCAGATATAAGTAAAAACTACAATTGTTGAATCCCTTTGTATAAAGCATTTATAAATTTATGTATTTGTTCTCCTTTCTTGATTATATTTAAAGCAACTATTATGCCAACAAAGTGTATTACAAAAGAAAAAAATAATCATGGTGATTCATATTCATTCAATATCAGTCATATACATTCATAAGGAATTATTTAATATATCATAAAATTATTTTTATATTTAATACTATATTTTTTTATATTAATATACTTAATCTAAACTTTAATTATTTTTCTAATATTTTAATACTCTTATATCTTATGTTAATACTCTTTACTGAAGATTTAATACTGAAAAATTAAAAATACAGATTATTAATTATTAATCTATATTTTTAATTATTAATTCATTTAAATTTATCAACATATATAACCCTAGATGTATATTTAATACAAAATTAGTAAATTATATCAAGAAAGACATGAAACTCTAAAAAAATAGAGATAGTATTCATGACTACCCGTACTATCTCTATTTTCGTATTTTATTTAGTTTTTTTGTTTATTTTCTATATTTTCAACTCTAAAAAATAGTAATGAAATAAAAAATCTAAGAATGCATATTCAAAAAAATATTTCAGACATTACAATTATTGTGTTTTTCATTAATTAAAACATTAATAATAACTTAACTAAAGTCTAATCTAACATAATCTCCATTATCATCCATAATCAACTCTAAATCAGCTGAATAATGATTTTTTAGAACTCTTCTAATATTAACTCTATCACTCTTTTTATAAAAACTTACAGCCTCTTCATGACTAAGTCCACCTTTCATCTTTCTTTCAATCAGTCTACTCTTCAGCAAGTTCTCATCTGCATAAACAAAAATACTATAGTCACAAAAATCTTTTAAATTGCTCCACTTTGCTTCATCTGATAATAGCCAATTCCCCTCAATTATAACTATTTTTTTATCAACAAATATATTTTCATCTACAACATCATGAATATTTCTATCATATACTGGCCATTTAATATTTTTCTTTTGTAATTCCTTTAACTTAACTATTAATTTATCTATATCAAATGTTTCTAAACATCCTTTAACTTCACTCATAGGAGTTTCATTACCATTTATATTGATACTATGGCTTTTTATATAATCTGCATAAAAATGAAATCCATCTAATCCTATCGCTTGTATTTCTTCTACTCCTTCTACATTTTTGGATAAGTACTCAAGAAATAGTGATAAAGTTGTTTTTCCAACTGCAGGAGGTGCTGCTAAAAAAATTATAAATCGTTCATCCTTTTTCTTGCTCATTTTTGTCCATTTTTTTAACATTGGAATAAAAATTTTATTAATAGTTTTCTGGGAATAAGATGATTTTATGTCAAAACCATTTACATTAAAATTGAATTAAATAAATAATGGATGATAATTGAAGTGTTATATATTTCTTAATCTAATTAATATAAATTCTATATTAATAATTGAAATATACATTAAATTAATGCGATTTATATAATTACTATTAATCTTAAACATTAGTTTAAAAACATTATATAATTACAATATATTAAATTGAACAGATATTAATATATTGTAATTACGCATAAAGCTAGTCATTTTTTCTTATTAAGCTTATAAAAATACCATATTATCGAAGTTATAAAAGCAAATAAAATTTTTATCATAAGATCTGATGCAGTATCTTCAAGTCCTCCATTTATCATATCTGTTTTAAAAAAATAATCTCCTATAAATTCAAAAATTTCCCATAGAGTTCCTAAAGTAATTGAAAAACAAAATGCAAATATTAAAGTAAAAATAATAAATCGTTTTTCAGTTGTTCCTTTCCCTTTTATAATAATTCCTTGTATTATATTTAACGCTATAATAACAGCATAACAGCCAAACAATCCATGAAGAAACAAGTCCCACCACCAAAACTTAACATAGAATCTTTTGATTTCACCAAAGTACAATGTAAGTATAATAAACAATACTGATATTAATTGAAAATTTGAAGGTAGAAATATTTTCTTTTTATTTGTAACATAAGTAATTATAAAAGGAATAGTAATACACAAACCTGCCAAAATAATCTGGCCTAGATTTTGCTCTTGTCTTAATGTAATACGCAGAATAGTTGTAATTGTTAACATTATCTCAAATATCACTGTAATTCCAATTGCTAAGTTACTATTCTTATTATTCATAAAAATCATCCCTTCCTCTGATACCTTTCATAATTAAATTACATATGTTTTAATAACAAATCTACAATAATTCTAATAATATCTTTTCCTTATTAAATTAAAAATATCAAATTATTATATATAAGAAAAAGCACAACACTAAATAAAATTTTAGTGCAATGCCTCCATTTATAATTTTAGGCACATACAAAAAATAACAAGTCTATTTTCCATCACATTTTGGCTTGTTATTTTCTTTTATGTACCTTACAAAAAGTTCTACAGTTTTTAATTTTTATATTCTTAAAAATATTCTTATATTTATATGTATATTTTCTTAAAATCAAAGTTTTTTATCTATATTAATTAATTTCAAGATCTAAAGCTTTTTTTATGCTATCAATTCCTAATCTATCTATTGTTTTTCCCAGTCTTTCTCCTTTTTTACCACTTTCTTTGTAATAATTTATTACTTTTTCTGAAAGTGATTCTATCTCATCAACATTCACATATCTAATAACGCGATTTCCCAACCTTATATCTCGTCCAAACTTACCACCTATATACATTACTATGCCTTCTTTTTCAAGCTTCATAGCTTTAAAAGGACAATTCTTTATGCATTGTCCACATGAAAGGCATTTACCATAATTTATTACAGCCTTCTTATCTACAATCTCAATAGCTTTTACCTTGCAAGTACGTTCACAAATTTTGCATCCCTTACAAGTATCTATTTCTACTTTTGGTTCATTTTGAGCCATAAATCCTAAATCGCTTATTGGTGCTTTTACGCAATTATTGGGACATGCAGTTATTCCGATTTTAAATTTGCCTGGTAACTCCATTCCTAAAAACTTTTCATCTAACTTTCTAGCAATTTCTTGCGAATCTATTAATCCATATTTGCAAATTGAACCTTTACAACCAGCAACACCTACAACTGTAAATCCTGTACCACCTGTTTTAAGACCTGCTTCTGCAATTTTTCTCTTTACTTGTGGAATTAATTCTTCTTTTATCCAAGGAATTTCTATACATTGTCTAGTAGTAAATCCCATATATCCCTTTCCATACATATCAGCTATATCAGACAAACAACGTACCTGATCAGAGGTTAAATTTCCAGCTGTCGTCATTACTCGAAGTGAAAAATGTTCTTTATCTTCTTGTCGCATATAACCTTCTAATTTTAATAATCTAAGTTCTTCCTTATTCAATTGTCATTCAATCCTTTCTCTAGAAAACAATTCATATATGTTTTAATTAATGGCTAATTACTTCAGACAAATATAATTGCAATTTTACGTTAACTATAAATTGCAAAACTATAACATCGATTCATTATATTATCCATGCTTAATGACCTTCTTGAATTATAAAAATTAGAACAAAATGAAATTTAAAATTAATATTATAAATACACTATATATAATTTAATAAATTTGTCTAATAACTAGGAAACTAATTTGTTAGAGTCATATATTCTCAAAAAGTTACATAAAGCACATGTGATTCAATTAGTAAATGATACTACAAGCAAAAAATCCTACAAAAAGCTAACAGCAATATGCAGGTTTATTTCTATTCCACTCAATTCTAGATTATTAATATTATGACTCCATAAAATACAATATCATTCTTTTTTTTATAAAACCGTGATGTAAATCACGATTTAACATACTTATACAAATTTCATAAAGCATACCATATTAATTTAGTTATTCTAATCCAAAACTAACCTTCTGTAATTAACTATGGACACAACTATCCCATTAAATTTTTTATCCATAATAACTAAAAGTGAAATTTTCTAATTCAAAGAAAATCTCACTTCATTAGGTGTTATTTTTCAATTCATTTTCATTTTTTCAAATTTCCAATCAAACTTTGAATCTCATCTTCATTTAAAACTCTATACTGACCTTTATCTAATGATTCATCTAATTTTAATTCACCAATAGAAACCCTCTTCAAATATACAACATAACAACCTACTGCTTTTAACATACGTTTTACTTGATGCTTACGCCCCTCTGAAATAGTAAGATACCCAGAAACAACAGGCTGATTATAATAATTTGAATCTATATTATATAAATTATTAATATTCATTTCATGTTTATACTCTTTGTACGTTCCACAATTTTGAACTTGAATTTTTGCAGGTCTTGTACGTATTTCACCTTTTTGAATGTAAAGTCCTTCCTTTAATTTTTTAATATCATCTTCATGTAAAGAACCTAAAGCCCAAAAATAGTACGTTTTTTCAACATGCTTTTCTGGATACATTAGTTTATGTTCAAATTCACCATCATTTGTTAATAAAAGTAATCCTTCTGTATCCTTATCCAATCTTCCAACATGAAATATTCCTTCCATATTAACATCATTAAAATAATCAAATACTGTTTTATTAACGTCATCTCTTCTTGCAGTAACACAGCCAGCAGGTTTATTAAACATATAATACACTTTTCCAATATAAGTTACCACTTTATTAAGATATTCAATAACATCAGAATTTTCATCAATTTCAATTGCAGGTTCTGTTATCAAACTTCCATTTACCTTAACCATACCTTCTTTTATATAACTCCTAACATCTTTCCTCCTCCCAATTGAGGATATTGCTAAAAATTTATCTAATCTCATTTTTATTTCCTCTCTCTTCCGGTGTTTAATAAATCTTAATGAACAAAAGCAGATAACTTTTAATTCTATTTTTTCATACGAAACTAATATTATAACATGTCTTATTGATTATATAAATACATTTTCATGAATGATACATAAAAAAGCTATCCCTTTTGAGGATAGCTTTTTAGAACCTAATTATTTTTTAAATAATATCAATGTTTTATCCTTGCATGCATAATAAGATGTTATCTTAAAATACCTTGTGTAAATTCATCTAAATCTACATCGCTATCTATTCCACTAACACTTCCTTTATCAGAATATTGATGACCTACTCTTGAACCTGAAGACCATACATTATTTGATGGTAAGTTATTAAGTGGATTATTGTTATAGTTAGCTTCCCATAAAGTATATCCGGATAATCTACTATCAAGATTACTATTAATAAAGCTACTATATGTATATATACATACATCCATATTACTTAAACTTTTAAACTTATTTATGAATCTTAAAGTATAATCCATAACATTAAATCCACTTGATTCTACATCAAGTGCTGGTTTTAAATCACTTTGCTTATCCTTTATACTATTATAAAAGTTCTCAGCTTGTGATTCTGGAGAGCTTGACCCATCTAAATAATGATAGAATCCAACTTTTAAACCAACACTTTTTGCATTAGTATAATAAGTATCTAAATACTGATCTCTAAATGTTGAACCTTGTGTAGCTTTCATATATACTAATTGTACTCCATCAGCTTTAACGCTTGAGAAATTTACATTTCCATCCCAATTACTAATATCAATTCCCTTATATAAAGTATTTTCTTTAACTGGCACAAATTTAGTTTCAAAGTTTGCACTTAAATCTACCTTTTTTGTACTTTTTCCATCGTCACCCAATGTATAACCATCTATTGTAGTATTAACAAGCATTTTTCCTGTAGCTGTATCTAAATAATATGATTCTCCATTATATGTAACCCAACCTGTTGCCATACTTCCATCGTCTTTAAAGTCATACCATGATTCATCAATTTTAATCCAACCTATTGTCATAGCTCCTGAATTATTTAGATAATAAGATTTATTATTATCTTTAACCCAACCAGTTACCATAGATCCATCAACATTCAAGTAATACCACTGATTATTTAACAATGCCCAACCTGTTGCCATAGCACCACTGCTCTTAAACATATATTTCTTGCCGTTTATTTCTTTTAAGCCAGTTACCATGCTTCCATCATCTTGAAGAAAGTATTTAGAGTTGTTTAATTCTTTCCAGCCCTTTGCCATAGCTCCAGAATAATCCAAGTAATACCAAGTACCATTAGGATTAATCCAGCCAGTTTTCATTTTTCCATCATATCCTAAATAATACCAATTCTTATCTGGCTTAATCCAACCTGTTGCTTTAGTATTATCTGATTTATAATAATACCAATCTCCATTTTCATTTTTCCAGCCAATTGTTGACGTTATATTAGGCTTGTCCACTTCACTATTATTATTTACAGTAGAATCTGTTATGTTAAGTGCATCAGACTTATTTTCAGACGTTGCTACTTTTGCAATTGAACCTGATGATGGTGTTGCATATATTTTTAAATCAGTTGTTGCTGCTTGTACATTTAATTCTGGCATTAAACTAAATAATACCGCAAAAACTAAAATAAAACCAATAATATTCTTTTTAATATTCACAATTATCATTCTCCTTGTTATACTTTCTTATACTTAGCGAATTAGTTTTGCACTTATAATCCATTATAGGACGTATATATTTGTATTATTTTTTATCAATATTTGGATCACCTTCTTTTCTTTAAAAACAATACCATTTAATATTATACACTGGTAATATTAAAATTTCTATCTACATAATCTTAAAAATTCATTTAATTTTCTCTAAACCATAGGCCTATTATGAACAACAATATTACAATTACAAAAATTTCACTTTCAAAATATTAAATTTCTTTCTAATAAAGATGAAAAACAGCTTGCAGCGCACCATGTAAAAAGCTGAGTTTTTTAAATACACGAGAACTTCAGCTTTTTTAGTGTATTTAGATACATGAAAAAAATAACAAGTTCATTTGTTAACTTATTTTCATCATTTTACATAATCAAATTTCTGCAATACCAAGCTTATTACGTAAATTTGATTATGTTAAATGATGAAAAGCATCAACTTTAGACTTGTTATTTATTTTCATTGTGCTATTTCTTAAATTTATAATTCGAACTAAAGAATTTATACAATATTATTTGTATTGTTCCAATGTATTTAATAAAACCTGTGTATCAAATGGTTTCCTAATATAACTCTTAGCACCAAGGGCTATACATTCATCTTTTACTTCTTCATATCCTACTGCTGATATTATAATCACAACTGCTTCAGAATTAATATTCATTATTTCAGTTAATACATCAATACCATCTTTTCTAAACTCAGACATATTCAAATCCAAAATCACAATATCTGGATTTTCAGTCTTATAAATCTCTATTGCTTCTTCTTTCCCTGATGCTTCAAAAGTTGAATATGAGCCACCTTTTTTAATAATCTTTTTTACAAACATACGCATATACGATGAATCATCCACTATTAATACCTTTTTCATGTCAAAAACTCCTTTTACCTACAATTTTTAAGAACTTAACAAAACAAGTCTCTTATTTGAATAAAAAGTCTAGCACATTCATTCATTTCTTGTTTTATAGCTTTTTGTTCGAGATTAACTGCTAATTGATGAATAGAATCCATTCTTAAAGTTCCGGTTGAACCTTTTAATTCATGCGCTAATCCTTCCAATTTTTTAAAATCACTGTTCTGAATAGCATCATTAATACCTGATAATAAATCTGGTAGACATTTTATGTATTCCTCAAATATTTCAATTGCATCTTCTTTTTCAAGTCCTGTAATTTTAACAAAGTTATCAATATAATTATGTATTATATTATTATACTCGGTTGCAACTTTTCGTACTTTAGTATTTGTTTCTATCATATTAAACATTATCTCAAAATTAACAGGTTTACTAATATAATCATCCATACCAGCATCAATACACTTTTGTCTATCCCCTTGCATTGCATTAGCAGTCATTGCAATAATTGTAGTATGCTTTTTGTCTCCTTCCATACGCCTTATCTTAGCTGTGCTTTCATACCCATCCATTATTGGCATCTGACAATCCATAAATACAATATCATAATCCTTTTCTGATATTGCCTTTAATGCCTGACTACCATTTAATGCTACATCACAAGTCATATTATGAGATTTAAGCATACTTATAACGATTTTTCGATTTACTTGATTGTCTTCTACCAATAAAATTCTAGGCTTTGATAGTTCCTTAACTTCTTTAACTATATTTTTTGTTGTAACTTCTTGTTCTTGTTTCTCTTCTTTTTTTAATCCTAATACTGTGGCAATACAGTTAAGTAAATCATCTCTTTTAACAGGTTTAGTTAAATACGATGAAAAACCATGTTCTTTTACATCCTTACCATTTTCTCTTTGCATTGCACGATTTAAAAGTACTAACTTAATATCATTTACAAAAGGTATTGTTTTTAAAGTAGCTACAAGTTGATAACCATTCATATCAGGCATTTGATAATCTATGATAGCAACACTTATTTTGTTTTTTGTATTTACATTTGAGAGAATTGTAGTAAGTGCACTAGTAGAATCTTCAGCTTCAAATATATTCAAACCAGTTCCTTGAAGATACGAACTAACAATTTTTCTATTATTATAGTTATCATCGACAATTAAAATATTTATATCATCAAACATTTCAAACATATTTTTTTGTTCAGAAGCTCTTTTAGCTATTTTTAGTCTAACATTAAATTTAAATATTGAACCTTCACCTAGAGTGCTTTTAACAGAAATTTCTCCACCCATCATTTTTACTAGTTCACTAGAAATTGCAAGTCCAAGACCTGTTCCTCCGTACTTTCTTGTTGTAGAAGCATCTGCTTGAGTAAAAGATTGAAAAAGATTGGTAATTTCTTCCTTGCGAATTCCAATTCCAGTATCCTTTACTTCAAAATTAAGCAATCCAATTTCGTTTTCCTCCTCTAAATAATCAACCGTGACCAAAATCTCACCATTTTCAGTAAACTTAACTGCATTGCTTATTAGGTTATTTAATATTTGTCTAAGCCTTGATGGATCACCAATTACTTCTTCAGGAACATCTGAGACAATCATTGAATGAAGTTCTATTCCTTTTTCCGTTGCTTTTGGAGCGAAAAGTGAAACTGAATTTTCAATGATAGATCTTAAATTGAATTCAATCTTTTCCATAGTTAACTTTTTTGCTTCAATTTTCGAAAAGTCTAATATATCATTAATAATATGTAATAATATCTCTGAAGCAGATTTTGCTTCACATATAAATTCTTTTTGTTCCAATGATAAATTAGTTGATTGCAATAGCTCAAGAAATCCAAATATTCCATTCATTGGTGTTCTTATTTCGTGAGACATATTTGCGAGAAATTGACTCTTAGCAATATTTGCTGATTCTGCCTGTTCTTTTGCCTTATATAACTCAATTTCTGACAATCTCTGTTCTGTAATATCCTCAGCAGTACAGATAAGATATTTTATATTACCTACTTCATCTCTCTGAGGCTTACTTTTTATTTTAAGCAGCCTATTCTCACCTTTCCAATTCTTGATTTCAAGTTCTTTTTCTGATGGTTCATTATTTTGAAATAAATCCCAATTAATTTCAGCAAGTTTATTTGCTGTATCTATATCAAATATATCATACAAATCCTGATACTCTAAATCATCTTTCTTCTTGCCAAAAAATTTTGCATGAGCCTCATTAACAGTTGCATAAGAAGTAATATTGCTTAACGCCCAAATTTGAGATTTTGAATTATTTAGTAAAATTGCTTGTCCATCAATTATGGCTTTATATGTTTTCTCATTTGTAATCCTTATCCTTGCATATGAAAAAGCCCTTGAAATATCAGTTAATATTTTGATTAAGTGTTCTTCCCATGTTATAGGCTTTGACAAACTTTCATAGCCTACAAAACCAATTAATTTGTTTTTATTTTTCAACGGAAGTATAAGTAACGCTTTTATACCCTCTTTTCTAAACGTCTCAGATTCAAATATTGCTTCATTTGGAAGTTCCTCTGTATTATTTATTGCAACAAAATCATTATTCTTAATCTCGCGGATTAACCAAGGAAGAGTATAAACTGCCTCTTCCTCCTGTATTTTTCTTTTGGGATTTACCTCTTTCCTATTCCATTGGCATTCCATTTGCATAAAAGTAGGATCCTTAGAAAAATAATAAATAAAAATTCTATCTAAATTAAAGCAAAATCCAATTTCCTCCAATGTTTTTTCTAATTCAATTTTATAATTGATACTATCCACATCTAAAAATTTCTGAAAAATATTATGAATCAGTTTTATACAGTTATTGAAATACACATCATTTGTGCAATTCTCTCTACCCTTCATAAAGTCACTCCCCAAATTTAAATTTCACAGGTTTTTATAATAAAAACTGTTAGTTCTTTTAATAAATCAATTTCGTAAGATTCTAAAAGTTTATTCCCATCTTTATCATATACAACTTTAACTACTGGTCTCATTGGCATTGAGTTATTTTGCTTTACTACTAATCCCTTTTCATTTGAGTTTAGTAAAACTCCACTACCAGTTGGAAAAGCGGCTATGTTCATTGTAAATTTTCTGACCATTTCTTCATCAAAATATCTGTTGCTCATTCCTAGAAGATATTCGATAACTTCATATACAGTTTTAGATGACTCAACATTTCTACCACATATTAAATTATCAAAAACATCACATATTGAAACTATCTTTGCAATTTGGTTTATTTCATCACCTCGTAATTTTAAAGGATACCCACTACCATCACTTCTTTCATGATGCATTAATGCAGCCACTTTCACTTGTGCATTCCAAACATATTGCTCTCCTAAAACATCATAACCAACCTTTGGATGCATAAGTTCAATATATTTGTCTAATTCTTCTTGTGTTTTAAACTCTGATAAAATGTTTTTATCATTCATAATTTTTATTTTACCAATATCATGCAGCATTGCAGCTGTAGCTATATCTTTAAGCTTTGGCATGCTGAATCCCATATGCGTTCCTATTATTGTAGATAGAACACTTACATTTACTGAATGGGAATATATATTATTATCACTTGAACTTATTTCTGCAACATTTATTAAAACATCTTTATTAGATAATACATCCTCAATTACTGAATTAACTGAGTTCATAATGCTAGTACTATCAGTTTTCCCTTCACGACAATAACCTTCAATCATATTTTTGACTGCATGTTTACTCATTTGCCTTGTCTTTTCACAAATGTTTTCTTCTATAACTACATTTTTTGATATATCATCATCAATATAAACTGAAGTAATTCCAAGTTCTTTAATCCTTTGTATGTAAAAGGGTCTTAACTTTACTCCAACACTAAGCAAAACTCTGCCAGACTCATCAAAAATCTGCTTTCCAAGTATTTCGTCTCCCTTCAGGCTGGATACGCTAACAACTCTCATATGTACCTCCAAATTAAATAATTAATTATTTACCAGGCTTCAATCTTTTGTAAACAAAAATGAAACTAGAAATATAATATTTCTTTACTAAACAAACCCTAAAGGATGGCATCATCAGTAGCGCTTCTTATTTAAATATATTAGCATATTCTTAAACTTTTTACCATGTAAAAAAATATTCAGAAATTAAATGATATAAAAAATCAATTTGTATAAATTTTTATACTTTAAAAACAAAATAAGCAATATAACAACTTACTAATTAAATATTAATTTTACTAATCAAGTTAAAAAAATGAGTTGTACCAAATTGATACAACCCATTTAAAAAATTCATGTTTATTATTCTATTTTTCCACCTTCAACTACAAGACTATCTTCAAATTCTGTACCATATACAGATTTTAATGTTTCATCATAAGCTTTGTGTACAAAATTTTCTTTACCTAAAGTTTCAAGTTCTGTATTGATCCAATCTTTAAGTTCTGTGTTACCTTTAGTTACAGCTGGTGCAATTGTGTCTGGACTTCCAAGTGATGATACACCAACAGTGAATCCTGGATTATCTTTAGCCCATGCAATAACTTCTGTATTATCACTTACTATGGCATCACCACGTTTATCTTTTAATGCTTGGAATATTTCTGAGTATTGTTCATATTTAACTAATTCAACATCTGGATAATTTTTTGTCATATATGTTTCAGCAGTTGTTCCTTTTGCTACTATAACTTTTTTACCTTTAAGCTGATCGACTGAAGTAATTTTATTATCGTCTGGTGAAACTATACCCAGAGATACCTTCATATAAGGATTTGCAAAATCTACTTTTTGTTTTCTTTCATCTGTAACAGTAAAGTTTGCCATTATTATATCAACCTTTTTAGATTCTAAGTATGATACTCTGCTTGCTGCATCAACTAAAACAAATTCAACCTTTGATTCATCCCCTAAAAGATCTTTTGCAAATCTTTTTGCAAGATATACATCAAACCCTTGGTTCTTTCCATCTGAATCTACATAACCAAATGGAGCTTTATCACTAAATACACCAATTTTTATAGTTCCACGATCTTTAATATCTTGAATAGAACTAGCTGCTGTATCATTTGAGTTACTTTTGCTTGTTGATGCTGAATTACCGCAACCAGCAAAGCCTCCAATTACTACAGTACTTAAAAGTAATGTTGCTACGATTTTTTTGATTTTTTTCATAATTCATCATCCTCTCGTTAATAATTATTATTTTTGAATTACCTTATTAATTAATATTGAAATATATTTAGAAAGTGCTTAGCACGTTCAGTCTTTGGATTTGTAAAGAATTCTTTTGGTTTTGATTCTTCACATATTTTTCCTTCATCCATAAATATTATTCTATCTGCTACAGACTCCGCAAAGCCCATTTCATGAGTTACAATTACCATAGTCATACCTTGCTTAGCTAAGCCTAGTATAACATCCAAAACTTCTCTTACCATTTCTGGATCAAGAGAGGCAGTTACTTCATCAAAAAGAATTATTTCTGGATTCATACATAATGCTCTAACAATAGCTATTCTTTGTTTTTGACCTCCTGAAAGCTGACGTGGATATGAGTTCTTTCTATCTAATAACCCTACCCTATCTAAAAGCTGTTCTGCCTGCGCAAGAGCTTCAGCTTTATCTCTTTTTTGAACTTTCAGTGGACCAAGAAGTATGTTTTCTATAATCGTCATATGTGGAAACAATTCATAATTTTGAAATACCATTCCTATTTTTTGGTGAATCTCCTGCCAATTAGCATTTTTATCGCAAAAACTTGTATCTTTAAACTTAATATCTCCACCTTGAATCTTTTCAAGACCATTAAGACATCTTAAGAAAGTACTTTTTCCACAACCTGATGGTCCTAATACAACTAAAACCTCACCCTTATGAATACTTAAATCGATTCCCTTTAATATTTCTTTATCTTCATATTTTTTATGAACATCCTGTATCTGTAATAAAACAGGATTATTATTTTTATCCATTATACTCCTCCTAATTATTCCACTTTGCTTCTAGTTTTTTTGATAGCCTTGATAGTGGATAACATATTATAAAGTATAAGAAGAATATAAAACCATAAATCCAAAAAGATGCAGTAGGAAATTCAAATCTTGAACTTTCAATAATTTGCTGACCTATTTTAACTACATCTATAACACCTATTAAAACTACAAGAGAAGTAGTTTTAACCATTCTAGTAGCTAAATTTATAGTTCCAGGTATCATTCTTCTTATAGCTTGGGGTATCATTATATACCTATATAATTGAAAATAACTTAACCCTAAAGCCTTACCAGACTCAATTTGATGTTTCGGAAGCGATTGAAGTGCTCCTCTAACAATATCCCCCATTTCTGCTGCTCCCCACAGACTAAATACAATAATAGAAACTATTTCTCCATCAAGATTTATATCTAGTGCTGTTGTAACTCCAAAATAGAAAATAAACAGCCAAACTAGTGTTGGTATTATTCTAAAGGCTTCAAGATACACTCTATTAATAAAAAGTACTATCTTGAATTTTGTTGTTCTACTCAATCCTATAAGTATACCTAGTATAGATCCTATAATAATAGATATAAAAGCAATTTCTGCTGTTACAAATAACCCTTCAAATAAACGCTGAATATTTTTTTCTTGAAAAATAACGTTAATTGCCGAATTCTGCATATCGCACCTTCCTTTCTAACCAAGACAGTACAAATGATAAAGGCAGAATCATTATAAGGTAAACTACAACTAACATCGCTAATGATTCAAATGTTCTATAATACATTCCTATTAAATCCTTTGTTAGATTGGTAACATCTAGTATAGAAATAGCTCCTAATATTGAAGTTTCTTTTAATAAAAATATACAGTTTGCACTTAATGCAGGCATACTTATTGAAAAAGCCTGTGGAATTATTACATATCTTACAAGTTGAATTTTTGAAAGACCAAGACTTATTCCAGATTCAATTTGTGTTTTTCCAACAGCCTCAAGTCCACTTCTAAACGCTTCGGCCATGTAGCTTCCACCTAAGAATGCAAGTCCAATTATTGCGCAAGTACTCTCGTTCATTTTTAATCCCAATTTTGGTAATCCAAAATAAAGGAAAAATATCTGTACAAGCAATGGGGTATTTCTTGAAAGTTCTATATAAGCTTGTACAATAGAATCAATGACTTTTACTTTAAAATATAATATTATGCCACATAATAATCCAATTACCAATGATATGATTATTCCAGCAAAGCCAAGCTTCAGTGTGATCCATGCCGCTTTCTCATATAAAGGTAAGTTGGTCACTACAAAATTCCAGTCAATATTCATTTATCTACCACCTTTTTTTATTCCTTCTATCAATTCATACAATTCCGCTAGGAATAAATATATATTAGCAACTTTATCAGAGTTTGTCAATCATATTACCACGAAATGTTGTAGAATTATTAGCTTTTTATCAAGTTTATTCTTTATAGAATTGAAATTAACAATATAATAAAATTATATTCTAATAATGTAGCCTTTGTTTTAATCTATAATACTAGCCAATGTGAAAAATATCACAAGAATTTTTCTATTCTATAATAATAATTTATGCAAAAATAGGATTCTATTGAATCCTATTTTTCATCATAACAAAAAAGGCTGTTGCAAATGCAACAGCCAGCTCTTTTACAGAATATATTTACTGTATCTTATCTTATAATTGTTTAACATTACTATTACCCTAATAAGCTTGTCCAAGTTTATTAACATAGAAAGTTTATCCTTACACTATAAAATTACATATATTATGTAAAGCATTTTATATAATCAAATTAACTTTTTATAATTCTTTAATCATCGATAAACAGGTAATAAACTTTACTTCGTAACAATACAAATTGCAGATAATTTTGTTTTAATACAATGTATAAGTAAACCCTTTTACTTATTTATCTATATCTATGAATTTGTAGAATCCCCTAATACTGTAACTTTAACAGTTTTTACACCCCAATCATCACAGTCGCTCTCACTATCAAAGAATACATCAATCTTGTTTCCTTTTATTGCGCCACCTGTATCTGCTGCTACTGCATATCCATAGCCTTGAATGTATAAAATTGATCCTAGAGGAATTACATCTGGATCGACGGCAACTGTACTTATCCTTCGTGGATTTCTTTCTACTACTCTTCCACTTGCTGTAAGACTTCCAGCATCTGCTGTATAAGCCGTTGATGAACAAATCAAATCATAATTTGCTGTTTGTGCCTTAGCTGCTTTACTTGGAAAAGCAAATTCTGTACCCAAACAAATACTTAGAGCCGTTAAAACAGCAACTGATTTTTTCATCACTTTCGTCCAATTATAACTTTTTATCATTAAATCTCTCCTTTTTCAATGTGTATGCTTTACATTGTACCATAAACTTAGAATTTTTTCAAATGAAAACGTATCCAAGTTATTAAATCTTTATTACTTTTTTAACTTTTTATCTATTTTTTGCAAAGTTATTTATGTTTTAACATAATATCTTTGAATTATACTGTCCTCATAAACTACATGATGTCAATTGGTCATTAGAATACAAGAAATTTTATTTGCTAAGCTGTGTGTTCGTACCACTTTCAAAAGTTATTTTCAAATTTAACTGAATTATATTTTCATAAAAAATAAAATAGTCTGTGTTTATTTTATGTAAAAACAAATTTATACAGACCATTCTTTCAGCTATATGTAAATTATTAAGATTTAATTAATTTTCCCCATTTGACTAACTATCATTTTATAATCTTGCCCTTTTTTCTGCATAAGGCTCTCATGATTTCTACTTTCCAATATTTCTCCATCACTAATTATCATAATATAATCTGCATATCTGATTGTAGATAAACGGTGTGCTACTAAAAAGCTTGTGCGATTTTTCATCAAAAATTATACTAGTTAAATTTCAATTTAAGCAACTTAAGCTTAGTAAAAACATATCTTTAAAAATTCTTCTTCATCTAAAAACTTTATATTTTGTCCTGTTTTCGTTAAATCCACGCTTTTCCTAAGTTTAGTGCTCATTTCATCTCTATGTAATTCTTCTATGTTTTTCATATTAGTGATTATGCATGTTGTCTTTTGGTCACAGAACTTCCAACCATACCATTAAGTTTTCTAACTAATCTTATAGCTTCATCTCTTGTCATAGAAACTAAACCTCCAGTAAATACAACAACCTCATTTTGGAATGCATTAATATTAAGTTTATTCATTTCATTTTCAGTTTTTTCTAATTCTTGTCTATTAGAGTGCTTTAAAATTCTTCCTTTTGTAGAAGATGGCTTGTACCCGCTCTGATTTACGCACCCTAAAGTTACTCCAACTAAATTTGATATCTCATTAATATTGTTGCAATTTAATTCTTCACATATGCTAGTTAATATATTGCTACATGCCATTGCATCTGCTAAAGCATCATGATGTTTAAACTTATATCCTAAAAATTTATTTACTGTATTTAATCTTGCATTATCAAGGCCTATGTAAAAATTTCTAGAAAGTTTCATTGTACATATATATTTAAAACTTGGCATTTCAATATTATAAAGTTCCAGTGTGTTTCTTAACACAGATATATCAAAAGAAGCATTATGCGCTATTACTAAATTATTATTAAAATAATGATTAATCTTTTGCCATACTTTATCAAATTCCAATTCATCTTTAACCATACTAGGTCTTATTCCATGAATACCAATATTTATTGGCATAAATCTCATTTCTTTAGGTTTAATTAGATGATGTACTTTTTCTATAATTTCACCATTCTCCACAACAACAATTCCTATAGAACATGGGCTATTCCTTTTTTCATTGGCAGTTTCAAAATCTATCGCTACAAAATTCATTTATCTTCTCCTAAATCTTTAGTTATGATAAATTATTATACACAATTATTTGATATAATAATATATTCTTTAATTATATAAGTTCTAAAAGAAATATTGTTCATTTACTAATTATTAATTTTATTAAATTAGAACTTATATATTAATCTTTAATTCCTAAAAAGATATAAATTCTATGCAATATAAAAGGGCTATTAGTTATGTATTTTTTGCCCTTTTATATTTTGTTTTGTTTTTAACTTATTATATTATGAGTTAATTTAACACCATATATTATGTACCACAAAAAGTTCTGTAACCACACGTAGATTTTGGAGGTAATTCAGCATATTCATCCTGCTTCTTAGAATGTTCATATGGCTTTGAAAGAACATCAAGAAGTTTTTCCATTATACTATAGTCTCCCTTTTCAGCTGCTTCAAGTGCTTCCTCTACTCTATGATTACGAGGAATTACTGTAGGATTAGAACTTTTCATTAATTCATGAACACGCTCCTTAGACTCCTGCTGACTGCTTAATCTACGTTTCCATAATTCATACCAGTTTTTAAAGTGAATTGTATCAAATAAATCCATATCTGATAGTTTATCCAAAGTTAATGCTCTAAAAGTGTTTGTATAATCTGCATTATATTTATGCATTATACTTAAGAGAACTTGAATAAGAGATTCATCTTGCGGATCTTCATTAAATATTCCTAATTTTGCTCTCATTCCATTTAACCAACTATTATTATATAATCCTTCAAAATTTGAAAGTGCATCTTGTGCCAATTTAACAGCTTTATTATGATCATCGTCTAACAATGGCAATAAAGTTTCTGCAAATCGAGCTAAATTCCATTCTCCAATAGGTGGTTGATTACCATATGCGTATCTTCCTTGTTTATCAATTGAGCTAAACACTGTTGAAGGATCATAAGTATCCATGAATGCACAAGGACCATAATCAATGGTTTCTCCACTAATAGCCATATTATCTGTATTCATGACCCCATGAATAAATCCAACTAACTGCCATTTTGCTATCAATGATGCTTGACGCTTAATAACTTCCTTAAGTAAGAAAAGATATGGCAGTTCTGAACTTTCTCCATCTGAAAAATGTCGTTTTAGTGTATAATCGGCTAATGTACGAAGTTCTTCAACATTTCCATACTTTGATGCATATTGAAATGTAGCAACTCTAATGTGGCTTGCAGCCACACGAGTCAAAATTGCACCCTGTAATTCTTTTTCACGTATTACTGATTCACCAGTTGTAACTACTGCTAAACTACGAGTAGTAGGAATTCCAAGTGCATGCATTGCTTCACTAATTATATATTCACGAAGCATTGGTGCAAGTGCTGCTCTACCATCCCCACCTCTCGAATAAGGTGTTCTACCAGAACCTTTTAATTGAATATCAAGCTTTTTACCTCTTGGTGTAATTTGTTCACCAAGTAATATAGCCCTTCCATCACCTAGCATATTAAAATATCCAAATTGATGTCCTGCATATGCTTGAGCAATAGGTATGCTGCCCTCTGGTATTTCATTTCCAGCAAATATAGATATACCATCATTGCTTCGTAATGATTCACTATTTAACCCTAAATATTCTGCTAGTGGTTCATTAAGGATAACAAGTTCTGGCGAATGTACACGTCTTGGGTTTTGTTTACTAAAAAATGTTTTTGGTAAATTAGCATAACTGTTGTCTAAGTTCCACCCTATCTTTATTGTTGCCATCGTATCTCCTTTCTTATATTACTTTTTATATTCTAATTTTTCTTTTAAAAAATAAAAATGATAGCTTTTTGTGATATTCCTAAATTCTATTTTTTATATCAACATGTTCTATCATTTTTTAGTATCTGCTTTCGAAAATTTATTATACATTTCTCATAATTTGATAAAATACGAACAAACTCTATATCATTATATTTCTAACTTGATTTCATTGAGATATTCTAAACTTTATAGATTATAATAAGATCAAATTTTATATTAAATAAAGTTAAATCTATTAAAAATAGTTTGATACAATGTTTTTAATAAATTTATAAATCGAATGTAAAAAAATATATTATTATTTTATAAATCAATATATAATAGTGAAAGAGGTGATATTATGGGACGTAAAGAAAGAAGATTTAAATTTAAAAATGATAAAATAAAAAAACACACCAATAGTAAATACACGATACACTTAAAATTTATGTATATTGGAATTGCATTTTTTATTTTTGGATTTAAATTCCCAAAACTATTTCAATTGACAATATTTTTTGAACTAATTGGTTTAGCTTTCATGTTTAAGAATTGGAAAAGAATAAATAATGAATATGAACAAAGTAAACTAGATAAGAAAAAATAAAAAGAGCTTGTCGCAAAATGAATTTTTAGTACAATATATTGATTGGGTTTATTAAATAGTAAATCAAATCAATATATTGTATTTTATCTTTTCTGCAGCATCTCTTTTATGAATATATTCTAGTATATACTTTTAATTTTTCATCATACTTACAAAAATATTTTTCTCCATTATTTCTTTGAATTCCTTCACTTTTTCCTAGTACTAAGAATCCATTGTTATCTAATGAATTATAAAAATTTCTTAATATTTTCTCCTGCAAACCATCATTAAAATAAATAAATACATTTCTGCAAAGTATGAGATTAAATTCATTTAATGTCCCATTACTAAGTAAACTATGATGAAAAAACAATATATTTTTCATAAGCTCAGATTTAACTTTTATATAACCTTTAGTAATGTCAAAATATTGAATAAAACTTTTTTCTCCTTGTGCATTTCTATAATTATTTATATCTTTATCTAAAGTGCCTGTAGAATACATGCCATTTTTACCCTCTTCTATTACATAAGGGTTAAGGTCTGTAGCATAGATCTGAGTTTTACCAAGCATTCCTGCTTCCTCAAGCATTATTGCTAATGAATAAACTTCTTTTCCAGTAGAGCACCCTGCACACCAAATTTTAATATGATTGTATGAATCTAAATACGGAAGTATTTTATTTTTAATTAATGCAAACACCTCAGGATCCCTAAAAAATTCTGTAGTATTTATTGAAAAATCAAGAAATAAATTATGAAATAATTTCTGATTATTTAAAACTTTATGTTTAAACAAAGCAAAATCACAGATTCCCTCTTTTATCATGGCTACATTTATACGCCTTGATATACTGTCAATTTGATAATCTGTATAATCATAACCATAAACATTATTTAATTCATTTAAAAAAATATAGACATCTTCCTTATTTAAAGTTTGTTTTTCATTAGGCAGTTTATTTTCTAATTTGTTAAAACACCAGTGTGCTTCAGTATATTTGCATTTTATTCCTAAATTTTGCAAGTATGAATATAAGTATCTTTCTAAAACAAAAATTGTACACCTGCCATCCTCTTGTAAAGTAAAAAGTTTTTCTACTATATTACGAGGAACTATATTAGCTTCTAAAAAAGTTATATAAAAGTTTTGCTTTTGTAGCAAATTTAAAAATTCCATAAGTTGTTCTTCGTGCTTGTACTCTTCGAATTCTCCTACAACAACTATATTATCTTCTGTTTGATTATAAATTATTCTAAAGTTCAAAATTATCCTCCATTATTTTTACGCTTTATTAATCCAAGCTTTTACTAGTGTTATAAGTACATCGTAGTCAATTGGCTTAGAAATATAATCATTTGCACCAGCTTCCATACATTTTTCTCTATCACCTTTTAGGGATTTTGCTGTAGTTGCTATAATTGGTATGTCTTTCATTGAATCATTATTTCTTATAGCTTTAATGGTATCATATCCATTCATAACTGGCATCATTATATCCATCAGGATTAAATCACAAGTTTCATTTTGAAGCTCATCAAGTGCAATTTTTCCGTTTTCTGCTTCAATAATTTCTGCACCATATTCTTCTAAAGCCGCTGCTAGTACAAATATATTTCTTGAATCATCATCTACAATTAGTATTTTTTTATTTTCTAAATTCAGCGCTCTATCTTTATTAATCTTAGATGTAATTATGTTCTTATATTCTTTTTCTCCATTAAATTTATGAAGTATTAGAGTCAATTCATCTAGCAGTCTTTCAAAAGAATTCGTAGTCTTGATTATTATGCTGTCTGCATATAGTTTTATTTCTTTTTCTTGCTCTTTATTTATCTGCATTCCCGTATAAATAACAACAGGTATGCTCAATTTTCTTTGTTTTAATTCTAAATTAATCTTTTTTAATAATTCAATTCCCCCTACATCTGGCAATCCTAAATCAAGTACAATGCCATCAACATCATTTTCTTTTAAAAGTTTAAACCCTTCATTTCCATTATTTGATGTTACTGTTTGAAATCCTATCCCTTCAGATATTGCTTTAATAGAATCAATTAAAGTTTTATCATCTTCAATGATCAGTAATTGTTTATTTTTTTCTTTCTTTATCTCATTTTCTTGAACATTTATTATATGCTGAACTTCATTATTCATAATAGTTGATGTTGCTGCTACTTCTTCAAGACTAGAAATAGAATGTTCTTGAACTATAATAGGTAAATGTAATGAGAATGTACTTCCCATGTCAACTTCACTTATTACATTTATTTTTCCCTTCATAAGATCACAGAGCTTAGTACTTATAGACAGGCCAAGTCCTGTACCACCATATTTTCTTGAAATTGAACCATCTGCTTGATGGAACTCATCAAAAATTGTATCTAAATGCTCTTTAGATATACCAATTCCAGTATCTATTACAGAAAATACTATGCTGTTATCCCCTTTAGTATTTTCTTCGATTTTTAATTTTACAGAACCATTTTCTGTAAACTTAAATGAGTTAGATAAGAAATTCTTTAACACTTGAGATATTTTTTCTTTATCTCCATAGATAGTATCTTTAAATTTATCTTCACATATAAATTGAATATTTTTTTCTACCGCATTCTCATTAAATAGACTATTAAGTTCTTCTGTAATCTCACTGGAATTAAAGTATGTATAGTTTAATTCTATTTTTCCAGCCTCTATCTTAGATAAATCTAAAATATCGTTTATCAAATTAAGTAAATCTTGACCGGCATTAAATATAACTTTTATCTTTTCCTGTGAATCATGTAGTGTAACGTCTTTGCAGCCTTTTATTAAGAGTTTTGATAATAATATAATGGAATTAAGTGGTGTTCTAAGTTCATGAGATACGTTCGCCAAGAATTGAGTTTTATATTTATTAGCCATTTCTAGATCCTTAGAACGCTCTAAAATTTCTATTCTTGATTTTTCCAATTCATCATTTTTAGCATTTAAAAGTTTTGACTGTTCTTCCATATATGATTGATTTTCTTCAAGTTGAGCGTTTGTCTGTTGCAATTCTTCACTTTGCTGTTGAAGTATTTGTTGCTGTTCTTCAAGCTGAGAATTTGTTTGTTGCAATTCTTCAGTTTGAGCCTGAAGTTGCCTTTGTTGTTCTTCTAATACACTATTAGCACTTATTAACTGAGCTGATACTTCTTGAGCTTCTTTTGTTGCTTTTTCACTTACTTTTAATAATTGTTTAATTTTTTCATTTTGAACTGCAGAATATAGATTAACAGCAATAACACTGCTTATCCTTTCTATAAATTTCTGCTTTAATTCATTGATTGCTTCAAAAGATGATAACTCAATTACACCATAAAGCTGGTCATTATAAATTAATGGGAAAGCATAAACATTTAGCGGAGTTCCATTTATGGTACCACTACAAATTACTGCATCTGATTTTCTTACATTTGTTAAAAGTATAGGTTTTTTTTCTAAAGCTACTTGACCAATTATTCCTTGACCAATTTCATATGTATTAGATAACACTTCTCTTTCTGTAAATGCAAATGAAGAATTTAGTGTAAGCACATTTTTTTCACTATTATATATATAAAATGTTCCAGTTCCGGAATCTAATGATCTAGATAAGAAATTTATTGTCTTTTGAGTTAATTCTTTTACAGATATATTACCCACCATTTGTTCATTTAAAGAATTTCTATTATCATTTATCCAGAATTCATGCTTCAATTTGTTTATCAATTCATTATAATTTTTAGCCATTTCTGTAATTTCATTTTTATGATCTATTATTTTATATTCTTCTAAATCTCCTGACTTTGATATTTTAGCCATGTGTTCTTTTAATTTATTAATAGGGTTTAAAATGCTTAATGCCATCAAAATAAAAGTCAATGTTAGTATACTAATTAAAACTGTTAAAGTTATAATTAATGTTGTTCTCTCTGAATTCTGCATTTCATTCGATTGTTGGATTAAACTAATTTGATTGTCTGACGAAGTTGAATATATATTATCAAGATCAAGTTCAAGTTGGTCAACAAAATCCGAACTGATTCCTTTAGATATATCTATTGCTTCATTTTTTTTCCCATTCTTCACATCTTCAATAATTTTATCTCTTTGTGGCTTCCACCATTTTGAAAGGAGATCATTTGAATCCTGTAAATTTCTTTTTGTATTAGAATCAACAGAATTTTGATCCATTATATCTAAATTTTTTTGAATATCAGTTTCATATTCTGAAACCTTATTAATCTGACTTTCAATCTCATTGGTATTTGATAACAAAATTACATCTTTAATTGAGCTATTAATCTTAATCAAATCTAATTTTGCTTTTACTGCCGCTTCTGAAACTTTTGACGATTGAGTATACAATTTTTGAGTTACTTCTGCCAAATTATCCATTTGAATTAAGGCAAAAACGCCAAAACTAACAAAGGTTATAATACATATAAAAAATAATATTAAAAATCTTTTCTTTATGCTAAAATTTCTAAAATTCTTCATAAATTCCTCCTTAAAGTAGTGTTATTTATTTTGCCATTTAGCTATATATTGGTCCACATTTTCCAAAGTGATTAATTCATTTGGAAAGCTTACATCTTTCTCTACTTTTTCTCCATTAGCTACTTTAATTGCATTATCTAAAACAGCTTTACTTTGATCGCTTACATTAGGAAATACTGTAACAGATAATTTACCATTTTTTAAGTAATAAAGACCATCAGGAGTAGCATCAATCCCTCCTACAGTTATCTTATCAAGTTTTCCAGATTGCTCTATAGCCTCTAATGCACCTATTGCCATTTCATCGTCTTCACAAGCTACAACATCAATATCTTTGCCTGATTCAATCCAGCCTTCCATTAGAGCCATACCTTTAGCTCTATTCCATCCAGCTGTTTGCTCAGCAACAATTTTCATATCTGGATACTTTGATACTACTTCACGAATCGCTTGTGTTCTAAGTCTTTGACCTTGCTGCCCCATAGTGCCCATGATAATTGCAACATTGCCTTTGTAATTAACTTTTTTTGCCAAATTCTCCATCTCTAATAAACCAGATTGTTTTAAATCCGAGTCTACCGAACATATTACATCACTAGAATCTTCAAAGTTATTATTAAAACTAACTATTGGAATTCCAGCTGCATTAGCTTTGTCACTTATTACCTTAGTCGAATTACTATCCACTGGATTAACAGCTAAAACATCTACCTTCTCTGATATGAAATTTTCAACCTGCGACAACTGTGTATTAGAATCTATTTTAGCATCAACATATTCTATTTCAACATTATTTAAAGATTGTGCATAATCTTTCATTTCTTTAATCAAATAAGACATAAATTTATCATTGAGATTAGAAACACAAACACCAATTTTAATTTTCTTATTAATATCTGTCCTATGATTTGTTCTATCAGTGCATCCAGCAAACAAATACATAATCATAATACTAGCAAGTATCATTGTTAAAATTCTTTTCATTGTTTTGTTTACCTCCCTAGAAATATATATCAGAAAATTCAACGTCAATTTTTGAAATTACATTGCTAAAAATATTGTTGGCACCCTTTTCATGTGATTCATTATTATTAATTTTTGTTATGGGAATTTCAATGACAAATTCGCTCCCTTTTTTATATTCACTATTAACTTTTATAGTTCCACCATGCATTTCAACAAGAGACTTTACCAGATTAAGTCCAATTCCACTACCCTCATTTGTTCTTGTAAGAAGGTTGTCCACTTGTTTGAATCTTTCGAATATCATATTCTGTTCGTCTTCAGGAATCCCTATACCTGAATCCTTAACTTTAATTTGAACTAAGTTATCATTAGTACTTATATTTACAAAAACATGTCCATCCTTAGGAGTAAACTTTATAGCATTAGATAAAAGATTTAAAATAATTCTTTCAATGGAATCTAGGTCACATGCAAGTATTACTTCTTCAACATCTGTATCAAATATTATTTTAATATTTTTTAATTGTGCATATTCAACTACTGATGTTACAATAGCCTCTACTATCTCAACAATGTTACAATTTGATAAGTTAAGAGCAAAGTTACTAGAATCAATTTTTGTAATGTCAATAAGATTGTTTACTAATCTTATAAGCCTATAACAATTTTGAGTTTGTGTTTTTAATTTAGTCTTTAATTCTCTTATATCTAAAATTTCATCATTATCAAGATGAAATTTTATTATTTGAGTTGTTCCAAACAAAATATTCAAAGGAGTTCTAAGTTCATGTGATATATTGGCAAGAAATACATCTTTAGCTCTATTTGCAGCTTCTGCTACATTCCTTGCCCTTTTTAGTTCCTCAGCCTGCTCTTGTAAAATTATGTTCATCTTTCTTTCTTTTTCAATCAGCTTTAAATAAACATTTATTCTATTTATCATTAAAAAGTCATCAATAGGTTTAGTAAGATAATCTACTGCTCCTATTTCAAAACCTTTTCTTTTAAACTCTTCGTTTATGCACGCTGCAGTCAAAAATACAATAGGAATATGTTCTGTTTTTTTTCTGCTTTTTATAATTTTTGCTAGCTCAAATCCATCCATTCCCTTCTCCATGTGTACATCTAAAATAATTAAATCCACTTGATGCTTTATAAGTTCATGTAACGCCTTTGTCGAAGTATCTGCAAGAATAACCTGAGCATCTATATATTCTTCAATAAGTGATCTGACAGTAAATAAATTATTGCGATTATCATCTACGACTAAAATTGTATACAAATTACTTGTTCCCATATTTCAATACCTCACTTAAATAACTAATATAACTTAGCTAAATTTCTAAAAAAACAGCAATTAATTCCATTTTGTAATTTTTTTGCTTTTTTATTGTTGATTATATCACAATTTTTACTTTTTTACCAATTATATATATAACAAAATCTTACAATAATGATTGTTTTTCATTGGTATTCATATTATAATATCAGCTCAATATCCATTATTCCATTTTTTGACTTCATTTACTTTTTTGCTCCTACATTTAAGAATTATTTTATGTATTCAGTATAATTTAGATGAACTGTATATCCTGTATCATCAAACTTATAATTTGTATTTTCAAGAGGATTTCTATTGCATACTAAATTAATTCCTATAGTATAAAGGACTTCAGCAAGATCATGAGGCTCTACAATAACTGTACCTGTCATATAACCTTTTTGTATAAATTCTTTAGCTTGTGGCATTCCATCAATACCTACAACTGGAATTGTCATTGATTTATCACCTTTATTGTATCCATATTCTTTCAAAGCTTTCACTGCACCTACTGCCATAGCATCATTATTAGAAATTATTGCTTCAATTTTGTTTCCGTATCTAAGAAATAGAGATTCAATAGAACTCTTAGCACAATCTTCTAACCATTCACAATTATTTGAATCAATTTCTTCTGTTTTTATTCCAGACTGATTGAGAGCTAAAACAGAATATTTTGTTCTTAAATAAGTTAATGGGCTTCCGATTCTACCTTTTAAAATAACATACTGCAATATATCATCATGATTTCTATCTATAACCTGTTTATTAGAATTCCATTCATCTGCTAAAATTTTACCCTCCATAGTACCTGATTGCTCAAAATCCGCTCCAATAACAACAAATTTTTTATAAGGTTTAACAAAGTCTATTATCTCTTTAGTTGGATCTGGATTTAAAATTATAGGAATGTTTTTTTCCATAATTCTACGAAAAGTGTCTTCCACATCCTTTAAATTAGGACTAATTGTATTTATAATAAAAAGATCATAATTATCCTCAAGAGCTTTATCAATGCTTTCATTTTGTATACTTTGATTATCTTTTGCATTAAAGAAAGTAAATTTAACTTTATCCTTATTTTCTTTTTCAATACTTTCTAGGTTTTGTTTAAGAAGAGAAATATACATAGCGTCAGCATTATCTAAAAATACAGCTATCTTAATCGGAGTTTCTCTGCAAACCTTTGGACCAGCATATACATTATTTCTATAACTCCCAGTAATTAGGATAATCATCATAACTGGAATCATAATAGATACTAATATTTTTTTTAAATTTCTCATTGTGCTCCTCCATAATATCTATTTAGTTATATTATTAATCTTAGGTTGCGTTTTAATAAAAAAAATATTCTAATTTTATATATATTAAATAACATAATTCTTTTCAATCTAATAAACTTCTTCAAATTAATTACATTGAAAAGAATAATTTTCAACACTAAAAAAGCACAGTACTAAAATATATTTAGTACTATGCTTATATTTTATAAGTTTCAGTAGTATTACTACTCTCTTGTAATTTTTGTATTTAAGAAAGTTTCCTTGCTTTTGTATATTTCTTACTATTTTTAGTGAACATTTATATAGTTTTATTTCCAAATATTAATTCAATTCAGGCATACATATACTTACTTGATTCTTTCCTTTTCGTTTTGATTCTAAAGATGATTTATCAGCATTCTTTATCAACATTTCTTTATCGTAATTAGTATGCATCAAAGAACTTATTCCTACACTAATTGTAACATTGAAAGATTGAGAAGTACGATTAAATTGATTTAATCCCACTTTTTCAATAATCCAATTTTTAAAATTATTATTAAATAAATTCTCACCTTTGAACATATTACCCTTTTTACCTTCTACTTCTATAACTTCTTTTAACTCTGCAACTTTCTCTTCTTCTACTTCTTTCTTTTCATCATCAATTTCAAATTTATAAGAAGAGATTGAATCTCGTATATTTTCCATAATAATTTTTGCTTCTTCAATCTTAGTATTAGGTAAAATAATAATAAATTCATCACCACCATATCTGGATATTATATCATCATGTCTTAAAGAGTTCTCCATAATGTTTGCAATCTTTTTTAAGATAAAATCTCCTACTATATGTCCATAAGTATCATTATATTTTTTAAAATTATCTACATCTAACATTACTAACGATAAATCTTCATTATTTATTTGAGCTTTCTTAGTATATTCATCAATTACATCTTGAAAATAACGGCGATTATACGTACTCGTTAATCCATCTCTTATGGCTAAAGTCTCTACACTTTTATATAAAAAAGCATTCTCTAACGCACTAGATAAAGAAGTTACTGCACTATTAATAAGTTCAATTTCTTCTATAGTTAATATATTTTCTGTATTTATATGTAAAATCCCTATGCAGTTTTCTTTAGACAATATTGGAATGGAATATACATATCCAGTATCTATTTTTTGTTCAACAGATCGTTTTTCAGTAAATGCCTCTCTTATAGTTTCTTTCAATTCTAAAAATTGTGATTTTTCTTTATCTGTTCCATATGATGAAATAATCTTTAAAACATCTTCGTTGCCTTCTTCTAATATTGCTAAAACACAAGATTTAACGTTTATAACACCTATTATTGTTTTAACACCAATTTCAGCTACTTTATTTAATTCTACAGAAGATGTTATTTTTTTGGTTAATTTAAAAAGCATTTGATTATTTTCATTTTCTTTTTTAAGATGTTCTGTTAATTGAGCATTATTTATTGCAAGTCCAATTTCACCTGATATTGTATTAATTAGTTTAAAATCTGACTCATTAAAATCAGAAGATTTTTTACTTCCTAAAACCAGAACCCCAAGTATTCTTTCGTACATTTTTATAGGAATGGTAATTTGAGCTTTTGTATAGTTAATACAACGTATATAACGATAATCATTTTGCACATCTCGAGTTAGTATTCCTTCGCCTTTATGAACAGACCATCCTACAAGCCCTTCTCCTATTCTAAAGCTTGTTTTTTCTATATCTTGATCAAAAATATTAGAATATGCTTTTAGCCTAAGTTCATCATTTTCTAATAAAAATATTAAACCAAAATCTGCATTTATATGAGTTGTAAGCCTAGCCAATATTGTATCTAATAACTCTTGAAAAGAGGCTGTACTGTGTATTGCCAACGCTGTATCATACAAAATTCTATTTTCAAACTGCAGTATCCGTGCTTCTCTACTTATTTTATCTATTTCTTCAAAGAAAAAATCAATGTTTTTTAATTTAAATTTATTTAATTTTTTTTCATTTTTCATATTTAAATTATTTTTTATTTCTTTAATTTTTACATATATTCTTGTTATTTTATTAACTAAAAATAAAGTAGGAATAATAGAAATAGATAATGTAACTAGCAAAAAGAAAGTAAAATTGTTAATTCTCCACCTATCAAAAGAAGGAATTATTTTTTGCTGAGCCAAAATAATTGATGATGTGGGGATTAATACAGTAAAAATACTAAGAATTAAGTATATTTTAACTATGAATCTTTTTTTCACATTTAGACTCCTTTTCCTTACAATATATTTTACAACTGTTCAAAAACATATATTGTTATAAATGTATAATAGACATTATTATACCTCTTTTTCTATATTTCTGCAATTAAATTTTATTTAAGAAAATTTAATTGCAAAATTATGGCTTATTACATAATTTAAGATAATTATAAATCTCTTCACTAATTTTATGCTAACCTTTATTTTAAGTATTCATTAATTTTGAGGGTAATCTAATAGAAATTTTGAACTATAATATTGATGTATCTATACTAGCCCAAACGATTAAAATGTATTTAAATTAAAAATAATCTGAAAAGTAAGGTTTTTCTACTGGTATCAATTGTTCTAAAATTCTTAGCATATAATATTCTGTCTGTATCCTTCCACATTCATATAAAAATGTAGGACGCTTATATCCCATAAGCATAGTTGTAAATGTCTGAATATCCATTTCTACCAAATTAGCTGCACGAATGTCATTAGTTTTTTGACAAATTGTTTCTTCTCCATTCCAATAAACATTAAAAACTCCATTATTCCATTTAGCTATAGAATCATTTATTTTAAAATTAAGATTTAATTTTTGTAATTTGACTAAAAAAGGATATCTTAAAATAAATTCTTGTACGTCTATAATTCTTGCCATGAAATATGGCTCGATTTTTTCAACGATTTCACTATCTTCAAATAAAAAAGCCATTGGTTCTCCAGAGTAATTATTACCTTTTACTTCCTTTACCATAGAATAATGTGCACTTATATAATTCCAAATTCCATGATGTGCTTCAGTATTTAGATAAATCAATTCCTTAATATAAAATATATCATTTCTTATATAGTAAATTAGATATCCAAGGGGCTTATGATTTTTGTTATAATAAACAGCAGCAATAATATCATCACTATCCCAGCGCCAATATTCATCCCAAGCCAGTTTATCACGAATCATCGCCCCATGACGCTGCATAGAAAAATAATCATGTACATTTAAAAGATCTTCACATTCTAAATCTACACGTTCCATCATACCTTCTACTGGCTCTTTTTTAGGAAGCTGAGTATCTTTTATTGTAAAAGTAATCTTATCAGAAATGATTTCCCAGCCATGTTTTCTATAAAGAGGAATTGAATACGGATATAAAAAAGAAATAGATTGTCCTTCTTGATACATATGCATGATAGCGTGTTTAATCAATGAATGAATTAATCCTTTACCTGTATACTCAGGATAAGTAGCAACTCCTGTAACTCCACCCATCTTACAAATATTATCATGAATGTTCACTTTCATAGAGTAAACTACAATCATTGAAGCTAATTTATCATGATAGAACCACCCTATTACATAACCATTTTTAAGAATAGGCATTTTTGCTTGCATAATTTGATTCTCTGTCCAACCAGTATGCAAAAGATCTTCCATTGTTATTTGAAAAGCATATCTCAAAAGTCCATTAAATTGTTCTAAATCATCTTCTGTTAATTTCCGCATTTTAAAATCGCCATATACTTCAATAAATTTTTCTATATCTTTCACCATAAATCCTCCTTGATTCTATCTGCAAAGAATCGTTATTAATAAATATAATATGCATAATTAATTTTGCTTTTTATTCCTTACCAATAACAAATCCATACCTTATTTCTTATAAATTCACTTAAAGCAACATAAAAAATATTATAGATAAACAGTCTATAAATTATTCCTATATTCTCAAATATATTCAATTTAATAAAATTCAAGTACTTTTCTTTATATTTTGTATAAGTATCTTCCATATCCAAATACATTATCTAAACGGTAAATTAAAACTCTATTATAACTTAAAAAATATTAACTTGAATTAAAACAAAAATATTACTTTACTACCTTTAAATTTTTAGCTGCTTCCCTTGCATACATATCGCAGAGAGAGTTCTCAAAATGGTTAGAATGTCCTTGTACCCATTGAAATTCAATATTTTTTTATCACATGATTTATCAAAGTTAATCCATTTATCCATATTCTTGGGAATTTCTCCATTTACGGTTTTAAACCCATTTAATTTCCAAATTGGTAACCATTCTGTTAGTCCTTTTCTCACATACTGGCTATCAGTTATTATTCTTATCTTTTCTATATCTTTTAATAATTTAAGGGCCTCTATAGCTGCTTCAAGTTCTGCCTGACTGCTACCCATTTCTTCAACTTTTTCTGTATATAAACTATAATTTCCTTTTAAGTCTTCTATTATAAAAGCAATTCCACCATATCTTTGCTTTTCAAAATAGCTAGCATCTGTAAAAATTTTATAAGTTTTTTCTTCAGCATTATTTTCATCTATTACATAACTATCACATTTATTGTTACGTTTATCTAAAACTACAATCTTGCTTCTATCATTAAAAGCTGCTACATCTTTGCCATCAGTTAAAACAAATTTTACATAAAATCCAACATAGTATGTATCTATTCTTTTATTATGCAACATCTTTCTAAGTTGATATTCGTTAATTTTAAGATAAATCGTCAAAGCATTATCACTTATAAAATATAATTCTTTTTTTAAAGGGTCAAATTCTATTAAAGAGCATTCAGTATCATTGGTTATTTTAATTTTATATTTACTATTTTCAACATCTATTATTTCCATTGTAAAAAGTATCATTTTCATAAAAGTTACTCCTTATTTAAATTTTCTACACTTCTTGCTCAAACATTTCATACAGATATCTTTAATTTGAAACCTGTTTATGTATAGACACATTTTTTTATTTAGTTTTATTTTTACTTTTCACTATTTTTTTATATTCATACATGCGTTTATCAGCAATTTTTATTAGTTTGTTAAATTCTGTTCCATCTCGTGGGAAGCTAACAATACCATAACTATAGCTACAAACAATGTTGTTTCCTTCATATATTATTGGATTACTTTTGAAGTATTCAATCAATTCTTGCAATTTATTAACCAATCTTTGTAAATGTATATTAAAGAAAGCTCCAACAAATTCATCCCCACCAAATCTCCCTATAATGTCAAACTCTTTAGCTAAACCGCTTAAACCTCTCGAAAATGTTTTAATTAATTCATCACCAGCTAAATGACCATAATTATCATTAACAAATTTCAAATCATTTAAATCAAAAACTATTAAAAAAAATTCTCTTTTATATTCATTATTCTTATTAATCTCAGTATAAAGTAATTGTTCAAAATAACTTCTATTATATACATTAGTTAATTTATCATATCTAGATAAATATACTGTTTCTTCGTAAAGTCTATGATTTTTAATTACAATTGAAACTTGATTTCTCATGTATTCCATTAATTCCAAATCGCCTTCGTTAAACATATTATTATAAATACTATCAATATTTAAAAATCCATATAACTTACCATCTATAATAATTGGCGAACTAATAGCTGATTTTATTTTTATTCCTTCATCCGTATTTAACATTTTTACATTTTTCATTTTATCTATATCATTAAGAATAACTGTTTTCTCTATGGCTATTTTTTCATTAAACCATCCAAAATGTTGTCCTAATTTAAATTTAAATATTTTAATCTCTTCTGAGTTATAACCTTTTGCTACAGCTATTTTCAAATTATCATTCTTATCTAAAAGCAATACTGAACCGCAACTTCTATCATCAATACAATTAATAACCTCATTAAGCATTAATTGCAATAAATTATTAATATTAGATATTTCATTAATTGAATAACTCATCTTTAACATTGATCCTTTTAACTTCAATAACTTATTTATTTTCTCTATATTCTTTTTTTGTTCAGTAATATCTATTATTACGCCAACCAATCCTTTAACATTATCATCTTCATTTACAACAACTGATTTGTTAAAAATAACATCATGATGCATACAATCTCTATGAATAAGCTTTTCTTCATAAACTTGTGTTCCTTTTTTATTCATTAATTTCTTATCTAACTCATCATAAGTTTTTGCTGATTTTTCTTCAAATACATCATAAGCAGTGTTTCCTATAAATTCTTCTTTATTCATCCCTAAAAATTCTGTAAACGCAATATTGCAATGATTATAAACTCCATGTTTATTTTTTGAATATATAGGATTCGGAATAGCATCCATAAGCGTTTGAAGGAAATTAAAATTATCAGTTAATTCTCTCTTCTGAATTTCAATTTCAGTAACATCGTGTAAAATTAAAACTTTTCCAATAATTTTATCACTTTTCTCACATACATTGTTAACATTAATCTTATAATATCTTAACTGTTCTTTATCTTTTATACTTAATAAACCTTCATTGCACGAAACATCATTTACTATGTTCAACAACATTTCATATTCTTTTAATACTTCATCAATTTTTTTATCGCCAGCTTGTATGTATTTTAATTCTGAAATAATATTTTTTGATACATTATTGAAATTTACTATATTATTTTCAGAATCTATTATTATAATACCTTCTGATACGCTAAAAAAAACTTTTTCAAGTGCTATTGGTGTGAGTTTTAAAAATTTAAATTTTAATATTGCAAAACTATACATTACTCCTGAAAAAGCTAATGCAAGTGGGCCTATATCTAGATTAAACGGTAGTAATTTTAACAAATAAATAGTATTTGAAATCCAAGGAATTACCCACGCCATTATTAAAAGTAATATCTGTTTTCTTACAATTGATACTGATTTTAAATATGTTAGTATAAAAATTATTAGACCTATCATCATCAAAGCATATGTATATTCAATATTTACCCAATACCAAGGACCTTGTGTTATTTCTACAATTGGGAAAATCCCATCATAATTCATATATAATTTTTTATAAAATAAATGATGAAAATCATTTGTATAATTCAATATTACTATAATAATGGGTATAATATATGATAATGCTAGAATATTCTTTTTAATTTTTTCCTTATATCCAGTAAAATCAAGTGCAAGCATTAACCAAACCACAGCTAAAAATGGTATTCCAAGATATTCTATTTTAATCCAAAACTTCACGCATTGAATGCTTGTACATGATATTTCAAATGCATATCCAAATGCATAAATTGAAACAGGAAGTAAAGATATTGAAACATATATCTTATTCCTTTTCCATGAATAATAACCTATATAGATTAACGTTAATGCAGATAATAATAATACAAAACTCAAAAAATTATTTACGCCCAAAAATATCACCTCATCTATCTATTATACTAAATATTTCATACAAAACTCTTGCCTTTTATCATATTTTTTATTTTAATATCGTGCAAAAATAAATTTAAGCATTATAAATGGAACGATCCACCTATAATGCTTAATAGCTTCTTCATTTAATTGACTATATTAAATCCTTGTATAAGTGTTTCATCTATATCAAGTTCTTCAAACAACATCGATATAATTACTTCATACTCGCATAATCTATCTGTCTTCCTTATTTTTTTAGCATATTTATCACTCTCATCAAACAAACGTATCATATAAAACCATATTTCTTTCATTTTAAATAATACATTTCTATCTCCAGAAAGTATTTCTTTATATCCTGCGTAAACTGCATCATGAAATGATTTTATTGTATATTTATCTATGACATTATCATTCTTAATTTTTCGGATTAGTCCTGGATTCGCAATTAAACCCCGACCTAACATTACTGCATCCAAACTAGGATACATTTCTGTCAATTCTACATAATCCTTCACATTAAAAATGTCACCATTATAACAAACAGGATTCTTGCTTAATTCTAATGCATCCTTAAATACTTTCATATTTGGCTTGTTCTTATAAAAGTCTGTTTGTATTCTTGGATGAATTATAAGTTCTTCTAAAGGATACTTGTTAAAGATTTCTATTAATTCATAAAATTCATCTGATGAATCCTTTCCGATTCTTGTTTTTATAGAAATCTTCATTGATGATTTTGAAAAGATATCTTCTAAAAATTCATCCAGCTGTTTTCTTTGTGAAAGAAATCCTGAACCTTTATGTTTTGCAACAACTGTCCCAGATGGACAGCCTAAATTTAAATTAAATTCATTATAACCAAACTTAGTTAGCTCATTCATCGTACCAATGAAATATTCTGAATTATTCGTAAGTATCTGAGGTACTACAGTAAGTCCTTGATTATGTTCTGGTAATACATCATTTAATTCTCTTGAAGTAAACCCCTTATTTTTAGTTGGCGATATAAAAGGCATAAAGTATTTATCAATTTGTCCAAAAAAAGCTTGATATGCATTTCTATATATATATCCAGTAATACCTTCTAGCGGTGCAAAATAGTATTTCATGTTATAAGACTCCTTATCGTAAGTAATTTTATATCTATTGTATCTAACAAATATATTTTTGTATAGTTAATGTATTAATTAGAATAGAAATTTATTTAATCGTTATGGAAACTGTGGTAGGATGCAGTAATTAAAATGCTCCCATTATAGTAGGCAGTTAAAATAATAAAACTGTTCTTATAAAGGGAGCATATAAAATTTGATTTGATAGTTATAGACCAATATACAAAATATTAATTGGAAGAATTTTTATTTGTTCCACTTGTTGATGTTTTTGTATCTGCGGTATTTCCTGTTGTTCCAGTTGTCGATGTCTTTGCATCCATATTTCCGCTTGTTCCACTTACTGGTGTCTTCATATCTGTACTTGCGCTTGTTCCACTTACTGATGTCTTTGCATCTGTGTTTTTAGTTGTTCCGCTTCCTGATGTTTTTGTATCTGTACTTTCATTTGTTCCATTTGTTGATGATTTTGAATTTACATTTTTACCTGTTCCATCTGTCGATGCTTTCAAATCTGTATTTTCGTTTGTTCCACTTGTTGATGATTTTGCACCTGAATTTTTAGTTGTTTCATTTGCTGATGATTTTGTGCCTGAATTTTTAGTTGTTCCACCTGTTAATGATTTTGTATCTGTATTTTTAGTTGTTCCATTTGTTGATTCTGTTGTATCATTGGATTGTTTTTGAACGTTAGTTTTTGTATCAGGAGTTTGTGTACTAGCAGCTATCTGTTTGTAGTAAAATGCTCCTACCCCTCCAATACTTATAACTAAAATAAGTGATGCAATTGCTATCATTGCCTTTTTATTCTTACTAAGTTTACCATTTCCTGTTTTCTTATTACCTCGTTCATTGCTCATGTAAGTTCTAGAATCATGTTTTTTATTATGAGCTTTTGCTTCATTGTCTTTCACTGTGTTTGAAAATACATTACTTATACTTTTAGGTATATTAAACAATCCCGATAGAATTCCAATTTGTTTTACAGAGTTTATCTCCTTAAAATTTTCGGGTGATCGAATTGTAGCAACAGGCTTATTATACACCCCATATTGATTTTCCACATATAAAGTGACTGAAAATTCATCATTCTTACTTAAAAAAGGTATAGATACATCTAAAACATTATTTTTTTCTGAAGAATCAAATTTTAAACCTTTTGTTATTTTGGCATCTCCACTTCTTAAGTTATTCTGTGAACCTTGTACATTTAGGCTTATATTATGGATTGTTTTATTTGATATGTTCCTAACAGTAAGAATATAAGCACAAATTTTTTTGTTATTCATTACTAGCGGTACGCCTTTTCCTATGTTACATAATATTCTAGGTGCTAACCCTTTATAATAGTCTAAAAGCAACCCAGATATAAATGATATTATTATAGTTATAATTGCAGTTTTAATAACACTTATCATACTAATTTTCGCTTCCTTATTTTTTCAATATTGTGTAATTAAATTATAAGTTAGACGGATATTCATGTCAATTTGAAAATTAATTATATTTAAATCCAAAATACGGATATGATGAATATAATGCAATTTATTAATCTATGTTTGTATTTTAATTTATTTTCTTTTTAATAATCATATGTTTTTGTAGAATAATTTTTCTTATTTTTTCATTTCTTCATTTAATTTTAAGTTTTTGTCACACTTTACTTTACATAATAATTATTTAGTAGTCTACTTTCAAGTTTTAAACTATTGGTAAGCTTTATCCTCTTGCTGTCTAAGGAGAGTAAACTTAACTACTTCTGAACCATTATAAGCTTCAATATCGTCTCCAAAATAATTAGCTTTAAATTAACCTTACAAATTTCGCTAAATCTTCAACATTTGTTCTTTCACCTATGTTGGATCAAGGTTTGATGTATATCATCTATTTAAATAAATTTTCACGTTATATACTTAAATTTATTTTCTATTATAACTCTAAATTCGACTTTTTTTAAAAGGCACCAAAATAACCAATATTAATCTGTATAATATAGTGTCAAAAACAAAAATCACCTTTATTTAAAATTAAATATTCACTAATATTAAATCTTATACAAATACGGAGGAAAAAATTATGTTAAAAAGAATGAGTAAAGCGACATCATTATTATTAGCTACTGCTGCTATTATTTCAATAATACCTGCAAATGCAGCTGATTACAAAAAATAGATTCTCAAGAAGGTACTATCTATAATGCCATGGCATACAAAGATGGAAAATTCTATATTGATGGAGAAGTTAATAATAAAGATGAATCAGCTTACTATTTATCAAACGGTAAATATAACAATTTATCAAATGTCGACAGTGGATCATCTATCAAAACTTATGGTTCTAAGTACTTAGATATACAAAGTGGAGATCATTTTATTAATTTAAATAACGGTTCAGTTACTGATGATTCAATAAAAGAGAATTCACAAGATGATGCTTCTTCAACTTTAAGAAAAAATCTTAAAAAGGATACAGATGAAAGATACGACGTTACTGATGCCGGAACAGTTAAAAGTTTAAATAATTTCTCAAGATAATGGTAATGCTTTAGATTCAAATCATACTTTACTTAGCAACTATACTATTTCTAACGGAAAGTTAATTAATTACACTATTAGTGGAAATTCAATAAAAACTCAAACAATAACATTAGTCTCAAAGAGCTCATATTATTACACTGATGTCAACAACCAATCAAATGATTCTGCAGAAATTATTGATAGTACATTAGCAGTAGACACAGATGTAAACGGAAGCCTATGGAGATTATCATCTGGATATATCTATAAATGGGACAATGACAAAACTTGGATAAAAGTATATAAAGTAGATGGATCTTTCAATAAAATATCTGTTTATGATGACAACAATATTGTTGCATGGAATCAAAGCCATGAAGTTTATTCAGTAATTGGAGGACAAACTTTAACACAAGCTCAAACTCCAGTTGAAACAACTCCAATTGCAAACAAAGGATGGGTTACATTCTATAATGCTTCAGGAAATCAATTAAAAGGACAACGGGTTAATGATGGAGGCGTTTGGTATTATATAAAAGCGGATGGTATTATGTCTACAGGTTGGATTAAAGATGGCAGAAACTGGTACTACTTAAATGGATCAGCTGCTATGAAGACTGGTTGGTTAAATGACAATGGTACTTGGTATTTCCTTCAACCATCAGGAGCATGGATTAGATAATTTACTATATTTTTTAAAAGCATTGCTGAAAACTTAAACTTTCAGCAATGCTTTTATTACATTATTTTTTATTATAAGGCACGTGAAAATAATTAATGTTTTTTCCTTTTTGTTCTAAAATTATTCTGAAGTTCAGATGATTTATCTAAATAATTAGTGTGAAGTAAAGCATTTGCTTTTCCTCCGTCAGCTTCACCCATGTAATTCTTATACATATTCTGAAGATTTTCATTTTCATCTGAAATTCTTATTTTTGATTCTTTATCAATATTTTTTAAGACATCTGTTCTTAATTTTATATAATTTTCTTCTAAAGGTTTATTTGTCGCTTTATCATAATACTGCATTTTTATTGCCTCAGATCTGCAAATATTGCTACATAATTTACATCCAACGCATTTGTCTTTTTGAGCTTCTGCACGTCCTTGTGCATTATATTGTATAGCTCCAACAGGACAATTTTCTATACACGTTCCACATGCTATACATAACTTTTCATTAATTTTAGATTTCATTTCTATTCTTGGAGTTCCCCCTCCATTTATACATCCGCCTGGGCATGCCATAACTTCAACAAATAAATACTCCTTCCATTTTCTACCACTTAAAAATTTTTCAATTTCTTTTAGTCCATTTACAATTGCAACTTTGTAATTTTGTCCTCCCAAACTAATAATTGATTCCTTTATATCCTCATATCCATCTATTTTATTAAATTTAATATTATTAACTTCTGCCACATCACCTTTTAAGTAATTTGCTACTGTTCTAAGAGTTGCTTGCATAACGCCTCCGCTTGCCCCAAAAATAACTGCTGCTCCAGTATATTCTCCCATAAATGGATCTGAACTTTCATCGGGTATTGCAGTTATATTTATTCCTTTTTCTTTTAAAAGCTGTGCATATTCTCTTATAGTCAAAACTATATCAATATCTTTATATCCATTTCTGCCCATCTCATCTCTTTGTGCTTCGTATTTTTTAGCAGTACATGGTTTTACAGATACTGTAACTATATTAGTAGGTAAAACATTATATGTATCTGCAAAATATGTTTTTATACTTGCTCCCATCATTTGCTGGGGAGACTTTGAAGTTGAAACATTCTTTAATATTTCTGGATGAAAAAGTTCAACATAGCGTACCCATGCAGGACAACAAGAAGTAAACATGGGTAAATTTTCTTTACTAACAATTCTTTTTATAAGTTCAGTCCCCTCTTCTATAACTGTCATATCTGCACCAAAATCAGTATCAAATACATTTTGAAATCCCATTTTTTTAGCAGATGGTGCAATCTTTCCTCCTACATTTGTACCTATTGGAAGACTAAATTCTTCTCCAAGTGTTGCTTTTACTGCTGGAGCTGCTGTTAATATTAAATATTTACCACTATTTAATGCTTCTTTTACTAAAGATACATCATTTCTAACATTAATTGCTGTTGTTGGACAAGCAAGTGTACATTGTCCACAATATATACATCCACTAGCTCCAAAAGTAACTTGCTTCGGATCTACTGTCCTCCTTCCATTATCAACTGCTTTTAATACAGATATCTTAGTTTCCTTTGCACATGTAAATGCACAAGCTGTACATCCAATACATTTCTTTTTATTCATTTGTATAATATTATCTTCTTGAACTCTATGTTTTTTTGATTTACTCATAGACATCTCCATATTTTAAATAGATTATATATTTAAGTCTATGATTTTTAAATGATAGTTTATTCTAAATACAAAAAGTTATATCAGTGCAATTTATTTTGCACTGGTATAACTTTTAATGAATTTTTCAACTCTTTATGGCTTTTTTAAACACTATTGATTCACGATCTAAAGCTTCAGGAGGATTTCCAAGTCCTGTAGATGGCTTTTCCAATACTCCAACAAGTTCCCAGCCATCTGCTCCATATTTATTTAATTTTTCTTCCATTGTTAGATCTTTATCTGAATTTAAAAAATGTTCAACTGAAAATACTTTATATTGCCATATCATAATAATTAATCACTCCTTAATTTTTATAGGTATGTTAATATTATTGACAAAAAACATTTAAAATAAATCAATCTACATTAATTTCATTATTCTCAATTCGCTTTGCTAAATCTTTTATTTTACCTTCTATTTTTTTAGCTGTTACTATAAATTCTTCATCACTTTTTCCTGTCGGATCATCTAATCCCCAATCTTCTATATGCTTAGCTGACAAATAAGGACATGCAACATTGCATCCCATTTTTATAACAATATCCATATTGGGTATTTCTGATAAAAGCTTAGATTTTTGTGTTTCATTCATATCAATACTATACAATTTTTTTATAATTCTTACCGCATCTTCATTTATTTTAGGCTTAGTTTCTGTTCCTGCAGAATAACTTTCAAATACTGAATCTCCATAAAGTTTTCCAAGTGCTTCCGCCATTTGTGATCTACATGAATTATGAACACATATAAATGCTACTTTTGTTTTCATTTTTCGAATCTCTCCTTGAAACAAGTTTATTGAATTAAGTTAATTAAATTATTTCTTCTTACGTCTTCACATCTAAATTCTATTACTGTAAAATTTCATTTACTTTGTTTATCATCAAACTAATCCCTTATTTACAATTACATTTAGTCTTATCTTTACAAATGCAATTATCTGTTTCTGTTACAAGATTCATTAAATATAAAGTTAACTTGTTACAATTATTCATATTTAATTCATAGTAATTCCAAAGTCCTTCTTTTCTTACCTCTACAAGTCCACAATCACTTAATACTTTCATATGATGTGAAAGCGTTGGTTGAGTAAATTCAAAATACTCTAAAATATTACATGCACACTTCTCACCACAAGATAATATGTCCAATATCTTTAACCTACTTGGGTCAGATAGTGCTTTAAAAATTTTTGCATTATCTTCATAACTCATTTTCATTAACACCTCTCCATATAGATATATATATCTATAAAATATAGAATACTATTTATATAACGTCAATACTTTTTCTATTTTAACTTAGTTTATATATTTTATAAATATATAATAGTCTATATATTTATTTTATGTAGCAATGAAATCATTGTTACAAAATTGTATTCTTAGGATTTTTAACAGATATACAAAGCAAAGCAACTGCCCTAATCCCACTTAGTGATAACATATTTTTCACATTTGGTACTGTTGAATCCATTTATTTCACTTAGTTCTAAAACTGGATATTTTTATATTTTTCTCATATTAGACATTATTGTAATAATAGATATCTTTCCAATCCAAAACATTAATGATGGTAATATAAGCAAATCATCCTTTCTGCAAACAAGATTTAATAATATTACAGCTGTACTACCTAATACTATTAATTAATAACCATCTTCAATAAATTTAACTAATAAATCACATCAAAACTAATAGACAGTATATTGACTATATTAGAATAATATGCCATCGTAATTTTAGACAATATATTGTCTATTTAAAAAGGAGGTATCTTATGAATAATTACAAAGCATTATTTCTAATGCAACAAATATACGCAACACTATTTTCTCTCACTAATAAAATTCAGATTAAAGGTGATGAATATTGCGAACCTTTAACCAGCAGACAGCTTATGGCAATGGTTTCTATCATGCATTTACCTGAAAATGAAACAACTTTAAACAATATTGCAAAAAAACTAGGTACAACAAAACAAAGTATAAAGCAATTGATTACTAATCTAGAAAACAAAGGATATGTCATTACTTTACCAAGTCAATATGATAAGCGTGCAGTTAATGTGAAAATTACTGAAGCTGGAACAGATGCCATGAAAATATGTGCTGAAAAATCAATTGGGTTCTTTGGTAAGCTTTCTAAAGATTTTTCTATTGAAGAAATGGAAATATTATGGACACTATTAAAGAAATTATATAGATTTGATGGCGAAGAACAGGATGGTTTTGAAGAAGAAGCTGAATTTGACATGGGTGAAGATGCAGATGAGATACAAGAAAGAGCATTAAACGAATTTGAAAGAATGAGAAATTATAAAAAATAAAAAATTTAATTCAATAAACAAAGGTGGTGCAACAATATTATGAAGAATAACATATCTAATAACTTTGAATATCTTAATGACTTCTTATCTGGAAAGATGCAAGAATCCAAAATTCCTGGAATGACTGTAGGTATAATCAGAAATGATGAAATAATATACTATGGTGAATTTGGTCTGCGTGATATTAATAAAAATTCAAATGTTACAAAAGACACTTTATTTGCTATAGGTTCTGCCAGTAAAGCTTTTACTTCACTATCAATAGGCATATTGGTAGATGAAGGTAAACTTGATCTCGATACTCCTATAAAAAAGTACATGCCAAACTTTGAAATGCACAATAAATATGCTGAAGAACACCTTACATTAAGAGACATGCTTTGCCATCGTTCTTGACTACCTAGACATGATGCATTATGGTATAACTCTTCTTTAAGCAGAAAAGAACTAGTAGATAGAATTAAATACTTGGAATTTAGTAAAGATTTCAGAGAAACATGGCAGTACAATAATTTAATGTATGCTACTGCTGGCTATATTATTGAGCTGGTTACAGGAATGACTTGGGAAGAATTTGTAAAATCAAGAATTCTTGAACCTCCTGGTATGAACAGCACAAATTTCTCAGTGGATGTTTCAAAAAAATCTACAAATTACAGCCAGCCATACGTACAAAAAGGAGATGAAATTACCAAAATAAACTTTAGAAAAATAGATTCTATGGGGCCTGCTGGTTGTATAAATTCAAATTTAACTGATATGTTAAAATGGCTTAGCCTTCATTTAAATAAAGGTAAAGTAAATGGAAATCAGATTATATCAGAGAAAACTATAAATGAGTTGCATTCGCCTCAAATCCCTTGTCAACTATTTCCTCTAAATCTTGATGAATTACAATTTTCATCTTATGGATTAGGCTGGTTTATTGAATCCTATAGAGGACGAAAACATGTTAATCATGGTGGAAATATAGATGGGTTTTGTTCCTATACAAGCTTTCTTCCAGATGAAAATATTGGTATAGTTATTCTTACTAATTTAAGTAATGCTTTTTGCACTATGCCTATAGCTTACTATATATATGACAAGCTTTTAGGCTATGATTATACTGCTTTTAATAAAAAACTTCAAAATGAAGTTGAAAATATGTTGAAAACAATGGAATCTGCTAATGAAGCAGAAAGAAACTCTAAAAAGGAATCTCTGACTCCTTCCCACTCCCTTGAAGAATATGTAGGCATATATGAAAATCCAGGATATGGATCTGTAAAAATCCAAATAAAAGATAATAGCTTGAAATTAACTTATAATAATATAGAATACACACTTGATCATAAATGCTATGATATTTTTACCATGAGCGTTATGGATTATTATGTAATATCAGTTAAATTCAATTATGATAATGATGGAAATATTAAAAGCGTTTCAATACCTTTTGAACCCAATATAAAAGAAATTTTATTTAAAAAAGAGAAATAAAAAACACTATAAAATAAAAGTAATATTCTATTTGTAGTAAATTTTATAGGATATATATTTTTTACAAAAGGAAAACTGTATTATAAACTTGTGTACCATCTATTGCAATCTATAATACAGTTTAAATTTATGAAATTTTGCTTCAAATATAATCTTTGGACATGATGTTTAAATTCATTCTTTCATATTGAAGATTTTTTAGCTTTTTAACCAAGTCAAATGCAAAAATGATTGTTAATATTGTAGTTAACAAATCTGCAATAGCTTGAGAATATATAACTCCATTAAATCCAATTAAACTAGGTAAAATAAGTATTACAGGTATAAACATAATTCCTTGTCTACAAATACTAAGAATGCCTCCTTCTCTGCCTTTACCAAGTGATAAGAAAAATGTTGCAAATACCATTTGAATTCCAAAAGTTAAAAATGCAATTCCATTAACTTTTAATGCTAGATTACCTGTATTTTTCACTAAATAATCGTTGCTGAATATAGACATTATTTGATTTGAACATATAATCATTAATGTTGTTGCAATAAAGCAAAATACTGTTGCCTGAATTAGAGATACCTTCATTATTTCATTCAAGCGTTTATAGTTTTTTGCACCATAGTTATAACCTACAATTGGTTGCAAGCCTTTTGAATAACCAAAAACAATATGGGTAGCTATTGCAAATACACGTGTTACAATTCCCATGGCAGCCACCTGCTCACTTCCATACATACTAGCTTTTATATTAATTAACCCTACTGAAGTACTTGAAAGTAAGGTAAATAGTATAGTTGGAACTCCAACCTTAAGTGTTTCTATACAAATTTCTTTTTGAAAACTTATATTATGAATGGATATTCTTAAATAACTCTTGGAAACTGCATACCAAACATAAAAACTTGATGTTATTCCTTGCGCAATTACAGTCGCTATTGCTGCTCCCTTTATCCCTAAATTTAACTCAAATATAAATATTGGTGCAAGTATTGTATTGGCAATTGCTCCAATTATCATTGCTGTCATGGATATTTTTCCTTCACCTTGTGCTGCCATAATATTATTCATAGTTATATTAAGAATTGACAATACGCTAAAAGAAATATAAATTGAACCATACTCTTTTGCAAAGGGAAGAATAGTTTCTGTTGCACCTATTGCTAATAATATTTTATCTAAAAATGCAATTGTAAAAATAGTAATAACTATTCCTGCTATTATGCTGCTACATACAGCTGTAGATGCAGTAATGTTTGCCTTATAGTCATCTTTCTTTCCTAAAAGGCGTGAAATATATGATCCTGCACCTGCTCCAATTCCAATACCAATTCCGCTAATTGCCATGATAAGAGGAAATATAACAGATATAGCTCCTACTTGATTTATTCCAAGTGTACTAGTAAAATATGCATCTATCACATTATATGAACAATTTATAAGCATCCCTATAATAATTGGTATACCAAGTGTTAATAATGCTTTAGATACTTTTCCTTTCTTCATAATTCTTATGTTTTTGCTATTTGATTGCATGAAAATACCTCCTGATTGATATTCTATCTTAAATTAATTTTAAGATTATAATTTAAACAGAACTTAAATAAAATAGTATTTTCTACAAATAATCAATATATTACTTTTTACCTGATAATTTTTTTGCTTCACTTGGCGACATTTTATTATATTTTTTAAATAATCTACTAAAGTAATTAACATCATTAAAACCGCAATCTAAGGCAGCTTCAGTTACATTGAACTTACCTCCTTTTAAAAGAGAAAAAGCCTTATCAATCCTTAATTTATTTATATAATCTATTGGCGATCTGCCAGTAATTTGTTTAAAAGACCGAACAAAATAATAAGTACTCATATTAGCCATCTTAGCAAGCTCCTCTAATTTTATTTTTTCATAATAATTATTTTCAATATATTTAATTATGTCATCAAAACGAGCCAAATTATTTATTCTATCATCAAACTGTTTTTGAGTTAGAATTTCTTCAACATAATTTCTCATTAAATTAACTATTAAATCGTAAAAATATCCTTTTATAGCTAACTCATAGCCTAGCTTTCTCTCAAAGTACTCAACAATTATTTTTTCAATGCAACTATTAATATTCTTATCATCTCTAACTAAATTTTTAAATAAAATTAGGTTTTGTGCTAGGGGTATTAAGAACTTAGTTTGTAGGGTATCTACTTGATTACTAAAAAGAAATTCTAAGTCTACCCTTATAATATAATATTTAAGATTACAACATAGATTTGTGCAGTCATGTAGTTCATTGCTATTTATTATTACTAAATCTCCTGTATGCACTTTTATTTGGATGTGGCTACAATTCAAAATAGCCTCTCCAATAGTAAAATAAAAAAATTGAAGATGTTCATGCCAATGTCTCTCAAAAGTTGAACCTAATTCCTTATGGCAATTTTCAAAAATATCTACAAAAAAGTTTTCATTTGGCATTTCCTTATAATAGTAATTAGATAAATCTTTCATATATACCTCCATCAATAGCAAAATCATGCTAATATTTAGCAAGATAATTCATGATAAATATAATTAATACTGATAATATAAATATAACAATTTAAATTGAAATTAACAATATAGTGCTATATAAAAAAGGATTGATGAAAATGAAAAAAAATAACGGAATAATTTTATTTGTAATTGTATTAATGTCTTTTGTAGCCTGCTTAGATATGAGCATTGTAAATATCGCACTGCCTGTAATGGCTAAATCTCTTTCTGTCAGCATGTCTATTATTGAATTAGTAGTATTAAGCTATATAACGATTATCTGTTCAATAATAATGGTTTTTGGAAAGCTGGGTGACTTAGTTGGTAAGGTTACTATTTTTAAGATAGGCATAATAATATTTACGACCGCTTCATTTATGTGTGGAATGGTTAATAACATTATTTTCCTCATAGTCGCTAGAATGATTCAAGCTATTGGTGCTGCAGCTTTTATGGCAAATAATCAAGGGATAATAACGGAAGTATTTGATCAAAAAGAAAGAGGAAAAGCATTAGGTGTATTAGCCTCCATGGTAGCACTTGGAACAATGTTAGGACCGGCAGTAGGTGGTGTAATACTAGGTTCATTAAATTGGACTTATATATTTTGGGTAAATGTACCCATTGGTATAGCAGCATTGATATTAGGTATGAAGTTTCTACCAAAAGATAATAAAGCAAAAGGGAAACTAGATATTACAGGAGCCATCACTTTCTTTATTTTCAGCACATCATTAATATGTACTCTTATTGGAGAACAGAATTTAGGTTTGTTTAATCCATTAATTGTGGGAGGGCTAATTTTAACTTTATTTAGTTTTGCAATATTTATTAGGGTTCAAAAAGTTAAAGCAAATCCATTGCTAAACCTTGACATATTTAAAAACAAATTATTTTCAGTTAGCTTACTTTGTGCATTCATTTCTTTTGTTTGCATAAGTGCTTCAGGCATAATAGTACCATTTTACTTACAATATACTTTAAAAATTAATACCTATGAATCAGGATTAATTTTAATGATATCACCATTAGTTATTACTTTAATTTCTCCTATAAGTGGAGCAATCTCAGATAAAATTGGTGCAAATTCAATTACAGTTTTAGGTTTAATTTTTACTGGCTTAGGCTTTTTACTTATGTCTTTTTGGGACTGTAACTCAAGTGTATTTATTGTAATAACCTTTCAAATAGTCATGGCTATAGGAAATGGATTTTTCCAGCCATCTAATAATTATTTGATTATGTCTGCAGCACCAAAAAATAAACTTGGCATTGCTGGCAGTGTTAATTCGTTAGTAAGGAACTTCGGACAAGTAATAGGGGTAACCTTTGGAACTACTATTTTGTATAGTCTTATGAGTTACAAAATAGGCTACCATATTACAACATATCTATCTGAAAGAGACGATATATTCGTATTTGGAATGAAAGGGGTATATATAATATTAGCAATATTATGTTTGTTTGGTGTTTTAGTAACAATTAACAGAGCTATGAAGAAAGATAAGTATGAAACTATAAATGAATTTTAATAATTAAAATTAAATAACTATATATTTGCATTAATTTTATCATTTTATACTTAGTTGTTATTTAATATAAATTTTTAAAATAAAAACTGTGCTATAGGTTACATATTACTAGTTGCAATCTATAGCACAGTTTTAATATAAATTAATACTATTCATTATATACCATAATCAAAAACTTCTGAACTTCCTTCTATGCTTTTTACTTAAACAAATTTAAATAAAAATATAATTTTGATGAAATAATTTAGAATATATTATAATTATTATATTTTTTATAAACCTAATTACATTTCTGCTAATAGGCATACAATAAATGTAGCTCCTCTATTTATTTCACTTTCAACCCTAATACTTCCTACATGCAAATCAATTATTTTTTTAACAATAGAAAGACCTAACCCATTTCCTCCAAGTTCTCTTTTCCTTGATTTATCAGCCATATAAAAACGTTCAAAGATACGCTTTGGTTCTTGTTCCTTTATGCCAATACCACTATCTCTAATTGTTACTTGAATATTTTCAGATTCTCTTTTAACTGATACATACATTTTACTATCATTAGGTGTAAATTTAATTCCATTACTTAATAAATTAATCCAGACCTCACTCATAAGTTCTTCATCAGCATTTACATTTGTCTTTGGACACTCTATTTCAAATTCAATATTCTTCTTTGACCATTGAGGCTCCAAAGATAAAATTACATTTCTAAGCTGATTTCCTAGATCATATCTTTTAATTTGTAATTCCTTTGCTCCAGAATCTAATGCTGATAATTTTAATAAATTATTACTTAGCTTAGATAACCTTTTAGTTTCAGTATCAATAATTTCTAAATAAGCTTTCTTATCTTCTTTAGATAAATTGTCATTTTTAAGTAAAACAGCAAAGCCTTGAATTGATGTAAGCGGAGATTGTATTTCATGAGATACATTAGACACGAAATCCTGGCGCATCATCTCCATAGTGCTTAATTGTTTTGCCATATCGTTTACTTTTTGAGCTAATACATTCATCATATGATTATGACGATTATGTTTATATTTACTACTGTCTACAAAAACTTAAAAATCTCCATCAGATATTTTATCAATTGCATCAAATACAATTTTAAAATTATCTGCAAAATGTTCCCCTTTACTATAAATAATGAAAATTATACTTAAATATATTCCTATTCCTAAAAAACAGCTAATTATATTTAATATCATAGAATAAAAGTTAATTTGCAAGTTAAAAACTTTGTATACTATAAAAAATCCTACAAAAATAGATGTAATCATTCCCAATAGATTTCTGATATGATGGCCTAATCTTTTGCTATTTAGTTTTCTCACTTGTTTCCTCCAATCTATAACTCAAACCTCTTATAGTTGTTATTTTTATTCCAAATTGTTCTTGAGGAAATCTATCACGAATTCTGCCAATATGCACATCTAAAGTTCTTTCATTTCCATCAAAATCATAGCCCCAGATATCTTCAATTAATGAATCTCTAGAAAAAGTTTTACTGGGTGTACTTGCTAGGGCAAATAGCAATTCAAATTCTTTGGGAGGTAATGTAAAATTTTCTGAATTTGTTTTTACAATATAACTATTTTTATCAATAACAAGATTTCCAACAGTGATTGACATAGAATCATTTATATTAGCTCTTCTAAATAATGCTTTTACTCTGGCAATAAGCTCTATTGGTTCAAACGGTTTAGTTAAATAATCATCAGCTCCAATTACAAACCCCTTTACTTTTTGAGTTGTTTCCCCTAAAACAGTTAACATTAAAATTGGCATATTACTAAATAAACGTACCTCTCTGCAAAGTTCCCATCCATCCATGTTAGGCATCATAACATCTGTAATTAGCATGTCTACTTTTTCATTGTCTAGTTTTTCTAAAGCATCTTTACCATCAAATGATACTATCACTTCATAATTTTCATTTTCCAGTAATGACTGAATTAATTTATTTATATTTTTATCATCATCTACAACTAATATTTTACTCAAAACAAACACCTCTTAAATTTATTATACCATTCCTTTTTAAACAGAATTTAAATGAATTTCTTTAATACTATCAGAAAACCAGAGATTATGAATTTAAGTTTCAGGTTTTACTTTAAATTCTGTTAATCTAAATGAATGACTAGACAAATATAGAAAATAACTTTATTCCGTTGCTCATTCTCTGTTAGAATAGCAATTTCTAATTAATTTATTATTTGTATTCCTTCTTTAAAATGAAAAAGGAATACTAAAAACTATTTTTGTTCTAAGTATTTCTTTTGATTTTTTGTTGCACTTAAACTTATGTTTTTATATACTTTACTTTACATAATAATTATTCAGTATCTATATTATTTAAAAAATTATCCACTTTAGCGTGTAGCACTTAATAGTTGGAACATACTAAAGTGGATAATGTCATCTATTTAGAACCTTCCAGATAAATCACAATCAAATAAATTTGCATAGTCTACGTAATAAAATTATTTTTAATTTCGGTTAATGATCAAATAGAATTATTCATAGGATTTCATCCATTGTTCCCTCTCAATCTCATCTTCTATTGCTATATCTTTTTTTATTTCTTCATCTAATTCTATTTTATTAATATATTGATTATATGAATCACATGAATGTCTTACATCACAATGCCTGCATACTGCTGTTCCAAATGGAGCTCTTTGTCCTTTTTGAACTGTTTTGAGATATTTTAAAGATGGAGAATTAAATTTTCCTTCTTGTATATTATCTACGAATTCTCCAAACTTTCTTATTTGATTATCTATATCTAATTGTTCTAATGAAACTTTAACAAGTGGATTCCAATTTTTTAATTGTTTCTCGACTTCTTCTTTATCATTGTTATTCAGTGCATTTCTTAATTCTTTTGGTGGTGCTGTTGCTATTATAGCCATATCATCAATATTTGAATTCTTTAATTTTTTCCATATATGAGCGTATACATTTAGTTGTCCTTTATAATATTCTTTATTAGCTTGTACATCTTTTGCTTCATTTGTTTTTACATCACATATTGTAATTTTATCTTTTTCTTTTATAATATTAACGCTTCCTTCAATAGTATATTTTTTACCTTTAGGAGTCACTTGCTCTGGCAAAATAAGCTTAACTTCTGTTTCTTTAACCTTTTTTGCAATATTCCCTAGTCTTTCATAATATAATTTTACTTGCTGCCACGCATATTCCTTCATATTTAGCGTTATAGAACGTCCATATTCATATTTAAGTTGTTCAAAATTTTCTTCAAATAATTCTCTTAACTCATTAACATCCATTTCATTCAGCCTCATTTCCTAAACTTATATAATAATTATGAATATCTTCTAGCGTTTTATTAACAAGATTTCCAAAGAAAGATATAGTAGTTCTTGCAGGAACAAAACCATATTTTTTATAAATCATATACTTTCTTGGACATTCATTATAAAATAAGAAATCTGATGTATATGAATACACTTTAGTTGCAAAACTTTCCTTAATAACTTTTTTAGGAATTGAATCAATATCTAAATTATCTAACAATGGTATAGCTCCGCATTTCAAATCATCCTTAAAATATGGGTGTATAGCTGTTCCTTTAAAATGAGGTAATATTAAAAGATTTTCAGCTCTAGATAAAGCAACATAATAACTTCTCATTCTGTCAAACTCTAATACTTTTTCTAATGGCTCATATTCTCCTTTCAAATAAGGCCTAATTATTTCTTCAATTCTATTTTTACCATTTCTGTTTTTGCATGGAGGAATGGCTCCTAAAATAACTACTGGGAATTCAAGTCCTTTAGATTGGTGGATAGTTAAAAATGATATTCTACCTTTAGGTATTGGTTCATCTTTTATTTCATAATTTCCTTCTTCTCTTCTAAATATTGCTCCTAAATAAGAAGTAAAAAACGTTCTCATAAATCTATCTTCATATAAGTTTTTTCCTGTTATTAATGATATTTTGTTCTCTATAAAAAATTGAATATAAGTAGTTACATTTGATAAATTGTACATTGGCCCTTCATCACACATATTCTCTGCTTCATCAAAAATACATTTTAAATACTCAAATTTACACAACTTATAAAATAAATCTAGTAGATTCCAGTTTACCGAATTTATTCTTGTTACTAACCATCTATAATTAATTTTTTTATCTTCCTTTATCTTTTTCTCTATAATTATACGAACAGATTTTTTCTGAATTTTATATTTGCCTAAATTAGATAATAAACTCATAGTTCCTCTTTTAAACTTATCAAATTTATATATATCATCAATATTATCATCAATATTTATATTGTTTTCAGACATATATTCTTTAATAACACCATAATCATTTTTTAATTTGGTTAATTGTTCTTTTATCTTTTCTATAAAATTTTTTAAATCAAAATCATCTTCTATAAGTTCTATACCAAATTGATAACATTTTTCCATCCAATCATTAAACTTTTTATTCCTTCCATAATTATAGCGTTCATCAATATATGGAATCCCAAATACATTTAAATATAAACCAAATACAGCCATAGGTTCTTCATTTTCTAAAAACTTTCCTGCACGAGGTGCATATACCTTTAAATCAAATCTTTCAAAAGCTTCTTTTAATCTTTGAACATTTTGATTTCCCTTTAAGTAAGTAAATAAAACAGCGATCTCACTAGGATCAGATATTATTTTTTTATCAATCATTTCTTTAATTTTTTTTGCAATTTCATTATATACATTAACAGCTTTATCACATATTGTAGTAACCACTGATATTCCATCATCTTTACTAAATGCTTTTATATTCTTATCTACATTTCTGTAATACATGCCTTTTTGAGATTGACTTTCCCAAATCTCCTTTTCCATAAAATTCTTATAAAAATCAACAATTCTCTTTCTAGATCTATAATTTATGTTAAGTTTTATTTTTTGTGGTTTTATACCTAAAATACTCTCGCACTTTTTATCAAATTGAACAAAGTTTTCAACAGTTGCCCCTCTGAATCTATATAACGATTGATCATCATCACCTACAACACAAATGTTCTTATACTTGCCAGATAATTTAAAGAAAATTTTTTCTTGAATATTGTTTGTATCCTGATATTCATCAATAATTACATGTTTAAATATTTCCCCACTATTTTCACTTTTTAAAAGAACCTTATATCCATATTGCTGTAATAATGAAAGATCTATTTTTTTTCTTCCTGAATTTAAACTTTCCAAATAAAACTTATATAAATTACCTAACATTATCATTACATCATTATCTGCATTATAAATTACTTCATCTGCAGATAAGCTTTCTTCCGAAAACCTATTAAATACTGAAATAAGACAAGAAACTATTTCATGTTTGCTTGAAGATTTTAAACACATATATTCTTTAAGACATTCATTATAATCCTCTGGAAGATTCAATTCTTTTTTAGCTTTATTCAAACTATCATATATATGAAAATATTGATCTAATTCTTGCAATATTACAGGCAGCTTTTTTTTAAAATTATTTTTAAATCTATTATCTAAAATAAACTTTTGACATAATGAATGAACTGTCCCCACATACATATCTGAAATATCATAATGTATTTTATTTTCTTGAGTAGCTAATCCAAGTAACCACATTAATCCTTCTTTTAGCTGCATAGCTGCTTTTTCTGTAAATGTACTTAAAAATATCTCTTCTATTTTTACATTATGAAAAACAATTAAATTAACAACTCTCCATAAAAGCACTCTTGTCTTTCCTGAACCTGGTCCTGCAACTAAATATAATGGCTGATTAACATCTACAATTGCTTTGTATTGTGCATCATTTGGTTTAAAATTAACTTTCTTAAACAAATCTTGTATATTAATTGTACTCACCTCGCTTAATATGAAAATATATAGATATACAACTTAAATTTATGTGGTAACTAACCAAAATCATATACATATTTGTTCCATCGGACTCATGAAATTTTTGCTGGAAGATTCTAAATGTCTCTTTCACGAATATGTATATGATTTCTATTATAGATACCACTTTAAGTTAGTAAACATGTATATATTCTAACTATAATTCCAGTTCTTAATTTTTTTATCTATATTAAGTTAATTATAAACCATTTTACATTTTTTTCCAAATAAAAAAGATGGTGCGAAAACCATCTTTTTTATTATATTATTACTTATTCACACAGCTACATGTACCTGTTTCATTATCATTTTCATAATGTTCTTTTTCCAAATGTTCATTACTTACCTTCTTTATAGTAATATAGTATGCACTAATAAGTGGAATACATGCTCCAAACCATGCTAGCGGATTTGATAATGATACACCTAAAAAACCTAATGGCTTAGATAACTCTATTGCAGCAAATGTTCTCATCAACAGCTCCATAATACCTGCGACAGTTGGAATAAAGCTTTGGCCTAAGCCTTGAAGCGTATACCTATATATAAAAAGCAGTGAAAGTATAAAATAACAAAGTCCATTAGACGTTAAATATAATTGTGATAATGAAATAACTTCTTTTTGGTCATATCCAACAAAAATTGCTGTAAAGAAATGTCCTCCAAGTGTATTAGTAAGTCCTACAATAATGCTGAAGGACATTGATATAAGAATGCATTTTCTTACACCTTCTTTTATTCTTTCAATTTTTCCAGCACCATAATTTTGAGCTGTATAGGTAGCCATTGTAATTCCAAAAGACATCATAGGCTGAATTGCAATAGTATCAATTTTTTGAGCTGCTGTATATGCAGCAACAGAAACAGCACCAAGACTATTAAGTGCAAATTGTACTATAATAGCTCCAATTGCAATTATAGATGCTTGGAATCCCATTGGTAAAGCCATCCTTACATGTTCAATAAAAACATCCTTTGATATTTTTAAATCACTCTTTGTAAGCTTAAGTACTGGTAAGTTCCTTTTTATGTACCATATACATAATAAAGCTGAAACACCTTGTGCTATAACAGTTGCAAGTGCTGCTCCTCTTACTCCCATTTTAAATATTAAAATAAAGCCAAACTCTAATATTATATTTAAAATACAAGCTACTACTAAATATACTAATGGTGTTCTACTATCTCCTAAAGCACGAATAATGTTTGAGAAGAAATTAAAAAACATTGATGCTATTATTCCAAGAAATATGATAAACACAAAATTATATGCATCATCTATAATTTCTGCTGGTGTATTCATTAATTCTAATATAGGTCTAGCAAAAATTGTACTTATAGTTGTAAGAATTATAGTTAATATCAAACTAATTAGTATACCTACAAAATAACTTTCTTTAACTCCCTGTTTATCATCTGCACCAAATTTTTGAGCTGTAATAATTGTAAGTCCAGCTGTTAAACCTTGAGCAAATCCTACTATCAAAAACATTATACTACCTGTACAGCCAACAGCTGCTAAAGCATTAATGCCTATAGTACGACCAACAATAAATGTATCAGCTATATTATAAAATTGTTGAAATATATTTCCTATTAACAAAGGAACAGTAAATAATAATATTAATTTAGCAGGATTACCTTCTGTTAGATTTCTAGTTCCAGCCAATATTCTACCCCCTTAAAACATTCGTGATATCTCACTTATATTGTCACTATCATATAAATCATAATATTAATGGTAAACAAGTCCAAAACATATTTTACCAGCAAATCAAATGATACACAACACTACAAAGTATATTCTAAATATTTTAAAATGCTACTATTATCTCAGTATCAATATTCTTTAAGAAATGAATTGACATAGCAAAAGAATTGCATAAAATTAGTATCTTTTATTCATTTTAATATTTAAATTCAACTACAAATTAACCTTAATATACAATATTATTTCTAGTCCAATATATCATAATATAAATTATAACTATGTATTAAAGCCATTATTATTGTTGTAACGCGCAATATTCAGCTTGCAAAAATAATAATAGCCAGACAGTAATGTTTTTAATTAATTGACCACCAGAAAAAAATCGTATTCTTTATTTTAAAAAATGAATAATTTATAGAGACATTATTCATTTTTTGTGTTATAATTCAAAATGTTGGTATGATTTTTATGTAAATTTGCAACACAATGCAAATCAAGTGTCATATTCAATCTTATTTTTTGTTTATTTTAATTTTTTTACTTAAAAAGGGGGAATAAGTATGAAGAAAATTAAATTAAGTCTGGCATTACAAATTCTTGTTGGACTTATACTTGGAATTATAGTAGGCGGATTATTTTATGGTAATCCAGCTGTTGAATGGTATTTAAAACCTATTGGAGACATTTTTATTAGGCTAATTAAAATGATAGTGGTTCCAATTGTGTTTTCATCACTTGTTGTTGGTATTGCTGGAACAGGAGATATTAAACAAGTTGGAAGACTTGGAGGAAAGACTCTTCTTTATTTTGAAGTTGTAACTACTATTGCTATTGTAATAGGACTTTTAATAGCTAACGTTGTGCATCCAGGTACAGGGATAAATATGCAAAGTCTTACTACATCTAGTATTGATAGTTATGTAAACACTGCAGAAACTGTATCTCATCATAGTTTTGCAGATACATTTATAAATATTGTACCTACTAATATTTTTGAATCACTTGCAAAAGGAGATATGCTTTCAGTTATTTTCTTTTCAGTTATGTTTGGTTTAGGAATTGCTGCAATTGGTGAAAAAGGAAAGCCTGTTATAAAGATTGCTCAAGGTACAGCTGATGCAATGTTTTGGGTAACAAATCAAATAATGAAAACAGCACCTTTTGGAGTATTTGCTTTAATTGGTGTAACAGTTTCTAAGTTTGGACTTTCATCTTTAATTCCACTTGGAAAATTAGTAATTACTACTTACGGTTCAATGATTATTTTTATACTAGTAGTATTAGGATTAATTGCAAAGTTAGTTGGGACAAGTATATTTTCAATCATGAAAATTTTAAAGAACGAACTTATACTTGCTTATAGTACTGCAAGTTCAGAGACAGTTCTACCTAAAATCATGGAGAAGATGGAGAAATTCGGATGTCCTAAAGCTATTGCAACATTTGTAGTCCCAACAGGTTATTCATTTAATTTAGATGGTTCTACACTTTACCAAGCTATTGCTGCTCTATTTATAGCACAATTATATGGTATTAATTTATCTATATCTGCTCAAATCAATTTAGTTATTGTATTGATGCTTACTTCAAAAGGCATAGCAGGAGTGCCGGGCGTATCTTTTGTAGTTCTTCTAGCTACACTTGGTTCAGTTGGAATTCCTGTTGAAGGTTTAGCTTTCATAGCAGGAATAGATCGTATACTTGATATGGCTAGAACTGCTGTAAATGTATTAGGTAATTCTCTAGCAGTTGTTGTTATATCAAAGTGGGAAGGAAAATATAATTCCATAAAAGCTAAAGAGTATCTAGAATCTATTGAGAAAGCCGCATAATAACTTAAAATTTATATTATAACTAACCGAAAATAAAAGTACTCTTATTGCAATGTAGCAATAAGAGTACTTTTATTTTCTAAAATATATTTTAAATTTTAAAGAACCTGCTTTGATTACGGCCATTTTTTTTAGCTAAATATAGTGCTTTATCTGCACCATTTAGCAAGTTCAATGCATTTTCTTCTTCAAAGTTAGTCAGTGTTGTAACACCGATACTGACTGTTATATAACTGCAATTTTTTGATGCACAATGGGGTATTTTATAAGAAAAAACTGATTCAACTATTTTCTCAGCCAAGATTATTGCTCCTTTATCATCTGTATTGGGAAGTAAAACTACAAATTCTTCTCCACCATATCGTGCAATAAAATTCTCTGGATGATAAAGCTCTTTAGATATTGCCTGTATAACTAATTTTAAGCACTCATCTCCTAGAACATGACCATAATTATCATTATAATTTTTAAAAAAATCTACATCTATCATTAATAAAGAAAGAAAACTTCGTTGACGAATAGCACTATTATATTCATTTAATAAAACTTCATCAAAATAACGTCTATTTGCAACACCAGTTAAAGAATCTATTCTTGCTATTCTTTTTAATTCTTTATTCGCTAATTGCAATTCTTTAGTTTTCAAAACATACTGCTTTTTTAAAGTTCCAACTATTAAAATTAATACAGGAACAACTAGCATAATTATAATAACCTTTTTAAAATTTTCAATAGAAAAACTTATAAAGTTATGCTGTATTGAAAAAAAGTATATAGAATAACTTATAACAGTAAACCCACTTAAAATTCCACATCTAAACCCTCCAAGGAAAGTCAAATATACCATAACTGCAAGTAAAACAACATTAGGATTTGGAATTTTCAAAAAATCTACCACAAAAAGCATAAATATTGCTAATATAAAACTAAACAATAAAATATGTTTTTTAATAAATTTCTCTTTCAATAACATTAAATTCACCTTCATTTACATACTAATATTAATGTATATATGTTGCACTATGATTTAGTTATATAGTACATAGTTTTAATTTAGATTTCAATTTTCAACATATATATTATATAATTTATACTTCAAACACTAATATCAGCGTAATTATTCTTTTGCTTAATCACTTTTTTATAAGTGATTATTTTTTCTAAATTCAACAAATTCATTTACTGTCAAAAATGTTTCATCATACCCTAAAGCTCTGCATAGTTTTGTAACATTAGGCTCTTCAAGATATGCTTTTTTAAGTATTTCACCTTTAGAAAAAACATCTCTTGTATCGCAGTCAAGTAGCACATTTCCCTTTGCAAAAACAACGGTTCTTTCAAAAGTTTCTGCCACAAAATCCATATCATGAATAATTGTAAGGACAATCTTTCCTTCATCTTTTAATTGTCTTATTATCGATTTAATTAACTCTTTTCCAGAAAAATCTTGCGCTATTGTTGGTTCATCAAAAATAACTACATCTGTATTCATTGCAAGAACAGATGCAATTGTAATTAATTTTCTCTCGGAAAGCCCTAAATCATATGGATTATTGTCTATTTTACTGCTTAATCCAACCATTTCTAGTGCTTTCTTAGAATTTCTAATTGCATCTTCCTTAGTCATTCCAATATTTAATGGTCCAAACATAACTTCATCAATTACTTTGTTTTTGAAAATTTGATCATTTGGATTTTGAAAAACTAAACCAATGCGCTTTGCTAGTTTTGCTACTGTCATGGACTTTATGCTCACATCATTTAACAAAATGTCCCCTTCATCTGGTTTTAATAACCCCTTTAGTAATTTTACAAAAGTTGTTTTTCCTGCTCCATTTTGACCCACTATTGCTGTTGATCTTTCGTCGATTACTAAATTAATATTTTCTAAAATAGGTTCATTTTCAATATAAGAAAATGATAAATTTTTTATTTCAATTTTACTCATTTAACATTCCTCCAATCTGCTTTGATGAAAGAATATTTTGTGCTTCATCTAAAGTTACTGGATACAATCCAATTTCTTTATTATAAATTTTTAATCCTCTACAAATTTGTGTAAATGCTGGTGGTGCTATTCCGTATTCTAAAATATTATCCATTGAGAATATTTGTTGTGGTGTATCAAAGTGTATTAACTTTCCATCATTAAGCAGCATAACTTTGTCGCTATACTGTGCAATCTTCTCTATTTTATGTTCAACCATAATAATTGTTATGCCTTTTTTACTCAAAGCTTGCACCGCTTGAAACACTTCTTCACTTCCTTGTGGATCTAATTGAGAAGTTGGTTCATCAAGAATAATTACCTCTGGGCGCATTGCAATAATACTGGCAATTGCCATTCTCTGCATTTGGCCTCCTGATAGATCAAAAGAATTTCTATCTTTATATTTACTAATATCTAATAATTCCATTGCTTCATCTATACGTTCTATCATTTCTCCACGTGGAATCCCCATATTTTCTAGTCCAAATGCAATCTCCTCATATACACTCATTTTAGAACCTGTTACTTGATTAAATGGATTTTGAAATACGATTCCAACCTTTTTACATACCTCTGAAATATCACTTTTGGAAACTTCCATATCATCAATAAATACTTTTCCACCATATGCCCCTTTATAAAATGTAGGTACAAGTCCTACGAAAGCTTGACATAAAGTGCTCTTTCCAGAATTATTTTTTCCAACAATCCCTATGAATTCACCTGGTTCTATTGTAAATGAAATATCATTTAGGACTAGTTTATCTGTCTGGGGATATCTATATTTTAAATGTTCTACCATTATCTTAGCCATATAATCACCTTCCCAATAATTGAAATTACAATAGCAAATACTAAAATAATTCTAATCACTATATCCATTCTTGTTTTATGTTCTTCATTTAAAAAAGTTTTTTTCTCTTTAGAATTAAACCCTCTTACTTCTAATGCAATAGCACGTTCCCTTGTATTTACAAGTGAACTCATTACTACTGGAGAGATAAGTGGAAAAAATGCTCTAATACGAGTAATAAGATTACCTTCAGTTTCCATTCCCCTGCTTCGTTGTGCATCTGTAATAGTTGCCATTGTTTCTGTCATCTGAGGAATAATTTGAAACACTGATATAAGCACATAACCAAAACGTGGTGAAAGTCCAATTCTTACAAAATCTTCAACTAAGTCTGATGGCTTTGTAGTGAGAACCAACACAGAAAAGCTTAGTAAAATATTTAATATATTTATCCCAATATCTAATGCAAATAGCAATCCTTCTTTATAAAATATTGCTGGACCTATTGAAAATAAAGGTGTAACATTACCAGCACGAAATAAACCTTGAATAATGATTACTGATAAAACTATAATAGCTGAAAATCCTACAATTGGAACTATCTTTTTTAGCACCTTTCCTATAATTAATATTAATATGCTGATTCCAATAAAAGCCAGACTAATTATCCTAGAACTAAGTATAAATGGAACTATAAGTGCTGTAATTATATATATAACTTTTGTCATAGGAGCTAACATATTTATAACTGAATTTTTATCTTCATATAAGCTAATGCTCTTCACTTAATTGTACTCTCCTCTCATAATTGATTAGGCATATAAAAAAATAATAGATCAAAATGATATACTTACTTTGTATAACTTACATGAAAATAAATAACAAGAAAATAAATTCTCCTCATAATAAATTTTCTTATGCAATGTAATACAAAGCAGGTAAGATACAGATCTATTATTTTCTTTAATTGTACCTAAATCACATTCAAAAATTACAGATTAATATTCTAACCTATTTTATATAATTTGTCTTATTTTTTAGTCTAAACTTTCAATCTCTTCATCATTCTTATAAAGTCCAGTCAAAGTCTTTGGAAGTCCTTTATAAATAGCGAATACTACTAATAGTGTAACAATTTTATCTGGTAAATCTACAATAACTTCATCTAATCCAGAAGCTAAAAATGCTGGAATATTATTTGCAATTGCCCAAGCATAAACAGCATCTCCCCAAACATTACCTGTTGTTCCTCCCCAGAATATCATGTTTAATGGAGTAGAAATTACTACAGCTACAAGTCCAGCTATAATACCTGTAATAATTGCACCTTTAATATTTTTCATTTCTCCTTTATAAGCACATATACCTACAGCAATCCCTATAAAACCACTAGTTAATGCATATACAGTAGAAATTGGATCCATGGTTAATCCATAGATAATATTGTTAACAGCGCCACAAATAGCACCTACAATAGGACCTCCTAAAGCTGCTGCAAGGCATGTACCAATTGAATCTAACCAAAGTGGTAATTTTAATAGTCCTGCAAATAATTTTCCTAAATAATTAATACCTACAGCTGCTGGAATAAGTACTAATGATGCTGTATTAAGTCTCAATGACCACATACTGTTTTTTTTCATAATATTATACCTCCAAGTATTTTTTATATATAAACAACTTATGATTTAAACTTATGTGATGATTAACCGAAATTCCATACATTCTAGTTATAAGTCTAATTCTTAAATTGTTTATCTATATAGATATCCAATTTATAAATCACACTTATGCTTTGAATATATATTCAAAAGTAGAAATAGAGGTGATGCATTTGTGTAGTGTTACCTCAAAAATTTTGATAGCTATACTTCTTAGATTGTAAGTTGTTCCGTATATGCTTGTTCACAGCGTGTCTGTGAACAAGCATTGCGGGTACAACTTGCAGTCTTAGAAGCATCTATCAAAATTTTCAGTAACCGAAACAAATGCATCACTTCTATTTTGGTTAGCTACTACATAAGTTTAAGTCTTGATTTGTATATCTATATGCTTAACGCATTGTGAAAATAAACATATATACTAAAGAAACCCGTCGTATTTCATGTGTATATACATAACATTTTAGCATAATTTGCCTAAATAACACAACGTATAATGTTATTAATTCATCACTTATTTACTTTTTATCCATTTTTACAATTGCTTCTAAGGCTGTTATAATCTCATTTTTTTCGCCTTCTATCATTGCATTTTCTCCATCAACATAATTATTAATTTGACTGCTTAGATCATCCTTATAAGTTACAACAGTATTAAGTATTGATGCGGTTTTTACACCACGAAGACCTCCTATTGTAAATAATGCTGCTGTCTCCATATCAGCACCTAAAATTCCTTTTGATGCCCAATATTTATCAATCTCATCTTCTCTATCTGTATAAAAACTATCATGACTTCTTGCTTTTCCAATATGAATTGTATATCCCTTCTCTTTTGCACATAAAACTGTGTTTAGTAATAATTCAAAGTCTGGAATTGCAGGATAAATTTCTTCAATATAAGCTTTAGAAGCTCCATCATCTCTAACTGCACCATTTACAAGAATTAAATCGCCTAATTGAATTTTACTATCTAATGCTCCACAACTTCCTATTCTTATCATTGCTTCAACACCTATTCTATGCAATTCCTCTACTGCAATTCCAGTAGAAGCTCCACCCATTCCTGTAGAAACTGCCATTACTTTAACACCTTTATAATATCCAGAAATACTTTTATGTTCACGATTAAAAGCAATTTCATGAACGTTAGTCAAAAATTCTTTAATCTTATCAACGCGTTTTGGATCTCCAGGTAAAATAGCATATTTTGCAGCATCCTTTATTCCACATCTTATATGTGGTTGTAATAAATCATTCATTTGCTCACTTCCTTATAATTTATTAAGTATATATAGATAAAAAACTTAGATTTTAAGTTTATGTGGTAACTTACCGAAAGAAAGAGTGCTCTGTTGTTCTGGTTACTAGAGAAAAGGACTATGGATTTCTAGCAGCAGAAGTTGTTGCATTCCTACATGCTCCTTAAGCAAGTTAATGACAAGCAATAATGGAACAACTTCTGCTGAAGAAATCCTACAGTTCTTTTCTCAATGTAACACTTCACAAAAGAGCACCCTTTCTTTCTGGTTTAGAATATATTTCAAAGTATAAGTCTAATTCATAATGAGACTACTGAAAAACTAAAAAACATTACCAATATTGTAATTACATTATCGCTTAATACTTACCTATAATATACAATTAATATTTACTATTGTAATTGTAACATATTATTTAATCATATGTAATATTTTATGATATTGCTAAGATACATTAAAATATATATTCCAAGTCATTATATATTTCACTTTCTAAATTTTCTTCTTTCATTTCATGTACGTTTGCTGAATATAAAGAAGATAAAATTATAACCAAAGGTACCTTTGCAAAAATGGCCAGAGGTGAGATGATTCGTTATATGACTGAGGAAACGATAGAGAATATATCAGCAATAAAAAACTTTAACAGGCTTGGTTATAAATATAGCGAAGAAAAATCAAACGATAAAAATATCGTCTTTATTCGATAGTTAGCATCAGTAATACTCCAATTATACAAGTTGGGGTATTACTGATACACACCTCTGGAAGAGGTGCCTATTGATGATATTTTTATCATTAGTTTACTTATACATTATCTATGTTTTCAACAAACCTCTTATTTTTCATATCATGACTTCTCTTTTTATCACTGAATAATGCAAAAAGTATACCTGGCAAAAGAATTACAGCGCTCACTTTAAATGTAAAACTAAAAGCTTTAACATCAGACATCTGGGCAGTCATATTTGATGTAAATATAGTTAAAAATAAGGCAACTCCAAGTACAGTTCCAAGTGTTCTTGTCATGTTATTTATTCCAGAAGCTATTCCTATTTTTTCTACAGGAACGTTAGCCATTATAGAACCTATTAGTGTTGCCATACTTAAGCCCGTACCAGAACCAGCAACAATTAATCTTAAAATAATATCTGTATTTGAAGAATTTTGAGTAAGAGAACTATTTAAATAACAAGAAACACTAAGTAAAAGAATACCCAATGCACTAGTTAATCTGCTGCTTAATTTTTTTGTCAAAATAGTAGATAATATTGAAAAAATCATTGAAGTTAAGGACATAGTTGAAATAATAAGTCCTGCTGACAGTTGATTCAATCCTTTAACCTGAATTAAGAAAAAGGATAGCAAATATGTACCCGACATCATGCCAAGTCCGAGTAAAAATAGAGTAATCGAGCCGTTTGTGAATGGTAAAGATTTAAATAAACTAAGAGGAACCATTGGCTCCTTAACTTTTAGTTCAATGATAACAAATAGTATAAGGGCTATAGCAGAAACTGCAAAGAAAGAAAGGATGAAGCTTGAAGCCCAGCCTTTTTCATTAGACTTCATTAATGCGAATGTTAAGCAAAACATAGCAATTGATATTGTTACAATTCCCCAAAAATCTATATTTTTACTTGCAGTTGGGTCATAGGATTCCTTTATGAATTTCATAGTTAATATTATACAAATACAACCTATAGGTATATTGATAAAGAAAATGCATCTCCAATTAAAAAATTGAGTTACTATGCCGCCAATCGATGGTCCACTTGCAGCAGCAAGGCCTGAAAAGGCTCCCCAAAGTGCCATTATGGTTCTTCTCTTTTCTGGTGGGAATATTTCAGTAGAAAGAGGCATTGCAATAGTCACAACAAAAGCCGCTGCTATCCCTTGAAGTGTTCTAAATATTATAAGTGCTTGAAGAGAATTTGAAATACCACATAATAGTGAAGATATAGTAAATAAAACTACTCCTGCAATAAATAGTTTTTTTCTGCCAAATTGATCTGAAAGTCTCGAAGCAGTTACTAGAATAACTGCAGTAGCTAGATTATAGGCATTTACCACCCAAGAAATATGATTCATAGTAGTATTAAAGTATTCAGTCATTTTAGGCAAAGTGATATTTACCACAGTTGTATCTAATAATGCCATAAAAAATCCTAAAATAATAGCTGCAAAAGAAATGATTTGATATTTTTTGTTCATAAAACAAACCTCCAAAATTATAATGTGTTTTATACTGATATATAATAAACTACTATAAAGTATAGTGGTAGGACGAAAAAAATGTCTCACAATATAAAGATTTAGAGACTAGAAAGAAAATAACACTTAAAAGATGCGATGTATATTTTGTGCCAGACAAAGAAGTAATATTAGCTAATATTACTAACGCAGTATGACACAAAATAGACTAGCATACTGACTTGTTATTTTTTTGATAATGTCTTATTAGAGACATCAACTTATTAATTATAATAATCAAAAACTTTTTCAGACCATTTTTGCAAAACACTATAAAATTCGTTATATAAATCTAATATAAGAAATTCAGAACCAGATCTTTCATTGCGCTGTTTTTCATTACTATAAACTGAGTCCACAAAAGCTCTACGTTCTTCTGCCTTTTCCTTGAAATTTTTAAGGTACTCTTTTCTTTTTTCTTCTGGCAAATTCTCTATATTAACTAAAAATGCATTAAACTCTAAATAAATATTTCCTATATGTTTTGAACTTTCCTCCATTAGTTCATTAAAATATAAATTTCCTTTTTCATTCAGTGAATATAGTGTTTTTTCTGGCATTTCACCTTCTTTAACAGTTCTTGAATTTAAATATCCATTATCGCATAATTTAATTATATTTTTATAAATTGACGGGTTACTAATTTTTAGCCATTTAGTAAGATTCCAGATATCAAATTCTTTAACCATTTCATAGGCACTTTTTTCTTTGTTATGCAAATAGCCAAGTATTATTAAATTTATTGAAGACAATTTAATCACCACCATTTATTATACTACTATAAAATATAGTAGTATATTCTATATTTGTCAATATAAAATTTGGTAAAATTATTTTAAATTGAAGATTACAATTATAATTTTAGAATACATTTAGACTTAAATATATTAATCTTGTAGCAAATTCACTAATACTTAAAGCAATAGATACAAATATTTCTATACTTCTGAAACAAGAAAAAGCCACATAATTGTTATCAATTCCAATATGTAGCCACTTCTTATAGATATGTCAACTGTATGCCAAAAAGGGCGTGTCAAGATTATCTGCATAATCTCGATACACCCTCTTCTTTTGAAACAAGTGCGCTTATGGTGACTTTAAAACTATTTTCGGAGTAAACCTAAAATATTATTGTTAAAATCGATTTCCATGAGAACCACCTCTTTCAGTAATTATTATGTGCAGCATTGTAATTTATATACACATTAAAAATCTTTTTTGTAATCAAATATTTTCTTTCATATGCCTAATTTAATAATATTTTTTAACAACTATAAAAATGTCGTAGTTAAAATTTAAATAACTATAACCTATTAATCAAAATTTTACTTTGTGTATTCCAATACTTTTGCATTTAATTCAACACGTTTTTCTCGTTATTAATTGTGTTTCTCCTCTTTAAGATAAAGATATATCCTCAATCATGGATTTTAAGTTTTTACCTTCTTCAAAATCCGGATCTAAGCTTAAAGATTTCTCTGCATACTCTAGTGCTCTATCAATTTGGCCAAGATTATAATAGCAAAGTGCAATTTCATAATTTGTTTCTGGACACTCACCATAAAATTCTAATGAAGTTTCAAAGAATTTCAAAGCATCGTTATCATGACCAAGATAACCTAATATTGATCCAAAATAATATCCTAAATCTCCCTCTTCTCCAATAGGGAAATAATATTCCCAAACTCTATTGATTGCATCAACTAGTTCCTCTTTAGGGAAATTTTCTTCATTTTGTATTCTTTCAAGCAATATATTATATAATTCTAGTAAAGTTCTTGAATCCCATACTGTAAATCGTAGGAATGTCAAAAGTTCTTTTGTTGTTAAAGACTGACTTAAAGGCATAATTGCTTTTTTCATATTATAGAAGTCATCTGGTCCTATAGTTTCAATAACTTCGTTATAAGCCATTGAAGTTTCTATAAAATCATTATTCTCCTTACTTAACATAAATAAAGATACATTTATATTTTCGTGATCATATATACTATGTATTGCTTTTCCTCCAAGCTCTTTAAAATATAGCTCTATAGCATGGAAGTTGACTGTCATAGAAATACATCCATGTTTAGACAAGAATGGATGATAGTTTTTAAACATAGCTTCTTCATTTTTATATCCCTTATCCGCGGATATTAAAATTACATCATCATTAAATAGCTTTCTTAATCTTGAAATACATCTTAATCCAATTATAGGCATGTAAAACGCTGTATCTTCTAAAGAATTTTTATAATGCAACAACACATCATTAAAATTCTTATCTTCATAATAATCATTACCATCAATTTTTTTATCTGTATAATAATAATCCAACCCTGCTAGAATTGATTTATCATTAGGATCGCCTTTTTCCTCTGGAGAAGTTATCGTAATTACCCCTTCAAATAGTTCTCCTTCGTTAACATAAAAAGTATCTTGAGGAAGACTATCAAAAGTATAATTTGCAAATAAAATTAAAGGATTCTTCAGTTTACCGCTGCATAAAACTTCCCCACTATGTCTAAGTCTAATCTCATCATCTTTAGCTATATCAAAAGTTGCACAATCAAGTACTCCAGATTCAAAATATGGTTTTAAAAAGCTATGATTTTGCCAATATTCAATATTTCTCTGTGCAAAATCCGTTACTATGTATTTAAATTTTATATCTTTTAGCGAAGAATTTTCAATCATATGTAAAAATCTTTTTAGGAAAGTATATGTAAATCGTCCTACTCCAGCAGCAAGCTCCATTATATAAATAACGGTATTTTTATCTATATCCTCTCTTGCTACATAATCTCGTACGTATCCAAAAACAGTTTTAGCATACTGATTTGCAATATAAGGATTTGTTGTTATATATTGAGGAACAATACCTTTAATCCATGCTTCCGGTCCTTGATTTGCAAAGAAATCAGATTGTAATTTCCAAAGCATTGACTTAGATAATGGCTTTTCAGCCTCAACTATAGCTCCTGAACTCTCATTAACTTTTAAATTAGAAAGTTTAGTAATATTATATTTTTTATTTTTTTCTGACAAAATAATTCCTCCCTAAGATAAGACATATTCAATAAAATAACAAGTCATTATAATAGCCTGTTTTCTCTCATATGCCCAAATATCAATTTCAATAAAAATATCCTTAATAGAATGATTATACTATTAGCATTGAATTATGTATAGAATTAGTAATATGTTTTTAAAAATTTAAAAGGCATCGTAATTTACGACACCTTTATAATCCTAAAAAACAATACCTTTTAATATATCATTTAATGATTTTAAGACCTTTAACACAAATTTTAATATGTATGGTAAAAAGAATGATGCTACTAACACTGAAGCTGATAAAATCAATATATTATAATTCATAGGCTGGCCTAATTTAACCTGATATAAATGTATTGCCCCTAAAGATATAGAACCAACGATTAATACTTTAGTTACTATCCATGAAATTATATTTATAATCTGTAATATCAATATTATTACTGACAATATAGCTATTATTGGTAATAACATTATCTTAATTGGCAACATAATAAGCTGTAATACTGTGTTAATATTGCTTTTAGTCTTTTTTTCAACTGCTTTTTGTTTTCTGCCCTTTTCTTCTTTCTTATCATTTAATTTATTTTTCTTATCTTTGTTCTTTGAACTTCCTTTTTCGATGAAGTCATCTTTTTTCCTGTTAGTACTTCTTCTTTTTCTTTTAGAATTATTTGTATTCAGATAATCGTCACTGCTGTTATCATCCTCTAGTTCTCTTTGAACTTCTTGTGGATTCCTAATTAATGTTGGATTTTGATCTTTTAATTTATTTTCTTCTAAATTATTTAAAGCTTCATAAGCCTCATCAAAGATCTTCAAAAACTGATTAAGTCTTTTCTCATTAACTACTTCCTTTTTTATTTTCTCTACTTGCTTTTCATAAGCTTCTCTTATTTCTTCTTTTGATGCATTTTCTTCTACACCTAATAACTTATAATAATCTGTCATTTCTTCTCTCCGTTTTAAAAAATTAGGTAATACTCTTTAGTTTTTCAGTGCCCTCACTGTTGGTTTTGCATTATTACTTCTTAAAGTATTATACTGAAAATTAAGCTTAATTTAAAGATTAATTATTTAACAATTTTTGAAATAAAAAAAGGTTGCTTAGGTACACTAAAATGGAACCTATGAAATAGACACTTAAAAAAGACTATTTTTATAGGTTCTTTTTTTGTACAATAAAATCAAGTATAAATTCAGTCAGGATGTGAACTAATGAGTAAAAAACTATTTACTAATAAAGAAATTGAATTGTTATCAAAGAATAAATATATAAAAAACGTCACAAATAAAGCAATCACGTATACAGATGAATTTAAAATACTTTTTATCGCTGAGCGTAGCAAAGGTAAACTACCTATTCATATTTTTCAGGATGCAGGATTTGATACAGATGTTATTGGAAATAATAGAATTTGGTGCGCAAGTAAAAGATGGCGTAATATTTATAATGAATCAGGAGCGCTTGGATTGAGAGATTCTCGAAAATTAAATAGTGGTCGTCCACTAAAACGTGAACTAACCGTGAATGAAATAATAGCTAAAAAAGATGCTGAAATTGCTTATTGGAAAGCGGAGGCAGAACTATTAAAAAAATCGAGCTGCAAGAAAGGCAGGTGAAAAATAATAAATTAAGTTCAACATCAATATTCAAGATCATACAGAGTATAATTTCAAAATACAGTTATAAAAATATAATTTCTCATTTATGCAAAATAGCTGAAGTCTCTAGATCAGGATATTATAATTATTTAAATTCAAGTAATAAGCGTAATTCTAAAGATGAAAAGGATTTAGAATTAAAGCATATAATTCTTAAAGCATTTAATCATAGAGGCTACAAGAAAGGATCACGCTCTATAAAAATGGTTTTAGAACATGAATTTAATAGAGTAATAAATCGAAAGTGTATACAAAGAATTATGAGAAAATATAATATTGTGTGTCCAATTAGAAAGGCAAACCCTTATCGTAGAATGATGAAAGCTACTAAAGAACATACAGTTCTACCTAATACTTTGAACAGGGAATTCAAACAAGGTTTGGTCGGTAAGGTATTATTAACTGATATAACTTATTTAACATATGGAGCATCTAATAGAGCCTATTTATCTACTATTAAAGATGCTTCTACAAATGAAATTCTCTCGTATCATCTTTCAGAAAGTCTTACATTAGATATAGCTACTGAAACTGTTAAAAAGCTGATGAGGAATCATAAAAAATTACTTGATAAAGATGTTTTTATTCATTCAGATCAAGGCGTTCATTACACTAGTCCTAGATTTCAAAAACTTCTTAAGAAATATAAAATTGGACAATCCATGTCTAGACGCGGAAACTGTTGGGACAACGCCCCGCAGGAATCATTTTTTGGACATATGAAAGATGAAATAGACTTAAAAATTTGTACAACATTTTACGAATTAGAATCAACAATTAATAATTATATGGATTACTATAATAATTACAGATACCAATGGGGACTTAAAAAGCTGGCTCCTGTTCAATATCGGGACCAGCTTTTAGCTGCCTAGCCTTTTTCAAAATTTCCTTGACATAGGGACCATTTTACACTATTAAATTGTTATTTTATATTAAAATATGGCTATGTTAAAGAATAGTGCTGATAATATAGTATATATAAATGGAGCCACTTTACATAATTTATATTTATTCTTACATTAAGAATATTCACAAGCATATATAACTAAATTTTATACTCATTATCTATGGGAAACCATATATCTTAAAACTGTTTTTAATTTTGATTTTTCAGTTTTTCGTGCATCTGAAATATAAATTTCTCTATGTTTTAGAGTTGTTATTTCAAGATTATTTTCTTTTATAAATTTTTTCATTTGTTCAAAACTTTGTGGTTCATCATCATATGAACCAATGTGCATCATTTGAACAGATAGTCCATCTTCCATAGTTTCAAAAGTCACATCATCTAATAAAGGATGTGTTTTTTTCTTCCTAACATTTTCAAAAGCTTTATTAACCACTTCTTGCGTTACAAAATCAGGCTGTCTAATCATTATGTTATACAACAATTCATCCTTATTTAAGATATTAGATTGTTTTCCTTCTTCTGTTAAATCCCATATTCCCTCAAGTGGATAAACCGTATATTCAAAATAACCATCTGGTGTATACCCTTGTTTGGGCATCATTCTAACTGCATATGCTAAAGAATATAAAACACCTATTTTTTCAGAGAATTCTTCATCATTTGGATTTCCTTTTCCACTTAGCATAAAAAATTTTTGTTGTGGTACTGTTATTAAATCTGGTTTTTCTTTCGGTAAATATAAATTCTTTTCTTGCTTTCTCCATTCAAATTTCATAATTTTCCTACTTTCTATTTAATTTATAATTAAAATATATCACCCTTAATATGACATCATGTTGTCATATTACAATAAAGATTATATAAACATTCAAATTTTTAGCATAATTATATATAAATTGGTTATCTAAATCTAAAGTTCTTTAGTTTTGTTCCAGATTAACAAGTATGAGATTGTACTAATAAGTTTTTACTCTTAATAGTATCATTCTCTGTGTTAAATACTATAAATTATAAAGTCATTTATGATTTAAATTTAATAATTTTTATCAGCTAATTGGATTATAATAAATGCAAAACCATGAACTAGATTTAAACTTTGAAATATATTCTATACTAGAAAGAAGCTGTATTCTTTTTGGGAGTGTTGCATTTATAATTGAGCTTTAGGTATTTCTTCAGTAGAAGTTGTTCTATTTTTGCTTGTCCTTAACTTGTTTGAGGAACATGCATAAATGGTGACAACTTCTACTGGTAGAAATCCACAGATCAATTATATAGCAACCGAGAAAAAGAATACAGCTTCTTTCGGTAAATTACATCCTAAGTCTAAATTCCAAGTTGTTTATCTATAATTAAATTAGTTTTGGAAGTGTAGTAGCTCCATGAGGCATAAGGTTGACTGTAAGGTTTTTATTTTCACCGTCATAAGCAATTTTAAGTGCATCTTCCAATGTTTTAGTCAAAATGATTTTTGTATTTTTAAGTAAAACTGGATTAATTTCTGAAACTAAAATTAATTTATATTTTTCCGCAGTCTCACAAAAAAAGTATCCAACATATTTTGAAATAGTATAATTTTCTCTAAGATCTTTTTCCCTGTCAAGCATATTGTCAAAATTCAATATCATATCCTTAATATCTTTAATTTCTCCAATACCTTCACTACACTGAGCAAGGACTATGATATATCCTCCATCTACTACTGCCTCTTTTGCATTTATTAAAGTCTTTATGGATTGATAAAGATTTATATCTTTTGGCGCACCTCCTGCACTTGCAATCACTATATCTGATTTCTTTTTTATATTAACGCCATCAATACTGTCTACTAATTTTCTTCCTGCTTCATGAGCTGTTATATAATTTCCAGAAACTGCACCTGATATATTGCCATCTGGCCCCATTATTACATTAAACATGAAAGAAGGCTTTACCATAGCAGCTGCCTGCATCATATCATCATGCACAGGATTTTCTATAATATTTCCTGAACATACAACATCTCTTGTCCCACTTCCAAGTCCTTCATTTAAAGAAAGTGAATGATTATGTGATATGGATTTAAAGGACGAAATACCAGGAAGTATTGACTTTTTTCCTCCTGACCAGCCTACAAGAAAATGATAAATAATAGCTCCTGTAATAACTATATGATCACATTCAATAGCTTTTTTGTTTACAATAACAGGTGTTCCATAAGTTGTTTCACCTAGATATTCCATACCTTCTTCATCAAAACAATCATGATCATAAACTTCAAACCTTTTTGCTAGCTGCTTACCAAGAAGTATTTCATGTTCTTCCCTGGTCTGTTTTCTATGAGTGCCCTGAGCCGATAGGAATATAATATCTTCATCTTTGACTCCTCCTGCATTCAATTCCTCTACAATTTTATATAAAAATTTATGTGGCTTTTGCCAGCTTCTTGTAATATCAGAAATTACTATACAAACTGTTTCCCCTTCATGCACTATATCTTTAAGTCTCTCGCTGTCAATAGGATTATACAATGCTTCTGATATAATTTCATCCTCTGTTTTATCCTGCTTGAAAGCATTACTTTCAATTATTTTAAGAAGATTCTTTTCTTCAATAAAAGCTGTCATTTTACCTTGCCCATATTTCATATTAATTTCTTTCATTTGTAGCCCCCCTAAACAATCAAATCATCAACGTTTTCATGTATATATTGATAATTTATCAAAAAATTTTGCTTATTTTTAATATAATACAAATTATAGCCATAGTCAACAAATATATCCAAATGAACACTTTTATTGGACAATTTAATTTCCAGAATCTTAACCCCAATAACCCTCTGTGAAAAAACAGAGGGTTGTCAAAAATCTTAAACATTGTATCTTATAACATGATTTTTGTGTTAATCATATAAAAATAAATAACAAGTCCAAGGTTATCATGAATATTTTTCATAAAGCAAGAAAGTAAATTCACCTCTTAGTAGGGCCTAGGGCCATTAGATGAATTTACCTCATTAGCATAAATGGAAAATAAACTAACAAATTGACTTGTTAGTTTTTTCATGCACCTTAATTAATAATTGTCTTTGCACCATATTGTATTAATATATTTTCAATCTTTCTATCCTTGCATAAATTCAATGGTGTTTTTCCTTCATTATTCTTTGAATTTATATCTACGCCAAGAGAAAGAATGACTTTTAAATATTCTTCAAAGTCATATGGATCACCACACATTATATAATCATCATGTAAAATAGTATTATCATACTTGTCAGTGTGTTTGATATCTGCACCATACTTAAGAAGAAGATTCAAAAGCTCCACCGAAAAACTAAAGTTACAATTAAAAATAGGTGTTTTACCTGTTATATTTTCAATATTTACTTTAGATCCTCTTTCTAATAATAATTTAATAACATCCATTTGAGGTCTTATTCTTGCGCAGGCTCTATGTAACGGTAATTCTTTATAATAACTTTGAGTACTGTTTATATCAGCACCATTATTTATTAAAAGTTCTATAACTTGAAAATAATTCTCTCCACAATTATCTATCGCATAATGAAGCAGGCTCTTATCATCATATATTTTATTAACGTCTCCACCATTTGTTATGAAATTATTAAGTTCATCTAAATTCCCCTTTTCTATTATTCTTGAAATAGATTTTGTTTTTGGACCAAACAAAATTTCACTAATTTTCATGATAATTACCTCCAAATAAATCACTATTAAGCACAATCAAAAAATAATAACCCAAACATGTTAACCTACTCTTTTCTTGATTTTGCCTTATGTCTTAGTTTACCATCTATTCCATTGATATTTCAATATCAAGTATTAGTTATTAATGTGCTACAAAACAAGGCGTATTGTAATAAATTTTAAAATAATTGAGTCAAAAAGTAATACTAATGCATATTATAGCTACAGTGTTAATGAAAAATTAATAAGGATTATTAATGAAGAAGTCAATAATAAGTTGTATCCTTTGCAGTTTAATAGCTTTTACTCTTATAGGCTGCGGCGGTATCAATATCAGTTTTGATTCAGACGACAAATCAGCTCCAAAAGAAACTAATCAAGATCAAAACACTGACAATAAACAAGATGTTTCAAATGAAACATCTGAAAATAAAGATAAAACAACTCAGGGTGAAACTAAACAAAATCAAGATACTGATAATAATCCAAATGTAACAGTTAATATAAATAGCGATGCAAATTCTGAAAAAAAAGATGTAATAGTAATAAGAGACCCTATACCAACAAATGTAGCTCATGGAAGCTTTATATTTTATAATAGTGATTGTTCTTATTTGAGTAAAAATCAAATTTCGAATTTAAATAATTTTGAATTAGGCATTGCTAGAAATGAAATTTTCGCTAGACATGGTTATATATTTAGTTCACAACAATTTCGAACATATTTTAATGCACAAAGCTGGTATCGCCCTATTACTAAAAATGTTACTCTAAATAAAATAGAAACTTATAATGTTGACCTCATAAGAGCAGAAGAAAATAGAAGAGGAATCACATGGAACTAATTTTGAAATTAGGCACATGAAAATAAATAACAGGTCCAAAACTACCATGACTATTTTTCATCAGGCTATGATGTTGAAATATAGTCTAAAAAAATTATAGGTGGATTGGTCCACCTATAATACTCAATATAAGAACATAACGATTAATTCCTTCTAGGCTATGTTAATTAATAATGCTTATAATTAATAATGTTTATAGTTAATTACATTATAATGGAAATGCAAAAAAGAGTTAATTAGTTATAAACCAGCCCTTATATCATATGAATTGTCAATTGATTTTAGAAAATCCTCAATCTTTTTAGCATCTAACCCTCCTTGTATAATATTGTAATAATTTCTATTAATAATAAGTGGATCAACAAAGGTTACACTCATTACATCTGTTTCATTGATATAGAAATCTGCAGAATGTATCCATCCTGTTGATTCAGGATTTTTTCCTTCCGTAATAACATAACCATCAAGATATTTTATAAATTCTTTAACTTTTTGTTCATCTTCAACTGTTATTTGTTTATATCCTCTTCCATCACCAAATACTATTTTTGTAATATCATCAAGGTTTATACCAGTTATATCGCTTATCTTTTTATATTCGGAATTAACTTTTTTTATAGAAATGTTTTTTATATACCCTATAAACTGTTCTCCAAAAATATCATTTAAATCATAAAAAATATTTTCTTTTGTACCACCATACTGAACAATTATATTTCCTTTCTTATAAAAGTGATGAAACTTATTCCAACCATTTCCAACAGATGTTGTTCCAGCATTAGCTGAGGTACATGTATATTCATATCCATTACTATAAATACTTGATGCTGCTTTCTCCATTTCTTGGTTGCTACTATATATATATACGTTTAAATACTCGCCATCAATATCTACTATTTTTCTTGTCGCATCAGGTAAAAAATCACTGAAGGGCTTCTCAGCTTTCACTTCTAGATTATCTACTTTTGTTTTCATAGTATTAATAAATTGATCAATATTAAAATTGCTATTCTCATTAATTGTGACTTTTTCACATTTTTTTTGTGCAGATTGAATCCATGCTCCATCATAAGCTAATTCATATCCATTAATAACAGTGTTTTTAGCCATAGCACCACTACCATATAAATAGTACCATTTACCTCCATCCTGTATCCATCCTGTTTTCATGTAACCACTACTATCAAAATAATACCACTTTCCATCAATTAACTTCCAACCTATAGAATATGAACTACCTTCTGTATTCCACCATCCATTGGAATCCTGTTTCCATTCAGCACTTGCTCCTATTGGATTAATTGCTAATACTGATGTAGCAACTATTCCTAAAGCTATAATTTTATTAAAATGTTTCTTAATCATTATCATATCCCCCATAAACTTTTAGATACTATAATTGTATGTCACTTGTCACTTTTGTCAAATTATTATTTTTAATGCAAATATTACCATACGGAGCTATAGGCGGATAAAGTTTTGCATAGAAATATTATTAAATTATTATAGCAAAGTCTTAGTGATTTTTTGTTGACAAGCGAACAAGCATTCTGTATCATGTGTATGTAATAAGTTCGTCGTTTACGAACTATAGTTAATTCTACATATACTTACATATTGGGAGGAATAAATATGACTGGAAAAACTCATATGGCAATTGGGGCATGTGCAGCTACTTTAATGCTTCCATCTAATGATATAAAGATCATCTTGGGAGGAACAGCTCTATCAGTTGTTGGTTCGTTAATAGTAGACATAGACACTCCTAAATCGAAAGGAGCTACTTTTTTTAAAAATTTATTTGGATGTACAATAATTCTTTTAATTTTAGGATTAGTAGTAAAAGAAAAGTTTAACATTAATATTTTTAATTACATAACTCAAAATACGGAATTTTCTAAAATTATTCCTGCTTTATGTATATTGTTAATTTTAATAGTTTTAGGTTTAAAATCTCCACATAGAAGCTTCACCCATAGCATAATTGGATTTATATTATTTGCTATTCCAATATATATAATGACAGGAGAATTATATAAATGGTTTGCCATTGGGTATATAGCTCATATATTAGCTGATATGTTAAATAAAAAAGAAATCAAAATACTATATCCATTAAAAAAAGGCATAGCTTTAAGTTTTTGTAGTGCAGATGGAATAGTAGACAAGCTATTATTTATTGGCTCTGTAGGAATAATTGTTTTAGCGTATGCATCTTGCATTAGCTCATTATGGTAAAAAAGAAAATTTTAATATAATTCAAAAAAGGGTGTGTCAAGATTATATATGTAATCTCGATACACCCTTCTTCTTTTGAAATAAGTGTGCTTATGGTGACTTTAAAACTATTTTCGGAGTAAACCTAAAATATTATTGTTAAAATCTATTCCCATGAGAATCACCTCTTTCAGTAATTATTATGTACAGTACTAAAATTTATATACGCTTTAACTTAAAATATTATTAGAAAAAGCCAGTAAATTTCCTTCACAAATTCACTGCCTAAAATCATATTTTATTTTTATTTCACCAACAAATTTTTTCCCTATATTAATTAAATTATAATTAGTTCTAAAATTATAAAACCTATTATTATCTCCGCTTATTATTCATGCTCTAATTCATCCACAAATATTTTTACTATATCTGGATCAAATTGAGTTCCTGCATTTTTTAAAAGTTCCAAAATGGCATCATCCTTTGATATTGCCTTTTTATATCCCCTATCCTGAGTCATTGCATCATATGAATCAACGATTGCTAATATACGTGATAAAAGAGGGATATTGGTTCCTGATAAACCTTGAGGATATCCCTTCCCATCCCACCGTTCATGATGACAGAGAATATATTCTGATATATGCATAAGCTCCTGGGATGCATTAGTTATACGGTATCCTACTTCCGGATGTTTTCTTATCTCATACCATTCATCTTCAGTAAGTTGGCTAATCTTTTTTAAAATACTTCCATCAACACTAATTTTTCCAATATCATGAAGCATTGCTACTAATTCAAGATCATTTAATTCCTCATTATTCAGTCCAATATTCTCTCCAAGTTTCCTTGACAGCTTAGCAATTCTTTCTGCATGTTCCTCTGTCTCATTACTTTTTTCGAACATCGTTGTTTTTATTGAGGAAATTATTGAGCTATGTATACTTTTATGTTCAAGAAGTTTAATTCTATACATAAGTTCTTCTGCATTCTTAAATACTTTTTCAAAAGGTTCTTCAATTTTAATTTTAGTTGACTGTCCCAAAGCAATGCTTATATAATATGTTTCTTTATCTTTTTCATCACTATATTCCTTGCATTTCTTTATTATTCTATCAACAATTAGTTTAGCACCTTGATTATTGGTTTTAGGAAGTAAAATATAAAATTCATCTCCTCCTGTTCGACATACAACACTTTCTTCTTCACAACAATTTTTAAGTATTTTAGCTGCTTCAGTAAGAAGCTTATCCCCTTCATTATGTCCCAAAGTATCATTAATAAGCTTAAGTCCATTGATATCTCCTACAATTACAGAAAGAGGCATCTGCTGCTTCGTATTAAGAATTTCTATTTGTTCTTCAAAAAATCTCCTATTATATAATCCAGTTAAAACATCATGATAAGTAAGATAAAGATTTTCTTCCTCTCTTTTTTTACGTTCAGTTATGTCTCTACTTATACCAATAACGCCCAAAGCGGTGCCATCAGAATTTGAATATGAGGTTTTAAGAGTTTCCAAAAATACTTTTGTACCATCAGGATAAGTTACTATTTCATCATTTATTATGGACTTATTTTGTATAAGTGTCTGTTTATCAATATCTGTGAAAAGTGTTGCCATTTCTTTATCAAATAGGTTGAAATCATTAAAGCCTATTATATCTTTTTCTTTTTTTCCTGCTAATTTTTCAAAAGCACTATTGCATCCTACAAATGCACCATTTACATCCTTATAAAAAATCAAATCAGGAACAGAATTTATAAGAGTTTTAAGTAATGTTAGCTGATTTTGATATTCGTAGTAAAGTTTCTTATATTTTACCTCACTTTCTTCTAGCTCTAACCTTGTTTGATTCTTTTTATATGCATCTAAAAGTACTAAAGAAAGTATCAGGGATACTATTGGATATATTAATAAAATTGATGGAGCAATTTGTTTAAGCACAATTAAAATCATGTTCTTTGGTAATGCTAATGTACACATAAGCATTGCCAAATGAGAAATAAAACTAACTAAATGGAATTCAATAAATACATTACTTTTTTGGGAGAGTATCTCTTTAAAACGAATTTTATTCCACGTAAGTCCTATTCCAAAAGTTGCTAGTGTAACAATAACCCCCATTATAGTACCACTTCCACCTATGATTATTCTCCATATTATTATAATTACAGCTGCAACAAAGGCTGGTATAAATCCAAAAAACATTGCTGTTACGCTAACAAGAACTGATCTTGTATCAAAAATAATTCCTTGAACAAGTTGAATCCTATTCTCCATTAACAGAATTCCAATAAATCCAATTGCAACACCTGCAATAATTTTTCTCCATATATTCTTTTTATCATATTTTAAAAAGAATAATATATAAATAAGACTTATGGATAATAGCAATGATGCATTATATACAAGCCCACTTATTATTTCTTTATTCATATAATCCCCTAATTGTATAATGAACATCTGGTTAATTCATTATAATTTTCCTTTCTCTCAAAATAATTCATTATAATAACATAAGACAATATAGATATCCGATTTAAGAATTTGATTTAAACTTACAATTAATATCTATTAGTTGTAAGTTTTAATGTATCACTATACTAGAAATGAGTAATATATTGTTTGCAGTGTTTTATTTGAATCTCGGCTAACAATATATATTATAAATACATTTTATCACAAAAAATAAGAGTTTACCTTATAAACTCTTATTTTTCGACTTTTATTATTTTATAATTGCCCCTTTTAAATAAGCTTTTTTAATGAACTCTCAAAAATTTGCCCTTTCTACTAATTGTCACTTATTTATGAATTGCATCCTGATAGAATTCATAAGCTTCTTTATCAGTTGCTTTCTCATGGACAATTTTACGTATAGCTTCTGCCATTTCCACTGGATATTTACTTTGGAATATATTTCTTCCCATATCAAGTCCATGTGCACCTTCACTTATTGCATGGTATGCCATTTTTAGAGCTTCATTTTCAGGAAGTTTCTTTCCTCCTGCTACAACTATAGGAACTGGGCATGCAGCTGCTACTTCTTCAAAATTTTCACAGTAATAACTCTTAACTATGTTCACACCAATTTCTGCAAGCATACGAGTAGCAAGTTTGAAATAACGGTCTGTACGTTCCATATCCTTGCCAACTGCTACAACACCCATTGTAGGAATACTGTAACGAATACCTGCATTGATTACTTTTGATAAGTTATCAATACTCTGCAACTAGCCATCTGCACCTATAAATCCTTGTACAGCCATACAGTCTGCATTACATCTTATTGCATCTTCAATATTCACAGCAACTACTTCATGAGATAAATCGTCATTTAACATAGAAGAACCAGATGAAACACGAAGAGCAATTGCTTTATTTCCAACCGGAGGTACACAAGTACGAAGAGCGCCCCTTGTACACATCAATACATCAACGCTAGGAATTAGTTTAGGAATCAGCAAATCAAGTCTTTCAAGACCTGATACAGAGCCCATGAAATAACCATGATCAAATGCAAACATTACAGTGTTACCACTATTTTTGTCAAAAATATTTGCAAGATGTTTATTCATTCCCCAATCTAAACTATTTGCTCCCTTTACATAAAAACCTTCACTGTTATTTGCAAATGGTACTTCTGTATGATAATCCTTTGCAACTTTATACCCTTCTTTATCTGCCATAATTAAAATCCTCCATTTTTATATCTAGTACATATATCATCGCACTAGCTTATTTTTTATTAAAAATATATTTGCTGGTAAAGGTGACTCAAAATAAATTTTAGATTTAATATACTTGCATTTTAAAATATAAAACAGTAAATATATTGTACTAATTTTATATTTTGAGACACAATATTAATTTGTCATTGAAAATCTTTATAAATTAATTATTATATTTATAAAGATTTTATTAGAAATCATAATTGTTCATATTATCTTTTGTAAATATAGTTCTTTCTGGAAGTAATACAACTCCTGAAGAAGTATCTGAATCATCTGCTTTAGGATCAAGTACACTATTTGGCATAACTTCTACAGTTCCTACAGTAGGAATTTCAATCTTATCTCCAACTTTTACTGAGTTACCAGAAGCAATATAGTATGCCATATAACATCCCATAGCACCTTGAATACCACAATCCCATAGACCCCAGCGAGTTAAGATTCCATCATTGCAGTATTGTTTCATTGAATTAGGTGACGCAAAACCAGTGATAGTAACATTTTTAGCTGTTAATCCTTTATTTTGAGCTGCTTGAGCTTGTCCAGGAAGTGCTGTAGAATCATTACATATAATTAAGTCAATATCAGAATGTGCAGACAATATAGATTCACCAACAGAAATAGCTTGTTCAGCATCTTGATTTGAATAATAGTTATCTGGTGCAACATTTTGCCAATTAGGATATTTTGATTTTATATATTTTTCCCCTTCTACCTGCCATGAATTTTGATCAGTAACTGTTGCATTTGAATAATGCCAGCAATATTTGATAGCATCTTTTTCAGGATCTTTGCCACGTTCTTTTAATGAATCGTAGCCCATTTGAACTAACATCTGACCTAATTGTTCAGGAGTTCCTTGAGAAACCATAACTTTACGAACTGATGGATCTACGTCAGAATCCCATGTAGTAACTGTAACACCTGCATCAGCTGCTGCTTTAAGTGCATCTTTAACACCAGCAGCATCAACAGATGATAAACAAATAGCATTAGTACCTTGTTGAACTGCTTTATTAATTACAGAAACCTGTGAAGCTGCAGATGCATTAGCATCACCTTCATAATCAACTTTGAATCCCCATTGTTCAGAATACTTTTGAGCTCCTTTATTAGCAGATTCAAAAAATGCATTACCTGTAAGTTTGGGAATAAATGTTACAGTAACATTTCCTTTTTTAGAACTGTTAGTTGATGTATCTGTTGTAGTATTGCTTGAACCACAACCAACAAGTGTAGTGAATATCATTGCACCAATAAGTGCTAATGCAACAGCTTTTTTCTTCATAATAAATCCCCCTCATTTTATACTAATTTTTTTATTTTATGCAGATGTAGATACATCCACATTTATACACACTAATATTATTAAACGTATACATGATTATTTATTTGATTGTGCCTTATTATTTAATTTTTGTTTAAAATTAAAATGCTGCTGTATGAATGAATTAATCTTTTGATTTTTAGAAGCAGTACTTGCTGCAACTACAACAACTAGCATTATACCTACTGGAATATCTAGATATTGATTTGATAGTCCATTCATAGAAAGTCCAAATCTCATAATTCCAATTACAACAGCTGCTAGTGCAGTACCTAAAACTCCTCCTTTGCCTCCTAAGGTAGAAGTACCACCTAATATTACTGCTGTAATAATTGGCATTGTTAAATCACTACCGAAATCAGCTTTTGAAGAACCAAGATAGCTTGTCATAATGATTCCTGCAAAAGATGCTGCCATACCTGAAAAAATATAAGTACTCATGATAATCGCTTTTGCATTTATACCAGAAAATTCTGCTGCGCGCTTATTAATACCACAAAGGAATATTTGTCTTCCGTATTTTGTGCCATGAAGAATAATATAAGCAATAACAGCAAGTGCAATAAAAATTAAAACTTGTGAAGGTATTATTCCTAAGAATCGTTTTTGTGTAAAAGCTGTAAATGATTCTGGAAATCCACTTATACCGAGATAAGCAGCTGTATTTGACATATTTGATACTGCAATAGCAAGTCCAGAATATAAAAACGATCCTCCAAGTGTTATTACCATTGGCTGTACATTAGTAAATGCTACAAAGAATCCACTTAATGCACCACATAAACAACCAATGAATACAGCAATTGCACAAGCTGTGACTATACTTATCCCCATGTTCTTCCACGTAACACCAATTATGATAGAACTTAAACCTACAATAGAACCAGCCTGTAAATCTATACCGCCAGTAATAAATACAAAGCACATAAATATTGAAATGATGCAAATAGAAATAAAATCATTAAAACTCCCAAATAAAACACGTGGCATTAAGAACTTAGGGTTCATGGAGCCAAATATAAATACTTCTGCAATAATGAATAGTATTAGGAAATACTCCCAACGAAATTTAAATTTCAAATGATCTTTTTTAAATTTTTCTTTCATTATATATTTCCTCCTATTGCTTTATTTTCATCAGTTGCTTCAGTTCTAGCGCATAATCGTTCTCTTCTTGCTTTTTCAGTGTTACGATGCTGTATTATTGCATCTAAAACAACTATAGCAATTAACAAAATGCCAGTAATTGTATTATCATAGTCAGATGAAAATCCTAAGAATACTAATATACGGCTGATAGATGCCATAATCAATGCACCAAATGTGGCACCAACCATATTTCCAATACCACCTGAAAGACTAATGCCACCAATAACACAAGCTGCAATAGCTTTCATCTCGTAACCATTACCAGATGTTGGTGTAACGAATCCAATACGGCTGACAAATACAACAGATGCTAAAGATGCACAAACTGCACAAATTACAAAGCTGATCAAACGTGTTTTTGTAACAGGAAGACCAAGATGAATTGCACCATCTTCATTATCACCAACTGCGTGGAAGTAACGTCCACGCTTTGTCCTTGTCAAAAACATATATATAGAAATCATTACAACAATTGTACCGATGTACATCCATGACAATCCTGCAATCCCCTTCTGTGAAAGTCCCTTAAAATCTTTAGGAACATTTTCTACCCAGGCACCACCAGTGTACACATATGAAAACCCTCTTATTACACTATTAATACCAATGGTCATGATAATGGATGGCACTTTAAGAACTGCAACACCAACTCCATTAATCAATCCTATAATCAAACCTATACATACAGCTGCTAACACTGCAATGATAAAAGGTTCACCATCTCTTACCATAGTAGCCACAACTGCAGCGGACAAACCTAAAGTAGCACCGATGGATGCATCAATCTCACCAGTAAATATAACAAATGCCATACCGATGGCACAGATTGTATAAATTGTAGCACCATTTAAACAAAGCATAATATTATCTGACTGCATAAATGTAGGATTTATAATTCCAACAATTACGTATAAAGCAATTAAAAAAATAATCGAAGTGGACTCTCTTCTATTTATAAATTTCTTTATAACATTCATATTTTTTCACCTTCCTCCTTGTCCTCATAGACTCCAAAGGCTGCACTCATAAGATTCTTTTCATTGATGTCAGCCTTCTGAAATGTATGATTTATGCAGCCCTGAAACATAGTGATTACACGATCTGAAAGCTGAATGATTTCTTCCATATCAGATGAAATAAGTAAAACTGAAAATCCCTGATTCTTTAGTTCATTTATAATCATATACACATCACTACGAGCTGACGCATCAATACCACGGGTAGGCTCATCTAATATAATCAACTTTGGATGAGTTGCAAGAATTCTAGCTATTACCACCTTCTGTTGATTACCTCCTGAAAGGCTTCCAATCAGCTGGTCCTGTCCAGTTACTTTAATATGCAAATCATCTATATACTTACCAGTAATTTGTTCTTCTACTTTAAAATTCATAAAGAACTTGCTAAGCTTTTTTAAAGCCCCACATGAAGTATTTAATGCTATATCACCAATTTTGAAAATGCCATCCTGTCGTCTATCTTCAGGTACATAATTGATACCGTTTTCAATAACCTTAGCAGTAGGCATTCCTGTGATATCTTTTCCACCAAGATAAGCCTTTCCTCCAAGTACTGAATCTTTACCAAAAATCGTTATTGCAAGTTCGGTACGACCAGCTCCTACTACTCCTGCTAAGCCTAATATTTCGCCAGGATATACATCAAAAGATATATTTTTAAATCCATATCCACTAAAGTCCCTTAAACTGAAAATTGGTTTAAGATTTTTATAATCTGGTAATTTACTGTTAAAAAATTGTTTGTTCTCTTTTACATCCGAAGGAAGCAGACCCTGCACAAGCATCTCACGAGTGAAATCTTTGACTGGTCCGCTAAGTGTAATAATACCATCTCTCATTATCGCAACATTAGTTGCAATCTTAAATACTTCTTCAAGACGATGAGTAATATATATGATACCAATATTTTTCTTCTTAAGATCATTAATAATCTTGAAAAGAGATTCTACTTCATTGAATGTCAATGCACTAGTAGGTTCGTCCAAAATTAATAATTTTGCATTTCGTAAAAGTCCACGAAGAAGTTCTACCAGTTGCTGCTCTGCAATAGATAAAGTCAGAGCCTTTCTGCTTAAATCCATTTCCCACCCAAGCTGTTTCTGCAAATCTATAAGACGTTTGTGTAACTCCCCAGGTTTCTCATTAAAACCTACTATTATATTCTCTTCCACACTCATATTGGGGAAAAGCATAGGTTCCTGAGGTACAAGATACATTCCAAGTTCCATTGCATCCAATGGTTTAGAACTTGTAACCTTTTTGCCATCAACATAAATATCACCTTTATCCTGTCTATAAATACACATAATTATTTTCATTAATGTACTCTTACCTGCACCATTCCCTCCAACCAGTGCTAATACTTCACCTTCACACACATCAAGAGTTATACCTTTCAATACCTGATTTCTAGCAAATGATTTATAAATATCGTATACAGAAAGGAGCGTGCTCTTGGAATTAATTTTTTTACCACTTAAAATATTTTCTGACATAATCCTTTCCCCCATAATCTATTTGATTGCCCTTAATAACATTTGTTATATGTTTAACTTTTTGTTTGAAACACTGCGATTTAATATATCATATGTTTTGTTAATAAAATTATGATAACGTTTTAATCAAAATTAATATTTTATATTTACTATCAAATTTATTGTTATCCCAAAGCCTCATATTTAAATGAATTTAAGCAGTTATATTTATGTTTTTAAACTTCTATTACAAATAGTTCTATTATTATCATAATAAAACAGCATTAATAATATAGTTATAATATAAACAAATGTTTTTAAACTAAACAAATGTATTAATGCAACAGCATCGGAGGTAGATAAATATGGATAATAATTATGAAGAAGTCCTTATGTATAAAGCAGCATGGTATTACTATTTTCATAATATGACGCAGCAACAAATTTCAGAGTTTCTAGGAATCTCACGTATGCGTGTTGTAAAATTATTAAATAAAGCACGTGCCACTGGAACTATTCAATTTAAAATGAAAGATGATTCCGCTAATCGCATGCAGTTAGAAGAAAAACTAACCAAAGCTTATGATCTTAAAGATACTTTCATTGTATCTTCACCACCTAGTCAAGTTAATACAAATGAGAATGTTGCACGAGCAGCTGCCATGTATATAAATAATCGTTTGGAAGATAACGCATTGATTAATATGGGATATGGAGATACACAAAGCCGCATTTTAAACAATCTAGCAGCTATAGTAGAACAGCCTATTTCTATAGTTTCACTTACTGGAGGAGTTAATTTTTATCTGCCAAATAATATGTCCTCAATCTTTAATGCGAAACTATATTTAATTCCATCACCTATTTTAGTGTCTTCCAAAGAAGTTGCAGATGCAATCAAGAATGAATCGTCCATTAATGATATCTCCCGTATGGCACAACTTTCTTCTTTATCTGTTGTAGGTATTGGTTCTATGAGTGAAAATGCCACTACTCTAAAAAGCGGCATTTTAAGCAAGAATGATCTACTCTACCTAAAATTAAAAGGTGCCATAGGCGACGTATTATGTCACTTTGTAGATAAAGATGGAAAATTAGTAGATTCAAATATTGAATCTCGTCTCATTACAACTTCACTTGATACACTCCATAGATTAAAAAATGTAATTGGAGTTGCTGCAGGTGATGAAAAAGTAGATGCAATTAAGGCTGTCCTAAATGGAGGTTATATTGATATTCTTGTTACTGATGAATCAACAGCACTAAAATTACTCGAAAATAAGTCAAAATCCTTAGATAATTTAAATGATTAGATTTTATTTAAATATTCAATTTCATTTTTTCACTACAGCTAGCACACTAAAAAAATAATCAGGCAAGGAAGTTGATTTGTCTCATAGCGGGTTATTAGAGGAATCAACTGACGCAGCATAATGCCAAAACAGACTTGGCAGATGGATTTGTTATTTTTTTGAATGTGCTTTGTCAATATTTTATTTATTATAAAGGGGTGGGATTTATATGAAAAAATATTTAATGGCCGTTGATGCTGGTACAGGCAGCGTACGTGCTCTTTTATTCGATTTAAAAGGTAATCAGGTTGGTTGTGTGCACAAGGAATGGACACATAATGAAGATCCAAGATGGCCAGGAAGTATGGACTTTGATTGGACTCATAATTGGAATTTAGCATGTAGCTGCATCCGTGGAGTTATAGATGAAACGAAAATAGATCCGAAAGAGATTGCTGCTGTATCCACAACTTGTATGCGTGAAGGAATTGTACTGTATGATAAAGATGGAAAAGAAATATGGGCATGTGCTAATGTAGATGCCCGTGCTAATGATGAGGTTGAAGAACTAATTAGAATGGATCCAGAACTAGAAAAAGAAGTATATCTTGAATCTGGACAAACTTTTGCTCTCGATGCTATTCCACGAATTCTATGGGTAAAGAATAAAATGCCTGATGTTTATGAAAGGGTTTTCTTGGTAAGCATGTTTAATGACTGGCTGATTTATAAAATGACAGGAAAGCTTGCCGTTGAACCAAGCAATGGCTCAACCACTGGTATCATTAATCTTAAGAAGCGTACATGGAATCCTTCCATTATGAAAAAATGCGGTCTTAAAGATAATATCTTTCCACCAATTGCAGAATGTGGTTCAATAATTGGCAAAGTAAATTCAAAAGGTGCTGAAGATACTGGTCTTGCTGAAGGTACTACTGTTGTAGTTGGCGGAGGTGATGCACAGCTTGGTTGCATTGGTGTAGGAGTTGTAAACCCAAATGAAGGTGCTGTTTTTGGAGGAAGTTTCTGGCAATATGAACTTAATACAGATACTGTTAAAACTGATTCAGATTGTCGTGTTCGTGTAAACTGTCATGCTGTACCAGGTATATGGCAATATGAAGCACTAGCATTCAAACCTGGACTTGTTATGCGCTGGTATCGAGATAGTTTCTGCCAGCTTGAAAAACAGGAAGCTGAAAAAACAGGTAGAGATGTTTATGATCTCATGAATGAGAAAGCTGCAGAAATTCCCGCTGGAAGCTATGACATGATGTGTGCTTTTTCTGATGTAATGAATTTTATTTCATGGAAACATGCTGCTCCTACTTTCACAAATTTTGAACTGGATTCTAAGAAATTTAACCGCTACACCTTCTATCGCGCAATACTGGAAAATGCAGCTATGATTACCAAAGGTAACATTGATACAGTAAAAGAATTTACTGGCAATATGCCAGAAAGCATTGTATTTGCAGGTGGTGCTTCTAAGAGTTCGTTATGGTGCCAGATTTTATCTGATGTTACAGGTTTGACAATTCGTGTTCCAGTAGTAAAAGAAGCAACTGGTCTCGGTGCTGCAATTCTGGCTGGTTATGGTGCAGGAATTTATACTGATATATCAAAAACAGCTAATGAATTGGTATCTTGGGATAAAACTTATCAGCCTAATGAGAAAAATCATGGTCTATATGAAAATCTTTACAATAAATGGAGAAAGGTATATGCTGCACAATTAGAATTTTGTAACAAGAAAATCGCAAAAAATATGTGGATTGCACCTGGCCTTTAGAATTTATAATAAAAATTTAAAATAATTGGAGGAATTAATTATGTATATTATCGATGAAAAAGATAAAGATTATCGTTTTGGTGACAATGGTCCAAAATATCTAATGAAAGGTCCTCGTATGAATTTTGCATTAGTGCAATTTCAACCAGGACAAGATTTTAAAGCTCATTATCACAATATTATGGAAGAAAATTTCTATATTATAGATGGAGAAATTGACATTGTTGTCGATGGTAAAGTAAATCATATGACAAAGGGGCAATTTATCCATATAGAACCTGGTGAAGTTCACTATTGTATAAACAATTATAATGCTCCTATAAAAATAGCCTCAACACTTGCGCCTTATCAAAAATTAGATAAAGTTGATGTTGATGATTATAAATACTAATTTATTTTCAAAATATATAGATGAACAACTTTGGATTTAGACCTATGTGGTAACTTACCGAAAGAAGCTGTATTCTTTTTCTAGGTTTCTATATAATTAGGCTGTGGATTTCTCTCAGCAAAGGCTATCCCATTTTTGCATACTCCTCAAGCAAGTGAGGACAAGCAAAAATAGGATGACTTTTACTGAAGAAATGATTACAACCTAATTATAAATATAACCTTAAGTTTTACAGACATGAATATATATTCTAACTATAAATATATCCTGCGCCATCACATAAAAAACATCTCCCACGTTCTGTGTGTTTATATTGTGGTATACGACCTCTACCATGACATCTAGGGCATTTTTCTTCTACTCGTTTCTCCATATATGTTATTTTAGGCTTAGTACCTCCTGATTCTCCACACTTTGGACATTCCATCATCCATTTTTCATTTGTTTGAATATGATATTGTTTTTGTGGTAAATCATGCTTAATTATTTTATTACAATCACATGTTCCGCAATGATTTTTAACCCAAAAACTACCACAATCATAACAAGTATAATGATACTTTATTTTACCTCCAAATGTTGAAAGTTGTTTTTCTTCGGGTTTTGTATTTCCACAATTCCAACAAACATTATATTCATCATAAAACCATTCCATTATTAAACTTATCCATGTAATAAAATTAATTGAATTATCAGGTATTAATGAAAAACTCCCACATCTATGCATAGGACTAGTATTGATATTCTTTTTTGAAGCTTTCCCTCCAAAATTCTCAAAATTATTATTACAATGAACAATAAAAGACCCCACTGCTCTATCTTCTGTATTTAATAATTTTAAATAATATTTTTCAATTGCTACATTTTTTATATCATCCAAGAAAGCATGTTTATTATTTGTATAATTATGATATTTAGCATCTAGGTAAAATCTTTTTTCTACATTTCTACAATTAAATATAAATGTAAAATCTGGCCTTAAGTTACCTGTTTCTAGCTTTATTGTTTTATTATAAACTAATTTCATATTAACTCTATTTTCTTCAATAGTATTTACCTGTCTGTGTGCAAGTTTATGAATAAATTCTATTGAAAATCCATATAATGTTTTATTTTTAATCAAGTATTTATTTACATTTTTAATTATGTTTCTATTATCTTCAATCTTCCATCCTTGTTCTTGAATTAATATTTTAGCCATATAGAAGAATAACCAAATTTCAAAAACATCATAAACTTCTTTTATATTCAATTGTTCTTCCTCTAGATCTGATAAGTTATAGTTACTATCTTCACAAAAGTTTTTTAGCTTACGATATAATTTTCCGTATGTTAAATCATGTAAAAACACTTGTGTTGTTCTCCATTTTTCTCTTCTTTTTTGTGTCATTTTTAATTCTTTAAAAATCTCAAGTTTTAAGTATGCATCTATTTTATTATTGCTGCTTGTCCAATTAGCTTTGCAATCTTTCAACAACTTAATAGTATTATTCAACCTTTCTAACTTTCTTTCTAAATCATTAAAATATTCCAAGTTGCCATGCGGTCTCATAGGCAAGGGTAATCTATCACTGGAATTATTTCTTCCCAAATTTAATATTGCTCTTTCCTCTGCATTACTTGCTGACATTTTTTGTGTAGCTATTGGCGTATTACACATGCTATTTATTTGTGCTGTTGTTATTTTTATATCTTTATTTATTTTATTAATATAATTTAAGTTCATGTTTAGATTAGTTTCGATCAAATTCTTGATATCTAAAAGAGCAGAACAAATCATTCTGTTTTCATAAGTGTCCTTACTTTCCCTTGCCACCTCTGACATAAATTTATTTTTAAAAGGATACAATTCTTTTTCTATGATTACTTTACTAGAAATCTTCTTAATTTTTTTATAGCTAACCTTTGCATCCTCTTTTACTAATTCGACATAAGGATTTTTATTTATGTTATATATTAAATTTTCAATATTGTTTAAAAAATTCAATACTGTTTCCGATAAATCTTCTTTTTTCCCCTCAATATTTAAATATATATTGGAAAAGTCTTGCATAACCAAATCTTTATTTATATTTAATAACATATCCACCATTTGTTTATACATTTCTACTGATATTATTGATGGTTTTACGAGTATTTGCTCAGATGTATATACTATTTTTCTTTCACTGTTGCGTATCTCTACTTTGAAAAATCCTGCTTTACTTATGCCTATTTGGTCAGCATCCTCTCCAATAGTTTCTTGATAAAAACATTCTACATCATTATTAAATTTCAAGTTATTATAATTCTCATTTCCAATGCTTACAATATAATCCTTAGGATTATAAACATCAATTAACTTTACACCCAAGTGTAAAAAATTATTATTTCTCTTATTTTTCTCATATTGAGTAATGCATAAATTATTCTCACAGTACTCATTAATTTCTTTGTATATCTCAAATTTACCATTATTAATATCTAATAAAACTAGTTTAATCTCCATAAGTATCACCTTACTTTCAATATTTATATTGTTTTAGAATTTCAATATAAAATAAATTGCTCTGGTAAATTAATATACACCCCAAAAACTCAAAATATTGTCTTCTTCCAAACCTTTATCCATTTTACTTATCTTAAATTTAACATCATCAGAATATTTTTTATAACCTTCAGTTTTAAATTCAATCCATTTTTTATATTTTTCATCAGCCTTATTCTTAATTGAAATATTCATTCTAGGTAAAATCTTCATTGCAATTAAATCGCTTAGCACTTCATTCTTATCAAATTTTATTTCCCATTGTTCTAAATTACAAAGATATTTACTAATATGACTATATGTTCTACTGTTATAATCGCAATCTAATAATTCTAAAACTTGATTGGTTAAATCTAATTCTTTTATTATTTCTTTGGACTGTTTAGACAACTCTTCTTTATTATTTAATTTTAAAATATCCGCTGGTATAAATTTGCTTTCTACTTTTTCTCCTTTTATATCATCTACTTTAGCTCTAAACTTTAATAACTCTATTATAAAACTTCTATCTATGACCTTTGGACTAATTAATTTTGTAGTTTGATCAATATTCATAGTTCCTACAAATCTTACATTATTAGGAATATCAAATATTGCAGGATATTTTTCAATAAATCTTATCTTTTTCTTTAACTCTATTATTAATTCTGTATATTCTTTTGAATTATCGGCACACCATTTTTTAATTGAATCTATTGAAATCTCAACTGATTCGCCACTCATTAATTGAATTGTATCCTCTATACTTTCACACACTTCATCTAAAATTTCCTTACTATATAATTCAATTGATGGATTCTCCTTATTAACTTCAAGCTTGCTCAAAAATTCTGCAAAGTAATATTCTACATGAGATAAATTCATTTCATCTAAACAAATAAGATAAAGTTTATCTTTATTTTCATTCTTTTTTGCTTCAACAAGTGCATCTAGAAAAGGTGTTGATACATAACTTTTCTCTATTGGATTATAGAAGCCAATCAAATCTTCTGATTCAGTCCAACTTGGTTTAACTGGTATTATTTTAGCTACACCACCAATAGCTTCAGCAACTGCTGTAACTATACTTGATTTTCCTGTTCCTGATGGCCCTGATAAAATTACTAACTCATTAGATTGTAAAGCAACTAAAAATCTTCTTATTGTATCATCACTATATATTAATTTTTTATTGTATTTTAAATAATTTTTTATATAATCGAATAATTCATTAAATGTGCTATCTAATAAATTATCTTTTAGTAAACTCTCTTGTTCTTCATTATCTTTGAAACCCTTAAACCCAAAATATTCAAGTTTTCTCACTAAATTTTCTATTTCCTTTTTTTTCTTGTTTAGCATATCCTCTTTATTTTTTATTTCTTGATCTGCCTTCTTTTTATTTCTTTCTAGCTCTTTTTCTAAATCCTTTTTCTTTTTATCAGCTTTATCTCTTTCATCTTGAATTGATTTGTATAATTTTTCTTTCTCTTTCATAATACTCTCTATTTTTTTCTGCTCTTCTTCTACATTCGCTAATAAGTCATCATGTAATTGACCAAAATTTCTATAAAATTCTTCTGTTGCCCATACTCTAATATCTTCTTCTCTTTCCAATGCAACTAGTCCACCTATTTTTACATCTTTAAGTTCTATATTTTCCTTTTTTAAAAATTCTTTATAGCTTGTCAGCTTTTTTACGGTTATTCCATTTACTCTAATAATATCATGTGGATTTATACTATTTAACTCCGGCCTAAAGTATATTAAGTCTCCTTGGTTTAAAGTCTGTTTGACATCATTTGGCACGTAGTTAAAATCACAAAATGCTCTCCAATTTGTGCCATTAATTTTATAATTAGTGTTTATATCATATGGTAAAACTAAGTCTACAAATGTATATTTCCCATTCTTGCCATCTCTAATCTTGTTTAATCTTCCTAAAACAAATTTGCTTTTAAAAACATTTTTTTCAAGATACTCTATCTTATTCTCATTACTCATTTTAATTATTTCATCACTATTAACTTCAGTTATCATAATATCTTTATTATTGTTTAAATTTACTTCTTCATTACGCAGTTCATCTGAAATTATTATTTCGTTTTCCTTATTAAAACCGCTTTCTGTAGAAATTACTTGAGCTTCAAGTATAGTTGCTTCTTCTTGATTTAGATTTATTTTTTCATTTTTCATCTGATTTACTCCTTTATTACATATATTATTGCTTTTGCTTGATGAACAGTAATTATAGAACTTCTTATTTTTTATGTATATAAGTTACTCCTACTAATTCTGTATATTCACTTCATAACTTAGCTTTACTTCATGTTCTCTTACACACCTTTTTGCATCAGCTTGTCTTCCAGCTTTTTTATATGCATAAGCTGCCTGATAATAATTTCCCGTCCTTTCAAGTTTTTCTGCCTCTTGGCTCCATTCATCCACTTTTTCAATTCCAAGTATTCCTCCAATTAACCCTCCTGATATTAGAGCTCCAATGAAACCTCCTATACCAGCAGCTGCACTTTCCTTAAAACTTTCAGTTTCTGGTACTTTACTTGTATCTTCATCGAATTCATTTTCTTGTACTGAATTCTTAGTCTCTAACATGAAACCTTTATACCATGGTTTAATATTCATTTTATTAGTATTCATAGCTATTTCACTTTCATAATCAATTTTATCCCAATGTTTTTGTAGTACACTATCTAGTACCGGAATAGTTTTTTCAATAAAAACGACTTTATTTTTTGCTCTAGTTACAGCTATATAAACCATATTAAAATATATTCTATATATATCCTCTAACTTTGAATTATTAGATAATACCTTTTCCCATATGTAATTGAACTTAGATAAAATATTATAACAATAGATATTATCATATTCTAATCCTCTTACATCTTCTACAGAAAATACTCTTCCTAATGTATAACCCATATCTTCCAATTCTTTTTTATCGCTTTCATCTGGAACTATTATTATACTATTAACGTCCTCATCCACATTACTTAGAATTTTAATTTGATTTTTAACATTATATATTATTTTAGGTTTAGTTCCTTCCTTAATATACTCTTCTTCTTGTTCGAAGTTTTTTCCCATACTTTTAAATTTACTAAATTTAATTTGTTTAAAAGCATTAATCCAATTTATAGTTTCAGATCCATTTCTATAATTTTTAATTATAAATTTTTCACTAAGTTTCGAATTACTCTCATAGGTCATATTTTTTAGGAAATCTAAGTTTAATTTACTTATATTGATGCTTTGATCTATATCTCCAATCAACATTATATTATTTACATTTCTGGCAATCGAATATATAAAATTTAATTGTAGTTCAGTTAAATCTTGAATTTCATCATAAATCACATAATCATATTTGTATTTTGATGTTATTTTTTTTAAAGATAACATTGCCAAATCATTATCGTCATAATATTTATTGTTTTTTAACCAATATTGATATATTCTTGCTATCCTATATATTATCTTTCTAGTCTTTAAGTCATGATGAGATTCTTCAGAATTATAATACTCATCTTCACTTATAATACCTTCTAATTCTTTAGAATCCTGCTTTTTACCTGCAGTTCCTTTAATAAGAGAGCATATTTCTATCCAAATTTCTTTCACATCAACTTTATTTATATATTCCTTTACTAAAGCATAATTAAAAAACCACTCATAAAAATCTTTATATTCAATTATTATTGGATTTTTGAGTCCTATAATTTCAAAGCACAAATTTCTTAAGGTATAAAAAGATGTCATATTATCTTTTTCAATAAATCTATAATATATATCTTTCGCCCTATCAACTATCATATTAGAACAGGTTATATAAATTGATTTTAAATTTTCTTCCTTGTTTAAAATCAATTTTCTTATTGCAACAACAGTTTTACCACTGCCTGCACATCCTAATATTAAATCTGATTGCTTATTTCTATTTGATATGCATTCATATTGTTCAAAACTTAAAAATTCCATATCTCCTTCATCAATTGACACACAAATATATTCGTCTTCAATAACTGAATTTTGCTTGAGTGTTTCAAGTCTTCCATATATATCATTGTTAATTTCTTCATCAATTTCTTTATCAAAATCATCTTCTTTATATTCATATTTATCATTAATTTCAAGTCCAACAGTAGACATACACAACACTTGATTTTTAGCTGTACGGATTTGACTATCATGATTACAAAAATCTAAAAAAAGGATCCTATTTTCATCTTCGTCTTCTATATACTGAAATAGAATTCTATCACCACTATTAACTCTAAATTTATATATATTTGTTCCAACTATTCTTCTTATCCAAATAGCTTTTGGTATATCTGATTTTGATTTACTTTTCAGCAAAATAATTTCAAAACTTTTCATTTTGTTTAATATAAGCTCTCTTTTTCTTTTATCCCTTTCATTAGCTAGTTTTTTGTAAAACTTTTTGCTAAGTATAAGCTCCTTGTTTTCTAGTTCCATGTTTTGTGAAACATTCATTTGTAAAAACTCCTTTAATCTAATCGTATATTTTATCATATCCTCAATTAAATTCAAAACTAGGCTATGTTTTTTATATAATTGATAACATATTTGTTGTTATAATTCTCACTTTATAATAATTGATTATCCTAATATTTTGCTTATAACTATTACTAATTTAAGTTAAATCTGTATCAATATTAAATTAACATCTTTAAAACATGATATTCCAAAATATTCAATTTTAGAATATTAGCTTCTCTTATATATAGATATTATCATCTTTTTCAAAATATTTTTGTTGAAATTTGAAGATTATAGTAAAAAATCTTTAGACTTTTCATAGATATGTGGTATCTTTTTAAATATTTTCCTCATAGGGTAATCGAACTGCTATTCCTGTATCATTAAACTTATATTATGTACCAGAAAGTGGCTCCTTACCTTCAAAAATTTATTTCTATTGTATAAATAGCTTTTCCTAATTCAAAAGGATCTTGAAAAACTGAACCTACCATAAATTCTACTTTTGTCTATATAAAAAAATATCACATTATTCACAAAACGCACTACATTCCATCAACTAAACAGAATGTAGTTTATTTTATAAATAATGTGATATTTCGATTTTTTTGATTGTGCCTAAGTATTTAAAACTAAATTACTTTTAAATTAGTTACTCTTGCTAAAGTTGGGACATCATCTTCCTCACCATCTATTACAACAACTGCACTATGATCTCCCATAAGCTTTATTACAGTACCTTGCTTACCTTTATTGTCGTGTTCTAAAAATTCAACTCTATCATTTATTTTCATTAATAGTTCCTCCATATTTCTTAGAAAATAATTTTCTATAATATATTAATTATATCATACTTTTAAAATATCGCATTACTCAATTAGAACCATGTAATAAATGAACATAATCCTCTGTATTTAGATGCAACATTTGCTAAATCATTATATAATTTTAAAACTGACTCTGGAGCTTTAAAATGATTATGTCGCACGTATGCTGCGATATCACCAGTCAATTTTGTACAAACAAACTTATACTCTCCTCCATTTTCTAATTTATCTTTATATGATGTTAAAATATCAGTTAATTCTTGATTACTTTTAACTTTCGGATCATCTAATGTTTTTTGTAATTCATTTATTAAATCATAATATTTTTTGTTCAATTTGATTATTACCTTTCTAGATAAATTATTTTTATTTATGAGCTCAATGTCCATTTTCTATCCAACTATTCGTAACAATTTTGCCCACCATAATACAATTATATCATAAATTACAAATCTAATATCATTAAATTGATTTATAATTTATAATAATGTATATATAATGCATTGCACATATTGTAGATTATGTTATACTAAGCATGGTTTAAATGTATAACTAGTTACAATATGTACATTAAACAAATCAAAATAAAATAAATTTTAGGTGGAAAAAATGATTATTTTAATAACAATTATTATATCTTTTTTATGTGGTTCAATCCCAACAGGATACCTACTTACTAAAAAGTTTTGTAAAATTGATATAAGAACCAAAGGTAGTGGAAATATAGGCTCAACAAATGTTAAAAGAATTGCAGGAACTAAAATATCTATTATAACTCAGATAATTGACATTTTAAAAGGAATAGTTCCTGTAGCTTTAGGACTGTATTTGATCAGAACAATAAACTTACCAATATCAGCTAATGCTTTCATTGGTATAATTGCAATAACAGTAATTTTAGGACATAACTACACTCCATTTCTTAAATTTAATGGAGGTAAAGGAGTAAATACAACCCTTGGTGCCTTTGTTTTGATTGCACCCATTCCAACATTAACTGGAGTTGCAGTTCACTTTATATTGCGTTTATTTACAAGTATAGTTTCTATTAGATCAATTGCAATAGGTGTAACAATACCTGTTATGTGTATTATTATGAAATCTCACGTTGCAATAGTTATTTCCGCTACAGTAGCCTGCATTTTGATGATAGTTAGGCATAAAGATAACTTAATAAGGATTATAAATAACGAAGAAAAATAATAAAAAAATCGACCCCAGTCGAAAGCTACTATGCTTACTACTGGGGTTATTATTTTTTTACTTATGCCTAAACTTTAAATTTGAGACTTCTTTTTTAATTCATTATAAAAAAAAGTAGTCATAGGAACTTTTACATTACAGCTTAATGCTAACTCAATTAGTTTTCCCGAAAACACATCTAATTCGTTTTTTCTTCCTGCTTCAATGTCTCTTTTTAAAGAACTTGTAGATGAGTCAGACTGTTTGTATAACATATGATTCAAATGTACTTCTTCTAAGTTATCATCAATGTTTACATTTAACTTACGTGCCACTGAACAAGCTTCTTCATATAGCAATTTTAATTGCTTGACAGCAACTTCATTTTTTCTTATATCTGATGTTGTTGCATTATAATAAGCTGTTATAATATTATATCCACAATTCAATATATACTTTTTCCAAATAGCAGCTTGTATATCATTTTCTATTATGCATGTGATACCTACACTCTGTAACATTTTCTGAACTTCAGATAATATACTATTATCAAATTCACTGTTCATTCCATAACCTATGTGAATATTACAATATGAGCTATCATGATGTATAGCAAATTCTTCATCTGCCCCAGATACAATATAAATCAAGCTGTCAATAACACAGCCTTTATCAATCAATCCACGTATTTTATCCGAAACACCAACACCATTAATTAGCGGAATTATTATAGTATGTTCATCAATCATTGGTGATATTTGAGCACAAACCTGCTCTAATGAAAACTGTTTTACACAAATGAAAATATAATCCATTACACCTATTTCCTCAGCATTATCACTCGCCATTTTGGGATGCACTGTCATTTTCCCATGAGCAGCACTATATAATTTTAATCCATTTTCCCTTATTGATTCCAACCGTTTGCCTCTTGCCAAAAAGTATACATTATCAAAATGTTTAGCAAACATGCAACCAATATATCCTCCAACTCCACCTAAACCAACAACACAAACTTTCTTCTCTTTCATAGATAATTCCCTCCCCTATGTATTTTTTATTATATCATTATGCCTAAAATTTTCCCGCATTATATTTCCTATATATGACAACGTAAGAATATAAACTACGAAAAAGTAATTGTTAAAGTAGATTTAGATAGAAGTGATTAAAATTATACTAATATGTACTTATTGGAGAAACTTTTCGTTATGCTTATAAACTTTCTCTATTTGTACTTGTTTATCAGAATTAGAAAGAATTTTATATAATATCCTAGTTGGAAATCCACATGGTAGTGAGAACCCAATATGCTCGTATTCTTGATTATTATATTTCACTTTACCTCTGCTTACAGATTTATAATCTTTAAGTGAATGTAACTCCATCAATGCTCTCTCAATTTCCCATACTTCCTTTTTAGAAAATTTAGTAGCAGTTCTTATAGCCATATTAGTTATTTGAAAAGCTGGATAATAAACCTTCCACTTTTCTTCTATTTCTTTTCTTCTTATTTCTTCTGTTTTCTGTATTCTATTATCCTTATCTTCCATCTTAATTTTTAATAACTCATTTTCTTTTTGTAACTCTACATTTTTTAATTCAGTTTCTTTGATTTTTAATGTTTTATCATCAATTTCCTTTGATGCGTTCTCTATAATTTGTTCTTGATATTCTATAGAATCATTTAAATCTATAAATTCTTTTTTATAATTTGCATTTAATACTTTTAAGTCTTCTATTTCTCTATTTATCCTGTCACCATTTTCCAAGTTGATTTCCTGTTTTAAATTAGATACATTTGTTTCTAATTCTCTTAATTTTTCAATTACTTCTTCTTTTTCTGATTTTAATTTTAATATTTTCTTTTTGGATTCACTTCTTCTATAACTTTCTTTATTTATTATATTCTTGTATACTCCAATATCTGTCATCAATTCAGAACACTCATACTCTAAATTACTAACTTCACCTTGTAATTTATTGTTATCTTCTACAAGTTTTTTATATTCTTTATCTCTTTTTCTTATTTCTTCTAAAAGTTCTTCATTAGTTTCATAACTAGGTAACTCTTCATCTTTAGGAACAAAACTTCCCCCATAAACATTTATAGATGCAAATATTAATTGAGCCAATATTTCATTTTTAAGCTTTTTATTTCCTTTTGTAAATTGCCATACTGTGGTTCCTGCAATAAACGCTATTCCGGCAGGACCTAATATAAACGATAAAGCACTAGTTGCACCAGTATAAACAGCAAAAGGAATCGTTATTCCCATAATTGTAGTAAAAACTGCATGAATAATTGTTGTCAATGCCATAAATGCTCCAAATCCAGATGCTGACATTGCTCCAATTATAAGCGCTGGTGTTCCTGCTTTCATTAATACATTTCTTATTTCATTACCTGTAAGGTTTTCAATTTCAAGAACTTCTTTTAATTTCTCTTTGTCACTTTCACTGATATTTTTTACATTCTTTTCTATCTCTTTTATGGTTTTCTCAGCTTCTTCTTCATTTTGGCTACCAAGCTCCTTTTGAATGCTTGATAATAACTTTTCTAAATATCTTCTATAAATTCCATCCGCCTTTTGTGCAACTGTAAGATTTTCACTTATATTTAAATAATCAGCCACTAAATTAATAATATATGCTGATATAGCATCATTGGATTGTACTCCATCCATATTAACTTTTTCTTTTAATGCATCGATTAATTTATGGTCTAACTGACTTCTATTTAAATTTACAATTTTATTTTTTTCTTCAAGAATATAATCCTCTATTTTCTTTTCTTCAACTACCTTAACATTAGGATTTTTACCAAAAAATCCACCAATGCTATTAATAACCTTAGCACCTTTATTAGCAACTGTAGTTCCATATCCTTTAATAACATTCCCCATATTTACAGCTTCCAACATTGCAATGTTATCTATTATTACATTATCATCTAACTTTTGTAATCCATCAAAAATATTTGGCATATTTTATTTTCTCCCCTAAATGCATACTATAATTAAATATAGCTAATTCATTTTCATGTTTTTTATATATTTATACCATTATTTCACTGCTCTTTCAACTTAATTTTGTACAATTGATATTTATCCATAAATATTATTCCTTATAAAATCCTTATAATTAAAGTTTACACTTTTATTATACAAATTTATAAAAAGAAGGAGTAAATTAAGTATGAATTCAAGTCAATTAAAAATCCTAGCAATTATATCAATGGTATTAGATCATGTATCATGGATACTACTTCCAAACATTGAGATATTTCATTTTATAGGAAAGATAGCATTTCCTATATTTTGTTTTATGATTGCAGAAGGTTATATAAAAACACGAAATAAAAAGAAGTATTTATTAAGGCTGCTTGGAATAGCAGTACTATCAGAAATCCCATTCATTATGACATTTAGATTAGTATTTGGTCCTAGCTGGATAGCACTTGATACTATCTTTGATTTAGTTTTAGGACTTATAGCTATATTGAGTTACGACTCATGTAAGTTTAAAGGAAAATTCATTATAATATTAATTTTAGGAGCATTAGCGCTATTATTTCAGATAGATGGAGATTTTTTCGGAGTTCTTGTTATTTATATTTTCTATAAGTATCATGATAACTTTAAAAAACAGGCAAAATATTATACACTTGTAAGTCTGATTGAAATTTTGATTTTACCGATATATGGAATCATAGAATCATTAATTATGAACATGCCCATAAGTGAAATTATCCAAACTGTAAGTAGCACTAACTATTGGCTATATTTTCTCATAGAAATAACAGGTTTAATAGTGGCTCTTATACCCTTGAAATTCTTTAATGGGGAAAAAGGAAAAAATATAAAACTTTTCTTTTATTCATTTTATCCACTTCATCTAATTACCTTATATCTTATAAAAGTGTATTTATTTTAGCCTGCTGAAGAACTAATTATATATCATAAGTGTTAATTAATCCAAAAATAAAAATATATAAAAACTAAGGCTATTCTATAGTAATATTAAAGTGCCAACCTAAATAATATCAAGATTAAAGTAAAAAATCAGTTAATTAACACGTGTGATTATATATATATAACTATGTCACTTCCATTTTCCCAATTTCTAAATTGAATTGTTCCACCATGTACTGTAATAATTTGTTTTACAATAAAAAGTCCAAGGCCATGCGAAACACCATTAGGCATTTCAGTTGAGAAATTCAACTTTTCTAAAACATTATTATCAAAACCACTTCCATTATCTTTAATTTCAATTTGGCAGCCATTAAATTTTCTGGTCATATCAATGAAGATGTCACAACCTTCATTATTATGTTTAATACTATTTCCTATAATATTGTTTAGAGCACGTTCAAATAGTCTTATGTCACCATTTAATTTGAAACCTTGTGCTTCATCAGAAATTGATAAGTTAATAGTATATTTGTCATTACACAAATTATTTAAATATTCTACGACTACTTTCCTCAAAACTTCTGCAATATAGAAATTCTTCATATTTAAAGGCTGCATTTCATATTCAAGCTTCACTGCCAAATTTAAATCATTAACTAACTGCTTAATTTTTTCACTTTGAAATCTTATAACACTAAATTGTTTTCTGTCTTCTTCTGAAAATTTAGAATTATCTTCCAAATCACTAGAATACCCCATAATCATAGAAAGTGGTGTACGTATATCATGTGATACTGCTGTTATCCAATTGTTTCTTGCCGTATCTCTTTTTTCAATTAGTTTTTGCTGTCTTATAAGTTCCTTTGAAGTAATATTTATATTGTTTGCCAAATCTTTAAAAGTTCCTTTTATACTAAGAGAAACTGGCTTTTTCTCTGACATGTTTTCTATTCCATTTACAACCTTTCGTAAATAAAGAAAAAAACGAATTCCAAACAAAAATGCTAAAAATATAGCAGTTATAAAATTTATTATGAGTACAGCAGCTAACCACTTTGGTGAGTTTTCCATAACCTTTTGAGGAATTTCAATCACAAATTTCCAAGTACTATTTTTCTTATCACCAAGAACAAATAAGCCATCTGGATGTTTCCATACTTTTATTGGATAATCATTTAAATACCATCTGCTAAATGATGCAATATCTGAAACCTTATAACTTAAAGGAACATCTTCTGGCAGATTCTCACTCCAAATAACTTTTCCATCATCACTTAAAAGCATAGCCCATTCAAATTTGTCTTTTATTAATGAAGATACATCATCTGATAAAATAAAGTTATTTCCATCCCTTTTTAATTTATCACTAATTTCAGATATACTATATTTTTCATTTGAATCTTTACTTGAATATGCAATCCAAGATATTAACAAAATAAAATTAATTAATAAAATTATTATAGCAATTCCTCCAGCTGAAAGAACATAGCGCATAATTATTTTGATAAAACCTTTCAACTCTATCCCTCCAATACAAGTTTATATCCAAGACCTCTTACAGTTAAAAGATGCTTTGGATGGGAAGGATCCTGTTCTATTTTTCCCCTAAGCCTTCTAATATGTACCATTAGTGTATTTTCATATCCAAACAAATTATCATTCCATGCAGCTCTACACAAAGCATCAATAGTAACAATATTTCCTTTGTTAGAATAAAGTTTGTCCAGCAATGCATATTCCTTAGCAGTTAACGTTAACTCTTTCTCTTGCTTTTTTACAATACCGCTATTCATATCTACAAATACGCTTCCCAAATTAAATGTTGGTTTCCCTTTTGGTTCTAAAACTGGTGGAAAATAAGTTCTTCTAAGTATAATGCTAAGTCTTAAAATTAATTCTCTAGGAAGAAAAGGCTTTGTCATATAATCATCGGCTCCAAGACCAAGTCCTAAAAGCCTATTTTCATCTTCATCTCTAGCAGATAAAAAAAGTACTGGAACCATAGATATTCCTCTAAGCTGCTGCATAAGAGAAAAACCATCTCCATCAGGCAGCATTACATCTAAAATAACAACATGAGGCTTTATTTCTCTAAATTTATCTATGGCCATATGGCAATTACAAGCAGTAAATACCTCATGAAACCCTTCCTTAACCATAATATTTTTAACCATCTCTAAAAGAGATTGTTCATCATCAATAATCAATATTTTACAATCTTTAATATTTTCCATTTTATATGCCTTTCTATATGTATTTAATTCCACATTTTATAATTATCAATATATGTTTACATATAACAAGAAATTATATGAGAAGTTGTCCACCTATAATTTCAATATAAGACTATTATTAATAGTCTTATGCCCATATTTATCCATATCTTCTTATCTATTTTATCACTTTTAAAATGACCTATAATCATGCTTAATTCTTTATAATTCTACCATTATTTACATAACTAATCAAATCATGGATTAAATCTAAACTGATTTATAGTATACTCTCAGAATCACCTTACTTGTTATGTAAGCACATATCTATGTACTTTTATATTCGTAAGGTAAATGTAAGGTAACGTTCATTAAGATGTAATGTTGATATTTTATATTTAATTTAGACGCAAGAGAAAAATTTCTATTTATTATTTTAATAATGTGACGAATTGAAAGGAGTTATAAACTTGGAAAATATAATTACAACTAATAATTTAAGCAAAAAATATGGAAATATTTATAGAGTTAAAGATTTAAATTTAAAAATACCAACAAACAGCATTTATGGCTTTTTAGGACCTAATGGTGCTGGAAAATCTACTACATTAAAAATGATTTTAGGTTTAGTTAAACAAACAGATGGAAATATAGATGTATTCGATAAACATGTTAATGATAAAAATAGATTAGAAATATTAAAAAATGTAGGAAGCCTTATTGAATCACCTAGTTATTATGGGCATTTAACAGGAAAAGAAAATTTAAAAATAATTCAAACTCTTCGTAATGTACCTGAAAAAAATATAAATAAAGTATTAGAAATTGTTAGGTTAAAAAAAGAACAAGATAAAAAAGTAAATCAATACTCACTTGGTATGAAACAAAGATTAGGACTTGCAGCCGCACTTATTAATTTTCCCAAACTTCTTATTTTAGATGAACCTACCAACGGCCTTGATCCTGCAGGAATACAAGAAATGAGAGAATTAATATGCTCACTTCCCGAAAAATATGATATGACAGTTGTAGTATCAAGCCATTTATTAAGTGAGATTGATCAAATGGCTAATACTGTTGGAATCATTAATCATGGCCAGCTCATATTTCAGGATAGTCTTGAAACACTTCATCAAAAAAGTCAACATAAAATTGCAATCAAGACAATTGATAATGTGAAGGCTTGCAATTTGCTAAAAAGCCAAAATATCTCTTGTGAAACTGATAGTGAATATATATTACTACCTGAAATTTCCGATTCTTTTATAGTAAAATGTACTAAATTATTTTATGAAAATGAAATTATACTTCTTCGTATAGAAGAACGTCAAAAAAGTTTGGAAGATATATTCTTAAAATTGACAGGAAAGGATATGAGTTTATGATAAAAGCGCTTTCTATGGAATTTTATAAAATCCGACATCGTAAAATAGGATTAACTGTATTAGTTATTGTTATGGTTCAATTTATTATAGCTTCATATTCAATAAATAAAATGAAATCATATGAATTAGAACAGGGATGGATGTATTTAATATTATTATTTTCAGAAATAAATTGCTTTTTTATGCCAATAACAGTTGCGGTTATAAGTTCACGTCTAAGTGATATTGAACATAAAGGAAATACCTTCAAATTATTAAATGCTGTTATGCCAGCTAGTCAGTTATTTGTAGGAAAATTTTTATGTGGTGCAGTATATATCGGAATTATAAATATCTTCCAAGTTGGATTTATGATTTTGTCCGGAAATTTAAAAGGATTTACTGAAGAATTTTCAATAGATTACTTTTTCTATTATATATTAATTACATTTATAGTAAACTTAACTTTATTATTGCTACAACTAATTATTTCACTAATATTTTCAAATCAAATAATTTCATTTGTTGTAGCAATTACAGGAACGCTTTTAGGTGCATTTTCAATGCTCATTGGAAGTATAGCTAAATTTGTGCCTTGGGGGTACTACTGTGAGTTAGCACCTGTAAGAATGAATTGGGATAAAGATACTAGAATCATTGATTTATATTGGACTAATATTCCTTATGGCGAAGTTATAGCATTGCTTATAATTTTTATATTACTATATACTTTTGGGAAACAACTTTTTGTAAGAAAGGAGATTTAAAAAATGTTTTTTAATGTATTAAAAGCTGAACACATAAAACTTCATAAATGTCCTATATGGATAGCATTTTTCATTATTCCATGTCTTTCTGCCATTCTAGGAACATTCAATTATGTAAATAATACAGATGTATTAAGTAATGGCTGGTATAGCCTTTGGACACAACATAATTTGTTTTTTTGTTACTTATGCTTCCCAGCACTAATAGGCGTCTACTGTTCTTACATTTGTAGATTAGAACATATGAATAGCAATTGGAATACCATTTTGACTGCACCAATTAGTTTTAGCAGCATATACTTTTCAAAGTTTATTACAATTATAAAAATGCTTCTATTAACACAAATTTTTGTAGGAATACTATTCTATGTTTCAGGAAAAGTGGTAGGAATAACAAGTCCTCTTCCACTAAAAATGTTTTTGTGGCTTTTATATGGTTTTTTCGGTGGTTGTGCTATTGCTTCTGTTCAGCTTGCTCTTTCACTTATAATAAAAAGTTTCGCTGTTCCAATAGGTATTTCATTACTTGGCGGAATTATAGAAATTGCATTTCGTGCAAAAGGTCTTGGACTTTTCTTCCCTTATGCATTATTTTCAATTGGAATGTGTGCAAACAATCCAGACAGTAATTTAGAGTACAGTGCAATTTCATTTATTATTTCATGTCTTTTATTTGTGATTATATTTAGTTTAATTGGCATTTCTAAGATACGTAGAAGATAATAAATATTGATTTATGAACTTATTAGATAACTTTAATGTATGATTTAGTTAGTTGCATAATTTAATTATAAAATCAATGTGAGTTCTTCGGAATTCACATTTTTTTATATCTAAAAAATGAGCTGCTACAAAACTAAACTCTGTTAGTTTTGCAACAGCCCCTATTCTTTAGCTTATAAAATACTATACAGCTTCTTATTCTTAGGTACGATGAATAAATTCCAGCTAAAAATATTATATTTTACTGTTTTTTATTATGCTAAGATTATTTCTATTAATATTCTTTAGTTTCACCATTTATATTGTTACTATGCATGTTCTTTAAACTATTATCTTGCTAGTAATTGTTTTACTAATTCTTTATTGCTTTCTACACAATTTCCACAAACAATCAAATTTTTCAATATTAAAACTCAAAGCATATATAGCTCAAAGTCCCATATGCATAGCCTTGGTGTAAAAGCTTTGCCTTATCTTTATTTCCGCTTCCCATAGCTATAAACATAGGAACTATATGTTCCTGCCGTGGTACAGCACGTTTTGCATTTGGTGCTAGCTGTTTGTATCTAAAGAGCGTCTCTGTATCATTATTTTCCATACTTTCTATGAGCCAATTGTCAAACTCTACTGCCCATTCTTCAGCTTTATCTGAATTCCAGTCAACTGTAGAAAGATTATGCACAGTTGAACCGCTTCCTATTACTAAGATATCTTCTTTTCCTAAATCCCTAATAGCTCTTCCTATCTCATATTGTTTTTCCATTGCTATTTCAGGATTTACTGATACTTGAACAATGGGTAAATTTGCCTTTGGATACATTAAATAAAGTACATCCCATGCACCGTGATCCAAGCCTCTGTTTTCATCCAGCTTACTTTCAATACCATTGCTCCTTAACATGGATTGTAACTTTGAAGCTACTTCTACAGAACACTTAGCAGGATATTTTACAGAATATAATTCTTTTGGAAATCCATAAAAATCATACATCATATCATAAGTATCATCAATTGCCGAAATTGTTGTAATTTCGCTTTCCCAATGGGCTGTAAATATGACTATAGCTTTAGGGGCTAGTTTTTTGCCTAAGTCTTTAAGAAAATCAGTATATTCGTTTTTTTCCACTATAAGTGTGGGTCCTCCATGACATAAAGATACTGAAGAAATCATTTTCTCACTCCCTTTTGTCTCTCATCATTTAATCATATTATGTCCATTTTTTATTTAATCTAATAATCTGGATAACTTTTGCTTTTGAAGTATTATCTTACTAATAATTGTTTAACTAATTCCTTATTGCTTTCTATACAATGCCCACAACCAGTACCTACCTTTGTAATTGCTTGTACTTCCTCGAATGATTTTGCACCATTTTTAATTGCATTATTTATGTCTTGAACTGTAACTTTAAAACATCCGCATACTATTTGATTTTCATTAATTTTCTTATCTAATAATAATTTATTAACTAAATCTTTGTTACCATTTACACATTTGCCACAGCCTGTACCAACTTTGGTAACAGCTTGTACCTCTTCAAATGAATTACCTCCGTTCTTAATAGCATTTTTTAAATCTTGTTCTGTTATTTTAAAACATCCACAAACAATTTTATTGTCCTCCATTTTAACTTCTTCCTTAATTCTAAATAATTTTGATAATATTGCTTTAATCATCTTTTGCTTCTCTCCTCGTTAATTTTTATTTATGTAAAAGGCATTTTATAATATAATCACCTTTATTAACTATTCTTTAAAATTTTATATATACTTTGAAATCTTGCTTATTATTGCCACATTTTTTAATAGCTATTACTCCTGTTGTGTTTTTCATATTTTTATCGGTAAAAGCATCCTAATTGTGCTGCTGCACACTCTTTAAAGGTGAGCATATTCATTTTTTATAGACTGTGCAAGTTCTATATTTTGTTTTGAGACATTCATTAAGTACATTAATATATTTCCAGGATAATCTATTTTATCTTTTAACTGAGTATATTCTAGAGATCTTCTGGTTAAGGCTATAACGCAATTTTCACTATGATTTGTATTGCACTCTTTACATAATTTACATATGTTGGCTATACCTCTGGCTATTATTTTATCCTCATAGTATTTTAAATCATCCTTTGGAATTAAATTTTCCCCATCCTCTATAGATTTTATAGCTTTATTTTTTATATTCTCTACTACATATTTTGAAAATCCAATATTGCACTTTCTATAATTACAATTATCTGAACCCTTCTGGCAACAGTCATCGCATATTTCTTTCATATCGTTCTCTAAATTACTTAAATAATCCACTTAAACTCTTCCTTTCTTATCTAAATCCATATTCTCTAAATAAAATCAATTAATTATTACTAACTAGTTAATTACTAATTAGTACTATTTGTTTAAAAATTAAGGTGTAAGTCTATACACCTGATAATTTCTTTAACATATTTATTAAATTTTTCTTCTCCTCAGCACTTAATACGCTGAATATTTCACTTAAATTATCTACATGCTTAGGGAAAAGTTCGCTCATAAGCTTTCTTCCCTTTTCAGAGATGCTTATCAAACTTGCACGTCTATCCTTAGGATCTGGACGTCTCTCAATTAAATCATCCTTAGCTAAGTTGTCTATAACAACAGTCATATTACCACCAGTTGAAAGAGTCTTTTCTAATATTTCACTAACTCTTAAGTCTCCCTTATGATACAGTACTTCAAGTACTCCAAATTGTGAAAAAGTTAATCCTCCTTCTTTGATAATTTTAAGTTCTCTTTTGTTAACGCTTTGTATGCATCGACTTAATGCTATTATTGATTTTAAATTTAAATCATTTAATTCTCCGTAAGTAATTTTATTCTTATCCATGGGTATAATATTATTACTAATTAGTAATAATGTCAAGGGAATTATATCAAAATAGTTTTTTTAAAACATATAAAAGCCGCATTGGTCTTACCCAATGCGGATAGTAATATTTAAAATTACCACTTTATTGTTTTTTTATTCTAACATTTTCTTAATACTTTAAGTGCTTCAGCAACTTTTCTAGCAAAATCTAGTGGCTCATCTATAGATTCAAAATGAATTTGGTTTTCCTTTAATACTAAAGCACATAATAAAAATCAGGTTGCTAATAATTTATATCAGCAACCTGATTGAAACTTATTTTAAGTTTTGCATTTCAGTTAATAATTTATCTAATTCTTCTATTGCTGATGTTATTGTATTTGTATCTACTGGATTTGCCTTTGCAGCTGATTGTATTGCTCCCATAGGTACTTCAATTTTTTCATAAAGTTCAGCATCTTTTTGTTTTACAGTATCTTCACTAGTACTCCAGTACTTTTCTAGCCTTGCAGCATATTTTGTAACTTTTTCTTCATTAACAGGTGATGTAAATTTCTTAATTTTAGCTAAAGCTGTCTTCATATCTTGAGGAGCTGTTGAGAAAGCAATAGATTTTTGTAATTGCTCTATTGTTTTATCTAACTCATCAATTGAAGCAGTTAATGATTTCGTATCAAGTGGATTTACTTTTACTCCTGCATTAATAGCTCCTAATGGTGATTCAACTTTTTCATAAAGGTCCTTATAGCCATCTTTTATTCCATCTTCAATTGATTTCCAATTTTCTTCTAATTTTTCAGATGTCTTAATAGCTTTATCCTCTTCTTTGTTATTTAACTCTGAATTCATTTCTTTTAATGCATTTCTCATATTATCAAGACCAGTTGTAGTTGCATCGCTCTTTTGTAACTTCACTAATTCTGCATCTAGTTTGTCTATTGATTCATTTAAAACTTTTGCATCTAGAGGTTTTACTTTAGATGCTGCTTCAATAACTTCTAGTGGATCTTCAATCTTAACATATAAATCTAAATATTTGTCCTTTAAATCATCCTCAAATTTATCTTCAAATCCCTTCCAAGAATCTTCTAACTTTGTGCCACCTTCACTAACTTTATCTTCTTCGTTATTCAACACTTGAGTTTTCATATCCTTAAGAATATTTCTCATATTGTTACTTGCATCGTTCATAGTAAATGCCTTTGTTTCCTGAGATGCTGTTTGTGCTGTATTATCTGTTGATTTAGTTTGCTCAGTTTTTTGTACTCCACAACCTGTTACTGTAATTGCTGTTCCTAATACTGCTGCTAATAATAAGTTTCTTACTGATTTCATAAATAAATCCTCCTATAGTTTTTTTTCATATTTTTCCTTTGTTTTAATTTCTTTTTAATTTATTATGTAATATTACAAGTATTGCTATAACAACCAATACTGCTTGAGGTATCACACCTTGCCAAGTTGGATATACTGCGAGTGCAGATATTGTTGGCAATAAATCACTTGATGTTGCTGGTAATACTCCAGATAATTGAAGACCGTTAATTCCCATACCTGTAAATTTCAATCCTAAATAAAATACTAATAAACTAGATACAAGGAAAAATGGTTTCATTGGAATACGTAATCCAATCTTTAGCATCAACACTGCTATAATTATAAGTATTGCAAAGCCTAATGCTATTCCTAAAAATAAATCTGTTAACTTAATTGAAGATGCCATCCCAATATAGAAAAGTACTACTTCGGTTCCCTCCCTAAAGACTGCTAGAAATGCTAAAAATCCTAAGGAAAACAAGCTGCCATTAGCTAATGATTTACAACTTTTATCTTGTATACCATGGTTACGTGAATCTACACTTGATTTACTATGTAACCAGTAACTTACATAAATAAGCATTACAGCTGCAAAGACACCTGTCCAACCTGATATTAAGAAATTATTATTTCCAAAAGTTCCTGATGTAAATAGGAGCTTAACTAAAACAGCTAGTACAATACTTACTATGCTTCCAATTATTACTCCACCATATATCCAAGATTTCTTATCTTCTTGGTCTGATTTCTTTAGAAAACCTAGTAATGCAATTACAACTAAAAGTGCTTCTAAACCTTCACGAAGTATTATTGTAATTACATCTACTATACCGTATGATGTATTCCCATCTAATAAAGATAAGTATCCATGCATTCTATCAATAACCTTTACTGCCTTGTCTTTTTGAATTGGATCTACTGTAAGATAAGCTTTTGCACTAACCATATCTCTTTCAGCATCATCATATACAGTTTTTCATTTTGTTAAAACTACACCTTCTACATCAAGCCAGGATGAACTGAAAGTGTCCATAGTTTTAACTGCTTCATCATCATTTCCACTTTCAATCTGACTCTTTGCTTTTTCCAAAAGCTCTACTAAATCCTTTATCGTTGTGTTTTCCCCTTTTGTTTTTGTTTCCTGGCTACTACTTCTTCCTTCTATAAATTCTTTATTAGTCTTTTCTAAATCCTCTAAAGCATTTATAACTTTATCTTTTTGAACAGGGTCTTGAGAAAATAAAAATTTAACCATTCCCATTTTCCCTTCAATATCTCCATAAGCTTGTTTCGATTGTTCCTTTACTCCATCTTCAAGTTCAATCCAAGCTTGATTATATTCCTCATAAAAATCCTTCCCTTTAGAAAAATCATCTACTTTTACAGCTTCTAATGATTTTTCAATAAACTCATTGCTTTTAGACAACTCTGCCTTTGCATCTGCTGCTAATACTTTAACTGTCAACATCGGTAACATCAAAAATACTACTAATAATAATGTAAATAACTTACGCAACAATTATCACTCCTTCTCTTTTGTAATTTTAAATTTTAGTATAGATTAAATATTTCAAGGGGAATCTTCTATAAATTTTTATTTTTGATATAATTCTAGAAAAGATATTTACTATTAAAATTAAACTTGATTCAACTTTGTTGATATCTTTTCTCAATTACTTTCGATTATCATTATAAATTATGTCGAAAAATAATGCAAGATATTTATATAATTTCGTAACAAACGAAAACTTGGAAGTCACCTTAATATTGATGGTAGAAAGTTAGGACGTGATCAGCTAAGAATATTTTTACGACGGTAACATATACTTTAATTAATCTTAACTTTAAAAAACTTGTTAATTTAAACATACACATTACCTATATTCTAAATACAATAGCACCTACTATATTTACTATAGTAAGTGCTATTATTCTCAAAATATATACTTAAAGATTAATCTTGTTCATAATACATGTCTGGCATTTTTCTAAATATTTTTAATAAACGTAAATAATGATTTGCTTCACGTAAAACATGATCTCCTAATAATGGCATTATTATAGATTTTATTTTGCACTCCAATAATCCTTGTGTACCTTGTGCTTTAAACTTCTTTATTTCTACAGTTGCTTTATAACTATCATCTGTAACTTCAAATATTGGCATAGATTTACTCATCGATTCTCTTGCTTCTCTTGTTAACTCATCAAACTGATGCCCAAAATTATTTGCTGTATTTATTAGCTGATCTTCAGTTGGATCAAGAAGTCCACGAATAAATTTCGAATGTTCCGCCATAATTCTGTTCCAGAAAGTTTCTTGCTCATATGCTTCTCTTTCTAAATCAATATCTTCACGATTTTGAAGTCTTCTAACTAACGTAGAATAAAGCTTTGCCTCTCTTAAAATATGATCTATAAGCAAAGGATAATTAACTGTAAATAACTTACATGATAAAACATCCGATAATAACATTGTCTTATATTCTATTAAGCCTCTAACTAATCGCAAAGCTCTGTTGTTAATATCAAATACTTTTCGTTCAAGATCTTCATGATTATTCCTGTTTAGAGAACCTCTCATTAATTCTGCCTCTACTTTAGTAATATTAGTTGCAATTTTTACTCCTGTAAAATATGCTGATGCCTGTTCAGCTGCTATTGTGAATGGAGTTATTGCTTCACCAGATTCTAATATGTCATTGCTCACAATACCATCAGAAATGGCAATTACATCAGCTAAAAGCTTGTCAAACTCCATTCTAAAGTTATCTGCTGCTTCTATATAATTTGAATCTTTTGGTGTAAAACCTACTTCTAAAAAGAAGGAATGCTCTTTCATTATTCTTGCAAAGAAAAGATGAAGTTCTAAAGATTGTTGTATAAAATTTTTATTTGATAACACGTTAATTTCTCCAATAAAATAATTAATTACTACTTTTAATGTATTGGCTAAATATATTAATTGTTACCTTAAACAAGAACTTTTTCTCTAAAGAATAAGTTCCCTTATCTATTAAAGTTTAAGACATGTCCATGTCCTACAGCCATAAATTTATGAAATAGCATTATTTAATGAATACAGCTTATTTAAAATTTCCTTATTGGTATTGGTTATAAATTAAAGCTAGTAACTTCCATAAATAAAAAAGAATGATCTAATAGGTTATAATACACCATTACAAATATTGATTAATACTTATTTAATAAGGTGTAGAAAATAAAATAATTCCTCCATACAAATCAACTTGCATTCTCAATGTAAGCAAAGTTTCTATATAAAATCCCAATTACAGTTCCTACTCATCCATATTATTTCATGACTTTAATTCTAGATATAAAATATCTAAACAATCTAGATAATTTAATAAATATATTTCTCCCATTATTGGAGCATAAATCCGTAATCTTTGCAAAGCTACACCTTTTATCATATAACGCTTTTACAATTTGATGAAGCGGAGAATTTTCTAAATAATTGCTTATTGGGTATCCACTAGTATAATTTTGAAGAATTATATATTCAAAATCAATATCTGGATGGTAAAATAAACTAGCTAATGTAGCTTGACTTAAATGACTTATTCTATCAAGCATTTTTTTCGTACCATCTTCACCTTCTACATAACCTAAAGGTGTTGGAATATATAATGTTCTATGATTCCTAGGACTTTTAACTATTTTTCTTCCCCATATACCTACATAGCCTTCATAAATTACGTCAAAATATTGTTCAAATATACTTTGCTGAAACTGAGTAGCTGCATAATGAGGACTCTCAAAAAACTTAACAGGAAGTTCTAATCTCTTTGCTATATTAATAGCTGCTTCCACCCTTTTTCTTATACTCTTTTCATCATTATTTCGCTTTTCATTAAACTCAATGCCATCTGCACTTACCTCTTTCCCATACTGATGAGTATAGCCGTGCAAACCAATTACACCATTTCTATTTAATAAATACTCAATTGTGAAAAGAAAGTTGGAATTAGGCATACTATAATCTTTAGATATATCATTATCAATACCGTTTGGAGGATCGACAAACCTTGGTATCCATGCTATATGAAATGGAACACCAGTTGAAAACATATAATCTGCAACTATTCTAAATTTCTCCAGATTGTCAGAATCCAAATACCCATCGCCTGCAGTTACATCTTCAAATCGAATTAAAGCGATTCTTCCAGGACGTCTTGCATAACTCTTATGTTTATTCCTATCCCAATAAAGTAAAATAGAATTGCTATCATAATCCCATTTAGATTTAGCATTCAACATTCTGCATATATCAAATAACGATAAGTATAATACACTATCAACTACAGTAAATTTATAATCGTCAGTCTCATAGTTTATAAATATTTGAGATTTCCCTTTAAATAGTATATCTATTTTACTTTTCGCGATATTAAACTCGCCTCCTATTAATCTAACAAATTCTAACATTGGTATAAAATAACGATTAATATCTCGGTATATAGGACTTATAAACTTTAATAAATTTCCTTCAAAACTTATTTTTAAATTGGGTTCTACTAAAAATAATTGTTTGTCATAAATCATCTATCTCTTCTGCTCGCTTAATATTACTCTATGCTTCTAAAGTATGTTTATAAATTTATAATGTTTACCATATACAATCGTTAAAAAACATATAAAATTTAATAGCTATAAGTAAAAAACTACAGATTATAATAAATTTCAAATTATTTAATTTTCAAAAAACATTTTAATTAATTAGCACACCAAATATACACACTACGCAGCAATATATTGCTATTGTTAATCATTCAACATTAAATTATCATATAAATTTTCTTCTTTTGAAACTTAATATTAATATAAAAAACACCGGTAGTCGGGAGCGTTCTCGTAGAAGATGGACCTGCCGTCTTGATGGCAAGCGCAACCGCCCATATCCACAAACCGTCCGTTGAAAGCCACCAAACCAATCACAAAATTATTACGAGTGATAACGAGCGAACCGCTACAATACTAAGTTCACTCCCCACAATTAATCCAAACAAAGGATTAGTCTAATGCATAATAGCTCTTAGTATATAAGAGGTTGAAGCTTAGCAGAAAACTCCAATATACTTAGAGCTATATGCTAATTACCTGTTCTTTTTTGGTTAGTGGATTAAGGCACTCAAATATCTGTTTACCATTAAAGATTACCCTTCAAAAAATGCGTATATAGTAACAGCCCATAATCTAAATAAGATTATAGATATAAATAAAGGAAAAAATTCCTCAATTCAATCTCTAACAATTTTTTAGATAAAAAAAGATTGATAGCGCCAGCTAAAGCTTTGTTCGAGCGCAGCGAGTTGTAAGTCGTAATAGGTTCAGCCTATTATTTCTTTGCTGCTAGCAGGCTACAACAATCTTGATAAACTAGCCTTCCTTATTGAATATATAAACATTAACTTCTTTTATTATTCTCTAAAATTTAAATAACCAATCTATCTGTTATATACTGCAAGTTCTTTTATAAAAATTAATCTTTACTTGTAGTTAACAATCCATATACCCGTACAAGCTAAAGCTAAAGCTATCAAGCTTTTAACTTCAAGTATTGATTCTCCAAGTAAAAAAGCAGATAATATCGTACCGAATATTGGTGTCAAGAGGTTATACATAGTAATATTTCCAACTTTATTATATTTATATAACATAGACCATATTACTAATGCGACTGATGATAAAAGTGCCATATATAATAATAGTATTCCAGATTCTGCAGATAAAACAGATAGATTTCCACCAGCGGATTTTCCTATTATAATAAGCATTAAGCTTCCAAATATAAGCTGATATCCTGTTGTAACAAAAACATCATTATTCTTTACTAAATTTTTATTATATATACTTCCAATAGAACCCATTAATGCTGATAGAATTAGCAGTCCATCACCCATTAACTTAAATGCTCCATTTATTGTTCCTGCTTGAAAGTTAAGTACTATTATCGATAAAAAACCAATCATACAACCTGTAACCTTTTTTACAGATAGCTTGTCATCTTTATAAATAAAGTGAACAAGAAAAATATTTATAAATGAACTTAACGAACCAAGTATAGAGCTCTTAACTCCTGTTGTATTTGCCATACCTATATAAAGAAAGACATATTGCATTAGAGTATATACAAATCCTAACAACATAAACCCTTTAAAATCCCCTATAGATTTAGGCATTATACTCTTTCCCATTAACTTCTGTATAGTGATTAAAATTATTCCAGCTATTAAAAATCTGTATCCAGCGAATATTAATTTTAAGTAACTATCATCTGAATGTATCCCCAAAACGTCATACCCAAGCTTAATTGCTGGATATGCACTTCCCCATAAAAATGTACATAAAATTGCTAATATAATTATATATTTTTTGTTAGTAAATATTTTTTCTGCATCAAATTTGAACATCTTTAATTTAGTCAACTCCTATCTTCTCATATCATTTGTTTGCTTTTGCACCCCATAATTAGCGATTATTTTTTCTTCTACTATATTAAAATTAAAAGCACTACTTACAACTTTTCTATATCATAAGTAGTGCTCTTATTAAAAGTCAAAATAACTTTTCTATTCTTTGAATAAATGACAAGCAATAAAATGATTTGCTTCTATTTCTTTCAGTTCAGGTTTTTCTTTTAAGCATTTATCAGTGCATTTTGTACACCTTGAACTAAAGGCGCATCCTGGCTGTATATCAGAAGGGCTTGGTGGCTCTCCCGATATGCTTTCTATTTCAGTTTTATTTTTCATCTTAACAGAGAATACTGAATTCAATAATGCTTTAGTATATGGATGAGCAGCATCTGTAACAAGCTTATCACTATCAATTACTTCAACTATTCGTCCAAGATACATTACTATGATTCTATGACTTATATTTCTAACTACCGCCAAATCATGGCCTATAAAAATATATGACATCCCCTTCTCTTTCTGCAAATTCATAAGCAGTTTAATTACCTGATCCTGTATAGAAACATCTAATGCTGATGTGGCTTCGTCACATACTATAATTTCAGGCTGCACAGATAATGCTCTTGCTATTGCAACTCTCTGCTTTTGCCCTCCACTCAATTGATGGGGATATCTTTTCATAAACTCCTCGGATATCCCAACCATTGTAAGTAGTTTTTTACCTTCTGTTTCAGCTTCACGTTTCTTCATAAGCTTGAAGTTTAGCAAAGGCTCGCTTACAATATCATCAATTTTCATACGAGGATTAAAGGACTCAGCAGCATCTTGAAATATCATTTGAAGGTTCCTTCGATTTTGTCTAAGCTCTTCACCCTTTAAATTCGTAATATCTTTAGTTTTATAAATTATATTCCCTGCGGTAACACTTTCCAATTGGGTCAGAATTTTTGCTATAGTACTTTTGCCGCAACCACTCTCACCAACAATTCCTAAACATTCACCTAAATATAATTCAAAACTTACATTATCAACTGCAGTCAATTTCTTACCACTTTGTAGATTAAACTTTTTTGTAAGATTTTCAATTTTAAGTATTGTTGCTTTTTCTTCCCTCAATGTTGTATCCTCCTAGTTCAGGTACTACTGATAACAGACTTCTAGTGTATTCGCTCTTTGGGTTATTTATAACCTGGTCCTTAATTTCCCACTCAACTAATTCACCTTGTTTCATTACTCCAATTTTATCACACATGTAAGATGCTACACCCATATTATGAGTAACAATTATTATACTCGTATTAAAATTATCTCTGAGTTCCATCATTTCTCTTACAACCTGCGCCTGGATAGTTACATCAAGAGAACTTGTAGGCTCATCAGCTAAGAGAAGTTCAGGTTCCATGGTCATTGCCATAGCTATAGCCACTCTTTGCTTCATACCGCCGCTCAATTCAAATGGATATGAATTCATTATACGATCTGCATCAGGCAGCCTCATTTTTCCAAGCATATCAATAGCTTTATCATGTGCATCAAGCTTTGAAATATCAAAGTGACTCCTTATAGTTTCAATAAATTGGTCTCCAATTTTTAAGATAGGAGTTAATGAACGCCCTGCATCTTGAAATATGATTGCTATCCTGTTTCCTCGTATTTCTCTCCATTCCTTCTTAGAATATTCAAGAAGATTTTTATCCTTATAAATAATGTTTCCAGAATAAATACTGCTTCCTGTAGGGAGTATGCCTAGTATTGAGCGTATAATTGTTGATTTTCCGCTTCCGCTTTCACCTACTATCCCAACTATCTCTTTATGGTTAATTGACATAGTTACATTTTTCACTACAGGATCTTGCTTCCCATATTTTACATACAAATTATTTATATCTAAGATTTTTTTATCTATCATTTTATATCTACTTTGTTATCCAACATATAGAAATCAATTGGATAAACTTCCATTCCACTAACTGTATTTTTGCTTACTCTATTACTCATTGGCGTAACAAGGAATAAACCTGCATTATCATCAATTAAAGTTTGTTGTACTTTTGTAGCAATTTCATATCTTTTTTCAGTATCATATTCGCTTTTATATTGATCGATTAAGGCATCCACATTTGCATTACTGTATTTTCCAAAGTTTGTGCTTCCACCAGTTCTAAAATATGACTCCAAAAATGACTGTGGATCTCCTGTAGTTGCTGTATTTACATTATATAAGCAAAGATCAAAATCTCCACTCTTCAAAATTGGATTTACAGTTTCATAAGATTTTAAATTAGCATCTATACCAATCTCTTTAAGCTGTGCTTGCATTGCTTCTCCGATCACAGGAATCTCTGCACGTGTTGGGAATACTGCGATATTTAATGATAATTTTTTACCATTCTTATCTAAAATTCCATCACCATCAGTATCTTTATATCCTGCATCACTTAATATTTTAGTTGCTTCTGCTTGATTATACTTATACCCAGTAAGGTTCTTATCTCCAAAATGCAATGATCCTGGAAAAGGTCCTGTAGCTGGCACAGCAGTACCTTTTAGCAACGTATTAGCATAAGATTCCCTATCCACACCTAAAGCAATAGCCTTACGAATTGCCGAATCTTTTAGAAACTCATTATTGAAATTAAAATATGACATTACTATTCTAAGACTTGTTGTTGTGCTTATTGTATATTTAGACTTATCTTCAAATAGTGATAAATTGTTAATTGAAACATTGTTTGCTACATCTATTTCTCCTGATTGTAATGCCATTGAACGTGTATTATCATCTTTAATATATTTGAAAGTCGCTTGATTTATAAGTGCTTTTCCACCCCAATAATCGTCATATCTTTTTACTACTACTTCAGAACCATCAGTATATGATTTAATTTTGAATGGACCTGTACCTACTGGAGCTTTAGCGACAGTATCTTCTCCCGAGCTCGTATCTATTATTGAATTAATAGGATCAGCAAGATTTCCTAAAAGTGTTGTATGAGGTGCTTTTGTAGTTATAGTAAGCTCTTGACCATCTGCTTTTATAGAATCAACATTTAGCATTTCCTGTGTTCTAGGGTTTGCTTTAAGTGCTCTTTCCATTGATGACTTTACAGCACTTGCTGTAAGAGGAGTACCATTTTGGAATTTAACCCCGTCCCTAATATGGAACTTCCAAGTTAAATCATCTACTTTTTCCCACGTATCTGAAAGCATAGGTTCTACCTCCATATTTTTATTAAACTTAACTAAAGTTTCACCTATACCATACATGGAAACATACCATCCATTCCATTCAAGAGCTGGGTCTAAGTTTGTTTGATATAGATTTAATCCTACCACAATGTTTTTAGATTCATTGTTAGCAGCATTGTTCTGAGAATTGGTATTTGTACAAGCAACAAGACTTGTAAACAACATAATTATTAAACTAAAAATTGCTAATTTCTTTTTCATTTGTTAAATCTCTCCTTAATATTGTTTAAGCATATTTACAAAATAATAAATCATTATTCTAGTCTATTTCACATCATAGACTTATTATTTTCTTTCATACTCCTTATTGGGATCTAATATATCCCTAATGTTTTCTCCAAGTAAATTGAATATAGTTACAGTTATAAACATTGCAATACCTGGATATATCATAAGCCAGGGTGCAGTTTGTATATAGGCTCTACCTTCATTAATCATATATCCCCATTCTGGAGTAGGCGGCTGAGCGCCAAGACCTAAAAACGAAAGAGATGAGATTTCGAGTAACATGGTTCCTATATCCATAGCAACTGTTACAATAAGGGATGGTATAATATTAGGCAATACATACCTCATAATTATCTGATACTCATTAGCTCCTCCCATTTTAGCAGCTTTAATGTAATCTTTTTTTCTTATAGACATGGCTAATCCACGACTCAAGCGTGCATACTTAGGCCAATTTACTACTGCTAAGACTATAACAGTATTTATTGAACTAGGTCCAAGAACTCCTGCAACTGCAATAGCAAAAATAATTCCAGGAAATGCGAGGAAAATGTCACAAAATCGCATTACTATTGTATCAATCATGCCACCAAAATACCCCGCTAATGTACCTAATGCTGTTCCAATTATAAATACTAGTATAACTAGACTAAATGTCATTTTTAAAGAATTCAATGCACCATGCAAAATTCTTGAAAACAAATCCCTACCTAATTGATCTGTGCCTAATGGAAACATAGAATTTGGTCCCTTTAGTGAATTTATCATGTCTGTCTTAAGTGGATCATGTGGGGCTATATATGGTGCAAGTATACCTATTGTTACTAAAACAAGTGCTAACATACAGATAAACGTAAATGATTTATTTTTTCTTAGAACTAAGATTGTGCCTTCCAAGTTAAGCCCCCTTTTCTAAACGCATGCGTGGATCTAAAATATAATATGAAATGTCTACTAACATATTAATCAACATATAAATAATAGTCATCCATACAACATAACCTTGTATTAGAGGATAATCTCTGGTAAATATAGCCTCTATAGCTAATTTTCCTACTCCTGGCCATGAGAAGATAGTTTCTATAATAACTGCCCCTCCAAGTAACACTCCAAAAGATAATCCCAATTGAGTAATAATTGGTACTAAAGTACTCCTTAGAACATGTTTTAATAATACTGCTCTATATTTAATTCCTCTAGCTCTTGCACCAATTACATAATCTTGAGATATTTCTTCAAGTATATATGTCCTTACCTGCCTTATATATCTAGATGATAATAAAATTGTCATTGAACTTGAAGGCAATATAATACTTGTCCAGTTCGTATTTCCCATTACTGGAAGCAGTTTAAGTTTGAGTGCAAATATGTACATTAGTATTATTGCAATCCAAGGTGCCGGGAGCGATATTCCAAGGAATGATATCACTCTTATTATGTTATCTGATAACTTATTCCTATGTATTGCTGACAATATTCCAAGCGGAAGTGCTATAATCATCGTCATTAATATTGTCATTCCTGCAAGCTTAAAAGTAGCAGGCAAAGCTCCTAATAATAAATCCAATACTGGCTTGCTATATTTATAAGAAACACCAAAGTCCCCTCCAAACACACTTGTAAGCCAATTTAAATATTGAATTAAAAATGGTTTATTTAATCCTAACTCTGCCCTAACGTGCTGTATAAGTTCGGGCGATGGAGTAATTCCAGTGGCACTAAGCATTAATTCTGCTGGATCACCCGGAGAAAGATATGTAAGCGCAAATGTTAAAAATGTTATTCCAAATAAAACAGGCATTAAATGGATTAATCTATGTATTATGTACTTTCTCAAATTGTTTTTATCACCCTCTCTATTTATTCTTTAAAGTCTCTTCCCAAGTGTGTTATAAAACGGCTTTTAATTCATTTTATAAATTTTAGGCATAACTTAAGATACTTAATAAATTTCAACCAGAACAAAATGATACTCCATCTCATTTATTATTGATATTTATTATCAATTGTTTACCAACATGATTATATACTATTCTTCATTAAATGACAATATAATTTATTTTTCTTACAGAGTTGTTTTGATTCATCTATATACATTCAATAAGTAGAAACATTTATATAATTTCCCCGACTGAAGATTATATACAATCAGAAAAATATATATGATTTTGATTTGCATACGTTTAAGTATAGATATTAACTTGGTTATATATATTTTATTGTTTTCTACCTTAGTATTTGTACTATCAGATTAAGTTTATGCATTGTAATCAATGATGAGTCGAATTTTATTTGGTATTCTTGACAAAAATAATTTCAGTATGTAATATATACCCATACCCCCTATGGGTATATATAAAAATAACAAGGAGGATGCTAATATGCGTCAATGTATGGATGTTCCAAAAATACAAACTAGAATAAAAAAGATTGAAGGTCAGCTTAGGGCTATTTCGGAAATGATAAATAAAGATGTTCCTTGTGAAGATATTTTAATACAAATTAATGCTGCCAAAAGTGCACTACATAAAGTTGGTCAGGTAGTTTTAGAAGGACATTTACAACACTGTGTGCGTGATGGTATAGAACATGGTGATGCTGACAAAACAATAGCTGACTTTGCTAAAGCAGTTGAACTTTTTTCAAGGATGGGATAGGTGGTAAGATGAATAAAATAAAAGAATTTTTTGAAGATGAGGATAAGCGTACAGTACTATTTTTAGTACTATCTCTCTTCTCATTACTTATTAGTTTTTTACATATTGAGATTTTTAAAATTGATATAGCTTGGGTGGCTATAGTTCTATGTGGATTACCTATTGTAAAAGGTGCCATCGAAGGGCTTATAACTAAATTTGATATTAAGGCAGACGTTTTAGTTGCCATTGCACTTGTTGCATCTGTTTTGATTGGAGAAACTTTTGCAGCTGGTGAAGTTGCATTTATTATGACATTAGGTGCATTACTAGAGGAACGTACTGTTGCAAAAGCCCGTGCTGGTATTGAAAAATTGATAAATCTTACTCCAAGAACAGCTAGAGTTGTTCGTAATGGAATAGAAGATATAATAGCAGCTGAAAAAGTTAAAATTTCTGATATACTTCGTGTACTTCCTGGTGAGACTATTGCCGTTGATGGTTTTATTATTTCTGGCCAAACATCTATTAATCAATCTGTAATGACAGGTGAATCTCTACCAGTTGATAAGGGTGTAGGCAATGAAGTATTTAGTGGAACTGTTAACCAATTTGGTGCATTTGATATGAAAGCCACAAAAATTGATGAAGATAGTTCTCTTAAGAGAATGATTAAACTTGTTGAATCTGCTGATGCAAGCAAAGCTAAGATTGTTGGTATGGCAGACAACTGGGCTACTTGGATAGTTGTTGTTGCTCTTGTATCTGCAGCTGGCACTTGGTTTGTTACGGGTGAAATTATTCGTGCAGTTACAATACTTGTTGTATTTTGTCCTTGTTCATTGGTACTTGCAACCCCTACTGCTATTATGGCAGGTATTGGTAATGCCACAAAACATGGTATCCTGGTTCGTGAAGGTGATGCCCTAGAAAGATTAGCAAAAGTAAATAGAATTGCCTTCGATAAAACTGGTACTTTAACATATGGAAAGCCTGATGTAGTTGCAATTGAAAGTTTTAATAAAGATATAAGTTCTGAAAAACTACTAGAGATAACAGCTTCTGCAGAACTTCGTTCTGAACATCCATTAGGTAAGTCTGTTGTTTCACATTTTAAAGCTAAATCAAACTATACTCTTGAAGATCCTCAAAAATTTGAACTTATAGCAGGCCGTGGTGTTAAATCTGTAGTTAAAGGTGATACAATTCTTGCAGGAAATTCTGAACTATTAACTGAAAATTGTATAGAAATATCTAAAGAAATATTGGGCAAGGCTTCAACTTTTATAAAAGAAGGCTCTACTGTTATTTATGTAGCTATTAACTCTTTAGCATCTGGATTTATAGTTTTATCTGATACATTACGTAATGATTCTAAATCAATGATTAATAAGCTTCATTCAATTAATGTAGAAAGCATCTTATTAACAGGAGATAATCCTCAAGCTGCTTCCCATATTGCAAAAAGTGTTGGTATTACTAATGTTCACTATGAATGTTTACCAGAAGATAAAATGTCTGCAATTGAAGAGTATCAAAACAAAAATGAAATGGTCTGTATGATCGGAGATGGAATTAATGACGCCCCAGCTCTAAAGAAAGCATATGTAGGTATTGCAATGGGTGGTATCGGAAGTGATATTGCTGTTGATGCAGCAGATATTGCTCTTGTTAGTGATGATATAAAATCCATTCCACATTTGCTTAGTCTTTCGCAAAAAGCCATGAATACAATTAAATGGAACTTATCTCTTTCTATGATATTAAACTTTGTAGCTATAATACTTGCAATGACTGGAATTTTAACTCCAATAGTTGGTGCCTTGGTTCATAATTTAGGCTCTGTTGCAGTTATTATAAATTCAGCATTACTATTAAATTTTAAAAGTGAATAAATCTTAGTTGTATTGAGTATATTGAAACAAGGTGGAAAAAATTCTCTTCACCTTGTTTTTTTAATAATTAGCGGATATTTATGCTAAGCTTCAGGCATAAATGTAGCACAATCTGTTTCTTGAGTATCACTTGCATTTCTAGGTTGTACTTCTATTTGTTGTGCAGCACAGTGATCCCCTGACATATAGTAATGACAAGTGTTAACAACGCACTTAATTCCTTGATTTGGTGAGCTCATTTTTTCTGGTTTCATAATTGTTTCCTCCTTAAATTAAAATGTTATTCAACGATATTATTATTACTCATAATAATTTTTCTATACTTCAATTTTAAAAATTTCAATTTGCTTTTTTAAATAATAATGTAACTCTTTAAGAAATGACATCTATCCTTCTGTTGTTTCTTTTTTTATCATATTTTTTTCTTAGTTGAACTAAAATCTCTTATAACTTCCTATTTTTCTTATTCTTCAAAAAATATAATACTACGGCAATTACTATGAATATTCCAAATAAAACTATAATCATAATCATTGCTTTAGCATTTCCATTTAAAGCTTGAACTTTCTCATAAACAGGTTTTACAGTTTCTTTTTTCATTTTATATGTTTTAATATCACCATTTTTATCTATTATTGCACAATCTCCATTAAGCTTTGAAAACATATTTGAAGAGCTTAAATAAACCAATGAATCTTTTAATATTTCGCTATTTGGTGATGTTAATACAAGCATGGCTTTTTGATTATTGAATTTTGATATATCAAATTGGAAATTAGCAATGTTTGAACTGAAAGGCTCTGTTAATTCCAACTTTTCATTTGATAAAAACTTAGTATAATCCTTATCATATTTAAACCATAATTGATCATTTATATTTGAAATTAAATTGTTTGTGTTTGGTGATCCATAAATAATTAGATTTTTGTTCTTATCACTATCAGTTACATTTGAACTTCTAACAATTTTAAAGTCTCCATTGTTATATGAAACATCTTTTCCCAAATATCCAATTACTTTTCCTAATGAATTTATTTCGTCTGAACTTAATTTATCTGGCACAATCATTGCAACATCATTATACATTTCATCCTTTACAAAAGGTGCGCTGTAACTTGAAAAATAATATCCCTCTACATTATTATTTCCAACATACAAATATGAATCTCCTGTTACTAATGCCCATGGTATTTCTTCCTGTCTCTCCTCACAATAACTATTTGCTTGCTCTAAATCAAAGGCAATTTTTATATCTAAATAATTTGTATTACTAACATCACTAGGTAAGTTTAATTCCACTTCATCGTTAGAACCTTTTTCCTTCTCCAACTTTTTACTGCCTATTGGTGTATTATTCATATAAACTGTAACCAAAGATTTATCAAAATCTATATTTTCAGAATATCTCATAAAAAGCTTAATCTTATCACTTTGAGAAAAAACTCTGTTTTTAGGAATTCTGTAACTTATAGTTGATTCTCTTCTAAATGGTCCTTTTAATTGTATTTCATTAATACCCATTTCCTTAAATGTTATTTTTCCATTTACATTGTCAGGTTCAGTTTGCTCTTTTAAATCACTTTTTACATTAAATGTATCACTATCTAATTGAAATACTAAATCTTTATTCTGTAGTGCTTTAACTCCTTTAATTAAGTTATCATTATCATTACATAAAATCATCATGTTTTTATTATTATCTGAATAAGATGAATTTAGCACTTTTATCACACAATCAGCATTTTGGCTACTTTCTTCATTATATTCATTTGGAAAACTATTATCTCTACCAATAAAAATATTATTTGTATGTTCTTCCTTTGGCAAATCACTATATTTTAATATAGCAATCTTATTTTTATAATTATTATTTAGCTTTTCTAAATATGAGTTTAAAATAAATGCAGCACTGAGTTCTGAATCGTTATAGTCCTGTGGAATCACAATTAACAGGTTATCTATGTTCTCATTATTATCTAATTTTTTTAAAAATGGATATGGAAAATCTGATATTTTATTATTAGAAACAATATTATTGAAAGTAGCTTTTATATTAGTACTCTTTTTTATTACAAACCAATTAGCAAGATTAACATCATCTACACAAGGAAGGTTTGAAGGTCTTAGATATGTTTCTATTTTTAATTCATTGGAACCATCCTTTAAAGCATCATTAGGGATGGAAGTTTTTATTAGCTGCTGCTCTAAATCCTCTTTATAAGCAATTTTTTGAGAATAAAATGATGTTCCATTAACAGATAATTTTATATATGCTTTTTCATCATTTTCAATCAATTGATTTATACAAAAATCAATTTCTGCTTCTAACTTAGTATTTTTCCACCACTTATCAACATCAAAATAAATACTATGACTTGAAAATGCTCCATTAAAAGATACATCATTATTTAATCCATATGTCTTTGTGCTCTCATTTTGTTCTACAATATCTCCTTTAGGTGCAGCATAAACCTCTATTCCAATATTTAAAAAGAATATTATTGCTAAAATCAAAATATCAATAGTATTTATAATATTTTTTTTCATCTTGCTGCCCTCCTAAGAAAACCTCTCTGTCTTATACCATTTTACTTCTCGTTTAAAAACAATATCTCGTATATAATTATAAAATCCAGCAACTGATACAATAGACCACATCTTACAATAAGTAAAATAACTTAATAATATAATCAATACGTTTTTGAAGTTTAATTCTCCTTTTTCAGTTGAAATCGCTACCATTACTGATAAAACAAAAACTAATAACGCCATAATCCACAAAATAACCTCATATCCACCTATATGTAATTGAATTAAATCTACTGTACAAAGTAAAAATATACAATCTGATATTACACTTGCAGATAAAAAGAAAAAATAAACTAAAGTGTAATATAAAATATCAAATCTAGTGGTACTAGCTTTTGAATCAAACAAATATTTTAAGTTTTTTATTACTACGTATATATTCCCCTTTGCCCATCTATTTCTTTGTTTAAACCATACCTTGACAGTTTGTGGTTCTTGTTCATAAGTAACAGCAAGAGGCATAAATTTTATTTTATATCCCATTCTATAAATTCGAAAGCTCACTTCTGTATCTTCTGTTATAGCTTTTGTATCCCAGCCTCCCATTTTATTCATTATCTCTCTTCTTACAACAAAATTAGTACCTGGAATAGTACAAAGTTTAAATAAATTCCATCGTCCTGCTTGTGCCATCCATTGATATGTAAGTGTTTCTATGTTTATAAAGTTAGTTAATAAATTTATATCTTTATTTCTGCATCTAAACTTTCCTATTACTGCTCCTAATTTTTTATCCTTTATCAAAGTCTGTACTAAATATTTTAATGATTTTCTATCAGGGGTATTATCTGCATCATAAACTGCTAAGATTTCACCTTTGCTTTTTTCAAGCCCAATATTTAAGGCATTAGATTTTCCTTTTCCTCCTATTATATTATCTGTATTTATCACTATTAAATTTCTTTTTTCATAGTTTCTTTGCATTCCCTCCAGCAATTGTGCTGAATTATCACTTGAATTATCATTAATTATTATCACTTCATATTTTTCTTTTGGATAATCTAATTCTAATAACGACATTACCGTTTTTCTTATAACTATAGCTTCATTATGTGCTGGAACTAATATTGATACAAAAGGATAGTCTTTTAATTCTTCATCAATTTGTTCTTTACTAATTTTTTCATAATATATATATCCTGATATTATTAATACTACATTCATAAAAATTGTTATCCATATTATTATTAATGAATATATAACTAAATAATCTGCAATTCCCATATATCTTATTTAAAAAACCTTTTTCTTTCTATATTTTTACTCAAAATTAACATTATTAAAAATATTATTAACGATACTAGACTTAATATTTCTAGAACTTTATTAGACTCTTTTAAATCTGTTGCTTCTTGATTTTCTTCTCTATTGTTATTATTTGTATCAAAAGCACTTTTGTATTCATCTTCGCTAATAAATCTTTGTGGTGTTACATTTTTATTATTAAAAAAAATTCCACTTACACTACTCTTAACTTCATTATTAAACTTTATATAAGAACTTAAGTCACTATTAGACGTAAAACTAATTTCCTTATTAATAATTTTCTCTACATTTTTCTTGAACTCTTCAAAATCGCAATTACTTTCTATACATATTGCTCTTTTACCATATAAATTATTTTTATTATTCTTAATATAATTATCTAAATCAATTTTTTGAATAACATTGTCATAAGACCTAATAGTAGAATCATATATATCATAATTAGAGTTTAAGAATAATGTATTTGTACATTCTAAAATATTTTTTAATTCTTTTTTATAAATTAAAGACTCATCAACACTCATTCCTACTGGATATACCCAATAGTTAGTGTAATTATCAAAAGCTAATTTAACGCTATTATAAATCAGGTCAGAATTTATTGAATCTCCATTTGCTTTTTTGCTGTTCATTATAGGAAAACTCATTATTACCCTGCCTCCATTAGATTGTGCATATCTCAAACATTCTGCAAATCTTCCCATTGCTTTTAAATTTGTATTCACAAAGACCGGAGATGCTTCTATAAAGAATTTAATTCCATTTTGTTTTAAATAATCTATCTCATCTATTAAATTGCTTAAATCATTAAAGGGAGTTACATTATTAAGATAAAAATAAGTTGTGCCTTTTAATTGTAAGTTGTTCTTATCTGTCTTGTTTAATATATCAAAATCATTCAACTCATTTTTTTCTTGTTCATACTCTTTACTTTCCTCACATAAAATAAGTATTTTATTATTATTTGCTTTATATTCATTCTTTTTTGTAAAGAAGTTAATAGTTATAATACAAATTAAAATCATTACTATTTTAACTATAATAATTTTATTCTTGTATATCATATTCCAATTCCTTCTCCGCTAATTTAATAAATTCTAAAGGGTCATTTACTGAATTATCAAATGTATAACTTCCTATTTGAACATCTAATTTCACATTTTTGTAATAGGATTCTTTAGTAAAATCAAATTTACTTATATTTTCCTTAAACCTGTCTTTTATAACCCTAGCTCCATCTTCACCAGTAATCGTCAATATAGCAAATGTTCTGTAATCTAGTATATATTTTATATCCTCTTCTCTTAATGTTTTTTCTAAAACCTCACTTGATTGAATTAGCAACGCCTTATATTGCTTTTTTCCTATAATATTTCTAAGCTTTTCAGCAAATTTAATTTTTACAATAAACAATGTTAACGGAATCTTATGTCTCGTGCTTATTTTCATATATATTGGCAATTCAAACAAAAGAGCTCTTTCATTTCTGATATTTGTCTCTTCATCAATCATAACTAATTTGGAGTTTTCATTTGTTAAGTTTTCATTTTCTTTTTGTAACATAACAATATTATGTGATACTAATGATACTAAAATTGCTGTAATAGGAAGTAGTATTATCCAATAATATGATTGGATATCTATATTTAAATTATTAATAAAGTTTAAATACAGTTTGTAACTCATATATACAAAGTCGGTTACCAGAGTAACTATAAGTGCTAATGTAATATTGCTGTAATAGCTTACTAATGCTATTATCATAACAAGTTCAAGCATTATATAATTTTCAAAGGAATTGTCTATTCCTAACACTTTACTGCTTAAACACAAAGCAAAAAAATATGCAATAAGCAGCGTTATTAGTATGTCAACTTTTTTCCTTATATCATTTGACTCCACTTCTCATTCCTCCTATTAAGCAAGCATGTTTATAGATATCCAAATTATAATCTAGATATGTGGTGAATCGCCGAAATCAGAAATATTAACCACAAATAAATGCAACTCTTAAATTGGATATCTATAAGATGTAAGTTTATTTTTCTTCTGTTCATGTTTTGCCAGCTCTATACTTACAAAATATATTAAAATCAAATCAAAACTAATATTGTACATAAATACATGCTTTGCTAAATCTGCATCTCCTGCACCTATAACTGATATTATAATTTGAGATAATCCAACTAAGAATATGTAAAAATACGCTTCTTCCTTGAAAATAATTTTATAATCTTTGGTTTTATATGCCTTTATATATCTGCGGATAAATATATATACATACATTGTTATTGTAATAATTGAAAATATAAGATTTCCTGTGAACACCTTTTGTTTCACAGTACTATATAAAGCAAAAAAATAAGATTTTGCACCAAATTGCTTATTAGCACTTTTTTCATAGTTCCCTATAGCATTAGGTCTTATAGAATATGCATTATCAAAAGATATTTTCATCATTTTAAAAAAAGCCCTTGGATGGGTAATATAATAAGATAATATTTTTCCTGTAGTAAATTTTTTATAATAATTTTCTATAAGTTTATTATCATATAAATCAACTAATGTTACATCATCATAGAAAGTTGTTTCCTTTAACAAGGAATACTGTTCATCTATGTTGAAATATTTCATGACTTCATCAGGATTATCCTCATACAATAAAATTCCTCTATTCATAGAATGATACCTATTTATATATTCAAAATCCCCACTTATTGCATTATAAAATAATATTGAACTTATAATAAATCCAATTGACAAACTTAAAGTTAGGACTTTAAATAAATTTCCCTTTATTTTAAATCCTAATCTTAAAACTACTGCCGCAAGTAAAATTCCAACTGGTGCAAGCTGTTGCTTTGATCCTAAAAATATAAACGATGTAATTCCAAACATTAAAATATTAAGTTTATTAAATTTATTAAACTCTATCATATATAATAAAATTCCTATGCTTAATAAAAAGAAGCTTATATTTAGCGCTTCCCCATAGAAAGAATTGTAATATGCTAAATATCCTGTGTCACAAAATATTAAAATTGTTACTAATGTTATTATCATCTTATATTTATCTTTAGTGAGTTCAGTTGTTAATACTTTTACAATCAAATAAATTCCAAGAGCTTCTGCAATTAAAAACATCCAAGACATAAGCCTTATATCAAAAATATAATTTTTATTAAATATTTCATTTATATAAACAGCTAATTTAATAAATATACCTTGAGTTGAAGTGAAGTTCTTTTCGTTGTCATTGTTATACTTATAAATTCCATAGTCTTTATTAAAATATCCAAAATATAAATTCTGATCCTTTGGATTTAATTCATACACTCCATTAGTACTTATTACTCTATAAAAATCACCATTATCAGCCATTCCAATAACCGGCTTACAAAACAAAGTGACTGTTCCTATTATAATAACTAACCAAAATGCTACTATAGGATAATTTATATTTCGTAGCATTCGATTTTTTCCCTTTAAAATATACTGCATCATTTCCTATTCATTCCTCTTTTCATGATATTTAATTTATGAATATATCGGAAATAAACATATTATTTTCTTTGATGTGCCTTATTAATAATTTCACATATAGGATTCCGCAATAAGAATAGATCTTATGTGAATCCCAGTCGAAATTAGATACATATTTGTTCCATATGACTATGAAAATTTCTCTGTTTATGATATATTAAATTCTCAATGATGAACCCTATATTTAAAAATACTTTAGATTTAATTTGTACTTTTCATGTTAAATATATTCAAACTTTCGTGCCTATTTCTTTGATAATTTTATTTGTATAGATATGCAGCTTGGAATTTAGAGTTATGTGGTAACTTACTAAAAGTAATGTTTTTTCCTCGTATGCAGCTCCTGCCTTAGCTAAGATTTCAAATAATTCTTCTACTTCATCGAGTGCTTCTAAAAATGTGTCTTTTGTGTAATATGGATAATAATCTTTTAAATTGATTGTTTTGATGATTTCACCATTCTTTCGATTTTTGAGTTGGTTAAATCAAAAATATACAGCAAGGCTCTATAAACGCAAAAAAGCCCAGCTGCATAGAACAACCGGGCATAAATTAATATCATTTTTGAATTAAGTCATGTCATCTCGAAGCGCATCAATGATATTTTCTTTTTTTATCTTGCGAGTGGCATACAACATTGTAATGAACACTATAAAGAGAACGCTGAACACGCTGATTACCATACTGACCCACGGAAATACAAAATCGATATTGTCAGCCCCACCAACGAACATTCCTTTGTAAATCAGCCAAGAAGAGATTGCCGCTATGGGAAGCCCGAAGAGCAACGCCCTCATGCCATAAAAGGCACACTCGAAATTCATCATCTTTTGAAAATCGCGTTCAGACATCCCCACAGAGCGTAGCATGGCAAGCTCTCGCCTACGTAACTTGATATTTGTTGAAATTGTGTTGAACACATTGGCAATTGAAATCAGCGAAATCATAATGACAAAAGTATAATCGAACACATTGGCAATGAATATCATATTACGGTTCTGATCAAGTGTTTCAGAGAAATTGATTAGATTGTACTTGGCTGTAATTCCAGCACTCTCAATCATTGTTTTCATTTCAGCCGCCGAATGTGTGGGATTCTTTGACCGAAATGTCAAGCCCTTATTAGCCACATGGGTATCTTGGGTTTCAAACTTTTCTTTGAGCGAATATGGGCCTATCACCCTAAAAATAAACGGATTCTTCGATTTAGGGTTTCCTATGACCGGAAGTGTATCAGGTGGCACGGTATTGACAAACTTAATGCTTACGTTTCGCCCCTGTTCAGTCTTAGGTTTGCCATTTGCTTCGGGAGTGATGGTAAAATTCATGGAATAACTCTTGAACATATCAGTAAATTCGTCAACCTCATGAACTCGATTGTCTTTCATGCCACTTGTCACTTTGGCAACCGCAATCATTTTTGCATTTTGCCCAGTATACTCCTCTGAGGACAACCCCAAGTTTTTGATGATATTCAGATAGGTACTATCATCAAGAAACTGGATTTCCATTGGCAGATTAACCGTTTCATCTGGCGAATGTGAACCCGCATCTTCCCAGTAATAGTCTGAAAGATCGCTTGCTTTAGCAGTGCATGAATACTTAATAATTGCTTGATACGAGCTTTCGTAAACACCGTCGGCGGTTTTTAGCTTGTCGTAAAGCGGCAACATTTCTCTATCGTCCATATCCTTTCCTACAAAACCGATGTCATAGGTAGTAAACACTACTGCCCGCTCTGACGCCTGTTTCATATCTGTTATAAAAGCACTGGCCGATATAAATAGTACCACACTTAAAACAAGTGATAGCACAATGCTGAGATAGCGTTTCTTGTTTCTTTTAAAATTCTTTAGTGCAAGGGTTCCCTCCAAACCGTAAATACTATATGCCAGTTTTGACGTTTTCACAGCTTTGGATTCAACTTTGACATCATTGCTCTGGCGAATACTCTCCATAACAGGAGTGTTTGCGGCCTTCCTGGCTGGGATATAGGCCGAAATCAGAATCGTAACCATGCTGATCGCTGCTGCACCGACAATTGCGGGAATTGACACCGTCAAGGTTAAAGGGACGTTGCTGTAGAGAATGTTCCCAAAATTCTTGGCGACAACTGAAATTACAAGTCCAATGCTGCCTATGCCGACAATAACTCCAATTGGTATACCGATTGCGCCAATGCAAATCCCCTCAAATACCACCGAATTTCGCAGCTGCTTTGTGGTGGCTCCTATAGACGATAGAATTCCAAATTGGTGTGTGCGTTCATTCAGTGATATGTTGAACGAATTATAAATCAGAAAAATCGAGCCTATCATTATGATGGCGATAACAATGCCACCAATCGCGTACAAAATCATATTTATCACGTTATTGTCGGAAAGACCCATGAAGCGCAATACATCATCGTTAAAGATATAAGCTTTAATTCCAGCTGTTCTGCTTGCGTAAGCGTGAACACTACGAGGGTTTGTAAGCTTGACAAATATGTTAAAGCTGTCCGCTTTGTCTTGAGCATCTGATTTCGTTATCAAGGTATACCCCGGTGCAGAAGATTCCTCAAAATTGGCTTTTTGGTAGATACCGACAACCGTGTATGTCCTCTCTGCCTTTGGTACAAGAGTTTCTTTCCCAGAAATGTAAGAATCGTGTTGACCGAGACTCTCATTGCCATTCATGCGAGTTCCAACAGCAAGTGAAAGCTTGTCATCTACCTCGAATTTAACCCCTCCGTGTACTTCGACACTCATGGGAACAAGGATCTCGTTATTGTTTTCAGGCAACCTGCCGGAAATCAGGTTGACAGGCAAGGTATCAAAGGCTTGCTTGCTAAATCCGGCTATAAAAAGATACGGTTTGTTTGGGGTCTTCCCGTTATTAAGTGTTGCATAACCGATATTTTCAAATGTTGCAGTATTAGCGACTCCCTTGTCATGGGTTCTCTCCTGTACGAAAGAAGAAGGGACGTCCAAAAACTCAACGTGCCAATCGCCGTATTTTTGGGCCGCGCCCTTTGCCATATAGTTCAATAGTGAAACGCCAAAGGTAACAACTGCCGTGATCATGGCAGCGGAGAGGATAACTCCGATAACCGTTACAATTGTTCGAGTACGACTCTTTTTCATGCCTTGCAGAGTAACTTTGTTTAAAATATTCATGACCGTGCCACCTGCCTTTCATCCCTCACTACTTTTCCGTCTGCGATGCAAATAATGCGATCTGCCTGCAGGGCAATGTTTTCATCATGCGTAACTATGATAAGGGTCTGATGATATTTGTTATGGCTTTCTTTAAGTAGCTTAATAATCTCATGACCATTGTGACTGTCTAAACTACCTGTAGGTTCGTCGGCTAGCATGACCGCTGGTGCGTTCATTAATGCACGACCGATTGCAACACGTTGCTGCTGACCGCCCGAAAGCTGATTCGGCAAATGTGTTTTTCGTTCTTTTAAGCCAAGAAGCTCCAACAGATCATTTAGTCGTTCATTATTAACCTTTCGCTTGTCCATAAGTATAGGTAAAGTAATATTTTCCACCACATTCAATGTTGGAATCAGATTGTGAAACTGATAAATAAGTCCAACCTGCCGTCTGCGGAAAATTGCTAATTTTTCATTATTTTGGGCATAAACATCCTGCCCGTCCAAATACACCTTTCCCCTTGTCGGTATGTCCACGCCACCGATGATATGAAGCAATGTGGATTTGCCGGATCCGGACGATCCAATGATTGCGGTAAACTCTCCCTTTTCAATTGTAAGCGAAACATGGTCAAGTGCGGTAACCTGATTTTCGCCTTTACCGTAGACCTTGCATAAATTTTCAATTTTTAAAAACTCCATTATATGAGTCTCCTTTCTCATGTTTTACCTATATAATAGAACCTTAAACTTACATCTCTGTGACTTTTAGGTGACAGATTAGTCACTTTGGGAAACGAATGGAAAATATCGCACCACCGTACGTATGATTTTTAGCAGTAATCGTTCCTCCCTGCCGTGTTATAATCATCTTGCAAAGAGCAAGTCCTATCCCATATCCTGTCGCACCTGAATTTTTTCCACGATAGAACCTATCAAACAGACAAGGTAAATCTTCTTTTCCAAAGCCCGCGCCACTATCATGGATATCAATCTCAGTAAACAATGTGTTGTCTTTGCAAGTGATCTCAATCTTTCCATTGTCTCCTACGCTTTCTAGGCAATTTTTTAGGATGTTTTGAATTGCTTCCGAAAGCCAACCACAATCGCCCTGAATAATCATGCCTTTTGGCACATCTATTTGAGAATCAATATTATGGAGTTCCATTTGAATTAGGAAAGGACGAAGCGCGGCACATATCAAGTTGTTGACATCTATCTGCTCGCTTTTGAACACCACAATGCCTGCATCCAGGCGAGATAATTTCAACAGAGAAATAAGCAGCCAATCCATCTGTACAAACAATTCCTTTGTTTCCCGTATCAATGCTTTTCGTTCATTTTCGTCAGAATTATTCTCTAACAATGACAGAATAAGGTTCACAGATGTGAGAGGAGTACGGAGTTGGTGAGCTATGTCAGCCATCGAATCAGCAAGATGTTCTTTTTCTTTTTTCAGTGCATCGTTTTGCTCCCGAATACGCAGCGTCATCTTCGTTATCTCGCTTTGCAAAATAGAAAGTTCGCCCTCGTCCGATCAATGTCGTCAACTTAGTAAAATAGTAATGAAAAAATTACTACAAATTTCGAATAGCGTATGCTATATTTCTTAAAAAATGGTATAATTAATAAACCTACTGGCAAAAGTAGAATTTTGGAAATATTTAGTTTTTACAAACTTATATGCAAGATTTCCTTTGAGAATGATGCTTTTTCCTTGGGTGCTTGTTTTTTCGCTCACAATTACGGTTTGGACGTATTTGTGAGCGTATTTTTTTAGCTTTTTCTAATATATGTTCTAATATTCTTTTTCCTGAAATAGGCTTTACCATCATAACTATTATCTTCTTCAAAACGTCACATAATATAAAATTTCTATTTGCTTGATATTCTGATTTTAAATTTTTATCTTTATTTTTATTTGCTATTGCAGCGTCGGCATCTTTCTTTATAAGTGCTGCAACCATAGATATATAAATAGATGCATAAAAATCTTGTTCAATTGCAATTGGCTTAGTTCCAGAAAATTCTTCTATTTCAATACTACTTTTAAGTTCTTTATATTTGCATTCAACTCCCCATCTAAGAAAATACAATTCTTTAAATTGATTAGGAGTAATAATTTCATCAAATATATTAGTTACTAATATTTCTGTGGTGTCAGCAGAAAGTTTTATTTTTATAACTCTTACTTTTTTCAATTCTCCTTTTGATTTATATTCAAAAATACAATCTTCAGAAGAAATAGATTGTATTATCTTAAATGAAGATGATATTCTCATTAAGAAAAATAAATTTCTATCGTTTAAATAATCAAACATATCATAAGAAGGATAGCCCCTATCAAAAATTACAATGCTATTATTGAGTAATTTTTCATTATTAAGTGTATTTATATGTTGTTTGGCCATTTCTCTTTCGCTAGTTCTAAATTTAGTTACAGACGCATCAATTATTATATCATTTAATACATCATATAAGGCTGACGCCGACGCAATAGCAGTTTGTACTTTATTTTGATTTTTACTTAATCCAAAATATTCACCACATTCAATTGTATCAGGAACTTGCAAAGAGGTTCCATCGACAGCAAGAACATTAAATCCATTCCACTTTTTTAAATTGTTTGTTGAGCTATAAAAAGAATCAACAAATAATCTGCATAATTCTTTAAATGCTTCAGGGGAAATATTTTGTCTTGCTTTAGAAAATGCTTGTTTTGATATACAAGGAAAATCTAAATATGTATGCTCTTCAATGAAATTACTTATTTCTGTAGCCATAGATTTTCGTAATGCGGAGCAAATAAAATGTACTGCATTAGAAAAAGATAATTTTCTTTTTCTTGAAAATGAATTACCTAAGCTATACGCTTCTTTAAACTCATTGGAAATAATTAATTTATTTGTTTTCTTTAAAATTTGGGATAATAATTTAATATTTTTCATAAAATCAAACCTCGCTATAAATTTAATATCTATAACGAGGCTTCATTTTTTCTAATTATTGTCAAGTGTTTTTTTTATTAATTTTATATATTTCTTTAAGTTGACGACATTGCTCGTCCGATTCACCAATATACAGATGATCAGCGTTATGAAGCACAAGATCGATTTGATCTGAAATCTGCGCAATGCTTTTATATCGGGCTTTAGTAAATGTAAAAAACGCTGTTCCAAAGGCGCTGGCAGAAACAATAGCAAGAATTCCAGCCAACCTATTGATTGCAAATCCCAGCGCTATAGTTACGGCAGCTATTAATGAGAATAAAATCGCAAACTGCCGAAACTCTCTATTCCGAAGCATACCCGTCCCCCAATCTATATCCTGTCCCACGAACAGTCATAATAATTTGCGGACTTGCGGGATTATTCTCTATCTTTTCCCGCAGGCGTTTTATGTACACGGTCAATGTATTGTCATTGACAAACTCTCCCGCAGCGTCCCACAATTCGTCAAGCAATTTACTCCTTGTGATGATACTTTTGGGGTTGCTAATAAACACTAACAGCAAGCGGTATTCTAGGGGTGAAAGGAAAACCTCGTTGCCGTCCTTTTTCACGACGCCGCTTGCCATATCGACATGAAGCCCGCAGATTTCAAAAGCAGATGGAGCACATCCGCTTTTTCTCAGGGCGGTTCTGATTCTTGCAATCAGTTCACGCGGACGAAAAGGCTTGGTTATATAGTCGTCCGCGCCCATGTTAAGCCCGGTAACAACACTCGCCTCATCGCCAGAAGCTGTCAAAAAAATAACGGGAACATCTTGCATTTCCTTGATTTCCGTGCAAACCGTGAAGCCATTTCCGTCAGGTAAAGAAATATCAATCAACGCCAAATCAAATTTATTTCCAGCAAATGTAGCAATGGCTTCACTCCGTGTAGAGACATGAGTGACTGTAAATCCCTCCGAGCGAAGCAAAAGCGCAAGGTTTCTTGCGATTGCCTTATCGTCCTCAACCAAAAATATCCGTTTCATTTATTTTCACCATCCTTTACTTTATTGCTCCTATATCGTCCATCAGCCGGTTTTTCAGCGTTAACCGGGACAAGCCATGTATTTCCCATTTTTTTAGCTCCCTTAATCCGTCCAGCAGAGCAATGGTACACTACCATTCTGTCTGTGATTCCCCAATTTTTCGCTACTTCTTTTGTCGTTATATAATCCATACTCAACCCCTCCAATTCTCTTATTATATTTCTTTTGTCAGAAATATACAACTAATTATTATGACTTAAAGCTTTTAAACACCTAGAATTGAAGGAGATGCAACTTTTAATCAGGTTACTTGTTCTGATAATCAAGCAATAGGCTTTTATTTTGTAGGTCATGGAACTGGATCATGCATTAGATGTGATTCCTACAACAACATTGGAGTTGGTCAATCAATAGGAAATACAGATTGTTTTGGAGCTCATGGAGATGGAGTTACATTTAAAGAATGTCGTACATGGAACTGTAGCGATGATGGTTTTGACTGCATTAATTCAAAAGGTGCTAATACTTTTGATACATGTTGGGCATTTAATATGAATGCAGGTGGTGATTCTAATGGATTTAAGATTGGTGGATTTGGAAAAAAAGTAATAAACTATGACCCTCCAGTTCATACAATCAAGAATTGTCTTGGTGTAAACAATGGTGCACATGGATTTTATTCTAATCATCAGCCTGGACAATCTGCTACTTGGACTCATAATACATCATACAATAATAAAAAAGGAAACTTTACTATGGTTGAGTGTGCAAGTATAAGTAATCCTACTGATATCCCAGGTACAAGAGAAATTCTGCATTATAATCTTTCTTATAAAAATAATGTATTAGATGAAGCTAATCTTCCATCAGAAAACAATACTGATAATTCTTGGAATGAAGATACAGAAAATATTTCAGCAGATAATTTTCAAAGTCTTGACGCTAGTCAGCTTACTAAAGATAGAGGACCAGATGGTGCTTTACCCGATATAACCTTTATGAAATTGACTAACAAGAGTAGATTTAATATGTTAGGATGCTTTAATTAATCACATAAAAGAAAATCAGAACTAAATGTACTCGCCAAAATTTATTTAATTATTTATATATACTAAATACATATAAATAATTAAATAAAGTACTAAATTACTATTAAAGATTTCACTTTCTATTTCTAGCATATTAGTCCCATCACTTTTGATAATACAGCTCTTAGTTTTAAACTATAGATATCTGAATCAAGACTTACACTTATGTAATAACTAACCGAAATAGAGGTCATGTATTTGTTTCGATTAACTATCACATAATTATGATTTATAGCTAGTCTATACAGGGGTTCCTCATTCAGAATTTAATATATTACAAACAGAGGAATTGGATACATGTTTGTGTAATAGGCCTTTGAAAATAAGCTGTTTAGGTTCTTAATGTGAGGTTGTTCCATTTACTGCTTGTCACAAAAGTGAGAATCGAAATTTTATATTTCGTTATTCGAACTTTCTCTGTGAGCTTTTATATTGGGAGCATGCAGAAATGGGGCAAACTCACATTTAGAACCTTTCAGTGAAATTTTCATAGTCCTATGGAACAAATATGTATCTAATTTCTGCTGCCATTCACATAGACTCTATTCTTATCGCGGAACCCTATAAAAACTGTTTATCTATACTATCTATAGCATTCTTTATATTTTTTACTGTTTTTCTAGAGTCACTTTTTAATTTAGATAACAAAACCTTAATCTCATTTTCTTTATCACCAATTCTTCTATATAATTTTAAGCTTTCTTCATATTTTTCTGCTTTATAATAATAGTCAGCTGCCTCATTATATATTTCCATTTCTTCATAGCATTCTGCTGTTAAAGTAAATTCTTTAGCATTTATGAAATGCTTTATAGCTTCAGTAATTTTTCCGCTTTCTCTAAGCTGTTTACCTCTACATCTTTCTACTCCTAAGTTTCCAAGTTTACTTTTTGAAAGCATGTAATTTTTAATAGCACTATCATATAGCATATTATTTTCATCTTCTATTGCTATATTAAAAAATTCTTTTCTATCTGATTCTTTTTCTAAATGCAACTCAAGCAAATCGAACTCATTTACAACATCAATTGAATAATCAGCAGCTCCATAAAGGTTAACATCTTTTTCTTCATAGAAACAAATATTATCTCTGGCTCTTGTTATTGCTACATAGAACATATTAAAGTAATATCTATATCTAGAAGCTGTGGTCTTATCTTTACTATGAGATAAATCATTTATCATATAATCCCATTTGTCACTATACTTCGATATTATATTGTAACAAATAATGTATTTTCTTTCTAAACCCTTGATTTCATTTAAAGTAAAGATTATCCCCTTTAATTCATCTTCAGAATAATCACTCTTAAAATAATTGATTAATTCTCTTTTATCATCTTCATCTGATACTATAATAGCCACATATGCTCTTTTAAGTGCTGCTTTTATAAGTTCAGTTTTATTTAAATAATTTCCTTTAAGCAAGACAAGATTTTCACCGCATTGCCTTAATCCATTTATTAATTCATCATTTTCATCAAAAATATCATTTCTAAGACTGATAATGCTATTAGTAAAGCCAACAATATTTTTAGAATTTCTATAATTCATTGTTATCTTTTTGTTTGTAAAATTCACATTTTTATTGAAGGATCTAAATAAACTTTCTATTCTATTTAATCTAAACAATGTTGGATTTATAGTTTGATTAAAATCTCCATTCATGTAGAAATTTTTGATGTCTTTACTTAAATTATATAAAGTATAAATTTGAACTTCTGTTAAATCTTGAATTTCATCAATTAAGACATAATCAAACTTATAAATATCCTCTTTAGAAATTTTCTCAAGAGTTTTTCTTGCAAGATCATTATCATCTATATATTTATTAGATGATAAATAGGATTGATACTTTATAGCTATTTCATAAATTATATTTCTTTGCTCATGATTATATATGCTAAAATCTGAGCTTAATTCTAAGTATTCGTCCTTTGTAATCATACTTGAAACTGATATTTTTTCCATAATTATATTTTCTAATCTGAATATATCTTTTTTAATTAAAGGTTTATCATAAGACTTATTTACTGCTCGTAAAATCTTAATATAATTAGTTTTAAATATATAAATATCCTTTTTCTTTTCTTCTATCAATCCTTCATCAAGTAAAAAATCTACGGTTTCTTCATTAAGATACTTTTTTAATTCAAATTCTCCACCGCTCCAATTTTTCCCTGATACACCTTTTATAACGCCTCTAATTTCCTTCCAAATATCACTTAAGTCCATATTTAATTTTGAATACTTACTACTTAGAAATAACCCATTATAATACCATGTCCTAAATTTAGGGAATGTAATTATATCCTTTTGTTTAATAGTATTATCATATCCATATTTCAAAAAGAAATTATTAATTGAATAAAACTTAACATTATTTATATATTCCTCTGGAGTTTCTAAATGCGCACATAATTTACTGAAATGCTCTCTCATTTCATTATTTAACTTATCTGAATATGTTAAATATATTATATTATTATAAACTGTACATAAGCTATGTAATCTGTATAATCCTATAGTACTTTTCCCGGTTCCAGCACCCCCGCTTAGAAATAATGGATCCAGCCTATTATCTAAACATGAATATTGCTCATCATTTAAATAGTACATAACATTATCATCTTCATTAGATAAGTTTGTAATCTCATCAATTTTTACTATTCTTGAAATATACTGACTTAAATCTATATCATAATTTTGAAACTTATAATCTATTTCATCATCAAAATCATCATCCTGCCATTCATCTTTACCATAGTTTTCATCAATATTGATATTTTCTAATGATACCCTTCTGCCCTTAACTATCTGCTCATCATGATTTACATATTCAAGCAAAACAAACTTTCCATCTATTTCTCTCATATGCTCTCCACATTCATTCCTATATGTAAACAGCACTCTATCCCCATTATTAATTCTAAACTTAAATACTTTTCCTTTTTTCTTTCTCCCCTTAACTTGTCTAATATAATATCCATTGGCAACCTTAGAATGATCATAATTATCTTCTTCTAAGTTCTTAAACAAGCTATTTGTTATTTCTAAAACCTTTTGCAGCTTATCTCTTGGAATTGTGCTTATAAAATTCTGCTTAACCAAGATATTATTATCTATCATAATTAAATTCCCCTTTTGTATTTCATATAAAAAAAAGATACTAGCTTGATTACTAGTATCTGCTCAGACTTATGCTTAATCACCACATGTTTATTTCATCTTCATACCACGGTTGAATTAGTGTGCTGTGTGCTGCATGCTATGTGCTTTAGCTATTCATAATTCGGTTGTGGTAGTGTAGTTTATATATTTCAAACATTTCAAGTACCTAAAATATAGATACCAATAGCTAATTGCTATTTTACCATAAATCTATGTATTATTATATAACATATTTTCGAAAATTTAAAGTATATTTATTAATTTTAAAGTCTTTACATCTACTATAAAATTGTACTCATTAAAATTAATAAATATGTTATTGTTTATTACACTTAAAGAACCTTTACTTTCTGTAATCTCTTCATCATGCAGCAGCTGAGTATAACTATTTACTTCAGGATTAATTTGAATTATACCTATATTATTATGAACTAAAACATATACATATCCATTAAAGTATTCAAAATCAATACAATATCTAGCAAGTTTTTTATACTTTGAAGTTTCAAAATTTATACAATATAAGCTTCTATCCCTTTTATCTATTCCCAATAAATATGATTCATTATTGTTCATATATGCATAAGAGATTTTTATACTCTTAGGTGGTTTTATAGATATTTGTTGTCCATTTACTACTGATGTAATATCAACTATAGATTCCATTTTGTTATTTATATTATATTTATGAATCCTATTTCCATTAGTTTTACTTATATAATATATTGAATCATCCTTATAAAATGCTTCTCCGTATGTATTTGAGGACACTACATTATCAGGTACTATTGTATTAATATTTTCATTCAATATGTTTTTGTATTCATTTTTTATGTCTCTTATAATCTCTTTTTTAAATTCTTCTAATTGCTTTGTAGTATGATTATTAATTTCTTTCGAAAAATCATCTAATTTATTATCTTTTAAAATACTTTTATTTTGAATTATATCCACTTTTCTATTTATAGAAGAAAGTGAATTTTTCATTATTTCTAAGCTATTATTCAAGTTCTCTGTTATATTATTTTCTTTTAAAAACTCTCTATATCTTTCATTAATATCTAATAATGCATCATTCACATCTTTTGCGGCAATTGCAATGTCCTCCTGCATATCTACATTCATTAGAATTTTTAAATTTTCACTTAACTTATATATAGTTTCATTAAATTCTTCTATTTTATAATTTACATTCGATAATTCTTTAATTGCTGATGTTAATAAATCTAAATTATTATCTCCACTCTTCAATTTTATATTTCCTCCAGCTGCTTACTATTTAGTTTGTAAATATATTATTTTAAATACCATTCTTCCGGTGAATTATCACCTCATTTATATATAAGTTCTAAAAAATATTGTTCATCAAACCTGAATTTCTGCTTTTATAAATATTCAATTAGTACTATTACTAATTATGAATTTTATTAATTAGAACTATATATAACACTTGCTTTATAATCTAAATATAAATATCATCTAATTCTTCAAATCCTATTTCAATTGGTTTTTCTTCCAACTTAAGTTTCGCCTCTTCTTCTGCAAAAACCTCTAAATATCTTTTTTCAACATTTCCTCCATTTAAGGGTTCCACCATCTTTATAAAGTTTATTTTTCCCCTAATATAATTTATGAAATGTCTTTTTATTTTTATTTGCTCTATAGAATTTTTTAGAATATATTCCTTATCATATCTGCTCAAATGATTTTCAAATCCAAATTTTTCACAATAATATATATGAGTTAAAACTTCTTTTTTTATTTTTGATTTTACTTTAACCGTGTTATTTACAATTAATCCTGTTACTTCTTGCTTTCCACACTTAGGATATATCTTCGTCTTTTCAGCATTTATTGAAAAATTAAAATTATTAACGCATTTCTCTACTTCTTCAATTAATTGATTATAATTAGCATTCTTTTTATTTGTAGAAAAAACCATATCATCTGCATATCTAGAATAAATAAATTTATATTTTATTGAAATATCATTAATAATTTCATCCAATTTACTAAACACTAAATTAGATAAAGCTGGACTTGATGGTGATCCAGCTACTAAAGCCCCTTTAAAAGAACACCACATTCCAAGTGCATTTGATATTTCTTTATTATATCCCATATTCGAGAATACACTTATAATATCTTCAATTTTAATACTTTTAAAAAAATCTTTTATATCCATACATATTACTAGTTCCTTATTACAATGATTTAAAGCATTAGTAACAATTGATCTTTCTTTTACAAAACCATGACAATAATCACTTACATCTCCATATAATAATATATTTTCATTAATAAATTCTTGAATGGACTTCAACTCTAAACTTGGAGATGCAATCTCTCTGTATCCCCCACGTTTTTTAGGAATCTTGTATACATCATAATAATAATCCACTTGATAAACGCCTATCTGCGTATTTGATTCTACAATTTTATCAAAATGATTTTCATCAAAAAATACATATCCTTTTTTATTATACTTTTCTGAATGTTTCTTATAACTTTTAAGTTGCTCTTTAGCTTTTTGTATACCAAAATATGATATATAATCTTCTAAAGCTTTTTGTACCTCTTTTCTCATAATTACCTCTACTTTTATATTTACTTAATTAAAATAATATTTATCAATTTGTATATTCTTCCTAAAATCTAAATTTCATATGTTAAAATAATTGTTATATTGTAATTTTCTCAACTTATATAATTAACATTTATTCCAATAAAACTGATTATATCTATATTTTAGCATGAAAATAGGAGTTTATCATACACAAACTCCTATTAAATAACAATATTTTTTTAATTTCTAGTAACTGAAACAACAGAGCACCCTTTCTTTTGGTTATTCACCACATAAGTTTAAGTTATAAGTTTCTTATGACTTATTCCAAAAATTCTTCAACAATTCTTCCATCCACATTTTTAAGTTCTAATCCTAATATCTTTGCCATAGTTGGTGCTTCATCTATAAGATTCATTTTATCAATTACAACACCTTTTTTTATTCCACATCCTGATGCAATAAAAACAGTTGTGTAGTCCTTCTTAAATGGAGAATATCCGTGAGTTGAGCGTGTAACACCATGTAACTCCCAAACTTCATGTGGTTGAATTTTCTTTATAATCTCACCTTCTATATTATCTAAAAAATAATATCCTTTGTTTGCTTCAAACATTAATGCACAATTCATATCTGCTCCTAAGTTCTTTGCTTCCTCACTTGTATAAATTGCTTCTATACACTTATATTTATTGTTAAAATCCTCTATTAAATCGCGAACTTCATCAATAAGTTTTTGATTTTGCTTATCATTCACATACAAATAAGCTGAACCATCACAATGCTTAGCAATTACTTTATAATCTATTATTTTCCCATTATTATCAACCTGTATATAACCATTTTCTTTAAGTAATATATTTAAATTTATGATTTTTTCCTCATCAAGACTGCTATGATCCCCTAACACTATAATTGTACTATCCTCATACATATCATTTGCTTTTAAAGTTTTTATTATATCTCCAAGCCTTCTATCATGCCTTTTAATTGCTTCATTTGCCTCTTTTGAATTAAAACCATAATTATGACGTGTAGTATCTAAATCTGTATAGTGCACAAAAGTTATATTCGGCTTTTTATCTTCTATTGTATATAAAAGAGAACTATGTATAAAGTTATCAAGATTTGGCTGCTTTATTCCATCCCTTAATGATCCAAACTTATTATTAAGTTTAAGTTGAAATAATGGACTTCCATTTAAAAGAGAAACCATTATCTGATTCTGCCAAGGTCTGTTTGCAAATATCTCAGGCATATTATATTGTATCCTTGACTTACCTGTTACCGGCCAAAGTAATGCAGCCACAGTCATTCCATTATCTATTGCAATATCATAAATAGTTTCTCCATTAATATATTTTCTCTGCCAATACCAGTCTGGAGATATTCTGCCTGGCTGTAGCAATGTATTATTTATTATCCCATGATTTTTAGGATATTTTCCAGTAACTATTGTTGCATGAGCTGGATATGTAAGTGTTGGATAAACACTATAAACTTTTTTACAATATGACGATTCATCTATAAAATTTTTAAAGTTCGGCAAAGAGTTTATGTGCTCAAAATCCAAAGTGGATAATCCATCAAAGGATATTACAATTAAATGTTTTGTTTTTCTTTTCATCAATAACTATCTCCCCCTATAATTCGTTTAACAACTTGTAACTTAGAGTTATGTGGTAACTTACCGAAAGAAAGGGTGTTCTGTTGTTCCGGTTACCAGAGAAAATGATTGTGGATTTCTAGCAGCAGAAGTTGTTCCATTCCAGCATGCTCCTTAATCAAGTTAAGGACATGCAAGAATGGGACAACTTCTACTGAAGAAATCCTACAGTCCTTTTCTCAATGTAACACTACACAAAAGAACACCCTTTCTTTCTGGTTTATACTATATTTTAAAGTATAAGTCTAATTCATAGTTTATTTATCTATATATATCTTAGTTTTTACTTAACTATTATAACACGCAAGCTCAATCATTTTATCTAAAATTAATCTCATCATTTTGAATACCTCCTTATAAATATACACTCATTTTGCTTCAAATTTCCTGGTTTTATAGTAACGAAAATTGAATTGTCTACTAGTAACTACCTTTACCTCTTTATATTTAAGCATAAAAAATATATAATATTATTAAACTTGTACAATTTTAACAATATAAATTTTAGATTAATAGGAGAAAATTAAAATTATGAATATTATTAATCATTTCAAAACTATAACTAATCATAAATTGTTAGTCATGAAGTATTGTTTTAAAGTAGGTTTATACAAACAAGGATTACTTCATGATCTGTCTAAATATTCATTTGTGGAATTTTCAGCTGGAATTAAGTATTATCGAGGATATGCAAGTCCTAATGGTGTTCAAAAAGCCGAGGAAGGATATTCAGCAGCCTGGTTACATCATAAAGGCAGAAATAAACATCATTTTGAATATTGGATAGACTATGGAATAATCGAAGAAGATGGCCTACAAGGAATGAAAATGCCTATTAATTATGTTGTAGAAATGTTTATAGATAGAGTATGTGCTTCGAAAAATTATTTAAAAGAAAAGTATAATGATAAAAGTCCTTTAGAATATTATGAAAAGAGAAAACATTATTATGTTTTACATAATGAAGTAAGATCTCTTTTAGAAGATTTACTTCACAAACTAGCTCATGATGGAGAAGACAAAACTTTTGCATACATTAAAAATAACATTGTAAAAGGCTATAGATAAACAACTTTGAATTTATATGGTGACTTGCCGAAATCATATAAATATTTGTTCCATCGGACTTATGAAATTTTCGATGGAAGATTCTAAATGGGAACTTGTGCCCATTTCTGCATGTTCTAAATATTCATTTTGACTAGCAGTAAACGGAACAAGCTTCCATTTAGAATTCTCAGCAGTAATATTTCCCAGCAGCTTATCTATGGGAGTATGATTCAAATGTATTCCAAACCAGAAAATAATGGTACTCTTTTGCGGTCATTGCATACCGAACTTGATAGCATTGATAATATGCCTGTTAAATGGTAAATCCTTATCAACCTAGTACAACAAGCTATTTTGAATATGCAAGATTTCAACTCTATTTTCATATGATGAGAACTATCCTTATATAAGAACTTCTATTCTTTTAATATACTCAAAAGCCTTTAAAATAGACAATTTGTTCATTTCTTCTTTAACAGCAACTGTGAATCCTATCTCCTAAGTTGTTATCCCATGACCATAAGGCCCATAATTTCAACGTAATCAGCAGCTGATGATGATCCAACGAATTGTGCATCTTAAGTACATTCTTCCCATAGTATCAGTCATACAGTAAGAAGCTGAAACTACAGACATTAACTTTAGGTGAAGAGTCCTTCATGTACCACTACCTAATTCTACTTAAGAAGTATTCCCTCATAAATTAGTATATTTAGCTTAGAACTTCTTAATTTGCTAAAGTACTTCATTTATCTGATTTTAATAATATAACTTTGATATCCAATATACTTCCATTAAGTATAGCTTTAACACTACCATTCATTTTCTCACAAAGTTTTTTTACTATAGACAATCCAAGTCCAGTTGTTGTTTTATTTCTAGACTTATCAGCCACATAAAATTTATCAAATAAATTATCCGTATCTATTTTTTCTGTTTCTTTCACTTTATTTGCAAATGATAATACTATATTTTCATCTTCTTCACTAATATTAACTTTTACATTTCCATATGAATGAACTAAGCAGTTCTTTATAAGATTTTCAATTATACGTTTTATCATTTCTTCATTCCCAACAACATAAAGAGGCTGTTCAGTATTTATTTCAACCTTTATATCTCTCTTTTCAAATTCATATATATAATTCACAATACTATTACATAAAGTATTGGTTAAATTAACTTTAGAAAGTTCAATATTATCATCAGACATTTCAAGGTATGAAAGTTCGAAAAAACAATTTATAAGCTTGTCCAATTGATCTATATGTTTTATTATAGTTCCAGCAGTTTTCTTTTGTTTTTCTTCTTGTAAATTCCTAGCTAAGAGTTCCATATATCCCTTGACAGCAGTAAGTGGAGTTCTTAAATCATGAGATATATTAGTAATCATTTCTTTAATCTTTTTTTCCTGACAAGCACTCTGACTTCTTGATTTTTCTTCAAAAATTAGTAGCTTATTTAAATTTCCAGTAAGATCAGTTAAATTTTTATTGAACATAGATATGCTAATTAATGATTCTATTTTTTTATTCATTCTAAAAGCAATCTGCTTATTAATATCTTTTATTGTTCTATTTAAAAAATAAATATATAAAATTAATATTAATATTATTATAGAACTTATAACTATAATTAATGTAATAATTTTATGAATACCTCCTTTCTAATACCTGAGCTTCCTAAATTATATTTATCAGAATTATATATATTGTAAATAAATTATTTTAACTCTTCTCTTTTAAAAAGCATATAAGCTATACCAACAAAAACGATTATATATATTAAACTAATCCCAACAACTCTAAATACACTTAAATATGTCATATTTAGCTCTATACATTTATTAATTTGCCAAATTGTGTTACCATATATTGGGTCTACTATTACATCAAATAATTCATCGATTCCCTCCCAGAATTTCTTAACCGCTATATAAACTATTCCCCATAATATTATTGTAGGGCCTGTTTTTCTCATAAAATATGCTACTAAAATTATAGGTGATAACCGAGCAAAATGATATATAATACTTACAAAATATATTCTTATCATTTGTAAAATCAAACTACTATTATATTTAACATAATCAGAGAAGACAATGCTTGGAATTAATGTAGAAATAACTGAATATATTAATAATAATACCGCTGATATAATAAAATATATAATCATCTTGCTAAAAAATATATCAAATTTCTTACATCCTGCATAAACAGCACTTTGACATAACTTTCTTTCAAAATCATAACATATATATATTCCCCCAAACACACTAAGAAGTATACTAATATTTTCAAAATTATGCCCCATTGCTATAGCATCACAAAATTGGCTTGCTCCTGAATAACTTTCAATTTGAGATAACTCTGCATAACATACTTTTATTCCATAAATATTATTTATCGCTAATGAAACGCTTATACCACATATTCCTATAACTAACATTTTTAGAGCAACATTCTTTTTAATTTTCATACATTCTGCAATTAATAAATTATACATTACGCCCTCCTTACAACACTAAGAAAATAATCTTCTAAAGTAGCACACTCACATGATAAATTTGTAACTAAAATCTTCTTATCTAAAAAAGTTCTTGCTAACAATTTAACATCATCAATATAATCATATAATCTAATTGACTTATCTGGCATGACTCTATAATTTGTTGTTTTTAAAACATCCTCTAAAATACAAGCCATTCTTTCTGGTTCATCTGTATGCAATAATATATGTTGTTTACACTTTTCCTTTAATTGTTCTAAAGTAATTTCATCCTTTATATGTCCTTTATCTATGATAATATAATCTGTTGCTAACAAATACAAATTATTTAAATCATGTTCAGTTACAAGCATAGTAATATTTCTTTCTGAACATATTTTTTTTAGAATATTTCTTATTTCTACAACTCCATAAGGATCAATACTATTCATAGGTTCATCTAATATTAAAATTTCAGGATTACCTATAAGTGCTAATGCAACTCCCAATCTTTGCTTCATTCCTAATGAAAAATTACGTACTTTCTTTTTATTACAATCATGTAAATTTACCATTTTTAATATTTCATCAATACTGCTATTGTCAGATATACCTTTTATCTTTTGAAATAATTGCATATTTTCTTTCGCTGTCATTCCGAAATGTAACGCTGGTTCTTCAACTAAAAATCCTATAGCTTTTCTTGCTTGTCTTAAATTCTCTTCATCGTCCTCTCCAAAGATTCTTATTTTTCCTTGTGTAGCATTAGATAGACCAGCTATTATTTTAATAAGAGTACTTTTTCCAGATCCATTTCTTCCAATAAGCCCATAAATTTTTCCCTTCTCTAAAGAAAAGTTCACATTTTCTAAAACAATTCCATTGCTATTTTTATTTGTTATTTTTCTTATGATACTATTAGTTTTATATACTTTTGTTACTTTGCAAATTTCTAAAATTTTATTATTCATTTTTCTTCTCCTTTCATCATAATAAATTATGAACTTAAAAGGTTACATAAAAGTAACAATTAAGTAATAAAGTGTTACAAAAGAGATAAAAACTAGACCTAAGTATCATGAATTACATGTATACTAATAAGGCACAATCAAAAAAATAAGCTGAGATAATAAAAATACTTATCCATCTCAGCTATAAAAATTATACTTTATTATTTAATCAACCTATATCCTATTCCCCATACAGTTTCAATATACTCTTCATCTTTATTTGCTTCTTTTAATTTATTTCTCAATCTACTTATATGGGTTTTAATAGTTTTATCATCACCTAAAAACTCACTTTCCCATATAATTTCATATAAATTTGCTTTTGAATATACTCTCTCCTGATTTTTCATCAATAATTCAAGAATGTGATATTCTTTAACTGTAAGATTAACTTCATTCTTATCAACTATTACTCTTTTTAATTTGGTATCAAGTTTTATATCTTTATAATATAACATTTCATTTACTGTTTTACTATTTTTATATCTTCTAAGATTTGTCTCTATTCTTGCGATAACTTCATCAATATCAAATGGCTTAGTAATATAATCATCAGCACCATTCTTTAACATATATACTTTTGTCCCTGTCAAATCTTTAGCTGAAATAATAATAACAGGAACATCGTAATCTTTTCTAATTTCTTTTAAAATCATATCTCCACTTTTATATGGAAGCATTATATCCAAAATAACCATATCATATTTATTTTCTTTGAATTCTTTAATTACATCTAATCCATCATATAACGATTTGGTAAGATATCCTGCTTCTTTTATTATATTTGAAAGTAATATGTTTAAATCTTTATTATCCTCAACTATTAATATCTTCTTCATTCTTACACCTCTTTACCATTAAGCATGTGTTAATTTATTTTATTCAATTAAACAACTTTATACTGATTTATACATAAATAAATCACACTTAATACGACAATGTCTTATAAGCCACCTGAAAGAAAATAACAAGTCCAAATTTGCCGAGTCTATTTTTCATCAGACAAGGAAGTATATTGCCCTCATAGTAGGTCTATTGCGGATTGACTTGTTACTTTTTGATAGTGCCTAAGGTCGGTATCATACTTTGACAACGCAATTCCTTATGACAATCTATAAAGTTCTCTAAAAAGAAATATATCAATCTCCTATGTACGTCAAAAACTATAATATCTATTATGTATTCTTTAATTCCTAGTTATATCCTTTTTTACATAAATTAAAATCTTATTTATTCTTTATATCACATCAAAAATGTTACTGAAAATCATTATTTCCAGTAACATTAAAAGAAATTGAGTAAATCTTACTGTTAGAAATCCATTACCCAATTATATAGCAACCGAGAAAAAGAATATAGCTGCTTTCGGTAAGTCACCTCAAATTCTAAATTACAAGTTTTTTTATCTATTAAGACAATATCCCACTATCTTTTATTCGGTTTATAGCTTCATTAATAACTGGAACTGGTAAAACTAAAGCAAATCTTACATAACCTTCACCAAGAGTACCAAAAGCATTTCCAGGAGTGCATATTACTCCAGTTTTCTCTATAAGCTCCATACAGAATTTATAAGAACTAGCATATTTAGATGGAATAGGCGCCCAAACAAACATGGTCCCTTGACTATCTGGTACATTCCACCCTATGCTTGTAAGACCTCTACATAATGCATTTCTTCTTTCTTCATATTCCTTACAATGCTTTTTAACACTGTCTTGTGGCCCAGTTAAGGCAGCAATTGCAGCATTTTGAATTGGTGTAAAAATACCATAATCTATTTGAGAACGAAGCATTTTGAAATGTTTAATAATTTCAGAATTTCCTATTACAAATGAAACTCTAGCTCCTGTTATGTTAAATGATTTAGAAAGAGAGTAAAATTCAACTCCAACGTCTTTAGCGCCTTCATGAGCTAAAAATGAGCCTCCTATTTTCTCATCATAAACAATATCAGAATAAGCATTATCATGTACTATAATAATGTTATATTTTTTTGCAAATGATATTAATTCATCATAGAATTCTGGTGTTGCACACGCACAAACAGGATTTAGCGGATATGATACAAGCATAAATTTAGTTTTATGTAAGATATCTTCAGGAATAGATTTTAAATCTGGAAGATAGTTATTTTCTGGTAATAAGGAATAATAAACTATATCTGCTCCAGAAAGATAAGGTCCAATTTCAAAGATAGGATATCCTGGATTAGGAACAAGAACAACATCCCCTTTATCGCATAATGAAAGTCCAATATGCGTTAAGCCCTCTTGAGATCCATAAATAGACATGATTTCATTGTTAGTTATTTCAACATTAAATCTTTTCTTATAATATGTACAAACAGCCTTTAATAATTCTTCTGAATCAACTAAGGAATATTTCCAATTATCAGTGTTTTGTGCAGATGCTATTAATGCATTAATAACGTGCTTGTCCGGTTTAAAATCAGGTGTTCCAACCGATAAATTAAACACCTTTTGGTTATTTCTTATAAGTTCATCCTTTTTATCATTTAATACATTAAAGATTCCAGTTTGAAAATAATTTAGATTATCCGAAAATTTAAAATTCATTTATAAAGCCCCCCAAGTATTTTGAATAATAATTCTAATATGTTTTACCTTAATATTATATCATTGTAAAATTTGGGAGTATATATAAAATTATATCTGCCATAGTAAAAATTAATGATGACAAGCTTGATACACGAATAAATATGGACATTAACCAAATTGAAATTAAAAGCCTAATCACAGAAGTGAACTTAATATTTATGTATAAGATGTATGGTTAATTTCAAATTCCTATCAAATCAAACACATTTTTATCAATCTTGTAAATAATGCTTCTCAGCATACAGATGAATATAATGATAAAATTGAAGTAGATAGCAAAGTCAACCAAGATTCAAAATTTACAATATATTTAAAAGCCGTTTATTTTCATAACAATAATTCTTCTAATAAAACTCTAAGATAAATTCAATGTTATTCTAAGTTTCATTTTTATAATAATCTCAAGAAATACAAAATAAAAAATACATTTATTATACATAGATATATTTTTATAGAAAATACTTGAGAATAAAGGAGAGAAATCATGATTTTAAGAAAAACAACTATTTCTTCATTATTAGCTGCTGAACTAACTATGACACTGTATATATGTAACAAAACTGCAAAAAAAATATCCACAGATAATAAGAGTACAAGTACCTACCAACAGGATAATCAAGCTTTGAAGTTTGATACAACAAAGTGGAACTATGACTCCACAAATGATGTGTATTGGAGAATCGGTGTACCATATTGCTCCACTCCTGGAACAGCTCAAAATGAAACTATGGGAATTTACGTTCCAGGTAAGTATATGACCGGAATAAAAAATAGTGAGGGAACATACATCTGTAAAATAAATACATCTGGTGAGTTAAATGGATATACATCAGAAACAGCTCCTATTATATTGCCAATAAACACACCAGGCTATATGAATCAAGCTGCTCCAACTTCATATAACTATAATTCTATAGCAAGTTATCTGAAAGCAGGATATGTATATATTCTTCCTGGTATTAGAGGTAGAGATAATATTATGAGAACTACTAATACTGACCAAAGCTACAGTGGAGGTGCTCCTTGAGGAATAACTGACATAAAAGCTGCAGTACGTTATTATCGTTTCAATGAATCTCTTTTACCGAGAGATACAGATAGATTCTTTACCTATGTTATGAGCGGAGGCGGAGCTCAAAGTGCTCTAATGGGCGCAACAGGAGATAGTAAAGATTACTATCCATACTTAGAATGTATTGGGGCTGCTATGACTGATGAAAGCGGAAATAGCATTAGCGATGCAATAGAAGGTTCCATGGCTTGGTGCCCAGTTACTAGTCTCGATTATGCTGATGAAGCATATGAATGGAATATGGGACAATATTTTTCTACAAATACAAGAGATAGTTCTAAATTTACTTCAGCATTATCTAAAGATATGGCAAATGAATTCGCATCTTATCTTAACAAACTCGGTTTAAAATGAGAAGATGGAATTGCTCTTACACTTTCACAATCAAATTCTGGAATATATAATTCAGGAACATATTACGATTATATACTAAGCCAAATCGAAACCTCATTAAACAATTTCCTAAGTGATACGACTTTCCCATATACACCAAAAGCCGCTACTATTCAAATTAGAAATACTGGTCCATCTGGAGGGGGTATAGGAAATTTAGCAGGCAGACGTGGTGAAGGTAGAGCTCCTGGCCAAGACATTGCTCAAAATCAAGACGATGCTCCTGGTGCAAATAACAATACAATATCAGATACAAAAATATATCACACAGCACAAGATTATATTAATTCTTTAAATACTGACGAGAATTGGGTTACTTACGATGTAAGAACTAATACTGCAAAGATTACAAGCATTGAATCTTTTGTAAAGCATTGTAAGAATGCAACTAAACCTGTTGGAGCTTTTGATAATGTAGGTTTTGGTCGTGTAGAAAACAATTTATTTGGAAATGGGCTGTCTCCGATATCACATTTTGATTCTGTTGAATCAAATTTATTATCCCAAAATGCTTCTACTTATTCAAAGTATAACAATTGGGACTCTTCATATGTAACAGCATTTGCAGATGCTTTAAAATCAAAGGATAGTATTGGAACTGATATGGTAACCCGCGTTAATATGTACAGTCCAATGTATTATCTAACAAACAAGAATTCCACAGTTGCAAAATACTGGAGAATCCGTACTGGAATAAATCAAACAGACACAACCTTAACTGTTGAAACAAACTTAAAACTTGCACTACAAAATTATGACGGTGTAAAAAATGTTGATTTTGCTGCTGTTTGGGGCCAACCTCATACTATGGCAGAACGCACAGGTAATAGTGTAGATAACTTCATTAGCTGGGTAAATAATTGTTTAGCAAATGAAAACTGACATGAATATTTCGTAGCTTTTACACTCTCAATAAATACAAAAAGGGCAATTTGGATATATCTCTAAATTGCTCTTAATTAATATTGTTTGAAATGTACTTCAACCCAGAAAGTAAGTATTTTAGATTAAAGTATTTCTATTCCAAGCATAGTGCAATCATCTTTTAATTTACCTTTTTCCAGTATTGTATCGTTTAAGAATGCATCAAGATAATTCTTAAATTGCAATGTGCTTACGTCTTCCATATATGTTTGTATAATTTTATCTTCATCTAATATAAACTCCAAACCGTCAGTAAAAAAGAAAAATTTATCACCTTTTTGAAATGAAATAACTTGTTCAGAAAATTCACTGTCTTTAAACATTCCCAAAAAGGCTCCTTCAACAATTTTCTCCTGAACACTTTCTCTTTGGAAAATAAATTGATTTATCCCTGCTCCAACTGCCTTAAGTTCCTTTTTATTGAAATCCATACTAAAACAACATGCTGCAATGTAATTTTCTTCATAATAATCTACTAATTTTTTATTTAAATTATTAATTATTTCAATAGGTTCATGTGTATTTTGCAATTCCTGAAAACATAAAACATCAAATGCTGATATGCTAAGTGCAGCTGAGATACCTTTTCCTCTAACATCTGTAATCATACCTATAATTAGCTCATCATTAATTTTATATATACGATAGAAATCACCACTAACTATATTAGCTGGTACATACACCAAATTTATATCAATAAATTCTTTAGCAGGGAAGTCATTTTGCAGAGTTTTTCTTTGTAATTCAGCTGCTTTATTTAATTCATTCCTAATTTCAGTTATATCTCTTATAACTGCTATAATGGCTGGTTTTCCATCATATAATATGTAGCTGTGAGAGATTTGCAAATTAGCTGTTTTATTATTAGGATGATTAAAATCATACTCTACAATATCTTTCATCTTCTTATATGCTAATATCCTTTTATATCTCGCATGCACAGATCTTACATATTTCTTTGGAAAATGCTTAAATATATTAGTTCCAATAAGCTTATCATAATCTAAATTAACTAAACTACATGCTTCTCTGTTTGCCAAAACAATTATATTATCTAATATTACTACTACAGGATCTGGTATACTATTAATAGCTGCTTTATATCTTTCTTCACGTTCCTCTAGGCTCTTCTGAAGAACCTTTTTTTCTGTGACATCACTAAGTCTCTCAACAATATATATTATTTCTCCATTTTCATCAAGAATTGGATTATAACAGATATCCATAAATTTATTTAATTCCTGAACATATCTTTCTTTGTATATCATTTTTTTCTTTTGAACAGCTTCTTCACATGAACAATCAATACATTTTTCTGTTCTTCCTAGAATTTCATAACACCTTTTCCCTTTTATATCTTCTGCATCAATATTATAAAATTTATATCCAGCATCATTAAAAAAAGATATTGTATAATCAGGATTATATACTTTTACTACATCAGGAATTCCATTTAATATTTCATTCAATTCTTTTTCTATTAGCTCATGTTCTGTTCTAGCCTTTGTAAGCTGATTTATTCTTATATTAGTCTTCGATACTTTTTCTTTTCTACACATAGACTAAAAGTCCTTTCAATTTTAATTACTCATACTCTTAAGACACAATCAAATAAATAACAAGTCCATTTGCCAGCTTATTTCTCATCATATTTCTTCGAAAAATTGACCTACTATCCCACTATGAGCACAATTTTCCTCCTTGCCTGATTGAAAATATTAATGTCAGCTTTTGACTTTTTTCTTATTTCCATGTACCTAAAACTTTTAAAAATAGAGCTGTCGCATTAAAAAATTCAACCGCAATATATTACTTTAAATTTCAAAAATTTCATACAATATATTGCAGTTTTTATTCTTTGTGCGATAGCTCGATTTTCCTTCCTATACCTAAAAAACTATTTCATATATTTCTTATGGATATATTTCAAATACCTTATCTAATCTTGTCAACTTAAATAATTTTTCCACATCTGCTTTTAATGATTTTAGCTTAACACTTCCGCCCTTTTCTGAACACTTTTTATAAATAAACACTAACGCTCCAAGACCTGTACTATCTATAAAATCGCATTTACTAAAATCAAAAGTGAAATTTTTTTGACCTTCATCTATTAACTTATTTATTTCAACTCTAAACGCTGCCACTTCATCTACAATAAAATCCTTCGGTATATATATATTATTGTTATTTTCCATCACTTATCACCTCATATTTTAAACTTTTCTACAAGTTTGGTCAATTCTTCTGCCATGGCACTCGTTTCTTGTGCTGTTGCTGTAAAATTATTTAATGAACTTGCCTGCTCTTCTGCTGCTGCAGATACATTTTCACTACTTGCAGTATTGCTTTCTGTTATTGTAGCTACTTGATTAATTAATTTGACAACTTTATCTGAAGATGCAACTTCCTCTCCAGTAATGTCAAGTATTTCATTAACATGACTAACGATATCTTCTATAGCCTTCATTATATCAATGAATGCTTTATCTGTTTCTGATACTCTTTTTACACCATTATCAACTTCAACTTTTGCTCTTTCCATTGAACCTACAGCATTTTGTGTCTGTTCAATCATTTGGCTAACTAATAGTGCTATTTCTTTAGCTCTACCATTAGTCTCTTCAGATAATTTTTTTACTTCATCAGCTACAATACTAAAGCCTTTTCCATGTTCTCCAGCCCTAGCCGCTTCTATTGATGCATTTAATGCAAGAAGATTTGTTTGCTCTGCAATAGCATTTATAGTATTTACTATTCCATCTACTTTAGTAGATATCTTATCTAATGATTTAAGTGCATTTGCTGTTTCATTACTACCTGCGCTAATAACATTCATTGCATTAACAGTTTCTTTTACTTTTGTCCTTCCAAACTCTGCCACACTCATAGTAGTAGATGCATTTGTACTTGCTGCCTTAGCCCTGTTTTGTGCAAGCTGTACAAGACTTGACAGTTGAACCAATACTTCTGAAATTCCTACTACTGACTCATTTTGTTTTTCAGCATCTAAAGCCACTTGATTCATACTTGCACTAATCTCTTCAGTTGTAGCACTTATTTCTTCAGATGAAGCTGCCATTTCTTCTGAAGCTGCAGTCAGTTGTTCTGAAGCACTTAATACCCTTCGTACAATTTCATCTTGATGTTCTATCATATTGTTGAATGAACTTTCTAACTCTCCAATTTCATCATTTCTATTTACAATCATCTTTACAGTTAAATCTCCATCACCAGCACGCTTCATCAGTTTTTCCAGCTTATTAATAGGATTGGTTATTCCCTTTGATGAATATGAATATGCACCTATCATTGCAATAACTATAGCTATAATACTAATACTTATTGTATAATTTCTAATACTTATAGCTGATGACATATAATCATTATACTCTGCTGTAGATGCAATTACCCAATTATCAACTGGTTCAAAAACAACATATTTTTTCACATTGTTGTAAGTGTATAATGCTTCCGAAGATTGTCCTTCTTTCATTTGATTAATGATAACTTTTAAATCATCATTTGCATTATCACTTGCATTTTCTTTTAAAATCTTGTCTTTATCTGGATGATACACAAACAATCCATTTCTATCAATCATATATGCATAACCAGTTTTCCCAGTTTTTACTTTTGCTGCATACTCTGAAATCTTGTTAAAATTTATACTTCCAACTAATGTCCCAATAATCTTATCTCCCTCTTTAATGGGATAAACTATAAAAATAGCTGGATTCCCTGTAAATCTAGATGTTAATACCTCACTGACAGCCATTTTTCCCAAAAGTGCCTTCTTCATATAATCTCTATCACTCAAATCTATATTAGGAGATTGAGTCTGGTTATCAATAATTGCTTTACCCGTGGCATCTGTTATAATTAAAGATTCTATATAATCCTTATTATTTTCTTGAATATATTTAATATATTTATAAGCTTTATCTACATTATCTGAACTAACATCTTTAATTACATTACCAATATCTTCATTTAAACTTCCAGTTTCTAAAATTTTATCTACTGAATCAATTCTATTATGAATCAATTCTCCTGTACTCGCTGTATCTTTCTTTAATTGCTGCTGTATAGATGATTGTATTGATTTACTAGACATTTGATATGATATGCATCCTAAGATTGCAATTGGTATAGAGATTACAATAAAAAATGTAATCATCAATTTTACTTTTATAGAAATTTTCATTAATTTACCCCCTAAGTTATATAAAAATGATCAATAAATTCTTTTAATCTCTACATTATGTATTTTTTTACAATTATAGAATTATCAACACATTTAACTTCATCAGCATAGCAATTTATAAGAAACAATCCTCTTCCAGACTCATCCAAGATATTTTTTTCATCAATTTCTCTAGTAATGTTCAAGTCATTGATACCAGTTCCACAATCTGTTACTTTAAGTATGAAATTATTTTCTTCCATTTCCCACTTAACATGTATAGGTTTATTTTTATCACTTTTATTTCCATGAACAAATGCATTATTAACAGCTTCTGATATAACTAATTTTATTTCAAAATGCTGATCTTTTAAATTTAAAGTTTCTATTATATTATCCATCTTACTATTTATGCTATCGATTCCATAAAGCACCAATTCTCCTTTTTTACCTTTCATACTGAAACTATTCCCCCCTTTCTATGAGGCACATTCAAAAATAACAAGTCCATTTGCTAGACTATTTTCCCTCATCCTGCATGTGCAAGTTATCCCAATAGACCTACTCTGAGGGCAATTCTCCTCTTTGGTTGATGAAAAATACCCATTGGTAACTTTGGACCTGCTATTTTTTTATGTGACTAAAAATTAATTACATTTTAACTGCAAGCAATATTCCTATATATTACTTTATTTTATATTATTACATTTTTTCAATATCCTTTCAACAATTTTGTAAATAATTCTACAAAATTGATATTTTTAACATAGTTTTTTACATCTTACTATATATTCTCAACGAAAAAAGCTATCTACTAATTGTTTAGTGAGATAGCTAAGTAACATTTATAATATTATCCAAAAAACTAAATATATAATTCCTGTATTAATATCCTTACTAAGAATTTAATTCTAAGCATATTTTTGTTTACCTTTTCTAATCTTTACAAATATATTATGAGTAAAATCTGTGAAATAACTTAAAACTAATTCAAAATCAATTTCTCTTGGTTCTTTTATATCATCCTCTAAATCTTTTAAATTATTAAATGAATATTCTTCAATTAATACATTAGATTCAATTAAAGACTTCGCATCACTAGCTGTAGGAATAAATTCATCATTACCATATTTTTGATTAGTAGTACCTAAATTACCCTTATAAGTTAAAATACGATATCTTTCTGATATAAGCTTTAATTCCATTGCAATATTGTGTATTAATTTTTCACGTGAAATTCCCCTGTCTGAAGGCCTAAGTCTATATAATTCTTCCATATTTCCTTCTTTAATTAGTTTCAACCATTCAACATCTTCACTAATTATTTCATCAAATTTACTATTATGTCGTGTAGTTTCTTCAACTAAATCTTTGAATTTAAAATAAATAAATCTAGCAAAGCACTCATTACCATTTTTATCTCTATACTTCACATACTTATATTTATAGTCTAAACTTTTGAAATAAACATTATCATAATTACTATTGCCAGAATTGTGCATTAAATCACATATCCATTTATTCTCCATATGTGTTAATTCTGTTTCATGCAACATATCACAATCATAAATTACTCTATTTTTGTAGGAACTGCCGAGAGGAAATTCTGCACTAATATCAGCTCCTTCAGCAAGCTTGTCAACATAATTAACATAGGATTGATTATAGAAATTTTTGTTACTAGACTTACAGCTATTATAATCTGCAATTTTATCTCTTATTTCAATTATTTGCTTTCCATTTCCTAAATATTTAACTGTACTCAATGCACTAGTTTTAGAATCTTTGCTTTTACCATAATCTAATTCTCTCTCATCTATCATTTTAAAAATGTACATTTTGTCTTCTTTCAATGTGCTCATCACTTACCTCCTAATTTTTATATAATCAAAATTCTAAATTATCCTATTTATCTCTTTTATTTCATTGCATTTTATTACAATTTCTACTCCACCGTCGCTTAATAATTACCTCTAGGTTATAATATTTCATAATTTTCAAATTCATTTTTCTCAACTCCCTATATATCGATTTTATCATTTCATTAGAAATAATCTTGCTGAAATTTAGATGTAAAAATATATTTCTTTATTGGTTATTTTGTCTTATCATTTAATTTGTTGTAAAAAGCAGGAGATTCTTTTTAAATTGTAGAATCTATTTTATATCAAGAATATTGTTATGAAATGGAAAACTAGTATTAGAAATCTAAGTTATGCAAAGTAAATAGAGGAAATGTTAGAAAATATAATATATAAAGTTAGGAAGGTGAAGTTTATGGAAAATACAATAACAAATGAATATATAGAGTTAGAAGTAGCAAATGAAGCATATATTAGCGCAACTATATTAAAAAATCAAATAAAAACTAAAGAAACTGCTTTCTATTTTTTTGCATGTATGAACTTAATTAATGCTTATATAAAAAAGGATTATGCTGAGGATGTTTATAAAAAAAGATATATAATAAAAGATTATGTTGCTTTGGCCATTACACAAATAATTGATAATAATATTGACAAAATAGATATATATTTAGATGAAAATATTGCATACATAACTATTGGAGAAAGACAGTTTAGTTTTCATAATGTTAAAAGAGATAAAACAATGAATGCTTATAAAAATAGTAAAAAGAATAAAAAACAAGACTGGTGTGGATTAAGATTACAACCAATATGTGTTTCAGTATATAAAGAAGCAAAATATATTATTAAGGCACATGAAAGAAAATAACATTCCAAGCTGTATACATTGAGATGTTTCATCAAAATACTAAGTATGCATATTTTTTAGATAATCAATCTCTGAACTAGATTTAAACTTTAAAATGTAAGGGTGATCTTTTGTTGAGTATTAGATTGAGCAAAGACCTATAGTATTTTAAATGCAATACTACGCAAAAAAGTGCACTTACTTTCTAGTATTGATAAACTCTTAAGTTTAGTAAACATTGTATATCTATTCTACTTATTGTAACCTTCCTTGTACATTTTAACATTATGTTACATATAATAATGTTAAGAACCATTAATATGAAATAACTTCTATTAAAATAATTATAAAGAAGGTGAAATGCATGTTAGAAAATTTTAACGAAATAGCACTTCTAACTGCAATAGTTTATGCTTTCGTTGAGAGTTTAGAGAAGTTTGGTATAAACAAAAAATATGCTCATTTATTAGCAATACCAGCTGGAATAGGTATAAGTCTTCTTGGATTTTCAGCAAGTAATATTCCTAATAAAATTGTTTATGGGGTAATTATCGGTATACTTTCTGTTGGAACATGTGATACTACATGTAATATAGTTGATACTTTTAAGAATAAAATTAAGAAACAATAACATTACCATGTACTATATTTAAAGACTGCTCACGTATTGTCAGCAGTCTGAATGTCATGCTTAGCCCCCCTTATAAATTAATTTCACATATAATTATTGGAGATATAAACATATTTTTTATTCTCTCCAAACTTCATCTATAACATTATCAATTTTAGATATAGCTTGATTTATAGCTTGCTTTTTTTCCTCTTCTGTAAAACCAGTACCATCAACTAGCAATTCTTCAAATCGTTTTATACCAATTGTTTTCATAATATCATGTACATAGTTTAAACCTTTATTCATTACCAGTCTTAATATCCAAGGTATTTTCCCTCCAGAAGATTGAATATATACCATTCCCCTTGGCTTATCATTTAATAATCCCTCTACATTATTTTCTTTTATACTTATTGTCTTTCCATCCATAACAACACAATCTATATATTCCTTCAATGGTGCTGGAAATGATAAACTCCACATGGGAGCTGCAATAACATACATATCAGCCTCTTTAAATTGATCAGTTAGTTTAACTATTTTATGTACCTCTTCTTGCCCATGTATATCTAGTTTATTAAAATCCTCTTCCTTTATCATTGCATTTCTTTTTTCAAAATATTGATATTGCAAACGTGGTATATAACAATTATAAAGGTCTAATTCCTCTAATTTAAAATCATTATGTAACTCTAAAAATCTATTTACAAAAGCTCTTCCTACTTTTTTACTTGATGACATTTCTTCTGGTTTTGAGTTTACTGTTATATACAATAATTTCTTCATTTTTTTCACCTCATACTAGTTATTATATTTATTAGTATTTACTTTCTTTTTAAAAAAATTCTTTATAATATAATCTTATTAGCAATTGTAATATAACAATATTCTCTTTATATTAAAATCATAGTTCTTATTTTATTGAATTAAAGCACGACCTTTAAAACCTGCTATTTTCATAACAAATCATTTCGATTTAAGCATTAAACTTTTTTACCACGCACTATTCATAGTCAGTGCTTCTTGAACTGCATTAATTTCTTCACAAATTTGAGGTATTTCGTCTATAATAGAAATTTGTTTAGGTTTTATTGTTTTCTTCTGTTCAATAGATGTTGCCATTGTTTCTAATACAAGAAGAAGTTGGGCTAAATCTTCATCAGATAAAATTAAATATCCCTTTGTTGTGCAGTATTGATCAAGCAAGTAGCTAATATGTTCTAAGGAGAAAAATGCTGGCCACATCATTTCAAGCATTTCCTCATTATGAGGAATCTCACCTAATGCTGTATTATAGGCAGTTTTAAAGTTCATAAGGTTTATTCCCATTTTTTCTTTTATCCATTTTGTACTATCACTATTATTTTCTTTATTGTTAGTTGCCAATCGAACTAATACTCTAGCCTGACTACGTATTAATTTCACTATTAAATCTGGTAATCGACTAGAGGCTGAACGACGTCCAATAATGTATGTGCCAATTAATCCAATGGCAGATCCAATCAATATATCCGTAATACGTGCTGTTGCAAAATAAGTAACATTATGTATTTGAGTTGATGCTTCTGCTATAAGTAAGGCATTTGGCGTTATAAATACCGCTGCTACAGCATAATTTTTCATAATAAAAAGTTCTGTTATTGCTGTTAAAAGCATATTAATTATAACTATCATGAAGCCTTCTGGCTGGAATTTCAAAATAATAATAGCTATCATTAATCCAATAATTGTGCCACAAGAACGCTGAATTGCTCTATGAAATGTTGCCATAACAGTTGAACCTGACATGACCGCACAACATGATAGAGGAATCCAGTATGGTCTGGCAAATGGAAAACTAAAAGATATTATAGCTGATATTGAAAGAACAATTCCATATCTAACTGCATTAATAAACACTATTGAATCTTTATTGCAGGCTCTAGTAAATTTCATCATAAGCGAAGGTTTTGAAATTTTGATTCCCTTCCCAATGTATGTTAATGGTATGTTTATAATCGCCTCAGCATCATAAATTATTTCTAAAAAATTATCATAATCCTCATCTAGCTTTTGAGATGGTGGATCTATTTTAATTGTTTCTCCATCCTTTAGTTCAATTGCCATGGATAATTTTCTTATCGTGTCACTAAGTTCTTTTGGCACTTTAATGTTTTTATTAGCATGCAACTCAAGCATTTCTAAAAACAATTTATTAGCTTCTTCATTTAAAAGTGATAAACGATTAAACAAGAATGAATTCTTCCATGGAATGTAACCTGTTAAAAGAGTTTCCTCAGCTTCTCTTAAGGCATTAACTGTACGATTTCGTACATTCTTAATATTTTCATCACCAATAGCTTCGCTAAATTCTGCTAAAGCTAAATAAAGTTTCTTAAGAGTTTTTATTTCAGGACCATGTGGATTAAAAAAATACCCTGCCATACTAATTATCCATGAAAAAATCCCAGCCATAAGTACTACAGAAGTTCGTATAAAAACTTCTGTAGTATTAACAGGCATTCCTGCTGTCATTACAAAACTTAATACAAAAAAAATTGCAGATGGACCTTGTATTTTAAGTATGCCAAATATAAAAGTTACAATTGCTCCAATCAAACCAACTATTAAAATAATAAGTACTGGATATGGTGCTGATAACGTACCAAGTGCAACTGAAAGACTAATACCAATAGTAGTAAAAAATATTTTTTTTGCACGCTGAGCATACGGTTGATGTAAAACATATAGATATGAAAAGCTCCCCATCCCCGCCAATAACCCTAAATGTAGTTGATTTACTAAGATACCGATAATTACTGGAACCCCTGCACAAATTGCAGCATTTATTGCTTTTTGCCAAGGAAAAGGAGTTTTATTAATCTTAAATGCTTGTTTTATTATAGTTGTATCCATGTGTGCTCCTTTTTTATTGATTTATATTTTCTTGTCAAACTTATATTTCTACTCTATTCTAAGTTCTTCATCATTTTTGCTAAAACATTATTAAAAATCTCTAGTTCATCTTCATTAATATTATTTATAGCTTCTATTTCTAAGCTTTGAGCAGCTTCATGCCATTTAGAGAACATTTCATACGCTTTTTCTGTAAGCTTTATAAGTCTTTCGCGCTTATCCTTTCCCTCATTTCGGATTACCAATCCCATTTCTTCCATCCTAGTTAATGTCCTAGTAATTGTAGGTGCTTCTACGCCAAGATATTGACACAATTCAATTTGTGTACATTGCTTTTTTTCATATAAGTATAATGCAATACCCCATTGTGAAGAATATAAACCAAGGGGAGAAATTTTCTCATTTAATTTCTTTGTAAAATTTCTAGCCAGCTGATTCACTTTATGACCATATAAATTCAATTTTATTTCACCTCCTATTTAATTACCTAAGTAATAATTACCTAGGTAATTATATCATCTAAATTAATAATAATCAAATTCTGGACATATCAGTTCTATCAAAAGACATTTTTGCGACTAATGCTGACAGCTTTGTTAATAAGTCTGATGCTAAGCTTACTGCTAAGAACGTTACTGATTTTTAATGAAAATAGAGGATACACTCACAAAATAAGCCTATCCTCTATTTCTAAAATTCATAATAAAAACTTATATAATATTGTTTGTGATGCTAATTCAGATGATATAGTAACGTGAATAATTAGTATTATTAATGTTTGACTCAATTTAATTGATTATCAACAAAGAAGTAATTAAAAATTATTTCTAATCACTTCTAAAATAGTTTCATGTTTCTTAACATTAATTATAGCCTCTTTGCCTGTATAAAATAAAATATCTGCTCCATCTAGAGTAGCGTAAAAAAGAGCTCTACCATTTCATTACTTTAATAGTTTCAAATTTATAACTCCAAACTTATTTGTTAAGACTCTTGATATGTTTAACTATAGCCTCATCAAGTTCCCTACTCTTAGTTAATAAATCTTTATATTCTTCTTTACTTCCATGCTCTATGTATTTAACAACATCCTTGTTAAGTTTTTCTCTTAAATCTTCTAATTCTTTTTCATATTTAGCGTTATTCAAAATACACCTCCCCATATTATTTTTGATCAGTATATTTTATAATCTCATCTTTATTATCACTATCATATATACTTATTTAATAAATTGAAATTGCAACAGTTAGTTTATTCAATAACCTAAACAATAGTAATACTATATTTCCTAACGATATAAAATTCCCTGTAATGTTGTCTCAATGACAAACCACATAAATACTTTTGCATAATTTAAATTTAGATATCAATAGTTAAATTTAAATGCATATGTTAACACATTAACATATGCATTTACTTTACTAAAGACCAATGTTTATTTTTTAATAAACATTAAGGTTATCTTTAAATCATACATATTAACACAAAATATATTAGAGCTTCCATATTTATATATTCCAAATATTCGCTTTTAGATTTGTGCTTCCATTAGCAAAAAAGCTAATTCCATTACTATCTCTTTTGGTAAATATTCTGCTTGTAAATACTTCTTCTCCATCATTAACGAATATTTCAATTGATGATGTATCAACAAATATCTGCAGTTTTAATCTCTTGCAATCCATGGCACATTTCCTAACGACCCCATATTCCTCAGTACACAACTTTCCTGATTTACTACGATCTAAAACAAGTTTTTTATCTTCTAAATCATAATAAAATACTGTTTCTTCGTCTTTACCTGTTCTAAGCTTTAGGCCTATTCTTTCACCGCTGAAATTATCAAAATCACAAATAATTTCATATGTTGTTTCATTAAAGTTATCTAATGTCATTTCTTCATCTTTTAATTTAAATGACATTTCTCTCTTTTCTTTTCTGAAACGTTTTAATTCTTCCATTCTCATCTTCCATTGTTTGAGGTGCATAAAAATCAAAGCCTCTATCTAATTCAGTAAATTCTGTATGATTAAATACTCCATCTTCAAAATTAATTTTATCTCCCACTAAATATCCAGATTGAAATATATTTAAATATTTGTCGCCATCTGGTTCAATTCCTTGTGGTGAAAACATTAATATTCCTTTATCTTCAAATTCAAAATAATCTGGACACTCCCACATAAATCCACTATTACCTTTGAACTTAGTAATTATTTCTCCTCTAAATTTCCAAGACAGTACATCATCTGATTCATAATAAACTATTGTTCCTTGATTATCTTTAATCTCTGCCCCTATTAAGCAATAGTATTTATCTTTCTTTTTGAATACCTTCGGATCTCTAAAATTATCTGTATATCCATCTGGCTGCCTATCTATTATTGGCTTATCCATTTTTTTAATTTGACTATCTTTATCCATTATTGCTAAACATTGATATGGATGTCTAATCCAATCTTTATCTCTTGTATTTCCTGTATAAAATAAATACAATTTATTATCCTTGACTAAACCTGTACCTGAAAACACTCCATAACTATCAAAATATCTATCTGGTTCTAATGCAATGCCACAATCTTTCCAATTTACTAAGTCCTTAGATGAAAGATGGTGCCAATACTTTATCGTAATTTGCATTCTAATTTTGCTAATACAAATGATGATACTATTACAGGTAAAACTGTACCTCGCTACCCAACTTTAGCAATATTTATAGCTAATACATTTCAAAATTTTCCATTCACACTCCCTTTTATAAAATTGAAACGTTTCATTTTTATATGTTAAATATATTACGAAAATTAATCCTAGTCAAGCATTATTTACACCATTTTCATTTTTTATTTATCATTTTTATTTATTAATTTCTACTTAAAATATTCGTTATTAAAATTAAATGATTGTTTATAAAAAATTTCACATTATTTGTCCATTCAGTACATATTTTCATTTATGTTTAATTTTAAATCTCCTAGTCTGAATCAAATTAAGTTTACATTATAATTAAGTCAAGTAAAAAACCTGAAATAGAATTTAATTATTAAATTCTTACTTCAACTTAAGGCACAATCAAAAAAATAACAAGTACATCTGCCAAGTCTATTTTCCATCATGCTTCGTTAGCAGATTACCCTAATAAGCCAGCTATGAGACCAATCTGCTTCCTTGCCTGATTGAAGAATAATCATGGCATTTTGGACTTGTTATTTTCTTTCATGAGCCTAGAATAATATATAATTTTATTTAGTTGTGAACCCTTTTATGAACCTTACTGGTAGTATTATTTCCTTTTCTATTTCTTTATTATTAATTATATTAATTAATGCTTTTACAGACTCATTAGCTATGCTTTCAATAGGTTGCCTTATAGTCGATATTTTAATTGTATCGTTATTATGTGATTTAATTCCATCATATCCTATTATTTGTACATCCTCAGGTACATCAACATTCAACTTGTTTAATTTTCCAATTACTTTAAATGCATGTTCATCAGTTACTGTAAATATTCCATCAATTTTTTTAACATTTTTCAAATTATCATATAGAAATTTATCTAATTTTTTTTTGAAATTTTGTGATTCTCCCAATGAATCACAAATTTCATAATGTATGTGATTTTCTTCACAATAATTTACGAAACCTTTTTTTCTGTTTCTTGTAGCATTATCTATTTTTGACCCTCGCCCTATAAATGCTATACTTTTACAACCACTTTTCATCAACTCTTCAGCTGCCATTCTCCCTCCTTCAAAATTATCACTAGTTACATATGTTATATCTTCGGAAAAATACCTATCAATACTTATTATTGGCATATTTGAATGTACATATTTATCTACATCACTATAAGTTATTGAAATAATTCCATCAACTTTATTCTGTTTTGCCATAGTTATATACTGTAATTCAATTTCATAATCATTTCCTGAATTACACAATATCATCTTCATACCATAATCTCTTAAACTTTTTTCTATATTAAAAGCTAATTCTCCAAAAAATGGATTCCATACTGTTGGAATTATAAGAGCAATTGTATTGGTTTTATTAACTTTAAATCCTCTAGCATAAATATTTGGTTCATAATCAAGTTCCTTTATAGCTTTTTCTATTGCAAGTCTTGTTTTAGGTTTCACTTCAAAATTGTTTATAAATCTTGATACAGATCCAACAGACACACCTGCTTTTTTTGCAACATCTTTAATGGTGGCCATTTTTCTTTCTCCTTACATTTTTAATATACTTTGATTAAATTATACAACATAATGTTTATTTTAGTATAATTTATCATCAAATTTAGGCACATGAAAGATATTCTGGCTATAAAATCAAACGTTTTTTTCTACAGTTGTGCAAATAAAGATAATGATATCTTGCTAATTAACAATCAATTGAGAAACCTATTTGATGCATAGGTATAATATCTTTGTTTTTCATATAAATATTATGCGCAAAAAAATGGATTCAAATTAATGAATCCATTTTTTATCGGCTAGTATCAAATTTATTTTGATAAAGCCCTTTTTCTCTTACATGATTGAGTGCTGCTGCTTTTTTGTAATATGCAAATTAAGCTTAATCAGTTACTTTTACATCCTCACTTTCATCTGTTGTTATTGTTACTCCTGCACCTGTTGTTGTGACTACACTTGTAAATGAATAATTCTTACCATCAACTTGAACTATACCAGTTTGCATTACTCCTGAAGCATTTGCAAAATACCATACACCATTGTCATTAATCCAACCTGTCTTCATTGCTCCTGAATTATCTAAATAGTACCAATTTCCTTGATTTTGTTTCCAAGCTGCTGAAGTTCCTATTGAATGTACTATTGTTGCTATTGTCGTAGTTGCAACTATAACTTTGACTTTAATTTTTTCATTTCTTTTCCTCTTCTCTCATTACTTTTGAATAATATTAACAGCTATACGAATTTCATCTACTTTGGAGTAAAATACATTATATTAACCCCGTTAAATTTAAGCTATCGCCATATGATTCTTTAATTCATCATAATATAGTTATTTATGCTATTTTATTAATAACTAGTATTTTAAAATTTTTAGAATTTCTTAATTAATTATAGTAAAATTAGCTATATAATTTTCTTATATACCTAATTCTTGACCACTTTTTGCTTAGAATTAATTTGTTGCCGGGAATACTGCTGTTATAACTCCCGAATTAGCATCATTTGTTACTGATGTTGCTCCTTCTACTGTAAAGAAGTCTTTTGGCACACCTATTAATGTATAACCTGCTTTTGGCCTGATTGTTATTTTCGCTGTGTATACTTTGTTTGATTCAAATATTACTGGAGCTTCACTCCATGTAATTGTTGCTGTATATTCTGTAGTATCAGCTATTGTTGATACTGGAACTTCTCCGGTTACTGGCTCTGCAACTGTAACAGCTGCTCCTGTAGTAACGGTAATATCACCTTCTATAGTATCAGCTACTTTTGATACTGGAACTTCTTCCTTTACTGGTGCTGTAGCTGTAACAGCTGCATCACTAGTAAGAGTTATATTTCTAAATTCCGATGCTCCATTCCATACATTTAATCCAAATTTCCCAGTTGTATAATAATCCTGAGTTATATCACATACCTTTTTATTATTTATCCAATAAATAATATGATTTCCATTTAGCTCTACTTTTAAATGGTATCTATTATATTGTGCTTCTGGAACATCACCCTCTGCAAATGTAACCTCTTTCATACCGCCATTCCCATCTGGAACTTGTCCAAACAATTTATAATGACCCCATTTTCCAACATTAGCTATAATTCCTCCATCTCCAAAGTAATTATCGCCTTGAGCAAATAATACAACTCCTGCTACATCACCATTTGCTGGATTTTGATTATGCCAATCACCTAACATTTTAGAGTCCACATCTAAAGTATAAGTTCCTTGACCTGTATCTATATTCTGGTCTGAAATTGCAAAACCATTGTTGTTCTTGCCACCATCTACTACATAACTATCATCAGAAACATGTAAGTCTTTTGGTGTATTATCAAAAGTCAAACCCGAACCTGAAATGCTTGTTTCAGTACTTAGAACATCATTACTAAGATTTACATTTTTAAATGATGTTGCTCCTCCATAAACATTTAATCCAAATCTTCCTGTTTCATAATAGCGTTGTTTAGTGTCACAAACTAATTCATCATTAATCCAATACTTAATGTGACCATCGCCAACTTCTGCTCTTAGCTTATATATATTGTCATCTGTCTTTGGAACTATACCACTATTTAAATCAGCAATTGTGGCATTTCCACTATCATCAATACCTGTAAACACAAAAACTCTGTACTCACCATTTTTATTTATATTAGCTATTATAGAACCTTCCTTTGGATTTGCACTTTTTGATAATAATACAAGGCCTGCGGTACTTCCATCTGACACATCTGCATCTGCTTTCAAAGTAGAAACCTTTCCACTTACATTAGTTTCTTGTGCCACAGCAAAGCCATCATCCGAACTACTTCCTGTATAACTGTTATCTTTTACATACCAATCTCCAGTAGTTTCAAAATTAGTTAAGTCTTTTATTATACTGCTTGGATTGCTGTCATACACACTTACATTAATTGTTTTGCTTGATTTTTGATCTTTTGATGTAGCTGTTAAGTTTGTATTTCCAACGCCTTTTGTTTTAAAAGTAGTTTTTTTATCATCTTGATTTACAATTTCTAAAATATTAGAATCAAATTTCCAAGTAACACCTTGCTCTGCTGTTTCTGGAACTGTAGCTGTATAAATAGTAAATTCATCACCTACTTTTTTGCCTAGATCACCTTCACTCAATGATACTAATGCAGACTCTTTACCAGCAACCTCATTATTCCAAATACCACTTAATGGATAATATTGAATTGTAGCTGTTGAATTTCCACCAACTGAATATACTTCAACGCCATCACTAGAACGATTAGAAAAAATTTGAGCTGAACCAGTTACTTCACCATTATTTCCATACACTTCTACTGAAGCTGCATCTACAAAAATGTGTAATTGAATCTTACCATCAGATGTTTTACCCATTTTTTGACTATAAGCTTGTAAAAATTTATCTGCACTTGGTGACTTTCCTGATTTTGAACGGTCAAGTGTTACTTCTTCAGTTTGAGTATTATATTTAACTATAGTTTCCTGATCTGCAGATTTTCCAACTCTTAATTTGAATCCAACTTCTGTTGTAGATGCATCAGGTGTGAACTCTGCTACAATTTCGTATTGGCTTCCTGATAAACCACTCATAATATTAGGCTGATCTGGAGAAATTGTAACATTATTAAAAATCGTAGGTGATTTACGTAAAGTTTTATATTCGTCTATTGGTTGTTGTATTAAACGAATTCCTGCATCTGTGTTAACTAATTTTAACTCAGTTTGTAAATCAAAAGATCCATTAAAAGTCTTTGTTATAGGAGCAACATTATTGCAGTAATCCCAGTTATTCATCCAATTAATCATAATTCTTCTTCCATCTGGTGTACCGTTTTCACCTGTACCATAATAAGTTTGTGCTGCATATGCGTCTTTAGCAAAATTCATAGGTAAATGGTCATCACTATCAGAAATAAATTTCCAGACTCCATCTACTTGTTTAAAATCTCCAACTCTATAATATCTTCCACCTTCACTTAATACCCACTTATATGTTCCAGTATCTCCAACTTCTAGCTTATAGAAATCTGGGCACTCAGTAGTAATACTTGAATCCATACCTTCTGGTTTCCAATCTTTTAAATTATCTGATGAGAAAAATCTTAGTGGCCCTCCTGCTACTGCCATAAACCATTTTCCAGCTTCTTCATTATAGAATACTTTAGGGTCTCTAAATGCTGAATTGTTTAATGGATCAGCATCTGCTGCTATTACAGGATTACCAGCATATTTTGTCCATGTTCTTCCATTATCTGTACTATAGGCAATGCTTTGTTTTTGTTTTTCATTTCCATTTTCATCTTTATAATCTTGTGTATAAATTGCAACCAATCCACCACCTTCTATCCCATCAAAGAAACCACTGGTATTATCTTTATCTACAACCGCTGATCCTGAATAAATAGTTCCACCATCGTCTGGTGTTAAAGCAATAGGTAACTCTGTCCAATGAATCAAATCTTTACTAACAGCATGTCCCCAATGCATTGGTCCCCATACTGAGGCATCTGGATTATACTGATAGAATAAATGATATTCTCCATCAAAGTAAACCATTCCATTTGGATCATTTGTCCAAGCTTTAGCCGGAGAATAGTGATATTGTTCACGATAATTTTCTAAATAATTAGTTGCAACACTTGAATTAACATCTTTATTAATACTATTATCAAATATAGTAGTAGCAGATGCAAGTGCTGTTACTGCTGAATCTATATCTTTTTGCATAGAACCTGTATTATCTACAACCGTTTGTGCTGCATCAATAGCTATTTTAAATGTGGCCTTTGCCCCAACTTTATACTGTCCATTTTCTGTTCCTTCTACTGCAGCTGTATATTTTGTTTTTGCTGCCGTTATTGCATCTGTTAATCCTACTTTAGAAACTTTACTGCTATTATTACTATGATGACTACTACTACTGCTTGAACTATTTTGTTGACTTGATGCTGATGTATTTGAAGCATCTGATGCATTAGTATCATTCCCTGAAGTATTAGTAGCAGTCAATTGAACTCCATTTGAATTAAATATTTTAGATGGTACTACATCTTTTCCTATTGCTTCTCCACTTTGTGCAAAAGTATAGACGTTTCCATTGATTGTTACATTTCCTACTTGCATGGCTCCCGTAGCAACATCTAATGAATAAGTCTTGCCATCAACTTGAACTATACCAGTTTGCATTACTCCTGAAGCATTTGCAAAATACCATACACCATTGTCATTAATCCAACCTGTCTTCATTGCTCCTGAATTATCTAAATAGTACCATGTACCATTATCGTTAACCCACTCTTTCTTCATTTCTCCTGAATTATTTGCATAGTACCATGCACCATTATCATTGATCCAACATGTCTTCATTCTTCCTGAATTATCTAAATAGTACCATGCACCGTTATCATTAACCCAACCTGTCTTCATTCCTCCTGAATTGTCTAGATAGTACCATGCGCCGTTATCATTAACCCAACCTGTCTTCATTTCTCCTAAATCACTTAAATAGTTCCAATTTCCTTCATTTTGCATCCAAGCTGCTGACGCACTTACCGAAGGCAACGTTGCTACTGTCATAGTTGCTACTGTTATTGCTATTAACTTTAATTTTAACTTTTTCATTTTTTACCCCTTTTCTACTAAATATTAATAAAATTTCATTTGTATTTCTCTAAAACTTTCATAAATTTGTAGTAATATAAAAACTTTCTTTCCAGTAAACATTTACACAAAGGATTTTTAAAGCATAGATCACCCACTAATATAACTACTGTAGAACCTAAATCTACTGTATTTATTAGGTAATCTATGCTAATTTACAAATTTTAATTTTAAATAACATTTCTATAATAATTTTTAAATCAAAAAATTATTGTAATACTCCGCAAGCAACTCCTAAAATACCTACTGCAAATAATCCAAATATAATTAATAATGGATTAACCTTTTTCTTTAATAAGTACATGCATAAGAAAGTTAATAAAAGAGGTACTAAACCTGGCATTAAACTATCTAATACACTTTGAATTGTTGTAGTAACTTGTGTTCCATCACTCTTTGTATATTGAGAAAGAACAAATGGAATGTTAACTGTAGTCCATTTTGATACAAGTCCACCGATAACTAATAGACCTAGAACTGAAGCCCCTTCTGTAAGATATCTAAGTTTATTTCCAGCCATATCAGAAACTAATTGAGTTCCTTTTTCATATCCATAAAATATTCCATACCAATTTGTTGCAAGCCTTATAACATTAAAACCTAAGAAGAATATTAATGGTCCAATAATACTTCCACTTAATGCAAGTCCAGCTCCTAATGCTGCAAGTACAGGCCTTAAAGTTCCCCAGAATATCGGATCTCCAACTCCAGCTAAAGGTCCCATTAAACCAACCTTAACACCACTAATTGATGATTCATCAATAGGAGCACCATTAGCTCTTTGCTCTTCCATGGCTGCAGTTATTCCCATAATTGGAGTTGCAACGAAAGGTTGAGTGTTAAAGAATTCTAAGTGTCTTTTTAACGCAGCACTTAATTCATCACCCTTATATAACTTCTTTAATGCAGGGATTAATGTTACACAAAATCCTATGGCTTGCATTCTTTCAAAGTTATATGATCCTAATAGGAAATTTGAACGAATAAACATTTTTATTATATCGCTTCTATTTAATTTTTTTTCACTCATTGTTTTAATCCTCCCTCATGTAAGCTATAGTAAATCTGAATCATCAACACCACCATTTGCAACAGCTGCTACAGCTTGACCTTGATTGGCTATTGATTTAATATGGAATATTGCTGCAATAACACCTACTGCACCAAAACCAATTAAATTGAAATTAGTAAATGCTGCTAATAAGAATCCTATGAAGAAAAATGGCATTAAAGCTTTACTATTCATCATATTAATTACCATTGCATATCCAACAACAACTATAAATCCGCCTGATACTTGTAATCCTCTTGTAATTACATCTGGAATAGCTGCAAGCATTGCATTTACAGCATCAGTACCTGCTAAAACCCCTACTATTGCAGCTGGTACAGCTACACGAATTGCTTGAAGTGCAAGACCCATAACATGACACATTTCTATTCCTCTTGTATTTGCCTTTTCTGCATACTTATCAGCCAAATGTTGGAAAAACACTGTTATTGTTCTTACAAATATAGTAAGTACTTGTCCAGCCGCAGCAATTGGAATTGCTACTGCTATACCTGCTCCAATTGATTGTTTACCTACTATTACTAATACTGCTGAAATTACACTTGCAAGTGCTGCATCTGGTGCCATAGCTGCACCAACATTCATCCATCCAAGTGCTAGCATTTCAAGTGTTCCACCTAATATAATTCCTGTTTGAAGATCTCCTAATACAAGTCCAACTAGTGTACATGCAACTAATGGTCTGTGGAATTGTGCTTCATCAAGTACACTACCCATACCAGCAATTGCTGCAACTATTACTAATAAAATTAATTGTAAAGTGCTCATTTGTAATTCCCCTCTCTGGTTTTTATTCTATATAAAAAATTTATATACTATATAAGTTTTAGTTCCTTTAATTTATCCATCATATCAATCCTAGTATCTTTTGCTAATTTTCTTATTTCTAGTTCGATACCTTTTTCATGAAGTTTTTTAAATGCTTCAATATCAGCTTCACTTACACATAATGCATTCGTGATTTGCGTTGTTCCATCTTTATAGCACATACCGCCAACATTTACAGATTTAATATCTACTCCACCTTCAACCATTCTTAGAACATCTTTAGGATTTGTGAATAAGAATAGTGTTTTGAAACTATCAAATTTAGGATTTTTATATGCTGCAATTGCCTTTTCAATTGGTAATACATAAGCCTTATATCCTGTTGGACACACTTGAATTAATAATTGTTTTCTTAAATCATCTGCTGCAACTTCATCGCTACAAGCCATGATTCTATTACATCCACTAGCCTTTGTCCAAACTGTTGCAACTTGTCCATGTATTAATCTATCGTCTATTCTTACAAAACTTATTTCCATTTTTTATTCCTCACTTTTTTAAATTTATATTTGTTTTTTATGTTAAATTACATGTGATTTTTCTCATAAAATCTAAATACTTATATAAGATCATCTTCCATGTCTACATTGATATTTTTAGCTAAGACCTTTATAGCTTCTTTTCCTGAATTCTGTGCAATTTCCAATAATTCTGGTAAACTTGATACATCTCTATTTCCTAAAACTTCTAAAATCATTGGAAGGTTAACTCCTGTGACAATTTCCATATTTTCATGTTTCATTGCAATCATACTAGCTGCATTAAATGGACTTCCTCCAAAAAGGTCCACCATAAATAATACTCCACCTGTACAATCTAATTTTTCAATAAGAGTGTTATATTTTTCTATTAGGTTTTCTACCCCCTCTCCTGGTTTAAAAGTAATGCTGCCTACATTTTCTTGAGTTCCAAAAATCATTTCTGCTGATTTTAGAATTTCTTCTGAAAACATACCATGGGTACCTATTATTACTGAGATCATTGTTTTATCATCCTTTCATCACTAAATAAATTATTTGTATACTAAATATATATAGCAATTGTCATGCCAACTAATAGTGTAAATAAGAGTTTATGCGTAGACTTCGCATTATTAAAGGTTTTCCTAATAATCAAATATTTAAAATTACACTGTTGTTTTTAAATTTACACACTTAGTAATTACATTTCACACTATTTTCTTAATAGTCTCATATAATTAATACACATATATACAAAAGCTAACTGATATTAATGGATAGTCTTCTTTAGATCTACCCATTAATATCAGTTAGCTTTTAAAACTTATGACACTTTTAAGTATAAATTCACCTAATATTTAATTTTAAATTAACTCTACTTAAGACACAATTAAACTTCACTTTATCTTATGTCTAGTCACTGTAACACTTTCTCTTCTTTAAGGGTGAGATAACAGTGGTACAATCCTAGATAAAGTTCAACTAAGATTCAGATCAGGATCAAAAGCACCTGAATCAAGTTTCACTTGATAATATCAGCAATATAATATATTTCATCATCTGTTAAATTTATCGATAATGCATTTTTAAAAATCAAACTAGCTTTTTTTAATGATTCTATAGTTTTCTTATCAAAATCTAAGTCATCCTCATCATATGCTAAACCATTATTTAATATCATTCTTTCTAGTGCGCATGCAACATGGAACATAATTCTTAACTTAACTGGATTTTCAAAACTTACGTCTAAGTACTTTCCAGTTAAATTCACAAATTCATCTAGCAGAGGATATATTTTTTTAGGATTAAGGAATGTTATAAACTCAGTAATTGTTTGTGTACAAAGACTTTTAAATATTACTTGCTTATCGCCTTTATTATTAATAACATTAATCTTTTTACCTTTTATAATACTTACTAAAATATTCTCCCCTACTCCATCAATTAATTGTTCTATAGATATAAAAGGAACTCCAAGGTTAGGGTTTGTTATACCTATAATAGCTAAAATATTACTTTCTTTTGAAATACTGCTAACAGAATCAGCTAAATTTTTTAACCCAAGTGAAATAATATTAATTTTTTCAGCTCCAATATTACTTATAACAGTTTCTACTAATCCCTTAAGTTTAATTGCAGCTCCTTTTCCAGTAGAACAAACAGTAATTATGACTTTTTCTTTTTCTTTCTTCTCTTTTGAAAGTTGCGTAGTAATGTTGTTAGTGTAACCTCTAAAATCGGTAAGTAAATAAGAATGTACTGAATTTAAATCTGCATCGCAAACAGAACATTTTCTAACTGCTTCTAATACTAGTGGCGTAGAAACCATATCAATACTTTTTATATTTATTCCAGTTCTTTCTGTAATAACATCAGCAAAGCTATTTAAAGATCCCATGTCTACTAAAAATAATACTCCTTTTCCTTCATCCACTTGCTTGACTTTTTCTATAACAGTATCCAAAATATCTACTGGTGCTCTTTCAAGAGGCATATCGACAGCAAGAATATTATCTGCTTCAAAAAGTTTTTTAGCAACACTAACCATACTAGTTGCAATACCTGCTCCATGTGACGCTACTACAATCCCAACTCTTTCCTGACGAAATGATTCTTGTATTGAATTTAAAAGTAATGCTAAATACTCAATTTCTACATTAGGTATACTAATGTTAAATTTTTTTTCTATAAGGGCATGAATTTCTTTAGCCACTTCGTATTCCTTACTTTCAACTGATATTGATAAATCGATTTTTGATTCAAATGAAACATTATTCTTTTTAATACGATTAAATAATGCACTAAAATGGAGACTTGTTGCATAAATAAATCTTTCATTAAGTTTTTTATTTAATTTATTTTCAGCTAATATTTTTGCTTTTTCTGCAAAATCAACAATATCTTTATCAACAATTTTTAATAATCCTTCTCTACGATTTATATCATTTTTAAATCTATCAAAAAACTGTTTTAAATGTATATTTATATCTGTACTTATAAATCTCTTTATTTCTTCATCGTTCATACCTTCTTCTTGAAGGAGAAAAGTCTTATTCTCTATTATTCTGTAAATATTAAATGGAGTTTCATAATCTTCTGTTTCTAAAAATGTTTTATCGCCATCTGGATGAATGGTAATACTACTTGGTATAGCATTCCACATAGTTGTTTTATCTTTAGTTTGATTTCCAAAAACCATTATTCCACTTTTTATATTTGTAGGTAATATTCCTAAACTTATATCAATATCCTTATTTGTGTTAATACAATCAAAAAATCCTTTTGCACAAACTAATTGTATATTAGATTTTAACTGCCCAACATTTCCATAGGTTGTACTACCTATTAAAGCTTTAATAGCTTCTGACGAAATCTTAATAGTTTTATTTACTCTCTGTGCTTCTTTTGAAAGTAAATATTGTACTAGTTCTAATTTTTCATTAATTGGTCTTTGATCAAAAGGTGGCATAGTTATAGTTATAGGAATTCTTCTTATAAAAGTATTTAGTAATGTAGAATTCGGATCTTCTGTTGTAGCTCCAATTAGTAATACACTTGCTTTACGATGCCTATCTGTTTCTCCTAGTTTATTATAACTTCCTGTATCCATAAAATAAAAAACCATCTCTTGACCTTCTGGTGGCAATCTATGTATTTCATCTAGGAATAATATACCACCATCAGCTTTTTCAACTATACCATCCTTTTCTTTTTCAGCCCCTGTAAATGCACCTTTAACATGTCCAAATATATGTGATAAAAGAAGTTGTGGATTATTCGAATAATCAGCACAGTTAAATATAATAAATGGAGGATCTTCAGGTAGTTTTTTTATGTTTTTATAATATTTGTACATCATATTAGCGAACAGACTTTTACCAACACCTGTACCACCAATTATTAATGTGTGTAGTCCATTTGGTGGATATAGTAAAGCTGCTTTAGCTTGTTCTATTTGATTTTTCAAGCTACTATTAAATCCTATTAACGAATTGAAAGGTGATTTATCTTCTTTATTCTCCAATAAATTAATAAAGTGATTAATTTCTATACCTTCTTCACAGTTATCACTTAAATTTGCATTAAATAGTTTAATAAATAGTCCTCTATCAAAATAAAGAACTGGTCTATTTTTAATTTTAATTATTTTTTTATTCCTACAGAGAGTATTAAGTTCCCTAGATGCGTTGCTTCTTAATATTCGTAAATGTTCTGCAACTTGCTGTGCACTAACCCCCTTATTTTTTAGTAATTCTTCTTTAGTAAATTCTCTAGAACTTGATAATATATACTCATAAATCTTATCAATTTGCTTCATCGAATTATTACCTTCCTTTAATGTGTAGTTTTAATATATTACATTTTATCTAACATCATAAGTTTCAAAAAACTGCATGTTAACTCAACTTGAGAAATCCTTACATGTATACAATTACACAGCGTAGTTTAACAAAACTTTATAAAAAAATAGCGATTAACTCAAACTAAAGATTGGAGGAGATACAATATCTTACTTCCGTAACTACCATTTGATACAAATAGTTAGTTTTTCACATACCTGTACATGGAAACTATTTGCATTGATACTGATACACTTTTTTAAATTACACACTGATAATTCTTATTGACACACCTTTTATCTAATTTCTCAATATATTTACATACTTTAAAAATGACTAAATTATTCTGCGAAGTTTATCCATTTCCTTAAATACATTTGAATGTTAATTCTAACTTACAGCAATACAATATTTATTTATATCAATGAAAATCCATTTGAATAACTAATCAATCCTATTAGTGCGGATAAATGAACTGCTATTTTTAGTAAATTTAAAAATTGAAACGTTTCATATTTTCTTATATATTAAGAATATTACCAAAACTTGCATTAGTCAAGTATTGTTTTAACGTTTTCACGATGATTTATTGAAAGCTAAAAATACACTAGATGACCTACACATTAAAATTGAATTTTCACCTATAACGCTTCTGTTTATTTTTACTCTCATAAAATCCTCTTTATTATTTTGATATATATTGTTCTATACTGTAGATGTTTTGTAAGCGTCAAAAATTCAGTAAATAGAATATAAGCACTTCCTTTGATAAAATATAGAAAAATTCTATTCTTAAAGGAAGTGTTTTTTATGGGAAAAGAATCGAACCATAACTTATGAAAAAAACTATAAACGAATTTTATGCCTATAATGGAAATATGGGATTAAGTAATTTTTGCAAAGGAAAAAATATGACTAAAAGTCAATTTCATTATTTCAAGAAAAAGCTAAACATAAATAAAGAAACTGTAATTTTTCATGCTGTATCTTTAAATGAAGATGCAAACATTATAAAAAGTACTGAGACATCAGCCGCAAACGAAGTTATAATATCAATTAGAAAAGCCAAAATACATATCCCTTCAAGTGAAATATTATTGATATCTTCAATAATAAAGGAGCTGATGGCAAAATGTTAAATATAGATAAAGTAGAAAAAGTTTATCTTGCCTGCGGCTACACAGATTTAAGAAAAAGCAGTGATGGATTAATTATGATTGTTATAATCGCTGATTTAGATAAAGAAGCCCTTTAGGTAAGGCACTTGATTATGCTAAAAAGCATTTACCAGGATTAAAAAATGTATTATTAGATGGGTGTTTAGAAGTTGATAATAATGCGGCTGAAAGAGCGATTAAACCTTTTGTTATAGGAAGAAAAAATTTCTTGTTTGCAAATACTGCTAAAGGTGCAACTTCAAGTGCTAATATTTATAGCATTGTTGAAAGTGCCAAAGCTAATAATCTAGTTGTAGAAAGGTATTTAGTCTATCTATTTGATAATCTATCAAAGATAGATTTATCCTATAGCGATAGCTTGGAAAATCTTATGCCTTCCTCTAATAAGATTCCTAAAATATGAAAATTAAAGATAGGGAATAAATTAATCCTAGTAAAGCGTATTCGTGCCTTACTAGGATATTTTACTGCTTCTTTTAAAAATATTAAAGGTGCCAAAATTTTGACGCTTACGTTACTACCGAGAATGTAGAATAACTTGTGTAAATTGAATATTTGATATGTTATATAACTGGAAATTTTATTTCCAGTTATATTTTTATCTTTCTTTTGAAATACTAAAACTGGATATTATTATATTTTTAGTTTGTGCCAAAAAAGATAATATATGCATAATTTCATAAAATGGACAAACTATACAGCTAACGCTTCGTTGATTCTTTCTTTAAACATTATTTCAAATTTTAAAAGTGTAACACCCCAGTTTGGAAGTGGTGAAGTCCATTTTTTCATAACTTGATCTGTTGCTAAATACAATGACTTTCGTAATGAATCATCAGTTGGAAATACAGTTCTAATCTTAGTGAATTTTCTTAGTTGCCTATTAAAACCTTCAAGTGTATTGGTAGTATAAATCATCTTTCTAATTTCTTTAGTATAAGAAAAATATGTAGATAATTTATCCCAGTTTTCATACCATGAATCCACTACAGAATCATAAAGATTATCCCATTTTTTCTTCAACTCATCGAGCTGCGCTAGCGCAATTTCCTCTGTATCTGCTTTATAAACAAGCTTCAAATCTTTCATAAATTCTTTTCTGTTTTTATAAGAGACATATTTTATCGAATTTCTTATTTGATGTATTATACAATTTTGAATACATACCTTTGGAAAAACAGCTCTAATTGCGTCTGGTAAGCCTCTTAATCCATCCATACATGCAATTAAGATGTCTTTAACGCCACGATTATTTAAATCATTGCATACACTTAACCAAAATTTTGCACCTTCAGCTTCGCCTATCCAAATTCCTAAAATATCTTTATAGCCATTCATATCAACTCCCATACAAATATATGCTGCTTTAGAAACAATTCTATGTTCATCTCTTACCTTAAAATGAACCGCATCCATATATACTATAGGATATACTGGGTCTAACATTCTGTTTTGCCATTCTGCTGCTGCGTCCATCACTTTATCTGTTATTTTCGATATCATTGATGGAGAGACATCTATACCATAGAGCTCTTCGAGTTCGGATTGAATATCTCTTGTAGACATTCCACGTGCATACAAACCAATTATTTTTTTATCCAGTTCACTACATTCTGTTTCATACTTTCGAATTGCTCTTGGCTCAAACTCTGATTTTCTGTCTCGTGGAATATCTAAAGGTACCTCCCCGTAACTACTTCTAACATCTTTTTTAGAATAACCATTTCGATAATTCTTTTCACTTTCGTTATCGGCTCTTTCATACTTCTCTCTGCCTAAATGTTCATCCATTTCCGCTTCAAGCAATTGTTGCATAACATCTTTTAATAGCTTTTGCATCAATCCATTCTTACCTACAACATCATCCATGCTTTTACACTTTTTAATTTCTTCTTGATAATTAATATCTGGTACTTTCATTTGGAATCCTCCCTTATTATTTTCAAGTATATTATTCCAAATCTACCATCAAACAATACAAAAAAAGAATGTAGTAGATTTGTTTTACACAAATCTAGCTACATCCCCTTACTACCAAATAATTATTTCTATATAAAATTGTACCCAACAGAGAATATGAATTTTTCTGTTGGGTTTATTTTATCACTTAAATTATACTCCCGCTACGCGTCGATTCTTTGACGCGTACAATAAAAGTATCATCTTCATAAAGTTTTTTCATTGAAAATATAAAATTATTCCTACACCTCAATATAAGCTTATTAGGAGATATTTTTTATAAAAATCAATGAATTACAACGGTTTTCCAATCTTATAAGTAAGTTATTACTTATAAGATTGGAAAAGTAAATACTTAGTTTAACATCATCAATTAATGCTATATCTTACTTAATGACTGAATAACTTTTTCTTCTTTAAAAGGTTTTATTATAAATCCTTTAGCACCATTCATTATTGCTTCTCTAACAATAGATTCTTGACCCATTGCAGATATTATTACTACCTTAGCATTTGGATCTAACTTTTTTATTTCCTGTAATGCTTTAACTCCATCCATTTCTGGCATTGTTATATCCATAGTTACAATGTCTGGGATTAACATTTTATATTTATTAATAGCATCTATTCCATTTACCGCATCCCCTATAACTTCAAATCCATTTCTTTCTAATATGTCCCTTAAAGAAAGTCTCATATAAACTGCATCATCAACAATCAAAACTTTTTTCATTTAATTTTCTCCTCGTATAAAAATTTTTTTTAATTTTAAACTAGGACGTGTCTAAAAACTTAACAAATAAAATTAAGAAAGAACCAGAAAACAAGAGATTCATACTCTAATTAATGGTTGTTTTCTATTAGTAAATCACATTAATTTGACTATTTATATAGTAATAAATAGTTCTCAGACACGCCCTAATTATCATACTATTTTCTTTGATTATATTTAAATTAATTTTCACCAAATGAATAGAATTTTATATAAAATCTAAAATTTCATTTATGTTAAGATAAAGAATAATTCGTTTACCATCATTCGGCTTTATAATTCCCTCTACATATCTTCTATTATTATCTGCATTTAAATCTTCAAAATAATCTTGAAATATATCCTCTGAAAGGTTTAGAACTTCTGATGCTGAATCAATGCGAATTCCTACTTTCTTATTATTTATTTTTACAATTAAAGTTTTGAAATAAGAATCTTTACTCTGAATTTCTAAACCAAACAATGTTCGTAAATTAATTAATGGAATCATATCTCCTCTTAAATTTATTAATCCTTCAACAGCATTTTGTCTATTAGGGAAGCTTGTAATTTTATTAATTGTATTAATTTCTTGAACAAAATCAATACTAATTCCATATTCTTCATTTTCTATTTTAAAAATCACAATACTTTTTATTATTTTTTTTAAATCTAATGTAGATTTATTATAATTATTTGAAACAATTTCAGTGATTTCATTAACCTTAAAATTCCATTGTATTTCCTCAAGATTTAAAATATTATATGGATCCAATATTGTAACTACTCTTTTACCATTATCCATATTAGCAAATTCTTTCACTATTTTAACATCAATATTTCCAACAACTTGCCATGGCTTTAATAAATCTTTTTTTGAAACCAATTTTACTTCTGAAACTTTATCAACAATTACTCCATATATTAAATTTCCTGTATTAACTATGAGTATGCTTCGGTCTTTGCTGATACTTTCACTATCTATATTTATAATTTTAGCAAGGTTTACTACTCCAATGAGTTCATTTCTTAATGAAATAATACCTTCTATAAAATCCGAAGAATTTGGTACCTTTACAACATTTGGAATTCTAATAACTTCCTTTATTTCGGATATATGAAATGCATACTCAACATCATTTATACTAAAAATTATTAGCTGCTCATTTTCTTCAATATCCTTAATAAAAGCTGATACTTTTTCATTTGATTTTTTATATGCATTGACTAAAATACTTCCAAGACCATTTATATTTATGATACTTTGTGCATCCATAATCATAATTAATCTTTTTCCATTTTCAATCATTATAATGCCATCAATATAGCCTTCCTTCGTATCATCAGTATTTTCACATATTAATTTTATATATGATTTATGAACAGCTAACACCTGTAAAACTTTATCAACAATAATGCCTACAATACAGCCGCCAAATTCCATAACTATGACTCTGCTATTATCTTTATATTCACTTTTAGATATGTTATATCTCTTATGAATATCAATTATAGTAACAAGTTCCCCTCTTAAATTAAATACTCCTTCAACATAAACAGAATTAGGTACTTTCTTAATTTTTGGTATCCTAATTATCTCTTTTACATTAACTAATTCTATTGCATATTCTTCATTGTTCACCACAAAAATTACATACTTGGTTTCATCGCCTTGCCTTTTATCTGCATTTTCACTACTATTTTTATTTTTTTCATCTACACTTTCACACTTTTTTGCCACACTTTTAGTTCTTTTACTAGCACTTTTAGTTTCTTTATTGGCAGCTTTATGTACTTTCTTTGTACTTTTGATTGCTTTATTGATGTCTTTTTTTCCTTCACCAATATTAATATTGACTTTATCAATACTTTTATTATTGGACAACTCTAAATTATCATTACTTAACTTATCTTTTTCAAGTATAAATTCATTGGAATTATGTGATTCTATAGCCTTTTGTTTCTTTTTATTAATTTCCTGTTTTATCTTATCAATACTGTTTAATACCTCTTTATTTACCTTACTTCTAGGCATTTGTGCTTACCAGCCTCTCAACTATTTTAAAAAACTGTTTAGCAGAATCTTTATCATATTCATATACGGTTTTCCCTAATTTCCCTGCTTCTGTAATCTTTACTCTTCTATTGATTGGTTCAGCCAAAAAATTACTTTCTGAAAATAATTCTTTAAGCAGCTGCATGTTCTCCCTAGATTCACTTGTTCTTTGATCATACATATTAGGTATTATTAACTCTATCATCTCTGGATTCAATCTTAAGTCAGATAGATACTCATATATATTTCCAATAGCTCTAACGGATGCTGATTCTACCTGAACTGGAACTATTATGTTATCAACAAAGCATAAAACTGCATCATTAACTTTACTTCGTTGAGGTCCACAGTCAATAATAAGATAGTTATACTCCATGGTATTTATGCCTTGTAATTTTTCTTTTAGTATTAAATCAATTCTTGATTCTCTATAAAACTCTGTATTTATAATGTCTATGTGCTTAGATGGGAGTAAGTCCAAATTATCCCTTACATTAATTATGCACTCTGAAAGTTCAACATCCTCTCTTTTGTTAATCAAATCGTAAAATGTCTTTTTATAATCTTGATCAGAAATGCCAAGAAATAAACTTGCATCATTTTGTCCATCCATATCAATCAACAATACTTTATTCCCTAGAAGGGCAAGTCCATGTGCAATATGTACAGAAATTGTACTTTTTCCCACACCACCTTTATTATTAAGTACTGCATATTTCAAAGGTTCATTAATCATACTAACCTCCTATCTTGTAAAAATATACTTATTTAGGCACATGAAAATAAATAACAGGTCCAAAGTTACCATAGATAATTTTTCATCAACCAAAGAGGCAAATCGCCCTCATAGCGGATCTATTAGGTCAATTTACCAATGCAGTATGATGGAAAATAGTCTGGTAAATGGACTTGTTATTTTTTTGAATGTGCCTTAAATTAATATTCAGGAGAAAAAATTACGAAATACATTTTAATTCCATCACTTATTAACTCAAAACCCAAGTAACCATCGCACAATAAAATATGAATTTTTTTTCTAATTTCTTCTATACTGCATTTAATATCATTTTGTAATATTATCTTATGAATTTCTGCTAATGTGTACATTTCTGTATCATTAGTTTTTAATACTTTTAATAATATTTCATCATCAAACTGAGTCATATTTTTTTCTCCTTTATGCCCTGCAATTGATTTTTATTTACTTATAATTTTATTTTGATACAAGTCCCCTTATGGACTCTCTCCATCTCTCTAACTTCTGTATAGAGTAATCTATAATTTCAATAATATATTCAATACTTTTAAAAGGTTTAAGAATATAATCATTTGCTCCGAATTCTAAAGATTGTATTGTTATTTCCATTGTTGAATATCCAGTCATCATTATTACTTGTGTCAATGCATCATAAGCTTTAGCTGCTTTCAAAAGATCTATACCATTCATATTAGGCATTACAATATCAGTTATTACAATATGAAACTTATTGTTTTTTATCATTTCCAGTGCTTCTACTGAATCATTGCATGTCTCTACATTATATCCTTCAAGTATAAGATTCTTTTTTAATGATAATAAAATCTCTTCTTCATCATCGATTATCAGTATTTTATATTCCTTTTTCATAATTCCTCATACCTTTCTTTATTATTTTTTATAAGTAAAACTGCATTTATTTCACTATTGCACTGCCTAATATTATCAAAGTCTCCTATGGCTTCAAATATATTGTATAATCTCTTTTTATATTTTCCTCCATTTATAATAACCAGTTCAATACCTTCTTCTTCCAATGAATTATTAACTTTAATTAATTTCTTAATCTCATCACTTTCAAGTATTTCTACTTCACTTACATCAAGAAGCACATATTTAAATATTTTTTTATTAAGCTTACTAGATATATTATCTAATCTTTCGATATTTTGCTTGTCCAGTTTAAGTTCAACGTATTTAAAAATTATTTTATTCTTAAAAGTATTATATATTTTATAAATCAAGCATTCATATAAACTATTTGTACTGTTAAATAACTCCTTGCAAGAGTTGTTATCAATCATGTATATTGGTATATCTAGAAATGATTTCAATTCTTTAATTAGCATTACTATCTCTTCGCTAAACTCATTCGATTCTAAAATTTTTTCACAGTTTTCATATAAATTATTTATATCCTTCTTTGCTTTTTTACTAAAAGAAACATTGTTATAGTATTTTCCTATAGATAGAAAATTATTTAATAAAGCAAATAAAATACATACCTTTTCAGTATAATCTGTTAATTCTTCTCTTGATGAGATTGCATTAGTAACATCAATAATCTTAATTTTTTTTATAAATGGAATATCTAATTTATTAAATAATTGTTCACTATCAAGATTTGTTTTAAATAGACATTCGTAATGACTAACTGGTTCATTAATTTGCATTGATATCATAAAATCAACTTCTGGATATGAATAGCATATCTTCCCATTTTCATTCATTGAATTAATAATCATAAAACTTGTTATTGATTGCATCATATCTTCAACATCAAATAGTATATGAACGAAATATGTCTGATAAAACTTTTCATTATAATTATCTTCCTTTTGAGAATTTGTTATAATAATCGGTTGTTTATCTTCTATATCTCCTGTATCTTCACTTACACTACTTATTAGCTGATCCATACGTTCTTCAATATCTAAAGTATTTTTTATTATGTCATAATCAATATCATCATTTCTATACTGTCTACGAAAATTAAATAATTCCAAAAGCTTATCTATGGAACTAATGCAAAGATTAGAATTATCTGAATTAAACTCTAAATCCCCATCACGCACATGGTTTAATATATCTTCTAATTTATGCGCTAAGCTTGAAATTTCATTAAAGTCTACAGCTGCTGAGCTACCTTTAATTGTATGAATACACCTAAAAAGACTGTTGAGCTCTTCCATACAAAATGACTTTTCCAAACCTATCATACATCTTTCTGCTTCATCTAAATTTTCACAAGTCTCTTCAAAGTAAACTTCTAAAAGCTCGTTTTGATTCATATTTTATCACCTACCCTTAGGAAATATAAGAGTGAACTCTGTACCTTCATTTATTTTGCTCTGTACCTTAATACTTCCCCCGTGTTCCTTCATAATTCCGTGTACTATAGATAATCCGAGTCCAGTTCCACCATCCTCTTGGTGAGTAGTGAAAAATGGATTAAAAATCATATCTAAATGCTCTTTATTTATTCCGCAACCATTATCCTTTATAGAAATATTAAGAATATCCTTATCTTCTGATGCAAATATAATAATTTGACCATTTTCTTCTTTTTTATGTTTTATTGCTTTAATCGAATTTAAAAATAGGTTAATTAGAACTTGTTCTATTTTCTGCTTAGATGCATTTATTTCATATCCGTCTTGATTAACTTTATTAATCAAGATTACCTTATTTTTTGTTAATTCAACCTTAATTAATTTGTACGCTTCCTCTATAAATTGATTTATATTTATTTTTTCATAAAATAACTTTTCTTCTTTCGAAAAAGCTTTAAGTGCACTTATTATTTCCATTATTCTCTCTGTTCCTTTATACATGGAAGTCATAATGTTTGGAACATCGCTTACAATTGATGTACAGAAATCCCCTTCATCTACACTTATTTTTTTTTCTAACAGCTTCCAATATTTTTGCAAAAGTTCTATATTTGCTCTTATATACGTATTTGGATTATTGATTTCATGAGCTATTCCAGCAATAAGCTGCCCTAAGGAAGCTAACTTATCAGCCTGGATTAAAGCATTTTCCTGCATTTTAATTTTTTCTAACTGTTCTTTGTTAGAAATCTTAAGTTTAGTCAGAAACTCATTTTTTTCTTTATCGTTACTCAACATATCTTTATTCAAATCCTCAAAAGCTTGTAAAATATTAAGTACTTCGTGATTAGTTTGAATAAGTTCCTTTGTTAGATCTCCAACTTGTTCTTCTAATTCAATATTTCTTCTAATCAGGTATTCCCTATCTTTGCTCATAAATTATCCTCTAAATAACTGCCACTAAAACAGTCGCATCATCATTATCTCTTGCAAAATCTCTAAATATCATGTTAGAAAGCACCGCAGGATTATGTACTGGTATATCCAAATATTCATCATACTCCCATTTATCTGATATGCCATCTGTGTTCATCGCTATAATTCCTCCATTTTCATATGAGCTTTGCTGTACATTGACTCTCGTATTAAGAGAAACACCCAAAGTACCATTAGTAGCTATAAATTTTTTAGTTTTGTTATTTAAGATGTACCTTAGCTGAACATTTCCAATACTTCCATATTGAAATCTCTTTGTCTCCTTATCAATTATACATACACCAATTACGGCACCTCTTGTATTTTTCATACCATTATCAATACTATAAAGCAATTCCTTTAATGACTTATAATTATTTTCCTCTAGCAATTCTTTTGCTCTAATTGCAGCTTTGTTAGCCTCTATTCCATGACCTAAACCATCTATAAGTGCAAAAATTACTTTATTATTAAATTCTTTAATGTAATATACATCTCCGTTTATTTTACATCCCATATAAGGTCTACTCATTACACTTATCTTAACTTCTTTTGTTCCTATATATAAGCTATTTTTAAGCCATTTCTGAGTTATAACAATAGTTCCAATTCTATTATTCCCCCCCAAGTGTCCATATCCAATATACTTTCCTCGATTAGTACTTGTTCTAGAATAAAGTTCAAAGCTGTCCATTAATCTTTTAGTTGCTCCAAGTCCCCCACCCATTGTCCCCTTTGTAGATATTCCATCTTTTATAACCTCATCCACATTAAGAATTCCAGGGCCTTTATCCTCAGCTATAATTTCAATTCCAACTCTTCCGTTCATTTCTAATTTTTTAAATATTAGTTTACCTTCAACTGAATGATGCTTTATTAAATTTGAACAAAGTTCATTAACTACAATGGATATTTCTCCTATTTCTATACTAGAAAATCCTGTTTCTTTGCTCTTTTCTGCTATATATCTTCTAACTTTTCCTATATCCCAATCGTTACTTATTTCAAATATTTCCATATAAATGTATCACCATCAAAAATCAAATAAATATCACAACCATTTCTTTATTATGATCTCTGTTCCCTTCCCTAATAATGAAGTTACGTAAAATTCATCCATCAATCTCTTACTTCCAGACATTCCAAGCCCCATACTGCGGCCTTTAGAATATCCACCCTGCATTGCAAATTCTACATCTTCAATTCCAGGCCCATCATCCATAAAAGAAATTTGCAATCCGTGCTTTCTATCTTCAAAAACTTCTTGAAATTTGACCGTTCCTTTTTGTGCATATAGAAATATATTCCTTGCCAGTTCACTAACAGCAGTAATAATTCTTGTTTGATCTACAATTCCAAACTCTAGAATTTTGGATACTTCTCTTGCCTTTTGCCTTGCAACAACTATATCCTTTTCATACTCAATAGAAATTTCATTACATATCATCATTTCTCACTTTCAACAATTCATTAAAAAAAACTTCTTGAATTGCATTTGATTTTATTATATTCTCTAACATTTCTATTCCAGTTTCAACATTCATTGAAGTAGCAATTCCGTCTATATTAAATCCCATCTCTACAAGTGTTATAGCTACATTGGGCTTCATGCCTACAAGAACTGTTTCTGCTCCTAATAATTTAATCATTGCTGACATATCAGCTATAATTTTACCTAGATATGAATCCACCATATCCAAAATTGATATATCTATTAAAACGCCCTTCACTGTATTTTCATAAACCTTATTAAGTATATCAGATTGCAGCTTAATAGCTGATTTATCTGTTAAATCACCATCAAGTGATACAATCAAAAAGTTTCTTATTTTTATAATTGGAATTTTTCCCATGACTACTCTCCATTTAAATATTATTTATTGCTTTAACTACTTTGTAACTACACATTTCCATTGCTAATTTTATTCCATCCTCCATAATTGCCCTTGTTATCATTCCTGATAAGTCAACACCCAAATGAACTATAGTTTGAGCTATTACAGGACTAATTCCTGTAATTATTATCTCGGCACCAATAAGCTTTGTAGCTGTCGCCGTTTTTATTAGATGATTTGCAACTAAAGTATCTACAGTTCCAACTCCTGTGATATCTACTATAGCAACTTTTGAAGATGTATTAACTATCATTTCTAGCAATTTTTCCATTATCAACTGGGTCCTCTTACTATCTAGTGTCCCTATAAGTGGCACTGCTAATATCCCATCCCATATTTTTATTACTGGTGTAGATAATTCCATCATATCTTCTTGTTGCACTTTAATAATTTCTTCTCTTTCTTGTACAAAATAATCAAAAGAACGTAAACCAATTTTATCCAAAACATCCGATATTCTAATAATTTCCTTATTTAATAGTTCTTGAGAATCACTATAATAATCTTGAAGAGATTCAAATACAATACTCTTTAAAGAATAAATAAAATTAGTTGCTACAGTTGGAGTCTGCCCTCTTGTAGCCATCTTTTTAGAAAATTCTGCAACTATCTGGCCTATTTCTACAAGATCATTACTCCCCCAATTTATTTCATCATTTAACTTAAGCATAGTCAGAAAAGCATTGAAAATTTTTCTTCCCATTTCTTCTACTTCTCTTTCTTGAAAAACTCCACTACCTATAAGTTTGTGTGAGTTTAATTCAAGTAACCATTTTTCTAAAATTGTTTCTCTGTTTTTAATAATTTTAGCGTTCTCATTAGTATTGCTCATTATTTTCCGTCCTTCCAAATCATTTTAATTTATTATGTAATTTCTAGTAGATCACATCTGATTCTCTAATTAAATTATTTATATATTTTGCTTTTGTTTTTATACTTCTAATCCTATGTTTACTTCTATTCTTCCTATAGAAGTATCAATTTCTATAGTTATTGTTTCTACAGTACTAATAATGAAATACATATCCTTTCCCAAAATAGTTGATGGTGGTGTAATATCAGTTAAATACCCATTGCTATAAAGGAGTGTAGATGCATTACCTGTTATCATATTAGTAAGCTCCCCTATTGCACTTCTACCAACTTCATCTATCTTGTCAATACTCATTCCCATCATCATTATAGAAATAACCTTTTTAGCGCTCTCCTCTGACATTGAATATGATATATTTCCTCTTATATCTCCAACAATACCTATCATAGATGTTATTTCTAAGTCAACAAACATCTTTTCTTTTTTGTTTAAACCAGACATCTTTATATCAGTAATTCCCAGCTGTTCTAAAACACTCTTTACAGAATCTAGAAATGGATTTATACATTTAACATCCATCAAAACTACCTCCTTCAAAAGCTATATTCATTTTTAAATTTCCATACTCAGTTGTATAAATTCTAGATATAGAGTTTATTTTAGGTATGGCGATAACTACATCCTTTCCTGTAAATACTATTGGTGGAGAAAGTCTTAAACTTACTGAAAAAGAATTATTAATATCTGTAATAGCTGCACCTGTTATAGTGTTATTTAATTCTCCTATTGTAGCAAGCAGCATATCATCCCTTGGATTATCATAATCTTCCCCCATTATGTTTTTGGCTATTTTCATAGCTAAATTAGTTTCTATATCTAATAGTAATCTACCCTTGCCTTTTCCTGCAAAAGATATAATAGACGTAATACCAAATGAAGTTATATCACTATTATCTTTATACGCTTCACCATCTGAAGTTAATTTTATATCTGCCATTTTTATAAATGTTGTAATAATATTATCAGTAAATGCTGTCACGAAACTTGTATTCATAAATATCTCCTTATAATAAATAAATTTATCTAGTTATTTAGTCTTCAAGTACTTTTTTTAATACATCGAGAAGTTCTTCTTTGTTAAAAGGTTTTTTTATTATATAATTTATGCCTATTTGGTTAGCAGTCTCAATTATTTCTTCATCTCCCATTGCGCTCAGCATAACAATCTTTGCTTTTGGATTTATGCTCATTATCTCTTTTGAAGCTTCTAAACCATCCATAACTGGCATCGTTATATCCATTGTTACAATATCAGGTGATAATTCTTTGTATTTTTCTACTCCATCCTTGCCGTTTTTACCAGAACCACAAATTGTAAATTCATCATTTTCTAGAGCCCTTTTTATTAAAGCATGAATCATTGGCGAATCATCTACTATCAAAATTTTACATTTATTATCCATATATAAACCCTCTACTTTCTATTTTCTTGCCATTTTTATTATATCTCCAGAGTTCAATATCAAGACTACCTTTCCATCTCCAAGTAAAGTGGAACCAGATATTCCCGGTATCTCTCCAAGGCAATCACTTAATGCTTTAATTACAAATTCTTGTTCATTTAATAACTTGTCCACTACCAATCCTAACTTCTCAATTCCGTTAGTAATTAAAATTATGCTTAACTCTTCTACTTCTTCAATGTTATTTTTAAGTCCACCTATTAATAGAAGTTTGCTTAACCATTCTATTCCTATTATTTCTCCTCTCATGTGAGCAAAATGTTTATTATTAAATTCATAAATATTATCTTTATGAATTTTTACAGTCTCAATTATATTATCTATTGGTATAATATAATTTTCTGCAACACTTTGTATTAGTAAACCTCTTGATACAGCTAAAGTAAGAGGTAATTGAATTGTCATCTTTGTACCTTCATTAACCTCACTATCAATATTAACAATTCCATTTATTTTTGTTATATTGCTTTTAACTATATCCATGCCTACACCTCGGCCTGATACTTCGGTTATCTTCTTAGCTGTACTAAAACCAGGTAGAAAGATTAAATTTAATATCTGTTTCTTATTCATATTATTTAATACACTGGGTTCTATAAAACCTTTATCTATAACTTTTTTTGTTATTTCTTCACTATCAATACCTTTTCCGTCATCCTGAACCTCAATATATACATTCTTGTTCTTATTATAAGCACGTAAATATATTGTACCTATTTCATTTTTGCCTTTTTCAGCTCTAATTTTAGGGTCTTCAATACCATGATCTACTGCATTTCTAATTATATGTACCAACGGATCACTAATCCGTTCCACTATGGTTTTATCTATTTCAGTACTTTCTCCCTCAATAATTAAATTGACCTTTTTATTAGTAACTTGAGATACATCCCTTATAATTCTTGGCATTTTTTGAAATACTGTTTTTACTTCTATCATTCGCATAGACATCATAGAATTTTGCAATTCATCTGAAATTCTATTTACAGATGCGCCAATTTCCTTTACTTCCTTTGCAAGATCCGGAATATTATATTCTAAATTTAATCTCCTAGAAACATGCATAAAAGCATTCTTTGTTACCATAAGTTCAGCAATAGTATTCATCATTTTATCTAGCTTTTCTTGATTAACACGTATGCTTTGCAACTGAGTTTCTTTTTTTAGTGCTTCTTTTATCACTTCATCATTAGTATTAGAATTACTTTCATTTTTTATTTTTTTATTTTCCTGTTCTGAATGTTCCTTTAAATCCTTTGATAAATTTTCAATTTGTTTATTAATTTTATCAAGAATTATCTGCGCAGGTATATAAACTTCGCTAACTCCGCTGATTACACTTACACATAATTTTATATAATCTATAATTTCATAACTTAAATTAATATCTTCCCTTTTGAAACTAAAATTTTTATCTCTAAAAATTGACAATAAAGTCTCAAAAGAATGAGACACTAACGATATACCCTTAACACAAGCAAAACAATTATTATCTTCTTTTAGTATTCCTAACAATACACCAGTAATACCTTTTATACTATGAATACTTCTAAAAAGATCATTTATTGTGATTGCATCATTTTCGTTTTTATCTAGCTTAACCAAGTAGTCATTCTCTACTTTTTCTATATGTTCTAAAGCTTCTGTTATAAATTGTTCTTTAAATTCATCTAAATCTTTAGGATCAATTTCAAAAAAGAACGCCTCTTCGCTTTTATCATCTTTTACTTCTTCTTTGACTTTTTCTTGTTCATTATCTAAGATATTCTCAACTTTAACAAGAATCTCTGCAATTTTATCTTCGTTTTTTAATTCTATTTCAAATTTTCCTTCTATTCCTTCAGAATTTATAATATTAACTTTATCTTGGATATCATATATAAAACTGCTTAGCAAATCTAATCCTTCTATAAAACAATCCACAAATTCAGTACTTATCTCTATCTTTTTTTTCCTTAAATAATCTAATGCAGTCTCCATCCTATGACTTAATTTTGTAATTCCTACAAGACCTAAAAATGATGAGCCGCCTTTTATACTGTGAATAGCTCTAAAAACATCATTAATCAACTCATCCTTCTCTGCATTTGTTTCAAGTTTTAATATTTCTTTTTCAACTTGATTTGAAGACTCTACAGCTTCTTCTATAAATAAATTTAATATTTCTAAATCTGTACTTTCAAACGTATAGCTCATACCTACACACTCTCTTTTCTAAGGATTTCTTTAACTGTATGTATAAATTTATCAGGTTCTGTAGGTTTAATAAGAAATATATTCGCGCCAGCTTTCATGCTTTTTAATATTTCTTTTTGCTCATCCTGAGTAGATACTACTATTATAGGAGTCTTTATTTCTAATCTTCTTATTTCTTCTACTAATTCATACCCATTCATTTTTGGCATATTTATATCAGTAATAATAACACTGAATTCACTCTCTAATATTTTTTCATAAGCAACTAAGCCATTTTCTGCCGTATCTGATTCCATGGAAAACACTTTTAAAATATAGCTGTAAAAATTTCTAACCATTTCTGAATCATCAACAATCAATATCTTTTTCATACTTACAAATCCTCTCTGAAAGGTTTTGAATAAACTATTCCACTTCCAATTCTTTTAGCTTGGAAAGCAGAACTTATTCTTCCTATAGACTCTGAATGACCGAGGAATATAAAACCTCCTGGATTTAAACTGTAATAAAAACTATCTATTACTGTTTTTCTTGATTGGTCATTAAAATAAATCAGAGCATTTCTACAAAAAATAACATCATAATTTATCATTTTTTTCATTTCACTAAAATCAAAAAAATTTAACCTTTTAAATTCCAATGGTTTCCTAATCTTCAAATTAACTAAATATTTTTCATTTCTTTTTACAAAGTATTTATTAAGATACTCCGGTGGTACATCTTTTATTGATCTATTATCATATGCACCTATTTTTGCAAATTTAAGAACTTCATCATTAATATCCGATGCCGTTATCTTAATATCCCATTTTTCTGGTTTATCTAACATCTCATTTAGTATTATAGCTAAAGTATATGGTTCATCACCTCTAGAACAAGCCGCGCTCCATATATTGAGGGTGTAATCATTATTTTTTTCCTTTTCTTTTACTATAATTGGAAGCACCTTTTCTGCAAAATTCTGAAGTTGTGGAAAATCGCGAAAAAAATAAGTTTCATTAACTGTTAAATCATTAACAAGTTTATAAAATTCGGTTTCATCAACAGAGAATTTTATAAGATTATAATATTCTTTGTAATCTGAAAAACCTAATTCAATAGTGCGATTTTCAATTCTTTTTTCTACAAAATATTTTTTATTAGTCTCGTAGTATAATCCTGTTTTTCTATAAATGAACTCTGTAAACTTCTCATATAAAATCTCCGATAATATCACTTAACCACTTCCAATCTATAAAGCGCCTCTTGTACACACTCTCTGATATCAGGATTTATATCTTTAATTAGTTCACTTAAATATTCTATTGCTCGTTTATCTCCATATGCTCCTAAGCTTGTAATGGCTGCAATTTTCAAGAGAAGATTACTGTTCTCTAAATTTTGAACTATTAGTTTGTAACAATCCTCAAATTTATACTTATAAAGATTACATATAATTTCATATTTATTTTGCACGTCGTTTTCGCTTTCCAAAAGCCCCTTAAGAAAAACAAATGCTCTATGCTTACTTTCTTTGCTTATCTCCCTTATGACTACTCTTCTTACTTCTGCTTCACAATCTTGAGCCATAATGTACATGTATTTATAGAAATCATCATCAGTTCCAATTAACTTCATTATTCTAACTATTTTTTTTCTTATCTCTTTATCTTCATTATCTAAAGTTTCATCAATAACTTCTCCAGCCCTTTTACTATCTATGTAAAACAAAATTTCTAACGCCTCTACTATGGCAGAATCTTTCGCTTCTCTAATTATTTCTATAATTTTATCAATATCTATAAATTTACTATTTTCTATAAACCTTTTTACTATAATTTTTCTTAAATCAGTATTAGAACCAATAAATATCTTCATTAAAGTGTCTCTATCACTTACTGATTCAAGCTTTATCCCTTGTATTGCAATCTTACTCAATTCATGATTATTGCAATTAACAAATCGATTTAAAATCTCCTTATCATAATAGCTTTCAATTCTTGTAACAACATTTAAAGCCTCAACGCACATATTAGTATCTATTCCACTAATCAGAAAACTTTTTACAAATTCATTAAATCCTAAAATTCGCCTTCTTCTAATAAGCCTTAAAGTAAACACGTTTATTTGGGAATCATTATGCTTTATAAGCTCTGAGATAATATCTTTAGATAAATCTTTTTGATTCGCTACTATTTCAAATAAACCTTCAAAATAATCTTCGCTCGGAGAATTTATTAGCAATTCTTTTAAAAGTTCTATACTATCTATAGAAAATATAAATCCTAATTTTACTGCTGTTCTAATATTATCCAAGGTTAACTTCGGATTTTTAGAATTAATTTTATCTTCATAATATTCTTGGATCAAACTTATGACATCTAAGCTTAAGGTATCAACTTCATTTCTAGTAACTATTCCATTAATGCAGTAATCTAAATTATCATCATCAATTTGAAACATATTCTTGTATATAGTCATAGTCTTCTCTAAGTGCCTAATTGAACCTATATCACCTAGGGCCTTAACATAATAATTAATAATAATATTTTTTTCTAAAGTTGATAAACTAATTTCATCTAATCTCTCTTCTATATGCTGTGCAGCAGATTTTTCTCCTAGTGTAGAAAAGGCATTGATTAAAGCAACAATTATCCATATATTATTAGTTACTTTTAAAATATCTAATAACTTAGGAATAGCAGGAATGTATCTATTATAATTTACTATTTCTACAGCTGTTTGAACTATGTTGTCGTCATTGTCATTTAATGCAGCCAACGCAACTAAACTGCTTTTCTCAGTTTTTATTTCTTTTATTATATCTAATATGAATTTTCTTACATTTTTATCATTATGATAAACCATTTTGCTTATAGTATTAATACACATTTCGCCCATATCCTGTAATATTTCTATAGCTGTATTTCGAATACGGGTATCTTCTATTTCAAGCATTTTTCCAACTAAATTTGCAGTGTATTCAGATTTAAATTGTCCAATTCTATTCGCAATTATTTCTTGAGTATATTTATCTTTTTCATTTTTAAGTTCATTTATAAGATATTCAATATTACTTTCATTCATTTCTTGAAGCTCATAAAAATCTATCTCAATCAGCACCTTTCCAGTTGAATAGAATTGAATTATTATTTCATATTTACTGCTTTTATTATTTCCCTTGCTATTTTATATGAAGGCACTACTATATCAGCTCCGCCTCTTTTTATTGCTTCCCTTGGCATCCCATATACAACTGCAGTAGATTCATCTTCTGCTATAGTTATGCCGCCTGCTCTTTTTATTTTAACCATTGCATCTGCGCCATCGTCACCCATTCCAGTCATTAAAACTCCTATAGTTTTTTTAGGACCGAAACATTCAAGCACTGATTCCATAGTTATATTAACAGAAGGCATAAAAAGAGTTTGAGGCTGCTTGGTCAACCTTATCAGATTACCACCTTTTAGACTGCTACTTCTTACTAAAAGCTGATATCCCCCTGGTGCTAAAAATCCTCTTCCATTAGTAATAATATCTCCTGCCTCAGCTTCCTTAAAATCAATTTCAGTTGCTGAATCAATTCGCTTAGCAAATTGACCTGTAAATGATGGCGGCATATGCTGCACTACTATTATAGATGCTTTTAAATCACCTGGCAGCTGTGGAAGTACCTCCATAAGCGTGCTTGGTCCTCCTGTTGATATACCAATTACTACAACTTTTGAAAGATTGTCACTTATTGAAACCTTTCTTTCACCAATGATAGGTTGCTTATGATTCTTATTACTTCTAATTCCAATAAGTGTAGACTTCCCCCCCATAATTCTTTGATGCCTATTTCTTTTTTGGATATACTTGTAAGCAGCTTTAACTTTTTCTATTATTTCTTTTCCAACTATATATAAGTTTGAAGATACCGTTCCTGAAGGCTTACTAACATAATCAAATGCTCCTAACTCAAGCGCCTCAAATGTCTTCAATGCACCTTCTTGTGTAAGGGAACTTAAAATAAGAACAGCTACTTCTGAAAACTCTTCAAGAATATACTGCATAGAAGTTAATCCATCCATAACAGGCATGTTAATGTCCATTGTTACTACATCTGGATTTAGTAATCTCACTTTTTCTATGGCATCTTCTCCATCCTTGGCTATCCCAACAATTTCTAATTTGTCATCTGTAAGCAAAATCTCTTTTATTACTCTTCTCATTAACGCAGAATCATCTACTATTAATACTCTTATCTTATGTACCATTATAACCACCTTCTTAAATATTAAATTAACTACGTATTACTTATAAAATTCCATTTAGATTTTCAATTATGAATAACCTAAATGGAACTATTTATAATTTAAATATTATTATTGAAATTTAGTATTTGATTTAATTCCAGTATTATAACCATTCTATTTCCATTATCTATCTTACCAACTCCATCAATATATTTATTACTTTTACTTTTACTTAAGATACCTGGTGAACTTTCTATAAGATTTTTTTCAAATCTTAAAACTTCAGAAACTTCATCAACTATTATTCCTGTTTTCTTATTATCTAAATCAACAATGATAATTCGAGTTGAATCTGTTACTTCTTTTTCCTCCATTTCAAATAGTTTTCTTAAGTCAAGTGCCGGTATAATATTTCCTCTAAGATTTACAATACCATCAATAAAATATGGAGCTCTTGGAATTCTTGTTATTTCTGTCATTCTTGTTATTTCTTGAACAGAATTTATTTTTATAGCATATTCTTCACGATCTATCTTAAAAGTCACTAATTGCTCTTCAGCTAGCAATTGTTTTTCGATAGTTTTAAAATTTTCTTCTTTATTTTCTTCAAGCCCTGCAATTTTTTCTAATCTTTCTAGGGATATTAACTTTGTCGGTTCTAAAATCATAATAAGTCTTTTTCCACCATCTAATTTAGCTACCCCCTTAAGAGGCTCTTCTTCATTAGAAAAAATACTTGGTGGTGGCTGTATAATACTTTCTTGAACTCTTTTCACCTCTGAAACCTTGTCCACCATTATTCCACAGGTTATTTTTCCCATATCAACTATCAAAATTCTAGTATGATCATTGATTTGTGAAATCTCTAAACCAAAATATTTTCGCAAATTAATAATTGGCAACAGATTATTTCTTATTGATACTACACCTTCAATATAATCTTCAGTACTCGGAACTTTCACTATATCAATAACTCTTATTATTTCTTTTACCTGCATTATATTTATTGCATATTCTTCTTTATCAACCATAAAAGAAACTAACTGTTCTTCATTTATTTTTTCTTTTTCTATGAAATTATCTATTTTTTCTAAATCAGTACTAAAATCTTTTAAATCAATATTTTGAACTTCCTCAACATTTAAAACTTTTAATAAATCTAAAAGCAATATAATCCGGTTACCATTATCAAGTTTCAATACTCCACTTAAATAGTCCATATTTTCTGTTCTCATTATACTTGGAGTAGCTTCAATTTCTGAAGAATTTATTCTCATTACTTCTGAAACTCTATCTACTATTACACCCGTAGCCCTGCCATTTATATCAATTACAAGTACTCTACTGTTCTCATCTTTATCCTTTTTTTCCATGTTAAATCTTGTCCTACCATCTATGATAGGAAGTACATTTCCCCTAAGATTGCAGACACCCTCCACATAGAATGGCACATTGGGTACTTTTGTAATTTCGGAAACTCTTACTATTTCTTTTACATTCATTATATCTGCACCAAATTCATCGTTTCCAAGATGGAAAGTTACCAACTGTCTTTCTGTTAAACTCAAATTGTTTTCTATAGAAGCCATTTGTCACCCCTCCATTAATTACATATTTTGTAACTCATCTGCAAGCCCTGCTATCTCCTCTATAGCCTCTGCAAGTTCTTGCATTCCTTTAGATTGCTCTGTTGCCACATTGCTCGCTTCTTCTGTAGCTGCAGATGTTTCTGTAGCTGCTGATGAAATTTGTTCAACTCCCTTTTTAGCTTGTTCAAGTGCTACCATAGTTTCTTCAGAGCCTTTAGAAATTTCGTTTGTTCCAATTAAAATAACATTCATGCCATCTTGAATCAAATTTAAATTATCCGTTATTGTTTTTGCCTTTTCAACCTCAGCGAAAGAAGTCTTGCTAGATAATTCTATATCCATAGCAACTCTTGTAATCTGACTTTGAATTCCTCTAACTAAATCTTTTATCTTATCTGTATTCTCAGCTGATTCATTTGCTAATGTTCTTATATCTCCTGCTACTACTGAGAAACCTCTTCCAAATTCACCTGCTCTAGCTGCTTCTATAGATCCATTAACTGCTAACATATTAGTTTGAATTGTTACATTTACAATTGCATCTACAATTTTATCAATTTTTCTAGTAGTTTCCTCTAGATTCTTGATATTCTTTGCAGCCACATTACTAGCCTCTGCAGATGAACTAATTCCATCTATCATTACATCTACTCCTTGTTTGTTCTCATCAAGTAATTGCTGAAGCTCTGTAACTTTTTCTCCGGATTCAATTGATGTTGAATTCATTTGTGTTGCTCCAGCAGCTAATCTTTCACTAATTAATGCTGCTTTTTCTGTCAAGTTTGCTTGAGTTTCAGCTCCTATTGCAACTTGTTCAATAGCTCTCATTATCTCTGTTGCAACTGAATTTGCCTCTTCGACATTTGAAGAAAGTTCTTCAGCTGTAGATGCAAGTATTTCAGATGATTTTTGTGTATCTGTTGATACTTTTAATTCTTCTGATAACTGTGATAGTTCAGAAGATGCTATATTTAATTCTTCAAATGCTTTATTTTGCTCTTCTATTGATCTCTCTACTTCTTCTGCTGCACTGGTTTGCTCTTCTGCTGCTGCTGCTATTTGTTCAGATATTTCTAAAAATTCAGAAGCCCCATTATTTGCATCTGTTGAGTTTTCTTCAATTTCATTTATACCACGTTGCACTATGATAACATCTTCTTCAACTTTTACTAAATCCTCTGTAATTTTTTTAGCTTTTTCAATTTCTTCGTTTGCGGCTTTTCCTGAAGCTTCTATATCAGTAACAACAATTTTAACATTTTTTTGTATTTCATCTACTAAGTCTGTTATATTACGAGCAGATTTCTCAGATATCTCTGCTAAATTTCTCACTTCATCTGCCACTACAGCAAAACCTCTTCCATGTTCCCCTGCCCTAGCAGCTTCAATAGCAGCATTAAGAGCAAGCAAATTAGTTTGATCAGCTATTCGTACCACTGCTTGTACAATGTCACCTATTTCATCAGACTGTTTTTCAAGTTCATTTATTAACTTAACTGATTCAAGATTCGTTTTTGCTGCTTCTCCAATTCCTAATATAAGCTGCTCTGTATCTCTTGCTGTTGTTCTTATTAGTGCTTGAGCCTCAGTCATTCTATCTAATGATTCCTTTGCCCTTTGCATTCCTACAATAGAAGCTTTATCTATCTGATTTACTGCTGCTCTTGATTCTTCTGCTGCGGATGATGCTTGTACTGCTCCAGTAGCTATTTGAGTCATTGTAGCACCAAGCTCTCTTGAAGCTGCGCTTGCTTCTTCAATCCCAGCTGCTAATTGTTCTGTTGCTGTTGATATTCTTTCGGCCATTTGTTGTTGCTTAGCTAAAGTTCTTGATTTCATCTTTTCTTGTGCTTGCTTTCTTGCTATTTCTCTTTTCTTTTCCATAGCATCAGCACTATATTCTAACGAAGCACTTTTTGCACTAGTCCTTGTAGCTATTGAGCTAATCCTTTCACTCTTAACTTCCTTATTAAGTGCTGTAGCTGGTTTAGCAAGTTTCTTCTCCATTAATAATCTCCTCCTAAAATGTACCTGAAAATATAAAAACCTTTTTACCAAATATAACTAATCAAAATCATCTAAAAATATACAAATAAGATTTACTATTTTATAAAAATATACGATTAATTCAAATATTATATTTATTTGTAATCATTTAAACTTTATTTATCGCAAAAATAGCTTTTATTTTTTATTAATATGTTAAATTATACCTTAATATTAACATAAACTATATGCTATATCAACAAAGAAAAACGAAATTTTGAGTTTTTTGTTAATAATATTGCATATATCGAGTTTTTTCCAAAATTATAATAACTCGGTACCTAATATCTTTTATGATTATTTGCGATTTTTATACCTAATTTTATAACACTCTAAAATATTTGAATATTTTTACATGCGAATGAGATAAAAGTCTTCATTTCTTTGGTCAAATCATATTTTATGCAAATAATAAAATAGAGGATATACTCACAAAATAAGCATATCCTCTATTTATAAAATTTAAATTACCATTATATAAACATTTATACATTATGTTTTTCATTGTTAAATAACACCACTTTATTTCTTCCAGTGTTTTTTGCTTCATATAATGCAATATCAGCATTTTCAAGCAAATCATCAATTTGACTTGTCAGTCTAGGATATGATGATATTCCAATTGAAATTGTAATTTTTATAGTTTTATCATCTGAAATATAGAAATCATTATTTTCAACATTCTTTCTTAATCTTTCAGCAATTTTTACAGCTTTAGACTCTGAACAATCTAATAATATTATAGAAAACTCTTCCCCACCCATTCTAGATACGACATCATAAGTTCTACATGTATTAAGAAAGATTGGAGCTAAGCCCTTTAAAATAGCATCTCCTGCATCATGACCATAAGTGTCATTTATTTTCTTAAAAAAATCAACATCTATAAATAACATAGATAATTCTTTTTCTTTTCGTATAATCATCTGAGAAATATCATTAAAACTATTGTCAAATTGCCTTACATTATTCAAACCCGTCAAATAATCTTTTGTTGCTTCATTTTTTAATCTTTGATAAATTTTAACAGTTTCCAATATATATTCTGCATATTTAATTGAAAGATAAGATACTATTAAATATCCAGAATAGTATACAATCACTGCTTTAACAATTAATGGTTGATTTCTTGCTAATATAAACGGTACAATAACTGATATCATAATAAAAAGAAGCATAGAATAAATATATTTACTTTTTTTTGATAACTTTAATAAAGCAATAATTCCAAATCCAATCCCCATTAATAAAGCATCTATTAATCCAATTAGCGATATGTTAGAAATCCCTAAATATAAAAACCTAAAAATACCTATAAAAATAGAAGAAATAATTGAAGATAGAATACCACCATAAATAGAGGACAATAAAATTGCTATGTATCTAAAATCAATAAATGTGTCCGCTGTGATCGGCACACTATTTATCATCAATATTATACCTAATATCGCGTTATAAACTCCCCATAAAATCTTACTTTTAAGCAACATATCTGGGTAAACTTTCTTATTTCTAATAAAATGTTGAACAGCACTCATAGATGCTATTAAAATGCATGCATTCTGAAAAAAACTAAGAATCATAATTTGTCAGTTCCCCCTCATAAACCCAAAATTATTCGCCACTAAATTATAACATATTTAAAAATGCAACATTATTAAATTTTAAAAAAATCACTTTTTTACAAAACATAATATTTTTTCTTTTTTATTCATATATCCACTCTTATTTCACTTTTATTATTTATCAAGTAATTAATTATACTAATCCACATAATGTAAACTTGAATATTTTTTAAATGATAATATCAAGAAATTATTGTAAACAAAGTTCCTTACAAATTGAGCAAGCCATTTCGCTTACTTTATCATTTTCATTATTGCATGCATTTATAATAAGTGTTTTATAACTTTCTTTATAATTATTACGCATATAACACAATACATTTACCTTCCATTTCCAAAGATCTTCTGCTGATAAATAAAAGAACTTTGGCTGCACATTGTCACGATAAAAATCTTCTTCCATATTTAAAATATTCTCTGGTGTTAATGAAGAAGATAATTCTGAAAGACCAGGAAATTCTTCTTCTCCCTTCCATTTCCCTTTATTCATAGGGCATACATCTTGGCAAATCTCACATCCATAAATACAGTTTCCAAATGTTTTGCTTAACGGTTCCTTTGGCAAATCACGCCCACCAAAAGTTGTAAGAAATGAAATACATTCCGTAGGTGACATAGTATATGGTGCACAAAGAGATTTTGTAGGACAAGATTCCCTGCAGCGATTACACGACTTTGGACATGGTACAACATTATTTGTTTCCTTTAATTCCATTTCTCTGTCAGTTACCCACGCTTCAAGATGAACCCATGAACCAGACTCTGTGTATAAAAAATTATTTCTACGAATGATACCAGCTCCGGATTGCAAAGCTGCCCAGCGCATTCCAACCACTCCAAATTTTTGATTTGTCTCTACTCTTAAACCAAGTTCTTGCATATATTTTTCCAATACACGATTGTTCTGATATTCTTTTGTATTTTCATCAACACGTGTATCAAATAAATATGCCTTAGCTATACGTCCATTTAATATCTCTGGAACCTTGTATTTTCCGTATGGTACTGTAAGTACCACTACAGACTTTGCCCATGGATATATTTGTTTAGGATTAGCCAAACGCTGCTGACTCTGATAAAACATCTTTGATTTTGGAATTTTTTCAATACGTTCATTAAACTTTTCAGCATATTCATCCATTAAATTAATTGGAATAATACCACACTTTTCATAACCTAATTCGTAAGCCTTTTTTTGAATCATTTGCTCAATTGTACCCATATTGAGACCCTCCCTAAATAAATTTAATTAAATTTTTAGTTATATTCATAATATTTTCTTTAGGAAATACTGCTAAAACAATACTGCAAGCATCCTCATCTTTATCACTTTTCGTGTATGTACACGATAAATAGTAAAAAAATTAAGGCACTAAAGCCTCAATTTTAGAGAGCAATGTTGTAAAAACATCTATATTGTCTTTGCCTAAATATTCTTCTAAAAAATTTTGTGCTTTTTCCCAAAGTTCTTCTGCGTATTTATAGGTTTCAATTCCTTTATCTGTTAACTTAAGCTGCCTATTTCTAGTTCCTTCTGTTGACATATCTTCTATAAATCCACTTTGTTCTAAAGGTTTAAGATTTCTCACAAGAGTAGTTCTATCTAACCTTATGGCTGAAGCTAAATCACTTACACTTACTGGTCCTAATTGGTTTATATGTTTAAGTAATGAGAACTGACCTAACTTTAAATTACTTGGTGAAATAAATTCATCATAAACTTCAGTAAGGGCTTGTGAAGCTCTTCTAATATTAAGACAATTACAAGGAGATGGTTTTTTATCATAAACTTTTCTATCCATAATTATCACCTTTTTATTTTTCGTGTATCTACACTATTTAATATACTTTCTAAATTCTTTTTTGTCAATATATTTATACATATCTGTTAGGTTTATATATGTATATTAAGACAAACATATATATATCCCTGATTTTTAAGATGTTTAATCTTTTAAAGTACATTTAGACTAAACACTTTCTATGTGTTTAGTCTATAATGCCCTTTTACTTTAACATACTATGATTCATTTACCTAAAGCTCAAAAAACTTTGTTGCAACATTTTTGCAAAATTCACTGTCATGCTCTACAAATAATAATGTTGGTGAATATTCAAGCAGTAATTGTTCTATCTGCATACGCGATATAACATCAATAAAATTAAGCGGTTCATCCCAAATATGCAAATGAACTTTCTCGCAGAGACTTTTTGCAATTAATACTTTTTTCTTCTGCCCTCCGCTAAAAGATGACATATCCTTTTCAAATTGAATTCTTGAAAAATCAAGTTTTCTTAATATTAATTTAAAAAGACTTTCATCAATATTGTTTTCAAGAGCGTAATCAGTTAAGTTACCCTTAAGATGCGAGGTATCCTGTGATACATATGATATTTTAAGCTCACTTCCTTTTCTGAAAGTACCTGTATATTTTATATTCTCACCACAAATAAGCTTGATAATACTTGATTTTCCTGAACCATTTTTGCCTTTAAGTGAAATTCGGTCACCTTGTTCAATACTAAAACCAACATCTTCGCAAACTATGGTATCACCATAAAAAATTGAAACATTCTCAAGTTCCACAAGCTTATTTTTATGATAAACAAGCTGGGAAATCTTCAATCTATCAGAGCTTTCAATATTTTTGAGAAGCTTAGACTTTTCATCAATAGCACCTTGCTGTCTGTTTTCGATTGACTTGGAACGTTTCATCATCTTAGCAGCCTTATGGCCAACATAACCCTTATCAAGTTTAGAGCCAGAGTTTGTTGTTCCTTTTTTTGATTTTTCCACTTCATTTGACCAATTGCTTGATCGCTTGGCAGACTTCGATAGACGATTAATATCTTTCTTAAGCTTTTCGTTTTCTGCTAACTCAAAGCTATCCTGCCTTTTTTTATTTTCCCACCAGCTAGAAAAATCACCTTTCTGTATTTCTATATTTGTCTTATTTATTGAAAGGATATGATCAATACAATTATCCAAAAAAGATCTATCATGTGAAATTAGAATAAATCCATTCTTTCTTTTCAAGTAATTGCTAAGCTTTTTTCTAGATTCAGCATCCAAATGATTGGTTGGTTCATCAATAAGCAAAAATGAATTTTCTTTCAAAAACATAGCAACTAGCAGTGCTTTGGTCTGTTCTCCTTTTGATAGTGTATAAAATTGTCTATACAAAATATCTTCTTCTACATCGAGCAGCGATAATTCTTTCATTATTTCCCAATCCATTGAATTTGGACTAATTTCCTTTATTACATCTATGGTGAAATTTTCTTGTTCCTTCACCTCATATGGAAAATATTCAAAAGTTACATTGGCAGAAATATTTCCAACATATTTGTACTTCCCTAATAAAAGATTCAAAAATGTAGTTTTTCCTCGTCCATTTCTTCCCGTAAAGCCCAATTTCCAATCAGTATCAATTTGAAAGCTAATATTTTCAAAAACAGTATCATAACTGCCTTCATAAGCGAAGGTCAGATTTGTAACATTTATTAAAGACATATTTTTGTCCCCCTTTGTAATTATTAATTATACAAATAACAAAGTCGGAACAATAGGCGACTGGTCTTACTCCATATAAATGTCGCCTGAAGTTTCCGGCTTTATATGGAGATTATCATGCGTTAGCATAGTATCTTTATTTTCCATAATATTGTTTATCCTCCTTATTCTCATTATTTATAAAAAATAAAAGCCATAAGAAATTATTATTCTTACAGCTCACAAATATACATAGTTAAACTAATCATTATAACATTAGAATATATATTTAAGAGAAAAAATAACAACTTTCTTGCTTATGTACAACAAAATAAATAAAACATATTCGTTTATATTCCTGTTATATCACACTTTAATAATTAGCAAGAAATTTTAATCATTTTTCCAACTCCAATCAATATATTTGTTTAAATAATATCATACTTATTTTCACAATACAACAAATAAATTGACTTTTTAAATTAATTCTCGATTATTTATTTTAGTAAATTCAAAAAGCTGATCTATAGAGCTTTTTAATTTTTTATTATAGTTTTCATTTTGTTTAAATAAAAAATTAATGTTGAGTCCTCTTATAAACCAAAACAAACTCATTAAAATCCAATTTTTCAATATTTTATTAGGTTTCATAGTGGAGGCGAGGCATACATGCCCTCCATTTTTCTATCCAATTATAGTAGATTTCACATTCATCTATATGAAATGATTTAATATCTCTTATTCTAAAAAAGCTACGTTATTTGTGATACTACTCACCGTATAAATAGAAAGTTATATAATTTTTTCTTCATTAACATTTATTTTAGTTATTTTTTACTACCATATAATTCAAAACAGTTACCAACTTAATCCAATTACGTATTATCTCAACAACGGCATACTCCCTGTTAATTTATTGACTTTTTTCTTATTACCACAGATAGCAATACCAAAATAAGTATGCTCTTCCTCTGGCGTAATTGCTGATTTCTGTATATATTCACTATAAATATTACAACCTTGTGCAACATCAGAAAAGTCAGCTACAATCATATCGTCGTAATATTGAGCATATAATTCCTCTCTTAATTTTCTTAGAATTTCTTGATTTCCTTTAAGGATGGGAACTGGAATTTTAATTATTCCCAGATGACATTTTCCTGAAGCATCAAATGTATCTTCTCCTACAAATTCTGGAATACACTTTCCTAATGTAATACCTAATATTGTAGAAGTATTTGCAATAACTCCTAAAGGAAGATCTTCATTTATCACTATAACGCATTTTGTATCTTGTTCTTTCATCATTCATTTCTCTCCTCAATTTTATAATTTGTTTTCCATCAGAAATAAAAAGTCCTGTTAATGTCAAAGCAATTCCTATAATTGAAATGGCAGTTATGTTTTCATGTAAAATAACAACAGATGAGCCAGCTGTTATTACAGGCACCATATAAATATATACACTTGTTTTTACTACTCCCAAAACCTTTACTGACCAATTCCAGGTTACAAAACATAATGCAGATGCTCCAAAACCTAAATATAAAATATTCATTAGGTTTAATGCACTAGTGAATCTATATAATTGGAACTTAAAATCAAAAATAAATATGGCCGGAATCATAAAAATTAATCCGTAGAAAAACACTTTACGCGTGGAAATAATAGTATTATATTGAAATGAACTAATTTTCTTCATAATAACAGAGTAAACAGCCCATAAAATAGCAGCAAGTATTGCTAATATATCACCAAACGGATTTAATTTTAAAACAAACTTTCCATTAAATTCTATAAGAAGTATTCCTATTATAGCTACCATAAGTCCAATGAAAAAGCGTAATGTTAACTTTTCATTATCTAAAAACAGATGCGCAAAAATAGCAGTAAAAAATGGGGCAATTGAAATAATCACACCTACATTAGTTGCAAGTGTATAAATTAATGAAATATTTTCTAAAAGAAAATACAAAGTTACTCCCGATAATCCAGCTATCACAAAATAAAGTTCTTGTTTCAATTCAACCTTTTTTACATGATGTGGATATATAAACAACAATGTAATATAGCCAATTGCAAATCTAAAGACTAAAATCTCAATGGGTGTAAAGTCTTTTAATAATACTTTAGTTGAAATGAAAGTTGTTCCCCAAATTAAGATTGTAATAACTGCTGATAAATGTCCTAATTTCACTTTATTACTATTCATTTTCTTTACTCCTGCATCTATTAATAAAAATATTCATATATTGTTTTGGCGTTAACCCAATTAGTTTCTTAAAAAAGTTTGTAAAATGACTTTGATCTGTAAATCCTGTTTTGAATGCCACATCCATTGGAACAACCCCCTGTTCCAACAGTTTCTTTGCTTTACTAATACGAATCGTTTGAAGATAATTGTATGGTGATATTCCTTTTTGTTTAGTAAAGGAGTGTAATAAATAATATTTACTTAATCCAGTTAAATCACTCAATTGATTCAATGTAACATTTTCCATATAATTATTTTCTAAATAATCGCATACTGTCTTAATTTCCGTACTAGCTTCCTGCATAGTTGTGTCAGAAAATAGATTTGAATATTCTCTTATCAATTGTTCTATTATAAACAAAAACAACTCTTCTTTTTTTAAATTCTTCTCCTCTTCCATTATCATAAGATGCAACTCCCTTAAAGAAGATACAAGCTCATTATGGAATAAAACAACTTCTTTAAAATTTGGAAGATACTCCTTCCCTATTATTTCAAATGTAATTTTTTTCATTACATCCTCTTTAATATTAATACATCGATAATCAAGTGCTCTATCATCAATTTGTTGGCATGTATGAATATCACCAGGATTAAATAATATTAAATCACCTGTTTCTATGATAAATTGCTTATTTTTACAAGATAAATGCCTTTTACCCTTTTCAATAAACCCAATAACATAATAGTCGTGAAAGTGATTTGGAAACTTCTGCATGACACCTTTAAAATTATAAGCCTCTATACTCAACTCTGCGTCAAAACAAACAGTTCTAATTTCATTTAACATTTATTTTTCCACCTTTCTTTATATCTTTTTTTAGAATATCATAAAAATTTAAATAGTTCTTGTATGATGTTGTTCATCCCTCATTATCCTAATGCCTTAATTCTTCTATTTATTTATGCAAAAAACAATGAACCCAATGTATTTCTTAACTCATTGCACTTACTCATCTGTAGATACTGAGTTTCTATCCAATTATAATGATTTATTTGGTTAATATTTTATTTAAACAATAAAAAATTACTGAACTACACTCCCTTAGAGGGATTTTTCTAATATATATAATTTCAATTCAATACATAAATACTTCTAAAGCTAGATTTATTCAGCATTTTAAGCTTATATATTCTATAATTTTCTTGTACAATAAAAATAGAGGATATGCTCACAAAATAAGCGTATCCTCTATTTCTAAAATTTAATTGCCTTTAAGTTCTTCTTTACATAATCGACTCAATTCATATAGTGCTTTTAATCCAACTGATAGAACATATTCACAATACAACAAATAAATCGACTTTTCTGATTTAAAGATTTATTAAAATATAATGCGATTACACATTCATTAATTTTTATTTTTTATATCTTTTAGCAGTCCCTCAAACCATTTAACATTTACTAAATGATGAGAAAGTGAATTTTCCAACATTTTTCCAAAATAAGTAAGAGGAGTTTCATAACTCTCAATAGATTGTTGCAATAAAGAAATTTTCTTTTTAGTTTGTTCGATTTGTATTTCTATTAGTTTTGTTAGCTCCTCGCTTTTATATTCATTACCAAATAGCAATGCTGCATAAAAAGATAAATTTATATAATCTGTCTTAGAGCCATACTTGTACATTAAATTTTCAAATTCTTTATCTCCTAGTTCAGTGATGATATAATTACGCGTCTCTCTAGTATTATCTAATTGGTCAACTTTTTTAATATATTGTTTTTCTTCTAATTGTTGAAGATTATAATAGAATGACCCCTTAGTGAAATTTACTATATATTTATAGTGTCTCTCTTCCATTAAGGCTAATAATTCATATCCATAAGAACCTGGGTTTTCTTTTAATAAACCTAGAATTAATAATGGTATCAAAAAAACATCTCCTTTACGTTCTTCATCAAAATTATATTGATAGTTATTTCATAATTATAAGATTTAATCATTGTTAATTTGCATAACTTGAGATACAAATTTATCATATGATATTTTTCCTAATGCAAAGTCCATGCTTTTCATATATATCTTTTCTGCTTTAGTATGTGTTCTAGCATTATTAATATTTATTAACTCATTTTCATCAATTAATGGTTTCAAAACATGTTGCTTATTAGAAAAGGCTTCAAAATATCGTAAACCAAATTTTCTTTGAGAAATTGCATCAATATGAATACCATCAGGGTTAGAAGTTAAACCTGAGGCGGTGACAAAGTAACAATTATCTTGTTCAAAAGCAAATTTTTGCAACTCTTGATTAATAAAGTTATATTCAGTACAGCTTTTTCCAAATCCTTCTTTGCCTAAAAAATCTCCTAAACCGCCAATAATGAGAGGAATATCTGGAGCATTCAACTCCTTTCTAAGAGATTCAATAATTAAAAGTAATTTTTTATAATAAACTTTATAATTACCATTGATACTATCATTTTCTCCTTGATGCCATAGAATTCCTGTTAACTCACTGCTTTGCATAGCAAATTTAGCTTCAGTTATTGCATGTCTAAAGAGTACTTCGTCTACAGCCCATTCATCCAGTGAGCTTCCACCTTCAGCACAAGGAATTAAGCCAATAGTATCTTCTTGATTTTGACTACACCATGCATCTGCAAATGAACCGGCCAGACTTATTCCTGAAACAGGACGGTCATAATTGATAGGCTCAGTCATCATTTGCCATCTACCATTACGCAACATTTGTATTCTTTCATTATAAATCGGAGGTACTTCATGAATAAACCCTCGTCCAGCCATATTCGATTGTCCTAACATTAAAAACGACTTAATCATTTTTTTCATCCTTTCTTTTTTAATATTTATGAAGAAATGTTTTCAATTCTCAATAAATATTAAGTAGTTACTTATTTAATATTTTACCCATTACAAACAATACATTTAGGCATATTAAAGTAAATAACAAGTCCAAAATTGCCATGGATATTTTTTATCAGGCAAGGAGGTGAATTGCCATCATAGCGGGCCTATTAGGTCAATTTGCCGACGCAGCATGATGGAAAATAGGCTGACAAATAGACTTATTATTTATTTGAATATGCCTTCTATTCATCTTCTGACCAACTCTTTAATAATACGTTATTATTAATTCATTGCTTCAGTAGATTTTCAGATATCAAAAACCACTGCATTTATTACTAGTCTAATTAGACTAGTAACACTTAAATATTATAGTCTAATTAGACTAATTGTCAATTATGTTTTTTCAAAAGTAAAGATAAGATATATTTTAGATTATCCATAGAAATATTAATTAACTCACAAAAATATTTTTTGTGAGTTAATACTTATCTTATATCAATATCGCAGAAATACTCATCATCAATGTTTTTACGCATTTTTCTATATGAACTATTCCTCCTAATTTATAAAAATTACATAATCCTATTTCGTTAAAATACAATTTTTAATATTAAAATATTTTCTTCAATTTCTGCTACAACTTTAGCATTTATCTTCTCTGCCAATAATTTTACAATATAAAGACCTAAACCTGTGCTGCCTGAACTTCTTGATCTATCAGCTGTATAAAACTTTTCAAATAATAAGTTTACATCTATTTTTCTAGAATCTTGAATCTTGTTTGCAAAGCTAAGTTCAACATGATCTTTTTGAGTAAGTGATATCTTTGCATAGCTCGAAGTATATTTAAGCATATTGGATATTAAGTTTTGTATAATACGCTGCAAAATCATTTTATCTGCCTGAGCAAAAATTGTAGTATTAGGTAAATCAAAAATCGGCTCAATCCCGGCTTCTTTAAATGAAATTATATTTTGGAGCAATGCATCTGAAAGAAAATTATTCATATTAATTTTTTCTAACTTTATGTGCATTCTATCATTTTCAATAATTGTTATTTCAAAAAAACTAGTAATGAGATTATGCAAAATTTCAGATTTCTTTTTTATAATATTTATTTTTTCTCTTTGATTTTCTGATAATTCACTTTTTTCAAGCAACTGTAGATAACCCATTATAGAAGTAAGAGGCGTTCTTAAATCATGTGATATACTTGCAATAGAATCCTTAAGTTTTTGCTCATTTCTCAAAACCTCTATTCTTAGCTGGTTTTGAAAATTTATATTTCTATTAATGCTTCCTGCAAGATATTCAATATCTTTATCAAGCAGTGATATATCTATCTTCTTTTCTGTTTTTCCTTCTGAAATATTTTCTAATTGTTTCCCAATACTTTTTATTTGAGTTTTTAAATAATACACATATAAAATTAGTAAAATAATTAAAAGACTTAATATTAATATAACAAGCATTATGTTCATCCTTATAAAAAATTTTATTTTAATTCACAATTACGAAATATATTATAGCTTAAAGTTAGTATAATACCTAATAAAATTATAGCTTCTAAAGAAAATGATATAAATTGAAATATTGAATTATGGGTTAAAATAACTCTAAGTAAATTCATTGGATGCATATATAATGGTAAATTCATAGTTCTAGCAACAAATAAATATATTGCATTCATAAGAATTGTAATAACTGATACTATAACAGTTTTTAAGTTATCCCTAAATATTACTCCAAAGAATATTATTATAGAAAAAATAGCTAGATATAATAATGTTGTACAAATTAAAATTTTCATTAATATAATTATATTCACTTCAGCGGGTGCATTCCACCCATACTTTATTGTAACAGCAAATGCACCAGAAAAAGAATAAATAAGCATTACTGCAGTTGTAATAATAAGTATTGAAATAGCTTTGCTAAAAAATACAATGCCTCTACTATTTCCATATGAAATTTTAGATATTAAGGTCCTATTTGAAAAACTTTTTCCTATTAGTAATGCTGGAAAAGCTGAAATTAATATACAAGTTCCTGGAGCATCATATAACATTGCTAGTAACGCTTCATACCCTCCTATAGGTAAATTATAACAATTCATTTCTAAATCTCCATAACCTGAATATGCTCCATAAACAATCGCAATTCCTATCATAAGCAAATAAATATAATTATGGCTAATCTCATACATCTCCATTTTTAATAACTTTTTCATTTATTACACTCCCTTTTATCGTAACTCTGTTTTTTTAAAGCAAAAATATGATATGCTTAAGAAAAATAATATTGTAATAATTCCAATTAGTCCTGCTTCTTTAAATTGATTGCGTATTAAAGGCCTATATAAAATAAGGCGTGCTTGTGCTAATGGCAAAAATCTAAATATAGTTGTTCTTATATCATTTGTAGAATTTAAAAGAGAAATATTTATAAAGTATATAACAACCGAAATTCCAACTGTTTTACCAATATCTCTAAATATAAAAGCAGCAAATATACTTATACTTGACATAGCCATTCCTAATAAAGATGTTGTTATTATTGTTTTAGCTAAAATATTTCCCTCATTTATAAAATATACTGTAGTATATCTGTGTAAAATAATATTAAGAATTACATTTACAATTGGGCTAAATAAAATAACTAAATTAACTCCAATGAAATATGCTGACACCTTGCAAACAAATATTTGAAATCTGCTATGACCTGCACATACTGTATTATTTATAGTTCTATCTAAAAAATCATTTCCAAAAGAAATTGCTCCAAGTAGTATTGGAAACACCATTAATAAACATGCATAATAAAAGCTTACCCCTATATTTTCATATCCAGTTATGAATGTATGACTATCTGGAGTCATGGTAATTCCAAAAAGTGTACTCATGATAAACACAATCCAAAAACTTTTACTCAAAAATAATTTGTAAACCTCGGTTCTAAACAGATTGATCACATTTATCCCCTCCAATTCTTCGGATAAAGTAATCTTCAAGGCTATCTCCTGACAAAGAGATTCCAGTTATTATTAAATTATTTCTTGATAATGCTACTGAAACAGATTTAATATCATCTAGATAATCATATAAGCGAATTGTTTTATCTGGCATTATTTTATAGTTATTTGTATGAAGCTCTTTTTCTAATATAGTATCTGCAATAGATACATCATCTACGTTAATTGCAATATGCTTTTTGCATTTTTCATTAAGTTCTTCCTGGGTTAAAGTTTCTAATATACTTCCATGAGAAATAATAATATAATGATCAGCAGTATGATAAAGCTCATCCAAAATATGACTTGATATTAAAATTGTCATTCCCTTTTCTTTGTTTAATCTTTTAATCAGCTTTCTTACTTCAACAATTCCAATAGGGTCAAGTCCATTTACAGGTTCATCTAAAATTAAAAACTCTGGGTCATTAATTAATGCAAGTGCAATTCCTAAACGCTGTTTCATTCCTAATGAGAAATCTTTTGCTTTCTTTTTTCCTGTATCCATTAATCCTACTAACTCTAAAGTATCTTCAATAACTCTTTTATCAGGAATACCTCTTTGAATACGTTGAATTTCTAAATTCTGATAAGCTGTCATATTAGGATATAATGCAGGGGTTTCAACCATGCAGCCTAATCGCTTTCTCTGATCTTGCAAATTCTTTTCTCCAGTTTGTCCAAACAAATAAAGTTCACCAGAAGTAGGAAAAGATAAGCCAGTAATAAGTCTTATTAATGTTGTTTTTCCTGCACCATTTTGCCCAACAAAACCATATATATTACCTTTTTCTAGTTTTATATTTATACATTCTAAGGCGTGTGTATTTTTATATTTCTTTGTTAAATTTTTAGTTTCTAAAACGTAAGTCATAATTACATCTCCTCTGCTTTTCTATATTTTCATTTTAAAAATCATACTTAAAGAAAACCTTAAATCAATTCTAAAGAAAACCTTAAATCATATGGATATACAACTTCATTCAGGACTTATGTATGTGTATACATCTTTCTTTCTATGCTTAACCAATCAAATCAATATTTTTTGCAGCAAAACACTTATGCATGTGTATATAGAATTCTTTTCATGCATGAATAAATTAAAAAAAGCAGGCTTTAACCTGCTTTTTTCAATTTATTCATGCAATTTATAACCCATTCCCCAAATTGTTTCTATATATTCTTCATTTGGATTTGCACTTTTAAGCTTGTTTCTAATATTGCTTATATGTACATTTAGTGTATTATCTTCGCTGAAATATTCTTCATTCCAAATACTTTCAAATAAATTAGCCTTTGAGAATACTTTTTGTGGATGACTTAACAATAGCAATAAAATCCCATATTCTTTTGAAGTTAAAACCAGTGTATTTCCATTTACTATTACTTTCTTTTCTTCTTGATTTAAAGTAATGTCTTTATAAGTTAAATTTAGTTTTTCTATATTTGTATCTGAACTACAACGTCTTAAATTACTTTCTATTCTTGCTAATACTTCGTTTAAATCAAAGGGCTTGGTCACATAATCATCTGCACCTAAACGCAATAAATCCACCTTTGTATGTATCATATCTTTCGCAGATAATATTATTACAGGAATATTAGAAAAGCTACGCAGTTCTCTTAAAATTTCATCTCCACTTTTAAATGGCAGCATTAAATCTAAAATAACTAAATTATAAGCTGCGTTCTTTAACTCCCTCATGCCATTTATTCCAGTATTAGCTGTTTTTATGTCATACTCGTTTTCTTCTAAAAACTCTTTAAGTAAATTACATATTTCTATATCATCTTCTATAATTAAAATTTTCTCTCTCATTATCATCACCAACCAAATCATCATGCATTTTACTTACATTTACTTATTATCCTTTATTTATTATACCATTCTCTGTATCAGTAGCAAAAACAAATTTTTTCTTACCCTAATTCAGTTCCTAGTGCCACTTCTAAATTAAAATTTACCAATATCACTTGCTACCATAAGCAAATCAAAAGCAACCACCAAAATTATTGTAATAGATGTAAAAAATCTTAATATCATTCTCTTTTCCATTTTATTATTTTTTAGCCACTCTTTAATATGATTTTTATAATAAATAAAAGCCATCGCTAGTGCGATTGTAGAAACAGTAAGAATAATTATATTAAAAATATTTCCCGTACTTTCACTCGCATGAGAACTAATATCAGAAATTATTTGAACACACGTATTATTTAACATGTGCAACAGAATGGTTAGCTTTATTGAATATTCTGTTGCTAAGTAGCCTAATATAATACCAACTACTGCACCCATAAATATTTGATAAAAATTACCATGCATTAGTCCAAATAGTATTCCTGAAACTAATATAGCAAACCATCCTCCATATTTCTCAAGACTTCTAAGAACTGCTCCCCTATAAATACATTCTTCAATAATCGGTGCTACTATACAGGCATAAATAATCATTGATGTTACTGGTTGATTCATGTCATCCAAACTATCTAAAGCAGACTTTGCGCTAAAACCAATTGTATTTAATCCAAATTCTAACCCATCCGTAAATAATCCTAATAAATTATTTGCTGATAATAAAATAATAAAGCCTATAATTACAGTCTTTAATGTGAATTTTCTATTTACTATCTTAAGATCATATTGAAAAAATTTCTCTCCCCTATAAATTAAAATTGGAATAAATGCAATTAAAACTCCAATAATACTAATTGTTCCAATAAAACTAGGCTGATTAAATATATTATCAATTTGTCCATCACTTATATCCCGATTCTTTACTATTTGAATTATTGCAACCCCTATACCTAATACAATCATAACTCCATTTAAAAGTAATTCTTGCAAAATCAGAGTAATTCCAAGCTTATTAAAATCCTTCCTCATTAACTTTTTAAAATCTTTAGCTTCATTATTATCGCTCATTTAATTCACTCCTATTTTCCTTGTTTAGTTTTCCTTTACTTCTCTAGTTCCATATTATACAAACATTGTGCAAACATACAATCTAACTTATTTAAAATAATATTTAGGAATTACATTAAATGCTACAAATATAATCATCAATATGCCAAACGAAATTGAAAGTATTTTTAGGTATTTATCTTTTGATATTAGTCCATTAAATAATTGCTGACACCCAATACATGTAAACATTATTGGAAACGCAACTTTATCAGTAATAAAACCCACCAAAAAACCTATGGGAAATATAAGCCCTATAGCTAAAAATAATGCTTGTACCAATTTTATTTTTTTATTATTAATCTAAATCACCGCCTGTAATTAATCATTTAATCTAATTTGTTATATGCTTCTTCATATAGATTTTCTAAATAGTAATGATCTTCTAACTTTCTTGTTAAGTTATTCCATGAATATATTCTTCTTTGTAGTTCTATACCAAACTCTCTTTTCATTTTAATTTTTAATTCATCTAGATGAGGCTCCTTTTCAAATTCCTCAAAACTCTTCATTTTTTTGTCTTATGATCTGTAAGCATAGAAATAACATATCTCCCATGTTCCTGTAATTGTTCTTCTAATTCAAATTTTATGATATTAATAAGACCACATGTTACAAACTGCTCTTCATAAATTCCCTTACTGCTATATGACCTTAATTGCTTATAAAATTCAGCTTTTAACTCTGTAAGATACTGGACCTTATTAACATCTTTAGATAGACCATAGTTTTTCATTAGCCTATAACCTCGTGCAATTCCCCCTATGCTTCTTATAGATGTGTTAGTTAACTCAATTGCATGTGAAATGTAATATTTATTATTAATTTCACTTATAAATTCATCAAATACTTTAATAAAATGTTCTATTAGTAATCCTTCAATCAATGATTTTTGTTTCATTGATTCATTTCTGAATTCTTCTCTAGTTATAAGAAAGTTACACAATGATTCTAATTCGCTATCGCATATATTATCATCATTCATCTTTAAAATCAGTTCATTAACTTTTCTTGTTAAGATTGGTTTTAACTCCTCAATATTTTCACTATTTAATCTATTCAATAAATCTTTTATTTCTTTATAAGACATAATTTTCTCCTTAAATTCATTATAATTAGCTTTCAACATTTCTAATGTGAAACATATTTCTTATTGTTTCTCAATAATCTACTGTTCGTTACTGTTAATTATTTGTTAATTGACTTAAAGAATATAACTATGATGGGGTAATTTCGTTACAATTAACATAAAGAACTTTTTTCTCTTCTTGAATTTGTATTATAATTTTATTCATTATGCCACTATCTATAGTTATGTCATTTATAATTTCTTTATCTAATATATGTACTTTTTTTGGAGTTATATTTTTATGTTTTGAAATTTGTATTCCTAAATCAAGTATATAAATATTTAACTTTCCAAACCCCAAAACATAGCAATGTTCTAACAAATTACCTCCAGTTCCATCAGATAAGATTACACCTACTAATAAGTTTATTAAGGTAATTGGTATAAACTGTGTCTTGCTTAATTCTCCAAATGCATTAACTTCAAACAATAATATATCATTATCCTTTAAATACTTTTTACAAACTTGTTCTTTAATCATCTTGGTACTCCTTAATGGAATATTTTTCATACCAATTATAACATATTTTTGATGTATAAATTATAATCTACAATTAATACTTTTGAGCTTCCATACCACTTTCTACTACCTCATTGCAATATTCGATTCTTCCATCGTCAAATTCAACAATTACACATCTCGCCCTTATAATACAATCTATATCTTCTGGAGCATTATCATCTAAATTAACTTATACTAATATTTTTATATTCACAGGATTTATCATCAAAATTTTTCTTAAAACAAAATAAGAAAGAGAACCTCCTTCATCTGAACTTGGTTCTCCTCTATCACTTAGACATATTAGATGATGTAAACCTAATAATTTAATATAAAATCGGCAGCTTTAGCCGCACCACCGTAGCTTTTTATTTTAAGTATATTTATACAATACACTATTACGTTAAAGTTAATAGGTATAAAAATATATATTATTTACTTTTTAGTTCAATAACAATATCATCCAATGTAATCTCGTCATTTTTAGGATGATTTTTATCTATAATAGGACTTGTATCAACTACCTTTCCATCTGCATTCCCTGATTCCTTATGAACATTATTTGATAAATGTACCTTAGGAGTTATTATCAATTTAGTGGCATTTGGATTTAGCTCCCCAAAATTTGATATGGATTTGCCAGCATATCTACCTTCACTACCTTCATTTGTTGAAATACTTGTTGCTTTATAAACATTTCCCAAGTCATCCCTTACTTCTTCTATTGGAATATCAACAACAAAATATTTTTCCTGTAATTCTTTAGAAACTTCTTGAGAATAGTTTAAAGTAAATGTTACTGGAGTTCTTGAGATGTTTTCCATATTTAATCTAACGCCATCTTTTTCAGTTGTCTTATTTATCAATTGTTTAACATTATCTAATGCTTTTAGATTGATTTTAAACTTCCAGTTTCCCTTTATTTCTTTAGAATTCTCCGAACTCATATCTCCTATATCTGTAAAGTTTAGTTCAAAACTTATAGCTTTTCTTTCTTCATTAAGAATAACAGTCTCTTGACCTACATAAGTATTCTGTGCAACTTTTTTCACTCCAGAATTTCCACCACTTCCACCATTATAATCTGTTATAGTAATTCTTGGTCCATTCATGTTGAAGAATGGATTATCACCTAAATCCCTATCACTTATTATTTCATAAGTATAAGTCAAAGTTATTCCATCAAATATTGCTTCTTTTATAGTAACTTTAATCCCATTACTTTCTTGTGTAGTTCCTACCACTTCTGCATATTCCTTATATTTATCATATGCACCTGTTCTGCCATTATCTATAAACCTAAATATATCTCCAACTATAGGAATTTCTGCTGCATATGATGGATACACAACTCCAAGAGCTGCTGCGCTGCCAATTAATGAACAACATAAAACTGCTGCTATCCCCCTCTTTTTCCACACTCTATTTTTATTTATAGATTCCCTTAAATATTTTTTCACCTTTGCTTTTTCAATATCCGATACATTCATCACTTCTATTTCATCATCCTCTATATCTACATCATTTAATATTTCATAAATGTCTTTCATCTTACACTACCTCCAAATTTAATCTACTTATTTTTTCACTAAGCTTCTTCTTTCCTCTATAAATTCTGTTGTCTATTGCTGCTCTGGTAAGCCCAAATTTTCTCGCAATATCATCAGACTTTACTCCTAGAAAAAACTTCATAATAAATATGTCCCTATCCATAGGCTGTAGAGTGTTGATTAAATTTATAAGTTCACTTCTTTCTTCTGCCTTAATAATTTCTTCTTCAACTAATCCATTTGTACTTATTTCTCTATCTTCTATACTTAAATCTAAATTCTTAACTTCTTTTCTGTAATAATCAATAGCCTTAAATCTTGCTATTTTAAATATCCATTTCTTAAAATCAACCTCTTCACCAGTAAATTTATCTGAATTATTCCATATTGAAAGAAAAACATCATTTATGCATTCCTCAATGATCCCATTCTTATCACTAGTCGATAACACTTTATATACAGTGCATTTAACTAATCCTAAATATTTATCCACTATAAATTCTAGTGCATCTTCTTTTCCTTTTTTCAGTCTGCTAATATAATTTTTTTCGGTACACCTCATTAAAATTTCTCCAATCAATTAGTTTCGTAAAAGCTCTTACACATTATATAACGTAAATAAAAATATTTCCTCTCATATAATTTTTATTTTCTATCTATATTTTTACAAAAAATAAGATAGACTTTGACAAAGCCTACCTATATTTTAAAGTGATTCAATTTTCTATTTGTGCAACACGTACAAACTCCAATTGTCACACCTTTTAAGAACATTATGTATTTACTATTTTCATTTAATCTAAATGTCCCTCTCTACAAACGGATCTCCTAAAATTTCCTTTTAAATAGAATATTTCGATATTTTATCAAAGGAAGTGCTTGTATTCTATTTACTAAATTTTTGACGCTTACCTTTAATTATTATATTATTTGTGATTTTATTATTATTTTATTACTATCTATCTTTGAATTTGAATTAAGAATAAGTTGTTTTGTTTTCTCATTTCCAACATAAAAAATAGCATTATTGCAGTCCGAAAATGCATAATCTCCTATACTTGTTACACTATCTGGTATTGTTATGCTTGTTAATTTATTACATTCCCGAAATGCAGAATCTCCTATACTTGTTACACTAGTAGGTATTGTTATACTTTTTAAATTAACGCACTTAACAAATGCATATTCTCCTATATTTGTTACACTATCTGGTATTGTTATACTTTCTAATTTATAACAATCGCTAAATGTCCAATCCTCTATATTTGTTACACTATCTGGTATTGTTATACTTTTTATGTTAGTACAAATCTTAAAAGCCTTACCTCCTATACCTTTTATCTCAACACCACCAATTTCTCTTGGTATAACTACTGAAATACCTGGTTCGCCTGGCCTCACCCGAGCATCTTGTCTACTAAATTTTATTATTGTACCAGTTAATTTATCAACTGCAAATCCGTCAGCACATATATATTCTGTCCTTGCTCCATTACTGTCAAAATACAAGTTATCAACAATTTTATCCTCGACCATGTATCCTGTTTTGTCAAAATAGTACTGCTTTCCGTTAATCTCTCTCAAACCTGTAGCCCACGAATCACCTTCTGTATACCACCACCCCTTACTATCTTTTTTCCATTCTGCACTTGCTCCTATTGGATTTAATGCAAATACTGAAGCTAGTATTAATGAACTTGCCATTACTTTTGTTAATTTCAATTTTATCATCATTCATTCCCCTTATTCTCGTTTTTACCCAATAGCACTGTAACATAACTTTCAGAATATATTATTCAAATTTTATAAGAACTCTTTTATTAATTATCATGTCAAAATTTACTATAGAGAATCAATTATACCATATTTTTCATATATTTACTAACAAACTGACATCAATACTTTTAACTTTGTTACTTTTCAATTTTTCATGTTACGTATATTAATAAGTTCCCTATAAATAGATTTAATTTACTTATACAAGATAACTTTTTTACTGGCTTAAAATAGTTACCTATAATAACTACCCTTTCTCTATTCATATACTAAATAAGAATTCATGTGCCTTACTACATTTTTGTAACTAATGGTAACAGCACAGAAACGCTACTTCCTTTATTTCTCTCAGATTTTACTTTAATAAATCCATTTTGCTTTGAAATTATTTTTCTTGATAAATAAAGACCTATTCCAGCCCCTTCATCTGTACTCACATTATTTCCTCTATAAAATCGTTTGAAAATATTATTTATTTCTTCTTTTTCAATCCCAATACCATTATCTTTTATTTCTATCATTGCAAACATTTCAAAACAATTAGTTTTAATTATGATCTTTCCATTAGAATTAGTATATTTGACTGCATTATCAATAATATTAACAATTGCCTCACATGTCCATTTTTTATCAATAAAAATGCTTATATCTTCTTTAGAAATAAATTCAATTTCAATATTTTTATTCTTTGCTTTTTCATAGACTTGTTTTATTGATGCTAAACAAATATCATCTAGACTGTTCTGATTAAGTTTAAGTGTAATAATATCACTTTCCAAACGTGATATCTTAATCATACTTTCCATTAAAAACTCGAATTTTTCAAGTTGATTATTTATTATTGAAACAAATTCTTTTCGTTCTTCAACAGATATATTCTTGTCTTTTATAAGTTCACAGTATAATTTTAAATTAGAAAATGGATTTTTCAACTGATGAACCATATCTGTGACTAAAGACTGAATTTTATTTTTTTCTTCCTGTAATGCTTTGTTTTGCGATTTTAAAATGCTTGTTAATTTAACAGTTTGATTTTGAAGTTTTGATAATAAATCATCATTTAAAGCTGAAAATATCTCTTCTTCATTTCCATCCATAATTCCATTTATTAGATCTGTGAGTTTTTCTAAAATAGAACACATATATCTATTTATATAAAACATAAATCCGTTCAAAATTAAAATTACTATTATGGAAAAAATAATACTTAATTTAATAATATTATATTGTTTAATCACGAATATACAATATAATATAAATCCTAAGCAAGCCGTATATAATAAAATCGAAAAATAAATCACTTGCTTTTGTAAATTATTCACTTTTCATCACTCCACATATATCCTATACCAAAGACAGTAATTATATATTTAGGATTTTTAACATCATCTTCAATTTTTTTACGCAGACGTTTAACTGTTACACTTAAAGAATTTGCATCCACAAATTGTCCATTGATATCCCATAACTTTGCTAAAATAGTCTCTCGTTTTAAAACTTTACCTCTATTTTTACATAGTAATTCTAAAAGCTTGTACTCTTTTGGTGTTAAATTAATAGCTTCATCATCTTTGAATACTTCTATTTTGTCAAAATTTATTTTAATAGCTCCGCATATATAAATATTTTTTTCTTTCACATAACTTCTTTTTAATACTGCACCAATTCTTTGTCTTAACACCTCAATAGAAAATGGTTTAGAAATATAATCATCACAACCTGCTTTAAATCCATTTATTATGTCCTGTTCAGTATCATTAGCTGTTAAAAATATAATTGGTTTATCTGAATTTTTTCGTATATCATAGCATAAATCTAATCCACTTTTATCTGGTAAATTAATATCTAATATTATTAAGTCAATTGTATTTTCTAATAAAGCTATACTACCTTCTCTACTATTAAAAACTGATATTATATTATATCCACTTTGCTTGATTGAAAATGCAAGACCTCTATTTAATGCTATATCATCTTCAACAATTAATATTGTTGCCATTTAATCACCAACATTTCCATAAATAATATTGAAAAAATAACAAGAAAATATGTAGCATTTATATTGTATAACACAAAATAAATGTTATATATTTAACTTGTTACTCTACTCACGATCTTAATTATACCATATTATTCTAATTTTCTAAGTCTTTCTACAATACTTTTTCTGCTTGTTGCTTTATATGAAATACTAGGCACCATAACTCCTAATATGAGTAATATTGGTACTGTAATTAATATCGGTAAAATTGTAAAATTATATTTGCAAAACCATGAATCACTTATGATATGATGTACAATTGTTATAGATACAATAGAACTGATAGCAAGACTTACTAAAATCGTGGCTACTGCATAAAATATTCCTTCAAACTTAAGCATATTCTTTAATTGTTTAGTAGTCATTCCAATACTTTGTAATATTGCAAATTCTATTTGCCTTGAAATGATGCTGGTAAGAATTGCATTTATGAAATTAAGTATACCTATAAATCCAATTATGATTGAAAGAATTCCTCCTACAAGCAAAATCATATTTTGAACACCTTTAAATTCATTTATATAAACTTTTTTTGATTCATAATTCATGTTACATTCTATATTATTTATATAGTTTTTTATAAATTTTTCAGTTTCATCTAAATTATTTTTGTTCACATTAAACATATAAATCATTGGTAATGGTTTTTTTACTATATTACAGAATTCATTTGAAGGCAAAATCATTCGAGTTGCATATCCTTCTTCCGTATCAAAGGCAGCATATCTAACCGTCATATTATCTTTCATTTCTACCTTTGCCATAATTTCGTATTCCTTATTAGTGGAATTCTCCAAGTTTAAAGTAACCTTTTGTCCAACATCAAATGGTGCACTTTTCATTTCATAATTCCCAAAATCATCTGTATAAACATTCTCTAGTATATACTTTCCACTTTTCAATTTTTCCAAATCTATGTTTCCTTCTACTACTTTTAATTGTGACATTGGAAAATCATCTAAACCATATACCTGTGCAGTTCTCTGATAATAATTAAAAAGAACTTTATCATCCCCCAAATTAAAATATACTTTGCCTCCATCTTTAATATAATCAAGGTTATTAATAGCATTTATTAGATCTTCAGATACTATATCACTTTCATTTTTAAATACCTTTTGATCATTAAAATAATTTGAATTACCTACTATAAAATCTGAAATTATAAATCTAGATAAGTATTTGTCCATATCAAAGCTTTTTATAAATGTATATACCGAATTAAGTAAAACAAGGCTTAAGGACATAGAAATAATAACAATAATTGTTTTTTTCTTATTTCTTAAAATATTGCAAAATGCCATATTATAAACATTAATACCTTGACTTGATTTTTTAATTTTCTTTTTACTTTTAACTTTAACTTCATTATATCTTGCAGCTTCTACTGGTGAAACTGATGCAGCAATTTCCCCTGGTATTTTGCAGCTTATGTAAACTGTAATTAATGAAAATATAGATGCACCAATAAAAATAATTGAATAAAAAGAAATATAATACTTTTTAATGCTCATTGCACTCATAATTATAGGTAAAAGTATATTTCCAATTAAGAAGCCCAATATCAATCCAATTGGTATCCCAATAAAAGAAAATAAGAAAGCTTGATTTATAATAATTTTTCTAATTTGCTTTGGAGTTGTACCTATTGTTTTTAAAAGACCATACAATCTGATATCCTTAACAACAGATATTTGAAAAATATTGTATATAATAAGATATCCTGTTAAAATAATCAGCAAGATAGCTTCAATCATAGGTACAGTTAGATCTTTATTAAAATTAGTAGACATATATGCCAAGTTTATATGTGCTTCTATATTATTTTCTGCACCTTGATTAATACTATATACGCAATCATTTAGAATTGTATCCAAATGTTCTTGAATGCTAAAATTACTTTCAAACATAACATCTAGATCTATAACTCCAGTATCTTGTGACGTAAATTTTGAATTCTTAAGGTCTATGTTAGCAAGTTCTTTATCAACAAAAGATTTAGATACCAATATCATGCTCAAATTAGATGCTTCCTCACTTTCATAGAATCCAGAAAGTACAAATTCCTTTGAACGTTTTTCACCTTGGATATTATATTCAATTTTTAATTTTTGCCCTATTTCATGTAAAACTCCTAAAAGGTCAAGAACTTTAGTACTTGTGACTATTTCATTTTCTTCTTGTGGCATTTTACCAGTAGTAGGATAGCAAAATGTCATTTGTGCCATTTTATCTGTTTCATAACGAATTTCTGCATTATGTTTCAAAAGCTTCGAATTTTCTTCATTTCCTACCATAATAGAGTATCCAAACTCTTTAATAAGTGGATGCACTTTTATTCTGTCCAGATCATCTTCATTAAGATATTTAAATATTGCATGAGCAGAACTACCACTTTGACGCATATTTTCATGCTCTAAAGAATTAATTATGCCAGTGCCTATGGTAAAAATCGATATAAAAAGCAGTGTTGTAAGTGCAATTGCAATAAAAGCAAAGATATTACGCAATTTATTTGCTTTTAGTGTTTTAATTGTAAGTTTGCGAATGATAGCACTATTATTATTTTTTAAAAACCCCATTCCTATTCCCTTCTCACAATTTGTCCATCTTCAATATGAATAATTCTATCGGTCATTTGTGCAATTTCTTCATTGTGAGTAATCATAACTATTGTTTGATGAAATTCTTTACTAGTTACTTTTAAAAGTCCCATTACTTCCAAACTTGTTTTACTATCTAAGTTTCCAGTAGGTTCATCCGCTAAAACAATAGCTGGTTTAGTTGCGAGTGCCCTTGCTATAGCCACCCTTTGCTGTTGTCCTCCAGAAAGGTTGCTTGGCAAGTTATTTAACTTCTCTGATAAACCTAAAGTCTTTATAATATTATTTACAAATTTCTCATCTACTTTATTCCCATCTAGTTCAATGGGCAATATAATATTTTCATAGACATTTAAAACAGGCACTAAATTATAATTTTGAAATATAAATCCAATATTTCTTCTTCTAAAAATTGTTAATTCATCATCATTCATTGAAAATATATCTTTATTCCTAACAAAGACTTTACCATCAGTTGCCCTATCAAGACCACCAAGCATATGAAGCAATGTGCTCTTCCAACTTCCTGAAGTACCAACAATTCCAATAAATTCACCTTCATTAATCTCAATATTAATATTATCAAGGGCTTTTACAAGATTTATCTCAGTACCATAATGTTTTTTTAGTCCTTTTGCTTGTAATATACTCATAAATTTATTCCTCCATAAAAATAAGACTGTAAAATAAATTACAATCTTATAATATCATTTACTTCTTTCATTCTAGTGACAGAAAATATAAATACTGTATAATTAGATATACAATGCCTTTTGAGGACATTCCACTATGCAATTGGTACATAAAATACATTCTGTTCCGTTTATTCTCTTCCTATCATTATTAATCATATCCACGTTCATAGGACAAATTCTTTTGCATTTACCACAATTAATACATTTTTCCTTGTCACACTTTACTCTTAACATTGAAAAATAACTTGCTGGTTTTAAAAAAACCGTTATTGGGCAAATGTATTTACAGAATGCTCGATTATCCTTAAATAAAAATGCCAAGATAATTCCTACGGTATAATACAAAAGATTACCAATAACAAAACTCCAAAACATAACCTTTTCTAAATTTGGTATCCTCAAAAAAAACACTGTTCCCACAAAAGTTAATGAAAGTATAAATAAAACATACTTTATAAACCCAAGTTTTTTACGTGAATATTGCGGTATTTTGTACGGAAGTAAATCAAGTATCATTGCGGTCCAGCAAGCATATCCACACCAACCTCGCCCAAATATAAAGGGACCACATATTTTTGCTACAATATAATGTATAACTGCTGATTGAAATACTCCTAGAAATAAATAATACCAAAATCCTTCAATCATCATATTTTCATGACAGATCACCCCTAAATATACTAACATATATAGTCCAACACCAAGTTGCACTACAAGTCGAGCATATCTAAACCTTTTGATATTGAGAAATAAGCCCATGGTAATACAAATTCCAATATATGAAAAATTAAAAAGATAAAACAAATTGTCTAATTCCAACCATAATGTTATTGCAATTATTTCAAATACAAGAAACATTATGATTGGAAATTTGTATTTTATAATCATTTTATTCCCCATTGTACAAATAATTTTTGTGTGAAAATATCCTTCTATTGTTCATTAGATTATAGTTTTTTATAATGCTTATTATAACATAATTTACAAAATATCACACATGTTATACATACATTGACTCCCTATTCTTTAGATATTTACTTTTATATAATAAACATCCACTTTTAATACTAATTTAAAACATAGCCTATGAATAACATCTTTTAGAACTTATATATTTAACTTACTATCTTTAATTATCTATATTAATCACATTTTAAAGATAACAAGTCCATGTACCAAGGCTATTTTCAACCATACTCCCTATATCAGCAGATTGCCTTAATAGACTTACTATGATACTAATCTGCTTACTGAAAAATAATTACTACATTTTGGACATGTTGTTTTCTTTTATCTTCGTTATTCTAATTTTCTAAGTCTTTCTACAATACTTTTTCTGCTCGTTGCTTTATATGAAATGCTAGGCACGAGAACTCCTAATATGAGTAATATTGGTACTATAATTAATAGTGGTAAAATTGTAAATTCATATTTACAGAACCATATCTCTCTTGAAATTGGGGCTACAATTGTTATAGATACAATCGAACCAATAATAACACTTACTAAAATCGTAGATACTGCATAAAATACGCCTTCAAACTTAAGCATATTTTTTAATTGCTTAGTAGTCATTCCAATACTTTGTAATATTGCAAATTCCATTTGTCTTGAAATAATACTAGTAAGAATTGCATTTATAAAATTAAGTATACCTATAACTCCAATTATGATTGAAAGTGTTGCGCCTACAATCAAAAACATATTTTGAACACTTTTAAATCCATTTATGTAAACTTGCTTTGATTCATAATTCATATTATATTCTATATTATTTGTATAGTTTTCTATAAATCTTTCTGCTTCATCTAGATTATTTTTGTGCACATTGAACATATAAATCATTGTTAATGGTTTTTCTACTATATTACAGAATTCACTTGAAGGCAAAATCATTCGAACTGGATATCCTTCTCCAGCCTCATAGGAATAGTATCTAGCTGTCATATTATTTTTCATTTCTATCTTTGCCATAACTTCATATTCCTTATCACCATAATTTCCTAAGCTCAAAGTAATCCTTTGTCCAACATCAAATGGTGCACTTTTTGTTTCATAATTTCCATAATCATTTGTTTGAACATTCTCAAGTATATACTTTCCACTTTTCAATTTTTCCAAATCTATATTTCCTTCTACTACTTTTAATTGTGACATAGGAAAATCATCTAAACCATATACTTGTGCAGTTCTCTTAACATCATTAAAAGAAACCTTATCCTTCCCTAAATTAAAGTATACTCTGCCTCCACTTTTAATATAATCAAGGTTATTAATAGTATTTATTGTTTCTTCAGATACTATATCACTTTCACTTTTAAATAACTTTTGATTATTAAAATAATTTGCACTACCTACTATAAAATCCGAAACTATATATTTTGATAAGTATTTATCCATATCAAAGCCTTTTATAAATGTATATACTGAATTAAGTAAAATAAGGCTTAAGGACATAGAAATAATAACAATAATTGTTTTTTTCTTATTTCTTAAGACATTGCAAAATGCCATATTATAAACACTAATACCTTGACTAAATTTTTTAATTTTCTTTTTGCTTTTAATTTTAACTTCATTATATTTTGTAGCTTCTACTGGTGAAACTGATGCAGCAATTTTCCCTGGTCTTTTGCAGCTTATATAAACTGTAATTAATGAAAATAGTGATGCTCCAATAAAAATAATTGGATTAAAAGGAATATAAGCTTTTTTAATGGTCGTTGTACTCATAATTATAGGTAAGAGTATATTTCCAATTAAGAATCCCAATATTAAGCCAATTGGTATTCCAATAAATGAAAGTAAAAAAGCTTGATTTGTAATAAGTTTTTTAATTTGCTTTGGCGTTGTACCTATCGTTTTTAAAAGACCATATGATCGAATATCCTTAATAACAGATATTTGAAAAATATTATATATAATGAGATATCCAGTTAAAATGATTAGTAGTATAGCTCCTAATATAGGTATAATTATTTCACTATTAAAATTACTAGACATATATGCCCAATTTACACCTGTTGCTATATAATTTTCTGCACCTTTATTATTGCTATATCCACACTCATTTAGAATCGTATCTAAATCTTCTTGAATACTAAGACTATTTTTTAACATAACATCCAGATTTATAAATCCAGTATCTTGTGACGTAAATTTTGTATTCTTAAAATCTATATTAACAAGTTCTTTGTCAATAAAAGATTTAGATACCAATATCATGCTAAAATTAGATGCATCATCACTTTCATAGAATCCAGAAAGTACAAATTCCTGTGAACGTTTTTCACCTTGGATATTATATTCAATTTTTAATTTTTGCCCTATTTCGTGAGAAACTCCTAAAAGATCAAGAACTTTAGTACTTGTGACTATTTCATTTTCCTTTTGTGGCATTTTACCAGCAGTAGGATAACAAAAACTCATTTGTGCCATTTTATCTGTTTCATAACGAATTTCTGTATGATGTTTCAAAAGCTCTGAATTTTCTCCCTTGCTTACCATAATAGAGTATCCAAACTCTTTAATAAGTGGATGCACTTTTATCTTGTCCAGCTCATTCTCATTAAGGTATTTAAAGGTTGCATGAGCAGAACCACCACTTTGACGCATAGTTTCTTGCTCAAACGATTTAGTTATTCCAATGCCTATAGTAAAAATTGATGTAAAAAGTAATGTGGTAAGTGCAATTGCAATAATAGCAAATATATTACGTAATTTATTTGCTTTTAGTGTTTTAATTGTAAGTTTACGAATAATAGCACTATTATTATTTTTTAAAAAACTCATTCCTATTCCCTCCTCACAATTTGTCCATCTTCAATATGAATAATTCTATCTGTCATTTGTGCAATTTCTTCATTGTGAGTAATCATAACTATTGTTTGATGAAATTCTTTACTAGTTACTTTTAAAAGTCCCATTACTTCTAAGCTTGTTTTACTATCTAAGTTTCCAGTAGGTTCATCCGCTAAGACAATAGCTGGTTTAGTTGCGAGCGCTCTTGCTATAGCCACCCTTTGCTGTTGTCCTCCTGAAAGGTTACTTGGCAAGTTATTTAACTTTTCTGATAATCCTAAAGTTTTTATAACATTATTTACAAATTTCTCATCTACTTTATTCCCATCTAGTTCAATCGGCAATATAATATTTTCATAGACATTTAAAACAGGCACTAAATTATAATTTTGAAATATAAATCCAATATTTCTTCTTCGAAAAATTGTTAATTCATCATCATTCATTGAAAATATATCTTTATTCCTAACAAAAACTTTACCATCAGTTGCCCTATCAAGACCACCAAGCATATGAAGCAATGTGCTCTTCCCACTTCCTGAAGTACCAACAATTCCAATAAATTCACCTTCATTAATCTCAATATTAATATTATCAAGGGCTTTTACAAGATTTATCTCAGTACCATAATGTTTTTTTAGTCCTTTTGCTTGTAATATACTCATAAATTTATTCCTCCATAAAAATAAGACTGTAAAATAAATTACAATCTTATAATATCATTTACTTCTTTCATTCTAGTGACAAAAATCATAAATATTGGTATATATAGTTACATGTCATTTGATATTATTATTAAAACTCGTATTAATTTACATTAATACAACACGTACAAACTCCAATTGTCACACCATTTGAGTTAACTTGATTATGATATTGAGATCTAAAAATAGCACATATTTAAGATATAACTTTATTTTTAGCATAATATCTATCTTAAATATGTGCATCTCAATATTGCAATCTTAGAAAATTGTGAATTTCTAAGCTATATTTTTTTCAAAACAAACTTCTTCAGGATTATGAGTATAAAACAATAATTATTATCTCATTGTATATTGTTTGAAATTCCAGTCAACAATGTTAATGTAGTATAGTAATTCAAGCATAACTATAAAAATAAAGATAGCGTTTTTAAAGTCCCCCACGCTATCTTTATTTTTATTTCTTATTTAAAAATCATCATCTTCATTTAAAGGTATTATATCTTCTGGATTTGTCATAGTTTTAGTATATCTTACTTTCTTGTTCTCTAAAGAAGATTTTGTATTATAGTACGAAGTCGCTTTACTTTTCTTCTTTCCCATATAATTTTTAATATTCATATTAAATCCTTCTTCATCAATCTCAACAACCCCCTTAACCATTAAAGAAAGGCTTTCTACTATCCTTTGTAATGTACGTGCTTGAGATTTCATTTCTTCTGCAGCAGAAGCACTTTCTTCTGCTCCAGCAGCATTTTGCTGTGTTACAGATTCCATCTGACTTATAGCTCTATTCACCTGTTCTATTCCTTGAGCTTGTTCCTGACTTGCAGCGCTAATTTCTGAAATAAGGTTATTTAACTTATCAACCTTAGAAGAAATATCATCTAATGCAGTATTTACCTTTCCAGCAGCATCACTTCCACGGCCAGAAAGTTGTATATTTTTTTCAATAATTACTGCTGTATCTTTAGCAGCCTCTGCACTTCTTTGAGCTAAATTTCGTACTTCTTCTGCAACTACAGCAAAGCCTTTTCCTGCATCTCCAGCTCTTGCTGCTTCAACTGCTGCGTTTAGTGCTAATATATTTGTTTGAAATGCTATTTCATCAATAACTTTAATTATCTTTCCTATTTCTGAACTAGACTGCTGGATTTCCTCCATAGAAACCATCATATCCTTCATTTCCAAGCTAGCTAAATTTGAAGATTCATTAGCCTCATTTGCAAGTGTTGAAGCTTGTCTTGTATTTTCTGTGCTCTGAATTACCATAGAAGATGATTCATCCATTGTTGCAGAAACCTCTTCAATAGAAGCTGCTTGTTCAGAACTTGCTTCTGCTAATTGCTGACTTGACGCTGCCAATTGACTTGACGCTCCAGCAATAGACCTCGCAACTTCTCCTAATTTGTTAGAATTCTTTGTTAGGGGCTTAGTAATAGATAAAAGTATTAAAGTATTTACTGCTATAGATGCTATTGTACCAATACATAAAAATATTATAGTTCCTATTTTTGTAGCGCTATATGTGGAACTTAGGTTGTCAGTATTTTCCTTTGAGAGTTTTTGATTAAGTGCTACTAAATCATCAAGAATATTACCGGCATCGTTAAAACTTGGAACGCCTTGAGTTTCCATTAATTTTATTGCATCTTCAGTTTTCATATCTCTGCTAAGTGATGTTACTTTAGAGCTTACCTCCATATAGCTATCCCATTTTTGTTTAACAGAATCTATTAATTTCTTGTCTTCATCGCTAGAAATTAACTCTTTACTATATGTTTGTATTAGCTGTTGTATCTGTGAATTTTTATCCACCATGTTTTTTTCTAAGTTTGCCATTACACCTTTATCTTCTGAAATTACATGCTGATACTGCAATAATAAATAATCACTAGCTGCTGTATTTATAGCATTGGCTGTCTCAACACTAGGCATACTATTTGTAGCTATATAAATTCCATCATCATATACTTTCCCAGTTGCGAGTATTGCAACAACACCCATTGTAACAAACATTATAAACGACATTATAATACTTAAAATGATTTTGTTCTTTACTTTCCAATTATTAAAATTCATCTTTCCTGCCTCCAATTTCTAGTTTCTAGATTGTATCTTTTTCATATGTTGACATAATATTTATAGGTTCAAGCAACATAATAACTTTATCTTTTATCTTTCCTATTCCTGTAAGATACTCCTTATTTACTTCTCCAAAACATGCTAAAGGTGATTCTATAGTTTCCTTATTTATATCTAAAACTTCAGAAACTGTATCAACTACCATTCCAGTTAGCCGAGTTTGATTTAATACTTCTGTTTCAATAACAATAATGCAAGTTCTAGCATCATACTCTCTACTTGGAATTCCAAATTTAATTCTTAAATCCATTACAGGAATAATCTTACCCCTTAAATTTATAATTCCTTTTATATATTCCGGCATTTTAGGTACAGAAGTAATATCCAGCATACCAATTATCTCCTTAACATTTAAAACTGGTATTCCATAAAACTCTTCTCCAATATTAAATGTAAGAAATTTATTTAATTCTACTGCCATTTAGTGACCTCCACTCTCATTTAATTATTTAAGACACATTCAAAAAATATCAAGTCCATTTTCCGGATTATTTTCCATCATGTTATGGCAACAAATTAGCCTAATAGGCCCACTATTAGACCAATTTATCTTTTTACCTTGCGAAAAATATCCACAGCAAATTGGACTTGTTATTTATTCTCATGTACCTAAATATTCAATTATGTCATCTACAATATAATTTAGCGAAACTATTTTGTTAGCTGCTCCCATTTCGATTGCCTCCTTAGGCATTCCAAAAACCACACAACTTTTTTCATCTTGGGCAATTGTATATGCGCCCTCATTTTTCATATTCAAAAGACCAGCTGCACCATCTTTTCCCATACCAGTAAGTATAACTCCTATCGCATTCCTGCCTGCATACTTTGCAACTGAATTAAAAAGAATATCCACTGAAGGACGTTGATGATAAACCATAGGTCCATTATGAAGCTGTACATAATATACTGCTCCGCTTCTTCTGAGTTCCATGTGCATATTACCAGGCGCTATCAAAGCTTTACCTGGAGAAAGTATTTCCTTATCTTCTGCTTCCTTTACTTCTATTGCACATATTTGATTCAACCTTTGTGCAAAAGATTTAGTAAAATGCTGTGGCATATGTTGCACTATTATTATCGGAGGTGCAGAAGGAGGCATTTTTTGTAGTATTTCTCTCAACGCTTCTGTGCCTCCTGTTGATGCACCAATAGCAATAATTTTATTTGTAGTTTTAATAAGAGACAATTTCTTTTTCTGACTATAAGAATCAACCTCTTTTTTATTTTCTTTAATTCCTACTTTCCAATTTGGAATTTTTGAAACTGCTAGTATCTTTTCTATGAGTTGTTCAATCATATCATTTACTGAATATGAAACTGATGGTTTTGCCACTACTTCTAATGCGCCATATTCCAATGATTTCAAAGCTGTTTCACTGCCATTTTCCGCTACAGAACTAACTATGATAACTCTTATTGGATAATACTTCATTAACTTGCGTAAAAAAGTAAGTCCATCCATTCGAGGCATTTCTATATCTAATAGAACAATATCAGGTTTTAATTTTACGATTTTATCCCTTGCAATATACGGATCTGGTGCTGTATCAATAACCTGAATTTCTTTTGTTTTTGACAGCTCACTACTTAATATTTTCCTTACCATAGCGGAGTCATCCACTACAAGTACCTTTATCTTCTCCATATTAATTTCCATCCTTTAAAACATGTTTTAATTGCTACATTTTAAATATTTCCTCAACATCTAATATAAGAGATACTCTTCCATCGCCGAGTATAGCTGCCCCTGATGCATAAGAAATTGAAGAAAATTCACTTTCTAAAGGTTTCGATACAATTTCCTGCCTCGCAACAATTCCATCAACTGGAAATGCCAATAATCTTTGATCCATTTCCAATATAACAACTTCTCTTAAATTAAGTAATTTGTCGTTTTCTGAAATATTAAACATATTAGAAACATTTACAATCGGAATAATATTATTTCTTATGCGTAAAGCTTGGGTTTTATTTTGCATACTAATTAAATTACTCTTATCCACTATAAAAAATTCTTTAATAAATAAAGTAGGTATAATATATCTTCCTCCTGCTACTTCAATTATTGTTCCATTCATTACAGCAAGATTCATAGGAATTTTAATGGTAAAAGCACAGCCTTGCCCTAAAACATTTACCACTTCAATTTTGCCACCCAAATTTGAAATAACTTCTTCTACAACATTCATTCCTACACCTCTGCCAGAGATATTATTAACTACTTCTTGTGTAGAGAAACCAGGCTTAAAAATAAATTTTACAATTTCTTCTTCACTATATACTTTATTTTCTTCAGCCATATTTAAATTTAAAGCTTTTTTAAGAATTTTTTGTGTATCAATACCTTTTCCATCATCAGATATCTCTACATAAACACTGTCTCTTTTACTATAAGCTTTTATATGTATTGTGCCTTCTGCCTTTTTGCCTGCTTTTATTCTTTCTTCTTCCTCTTCTATACCATGGGAAACAGCATTTCTAACCAGATGCATTAATGGATCAAATATTTTTTCTGCTGCACTTCTGTCAATTTCTGTTTCTTCACCTTCAATTATTATGAATATTTTCTTATTAAGTTCAGCGGCTGTATCCCTTGCAACTCTATGAAGTCTATGTAATGTTGGTTTAATTTCTATCATTCTAAGAGACATAGATGAGGCTTGTATTTCCTTAATTAGCTTTGATGACCTTGACAAATTATTCATCATTGCAGAATTCCTTCCAAAAGCTTCACTTATCTGCTGCTCAAATTGAGAATTTAAAATAAGAAGTTCTCCAAGCATGTCCATCAAGCCATCCACTTTCAATACTGGTATCCTGATAAAATTATCTGCCATCTTTTCATTTCCTGAACTTTGTTTTAGATTTTGTGACTTTGATGAACCTATATTTTTATCCTTAACAATTTTATTTTCTTTTTTGCTATCTTCTATCTTTTGTCTAATTGACTCAATATCTATTTCCTGTTTTTTTACATTAGTGATTTCCGATGTATTAAATAATTCACTAACTAGTAGATCTACATCTTTATCTATAACAATTAGAAATCTAACACAATTATTCTGAATTATGAATTCTTTATTACTTCCTAATTCCTCTTCAGTTGGGCATTCAGGTATCGATGAAATTATTGAACCATACGCACTAGCTGTCTCAAAAACAAGCCAAGTTCTTAAAGATTTCATTACACATCTTTCATTTATAGTTACATCAATCCAATATGGCATAAAACCTCTATTAAAATTTTCTAATATCTTATTGCATAATTCTGTATCACATTTAACTTCTTTTAATATTCTTAATTCTTCATCATGTTTTTTATTGCTTTCAGATGATTCATTTATATCTGGTGCATTTCCTGTTAAAATTTTTAACAATTCTTGAATTATTTCTGTAATAACAATATTCTTATCACATTTATCTTGGTTAATAAATGTAATACAATCCTCCATAAAATCATGGAAAGAATATAAACTATTTATAATTTCACCTGTCAAAATTCTTTTGCCGCTACGTACCTCTTGAAGAATATCTTCCATTTTATGTGTTACTTTTTCTATATTATAAAATTCCATAGCTGCTGAATTACCCTTTATTGTATGAGCTACTCGAAAAACTGTATTTATAACATTGTCATTAGTATTTCCATTTTCCATTTCCATTAAGGCTTCATTTAAATTTATTAAATTGTATTTTAAATCTTCAATATACCCCACAAGTATTTCATTCATATTTTTGTTTCACTTCCAATCACTTCATATATATCGCAGGTCCAATATATTGATATTTATGAGATTTACTAACTAAACTTTCAGAATGGCCAATAAATAACAGTCCCCCCTGCACAATATTGTTATAGAATTTATTTATTAACCTTTCCTGAATAGGATTACTAAAATAAATCATTACATTTCTGCAGAAAATAATATCAAATCCTTTTTTAAAATTATAATCTTGCATTAAATTAAAATGCCTATATTGAATCATTGATCTAATTTCTCCTTTTATAGAAAAACCATTGCTGACTTTATCAAAATATTTATAAAGAAGTTCTTGAGGTATATCTTTACATTCAGAGTGAGAATATATACCCTTTACTGCTTTTGATAATATCTCACTATCTATATCTGTTGCTAGAATTTTAATGTTTATACGGTTATCTAAACATTCCTTCAAAAGTATTGCTAGTGATACAGCTTCCTGTCCTGAAGATGAAGCTGCACTCCATATTCTAATTTCATTTTTTCTTGCAATTCTAGGGTTGTTTTTCATTATAAATTGTATATTATTTTCTATAAAATCAAAGTGCTGCTTCTCTCGAAAGAATTCAGTTGTATTTGTAGTCATATCATTTATAAATTGTTGAAAATGTTCTTTACAATCATATTTTTGCAGATATTGCAAGTATTCATCATGATTGTATATATTTAATTTTCTCATTGACTTTTCAATTTTCAATTTGAATGTTTCTTTTTTGTTTTCTCTGACAAATATACCAGTCCTTTTATATAGCAGATCACAATATTTCTTAAAATATATATCTGTAAATTCATCCATTATACAATATCAACCTCCAAATTATAATTGCTATCGCCTTCGACTTTTTTTTTACGTTATTTATATATTCGACCATGTTTTTTCAACCTTTATAGAATAATACCAATATATTCATAAAAAATAAATATAAATAATAATATTCAATAACTAATTTAGTCGAATATCCACTTATGATTACTATAATGCTGGACAACAACAGTTGTAATAGTCTTGACGGATATAGTAAGGATTTACTTTGACTAATATCCAGCAAATATAGTAATAAACATTGCCAAAAATAAGCTGACTAATCCCCCGCATAGAAAATGTTTTTAGATTTCCACAATCAATAAGACCTTAATACACATTCAAAAAAATAGCCTGCTGATTTTATTTAGAATCAGCAGACTATTCTTTTAGGCACTTTTTAAGTTATATATAATTATTATTTTTAAAATATTTACTCCTAATTCAATAATTTAATCATATCTCTTTTTCAGAAACATTCTTATATTTTTCTCTTACTACAAAACAGTCTTGTAATTTAAGTACTTTATTAAAACTAAGTAGTTATATAGACACAATATTTATTAATGCTAGTTTGCTACTACTTTATTCTTTTTTATTTTATTATTAAAAATAATATATAGTATTACTCCAGTTAAAAAGGTAATTATTTCTGTAATGGTCATAGACCATATAACACCATGTAATCCAAAGAAATTATTCAACACTATTATGACGGGAATAAAAAGAATTCCTTGTGTAATTGCCATAATTGTTGATGGTAGTCCTTGACCTGATGCTTGAAAAATCCCTGTAAATAATGTTGTAAATCCATTGAAAAATGCGGAAATAAGCATAGCAGCCATAATATAAACGCCAACACTTAATACTGCTGAATCATTAGAAAACAGATGAATAATTACATTTCTAAAAATATAAACTAAAGTAACAACTCCACCTGATAATCCCAAAATCCATAAAGCTGATTGTTTTATACTGTCTTCTAATCTCTTAAAGTTTTCATTAGAAAAATTATATGCAATTAAAGGAATAATTCCTAGTGCAAGCCCCATTGCAAGAAATTCTGGTACTTGTACAATTCTCAACGCAATGCCAAAACTAGCTACTACACCTTCTCCATATCTAATTGAATAATTATTCAAAAGAAGAGTTGTAATAATTAGAAAACCAGCTAGGAACAATTCAGAGACCCCAATTTTATATATCTCTATTTTATCTTTAAGAGAAATATTAAAATTCTTAATAAATCCTTTTAAATTCTCACTTTTTGTTTCCAAGTAGTAAACATAGTAAATAGATGAAGCTATATTAGCTAAAATCATTGATAATGCTACCCCTACAACATTAAATTTAAATACTAGTATAAATAATGTATCAAAGATAAGACTAAAAATTGTACTTACAACCATTCCGAACATTGATTCTTTTGATGCCCCTTCTGCTCTCACAACTTGCTCCAATGCAAAGTTCATTACAATTGCAAAACCACCAATAAACATAGTTAAAGAATAACTTTTTGTATAATTAATAATAGCAGAAGTATCTGCCCCCATAATGTTAACAATAGGATTAAGTGCTATCATAGCAATTATTCCAAGCAAAATTCCTATGATAATACTACTATAAAAAGTATATCCAGCTATCTTCTTAGCTTTCTCTATATTTTGTTTTGCAACAAGACGAGTTATAAATGTTCCGCCTCCAGCTCCTAACATATTTCCAAAAGCCATTAATATAGTAAAGATTGGTAGTCCTAAAGTAATAGCAGTTAACATATCTGTATTGTTTAATAGTCCAATAAAAAAAGCATTAATAACGTTATATATTGTACCTACTGACATACCAATCATCATAGGAATAGATAAATGTGCAATTGCCTTAGTAATCGGTGCACTTTCTAAATAATATTTGTTTGACAATTTTTGTTTCATAATTTCATCCTCCATAATAAGTATTATTAGAAATCATATTCTTAGAATTCTAAGTTTTTAGGTATAAGTTATTATATTAATAACTTATAGATTTCTATCTACTTTCAATAACACAGCTAACAAAGTTTCCTTCTCTTGTTCCGTCAAGTTTGCAATAATATTTTCCTCTTCCTCAACTACCAATTTATTGAAATCTTCTATCAATTCAGCACCTTTAGGCAATACATATATATATTTTTGTCTCTCATTTTCTTTAGGAATTCTTCTTTCAATATACCCTTTTTTCTCTAATCCTTGCAGCATGCTTGTAATGCTTGCTTCTGTACGTTGAAAAACTCGTGCCAAATCTTTTTGAATAATCCCACTGTCTTGATGTTCATAAATATAACCTATCATGCGTCCTTGTTGAGAATTTAATCCTAACTTTTTTACTTTTTCATCAGAACTGAGTTTCATTTTTATCGCAATACTTCTTATTAATTGTGAATATGGTGTTTCTATAGAGTATCTAGACTTAGTCATTCAAATTCCTCCTAAACTTCACTTAGAATTCTAACTATTTACAGTTTAACAATTAGATTTTCAAGTGTCAATATTTATTTTTTATAATTATTTGTATATTTATAATATTTCTTTCATTAATTATATACAAATTTTTATATTTACAGGATTTATCATCAGCCTTCTTCTTGCAAAAAGATAAGAGGGATAACCTCCTCCAGTTCCATCTGGGTTTGGTTCTCCTCCAACGTTTATTACAAAATTTCTGATCATCGTAGGTATTATAAATTTTCAACTTCATAACAGCTTCGCTGGTACTGCCCCTAAATTGGTATATTATTTTATTTGAAGATGCCTTAAATACCAGCGCTTTCAAATAAAACTGAATGCATTCTATTAGCTAATTGCAAGTTATTTTCATCTTCTCCAAGTTCAAGCCACAATTGAAAGGATGTTAATACAAATGATGCATAATGACCACATATGTATTCATTTGAAATATTATATTTACTTACAAAGTTGCTTTTATTTAAATAATAAGAGCAGCCTTCTATTAATAGTTTTTTTAATTCATAATATAAATCAGCAGATTCAGTATGTACATTAATCAGTGCTTTTATAATATTTTTTTTCTTTGAAAAAAGCTTAAGCATATCAGAACCTAATTTAGTAAAGTCATCTAAACTATTTAAATTGAATCTACTCTTAAGATAGGGTTTAAATTGGTTTATAATTTCTTCAACCATTTTATTAAGTAAATCGTATTTGTCACAGTAATGATCATAAAAAGTTGAGCGACCAATTAATGCTCTATCGCAAATATCCTGAACTGTTATATTTTTAAAATCCTTTTCCAATAACAGATTAGAAAAAGTATTTTTTATATTTTCACGAGTTTTTAACACTCTTAAATCAATTTTATTACCCATCTACATAACCTCCATTAATATGCATTATTACATAATTAATTTTACTACAGATGTTAATGCATTTAATATGAAATATAAATAAAAATTATAATATATAAGTTCTAAAAAATTTTATTCATAAATTCTAAGTCTCAGTAAAAGAATTACAGGGCACTATTTATTATTTATGAATTTTATTAATTACAACTTATATATAACAATTAATTTAAGTGAAAAGTGTACAATAACATACATTATTATGTATTTGTGTATGATAAGTTACAAAAGTTATGCAGATTAGTTCTGTTAATGATAGTTAATATCATTTATACTAGCCTTAACGACAGCAAGTTCGTTAAAAATAAAAAGGAGTTGATTTATATGAATAATATAAATACTATTGTATGGTTATTACCAATAATTTTTATGATACATGATTTTGAAGAAATTATATTTATTAAAGTTTGGAGAAAAAGATATCAACATTATCTTGACAATTGTACAATGAAAAAAAGCCATATGCAGATTTTCGAAGCCCAGATGAGTTCTCAATTGGAGTAGAAATACTATTTGTTATTCTTTCAATCACAAGTTTGTTTTCTATACTTTTAAATAATTATTATATTTGGTATGGACTTTTATTTACGGTTACAGCACACTTTATTACACTTCATTTTAAGAGTTGTTTATATTTTAAACACTATGTTCCAGGTATTGTAACATCAATATTATTTTTACCTATAAACATATATATTATATGTATTTCAACAATACTGTTGAAATTTACAGTGATTGAAATAATTTTATCTTGTGCTTGTGGTGCTGCATTTATATTTGTAATTTTTGGTATTCTTAAGAAGTCAGAAAAATATTTTGAAAACTTTTTAATTAAGTATTCCAATAGCCAGAAATAAGGTCTCTGGATTTTCATTAACTACTTACTATAACTTTTGGCACATATTCCTGTTGCACGTAGGATTATGTCATTCTTTAATTTCAATAGTATTGTGGCAAAGCTGCTAAAGGTCTCGAAAATATTTTTCAGCATGATGAAGAACTCTGCACAAATAGATTTGAGAATTAAGAAATTGCATTTTTATCTATGCACTTATTACAAAATTATCTTGTATACATTAATGCATTAAGCTTACTTATTATCCTTTATCCGGAATATAGTTCACAATATCATTAGTAAGTGATAACTCGTTTTATCTAAAAAGGAGTTATCACTTAACTATTAACTAATCATTTTATCGCTCATTATAGATGCAAATATTAATGTATTAAATTGTTTTAGCATATTTATTACCTATTTGAAATAGAAAAAAGAAGATCAAAAACTCTTGTTACCTGATGAAAAATAATCATAATCACTTTGGACTTGTTATTTATTTTCATGTGCCCTACTTAACTTTTCCATTAACCATGCCATATTTTCTCCTAAGTTTTTCATATTCCGCATTCCTTCACCATCATTAATAACATCACCTATATCTTTTCCATAAACCATGTTCCAATATGTTGAGCCAACCACAAAAACCTCTTTATTTAATAGAAAGTGATTTAAAATATCAACTGCTGTCATGCCCCCTCCACGGCGTACAGCCGCAACAGAAGCACCCACTTTATGTTTTAACATACCTGGATTAGTTGCAACAACTACCCCTGCACGTTCAAGAAATGCTTTCATTTTAGATGTTATATCTGCTGAATATACTGGAGACCCAAGTATAATTCCATCTGCATTAACCATTTTATCAAAACAATCATTAAAAAAATCATCTTTTATTACGCATTGCTTTCTTCCCTTACAACCAAAACACCCCATGCAGCCTTTTACTGTTTTATCTGCTAATTGTATTAATTCTGTTTCGATTCCTTTCTTTTCTAATTCCATGAATATACTTTTAATAATAATAGACGTATTACCATTCTTACGTGCACTACCATTTATTCCTATGACTTTCATATAGAACCCCCTTCACACATTATTAAATATTTTCTTTCATGTGCCTTAATTAATGCTTAAATTTGATACCATTTCCCTAATCAACTATTTATTTATTTCCATATAATACCTTGAGGCACTATTTTCATAAGGCATCTTTCATCACCCACCTTTATACTTTTTAATAGCTCCACATCAACTTTACACTGAAAAGCTTTTTCAAATAGTACTTTACTATATCCAGTAGTACATTGACACCATGCATAAGAATCTAGCTTGTCTACATTTGTAAGCATTGGACATGGACAAAAATTAAATTGTAAATAAAGGTCTCCATTCTCATAAAATAATCCTGAATCTTTTGCTTTCTGTAAATTTCCAAGCTCCTCTAAACTTGATGATAATTCCATTAGTTCTTTTACTAGTTCTAACTTTTTATCCATTCCATATCCACACTGACACTTCATTCTGATCTTCTTAGTAGTTTCCTTATCAAATTTGCTTTCCAATCTCTTCATTGTAGACTTTACCCATATACCGTTATTCTCTGATTTACAACTTTCATCTTTTCCATATACAACTTCCCTTGCAATATCTTCATTTCTCTCATCTTTTACAGCTTCATAAATAACATGCTCTTGTATTTTCCTTATATCAAACATAAAATTCCCCTTTTCTTGACTTTATCTAGTGATAACTTTAAGCACAAGAAAGAAAATAGCTAATACAAAAATGTCATGATTATTTTTCATCAAGCAAGGAAGCAGATTTCCATCATAACTGGCTATTAAAATAATCTGCTGAATTGCTTACTTAGTGACGTATACTAATCCAGCTTCGTCTAATGAAAAATAGGCTTGGCATGTTGATTATTATTTTTTTGAATATGCCTTATCACTATTTTTATAATAAAGGAAACCTTACTTTTTTACTTCTGAATTCTTGCTCTATTTAATAGGAATACATAAATCCATAGTAACATGATTATTTTTTCTATCAATATTGCGGTAGATACCTAATACATATCTTTTATCCCTTTTATATCCACTACGTGGAAGCCAAATATTAAAAATTCCTAAGAATGTTACAAAAATATCATATATAGATCCATCAAATTGATAAACCGCAAATTTACCACCTTTTATCATTGTAACATTTTCTAACTCTACATGTTCATCAACAGTAATACATAAATCACATATGCATTTATCTAATTGTGTAATTGATGGATCATCATAAGATTTTTCAATTAAAAGTGTATCTAATTTAATATAAGTTTTGTACCGTTCCATAAAACTATACCAATTACTACCTATCTCATTATAATTTCCAATATATCTTTCATATATCACTTTAAAATTACCTAAATCTTGTATTATAATCTTCGCATCATAATGCTCAAAAGACTTAAAAGTATTATATTCATTTGGATAAAATGGATTAGCAACCTCTGTTGAATTCATAGTCTTTCTAAATTCTACTGGACAAATACTATATTGCTTGCTAAAGGCTGAACTATAATTCGAAGAACTGTATCCATAATCAACCCCAATTTCAGTAATAGTTTTATCTTTTTCAACCTTAAGACTTACTACACTTTGATCCATTTTTACACGTTTTATAAAAGAATAAATACTTGATCCTGTTTCTTCTTTAAACATTCTGCTAAAATAATATTTTGAAAAATTACAGTGATTAGTAACATCTTCAATGGAAATATCCTCATCTATATGCTGTAAAATGTACTCAATACTTTTATTTATTAAAGATTTTTTAATTATCATTTTAATCCTACTCTCCAAAATACTTTTTAAATAGCTTTGAATATGCCTTAAGTATAATAATAATTCAAACACATAGTGTTAAACATCAACCAAACTGGATAAAATATAAGCATTTCAAAACATTCTATGTTACACATCAACAGCCGTAATTAGTAAAATCTTAAGAAAATAAATCATTAATGAGCTTATCTCTATCAAATTTACCATTAGTTATATAATCATCACCATTATTAATATAAAAAGTGTTACCTATGGATTTATCTATGTCATATGAAAATTTACCTTTGTACTTATCATTTATCTCATAGGTAAAATATTGAACTTTTTCTCTAATTTTTGAGAGTTCGACTTGTTTTTCCTGATAAGTTATATCAAAATTTTTAAGTAAAGATAAATACTTATTCCACACATTCTCTCCAATAAATATATTACCATTCTCATCTTCAACATTTATATTAAGAAAAATAGTAATTTTTGATTGATCATCAATGAGCTTCATTCTTTTCTTAATATTGTAAAACTCCAGATCAGTCAGGGTATTTTTTCTAAAAAAATCTATATTTTTTGCATTTTTAGAGTCGGCAGCTTCATTTAACTCATTTATTATATAATCATAATAAATATCAAATTTTTTCAATTCAAAAAGCTCTCTCATCTTAGTGCTTAGCAAGCTATAATCTGCACTATTTCTAATATCATTTTTATAAATTTTAGTAACATCATCATAATTAAAGAAATACACTTTGCAATTTTCCTTTTTACAATTTCTATTTATTCTTCCTACAAATTGCTCATCAGAATCTAGCATTGATATATCTTTAAATCCTATATCCATATCTATATCCACGCCAGCTTCTATTACTTGAGTAGATATGAGAATAATGTTTTTACTGCTTTTTATATGATTTATGATTTTCTTTCGCTCTATACTGCTATCATCACCTGTAAACAATATAATTTCCTCATTACTATGAATATCCTTTACTTTAGTGCTTAAATTTTCATAGAAATCTTTTGCAGCACTTTTTGTTATAAATTCTACAAGTATTTTATTATCAAATTTATCAGCTTGCTTCTTTAATAATTTAGAGACTTCAATAACTTTCAAAATTAAAGCTTTAAATAAATTCTCCTTATCTATATTTAACATTTTATAATCTATATCAACTCTATCTTTAAATAATGGATTAGTAAAATACTTGCTATTATCTTCAATTAAAGATATAAAACCATCATTTGTATTGCATAGCTTAGTTAAATCAGGTAATGTTGCAGACATTATTATAAACTTTATGTTTAATAATTTAGCATATGTCTTTAAGAATATTATAATCTCTTTCCAAATGGAATTTTTATAAGCTTGAATTTCATCTAAAATAATAACACTATTGCATAAATGAACTAATGGAAATAAATTTTCTTTATTTATACCAAATAAAATATCAAATAATCCCACATGGGTACTTACAATCACAGGATAATGTAAAAACTGTCGTGATAATAAAGACTTATTAAAATCAACTTCATCATTATCATTAGTTGATGAAAATTCTTTTATTGGTGTAATAGAGTTTATAACAGATATAGATTCTTTTATTTTCTTATTTTCATTAAACGTTTCATACAAAGAGTTTTTAGTTTGTTCAACTAAATTATTAAAGGGAAAATTATACGATATCTTATTTAATAAAGGATTGTTTTCTATTAATTTTAAAGCTAGATTGATAGAAATATTAGTTTTACCAGCACCTGTTGGAGCAGGCAGGAAAAAAATATCTGCATTTATGTTATTATCAATATTAAAATCTGCTTCTAAATATATTTCAGTTCTAAGCTGATTCAGCATATCACCTTTACATATTCCATATGGATTAGTACATAAACCACTTTTGAAATCTTTGTATTTACCTATGCATTTGCCAACAGCACTATTATCTAAACAAGTTCTATAATCTTTTGTATCATCAATTATCCCAAAATGTTCTATTTTTGCACCTGTCATGTATTCAGATGTGGCGTAGAAATCACTTGCAACTAAAAGGCTGTATAAGAATCTAGTATATATGTACATATCGAGAGATATCCACTCTGTATTACTTTCTAATTCGTGTCTAAATGCATAATGTAGTTCATTTATATCGCTTATTTCATCAAAATTATTTAGATCTTTTATAATATTAGCAAACATATTTTTTTCAGGTGTTTTCAAGTCTTTGTTTATGCTTTGAAGATTTTTTGCTAAATCCTCTAAACTAGAATGATGCTTATTTATTACATACATACTTAAACATAGGAAAACAAATAACACCTTAGCTTCATCATTATTAACAGCAAATACTTCATTATAATAATGATTAAAGAAAACTATACCTGATGCACGGGAATGATTAGAATTATTTACTTTTATATTTTTATACTTTTCATTTTTCATTTTTTCTTTTTGAAAACCAGGATTACTCTTACCTACATCGTGGAAAAATACAGTATTTAATACAATTTCCTTCCACAAATTAATGCATTTACTTGAGCAGCCTTTTAATAGTCTTTGTTCAAAATTATTAAATACACTATCTAGATTTTTTACATCTACTATCTTATAAAAATATTTTATGCACCGCTCATTATGCTCAGCTAGAGTTTCATATTCTAAAATGTCACTCTTAGTATGAGAATATATATCAGATGGCTCTTTTAATAACGTAGATATATCTATAATTTTTATATTTTCAAAATACATAAATTCTCTTCTTCCTTTTTTATTTTTATTAAATTAGTTGGACTGTATCTATATTTCAAAACATATAATGTTAATCTTCAACAGGAAAAACAAATACACTTGTATATGCTTATAATTTATTTCAAAACATATAATGTTAATCTTCAACAATAACTGAAATACCAGGAATAAAAAAATTAGACAAATTTCAAAACATATAATGTTAATCTTCAACATTCTTTTAGTAATTGGGGAAATGTCTACAGCACTATTTCAAAACATATAATGTTAGTCTTCAACATCATGGTGGGGAGTCATGAAAACGTAGTAGGTCAATTTCAAAACATATAATGTTAATCTTCGACAAAAATGCTATACAAATGGTTTTGAATAAATGTGCATTTCAAAACATATAATGTTAATCTTCAACTCATATTCTTCATCAAGTACATCTGTTCCATTTGCATTTCAAAACATATAATGTTAATCTTCAACCAACTAGTAGTATATCTAATTCTAATAATTATTTAAATTTCAAAACATATAATGTTAATCTTCAACGAATTCAATGTAAGTATTGATGGCAGTTTCACTAGTATTTCAAAACATATAATGTTAATCTTCAACTAATACAGAAAGTTCATCTAAATTTCCATTAAATCATTTCAAAACATATAATGTTAATCTTCAACATTTGAAGTGAATGAACTTATGTGTATAAAATTTCTATTTCAAAACATATAATGTTAATCTTCAACAGCGTTAAATCTAAAAATAAAAAAGAAAAAGTTTCATTTCAAAACATATAATGTTAATCTTCAACTAAATTCGAATGAGTACGAAATGGATGGAAAACAATTTCAAAACATATAATGTTAATCTTCAACCCAACTGCTAGAAATAGAATAATCCTTATCACCTATATTTCAAAACATATAATGTTAATCTTCAACTTAGTAGTGTCTACATCATCATCTTCATTACTAGCATTTCAAAACATATAATGTTAATCTTCAACTTTAGTCAGTTGAGTGAAATGCTTTCATTACCTTCATTTCAAAACATATAATGTTAATCTTCAACCAACTTCTTTTTCTTCTATTCTTTCATCACTTAATTATTTCAAAACATATAATGTTAATCTTCAACCTTTTAGCAACTCCTAACCTTTTAGCAAGTTCTATTATTTCAAAACATATAATGTTAATCTTCAACCAAAGTAAATAAGTCATTTCTATATATATTAATATCTTTTAATCCAGCCATTCACCTACATTTGCATATTATTTTACCAGCTATTTTATAAAATTAAATACAATAATACTTAAAATAGTAAAAGCTCATAAAATAGATATTTCGCTACAAATTACTTATTAAAATCGCCTGGTAAATTATTTGTATACTTGTTACTTTTTAATAGAAAAATAGATTTTTATCATTAATACTATAGATAATAGATTCTTTATCATTAACCTCTATAGACTTATTAGTACAAATAAATTTTCTAGTATCATATGTATTAAACTTAGGTTCCAAAGCATATGGTAAAAACTCTTGGTATACATATTCTCGCATTTTTTCTAAACCACAGCTTGGTGCTGCTTTAACAGGTCTAAATCCATTAGGTTTGATTAATTTTTTTATATTAACACAATCTTTTAAGAACAAGCTATCCAAAGTAGATATATAGGAAACATCTTGTGTTTCAACACCCTTATATACTTCTATTGAACTAATATTAGCAACATGATCGTTTTTACCTAAGTAAGGTATATAAACAGTATTTTTACCTAGTAATGCATCTTTTAGTTTATTAGAAATATCATTATTGCACAGTATATATACTTCCCAAGATACATTTTCAAGCCATTGCTCTGTTACTATAAGGTTGCCTCCTTCTTCTTTTGAAGCATAACCAACGCTATTATTAAATTGTTGTATCTTTTTACTAAAACCACCTGTTTTAGCAGGAGATATAGGAACTATAGATACCTTAATGTCCTTTAATTTCTCATAAAATTCAGGATATACTTTATCTCCTTGCTGTCCATATCCATTTAGTCCAAGTATGCAGCCGAATATCCCCATTAGAGCAACCTTATGCAACTGCCCATAAGTTAAATATCTATAGGTATTAACTTCTGGTTTTTTAAAGAATGCTGTTTTTCCATATATATTTATTTTTACAACATCCATAATTAAACGTCCTTTCTAGTAAATATATTAATATATCTAGCCTTAGCTATATCCCCTTCTAAAACTGTTGTGTAAGGGTTGTAATATATCTCAACAGATTGAATTCTATCCATGCAGTCATTTAATAACTTAGATAATTCTACTAAGTTTATTACCTCTTTTCCTTCTTGAGATTTTGAAAAGGTAACATATTGAGCTAAATCGCTTAGAAATAAATCTCCATCTGTTTCAACAAACAATCCGAATTCATTTTCACATCCAGATTTAGCATTAGTATCATATGCACTAGCTGCTATTAAAGCAGTTTTCTTAAACTCCTCATAATCTTCTCTTGTATAACCATCTGTTACTCCTAATTTTACAAATTTATCATATACAGAAGGATTTATAGAGAATGAGTAAAAATAATGTGCTTCATTGCTAAAAATCTTGTTTCCTAGTGTAGATTGCATAACTTCTTTAGCTTCTTCACCTTTCTTTAAAGGTTTCTCAGATCCATCTCTAAATGGTGAAAGTATTTGCTCATAATCAGCTACATGACCATCATACTTATTTAAGCCTTGAGTTATTTGAACTGCTCCTATTATAGATAAATTGTTACCCGACTCTGCAAAAGTTGCTCCAAAGTTCTTAACATCTATGGCTTGAAATAGATTCTTTAAAACAGTTATATTATCATTTTCTTTTTTTAAATCCTCTATGCCATATATTTCTTCATATCGCTCTTTAAGACTTCTTGGTTGTAATAACTTGTCATTACCTTTTTCTAATACCTTATATGATTTTATATACATAACCCTTTTAATTGGGTCAGAATCCCACATAACTTTCATAGGATATTTGTAAGCTTTATCAGACCCGTAAACTGTTCCATCTCCTAAAGATTTAGGATACCCTGTAAAATCTGCATTCCAGTTAGCCATAGTAGACTTAATGCCTAACACTCCATATACTCTTTCTAATTTATTTTTTATATTATTACTCATCTACACTCACCTCTAAATTTTGATTATTGCTTGACTTTATAAATAACACGTTTGAAAATAAATATCCTGCAAGAACCATTTTGTCATCAACTTGTTCATTAATTGGTGTATATGCATTTATAATTGAATATAGTTGTCTAAACTTATTTGCATTAGCAGGAATATTATGGCTATACTTCTTAAATAATCTTTCTAAACGTTGTATTAATGTTTCGTTCTTTTTGCAATTTATTATGAAATCTATCTCAGACATATTCCGTTTACTACTATTTGATTGATATAATAAGTAATAGCTAATTTGCCCTATTGCAAAATAATATTCTGCATCAGTTTCACATGAAATAAATTCTTTACATAAAAGCTTACGAGATAACTCTTCATAAGATTTTAGAACTACATTTGACATATCTACTACACTTCCTTTTAAATATACATTTATGCAGTTTCTTAAATTAAACTGCTCCCTAGCTCTACTCTCATATCCATTAACAACGCTATTCTTTATTAACCTTAAAGAGCTATCTTCAAAGTCATTTATTATTCTATTCTTATCATTCTTATAGAACCAATTAAAGTATGCTGCTCTAGTTTTAATTAACTCGTCTTTAATTACCATATCAGCTAGTCTAATATTCTTAGCAGGTGTAAAGAAATTAGTTGCTAAGAATTTATTAAAGAAAATATTACTAATGATAGTTCTTAATTCATCTAGTTTTGTTACTTCTTTATAAACTAAACTATTGTCATTCTCTTTTATTTTAGTTTTTGCACTTGATATAATTTCTTTTATAAAAAAGTCTTTTAAAATAGGTGTATAGTTAGAGATAACATCATAGTCAACTATCTCAACTTCATTTTTTTCTTTAGCTAATCTAAGATATATACCATTAAAATTACTATCTTTTAAAGCAGAATCAGCTATAGGATCCAATCCATTGCTATCTCCTATATACAAATTAAGTCTCTTATCTTCACCATCTACTAAACATGAAAGGTAATCAAAAAATTTCTTCATTATCATAGCTCTTTCCAAGCTCACAAGAAATGGTACCTTTATATTTCTATCTATTCTCTTTAAATAAGGTTTCTTAGAATTCATGCCCATATTATTATTAGGCAATCCATATATAAGGCCATCCTCATACTCATTATAATCATTAGAATTAAATAAGTTAGGATATATATATCGATTAGCTTCACTCTTATACAGCTCTATATCAGCTTTAAAAAACACTTTTACATACTTATATTTTTTATCTACAGAATAGTTATTTAAAATATTAAAAATATTTTTTTTAATCCAAGCTCTGCAATTTTCAAGTTTCTTTAAATCAATATCGCCAACATCTTTTAATATCGTTTGATATAACTTAGTGCTATTTTTATCTTTATATTTTTTATCTATAGAAGCTAATGTATCAAAATATCTATCTATACATTCTTCATCTACTTTAATCTTTTTTGTTTTTGTGTCTTCCATCAAGTCTGTTATCTTAACCCAAAAAGATAGATAATTATTGCTTTTAACAGTTTTCTTATTATCAATTGGCTTATTCATTTCTAGCAGACGACTTAAATAATCTATTTCTATAAAGTCCTTATATAGATGCCTGTTTGTACCTCTATTGTCAATCTCAGCAGTTTTGATTACATCTCCAAAGCTATCTACCAATAAATATAAACCACTGTCTGGTGTGTATTTGTCTAATATAATAGAATCACCAGTAATCTTATATTCTCTTTCAAAAATATCTAAACAATCATCCAGCACTAATACTTCACCTCCTATTTTTTATATTGATATTGCATAAATGCAAAACCTCTTGGACACATTTCTGCAACTCCAGAGCCTAATGCAAAATATCCAATGTCCTGAGATAATTCATCATCTTTTAAATAAAATACATACCTATCTCCAAATAAAGTAATGTTTTTATATCTTCTTTTTATATGGCTTTTCTTTAATGTGATCTTATTAAATAGCTCTATATCTGCAAGCGGTATATTCTTCCCTGTAAAAGCGTTATACTTCTTTATGAGATTAGCTGTAATCCTATCAATAAAAAATTCATCATCATAATTATTTCTCCAATATCCAACCTCAGTTTTTATTATAATTGGTGTCACACTTTCTATTTGACTTAACTCACCTTTAGGTATTACTTTATCAGTAACATACAAAACCAATAGACTATCAGTAGATAATTCCAACAGATTTGTCATTAAATAATTTTTTAATTTAGAATCAACTGTCCTTATTTTAAAAGAACGTATCTCTCCAACAGAAACACCACTAGGAGTCCATGGATCAAATGTATCATGTGAATAAAACTTATATTCTCTTGAATTGTGATATTTACACATATCCTCACTATTTAGAAAGGCTTTATCTATTAAAGAACTAATCTTCTCCAAAGCTTTACTATCTGATATAGACTTTAAACAATATGTCTTAACAATAAGCTCATATACTTTTATCATTTCTCATAATCACCCCTTTAAGCTCTTAAAATTAATTTATTATTTTCTTTCACGAACATTATTTATAAAAATGTCAGCTTATATTTTTTCCAATATTTATCTTTAAATTAATATTATCACTTATTTGTTAATTTGTATACATACCCAATTAATGTTAAATAATAATTTTAGTTGGCAAAGACAATAAAATGGAACCGACGTAAATATATAAATGTGGTGAACCTCCTCAGTTTCCATTTTAATGTTGATATTTCAAGGTGAATTATTTTTAATATTTCTATTAACATTAATAGTGATTATTCTAGAAAAACCTCAAAAAAGTAGCCTCCAACTCAATTTGAAAGCTACTTTTTTAGTATTTATGGTATTTATTTTCCAATGTTAATTGACATACTATTCACATCAGCTTTGCCACTGCTTTGGTACCCCTCTATGTTAAATGCAGTTTCATGCATTTTTCCAAGTGGCATTCCTTTACTTTCCCAAGCGGCAAAGTGTTTGCTGACAGATATTGTTCCGCTAGTTCGTTTAGTTCTGCGGACACTCCAATACTGCTTAAAAGTTGTATTGCCTTGAATTGAAGGCTGGTTGATTCGAGTGGTCTCATATATGTCATAGATACCACCATCGACTGTAATTGTACCCTTTGATGTTCCGCCAGGTGGTCTCCAGCTGCCCCAGCTATCAACTATATAATATTCTACAAGAGGACTACTCGTCCATCCATATACACACAAATAGGAATTGCCATATGGCTGATAATTGCAATCATAGTTTACTGATATATTTCCAAGCTGTTTGTATGTCTGGGTATCATTGAATTTCTTGCCTTTACGGAATAATGCATTTCCGATATTACTCCATTGACAACTAAACGCGCCACCATTCTTCAACGTCATACTGGTGTTTCCATAGTCCTTCCAAAGTTCATAGTCGTAGCCGCCATTAACACCAATTTCATTTGAGGTAATCGTTTTTGGTGCTGCCTGTGTGTTAAATGCTGAATAAGTTTTTTGCGTACTTAAAACTTCTTTACTAAAAGTACTTTCTGTTGTGTTTAAATTTGTTGCTGCAAAAGCAGTATTGTCAACTATAGTTAAACTTGTCATAACTAATGTTGCTAAAACAGTAAAAATTACTTTTCTTCTCAACATATTTAATTCCCCTCCTAGTTTACTAAAATTTAGATTAATCGTTTATGGAGTTATACCCTCCAAATTCTAACAGAAAACGATTAACATCATTTCTCTTACATATTACCATATATAAACATTAAATAGTATTATTTATCCCGAAACGTCCAAAATAACGCATAAAAAGCAAATAATAACATCAGTGATTTAATCCCCCACTCTATCTTTGTTCTTATGTTTTTTAATATTTAACCTTAACTATACACTTTAAATTCTAATGATTTTTATTTAGTATCTCTTTATTTATTTTTCAAGTTCTGCTTCTCCCATTGATGGTACAACTAATTTTAATTTATCAAAATCCTCATAAGAGCTTAAAGAAAAATTTGTCGATATTATTGTCTTATTATTTTTTAATTCACTACTATAGCCATTTGATTGATACTCCTTTCCATTTCCATCCACTAACTTAATATCCTTTGGCATAAATTCCTTTTCATTTATACATTCTCCATCTACAGAAAAAGTTATATTAAAAGATGTTGGACTTGACTTAGCTGATATTATTTCTATTTTAGATGTATTATTTACTGCTTTATATTCAACTGCATTAATATCATTGGATTTTCCTCCATTAAGTTTTAAATTCCATATTCCATCGATATCTTTAACCTTTTTATTATTTTTAAAGAATTTAATACTTTCTACTTCTACTACTGCATTTTCTAGCTTAGGTATAGCTCCTTCTTCAGATTCAAGAATTACATCATACTGAACTTCATTATTTTCTAAATCTATTTTAGAATTTCTATCATTTACGTTAGATATATATTGTTTTTTTCCTTTTAATGGCTTTGTATCAGGAATAAATTCTTCTATATACTCACCATCGCCATTTTTTATTCTATAATCTAATGATACCTTGTCTATTCCCTTTAGTATTTTTGAATCATTGAATTTTAACATAATAGATAAACCTATTTTATTACAATCTGCAAAATAGCTATCTAATGTAACCTCTACACCATTATCACAAGCAGAACTACTATTTTCACTGATCCACCCTTCATTTATTGCTTTTTCAACTCCTTTATCATTAAAATCGAAAAATGTTTTTATTCCTGCTCTTACAGATTCATTAGTAACCATTGAACCTAAAATAACAACACAACAAACTGCTGCTGCTATTTTTCCAACTACTCTATTTTTCTTTTTAGGCATGGCTCGTATTCTATCATAAGTGCTATCTAAAGATATTCTAACTACACTAGGTATTTCTTTTTCCTCATTTATAATCTTATTCAATTGCTTTTCAAAATTATCTTCCATATTCATTCCCCCCTTGATTTTTAAAATAACTTTCTCTTAATATTGTTTTTGCCCTAGAAAGCCTAGATTTAATAGTTCCTTCTGGTTCATTTACCAATTTACTTATTTCTTTAGTACTCAATCCCACAACATAATATAAACTCATTGCTAATTTATAGTCTTTATTTAAGCTATTAAGGGCATCTTCTAATTCGATTTTGATAAAATCATTATTGTTAAGTTTTTGTGGTAATATTTCACCTACTAATATTACATTCTTATTTTTATTTAATATGCAGTTACACTTATTTATCAAAATTCTACATATCCAAGTATTAAAGTACGCTTCATTTTTAAGTGTATGTATTTTTTCATAGCCTAGCATTATTGTTTCCTGTAATGCATCTGCGATATCTTGATCATTAGACAACATTCTGCTAGCAACCTTATACAGCACTTGTTCATATTGTTTAATAATGCTTATAAAAGCTTCTCCATCTCCCCGTTTAGCCTTCTTTACTAAATTATTAATTTCCATATATCCCCCACCTTCATTTTGAATATTTAAATATACGTATATCCTTCTTTCACCATATTAGATAAATTAATTATACATTTAGTTGCATTATTTTTAATATTTCTATTAACATTAATAGTGATTATTCTAGAAAAATCTCAAAAAAATAGTAGCCTCCAATTCAATTTGAAAGCCACTATTTTTGAAATTATAATGGTAAAAATTGCTTAAGTGCTACTTTAATTTATTAAATTTTTAACCTGCATTGCAGTTAATCCTGTTTTTTCTGCTATAACTTCTACATCTAAAATATCCATAAGCTTTTTAGCTATATCTATTTTTTCTTCCATTCTTCCCTGTTTTTTAGCTTCATTTATTTTTTCTCTTTCAAATTGCTCTTCAGTTTCTCTATTTTTCCAAAAGGATATTGCTTCTGGATCAGTACTCATATATTCAATTCCTTTTTGTGTGATTTTAATTTCCATCTCCCTCATAATCCCAAATTTCCCCTTGTATTCTAACATTCCCGATTTAGTAAGTTCTCCTATGCGCCAGAAGATGTACTCATCAGAAATTTTCATTTCACTATATGCTATTACTCTTCCAACAGTTCTTGCACTCTTTCTAAATTCATTTTCTGTATGTTTTAATATGCATATATCAAAATAATCTTCACTTAAGCTTTGCACCTTGCCATCCTTAAAAATACGAAGTATTGAGTTATCCTTTTTTAATAAATTCCATTGGCTAACTAAATCATGGTATTCTTGATGCCCAATTTTCCTTTTTATTGGGATAAATTCTTTTAACTTCTCAGTAATAATTTCTGATACTGACTTATATGCATATATAATGTTGTCATTTGCATAAATCTTCTCTGATACATTTACAAAATAAATATTATCTATTTTATCTTTTAATAGCTCTAACGTATTCATCATTCCACACATATCATTACTACATTCGCCATACCATAAATAAATTATGTCTGCATCATTAATGTTTGAAATTTCTTTATAAAATTTCTTGTAAGATCTTTTGAGATAATTAATTTCTTCCGAGTGAATTGTTGCCTCCTCTTTATTAATGATATCCCACCACTCTAATCTCTCATCTAAATTCATGTCATTTCCTATTTTTCCAATAGAAATATCATCAGGAAATACTATAATCTTTTTTCCTTCAAATAATTTTTTCTTTTTAATAGCATGCTTTAAATTTCCCCCTGCTGATTGCGAAAAGCATATATGTATAATATTACTCATATTCTCCTCCTAACAACTTATTCAAAGTATATTATTCTTAATATAAATGTTAACATTATCACTATGTATAAGTTCCCGTAGACAAATCATAAATTTTGACTATCACTTATAGTCATTCTCATAGAAAAAATCTCAAAAAAAATAATAGCACTATCATTGAAAATGGATAGATACTATTTTTTTAACTATCAATAAATTTTTTAAACACTGTATACTAGAAAATAAAAAGTGATTTTTGTATATAAGATAGATTTCTTGCTAACTATTCTCCTATTTGGTTGGGACACTTCAGCGTAGCACCACTACTATCACATAACCGAAGGCTCGGTTTTAAATGTGCATAGTAGTGGTAGCGTAGCGAATTGCGCACAACCTAATGATGTGTATTTGACAAATCTCCACCATGGCGCAACACCACAGCATAAAGGCCAAGAAATCTATCTATAAATTCAATTTTTAATTTACTTAAGTATACGATATTAGTTAAATTTATTCAATATATAATTTAAATTATAATTTAAACTTATGTGGTGACTAACCGAAATAAGGGGAATTCTTTCGGCAAGTCATCACATAACTCTAAGCCACTATGTGTTTATTAAATTCATGCCTGATTCAATAATATTTGCATACCTTTTTTCATTTACACTTCTAATCCATGAGATCATACCACTTATTTCATTTATAGTTTTTTGTGATATTTTTTCTCCACTGTTTTTAAGTTTGTTAGCATTATAAATTGCAGCTCTTAGTGTTTTTATCCATTTCTTTGAAACTCCAATTTCATCATTATTTATAACAACACCTGTTATGGATTGTCTATTATTTTTCCTTAAAAAACGCGTCTTGTTTTTATTTATATTAAAGCCTTCTTCATTTACTATCTTTGAAATGAACCCCATGAATTTTCCAAGATTTAAGGCACTGCCTTCTTCCATAAAACTAAAGCTCATATCATCTGCATATCTTGTATAGACACAATTATATTTAGATGATAATCCACTTAGTCTTTTATCTAATTTTACACATATAATATTTGTAATCATAGGACTTGCTGGTGATCCTTGAGGTAGAATTTTATCTGAAGTTTTAACATATTTTACTTTTCCCTTAACTTCTATTGGCATTCGTTCACAATAAGTACATAACATAGCAAGTAAAGATGAGATATAACCGCTATACCCAAAAGCTTTAAACATTCCTCTTACTCTTTCAAAGGTTATAGTTGGAAAGAAATCTTCAAGATCCATATTAATTAATAATGCAGTATTTTCACCAGAAGCTTTATCTGCAATATGAGATTTTGCTCCTGAAACCACTGATTTTCCTTTTAAAAAGCCATGAGTATAATCCGATACTTGAATCTTTGATAAAATCTCTTCTAAAATTTTTCTTTGGACATTTTTTAGTATTAACTTTGGAGCTGCAATATTACGCTCTCCCCCTTTTTTCTTAGGAATAGTATATCTATTATAGTGGTCAACTAAAACAACATCCCTGTGGTACACTAAAAATCTTAACTTTTTATATTCAATTCCAAGAAAATCTGCTAAAGCTTTATCATCTTTTATTACAGGCAGACCTTGATTTAAAAGCTTCTCTTCGTTATTTTCCTTATCATATAATAAACCTGAATAACCTCTTCCAATAAAAACAATTCTATCAGCTTTTTCTTTTTGCCAAGCTTCATTCTTCTGCTTTTTCTCAAGTTCTCTTTTTTCTTTTCTCTCTTTACGTCTTGCTATGGATTCCTCCATAATAGCTTTAGATACATCTTGTCTTATTTTTTCATAATCCCAAGTTTCATTGTATTTTTTATTAAGATCACGAAGTTTTGCATTTATTTCATCTTTTTCATCATATAAATCAGTAATTGCCTTAATTATCTTTTCATATTCCTTTGTTAAATTCTTTCTTTCTAAATATTGTTCCTTTGTTTCATTTTCCTGCTTTTCATAAGGTGTAGGTAAGTTTTTAGGCCAAAATCCATATTCCTGCATTTTTATTAATGTAAATTCTTTTTTACCTAATTCATCTACTTGTTTTCTATATTCTTGTCTGTTATTTTTTGAATTTTCCTGACTCTCTATCATAATATTTTCTCCATAATATCATTTATTTTGTATTCTTTATCCACTTCTAATTTCAATCTTGTGAACTTTGAAGAAATCAAGTATAAAGCAAGAATATGTTCACAAGGTGCTGAAATATTTCTTGGTCCTTTATTAAACTCTCTACATTTGCATTTCACCTTACAAATTTGGCCATCTTCATCTATTATTAATTCTGTTTCACTTAAATCATGCTCTCTATTATAGTCCTCTGTACCATGATACTTCCAACTTTTATATTTACTATTTGGAATTTTAAAACAATGTTTAAAAATAAATTCATTGCTGCTTGTAAATCTCACAGAGAAGTTATCCATGCTCTCTTTCATATGATCTTTAACACTATATTCCATCTCAGTTGTTTCATATAATTCTTTAGGAATAGGTGTATTACATAGTTTTCTAAACCTTATGGTATCATTTATTGGATCAAAATAACTTTCTCCACGTTTTAAGAGCATACCTATTCCTGATTTACTTACCGCCCTTAAATCATCTTTTAAATTATCATAAATACTCTCCATTGATAAACAGCGTTTTTCTTTCATTAATTCATAAACTTTATCATAGTTACCGTCACCAATAAATCCACCTAAAATATTAAAAGCAGTACCTTTAACCCAGTCGTTTGAAGACCATGATGAAAAACCAATTGTCATCTTCATTGTTCCCATGTCTGCAATTATAAATTGTGGCATTCCAAAACCAAGTAGTCTCACTTTAAAAGATTTTGCTAAAGGAATTATTTTTTCTACAACTAGCCAGCGTCTTCTTCCCCATATTTTTTCTTCTCTATATTTTTCTCCATTATAAACAGCCTTTAGAGTAATCTCACTTCCAAATGGTTCAAATACTATTCTCACTGGCTTTTCAGGCTCTAATATCCACTTCATATATCTTGGACTTTTTTGTGCCTTATGTCTTCTTAAAAATGCACATATATCATAAATATCTACTGGTGATAATTCAATATCCATGCCACCTAAACTTGCTGCAGATGAAACCTGGTTAAAACCTTTAATCCAAGTTTCAGGCAAATCTATTTTCTTTTCCATATGCTCTGGTATTACTCCTGTATCCACTGTAAAGCCTTCTGGATTAACAGATAATTTCACATCATTATAAGTACGGAATCTCTCTATTTCCTTAGCCAATTTAGCAGAAAAATCTATGTTAGTCGTACCTAAAACTGGTTTCTGAAGGAGTTCAAATTCTTCCATATTAATTGATAAACATCCATAAGTAGACTCATCTAAAGAAAAAGCTTCAAAAGAAACCTGATCTGGATGTACTGTGATTACTGGATCTAATACATACCAAAGAGAATAATCCCTATCTCTTATAAACTTCCAAAAATCTCTTTCAAGTTTATAATAATCCTTCCATATATCATGATTATCAATTTCTTTTTTTAAATTGTTTTTAATATCAACCAATTTAGATATTTCCATGCTTTTTTCATCTAATTTATTTAGTAATTCATTCATATCCTTATTTAACTTTTCTCTTACATCTGGCAGATACTTTTCATGTCTTAAAATTTGTCTTTCAATTTCACCATCAAGCCATTCAAAAAACTCTACTCTTTCCTTTTTCTTATTGCTCGTATCTGAAACAACAATTTCACGAAGCATAAGCATTGCATCTCTAAAAATAAGAGGATGCTTTAATTTACCCAAAAAAGATACCTTTTCATCTCTCGAAAGATCTGGACTTAATCCTAGAACTGTGTCTGTGCCTTGGCTTAAACACATTGATGGACTTGCGTAACTATAATCGACTTTCAAATTACACAGCCTCCTTTCTTATAATAGCTAATGTAGTTAATGCACGTTCTAAATCCAAAATTATATTTGAGCTTCCAATATCCAGTAATATATTTTCAACTTCTTCAAGCTTATCCTTATGTTTTATCACAAACTTTGGAATAACTTCATAAAGATTATCTTTACTTTTAGATACTTTATTAGGTAAGAATAATAAAGTCCTCATATAATACATAAAAAGTTCTTTATCTCCATTTCCTAAATTGTTTAATATATCTTTTGTCTTATCCGAAATATAACTTTTAACCTCACTTGAAGTATGTTCCAACATCTGAATTACAAATTCCTTAGGAATTAAATCTTTATAAATTTCATCTAATTTCCTAAGACCAAAAGAATAAACTTTCTTTACAGGTGAATCTATTATGATTCCATGTAATTTCTTTCTCTTTTCTTCATCCATATTTTCAAAAATCTCTTCTGCTTTTTGGTTAAGCAGTGTTATATCAGATTCCAGCATGATAAGTAAAGTTGAAAATCTTTCAGATAACTCTTTACTATTTTCTTCAATATTATTAAATAACATGTTTATCATCTTAGAAGTACCGCTTTCTAAGATACCTGTGATTTCAGAATCTGATGGCAGCTTTTTATTTTGTATTGCTTGTAATAAACTCAAAATTTGCTTAGCCTTTTGAGAAATTAATTTATCTGTTTGCTTTATTGTAATTTTCTTAAGTAAATTCTCTAAATCTTCATAAGAAGCTGAGAAAATCACTTCTTCTATAAATTCTTCAATCCAATTTATCATTTTATCTGTATTTAAAATCTCTACAATCATCCTTGATATTAAATCTGCTCTTTCATCTTCAGACATATCTTGAATTTTTCCTGCTGAAAGTGAAAATGCATCTTTAATTTCCTTAGACACGCCAATATTTGTGCTTATAAATTTATTGCTATTGTTTATAATAGATTGTATAAAATCACAATATTCTCTATTTCCCAAAGCAAGTAATCTTTCCTTAAATAAATCTGTCCATACATCTATATTCTTGAGCATCATTATATCTATTAAATCATGAGATGAAAATTCCCCATTAGTTTCATTCATAAATTCTTTAGCTAAATTTTGAATATCTTCTTTTGGACTGCTCATTAATACAATCATTATTTCAAAATTAAAAGTATTAACAGAATTTAATTTATTGTGAAGTAAATCTTTAAACATATTTGCAAGTGGTTCATAAGATCCTTCTGTTAAGCCGATAAGCTCTTTATAAGACATATTATCTATAAAATTTTGAGTATTTTTAGAATCTTTCAAAATGTAATAACATGCTTTTAATACTGGATTTATCTTTGATTTACTTGCAATCTCCAACACATCTTTTAAATGATTATCCCAAATTTCCTTCTTAAATTCATATCGCCCTTGAAGATTCATTAACTGGTCATTTTCCATCCATATACTTCTAGCTCGCCAATTATCCCATCCAACAGGAGGCTTTTCATTAAAATCATAATATAGATAACTCTTTAAAAATTCATTAAATTGAAAATTTCCTTTAAACTTACACACATAATCATGTTCAGTATAACTTGTTAAAAGTGCCTTCATGGCTTGTACAAATTTTTCTGAATCATTTTCTCCATATGAATCTATAATTTTTCTAACATATCTTTTATAATATTTTAATTCTCTTGTCTTCCCATTTCCTCTAAAATAATAATTAAGTCTTGGTGCATCTAAATAGTAAGCTATTTTTCCAATAACATCTGCAAGACCATAAGCTTCTGATTCCTGTATTGTATTTTTAAATTCAATAGATTTTAATATTACTCCATCGCAATAATCACTTATTTTATAACGCTGAGAACATCTATGCTCTACCCATTTACGCTCACCATAATCATATGTTCCCTGATATTCTCTAAGTAATCCCTGATTTGCATATTTTCTATATGCTGCACCTTCAAGTATTTTTCCTTCTGGAATATCCCTATCATTAATTTTAATAAGATGTAAATCCATATATGGCAATGATTCATATATATGTTTTGCTCTATCCATTCTTGCTTCTTCACATAAAGCTGTGCAGTATATATGAGCACATCTTTTTACACCTTTTACATAGCTTTCTGCACCCCAAGTTATATTGGCTTCTAAAATATTTGCTGCTTCTTTAATCAATATTGGATTTTTTCTCTTTGCAAGCTCTAAAAACAACCCACTTATAAGCTCGGTACTTCCTATCTTCATTAACAAATCAAATATATTTTGAGGAATCTCCATTTCAAGCAGCTCATTTAAAGATTTCTTTCTTATATAAAGATTTTCACTACTTACCATATCGCAAATAGTTTCATAATATTTGTAGCATTCTTCATTTAACTTTAAAATTTCATTAGGATGCTTAACTAACTTAAAATCTTGAAAACTAATATTTTTCTCTTCTATTATTTTTACATAATCCTCATAAGAATCATCTGTAAAATAAGGCAACACAATCTGATCTTCTACATTTAAATTTACAAATTCCTTTACTCTATAATTTTCATCTCTTCTCCAATAAGATTTTAAACCTGTTTTATAATACATCCTAGGAGCAGTATCCATATTTCGCCTGCTATAATATGAAGTATCATTAATAATTTTTACAGTTTGAAAGGCTGGCAAATGTCCTTCTTTTCCTTTAAACAATGCATAGCTTGTATACTTAACATCATCCTCAAGAATATTATTAATACCTTCTCCATTATCATCAAAAGTGTTATCAATAACTTCCGCATTATTTTCGGTGTTCTTAAATTTATGCTCCCCATAAAGAATAAGAAAGCTTGGATTATCTTCATTATCATATCCCCATAAAATTACACTTCTTATTGGATCACAATCCCTTTTCCATATTCTCTTTTTAACTTTACACTTTTTCACTAAATTATTCTTCCTTGGTTCATTTTGCTCAACTTTTGTTTTTGTTTCTTTAGTTTTTTCTTCATTTTGCTCTTTAGCTTTTGATAAAGAGCAAATTGATTTAAAAAAGCCCTTTTCTTTAAAATTTGACATAATAATAAACCACCTTTAGATATAGATATCCAAACTATAAATCATACTTGTGTGGTAAATAACCGAAATCAGAAATATTTTTGTTACGTAGGACTATGAAAATGTCGTTGAAGGTTCTAAGTTATAGGTTGTGCTAACTTTAGCATGTTCCCATTTTCAATGTGACAAGCTAAAGTGAGACAACCTACAACTAAGAAGCCTTACCAACTCATTTTCAAAGGCCTACTACACAAAAAAATTTCCGATTTCTAGTGGGAATATTAACCACAAATAAATTTACTTCTAAAATTGGATATTTATTTGTTATTTATTTCATGTGCTTTATTGCACTTTAACTTATTCCATTTTAATCTCCATTAGTAAATTTTACACTATAATTACATATTATTTCAACAATATTACATTACTATTTTTGTGAGAAGCTATAAATAAACAACTTTTAACTTAAACTTATGTGGTAACTAACCTTAATAAAGGCAATATTATATATGCCTTTATTAAGGTTAATGAATAATAAGTATAATATGTGCTATATTTGTCAAACAATGCTATAATAGTTATTATATACAACATGACATAATGTACAACCTTGAAGTAATAGACTAATAGTAATTTAGATGAGGACATATGAAAGAAATTTTAATATTTATATCAAATGAATATGCTGATTGGGAAATTGGATATATTGGTGCGGAAATAAGGAAAACAAATAAATATAAAATAAGTACTGTTGCAATTAATAAAGAAGTTATTATTTCAATGGGAGGACTAAATGTAAATCCAACTTATTGCATAGATGAAGTTTTAAATAAGAATATTGAAAATTTTCAAATGCTAATATTGTGTGGCGGTGAAAGCTGGAAAAAAGAAAAATATGAAAATCAATCAGTTAAAAAACTTGTTGATATGTTTAAAGAAAATAATAAACCTATATCTACGATATGTGATGCAACTACCTTCTTAGCATTTAATGGATATTTAAATCAAATTGAGCATACAGGTAATTCTGTGGAATACATGATTTCCACTTGTCCAAATTATACTGGAAAAAATAATTATATTGAACAACAATGTGTAAGAACAGATTACTTTATAACTGCAAATGGAACAGCAACATTAGAATTTAGTCGTGAGATTATGAAAAGTTTAGAATTAAAAACTGAAGAAGAAATATATAATTGGTACAAATTTAATAAGAATGGATTCTATTCAGAGTAATATACAATTGTAATTTGAAATTAAGACTATTAATATAATATGAAATGGAGTATATTGAATGGATTTATATATGAATAGTTTAATAAATCAATATTGTAATAAAACTAAAAAATGTGTTGCATTTGAGTTATTACCAGGTGAATGGCCTTATTATGACGTTGATGACATAGAAAATGAAAAGTTGCAATTAAGACAAGAATATGTAGATTCATGTCTTAAATCAGCACAGACGATTTGGAAAAGATGTAATTTTTCAAGCGAATTAATTGTCTTATATGAGGATAAATATAGTTGTAGTCATAAAAAAGAAAAGGAATTTATAGAGAAATGTTTAGAATCGTTAAAATGTCTTGTTTTCCATTTTGAGTGGAATGACGATGAAGAGAAGCTTAACGGAACACGATATATTTGGAATACTGATAGAATAAATAGTAAACGACTCTTTAGAAAAATTATTCTTTCTGATATACGAGAATGTACCGAGTTAGATTGTGCAGTATATATTATAGATAACAAAACAAAAAATGTATTCTTTTTATATGATGACAGAGGTGTTGATGTTTATTCTGATAATGAAGATTTTATACAAAGAATGAAATCATATAACGATTTGTGTCAGTTTTAATAAAAGTATTAAAACTATGCAAATCAGTATATTTTTATTTGTAATTAATTTCACAATAACCATAATCATACTATTAAAGTATTTCTTTTACATATCGATAATTTATTGACATATATTTTATTAGGAGGTTTATTATGAATCTGATAACAAGAAATCCAGTTAATTTCAATAGGTACAAAAATAATAGAAGCTTTGCTAAATTTGCTTTAAGTAGTGCTTCTAATTCAAAAATTACTACTAAAAGTAATACTTCTAGTTTGAAGACCAATACAAAAAACAACACTTCTAATTCAAAAGCAACTACTAAAAGCATTGCTAATACTAAAAATCATGCAGTTAAACTTTCACCTAAAGATGCTAGAAGTAGCGCTTTTATTAAGGTTCTTAATGAAGTTAGTTCGAAAAGTAAATCTGTTAAATACGGTAAGGGGAATATTTCTGCTGGATCAGCATTTATGCTTTCTTATAAAAAGATGACTAATCAGCCATGGTATAGCAATTCATCTTCTGGTTATTTCTCTAATTACTCAGATTTGATTGATAATGTACATAATTTTCATTCAAGTAATAATGGTAGTTCCCTTTCTAAATTCTGCAATGCACTTAAAGAGCGTATAACTCAATATGGAATTAGTTAATGAACATATATAATTTTTGTGGCTATGTTTTCAACACTATGTTAAAGCATAGCCCTTTATTGAGGCATAATCAAAAAAATAATAGACCAGTATACTTGCCTATTTGGGTCATACTGCGTAAGTAAAATCAACTAATAGACCCATCATGAGCTTATTTTACATTCTATTCTCTATCCTCGAATAATTTCCAATTCATTGCTAACACAATTTATTTTTCTTTGTATTTTAAGCGCAAATATGGTAGTAAGTATTGTAGTCATCACATCAACTACAGGTTGTGTAAATATGATTCCATTTAGCCCTAAAATGTTTGGTAAAATGAGAATTGCTGGAATAAAGAAGATACCTTGCCTTGCAATACTTAATATTGTGCCTTTGAATGCTTTTCCTAAAGATAAAAATAATGTTGTGTATATATATTGAAAACCAAATAAAATAAAAGTAACACTGTTTGCTCTTAAAGCATTACTGCCTATTGCAATAACAGATGTATCTTTACTAAAGAAACTTATAATTTGTGTTGAAAAAATGAATAGTATAATTTCAGTTATTGCACAAAAAATTGTAGCCCATTTCAGTGAGATTAAAATAGATTCTCCCAACCTTTTATAATTTCTTGCACCAAAATTAAACCCTGCAACAGGTTCGAATCCTTTTGCATATCCAAATATAATATATGAACCGATAGCTAAAACTCTTGTAACAATTCCCATTGCTGCAACAGTTGAATCACCATAATGGCTTGCTGCAGTGTTCGTAAGCCCCATTGAAGCACTTGATAATATCTGAAAGAGTAAGGTAGGCACTCCAATCTTTAATATTTGAATATATATTATCTTATCTGTAGAAAAATGCTTAATCGAAATATGCAAGTTGCTTTTTCCACTAAATATATACCACACATACATAAAGGTGGTAACTCCTTGTGCAATCACAGTTGCAATTGCTGAACCCTTAATTCCTAAATGAAGGGTATATATAAAAATTGGTTCAAGAATAATATTTAATAAAGCGCCCATCAGCATCGATGTCATGCTGATTTTTGTATTGCCCTCTGATGCAGAAATGTTATTCATTGTTACATTAATAACATTTAATATTGACCCTGGTATATAAATAATTGCAAACTCTCTTGCATAAGGCAAAATCGTTACAGTTGCACCTAAAAAAGTTAACACTTTATCAATAAAACACATTATTAAAACAATAGTTATAAATCCTACAATAATACTAGTAAACAACGCTGTTGAAGCAGTATTATCAGCTTGTTTATTATTCTTTTCACCCAAAAGTCTTGATATATAAGATGCAGAGCCACTTCCAAACGTTAATCCTAATCCAATAATCACTTGTCCTATCGGATATGCAATTGAGACAGCTCCCATTTGACTTGTTCCTAATCCTCCAACAAAAATAGCATCTACAATATTATAAAGCGAAGTCACAAGCATTCCTATAATAATTGGCATTCCGAGCTGAAATAATAATTTTGTAATATTACCTTCACTCATCATTTTTAATTTATTTTCCTTTTTATTCATTGATATAAACCTCCTGTAATTTATCTTAGCAAAAGAGTATAGTATCTATACACTTTTGCTAAAAAAAATATATTTTAAAATTCATCCCAAACAACAAAATTCTGCCATAAAAATTTGTTGCCAAAAATATATCTACTATAGACTTAAGACATATTCAAAAAATAGCATATCCATAACTTTAGACCTGTTATTTATTTTCATATATCTTAAGCAAAAAGACATTTATTCCGTAAGCTTTTCTTCAAAATCTTCAATTTCATCTTTAACTTTATCTAAAAAATTCTTTAGGAATTTAATTTCTTCATTTGACGCCTCTTTTAATATATTATTAATTAATGCATCAAATTTTTTATGCAACTTAACATGATTTGCATCTGCAATTTCACCTTTTGGAGTTAATTTTATAGTAAGCTTTGACTTATTATTCAAATCAGTTTCTTTTATTATAAATCCCTTTTTATCCAGCTTGTTAACAATTTGTGATACAGCGCCTTTTGTTACACCTAATTTGTTTGCCAATCCTGTAATATGAATACCCTCCTCTTCTTTAATTGCTCTTATCATATGTATTTCTGAGCTGAATAAAGGTGTATCAGTACCATAATAACGAGTTTGTTTATCATTCTCGCTAAATTTATAAATTACTGTCAACAAAGAATAACTTATTCTATTTTTTCGTTCATCATTTAAATTCATCATACAAAAAGCATATAGCTGCTATACTCTTTTGTCAAGTAATATATTGAATAATTCACCAAAATTTATAATAAAATATAGCCAACCACAAAAGTGATTGGCTATGTATGAAGAATTATCATTTTAATTTTTTTATTTGAATGTGTCTTAATTCCAGAAACTAAAATTCATATGTGAAGGAATCTTTTTATTAGCAAGCTGTGATCTCATGTTTTTTATTGCTGTATTAACTTCTAATCTTATAGCAGCTTGTTTTGCTGATGATACAGTTGTTATAGATCCTTTCTTTGGTGCCTTATTAGCTGATGCAGCAGAAAATGCTTGAGCGTTTGTAAATGTCTTTGCAGTACAATCTGCAAGAGCATAATCAGCTTTTCCATTTCCAAATGCCATACCGTTAGTTAAATTAATTGTACATTTAGAGTTATTTTCATCAAAACCTTTTGATGTATTATCAACAGCTAAACAATCAGTCATAGTTCTTAAACCATTTGATGCAGCACCATATTTTGATGCTCCTGATCCAATCTTAAATCCATTACCATTTCCTGTTGAAACGCCTTTTGTTAAATCACTGTCAGTGCCAAGACCATTTGCTTTATCATATGTTCCATTAAATATTGTTGAATCACCATTATGGTAAGCTACACAATGATCATATGTTACATTACTAGCTAATGAACCAAAACTGTCCCAAGCATCATCTGAATTTTCAGCTGATACACAATATGAGAATGTGTTACCATTTCCAATATAAAGCTTTGGTGAGAATCCATCAGCATTTCCACCACTTGTAAGTGGATCAAAATTTCTGTAAGCTACACAACCTGTTACTTTGTTATTACTTGGGTATACTCCATAATCTTTGCTACCTGTAATTTGAAGACCTGCATCACCATTATAACTAAGTACACAGTCAGTAATATTGTTACCATTAGGCGTTGATGATGATGAAGTAGGTTTTATAAGCAGACCATTATCATAAGCCTTTTCAATTGTAAGACCTTGGATTGTATTATCACCTCCGCTTATTTTTACACCTACATACTTATCACCAGTTGCATTAGGACTTTCACTTTTAGCGGTTGTTCTAAATGAAGAAAAATCTAGTACCGGTGAGTATCCAGGTGCCGCCTTAATTGTAATACCTGATTTATTAATTGCAAGTTGGCTTGTACAATTAAGAGAATTTGATGCAATTTGAATTATATCCCCACTACTTGCATTAGCAACAGCTGTTTTTAAGTCACTAAAAGTTGTAACCGTTTTTGTACTAGCTGCAAAAGCAGTTGTTGCAGATGTTCCAGCAACTAAGAAAAGAGACATACACATAGATGATACAACAAATTTTGACACAAACATTTTCAATTTTTTAGACATAAATATAACCTTCTTTCTATTTCCAATCTTATAATTTTTTATTAAATAAATTAGACTCAAATCTTAAAAAATCTGAATCCCCTTATTTTTACACAGTGAGTCATAAATATCTCTTATGCAAAAAAATCATTTATAAAATAATGCTTTTTCATATTAGATATTGTCTTAATAATGACATAATTCGCATTAAAAATAAATATAGTTTTCTTTAAACGCATAAAATTCGGAATAAAAAGTAACTAGGTTATATTTTTCTAAAAATCTCTATTCAAAATGTGTTTTTATTTCATAATTCATTATATCTCATAGAATATCCCAATTAAAACTTAAACTTATGTAATAGCTAACCGAAATAGGGTTTACACATTTGTTTCGGTTAGTCACCACATAAGTCTAAGTTAAAAGTTATTTATCTATAATTGAATTTCATCATCTATTTTATATTTATCAATTTCTTTTATTGCATAATCAAAATTCAATTCCATTTTTTTATCTTTTTCTAAATTGTCAAATTCTACAATATATCCAAGAGAGTTATCTTGATCCTTATAAAAACTCATATTCTTTTCACTTTCATATCCATAATAAACTGTTTTTTCCTTTTCCATTTTAGGATATATACACATAGTACTTGCCATCAACAGACTTTCTTTTTCTGTATCACCTTTACAATATACTTTTAAGTTATTATCGCTTCTTTCAATTTTATATATTTCTCCTTTACTTCCATCAGAAAAGTCAAATCCCTTAGTGTAACTTATATCACTAGTTGTATCCTTATTAACATCATCTTTTTTATAATCTAAATTTTTATAAATATCCTCATAGATTTTACTTCTATCTTCATTGGTCATACTACAAGCTATAGGTATTATACTTATGGTATTTTGACCTTTTACTTTATCATAGGTCGCCACTCCTGCATTATAAGATCCTATCACAGTCCTAGTATCACCTTTATCATCTTCTGATGTATAGTTCCTTTCACCCATTGTCCTATACATCTTATCTCCAATTTTTAATATCAATGGAGTAGAGAAATCAATATCTTCATCTTCATCTGAATCACGTTTTTCTTCTTTACTGTAAGTAACTTCTGTCCCCATCGCATTAGACTCTATTTTTTTTACTGTAAAATTAAATTCTGGTATATTAACTGAAACATTCTTTTCAATGGTATTTTTAAATGATTCTGAAAAATCCACATTAGCATCCATTCCAACATTAATTTTATATTTAGGAATTACTAAATCCACCCTTAAGTTTCCTTTTTCAGGTATTTCTTCATCATTAACTTCTCTATTAAGTGTTATTTGCATAGTTTTATCATTAATAAGTTCATGTGACATCTCATAATTATAATCTTTACCATCACCATATGTTAATAGTACTTGTACATCGTCTCCCTTAGTTTCTTCAAGTGGTTTTTGACTTTCCACTTTTACTGTAACTTCCAATTTATGCTTTGTTGCAACTATCTTATCTATTGATATTTTTAAACCATTTTGTTCAATATCATTGTCTTTACTAACAATATTATTATTTGTAGAATTATCACTTGTGGTATAAGACGGTGCTGCTTTTACACTACTATCAGCTAAAACAGGTGCCTCCATAATCCCAAAAGTTAAAGATATTCCGAGTACAGAGCTTAATAGCATATTTATCTTTTTATTCATCATAAAATTTCCTCACTTCTCTAATTTAATATCACTATATACATGTTTTAATATTAATTTACTCCCCTATAGTTGCACTTCATCTTCTAAATCATACTTATCAGCCTGCTTTATTATTGTGTTAATATCTGCATCCACCGCTTTATCTTTTTGAACATTATCAAACTCTACAATATATCCAAGTGATTCTTTAGGATCTTTGTAAAAACTTACATTACTGTTGTTGTAATACACCATATCATCATTTTCGTTTGACATTTGATAATGTATATTCATATTACTTGCCATTAAAAGACTTTCTTTTTCTGATTCTCCCTTGCAGTATACTTTTATAGTATTATCTAATCTTTCTATATTATATATTTCTCCTTTTGTTCCATCCGAAAAATCAAATTCTTTTTCATAACTTATATTATTAATGTTATCTTTATTAGCATTATCCTTATCATTTTTATGTCGTTGATCATAAATTTCATCTATTTCACCATCTGTCATATTACAAATTACAGGTATTAAGCTAACATTCTTTTCGCTTTTAACAATATCATATGTTGCTGATTTTGATTCATAATTTCCTGTTTTCACACTATGATCTTCTGAATATTCATTTACAGAATGTGTTTTATACATCTTATCTCCAACTTTTAATATTACTTGTGAATTCCATGAAGATTTTCTATTTTTATAGTCATCTTTATTTCTATAGCCATCATTATTTCTAGGTGCAGTATAGCTAATTCTTGTTCCTAACTCATCAGATTCCAATTTGTTAAAAGTATAATCTAACCCTGATATTTTTGCACATATATCTTTATCCATTATATTATTGAATGATTCTGTAAAATCTACAGGCATTTCAATTCCTATATTAACTTTATATTTTGAAAGCACTACATCAGCCCTCATTGTTCCTTTTGCACTGTATTCTCCATCATGATTATATTTTTCTAGAGTTACAATCATAGTTTTATTATCTACATAAGTTTCATTTGAAGATGTTCCACTAAATCCTTTATCATCATTTCCATATGTTAATTCAAAAATAGAATTGCTATATGACACTTTATCAAATGGCTTGTCACTTTCAACCTTAAGTATTACTTTCAAATCCTTCTTGGTTCCAATTGCTTTTTCTACAGTTACTTTAATTCCATTTTGAACTTCACTTTTATTTATATTCACAAAGTGCTCTTTATTTGCCATAGATATTGCATCATCAGTATATGCAACTTCTGCTTGTGTAGTTGTATTAACTGTTTGTGCTGCTACTATATTCACATTGCTATCTGAGCTATCTGCAAAAGCTGGAGATGTCATCGCACCTGTAATCAAAGCAAATGCAACAATACCTAGAGTCAGTCCTAATTTCCCATTTATCTTTTTTACTATCATTATTATCCCCCTTGGATTATTATTCTTCTATTTACTTTAAAATGTTATTTATACTTATACTGGTTATTATATCTTACTAATTGTAACATTTCATCTTAATTTCACCTTAATTTCATCTTAATTTTATAGAGAATAAATTTATCTACATAGGGGCCTCATTGAGAATTTAATATATCACAAACATGTATCTAATTTCGGCTAGGATTCACATAATCTCTATTCTTATTGAGAACTCTATAATATATAACAACTTAATATTTAGGCTTATGTGATAATTTTCCGAAATACAATCGTCTAATATAATCAATTCCCATTTATAGTTATATTCCCATCTGAAGATAATAAATTAATATTCTTTTCGCTTATAGAAGAATCTACATTTAAATCAAGATTATTAGTTACTTTTCCTAAGCGTGATTTAGCTGATAGATTAAATTTTTCATCTTTAGGTAATTTTAAATCTATATCGCCTAAATGCGTATTTACAGTGATATTACCGCATATTTTATCTAATGAAATTTTAGTTTCACCATCTGTTGTACTACACTCTATATCTTCAGAATTTGAATTTAATATGTTTATTTTGCTTAGTTTAGATTTTATAGACAATTTATTTTTATAGCTTTTGGGAATATCTATATTTACACTTAAAGTCTCACCACCTAAAACAAAATTCATCTTATTTTCGATATTTGTCGTAACATATAAAACATTATTTTCAATTCTACTTTCTAATTCATATTCATTATATATATATCCCGTCTTAGTTTTAGAAAAACTACATTTTAGATCCTTTGAATCAGAAGTTGTAACATTAACATCGAAATTCCCATCTAATGATATTTCCTGTAAATTTGATATTTCTTTCGAAGTAAAAATCCTTTGCTCATTAGTTGTTTTAGCTGGTAAAGAAAATATAATTTTCCCTACTAACAAACCCAATATTAAAACAGCTACTAAAACTTGAAATATTCTTTTTATCATAACTTTGTCTCCTTAATTTTAAATATTTATCATAACCTTGATGCGCCACGTCTCATATTCTGTCAAATTTCTTTATGATCATAAGTATATACCTCTAAAATTAATGTCTTATTAATCTAAGCTTAATGAAGTATAAAATTAGCATCTTTACTTGTAAATAAAAACATTACTACTTTATAATTAAATTGGATATTAAATTATAGTAACTTAATTATTAATTGGAACTGTAATAAAATATAAGTATCAAAAATAAGAGGTGAAAAAATTGAATTCAGTTTTAGTTGTAGATGATGAAAAAGAAATTGTAGAACTAATAGATTTTTATTTAAGAAACAATGGATATAATACATTCAGAGCACTAAATGGTAAAGAGGCTCTGGACATTTTTAAAAAAGAGCAAGTAGACATAATAATACTAGATATAATGATGCCTGAGCTTGATGGTAAAGAAGTTTTAAGAAAGGTTAGAGAAAAAAGTAACACACCTATAATATTTTTATCCGCCAAAGGTGAAGATATTGATAAAATTGATGGATTATTCCTTGGAGCAGATGATTATCTTGCCAAGCCCTTTAATCCTATAGAACTAATTGCAAGAATCAAAGCACTTTTAAGGAGGAGTATTGTATTTAATAATCAGACTGAAGAAAATACAAGTCTTATAATAAATGAACATTTAAAGTTAGATGAAAAAGCCTGCAAAATATATAAAGATAATAAAGAACTCCAACTAACATCATTTGAATACAAGCTTATATGTTTTCTTATGAAAAACAAAAATAAAGTTTTCACTAAAGGTCAATTGTATGAACATGTATGGGATCAATCCTATCTTGGAGATGAAAAAATTATAATGGTTTATATAAGTAAGCTGAGAGATAAAATAGAGGATAACCAAAAAGAGCCTAAATATATTAAGACTATAAGAGGTCTTGGTTATATGTTTGAAGGTAAATAAAGTTATGAAGATAAATTTTAAGATCAGTAATAAAAAATTAAATGTAAAAAGCTTTCTTATTATAAATTACCTAATAACTTTCTTAATATTATATATAATTGTACAGTTATCATATAAATCCTCAACCTTTATATTAGAAACGTTTATTTTTAAAAATCAAGAAATAAGTATTACTTCATTTGTTTCCTATTATAATAAAGATTTTGATAAAATTAAACTTGGTTTTCTATCAGAAATGGGTGCTTGGGAAGAAGTTCTAGATGAAAACAAAAAAGTGATTTATATAAAAGGTGATAAAAAAGATAATATAATGCAATACACTGAAGATCAACTCTTTGAACTAAACTATTCCAAAGAAGATTCCACTAATTCCCCTTACATCGGACAAGTGTTCCCTGTAGAGGGTGAAAACGAAGAACACTATCTTTTCCTTTATAAGATTGATAAAAGAAAAGTTGAACATTCGTTTATTTACAAGCCTAATTTTTCTAGTAAGTCAGATAGTATTCTTTCTTTAAAAGCTTATGGTACGCTATATTTTATTCAAGCAATTTTTTTATTGATAGGATTATATATTTACAGCATTATAAGTTCAAAATTTATAACAACTCCTCTTAAAGCCTTTGTAAATAATATTAAAAACTTCAAAAAACTTAATTATGATACTAGGGCTAAGATAAAAGGTTTAAAGGAACTTCAAGAAGTTCAGAACGAATTTAATGAAATGGTAATTAAACTTGAAAAAGTTAAGGAAGAAAATAAAAGAATAGACGAAAGTAAAAAAAGATTATTAGTAGATATATCACATGATTTAAAAACTCCAATCACTTCTATTCAAGGTTTTTCAAAGCTTTTATTAGAAGAAAGTATAACCCCTGAAGAAAGAGATAATTTTTTAAAAATAATTTATAATAAATCAGTATATTCAGCAGTACTTATTGAAGATTTATTTGCACTTTCTAAACTTGAAGATTCTGAATATAACCTTTCCTTAATAGAAGTTAACTTTAGTGAATGGCTTAGACGCCTTATTGTGGAATATTATGAAGAATTTCAAAATAAGCATTTTAACTTAGAAATTAATATTAGCGAGTATTCTGTAATATTTAAATTTGATCAAAAATTAATGAAAAGAGCACTCTCTAATATTTTTAATAATGCTCTAAGTCATAATGAAAATTACACAAGTTTAAAAATAGAATCTTATCAAAAAGAAAATACTGTAACTTTAAAAATTGGCAGTAATGGAACAAGTATTGATAAATCAATAAGTGAAACAATATTTGATCCATTTGTAAAAGCAGAAAATAATACATCTAATGGAAGTGGCCTCGGCTTAGCTATAACAAAAAAAATCATTGAAAAACATGGTGGAACTATAAAACTAACCTCTACCGAATTTGAAAGAATTTTATTTGTTATTTCTATGCCAATTAGAATTTAAATCTAATTAATGCTTAAACACATAACGTAAAAAACGCGACTAGAAATTACATAGGTTTCATGTTGGAGACAATACACCGCCTTTGAAATCCGCCATAAATTCTATTTTTCGACTGATTTCTTATTTTATATTATAATTAAAGCAACATCAAAATAATATTGATGTTCTATACTAACTAAAGATTGGAGATGAATTCTAGTTGAATTACGTATATAACATATTAGGTCAATTTGTAGATAGAGTCGCACTACTGCTTATGTGTTTATTTGTTATAACAAGGCTTAGAGGTTTTAGAGAGATATTTCGTAGTGACAATTATAGCAAGAAAGGATACTTAATTGCATCTATAGTCTTTTCCATATTTGCTATAATGGCTAACTATACAGGACTTAATGTTGAAGGCTCTCTGGTAAATGTTCGAACAATAACTATAGTATCTGGAGGGATAATATTTGGTCCAGTTGTTGGAATTGTAGCTGGAGTAATATCTGGTATACATAGATATTTAATAGACATAGGCGGTATAACTTCAATCCCATGTCTTATAAGCAGTATAACCGCAGGAATAATCTCTGGATATATTAATAAAAAGATTCAACGAAACTATAGATGGATATTTGGAATAATAGCCGGGGTATTTTCTGAAACAATTACAATGATTCTTATACTTTTATTAAGTAGACCTCTTTCTTTAGGCCTTGATATAGTATCTAAAATAGCTTTACCAATGATACTAGGCCAAATTAGTGTAGGCTTTATTGTTCAATTAATTCAGAGTATAGAGGATGATAAGGATAAAATAGCTGCAAAACAAGCAAAGTTGTCACTTGATATAGCTAATAAGACACTCCCCTACTTTAGAAATATAAATAGTGATTCTCTAAATAAGATATGCACTATAATAAGAGATGATATTAAGGTTGATGCAGTATCAATAACTGATACAAAAAATATATTAGCTTATATTGGGGTTGGAAAAGAGTACTATAACATTGGACACGAAATAATAACTGAAGTAACCAAAGAAGCCATAAATAACGACAAAATAATTATAAGAAATAATGGTTTACAAGATAAAAGCTTAATGTTAAAATCTGCAATCATAATACCTCTTAAAGTGAAGAATGAAGTTATAGGAGCTCTAAAAATATATTATAAAACCTCTCATAGGATAACTTATTCTCTACAAGCTCTTGCTGTTGGACTTTCTCAAATTATATCAACTTTAATGGAGGTATCAAAAGTTGAACAAATGAAAACAATGGCTAATAAAGCAGAACTTAAAGCTCTTCAGACGCAGATAAATCCACACTTTTTATTTAATGCTCTAAATGCTATAACTTCTTTTATTAGAATAGATCCAAATAAAGCAAGAGAACTTATAATAAACCTAGCCAGCTACTTAAGATATAATTTGGAGTTAAACAGTGAATTTATAGATATAAGAAAAGAATTAAAACAAGTTAAAGATTATATAGAAATTGAGAAAGCTAGATTTGGAAATAAATTGAATATAGTTTATGATATAGATGACATAGATATAGAAATACCAAGTCTTACAATACAGCCCCTGGTGGAAAATGCCATAATTCATGGTATTTTAAAAGATAAGGGAGCAGGTACAGTAAAAATTATTGTAAAGGATAAGGGCGAAAAAGTTAAAATTTCTATAATAGATAGTGGTATAGGCATAAGTGAAGAGGTAATTAGAAATATCTATAACGATGCAGTGCCTAAAAACAAAATAGGACTTTACAATGTACATTTAAGAATTAAACTTATTTACGGAGAAGGACTTATTATAAAAAGATTGGAAAAAGGAACTAAAATAGAATTTTACATAAAGAAAAAATAAAAGAGGTGACCATATGAAAGCTATAATAGTTGAAGATGAATTTTTAGCACGAGAAGAGCTTAAATATTTTATTACAAACTATAGCAAAATAGAAATAATAGATGAATTTGAAGATGGAATAGAAGTACTTAAATTTATTCAAAATAACGAAGTTGATATTATATTCATGGATATAAATATACCATCTTTGGATGGTGTGCTACTTGCTAAAAGCATAAGCAAGTTTTCTAAAAAACCATACATAGTTTTTATAACAGCCTATAAGGAACATGCTGCGGAAGCTTTCGAAATAGAAGCTTTTGATTATATATTGAAACCTTATTCAGAATCTAGAATTGTATCTATGTTAAAAAAATTGGAGAGCATTAATAATCATAAAGAAAATAGCTTATGCAAAACTAATATACAAAGTAAAATAAATTTATGGAAAAATGAAAAGATAATAGTGGTAAATATGGATGATATATATTACTGCGTTGCTGAGGAAAGAATAACTCATGTTTTTACGAAGAAAGACGAGTATTCAGTAAACTTAGGTATAGCTGAATTTTATGACAGCCTGCCAAAGGATACTTTCTTTAGATGTCATAGATCTTATATTGTTAATATAAATAAGATAAGAGAAATCATACCTTGGTTTAATAACACTTATAATTTAAAACTTCAAGATATAGATTATCAAATACCAGTAAGCAGAAGTAACATAAAAGAATTTAAACAGCTTATGAATATATAAATGTATTCTGTGTAGTTTTTTGTGCATTTCGTTCAATAAAGAATAATTTTATATTACACCGATTTATAATAATGGTAATAAAACAAACAACATAAAAAGTTGAATTTCAATAGTGTTGTAAATACCTTATTAGATCAATTTGTCAATATATTAATTAAGGAGTGATGAACGAGATGAAAAAAACACATGAAAACCGTTGGTTAATAGTATTAGGTACAGTAATTGCCCAATTAGGACTCGGAACAATTTATACTTGGAGTTTATTTAATCAGCCTCTAGTAGATAAATTTGGATGGCAGTTAAGTAAGGTGACTATTACTTTCTCTATAACTAGTTTTGCTTTAGCATTCGCTACATTAGCTGGAGGTAAACTTCAGGAAAAACTAGGAATTAGAAAACTTATATCAATTTCAGGTTTAATCTTAGGAATTGGTCTAATACTAACATCTAGAGTAACTTCACTAGCCATGTTATATATTACAGCTGGCATAATAGTTGGAGCCGCAGATGGTATTGCATATCTTACATCACTTTCAAATTGTATTAAGTGGTTTCCAGAAAAAAAGGGACTTATTTCAGGTATATCAGTTGGAGCCTATGGAACAGGAAGTTTGATTTTTAAATATATTAATGGAAGTTTAATCAATAGTAATGGTGTTTCAGAAGCATTTTTATACTGGGGAATTATAGCTATGATATTGGTTGTTATTGGCGCTCAGCTATTAAAAGATGCTCCAATACTAAGTTCTATTACTACTAATAATTCAAATGAAAAAGATTTTTCTGTAACAGAAATGCTTAGAACTAAAGAAGCATACTTTTTATTTTTAATATTCTTCACAGCTTGTATGAGTGGTCTTTATTTAATAGGAATTGTCAAAGATATAGGTGTTCAATTAGCTGGTCTTACACCTGCTGTAGCAGCAAATGCAGTAGCTATGGTTGCAATATTTAATACAGCTGGACGAATTATATTAGGAGCTTTATCAGATAAACTTGGCAGATTAAACATAATAATTTTCACTCTCGCTGTTATAACTGTTTCAGTATTTGTTTTAAGCTTTGTGCATTTAAATTTTGTAATTTTCTTTGCGTGTGTTGCTTCAATTGCATTTTGTTTCGGTGGAAATATCACAGTATTCCCCACTATTGTAGGTGATTTCTTCGGTTCTAAAAATCAAACTAAAAATTATGGAATTATATATCAAGGCTTTGGTTTAGGCGCTCTTTCAGGTTCATTCATTGCAACATTAGCAGGAGGCTTTATACCTACATTTATAATTGTCGGAAACTTATGTATAGTATCAATAATTTTAACTTCTATGATGAACTCAACAAAACTTAATACTTGCTTTGAACAAACTAATAAGCTATTAAAAAAAGTCTCGTAAATAAAGTTTACTTAACATATATATCGCGTGTCCTCAACAACGAATAAATTTGTTAACAACTATTTCTTAAAAATTAAATATATTAGCGATATCTTGTAATTATTTTCTTTTTACTTCTAACTTCCACTTTTCATTCACTTATAGAATATCTTTACCCACTAAAATCCAAGTTTTAGATTTTAGTGGGTTTCATGGTGAATACGAATCTTCACCTTTGAACTCCACTATGCTTTACCCAAATACACACTTTCTATTTTCCAAGTGTAATTTTTCATTTGTTAACCTTATTTATATATTTTTCTGGATTTTGTAAACTTATAATTACACCATCTTCAACTTTTAAATTTGTATTTTCTATGAGATTTACATTATTAATTAGATTTATTCCAACAGCATAGAATGCCTCAGATAACTCTTTTATATCTTCAATAACAGTACCCGACATCATAATTCCTTTATCAATTAATTGGTGCTTTACTATTAGGATTAGGGAATGCCTTGCTTTGAGTATTAATCATTAATGCAAAAATTATTAATATAATTAAAATTGATTTAATTGTTTGTCTTAATATTTTCATTTTAATCCCCAACTTTACTTTAAATAATATATACTAGTATTAGGTTGCATATAAATACAAAATTTATTCTCTTAACAGCTCACTTTTTCTAGTCTATCTCATATATATTTGGGCAGGTAATTGTGAACTTTGCAGTTAATATACTATTATTAATTTTTCAAAGATCCAAATGCACTAAATTTCCAACATGATATAATTAATAGAGTTTTATCGATATCACTGGCTTCACTTGATGTAACTGAGGGTGGAATAATATAACTATCATCTAATCCATATTTTTTCAAGATTTTAGAAAATGTTTTATCTTTTTTTAGTTCATCAATTTTTTCATTCACTGCATTTAACAAATTTGTATCACTACGTCTAACTGCTGCTGCTGTTTCACCAGGAAGATCTGGTTTTGATGGGTCTTCATATATTGCTTTTAGGTATAGATTTTTATTTTGTTGTAGTAGATATGGAAAAATAATAGCATCACTTATGCCTGCAGCCACTTTTCCATAATTTACTGCTGATAATAATTCTAATTGATTAGGAAATAGTATATAATCTTTTATTGCCCCTTCTTGCTTTAACTTTTCAGCAAAAGGCACATCAATAGTTCCTTCCTGTACTCCTATCACCTCATTCTTCAAGTCTTCTTTAAACGATATTTTTGAGATTTTAGGTGTAACAAAAATATCGTAATCTTTATACCATGGGTTAGTAAACGATACAAGTTTTTTACGTTCATCAGTAATATAGGTCGCATCAACTATCATATCGATATCATCATCTTCTTGTATTTGAGTAAATAATTTATCAAATGGAACATATTTCATTTCTACTTTATTAATACCAAGGAGTTTTGCAACTTCATTTATAATATCTCCATCTATGCCTGTAAGTTCTCCTGTCTTAGGGTCTATAAAACTATATGGTGGATTATTAGATGAAGCGATTGTTAGTACTCCCTTCTTTTTAATTCTTTCTAATCTATCAGTAACATTTGTATTGTTAGTAGTTTCATCATTAACTACTTTACATATACAAGACATTCCAGTACAATCACCAACAAGTAGGCTTAAAATTAATAAAAATATATGAAGCTTTTTCATATTATATTTCCTTCCTCACTATACTTTAATTTGCGCTTATTGGCGCTACTATTGAGCTAATCATTTTAAATTTTAAGCATTCTCATTACATAGAAAAATTTATAGTATGAATTCAAATGCTTTTAGTTAAAATACATACATTTTGCTCTAGCTCAAAATTATATATAGTTATTGTTTCTAACTTTATTCTAAACTATTCAAAGTTTTAAGTGTATGTGTTATAACTACTAAGTATAATAAAATCAATCAACACTAAAATGTTGTAAAAAAATAGAACCCACAATTCAGGTTCTATTTTCTTATTCAAATTATTTGCTTTTAAACTCTAAACTTATCTACTTCCTCATTCATTTCACTAGTCATACTGTTAAGCATTTGTGCTGTTGCTGCTATTTCTTCTGTGGAAGCATTCATTTCTTCTGATGATGCTGAAATTTCCTCTGAAGATGCTGAAATTTCAACTGAAACTGAAGATACTTTATCTATTCTAGTCAAAATAACATTCTTGTCATTATCGATATCCTCAGCAGAATTTTTAACTGTTTCAATTTTAGGAATAACTTCATTCACTGCTTCTATAATTTTTTTAAAAGATGCTATTGAACTATTTATAATCTTAACTTGTTTTATTAATTCATCATCCATAGTAACAGAATCTTGAACTATTATATCAGTATCTTTAGACATACCATTAATTAGTTTACTAATGCTTTCTGACGATATTTGAGATTGCTCAGCAAGTTGTCTTATTTCATCTGCTACTACTGAAAATCCTTTTCCTGATTCTCCTGCTCTGGCTGCTTCAATAGCAGCATTTAATGCTAACAAATTTGTTTGCTCTGCAACACCATTTATTATATTCGTAATTTCATTTATTTCGTTTATATCTTTTCCAAGTCCAATAATTTTACCACTGAATGTTTTAAATGAACTACTAACTTTTGTCACAGATTGATTTAATGCATTCATTTCAATACTACTCTCATTTGCCATTAAATTAATTTTCCTAGAATTTGAATCTACAACTTGTATCCCTCTAACCATTTCAGATAACTTATAGCTAAATTCATTAAGAATCTCTGTTATGTGTATTAGCTCCTCAGATTGAGTACTTGTATCTTTTGCGATTTCAGAAATTGCTTCTGTAACATTTTGTGATACACTTGCTATCTCTTCCGAAACAAATGATAAATTTTCTGATTGTGCATTAATATTTGAAGCATTATCTTTTATTTTTTTAATCATTGTTCCTAATGATTCCTGCATTACTTTAATTGAATTAGTCATATCTCCAACTTCATCTTTTAACTTTAAGTACTTATGAGAGACTTCTTCACATAGGTTACCTTCTGCCAATAATTCAAAATGCTTGGAAGTTGACTTTATTCCTCTAGATATACTATTAGCAATTATATAAATTATAATAAACCCAACTACTATAAATACTACAGATGATAATGTGACAAAAATCACCAAGCTATCTAGTTCTGATAATATTTCCTTGTGTATTGCTACAACTCCCACTGACCATTCAGTTCCATTAACTGGAGCATAACCTACAAATTCATCTACACCATTATAAGTGTACTCACCTAATCCTGTTTCTCCTGCTCCCATTTTGCTTTCAACATTTGCTAAAGCCTGTAATTTAGGATCCTTTTTTGCTTCTTCAATTGGATTATACATTTGAAGAACTAAATCTTTGTTATTACTAGCAATATTAGTTCCATCCTTTTTAATCATAAAAGCATAACCTGTTTGTCCGACTTTAATCTGATTAGTTAATTCACTTAATCTATTACCATCTGTTATTTCAAGTAATACTCCTACAATTTCATTATTGTATTTAATAGGAACTGCATATGTAACTATTAAACTTCCATTTATTTTGCTTACAAGAGGGTCTGATACATTACTTTTCCCAGATAATGCTTTTTTAACATGGTCTCTATCGCTCACATTAGAACTCTCTCCATTTGTATATATAGAGTTGCCATCTTTATCTGCAATACCTATTTTAATACTTCCAATTCTATCATTTTCTTTTGAAAGAATTTTCAATTTATTTTCTATTGAAATATTGGGATCACACACATCTTCTCTTGCTGCAATAGTTTCTAATTGCTTTAAGTCACCTTGAATTCTTCCCTCGATATTACCCGCTGTTTGTTCTGCAATATTAGGAAGAGTCTTTCCTAAGTTCGATGTTAGTGCCTTTGATGAATTTATAAATGAAATTACACCTAACCCTATACATATAATCCCTATTAAAACCCCTAAACTTAATATCAATTTTCCTTTTATACTTTTCATAATATCCTCCTTGTATGAAATTAATGCATTGTTAAATATTATTACCTAATCTTATATTTTTCCCATCTATTTCTCATGATTTTCTACAATAATTATTCAAGTTATATGTATTATACCATATTTCTACAAATAGTGCATTTTTTCACTTAATCACATTCAAAATTAAGTAAACTATTTCATTAAGTTTTTGAGCAAGTTCAGTCTGACTTTGAGCAGTTAATGCTACTTGTTCTAGTTCTTGAGTCGTTTGATTCATACTTTCCTTTATCGTTTCTGCTTTTCTATTTCTTCAAATCGCTCTCATAATTCTTTAAATTATTCTGGGGTTGCTAATTCATCAAGTTGTGGAAAAAAACTGTATCTTAACAAACAGAATGAGGTTCATACATGCGTATATAAAATGTTTTTTATTAGTTTCAGTATTTCACAACCTTTTAATTGTTATAGCACAATTAAAAATATGCTTGAATAATATTTGAAATTACAGTAGGATTAATTGGTGGTAAAAATGTATAAATTTGAGTTGTTTTTTGTAAAAAAATTATCTTTTTGTGTAATTTTATACTTTAAGAGTTATAAGACAACGCAGTCATTTACAAAAGCAGCTCTTTTTTTGTGTTTTTCTAAATGCAATATCTGTTTAAAATTCAAAAGCTTAATATGTAAGTAATTTAAAAAGACGAGGAGAGAAATAATGGATAAGAAAAAGTTTGGCTTGATTAGTATTATTTTATTAGGAATAAACGGCGTTATAGGTTCAGGTATCTTTTTACTACCTGGAGATGCCTATAAATTGTTTGGACCTCAAAGTATAGGCATGTATTTTATTGTAACATTATTAGTTTTATCACTAGCTCTATGTTTTGCAGAAGTAAGTGGAATGTTTGATAAAACAGGAGGTGACTACATATATGCAAGAGCAGCTTATGGAGAATTTATAGGTTTTGAAGTTGGAATAATGAAATGGATTATATGCATTATAGGCTGGGCAACAATGGCAGTAGGATTTGCCACAGCTTTAGGATTTTTTTGGCCACAAGCAGCAAATGGAGTAACCAAAAACATTATAGCTGTTAGTCTTTTAGTAGTTCTTGGAATAATTAATTTATTTGGTATAGAAATCGCAAAATATTTAAATAATGTAATGACTATTGCAAAATTAATCCCGTTGGTACTTTTTATTGTTGTTGGTCTATTCTTTTTAAAAGGTGGGAATTTCATATCAGCTCAACCAATTAATATGGGCAACTTTGGACAGGCTATAATTGTAGTTTTTTATGCCTTTTCTGGATTTGAATCGGTAGTAATAGCAGCAGGTGATATGGATAACCCAAAGAAAAACGTACCTATTGCTATATTAGCTACAATATTAATAACTTCCTTTATCTACATATTGATACAAACAGTTTGTATTGGAACTTTAGGCTCTGAATTATCTGGAAGTATTTCTCCAGTTGCAGATTCTGCGAAAGTATTTTTAGGAGACTTTGGTAAAATCTTAGTTGCAGTTGGAACCCTTATTTCAATTACTGGAATTAATATAGCCACAGCTTTTAATACCCCAAGAAGTGGAGAAGCCCTAGCTGAAGGCGGTGTTTTACCTTCTTTTATAAGCAAAAAAAATCGATATGGTCAACCTTACGCAGCAATCATAATATCAGTTGCAGTAGCAATACCTCTTGTTTTATCTGGTAGTTTTGCACAGCTGGTAGGAGTAAGTGTTATTTCAAAATTTGGTCAATATATTCCAACCTGCTTTTCTGTTATTGTATTTAGAAGAAGAAATTCAAAATCTTCATTTAGAGTACCTTTTGGATACTTTATTCCTATAGTATCTGTTTGCCTTAGTTTATGGTTATTATATAGTGCTTGGGCAGATGACATGGGTAAACCAATAATTCAAAATAGAGTTATTATTGGGCTTGGTGGATTTATAATAGGAATTCCATTATATTTTTTATTCAAACGTATAAACAAAGTGAATTCTTCATCTTCATCTGTAAATGAATAAATATCCACTTTTGTAATTTGGAATAATTCTGCCAGAAATTACACACCTATAACTTAATTTCAAAATCAATACAAGCATCCACAAATTTGCATAAGACAAATCTGTGGATGTTTCTAATCATTAACTTGTTTTACATACACCTCATTCTTTATACTTACCAAATTAAAGGAATTAAACGATAATGTGTTTTTAAGCAATACTCTTTGTATCCATTAAGTTGTCTTAAAAGTGTTTCTTCTTCATTATTATAATATATACTTATATATTAGTTTGATACTTTTTAAGTTATACAAAAATCATATTTTATTTAATATTTATTGTAAATTCATCTCCAGCTTTTTTATACTCATCAATACTTGGAGCTTTACCACTTTGTTCTGGCATTCTTACTGCATACGGTGTTAGCATTAATTTACTTGCCTTTTCATTAAGATTTCCAACTAATACATTTTCATATTTTAGCATAAAATCATCTTTTCTCTCTCTTGATAAATCAAATATCACCTTATTTCCTAAATCATCATGTCCTTTTAATAAAATCGAGTATATTTCTTTATTATCTGAATTGTCAATGATTTTACCATATACCTTTTGTCCTAAATCATTATCTGTGTATTTTTCTAAGATATATTTATTTCCATTTTCAATATCAAATCCATAATCAAGATTTACGGTTTTAGTATCTAATTTAAGTTTATCTCCATTGGTTTTAAATTCAAATTTCCAAGTTCCATTTATACCATCAGCATGATTTACCATCATTTTAGAATATACAATTTTTATATTTAAATCTCCACTTAAATCCATATTTTTTATTGAATCTAAATCATATTCTGTAACTTCTTGTGTAGTATTATCATCTATTTTTTCAATACCACCACTTGCTCCTGTAAATTTAACTTTTTTATTATTTATATAAAGAGTCATTTCGCTATCCCAAGTTTCGTAATCTTTTAAAATCCTATCTGAGCTTATATTAGTAGATATAAGCAATTCATTATCATCTAATATTACCTCATTTAGTTTAACTGTTACTCCCTTATCAATAACAGCTTTATCAATTACAGTATTATAATCTTCTAGGTTTTTCTCTATTCCTAAGAAACTTGAAATACTTTCACTGACTAAATTTATTTTTGATATGGCGTAAGCTCCTGTATTTCCAAAAGACATCCCTGCTAATATTGCCATAATTGCAGCTGCAGCTATTACTTTTCTTCTAACTCTTTGTTTACTACCTTTCTTAATAGATTTTCTAATATTCTTTTTAATTAATTTTTTTTCAATATCATTAAAATCATCTTTTTTATATTCATCCAAATTAATATTTATATCATTAAGCAGAGTATATATGTTATTTTTCATACTTAACACCTCTTCTATTATTAATATTAAAAATATCTTTTATTTTCTTTTTTGCCCTAGATAACCTATTGTATATAACTTCTTTTTTCATTCCACATTCTGTACTTATTTCATCAATATCCATTCCGTCAACATATAACTTATAAAGTAAATCTCTATCTTTTTCCTTTAAGCATTTAAGTAGCGATTCCATTTCATTACTTAATTCATTTTCTAAATTCTTCATTTCAGTGCCATCATCACTAATATTTAAATCATCTATGTTTTCATGTTGTAAATCTTTTAAATACTTTCGTTTATAATCAATGCATTTGAATTTACATATACCAGCTACCCAATTTTTAAAGTCACTTTTGCTTTCATCAAAGCTATTTATGTTATTCCAAATCCCTAAAAGAACATCATTTATACATTCTCCTTGGACACTCTGAATACCATATAAATGCTTTCCTACAACAGATTTTATAATCCAGCCATAATTATCAATAACATAATCTAAAGCTTTTTCATTCCTATTCCTTAGTTCTTTAATATAATTATATTCATTCACCTTCATTTTCTACCTCTTCCCATAAAGTAAGCTTGCATTTAATAAGTTTACACTTACATATATTAATTCGTACCAAAAAAGGAAAACCTATCAAAATTATAAAATAATTCTGATAGATTTTTTTACTTATTTAATATTCATACTATAGTTACCTTATCTAATTTCAGTCTATTAAAATTTTTTAGGCGTCCATACCTTATTCCCATCTCGATCTATATATATTTTTATAAATGGATCTACAAGTGCTGCTGCCAGTCCATTTTTAAAATAATGGGCAATTACAAATTGTGGCTCAACAATTATATCTCCACGTTTATTTATATAACCATATTTATCATTTATTTGTACAGGCGCTCTTCCTTCCCTAAAACTATATGCAAAATTAAATTTAGGTTCTATAACAATCTCATTTTTCTTATTTATATATCCCCATTTACCATTTAACTTTATACTTGCTAAACCTTCCGAAAAATTTTGTGCATCATCATATTTAGGATCAATCATTAAACTTCCTGACTTATCCATAAAACCTAATTTTCCATTAACCTTTACTGCCGCTAAACCTTCATTAAAATCATAAGCACCTTCAAAATTCGAATCAAATATATGTTTCCCTAACTTATCTATGTAATTCCATCCATCTTTCGTATGAACCCTAGCTAACCCTTCAGAAAAACTAGAAGCATAATCATATATAAAACCAGTGATAAATTCACCCTTAGAATTTATAAAAGCATTTATTCTACTGTCTTTGTCTTTTACGCAAGCATGTCCTTCTGAAAAATGGATTGGAAAATCAAACTGTGGTTTTACTATGATTTCACCACTTTTATTAATATATCCCCATTTACCATTAATTTGCACTGGGGCCAAACCTTCTGAAAAAGAATATGCCCAATCAAATTTATAATCAATAACTAATTCTCCGTCTATATTTATAAATCCAAATTTGCCCTCAGATTCTAATGATACTTCAGCAACCCCTTCATTAAAATCCCCTCCATGACAAAATTTTGGTTCAATCACAACTTCCCCATGCTGGTTTATGTAACCAATTTTATTATTTCCACCTAGTTTGGTATACCCTACTTCATTATCTATATAAATCATAAATAAATTACTAATCTCTGACACTCCATTTTCCTCCAATGTTTAAAACTTAAATTTGTACTTTATAATATAGAGGTTAAATATAATTATTCCTACCTTATTTAAATTAACAGAATTCTTTTTCTAGCTTATCCGTTAACTCTTCAATATTTTCTTCGAACCATCTACAAAGCTTAGTTGACCAATGAGCATAATGGCACAGTACATTTTTATTTGAATTATTAGATTCATAATACTGACTAAAATAATCACATACTGCAAGTTGATAATAGTACAAATATGCCATCATTTTTATATCATAAGTACTCAGCTTACTAAATTTCATATAACTCCTTACATATTTCACCAAGTTATCATAATCTATTTTTCCATCAATGCACTTAGGATCTGCATAAGAATACGATCTTATTAATTCCCAACAAGCAGGATGAACACAAGCTGAAGTAAAATCAATTATTGCATTAATGCAGTTCTCACCGCATATGATCTGACTTATAAAATAATCACCATGAGTATTTCTATAAGTAAATCTATCCATTTCAAATTTAATATTTTTTATTTTATCTAACAAACTAATTCTATACTTCAAATCAATTACATTCTGCTTTTCCCCATGTCTTAACGCTATATCTACGGATTTTTCATAAGATATTTTAGCTGCTTCAGGGGTTATAAATTCAAAAAATTCTTTACCTATTCCACTAGTTAATGAAGAAAAGCCTTCTAATACTTTGTGAATTTTCCCCAACATTTCAGCACTTTCTTTCATAAACCATTTAGGAGCTGTATTTACTTCTAATATTTTACCTTTTATAAAACTTTGTAAATGAAAAATATGTCCAGCGTACTCTAATAAGTATTCACCATTCTTTGTTTTATAAAATACTGATACAGGAATCCCATTTTGTGATAGCAGATTATTTATTAAAGGTTCTTTATCAGGATGATTCATAAATATCATTTCGATATCCTTAAATAGATATTCTCCCTCTTCTGTAATTATATGAAAACATTCTGATGAAGCACCTTCTAAAATTCGATTTATCTCTTTAATAATTCCAATGTCATAATTTCTTTCTATTATTTCTCTTATATCTGATATTATAAAATTCTTCTTATACATTTGAATACTCCCCTTTATCTATGATATCTCCCCAAATTATTCTTTTACCCAGTAACTACTACAATCATTAGAACGTTCAATAAACCCATACTCTATTAAGGCTCTCCTAATAGTGGCATAGTCCTCATATATTCTTTCTAAAATTCTATTTACTTCTTTTTCAGAGTACTTCTTTCCTTTTGAAAAATGCTTAACTATTTCAGATAAAACTATTATTTTCTTCTTTTCCTTAGCAGGAAAAGTTTTTATCGCTCCACTTTCATCCATATAATTTTTAATTGTACTTTCTCTTTCCTTATCAGTAATGTTATATCTATCATCTATGGTCGTTGCTATTTTATGGGCATCACATAGATTATCCTTATCTAATATACTTACCTTCTTCTTTGTGTTTGATGATATTAATTCCATCATTGCTAAAAATAATCTTGATTGCTTCTCTTTTTCACGTAATTTATAACGATGATTTCTTATAGTAGATTGTGCTACCCCTAGCTTTATGGCAATTTCTTTATCAGTTAATCCTGATGCTATTAATACTAACAACTCTCTTTGAACCTGTGATACCCCTATAAATGCTGGGTTCATTCTTAATAAATATTCTAATGTAGAGCCATGCTTCTCTAATATATGAAGTTGAGTGGCCTTTCTTGAATCATAAAGCATAGAATCTATTTCATATATTCTTCCCTTTGTAAATTCCTCCTCACAAATTATACATTTATAACTCTCTTCCAGCTCAACATATCCTCTTTTTACCTCTTCAATAGTTGCATCCCAAAATACTTCTTTATTATTTTCGTTCATATTATTCAACACCCCTTCGCATCTATTTATGCGTTAATTATATGCCTTTTTATACTTATGTCTATATATATATAAACTTTTTAGCATTTAGTCTATATTTTATTCAATATTATTACCAACAAAAAAGTAACCCTATATAAGAGCTACTATTTTTATTATCTGTATTTATTATTTACGCTAATCAGTGATAGTTTGATTTACTATATTAAAAATTTAAAAGAAACCGCATTTACCTATGATGCGGTTTACAGTATCAATATCAAGTGCTAGCACTTTTTCATCACTAATTATGCATGAAATACCTTTTTATATATTCTTATTTTTTACTTTCAACTTGCTATATCATAATAAATTTCATTAATTTTCACTTAAGTGGTCAAAAATAAATACTAAGATTCATTGTAATGTTGTATACATGAAAGGGTAACTTTATATCCGCAAACTGCCTCTACATATTGTTCATAAATACTTCTTTTACTTTTCTGTAAAATAATTACCAATAAAATATATAACACTTCCAATACTAAGAACTATGAATATATTTAAGCTAAAGATTACAGTTTCATCTACAAACTTGAATATAGCAATCCATGTACAAATCAATAATACACATATCATCCAATATGTAAAGTATTCTTTAACTTTACTAAACTTAGAAGTTCCCTTAAAACAAGTTTTTTTGAGCGAAGCAAGTATTATAACGCTAAAAGGAATTACAATCAAACATTGAATAATTAATTGAAGGTTGAAGTCTAGATAAAATGTAAAATTATTAAGTTCATGAGTTTTAAATAGAATGGGGGTTAATTTTTGTAGAATATATTTAGTAAATGATAATATTACTATAAATATTCCTGTATACATAATATATTGGCTACTACGCGATAAGAAATTATAGCTTGATTTATAAGTATTTACTATTTCTTCGCAGTAATGCCTAATGTCAGTTGTTCCTATCATGGATTCAATACTCACTCCTTGTTGCTGAGCATTCAAAAAGCTATCTAATATCTGTTGAAGAAATTCTTCTGCATCTCTTTCTTTTAAATTTGATGTTCTTATATAGATTATAATATCATCAAATATTTTTCTGTTTTCTACAGATAAATTTTCTGCTGCTTTATTTAATTGTTTGGCTAATAAACTTACGCTACTCATTTAAATCACTCCTTAATATTTTTTCAACAGATTTGGAAACTTTACTCCATGAACTACAAAAATCCAATAATTCTTCTTGTCCCAGTTTTGTAAGAGAGTAATACTTCCTTTTTGGTCCCAGTGGCGAATTACGACTAACCGACGACAAAAAACCATTTTTCTCCAAGCGAATCAATAATGGATATAAGGTTCCTTCGGATAAATCATCAAAACCACTCTCTTTTAATGAACTATATAATTCATATCCATAAGTTTCATTTTTAGAAATTATTTTAAGAATACAACCTTCCAAAATTCCTTTTAATAATTGAGAAGAATTTGCCATTTAGTATCAGCTCCTTGTACTGTAACTTAGCACTACATTGTAATGCAACTTAGTAGCTATATTGTATTGCAAGTATGTTGCTTTGTCAAGTACCGAAAAATACAAATACTTTTTTATTGTGTACAAATCCTTATTTACAGAATTTATTATCAAATTTCTTCTTAATACAAAATAAGAAGGAGAATCTTCACCATCTGGACTTGGTTCTCCTCCATTACTTAGGTACATTATTAAGTTATAATTTTCTTTATATCAAAAAAACAGTGAACCCAATACATCTCTAAACTCATTGCATTTACTCATCTGTAGATACTGAGACTTGTTATTTTCTTCAATATGCCTAATATCTAAAAAATAAGTTATAATAAATATTAAGAATACATTTTGCCTTAAATATTTGTAATTTAAAATGGAGGTTGTCTATGAATAAAAATGATAAAATTAAATTAACCAAGGAACAACGTGAAGATATGATTTCTGAAATTAAAGAATATTTTTATAATGAAAGAGATGAAGAATTAGGTGATTTAGCTTCAAGCAAAATTTTAGACTTCATTATAGATAAGCTATCACTAGAATTTTACAACCAAGGAGTTTATGATTCTTATCAATATATGACTAGAAGTATTGATGATTTATTATCAATTCAAAAGTTCTAACTTTATTATTTAACAATTAAATAATAAAGTATCATCATCATAAATTTTTTTCTCAGTAAAAGTTGTTTTATTTTTGCTTGTCCTCAGTTTTACCTGATGAGCATACAGAAATGGAACAACTTTTATTGGATAAAAATCCGTAGAACAATTATAAATAAACAAACTATGAACTAGATTCAAACTTTGAAATATATCCTACACTAGAAAGAAGCTGTATTCTTTTTCAGAGTGTTGCATTGATAATTTGAATGTAGGTATTTCTTCAGTAGAAGTTGTCCCATTCTTGCTTGTACTCAACTTGTTTGAGGAGCATGCAAGAATTGGTACAACTTGTGCTGTTAGAAATCCACATTCCAATTATCTAGCAACCGAGAAAAAGAATACAGCTTCTTTCGGTAAATTATATCATAACTCTAAATTCTAAGTTGTTTATCTATAAAAATAATTTTATAATGTGACACCTTTTTTTAAAATTGCAAGTTCTTTAAATTTATTAATTTCATTATTAACAAACTTTCCACCTGCAACATCAATTATAAAATTCATTAAATCTTCTGTTACATCTTCTAAAACTCTGTCTTCAACTAAACACCCTGCATTAAAGTCCATCCAATGTGGTTTTAACTTATAAAGTGCTGAGTTAGTTGAAATCTTAATTGTAGGAACAAAGGTTCCAAATGGAGTTCCTCTGCCTGTTGTAAATAGTACAATATGACATCCCGCTGCTGCAAGTGCTGATGCTGCAACTAAATCATTACCAGGTCCACTCAATAAGTTAAGTCCATTAGTTTTTAGCGTTTCCCCATATTTAAGTACATCAGCTACAGTTGATTTCCCTGATTTTTGTGTACATCCTAATGACTTATCTTCAAGAGTAGTTATTCCACCTGCTTTATTACCTGGAGATGGATTTTCATATATTGGTTGATTATATGACATGAAATATTCCTTGAAATCATTAATTAAATGTACAGTCTTATCGAAAGTCTCCACATCTTTTGCTCTATTCATAAGAGTAGTTTCTGCTCCAAACATCTCTGGAACTTCAGTAAGTATTGTTGTTCCGCCTTGAGATACTAAGAAATCTGAAAAATCACCTACTAATGGATTTGCAGTTATTCCTGATAAACCATCAGACCCACCGCATTTTAATCCAACCTTCAACTTAGATATTGAAATAGATACTCTCTTATCCTTCTTCATATTCTCATAAAGATCTTTTAAAATTTTAACGCCTTCTTCAATTTCATCAGAAACTTCTTGAGATACTAAAAATTTAATTCTCTTTTCATTATAATTTCCAAGTGACTTTATAAACTCTGACATTGTATTATTTTCGCATCCAAGGCCAAGTACTAAAACTCCACCTGCATTAGGATGTTTTGCTAAGTTTCCAAGCATAGTTCTTGTAGCAGCATGATCTTCACCAAGTTGAGAACATCCATAATTATGCTTAAATGCTTCTATTCCATCAATGCCTTCTGGTTTTACTTCTTCTTTAAATCTTTCAATTATTCTATCTGCAATTCCATTAACACAACCAACAGTTGGCACTATCCATAGTTCATTTCTTATACCAACATTACCATCTTCTCTCTCATATCCTTCAAAAGTAAGATTTCTTTTTTCCATTGAAATTTCAGATAATTGTTGATTAAACGTATATTCTTTTACTCCATCTAAGTTTGTTTTAATATTATGAGTATGCACCCATTCACCAATTCCAATATTTTTTATAGCATGCCCAATAGGATATCCATATTTAACTACATTTTCTGAATTCAGAATTTTTTTAATAGCAATTTTATGTCCTCTTTTAACATCTTCCTTAAGTTCAATTTTATCACTATCTATTTCAATAATTTCACCCTTAAATAAATCTTTAAGTGCTACTACTACATTATCTTGTTCGTTTATCTTAAAATAACTTTTCATCCAATCTCATTCCTTCCTTTAAGGTATGCAATTAAAGAACTTCTTTAATTGATTTCTTCATTCCTTTGATTTCAATTAAACTTAGATATCTTGTTACTTCAGAAGTTAAATTTGGAATTTTATTTAAGTTTCTACCCCAATTTTTTTCGTATCCTAGAACTGTTTTAACAATGTTTTCAAGTCCTGCTTGTGTTCCATCATAATTTTCCCATAATCCTTTATATAGCTCTAAGATATCTGCATCATCTGCAAGTTTAATATCTTCATTTCCTCTTTTACCTTTGTAAAATTCAATTAATGATGCTAATGAAAATACTAATTTCTTAGGAAGTTCTCCTTTTCTATTTATAAATTCAGTTAAACTTGGTAAATCTCTTGTTTTGTATTTAGACATTGAATTCAATGCAATACTCATTAAATAATGTTTAACATATGGATTTTGGAATCTTTCTATAATGTTATCTGCAAATTCAACTAATTCTTCATGAGGTAAATCTAATGTTGGTATAATTTCGTCATAAATTAATTCATGAACATATTTACCTATAACTTCGTGGTCTACAGATTCTCCTACTGTTTCCAATCCATAAAGGTAAGCTACTGGAACCATTGCTGTGTGAGGTCCATTTAAAATTCTAACTTTTCTTGTTCTATATGGAGTCATATCATTAACTACTTTTACATTTAACCCTGCTTTTTGAAATGGCAATTCATTTTTAACAAATTGTGGCCCTTCAATAACCCATAAGTGAAATATTTCTCCAACATCAACTAAATTATCATCATATCCAAGTTCTGCTCTTACTTCATTAATTGTATCTCTTGGATATCCTGGAACTATTCTATCTACCAAGCTACAGCAAAATGTATTATCTTTATTAATCCAATTTACGAAGTCTTGTCCTAAATTCCACATATCGGCATATCTTAGCACAATTTCTTTAAGCTTTTCACCATTTCTATCAATAAGTTCACAAGGTATAATTATAAATCCTTTATCCTCTGCTCCACCAAAAATTTTAAATCTTTCATATAAAAGAGCAGTTAATTTTCCTGGATAACTCTTTTGACATACTTCATCTAACTTATCATTTTCATCAAAAGCTATTCCAGCCTCAGTAGTATTTGAAATTATAAATCTCATTTCAGGATTTTGTGCTAATTTTAAATATTCTTCATAATCTCTGTATGGGTTAATCCCTCTGCTTACACTATTTATAATTTTATGTTTTTTTTCTGCCTTTCCATTTTGAACACCTTGAAGATAAAGTGTATATAATCCATCTTGATCATTTAACATATCTATAAGTCCATTTTCTAATGGTTGGACAATAACAACACTTCCATTAAAGTCTGCTATTTCATTCATTTTATCTATTTGCCAATCAACAAATGCTCTTAGGAAATTTCCTTCTCCAAATTGTATTACTCTTTCTGTATAAGTCTTAAATTTTTTATATGATCCCTTATTTAACTTCATTTTTTTATTCCTCCAAATCAGTATTTAATTTTATCTAATCACATGAAAATAAGTAATAATTTCAATATACAATTCACAATGCGTATACTAACAAAGTTATATATTATGCACCGTCAAGTATTCACCAATACAATGCACACGTTAACAAAATTGAAGATAGTTAAGAATCTGTCTATAAACAAATTAATATTTAAATTTATTGGAGATAGAATATACTTAAATTTTGTTTCAAGACCTCTTGTGTCCTATCTTCATATTTATTTTATAATTAACATGCGCTAACAATTAATTTATATATTTCGTTACAATCCAATATATTTATATTTCAATTCAATTTATCTTTCTATTCCTTGTTTCTTTCCTATAAACTCCATTAATTGATCATAATGTGGATATCCTTCCATGTCTCCTTGAACTAATGTTGCCATGGCTCCAACACCATTTGCATACTCTCCAATTTCTTTTAGTGATAAATTTTCTAAATATCCAGATAAAAATCCTGCTGCAAAGCCATCGCCTGCTCCTGCAGTATCTTGAATAATATCAGATACATTATATCCAGGTATCACTATTCCTTCTTCTCTAGTCTTTATATAACATCCGTCTGCACCTAATTTAATAGCTACAATTTTAGCTTCCTTTGATAAGAAATAATCTGCAACTTCATCTTTATCTTTTAATCCTAATAAAAGTTCCGCTTCATCAAGACCTGGCATTACAATATCCGCTCTATTTGCTATATCTATTAAAACTTCTTTTGCTTCTTCAAGTGTCCATAATTTTAATCTTATATTAGGATCAAAAGATACCAACACTCCATTTTTCTTAGCAATATCAATTGCTTTGTAAACTGCTTCTCTGCAACTTTGCGATAATGCAGGTGTTATTCCTGTTAAATGAAGAATCTTTGCATTTTTTATATATTCTTCATCTATATCTTCTGGCGAAAGGCTGCTAGCTGCAGAATTTTTTCTATAATAATACACATTAGGATTGCTTCTTTGATAATGTTCTTTAAAAAGTAATCCAGTAGTTCTTTCTTTATCAACTAAAACTTTTGATGTATCTACACCTTCTGCTCTTATTGAATTAACAACAAATTTACCGAATTCATCATCTGATACTTTTGAAAACCAACCAACAGTATGATTTAATTTAGCAATTGCAGTAGCAACATTTGATTCTGCTCCACCAAGAGATTTAGCAAAGTTATGAATATATCTTAATGGTCCAGTTACATCGCCATTAAATACAACCATTGATTCTCCAAATGTTACAACGTCCATACTATTTGATCCCCTTTGCTTCTCTGTATGCATCCATAAATCTTCTAGCTTCTTTTTCTACTGCATCATAGTCTCCAGTTTTAGCTCCTTTAGTTAAGCTTCCACCAGTACCTACAACTACAGCTCCAGCATTTATCCATTCATGTAAGTTTTCAACTGTTACTCCACCAGTTGGCATAAAATCTCCTTGTGGAAGAGGTCCCTTAAATGATGAAATTACGGATGGTCCATATAAATTAGCTGGGAATATTTTAACTACATCAACTCCATATTCAAAAGCAGTAATTGCATCTTTAACTGTCATTACCCCTGGCATAACTAGAACTTTGTATTTATTGCAAAGTTTTAAAGTTTCAACATCTAAACTTGGACTTACTATGAATTGTGCACCTGCTAAAATACAAGCTCTTGCTGTTTCAGTATCTAAAACTGTTCCAGCTCCAACAATTACGTCTGTCCCATTATACTTTTCTGCAACTTCTTTTATTAGTTCTACTGGATTTGGAACTGTCATTGTAAGTTCCATAATTTTAATTCCCCCCTTTGAAACTGCATCGACAATTTTTAAGCCTTGTTCTTTTGAATCGCCTCTAACTACAGCCACAACACCTGCATCTATAATACTTTTTAATACTTCTTCTCTTCTCATTTTGCACCTCATAATCATTTTAATTTTTCTATTTATCAAGTAAAACTTGATTCAGGTTTAGCTTGATCCTCATCTGAATCTTAGTAGTGATAATACATTGCTTGTCTACTATGTACTATCACAATATAAATTAATTACATATTAAAGTAATTCTTAGCATTGTTATAACTAATATCAGATACTATTTGTCCTAAACCTTCAATATCATTTGGTAACTCACCATTTTCAACCCATTCTCCAATTACATTGCAAAGAATTCTTCTGAAATATTCATGTCTTGTATAAGATAAGAAACTTCTTGAATCTGTAAGCATTCCTACAAATGTACTTAACATTCCTAAATTGGCTAATGATTTAATTTGTGCTTCCATTCCTAATTTGTGATCATTAAACCACCAGGCTGAACCAAATTGAATTTTTCCTTTAATTCCATCTCCTTGGAAACATCCAAGCAAAGTTCCAATTGTTGCATTATCATTTGCATTTAAGCTGTAAATTATAGTTTTAGGAAGAGCATCTTCACAGTTTAATGAATCTAATAATCTTGAAAGTGGAATTGCAACTTCTGTATCGTTAAGAGAATCAAATCCAGTATCAGGACCTAGTTTTTCAAACATCTTAGTATTATTATCTCTTACACAATTCATATGTAGTTGCATTACCCAGCCTAAATCATGATATAATTTTCCAAAATATTTTAAGACAAATGCTCTAAATTTATTTTCATCTTCAAATGATACTTGTTCACCTTTTAATACCTTATCAAATATTTTGCTTACTTCTTCCTTTGAAGCATTTCCAACTGGAACAAAATCTAAAGCATTATCCGAAACCCTGCACCCAACTTCATGGAAAAATTCAACCCTATTTTTTAATGCTGCTAAATAATCATCAAAGTTTTTTATTTTGCAATTATCAGCTTGTTCCAATTTTCTAAACCATTCTTTAAAAGTATCTTTGTTTATTCCTAACGCTTTATCAGGTCTAAATGCTGGTAATACTTTTACATCGAACTCCTTGTCCTCTTTAAGTGCTAAATGATATTCAAGAGAATCTACTGGATCATCCGTTGTACAAATAACTTTAACATTAGATTTTTTTATTAACTCTCTTACAGTAAATTCATCAGAATTAAGCTTTGCATTTACTTTATCCCAAATAGCTGAAGCTGTTTTTTCATTTAAAACTTCATCAATTTCAAAAAATCTTTTAAGTTCTAAGTGTGTCCAATGATAAAGTGGATTTCCTATAGCAGCTGATATTGTTTTTGCCCATGCTAGAAACTTTTCATAATCAGTTCCATCTCCAGTTATATATTTTTCATCTATTCCATAAGTTCTCATGGCTCTCCACTTATAGTGATCACCATAAAGCCATACTTGAGTTATATTTTCAAACTTCCTATTATCTAAAATCTCTTTTGGATTAATGTGACAATGATAATCTATAATTGGCATTTGCTTTGAATACTCATGATATAATTTTTCTGCTGCCTCATTGCTTAATAAAAAACTTTCATCCATAAATTTTTTCATATTAAATCCTTCTTTCTAGTTTTGTTCACGTTAACAATTTATTGTTGTTAACGTGAACAATCTTATATTATTACTACTTTCTGTCATTTATTATAATATTATATTAAAAACAATGCAATACCTTTTGTTAGCGTTAACAATCGTTGAGCATTTAACAATTTAAATCCAAAATATCACAACATTTCATTTACTATAACTTCCTAATATTTTTTTATTCTAAAAATCCATTTTCCCATTTTCCATCTTCTAAATCTTTTGCTATTCTTCTATATTTATCATCTGGTAAATTATATAATAAGCTAACTATTATAGCTGCCATTCCTAATGCTAATGCTGGATATAATGTCATTGCGCCTTTTATTCCTAATAAAGTTTTTTCACTTTGCTCAGCATTTGCTACATATCCTGTTAAACCTAATACTCCTGCACTAACAAGTGCTGCTACTGATTGAGCAATTTTTCTTGAAAAGTTAAATGCAGCATAAGTAATACCTTCTTTTCTTATTCCAGTATGCCATTCACCATAATCTATAGCATCTGAAACGAATGCCCATGTAACTCCATTTGGAATAGCTAAAGCTACATATCCAATAGTAACAAGTATTATAAATGAATAAATATTTGTTGGTAATATAAAGTTCAATCCATTAGCTATAACCCCAACTATGAAACCTATCATTGCAGTTTTCTTTTTACCAAACTTTTTAACCATCTTTGGTATTAAAGATATACCTACAACAGAACAGCCAATCATTATGAAATTTATAATAGGTTGAAATCCAACACTTCCTAAATTATATTGACAAAAGAAAATCATCATTTGATTATTAGTATTCATTGCTGATATTGTAAATACAGTCATAAGAATTAAACATAATAATGGTCTATTAGTAAAGACAACCTTTGCATAATCCTTAGCAGTTGCTTTTTCAGATTTACCTGATCTATTAACTTTTACATGTTCCTTAGTATTTCTAAAACATATATAAAATGAAATTACTCCTATAAGAGCCATAATTCCAGCTGCTATTGGATATCCTATTCTAGGATTTTTAAAACTCATAAGAAGAGGTACGAAAGCTACTCCTGTTATTAATTGTGCACCTAAAGATCCTGCTTGTCTAAATGTTGCTAATTCACTTCTCTCCTCAACGTCTCTTGTCATAACAGATGCTAATGATCCATAAGGAACATTTGTGAACGAATACATAACGCCCCAAATCATATATGTTGCATATGCATATATAATTTTTGTTGTCATTGATACATTAGGCATAGTAAATGTAACAACTGTAAGTATTGCAAGAATTATACTTGAAATCATCATTACTGGTCTAAACTTACCACTGCTACCGATATTCTTTCTACCATCTATTGTTGATCCAGCAAGTGGGTCCATAAATGCATCAAATATTTTTGTAATTGAAAAAATACCAGCAACTGCACCTGCTCCTATTCCACATGCATCAATAAAGAATTTTGTAAGGTATGCTTGTCCCAAATCAAACATAAATCCATTACCAAAATCTCCAAAACCATATGATATTTTTTCTTTCAAACTTAGTTTAACGTCTTCATTTTGTGTAACATTATTGTTTTCAACATTATTATCCTTAATAGTATTAGTTGAATTGCCCATTATAACTTTTCCTCCTTATTTAATTATAATTAATAAATGTTTTTTTTATTTTATAAATTAAATTTTATCCTATTTATTACCTCACTATATCCTTCTTCATTTAGTAATGTTTTTGGCTGTGGCATCATATCAAAAGTTTTTCCCCAAGATGGACCTCCATTATATTTAGGTACTATATGAAAATGTAGATGTTGCATTGTATCTGCAAATGCTCCATAATTTATTTTATCTGGATTAAAGATTTTTTGAATAGCTTTTGCTACTTTTCTAACATCCTTTATGAATGCAGCTGCTTCTTCCTCTGTTAAATCTGTAATTTCACTTTTATGTTCTTTAAAAACTACATTACATCTTCCTTTATAAGTCTGCTCCTTAAATAAGTATACTGTTGATACTTCTAAATCACAAATCTTAATCATTATAGAATTTAGATCTTGATTCTTTGAACAATAAAAACAATTTTCATCAAAGTTCATATTTTTTTCCTCCTCAAATAATTAATTAATTTCATTTAAGATATTATAAAGTATATCTTAAATTGTCATTGTTCACGTTAACATTAAGAATTAATATATATTATTGTCTATTTGTTATAAATATTCTTAACCTCAAAAAATTTTATCAATAAAATTTTTTAATTTTAAACCTTCTTATTTATATTAAGAATTAAAAACATATTATCGTTAACGTGAACAAAAAAGAATTCAACTTTCTTTTGCTTACAATAAAAGTATAATATCGTTTTCAAAATAATGCAATACTTTTTTGTTCACGTTAACAATATCTTTTGTAATAATTAGCAATATCTTCTTACTAATTACTATTTCTATTATTCTTTTAAATGAGCTACAGATTCTCTTACTATAAGTCTTGATTCAATATATACTTTTTCCTTATCAACTTCTTTATTTTTTATTAAATTAAGCAAGCTTATTCCACCATATTCACTCATAGTTAATGAATCTTTTTTCACACTTGTTAAAGTCGGAGTTACATAACTACAAAAATTGCTATCATCAAAACCTATAATTGAAATATCCTTCGGAACATTTAAATTTTGCTCAGCTACAGCCTTCATAGCCCCTACTGCTATATCATCATTAGAACAAAATACAGCTGTTGGTCTATCTTCTAACTTTAATAGCTTTAACATATTAGCATATCCACTTTCTAAATTATATCTACCGCTTACAATATAATTATCATTTATAGAAATATTATTATCTTCTAAAGCCTGTATATAACCTTTTTTTCTATATAAACTAGATTCAAATTCTTTATTACCTTCTATTAATGCTATTTTCTTATGATTGTTCTTAATAAAATAATTAACAGCATCATAAGATCCTTTTGTATCATTTGACATTATATTTATAATATTATCATTTTCTATAGATCTATTAATAACAACAGTAGGTATATTTTTTTCAATTATAGTATTTATAAATTCATCATCATTCTTACTTTGACTCACTACTATTATTCCATCAAAATTCTTGTTATCTATTGGATGAGAACTTTCATAAGTATCAATTCCTCTAATGACAAGATTATATTCTTTATCAATAACTTTACTGATTCCCTTTATTATTTCATGAAAGAATGTATCAGATGTTCCTTCACTAATTGATGAAAAGAAAACTCCTATAACATAAGATTTTAGTAAAACTAAACTTTTGGCATTATAATTTGGAACATAATTAAGTTCTTTTGCTAATGCCTTAATTCTTATCTTTGTTTCCTCATTTATATATGGACTATTATTTAATGCTCTAGATACCGTTGTATGAGAAACATTTGCAAGTTTTGCAATATCTTTTATAGTAACACTCACCTTTTTTACACTCCCTAATCCTTTTTCTTAATTTCTGCCAATTATTAATAATCTGCTTTATCTACTTTAATAGTAATTATACAATAATTTTACGGCTTTTGTATATCTGAAGCCACACATTTTTTATTCATCTGTATCTCTATATATAAACTTAATATTTATGATATAACTTACCAAAAGAAAAATATTTAAACCATATATTTCAGCATTAATAAGTGCCAGAAAAGAAATTGTAATATTAGGGTATATAACTGTTGAAACTCAAACAATACTGGATAAAGATATTGTTGACTCAGAAATTTATACTAAAAAAGCAAATTCAAGCTTCGAATAAATGATTGGATGTTTTAAAAGTTTAAACTCCTACTTAAGAGAAAATCTTTAAAACCTCTTCAATAAAACTACTTAATTTATTAGATAACAACTTCAAATATATTTTTATCTTCTATAAAATATCGGCTATTGTTATATTGTTTGTTTTCATTAAAATTAAATATCAATAGATGTCCATCATTTAAGCCTTCTATTTCAAGATAATTTTTTAATTGGCTTAATCCTTTCTTATGTGCTTTATCTCCATGCCAAATTTTTGTCTCTATAACATATTTACATTTATTATATTGAATAACTATATCTAATCGCCTTTCCTCAGAAATTTGAACTTCCTTATAATCAAAGCCTACTCCATTAATTATTGGTTTAATAAATGCTAAAAACAAAAGCACCCCTTGTCTTTCTAAAAATTCCATATCACGAGAACTATAATTTTCTTTCATAAACTGCTGAAATCTTAATAATACATGTTCCATATCAAGACTATTGTCTTCCTTGATAAAATTATCCTTAAAATTATATTTAGACATTGACATAGTATCTGTTTTAGATATCATGTAATTATAAATAACTTCCTTAAAAATTTGATTTGAAACAGCTATATTATTATTTTCATCTTTCTTTAAATATCCAAACATATGCCCTAAATCTATAATAGGATTATTTATATTGTATGATATTGGCAAGCCACAAATTAATATGTTATACAAACACTCATAAAGTTTTGAATTATTTTCAAGATTTTTGATTAAATCATCAAATAGAGTATTTTTATCTTCTAACAATAATTTTACAGCTTTTTGTATATCTGAAACTGTCCATTCTCTTTTGCCTTCACATAATAAATCCCCATCAACAATTTGACATATCCTTGATATTAAAAATGGATATCCTGAAGTAAATTTATATATCTCTTTGCTAATTGCATCTATATCTAATAATAAATTGTTTTCCTTATTATAATCACTTAGCATAGTGCTTATTTCTTTTTTGCTAAAACTCATATCCACATTAAAATTAACTGCTATATTCCATGGTGAATTATATCTTATCTCAGAATAATATTTAACTTTTATCTTCAAGTTTTTAATATCATATACTCCAGCTAATATAACTGATTTGAAAGTTGTTGAAAGTTCCTGTTCTCTACTTAAATATAAAGATCTAAGCATGCCAAGAAAGCTTAAAAATAATCTATTATTAGAATTCTTATCAACTTCATCTATAATAAGTATAATCTCATTATCTTTTGTCAAATCCATTATTGTATAAGAAAGTTCTGTGAGCGTTGAAACTTTTTTTACATCCATATTTATAAATCTACACATAAAATTTATAAAAGTGTTGCAAAATCTTTCCTCAGATTCAAAGTCTTCTCCAATAAGTTCAAAATCCATTCTTATTACTTTATATTTACAACTTAATCTTTTATATAATTCATTTAATGTTGTTGTCTTTCCAAACTGCCTAGGTCTATTTATAACAAAGTAAAATTCCTCATCTACAAACTTTTCTATCTCATCTATTTTTTTTGATATATCCACCATATAATGTTTTCTTGGTATACATACCCCTGTTGTATTGAATCTTTTTTGCATCATCTCACTCTCCCTTTTCAATCATGTATGCTAATCATACTGTATATTTTTTATGCAACTGTACATCTGTATTTTATAATACTATTGTTTCATCATCTAAAACAAATAATTATGTACTCTATAATTATAATATTTCCTCAATTATAACATAAATTTAAGTACTCCTATGTTTTTAGCAAATTAGCTTCGCTCATGATTCCTGTTTCCTTAAATGAAAAGTGCTATTGTATACTTATTAATCTTGTTACAAAGTTATGAAGTTGCTCCTTTTCCTAATGCTCAATTAAATGATATACTATAATATGAATTTAACTAAGGCACAATCAAATAAATAACAAGTCCATTTGCCATGGATATTTTGGACTTGTTATTTATTTTCATGTGCCTAATAAACATAAGAGGTAATTTAAATGAAAACAATAGTACCACATTACTATAAAGATTTTAAATGCGCTGCTTCAAAATGTACTGATACTTGTTGTGCTGGATGGGAAATTATAATTGATGATGAAACCTATAAGCATTATGACAATGTATGTGGTGAATTTGGTGAAAGATTAAAATCTAACTTAACATTATATGAAGATGGAGAGCCTGGTTTCTTATTACAAAATGATAATTGTCCATTTTTAAATAAGAATAATCTTTGTGACATCTATACTGAACTTGGAGAAAATTATCTTTGCTATACATGTAAGACATACCCAAGGTTAATAGAGGAATACTGTAATTTACGTGAAATAGGAATATCTTTATCTTGTCCTGAAGCTGCAAGATTAATTCTTCTAGATTCTAAGCGCGTTACTTTTGAAGTTTCAGACGATTATGAAATGAAAAGTACATATGATGATATAAATTTTGATATTTCGGTGCATATAATATGCGCTAAGAAAATGGCCTTAGATATATTACAAAATCGTTCTATGAGCTTAAATCATAGAATTGCACTATTGATTAATTTTGCTCACGATATTCAGGAAGAAATAAATGAAAATAATTTGTCTAAGATTACTGATATAATAAATAAATATTCACAGGAGCATTATCAAAAAGAACTTATTAATTCATTTGATAAGTATAGAATGAAACAATCTGATAAGTATGACAACATGCTTAAATGTATGAACATATATAAAAACCTTAATCCTATTAATGATAAATGGCCCAAAATAATAGAGCATGCTATTAACTGTTTTCATAAAACATATGATATTGATTTTTATCAAAAACAGTATGATGATTTTAATGAATATTATAAAAATAAAACCTATCAATATGAACATTTAATGGTATATTTTATATTCCATTATTTTATGAAATCTGTTTTTGATGACGAATTATACTCTAAAGTTACATTAGCTGTAATGAGTTATCTTATTATTAAAGAATTAAATGTTGCACGCTGGATTGATAATAAATATAACTTCGATATAAATGATCAGATAGATATAATGCATATGTATTCTAAAGAAATAGAAAATTCAGAAAAAACCCTTTATGATCTTGAGGAAATGTTTAACATGAACGAAATATTTAATTTAAAACAACTACTTATTTTAATAATGAATTAGAAATAGGCAGTCTACAAGATTGGATACCCTAAAATTGAAATATATTCTATTAACTTTGTTTAAAAGGCAGTAAATTCATTTTTTATAAATTTACTGCCTTTTATGCATAAGTTTTGTTACTTTTAAAAGTTACATTACGATTTACATTAGTTATTTATCTGTAATATATAACGTCTTCCGCTTTGCCTTCATTTTTTATTAAAACATATTATGCTACTTTTTATAATGCTATTAAAATGATACCTTGAAGCTCTCCTTCCACCTTTCACTATCCTCTTTAATTCCTTACCGAAGCAAATTGACTATTATAAAGTTGCTCATAGAATCCTTTTTCTTTCATTAATTCTTCATGGTTTCCTTGTTCTATAATATTTCCTTCATTTATTACTAATATTAAATCTGCACTACGAATTGTTGAAAGTCTGTGTGCAATTACAAAACTAGTTCTACCCTTCATTACATTCTTCATAGCATTTTGAAGCATCAATTCTAATCTTGTATCTACTGAACTTGTTGCTTCATCTAATATAAGAATTGCAGGATCTTTTATTATAGCTCTAGCTATTGTTAATAATTGCTTTTCTCCTTGTGAAATATTAGACGCTTCTTCATTTAAAAACATATTGTATCCATCTGGAAGAGTTTTTATAAAATGATGTACATTAGCTATTTTAGCTGCCTCTATAATTTCTTCTTTAGACGCTCCAAATCTTCCGTATTCTATGTTGTCGTAAATAGTTCCATTATGTAGCCATGTATCTTGAAGTACCATTCCAAATAATGAACGTAAATCCTCTCTTTTCATATCTCTTGTATCTATTCCATCTATTTTTATTGACCCACCTTGGATTTCATAAAATCTCATTAAAAGATTTATCAATGTAGTCTTACCTGCTCCTGTGGGACCAACTATAGCTACCATTTGTCCACTTTTCACTTCTACACTAAAATCCTCTATTAAAGCTTTTTCCTTAGAATATCCAAATTTAACATTTTCAAAAGTAACTTTTCCCTTTGGATTTTCTAGTTTAATCGAATTATCGTTATCTTGAACTTGTTCCTCTTCATTTAATATTTCAAATACACGTTCAATTGCTGCAAAAGCTGCTTGTATTGTAGATGATAGTTGAGTTACTTGAGAAAGCGGCTGATTTATTTGCCATATATAACGTATAAATGCTTGAAGATTACCTATTGTAATTACTCCACTTATTACATAAATTGCACCTATAATCGCAGTAACTGCAATTCCTAAATATGTTATTAGAGATACAAGTGGTGACATTATACTTGATATAAATTGGGCTTTAAATCCAGTTACGCAGAGTTCTTCGTTTATATTTTTAAAATCTTTTATTGCATCATCTTGTTTTCCATATAATTTTATTTCATTAAATCCAGTATACATTTCTTGGACTTTACCATTCAATTTTCCAAGTGCTTTTTGCTGGCCATAAAATAATCCTTGTGATTTTGAAACTATAAATTTAGATACCAAATAACTTAATGGTATTATGAATATGGCAATTAAAGTCATATTTATATTAATAGTAAACATCATGGCAATTGCTAGTATTAACAATAAAACTCCATTAACTACCTGACTAAAACTTTGTTGAAGTGCATTAGATATACTGTCAATATCATTTGTAATCCTACTTAATATATCTCCGTAACTATTTTGGTCAAAATAACTCACTGGTAGTTTTCTAATTTTATTTTGAACTGCATTTCTTAAATCTCTCATAGTATTTTGAATAGCATTAGTTAATAAAAAACTTGCAGTATATGTTGATCCTGCACTAAGTATATAAATAATAGCCAAAACTATAAGAACTCTTATAATATAGTTAAAATTAACTGCAGCCCCTGGAATTTTGTTCATTATATTAATTGAATCAGTTTTAAGCTGTGTTAATATCAATCCTTCGATTACTGGTGAAATTGACGTAAATACGGCTGCAACTATTACCAATAAAACTCCACCAATAAATGGTGCTTTATATGGTTTTACAAAAGGAGCAATTTTCCTTATATTTTCTGTAAACTTCTTCATTATGCTAATTCCTCCTCTGTAAGTTGAGATGCTGCGATTTCATAGTATATATTACATGATTTTAATAATTCTCTATGAGTTCCTTGTCCTACTATCTCGCCTTCATTTAATACTATAATCTTATCTGCCTCCATAATAGAGCTTATTCTTTGTGCTACTATCAAAACTACAGATTCTTTAGTTTCATTTTTCAATTTACTTCTTAAGCTTGCATCTGTCTTAAAATCTAAAGCTGAAAAACTATCATCAAAAATATAAATCTCAGGTTTTCTGACCACTGCTCGTGCAATTGATAGCCTCTGCTTTTGTCCACCAGATACATTAGTTCCACCTTCACTTATTATTTCATCAAATTTCTTAGGCTTATGTGAAATAAAATTATATGCTTCTGATATTTTAGCTGAATGTTCAACTTCAGTATTATTAGCATTCTTTTTACCAAATCTAATATTACTGCCAATAGTCCCTGTAAATAATAACGTCTTTTGAGGTATGAACCCGATTTTTTTACGTAATGATTTCAAATCATAATCCCGTGCTTCTACTTCATCTATTTTAATGCTGCCTCTTGTAACATCATAAAACCTTGGGATTAAATTAATTAAAGTTGACTTTCCACTACCAGTACTTCCTATAAAAGCAACTGTTTCTCCTTTTTTAGCTTCAAATGAAATATTCTTAAGTACAGGTTCTTCCCCATCTGGATATGTAAAAGTAACATTGTCAAATTCTATTCTTCCCTTGATTTTTGTATCCTTAACACCTTGTTTAGGATTCTTTATAATTGGCTCTTCATCTAACAATTCTTGAATTCTATTAGCTGAAACCTGTGCTTTAGGATACATTATAAATACCATAGAAAATAACATAATAGAAAACATTGCATGAAACAAATAATCTATAAATGCAGCTAACTGGCCAACCTTAAGAGTTCCTACATTTATCATTTCACTTGAAATCCAAAATATTGCTATTATTGCTATGTTTAATAAGAAAAAGAATAATGGCTGAGAAACTGCCATTAGCTTATACAATTTTTTAGATATATTAGTATAACTATTATTTGTTTCTTTAAATCTCTTTCTTTCATGATTATCATTTCCAAATGCCCTAATTACTCGTATTCCAGTTAAATTCTCTCTCGAAATAAGATTTAATTTATCCAAACCTTTTTGCTGAATTTCTGACATTGGTTCAGATAATTTAGCTATTAATATAACACCTCCTATTATAAATGGTATTGTTATAGCTAGTACTAAAGTTAATGATAAGCTTGTTTTAAAAATCATAACTAAACTGATAATAAACATAATTGGTGCAAGCACTGCAGTTCTAAGCAATGTATTCACGAACTGAAGCAATTGGAAAGCATCATTAGTTGTCCTTGTAATCATTGATGACACTCCAAACTTATCATATTCACTATGTGAAAATTTCTGAGTCTTTATAAAAATATCATTTCTTATATCCCTAGTCATGCTTGTAGAAATCTTTGCTGAGCAATATCCTAGCAATATAGTTCCCATGACACCAATTATTGAAATCACTATCATTATAAGTCCCATTTTTCTTATGTATGATATGTCATTATAAGCTATACCATTATCAATAACCTTAGCCATTATTGTTGGAATTCCAAGTTCAACTAAGGCAAATCCAAAAACTGATATTACATTTAAAGTAATAAGCAATTTGTATTTTTTTAGATATTTTAACATTAATCTCATTTTGTCTTTATCTCCTTCTTTAGCTTTTTGCAAGTATATTATAAGTTCAGCCATACTAAAAATAGATGTTTAATATTTATTAAACATGAATATTTTTTATATTGATTTATTATATCTATACTGCTATTATACTATCATAAGGTATACTGTAACCGTATAGTCAAGAGGAGAATTAATTTATATGAATGAAGATTTTAAAAAGTATTTTAATACTGGAGAATTTGCTAAGTTATGTAATGTAAAAAAACAAACTCTTTTTCATTATGATGATATTGGACTTTTTTCACCTGAAATAAAAGATGAAAATGGATATAGATATTATTCTGTGCAGCAATTTGAAGTATTTAACGTAATTCTTATTCTTAAGGAAATTGGAATGCCTTTAAAAGAAATTAAACATTATTTAGATAATAAAACGCCAGAAGCATTAATCGAATTATTTGAGAATAAAATAACCCAAGTAAATAAAGAAATTGAAAATCTTAAAAGAATACGTAAATTCATGAAAAACAAAATTGAGATAACTAAAAAAGCTTGTATCATTGACTATTCTAAAATCACCTTAGAAGTTTTAAAAGAAGAGAAACTAGTATTAAGTAAGTCAATAGAAAATCTTAGTTATAAAGATTTTTTGAAAGTTGTATCAGAACATATGGATTATTGTAATGAACATAAATTAACTTCAGGTTATTCTATAAGTTTAATGATAAACAGGAACAATATTTTTAAAGGTGTTTCTGACAATTATTCTTACATCTATACAAAACTAGAAACTAATAGTAAAATTAAATCTACTTTCACTAGACCAAAAGGCTTGTATGCTGTAGCATATCATCAAGGTAGCTATACTACAATTGATGAAACCTATAAGAAACTTATAGAATATTTAAATGCAAGTAACTTGAAAATTGGCAAATATGCTTATGAAGAATATATTTTAGATGAAACAACAATGAGAGGTTTTGAGAACTATATCACTCAAATTTTAGTGGAAATTGAAGAGGACTTTAGCTGTGACACTCCTACCTCCATTTCTTGTAAAACATGCCATTAAAATATATTTTATCTTTTAAAATTGTTATATTAGCTCCATACTCATTAGTTATTTTTTTAGATTTGCCTCCGTTAACTGGAATTTTATAAAGATTTTCATTGTCTGAATAATTTACATAATAAACATAATCATGATTTGGATTTATAAATGTAGCTTTGTTATTAGATAATTTTGCTTTTCCAGTCCCATCTCCATTTATTTTATATAGTTTGTCATCATCTGACTTATTACTATAGAATACAGTATCTTCGCATACAGTCATAAATAAAGTTTCATCATCACAAATTTTTGTATTCTCACTGCCATCCAATTTCATTCTGTAGATTTTATATCCATCAGATATATTGGTATAATAAATCCATTCATTACTTACAGTCATATCTTCTGTACCTGTAGAATTAAGCTTTATCCTGCAAGTACCATCTAAGGATATCTTGTATATATTATTTAAATCAATTGAATGTGAATTAGTTCTTTTAACATAATATATCCAATTTCCTTTTACAAACATATTACCTGTTGCCTCATTTGCTATACATGTGTTTTCTGTTCCATCTTTTTTAACTTTATTTATACTATGATGAAAAGGATCCTTCCAATTGCTATAATAAATCCAGTCATCTACAAGATTAAGATTGCATACTCTATTTGGAATTACTTGTGTATTATAACTTAAGTCACAAAAATCCTTCCTAGGCGGATCATTTTTCTTTATTTTATATAAATAATCAGGAGCTGCTCCATAAACATCTCCAACTCTGTTTATATAATATATATAATCATCATCTTCTACTGCCATCCCATCGTTTACAATATTACCTGATGAATTTGAAACCTTTGAATCATCATTTTTAGGAGCATTTGAACTGTTATAGGCTATAAAATTAAAATTATATATTTTGTCATAAGCACCATATGAATTTTTCTCTATTCCACTAGATGAAAATTTCTTTACAAAAATCATAACTTTGTAATTACCCTCAGTTAGTGGCTGACTATCTTCTATAATAAACTCATTGTATACAGGCATGGCTTTTGAATATCCATTAGTTAATTCTGTATATCCTTTATCATTATCCTTAGCTATAAACACTCTATACTGCACTGAATCGTAGTTACCATAGTCCGAATAATCCCCGTCATACTTGGAGGTCATATTAATTTTAACAGTGTCACCACTTATAACTGGATAGTGATCAACTCCTGCATATTCAACATATGGATTCTGATTTTCAACTGATAATCCTGAAATAGTACCTAAATCTGTATGTGCAAAATCTGTTCCAGATGTATCAGCTTTTGCACTCGTGTTATATGATATAAGAATTAATGCTGCAATAGTAGTAAGTGAAAAAAAACTATTAATAAACTTTGTTGACCTCATATATATATCCCCTCATTTAATTTATTTAAAGCACATTTTAAAAAATAATATACCAGTATGCGTGCCTATTTTGCATAACATCTTTGGTATGTTATTTTCTTTCATGTGCCTAAAATATTTATTTACAGCTCTAAGTGATGCATCTGCAACTTTTTGACTGTTAATTCTATGCATCATCATCTTTGTATCACCATCATCAGTTTCAACAGTAGTTTCCATAAGCACTGCCGGACACCATGCTGAAGATAAAACTACAAGATTTGGTCTATCCTGAAGTGGATATGTATTAGTTTTTATAGTTCTAGAAACTTCCCTCATAAGTATAGTAGCAAATTCTCTTCCTGGTTTTGGTGCAGTTGAATTATATAGTACCGTAGTCCCTCTAAACATATGAACACATTGCATATTAACATCTAGTGGAAGTGAATTATTATGCACACTAAAAAATAAATCTGCATTTAAAAGATTTGCCGGATCTGTTCTATCCAATAATCCTACATTACTATCATCATCTCTTGTTATATATACACGATATCCAGCTTTTTCAAGATTTTCTTTTACTCTTTTAGATATATCCAAATTTAACTGCTTTTCATAAGTAAAATTAGCTGTTGTTCCAAGCTCTGAACCTCCATGACCAGGATCAACAATTATTATTTTAGAATTATCTTTAACTTTTTCTTTAAACGTAACATCTATAAAAGTTGTAAATTCATATCTATTATCTCCTAAGGACAAATATCTTCTCTTTACTGGATTAATTTTAATATCTATTTTTCCAGAAGTCTCAATATCAACTTTAGCTGTGTTATCATCAAGTTTATCTAGCTTTATGTCTTTTATATACTTATTGTCTTTCAAAATTGAATTAAAATTATCAGCTGAACCAGTAACATTGACTTGTGAAATAGTTATTTCAACCTTATTACCATTAATATATTCAGAATACTTAGGCTCTACTGTATATTTTCTAATATCCCCTGCCTCAGACTCTGCACATGAATATGAAATTGGAATTCCTAAAGCTCCTTTATGCTTAACTTGATAATATTTAAAAGCATTCTGCTGTAAATCATACACTTTACTATTAATATCTTCACTTATAGCAGTAGTTTGTGCATTACAATAAAAAGCAGGTAATATAAAAATACAGCCTAGTAACATTCCAAAGACCATACATATAAATTTTTTCATAAATATTTACCCTCACTACATTTTTCTCTATACTGTAGATAGATTTTAATTCTATTTTTCCATAGATTGCTTTACACTATTCATTTACTATAGCAGCTAATTAAAATTAACAAAATAAAAGACCACGAATATTTCTTACTAATTAATATTCGTGATCTTCCAATATAGTCAAACCATAGATAATTCTATAATATTTAATTTTAAGATAAATTATTATAATAAACTCATATGGAATGAATAGATTTAATTACCACTCTCTGCCTGGATCACTTGCCATTGAATTAACTGTTCCTTTTGGATATAATACAGAATAGTGATCTAATTTAGGATCATCATTACTATCTTTTGGCACTTTAAATACAAATAAAATTTTAAATTCCTGTCCTGCTACATATCCTATTATTTCTTCACCATTAGCTGTAACATCATGAGCAGGAGTTCCGAAATATTTTTTAACCATTGAAAGGGAGATCTTATTTAAACGGCTGTCAAAAGATCTAACTTCAAAAATTCTCCCTCCCTTATTAGATCCAAAAACCACATTGTATTTTGAATAAGTAGAATAATTTCCTTTAGCATCAGTTACCCATTCTGATTTATCTGCTTTTCCTAATTTTCCTTCCGCATCTGATATATTTGAGGACTTGTCTGCAAATTCTGAATTAATGATTTTTCCTTCTTGAGCTAAAGTTTTAATGTCATTTAATAGAGGATCTTCATTATTTTTAGTTTCATTATCATTTACAGTTTTATTATCACTTACAGTTTTATTTTCTTCAGATTGCGATTGAATAGTTGAACTTGATGTTTCACTATTAACCTGTGAACTATTTGTTGGATCATCTGAGGACTTACTCGAATTTGAGCATCCCGCCATAAATGTTAAAGATAAAGTTATTGCGATAATTAATGTTAGCTTTTTATTCATTTAAACCATTCCTTTCATTAATATACAAATTAATAGACTTCTATCCATAATTTTGTATATATAATTATACCGTATTTAATTCCATATTAAAACTTTATTTTATCATTACTCTCTTTTTTCGATTAAGTTCTACATAGCTGCCATTAGCCAAGTTTTTAAGATTTTTTATTTGATTATATGTCGCATTAAAACTTTTATGTGAGTAATACAAAAGTTCCAAAAATTCATAAGCCAAATAGAGAAGATTAAGCTACGTTTTATAATCGTTTATCACTTTCATAGTCATTTCAGTCATAATAATTGCCATATCTTTATATGGTATTTTCAAACCGTCATTTAACCATTGATGTATAACACCAACAGTACCTGATATAATAAAAGTTCTAAAAAAGTAAATTTGAATTTCTGGAATCGATTCATTAAAAGGATTATCTGCTGCCATAATAGTTCTTTTAAATTTCTCCATAAATGAATGAGCACAATTCCTGCTAATCAATATTTTAGATATATCTGAATTATTTTGTATATACTCAAACATAAATGTATAAAAAGAAAGTATACTTCCATATGTATATTTGCCTATTTCTAAGTTAAGTTTGTGGAAAGCTTTAATAAAATCATGAAAAACTTCATTTTCCATCTGTTCTATCATATCAAATATGTCTTTATAATAATTGTAAAAGGTTGATCTATTCACATCAGCCAGTTTAGTAAGTTCGCTTACTGTAATATTGCTAAATTCTTTTTCAGACATAAGTTTTATTAAACAGCTAGTTAAAGCATCTTTTGTTTTACGGACACGTCTGTCAACTTTTTTCATTGTAAATTTCCTCCCATAAATGACTCTCTGTTTAATAATCAACATATATTGATTAATTGTTGATTAATCAATAGTTCAAAGCATATTGACCATTGAATACATATAACATATATATTATAATACATATTTGTAGAAGAAAATACAAATCTTTACTTAATATTACTAAAAAGTAAATAAATATAGCAAATAATATATAAATATACACATATACATGTGCGTATTTATATTTATTTAATTATTTTTAAACTACTTAAAAATAATTAAATAATTTAGAATATTTTATAAGAGTGCATTGCATATTGGATGTCTGCATTTACACAAATTTATATATACAATAAAAAATAAAGAAAGAGGGATTGATTAATGGGATTACTAAAAAATTTAAAGGTGAAAACTAAGTTGCTGGGAGCATTTTTAATTGTTGCATTATTAATTGGAATTGTTGGTACCATAGGAGTAATATCACTCAGAAATATAGGAGAAAATGCGAAGGTAATATATAATCAAAATCTTCGAGTTGTTTATATATTAACAGATATGAAAGAAAATTTATCTGAAATAAAATCTGATATATTACAGATGGTATATGTAAGAGATTCTTCTAGAAAGTCTGAATTCAAAAAAAATATTGAAGAAAATAAAGCTGAAAATAATGATTACATAAGGGAATTTGAAAGTTTTCCTCTTAGCGGTGATGAAAAGAATGTATTTGAAACATTTAATAATAATTTAAATCAATATAAAACTTTAAGAGAAAATATTATTAAATTAGTTGATGATGAGAATTTTGATGAAGCTGAAAAGCAATATGTACAAGCATCTAAAGTTAGAATTGCAATGTTTGATAATTTAAATAAACTGATAGAAATAAATTTAAACGATGCAAAACTTGCAGATAATAATATTAATTCAATATATATAAAAGCAAAATCAATTATGTTATTACTAAGCATTGCTGGACTTATACTCGCAATTATAATAGGTTTAATATTATCCAACGATATAAATAAGCCACTTCAAATAATTAAATTATTTGGAGAAAAACTTGCAAACTATGATTTATCATACGAATTTAAAGTTACAAGAGGCGATGAATTTGGGCAAACAGGAGAATATTTATTCAAAGCACAGAATAATATAAAGAAACTTGTTAAAACGATTATTGAAAATTCTCAAAATATGAGTGCTTCTTCAGAAGAACTTTCCGCAACAGTGGAAGAATTATCATCAAAAGCACTAAGTATAGATGAAGCTGTAAAGAATATTACAAGCAATATGCAAGAATCCAGTGCTGGAACAGAAGAAATAAGCGCATCAATTCAAGAAGTTGATTCAAGTATGAATATACTTTCACAAAAAGCTATGGATGGAAGTAATAGTTCAAATGTATCTAAAGAAAAAGCTACTGAAGTTAAAAATATTAGCCAAAAAGCTATAGAAGAATCAAAAAATATATTTACTGAAAAACAAGAAAAAATGATAAAAGTTATTGAAGATGGTAAAATAGTAGATACTATTAAAGTTATGGCAGATACAATAGCCAGTATAGCAGGACAGACTAATTTACTTGCACTTAATGCCGCTATAGAAGCAGCAAGAGCCGGAGAACAAGGAAAAGGATTTGCTGTTGTAGCTGAAGAGGTTAGAACACTTGCTGAACAATCCGCAGATGCAGTGCAAAGTATTCAAGAAACTATAAGTAAAGTACAAGGAGCATTTAAAAATAGCATTGATACTGGAAATGACATACTAGAGTTTATTAATAAAAATGTACAAGAACAATTTTCAAGTTACCAAAAAACAGGTAACCAATATTATAACGATGCTGATTTCATAAGTAAAGTCACAGAAGACATTGCTGCTATGTCAGAGGAAGTTACAGCTACAGTAGATCAAGTAAGTGATGCTGTACAAGATATGGCACAAACAGCTCAACAATCTAGTGAGGAAGCAGAAATGATAAAGGAAAGTATAAATGAAACAACTCAAGCAATAGAACAAGTTGCATTAACTGCTCAAAGTCAAGCTGAACTTGCTCAGACACTTAATGAAATAATTCAAAAATTTAAGATTTAATCAATGGCTTAGATTTTCATAACATATATTTATAATCACATTTTTTAAAACTTAGAATTTACCTCTTAGTAAATGGTCAAGCTTAGAGGTAAATTCCCACAAGAATAACTGAATGGAAAGTCTAATTACTCATCTAAAAGTATTTTTGTTTCTTTTCCAATTGAATCAGAAAACAGTTCAAAATACTTTTTATTTTCCTTTTTTAAGGATATAATCTTCCCATCTTTATTAATAAAGCAGTGTTTACTTTCTCCAATAGCCTTAACTTGTTCTGTAGCTGCATCTACTATTGTGTAAACTATACTGAATTTTGCATTTGAAAAATGCTCAAGCTTCGTAATTATATAAACATACTCTCCAAACTTTGTTACTGTTTTATAATTACAATTTATAGAGACAACAGGACTAATGTATCCTTCCTGCTCCATTATTGAATAATCTGCACCAATTTGTTCCATGTAATCAACTCTTGCTTCCTCAAACCATCTTATATAATTTGAATGATGCACAATCCCCATTTGATCTGTTTCATAATATTGTACCTTATGCAAATAAGCTTTTAATTCCATATTTAAAAATTCCTTTCATATCCCCTAAGGCACAATCAAGAAAATAATAGACCAGTATGCTTACCTATTTCGCGCCATACTGTGTCATCAAAATCAACTGATAGCTCCACTATGAGCTAATTTCACTTCCTTGTCTCACACGAAATATGCATCACATCTTTGGTCTATTATTTTTTTGATTGAGCTTAAATCTTCTTTATTGTAAATAATATCAGCTCATGTTATTTATTCTAAAATATCTTTATACTCATCTTTATTAGTCATGACTTTATCCACATATGAACATGCTGGAACAATTTTTTTATTTTCCGCTCTTGCATATTCTATTACTTTTTCTACTAATTTCATAGCTATTCCTTGACCTCTTAGTGAATCAGAAACATAAGTATGATTAACAATAAGCTTATTATCATCAGTTGAAATAAATGTTATTTCTGCAATTGGATTTGCACTATTTTCTCCAATATAAAATTTATCTTTATCTTTTTTTATTTCATTCATAGTAACATCTCCTTTTATATCATATATATTTACTATTACCAATAATGTTTTATATTATTTAATTTAGATTTCTCCCACTCTTACCGTCAAACTACTTTTTACCTTTAGGCACATGAAAGAAAATAACAAATCCAAAATGTCATGATTATTTTTCATCAGGCAAGGAAGTAGATTTATCTCATAGTGGGCTATTAGAGGAATCTGCTGATGAGCAGAGAACTCAAATCTATGATTTGGTGTGAATCGCTTACTCAGTGAGCGTATGCGAGTCGAGCTTCCTCTGATGAAAAATAGGCTTGGCAGATGGACTTGTTATTTTTTTGAATTTACCTTATGCCAATTGTAAAAATCTTTTAAATCTGCTTTACGTTCCTGTGGTAACGCTGTTTTCTTACACCTTCCAGTGCTAACAATCTATAAATACACGCAGAAGCATCAATTTCTTGTATTTTCAGCCACGCCTGTTCTGCACCAATATCTTTTAATTCATCATAAGTAAATATACCTACTTTATTCAACTGCCTTTCAATTTCTTTTCCGATATTAGGTAGTTTTGATAATTCTCCCATAATGAAACTTCCTTTCAAATTACTATTTTTCTGCATATTATATAAATAGTCTTCACTTTGCAGTTAAATGCTAGCATGTATTATTTATTAACATATTATATCACAAGTTCATTCATTCACAAGCAAATGCATATAAACACAATAAAACAGACAATCCAATTTTTTGAACTGCCTGCTAATACATAAATTATATGAATGTTCTCTAATATTTTTAACACTTCTTCCTTGTTAAATTTTGAATAGATAGCTTATGTTTTACTTCAATTTATTTACGTTGAAATGGCTAAAAATTCAAACTTTGTAAAGAGATATATTTCTTTTAACAAAATATAACATTATTCTTAATTTTTTCTTGATTGAAAATTATATTATTGATATAATAAGGCACAATCAAAAAATAGCAATTCCATTTGCCATGGATATTTTGACTCATTATTTGTTTTTATGCGCCTAAAGCTAATTCCTTTAAAATAAAACAACTTTACAATAACTCAATATATATGTAAAAAGTCATATTATGAATATATATGAGAAAGATACTTAAAAATAAAACTTTTTGTATATTGAAATATTTTTAACATTATGGAGGTAATAAATGATATATATAACTATTCTTTTGGTTATATTAAAATCTCATCCTGTACTTAGTATTTTAGGATGTATTCTTTTTGGTATTATTAGTCAAATTATTTTCCCAAAAAAAATTAAATTACATTTATTAAAATTTTCTATAGCTTTCTTTGTAATTATTATTGCTAATATTTTTGTAGGACATTTTTTAACAAATATGCTTATTGACAATTTGGGAGAAAAAGGAGAAGCCATCATTGTAGATAATTCACCAACGTCAAACCAATACAATAATCGAACGGTTTATCGATATAATGTTATGATTAAACCTACTAATTATAGCAATGTTATTTCAACTTACTTTTTATCATCGGATTTTAATATTATTCATAATGATTCATTAAATCAATATTATTATCCTTCAACTGGAATTAAGTTTAATGTAAAATATATAAAAACTTATCCAAAAGCTTTTGTTATTATCGCCAATGATGATAGTGATTATGCCAAACAACTTAAGATTAATAAGTATTCAACAGAAAAATCTACAATAGAAAACCAATTGAAAATGGACCCTGAAAACTCCGTTCTTAAGGAAAAGCTTGAGGAATTGGACAATCAAATTCATGCTATTAGTGGTAATAATAGCGCTAATAGTGAGTATACAACACAACTTCAACTTAATGAATATTCAGTTAAAGCATCTAATATAGAAGATCAATTAAAATTAGATCCTGAAAACTCTACTCTTAAAAAAAAGCTTGAAGAATTAAAAATAAAAATTCTTTCTATTAATAACAATAATTTTGCTGGAGAATTAGTAGCAATATTCGGTGGAAAAGGTACGGATTCTGGGAAATTAAATGATGCAAGATATATTACTATAGATTCTGATAATAATGTTTGGATAGGTGATTATATTGATGGACGAATTCAGGAATTTAATAATTCTGGCGAATTCATTAAGGCGATTCAAATAAATGCAGATAAAAATGATTCTAAACTAATTAAGGGACTAGCAGCAGATATGAATGGAAATTTATACGTCTCTTCTGGTAAAACAATTCAAAAATATAAAACAACTGATGGTAGTTTATCAGCAACTTTTAGTGGAGAAGATTATTATGGTCCCTTAGCAGTTGATAAGGATAATAATATATATTTACTAACTTCTTCTGCATTAGAAAATACTTTATTTAAGCTAAGCTCTGACGGAACTATACTTGCTCGTTTTAATAATATTATAAAAAAAGCTAATAATGATGATCCAGGTATGAATACTAATTTATCATTAGATAGTTCTGGTGATATCTACATTTTTAGTGAATACAACAAAAAGATATATGTATATAATTCTAATGGAGAATTCATTAAATATTTAGATTTAAAGTTCAATAATAAAGATATCGACATTGAAACAATTTCTATAGATAATAACGATAATTTATATATAAAAAGTTTTACTGGAAATTATAAATTTGATCTTAATGGTAATTTACTTAATGTTTTACCTACTAAAAATTATTATAGTACTGCTATAGATTCAAGTGGTAATATTTATATGTCGCAAAATGACGATGTATTTGAATATAATCTAAATAATCATACACAGGAATAGAGCATTAGCTGGTAAGAGAGAAATAGCATTATTTATATTTTGCTTTTGTTCATTTAGAATTTTTGCTAGATTTTTATATTCTTTTATCGTAGTAGTTAGTGCTCCTATGTTTAATTTAAAATCGATAATTGTATTCTTCCTACTTCACGATTTATATTTTTTTGAATGTACCTTATTTGATATATATGTTTAAATATGATTTATTCATTGATTTAGTCATACAGTGCCTAGTTTTAATGTATATTTCATATGCTATATATAAACAATTTTACCTTAGTATATATTTAATCATCACTATGATGGTGATGATTATATTTATGGTAATATTAAACATTGTGCTTCAAGCATTCATAGCTTTTATTTCATCTAATAACTTAGAAAACTATTTTAGATCTATAATTTTTCCACTCTCAACTATGTTTTCTTCAATTTCTTTAATGCTAATCTGATGACTAAATGAATTTAGCCTTTCTTTAAAATAATTAGCAAGTGATTTATCTTCACACCATACATAACAACCCTTAAGCCCTCTTGTCATAAGTATTCTATAAGTGTTTTTAATAAGCTCATCACTTATTTTTAAAGCTTTTTCTTTATCTTCTTTATATAATTTTTTAACTCCATTTAAACTCTTATCAGTTCTAGCTCTTTTAAAGAAATCTGTTGTTATTTTTCCATTTTCAAATCTTAAATCCTGTCCAATTATTACTCCAATATAATCAAATTCAAGTCCTTGACATGTATGAATACAGCCACACTCATTAACTGATTCTGCATCAATTGCCCAAGTAGAACTATTACTTAAATTCCATTTCATTTTAAAATCATAATCTGGAAACTCTATATCATACTTATTGTAGTTTTCTTTCTTTTTAGTTATCCATTCATAACAATATCCTGCAACTAATCTTGATTTATTATTTATCTTATTTTTCTCTTCAATAGCTTGTCTCATTTCATTTGGATCATCAAATACTTTGAAATCAAAATCAAATTCAAGCCATCAAAATTACCACTTTCATTTATTTCTAAGATATCATCAAGCCAAGCTACATATCCATCAGAACCATTACATCTAAATTGAGAAGTAAGCTTTAACTTTCTAGTTTTAACATCTAATACTTTTGCATGATTTTCAATTTCTTCAATGCTTCCGATATCATCCATAGTCACTCTTTGATTATTATCAACGAAGAATATAGACACTTTGGCAGTATTTATAATTTCTTTAATTTGATTTTCCCCTATATTCTTAAACATACCTGATTTAGCATTAAGTCTATGAGCTTCATCTACAACTAAAACATCAATTTCATTTTGTGTAGTATCAGTATACACACCTGATCCCTTGAATAAGTTATTAATATATTTTTGAGTATAGTTTCCCTTAAGCTTTTGACAATATACATTTCTAGGAGCAGCATTTTTAGTTACATATTGGCAATTAAGATTCATATTGCAAATCTTAACAAGAAGATTAACAGCAAGAACAGACTTACCTGTCCCTGGCACTCCCTCAATAATTATTGTCTTCTTCTTTTCATTTTTAATACAATCACGGACAGTTCTCATAATACTTTCAAATGCAACCTTTTGATCATCAATCATAACGAACTCTTCATTACCATCAATCATAACCTTAAGAGCATCTTGAAGAGACTTTGAAGGTGTTATTTTACCACCTTCAATATAATAAATACCTTTCCCCTGATCAGGCTTTTTAACATATTTGCAAATAAATTCTCTAAGTTTAATAACGTCACCTTTAGCATATGCAGGAGATTTATGTATCCAATTTTTATAAACTTCACTCTCAAGAGGATCATTTTTCTCTTTCCTAATGTAATTATGTAAATAAGCACAAGGATGTAACTTAATACTTTTCTTTTCAACAGAATCATTATAATCCTCAATTAAACTAGCATATGACCAAGCCTGATAAGATGGATGTGCTGTTTTTATCTTACTCCTGTTTAAAACAGTCTTTACAATACCATCCTCATCTTCTACTTCCTCTAATTCATTCCACTGCTTAAGTTCAACAATTATAACATTTTCCTTATCATCTTCATCAAGTCCAGTCAAAATAAAATCAACCCTCTTAGAAGTTGCAGGAATCCTATACTCAATAGCAACTCCACATTCATCTGGTATTTCATCTGTACTTAAAGCTTTAAACATATAAAGCATAGAATTATCCCATGCTCTAAATTCATTCTCTCTAGATTTTCCTATTTTATTTTTATATTCCCTATCAATTAAAATACTGATTTCATCATTTGTTACATGCTTCATAAAATCTTTTTTACTAGCTTGATATACAATCACTTTTTAAGTTCTTCTCTTTCTAATATTTTCCAGCTTTTATGTTTATTATAGCATAAATTAATATAATATGATTAAAGCTGAGATTTTCAAAATATAGAAAATCTCAGCTTAATTATTAACTAATTAGATACTTTTGGTCTATTGACAATTCTAAATTTCTTAACTTCATCTACTGTTAATATTAATTTTAATTATATAGTTTCATAGTACAAAGTGTTCAACAATTTTTTTGCTATCTCAATCCTATCTTGTTTTATTAATTCTTCTTCATTTTTTAATTTCTTTTTCAGTTTCTTTCATAGCTTTTTGCTTAATTTCTTCTATCATAAATGCATTGTTAGCTATCATATTTTCCACGCCTTCTTTATCAGCTTCTAATATAATAATTTATCTTTTTTATAATTATTATAACTCTTTGTAGTAAATTGCAACTTTCTAAAACTCTCTATTGTTAATAGCCCGAATAAGAACTTCATTTTATGTAAATATAAATATTTATATTTTAAAATCTTTTAATATATTATTTATCTTTTCATCTGGAATCTTATGTGTTTTTAATACTTTTTCTAATTTTGTAATTACATCTTCCTTTAATTCTATTTCAGAAATTAAATCATCTATTTTATTAATAATTGATAATTTATTCATAGACGTAGTAATATTTTTGTTTAATTTATCAGTTTGGCTATTTTTTTGAATATCATTTCTTTTTTTAGAAGCTAATCTTATCTCATTACTTATTTTCTCACCTATCAAGCTTAATTTTTTTATCAAAAATAAGTAATCATCATTTTTTTCAAAATCATCTCTTCTAGCATTTGGAATTATACCTTTATCTAATATTATTATTTCACCTATTACCCAACCGTTAAATCTATCCTCTTTAAAAAGTCTATTTGCAGAAAATCTATCGCCTATTAATAATCCTGATTTTCTAAATCTTAATCCTTTTAAATTCTCTTCTGTTATTGTTCCAAGCAAATTGCTTTTACCATACCATACAAGTGCAACTAATTTATCATCTTTAATGTCATTTTTAATCACTTCAACATATACATCTTCAATTTTATCTAATATCTTTTTTTTCAAATCAACTACAAGCCTTGACCTATATGGCTTATAAACTTTTGTAGATACATCCTCACTACATAAAAATATATTATATTCATCTATCTTTATACTTAAATCATTTAATTTTTGATTTATATCTTTTCCAAATTCAAAACTTTCAATATTATATGGAACTGGAGCAATTTCTTGAAGATATTCAAGTACTTTTTCAAAATCTAATAATCTTAATTTTTGATTAACATTTATTAATCTAACTTTAAAATAATGCATTTCCTTTTTTTCTTCTGCAAAATTTATATTACTAGATTGAACTATTACATCTTCTAATTCTAAGTTTTCATATTTTCCCGGTGATAATCGTTCTTGTAATTTAACGCCATCAAACACAATTGATGATTTAATATTTTCTCCAGTAGTTGATGTTTCAAAAATTATTTTATCACAATAACCTAGTCCACTTAGTCTTCCAATTCCTCTAAATCCTTTATTGTAATCAGATTTCTTTTCTGAATTTCCTATATCCATTAATACATGGTATACTTTATCTTTACTTATCCCTACACCATTATCTATGATTTCAATTTCACACTTGTCTTTTAGTATGTTAACTGTTATTTTACTATCTTCTTTGTTGATAATTTTAGTCTTAATGGCTTTATCTATAGAATCAGCGGCATTTTGTATATACTCACGATATAATACATATGGATCTACATACATACCTGTAGTTAATGACTCTAACGTATATTTCCCTATTGTAATTTTTCCCATTTTATCCTCCATATTATATTGAGAAACCTAATTGAAGCGCAGTATCTTCTTTTATTTCATCAATAACTTTTGTCGCTTCATCCTTACTATAATATTTCTTAAGATAATCAAAAATTCGATTTAACAATGATTCAAATAATTCTATATTATCAAATTTTCCAGAGCATAGATTATTTACTATAATATCACATTCCTCTTTTTCTATTATATTTGTTGAATTCCCCCATCGTAATATGTACATAAATTGTCTTGGTGTAGCATATACCTGTGAGAAATAACTCATAAAATCTATATTTGAGTTACATTGCTGTTCTAACCATGTATATAATAAATCTTTTCCCCCTTCTTCTTTAAAAATATATTTAAACATTTGAAGTTTAGGTATCATTTTGTTATTATTAACCATATATCTTAATAAATCTATATATTTATAATTGAAATCTTCTTTAATATATTTAACTATAATATCTAAATCTGAAACTCTATTATCAAGATATAATTTTTCTAATATATTAATCAAACCTGGGTCTGTTAAATAATGAATAAATAATTTTTTTTCATTATTTCCTGTCAATTGTTGAAACGCAAAATAATCAAATTTGTTTTTTCCAATAACCTCAATAAATTTATCTTTTCTTTTTTCATCTATAGAATTATATAATGCTTCCCACGCTGTCCTCTTCTTGTTAAATTCATTATAAGTATTAATCTTTAATTCCAGCTCATTCCCACTAATATTTTTAATCTTACTTGGGTCACCTCTTGAAACTATGTACGATTCTGGCATTAAAATTGTTTGCATGAATTCCTCTACTGTTTCACCAAATGCTGCTTCAAAAAACGATTTTCCACTTACACCTTTACCTTGAGTAGGAATTAATATACTTTGCACCGCTCTAAGAAATTTTTTATTCCATTTGGAGCCAACATAACCTCTATGTTCATCATCTAATGGTATATATCTCATTGGGAAAGAAAAAATAGACACTTTTTCACCATTAATTTTCTTATTTAGACCTTCTTGTAAATCTACATTTAGCCTTAGCCTATTATATAAATCTTCTGGTGCATCTGCCTTATATTGTTTTCCCTTTCCAGAAAAACTTTCAGCATTATATAACAAATAATTTGATAAATATCTTACACCATTTGTTGCAGCCATTGTAATCGCCTTTGCATAAACATCTTTATCTTCTATATGATCAAATGCGATTCTTGCTGGTTTTATCGCAATCATTCCTAACAACTTAGCTTTTTGCTCTGTAATTAAAAACGCATCTAATCCTTGATTAAAATCAACAAATCTTTTTTTCACTTTTCCTGTCTTTGGATTTATATATGTAGCATCTTTTGAGAATCCTAATTCTATTATTTCACATATTATTTTATCAATATCTTTCGATTTCAAAACATTATTATCCATTAACAATAGGTCTTTCTTTTGTCCATAGAGTTCATTAACTTTGTTAATTTGATCTTTTATAGATATGAATGATTTATACTCTGGTTCTAATGTTTTTACTGCGCAAAAACCGCAGTTCATACCGCAGCCTCTTGTTGTATAGGCGTAATAAGCATCCTCATTTTCATAAGAATATTCTGTATTATCTAAAATGCTATAATCAGGAGTCAAAATATCTATATTAACCTTATCATCATATCCAATTGCTATTGTATCAGTTAATTGTCCTGTATTTACTGTTACACCTGTATCTTTTCTTAATTGTTCTGACATTAGTGTCGCAAGAATCCCCCCAGTATATACATTTTCTTTTCCTACCAAACTTTTAGCATAATCTATTGCTTTAATTGTTTCTTCATATTCAAATGTAAATAAAGTTGAAACATAAACTCTATCCCATTTATTATTTTTTATAATATCATTAATATTATCTATATAATTATAAAGATTTTCCTTAAATTTTTTTTTATAATATTTACTATTTTCAAGTTGTTTAATCACTTCTTTAGATAAAAATTTTGGAAGTTCACCTTTTGAAAACCAAACTGTATCATTTCTAATCTCTTTATGATAATATGCAAATTTCATTAAGCCTAGAGGAGGATATTTACATTTGTAATTTGGTTCTATCAATAATATATTTGCCATATATATTTCCCTTCTAATTTTATTAATTATATTATAACAAAATTATTCTTTTTTGTCGATCAAAAGAGGTTACATTAAAATTCACCTCTTTTTAATAATAATAAAAGATATATATTTTTATATGCTATTGTCTCTATTTGCTACTATATCTTTTAATATATAACTCAATCAATAATCTATTTGCCTTCCACCCATTTTGTAACGTAACTGGTTGTACACATAGCAAACTATCTGAATGTATCCAACCATTTAACAAATCTATAAAATTTTCTTTATTTATGCTTGTAAGAAGTGCCTTATGTTGCTTATCTTCTAATATTTTTTATTTCTTAGCATATTCACACATTTGCCGAAATATGTAGCTAATTGATTTCCATTAAACTCTTCCGAAAATTCACCCATCCATAACTTAGCAGTATATTCCATAATCGACCTACACAATCCTGCTGCTGCTTGTGGATAACAATTATAATTTAGACTCTCTAATTCCGCTAAAATCTGTTTTCCTTTTTCACCTAGACACAAATATTCTTGCTCCGTATACTCTCTGCTCAATCTTAATGCAACGTTAGCATTTTTTGAGTGAGGTGTTATTTTTTTTGGTGCACTAGGTTCTTCTGCACTACCCCCATCTAAATCTTTTTCATTTTTAACATCATCCTTATCTTCTATATTAGCTTTGGAAGATTGTGAGCTATCATTTTCAGGTTTATCTCCCGTACTATATACACAATCGTCCTTTAAGTTTGAATCATCGCTATCATTTGACTCCTCGGATTCATTACTATCTTGTTTAGCAATGCCATCTTTGTTAACTTGTGATTTGTATTCATCAGGCAATTTTTCAATATATTCATTAAAATCTTCTTTAAGCCTAAAGTTATTTGTTGCAACATTATCAATAATATCAGAAATCAGCTTAGATAACATTTTAAAAGTTTGTTCACAATCATCCAAATATTGTATATCATTATTTTCATTAAACGTAATATTATATATTGTTTTGAACTTTGCAAATCCGATTACTCTCTCTAATTTAGAAGACCATCTATTACTATTCATTTTATTTAACAGCTCTTCACTAATGAGCGAATTATTCTTTACAAATTCTATTATAGAAAATGTCCTATCTTTATTTCCTTCTCTTGCATTTGCTCGCCTTTTAACTTGTGCATCCCATCTAATTCTTCCTATTCCATCATTTGAATCTTGATGAATTTTAGATAAAACTTTTTTTGCTTCTTCAAGATTTTCATACACTATGCATTCTATTTTTTGAGACATATCTATATTAGGTTTTATATTGTATATTTTTCCAACATCGGGTACATTTGTACTGATTTTTTCATTATTTTTATATTGTAGCATTAATTTAATGCATGTAATCCTTCTATTTCCATCAATTACAATATATTTTTGTATTTCTTCATCATACCAAACAATTGGAAATTCAAAAGGATTTAATCCATCCCTAGATATATCATAAGCGAGATTCATCATTTCCTTCATTTGTTTATCATATTTCTTATTAGGTATTTTGTTGAACATTGCTATAATAGCTTCTATTTCATTATCTAAAGACTCTATATATCTATAATTATCTGGATTTATATACAGTTCATCAATTGCAAGTTTTTGTCTTGTTGTCTTATTCATATTGTTACCATCCCTTTGTAATACTATTATATATAATTAACTAAACCATACGTATTATATTGCAAATTTACTTATAAAATGGATATATTCCACAATATATAATATTTTTTATTGTCAAAAAGCAAACTTTGAATTACCTTTTATTTTTATGGACAAAATCATATATCTTTTCTTCTATCGTATCATATTTTTCAGCTTCAATCTCTTTTTCTAATATTTTAAGTATTCCTCTTACAGTTTTTTGTATATCCCTACTAATTCCTTTTAGTGGATTTTGATTATTTCCTTTAAAATCATCATCTTGTAATTTCTTAGTTAAATCCTTAACTTTACCTTGAGTTTCACTAGTTTTTTTTTCAATTTCTAAATTATTGACTATAGTTTTTCTACCTAATTCATTTAGCCTTTGTGAAGCATTCTCTTTTATTTTTTTATTTTCCTCAAGTTTATTGTTTATATCCTCCACTTCTTTTTCTAATACTTCCTTTTCTTCTTGAGTTAAACGTTTCTTTTCTAATTTTATCTTAATTTCATCTAATTTTTTTTCTGCTTTTTCTATTTTATCATCAGCATTATTTCTATCTGACATTTTTCTTGCAACCAAGATTAATTCCTTAGTTATTTTAGTCATTTCTTCTTTAACAATGCTATAATAATAACTATCTTCAAAATCATCTCTTCTAGCATTTGGAATAATATTTTTTTCTAAAATATATATTTCACCAATATAATATTTATTAAATCTTTTTTGACTTTCAGAATCTCCAAATAATTTTGATACAGTATCAGCATTTCCTATCATTATATTGTTTTTTCTGAATCTTATTCCTGCAATATCATCATCATTAATTCTACCTTTTCCTATTCTTCTTTCACCATACCATAAAAAAGCTAGCTTATTATCATTTTCATCTTTAATAATCATTTTTCTAACAGCTACAATATGGTCATTATCTTTTCCTTTAATAACAGTAGAATATAGTTTTGTTATTCTTCGTCTATTTATTTGAATTGGATATTCCTCAATTGGTATTTCATTTTCATTCATATACTTTTTAATTCCATCTTTTAAATCTGAATAATAGTAGAACTTTCTTGAATCAATTTCTATTGGTGCAACTTGTGCCAAATACATTTTCACCCTATATTCGTCTAATAAATTATTTTTATCATCTATACCTTCTAGCTTAACTTCAAAATAATGCTTTTCAATATCTTCACTTACTTCCTCTACACTTACACAAGCATCTATTACTTGTACCAAATCTAGTTCATTATTTAAATTTGGCTTCAATAATTCTTTTAATTTTTCACAATCCCAAGTTACTATACTACATTTATCTTCATTTCTGGTTGATGTTATAAAGCTTAATTTTTTACAATATGCTGTTCCTGCTAATCTTCCAATCCCCCTAAAACCACGATTAACTGAATAATCCTTTGATGAATTTCCAATATCTTTCAATGTAGAACTTACATTTTGATTAGATATACCAACTCCATTATCTCTTATTTTAATAATTTTATTATCCTTATCAATTGTAATATCAATTTGTGATTCTTCTAGAGAAGCAATCCAACCTAATTCTACTGCCCTATCTATTGCATCCGTTGAATTTTGAATATACTCTCTATATACCACCATTTCATTTTCATACATTCCAATAGTTAATGAATCTAAAGCAAATTTGCCTACAACTGCATTAGAATTATTCATCTTCTTCACACTCTCTTTCAATTATGTCAGCATTTTGCTTATATGATGGATAAGGAAATGAAATTTTTAATGGAGTTCCAAAAATAGAATGTTGTAAAATTAATTCGCCTTTTCCTAACCTAGTCATCATATTTGAATATACTTTTGGTATATACCTATAATCAGATTTACATACCTCTATTGCATTAGTTCTACCATATACATGGGTAGAACAATTTCATTTTATTCTATCATGAATATCACTTTTAAATTGCTCAGCTGAAAATAATATAATTCCCTCTGATCTACCTCTCTCAGTTATCTCCAAAAGATATCTCAATATTGGCGAATTTTTGGGAGTACTTGATCCAGCATATTTATTTAATTCATCAACAAATATTATTATTTGTTTAGGAATACTTTCCTCTTCTCTATCTGTCTCTCCTAACTTTAATTCATAAACACTTTTAAGAACATCACCAAATACTAAATATTGCAATTGTTCTTCTAACTTTGCAATATCAACTACTAATACTTCATTGGAATTAATTTGTTTAATTTCATCACTAAGATAGCACTGATTTTTATCTTGATTAGTTGATTTTGCTTCTTGAAAAATTTGATTATTTACTGATTTATTAAGTAATCTTTTAAATTTGCGCCAGGATTGTACTGTAATATCATTTCCCTTACGATTTTTTTCTCCTGCTTTACAATAATCTCCCAGCTTTTCTTTAAAATCACTCCATGTTAAATTAGAAAATTCACTACTTTCTACGATAAAATTCATTATTGACTCCATTGTATATGTTGGGTCATCTACATTACTAAATAATAAATCTAAATCTGATTTATGTTTTGTATATGTATATATAAAATTTTTAATGATCTTTTCGTCTCTTTGCCTTTCCAATGATTCTTTTTCCAAGGATGTGTTAGCATAATAAGATTCTAGATTACTCCTATACGGATAATAATATTTCACATTATCAAATGGCTTACATTCTAATCCAGACTTTTCCCAAGAATCAATTTGTTGTTGTGTTAATTTTATATTATCTTGATCTAATCGTAGTAAATCTGCACCTTTAACATTAAGCACTATTATTGCTGTATCATCTGTTTTTTGCTGTATGGCTTGCATTAAAAACATAGCATAAGATGTCTTTGTTGCTAACCCTGAAATCCCAGAAATATTTAAATGTGCTCCTTCCGGTCCTATTAAAAATTCTTTATTTAATGCAATAGGTACCGATATATCATTTGTTCCTTCAATAAATCCAGCTGGAATAGGATTTTTTATTTCACTCAAGCCTAATGCTTCTTTAACCTCATCTTTTTCTGCAAAATATATTGGAGTATTATCCTTTAGAGGCATATATACATCTTTAGTATTACTGATTACAGAAGCAGTTGCATAAGTAACACCTATACGTTTTGTCATAGGTTCGCACTCTAGATCTCCAAAATCTGAAGAAATATAGTTACTTAAATGTCCTGCACTATCTGTTAAATGGTATATATCTTTTACTATAGCATAAGAAATTGACTTCTTTTTTCCAATATTATTTTCAGCTTTTATTATATCAAACGGCTTAACTTCTGCTTGGTCATCTAACCAGAATATGAATTCGTCATTACTTGTTGGATTTTTCTCTGTTGCAGATACTCTTCCTATCTTATTTAACATAATAAGTCTCCCCCTATATAATATTTAAAAATATCTTTTCATTTAAAAAACTTTCTTTTAACATCTTTTCAGTTAAGTATATTGGATATAAATGATTGCACCATCTTGAATCTCTTCCATGACATGTAGAATTTCTTTCACACAGTAACGCTTGTGAAATTGTATTTATCATATCTGTATCAAACCCTAATTCTCTTTCTTCCTCATTAACTGCAATTTTTTCAACCTTTATAATTCCATCTAATGGATTTCTAACCAAACGCTCAGGCCTTATCCTCAAATACCATGTGCCTATAACTCTATTGCACCCCTTAATTTCATGTTTCAACACAGGTGTTCTTTGCCCATATTTTAATTGTGTTAATGCAGAAGCAATATGAATCTCTTTAGCGTTAAACATCCCTCTTTGATTAGGATTAAAAGATTTAGATATTCCTATTACAAATGTAAATAATTCATCATTTATATTATCCTCTAAGAATTGCAATGAACCATCCAATATTAACATTCTATCACTTCCAAGTTTTCTGTTAGTGACCATTTCTTCTAATGCCGCAATTTCCATATCATGCATTTGACTTAATATTTTAGCTATTGCTGCGTTTTCTGGTCTTTCTTTACTCTTAGCAGTTGAAATATTATACTTTATTGGATAAAATCCGACATTATTTATACTACAACTTTCTATAATTTTCTTTATATCTATGTAGTCTTCTTCATTAATATGACTATATAAAGCTATTAGATTTTTTCTTTTCAAAAGTTCTTTTTTCATTTTTCCTGTTTCTGCATTTCTTGAGCAAATAGCAGTACCAATTTGCCCTGCTATAATAGGCATATATTCGCCATCTGCTGTTTGCATGTCAGCAATTTTATACGTATATCTCGATCCATCTAAAAAGTATTTAAAAAGACTATAATATCCTCTTTGCGGTATATTAATAAAAAATTCTTTATTTTTATTATTACTCTCATGCGGTCTAATTATATTATAAATACCAGTATCATCTTGATAGGGCTCCATTAATTCATTGTCAAGATTAAATCTATCTGTTTTATAGCATTTAATATTTAATGATTGCAATTTATTTATAATTCCTAAACTTTTCCCCATATAATCACCTATTTTATATTATTACTACTATTTAATAAACTTTCATAGTTTATTATAGCATCTTATGAAATTAATTCCATATAGATATTTTAATCACCCTACTTATTAAACCCAAAATTCCTCTCCTCATAATACCTCTCACTCTTATACCCAATAGCATCCCTCATATGCCAAGCAAACTCCTCATCCTCAATAATCCCCTTCATCTCATCACACAAACTCATCACAACATTCTCGTCATTGTCAAAAAATTCTCCATGAGTCTTAATCAAAAACTTAACTGGATTATCCTTAGCCAACTTCACCCACTTCTTCTTATCCCACTCTTCAAAATCCGCTGTTCCCTTATCTCTAAGCATATCCACCTTATTACTTCCCTTATTATAAAATTCATAAAAGCTCCTATAAACATCTTCTTCATTAATTTCCATTTTCATATTTCCCCAATTATAAAATGCAAGGAAAATAGGAATCTTATAACTTTTACTCATCTTTGTTGTTTCAATCATTTTAATAAATTGATGTCCAATACTATTAAATAAAGCTTCTTCACTTCCATATAATTCTTCATTTTCTTTTAAGTAGCCTAAGTAATTATTGAAAGGATTTAAAGAACTTTTTGTTTTCTTTATTGCTGAATAAACTTCATCATCAATGTTATTGAAAAATTCAACTCTGCTTGGTCTATGACCTAGAATCCCTTTTACTCTTAGGAATTCTTCTGTTATACGTTCTTTAATATTCATTTCTTTTTCTGCTAATTTCTTAAATACATCTATAATTCTAAAATCAAAATCTACTCTACACTCTTCTGGATATTCTTCTTCATTAAAAATACCTTTTTTTGCTTCAATTCTAGAATAAGTTTTTCCACTCAATAAGAATGGTAAAAAATCAGCTTTTTTATAATTTCCTATGAAATCTAGAACATTTAGATACTTTTTATCTTTATATTTTCTAAGTCCTCTTCCTAACTGCTGCAAAAATACCGTTGGTGACTGCGTTGGTCTTAGAAACATTACCATATCTATTGAAGGTATGTCTAAGCCTTCATTAAACATATCTACTGAAAATATTACTTTTACTTCTCCCTTGGTTAATTTATTTAATGCTTCTGTTCTATTTTCAGAGTATTTTCCATTTTCTCCACTATATACAGCTACAGCATTTACTCCATTTTCACAAAAATATTTTGCCATATATTCAGCATGCTTCTTTGAGGTACAGAAACCTAAAGCTCTGTTAGAATTATACTTTTTATAATGATTTAAAATTAGTTCTCCTCTTTTATTAAACATTAAAGCATCTTCTAATTCTTTATCATTATATTTACCATTTTTAAATTCAACATTGTCATAATCTACAGTTTCATCATAAACTCCATAATATCTAAATGGAACAAGATAACCTTTATTTATAGCATCGCTAAGCCTTATTTCATAAACTGTATTGTACTCACAAAGAGAAAATACATCCTTTGAGTCAAGTCTTTCAGGTGTTGCAGTTAATCCAAGCATAAACTTTGGTGTAAAATAATCTATAATTTTTCTATAATTACTTGATACTGCATGATGAAATTCATCTATTACTATGTAGTCAAAGTAATCCCTTTTAAAATATTCTTCATTTAAATACTCATCCTTGCCTAAGGTTTGTACCAATGCAAAAATCATTGATTTATCATTATCCTTATTACTGTTATAAAAGAATCCAATATCGTCAGACTTTCTGACATTTTTAAAACTTATAGCAGCCTGCTTAATTATTTCTTCTCTATGGGCAACAAATAAAACTCTTTCTGCCTTCATAGAATCAAAAGCTGCCAAATATGTTTTTCCTACTCCTGTTGCAGCAACTACTAACCCTTTGTCAAATCCTTCTTCTCTTGAATTCTCTAATTCATATAAAGCTTCTATTTGTGCTCCCTTTGGTTCAAATAGATCTATGACCTTATTTTCTTCAATCTCTTTTGGTAAAATTTCATCTTCATCTATGTCATTTTCTTTAGCTTTTTCAATATCCTTATAAACTTGTGGTCTTTTCCAGTTCTTTGAATACTCTTTCATTGCAGCATCATCTATAATTTCAGAATAATTATTAAATAAATTTTCAAATTCACCATAAAAAGCATTAAAATCTTCAGTATTTTGTGAACGTAAAAATCTATAATTCCACTCAATGGAATTTGTCAAAGCTCCTTTTGAAAGATTTGATGAACCTATATAAATTTCACTATCATTTTCATTATGGAAAATATAAGACTTTGGATGGAATGACTTGTTATGAACATTATAAAATCTTAAATCTATTTTATCTTTAAGTTCCCTCTTAAGCATATAAAGGGCTGTTGGAGATGTGATATTTAGATAACTTCCTGTTAAAATTCTTATACTTACATTTCTATCTATGGCTTCTTTAAGGTCATTTAAAATCATCTTAACTCCAGAATCCATAAGAAAAGAAACTATTATATCGATAGCCTTTGCATTCTTAATGCTTTCCTTAAGTTTAGCATATAAAGGATTTCCCCCTCCAGTGCTTACATTTCTGAATTCATTTAGATTTATATATTCATGAGTAAAAACTGCTTCTTTTTCACTTACATTTAATTTTTCATCTTCAAGTTTTTTAAGGTTACTCATAAATTTCTCCTTATTTATCAAATAATATTAATATATCTGATATTTTACCATAATATCTATATTTTTTCTAATAATTCATATTATTTATTGTCTATTCTTAAATCTAAACATAATAAATAACCCAGCACCGTTTATCACTCATTTTGCAATAAACAGCACTAGGTATAAATAGAAATATTTCCTTTTCTTATTTAACAGATTCAAGTACAATTCCGTTCTTAAATCCACCTCGTTCTTCATTTTTCTTATCTCTAGCCTTTAAAAGTTCCTCTTCACTATAACTTAGAGAATCTGCAAGTCCAAACAACACTTCCATAACATCGGCTAATTCTTCTAAGTTTTTGTCCTGTAGAAATTCACTAACCTCTTCCTGTAATTTTAATTCTAAAAACTCATACTTTTCCTCTTTAGATACAATTTTAATATCACATTCTTTTCCAGATCTTTTTATTATCTCTGGAATTTTATCTCTTACTAATTTGTTATATATTTTCATTAACATACATCCTTTTTATATAAACTCTGAATATTATTATCTAAAAATATCTCTTTAAATTCTCAATAGATTTCATATCAAAAATCTCTGTAGATATTAAATTCTATATTTTCCTCTGCTAAAAATTCAAATTTATCTTTGATAAGTATACTATAATACTTTTAATCATATTATACTAATTAATTAACTTAATTTCCACATTAATATATGTTTTGTGAATACATGCAAATCTAAAATGCCTAATCTTTCACTTGTTAAAAGATTAAGCTCTAATATTTTCAACGTCTATAAAAATATCGTGGTTAAAAAATCCATCCATTAGCCTTTGCTAACCCTCTCAAATATGCAATATCATTACTATCTAGTGGGCTATTAGTAAATTTTTTAGCCTGTACAATTCTTCCATTCAGTATTTCTAAAGTAATATGACTTTTATCTAAGTTATCTCTACACCTTATAAAAACTATCAGCATCTCATTATTAGCCATTCCTTCAGCATAACTTAAAACACAATGTCTCTGATTTTCAGCTTCCTTTTCAAAGTCAGAAACAGATTTTGGAATAATCGCAATATACTCTTCTCCATATTGATTGATACCGATATTATCATGTATATCCAATAATTTTCTATTGACTATTTCATCTCTCACCAACTTATATTTAACCATAAGTTTATCATGTCTTTGCTTTAGATTTTTGGAGTATAGTCTAAATTTAATATTTTGAGACATACTCATCCTTATACTATCAGCTAAATAAGTTAGTAGATCTTCTCGATTTAACTTTTCTGTTTTTATTATATTTGCAGCATATCTGTTTAACTTAGTGGCGTTATAACCATGCTTTAAAAGATAAGATATTTTCTCTAAATCATCTAGTGTAAATATACTATCTTCATTTGATATAAGTGCTTTAAAATCATTGTAAGAATTTTCTCTTAAAAAGTTCTGCAATTTACGTATATTAGGGCTGTCTAATTTATTATCCCTTATATAACTAATTACCCTTTTAGGAACACCTAATATTTCTGCACATGTAGTTGCCTTTTTATTTATATTACAATGTTTTTCCAATATAGATGAATTTACTAGAAAATCATATTCAAATAAATATGATAATCCTTCTTTAATGAAATTTTCTATATAATATTCTGACATTGCCTTTTTTAGCACATCCCCAAAATTTGGAGAATTATAATCAGATATCAGCTTTTCTACTATTTGACCATAGTTAGGGTGTATATTATTTTTATCACAGAATTCCTTAAGATTCTCTGAAAGCTCAGTCATCTCTTTTACAGTTATATTCTTAAAGAAAACTCTTCCATTATCATTTATAGTTCTTCCATTCTTATCAATATAAAAGAAAGATTTACTTTCAAAATCTATAAATAAATAATTATTAGATTCTCTTAATTTATTATTTAAAATTCTCGTTTTTGTCAAATTTAACTTTGAGTAAACTTTTTGCTTAACTATGATAAAATACTCTTCTGTCATATAATGATATCCCTCATAAACTAGAAGTTCTTTTATCTCATCATCTATTTGCGTTAGCCAAACTCTCTTTCCACATTTACACTCAAAAGAAGTTCCAAATTCGCCTACGCATAATTCTTGAAGATTAAGCTCATTACCACATTCACATTTACAATTCCCTGAATATATATTGGTAACTAATTCCCCATCCCCTATATTTTCTTTAATAATTGATAACTCCATTTCCTCCTCCTTAGTATGTCCATTTTCTATATCATAAATTAAATAACAACTCTTAAAATCAATATCTCCAGTCCATAATTTTACAAAAAACTTTATTTTATAAAATTAAATTCTTTAATATATAGATATTATCATATTGTTTGCAATAAATTTGTTGAAATTTGAAGAATGCAATATATCTACTTGACTTAAATTAACTTGCTTAAGGAGCATGCATGAATGAGACAAGATCTCATTTAGAAACTTTCAACTAATTTTCATGTACAAGATAAAAAAAATAAGAGCTTACTTTGCATAAACTCTTAAACTCTGAATATTCTTATCTTTATCAAAAACCTATCTCTTAACTTCTATTCCCTTGCTTTTTAAGTGAATTTCTGTATCACTTACATCTAAATATTTAATATATTTTAAATATTTTCACCGCAGTCTTTACTATTTTATATGTAGGCGTTTCTAACTCCCTACACGCATTCTTAAGTTCTTTTCGGATTTCTATATGCTGTGGGCAATGTTTTTCGCATTTACCACATTCAACGCACTGTGAAGCACTGCTCGTATTTTTTCGTAAAGCAGTACACATAAGATATTCTCTCCTGCCATTTTTCTTATTTTCAGCATACATCATATTGTAGGAATGAAAAGTTCCTGGAATGTCTACCCCTTTAGGACATGGCATACAATAAGCACAACCAGTACAGCCTACTTTAATTTTTTTGTTGATTTCATTCTTAACTTGCTCTATTAAATCAAAATCCTCTTTTGTAAATTCACCTTCTGTTACATTCTCTGCAACTTTTACATTCTCGCGAACCATTTCAAGAGAGTTCATTCCAGACAGTACACATGTAACTTCAGGTTGATTCCAAAGCCAGCGGAATGCCCATTCTGCAGCAGTACGCTTCCTTGAATTCTCCTTTATTATATCCTTAGCCTTCTCCGGTAATAAATTAACTAGTCTTCCACCTCTTAATGGCTCCATTATGATTACAGGAAGTCCTTTTTTATTAGCGGCTTCAAGTCCTCTTCTTCCTGCCTGGCTATGTTCATCTAAATAATTATATTGAATCTGACAGAAGTCCCAATTATACGCATCTAAAAGCTGAATAAAAGTTTCTGTATTTCCATGATAAGAAAATCCAACATTACGAATTTGCCCATTCTGAACTTTTTCCTTTAACCATTCATCAACACCTAATGCTTTTAATCGATCCCATGTCATCACATCAGTAAGCATATGCATAAGATAATAATCAATATGATCTGTCTGAAGTCTTCTTAATTGTTCATTAAAATACTTTTCCAAACCCTTTTTTGACTTAACCATGTAATGTGGAAGCTTTGTCGCAATATATATTTTATCCCTGCAATTATTTCTTTTTAAAATCTCACCAAATGTTACCTCACTGCCCGGATAAACATATGCGGTATCAAAATAATTTACTCCACTATTTATTGCTTCCATGACTTCTTTTTCTGCCTTATCAATATCAATATTGCTTCCATTTTTAGTAAAACGCATACAACCATAGCCTAATATAGATAACTCATTTCCCTTTTTGTCTTTTCTATACTTCATTTTTGAAGTTTTTTCTATAGACTCCATTGTTATAACCACCTCATTAATATATATAATATATATGTATTAATGTTATAACAAATTGAACATTTTGCCAACTAAGTATTAAGAAATGAACTATTTACATGATTAATAAGAATTCTTCTGAAAGCTCCTCGAGAGCTTCAATGAAAATTACTTTAGAAAAATTAGCTTAAAAAGTACTTTTTATTATATTGATAATATCATCCTGCTTCATACCATCATTTACTGAAATGGAATATGACATATCATTTGCACTCCAAGTAGCAACTTTAATAAGCTCGTCATCTCCCTTTAATTTAACATCATTGCCATTTATATTAACATTAGTATTAGTTTTATAATTATTATAATCACCACTTATATCCCCGCTTCCTTGTCCCATTCTAAATATGATGTCATTTTGTTTATTTACATAGCATATTTGAAATAAATCTCTTGATATAGTGTTAATATATTTTATATTATATTTACCTAATAATTCTTTTGGCACTGTAATTTTAAATTTCAGTACTTTTTGAGCATCTTCAATTGTATCAAAGTTTTCAATAGGATTTATTATATAATCTGCGCCTTCAGTTTGAGTCGCTAAATTAGATGCAGACTTACCATCCCATTTCCCGTTTTCATCCACTTTATAACCATCAGGAGTTACTGTATTTACAGCCATTTCTCCATTATTTAATAAATAGTACCAATTTCCATTGGTTTGAACCCAGCCTCTTTGCATTATGCCATTGTTATTCATAAAATACCACTTATTATTTATTAACTTCCATCCTGCTGATAGCTCTCCATTAACTGAATAAATCCATTGTCCATCTTTATCTCTTACAAAAAAACTTCCTACTGCTTTTTGATCATTAAATAGAAAATTATAAAAATTAATTGGAACATATACAGTATTATTATCTATTATAGGCTCTGCACCTAATTCATGCATCATCGTTAACCCTATAGCATTACTACTTGAATAATAATAACTATCCTCGCCCACATAAACATTAGTTTTAATTTCATTATTATCTAAACTAACAATTTTATTATCCTTATCCGCATCAACTTTAAAACCAAGACTTTCTGCTGTAGTTTTAAGTGGCACCATAATTTTTCCTTTATATATTAAAACACCATTTCTTCCTATCTCAATATTTTTGCCGCATATTTCCACCTTATTAATATCTATATCCTTAGGTGCATAGTTTGATATCGAAATAGCATCTTCAGTAACATCTGATTTAGATTTTTGAGTTTCTAAATCTGCTGCAAATGCTTGAGCTGACATCCCCATAATTGTTACCGCAGTTAATACACATATCATTAATTTTTTCATAATATTATCTTCTCCTTCTAAGTTAGACACAATAAAAAAATAATAAATTCATGTGCCTTACATCTTAATTTTTCCTTTTATACTAGTAATACAATCCAACTTAGAAAAGTGTTGCAAAAAGATTTGAAATAAGTTTATAAACTTTTGAATTTATGATACAATCAAGTGTAAAATTGCATAAATCACAATCTAAAGAGTTATAAAATTTATCTGATGATTAACTCCCATATTCTATTAAAGTGGGAAATAACACTGGCACAAACCTAGCTAAGTTTAACTTTATTTTAGCTTAGCCATACAAAAATACCTTAATGTACTAACTTAATACTTTTATGAAAGTGTTTTAAAATTGGAGGAATATATGAATAATAAAAATATAGAAATGATGAAAAAATTAATAGAAGAAAAGAAACAAAAAGGAAATAGCACTAAGAATAATGAAAGGCCAAAAAAAGTTATAGGCAGAATGTTATTGCATAGTGGAAGAACAACTCAATAAAGAGAGGTAATAATATGATAAAAATTAATAACTTATCCTACTCACTTCCACAAAAAGATCTCTATAATAATATTTCTTTTACTTTAGAAGAAGATCAGCATTGCGCTTTTATAGGTTCAAGTGGTAGTGGAAAAAGTACACTTATAGATATAATTATGAATCCTGAAGACTATATGTTTGATGGCAGCCTTGAGATAGACCCAAATTGTAAGATTGGATATGTAAGTCAATTTCCTAAACTAGATAAAGCAAAAGAAACTACAGTTTTTGAATATCTATGTGAAGATTTTAATAAGCTGCAAAATGAAATAACTTCTATTTGTGCTGAGATGGAAACATCTTCTGACATGGATGCTTTACTTGAAAAGTACCAAGAAGCTTTAGATGCACTTGATGCAAAATTTGGAGATGATTTCGAAAGTGATCTTAATAAAAAATTAAATCTGGCAAATTTAAATAACCTTAAAGATTCAATGATATCTGAACTTAGTGGTGGAGAGTTTAAGCTTATTCAAGTAATTAAAGAGATGCTTAATAGACCAAACCTAATGATTATGGATGAACCTGATGTATTTTTAGATTTTGAAAATCTTAATTCTCTTAAAAATCTAATTAACTCTTACAAAGGAATAATGCTTGTAATAACCCACAACAGATATTTATTAAATCATTGTTTTAATAAAATCATACACTTAGAAAATCATGTGCTCCAAGAGTTTGATGGAAACTATATTGATTATAACTTCACCTTACTTCAAACTAAAATTGAATTGCAAGAACTATCTATTGCTGATGATGAAGAAATCGAGAGAAACGAACGCATAATCAAGAGACTAAGAGATAGAGCAGAAGTTTCAGGTGAAACTGCTGCTGGAAGATATCTAAAAGGTAAAATGAAATTTCTAGAAAGATTAGAAGCTCGTAGAATAAAAACACCTTTTGTTGAAATTAAGCAGCCTTATATCCGTTTAACTACTAAAAATGCTGTGGAAGAAAAAACAGCTTTAAAAGTTAATAATTATAGTGTTGGGTTTGATGAGATACTTTTAGAAAATGTTAACTTTGAGATTAAATCTAATGATAAAGTAGCTATCATCGGATTAAACGGTACTGGGAAAACTACTTTGCTAAAAGATATCTATAAAAATGATAATCCTGCTATTGAAATAGATTCTGACATTGAAGTAGCTTATTTATCACAGCTTCAAAGCGAGATTTTAAATGAGTCTAATACAATACTTGAAGAATTCCTAGATGCAGGATTTAAAACTTATGATGATGTTGAATGCTATATTTCAAACTATGATTTTGAGCCGGAACTACTTAACCAAAAAATAGAATCTTTATCTGGCGGAGAAAAGAATATACTTCAATTAGCTAAAATTTCTGCTAGTAAAGCTAATATGCTGCTTTTAGATGAACCAACAAGCCATTTAGATACATATTCACAACTAGCCCTTGAAGAAGCCATAAAAAAATATAATGGTGCAATTTTAATGATATCACATGATTACTACTCTATAATAAACTGCGTAGATTATGTTTTACTTATTGAGAATAAAACAATCAGAAAAATGAATATGAAAAAATTCAAAAAGATGATTTATGCGAAATATTTTGATAAAGACTATTTAGAAATTGAACAAAAGAAAAGAGAATTGGAAATGAAAATAGCCATATCTCTCAGAAATACTGATTTTGAACGTGCAAAAGCTTTATCTGAAGAGTTGGAAGCGGTTATTAAATTACTTTAGATTAATATACAAAAAAGAGTAGTTTTGATAAATTTACTTACATTATCAATTAAAATAGATGGCTCAGAGCCATCTATTTTTTTGCCATATATACAACCAGAAATGTTAGCTATAAAGAACTTTAGATTCTCCTTTTCATTTATAATCTAGTTTTTACCCTCCTAAATTTTCATTATTTAAATTTATTATAAATAGGCTGTAAAAGTTTCTATTAATTCTTCATTATTTTTGTTTATGTTACTATCAAAATATAAATCTAATACAGGAACTTTTACTTCTTCTTTATACTTCTCTCTTAACATTTTTAATATTGTAGCTGTATTTTCATACATTGAGCTTACAACAATAATTCCATCAACGTTTTCTGCTGTGAGTAATTTAGCAAACCTGTATCTTCCACTCCCTCCTGCATACTGTGGGAGTTTATCTTTTAATATTTCATTAAGCTTATCAATATCCTTATTAAATGGAGATTTTTCACTCAAAGCTAAATTAACCTTGTTAATAATTATTTTTGCCTCATCTAATAATTTTATATATTGCTTATTAGTTTTATTTCTCTTAATACTAAAATCTTTATAAAGCATATATAACTCTTCCGCCAATGGCTGCTTTACCATATCATAATTTTTATTCAATCTTCTTATGAGGTTATTGTTTAAATATTCCTTATTTACTACTAAGGCTTCTCCTATTATAAGTAATTTCTTTCTTTTTTCTTCATTAGATATGTCATCATTTAACTTTCTCAATTTTTCATCAAAATATATATCTGACATCTCATAATTTTTTATTGCTTTTATTAAATCATCTAAATGCTCTTCTTTTTTATTTTCATGTAGTCTATTTATTAAGTCTCCAATTACCAATGCTTTAAAGAATTCTAATCCAAAATCTTTATTGCCCAAGAAATCTTCTATAAAAGGCGCTTCAAGCTTTAATTTTTTACCACATTCTAAGGCTTTGTATTGTATAAGTTTTCCATACTGACCGAAGGTCTCACTTCCTTCATCTGTTGGAAGGTACAATGTATATTCATTGTTACTATCCTTAATTTTATTTATAACTTCAGCTATTAAGCCAGTTAATGAGAAATATTCTTTTCCTCTTGAAAACTGCTTTCCTATTTCAATTGTACTTTCACTTACAGGTTCTAATATTGTAACCTTTTTATTTTTTCTTTCTAAAAAAGCTTTTAATATATGGCTGAATGGATACATATACGGAATTATCATCTCATTTTCAACTTCTATTTCATCACTGAAATCTTCAATTTTATTAACTAAATTAACTTCATTAGCCATTTCAAGTTCTTTAACTACATTAACTCGATTAAGTACATCAAATTCTTTATCTACATTGGCATCATTGACTACCCAAAGTTCTTTAGTCTTATCAGCCTCATTAACTAAGCCTATTTCCTTTACCAACAGTTCATTACTTTCATAATTTTTAATTGAATTAATAAATGCCTCTACCCTTGTAATTACTCCAACTTTTGAAGAATGTTCATCTACTTCTATATGTAAATAAGGCTTACTTCCCATTTCCTTTTTAAAATAATGAGTTAATATTGTGTCTGGACCACATCCATGATTAGTTATATATATAGGAAATAAATTTTTATGGTTTTTTATAATTTTTGCACCAGTTATTATATGCTGTCCAAAAGGCCAGTACATATTTGAATATTCCTCTCCTATATTCATTTCTGAAGCTTCAAGATGAGTTAAATGAAGCACCTTGTATCCACGCTTCTTTAATTCATTTTCTATACCCATATTTAATGCTGGATCTACTATGTTATATACTCTGCTTATCATTACAAATACTTTTTCATCTTTGTCTACATTCTTTAAAACTTCAGTTCCGAGTGACTCAAGATTCTTTTCATAATTCATAAACTTTTTCATACCAGACATTACTGCGGCAGCTGTTTCTATTTTATTTTTTCCAAGTTCTTTTCCTAATCCTAATAAGGTTTTAATCATATATTGTTTTCCAAAATTAAAGGATAACACAGGTGATATTAATTTAATGTTTTTTTCTTCTAAATTAAATACATTTTCAATTATCTTTGGTGAAGCCTGCATATATACACATGCATAATCTTCTCTTACATCTGACCCGGCATGCTTCATAGTATAAAGGTGTGGAAGAAATATATAATCAACCTTTTTATCTAAAAGCCAAGCCACATGTCCATTTATTAATTTAACTGGGAAGCAAGTTTCTTCAAAAGAATATTCTTCACTTAATCCAATTATCTCTTCATTAGTTGCATCTGAAAGTAAAACATTGTATCCTAACTTTTTAAATATCTCATTAAACATCGGGAACATCTTATTAAGAAATAATACTCTTGGTATCCCTATTGTCTTTTTATTAATATCTTTATTTGTTATATATCCATCTAATAAGTATTTTTCACCTTTATTTGAATAATCTACACTACTATTTTGTTTTTTATATTTCTCATTATTTTTAATGCTTTCCTTTGTTAATACTGCTGTTCCTAAGGCACCTGTAACACTGAAAAATTCTGGAACAATAATTTCTTTGTTAAGTAAAGCTCTAAAAGCATTTACTACCGCTTGATTATGAGCTATTCCACCTTGAAGAAATATTTTATTTCCAATTGGTCTATTAGAGACAACTCTGTTCAAGTAATTTTTTACTATTGAATAAGCAAGGCCTGCTGAAATATTTTCAATGCTTTCACCTTCTCCGATAGCTTTACCTATGTTGCCTTCAATAAAAACAGTACACCTATCTCCTAAGTTGCAAGGACTGTCACCCTCTAAAGCTACCTTTCCAAACTCATCAAGACTTATTCCAAGTTTCTTGATCTGCTCTTCAATAAAAGCTCCCGTTCCAGCCGCACATATTTTATTCATTTCAAAGTCTTTTACAAGTTTATTTTCTATACATATGTATTTTGAATCCTGGCCCCCAATTTCAAATATTGTATCAACATCACTACATACATTTACAGCTCCTTCTGCTTGTGCTGTAATTTCATTTACAACTAAATCTGCATTAATTAATTTTCCAATATACTCTCTACCTGAGCCTGTAGTACCTATACCTTTAAATTTAAAATCTTGGCCTAGTCTTTCCTTTAATATATTTAAATATTCTGTTACAACTTCTTTTGGTCTTCCATTTGTTTTAGTATAGATATAATCAATCACGTTGTTAGCATCATCAATAACAACAAAATTTATGCTTGTTGATCCAACATCAACGCCTAAGTAACCTTCTTTTGCATTATTATTTATACAATTATGCTTATCTAAACTATCCTTTGCTCCAAACCTATCTAACTTTTCATATAAGTTATTTTTTGATTTTTCAATAATCAATTTATCAGAAGAATTAAGTTCATTAATATCTATAATAAGTCCTTTTTCTTCGGCTATCTTAGAAGCCCCAAAGCATGTGAGTAGTTCAAAGTTTTCTTCAATTATAATATCTTCTTCCTCTAGCTTTAATATATCTTTTAAAGCCTTTACTACTCCTTTATTATTTATTACTCCTCCCGAAAGCATAATTGGCTTATTAAGAATATTTTTTTGAAGAACATTAGCTTTATAATTTCGAACAAGTGCATAACATAAGCCTTGTAATATATCCTCTACCTTTACTCCATCCTGCATATGATGTATCATATCAGTTTTCGAGAAAACACTGCATCTTCCAGCTATTCTCGGAATTTCTGTAGCCTTGTCTATATAAGATGATATATCTTTTATCTCAATACTTAATCTCGAAGCCTGTTCCTCTAAAAAGGAACCTGTCCCAGCTGCGCAGCTTGTATTCATAAAGAATTTCATATTTTTATTTTCAATATCTGTTATATATTTTGTTTCCTGAGCACCTAATTCAATAATAGCTTTAGTAGTTTTATTTTTAAATAACGCTCCTTCAATAAGAGAAATGCTATTATTAATACGATATTCTTTGCTCAAATTGATCCTTGATGATAGACTTCCTGTTATTCCAAGGATTATATTTTTTTCTTTATTATTTGCTTTAATTTTCTCAATTAATTCACTATAATATTTATTTATATTTCCTTTATGAAATATGTAATTACTTTCAATTAAATTGTTATTACTATCTAAATAAACGTACTTGAATGTTGAATAACCAATATCTATTCCTAATTTGTTCATAACGCAACTCCTTTGATATTCATTATCATTTGTTTCTTATACGTATTATATTACACCTCTAGTATAAATTCCGTATCATATGATACCCTCAAATCTAAAATTATTGTAAAGATAAATTATGTGAAACTTAAATTGAACTAATACTTTGTATGACTAACTATAAATAAATTTTTCCAAATTACTTTACCTGTCGTAGTAATCGTGTTATACTTTACTACGACAGATGAAGTAATAATTATATAAAGGAGGAATACATTTGATTAGCAGTGATGTTATACGGGGTTATAATGACACTATTATACTCAGTCTCCTTTTACAGAGCGATTCCTATGGATATGAGATTTCAAAAAACATCCGTTCCATTTCAGATGAACAATATATTATAAAAGAAACTACTCTTTATTCTGCTTTTAACAGAATGGAGAAGAATGGATATATTGAATCATACTATGGAGAAGAAACCCAAGGAAAACGACGGACTTATTTTCGAATTACGCCAGCAGGTATCGCATACTATAAGGAAAAATGTGATGAGTGGAGAATAACCAAAAATGTTATCAATAAATTTTTAAAGGAGTTAAATGAAGATGGAAACTATTAAAAATTATCTAGAAAACATGTTTAAAGCATTGCCTAAAACTGAAGAAATCCTTAGATTAAAAAATGAACTTTTATTAAATATGGAAGAGAAGTATAGCGAACTAAAGTCACAAGGAAAAACTGAAAATGAGGCTATTGGAATTGTTATTTCCGAATTTGGGAATATCGACGAATTATTAGATGAAATGGATATTGACCTTACAAATAAATATGAAAATAAAAATCTCAAAGTTGTCACATTAGAGGAAGCTGAAGAGTATGTATCCTTAAAGAAAAAAGCTTCTTTTTTAGTTGGCATTGGCGCATCACTTTGCCTATTAGGTAGCGCATTAATAATTTTATTACAGCAGCTTGCTGATGATAAGATAATCTTTCAAGCTTTTTCAAAAAATACCCAGGAGGATTTACCTGTTATATTTTTCTTCGTATTTTTAGTTGCTGCAATAGCATTATTTATATATTCTACAACTTTATTTGAAAAATATAGATTTATTGATAGTGGTGATTTTCATATTGATGACATGACAAAATCACTATTAACTAAGAAGCGTCAGGAATCTCTAATTGCAAAAAAAATTGCTATGATTATAGGCGTATGCCTTTGTGTATTATCCCCTACAGCTGTTTTAATTGGTGATATGTTTGGTACAACTGGCTCAAACTATGGTGCCTTTGCTTTACTATTAATTATTGCTATAGCAGTATTTCTATTCATTAGGTTTGGTTCTACAGATCGTGCTTATAAAAAATTGTTAATGATAAATAAATATTATACAGAAAACGCACAAAGTAACAAAATAATTAGAGCTACATCTAAGATTGTTTTCTCTCTTGCAACTTGTGTTTTCCTAATATGGGGATTATTATTCCATGGCTGGTCTATTTGTTGGATTGTCTATCCAATTACAGGTATTTTATTTCGTACTTTTGCTAGAACTTATAATTTGTTCAATAAAAACATATCACACTAAGCTCAGATGGAATATAGATATCCAATTTAAGAATCAGACTTATAATTAGAATGTGTTCTCATACTAGAAATTCCATGCATTTTTATGTAATAGGCCTTTGAAAATAAGCTTTTTAGCTTCTAAATGTGAAGTTGCTCCATTTACTGCTTGTCACAAAAGTGAGAATCGAAATTTTATATTTCGTTATTCGAACTTTCTCTGTGAGCTTTTATATTGGGAGCATACAGAAATGGGACAACATCACATTTAGAAATTTTCATAGTCTTATAGAACAAATATGTATCTAATTTCGGCTCGTATTCACCTAAGCTCTATTCTCATTGCGGAACCCTATATAAAACTCCGTCTGAAAAGTTTAATTTTATAAATAACTATTAAGATCTATTTGTCCTTTGAACTCATCTAATCCTACTCTATCTATATAATCTCCTAATCTTTCTCTATTAGTTGCATTTTCACCATATACTTGAATAACTTTTTCAATTAAATCATATATCTTTTCTTCTGATATACAAAGTGCTATTCTATCTGCTATTCTTGGCTTAGCTCCACCTTTTCCGCCAACATAAAACATCCATCCTTTTCCACTTCCTATTAATCCTATATCCTTAAATGCACTATCTGCACAGCTATGTGGACAACCGCTTACTCCCATTTTTAATTTATTAGGTAATTCCTTTCCATGATATAAGCTATCCAATTTTGATCCAACTGCTACTGAATCTTGAAGCCCTCTTTTACAGAAAGTAGTTCCTGGACATACTTTTATGCTTCTTACACATAAACCTACTGCAGCACCTGGATCCATACCTAGATCCTGCCAAACATTATCTAAATCATCTTCTTTTAATCCAACTATTGCAATCCTTTGAGCTCCTGTAACTTTAATTGCAGCTGCATTATATTTTTCAGCTACATCTGCAAGATTTCTTAAAATATCTGGAGTTACAATTCCAGCAGTTAAATGTGGGGCAATTGCATATGTTTCTTTATCCCTTTGTAATATTGCTCCTTTTTCTAATAAATCAGTTTTCATCGCATACCTCTCCTAAATACAATTTTAGTCTATCAATTACTAATATTATTTAATAATTAATATTAATTTATTGTATCATATTTATATCCTTAACTCTACAAAAAATTATTCCAACAGAAGCTTTGGACTTGCTATTTATTTTCATATACCTATAATAACAGCTACAATTAAACTACTTACCTACTGAAGTATGTGGATTTAAGATATAAATGCGGTAGACTAAAAGTCATTGCTCTAAAATATGGTTTAACTCTCCATTCCATAATATAATTTTCCAGTATATATATCTACATACGCAGTCGTATCACTCTCTGTTCTATATTTTGTACCTCCGTTGAAATCCGTAAGTGGGTAAGTAATATGAGTATAAATACGATAATATGTTTTATTATAAATTTTTACTAAGCTAATATCATTATCATTAGGTTTATCTATGTATTTATGATCATTTAAAACCGTTTGTACAGCCTGTTCTTTAGTAATTATTGAATTTGTCCATGCACCGCCACTTCCTAAATAATATCCTTCAATAGCTGTATCATGTGCCATATATCCATTTGAATAAAAATAATACCAATTCCCATCAATTAATTTCCAACCAGTGGAATACGAACTTCCTTCTGTATTCCACCATCCTATAGAATCACTCTTCCACTCTGCATTAACTCCTATTGGATTAATTGCAATTATTGATGCAGCAATTATACCTAAAGCCATAATTTTGTTTAAATGTTTTTTTATCATTATTTTATCCCCCTATTTTTCAATATAAGAACATTCTATATTATATGAATATTTTACACAATCTTCATATAGAATTACATTAATACAAAAGATGGTATAAAAAATAAAGATAGACCAAGTATTTTCACCTAATCTACCTCTTATGGTTATTTGTGCAATTTATCCAAATATATTATATACATTATTATACTATTTATTTATTAATTCATTTTTGACATATTCATTAACAATCTCTTCTTCACCTTCAAATATTTCTGTTAAATGCAATATTACTTCTTTCTCTTCCTCCGGAATATATTTTATTGTATCTATATTTAAATCTCTCATAAAATAAAATCACCGCCTTAATATTGTTTATTTATATTTTTTGATCCCTCCATTATAATTTTATTATCTAGTATAATACCATAAATTTTTGTCAAATTTCTTTCTATTATGTTAACTTTTCCTTAACATATTCTTAAAGATAAATATTCAATGTATATATACGAACAATAATTTATTTTTTGAAGCTTTTTCATATATGCTTCTTTAATTTTCATTTTATTCTTTGTTTTATTCTCCTCTAAAATTCCCACAAAATAAAAATTCTCCCTTTATGATAAATTTTTCCCATAACAATTATATCATATAGAGAGAATTTCAAGAATATTTCTAATTGTTTTATTATATATAGACTAATTTTATACAAAATCATATCATAAGTTTTCTTGAAAAATAGCCGTAAAGTTTATTTTATAATCTAACGCTAGAAATTTTTCTAAATTATATTCATATGAGTTACATTTCCAATACTAGCAAACAATATTAATAGGACTTTTATTAAGAAATGCCTCAACGTTTTCTGCTAAAAGATTTATAAGTCTTTGTCTTGATTCAAAGCATCTCCAGCCTATATGTGGAGTAAGAATAACATTCTTCATATCAAAAAGTGGGTTATTTAATTCTGGCGGTTCTTGTTCTTGAACATCAAGTGCTGCTCCTGCAATTCTTTTATTTTTAAGTGCTTCAATCAAATCCGCTTCATTTATAATTGCGCCTCTTGCGGTATTTATAATACAAGCTTGTGGGTTCATAAGTTCTAATTTAGATTTATTAATAAGATGTTTTGTATCAGGAGTAAGCGGGCAATGCAAAGTAACAAAATCACTCTTTTTAAGAAGTTCTTCAAGGCTGACAAATTTAATATCTGAATCTCCTAAATCCTTTTGCGTTCTACTATATACAATTATATTCATCCCTAGTGCTTTAGCTACTTTCATCACCTGCACACCAATAGCTCCAGCACCAATAACTCCAAGAGTTTTATTTTGTATCTCAAAATGAGGCACTTGAAGATACTTAGTAAAATTATCATAATTTTTATTTTCAATCATCCTTTGCTGCTCTGATAATGATGAAGTTAAATTTAGTATAAATGTAATAACTAACTGAGCCACTGCCTCACTACTATAACCAGGTACATTACATACAGATATATTTTTTTCTTTCGCAGCTTCAATATCAATATTATTATAACCTGTACCAGCTTCACAAATTAATTTAACACAAGGCGGAAATTTTTCAATCAAATCTCTACCAATTGTCATTTCCTTTGTAATTACTATTTCTTGATCTTTAACTCTCTCTAGAATTTCTTCATTATTACTATCTTCATATTTAGTAACTTTACCCAACTTATCTAGCGATGAAAAATCCAGTTTATTATCAAAATTTATTTTACTTGAATTAAGAAATATAATATTACTCATTCTTTTCTCCCTCAGCTTTCCTTGTAATCTATTTTATTTATATAAGGCACATGAAAATAAATAATAAGTCTAATTTACCGACGCAGCATGGCGGAAAATAGGCTGACAAATGGACTTGTTATTTATTTGAATATGCCTAACTACTAACCTAATTTAATAATACAATCTTTCATATAAAAAGCAATTTCATAGTATATTATAACCCATATTATACTTACTTGAGTAACATGAATGAATGGCGCACTGCCTCATTTATGAACTTCTAACTCTTCTTCATAGTCCTGTGAAACAAAAATGTATTTGATTTCAGTAAGCTATCACTCCTACAATATGTTACAACACCAGAAAGAAATGATACTCTGTTGTGAAGTGTTAATTGAGAAAAGAACTGTAGGATTTCTTCAGTAGAAGTTGTTTCATTTAAACATGTCCTCAACTTGCTTGGGGAACATGCTGGAATGTGTACAACTTCTACTTTTAGAAATCCACAGTCCTTTTATCTAATAACCGGAACAACAGATCATCGTTTCTTTCGGTTAATCACAACATAACTCTAAATTTTAAGAATATGTGTAACACTAGAAATAAGGGTAATTCTTTTGCGTAGTATTGCATTGATAATATGACTGTAGGATTTCTTCAGTAGAAGTTGTCCCATTTCAACATGTCCTTAACTTGTTTAAGGAGCACGTTGGAATGGGCACAACTTCTACTGTTAGAAATCCACAGTCATATTATCTAGCAATCGAGCAAATGAACTACCCTTAGGCACAATCAAAAAATAACAATTCCATCTGCCAGCATATTTTCCATCATGCTGCGTCAGCAAAATGTCATCATAGACCCGCTATGATGGCACTTTACTTCCTTGCCTGATGAAAAATATTCATGGCAGTTTTGGACTTGTTATTTATTTTCATGTGCCTTATTTCGGTTATACACCACATACCTCTAAATCAGAAGCAATTTCTGTACTATTTAACACCCATCCAGCCTGAAAGTACCATCATTTGAACTTCTGATGTTCCTTCATAGATTTCTGTTATTTTTGCATCACGCATCATTCTTTCAATTGGATAATCACTTGTATATCCATAACCACCAAATAACTGTAGACAACGTCTTGTTACATCGCTGGCATTTCTAGCAGAAACTAATTTTGCCATAGCAGCTAAATGTGTAAATCTTTGATGGTCATCCTTTGCACATGCAGCTTGATATACTAAAAGTTTTGCTGCTTCTGTATTTGCACGCATTTGTGCAAGTTCAAATTGTGTATTTTGGAATTTTGAAATAGGACGTCCAAATTGAACACGTTCCTTAACATATTTTACAGTCTCTTCTATTGCACCTTCTGCAATACCAAGAGCTTGTGCTGCAATACCAACACGACCTCCATCAAGAGTTGCCATTGCAATGCTAAATCCTTTGCCTTCTTCTCCTAAAAGATTTTCCTTTGGAACTATACAATTATCAAAGAATAATTCACATGTAGAAGATGCACGGATTCCCATCTTTAATTCATGACTTCCAACAGAGAAACCTGGGAAATCTTTTTCAACTATAAATCCTGAAATACCCTTTGTTCCTTTGCTCTTATCTGTCATAGCAAAAATAATATATATGTCTGCATATCCTGCATTAGTAATAAAGATCTTGCTACCATTTAATACATAATGATCTCCTTCTAATACTGCTGTTGTTTTTTGCATAGAGGCATCAGTTCCAGCAACAGGTTCTGTTAATCCAAAGGCACCTAACTTTTCACCTGAAGCAAGTGGTTTTAAATATTTATCTTTTTGTTCATCTGTACCATATGTGTAAATTGGTGTTGCACAAAGACTTGTATGTGCTGAAACAATAACACCTGTTGTTCCACAACATTTAGATAATTCTTCTACACATTGTATATAACTTAATGTGTCCATTCCAGCTCCGCCGTATTCTTCAGGGAATGGGATTCCAAGCAAGCCCATTTCAGCCATTTTTGCTACATTTTCTTCTGGGAAACGCATACTTTCATCAATTTCTTTTGCGATTGGTTTTACTTCATTTTCTGCAAACTCACGATACATTTCTTGTAATTGCTCATGATTTTCATCTTGTTTAAAATCCATATTAATTTCCTGCCTTTCATTTCCTTATATATTTATTTTCTATAATTTATAATTATATTAAAGACTATTTTATATAACTCATCTTTAAATAAAATAGTCATATGATGTTTAATTTATATATGATTGCACCTTATTAATTAGTACCATCTAATGGAAAACATACTTTACCTGGATTCATAATAGAATTTGGATCAAATACTTTTTTGATGCCTTTCATTAAGCTCATATTTAATTCTCCAACACTGTCTGCTAAATAGCTCATCTTTCCACTACCAATTCCATGTTCTCCTGAAACAAGGCCACCACATTTTGTTGCTTCTTCATAAATAATCTTGAAGAATTTATCAACTCTTGTTTTAAATTCTGATTCTTCTAAGTCATTGCTACATTGATATATATGAAGATTTCCATCTCCTGCATGTCCAAAGCTCTTAATAGTAAGTCCACATTCCTCACCAGATTTGTTCACAAATGCAAGATAAGAAGGAATCTTATTTACAGGAACTACAACATCACATTCATCTAATAATTTTGTTTCTGCCATGATTGCTTCTAAGAAACTAGAACGAGCTGCCCATGCATCTTTTATCTTTGCAGGTGTATCAGCTACAAGAACATCAATTGCTCCTGCTTCCAATACTATTTCACTAGCTTGCTCAATAAGATCATTTAACTCATCATCATTACTTGCGTCTAAAGTAACAAGTAAATAAGCATTTGCAGTTACTCCATCAATTACTTGTGGGAATACACTCTTTCCAATATATCTTTCACTAGAAAGAACAATTTCTCTTTCCATAAATTCTATTGCTTGTGGATTCATGTGTTCCATCTTAAATTTAGGAACAGTAGAAATACAATCATCTAAATTTTCAAAAGGAATAATTAAACTAGCAACTACTTTTGGTGCTGGCATGATTTTCAAAGTAAGTTCTGTGATAATTCCAAGTGTACCTTCTGAACCAATCATCAAATTTAAAAGGCTGTAACCTGAACTTGTTTTTGATACTGTAGCTCCAAGCTTAGTAATTTCTCCTGTTGGAAGAACAACTGTCATTGCACGTACATAATCACGTGTTGCACCATATTTAACAGCTCTCATTCCACCAGCATTTGTTGAAACATTTCCACCTAAACAAGCAAACTTTTCACCAGGATCTGGAGCATATAATAATCCTTGTTTTGCACAATCCTCTGCAAGATCATTTAATAAAACACCAGCTTCTACATGAACAACAAAGTTTTCTAAATCATAAGAAAGTATCTTATTCATCTTTGTAATATCAATCAAAACACCACCTAAAACTGGAACTGCTCCACCTGCAAGTCCTGTTCCTGCTCCTCTTGGAGTTACTGGTATCTTATTTTCATTACATATTTTAACTACTGCAGCAATTTCTTCTGTAGAATGTGCCATAAGTACGACTTGTGGCGCCTTTTTACCATAAATGGGCATTTCATCATGTGAATAATCTTCATTTATATCCTCACCTGTTAAAATATGTCCAGGCGCTGCCTCCTGTAATTTTGAGATTAACTCTTCTGTTAATTGATTATACTCAGCCATCAATAATCATCCTTTCTAACTTTTTTCTTAATCACAATCAAAAAACAATAACCAAAATATACCAGCCTATTATTTTTTAATTGTGTCTTAATCTACAATGTTCCTAAAAAGCATATGATGCCAGCAATAACTACATAGCATACAAAATATTTAAATGCACTTCTTAAAATTTTACTTTCTGAACCTGATTTATTAATTGCACTTGCACCAATTGCAATACTTTGAGGACAAATCATCTTTCCAATACCAGCTCCAAAAACATTTGCAGCTGCCATCCATGCTCCAGAAAGTCCAAGCTTCTCTGCTGTTTGTACTTGTAATCCTCCGAATAAAACACTTGTTGATGTACCAGAGCCTGTAACAAATGCTCCAATAGCTCCAATTAATGGAGAAATTAATGGATATGCTCCTCCTGTTACTACAACTAAAAGACTTGCAATATCTGAAATCATTCCACTATAACTCATTACCTTTGCTGTTGACATAACTGCACAAATTGTAACAATTGTTTTCCAGTTTGCTTTTAATGTGTCAAGTAATACATCAAACATAAGTGATATTTTGGCACCTTGAATAAGGCCTCCAATGATTGCAGCAACAAAAATAATAATACCTGGTGTATTAATCCAGCTAAAAGTCAATATATTTCCACCTTGACCAGCATATACACATACACTAGTTTTAAATCCTGAAATTAAATTATGGATTGGTGGGCACAATGTCGATGTAAACATTAACATAAAGAATATTAAAATAAATGGACACCATGCTTGTACTGCTTTGCCAAATGATAAAGTTTCTTCTTGTTTATGCTTAACTTCAATGCAATACTCTGGTTGAGGTTTTTTATTAAAAATTTTTGCTCCAATAATTGTACATATCATACAACAAATAGAACCTACTATATCAGGTAATTCTCCTCCAAGTACCATTGCTGTAATATAAGCAGGTACTGTAAATGATAATGCTGAAATTAATGTAACAGCAAATGCTCCCTTTAAAGCCTTGATTCCACCACCTATAATGCATACCATAATAAATGGACTGATAAAACAAAGAATTCCTTCAATTATTACTGTATTTACTGCTAATGTGTTAGCTCCAATTCCAGTTACTGCTGAAAGAGTTACTATAGGTATTCCAACTGATCCAAATGCAGTTGGTGTAGTATTAGCAACCAAACATGCTAATACTGCTGCAAATGGATTTAATCCAACACCCGCTAGCATGGATGCTGGAATAGCAACTGCCGTACCAAATCCCGCCATCCCTTCCATGAAACTACCGAATCCCCATCCAATAATTAATATTAAAACTCTTTTATCACTAGAGACTCCAGCCAACATTTTTTTTATGGAATCCATTGCTCCTGTACGTAAAATCAAATTATACGTAAACAAAGCTGCAATAATAACTAAACAAATCGGCCACAATGCGTTAAGTATTCCTTCCAATATCCCCGTCACAGTATAAACCACATTTAATTTCCAGAAAAAAATAGCTAAAACCATTGTAAGAATAAGTGCAATGGAACAGGCTTTATAACCCGACATTTTTAATCCACTGAGTGCAATTATAAGCCAAAGAATTGGTAATATAGCCATTAAAAATTTAAGAAAAAGCATTCCTTTGTCCCCCTTATTTAATTTTTAGAATGACATCACTTTTCCAACTATTGGTAATGCTATTTATACTGTGATTATATAACTTTCATTTTGTTAATTAAATACTGCTTTTATGCATTTCATTATAATGCACTTTTTACAAAATATGTTTCTTAGTAACTTATTTTGTTTCAATAGTTCTCCAAGCATAAAATTTTATGATTAATTTCATTATTTTATGAATTGAGATTTACTTTTTTAATGTGGCTTAAGTTGTCGCACTAGTTTTTAGTGCAACAGCCACTTTGATATATTAGAAGCACCTATACAAATTTTATTCTGCTTTTGCTTTCTTCATTTCTTCTATCATAGCTGGAAGGATATCACTTACATTTCCAACAATGCCTACATTGGCAATTTCAAAAATTGGAGCATCTTCATCTTTATTAATTGCCACAATATAATTGGAACCTGACATTCCAGATGTATGTTGTGTTGCTCCAGAAATACCACATGCGATATAAAGCTTTGGTGCTACAACCTTTCCTGATTGTCCAACTTGGTGTGCACGAGAAATCCATCCCTCTTCAATAGCAGGTCTTGTCCCACCAACTACACCACCAAGCACATCTGCTAATTCTTCAACAAGTTTGAAATTTTCTGCATTTCCCATTCCACGTCCACCAGAAACAATTACTTGTGCTTCTTCTAAATTAACAGATTCAGAAATTTCTTTTACTGTATCAATAATTTTTGCTTTAATAACCTCTTCTGGAATTTCTATTTTTTTCTCTGTAACGCTTGCATTTGAAGCAGATTCTGGCTTTGGAAAACTTCCATTTCTAATTGTAACTACTGCTGTGCCTTCTACTTCAATGTGTTCTAAAACTGTACCGCCATAAGCTGGTCTAGTATACATAACTTTACCATCAGTTTTAGTAACTCCTATTACGTCACTTACACATCCTAAAGACATACGTCCTGCAATACGTGGTGCAAGATTTTTAGATAATACTGTATTTGCTAATAAAACGATATCTGGATTTTCTTCTTTAACAGTTTGTGATAATACTTCTGTCAAAGTATCACAGTCTGTAGCTGCATCTGTAAAAATAACTGGTATTCCTAAAGCTGCTACTGTATCTGCAGCAGTCCTGTTACCTACTATAAGAGCTGTTCCTTCTGCATCTAATGATTTTAGTGCACTAATAAGTTCAAGACTTCCGCCTAATACTTTTTCTTTATCTGTTTCAATAAACAATAATGCTTTCATACTTTCGTTTTCCCCCTTAATTAGATTGCTTTATCTTTTTTCATTTGCTCCATAGCAGCACTTACTGCTAAAGTAGCATCTTTTTCTTTAATCTTGATACCAGCCTCTTTCTTAGGAGGTTCAACATATTCAACTAAGCGTACTTTTGCTTGTTTTACCTCTCCAATTTCTGCTGCAGAATAAGTTGGAATTACTGCCTTACGGCTTTTCATCTTACTTTTAATGGTAGGATAACGTGGATCATAATCTGGTTTACTTACTGTTACTACAGCTGGGGATTTTATAGAAACTACATTATATCCTTCATCAGTTTCTTGATGAACTTCCATAACATCATCTTTTAAATCGATTTCAATTGCACTGCTGACATAGCCTGTACCTAATTTTTCAGCAAGCATAGCTCCTACTTGACCAGTAATTTCATCTGTAGATTCCTTTCCACAAAGAATTAAATCAAATTTTTCACCTTTATCTGTTTCAATTTTATGAATAGCGTCGACCAAAACATGTGCTGTTCCAATAGCGTCTAAATCTGCATATAAATCATCTTTTACAAAAAATGCTTCGTTAGCTCCTACAGCAAGACAATTTTTTAATGTATTTAAAGACTCATCTGCTCCAACCGTTAATACACTGACATTTCCTCCATGAGCTTCCATGAAACGAACTGCTAACTCCAATGCATATGTATCAAATGCATTTGCTACCAAACTGACTCCATTTAAATTAGGTTTTTTCTCCTTGTCCAAATGTATTTCAATAGAATCATCTGGAACCTGTTTTACACATAACAGAATCTGCATAATCTCCCTCTCCTTTACCTTTACGTTATTATTATATATATTATTAAATTATTTTAGGGATAGACCCATTGTGTATATTAATAGTTAAAAAATAATATTTCATAACTATTATTTTGATTTAGTTTCTACACAAAGTACATTTATTGGTCTTACCAATTTACAAGTTAAATTTTAACATATAATTCAAAATATTTCAACAATTCAAATAAATTTTTTTAATTGCATATATTTTAAGTTGTGATTATATTCTTTTATAAAAAACAAATTGCGATTTAAAATTATATGGTGCTTAACCGAAATTAAGGGATAATTATTTATAAAATTCTAATTCACAAACTCTATTATTCGATGATTACATAATTTTCAATAACTACATACAAATCTAAATCAGAAAATCTATTGAAAAAATTATTTGTAATAAAAAAGAAGAAAGTAGTAAAAAAATTAGAAAGATGATTTATACTACAAATACATTTGAAGGTTTTAATAGACAGCTAAGAAAATTCACTAAGATTAGAACTGTATTTCTAACTGATGATTCATTACAACAATCATTGTATTTAGCAACAGATGAGGTTAAAAAAAGATAAAAATATAACTGGAAATAAAATTTCCAGTTATATAACATATCAAATATTCAATTTACACAAGTTCTTCTACATTCTCTGGTTTCGTAATGGTGTATAGGTTAAATTTCCCATAATACTACAATTATAACAAAATTTATTGTCATAGCGTCTTAATTAAAATTTAATTTTAGTTTGATTAAGTTTCAGAATTTAACATACAACCATAATCTCCATGTTTGTAATCTCCATATATTCCATATGATATACACTTAGCTCCCCCATTACAAGTGTCCAAGAAACTGCATTTTTCACAGCCTATTGGTACCTCTTTGTAATTTCTTAAATCATTGAAAACTTTTGAATTAAAATATATATCACTCAAGGAAGAATCTAATATATTTCCTGCTACAATTGGCAATCTTCTACACGGCATTACATTACCATTTTCAAGAAGTACTATTAATCCATCTCCAACACTACATCTATAACTATTGCTTACTCCATTTAAAAACTGAAGACTTCTTTCTCCTGATATTTTTGTTTTGTAAAACTTATTCAAAAAATTTTTCTGCTCAATTCGTATCATATCTATATAATTAATTACCGATTCTTTATTTAATGTCTTAATATCTCCGTTACTTTTAGCACCAACTGGAACCATCCTATCTGTCCATACCTTGTATGATTTGTATTTTTTAGCTGTTCTTACTACAGATCTAAATTCTCTATAATTTTCATTATTAGCAGTAAACGAAACTAATGATTTAATTTTATATTTTTTAAGCAATTTTAATGAATTAATCACCTCATCATATGAGTTTTTTCCTCGTATTATGTCATGAGTTTTTTTGTTTCCATCTAGGCTTACTTGTATCATTTTAGGGTTATATGATTTTAATTTTTTAACATTTTCGTCATTTAATAATGATCCATTAGTAAGAATTCCAAAGTCAAAATATTTATTGTTTTGTTTAAAAAAATCTAGTAACTGCCAAATATCCTCTCTTATAAATGGCTCTCCACCAGTTATGTTTATTTGACCTTTTAAATTTTGATTATTAAATTTATTATATTCAAGTAGCAACTTTATATATTGATTACCAAATTCAATCAATTCATTTATAGAAAATTCTGTTCCATTATAATTTTCCTGATAACAATGTCTGCATCTTTTATTACATCTATTAGTAATGTGCCACTGTAAAATTAATTTCTTCAAAATTAGTCTCCACCTCCACATCCACCACAAGATGAGCAGGATGAACATGATGAGCAAGAAGAACATGAAGAACAAGATGAGCAGGAGCTTCCAGAATCATTGTTATCATTGTTATCATTGTTATTATTGTTATTAATATTATGTTTATTTGTACTTACCTTCCAATTACTCAATCCTAAGAAATATATCCAGGAACTTCCGATCAAAAAATCCTGAATAGTACTTTGCTTACACTCACCGTTTTCCATCAAATTGCTCGTTCCACATACTTTACATTTGTTTTCATTTTCATATAAATCCTTTGAGATAACACCTTTATTAGTAAGTCTTTTCATATACTTAATAAACAGATATATTGTAACAGCAAATAATATGAGAATTTCAATTATTAAGGATTCTACTGGTCTTCCATTCTCTATTCCTCCAAAAAGTCTCAAAATTCCTGGTATAAATATCACAAACATCATTATAATTAAAATTAAAAAGTTTTTGATTTTATCCTTGATATTTCTTATAAATCTCTGTTCTAGTAACTCATTATAATTACTATTATAAAAATCCTTAAATACAATTTCATCAACCATTTTTCTTTTAAACTTTTTTGGCGAAAATTTTTTCAAATATACACAATACACTTGACTTTCAATATTAGTTAATCTCATTGTAACATTTTCATTCGATGAGAACATCCTTTGTTTTCCATTCCTTAATAAAATCCCTTTAACATATAATTTATAGGTTATATAATAAAACATGTTTTTGAGATTATACTTATTAGTTAAAACATAATACTCATCATCTGAAAGTCTTTTGCCTGCATATTTTTCTGTGTCACTACCACTTAATATTTTAGTAACTTTAAAAATTATTATCCCTGAATATAATATATATAATATTAAAAAATATTTACCATTTATAAATGGCAGAAACCCCTTACTCAATAATAAATTCATTTATACTCTCCTAATAACTTATACTCATGATTAATAAACTTTTCTAAAACCTCGTACACTATCTGTGAAGCCACTATTTTCATAAAATTTGTGTGCATTTTTTCTATAATCAGATGATACAAGAATTGCATAAGCACATTCTTTTGTTTTAGCAAACTCATCAAGTGATTCCATTAACTTTCGCCCTATGCCTTTTCCTCTTAATCCTTCTTTAACAACTACATCTTCAATTACTAAAAAAGATACTGCCAAGCATTTGCAGCATATACCGATTGCACAACCAATAACCTCGTTATCTTCTTTAACAACTACTAAATAATAATTTTCATTTGTCAACATTTCTTTATATGTTTCAAGTGATTTATCAACTGAAATTTCAAAGGGAATAAGAGTACTATGTAGTTCTAATACCTGTGAGAGATCCTCTATCTTTAATTTTTCTATAATCATAATTTTAAAATCTCCTATCTATCTCATTAATCAAAATAATTATTTTTCAAATAATATCTAAAGCCAAATTTTTATGTATTATATTAGTAATACTTATAATAATATCCTACTATTAAAAAATCTCCATCTTTTAAATTTTCTTCACTAATGAGAAAAACTCAATTATAACGTATATATATCTGAAAATTCAATTTTTATTTTTTCTATATAATTATTCAACCTGTTATCAAATAATTCAATATTTTCTTCATGGTCATTATCGTGTATTAGTTTTACAGGAAGCTTTATGCAAAACTTCGTTCCAACTCCACATTTACTTTGTACTGAGATTTTACCACCTTGCATTTCTACCAATGCTTTTACAATTGATAATCCTATTCCACTGCCTTCACAATTCCTCGTAAAAGATTTATCTACCTGCCTAAACTTATCAAATATTACATCCACCTTATCCTCTGATATTCCTATACCGTTATCTTCAACTGAAATAATAATAAATTCTTCACCATCAAATATATTTCCCTGACTACCTGTAAACTTTACCGCATTCGAAAAAATATTAAGCATTATTCTTTCAATTTTATCTAAATCGCAAGCTATAATCTTCTCTTCTATTTCAGTATCAAAAGTAAAATTTAATTTTTTACTATTTAAATAGTTAGAAACTGACAAAGTGATTTCCTCTATTATATTAATAATATTATAATTAACCATATTAAGTTCCAGCTCTCCTGAATCTAACTTAGTGGCATCAATAAGATTATTAATTAACCTTAGTAATCTAAAGCAATTGTTTCTCTCTATATTAATATTATTATTAATTTTTACTCTATCAATATTTTCTTCTTGAACATTAATGTCAATAATTTTATTTGTACCTAATATTATGTTTAATGGAGTTTTTAGTTCATGAGAGATATTAGCAAAAAACTGTGTTTTTAATTTTTCTAATTCAAGAGCTTCATTATACAATCTTAATTCATTTTGTTTTCTTTCTGTAATATCACGTGCAACTGATATAATTCTTTTCTCCCCATCTATATTTATAATTCTAACATTACCTTCAACCCAACATTCCTTACCGTTTTTTGTTATAAAAACCCCTTCTAAAATAAGTGGATTTAATTTTTCAATCTTCTTCAATGTATTTTCTTTATTAAAATTAAAATCATATGAATTTTGGGGAATTATATCATCCGCATTCATATTTACCAATTCATTTCGACAATATCCAAGCATGGAAATAGTGGCTTTATTTACATCTAATATATTTCCATAAATATCATAAATTAATATAGCATCATTTACTGAATTTAAAATTGTATCCAAATAATTTTGACTTTTTTCAAGTTTTTTTTGAGAGTTTTTACATTCTAATTGTCTTAGTCCACTTTCAACCAGCATCATAATAATACCTTTATAATATTCTATTATATGCTTAACTTTACATTTAGATAAAATGGGTACTCTGCTTCGTGCATCCAAATATCCTTTTTCATCAAAACCAAATTCCAATGCTTGTGCCTTAAAACATTCTATATCGATTACAAGTGGTTTGATTCATCCTATGATAATTAGTGCATATATCTCTGTCCCCAACAATAATTTGAACAGTTCCCTCTGCGTCAGCAATTGCCATATGTACTCCTGCAATTTCATAAATATTTTCAGCAATTTTTTTCAAAGAATCAACATTAATTAGTTCTTTAAAACTAAACATTTTTATAAATCTCCCCCCAAAATACAAGCTTATAAATTCACTTTAATATATTATGTATTTTGCCAACTCTTGCATATTATATAAAAAGATTATTACCTTATTGATAGTTTACATTTCTTGTTCAACTAAATTTATATAAATTATAACATAATGGTAACTATTATACTAATATATAATATTTTACTAAATTGGTATCAAATTTTTAAAGATTAGTTTTTTGTTATTTGAAAAATATACTTATTGAAATTAAAGAACTGTTATTTGGAGCTTTAATTCTATTTGTTTATATTAATAAATACCTATTAAAAGAATAAAAAATAATAGTATTTTATTCTTTTAATAGGTATTTATAGGTTGTTTATTTTTACCATAAAATGCAAAACTGATTTTTATTACAAACCTGCTTATTATTCATTTTTTCACTCCTGACATGTTATATACCTAAGACAATACTAAATTTAATAATGAATGAACAAAATACTTTTGATCTTTTTAATTGCTTTTACTTCTAGAATTACAAAAATCATATATTAATTCATCCTGCTATCTTTATTTTTTCAATGTGTTTTATTGCATCTTTTGCAAATACTCTTTCTTCCATTCCTTCACATCTAGTTTGTAATTTGCAAAGTGCAATTACAAATCCTATCATAAAAATAATTATTATTGAAGCTATTAAAACAATACCAAATTTTAACATTTTATCATCATCTCCTCGTTAATTTAATTTTAAGTTAAAATCTAAGTTATGCTACTCTTTCACAATTTACTCATATCCTTAACAATTTTTATTATAACTTCCTCTACTTAACATCAGCTAAATAGTTAAAAAATAAAAGCAGACTAAGTATTTCTACTTATAAAATATTCTTAAATATAAGCAAAATAAAAAGTATCCACAAATTCATTGCAGATACTCTTTGTTATAATACATTATCTACACCTGGTGCACCATATGATCCGCCACAAACTGCTTGGCATATTACAAAGTACATAAGAATGTAAGTTGTAATATCAAATACTGAACTTGTTGGTCCTATCCATCTCATAAAACTTCCAATTGAAGATGCATCCCATTTACGTGATTTTTTAATTTAATTACCGATTTTTTAATATATCTTAGTTAGTTGTAACATTTGTAGAATGAGTAATTGTCCATGGATTTGAAGTTTTCTTATCAAAAGTCACATTTTTAAATGAACTATTACTCATATAATCTATACTAGCACCTAAAGTACCTGTAAATGCTATATTCGAAAAATGTATATCACTATGAATTCCATCAGATAATCCAGCCACTAATATTCCATTACTCTTTGATCCATTAACACTGCAATTATTAACAAAAATATGCTTAAATACAGGTGAATCTGGAGCTGCTGTAAATGAACCTACTGAACCCGAATCACTATATGCGGATGTAAATATAAACGGTTGTCCTTGTCCATCAGTGATATTTTTAAGAGCAGAATCACGGAAAGTTATATCTTGTGCTCCACCACCTACTCCTTTAGCTGATTTACAACGAAGACCAGAACCTGTACCATTTAAAACATTATCTTCTGCTAATATATCGTCTATTCCTGCTGCTGTATAACTTCCAGCAACTACAGCACCATGACCATGTGCAAAGTAGTTGTTAAATATCCATATGTTTTTTACTTCTGAACGATTCTTTTCATCTGCTAAGCCTCTTCCTGCTGCAAAGTTTATATCATCATCTCCAGTATCAAAAACACTGTTCATAACAATTAATCCTTGAGAACTAAAATTTAATCCATCTGCATTATTACAATCAAAAGTTCTAACTAAAGCACCATTTATAACTACATTACTGCCATTACCTGTTCCTATAGTATGGAATGAAGGATTTTGCAGCGAAAGCCCATCCCCTATATATACATTATTAACTTTATTTAATGAAATTAAATTAGATCTTGTAGCATAAGCTGCTGTACTGCTAAGACCAGCCTGTACACCAGCCTTGTATTCATTTGCTGCAAGAATTCCATTTTGTGTAACTGTTGATATAGAACTCTTTGCTGAAATTGGAAGTCCATTTTGTGAAGAACTTTGCTTCCATCCATTTCCATCTATTGTACCTGTTCCAACTATCTTTAAACTTTGAACTGAGCTAGTACCAGTTGCATTAATAAGAGCATTATTCTTACTACCACTTGCCACTGGATGTTCAGCACTTGAATAGTCTTTTGCGTTTTCTGAACCAAGTATTTCTCCATCTACCCTTAAAATCATATTATCCCTTAACCAAATAGCACCAGTTTTAAAAATCTTGCCAGCTGGTATCAATACTTCTCCACCTGTAGTACATGCATCTATAGCAGCTTGAATTGCTTTTGTATCAATAGTAGTTCCATCTCCAACTGCACCATATTTAGTTACATCAAAAACTTTTGGATCTGCATCTGTACTTTGGGTTATTCCATCACTTTGCGTTAGCACATTACCTTTACTATCTACACCTTTAATTACAAAGCTATAACTAGTATTAGAAGTAAGTCCTGTTGCCACATAATTATGCATATTTATTTTTACAGCAGAGCTATTGCTAGAATCCTTATAGAAATTATCTATAAACTTCTTCGCTTGAGAATTGTTATTATCATTGGCACTACCTATAAGACTTCCATTCATATATACTTTATAATCTGTAATATTACTATAATTTGCTGGTTTCTGCCATGCTAATGAAATAGTATTGTTATCGTGTGCAATCACTGATACTTGAAGCGTATTAGATGTTGTAGTAGAATCTGCTACTGCCGATGCAGCTATTGAGGAAATTGTTGATGAACTTGTAGAAGCTGCATTTGCATCATATGTATTTAAATTATATGTGCACATTAATACAGTTGCAGCAGCTATAAGCACTTTTGTTTTTTCTTTAAATTTAATCACTTTTATCACCCATTCTTCTAAAATTTTGATTAATCAGAATTATTTGATAGATTTTTAATTTACATAAATATTAGCATAACATTTAAATTTTTTAAATATTTTTATATCTAAATATACAAAATTCGGTATTAAAAGCATTTACATTATCAGTACAAACAACATCTGACCAGCATATAATACCAAAAGGATTTTATCCCTACATAACAAATCCTCCTTATACAAAGAGTATACTTAGTTTTTTAGGAATACCTTTGCACCTATAATTGTAGTAACCTAGTCCATTCTATTATAGCTAACCTTATAATAGATAGTACTAGGCTTTAATATTTATATTTTATACATTTTAATAATTTGTTAATATTTTCTCATTTAATTCTTTAATAACTTCAAGCACTTCCAATAAATCATCAATACACTCAATTTTCTTTTCAAATGTTTCCTTGCCAAGGATCTTTTTACGCTTAATTAAACAATTAGCATGCTGTTCTTTTTTCTTTGGTGCAATTGTTAGTATTACAGGATCTCTTTCTTCTAATTTAAAAGTTATTTTTTCATCTGTTCCATTTCTTTTATAAATTTTGAATTCAACTGCTTTTTCATTGCAAAATCTTATTAGTTCTTCATTTATTTTATGTATTGCATTTTGGCAAAACTCACTATAGTTTTTAAATAACTCCGTTTTTTCAAATTCTTTTGGTTCATAACATTGTAGTGTTTTATCTTTTTTCATTACGATCTACCCCTCATTATCTTTTATTTTTATATACAAAATTTACTTCATATTTTTAAACTCAAATTTCATATATTTTAGGTGTATTTTTTATTAATTTAATAAACCACTAAAATAATTGTTCAGTTTTAAGTATCCAATATGATATTTTAATAAATACTTATATTTTATTTTGCAATTCATTTTTTACTATACGCAAAGCCTACCAGTTTCACTAATTATACCATATGGCGTAAATGATGATGATTATTTTATTCGCATTCCCCCAAAGTTGATCTATTAGGAAATCAGACCGTAGATAAATTCTTAGTCAGACTCAAATCTACAGTCTTGTGCAAGTATCTTAACACTTATCTTGTTTACCGTTTAGTGGACTGATTTATTTAATCAACTATTATCAAATTATAAATAGTGCTTATTTACACAATATTTAAACGCTTTTCGCTCTCCTTTTTCACGTATAGCTCAATTCCTAATAATAATTACTTCAACATTGTTGAAATAGAAACAAAAATTCAATATAATATTGTTAATGTACTAACGAATTGGAGGAAAAGCCATGAATAAAGAAGAACAAGTAATTATGAGTTTGAGGGAGTTATTTAACAAAATGGCTTGGCTTAATAAGCCTAAGATGGAAGACAGTCTTAAGGGATATAAATCTTCTGAAGTACATTACATTGAATGCATTGGAAGAAATGTAGATTCCAACGTGACAAAACTTGCAGAGTCCCTTTATATGACCAGAGGCGCCATAAGCAAAATCGCAAAGAAACTTATAGAAAAGGGGATAATTGAAAGCTATCAGAAGCCAGATAATAAGAAAGAAATTTATTTTCGCCTTACTGAACAAGGTCAAAAAATTTATAATGTTCATGAAGAACTACACAAAAAGTTTCAGGAACGGGACAAAGTCGTATTTGAACAGATAACTGATGAACAATTTGATAGTATGCTTAGCTTTGTGGAAAAATATATTAAGCATTTGGATGAAGAAATAAAAAAGCAAGGTATAGATAAGTCAGAATAAATTTGAATAATAAAAATGAAACTACAGGCAGCTAAACTCTATTGAGAACAGGCTGCATTTTTTATCCTCTTTATTTTGTTGACAAGGAAACAAAACGATGATACGATAACTATGTTTCCAGGGAAACAAAATATAAATTTTAGGAGGAGAATTCAAATGTGTAAATTTGAATCACATAATAAACAAAACACAGACCAAACCGTGGATAAAAAGGCTTTAATATTTGGTCTTATATCTGTATTTCTTTGCGGATTAGGCTTCACTATAATAGCACCTGTCATTCCATTCTTAGTTCAACCTTATATAAGCAATCCGGCAGATCAAGCTATAGTTGTTACGATGCTTACCTCAATTTATGCAGTCTGCGTGTTTTTTGCAGCCCCTGTACTTGGAGCTTTAAGCGACAAATATGGTCGTCGTCCATTGCTCTTAGTATGCCTTTTGGGTTCCACAATCGGATACATAGTTTTCGGAATAGGAGGAGCTCTATGGGTACTATTTGCTGGGCGCATAATAGATGGTATAACAGGCGGAGACATAAGCACTATCTTCGCATATTTTGCAGACATCATTCCTCCAGAGCAGAGAACCAAATACTTTGGATGGATGAGTGCAGTTGTAGGTTTAGGAACCATCATTGGCCCAACTCTAGGCGGATTACTTGCTAAGTTTGGTTATTCTGTGCCAATGTATTTTGGAGCAATAATAACTTTATTGAATGTTGTTTATGGATTCTTTTTTATGCCTGAGAGCCTTGATAAGAATAATAGACTAAAAGAGATTACCTTTATAAGACTAAATCCATTTATACAGCTTGCAAACATACTTTCTATGAAAAACTTAAAACTGCTGCTTATCTCAGCATTCTTACTTTGGATACCTAACGGATCTTTACAAGCAGTTTTTTCACAATTTACAATGGACACTTTTAATTGGAAACCTGCACTAATCGGACTTATGTTTTCAATTATGGGCTTTCAAGACATCATTTCACAAGGTTTCATAATGCCAAAGCTTTTGATAAGACTTAGTGATAAACAGATTGCAATTCTTGGAATGATTTCAGAAATTATAGGATACAGCCTTATTGCAGCATCAGCTTTGCTCTCATTCTATCCTCTTTTTATTGTTGGAATGTTTATATTTGGTTTTGGTGATTCAATCTTTGGGCCTTCATTTAATGGGATGCTCTCCAAGTCTGTAGATTCTAGTGAACAAGGAAGGATTCAAGGAGGCAGCCAATCTATTCAATCTTTAGCAAGAATGATTGGGCCTATCATTGGAGGCCAAATGTATGTATCACTTGGTCATGCTGCACCTGCTTTTATGGGGATAATCCTTATAGCAGCAGCAATACCAGTTTTGTATAAGAAAACACATTAACACTTCCTTATATATTTTTAGGTGCTGTTTGAAAGCTGCAATAATCGGTGTCTTCCAAAATAATCAACAAACTATTTCTTAAAATTAAAATAGGTATATAGTTATAATTAGTTGATATAAAAAAATTAATTTATAAAATTGAGGGGTGACAAGTTTTGGATATTAATAACTTTACAAACATAATTGAATTTAATATATATCTTTGTGCATTTGGATTTATGCTTTTATCTGAGTTTATAATATTTATATTTGCTACACGCAAAAATGGTAAAGATAGAAAAAAGTCTGACAAATGTTCAATTTGGTTGATAATTTTAGCATATTGGTTAAGTATTTATTTAAGTTATCAGTGCAAACAACCTCTGACCAGCATTTAATACAAAAAGGATTTTATCTCTATATAAGAAATCCTGCTTATACGGGGAGCATACTTATAAAATGTCAATCTTTTATTTAATATCACTTAACTTAATTGTATTCTTTCTTTAACTTCCGTTATTATTACTTGTTCTTCTTTGTTTAAACTTGACATGTACTTATTAAATTCAACATACCATTCTTTTTCATATTCATCTTCAAAACTTATATCTGATACATATTTTGATAAAAGAATAATTTCCATCTGTGATAAACTCTTAAAGTACATAATATATTCATATTCAAATAAGCATTCAGCACCTAATATATCTACTAAGTCCTCCAGGCTCTTGATATTATTTTTTATTAAATCCACTTTTTCCTCTATTGTAGAACATTCTCTAATTTTTTCACTTAATTTTCTAAATGCAAAATTGCTTAACTTTTTACCATCTGTGTATTCAATAACTTTATTGTCACTATTTTCATCAAATGATATGAATACCTTTTCCAATCTGTTTAATTCAATACTTGTATTGATCAATGAAGTTATTTTAGGTATAGATTTTCTAATATAATTTACTAGTGCTTTATTTTTAATATTTAAAATTTCACAACATCTATTTGCATATTGTAGCAATGCTGCTTGTAATTCTTCTAACGATAATTTATTTAACTTATTTTTTATATGCTCTCTATCTATATTATTAATAGTAAGATTATTTAAAGATTTACCACATATAATTAAACCTAATGAATTGATAAGTACCAATTCAAATATGTTTATGACAAGTACTTCGCACTTTTTATCATATCCTTTTAATAACTTATTTATTTTGTTGATATCAAAGTTATAACAAAACTCATTTTCTAAATTTAATGTTTCTAAATAGTTTTTTATATATTCAATTCCACTATAGTTGATATTATCCACATAAAGTTGATAGTCTGCTGGACCATGGATTTTATTCGGTACAAAAAAGTCATCATATTCTTTAAAAAATACTAAGTAACCATAATCTATAGTATCGTTATATGCATAATTATCTACTTTAAGCTTATTTTTCTGAATTTTATCCAAAAGTTTTTTACTCTCCGCTGTTTTTTTCTTGATTAAATCATGCCCCTTCTGCAACATCTCAAATAGACTTGTATTCTTTAATTCATTTACTATTAATTCTATGTTGTCAAATGTTTTCAAATAAATTCCTATTGTATAATCGATGCCCTCCATCAAACTTTCTGCTACCTCTACCATGATTGAACTACTCTCATCTTTTGTATAATATTTCAATTGTACTTTTAAATTCTCCAATCTCTCATATGATATTCTTTTTAAAAGCTTATCATCTAACAGCTCTTTCTCATAACAAGTCATCAAAATATCCTTAAAAAAATATTCCTCACTAAAATTATTTTCTATATAAAAACCATATTTTTGAATATCTTCACCATTACTCATATTTTATCAATCCTTTTCACTATCAATATTTGTATAATCCTTCACACCATTTCTTATATTGTCAGCTATTTTATACAACACTTTACCCTCTAAAAGTTCCAAGGATCCCTGACAATAATTATCGAAATACTCCTTCATAATTTCTATTAATTCATCATCACTTATATAATCTAAAGTTTCATTCTTATAATTATAAAAAATTTCTACAAGTTCGTTGATTGTATCACTATAATTATATTGTGATATATATGTTGAATCACAAAATCTTCTAATAATTTTGTTCATGATTTGACCATTAAATTCTATTCTTCCGCTTTTTTCAAGTGCTACATTTCTTGTTTTAAGAATTTCTTTTACATCTTCTTCATGGAGAGTTAATCCATATTCGATTGTAAATTCATTACACTTAACTATATCATTAAAGACTTGCTTCTCTAAGGCGTTACTTCCAAATAAATTAATAATTTCATTCAATTTTAAAACTTCCTCTCAAAAAGTTATTGACACGCTCTTTAAAATGTGTTATACTGAAGTTATACTTATTATTGATTATAATAACATTGACTTTTTATGTTGTCAATGTATTTTAGCATGAAAAGAGTATCTTCAAAATTGAAGATACTCTTTTTTATGTCACAAAAAATTAATATAAAATTGTTGATTCCACTGAACAGTTGGAACATGCTAAAGTGGATGTAAACATCTATTTAGAACCCTTCAGTCACATTTTCATATTCTACGCAACAAAAATATTTTTGATTTCAGTTATTCACCACATAAGTTGATTTGTAGTTGAGATGTCTATATTTTTGAGCCTAAATTTATATTAACTTTTCTTTTGTTTGATCTATACGAATATTTAAATTTCTCAATTCTTTTATTATTAAGAATAAGGTTACTCCAAAGGATAAGAGATCAGATACAACAAATGAATCAAACACTCCTGATATCCCCAAAAACATTGGTAATATAATTGCAAATGGTATTAATAAAATAAACTGCCTTAAAGCTGATAAGAAAACGGATTGTTTCACTTTGCCAACGTATTGAAAGTAGCTAGCACCAATTATTTGAAATCCAATCATAGAAATAGTTAAACCTACTATTCGCATCCCATTTGATGTCATTTCTGCAAGCATTTGATCTTTCGCTCCACCAAACAAAAGAACTATTGGATCTGTGAATAACTCAATAACTATGAACATAAAAATTGCAAATATTGTTGCATATTTAATTGCTTTTAACATAGTTTCTTTTACTCGCTTATTTAATTCAGCGCCATAATTTATTCCTATTATTGATTGAATGCCCTGACCTAGTCCCATAATCGGCATATATATTATCATTAACAAGGTATATATGATTCCATAAGCTGCCTGTCCTATAGCACCACCATATTTATTTGTGACATGATTAAATACCATAGATATTACACTTACTGTAATTTGCATAACTAATGCAGATAAACCAACAGTTAATATTCTCTTTACTGTTATCTTTTCTAACTTAAAACATGATACATGCAATCTTGCAACGCATTTATCACTTATTAAAAACTTGGCAGCTAAAATACAAGAAACTAAATACCCTATTGCACTTGCAACTGCCACTGCTCTTATTCCCATGTGAAATATAAATAAGAAAATTGTATTTAAAACAGCATGAGTTATTATGCTTGATACAAAATTAATAGTTGATTTTTTAGAATATCCCATTCCACGGATGATGTTATTTAGTACTTGACTAGCTGTAAAAAAAATTGTACTAAATATCATAATAAAGGTATAAGGTAAAGCATAATTCATGCTTTCTGCAGTTGCTCCATACAGTATAAGAATTGGTTTAATAAAAATACATCCAACTATTGTAATAATAATACTGATTATAATTCCAAGCATAAATGCATTTCCAATCATACGTTCTGCACCAATTTTATTATTTTTACCAAGCTCTATTGCAATAGAGGAAGATGCTCCAGATGCAATTAATTGAGAAAAAGCTTGAATCAACATTTGAATTCCAAGTGCAATAGATATAGCTGCCAAAGCTATTGTACCAACAGCCTTAGCAAGAAATATTCTATCAAGTGTCATATTTAGTGTGCTTATTATAAATGCAAAAATCGCGGGACCAGATAGACTTACTATCAAACGATTAATAGGAAAATTTTTTAATTGTTCAGTTTTATTCATGTTTATTTACAACTCCTTTTTAAATATGAGCAATTGCTCATGTTGCTTTGAATTATAGACCCACATGAAATATTTGTCAATATTAAAATGAGTAAAAGCTCATATTATATTGACAAGTTTATAAAAAATTATTAAAATATGGTTATCCATATTAAGAAGATTCATATAAGAAAGCAGGAATTCATATGAAAACTCATGAAACAACTACTAACTCTTGTAAGCAAAGTGAAAAGAATACAAAAACTGATTTAATAAGGCAACCAAGGCAGACACGAAGCATAGAAACAAAAAAAATATATTAAAAACAGCTTTAAAGCTTTTTTGTGAAAATGGTTTTTATAAAACTACAACTAATGAAATAGCTAAACAAGCTTCTGTTCCTATTGGTTCTCTTTATTCATATTTTAAAAATAAAGATATGATATTACTCGAAATATTAGCTGATTATGACCAATCTTTTTTAGATAAAATTGATAAAGCCATTCAAGGAAATATGAACTTTTCTAAAAACGATAAAAAACTATGGATAAAAATAATAATTGAAACGCTAATTGAATTACATAATGAAAGTAAAGAATTTATTCTAGAATTACAGGCACTTAATCATTCAATGCCTGAGGTTGCAAAAATTCATGATATACATGATTTAAAGATTAAAGAAAAGATTATCGAATCATTAGAATATTTCAAAGATGAGGTAAAGATTACAGACCTTGAAGCGTCTGCTGTAATTATAAGTGACATTATTTCTTCAGTAGTAGATCGTATTGTATTTAATAATAATGAAATTAGTCATAATCGTATTATTAATGAGGGAGTAAACGTAATTTATAAATATCTATTCTGTTAATTTAGGCTCAATCAACAAATAAAAACTCGTATATATTAGTGCATATTTTTTAATATATTCGAACTTTTATTTTAGTGTTTACTAAATAAGAATAGTTCAATATCAATTGTATTAAATATACAATAAAGACCTCATTAAAATCCATATCTAGATTTCAATGAGGTCTATGAGACAATTTCTTCTTGGCTTCTATTTTCCTAGTCTAATCCAGTAAATGCAGGATAAGCACTTTCACCATGTTCAGCTATATCAAGTCCATCAGCTTCTTCTGAACTATCAACTCTAATATCCATAAACATTTTCATAACTTTTATAATTAAGAATGTCATACCACCTGCAAATATTATTGTTATTACAATGCTCATTATTTGTGCAATGAAAAGTTTAATATCTCCATAGAAAAGACCATTCCATTGTGCTACAGGATTAATTGCAGTTTGACCAAAAATTCCAGTTGCAATGCCTCCCCAAATTCCACCGACTCCATGACATCCAAAAGCATCAAGTGCATCATCATATCCAAATTTAGCTTTTACTTTTTCCACAAAGAAGAAACAAATTGGCGATACTACTATACCCATTACAATTGATGACCAAAGTGGAACAAAGCCAGCTCCTGGTGTAATTGCAACTAATCCTACTACTGCTCCTGTTGCAGCTCCAAGTACTGTTGGTTTACCATGTTTTACTTTTTCAATGAACATCCATGAAAGCATAGCTGCTGCTGCTGCAGTATTAGTTGTCATGAATGCATGTACAGCAAGTGGACCAGCATTTAATGCACTACCTGCATTAAATCCAAACCATCCAAACCAAAGTAATGCGGCTCCAAGAACTACAAATGGAATATTATGAGGTCTATATGACATCATTCCATGGCCACGCCTCTTACCTAGCATAATACAAGCTACAAGGCCTGAAATACCTGAACTTATATGAACTACATTTCCTCCAGCAAAATCAACAGCTCCTAAAGAACCAATTACTCCACCAGCACCCCATACCATATGAGCCATTGGATAATATACAAAAAGTGACCATACTGCTACAAATATGAATAATGCTGAAAATTTCATTCTTCCTATTAATGATCCAGTTATAAGCGCTGGAGTAATTACTGCAAACATCATTTGATATGCTGCAAAAAGTTCTTGAGGTATAGTAGGTGCGTATGCTGAAGGATCTGCTCCTACTCCATTAAAACCCAGAAAATTAAGTCCACCTATTATTCCATGAAAATCATTACCAAAAGACAATGAATAACCTACTAAAACCCACATTATTGATGCTAATCCGCAAACAAAAAATGAAGACATTAATGTATTTAAAACATTTTTTCTACGAACCATCCCACCATAAAAAAACGCAAGTCCTGGTGTCATTAAAAGTACAAGTGCTGAACAAATCAATATAAAACTGCAATCGCCTAAATTAATTTCCATAAAAAATCCTCCTTAAATATATTTAAATCTTAAAAAATTCTAGTTTATTTACTTATAGTTTCCCTAATTTTTGAAATAATATTAATCTAAAAGTAACTACGCATCACCTAAAAATGAATTCAAAAATTATTTTTCTTAAGCTTCTTGTAAGTCACAATTAAATAAATACCAAGTCAATTGGACTGGCTATTTATTATCATGTACCTAACATGATAATTTTTTTACATAAAAAAGACGATGCTCGTCACATATACTTTTTTAAGTATATTTGTCGAACATCGTCGTTCATATTTCATAGTATATTATTCTCATTGAATTTTGTCAATATTTTTTACATTATAAAACACAAATGATCATTTTATTCTCATAAAGATAGCTATTCATAAGAAAACATATATGCAATTACTAAAATAATCCTGCTGAAAAGTACCCCTTTATCCAAAATCTATAGTGGTATACATTCATTCCATTTAAATCCATATTCTTATCTATCTAAGCTCAATTTTTCTCTTCCATTTTCCTTCCAAAAACACTAAAAGCCCTTGAAATCAAGAGTTTTCTATTGTATAAAATTTATATCCTATGATATTACAAATTTATATATTTCTCCTACGATATATTGTTTTTCTATATTAATCCTTATATAATTTCCATTTTTATTATATTAACAAAAAAGTATTGACAAAAAAATATACACAGTTTAAAATTAAATTCAACAAAGACAAAAACAATGATGGAGAGAAGTAAAAAGAATATTCACCCTTAGTGAGCTGGGGATAGTGCGAACCCAGTGGCAGAGTTTTTTTGAATAACACTCCGGAGTTGCAAACTGAAATATTTGTAAACTGTAATTTAAACTAAATGTTTTATTTAGGTTCAAATAAACTAGGTGCGCCGTATTTCATGCGTTATTTGAATACCAGTAGTAGCTGGAAAAAAAGAGACCAACATGGTAATTTAGGTGGCACCGCGGATAAGCGTCAATTCGTCCTATTAATAGAACGAATTGACGCTATTTTTATATATCTGAGGGGGTTATTTTAATATGTGTACAATTATGTGTTATACAGGTACAGACATGAAACATGAAAAATTTGCAGGATCATTACAAAGAACTGAGTCAAGAGGACCAGATATGACTGAAATTCTTACTTTACCATCTGGTATTTTAGGATTTCAAAGACTTGCTATTATGGATTTAAGTTATAGTGGAATGCAGCCATTCACAAGAAAAAAGGATGCATCTATCTGTAACGGTGAAATTTACGGATTCCGTAAATTAAAAGACGAACTAATGGAAAAAGGACATAAATTTATTTCTGATAGTGATTGTGAAGTATTACTTCCTATGTATTATGAATATGGATTAGATATGTTTGCAAAACTAGATGCAGAATTCGCAACTGTTATCTACGATGGTGAAAATGATACTTTCATTGCAGCAAGAGACCCATTTGGAATTCGTCCACTATTCTACGGTTATTCTGAAAGTGGTAAAATAATGTTTGCAAGTGAAGCAAAAAATTTAGTTGGTCTTACAGACAAGATAATTGCATTTCCACCAGGCCATTATTATGCTGACGGTAAATTCACATGCTATTGTGATATAGCAGCAACTGAAGGTGAATATTGCAAAGATGATTTAGAAGTTATTTGTAAAAACATTCATGATAAATTAGTAACTGCTATAGAAAAACGTATGGATGCTGATGCTCCTGTAGGTTTCTTATTAAGCGGTGGTTTAGATAGTTCATTAGTATGTTCAGTTGCTCAAAAATTATATCCTGAAAAGAAAATTAAAACATTCTGCATAGGTATGACTGAAGATGCAATTGATTTAAAATACGCAAAAGAAGCTGCAGATTATATTGGTAGTGATCATACTGCTGTTTATATGACAAAAGAAGAAGTTATTGATTCACTTGATGAAGTTATTAAGCTTCTTGGAACTTTCGATATTACAACAATAAGAGCAAGTATGGGAATGTATTTACTTTGTAAGAAAATCCATGAAATTTCTGATGTAAAAGTTCTTCTAACAGGTGAAATTTCTGATGAATTATTCGGATATAAATATACTGATTTTGCTCCAAATGCAGGTGAGTTCCAAAAAGAATCTCAAAAGAGGGTTAGAGAGCTTTATATGTATGATGTGCTTCGTGCAGACCGTTGTATAAGTTCAAATTCTTTAGAAGCAAGAGTTCCATTTGGAGATTTAGATTTTGTAAAATATGTTATGTCAATAGATCCTGAAAAGAAATTAAATACCTACAACATGGGTAAATACCTTTTAAGACATGCATTTGAAGGTGATTATCTACCAAACAGCATTTTATATCGTGATAAAGCTGCATTCAGCGATGCTGTAGGTCATTCTATGGTAGATTATTTGAAAGAATATGCAGATAAATGTTACTCTGATGACGAATTTGAAAAACTATGTGAAAAATATGCATATCATGCTAAACCATTCACAAAAGAATCATTATTATATAGAGAAATTTTTGAAAAGTATTATCCAAAACAAGCTGAAATGATAGTAGATTATTGGATGCCAAACAAAGAATGGGAAGGCTGTAACGTAAATGACCCTAGTGCTAGAGTATTATCAAACTATGGTGATAGTGGTAAATAAGTTACAACTCAAAACATTTGCAGCACTTTTGAAATTATTATTTATTTTAACATGCTTAATAAAAAAATTAAGTTAATTCAATTTATTTTCAACAAGCATTAGTAAAATATATACAAAATTATAAACTAAGGGAACTTATATGCATAGTTATAAGTTCCCTTTATTTTTTAATTATAATATATATTATATTTTAAATTTATCAATTATTTCATTAAGCTTTTGAGCAAGCTCTGCTTGGTTTTGTGCTGTTATTGCTACTTGTTCTATAGCTTTCGTAGTTTCATTCATACTCTCTCTTATTATTTCTGCTTCTTCACTTGATTTTTGTGACGATAGTGCCATTTCTTGAATAGCGTCATTTACTTGTCCAACCGTAGATGTTATTTCTTCAGACATATCAGCAATTTCATAAGACATTTTACTAACAAAATCTGAATCGCTATAATACTGATCTCCTAATTCACCATATTTATCAAATTGATCATATACCTGCGTATTTATAAATTTCAATATATCGCTACCAGTATCTATACTACTCTTAAATGCCTTCTGAACTTTAACTATTGTATCTTGAATATTTATTACCGCTTCTGATGATTGCTCTGCAAGTGTTCTAACCTCTTCAGCTACTACCGCAAAACCTTTTCCATGTTCACCTGCCCTTGCAGCTTCTATTGCAGCATTTAATGCAAGTAAATTGATTTGCTCTGCTATGCCTCCAATGGTATCTGCCATAACTTTTATACTATCTACTACCTTTCCATCTTTAATGGCTTTTTCCATTTTTTCTTGTTTTTCATCTGATATTTTTTTAGTTTCCTCAATGGCTTTTTGACTGTTATCCTTAACTTCTGAAGATCTTTCTTTAGATTTATTTGCATTATTACTTCCTTTAATAGCTTTAGAAGAAAGTATATTAATATTTGAATCTACCTCTTCAATTGATGCACCTATTTCTTCTGTTGCAGCATTAGAGTTTTGCATACCATCCACAATGCTGTTTACTGACTGATCTATAACATCAACTTTAGATGATAATTCTTCAACTGTTGCTGAAAGTTCTTCTGATGATGCACCTATGTCTTGAGAATTCCCCATAATTACTTTAATTAATTCTCTTACATTTTCTTGTGCAATATTTAAAGCTGTATCCGTTTGTCCAAATTCATCATTACTTGTGACTTCAATTGGAGTTCTAAAGTCATAGTTTGATAATCTTTGTGCTAACTCTTTTGTCGTATTTAGAGATTTTATTATATTTCTACTTAATATGTATGCAATAGAAATGCCAATTAAAAACGCTATAAATGTAAAAATAATTATTTGATATTTAACTTTTTTAAATTCAGCCTTATTATCTAAATTAGCTTGATCTGCTAATTTTTCATTTGCTGCAATACATTTTTCTAAATTGTCATATGATTGACTATTTAATTTATCACCGTCTACCTGATAGACTTTGAATGCCTCATCACTTTTTCCTTCTTTAACAAGTTCAATTATTTTAACTTGAAGCTCTTCATATTTTGTCAAAGCACTTTTAAAATCTTGATAATATTGCTTTTCTTCAGATGTTTGTATTAAAGTTTCATATTCAGTTTCTAACTCTTTATTACTATTCATTACTGTTTTGATATCATTAGCTCTTTTATCTATGCTAGATTTATCTTCATCAAAAATTATTTTAAGTACTTTAACATTAGTGTACTGAAGATTCTCTTCAATTGTCTTCAAATTTTTAGTAGATATTAAATAATCGCTATACATATCCTCCGCATTTTTATCCATTCTCCAAGAAATATATTGACCTTCTGCTCCTATAAAAACTATAATAGCACAGATTAATAAAAATGCTGAAATAATCTTTTTCTTAATGCTTAAATTAACAAAAAATTTCATTTAAAATTCTCCTTCAATTTGTAATAATTTATTTTCAATAATCTATAATATTTACTAACTATTGTTACTTTAAATTCATTGTTATTTACTAATGATTATTATTCTAACATCTTCCAATGATTTTTTCAACGCTTTTTATATATGATAAAATTGTAACTAAATTTATACTCTAGCTATATTAGATTTCTATTTTTTAATATATTTACTCATATCAACAAAACACTTAGAAAACAAATGCAATAAAAAAAGACTAAGTTTTACCTTAATCTTTTCATGTCAATATCCTTGCCCTTCTTCCATGTCTATCTGACAACCTTCCTCCAATAGATCAAAATGATAGGATTATGAAATTGAAATCTTATCATAATTCCTACTATAGATTGTCTTTATATCCAAGAGCATTCATAATAATAAGTGCTGTTTCTTCAATTGCAATTTTGCTTACATCAATAACTCTACAATTTAGCTTTCTCATTACTTTATCTGAAAACTCCAATTCTTCAAGTATTCTAGCATCATTATAGTACTGAATATTATTATAAACTGCTGTATATCCATCGATCCTTTTCTTTCGAATATCAATTAATCGAAGTGGATCAACTGTCAATCCAAATATCTTTTTCGGTGATATATTAAATAGTTCTTTAGGAACTTCAACCTCAGGAGCTAATGGTATATTTACAGCTTTAATTCCTTTGTTTGCCAGATACATACATAGTGGGGTTTTTGATGTTCTAGATAATCCTACAATTACCACATCTGCTTTTTCAATTCCGCTATAATCCCTTGCATCATCATACTTTATAGCAAATTCCATTGCCTCAATCCTCTTAAAATAAATACTATCCAATACCCTCAATGCTCCTGGCTTATAATCTTGATGCACATTCATCATAGATTCTACAGATTTTATTATTGGCTCAAGCAGATTAATAAGTGTAATATTCTTTTCATAACACCTTTTAGTAAGACTCTCCATAATATCTAATGAAACTATTGTTGAAGTAACAATGCATGGTATTGATTTTTCAAATATCTGAACTGCATCCTCAACATCCTTCAAAGATTTCACAAATGGTATTATTTTTATCTCTACATTATTCTTAAAATGTATTGCAACAGCTTTTGCAAGCATTTCTGCAGTTTCCCCTACAGAATCTGAAACAGCAAAAATTGTTATCATGTATATCTCCCCCATTTTTTATTTTTCCGTTTCTACGAATTACTTGCTGAGTAATTAAACTTAGATTTTTAAACTCTAAATAAAGATTTAGTTAATTCCACTTCTATTGCCATCTCCAAAATATATTTATCTTCCTATTATAAAAAACCATGTAGCCGTGGATTTAAAAATCTTATTGCAAAAATTCAGCATTTCTTTTCCTTAGTAATAGTCCTAACAATTTCACAAACATCTGTCTAGTATAACATAATTATACTTTGTTCAACAACAATTATTGTATAGGTATATCTTCTTTTCGCACAGCCATCGATATATCTTATATATTTATTTTTTGAAACATCCTATATTGTCTATTAGAAAATGTTAATTTTATTACTTGCCCTATTTCTTTTATAATTATATAATTTAAAGCAGTTATTAAACTTAGGCACATTCACAAAATACAAACTTGTTATTTTCTTTCATGTGCCTAATGTAAAATTTAAAGTTAGAGGAAAGCTACAATGGATAAACAATATTATGAAAAATTATTGAATATTAAAACCTCAGGGGAACAAAAAGTATTTAATGAATCAATGCACTATAATAGATATGAACCAACTGCCTACTCTGCATTAGAAATATTATCTAAGAAATATAAATTTGCAGCAGAAGATAACATAGTTGACTTTGGATGCGGCAAAGGAAGACTAAACTTTTACATAAATTACTTTTTTAACTCCACTATTACAGGTATAGAAATGAACACTTTTTTCTATAAAGAAGCTATTGATAATAAAAGAGATTATTTAAAGAAACTTAAAAAGAAAACAAATAATGTTAATTTCTTAAATTGCTTTGCAGAAGAATATAATATAAATCCATCAGATAATAAATTCTACTTCTTTAACCCTTTTTCTATACAAATATTTATAAAGGTAATACGAAATATTTTAATTTCTATGGAAAAATATGAAAGAACAGTAGATATTATATTGTATTATCCATCAGATGATTATATATACTTTCTAGAAAACAATACTGCTTTTGTACTTTGTGATGAAATAAAATTACCTTATTTATATGATAATGATCCTCGTCAAAGTTTTTTAATATATAGACTAGACTATAGCAAAAATGGATACACGAAATTATAAAGTTATAAACTCTTCCATAAAAATAGTAAATAAGACCTAACGTATTATGAAAAAAAACTTATTCATGCAAGTTGAATTCAGCCTTAATAGACTAATTAAAATAGATTTTACTACTGTGATAAAGTAAGTTCTATTTTATTTAGTCTATTTTTCAATAATACTAATTATATTTATGTTATGCTAAACTTCAATGCTTCTTTATTTCCTAATGTCATCGTTTTTTATATGTTCAAGGTGTATTAACTTGTTATTTTTTTGAATATGCCTAATTTATTTTTTAAAATTTTCTTTTTCAATAACACCATAACCTATAGATCCAGACTTAGTATTTCCATAATACTTTTGAATTCCCAATCTTTCAAATTCGTCACTACCAGCTCTTTCTTTAATAACAACACGTTTTTTACAAACACGTAGTGCCTCTATAAGATTTTCTTTTTTTAATCCTCCTTGCTGTGCAAATGGCCTAAAAGAATTTATTGTTTCTGATTTTTTATTTGGTCTCTTAAACATAGGGTCAAAATAAACTACATCAAAACTATTATCTGGTTGGCTTAAAATGTATTCTTCATAAGATGAATTAATAACATCTATCCTCTCCATAGATATTTTAGTTTGCTCATCTACATCTTTATAATCATTTAATCCATTTTTAGTTATACAAGCAATATACTTGTTAACTTCCGTTCCAATAACCTTACCCTTTTCACCAACAATATATGCAAATACTATAGCATCTGTAGCTAGTCCTAAGGTACAATCTAATACCCTATCCCCTGCCTTTAAATTCATAGCTTCTACCATTGGTGTATTAAAACCTTCTTTTATTGCATTCAACTTAAGCCCTGATGTACTTGGATGCCAAAAAAATGTATTATCGTCTCCCTTTAAAACAATCTTATCTTTCTCCACAAAGAGAAAATATTCCATTTCATTCACTCGACTAATTTTCTCTATGCTATAATTACCTCTTTTTACATATGGTATATCTAATTCTTTAGCTATACCATATGCTTTATTTATTAAACTTTCATCTGGGTTTCTTGTAGTTGTAATTGCAATCTTCATATTATTTACCATCCTATCTTTTGTTTTTCCTGATTATACTCCTTTTCTGTACTATACACTAGTTGACTATTTTTGCATTTTTAGAATCTTATTCTTGATTTGCATTTCTATTTTATACTATGAGCTATTATCACCTTTTTATTTTAATTATAACTTACCATATAATTTCTTAAAATAAAAATTTCATTTTGAATATTTTACTATAAAAAGTTAAAGATCACGTTGAATATTACTTCAACGTGATCTTCAAACACATTTATTCTATAAAAATAATAATGATTAATATTTAAACAAATTAACGTTTTTTTGTAATTCTACTGATAAATCATTCAGCACAGTTGCCAAACTTGCCATATCTGTTATACCTGAAACCTGTTCCTCTACAGAGGCAGATACTTCTTCTGCAGAAGTTGATGATTCTTCTGTTATAGCTGAAACATTTTGTAAAGATACATTTAAATGCTCTACTTGTTCAATTACCTTATTTATTTTACTGCTGGTTGATTCAATTTTAGATACCATATCATTTATTTGCTCATTAATTTTGGTGAAAGAATCCTGTGTTTGTCTTGTAGCCTCCTCTTGCTTGTGAATAGTAATTTCACTTTCTTTCATTTGGGCTACAGTTTGTCCGACAGCTGCCTGAATTTCTGAAATTGTAGTAAATACCTCTCCAGTTGATTTAAGAGAAAGCTCAGCCAATTTTCTTACTTCCTCAGCAACTACCGTAAATCCTTTTCCATGTTCACCAGCCCTGGCAGCCTCAATAGCAGCATTCAAAGCTAACAAATTAGTTTGCTCAGCAATACCGTTTATGGTTTCTGCAATTTTATTTATTGAATCTGTTTTCAAGACTAATCCTTCAACAGCATTTTTAACTTCTTTAGATATCTCCACTGTTTGGTTCATATGAGTAGTTTGGTTTTTGATTATATTTTGCCCTTCATATACAATCTTTTCAACTAACTTTCCATTCTCAACCAAATTATTTAACTCAACAGAAGTATCTTGGGACATTTTGTTTATATTATCAGCCATATTACTTACAGAATATACTTCTTTAGCAATTTCCTGATTACCAATAGCCATTTCTTCAACTGTAGCTGCCATTTGATCAGAAGATTTACTTATTTCTTCAGCGTTAGACGATAACGTTGAGGCTCTCTCACTTAATATGTTGGAATTTTGAGCTACTTTCGAAATAGTTTTTCTAGTCTTTTCTAACATCAAATTAAATTTTTGTGCCATTAAACCAAGCTCATCTTTGTTTGATAGCTCTACTGTTTGTGTTAAATCTCCCTCTGCCTCAGCTATATTCGATAACTTTAAAGTCAACATTCCAATGGCCTTAATAATATTTCTCGAAATTATTAACGCTAAAAATATAGCAAGGATTAAAGTAATTACTCCCCCACCAATTATAACAATTCTTGTATTTCTTTCAGTTATCTTTAGACTTGCAGTACGTTGATCTAATAAACTGCTCTCTTCCTGCTTAATATCACTAATCAATTTTCTCATATCATCCATTGACTTCTTGCCATTTTGAGACATTTCAAAATTTATAACATCTGTTATATTTCCTTGATTCGAGTTAACCTTTTGACGAGTAGTTATCAAAGAAGAACCTTCCATTTTTGACCAATCTCGATAATCCTTGGACAAATCATCTATCCTTTGTTGTTGTTTAGAATTATCGGAAGTTAGTTCCTTTATCTTCTCAATATGTTTTTGAAAATCGATCTCGCCCTGATTATATGGCTGCAAGAACGTGTCTTGACCTGTAATAGCATATCCTCTTAAACCTGTTTCCATGTTAATTAGGCTTTCCAAAATATTATCTGCCTCACCAATAACCTGATATGTATGAATGTTCCAATCAACAACCTGAGACTCCTCATTAAAATTACTGTAAGAAAAAGATAAAACTAAAATCATAATTAAAGTGATAATTCCAAATCCTAAGTATAACTTAGTACCTATTTTAAATTTATTCAACATTTATAACACATCCTTTTCTCTTTTAAATTTTGCTTGTGTTTTTTTATACTAATTATATATTTTCCAATAAATAAACTACATATATTAGCTACTGTATATTAATTTGATGTAGCAAATTAATTAGAACTCATATATTAAGTCGTGATATTTCAATATTTAAAAAGTACTTGAATATTAAGCAAAAGTAAAAGCTTATCATTAGTTTTCCATTTACATACTCAGATTCCTTTAAATTAGCAGCAACAGATTCAATAATTCCCTGAGGAATTCTTAAAATCTAATTATCTATACCAACCTAAAATCCTAGAATATTTTTATTATTTTCCCTGATTAAATTTCTTCTCTATTTTTAACGCCTATGTTTTTGCATTTTGTTCTTTCAAACAGTATACCCCAATATGATAACCTCCCTTATTATTAAACCTATTTATATATACTTATTCATAATAAGTATAACAAAATAAGACTACTTTACAATGCATTTTGTTAATTTCCTTAAATTACACATTACACCTCAATTTACAATAAAATCAGTAAACTTATCTAAATATATTAAAAAACCGTACTGGATTTCTCCAATACGATTATTATACATCGTGAGCTTTAATGTTGAAGGTGAAACGTGACCTTTTAAATACACGATTGAAAATAAAAGTAATCATCTATAATTTTATAAATCAGAAGTTCTTTTAACATTAAGATCAGATACCATCTTACTTGCAAACTTATCCATGTTTATAAAATACATTACAATTAATCCAACTATGGTAAATACAATCCCTGAATATATAAATGAAACATTAATTGCCTTTATTGCTGCTCCTGTCTGTACAGCAGCTGTTCCATTATATTTTCCCCAGTCAAGAATCCATCCGAGAATTGCAGTACCAAGACCACCGCCTAATTTCATTCCAAAACTTACACAGCTGTTAATTAATCCATCTGCACGTATACCAGTTTTCCATTCTCCATAATCTACAGCATCTGCAACAATTGCGAAAATTCCAACTATTAGAGGCGCCATACCAAAACCTTTTATAATACTTCCTCCCATAACAAGCTCATAAGAAGCAGGATTAATTGCCATAATAATAACCCCTATTAATTTCACTAGAAAACCAAACATCATAACTTTCCATTTACCAAATTTACTTATAAACTTAGGTAAAAGTGCAAATCCAACTATCATAGGTGCATAAAGTGCTAAAGTAAGCATTCCCATTAAGTTAGCATTATTTAATACATAGGTTGTATAATAAAGAGTAGCCCCTGAAAATAATCCCATATCTGTATAAATAATAATAAACATAATCGCTATAAGTAAAAAGTATTTATTTTTCATCAAAGAACCAATTCCTACTTTTAAATTAAATTTTTCTCCCTTTTCATCCTGATTTCTTTCTTTAGTAAATGCAAATGTTATGAATAGAAATACACATGAAATTATTCCATAAATAACTGAAAGTTTTGACCATCCATACTTTTCAACCAATGGATTTGTAATCATTGATAATATAATAGTAAATGAAATAACGAAAACAAATCGAATTGAACTCAAAACTGAACGTTCCTGTATATTACTTGATATTCTTGAAAGTAATGTACAATATGACAAATTTGATGCTGTGTATACAATTGACACTAAAAATATATAAGTAATATATGCATAAATCAGCTTTCCACCATTGCTGAGTCCCATAGGAACATTAAACAACAATACCAAACCAATCCCCATAAATGGTGCGCTCCATAAAATCCAGGGTCTTGTTTTCCCCCATCTTGTATTAGTTTTATCAATAAGTGCTCCAATTGATAAATCTGTTACACCATCTAAAAGTCTAGCAATCAGCATTAGTGTCCCAACTGCTGCTACTCCAAGCCCAACACTATTAGTATAATATATCATCAAAAAAGAAGTAATTGGCACATATACAAAGTTACATCCTACATCACCTATTGAATAAGAAAGCTTTTCTCTTAAATTAATTTTTTCTTTCATAAAAATATTCATTCCTTTCATCGTACTCAACATATAGAATAATTAAACGATTACTTTAAGGATATATATGTTCTAATTAATAATGCACATTTGTCAATAAATAATGAATGCTGAAATCTTTTTAACCTTTTGAAATAATACTTATACTAAAAGCGATGAATTTTAATTAAAACTTATATATTTCAAAAATATAGCAGAGTAAAGTAATTATATTTTTATGTACAGTTAATATTAACTAATCAACCACTAATATTAACTGTAATTAAACTAATACTCTTTACTCTGTCATTTCATTTGTATTTAAAACAATTACAATGTAACTTTTCCCATACATAGATCTGAATCTGCACTACTGCTTCCTATATACACCTCATATTCCATTTGTTCTAATTCCATTTGTTCTGTTTTAGTATTGTACCAGCAAAGTTCTTCTTTAGGACAAGTTATTGTCACTTCTTTGCTTTCTCCTGGCTGTAAACTTACACGAGCAAAACCTCTTAACAATTTTACAGGCCTCTCCACAGAAGAATTTTTGAATCCAACATACATTTGTACGACTTCATCCCCTGCTATTTTCCCTATGTTTTTAACAGTACATTTAGCGATAACACTATCATCAGATACATCAAACTTTGCATCACTAAAATCAAACTTAGTATAAGATAGTCCAAAACCATATGGAACAGATGGTTTTATGCCCTCCTTTTCTAGCTTTGTATATCCATGATAGTACTCATACCATTGAGATGTTGTATCCCAATTTACTTGTGGAAGATCACTTTCTTTAAATGGAATTACATATGGTAATTTCCCACTTGGATTAACATCTCCAAATACAATCTCTCCTATTGCAGTTCCACCTTCCATGCCTGGATAATATGCCATCATTATAGCTCCAACACTTTCTTTCCATTCTTCCATCATTATCATATTTCCACCAATTAACACAGCTATTGAATTAGTGTTAACAGGACCTACTTCCTGTATTAATTTAATTTCATTTTCATGAAGACCTAAGGAGTTTTTTCTATCTCCTCCTGCTGCTCCTGTATAAGATTCAAATTCATCTTCTGATATATATTCACCTTCATCATCATAGTTATATCCAACTACAAATATAACTCCATCTGCATCTTTAGCTAATTCTTTTGCATGGTCCAAATTTTCACCATTATAATATACAACCTGTGCTTTAGGTGCTGCATTAGCAATTCCCTGTAATGGTGTTATAACATAAGCAGGTCTCACTTGACTTGAACCATGATCTCCAATTACTTCCTTATCACCTAATTTTCCTAACACAACAATTTTTTTTATTTTATCTTTGCTTAATGGTAATAAATTATTTTCATTCTTAATTAATGTAATTCCCTCTCTTGCTGCCTGAAGTGCAAGTTTAATGTGATCTTCACATCCAATTACGCTCTCATCATATTCATTTGAATAAGCATCTTTAAATGCTAGCAATGTACGCACAATACGTAATGCAGACTCATCAATTTTGCTTTCTTTTACTTGTCCATTTTTTACAGCCTCTACTAATTTATCTCCAAAGAACTGAGTACAACACATTTCCATATCTTGTCCGCCATTAGCTGCTTCAACTGTCTCTCTAACTCCCCAAATAAAGTCACTCATAACAAATCCATCAAAATCCCATTCCTTTTTCAATACCTGATTTAATAAATAATCATGATGTCCACAATGAGTTCCTTTATATAAGTTGTAAGAACTCATAATAGCTGCTGCACCTGCATCAACACATTTCTTGAAATGAGGAAGAAATACTTCTCTTTCAGTACGTTTATCACATTCAACATTTACTTTAAATCTGGAAATTTCCATTTGGTTAAAAGCAAAATGTTTTACACATGCTATTACATTTTCATTTTGTACACCTTTAACTAATGCTCGTCCCATTTCCCCTAAGTGAAAAGATTCTTCACCATAAGTTTCTTGACTTCTTCCCCAGCCTGGATTATATGGAAGGTTAATACATACTCCTGCAAATAGGTTACCTTTATAACCATGAACTTCTTTACCTATAGCATTACCTATTTTTTCTTCTAATGATGTATCAAATGTTGCACCTCTAAGCATTGATACTGGAAAACATGTGCTTTTTCCAGCACTACAAACTACCCCTCTTGGGCCATCGCAGAAAAGCATAGGAGGTACATTATCCTTCTCTATTCCTCCTGCTGGATAAGGATAACTATTATAATGTTTTCGCTCATCAGCATCTCTTAAATCTGAAAGCATATCATTAAGAGTAACATTCCCACCCATTAAGGAAACCTTTTCTTCTAAAGTTAAAGAATTAACTATTTCCTTTGCCTTTTTTGTATAAGATAATCTTTTTGATTTATTACATTTCATTTTTACATATCTCCTTTACAATATTTTTCTAATAAATTAATAGATTCTTTAAAATTAAACCGTAAATAACCTTGTATATTATGATCCGCATTTAAACTTGCTCCACTTTTTCGGTACTCAGCAGGCGTCACACCCATTTCTTTTTTAAAAGTTCTGTAAAAAGTACTTTCAGAATAAAAGCCGCAATCATTTGCTATAAAGCTAATTGATTTATTTGAAAACTTAAGCATATATTTAGAAGCTTCTATTTTTCTACTAAGTACTAAATCCTTAGGTGATAAGCCAATATTTGCTTTTAAAAAACGATAAACTGATTTCTCGCATAAGCCTATAAACTTATATAATTCTTCTAACACCGTATCCTTTTTATAATTTTTTTGAATAAAATTTATTACCTGCATGAGTAATTCTGTATTCTCTGTTTCTTTTAAATTTACAGCTTTTTGATGAATATCATATAATGTGAATTCAAATAAATCTGCTATTAACATATAAACTAAAGATTTTACCCGGCAATTATTAAATATTTCATCTCCCTGACTTTCAAGTCCAATTTTCGCAGCAGTAGCAACATATGCACTATATCCGTTTTTAGGCTTTTTATCGCTAAGTTTGCTATTTAAATAAAAATAATATGATTTATTATCATCTTTTGAATTCTTAAATAAATTCTCGTTCATCTGAATAAATAAACATACATTATCTTCCTTAGTACGTTGTAATTCATGTACTGCTTTTGAATTTAACAAAACAATATTTCCTGCCTCCAACACCGTTATCTTGGGGCTCGCATTTACTATTAAAGATCCTTTTAAAATTAAAATTAATTCATAATCATAATGCCAATGAAAACTAGAATGTTCAATTGATGTTACAAACACTTTTGCTGGATATTTCTCTTCATGCTCAATTGTTTCAAAAATATATGAACTCATATTTCCTCCATTTCATGATACACTATAATCACCTTGTAAATATTTACATTGTAATTATAAGTTATATCAAAATATATTTGTTATCATTTTTGTACAAATTTTATTTCATTTTCAGACTACTCATATTATAACTAAATCATATAACATAAACTAATTAGATTTTGCTTAGCAAAACATTTCAACGTGAAATAGCACAGCCAGCAACAAAAACAAAAATCCTCGACAACACTATTGTCGAGGATATATATAATACCAAGTCTTGGTCCACTATAGTTTAAATTTTAAACTTAGAAATTTCGATTTTCAAGTTATCAGCACTTTCCTTTGCTTTATGTGCTTGTTCTAATACATCATTTGATTTACTTCCAATTTCTGATATTCTCATTGATATATTTACTATTTCTGATGTTCCTTCATTTGCTGCCTGTGCTACACAATCTATGCATCTTGATACCTCACTATTTGATGCAAAAAGTTCCTCTGATGTAGAACTAAACTCTTCTACCAAATTATTTACAAATTTAGCATCATCACTATATTTATTGGCTACTGCAAGCATTGTCTTATAATCTTTATGAACATCTTTTTCTATGTACTTTAGAAGGTTATTAGCTCTTTCTGATAGATTATTAACTGCTCCCAAAACTTTAACTGTTACATTTTGTATTTCGCCTATTGTACTATTTGATTGATCTGCAAGGACTCTAATCTCATCGGCTACTACTGAAAATCCTTTTCCTGCTTCACCTGCTCTTGCAGCTTCTATTGCTGCATTTAAAGCTAAAAGGTTTGTTTGATCTGTTATTTGCATAATAGCTTCTGAAAGAATATTTATCTGCTCTACTACACTTGACTCTTTAATAGCATCTTTAAGCCCTTCTTTTGTATTTATAAATATTTCATTTGCTTTTTTCTGAGATGCTTGTACATTGTCCTTAGTTTCTTCAGCTCTTTGATTTATTTCCCCAGATTTCAATGCTCCATCCTGTGATTTTTCAGCTATGGATTTAACAGCTATTTCTATTCCTTGTGACATAGATGACATTTCTTCCGCAGATGCTGTTGTTTCTTCCATTCCTGCTGATAGTTCCTCTGCTGTTTGTGATACTTCCTGTACATTTTCATTTAACTCAGATACGTCACATCTCACAACATTCACAATATTTTCAATAGCAAATGCTTCTTCTTGCACATCCTTTATCAATTGTGCAATGGAATTCTCCATTACAATAGCAGCATTAGCTAATTGTCCTATTTCATCTTTTCTTTCTAACAAATAATCACAACTACTATCATGAGTTAAATCCAAATTAGAAGTTTTCTTTAATAGCTTTGTTAAAGATAATATTGGTTTCCCTATCTTTCCGCCAAAATATATAGAAACTACTATTGAAAATATTAACGATGCAGCTATTGTTAATATAAAACCTAATATTAATGGTTGAAGTGGTTTTTCTAATTCCGCTTTACTTACTGCTATACCAATTCTCCAATTACAACAATCAATTTTAGATGTTGTAAAATACTTTTCTTGACCATCATAATCCTTTAATAAACTTATATTGTTTTCACTTACTTTAGCTAAACTTCCATTCATAACATTATTAATGCTTTTAGCATCATCTTCTGTAGGTTGAAAATCTTCATTAGGGTGTACTATAAAATTATTGTTATCATCTAATAAAAATACATAACTATTGTTTATAGGTTTAGCATCTTCTAACATATTTGTGATTGTATCTAGTTTTATATCAACACCTACTACCCCTACTATCTGATTATCTTTTACGATAGGCTTTGATATAGATACTACCATTTTCTTTGATTGTGCATCTACATATGGTTCAGAATAAACTAATCCCTTCTTATCAACTGCATTTTTATACCAGTCTCTTTGTGTACATACAAAATCTTCATCAGGTATCCACCCAGATCCATCTAGATATTTTTTATCTGTAAAACCTGCATACACTGCTAATGCAAATGTATTAGATTTTGTTTTTTGTGTCAGATAATCTAAAACTCTTTGTTCATCGGAGATATCTATTTGCTGTATTCCATCTCCAATTTCATTAAGTATTTTCCCCTGTGCATCAACCCATCCATTAGTAATTGCTGCATACTTACCTGTTTCGGATACAATTCTATCCTTTGATTGCTTCATAACAGCATGATTGGATATAAAGTAGCTAACCGCAGATGATACTAATAAACTTAAAATACATGTAAATGAAATAACTAATATTATTTTTTGTTTAATACTCTTCATATAAATAAATATTCCCCTTCTTATAAAGTATTTATTATACATGTACTGTATAATATAAAGCGATTCTTAGGCTCGTGTTGGTTTTTCTATAGGAAACAATAGCTTCACCTGAACCTTAAACACGCGAAAAAACTAATAGACACGCATACTGCGCTATTAGTTTTTAATTGTGACTATTCGCACTAATAAAAATATAAAATAATAATCATTCCCTAATTCCACAGAATAATAATGAGTAAGCATTGTTACTTATATGACATTTTTATACTTTTATTCTCAATTATCTTATTATACACCAACATATACTTTATTAATACTTTTTTTTATTTTTTTCTACTACTTGTATTAATTTAAATAACTGTCTATATTTGTTATAAATGAATTCTAAAATATATTACTGTCTACGTCATTTGTGACAGAGTTCATCTTTATTGATCCTAAAATATTTTTACATTATTACTTTTAATAGTTTTTTCATATTGATTATGAATTGAAAATATTTCTCTAAATTCTTATAAACTAAAAGGACCCACGAAAATATAAATTGATTTTCATGAGTCTCACATTAAAGACAAGAATGATTTTTCCACACTGTAACTTAGAGATACTATTTTTGAATTACAATAACGTTCCACACTTCCGGTAACAAGTATCTATAGAGTTAAAAGTTTTATACAATTATTTCACACGCGTTGCTTAAATTCTTACTAAATGCATTTAAACTACATAATGCACTTTCCACCATATCTGATACTGCATGATCAGTGAAGAATGCATAATGTTGAGTTAAAATAACATTAGGAAATTGTTTTAAATAAAACATTTCACGATGACCAACCATTGAAACATTATGGTTGAAATGGCAAATACCTTCTTCATCTTCATATGTATCAATTCCTGCTGCTCCAATCTTTCCTGTTTCTAATCCAACAATAAGATCTTGTGTATTAACCAGACCACCTCTTGCAGTATTAATGATTATTACTCCATCTTTCATTCTACTTATCGTATCATTATTAATTATATGGTAATTGCCATCTGTTAGTGACATATGTAAAGTAATAATGTCACTTTCTCTGTATATACTTTCTAAATCAACATATTCAACAATTCCTTTTAAATTTTCATTTGGATGCCTTGCATATGCAATTGTTCTACATCCAAATCCACTAAGATTTTTTACTACTGTACTTCCAATCTTACCTGTACCTATTACTCCAATTGTTAAATCTTTCATTTCTCTTCCTTGCAAATCATTTAATGAAAAATCATTAACATTGGATCTACCCATTGATATTTTAACTTTTCTAATAAGCATTAACATAAGCATCACAGCAAAATCTGCTACATTGTTTGGTGAATATGTTCCATGACTTAATCTAATCCCTAATTCTTTTGCTGCGTTAACATCCATATGATTATATCCTACACATCGTGATGCTACATATTTCACACCATTTTCTTTTAACTTTTGAAATAAAACTTTATCTATTTGACTTAATCCATTTATTGTTATGTATTCATATCCTTTTGTTAATGATACAGTTTCTAATGTTAACAAATCACTAACAATTGTAATATCTATATTTAATTCTTCTGAATATCTTTTTAAATATTCTACTTCATGTTTTTCTACTTCATATGCTAAAGCCTTCATCCCTATCCCCTTGCCTTTATGTAATAATAAATTATAGTAAAATTTATATACTAAAAATTCATAATACAAAATAGTTTAAATATTTATATATGCTAAAAATTGAAATCTACATTAAAAACTAGTACTACGTCACTAAGTTATGAATAAATAATATTGCAATTAAATATAATAATAGATTATATTTAATTTGACTTCATTCCACTAAACTATTTAATTTTATCTATATAAGCTAAGCACCATAAAATCCAAGATATATATGCTTCCTCTCTAAATACAGCTCCTTGCATAACAATATAATTACAAGATTCTGATGTTAACTCATAATCTAATCTTTGGATTTTGTCCATTTCACTTTTAATACTGCTTAACTTCATCTTATGTTTTCTTAACTGGTTATTGAAATTCTCCTTAACTTCCTCGATAGATAAAGCTTCTGAAAAATAAACCTTAAGTTTAAACATATCCTTTGGAATTAAATCATTCTCTTCCTTAAGAAGCCAGTTTACTAAATCTTTTTTTCCTTTTTCAGTTATAGAATATAATTTCTTTTGAAGTTTCTCGCCTTGAACTGTTATTTCAAAGCTTACAAGTTCTTCTTTCAATAAGCGTCGAAGTTCTGGATAAATCTGACTATGATCAGCATACCAAAAATCAACCCATTCCTTTTCAAATTCCTTTGTAATGTCATAACCCGTCATAGGATTTCTATTAATCATTCCTAAGACTAAATATTTTATCGTTCTCATTAAAACCTCTTTTTACTCATTGCCAAATTGCAATTTCAAATTTTATTTTAAAAGATTATATATTAACCATATTATAAACATGTTATTAATAACATGTTTATAATATATTTTTTTCTTTATTTTGTCAATATTCATAAATAATTAGGAATTTTAAGTTATGTGCTAGCTAACTGAAGCAATGAGAATTCTTTAACTATCCTATACTTTTAATATTATTGGACTTTTTTGATAATATTGACAATAAATTTTATTTTGACTATTATAGATATGAAAACATGTTTAAAAATACATGTTTATATTCATATAGATAAATGAATTTGTAATTAAAATAGCTATATATTATTGCCGAACTTAAGTGTATATCGATATCAAAAATGTATTTAATTTCGGTAAACTACCATGTGACTTCAAATTATTTATCTATATAATTAATGCATTTTTAAAGGAGGTACATTTTGAATATATTAAATAATATCAAAAAATTTCCTGGGGGGTTATTGATTATCCCCATGTTTATTGCTATGTTAATAAACAGTATTAGTCCAAGCATACTGCAACTTGGTGATCCTTTTACATCAATTTTCACAAGCAAAGGTACTATGTGCTATATTGGGATGATGCTTTTTATTACTGGTAGTCAGTTTGAATTGTCTAAGTTGAAGTTAGCTTTGAAAAGAGGCGGTATATTAATACTTAGCAAACTATTAATATCTATTATATTTTGCATATTAATTGTGCACTTCTTTGGATTGAATGGTTTCTTTGGACTTTCGACTCTTGCATTGGTAACTTGTATTTCTAGTTGTAATCCAAGCATATATATTGCTTTAATGAATGATTATGGTGATGATTTAGATCTTGCTACTTTTGGAATGTTAAATCTTATAGCAGTTCCTACTCTTCCTGTTTGTATTTTAAATATTGCAAATGGTGGTGGAATGGATATAAATACAATCCTTGCAACTGCTATACCTTTTGTCTTAGGAATAATTTTAGGTAATCTCGATCGTAATATATATGAAATGTTGAAGCCTGGTAATAGCATTATTATTCCTTTCCTAGGATTTTCACTTGGCTCTAATATTAACATTTTTGATGCTTTTCATGCTGGTATATGTGGACTTTTATTATTGATTATATTTTATATAGTAAATACCATTCCAATGATCACTGTTGACAAAGTATTTCTAAATCAGCCTGGCTATTCAGCTTCAGCTATCTGCTGCATTGCTGGTGTGTCAATTGCTACACCACAGCTTGCTGCTCAAGTAAATAGCATATATGCACCTTATGTCAATTCTTCTGTTTGTCAAATAGCCTTTACTGTAATTTTCAGTACTTTTATCACTCCACTTATAACATCATTTTTTGCCACAAGTAACCGTAGCACTATAGATAAGCAGATTATTATTTAGAGTTATGTGGTAACTTACTAAAAGAAGCTGTATTCTTTTTCTCTGTTTCTATATAATTTTGCTATAGATTTTTACCATTAGAAATTATCCCATTCCTGCATGTTCCTGAAACAATTTGAGAACAAGCAAGAATAGAACAACTTCTACTAAAGAAATACTTACAGCAAAATTATAAGTGTAACACTCTAAAAAGGAATACAGCTTCTTTCTAGTTGAGATGCACAAATCTAATTCATTGTCTGTTTATCTATATATATTTAATGACTCTTCTAAAACTTTCTAGCATCCAACATTTATTCCAAACCTTCAAAAAAGCGAGCTGTTACAGAATAATTTGAAAAATCCTTCTGTAACAGCTCTTACTATATTATTTATGTTTTTTATATTCTTTCATTTATCAATTCTTTATTGTATTATCTCATGTTTAATTATTCATTGGTTAAATTTCTTTTCACAACTTCTGAATCGTTATTTTTTGATTTAAGTATCTTGTAAATAATCCCTAAAACTATAAACCATACTGGTGTTACAAATAGAGCTACACGAGTTTCCTTGTTAAACGCCAATACAACTATAACAAATGCAAAAAATGCTAGGATTATATAGTTTATTATTGGATAAAGTGGCATTTTAAATTTGCTCTTAGCTGCAAGTTCTGGATTAGTTTTGCGATATCTCATATGGCAGATTACTATAATTGACCAAATATAGATAAAGCAAAATGTTGATATACTTGTAATTAATACAAATACTCCTTCTGGCATAACAAAGTTTAAAATAACTGAAATCAAGATAACAATTGCTGAGAACATTGTAGCATTAGAAGGCACTTGACTTACAGTTAATTTTTTCATTGATTCCGGTGCATTATTTTCTTTAGCAAGGGAGTAAACCATACGACTTGTACTAAATATAGAACTGTTACAAGCAGATGCAGCTGATGTTAGTACAACGAAATTTACAATACCTGCTGCTGCTGCAATTCCAACTGCAGCGAATACCTGCACAAATGGGCTTTTATCCGGATTAATTGAATTCCATGGATATATACTCATAATAACAATAAGTGCTCCGATATAGAAAATAATAATTCTAATTGGAATATTGTTAATAGCCTTTGGAATAACGTGCTCTGGATTTTCAGTTTCACCAGCTGTAAGTCCTACTAATTCAATTCCAGCAAAAGCAAATACAACCATTTGGAATGAAAGAATAAAGCCACTTACGCCATTTGGGAACAAGCCTCCATATCTCCAAAGGTTTGCAAAGCTTGACACACCAGCATCTGTAGCAAATCCTTTAATAATCATAAATGTACCAATTATGATTAATGCTAAAATTGCAACAACTTTAATTAAAGCAAACCAAAATTCCATTTCACCAAATAGCTTTACTGCCATAAGATTCATAATTAACAAAATTATAAGAACAATAAGACTCGGACCCCATTGAGGTATATTCGGGAACCAGTATTGTATATAAAGTCCAGCAGCAGTTAAGTCAGCCATTCCAACTGAAATCCAACAAAACCAATATGTCCATCCAGTAATAAATGCAGCTCCATTTCCTAAATAATCATGTACAAAGTCTACAAAGGAATGGTAATTTAAATTCGAAAGTAATAATTCTCCAAGGGCACGCATAATAAAAAAACAAATTATTCCTGTTATTATGTACGCAAATAAAATAGATGGACCAGCCAAGTGAATTGATCTTCCTGAACCAAGGAATAATCCAGTACCAATTGCACCGCCTATAGCAAGTAATTGAACATGCCTGTTTTTTAGTCCTCTTGATAAGTTTTGATTTTCTGATGTTAATTGATCCATTTTATCCCTCCATCTTAGTCAAAAAACATGTACTTAAAAATACCTTTTCTTACAAGTATTTTGTAATTGGGTGAATTTCTATAGCAATTATTTTTTCGCTATTTTTATTTAAAATTTTAATTTTTACTGTTAAATACTAATACATATTTAATAATTTTGCAACTTTTTCTTTATATTTATATTAGTTTTATATAAATATAAAAGTTATTTTGTCGTAATATTCTTCATAAATTCATTTTTAGAGTCAAAAAAACACTCATGCGATTGTAGAATATTTTTTTAAATATATAAACTATATTAATATCAAGCTAATAAACACGATATATATTAAAGATTTCATTACCTTAGAGTTAAATAATTCTAAACATACCAAAAATAAGTGACCACATCACATTCCCTTAGGTATTGTTTTTCTAGTTTTATGCTTTTCCATTCTTATGCACCAACATTCCTAAAACTATATACAATCAGGCTTTCAGTGCTCGAAAATTCTATAATTTGCTGTACAAAAATAAGAGCTTATCTTATATAAGCTCTTACTAAATTACATTTTTTCACCTTTTGATTATATAATCATAGTCTTAAATTTATAAATAGCATTTTTATCACATAGCTTTTATCACACAATATTTTCTGAAGATTCTTCTGGTACTATACTAGCTACATCTTGTTTCTTTAGTGTTAACATAATTATTCCTGAAACTACTAATGAGAAAGCTAAATATAGATAAGCCCCTGTATATGAACCAGTACTTGTTTGAATAAATCCAACTAAATAAGGGCCAACCCATCCTCCTAAATTTCCTGAAGAGTTAATTAAACCAGTAGCACCAGCAGCTGCTGGACCAGTTAAAAATGTTGTAGGTACAGACCACCAAACTCCCATTCCTATATATACACCTGCACAAGTAATACAAGTGCACACAAAGCTTAATATAGGATTATTTACAACAGTTCCAACTGCCATACCAATAGCACCAATAAATACTGGAATAGCTATATGATATCTCACTTCTCCTGTCTTAGAAGAAGAATTACCATTAATTATAAAGCCAATCAACGCTACACTCATTGGAATTATAACTAATAAGCTAACACTAGAATTACTTAATCCAGACAATAACTTCAATGCTGTTGGCAACCAGAATCCAAATCCCCAAAAACCAGTAACCCACATGAAATAAATAAAACTTAATTTAAGAACCGTTTTATCTCCTAGTGCCTGCCATAAGGTATACTTTTTCACCGAATTTTTTGCGGCAATTTCTTGTTCATATTCTTCTGTTATAGCCTTCTTTTCTTCAGGAGTTAACCAATTAACATCCTTAGGTGAATCCTTAAGCCAGAAAATTAAAATAATTCCAAAAATAAATGCAATAATTCCTTCTATAAGAAATAGCATCTGCCATCCCTTTAATCCAAGTACTGTAATATCTAGCATTACTCCTGCTAAAGGTGAACCAACGATACTGGAAACCAGCATAGAAGTCAACATTATCGATAGTACCTTTGGTCTTTCCTTATGATTAAACCAACGTGGAATAATCGAAGAATAGCAAACAGGATAAAAACTCGCTTCTGCAGCTCCTACCAAAAAACGAACAATATAGAACTGAGTCTGTGTATGTATAAATGCCATAAGAGCACTAGCCATCCCCCACGTAATCATAATCCTAACAATCCATTTACTAGGACTTCGTTTTTCAGCAAACACAGTTCCTGGTACTTCAAATGCGATGTAACCAAAAAATAAAATACCTGCACCCATTCCAAAAACCTGTGAGCTAAATCCTAGATCACTATTCATTGTCAGCGCAGCATAAGATATGTTGAGCCTGTCAAGATAAGCCAACATTGATCCTATGAAAAGAGGTAAAATAACATTAAAATATTTTCTCTTAGTGAGACTACCGTTAATAGTCATGATCAATAATCCTCCTAATAATATAATAATAAATCCATAATATTAACCAAGATAGCTTGGCCAATATATTCTATAAATTAATTTTTACAGAATTACAATGTATAATTAACCATAATATGGTACCATTTTATTGTTATTTTGTCAATTTTATTATGGATTCATTATCTGTTTAATCACCTTCTAATAATATTTATTGATAATTTAATAATTGAACTATTTATATTATTAAATACAATTCTAATTCTTCACTCTTCAGGTATATCACTGTAGAAAACATACTTTTCATAAAATGAAAATTTAAAAATTAATATATTTATACAATAAAAAGTCTTACCCCATATGCTATGGAATAAGACTTCAGTTCCTAATTTAAATTTAATATTTTTACTTTCACAAAACTAGATAGATATTATATGCTTCTGATTCTTAATTTTCAATTTTATTGTAATTATTTATTTTTACATCGTAGTCATTATTACTACATCAATATTTCTTTCTAATTTGCTATCATATCCAATATATCATATAATTTATTTTATTATCGCTGCTAAAATTTCACTTATAATATATGTTATTAAAGAAAATATTAGCGCTACTAAAAGAAAACCTGTCAATACTACATTGTATTTAATTATTGCAGATATTGATATGTAATTTGTTAATCCAAACATATTTAATATTATTATTACAATAAATATTACGCCTAAACCCTTTGAAGCTCCATCTATATCTGCTTTGCTTAAAGATATATGTGAAGATATACATATAGATAAGAATAAGAATAAGAAGAAAGAAGGATTTTTAAAATTTGAAGAAGTAAATATAGTTTTTATTAACTCATAATACGAATTTAATATTTCTTTTATAATATCCATGTTTAAATTAGTAATATTACGATTTGTGATTGATATTTTTACAAATTCAGAATATGAATATGGCAAAAAAATCTTCATTAATAATAATAATGATATTACTCCGCCTATGATTGGACCTATGCCAATAAAGAAATTTCCTATCTGTTGATAAATACTATTTGGGTTAAATGAATGTCTCACATATCCCAAAGTTCCATTTTCATCTGGCATTTGAAGTAATTTAATATCATTTATAGAGTGTCGAAACAATAATGCAAATATGGCATGACTACATTCATGTATTGGAACTCCAATAAAACCAGTTATCATTATAGAATTAAATCCAAAACTTCTTCTAAAGTTACTTAGAGAATTATCCCTTAATATTCCTAAAAGTAATCCTATTAAAATAATCATTCCGGTTAAATAAATGGTTTCTATTAATGGTTTTAATAATAATGTTTGTAAAATTTCTATAAGATCATCTCCTCAGTTAAAATTTCATCTTATTTATTTAATTTTTACGATAATATAATCCTTCTATCATAATTAATATTATCATAAATCTTTAATAATTTTGTAACAACTAATTTAACTTTTCCTTAAAATATTATTACGAAAAGCTAAACACGCATAATCAACAAAACTAGTCTCCTTAATCTTAAATATTTATAGCATTTTTCATATTTTCTGCAATAGTATGTACAACTGATTTTATATCACTTATTTTGAAACTAGATAAAATAAGACTTTCATTGCTTAAAACCTTAAAAATCCTATAATTTTCTGTACAAAAAATAAGTTCTAGCTTAAACTAGAACTTACTTTTTACTTGGTGACTCCTAGGGGAATCGAACCCCTGTTACCACCGTGAAAGGGTGGTGTCTTAACCGCTTGACCAAGGAGCCATATTAAGTTTTATGTTTTATTTAAATGGAGCTGGCAATAGGAATCGAACCTACAACCTGCTGATTACAAGTCAGCTGCTCTACCGTTGAGCCATGCCAGCATATTTAAATTGGCGACTCAGAAGGGGCTCGAACCCTCGACCTCCGGCGTGACAGGCCGGCACTCTAACCAACTGAGCTACTGAGCCAATATGGTGGCTCGAACTGGAATCGAACCAGTGACACGAGGATTTTCAGTCCTCTGCTCTACCGACTGAGCTATCGAGCCATATTACCTCGCGACGTCCTACTCTTCCACACAGTCTCCCATGCAGTACCATCGGCGCTATAGACCTTAACTGTCCTGTTCGGAATGGAAAGGAGTGTTACCTCTATGCCATCATCACGAGATGCTAGTTCATTAATCAAATGAACTTCTTTGTAAAAGTGGCTCCGCGAAGAGGACTCGAACCTCCAACCTATCGGTTAACAGCCGAGTGCTCCACCATTGAGCTATCGCGGAACGTCTTCTTTGAAAAAACAAATCATGTTCTTTCAAAATTGCACACAGTTCTTAATGTATTACAACTTGATTATATTGGTCAAGCCCTCGACCTATTAGTATCAGTCAGCTAAATACGTTGCCGCACTTACACCTCTGACCTATCAACCTTGTAGTCTTCAAGGGGTCTTACTAGCTTATGCTATGGGAAATCTCATCTTGAGGTGGGCTTCACACTTAGATGCTTTCAGCGTTTATCCCTTCCCGACTTAGCTACCCAGCTATGCTTCTGGCGAAACAACTGGTACACCATAGGTCAGTCCATCCCGGTCCTCTCGTACTAAGGACAGCTCCTCTCAAATTTCCTACGCCCGCGACGGATAGGGACCGAACTGTCTCACGACGTTCTGAACCCAGCTCGCGTGCCGCTTTAATGGGCGAACAGCCCAACCCTTGGGACCTACTTCAGCCCCAGGATGCGACGAGCCGACATCGAGGTGCCAAACCTCCCCGTCGATGTGAACTCTTGGGGGAGATCAGCCTGTTATCCCCGAGGTAGCTTTTATCCGTTGAGCGATGGCCCTCCCACGAGGTACCACCGGATCACTAAGCCCGACTTTCGTCCCTGCTCCACTTGTAGGTGTCGCAGTCAGGCTCCCTTCTGCCTTTGCACTCTTCGAACGATTTCCGACCGTTCTGAGGGAACCTTTGGGCGCCTCCGTTACATTTTAGGAGGCGACCGCCCCAGTCAAACTGCCCACCTAACAATGTCCTGTCACCAGTTTCATGGCATCCAGTTAGAATTTCAATACTATCAGGGTGGTATCCCAACAACGACTCCACTAAGGCTGACGCCCTAGTTTCCCAGTCTCCCACCTATCCTGTACAGACAATACCGAAATTCAATGCTAAGCTACAGTAAAGCTCTACGGGGTCTTTCCGTCCAATCGCGGGTAGCGAGCATCTTCACTCGCACTACAACTTCGCCGGATTTGCAGTTGAGACAGTGCACAAGTCATTACGCCATTCGTGCGGGTCAGAACTTACCTGACAAGGAATTTCGCTACCTTAGGACCGTTATAGTTACGGCCGCCGTTTACTGGGGCTTAAGTTCACACCTTCGCTTGCACTAAGTGTTCCCCTTAACCTTCCAGCACCGGGCAGGCGTCAGCCCCTATACATCAGCTTTCGCTTTAGCAGAGACCTGTGTTTTTGTTAAACAGTTGCTTGTGCCTATTCTCTGCGGCCTGCCGTAAAGCAGGCACCCCTTCTCCCGAAGTTATGGGGTCAATTTGCCTAGTTCCTTAACTGCAATTCTTCCGTCGGCCTTAGGATTCTCTCCTCATCTACCTGTGTCGGTTTGCGGTACGGGCACTACTTCTCTCTCTAGATGCTTTTCTTGGAAGCATGGAATCAGATACTTCGGTTCCGTAGAACCTTCCCCATCACGCCTCAGAATTGTTAGAACGGATTTGCCTATCCTAACTCCCTAAACGCTTAGACTAACATCCAATAGTTAGCACATCCTATCCTTCTCCGTCACACCATCGATAATAACGATTATAGTGGTATTGGAATATCAACCAATTGTCCATCGACTACGCCTTTCGGCCTCGCCTTAGGTCCCGACTAACCCTGAGAAGACAAACTTTACTCAGGAAACCTTAGATATTCGGCCTGTAGGATTCTCACCTACATCTCGCTACTAATGCCAACATTCTCACTCGTAATCAGTCCACCGCTCCTTTCGGTACGACTTCAGCCCGATTACGACGCTCCTCTACCGCTCACAATAAATTGTGAACCCGTAGCTTCGGTGGTAAGTTTGAGCCCCGGACATTTTCGGCGCAGGATCTCTTGACTAGTGAGCTATTACGCACTCTTTTAATGAGTGGCTGCTTCTAAGCCAACATCCTAGTTGTCTTAGAAATCCCACATCCTTTTCCACTTAACTTACACTTTGGGACCTTAGCTGACGATCTGGGCTGTTTCCCTTTTGACCATGGAACTTATCTTTCATAGTCTGACTGCCGGACTGATAGTATATGGCATT